>CAWDOU010000005.1:0-828627 GCA_963804055.1 uncultured Acidimicrobiaceae bacterium | reverse complement strand
GTGGTGTCCTAGGCCTCTAGACGATGGGGCCGGGCGGTGGTCTCCATGACACGTTGGAGGCCGCCGGTGCTCGGGGGGAAGGACTCGAACCCTCAATAACTGGACCAGAACCAGTCGTGTTGCCGATTACACCACCCCCGAATGGGTGGGCGTTCAGATTAGCCGAGCGGCCTGCGGCCGGAGTTCGCCCAGGTGGCCCGGCCGGGGGCCGCGTTGAATCGGCAGGAACCGGGTGGAAAGATGCCCCTCCCGGGGGTCCCGGGACGGAATCGGGTTCGGAGGTCCTCAGCATGCACCGGTGGTCCGCAGTGGTCGCCGTTCTGGCGGGGATCCTGGGCGCTGCCGTGCTGGCCCTCCCGGCCGGGGCGGGCACGCCCGGCATGGTCGTCAAGGTGACGCCCAGCCAGGGCCTGAAGGCCGCACAGACCGTGATCGTGAGCGGCCGCGGCCTGCCCAAGGCCTCCGGCGCCGGCACGCAGACCTGGTTCGTGACGGAGTGCACCGCCGCCGTCCGGGGCCACGTGGACCCGGCCACCGACACCCCGCACTGCGACATCACACACGCCCTGCCGTTACGGGTCACCGCCAGGGGCACCTTCAACGCGCACTACCGGCTGACCACCGGGATCATCGGCGACGGCTATTGCGGGACGCCCGGGCACGCCACATGCGTCATCGGCGTCGGGACCGCCCAGGGCCTGGGCACCGTCGTGCGGATCACCTTCAAGACGCCGTCCCCCGCGCCGCCTTCCACCACGACATCATCCGGCTGACCCCGTCCGGACGTCACGCGTCGTGCAGCCACTCCAGGTGGTTGTACCCGATGATGCGGCCCAGCCCCACCCCGAGCGTCTCCTTGGCGAAGTACGGCACGGTCGACCAGCCCCGGATCGGCGACGTCTGCGTGGGCGTCGGCGACGGCGTCAACCCGAGGGTCGAGGCGATCGCCATGGAGCGGTCCTCGTGGAACGGGTCCGTGGTGACGAGCACGACCCGGGCGTCGTGGGCCGCCAGCTTGGGCGCCGCGTCGGCGATGTTCTCGTAGCTGTCGTTGCCACCCGCCTGCAGGATGTCCGAGTCGGGCACCCCCCTGTGCTCGAGATACATGGCACCCGACTCGGCCTCGGTGCACGTGTCGCCCGGCTGTTTGCTCCCAGTCAGCATGATGAGGTGGGCGTACCCCTGGTGGTAGAGCGTGAGCGCCTGGTCGAGCCGCGCCTGCAGGTCCAACGTGGGCACGCAGTCGTCCTGCGCCGCCCCCATCACCAGGATGGCACCCGCCGGGTGCGGGTCGTACTGGCGCGAGGTCAGCCACACCTGGACGAAGGTGACGCCGAAGTAGACGACGATCACCGCCACGACGAGGACCGCGAAGCGCAGCGCCCAGCGGAGCGGTGCGAGGAGCATCAGGGAGCAGGCGTCACGCGGGCCAGTGCGACGGCCAGGCGCCGGCACGTCTCGTCCCGGCCCAACACCGCCAAGGAGTCGAACAGGGGGAGGCCGCGTGTGCGGCCCATCACGGCAACCCTGATCGGGGCCTGGGCCTTGCCCAGCTTGCGGCCGACCGACTCGGCGATGCTCAGCGTGACCTCGTGCAGCGCGTCGGCTTCCCAGGCACACGACTGGTACGCGGCCAGGGCGTCCGCCAGGATCTGCGGCGCGCCCTCGTCGCCGGCGACGGCCTTCTGCCAGCTGTCCGGGTCGTCCGGCGCGTCCTCCAGGAAGAGGAAGTCCACGAGCTCGGGCACCTCGCTCAGGACCGACACCCGCTCCTGTGTCACGGCAGCCAGCGCGGTGAACACGCCGATGTCGAAGCGCTCCGGCGCCCACGCGGGAGGGGACACCACCGGCGCCCCGGTCTCGGGATCCATCCACCCGCCCGGCGCCCACTCCCCCGGCACCGGGTGGACCCACGGGCCGCAGGCCTCCACGAAGTCGTCCACCGACAGCGCACGGATGTACACGCCGTTCATGTGGGAGAGCTTCTTCACGTCGAAGAAGGCGGGTGAGCGCTGCACGTCCTCGAGCCGGAAGCGCTCCAGGATCACCTCCACCGGCACGATCTCCTCGTCGCCGGGGCTCCACCCGAGCAGGGCCAGGTAATTGCGGAATGCCTCGGGCAGGTAGCCCTGGGCGCGGTACATCTCCACCGCCACCGGGTCGCGGCGCTTGGAGAGCTTCTTCCCGTGCTCGTTGACCAGCAACGGCAGATGGGCGTACGCGGGCAGGGGCAGGTCCACCCCTTCGGCGCGGTTCAAAGCGCCCCAGAGCATGATCTGGCGCGGCGTGGTCGGCAGCTGATCCTCGCCCCGGATGACGTGCGAAATGGCCATCGTCCGGTCGTCCACGGCGTTGGCCAGCACGAACAACGGCTTGCCGTTCCCCTTCACGCAGATGAAGTCCTCGAGCGCCCGCTGCGGGAACTCCACGTCGCCCCGCACCAGGTCGTGCACCTCCACCACGCCCTCGTCGGGCGTCCGGAAGCGCAGGGCCCGCCCGTCGCCCCGTGGCAGCCCGAGGTCGCGGCAGAAGCCGTCGTAGCCCGGCGTCGGGTCGCCGGCCGCCGCCCGCTGCTTGGTCCGCTCGTCGATCTCCTCCCGGGTGCACGCGCAGGCGTACAGCGCACCGCTGTCCCACAGCGCCTCGATCGCGGCCTGGTGCGCGGGCTCCTGGGCCGACTGGAAGTACGGCCCCTCGTCGGGTGCCATGCCGAGCCAGGAGAGCGCGCCGATGATGCCGTCGGTCCACTCGGGCCGGTTGCGGGCCTCGTCGGTGTCCTCAATGCGCAGCACGAACGTCCCGCCGTGCTGGCGCACGAAGAGCCAGTTGTCCAGCGCCGCCCGCGCGCTGCCCACGTGGAAGTACCCGGTCGGGGACGGAGCGAAGCGCGCCCGGGGCGGGGTGGTCGGGTCAGTCATGTGACAGGCCGGCGCATCCCGAGCGCCGGCGGGATGCAGGGGAGGGACCCGGCGTCAGTCTTCCTCTATTGAGATGGCGCCCGTCGGGCAGCCGTTGACCGCCTCGCGCAGGCGCTCGCGGAATTCCTCGGGCGGGTTCTCGTTGAGCACGTACAGGTAGCCGTCGTCCCGCACCTCGAAGACCTCGGGCAGGATTCCCATGCAGACGGCGTTGCTGGCACACTCGTCGAAGTCCACGACGACCTTCACGGAGACCTCCTGGTCAGGGCTGGCTTGGTCCCGCCGAGCATATCGGCAGGGCTCGTCGCCTCAGGGCTTGTCGGCGCTGACGACCCACATGGCGAAGAACTGGGAGCCACCACCGTAGGCCTGTCCGAGGGCGCGCCGGGCGTCGGGCACCTGGTGCTCGCCCGCCATGCCGCGCACCTGCAGGGCCGTCTCCAGGAAGCGGAGCATGCCCGAGGCGCCGATCGGGTTGGACGACAGCACGCCGCCCGAGCAGTTCCACGGGATGTCCCCGCCCTCGATCATCGACGTTGCACCGGCCTGGGTCAGCTTCCAGCCGTCGCCCTCCGGGCAGAAGCCGAGGTTCTCCAGCCACATCGGCTCGTACCAGCTGAAGGGCACGTAGACCTCGGCCATGTCGAAGTCCTCGCGCGGATTGGTGATGCCGGCCTGCTTGTACAGGTCGGCCGCACAGTCCCGCCCGGCCTGCGGGTTCACCTGGTCGCGCCCGGCGAACATCGTGGGCTCCGAGCGCATGGCCATGCCGTGGATCCAGGCAGGTGGCCGCCCGGTCGCCGCCGTCGCCGCACCGGCGGCCTTCTCCGACCCGATGACCATGGCTGCCGCGCCGTCCGAGGACGGGCACGACTCGAGATAGTGCAACGGGTCCCACAGCATGATCGACTCCTCCACCATCTGCATGGAGATGTCGGGCAGGTGCAGGTGCGCGTACGGGTTCTTCAGCGCGTGCAGGCGGTCCTTGACGGCCACCATCATGCCGATGTCGCGGGGCGCGCCCGACCGGTACATGTAGGCCCGGATGATGGGGGCGAAGTAGCCGCCGGCACCGGCGAGGAGCGGGGCCGAGAAGGGCTGGGGCACCGACAAGGCCCACATGGCGTCCGAGTCGCTCTGCTTCTCGAAGGCCACCGTCAGGACGCGCTCGTGGATGCCCGAGGCCACGAGGTGCGACGCCACGATGGCGGTCGACCCGCCGACCGAGCCGGCCGTGTGCACCCGGAACATGGGCTTGCCGACCGCGCCGAGCGCCGGTGCGAGATACAGCTCGGGCATCATGACGCCCTCGAACATGTCCGGGGCCTTGCCCACGACCACGGCGTCGATGTCGGCGAACGTCAGCCCCGCGTCCTCGAGCGCCGCCAGCGCGGCCTCGCGCACCAGGCCGGCTATCGAGACGTCCTCCCGCTTGGACTTGGCCACGGTCTGGCCCACTCCGATGACTGCGCACCGCTCGGCCATCACACACCCTCCAGGACGCAGACCAGGTTCTGTTGCAGGCACGGGCCCGACGTGGCATGGGCCACCGCCCGGTCGGCCGCGCCGGACCAGATGCGTTGGGCCGACTCGCCGATGCGGATGAGCCCGGCCGACATCATGGGGTTGGCCGCCAGCGCGCCCCCGAGGGGTTCACGTCGACGCCGTCGCCCAGGCCGAGCGCCTCGGCCAGGATCAGCTCCTGGTGGGCGTAGGGCGCGTGGAGCTCGGCGATGTCGACCTTCTTGGACCCGACGCCGGCCTTCGTCCCCGCCAGCTTCGTCGACGGTGACACCGTGAGGTCGCGGGCGCCCACCGCGTGTGTCTCAATGCGGTGGTCGATGCCGGTGATGAAGGCCGGGCGTTCGCACAGCTCGTAGGCCCGGTCGCCGGCGGCCAGGACGATGGCCGCACAGCCGTCGGTCAGCGGCGGCAGCGCGTGGCGGCGTAGCGGCGCCACCTCGTAGTCCTCGGCCAGGAGCTGCTCGGGGGAACGGTCGTAGGCGATCTGGGCCTTGGGGTTGGCCAGCGCGTTGCGCCGGGAGCGGCTGGCCACCTCGGCGAAGTCGGCCTCGCTGGCGATCCCCTTGTCGATCATGGCCTGCGCCTGCAGCGCGGCCAGCGAGGTCGGGTCCGGCCACAGCGGCGCCAGGTAGTACGGGTCGAGCTGCACGGACAGGATCTCCCCCAGGTCGCCCATCGACGAGCGGCCGAAGGCGTAGACCAGCGCGGCGTCGATCTCGCCCTCCTGCAACAGCACCCAGGCCTCGTAGAGCGCCCAGGCGCCGTCCATCTCGACGTGCGACTCGGCCCGGGGCGGCCAGACCCCGACGGCGTCGAGCGCCGCCACGAAGGAGAACGGCCCGCCGATGAGGTAGTCGGTCGAGCCCGAGCAGATGAAGCCGACGTCGTCCTTGGTGATGCCGATGTTGCCGAACACCTCGGCCACCACGGGCATGAGCATCTCGACCTCGTTGCGGGCGTCCTCGCGCCGCACGTTGTCGTACTGGGCGAAGGACACGACGCCGACGGGGCGCGAGCCAGACGTCAGGTCGGGGAAGCCGCTCACAGGTACTCCTTGTACGTCTCGTAGTCGGCGTCCGGCTCACCGGTGGGGCGGAAGTACTTGACCGAGGCCAACGTGGGTCCCCACTCCTCGGGTGGTGCCCACACGGCCTCGACCCGCATCCCCATGCGGACCTCGTCGATCGGGATCTCCTGAATGAGCCCCATGAACGACAGGTTGGCCCCGTCCAGCAGGATCTGGCCGCAGATGTAGGGGATCTCGATGGACTGGCCGGCGAAGGGGACGTTGACCACGCAGTAGGTGGTCATGGTGCCGGTGTTGGGCAGCTCCACGATCTCGTCGGTGGGCAGGCCGTCGGTCGGGCACGAGCCGCGCGACGGCACGTAGACCTTCTTGCACTTGGGGCAGCGCTGCCCGATGAACTTGCCCTCTTCGTACCCGTGCAGGTTCTTGCTCATGGCCACGCCGGCCGTGAACTTGAAGTCGAGGCGGGTCGTCGCCGCCATCATGGTGACCGGCTCCCGCTCGCTCACGACCCACCTCCGACCGCCACGAAGTGGCTGATGTCCTTCACGTGCCCGACCCGCTCGTCCTCGGGCGCGAACTCGGGCCGCACCCGCATGCCGGTCGAGACCTCGTCGGGGCTGGCGGCCGGGAGCACGTGCAGGAACGAGGTGTCGGCGCCGTCGAACTGGACCAGCACCCAGGCGAATGGCTCCTGCAGTGGGTGCTTGGGCCGGGGATGCGCCACCCAGGACCAGGTGGTCACCGTGCCCTCGGGCCCGACCTCGACGACGCCGTCGGTCTCCTCCCCTGTCTCGGGGTCGTACTCGGTCGGCGGCACGATCACACGCCCGCCCGTACCCCGGGTGCCGACGACCTTGCCGTCGCGCAGCCCGGTGAGAAAGGCCCCCACGACCGGCCCCACGGAGCGTACGTAGGGGTACTCGAGGACGTGGTCGGAGCGGTAGATCACCGCTTCTTCTGCCATGGCACCTCCCCAGTCCGCGGGCCTCCGGCGGGCCCGCAGGAAAAATAGAACAGATTCCAGTTTCGTGCCAGGTGCGGCCCGTCAGGCCAGGTCGGACAGGGCGCCGGCGTCAGGACGCGCCGGACAACGTCACCGACCGTTGTCCCATGGGCGGTGTGAAGCGCAGCAGCCACACGCCGTCGCGGGCGACGACGGCGGTCGTGTGCTCCCGCGTGATCAGGTAGGCCGCGTCCGCCGCCGAGTCGGCCGCACTCAATCCGCTGCCGTGATCGGCCACGATGACCGCCCAGGCCGTAGGGGAGTGCAGCTGGAAGGTCTGGGGGACGGCCACCAACGGGACGATGTCCGTCCGGTCGGCAAACCCGCCCATGGCGTCCCACGACGCGATCACCTCGCCACGCGGGCCGATCTTCTGTGACGCCTCACGGAGGGCGTCGGCCTGAGCGGTGTCGTGGTGCCACCAGTCGCTCCTCAGCTGCACCAGCAGCCCGGTGCTCTGGACGAGAGCGACGAGCACGAGCACGCCGGCAATGGCCCAGGCGGCAGCCGGGCTGCCCTTCGTTCGCACGGTGCCTCCGACCCCCAGCGTGACGAGGAGCATGAACGTGCCGACCAGCACGAAAGGGACGACGGGCAGCGTCTGAAAGGCTGTCAATGGACTCACGAAAGCCGGATTGACGTTGAGCGCCGCGGGAAGCAGCGTGATCAACGAGACGAAGAAACCCCACGGTGTCGCCACGCCGATGATGCCCGCGGAGGCCAACACCTTCTCCACCGGATGCCAACGCGAGCCGAGTACCGATACGACGTGACCGGGGTGGCCCGCCACACCCAAGTAGACCGACCAGGCGGAGGCCCCTGGTGCGGTGCCCGCCAGGTAGTCGTAGTTGGCGGTGACGGCCGAGCCCTGGTTGGCATGCAGGGCGGTGATGAGGACGAACCATGCTGCGCCCAGCGCGACAAGTGTGAGGCCTACTCGTGTGCTCCCGGCCGCGCGGGCATGGCGGGACACCAGCGCCGCGATGCCTACCGCCACAACCAGGAGCGTGGCCACGTCGCCGCAGAGAAGCGCCAGCACTCCGGCCACGAGAGCCACGCCCGTGCGTCCGCGCCAGAGCGAGTACCCGGAAAGGACCACTATCGGAAGGCCGAGCATCTCCGGGTGGAAGTCGAACGATGCCGTCTCGTACCACCACGGGTTCCACACCGTGACGGCCAGGGCGAGGCCGACCACCCATACCCGAACGCTCCCCAACCGCTCGACGCACACGCCGGCCACCCACAGCACAATCACGGTCTCGGTCGCGACGATCGCCAGGTCCTGCAGGACGAGAAGGACGAACGGGCTGCTGCTGATCAGGTGCAGCAGCCCGATCGGCCAGAGGATCAACTCGAAGTGGTTCTGCCAGAAGCCGATGCCCTGCACGGTGTCGGTCGGGTTCAGATGTCCCTGGCCGATCTGGCTCCAGGCCTGGTTGAAGGTGGCGAAATCGCCGGACAGGTCGTCTCGCTCGTAGAGGGACCAGCTCCAGGAGAGGAGCCCGGCCAGCTGGACGGCCAGGACGCCTGCGACGACGCACCACACACCGCGCAACCCGCTCCTGTCGAGGTTCTCCCAGGTCTTCGGGATCCACTGTTCACGGCGAGTGCCGCTCCCGATCGGAGCCGTGCCCGTCCCAGACGCGATCGGCTGTGGCACTTCGACGGCTCCCGTGCTCGAGTCCATGCCCCGCCGGCTCCCTCTGTGGTGGGGCTCGTCGCAGGGCCCTCGTCGAACCTCCCGAATGGAGCACCGACGGTAGCAGCGGGGCTCGCCCCGGCGCTGTGCGCGGGACGCCGTCAGCCCAGGTCGGACAGGTCAACCCCGGCCAGCAGCTGTTCGATGAAGGCGCGGTCGTTGAGGATCGGCACCTCGGACACGAACATGCGGCCGTAGCGCTCGAAGTACATGAGCTGCTTGGCCAGCAGGAAGGTGCCCCGGTCGAACTCGGACATGAGCCCGCCGGACTGGTCCGCCATGCGGCGCACCTTGCGCTGGGTGCGCAACCGGCGCAGGATCGCCCGCACGCTGCGCTGGTGGGCCTCCACCCCCTGCGCCTTGGCCATCTGCAGCTGAATGGTCTGCATGATCCCGGCCAGGCTTACCTCGCCGAAGGGACGGGTCAGCGCCGGCTCCATGATGGAGCGCACGAATGCCGTCAGGTCCTCGTCGGACAGGCCGACCGCCACCCCGATGGCCGGCCCGTAGACATCGGTGATGTGCTTGGTCACCACGGGCCAGGCCGACTCGTTGCCCATGGCGGCGGAGAGCAGCGAAATGAAGAAGCGGTGCGTCGAGGGGTCGAGCCGGCCCACGATCCCCCAGTCGATGACGCCGATGCGCCCGTCGCGCAGCAGCATCATGTTGCCGGCGTGCACGTCGCCGTGGAAGGCGCCCCAGCGCACCGTGGTCAGGAAGAAGGCGCGCATCACCTCCTGCACCAGCGGCGTGGCATCGAAGCCGAGGTCGGCCACCCGGGCCAGGTCGTCGATGGGGACCCCGTCGAAGAACTCCATCGTCAACACGTTGCGGCCCGACAGCTCGACGTAGGGCTCGGGCACCGCCATCAGCTTCAGGTCGAACTCGTTCTGCAGCCGGCGGAAGTGCAGGAGCGAGCGCGCCTCGTTGCGCAGGTCCATCTCCTCGCCGATCTGCACCCGGAACCCGTCCAGCAGCTGCAGCGTGGAGCCGGCCATCTGGTCGCCGGTCTGGCGCACCAGGATCTCGAGCAGGGGCTGCATCAGGTCGAGGTCGGTCGCCACCGTGTGCTCGATGCCCGGTCGCAGCACCTTGACCGCCACCGTGCGCCCGTCGAGCAGGCGGGCGCGGTGCACCACCGCGATGGAGGCGGTCCCGATGGGGTCGGGCTCGAACTCGGCGAAGGCGTCCCCCAAGGCCAGGCCCAGGTCCTCCTCCACCCGCTGACGCACGTCGGGGAACGGGACCGGCGGTCCCGTGTCGAGGCAGGCGCGGAACTCGTCGGCCACGTCGTCCCCGAACATGCCCGGCGACGACGCAATGATCTGGCCGAACTTCATGAAGGTGCCGCCGAGGTCCTGGAAGCTCTTGCGCAGCGGCCGCGCCAGTTGGGCCGCCGGGAGCGGGCCCTGCCGGATGGTGCGCAGCTGGCGGAAGGCGGTCGGGGTGAAGTGGATCGCCACCACCTTGGCGATGGTGCGGCTGCGGCGCAGCAACTCGCGGTACGTGGGGTCGGGCAGGCGCCGCGGGTAGATGCGCGGCACGTCCTCGCTCAACGGGCGCGGCACCGGTGCCGGGCTCCGGTCCTGCACCCGGGGTGTCGTGCCGAGCGGTGCGTCCGCCGCGCCGTGGCTCACGTGGTCAGGGTAGGCGCGGCGCCGTCGCGCTCACCCATCCCCTGGTCGGGCCGCTATGAAAAGGCGTTCTCCAGGGCGGCCAGCGCGCCCTTGTAGGTGTCGCCGAAGATCGGCGCCATCTCGTCGGGGGATACGTCGTAGGCCCAGATCACCTTCGATCCCGCTCCCTCGGGCTCGACCGAGATCGTCGCGGTGTGGCTCTCGATCGGCACCCCGTCCACCACCGAGTAGGTGATGCAGCGGTTCGCCTCGTCGCGGGCCAGGAGGCGCTCGCGGATCTCCATGCCGAACATGCCGATGATGCGGTCCTCGCCTTCGACCCGGAACGACTCGATCCCGGGGAAGAAGTCACCGACGCCGGCGAAGTCGCCCACCTTGGCCCACACCTCGTCGGGTGTCGCTGCGATCGTCACGTCAACTGCACCTGCTGCCATTGCGGCCTCCTCGTCACTCGTGGTTCCCCGGTGTGAAGTCGCCGGTACAGTACTGCCGACCCGGTCCATCCGTCCGAGACCGGCTGCCGCCTGGGAGGGATGTGCCGGTGGAGACACGCATGATCGGTTCGCTGGAGGTCAGCGTCGTCGGCCTGGGCTGCAACAACTTCGGGCGCCGGCTCGACCCCGCCCAGACGGCAGCGGTGGTGCACGCCGCTCTCGACGCGGGCATCAATTTCTTCGACACGGCCGACATGTACAGCGATGGGGAGAGCGAGAGCTATCTCGGCGCGGCGCTGGGCTCCCGCCGGGACGACGTCGTCGTGGCCACCAAGTTCGGCGCGCCCTACGCCGGGCATGACGGCGGGGCATCGGCGGCCTATATCCGCACGGCCGTCGAGGAGAGCCTGACCAGGCTCGGCACCGACCGCGTCGACCTGTACCAGCTCCATTTCCCCGACGACAAGACCCCGATTGCCGAGACCCTCGGCGCGCTGGGCGATCTGGTGGCGGAGGGCAAGCTCCGCGAGCTCGGGTGCTCCAACTTCAGCGTCGACCAGCTCGACGAGGCGGTTGCGGCCACCCCTGCGGGCAAGCCGGGGTTCGTCAGCGTGCAGAACCAGTACAACATCCTCCACCGCGAGCCCGAGGACGGTGTCCTCGACTGGTGCGACCGCACCGGCACCGCGTTCCTGCCCTTCTTCCCACTGGCCAGCGGGCTGCTGAGCGGCAAGTACCGCCCCGGCGAGCCCCCACCGGAGGGCACCCGCATCACGGCCATGGGCGAGCGGGCGGCGAGCCAGCTCTCCGAGGAGCGCCTGGCCGCCGTCGCCGCGCTGGACGAGCTGGCGCGGGGCGAGGGCCATAGCGTGCTCGATCTGGCGTTCGGCTGGCTGCTCTCGAGGCCCACGGTGGCCTCGGTCATCGCGGGCGCCATGAGCCCCGAGCAGGTCGCCGCCAACGTGGCGGCGGGCGCCTGGCGCCCCGGTGCCGACGTCCTGGCGGGCGTCGACACCATCGCCCCGCGCTGACGGCGAGGCGGCGAGCGGCGTCAGGCGCCCGTCCGGGCGCGGTCCCGCACCGGGGCCAGGTGGACCAGGAGGTTGTAGGTCACCAGCGCGATGGCCACGTGCATGGACATCAGCACCAGGACGGCCTGGGCCGACTGCCCCTGATGCCAGATGTAGAGGTCCGGCAGGAAGAGGACGAGGGTCACCACGATGGCCAGCCGGAAGAACAACCAGCGCGGCGCCGAGCTGCAGCGCGCCACGACCGGCCAGGCCGCGCAGGCGATGAGCACGCCGAGGACAGTCAGCTTGGCGTAGTCGTGGAACTGGAAGTGCACGTAGCCCTTCGTGGACGGGAAGAGCCTCGTCCCGATGGCGACCAGCGCCGCGTCGGCCGCCAGCGACAGCCCGAGCGAGAGGACGGTGGCCAGCGCCACCCGCCACCACGCCGGTGGCCGGTGCGGTGGGGAGAAGTCGATGCGGGCCCAGGCCAGGGCGCGCTCGGTGACATCAGGTGAGGCCGCCATCTCCCTCCACGCTAGGCACGCGGGCCGCCCCGCGGCATCAGCCCCGAGGCTGATTCAACCCCACGTCCTCATCCCTGCGACGCAACCGACGTGCCGCTCTGCTGCATCACCGCGGCCTCGACGATCTGAATATCGGGCGGCTGTACGGCGAGCGGGCCACCCGCCACCGGGACCTGCCACACCAGGGAGACGTAGGGCGTGGGCTGCAACTGCGTGCCGGCGGCGCACGGCGGGTAGCCGGTGATGTCGAAGGGCATGGAGGGCGACGGGGTGGCCGGCCCGCACACCTGGGTGCGCCGGTGCCACTGGACCAGCGCGCCGTAGGGCATGGGGACCTTGGTCTCGGTGGCCGGGAGGATGTACATGGCGGCGGCGAGCACGTCGCCACCCGACGGCGTCGACGCGTAGACGAGCCCATCGACGTGCTGGGGATCGAGCGTTCGCTGCGCCGCCGCGTTGGCCGCCACGATCGTCGGATTCACGTACGCCACGACGGGGTAGTCGGTCGGCGACGCGGGCTCGTACCCCGCCGCCATCGCCTCCGCCGGCGTGGTGTAGCCGGACACGGCCGCGCTCGTCGCCTGCACGTATTGCACGGCCCCGATGTCGTCGGCCGCCGTCAGGCTCGGCGCACATCCGCTCACCGCCATGTGGATGTCGCTGGGCCCGTTGTTGCCGGCGGCCAGCAGCTCGCTCGCCTCAGACTGTGGAATGGCGGCGCCGGTGTAGTGCCAGTTGGGCGTCGTCGTGTTGAACCCGGCGGCGGCGCTGGCATCGGACCCGTTCATGTCCATGCCGTTGCTGCCGCTCATGATCATGTACGGCGTGTTGTTGAGGTCCAGCCCGGAGATCCTCAGGCCGGTCTGGTGCGGCACGCACGTGCTGGCGGTGGCCGAGGGCGTGCCGGACGAGCTGCTCCCGCCCATGACCATCCCGCTCATGGCGCTGTCCGTGGACTCGGCCGACACGGCGGGATAGCTGGCGCTCAGCGCCAGCCCGGCACCGAGGGCAGCGATGCCCAGGACGGCCGCCGCGGGGCTCCGGCGCAGGATCTCGCCGGCAGGCGACCGCCACGCCTCCTTCGAGGCGATGACGGCCGGCACCATGGCCGCGGCGAGGAGGATCACCAGCGGCCCGGTGTTGGGGTCGGTGTCCGAGCCGCTGAACACATTGCCGACGAGGCCCTGGGCGGCCATCCACATGAGGAAGGAGAGCAGCGCGCCGGCGGCCAGGAACCACCCGGGGCGGCGGGCCACCAACGGCCCGAGCCCGATGGCGACGGACACGGCGGCCAGGATCCACGCCGTCTGGGTGCCGGTGGTCGAGAAGAGGTTGCCGAGGCTGGTGAGGAAGTGGCCGTACCACCCGGGCACCGCGGCGGCCATGCCCACGATGGCGCTCTGGGTCGAGGTGCGGGTCCGGTTGGCCGGCAGCAGGAACAGGACGGCGGCCAGCGACCAGTAGCCCGCCCACACCGCCAGGGGCGTGACGGAGCGCCCGATCCCCTGGGCGGCGGCGGACGTGGCCACGCCGGCGGGGCGGTCGCTCCAGTCCACCGCCCAGCGGCGCGGCGGCCGGGGCCAGGCCATGAGGCCGATGAGCCCGTAGAGGAGTACGGACCCGGGCGCGCCGGTCAACGCGGACGCGGTGCCGGTGAGAAGCATGCCCAGGCCCTCCCCGATGACCCAGACGCCGAGCACCCAGGCGAACGACAGGGCCAGTGCGGGGCGCACCGTGCTCTTGAAGAGCAGCCCGACACCGATGCCGAGCTGGATCAGCGCGAAGAACGTGTTCCACACCGCGACATCGGGTGACACGAAGTTGCCGATGTGCGTGATGAAGTCCCCGAGGACGAACGGCTGCCCGCTGCCATTGGCCAGGATGTTGTTCTCCACGAAGCCGCGGCCGAACATGAAGGGTTGGAACTGCAAGGCAGCATCGAGGATCCAGAACAGCCCGAGGATGATCTGGAGCGCCCGCTGCGAGCGCACGGCCAACGGGAAGCGGCTGTGCTCCTCCGCTTCTGCCTCGTCGTGCGTGCCCCGGT
Source organism: uncultured Acidimicrobiaceae bacterium (assembly GCA_963804055.1). Classification (GTDB taxonomy): domain Bacteria; phylum Actinomycetota; class Acidimicrobiia; order Acidimicrobiales; family RAAP-2; genus Bog-473. The sequence goes on along the minus strand of CAWDOU010000005.1, from coordinate 814,801 downwards.
CGCCGTCCATGCCGGCTTTACGCTATCGGTGCCCGCGTGAATGGCCCCGTCAGGGCAGTTCGAAGTCCTGGGCGATGCAATTGGTCGGCGTGATGGCCTCGGCCACCGGTTTCCCGTCGACGTTCTGATAGACGTTCAACGACGACCCGTTGAGGCACGAATACGCCGCCACATTTGTCTGGAAGTCGGTGAGGGTGCCCGCCATGAGCACGGCGACCACACTGCTCGAGGCGATCGGCGTCAGATTGACGGTGGGACCGTTGTTGTAGACGCCGGTGATGGACGCCACCGTCGTGGTGGTGGTCGTGGGTGCCGGCGCCGACGGTGTCGCCGCTTGCCCGCTGGGGCCGGATCCTGATGCGGAGGTGGGGGCAGGCGCAGCGGCAGCGGGCGCCGGACCGGCGGACGCCGGCGCCGCCGACCCACCCGATCCGGGCGTCGCCCCGCCGGGCGCGGGGGCGGCGACGGCGGTCGCGCTCGTCGAGGTCGCCTGCGGGCCCGTGCCGGGCGGTCCGCCCGGCGAAATCCCGTCGAGTGCCGCGATCAGCTGCGGCCCGTCGTTCTCCATCCCGAGCGCCCAGATGCCGACGCCGCGGGCGCCGTCCTTGGTCACCAGCTGCGACACGTCGTAGAGGCCGTTCTCGCCCTCGTAGTAGGACTCGTGCCACTGCCCGCCGACCTGATAGCTGGTCCAGGCGGTGTCGGTGACGGGGTCCCAGTACTCGGTCCCGTTGTCCGCGGCCTGGGAATCGGGGATGTCGGCCGCGGCGCCGGTCGCCCCCGCCCCCATGGTCCCGTTGTTCGTCGGCCAGTCGATGCCGAAGAACGGCGTCCCGATGATGACCTTCGACGCGGGGACGGCGGCGTCGTACTGGGCCAACGTCGTCTGCGTGCTGAACATGCTGCTCGTGAGGGGCGATGCGGCCGACGGCGCACCCGCCAGGTTGAGCTCGTAGTCCATGACGAAGAAGGCGTCGACGACCTGGCCCAGGGCGGGGATGTCGTAGAAGCCGCCGGGATCGCCCGCCGACGAGGCGTAGGTGTCCATGGTGATCTGCCAGTGCGGATCGGCGGCCCGCAGCGAGCCGGCCACCGACGTGATGAGGTTGGTCAGGCCCGCCTGGTCACCACTGCCCTCGCCCTCGAAGTCGAAGTTCACGCCGTCGAGTGACTTGGACTCCAACAACGGGATCAGGGTGGACGACAACGTGCCGGGCGCGGTGGACGACGACGTCAGTGCATCCAGGGAGCTCTGGCCGAAGTCGGTCACGGTGAGCACGACGCGCTCCCCTGCGGCGTGCGCCCGGCTGATCAGGTCGACGAGATCCTGGCTCTGGAAGCCGTTCCATCCGGGCCCGCTCTCGTCCAGCGTGCCGTTGCCGTTCACGTCGATTGAGAAGTACGCCAGGGTCGAGAGCCCCGTGATGTCGAACATCGGGGATTGCGCCAGTGTCCAGTACGGCGCGAACGCGAAATCCTCACGGGAGGCCAGCGGCGGCTCGTCGGTCAGCGTGGCCGGGGCCGCCGTCGGCGGAGCGGTGGCGGGCGCCAGTGCGAGCGTCGCCGTGGCGCCGAGCTGCGTGAGGGCCGCGTTGCCCGACCTGTCGGCCGTTCTGGCGTCGGCGCGCGTTCGGTGCTCGGCGCGGTCCGGGTGCGTCTTCGGTGCCGCCGACCCGCTCATGCCGACGGTGAAGCCCACGCACAGCATGACGAGGCAGAAGGCGACGGCGGCGACCGTGGCCCGCCGGCGGCGAACGGAGGGCGCGTACCGCTGGACCCGAGCCCATGCGCTCGCAGCTCCCCTCCCCACCCCCGACGGAATGCCCCTCCTGACGAGGTGGGCCAGCCTGTCAGCCAGCTCCATCCCTAAGGGAACGGGCCGGAGCTGGGGATTATCACGGTCCGGGCTGGCGTCGGCCGCTTCCGGGCGGCTTGCAACCCGGGTCGGGCGGGCCTCAGGCCTCCGCGACCGCCGCCACCAGCTTCTGCAGCGTGTCCTTGGCGTCCCCGAAGAGCATGGTGGTCTTGGGGTCGTAGAGCAGGTCGTTGTCGATGCCGGCGAAGCCGGGCCGCATGGAGCGCTTGAGGAAGATGATGTTCTCGGCCTCGTCGGCGTGGATGATCGGCATGCCGTAGATCGGGCTGCCCGGCGTCGACTTGGCCGCCGGGTTGACGGTGTCGTTGGCGCCCACGACCAGCGCGACGTCGGCCGTCGACATCTCGGGGTTGGCCTCGTCCATCTCCTTCAGGTCCTCGTAGGGCACGTTGGCCTCGGCCAGCAACACGTTCATGTGCCCCGGCATGCGGCCCGCCACCGGGTGGATGGCGAAGAAGGTCTCGACACCGCGCGCCTTGAGCGCCTCCTCCAGCTCGCGCACGGTGTGCTGGGCCTGGGCCACCGCCAGCCCGTAGCCCGGGATGATGACGACCTTGCGGGCGTAGGCCAGCAGCACGCCGACGTCCTCGGGCGTCCCGGCCCGGACGGGGCGGCTGGCGTCGCCCTCCTCTCCGCCGGTGGCCGTGATGACCGAGCCGAACGCGCTGAAGAGGATGTTGGGCAGGGATCGGCCCATGGCGCTGCTCATCAACCGGGTCAGGATGATGCCCGAGGCGCCGACCAGGGTGCCCGCCACGATCAGGAGGTCGGAGTCGAGCACGAAGCCCGAGGCGGCCACCGCCAGGCCGGTGAACGAGTTCAACAGCGAGATCAGCACCGGCACGTCGGCGCCGCCGATGGGGAGCACGAAGATCACGCCGAGCACGAGGGCCAGCACGAGGATGACCCAGACGTAGACGATGCTCCCCGTGACCAGCGCCAGGACGATCATGACGCCGATGGCCGCACCCACCAGCGCGTTGATCACCTGCTGGCCCGGGTAGGTGATGGGTCGCCCGGTGATCAGCTCCTGCAGCTTCACGAACGCGATCGCGCTGCCCGAGAAGGACACCGAGCCGATGAGCACGCCGAGGAGCACCTCGGCCGTGACGTAGACGGCGGGCTGGAGCCCGAGGGAGTGCAGGTGCAGCAGCTCCACGATGGAGATCAGCGCGGCGGCGCCGCCGCCCACGCCGTTGAAGATGGCCACCAGCTGGGGCATCGCCGTCATCTTCACGAAGCGCGCCACCGGCACGGCGATGGCGGCGCCGAGCACCATGGCGATGAGGGCGAGGACGAGGTTCCAGCCCGAGTGCCGCAGCGTCGGCAGCGTGAAGGTCATGCCGATGGCCAGGGTCGCTGCCGCCGCGCCGACCAGGTTGCCGAGGCGGGCGTGGCGCGGCGAGCTCAGGCCCTTGAGGGCGAAGATGAAGCCGGCGATGGCGATCAGGTAGGCCAGGTCGCGCGCGGTCGTGAGGGTGAAGGACACGGCGAGCATCAGGCGGCGCCCCCACCGGGCTCGGTCGGCGCGCTCGGTGCTGCCGGCGCCGCAGGCGGGGCTGCGGCGTCGTCGGTCTTCGCCGTCTGCTCCTTCGCCTTGCCCCCTCGTGGCGCGGCCCGGTCGCCGGGCTTGCCCTTGAACATCTCGAGCATGCGGTCGGTCACCACGAAGCCGCCCACCACGTTCAACGTGGCCAGGAAGACGGCGAGGAAGCCGAGCGTGACCTCGGCCGCGCCGTGGGCCTCCCCCATGATCGTCAGGGCGCCGACCAGCACGATGCCGTGAATGGCGTTCGAGCCCGACATCAGCGGGGTGTGCAGGATGCTCGGCACCTTGGAGACGACCTCAATGCCGACGAAGGCCGCCAGGACGAAGATGGTCAGGTACTCGATGATCCCCGTGGTCGACCCGGTCGGGGTCGTCTCGAGCAGCAAATGGATCACGCCGGTGCTCCCTGTGATGGTGCTCCTTGGTTCCCGCCGGTCCCGCCCAACAGCTCCACCGCGGCCGGCGCCACCGCGACGCCGTCGCGCAGCACGCACATGCCAGAGACGATCTCGTCGTCCCAGTCGGGCGTCAGCGTGCCGTCAGGGCCCATCAGACCCAGCACGTTGGCCACGTTGCGGGCGTAGAGGAAGCTGGCGTGCGTCGGCATGCCCGAAGGCGGGTTCGCCAGACCCACCACGTGGACGCCGTTGTGGTTCACGACCTCGCCCGCCACCGTCAGCTCGCAGTTGCCGCCCTGGTCCGCCGCCATGTCGACGACGACGGCGCCCTCGGCCATGCCTTCGACCATGGACGTGGTCAGCAACACCGGGGCCTTGCGTCCCGGCACCGCGGCGGTGGTGATGACGACGTCGGAGCGCCCGACCTCGGCGGCCAGTGCGGCGCGCTGGCGGTCGAGCTCCTCGGGGGTGAGCTCGCGGGCGTAGCCGCCGGTGCCCTCGGCCGAGACACCGGTGTCGAAGAAGGTCGCACCCAGGCTCTCGGCCTCTTCCTTGGCCGCGGCGCGCACGTCGAAGGCCTTGACGACGGCGCCGAGCCGGCGCGCCGTGGCGATCGACTGCAGGCCGGCGACGCCGACGCCCATGACGAACACCTTGGCCGGCGGCACCGTGCCCGCCGCCGTCATGAACATCGGGAAGAACTTGGCCAGGTGCTCGGCCGCGCTCAACCCGGCCCGGTACCCCGACACCGTGGCCTGCGAGCTCAGGGCGTCCATGCTCTGGGCCCGGCTGATGCGCGGCAACAGGTCGAAGCTGAAGACCGTCGCCTTCTTGGCCGCCAGCGCCCGCACGGCGTCGGAGGCCTGGGCCACGCCGAAGAAGCTCAAGAGTGCTGCACCCTCCGGAAGGGCCGCCACGTCGTCGGCACTCGGCGGGTTCACCCGCACCACCAGTCCGGCGCCCGCCAGCGTCGCCGCCGCGTCCGGCGCCACCGTGGCCCCGGCGTCGGTGTAGGCGCTGTCGCTGAACGCGGCCTCCGTGCCGGCGCCGGCCTGCACGCAGACCTCCCAGCCCGCGCTGACCAGCTTCTTGGCCACGTCGGGGACGAGCGCCACGCGGCGTTCTCCAGGACGGGTCTCGGTGGGGACCGCCAATTTCACGGCTGCTCTGTCTAGCAGCTGACCCCCTGTTTGCCCCTAATTGAGCGAGAGGCAACAGGACACTCAATGGCCAAACGCCCAGGGCCGACGCACGGCTGCGCCCGTCGGCGCCCGCCCACCGCCGCGCGCCGTCAGCTCCCGGCCACTGCCCCCAGGAACGGCGGGGGCTCCCCGCCCCCGTGGACGACCAGGTTGGCGCCGGTCACGTAGGAGGCGGCGTCGCTCGAGAGGTACAGACACGCCTCGGCCACGTCTGCCGGCGTGCCCATGCGGCCGACGGGCACGGTGGCGGCCGCCCGCTCCATGCCCTCGGGCCCGCCGTAGAAGTCGTCGCCGGCGCCGGTGTCGAGCAGGCCGGCCGTGACGCAGTTGACCCGCACGGCCGGCGCCCACTCCACGGCCAGCGTGGCCGTCAGGTTGATCAGGCCCGCCTTCGCGGCGCCGTAGGCGGAGGCGCCGGGCGACGGGCGCATGCCCGACACGCTGGACACGTTGACGATCGACCCGCCGTCCTCCTGCACCGCCATCACCTTGTGGGCCGACTGGGCGCACCACAGCGGCGCCAGCAGGTTGAGGTTCACGATGGCCTCGACGAAGCGCGGCGAGGCGTCGGCCGCCAGCACGTGGGGCGAGCCGCCGGCGTTGTTGATCAGCACGTCCAGACGGCCGAAGTGCTCCACCGCCTTGGCGACGACCCGCTCGGCGTCCGGCGGCTTTCGGATGTCGGCCGTGACGAACACGGCCCCGTCGACGGAGGCCTCGTGGCGCCCGCAGGCGACGACGTGCGCCCCGGCCGCGACGAACGCCGCCACAATGCCGGCCCCGACCCCACGGGAGCCGCCCGTCACCACGACGACACGCTCGCTGAAGTCGTAGACGGGCTGGGTCACCAGGCAGACCCTACGGCACCCCCGGACGCGTCCGCGTTGGCCGGGCGGCGGCAGGCTGGCCTAAGTTCGGGAGGCTTTCTGACGCCGCGTCAGGGCCGAGAACCGAGGAGAACCCGGCGCCCCATGCCCATCGATGTGATCCAGGAGCACGAGGGGATCGCCGAGGTGGTCATCGACCACCCGCCGGTGAACGCGCTCGACGTGGCGGGCTGGTTCGAGCTGGCCGACGCGCTGCTCGCGGTGGGCCGGGTGCCCGCCAACCGCGTCGCCATCCTGCGGGCCACCGGGCGCGGCTTCTGCGCCGGCGTGGACATCAAGGAGATCAACGCCAAGGGTGACGAGGCCCTGGTCGGCGTCAACCGGGGCTGCGCCGCCGCCTTCGCGGCCGTCTACGACTGCGAGGTGCCGGTGATCGCCGCCGTGCAGGGCTTCTGCCTCGGTGGGGGCGTCGGGCTGGCCGGCAACGCGGACATGGTCGTCGCCTCCGAGGACGCCACCTTCGGGCTGCCCGAGGTCGACCGCGGTGCGCTGGGCGCCGCCACGCACCTCGCCCGCCTGGTGCCCCAGCACGCCATGCGCAAGATGGTCTACACCGCCAAGCCCGTCACCGCCGCCGAGCTCGCCGCCTACGGCTCGGTCGCCGCGGTGGTGCCGCCGGACCGCCTGCAGGCGGCCGCGCTCGAGCTGGCCGGGGAGATCGCCACCAAGAGCCCGACCATCATCCGCCGGGCCAAGGAGTCGCTCAACGGCATCGATCCTGTCGACGTGAAGCGCAGCTACCGCTTCGAACAGGGCTTCACGTACGAGCTCCACGTGCGCGGCGTGGCCGACGAGCAGCGGGCGGCCTTCGTCGAGAAGCGCGACGCCGACACCTCGACCTGATGGCCGACAAGCGCACCACCATCGACGACATCGTCGGCGAGCTCCGCTCGGGCATGACGATCGGTATCGGCGGCTGGGGCTCGCGCCGCAAGCCCATGGCCGTGGTGCGCGCCATCTGCCGCTCCGACCTGACCGACCTCACCGTCGTGGCGTACGGGGGGCCCGATGTCGGGCTGCTCTGTGCCACCGGCAAGGTGCGCAAGGTCGTGTGCGGCTTCGTCACGCTCGACTCCATTGCGCTCGATCCCCACTGGCGCGCCGCGCGCCAGCACGGCCTGGTGGAGGTCATGGAGGTCGACGAGGGGATGTTCTTCCTCGGGCTCCAGGCGGCCTCGTGGCGCGTGCCCTTCCTGCCGACGCGGGCCGGCCTCGGCTCCGACGTGCTCACCATCAACCCCGACCTGCAACTGGTGCGCTCCCCCTACGGCGCCGGCCACCCCTACCTGCACGACGCGGCGGACGCCGATGTCGAGCTGGTCGCCATGCCGGCGCTCCACCTCGATGCCGCCATCGTCCACACGAACCGGGCCGACGCCGCCGGCAACGGCCAGGTGCTGAGCCCCGACGTCTTCTTCGACCCGCTCTTCCTCGGGGCGGCCGAGCGCCGCTTCATGACCACCGAGGCCATTGTGGAGAACGGCGCGCTGGCCGACGACGTGCACCCGATCTCGAGCGTGCCCATCCACCGCATGCTGGTCGACGGCGTGGCCGAGTCCCCCGGCGGCGCGCACTTCACGGCCAACCCACCCGACTACGGGCGCGACGAGAAGTTCCAGAAGGAGTACGCGGCGTCGGCCACCGATCCGGCCGAGTGGGAGGCCTTCGCCAAGCGCTACGTGTTCGTCGGGGACGACGAGTACCGGGCCAACGTCGCCGAGCGGCAGGCGTCGTGACGGCGGGCGATCCGGGCGTCACCCGGGCCGAGTTCTGCGTCATCGCCTGCGCCGACGTCTGGCGCGAGGTGGGCGAGGTGATGGTGAGCCCGTTCGGCACCATTCCCGCCCTGGGCGCCCGGCTGGCCAAGCGCACCTTCTCGCCCGACATCGTGCTGACCGACGGCGAGGCCGCACTGATGGTCGGCGCGCCGCCCCTCGCGACGCGTCCGGCCGACCTCGTGCGCGAGGCCGCCATGCCGTACCGCACGGTCTTCGACGTGGTGTGGTCGGGCCGGCGCAACATGATGATGATGGCGAGCCAGATCGACCGCACGGGCAACCAGAACATCTCGGCCATCGGCCCGCACGCCAAGCCCAAGGTGCAGCTCGTCGGCGTGCGCGGCGCGCCGGGCAACTCGGTGAACCATCCCACCAGCTACTGGGTGCCCGACCACACCGTGCGCACCTTCGTGGAGCAGGTCGACGTGGTCAGCGGCGTGGGCTACGCCCGGGCGGAGGCGGCGGGCCCCGGCGCCACCCGCTTCCATCGCATTCCGCGCGTCGTCTCCAACCTCGGGGTGTTCGACTTCGAGACGCCCGACCACACCATGCGCCTGCGCTCGCACCACCCCGGGGTCACGGTCGACGACGTCGTGGCGGCCACCGGCTTCGCGCTCACCGTCCCCGGCGACGTGGCCGAGACGCGCCTGCCCACGCCCGAGGAGCTCGAACTCATCCGCGTCGAGCTCGACCCGGGCTCGACGCGCGATCGTGAGGTGCGGAGCTGAGCGCGGACGCCGCCGCCGTCGCACCGCTGCACCCGGCCCTCCACACCGAGCTGTGCGAGCGCATCGGAGTGCGCTACCCGCTGGTGCAGACCGGCATGGGCTGGGTGGCCGGGCCCCGCCTCGTCGCCGCCACCACCGAGGCGGGCGGCCTCGGGATCCTGGCCTCGGCCACCATGACCCTCGACGAGCTGGCGGGCGCCATCGCCGAGGTGCGCCAGCGCACGAGCGGACCGTTCGGCGTCAACCTGCGCACCGATGTGGCCGACGTCCACGAGCGCATCGAGCTGATGATCGAGACCGGCGCCCGGGTGGCCAGCTTCGCCCAGGCGCCCAACCCGGCCCTGGTGACCCGCTGCAAGGAGGCCGGGCTGTTCGTCATCCCCACCGTGGGCGCCCGCCGCCACGCCGAGAAAGTCGCCGAATGGGGCGTCGACGCCGTGATCGCCCAGGGCGGCGAGGGGGGCGGGCACACCGGCACCATCCCCACCACCCTCCTCCTGCCCCAGGTGGTCGATGCCGTGGGCGACCGCGTGCTCGTCCTGGGGGCGGGGGGGTTCTTCGACGGACGCGGCCTGGTGGCCGCCCTCTCCTACGGGGCGGCCGGCGTCGCCATGGGCACCCGCTTCCTGCTCTCGGCCGAGAGCCGGGTGCCCGACGCCGTCAAGGCCCTGTACCTCGGCACACCGGTGACGGGCACCGTGGTGACGACCAAGGTCGACGGGGCACCCCAGCGTGTGGTGCGCACCGATCTGGTCGACCACCTGGAGTCGCAGTCCTGGCTGCGCTCGCTGCCGCGTGCGCTGCGCAGCGCCTACCGGTTCCGCCAGGAGACCGGCGCCACGTTCTCCTCACTGCTGCGTGAAGGGCGCGCCATGAAGGAGGGCAACGAGCTCACCTGGGCCCAGGTCGTCATGGCGGCCAACGCACCGGTCATGACCAAGGCCGCGCTGGTCGAAGGGCACACCGATGTCGGGGTGTTGCCGACCGGTCAGGTCGTGGGCGTGATCGACTCGTTGCCGACTGTGGCCGACATCGTCGCCTCCGTCATGGGTGAGGCGGACGCCGTGTTGCGGCGCTGGAGCTCCAGCGCCTGACCAGCGTCAGCGCCTATGCGCTGTCGCCGTTGGCCGCCACGGCCGCCGCATTGCCCTGGGCCACGCGGCGCAGCAGGTTCGACACCCGCTGGTGCGTCACGCCGAAGAGGTGGGCGATGCTCGGGATGCTCTGGCCCTCGGCCCGCAGGGCCACCACGAGCTCGCGGCGGAGGTACCCGCTGGCCTCGGACTGCCGGCGCAGAATGGTGCTCACCAGCTGCACGGTGCCCGGGTCGTCCTCGTCGCCGAGGATGCCCTTCCACTCCCGCCCGTTCTGACGCGCCAGGCGGACCTCGGCGATGCGCTGGGCGAGCAGGCGCTCGCTCTCGGCGTTCTCGCGCAGAACGCTCTCCAGCTCGTCGAGGGCCTTGAGCACCTCGTCCGACCCGGTCCCGCTCCGGTCGTCGTTCTGGTCGGGCATTGCGCTCTTCGCTCCTCTTCGCCGCGCCTCGTCGTCACGCAGTTCGGTCGCTTCGCTGGCCAACATGCAGTGGTCCTCCAATCATGGGCCGTTCCGCGCCGACCCTGAATTCAGACCGCCCACGTGCACCGAGCCTAAACAGGCGTAGCCCACATGTGCCGTCAGCCTGCCAATACCCGAAACGGGCGACCTCACACACGATGCGGGCCCTCAGGCCCGAACTTCGCCGCTACCTGGGTTTCAGCGACTGAGGAGGACCGAGGAGCCGTGCCCGAACAAGCCTTGGTTGGCCGTGACGGCCACCCGGGCACCCTCGACCTGGTGCCCCGTGGCGGTACCGCGCAGCTGCCAGACGCACTCGCACACCTGGGCGATGGCCTGGGCGGGGATGGCCTCGCCGAAGCAGGAGAGGCCGCCCGAGGGGTTGACCGGCACCCGGCCCCCCAGCGTCGTGACGCCGTCGCGCAGCAGCTTCTCCGCCTCGCCCTCGCCGCAGAGGCCGATGTCCTCGTACCAGTCGAGCTCCAGGGCTGAGGAGAGGTCGTAGACCTCGGCCAGGCTGACGTCCTCGGGCCCGATCCCGGCCTCGGCGTAGGCCGCCGTGGCGATGGAAGGCCGGAAGCCCGCGGCGGCCCCTGCCGCAGCGCCGTCCGGCGTCGTCGCGGCGGCCGAGTCGGTGGAGAAGTTCGGCATCTCAATGACGGTGTTGGGGAAGGTCGGCGTGACGGTGGAGACGGCGTCGATCGTGACGAGTGGCTCCGCTCCGCCGGCGTGGCGCCGGGCGAACTCCATGGAGGTGAGGACGAGGGCCGCCCCGCCGTCGGAGGTGGCACAGATCTCGAGCAGGCGCAGCGGGTCGGCCACCATCGGCGAGGCGAGCACCTCCTCGACGGTCACCTCCTTGCGGTAGCGCGCGTAGGGGTTGGCCAGCCCGTGGCGGGCGTTCTTCACCTTGACCTGTGCGAAGTCCTCCTCGGTCGCCCCGAAGCGGTCCATGCGCCGGCGCGCGTAGAGGCCGAAGTAGGTCGGGTTGGTGGCCCCCATGAGGTGGAAGCGCAGCCAGTCCGGGTCGTCCTTGCGGTCGCCCCCGCCGACGGGCGCGAAGAACCCCTTCGGCGTGGTGTCGGCACCGACGACGAGCGCCACGTCGCACAGGCCGGCCAGGATCTGGGCGCGGGCGTTGGCGATGGCCACCGCACCCGACGCGCAGGCGGCGTAGACGCTCGAGACGCGGGCGCCCGTCCATCCGAGCGCTTGCGCGAAGGTCGCGCCCGACACGAAGCCGGGGTACCCGTTGCGGATGGTGTCCGCCCCTGAGACGAACTGCATGTCGCGCCAGCCGAGGCCGGCGTCGGCCATGGCGTCGCGGGCGGCGGCCAGGCCGTATTCCACGAAGGGGCGGCCCCACTTGCCCCACTCGTGCATGCCGGCCCCGAGCACCGCCACCTTCTTGTCGTCGGACGCGGTGGCGCTCATGCCCGGGCCTCCCCGCTGTCCGACGCCGACGCCGACGTCGGGCGCCACTTCCACACCAGGTAGTCGGTGCCGTCCTCGGAGTAGAGGGTGTCGACGACCAGCTCCACCTCGTCGCCCACGGTGAGGTCGTCGACCGTCACGCCCGGGACGACCTGGCCCATCACGACCAGCTTCTCGGCCGCCAGCTCCACGGCGGCCAGGCAGAAGGGCACGTAGGGGTCGGCCGCCACGTAGGGCGGCGGGGGCTGGTAGCGGGCGTCGGTGTAGGACCAGACGCGGCCGCGCCGCGAGAGCTCGACCGTCTCGAAGTCGGTGGAGCCGCAGTCGGGGTTCCCGCAGTAGCGCGTCTCGGCCGGGAAGGCGTACGTGCCGCACACCGTGCAGCGCGACCCCAGCAGCGCCGGCGGGGCGCCGTCCTCTCCCGTCGTGAACCACCCCTCAATGGCGGGGACCCTCGTGGCGCCGGTGTCGGTATCGGTGGTCGTCATCAGCCGAGCCGCTCGATGATGGTGGCGTTCGCCTGCCCGCCGCCCTCGCACATGGTCTGCAGCCCGTAGCGGGCGCCGGTGCGCTCCATCTCGTTCAGCAGGGTCGCCATGAGGCGTGCCCCCGACGCGCCGGTGGGATGCCCGATGGCGATGGCCCCGCCGTTGGGGTTCACCTTCGACATGTCGGGCTCGTACTCGCGCTGCCAGGCCAGGACGACCGAGGCGAAGGCCTCGTTGATCTCCACGACGTCCATGTCGTCGAGGGAGAGCTTGGCCTTGCTCAGCACCAGCTCGGTGGCGGGGATCACCGCCGTCAGCATGATCTGGGGGTCGTTGGCCGCCACGGCGAACGTGTGGAAGCGCGCCCGTGGCGTGAGGCCGAGGGACGACGCCCGCTCCTCGCTCATGATGAGCACGGCCGCCGCACCGTCGGAGATCTGCGACGAGGTCCCCGCTGTCACGGTGCCCGACTCCGAGAAGGCCGGCTTGAGGTTGGCCAGCTTCTCGAGCGAGGTGTCGCGCCGCACCCCCTCGTCGGCGGTGCACAACCCGCTGACGTCGGCCGCCCCCGGGACGTCGGGGTGGACCCGCGCCTCCAGCGGTGCGATCTCGTTGGCGAAGCGCCCCTCGTCCTGCGCCACGGCGGCCCGCTGGTGCGAGCGCAGCGCGAACTCGTCCATGTCGTCGCGTGTCACCTTCCAGCGCCGGGCGATCTCCTCCGCGCACTCACCCTGATGGATGAGCTCGAAGCGCGCCGTGTAGAGCGGGCCGTAGGCCTCGCCCGGGCCCGGCTCGGTCGTCGACCCGATGGGCACCCGGCTCATCGACTCCACGCCGGCGCCGATGGCCACGTCCATCGCGCCCGACATGACGGCCTGGGCGGCGAAGTGGATGGCCTGCTGGGCCGAGCCGCACTGGCGGTCGACCGTGGTGCCCGGGACCGATTCGGGGAACCCGGCGGCGAGGGCGGCGTTGCGGGCGATGTTCATGGCCTGCTCGCCGACGGTCATGGTGCAGCCCATGACGACGTCCTCCACCAGGGAGGGGTCCAGGTCGTTGCGGGCCAGCAGGGCGGCCAGCGGCTGGGCGGCCAGGTCCGTGGCGTGCCAACCGGACAGACGACCTCCCCTCCGGCCCACGGGGGTGCGGACGGCGTCGACGATCACGGCGTTTGGCATAAGGGGGCAATTCTGACGCCGAATCAGATCCGGTGCCAGACGGACCCGTGACCGGCAGGTCAGGCGGTCCCTGCCCGGCCGCGCCATGGAGCAACATTGACGCCAATGCGGAGGGGCCCGGCGTGCGCCATCGTCGTCGTGCTCAGCCTTGCGGTGCTGGTGGCGGGGACGGCCGGCGCCGGCGTCGGCGCCGGCGCCGCCGGCCGCCCCGCCGGCCGCACGTCCCTGGTCGCCGGCCAGCAGGTGACGATCCGCTACTGCAACAACCAGAAGGCCCGCATCACCGAGCCCACCGCCTTGCACGGGGCCGCTCCCGCCGCCGTCTACGTCCACGGTGGCTCCTGGGTCTCGGGGGACTACGACACCGGCGGCTTCATCATCAGCAGCATCGGGCCGGCGCTGGCCGCCCGCGGCTTCGTCGTGGTCAGCCTCGACTACCGGCTCGGCCCACGCGACCACTGGCCCGCCCAGATCGTCGACGTGAAGTGCGCCATCCGCTATCTGCGCGCCAACGCGCACCGGTTCCACATCGACCCCGCCGAAATCGGGGCCTGGGGCCAGAGCGCGGGCGGTCACCTCGTCGCGCTCCTGGGCACCGCCGGGCCCTCGGCCGGCTGGGACATCGGCGCCTACGACAAGGAGTCGAGCGCCGTGCAGGCGGTGGTCGACATGGCGGGACCGAGCGACCTGCTCACCATGGGCGACCAGGGCGACGCCGTGCTCGTGGCCGAGAGCTTCATTTCGCTGCTCGGCAGCGTGCCGACCCGGGACCTGGGCGCCGACCTCAAGAAGGCCAGCCCCACCACCTACGTCAAGAAGGGCGACCCACCCTTCCTCATCCTCGACTCGAACAACGACGAGATCGTCTACCCCGAGCAGTCCGACGAGCTGGCCTGGGACCTCGGCCTGGCCGGTGTGCCACGCGAGCTGTTGACGGTCTTCGACGGCGGGCACGCGTTCGACACCGTCGGCGAGATCCCGTCGGAGCCCGAGGTCACTGAGGCGGTGGTCGACTTCTTCATGCGCACGCTCGTGGAGCACAAGGGCCCGGCCCAATCCCAGGCCGGGTATGGAGCCGGGGACCCGTCCGGCTGACCCCGACGTTGGCACCGGCGGGGGCGCTGTGGAAGATTCCCTGCGTCATGGACCTGACGTTCAGCGGTGAGCAGGAGGCCTTCCGGGCCGAGGCGCGGGCGTGGCTGACCGCGCACGTCCCGGCCGACCCCCTCCCCTCCCTCGATACGGCCGAGGGCTTCGAGGCCCACCGCGCCTGGGAGCGCACCCTGTTCGAGGACCGCTGGTCGGTGGTCAGCTGGCCGACCGAGTACGGCGGCCGCGACGTCGGCATCTTCGAGTGGCTGGTGTTCGAGGAGGAGTACTACCGCGCCCGGGCCCCCAAGCGCGTGAGCCAGAACGGCATCTTCCTGCTCGCCCCGACGATGCTGGAGTACGGGACCGAGGAGCAGAAGGCGCGCTACCTCCCGCCGATGGCGAGCGGCGACGAGATCTGGTGCCAGGGCTGGTCCGAGCCCGACGCCGGCAGCGACCTCGCCGGCATCCGCTCGCGTGCCGCACGCGACACGGCGCACGACGGCAACTGGATCCTCAACGGCCAGAAGACGTGGGCCAGCCGCGGCGCGTTCGCGGAGTGGTGCTTCGGCATCTTCCGCACCGACCCCGACGCCGAGCGCCACCGCGGGCTGACCTACTTCCTCATCGCCATGGACTCCCCCGGTGTGACGGTGCGCCCGATCCCGCAGATCGACGGCGAGACGGGCTTCGCCGAGATCTTCTTCGACAACGTCGTGGTCCCCGAGGACCAGGTGCTCGGGGAGGTCGGCGCCGGCTGGTCGGTGGCCATGGCCACCGCCGGCTCCGAACGCGGACTCTCCCTCCGTTCGCCGGCGCGCTACACCGAGGCAGCCGACCGCCTCGTGCAGCTCTACGCGTCGCGCGGCGGGCCGAGCGGTTCCACCGACGAGGTGGCGCAGGCCCACATGGATGCCGAGGCCTACAAGCTGCACACCTACTGGACGGCGTCGCGTGTGGCGCGTGGCCACGCCGTCGGCCCCGAGGCCAGCTGCAACAAGATCTTCTGGTCCGAGACCGACGTGGCCATCCACACCGCCGCGCTCGATCTGCTCGGTCCCGAGGCCGAGCTCCTGGAGGCCGGCGCGCCGGGCGAGTGGCTCGACGGCTATCTCTTCTCGCTCGCCGGTCCCATTTACGCGGGGACCAACGAGATTCAGCGCAACGTGGTGGCCGAGCGCCTGCTCGGGCTGCCCCGGGGCTGAACGAGCGGTCGGGACATGGACTTCGCGTTCACCGAGCAGCAGGACGAGTTGCGCGAGGGCGTGCGCACCGTCCTCGACAGCGAGTGCACGCCCGACGCGCTGCGCGCCTTCGAGATCGCCGACGAGGAGGGTCGGGTCGCGCAGGCGCAGAACCGCTGGGCCGTGCTCGCCGAGCTGGGCGCACCCGCGCTCGTCGTCCCCGAGTCGGCCGACGGGCTGGGCCTGAGCGACGTGGACCTGGTGGGCGTGTTGGAGGAGGCGGGCCGGGCCGGGCTCCCCGAGCCGCTGCTCGAGACGGCCGCGCTCGCTGCGCCCACCCTCACCGCGCTGCTCCCCGACCCCGCGGCGGCAGCTGCGCTCGCCGCGCTCGTCCGCGACGACGTGAGCTTCGCCGTCGGCGGCATCGACGTCACCCCGGAGGGCGTCGCGTCGCCGACCGAGGTGTCGGCCGACGGCACCTTGCGTACGCCCCGCGTCGTCGGTGCCCGCGACGCCGGGCTGCTGCTGCTCGCGGTGCGCGACGCCGACTCGGGCTGGCAGCTCCACGCCGTGCCCGCCACGTCGTGCACCGCACGCCGCACGCCGGCGCTGAGCGCGTCGCGCGACCTCTCGACGGTGCAGTGGCCCCTGACGTCGGACACGTTGTTGGCCTACGGCGTGGCCGCCGAGGCCGCGGTGGGGCTGCTGGCCGACCGCGCCGCCGCCGGGTCCGCCGCCATGCTCGTGGGCCTCGCCGACCGCATGATCACGATGAGCGCCGACTACGCCAGGGAGCGGCACCAGTTCGGCAGGCCGATCGGGAGCTTCCAGGCCGTCAAGCACCTCCTGGCCGACGCCCGGGTCGCACTCGAGTTCGCGCGGCCCGCCACGTATCGAGCCGCCTGGTCCCTGGCGACGGCGCAACCGACCCTGTCCCACGACGCCTCCATGGCCAAGGCCATGGCCTCCGACGCCGCCGACCTGGCGGCACGGGTGGCGCTGCAGGTCCACGGGGCCATCGGCTACACGTGGGAGTGCGACCTCCACTTCTTCTTGAAGCAGACGTGGGCCCTGTCGCGGGCCTGGGGCGACGCCGCCACCCACCGCCGGCTGGTCCTGGCCCAGCTCAAAGCCGGCTGACCGGTCCGGGCGGACTCCGCCGGGTCAGCCCGGTTCAGTGACCCGCCTGGCGGTCCTCCAGCGCCTTGACCCGCTGCCGCAGCGCGCTCACCTCGCTCAGCAGGGCGCCCACCAGCTCGTCGTTGGACAGCTGGTACACCTTGCCGTTCTCCCACTCGTCCCAGTCGAAGACCTCAGGTTCGGCCATGCCCCAACCATAGGGACCGCTGGTCCAGAGGTCGACCGGTCCTCGCCGGTGTCGGCGTCCGCGGCCATGTCCGATTCCCGCCAGTAAATGTCGCAGCCGCGTGCCAGGCTGGCCGCCGTGCTGGAGGACCCGGACCGCTGCTACCAGGCGGCGCAGAGCAAGGACGCCCGCTTCGACGGCCAGTTCTTCTGCGCCGTGACCTCCACCGGGATCTACTGCCGCCCCAGCTGTCCGGCCCGCACCCCCAAGCGCGAGAACATGCGCTTCTACGCCACCGCGGCCGCGGCCCAGCAGGCCGGGTTCCGCGCCTGCCTGCGCTGCCGGCCCGACGCCACGCCCGGCTCACCCGAGTGGAACGTCCGGGCCGACGTCGTCGCCCGCGCCATGCGCCTGATCCGCGACGGGGTCGTCGACCGCGAGGGGGTCGAGGGACTGGCCGACCGCCTCGGCTACAGCACCCGCCAGCTCAACCGCCTCATCACGACCGAGGTGGGCACCGGGCCGCTGGCCCTCGCCCGGGCGCAGCGCAGCCAGACGGCGCGCGTCCTGCTCGAGACCACCGATCTCCCCGTGGCCCACGTCGCCTTCGCCGCCGGCTTCTCCAGCGTGCGCCAGTGCAACGACACCGTACGCGAGACGTTCGCCGACACGCCGAGCGGGCTGCGGGCCCGCGCCGCGCGCACGGCACAGGGCACGCGCGCCCGCCGGGAGCCGCCGTCCCAGGCCATCCGGCTCCGCCTCCCCTGCCGCCAGCCCTTCGACCCCGCCTCCGTGCTCGGGTTCCTCGGCGTGCGCGCGCTGCCCGGGGTCGAGCAGCTCGACGGCGCCTCCTACACGCGCAGCATGCGGCTGCCGCACGGGCCCGGGATCGTCACACTGCGCGCCCCCGAGGCGGACGGCGGCACGGGGCCGGCGTACGTGGAGGGCGATCTGGTCCTCTCGGACCTGCGCGACCTGCACACCGCGGTGGCACGCTGCCGCCAGCTGCTCGACCTCGATGCCGATCCGGTCGCCATCTGGGAGGCCCTGCGGGACGACCCGCTCGTCGGTGCCCTGGTGCGGCGTGATCCCGGGCGGCGCGTCCCGGGCTCGGCCGACGGCTTCGAGCTCGCCGTGCGCGCCGTCATCGGCCAACAGGTCTCGGTGACCGGGGCACGCACGGTGGCCGGCCGGCTCGTGCACGCGGCCGGCGAGCAGCTGCCCGCAGCGGTCGGCGCGGTGACCCACCTCTTCCCCACGCCGGCCGCGCTGGTCGACCTGGCCGAGCGCGAGCCCGGCGCCTTCGCCATGCCGGCAGGCCGGCGGCGCGCCCTGGTGGCGTTGGCCCGCGCCGTCGACGACGGTGACGTGGTCATCGACCCCGGGGCCGACGCGTCCGAGCTGCGCCGCTCCCTGGTGGCCCTGCCCGGCATCGGCCCGTGGACCGCGGAATACGTCGCCATGCGTGCGCTGCGGGACCCCGACGCCTTCATGCCGACCGACCTCGGCATCCGGCGGTCGGCCGTGGCGCTGGGACTCCCCGACGACCCGGTGCACCTGCGCGAGCTCACCGAGCACTGGCGGCCCTGGCGCAGCTACGCCATGGCCCACCTGTGGGCGATGCCCACCGCCGCCACGCCGCAACTTCCCAGCCGACGGACGAAAGGACGTGCCGCATGACCGCCACCATGCCCCTCGACACCCCCATCGGGCAGATCGTCCTGGAGGCGGACGGCGACGTGTTGATCGGCCTCCGTCTCCCCAACGACACGGGCCTCGGCCGCCGCGACGAGGCGACGCCCGTCCTGAAGGAGGCGGCGACACAGCTCGAGGAGTACTTCGCCGGCGAGCGCACCGAATTCGACCTGCGCACGGAGCTCGACGGCACCGCGTTCCAGCGCGAGGTATGGGCCGAGTTGTCGCGCATCCCCTACGGCGTGACCATCAGCTACGGCGAGCTGGCCCGCCGGGTCGGGCGCCCCCGGGGGCCTCGGGCCGTGGGCCAGGCCAACGGCCGCAACCCGATCGCCATCATTGTGCCCTGCCACCGCGTGGTGGCCAGCAACGGGATCGGCGGCTACGGCGGCGGGCTGAGCGTCAAGCGCGCGCTGCTCGCGCTCGAGGGTGTGACGGCATAGGGGTCACGGCCTAGGGTGCGCGGATGGAAACAGCCCAGAGCGTCCGCCACGCATTCGATCTGACCGGCCGGGTGGCCCTCGTCACCGGGGCCGGCAGCGGCATCGGGCGCACGACCGCCGAGGTCCTCGCCGGGGCCGGCGCCACCGTGGTGTGCGCCGACATCAACGGCAGCACGGCGTCGGAGACCGCGGCGGCCATCCTCGGCCAGGGGGGCCGGGCCGAGAGCGCCGAGCTCAACGTGGCGGCCCGGGGCGCCGCGGAGACGCTCGTGCAGAACATCGCGGCGCGTCACGGCGGGCTGCACGTCATGTGCAACATCGCCGGCATCATGATCGACAGCCCCATCATCGACGTCGACCCCGACGAGTTCGACCGCATCCTGGCGGTGAACCTCAAGGGCGTGCTGTACGGCTGTCAGGCCGCCGGGAAGGTGATGGTCGCACAGGGCGGCGGCTCCATCGTCAACATGAGCTCATCGGCGGTGCTGGCCCCCGCACCGGGCATCGGGCCCTACGCCATCTGCAAGGCAGGCGTGGCCCAGCTGACCAAGTCGATGGCGGTCGAGGTCGGCAAGCACGGCGTGCGGGTCAACTCGGTGGCGCCCGGATTCATACCGACCAACATGACGGCGCGCTACTACACGAATCCCGACGGCACCGTGAACGAGGAGGCCAAGGCGGCCACGCTGGCGCCCATGGCGCGTTTCGCCCCGCTGCGGCGCGTCGGCGAGACGTCCGAGATCGCCTACGCCGTGCTGTATCTCGCCTCGGACGCCAGCAGCTACGTGACGGGGCAGCTGCTCAGCCCCAACGGCGGCGTCTCCATGTCGTATTGACGACGACGACGACACCGCCGCCGCCGTCAGGTCAGGCGGTTGAGGTCGAACTGGCCCGAGTTGGTGTCGGAGACGATGACGGCGGGGTCGGGGCCGAGGAGCGTCACGGCCGAGCCGACGCCCACCGCGTTGCTGACCGGGCCCTGCGGCACGATGTTGAAGACGCACGAGGTCGGGGTGGACGGAGCCGCCTGCGGGCAGGCGGGGTCGCTGCCGGCTGATTCGAGCACCAGGGCGCCCGCACTCGAGTCGACGATTGCGCTCGTCACCGAGCCCTGGAAGGACCCCAGCGGGTGGAGCGTGGCGGCGTCGTAGGTGGTGTACGTCGCATCGAGGCCCTGGCCGGCGGGCTCGCTGACCCAGACCGCGCCCCCGGCGATCACGTCGAGATACTGCACGCCGCCGCCCAACCCGTTCGGGGTGTCGGCCAGCGTCGGCCCGAGGGCGGTGGCCCCGTTCGGGCGCCGCGCCGCCAGGCGGTGGTCGCTGCGCTCGTAGTAGACCGAGCCGTCGGACCCGATGGCGTCACCGAGCCCGGTCAGGAGCAGGTGCGGTGCGGTGGTCGCGCCCGGGTTGATGGTGTAGACGCTCACGTTGTTGCCCCGCGTGACGGAGACGAAGACGGAACCGTTGGCCGCCGCCAGCGCGACGAGGTCGTTGTCCGAGCTGTTCGCCGTCGGCACGGCGGGCATGGTCCACTGCCCGTCCTGGTTGCCGCTGGTGCGGTTGTAGGCGAACACCGTCGAGTAGGTCGCCACGTAGAAGTTGGTGCCGTCGGCGGCCAGCGCGGCGATGCCGGTCGGCACGTGCTCGGCGATCTGCGCCGGGCCGTTGCCGTCGACGACCCAGGCGACCGCGCCGGTCTGGCTCGTCGGGTCCTGGGGGGCGGCGAAGACGGCGCCGTCGGGGCTCTCCGCCGCCGTCACCCGGGCGGCCGAGAACGGGATGGCGATCGGCCCGCCCAGCGTCAGGGGGCCCGAGGGCGGCGCCGGAACGGTGGTGGCCGGGGCGCCGCCGCCCGTGGTGGTCGTCGACGAGCGGTTGGCGGGCGAGGTCGGCGTCGGGGAGCCCGAGCCGCCGCAGGCGCCGAGCAGGACCGGCGCCGCTATCGCCGCCATCGCCGCCACCAATCCCAATTGCAGGTGCCGACCAGGTATCCCGCGCATGGCCGCCAGTATGGCGTGCAACGGGCGGACGGTACGGTGCACCCATGGCCACCACCCGTGACATCAGCTACGACGCCGACGGCCGCACCATGATCGGCACGCTCGCCCTGCCCGACGACGACGGCGCCGACCGCCGTCCCGGCGTCCTGGTCTGCCACGAGGGGCCCGGCCTCGACGACCACGCCCGGGAACGGGCGGCCCGGCTCACCGACGAGCTGGGCTACGTGGCCTTCGCGCTCGACTACCACGGCGAGGGCAAGCCGATCGCCGACCGGGAGCAGATGATGGGCCGGATCGGCGAGCTGCGCTCCGACCCGCCGCGCGCCCTGGCCATCGGGACCGCCGGCCTGGACATCCTGCGGGCCGAGCCGCGCACCGACCCCGCGCGCCTGGCCGCCATCGGCTTCTGCTTCGGCGGCACGCTGTCCCTGGAGCTGGCCCGTGGCGGCGCCGACCTCAAGGCCGTCGTCGGCTTCCACTCCGGGCTCTCCACGGTGCACCCCGAGGACGCCCGCAACATCACCGGGAAGGTCCTGGTCTGCATCGGGGCTGACGACCCCATGGTGCACGCCGACGAGCGGCGCGCCTTCGAGGACGAAATGCGGGCCGGCGGCGTCGACTGGGAGATGAACGTCTACGGCGGCGCCGTCCACTCCTTCACCAACAAGCTGGCCTCGCCGGACACCTTTCCCGGGATCGCCTACGACGAGGCCACGGACCGCCGGTCCTGGCAGGCCATGGTCGACCTGTTCGACGAGGTCTTCTAGCCGGCGGCGCCGGCGGCGACGGCGCATCTGACGCCCCGTCAGGTGCGGGCTACGCTCGATGCCCATGCCCGAGCCCCTGCCGATGATCATCTCGGTCGACGACCACGTGGTCGAGCCGCCCAATGTGTGGCAGGACCGTCTTCCCTCCAAGTACGCGGAGGTCGGGCCGAGGATTGTCCGCGCCCCCATGCCCGAGGTGGAGTACCGGGGCGGGTCGCTCAAGGTGAAGCCCGGGTCCGAGGGCGTGCCCGTCGACTGGTGGTACTACGAGGACCTGAAGCGCCCGCTGCTGCGCGTCGACTCCGCCGTGGGCGTCCCCCGCGACGAGGTGACCATGAAGGGCGTCACCTACGAGGACATGCGCCCGGGCTCCTACGAGGTGAAGCCCCGTCTCGACGACATGGACGCCAACCACATCGAGGCGGCGCTGTGCTTCCCGACGTTCCCCCGCTTCTGCGGCCAGACGTTCACCGAGGCGAAGGACAGGGAGCTCGGCCTGCTCTGCATTGAGGCCTACAACGACTGGATGGTCGAGGAGTGGTGCGGCGACTCGGGCGGCCGCCTCATCCCCTTGTGCCTGATCCCCCTGTGGGACGCCGAGCTGGCGGCGACGGAAGTGCGGCGCAACGCGGACCGCGGCGTGCGGGCCGTGTGCTTCAGCGAGATCCCGCCGTTCCTCGGCCTGCCGAGCGTGCACGACCCCGACCACTACTGGGACCCGTTCTTCCGCGCCTGCGCCGAGACGCAGACCATCGTCAACATGCACATCGGATCGTCCTCGAAGATGCCGTCGACGTCGGCGGACGCACCGCCGGCGGTGGGCTCGACGCTCACGCACACCAACGCCACCTTCTCGCTCGTCGACTTCCTCTTCAGCGGCGTCTTCGTGCGCATCCCCGAGCTGAAGATCGCCTACTCGGAGGGGCAGATCGGCTGGATTCCCTACATTTTGGAGCGAGCCGACCGCGTCTGGGAGGACAACCGCGGGTGGGGCGGGGTCGCCGACATCGTGCCGGAGAAGCCCTCCAGCTACTTCCCGGGCCACGTGTGGGGGTGTTTCTTCGACGACGCCCACGGCCTGCGCTCGGTGGACGAGATCGGCGAGGACAACATCACCTACGAGTCGGACTACCCGCACTCGGACTCGACGTGGCCCCGCACGCGCGAGATCGCCGAGGAGCAGATGGCGGACCTCACGGACGAGCAGCGCCGCAAGATCGTGCGCGGCAACGCGATCAAGCTGTTCGGCCTCGACCTCCCCGCCTGACCACCGTCGCCGTCGCCTGACGCCTGACGCATGGACCTCCGCTACACCGCGTCGGAGCAGGCCTTCCGCGACGAGCTGCGGCAGTGGCTGGCCGCCACCCTGCCGGGAGTCGGCGCGCCGCCCCCGCACGACGACTGGGCGGGGCGGCGCGCCTACGACCTGCGCTGGCAGCAGCTGCTCTTCGAGGCGGGTTACGCCGGCGTGGACTGGCCCGCCGAGGGAGGCGGGCGCGGTTCGTCGCCGGTGGAGCAGCTGATCTTCAAGGAGGAGTGCGAGCGGGCCGGCGCGCCCTACGTGGGCGTGAACTTCGTCGGGCTGCTGCACGCCGGCCCGACCATCATCGCCGAGGGCACAGCAGCCCAGAAGGAGCGCTACCTGCCCGCCATCCTGCAGGGGCGGGAGGTGTGGTGCCAGGGCTTCAGCGAGCCTGACGCCGGGTCGGACCTGGCGTCGCTGCGCACCAAAGCCGTCAGAGACGGCGACGACTACGTGGTGACCGGCTCGAAGATCTGGACCTCGCACGCCGAGGTGGCCGACAACTGCGAGCTGCTGGTGCGCACGGGCGAGGAGCGCAACCGCGGCATCACCTGGCTCATCATGCCGATGGACGCGCCCGGCATTGAGATCCGGCCCCTGCGGACGATTGAGGGCACGACGGAGTTCGCCCAGCTCTTCCTGAACGAGGTGCGCATTCCTGTGGCGAACCGCGTCGGGGAGGAGAACGACGGGTGGCGGGTCACGATGGTCACCCTCTCCTTCGAACGCGGCACCGCCTTCGTGGGCGAGCTCCTCGAGGCGATGCGGCTGCTCGGCGAGCTGCACGCCATCGGGACCCGGCTCGACCTCTTCCGCACCGACGCCAGCCTCCAGAAGCGCATCGGCCGCCTGGTCGCGGCGTTCGACGCCCTGTGGGCGTTGACCAAACGCAACGTCTCGGAAGCGGCACAGACCGGCGTCCCCGGCATCGGCGGCTCGGTGTTCAAGCTCTCGTTCTCCGAACACGCGCAGGCGCTGGGCGACCTCGCCATGGAGATGCTCGACTCGGCCGCGCTCACGGCCGAACCCCTCACGGGGCCGGGCGGGCCGATCGGCAACGCCGAGCAGGTGCACAACTGGTACAAGTCGATCAACCTGACCATCGCCGCCGGCACCTCGCAGGTCCAGCGCAACATCGTGGCCGAGCGCATCCTCGGCCTGCCCAAGGCGCGCTGATGGACTTCCGGGTGAGCGAAGCCCAGCGCGAGTTGGCCGACGGGGTCCGCGCCATGCTGGCCGGGCGCCTCCCGCTCGACAAGATCCGGGCCCGTGAAGGCGAGGAGCGCGTCGTCGACGCCGACGATTGGGCCGCCCTGGGCGACATCGGCATCTTCTCCCTGACGCTGCCCGAGCCGGCGGGCATCGGCCTGGCGCTGTCCGACGCCGCCGTGGTCTTCGAAGAGCTCGGACGGGCGCTCGTCCCCGGGCCGCTGGTCGGCACCTTCCTCGCCGCCACGAGGGGCCTGGTCCCGGGGGCGGCCGAGGGCAGGGCCATGGTGGGCATCTGCATCAGCTCGAGTGGCCCGCCCTGGCTCGTCGAACACCTGTCCTCGCTCCATGCCGCGCTCTCCCTCCCCGGAGGCGGCCTCGGCGGCGGGGCGTTCGCTGATGACGACCATCAGGGACGCCCCCACGGCGCAGCGCGTCGCCAACCCCCTCGACCCGCTCACGCCGCTGTGGCAGCTGTCCCGACTGCCGGCGCCTCTCGACCTCGACGACCCCGACCGGGAACTGTTCCGCGACGGCGCCATCCTCACGGCCGCGCTGCAGGTGGGCCACGCCGCGCAGACCCTTGACCTCGCCGTGGCGTACGCCAAGGAGCGGGAGCAATTCGGCAAGCCGATCGGCACCTTTCAGGCCGTCAAGCACATGTGCGCCGACATGCTGGTGCGCGCCGAGGTGGCGCGGGCGGCGGTCCACGCCGCAGCCTGCCTGGCGGACGCGCCGGACGTGCTGGCCGCCGAGGCGGAGGCGGCGGGGACGACTCCGCTCGCCTGGCAGCAGCGCGCCGCCGCCGGCGCCAAGCTGCTGGCCGACGAGGCGGCGATCACCAACGCCCGCACCGCGATCCAGGTACACGGGGGAATGGGCTACACGTGGGAGGTCCCGCTGCACCTGCACCTCAAGCGGTCGCGCGTCCTCGCCACCACTTTTGGTTCCTCGGCCTTCCTCTCGACCCTGCTCGGCAGCCTGCTCCCGTCCCCCGCCGCCTGACCTCGCCCGATCGGAGTCCCGCCATGACCGACCCTGCTGCCCCGCTCCCCGCCGACGTCGTACGCGCCGTCCCCGAGGGGAAGGTCGTGTACGGCATGCAGCTGCCCATTCAGTCGCAGTCGACGCTGTACGTCGCCGACTGGGAAAAGGAGGCGGGCCCGGTCGAACTGGCGCGCATCGCCCGGGTGGCCGACGAGGCGGGCTTCTTCTATCTCGGGGTGTGCGACCACACGGCGATCCCGCGCCGCCTGGCCGACGCCATGGGCACCATCTGGTACGACACGACGGCCACGCTCGGATGGTTGGCCGCGGTGACGACGCAGACCCACCTGCTCTCACACGTGCTGATCCTGGCCCAACGCCACCCGCTGCGCGCGGCCAAGGAGCTGTCCACCATCGACCACCTCTCGGGCGGGCGCCTCATTGTGGGCGTGGGCGCCGGGCACGTGCCCGAGGAGTACGAGATCCTGACGGGCGACTTCGCCGAGCGGGGGCGCCACACCGACGAGGCCGTGTCCGCGCTGGCGCTCGCCTTCACCGACGAGTTCCCCGAACTCCCCGGTCCTCGCTTCCCGGCCCGTGACATGGGGATCGCGCCGCGTCCGGCGGCACAGCCCCGGCCGCCGATCTGGATAGGCGGCTCCTCCCCGGCGGCCATCCGCCGCACCGCCGCCTACGGGGACGGCTGGCTCCCCCAGGGGACACGGCGCCGCGACCTCCCGGGCCAGATCGCACGGCTGCGCGAGCTGCGCGACGAGCTGCGCGGCGGGGCGCCGCTCGACATCGGCACCATCGTCGAGCCGATCTACCTGACGTCGGTCGGATCGGGCTGGGACCTGCCCAGTTGGGTGCTCTCGGGCGGGGCGGACCAGGTGGCCTCTTCGTTGCGCGAGCTGATCGACATGGGCGTCAACCACCTGCAGGTGCGCTTCATGGCCCGCAGTGCCGAGGAATTCTGCGAGCAGACGGCCCGGTTCGGCGTCGAGGTGGGGGCCCTGCTGAACCACTGAGGGGGCCGCGGCCATAGGCTCGATGCCGATGTCGTTCTTCTCCTACGCACTAGGGGCCGTGATCCTCATCCTGGTGCTGCTGCGCCAGGTGCGGGTGCGGCCCGTGCCGCGGGTGTTCCAACCACGCCTCCCGGTGGTCATCGGGGTCATCGGGCTCTTCGAGATGTTCTCCTACGCCGACGACCACCACGTCTCCTCCAGCGCCTGGCTCTGGGTGCTGGGCACTCTGGCCGTGGGTGCGCTCGGGCTCGGCGTGTTGCGCGGGCTGTCCATGCGGGTCTGGTCGGGCAACGGCTGGGTCCTGCGACAGGGAAACGCCATCACCATGGCGCTCTGGCTCGTGTCGTTGCTGGTCCACTTCGCCGGTGACACCGGTCAGAGCCACGCGGGAGCGGCCGGGCTCGAGGGAGCCAGCTTCCTGCTCTACCTGGGCGTGACGCTGTGCATGCAGTACTACGTGGTCCACCGCCGGGCTCTTCCCTTGTGGGCGCAACTCGGTCCGGACGCGGGCCGGCCGCTGGGGGTGCAGTTCATGCAGGCGCCCGGGGCCTTCTTCGCCACCTTCACAGGACCTGGTCCGTGGGGACCGGGTCAGCGGCCGGGGCAGCCCGCAGCGCCGGGGCGCGCCAGCTACGCCGACGACCCGACCATCATCGATGCCGAGGTGGTCGACGACGACGAGCACGGCCCACCCGAGCTCCACGCACCCCACTGAGCATTCCCTACACTCGGCGTTCATGACGTCGCCCCCCCGCAGCTTCAGCCAGCGGCCCTATGTCGGCCCGGCGGGCTCCACCGAAGTGTGGCTCGTGCGCCACGGCGCGTCGGCCGACTCGCTCGAGGGCGAGTCCTTCGAGCTCGTCGAGGGCCAGGGCGACCCGCCCCTGTCCGAAGCGGGACGACACCAGGCCGAGCAGCTCGGGCTTCGCCTGGCGAACGAGCCGTTCGACGCGCTCTACATCACGACCCTGCAGCGCACGGGCCAGACCGCCGCTCCGCTGGTGGCCCGCACCGGCATGACACCGGTGGTCGTCGCCGATCTGCGTGAGGTGTTCCTCGGCGAGTGGGAGGGCGGCCTGCTGCGTGCGAAAGCAGCCGACGGCGACCCCGTTCTGGCCCAGGTGATGGCCGAGCAGCGCTGGGACGTGATCCCGGGTGCGGAGTCGCGCGAGGCCTTCGGGGGACGTCTGCGGGATGCGATCGAGCTGATCGCGGCCGCCCATCCCGGCGGCCGGGTCGTGGTCTTCAGTCACGGCGCCGCCATCGGCGAGATCCTGGCCCAGGCCACCCACTCGGCTCCCTTCGCGTTCATGGGCCCCGACAACGCATCCATCTCGCGTCTCGTGGTCACGCCGGACAGCTGGATCATCCGCGGGTACAACGACACCGCGCACCTGACAGGCTGAGGTCATGGCACGCATCGTCATCGTCCACGGGGCCTTCAACGAGTTGTGGGGGCCGAACGAGCTGAAGGCCCGCTGGCTGCCGGCGGTCCGTGACGGGCTCTGGCACCACGGGGTCGAGGTGGAGTCGGACGACGTCGCCGTCTGCTTCTACGGTGACCTCTTCCGGCATCATCCCGGCAGCGACGAGGATCGCAGGCTGGAGCAGTCCCGCGCCGGCGTGGCCGACATGCTGACCGAAATGGGGGGCGACGCCATCCCGGCACTGGCCCAGGCCGCCGGCGAGGCCACCTTCGACCGCACCGTCGACCTGGCCACGGCCATGCTGGCCGAGGACGACCTGCACGACAGGCTGCGGACCCGCATTGAGGCGCAGGTGACCGACGACACCAGGGTCCTGGTGGCGCACTCGTTGGGCACGGTTCTCTCCTACACGGCATTGGCCAAGCACGACGACTGGCCCGTCCACACGTTTGTGACGCTCGGCTCGCCGCTGGCCGCACCGATGCTGTTCAACAACCTGGAGCCGGCCCCCGTCGACGGGCAGGGTGTCTGGCCCGGCTCCGTGCAGCGCTGGGTCAACATCCGCGCCGTGAACGACCAGGCCTGCGAGACCTGCCTGGCCGACCACTTCGGGCCGCGTGTCGAGGAACTGGTGATCGACAACGGGCATCGGGCGCACGCGCCCGAGCCGTACCTGAACTCGTCGTTGACGGGCGCGGCGATCGCCGACGCACTGGGCGCGACGGTCTGAGGGCTGTTGATCGAGGCGTTCTTTCTGGGCGACACCCGGCGCCGGCCGGGACCGTTCTCCGGTCGTGACGGCCAAGGTCGAGACGCTCTCCTCTCGCAACGGTGCCGACGCCGGCGGTGACGCTGGTGCTGGCGCTGCCGGTGGTGCTGGCGCTGCCGGTGGTGCTGGCGCTGCCGCTGTGTGCTGGTGCACTGATCAGCGAGGTGGCAGCCCGCTCCAACGAGGAGCTGGTGGACCGCCTCGAAGAGGTCTTCCGGGTGAAAACGGCGGCCGAAGGGGAGGCCGTGGTGATCCTGGGCGAGCTCGACCGCCGGGCGGCCTATGAGGACGATGGGGCGTCTTCGAGCGAGTCCTGGGTGGCCGAGCGCTTCGGGGTCTCGGCCCCGACGGCGCGGGCACTGGTCCATGTGGGTGAGAAAGCCTGGGACCTGCCCCACCTCGTCGGGTCACTCTGTGCGGGTGAGCTCTCCTTGGACAAAGTGCGGGCGCTGGCCGACGTTGCGACGCCCGAGAGCGACCGGGCGCTGTGCGAGCAGGCCCGGGGCGCCTCGGTGCGGCAGCTGGTCGACGTGGCCCGGATGAGGGCGGCGCGGATACGGTCGCGGTCTGGCTCCGGCTCGGAGGGACCCTCCGAACACGACCGGCGCTACCTGCGCTGCAACGATGCCCTGCGCACCCTCTCGCTCCAGCTGCCCGCCGAGTCCTATGCCCAGACCAAGACGACCCTGGTGGCCCGGGCGAAGGCTGTTCCAAGCGATGGGGAGACGCCGTGGGACCAGCGCCTCTGTGACGCCTTCTTGGGCCTGATCCGCTCGGCCAACCCGGGGACCTCGAGCCGCGCCGGTACGGCCAGTACGGCCAGTACGCACCTCGTCGTGCTCCACGTCCCTTTGGCGGACCTGGTGGAGGACTCAGGAGAGGGCACCGAGCTCGTGGGCGAGCTCGAGCACGACGGATTGGTCGACGCCCGCACCGTCAAGCGCCTTGCCTGTGACGCCACCATTGCGGTGGCGGTTGACGACGACGTCGGGCACACCATGTACGAGGGCCGGGCCCGGCGCTTCCCGACCGACGCCCAGCGCCGGGAGGTCGTCCGACGGGACCGACGATGTCGCTTCCCGGGGTGCGAGGCGTCGACCTTCACCAACGTGCACCACATCGTGGCGTGGAAACGGGGTGGCCGGACCGATCTGGACAATCTGGTCCTGTGCTGCGAGTTCCATCACCACAAGATTCACTCGAAGGGCTGGTCGATGACCGGCAACGCAAACACAGTGCTCACCATCGTCGGCCCCAGCGGCCGGGTCATGACCTCGCGCCCTGACCCACGCTGGAGCATGGTCACGGGGCCGCACTGAACCTCCAGGGGTAGGCCGAATCACGGCAGTGGTCCGCACGACCAGGCCCGCCAGGCCTGCCCGGCCGACCAATTCGGGCCGCGCGTCGAAGAGCTGGTGACCGACAACGGCCACCGGACCAGCGCGCCCGAGCCCAACCCGAACTCGTCGCCGACGATCGCCACCGCACCGGACTCATCGCCGTAGACGCCGAGGCCGACCCGGTGCCGACGTACTCGGCATGTCGATGAACAGCCGGATACGCTTCCAGGCCATGTCGCAATGCCCGCTGCAGTGCGCTACACCAGGGGCTGGAGGCCGGGACGCGTGTCGTTGGCCGCGGAGGGCGTTGAGGCAAGCGACGTCGTGCGTGGGACTACGGTGACCGGCTCCGACGGCTCCCTCTTGGGCGTGAGCATGCCGACCGAAGGGGACGGTCGTCGTCCCTTCAGCATCGGCGAGCCTCGCCGATACGTCCCGATGGCCGCGGTCGTCGTCGCCGCATGCGGGGCCTTCCTCGCGTTCTTGGACTCGACGGTGGTGAACGTCGCCTTCCCCGACATCCAGTCGGCGTTCCCGCACACCGGCGTCACCACCCTCTCGTGGATCCTGAACGCCTACAACGTCGTCTTCGCCGGCCTCCTCGTCCTCGCGGGCCGCTTCGCCGACCTGTTGGGGCGTCGGCGCCTCTTCGCCGTCGGCCTCGCCATCTTCACCGTGATGTCCGGCCTCTGCGCCCTGGCCACGTCGGTGCAGATGCTCATTGTCTTCCGTGCCCTCCAGGCGGTCGGCGCTGCCCTGCTCGTCCCCGCCTCGCTGGGCATCGTCGTGCATGCTTCGACGGCGGAGGGCCGGACCAAGGCCCTCACCCTCTGGGCGGCCGCCGCCGCCCTGGCGGCCGGCATCGGCCCCCCCATCGGCGGCGCACTGGTCGATCTCTACAACTGGCGCCTCGTCTTCTTGATCAACGTGCCTCTGGGCCTTGTGGCGCTCTTCATGACCCGACGGATGGTGGTCGAGAGTAGAGCGCCCGGCCTCCGGATCATGCCCGACCTGCGCGGGGCGCTCCTGCTCTCGCTGGGCCTCGGAGCCGTGACCCTCGGCATCGTGCAGGGGGGGAACTGGGGCTGGACGAGCCCAGCGATCCTGGCGACCTTCATTGTGGCCGCGGTCAGCGTGGCACTGACCGTCGTGAGCTCGGCCCGCCACCGCTCACCGGTTCTCGATCCCGAGCTCCTGCGGATCCGCGGCTTCACGGTCTCGAACCTCATCGCCGTCGCCGCCGGATTGGGTCTCTACACCTACCTGCTCGCTCATATCTTGTGGCTCCACTACATCTGGCAGTACTCCCTCCTCAATTCCGGTCTGGCCGTCGCACCCGGTGCCGTGGTCGCGGCGATTGTCTCCTTGCCTGCCAGTCGGCTGGCGGAGCGGTTCGGGCCCCGTGCGGTCGTCGTGCCGGGGGCATTGGTGTGGTCGGGTGCCTATGTCTGGTACGCCACACGTGTCGGAATCCAGCCCGATTTCCTGGGCGAATGGCTTCCCGGACAGATCCTGAGCGGCATCGGTGTGGGTGCCACGCTCTCGATCGCCTCCGCCGGCGGACTGGCGACCGTACCGGCCGGCCGCTACGCGACCGCGTCGGCATTCAACGCGAGCGTCCGTCAGCTGGGTGGCGTACTGGGGATCGCCTTGCTGACCGTCTTCATCTCCCACGCCACGCTGGCCACGTTTGCCGAGGCCATCCGCCGAGGCTGGGAGTTGGCTGCGGCCAGCTTCGCGGTCGTGGCGGTGCTCGCGCTCTTTTTCGGCCGCATCCGGGAATCCGGTGAAGACCTCGACCTCTCGTCGGGCTCGCTGCGACTCGACACCTCCGACGCCCAGGCCACCCTCACCTCCGTCGAGAACGCCAACGACTTCCTGGACCTCCTCCCGGCGTCAGTACGCACTGACGTGCTGGCCAGCGGCGACGAGATCGAGCTGGCCGCGGGCTCAATCCTCTTCCGTGCTGGCGACGCGGGCGACAGTATGTATGTGCTCGTCGCCGGTCGCCTGGCTCTGGAGCACCCGGACGGATCCGTCCTCGACGTCTATCCGGAGGCGACGTTGGGCGAATTGGCCCTGCTCACGGAGGCGCCCCGGTCGGCCACGGTCATCGCCCGTCGCGACTCCACCTTGGTCAAGGTGAGCCGGCAACGTTTCACCGAGCTGACTTCTTCGGACCCGGCAGTGATGGCGGCAATGGCGCGTGGCGTCGCCTTTCGCTTGCAGAACAGCCGACCACTTCTCCCCACGACGTCACCGGCACCGAAGGTGATCGCGGTGATCGCCCTCACCGTGGGCGCGCCGGTCGATGCGGTGGCCGGGAGTCTGGCGGCGTCGCTGAGCGCGCGCCTCCGTGTGACGACGATGGCCGAGGCGCGACCTCAGGAGCTGCAGCGTGCCGAGGCCGGCCACGACAGGGTGCTCTTGGTCGCGGGGGTCGATGGATCCTGGGCTGCATCATGCCGACGCCAGGCCGACCGCGTCGTCCTCGTGAGCGACGACCCCATGCCCTCCGGCGCGTCGCATCCCGAGGCCCCGTGCGACGTCGTCCTGACGGGCGCCGCACCGACGTCGGCGCAGATCCTGCGCTGGCACGACGAGGTCGGTTGCCGTCGCGTGTACCACGCCGGTACGGACCGCCGGGGGTGGCCCGAGCGACTGCGGGAGCTGCATGCACGGCTGGCCGGGCAGAGTGTCGGGCTCGTCCTGGCCGGCGGCGGTGCGCGGTCGCTTGCTCACATCGGCGTGCTTCACGCGTTCGAGGATGCCGGCATCACCGTCGACAGGGTGGCGGGATCGAGCATGGGGGCGCTGGTCGCCGCTCTCTACGCCACTGGCGCCACCGCGGACGAAGTGGACGATCGGGTCTTCGACGAGTTCGTCCGGCGCCGACCATTCGGAGATTTCCGCCCGTCGCTGACCAGCCTGGCCAAGGGTGAGCGCGGCAACGCGATGCTCCGGCGTTGCTTCGGCGACAGCCGGCTCGAGGAGCTGGCGCGTGAGCTCGTGGTGGTGAGCACCGATCTGTACGAACGCGTTCCGGTGTATTACCGACGAGGATCGACGGCTGAGGTGGTCGGGGCATCCATGTGCGTCCCGGTGCTCTTCCCGCCCCGACGAATCGGAGATCGCACGCTCGTCGATGGCACACTGACCGACAACTGCCCAGTCGGCCCCTTGTGTGAACACCCCGAGGGGCCAGTGGTCGCCGTGCACTTCGAGAACGCTGCATCCCGCGCTGATGACGACCCCCCGTCACTGGGCGAAACGCTGCTGCTCGTCATGCAGATGGGCGACCGCCGAGCGGAGGGCAATCCCAGCAAAGCCACCGTGACTGTCGTCCCCGACACCACGGGCATCGGACTGCTCGAGTTTCATCAGATCGATCATGCCCGTGAGGCGGGCCGCGAGGCCGGCGAGGCCGCCGTGGCCGCCCTGCGCCAGAGCGGGCTGCTGTCGCACGACGCTCCCGGTCCTCCGTCCGTGCAACGCGAGAGTCAGCTCATCACCTGAGGAGCGCGCGCAACTCCTCTGCGTGCCCCATCGTCTCGCGATACCCAACCTCGATCAGGCTGCGCGTGCTTTCGAAGTCGAACATGGCACTCTGCGCGACGTCGGGCCGGATCAGCACATCAGGTGGGAACTCGGCGAGGAGCCGGTCCTGCATCCCGATCCACGGAAGGTCCTTGGACCGCATGATGACATGGAGTGCGAGCGGAGAGCGGTCCGCTCCGCCGCGCCTCGTGACGCGATCTGCCAGAAGCCTCCAACCCGACGGCGTCTCCTTGTAGCCGGCTCCCGCTGGCATCTCCTCGTTCACCGAGAGGTCCACGGCGACAACCGACCCGATGCCGGGTCGGCTCCGCATGATGTCGATCGGAAGATTGTTGAGAACACCGCCATCCACGAGGAAATCTGACCCGGAACGAACTGGCGGGAAGATTCCGGGGAGCGACAGGCTGGCCCGCACCGCAGTGGCCAAGGGCCCTCGCTCGTGCACGACCACCTTGCCCCGGGTCAGGTTGGCCGACACGCAGAAGAAAGGGATCCACGTCTCTTCGATGACTCGATCCCCGAGGTGAGCGGGATCCTCGAGAAGTTCGCGAACCTTGCGGGCCGAGCTGTAGGACAGCACGGGCAGTGTCGGCCGGAACAGGTTGCCATTGTCGACGAACGCGGTATTGGCCCACTCGAGTCGGGTCGGCGCATCGAGGTCGAGGGCGACGCACGACCCCATGGCGGCACCGATGCTGGTGCCGCCCACCATGTCCACGGGCAGCCCGATCTCGTCGAGCGCCTGCATAACCCCGAGGTGAGCCCAACCCCGGGGTCCGCCGCCGCCGAGCACCAGCCCACAACCCCGTCCCGTCACCATCCGGGCGACGCGGCCCACGTCGCTGGCGACGCCCGGTCGAAGGTGTAACACCGGCGCGTCACCTGCGACGGCGAGCCAGTTGGCCGAAACCCGAGGGCGCCCTGCCCCGGCCCGCTGGACCAGCACGACAAAGAGGCCTCCGTCAAGGCGTCGTGTCGGGAAGAGCCGGGTGACGGCCGGGGACAGCAACTCGACGGAAGCGCCGGCGTCAGCCATCACCACGACGCGGTCGCAATTGCCCAGACACCACTCGCCCCAGTCCCGATCTCCCGACGAGCCGTCGTAGAGCACGTACCGGTGCCGTCCTTCGAGCTGATGCGCCCAGCGGGCACGATCGGCCAGCGGAGGTGCGTCGGCCGCCCGGGCCAAGGCGGTCGGCGCTGCCCGGCCCAGCTCGGCGGCGAGCTCTTCCATTTGCTCAGAAACACCGGGACCGTCGCCTGCCGTGAAGACGCTCACCGTCAGGACGCGCTCGACCGGGTGCCCCATGGAGGGTGCCCGCAATCGTTCGGTGACGATCTGGGCGGCCCGGCGGAGCCACTCCGGCTCCTGGTCGACCAGCCGGTCGAACTCCTCCGCTGGGAGCACCAGGAGCTGCGTATCCCGGATGGCGCGGACGCCGGCGCGCCGCGGCTGCCGGGTGATCATGCCGATCTCACCGAAGACGTTGCCTCGTGAAATGGAGTCGCCGATCTCCTCACCCACGTAGGTCTGCAACCTCCCGTAGACGACGACGTAGAGGGCATCGGGGGGATCGCCAGCCCGCACGCACCAGTCACCGGCCGCCAGGAGCTCGATGCGACAGCGGGACAGGACCCTGTCGAGCTCCGCTTCTCCCAGCGTGGCGAACAACGGTATTTCGTGCAACAGCGCCCGTAGCTCCTGGTCCACTTCGGGCGCCTGCGCCGCCGCCGCCGCCTTGTTATCCATCAGCCGCGACCCTCCTACCGACGATCGGCGACACGAGCTCGGGAGTCCAAGAGATCATCAGTTTCCGCATGGTCTCCTCGGAGGAATGGCGAAGCATCGGCTCACATTCGGCGAACGCGCGCAAGGTAAGGGCGGATTCGTATTCAGCACCGCGACTCCGCGGCGGCAGTCAGACTCTGACTGAGGGCCTCGATGGCCGCTCCGAGATCTCCCGAGTTGGCAAAGGCGGCACCGCGCACACGATGGATCAGAGCGATCTGCGGCGGGACCCCGCCCAGGTTCTGTGCCAGATCGAGGCAGCGGTCGGCCACGGCGAGCGCCTCGGCGGTGTCGCCACTCAGGAGGAGGCATTCAGCCATCCGGGCCGTCGCTTCGAGCTCGTCGCCCCGGCTTCCGATCGCAACCATCTCCTCGATGGCGGACTCGAAGAGTTCGTGGGCCTCGTCGTAACGGCCTTGGGCAGCCCTGACCCGGGCCAACTTGCCTTTGGCGTCGGCGACGCCGCCTCGGTAGCTCGCGGCACGCCACGTGCGCTGCACGCTCGTGAAGGCCTGCTCGGCCTCCTCGAGACGTCCCTGGTCGAGGGCGATCTCTCCGATATTGAAGACATAAAAGGCATCCATGACGGCATTGCCGGTCCGGCGGACAGTGGCCTGTGCCCGGCGGTAGAGCGACTCTGCCTCGTCCCAATTGCCCTTGAAGTAGGCGAAACCTCCCAGCATGTTGAGGACGCCCGCCTGACCAGGCAGGTTCCCGATCTCCTCGAACAGCCGCAGGGCCCGCTCCCAGTTCACCGGGTCCTCCAACAAACCGAGATCCATGGTTGCCCAGTCGATGATTCTGAGGGCGTCCGCCATGGTTTCTCTGTCGTGTGCCAACTCCGCCTGCTCCACCGCCTGGGTGCACCACTTGATTGCCAGACGATGCTTTCCTCCCTCTTGGCAAAATCGTCCGTACCATCCCAGAAGTTCGGCCCGCTGTCGATCGGCCTCCGTGCTATCGAGACCCTCGAGGATCTTGAGTCCCCTGGTGATCCAGCGCAATGCACTGGTGTAGCGGTCCAGCCACCCCTCCACCCGCGCCAACTTGAGGAGCAGCCGGCCCTCAATCAGCCGATCGCCTGCGGCCACTCTCCGGGCGCACCGAAACTCGCTGGCCGCGCCCACGTAGTTCCCGACGAGATTCCTGGCATCCCCGAGCGCCTCGTGCACGCCGGCGACTTCGACAGGTGTGAGTTCGGGGAGCCAGGCGGCGGCCGCGATGGCCCGTTCGTAGTACTCCGCGGCCTCGGTATTGGCATAGATCCCCCGGGCACGTTCGGCTGCCTGGAGCGAGTACGTCCATGCCTCCGGGAACCTCTGCGCGTGAAGGTAGTGAAAGGAGAGGAGTTCGGGATTCTCCTCACCCTTTCGCTCGGCAGCCAACCGAACAGCGTCGGCGGCTCGGGAATGAAGTTCGTGCCGAAGCCGGAACGACAGCCCGTTGTAGGCGGAGTCACGCAGAAGGGCGTTACGGAACACGAGATGGTCGGACTCGTCGTGGACGACGAAGGCATCCAACCTGGTCCAGGTCGGGTCCCTTGCATCGGGTACGGCGTCGACGACGTCGGCCAGCAACTCCCTGTCGAAGGACTGCCCCAGAACGGACATGCGACGTAGCAATCCACGGTCGAGACTCGACAGACGGTCGATGCGGGCCACGACGACGTCCTCAATAGAGTCTGGAAGAACATCGATGGAGTCCCCGTTGAGCACTGCCGCGACGAGCTCCCGCACGAACAGTGGGTTGCCACCCGACCGTGCGACGAGCGATCTGATCTCCCGGTCGGGCACTGGGGACTCCCGGGTGGCCGCCATGGCCAGTTCTGTCGCTTCAGCCTCGCTGAGGGGCTCCAGCTCGACTCGGATCATGGGGCTGTCATCGGGCGCGACGAAGCCCGTGCCCACGTCCCTCCGTGTAAGGCACCAGAGCCATTCGGTCGCATGGACCGCCCGCGCCAGATGCGCGAAGAGGTCGGCGGATGGCTCGTCCATGAAGTGCGAGTCTTCGATGGTGATGAGACCCGACTGGGGCAGCAAATGGGCCAAGAGGGCGATGACCACCTCGGCCAATTTCGCGTGCCGGAACTCCTCTTCCAGCTCCTGCGTCTCGCGGGTCTCGGGCACCGTGACATCGATTGCCATGCCGATGAGGGGGGCCCACGGTCGAAGTTCGGGGGCACGCTGCTGCAACTCGGACAGAAACAGCGCCGTCATCGACGCGTCGCTGCCCTCGGCCGGGAGATCGAGCAGACCGCGGAGCAGCCGTCGGACCGTGTAGTACGGCGTCGCCGAGTCGTAGGGTTCGCACACGGCAAACAGCTGCATCCGTCCCGAGGTCATTTCGCGGAGGCGATGGGCCAGCCTCGATTTGCCGACCCCCGTGGCGCCGACAATCTCCACCAGCGCACCCTCACCGGCCGTCGTCAGCGACTCAAGAAGACGGAGTTCCCGATGGCGGCCGACGAAGGCTGACGCCTCATCGATATCTGCCCGATGTCCGCGAGTCTTGCTTCCGATGCGCAACGCACGGACCGGCTTCGCCTTGCCCTTGACGAAGAAGGGCTCCAGCTCCGTTGCCTCGAAGGCGACCTGGGAACGGGACAGGACATCGGGTGTCGTGAGGATCTCACCCGGAGAGGCCTTCGCCATCAAGCGGGCGGCAAGGTTGACGGCGTCCCCCATGACCGTGAACGTCCGGCGGATCGCTTGCCCCACGTCGCCCACAAAGACCGATCCCTGATTCACCCCGATTCTGATCGGCAGCTCGTTCTCGGAATCCATGATCTCGCGTACCGCGAGCAGCATGCGTTGCTCGTCATCGCCCGAGGACGAAGGTGCTCCCGCCGTCAGTATGATCTTGCCGCCGTCTTTGTCCGCGTCCGTGGCGAGGAATGTCACGCCCTGACGGTCGACGGCCCGCTGGACATTCGTCACGAGCCTGTCGAGTCGACGGGCCACCTCCCCGGGGCCGAGGGTGTCCATGAGATCGTCCGTCCCGTCAAAGTGAACGAACGCCACCGTCACGCGACGGTGTTCCGGCTCGACAGGATTACCGAGGGTGGATCGCAGACCGATGGGTATGCCCGTGTGCAAATCGAGTGCTGGGTCGATCGGCTTGAAAGGGGCGGGCGCCGCCTGCGGGACAGCCGGAGCGCGCAAGAGCAGGGATCCCGGCCCCCTCGCCTCTCCGACCTGTCCGGGCTTGAGTGCAGAAGCAGTGGCATCGCTGATCATGATTTCGCCGGCGTTCGCTGCCGATTCCATGGCGACGACCAAACTGGCACCGGGGCCGGTCACGATGAATTCTCGATGGGACTCACCGACCAGGAAGAAATGAAACACCCCGCTGTGCACGCCGACCGACATCCGGAGGGTCACCTTTTGGCCGAGCACGGTGAGACGTCCTACCGAGCGCAGGGCTCGACGCATCTCGATCGCGGAGCGGCAGGCCCGGGCCTCGTGGGCTTCACCCGAGAAGTAGACGAGCAGCGCGTCGCCGCCGAACTTCAGGAGGCGACCACCGTTGTCCGCTGCGACGTCGAGCAGCCGGATGAAGCAGGTGGCGATCGTCGCGGTGAGCTCTTCAGCCCCCTGTTTGCCGTGTCGGGCGAGACTTTCCGAGAGCCGGGTGAATCCTGAGATGTCGATGAAAGCGATGGTCCCGCTGAGCTGTTGCCATCTCTGGTCAGGGGCGGACTCGATCCACTCGATGGCAAGTCGCGGAATGTAGGGCGCCAGCGGGTGGCCGCCGCCCATGCGCCAGTCGAGAGGCGTCACCGTCGCCGTCACCGGCGCCATTCTGTCTCCGCCGAGGCTCCGGCAGATCGAAGCGTGGCCCCGATCCCGTGCGCCTCGTCGTCAATCCACACTGTCTCTGCTGCGCGGCAATCCGCGATCAGTGGAACCGAGGATCGGCGCCGGGAAGCTCGAGGGTCTCGATCACGTCGCCAGCCCGGTCGGGAAGGATCGACACCACACACGGAGGGCCTTCGAGTGACGGCTTCACGAAGGGGGCTTTACATGCAGGAAGCAGTCCCGTGGTCACCATCTTCCCCGTGAGGCTCCGGAAGGGTGTGGGAGACGAGTAGCACACTGCATAGGGAATCCACCAGGGTGCATTCTTGGCGAAGACGATGTTCTTGTTGATGGTGATGGTCGCAATCTTGTCCCCGTTGATCGTGAGGCCCTGAGCCGTGACCGTCGTCATGCTCGGGGCGTGGCGGAAGGGGTCTCCACACGAAACGGTACTGCTCCCGACCGAAACGGTGATGGAACCGGTGGTTGACGAGGTGCCGCTGACCGAGACGGCCATGGACCCCGCGATCGACACGGTTCCGTTGCACGCCTGGCCCGTCTGACAGATCGTCGTCGTCGCAACCGTGCCCGGAGCGCTCACCGTCTCGAGCTCGGATCCGCATGTGCTGACGGAGGGATTGTTGTTGGCGTCGCCGGAATACGAGGCCTGCCAATAGTAGAGGCCGGCGGTCGCCAGGCTCACTGCGGCCGAGGTCGGCAGCGTGCCTGGCGTCGTGATGGTCTCCGCTGTTCCCCCGCCCACCGCCGTGGTGCAGGCCGCGTCCGAATAGACGTGGTACGTGACCGTTCCGGTCGCCGTCGCGGCATTGGCGCCCGACAGCGCGGCCGAGTCGGTGACAGCGGTATTCGTGGTCACCGAAATGCTCGCGCCCGACTCTCCCCCACCCGAGAGCGACGTCGCCACGCTGGACGGTTGCGGCGTTGACGTCGGCCCGTTCACCGTGAAGCTCTGGGCCGGGGTCGACGTCGAGGTCGTGTAGGTGAAGCTGGTGTTCGACGACGAGGGACTGGCCGGGGCGTAGACGGCGTCGACGCCGCTGTAGGTGGCCGCGGCCAGCTGCGATGCGCTCAGCGCACAGCTGAAGGTCGCCGCGTTGGCGCCGCTGGCTGTGAGCGTGCTCTGGCACAGCTCCGTGGCCGGGGAGCCCTCGTAGATCGTCACGGTCCCCTGCGGGTTGCCGTCGCCGCTCTGGCCGGTGACCGTCCCGGTGAAGACCTCGGAGGTCTCGGAGCCGAAGGTGATCGGCGAGGTGACGCTGTTGAGCGAGGTGGTGGTCGGCTCGGTCGAGACCGAGGTGCTCACCGTGAAGCTCTGGGCCGGGGTCGACGTCGAGGTCGTGTAGGTGAAGTTGGTGTTCGACGACGAGGGACTGGCCGGGGTGTAGACGGCGTCGACGCCGTTGTAGGTGGCCGCGGCCAGCTGGCTCGCGCTCAGCGCACAGCTGAAGGTCGCCGCGTTGGCGCCGCTGGCTGTCAGCGTGCTCTGGCACAGCTCCGTGGCCGGGGAGCCCTCGTAGATCGTCACGGTGCCCTGCGGGTTGCCGTCGCCGCTCTGGCCGGTGACCGTCCCGGTGAAGACCTCGGAGGTCTCGGAGCCGAGGGAGATCGGCGAGGTGACCGTGTTGAGGCTGGTGGTCGTCGACTCGGACGCCCCGTTCACCGTGAGGTTCTGGCCCGGACTCGAGGTCGAGCCCGTGTAGGTGACGTTGGTGTTCGACGAGGAGGGGGCGACCGGGGTGAAGGTGGCCGTCACTGAGTAGGGCGTGGAAGAGGCCGCCAGCACGGTGCCGCTCGTCGGGCTGCAGCTGAAGTTGGCGGCGTCGGTGGTGCCGGCCGGCAGGGTCTCGCTGCAGAGCACGGTGGCGCCGCTTTGGACGCTGACGGTGCCCTGGGGGTAGCCGTCACCGCTCTGGCCGGTGACCGTCCCGGTGAAGACCTCGGAGGTCTCGGTGCCGAAGGTGATCGGAGAGGTGACGCTGTTGAGCGACGTGGTGGTGCCCACCGAGGCCGGGCTCACGCTGAAGCTCTGGGCCGGGGCCGAGGTCGACGTGGTGTAGATGAAGTCGAGGTTCGACGACGAGGGGGAACCGGGCGCGTAGACGGCGTCGACGCCGCTGTAGGTGGCCGCGGCCAGCTGGCTCGCGCTCAGCGCACAGCTGAAGGTCGCCGCGTTGGCGCCGCTGGCTGTGAGCGTGCTCTGGCACAGCTCCGTGGCCGGGGAGCCCTCGTAGATCGTCACGGTCCCCTGCGGGTTGCCGTCGCCGCTCTGGCCGGTGACCGTGCCGGTGAAGACCTCAGAGGTCTCGGAGCCGAAGGTGATCGGCGAGGTGACGCTGTTGAGGCTGGTCGTCGTCGACTCGGACGCCCCGTTCACCGTGAAGCTCTGGGCCGGGGTCGACGTCGAGGTGGTGTAGGTGACGTTGGTGTTCGACGAAGAGGGACTGGCCGGGGTGTAGACGGCGTCGACGCCGTTGTAGGTGCCCAGGCTCAGCTGCGATGCGCTCAGCGCACAGCTGAAGGTCGCCGCGTTGGCGCCGCTGGCTGTGAGCGTGCTCTGGCACAGCTCCGTGGCCGGGGAGCCCTCGTAGATCGTCACGGTCCCCTGCGGGTTGCCGTCGCCGCTCTGGCCGGTGACTGTGCCGGTGAAGACCTCGGAGGTCTCGGAGCCGAAGGTGATCGGCGAGGTGACGCCGTTGAGCGACGTGGTGGTGCCCACCGAGACCGGGCTCACGCTGAAGCTCTGGGCCGGGGTCGACGTCGAGGTCGTGTAGGTGAAGTTGGTGTTCGACGACGAGGGGGAACCGGGCGTGTAGACGGCGTCGACGCCGTTGTAGGTGGCCGCGGCCAGCTGCGATGCGCTCAGCGCACAGCTGAAGGTCGCCGCGTTGGCGCCGCTGGCTGTGAGCGTGCTCTGGCACAGCTCCGTGGCCGGGGAGCCCTCGTAGATCGTCACGGTCCCCTGCGGGTTGCCGTCGCCGCTCTGGCCGGTGACCGTCCCGGTGAAGACCTCGGAGGTCTCGGAGCCGAAGGTGATCGGCGAGGTGACGCTGTTGAGCGACGTGGTGGTCGGCTCGGTCGAGACCGAGGTGCTCACCGTGAAGCTCTGGGCCGGGGTCGACGTCGAGGTCGTGTAGGTGAAGTTGGTGTTCGATGACGAGGGACTGGCCGGGGTGTAGACGGCGTCGACGCCGTTGTAGGTGGCCGCGGCCAGCTGCGATGCGCTCAGCGCACAGCTGAAGGTCGCCGCGTTGGCGCCGCTGGCTGTGAGCGTGCTCTGGCACAGCTCCGTGGCCGGGGAGCCCTCGTAGATCGTCACGGTCCCCTGCGGGTTGCCGTCGCCGCTCTGGCCGGTGACCGTCCCGGTGAAGACCTCGGAGGTCTCGGAGCCGAGGGAGATCGGCGAGGTGACCGTGTTGAGGCTGGTGGTCGTCGACTCGGACGCCCCGTTCACCGTGAGGTTCTGGCCCGGACTCGAGGTCGAGCCCGTGTAGGTGACGTTGGTGTTCGACGAGGAGGGGGCGACCGGGGTGAAGGTGGCCGTCACTGAGTAGGGCGTGGAAGAGGCCGCCAGCACGGTGCCGCTCGTCGGGCTGCAGCTGAAGTTGGCGGCGTCGGTGGTGCCGGCCGGCAGGGTCTCGCTGCAGAGCACGGTGGCGCCGCTTTGGACGCTGACGGTGCCCTGGGGGTAGCCGTCACCGCTCTGGCCGGTGACCGTGCCGGTGAAGATCTCGGAGGTCTCGGTGCCGAAGGTGATCGGAGAGGTGACGCTGTTGAGCGACGTGGTGGTGCCCACCGAGGCCGGGCTCACGCTGAAGCTCTGGGCCGGGGCCGAGGTCGACGTGGTGTAGATGAAGTCGAGGTTCGACGACGAGGGACTGGCCGGGGCGTAGACGGCGTCGACGCCGCTGTAGGTGGCCGCGGCCAGCTGGCTCGCGCTCAGCGCACAGCTGAAGGTCGCCGCGTTGGCGCCGCTGGCTGTGAGCGTGCTCTGGCACAGCTCCGTGGCCGGGGAGCCCTCGTAGATCGTCACGGTCCCCTGCGGGTTGCCGTCGCCGCTCTGGCCGGTGACCGTGCCGGTGAAGACCTCGGAGGTCTCGGAGCCGAAGGTGATCGGCGAGGTGACGCTGTTGAGGCTGGTCGTCGTCGACTCGGACGCCCCGTTCACCGTGAAGCTCTGGGCCGGGGTCGACGTCGAGGTGGTGTAGGTGACGTTGGTGTTCGACGAAGAGGGACTGGCCGGGGTGTAGACGGCGTCGACGCCGTTGTAGGTGCCCAGGCTCAGCTGCGATGCGCTCAGCGCACAGCTGAAGGTCGCCGCGTTGGCGCCGCTGGCTGTGAGCGTGCTCTGGCACAGCTCCGTGGCCGGGGAGCCCTCGTAGATCGTCACGGTCCCCTGCGGGTTGCCGTCGCCGCTCTGGCCGGTGACTGTGCCGGTGAAGACCTCGGAGGTCTCGGCGCCGAAGGTGATCGGCGAGGTGACGCCGTTGAGCGACGTGGTGGTGCCCACCGAGACCGGGCTCACGCTGAAGCTCTGGGCCGGGGTCGACGTCGAGGTCGTGTAGGTGAAGTTGGTGTTCGACGACGAGGGGGAACCGGGCGCGTAGACGGCGTCGACGCCGTTGTAGGTGGCCGCGGCCAGCTGCGATGCGCTCAGCGCACAGCTGAAGGTCGCCGCGTTGGCGCCGCTGGCTGTGAGCGTGCTCTGGCACAGCTCCGTGGCCGGGGAGCCCTCGTAGATCGTCACGGTCCCCTGCGGGTTGCCGTCGCCGCTCTGGCCGGTGACCGTCCCGGTGAAGACCTCGGAGGTCTCGGAGCCGAAGGTGATCGGCGAGGTGACGCTGTTGAGCGACGTGGTGGTGGCCACGGAACCGCCGATGGCATAGGTGTTGGTCTGCGCCGGGACGGTGTCCGACGAGGTCGAGACGGTCTCGACGTCATTGCTTGCTCCGGTCGTGGGATTCGTGACCTCGGTGGCAGTAACTTGGACGGAGTCGCCGGCCGCGACGGTGCAGCCCCCGGCGATCGTCAGGGTGACGGTCGCCCCGCCGTTGCTGGGGACCCAGTTGTTGAGCCCGCACTGTGTGCCGGTCGTGACGTCTTCGATCGTGTAGTTCCCGCCGGAGCTGAAGACCGTCCCGGCCGGTGCGGCCAGGGTGATCGTCGAGTAGTCGGAGGCCAGGGCACCTGTCGACGACGTGGTGAACGACGTCGTGTAGGTGACGTTGGTCGCGCCCGGCGACGCGGTGGACAGGACTATGGACGCGGAAGTCACGGCCTTCGGGGTCGTGATGGCGTAGGTGTTGGTCTGCGCCGGGACGGTGTCCGACGAGGTCGAGACGCTCAACGTGTTGCCCGTCGAGGTCGTTGTCGGGTTCGAGACCCCGTATGCAATGACCTGCATTGCGTCGCCCGCTGCAAAGGTGCAACTGCCGGCGATCGTCAGGGTGACGGTCGCCCCGCCGTTGCTGGGGACCCAGTTGTTGAGCCCGCACTGTGTGCTCGTCGTGACGTCCTCGATCGAGTAGGTGCTGTTGGAGCTGAAGACCGTCCCGGCCGGTGCGGCCAGGGTGATCGTCGAGTAGTCGGAGGCCAGGGCACCCGTCGACGACGTGGTGAACGACGTCGTGTAGGTGACGTTGGTCGCGCTGGCTGCCGTGGTGGAGAGGGAAACCGTCGGCGAGAGGACCGACTGGCCGGGCGTGATGGCGTAGTTGTTGGTCTGTGCCGGAAGGCCGTCCGACGAGGTCGAGACGCTCAACGTGTTGCCCGTCGAGGTCGTCGTCGGGTTCGAGACCCCGTAGGCAATGACCCGGACAGAGTCGCCCCCCGAGACGGTGCAGCCCCCGGCGATCGTCAGGGTGACGGTCGCCCCGCC
The DNA here is from genome assembly GCA_963804055.1 of uncultured Acidimicrobiaceae bacterium. GTDB lineage: Bacteria > Actinomycetota > Acidimicrobiia > Acidimicrobiales > RAAP-2 > Bog-473. Next base: position 770,137 of record CAWDOU010000005.1, on the reverse strand, counting down.
GTTGCTGGGGACCCAGTTGTTGAGCCCGCACTGTGTGCTCGTCGTGACGTCCTCGATCGAGTAGGTGCTGTTGGAGCTGAAGACCGTCCCGGCCGGTGCGGCCAGGGTGATCGTCGAGTAGTCGGAGGCCAGGGCACCCGTCGACGACGTGGTGAACGACGTCGTGTAGGTGACGTTGGTCGCGCTGGCTGCCGTGGTGGAGAGGGAGACCGTCGGCGAGAGGACCGACTGGCCGGGCGTGATGGCGTACGTGTTCGAGTGCGCCGGGGTTGTATCCGATGACGTGGACACGGTGACCACGTCGTTGCTCGAAATGGCCGTGGGGTTGACGACCCCGCTGGCGGTCACGAGCACAGTCGCGTTCCCGGCAATTGTCCCGCAGCCACTGCTCACGGTCAGCGTCACGGTGGCTCCGCCGTTGCTGGGAACCCAGTTGTTGAGTCCGCACTGCGTCGCAGTCGTGACGTCTTGGACCGTGTAGGTGCTGTTGGAGCTGAAGACCGTCCCAGTCGGTGCGGCCAGGGTGATCGTCCCCCCGTTGGGCGCCAGCGTCCCGGTCGGGGAGGTGGTGAACCGGACGTTGTACGTGACGTTGGTGGCGCCGGACGCGTTCGTCGAAAGCCCGACCGACGGGGAGCTCACGGAGTTGCCGCCACTCCCGATCGTGTACGCGTTCGAATCGGCCGGTGTCGTGTCAGAAGAAGTCGAGATGACAATGACGTTGCCAGTCGACCCGGTTCCCGGATTCGAGACCCCTTCCGCTTCGACGAGAACCGTGTCGCCTCCGGCAATCGATCCACAGCCGTCTGTCAAGGTCGCCGTCGAGCCGCCGTCGCTGATGACAGGGCTGTAGTACCCGCAATCGGTCGCCGTCGTGATGTCCTCAATCGTGTAGGCGTAGCTCGAGCTGAAGACCGTGCCCGCAGGAGCGGCGAGAGTGATCGTGGAGTAGTTGGGCGACAACGCACCAGTCGACGATGCGACAAACGACGCAATGTACGTGACGTTTGTCGCCCCGGCCGCAGTGGTGGAGAGGGAGACCGTCGGCGAGGAGACCGACTGTGCCGCAGTAATGGCGTAGGTGTTCGTGGAAGCTGGGGCCGTATCCGAAGAAGTCGAGACGGCGAGGGTGTCGCCCGTCGAGGTCGCGAGCGGATTGGCGACGCCGCTCGCAGTGACCAGCACCGTGTCACCACCGGAGATCGACTCTGACCCGCAGCCGTCGGTCAAGGTCACCGTCGAGCCGCCGTCGCTGATGACAGGGCTGTAGTACCCGCAATTGGTCGCCGTCGAAATGTCCTCAATCGCGTAGAGGCTGCTTGAACTGAAGACCGTCCCTGCGGGTGCGGTCAGAGTGATTGTCGAGTCGTAGGAGGCCAGCGTGCCGGTCGACGAGGTGGTGAAGCGAACGTTGTAGGTGACGTTCGTCGCGCCGGCGGCGGTCGAGGACAGGTTGACAATCGCCGAGGACACCGACTGGGAAGGCGTGATGGCGTAGGAGTTCGTCGGGAGTGCCGATCCGTCCGAAGAGGTGGAGACGTGCACCACGTTGCCGGTCGAGGCCGTTCCCGGATTTGCCACGCCGCTGGCGGTCACGAGCACTGTGTCTCCGCCGGCGATGGTTCCGCAACCGCCGTCGGTAGCCAGAGTCACCGTGTCCCCGCCGTTGCTCGTGACAGGGTTGTAGTAGCCGCATTGACTCCCGTTGGTCAGGTCATCGATGGTGTACGTGGTGCCCGAGCTGAAGACCGTGCCCGCCGGGGCGGCCAGGGTGATCGTCGAGTAATACGGCGCGAGACCGCCGGTCGACGAGGTGGTGAAGCGGATGCTGTACGTGGACGTCGCGCCGGCCGCGGTGGTCGAGAGCGTGATGACAGGCGAGGACACCGTTTTGGCCGTTGTGATGGCGTACGAGTTGCTGTGGGCCGTGGCGGTGTCCGACGAAGTCGAAACTGCGAGGGTGTTGCCGGTCGAGACTGTGCCCGGATTCGTGATGGCGCTGGCGGTGATCAGCAGCGTGTCTCCACCTGCAATGGTCCCGCAGCCGCCCCCGCTAGCCAGAGTCAGAGTATCCCCGCCATTGCTCGTGACGGGGTTGTAGTAACCACATTGTGTCCCGGAGTTGAGGTCGGTGATCGTGTAGGAGCCACTCGTGCTGAAGACCGTGCCTGCGGGAGCGGCGAGAGTGATCGTGGAGTAGTACGGAGCGAGCGCTCCAGTGGATGACGTGGTGAACGACGCCGTGTAGGTGACGTTCGTGGCGGCAGCCGCCGTGGTCGAGAGAGTCACCAGTGGCGAGGACACCGCCTGGGGCGCTGTGGTGGCGTACGTGTTGGTATGGACCCCCGTCAGGTCCGACGAGGTCGAGACCGCGATGGTGTTGCCGGTCGAGACTGTGCCCGGATTCGTGACGGCACTGGCCGTGACGAGCACCGAGTCGCCCGTTGCGATAGAGCCGCAGCCGCTCGAGACCGTCAAGGTGACGGTGTCCCCGCCGTTACTGGTGGTGATGTTGGCGGCCCCGCACTGCGTTCCGGAGACGAGATCCGTGATCGTGTACGAGCCGCTCGTGCTGAAGACCGTGCCCGCGGGAGCGGCCAGGGTGATCGAGCCTTCGTACGGGACCAACGATCCCGAAGACGACGTCGTGAACTTGACGTTGTAGTTCACATTGGTCGCACCGGCCGCCGTCGTGGAGAGCGCCACCGAAGGCGCGGACACAGTCTGGCTCGCCGTGATCGAGTAACTGTTCGTGTGCGCTGCCGTGGTATCAGAGGAGGTCGTGATGGAGACAGAGTCACCCGTAGAGACCGTCGGCGGGTTCGAAACCCCGCTGGCGGTGACGAGCACCGTGTTCGAGTCGCCGATGGCACACCCGAGCGTGAGGGTGACGGTGTCTCCGCCGTTGCTCGTGGCTGCGGAGAAGTAGCCGCAGGAGGTTCCGGTGGTGAGGTCCGTCACCGAGTACGAGGTGCTGCTGACAAAGACCGTGCCTGCCGGAGTGGCCAGCGAGATCGTCCCGGTGCCTGCTGGGAGCGCCCCGGTTGACGAGGTCGTGAACGAGGCGGTGTACGTGGCCCCGGTGGCGCCGGCCGCTGTGGTCGAGAGCGTCACCAGTGGCGAGGCGACCGATTGAGCGCCACCGATCGGGTACGGAGCGGTCGGGGCCGGCACGGTGTCCGAGGACGTCGAGACAGCGATGGTGTAGCCGGACGAGGTGGTGGCCGGATTCGTGACCCCGGTGGCGGTGACGAGGAGCGTGGACCCGGCGGCGATGGTCCCGCACCCGCCGTAGGCCTCAAAGGTGGCAGTCGCGCCGCCGTTGCTGACGGCCGGGTAGGCGGCCCCGCACTGGACCCCCGTGGTCACATTTTCAAGAGAGAACACGGCGTTGGTGAAGTCGGTCCCCGTCGGAGCGGCCAGGGTGACGGTCGAGTACAAGGGGGCCAGAGACCCGGTCGACGAGGTGGCGAAACGGATGTTGTAGACGGCATTGCTCGCACCGGCTGTTGTCGTCGAGAGGGCGACCGTCGGCGATGAGACCGACTGCGCGGCCGTGACGGAATACGTGTTCGTCGTGACCGGAACGGTGTCCGAGGACGTTGACACGGTGATCGTGTTCCCCGTCGAGGCGGTGGCCGGGTTGGTCATCCCGCTCGCGGTGACGAGGAGGGTGTCCCCGCCTGCGATGGTCCCACAGCCGCCGTAGATGGAGAAGGTCGCAGTGGCGCCCCCGTTGCCGATGGAATCGAGAGACAAACTGCACGTCGTTCCCGTGGTGACGTCCTCCAGCGAGAAGGATGCGTTGTTCGCGATTGTTCCAGTCGGAGCCGCCAGGGTGATTGTGGAGTAGTAGTCCGTGAGCGCCCCGGTCGAGGAGGTGGTGAACGAGACGCTGTACGTGACATTGGTCGCACCGGCTGCAGTGGTGGAGGAGACAACCGATGGCGAGCCGACGGACTGCGCCGCCGTGATGGCATAGGTCCCGGTTTGCGCAGGAACGGTGTCGGACGAGGTGGACACGGTGACGACGTCACCGCTCGACGTTGTCGTCGGGTTCGAGACCTGACTGGCCGTGACCAGGATCGTGTCGCCTGCGGCACTGGTGCAACCGGACGAGACGGTCACGTTGACCGTTGCGCCACCGTTGCTGGTTATCGGGCTGTAGGCCCCGCACTGCGTGCCCGTGGTCACGTCTTCGACGGTGTACGAGCTTTGCGTGTCGAAGACCGTCCCGGCCGGGGCGTTCAGGGTGATGGTCGAGTAGTTCGGCGCCAGCGCGCCGGTCGACGACGTGGTGAAGCGGACGGCATACGAGACGTCGGTTGCGCCGGCCGCCTTCGTCGAAATGGACACCGAGGGCGACGACACGGCCTGCGCCGAGGTGATGGCGTAGGTATTGCTCTGAACCGGCACCGTGTCCGAGGAGGTCGAGACGGTCATGGTGTCCCCGGTCGATGCCGAGGTCGGGTTGGAAACTTCGAATGCGCTGACGAGGACCGTGTGCCCGCCCTGGATCGTGCCGCAGCTGCTGCTCAGGGTCAGGGTGACCGTGGCGCCGCCGTTGCTCGGGACGTCGTTGTAGTACCCGCATTGGGTCCCAGTCGTGACGTCTTCGATCCCGTAGTAGGTGTTCGAAGAGAAGACCGTCCCTGCGGGAGCGGCCAGCGTGATCGAGGAGTAATAGGGCGAGAGCGCGCCAGTCGACGACGTGGTGAAGGACGCGGTATAGGTGACGTTGGTGGCGCCCGCGGCCGACGTCGAGAGGGTCAGCGAAGGCGACGAGATCCCCCTGGCCGCGGTGATGGCGTACGTGTTCGAGTCGACGGCCGTCGGGTCCGACGAGGTCGAGACAGCGACGAAGTTGCCGGTCGAGGCCGTCGGCGGGTTCGTCACCGCAGTCACGCTCACCAGCACCGTATGACCGCCTCCGATGGTGCAGCCGCCTCCGGTCGTCAGCGTGAGCGTGGCCCCGCCATTGCTGGCGACAGGATTGCTGGCGCCACACTGGGTGTCCGTGGTGACATCCTCGACGGTGTAGTTGCCGTTCGAATTGAAGTCCGTTCCCGCAGGCGCGGCGAGCGTGATCGTCGAGAAGGACGGCGCAAGGGCTCCGGTGGACGAGGTCGTGAACGAGGCCGTGTACGTGACGTTGGTCGCGCCTGCCGCGGCGGTCGAGAGCGTGATGGTCGGTGCCGATGGCGCCTGGGCCGCGGTGATCGCGTAGCTGTTGCTCTGGGCCGACGCGGTGTCCGAAGAGGTCGTGACGGTCACAACGTTCCCTGTCGACGTGGTGGCCGGGTTCGAGACGGTTGTTGCTCCGACGAGCACGCTGTCCCCGGCGGCGATGGCACAGCCGGCGAGCGTCAATGTGATGGTCGCGCCGCCGTTGCTTGCGACGTCGTTGTAATACCCGCAGTTTGTGCCGGTCGTGACGTCCTGGACGCTGTAGTAGCTGTTGGAGGTGAACACGGTGCCGGCCGCAGCGGTCAGCGTGATCGTCGAGTAGGAGGCGGCCAGAGCACCCGTCGAGGAGGTCGTGAACCGCACGTCGTAGGTGACGTTGGTGGCCCCCGCCGCCGTCGTCGAGAGGGTCGTCGATGGTGAGATCGGCGCCTGGGCGGCCGTGATGGCGTAGGTGCTCGTCTGGGCAGCCGTGGTGTCCGACGAAGTCGAGATGGTCACGACGTCACCGGTCGAGGTCGATGTGGGGTTGGACACCGAGCTTGCGGTGACCTCGACGCTGTCGTTCCCGGCGATGGTGCCGCAGCCGCTGCTGATGGTGAGCGTGACGGTGGCTCCGCCATTGCTCGCGAGGGCGTTGTCGACTCCGCACTGGGCCGCCGTGGTGGCGTCCTCGACCGTGTAGGACGTGTTGGAGTTGAAGTTCGTCCCGGACGCGGCGGTGAGGACGATCGTCCCAGCGTCGGGCGCCAACGCTCCCGTCGAGGAGGTCGTGAACGAGAAGGCGTAGGTGACGTTGGTGGCGTTCGCCGCCGTCGTCGAGAGGGACACCGACGGCGACGTGACCGTCCCGCCCGATGCAGCGGCGGGTGCCGCCGTGAGAAGCAGTGATGCGCCAAACGACATCAGAGCCGCCAGCACCACCGCCATGGCTGCCGAGACGCGTGCAACCCGGCCCGCTCCAGGACGCAACATTGAGACCCCTTTCGACCAGAAAGATTTCTGGCCCTCCCGGTGGCCCCCCTCGTTGCGCACACCCCACAGTGGCAACTTCCACGTAAACCAGCGTTTGGTAGCGTAAATGGTGTCCGCGCAGGATGCAATCGGTATTTTCGGCCATCTCGAGTTGGCCCGCAGACGGACCGCTCGGCGGAGTCGAGGCCCCTTCAGAGACCTCGCCGACAGGACCTTCGGCCAGATGGTGAGCCAAGGGGCGCTCTTTCTCGGGCGATGGGCTGCTCCCACCATCCCCGTCGAGCCGCGTCCGCCCGAGCCTCATGACCTCATGGGAGGCAGTGCGGCACTGATTCGAGCGGGTCGCCAGGAGCTGTGTCGCCGGTCGGCGCGGACTGCCGATCGAGGGCGCAGTCGATCCGGCAGCTCCCGTACATCAGGCCAGGATTCGGCGCTCTCCCGGTGTTAACACCTGCGCGCCGCGTCACGCCGGCGACTGGTCCCGGAGATCCATGGTCGCGGCCGGTGTTAACGCCTCTGTCGGCGAGCGCGAGGAAAGGTCAGGCGAGGCCACCCGCGCTGCGAGAGGACGGCCGGATGGCCGCGATGGGAGCCGGCTCGAGCGCATGCAGGGCCTCCTCGATCACCTCGGTGATCTCGGAGCCCACGAGTTCGTCGCGCTCGAGCAGGGCGTCGCGCAGGGCCTCGACCACTCCGGGGTGGGCGGAGACGATGGCCTTGGCGGCGTCGCAGCTGCCCATCAGGAGCGTGTCGAGCTCGGCGCGGGCCGCCGTGTCGCCCAGGACCTTGTCCACGAGATTGCCCTCCATGAACCCGCTGCCGGCAGCGGCCACGGAGATGAGCGACGTGCCCATGCCGCAGGCCCCGATCATCTGCGCCCCGATGGCAGTGGCGGCCGCCAGATCTGAGGCCGGGCCGGTCGAGACCTCGTCGAACCAGTGCTCCTCCGCCACCATGCCCCCCATGGCGATCTGGAGCAGCGCGCGCAATTCCTCACTGCTCTTGGTGAAGCGCTCCTCGGTGTCGGAGTGCTGCAGCAGGCCCAGGGAGTCTCGTCGCTTGACGATGGAGAGCACATCGAGTTGGCGCGTCTGACCGACGAAATACGCCACGGTTGCGTGGCCGGCCTCGTGAGTGGCCACGCGGTCGCGCTCGTTGGGCGTGTAGATGGTCTCGTCGGTGACACCGAGCTCGACCAGCATCTTGGCCTCGGCCACATCGGACATGGTCATGGCCGCGCGACCATGGGTCAGCGCGATGACCAGCGCCTCGTCCATCAGCCGTTCCAGCGCGGCCGGCGAGTAGCCGAATGTCATGCCGGCGACGACGTCGACCGCACCGTGCTCGTCGAGATCGGCGGCGTGCGCCTTCTTCCCGAGGTAGTAGGCGATGATGTCGGCCCGGGCGCGGCGACCCGGCAGCCCGAAGTAGATGGAGCGGTCGAAGCGTCCCGGCCGGATGAGCGCCGGGTCGAGGTCGTCCTTGCGGTTGGTGGCGCCCACGATCAGCACGTTGGCCGGCACCACCGCCGGCTTGTGCAACTTGCCGCCGTCGGGCAGGTACCGGTTCAGCAAGTCGATCCAGGCCCAGGCGACGCGCTGACCACGGGTCGGCGTGTCGAAGGACTGCAACTGCACGAGCAACTCGTTGACGACTCCGGATACACCCTCGGTCCCGCCGCTCCCTCCCATGCCGCGCCGTGTGGCGCCGATGGCATCGATCTCCTCTATGAAGCCGATGGCGCCGCCTTCCTTGCGAGCGTGCTTGCGCAGCTGCTTGAAGAACGAGCGGATCTTGCGGTTGGTCTGTCCGTAGTACATCGATTGGAAGGCGGAGGCGGAAACGAAGAGGAACGGGACGTTGGCCTCCTTGGCCATGGCTTTGGCCACGAAGGTCTTGCCGGTCCCCGGGGGCCCTTCGAAGAGCACGCCGCGCCGCGCCGAACCGCCCATGGTGTCGCGGAACGTCTGGTGGGCCAGGAACAGGTTGATGGAGCGCACGACCTCGGCCTTAATGGGGTCGATGCCCACGAGGTCTTCCAGGCCCACTTGAGTCTCGCCGGGCCGGATGAGTGTGTGCGGTGAGCGGCCGGCCGCCAGGAGGGGGGCCAGCATGACCGCCCCAAGCATGCCGACGATGAGCAGTATGGGGAGGGCCGTGCCCATTCCGTGCGGAAGGTGCACCACGGGGAGGACCCCATGCCCGGTGACTCGGCGGATGACGACCCAGCCGAGGACCAGCGCGGCGACGGCCACGAGGCGGCGCAGGCGGGCGATCCGGCGACGCTCACGCGCCCGGGCCACGTCGGCGCTGCCGAGGATGGTGTCACCCACGATCCCCGAGATGGAGTGGGTGGCGATGCTGCCGAGGGCTTCTTCGCCGGGACGTGCGGAGGTAGGGACCTTTTCGGCGGGCCTACTCATGACCGACTCCGTTCACTCCCCCGAGGACGTATTCCAATGTAGAGAATCCCACAGGTCCTATGACCTTGCGAAGTGACAAAAGTCATAAATGGACGGATTATCCCGCTCAGAGCCCGCCTGAGCACCCAGATGCCCCTCCGGAGGCCGGATCCCGGACCCATCGAGACGGAAGGACCTCGCCACCTGGGAGCCGGGGGCCGGGCGGGAAGAGCCGCCCGGACTCGATGAACTGCGGCTTTGGCGGACCCGCGCCTGGGCGGGGTTGAATGTGACGCGCCGTCAGATCGGCTGGCGGCGTCCGAGCCGGGAGCAGATATGGCCGAGACCACCCAGCGCAACGAGCACCAGCTCCTCATCGGGGGCAAGTGGGTCGACGCGTCCGACGGGACCTACGAGATCATCAACCCTGCGACGGAGGAGATCGTGGGATTGGCCCCAAACGCGAGCGCGGACGACGCCCTTGCCGCGGCAGCGGCGGCCAAGGAGGCGCAGCCGGGGTGGGCGGCCTGGTCGGCCGAGGAGCGCGGCGCGCTGATGCGCGAGGCGGCGGCAGCCATCCGGGCCAAGTCCTCCGAGCTGCTGCCGCTCGTGATCGCGGAGACGGGGGCGACGGCGACCGTCGGCTCACGCATGCAGGTGCCCGTCGCGGCCGACCGCTTCGAACGCTACGCCCGCGACCCGCGCGCCGTGCTGCAGACGCCTCTCCTCCCCCAGCCGGCGCAGGCGACCCCGTTGGCCCCCGGCGGCATCATCGGCGGGATGGTGAACCGCCAGCCGCTCGGCGTGGTGGCCTGTATCACGTCGTACAACTTCCCCATGGTCAACATGGCCGGCAAGGTGGCGCCCGCGCTGGCGGCCGGCAACACCGTTGTCGTGAAGCCTGCACCCCAGGACCCGCTGGCCATTGTGGAGCTGGTGCGGATCCTCAACGACGTCGGCTTCCCGCCGGGTGTCGTCAACCTGGTCAACGGAAACGGTCCGGCCTCCTCCGCCGCCCTGGTCGATTCCGACGAGGTGGACTGCGTCAGCTTCACGGGCTCGACGCAGGTGGGCGTGAAGATCGGCGAGCAGGCGGCCCGCACCATGAAGCGCACGCTGCTCGAGCTGGGTGGCAAGGGCGCCTGCGTCGTGTTCGAGGACGCCGACGTGAAGGGCGCCATCGGCTGCATCGGGTCGACCTGGTCCTTCCACTCCGGGCAGATCTGCACCGCGCCGACCCGGGCGATCGTGCACCGCAGCCTGTTCGATCAGGTGCGTGACGGGCTCGTGCAGATGGCGGGCTACCTCAAGGTCGGCGATCCGACCGACACGGCCACCATCATCGGGCCGGTCATCTCGGCCGCGCAGAGAGGGCGGATCGAGGCCCACATCCAGACGGCGCTCGAGGACGGTGGCGAGATCGTCATCGGTGGCGAGCGCCCCGCTGACCTCCCGACCGGCTTCTACGTGGCGCCCACACTCATCACCGGCGACAACACCATGCGGGTGGCGCGCGAGGAGATCTTCGGGCCGGTCATCACGATGATCCCCTTCGACGACGAGGAAGAGGGCATCGCCATCGCCAACGACACCGAGTTCGGCCTCTACGACTACGTCTTCTCCAAGGACGGTGCCCGCGCGCTGCGCGTGGCCAAGCGCCTGCAGGCCGGGCACGTCGGCGTCAACACGGCGCAGCGGAACCACGACGCGCCGTTCGGCGGCTTCAAGATGTCGGGCGTCGGCCGCGACGGCGGCGACTACGGCCTGCTGGCCTACACCGAGCCCCAGGCCATCATCTGGAGCTCGTAGACGCTGGGGCGGTCAGCCCATCGTCCTCTGGCCGTCGATCGTCTCCCGGATGATGTCGGCGTGACCGGCGTGCTGGGCGGTCTCGGCGATGATGTGCAGGAGCACCCGCCGGGCCGACCACGAGGCCCCCTGCTCAAACCACGGTGCGACGGGGAGCGGCTGGGTCACGTCGAGGGAGGGCAATGTCATGACGAGCTCGTCGGTCGAGCGCGCCGTGTCGTCGTAGTGCCCGAGCAGGCCCTCGACCGTGTCGTCGTCGGCCATGTCGAAGGTGGTGGCGTGATGGGCAACGCTGGTCGCATCGCCGCCGCCCATGGCCGAGGCACCCTGCGTGATGAACCTGCACCAGTTCTGCTCCGCCAGTGTCACGTGCTTGATCACGCCCCCGAGGCAGAGCGCGCTGGCCGTGGGACGCAGGCGAACCTGCTCCTCGGAGAGGCCCCGCACGGTCCGCACGAGGAGCTTTCGATGCTTGCCGAGCGTCCCGACGAAGTCGCGTCGCTCGACGTCACTGCTGGGCTGCTGATCGGGCATGGGACCACCGTACGCGCCGGTTGCGCGGGCCCATGGGGCACTGTCGGGCCGGTGGAGTAAGAACGGGGCATGGCGACATTCCCCCACACGCCGATGCCCCGGCACGGCCTCCCCCGCGACGAGGTCATGCAGCAACTCATCACCATGAAGCAGGACGACCAGGACTGGCGGGGTGGCCGCGTGTTCAGCCTCGTGTACTCGGCCGGTGACGACGTGCACGAGCTGCTCTCGGACGCCCTGGCGCTCTACAGCGCCGAGAACGGCCTCAACGTCCTGGCCTTCCCGAGCATCGGCGTCATGCAGCACGACATCGTCTCCAACACCGCGTCGCTGCTCGGTGCGGACGACCCCGCCGCCGGAGGTGCCGTGGAGGGGTACCTGACCTCGGGCGGCACCGAGAGCCTCCTGCAGGCCGTGAAGACGGCCCGCGACGTCGGTCGTGAACGGGGGATGGCCCGGCCGCAGGTGGTGGCGGCGGAGAGCGCGCACGCCGCGTTCACCAAGGCGGCCGACTACTTCGACGTCGACCTGGTGCGCGTCCCGGTGGACGCCGACTTCCGCGTCCGGGCCGAGGCGCTGGCCGAGGCCTGCACCGACGACACCATCATGGTGGTCGGGTCGGCGCCGACCTATCCCCAGGGCGTGATCGATCCCATCGACGACATCGCCGCGTTGGCGCTGGAGCGGGGCATCCTGTGTCACGTCGACGCCTGCATGGGTGGCTTCCTCCTCCCCTTCCTCACGGCGCTGGGCCGTCTGGACGAACCCTTCGACTTCCGGCTTCCCGGCGTGACGTCCATGTCGGCCGACGTGCACAAGTACGGCTACGCATCCAAGGGCGTGTCGGTGATCCTGTACCGGACGCACGAGCTGGCCCGCAAGCAGCTCTTCGTGACCACCGACTGGCTGGGCGGGTTCTACGCCTCCACCGCCATGGCCGGGACCAGGCCGGCGGGACCCGTGGCCGCGGCCTGGGCCGCATTGATGCACATCGGCTACGACGGCTATGTCGAACTGACCCGCACCGCGCACGATGCGGCTCTGGAGCTGCGGGCCGGGATCGAGTCCATCGTCGGCCTCGAGGTGCGAGGCGACCCGCGGGCGACGGTGCTGGCCTTCGGCGCCCGCGATCCCGGCGCCCTCGACATCTTCGCCGTCGGCGAGCGCTTGACCGCCGACGGCTGGTACCTCGACCGGCAGAACAGGCCGGACTCGCTGCACGCCACGGTGCACGCCGGCAGCGCCGCCACCGTCCCGTCGCTCGTGCGCGACCTGCGCCGGGCGGTCAAGGACGTCGGGTCGGGCCGAACCGAGCGACGAGACACGACCTACGGACAGAGCGTCTAGCCCGGCTCCATCGACACCTCGTCGACGTAGCACCAGATCCAGTCCTCACCGGGCTGGAACGACTGAATGAGCGGATGCGCCGATGCGTGGAAGTGCTCGGTCGCATGCTTGTTGGGCGAGGAGTCGCAGCAATTGACCTCCCCGCAGGAGAGGCACAGGCGAAGGTGCAGCCAGGTGCCGCCGATCTTCATGCACTCCCCGCAGCCCGACGGGGTCTGCGGATCGACATCGGCGATCTCGTCCAGATGCGTGCACTCGGCCATGGTGTGGACTCTCCCCTGTCGTGGTCGTGGTCGTGGTCGTCTACGAGGCGGTCATGCCGCCGTCGACCGGGAGCACGGCCCCGGTCAGGCCCGACGAGCTCGGGCCGCACAGCCAGGCGATCAACGCCGCCGGCTCCGAAGGCTCGAGCAGACGTTGCACGAGATGGTGGCTGGCGAACTCGTCGGTCGACGCCAGGTCGTAGACCGCGGCCGATGCGTCCAGCATCGCCCCCCGGGTCGAGCCCGGAAGGATGGCATTGGCCGTGATGCCGCTGCCGGCCAGGTCGGCCGCCAGCGAGCGGACGTAGCCGATGACGGCGTGCTTGGACGCGCTGTAGGCGCTGAGGCGGGGCAGGCCGAGCACCCCGGCGGTCGATGCCACGGCCACCAGGCGGCCCTGCCGCGGCGCCGCTTCCTGCAGCAGCACCGGCACGACGGCGGCGGCCAGGTGGCGCACCCCGTTCACGTTGACGTCGAACTGCACGTCCCACTGGGCGTCGGGGATCTGCCAGGCCAGGGACCCGCCGCTGATCACGCCGGCGGCGGCGACCGCCGCCTGCACACCCCCGAAGTGCGTCACGGCCTCGTCGACGGCGGCCCGCATGTCCGACGCGCTGCGCACGTCACCCACCACGGCGCGCACGGCGTCACCGTGGCGCTCGGCCACCGCTTCGAGGTCGGCCTTCGTGGCCAGTGGATAGTCCAGGGCCGCGTCGTCGGCGGTGCGGTCGACGGCCACCACCTGCCAGCCGGCCGTCACCAGCGCGTCCACCGTGGCCGCGCCGATGCCGCGCGCGGCGCCCGTCACGACCGCGGCGGGGCTCACGAGGGCGACCCCTGTCCGCGCCAACGCGTCGAGACGGCCGTGGCCAGGTCGCGCACGAGCGCGTCGAGCAGCGCACGTCCCTCTTCGACGCTCGCACCCGCAGGATCGCCCAGCACGCCGTTGGACGATACCGGCCGCACCCCGACGGCGCGGAGACGGGGCAACAACGTTGCCATCGGCTCGGTCGGGCCGGCCTCTGCCAGGTCGAGACGGACCGCAGCAGGGTCGATGGCCAACAGCAAGGACGTCTCGGTCCGGCCGGCATGGGCGTCCCCGCCCGGCGTCGCGGCACGCCAGACCAGCACATCGTCACCCTCGGACGTGGCGCGCCGCCGCACCGACGCCAGCGCCTCCTCGTTGCCGCCGTGGGCGTTCACGAGCACGACCCCGGCGAAGGACCGGCGCGCCGAGCGGACGAGCTCGACGAGCAGGTCGGCCAGCACGGTGTGGCCGACGAGGAGCGTGCCCGGGAAGTCGGCGTGCTCCCCGCTGGCCCCGTAGGAGACGGCGGGCGCCACGGAAACGCCCTCGCAGCGCGCCGCCAGCCCGGCGGACACGGCCACCGCGATACGGGTGTCGGTGTCGAGCGGGAGGTGTGGCCCGTGCTGCTCGAGGGAGCCCAACGGGACCACCAGCACCGTGCGCGCCCCCGTGGCCTCCACCTGGCGCCAGGTGGCCCCGGCGAGCTCCACGGACTCAGGCGCGGGCCGGCGAACGGAAGCGAACGCGCACCGGCGTCGGCACGGGGATCGGCGTCCCGTCCCGGTCCACCTTGGAGTGGCCGAGCACCGCCTGGGGCCGCCCTTCCTGCGCCGCCAGCGCCAGAGCCTCCTCCCCGTGCCCGTGGACGCATTCGGGGTCGGGGCCGTCGAGGGGGAGGCCGGTGAAGAACTTGGCCGCCATGCAGCCGCCCCGGCACGCGTCGAAGGAGCCGCACGACGCGCAGGCTCCGGCGCTCTGCGGCTCGCGCAACGACGTGAACAGCGCCGAGTCGCGCCAGACCGACGGAAACCCGCCCGGGGCGCGCACGTTGCCGGCGAGGAACTGGCGGTCGATGACGAAGGGGCAGGCGTACACGTCACCGACGGGGTCGATGAGGCAGACGACCCGGCCGGCGCCGCACATGTTCAGACCGTCGAGCGGCTCGCCGAGCGCGGAGAGGTGGAAGAACGAGTCGCCGGTCAGCACCTCGGGGCGCTCGACCAACCAGTGGTAGAGCGTGCGCTGCTGCGCCGCGGTCGGGTGGAGCGCGTCCCAGGTGTCGACGGCGCGCCCCGAGGGCCGTAGGCGCGTCAGGCGGAGCTGGGCCCCGTACGAATCGGCGATGGCGGCCAGCGCGTCCAGTTCCTCGACGTTCTGGCGGGTGACGACCACGCTGATTTTGAAGGGGCCGAAGCCGGCGGCGGCGAGATTGTCCATGGCGGTGCGGGCAGCGGCGAACGAGCCGTCGCCGCGCACAAGGTCGTTGGTGGCGGCGGTCGCGCCGTCAATGCTGACCTGCACGTCGAGATAGTCGAGCGCCGCCAGTTGCCGGGCCCGCTCGGACGTCAGCCGGGTGCCGTTGGTGGAGAACTTCACGCCGACCCGGCGGTCGACGGCGTACGAGACGAGGTCGAAGAAGTCCGGGCGCAGCATCGGCTCACCGCCGCCGATGTTGACGTAGAACACCTTCAAATTCACCATGTCGTCGACGATGCCGCGCGCTTCCGCCGGCGTCAGCTCGGCGGGGTCCCGTCGCCCCGACGAGCTCAAGCAGTGCACGCACGCCAGATTGCAGGCATAGGTGAGCTCCCAGGTGAGGCAGATGGGCGCGTCGAGGCCGCGGCTGAATTGCTCCTTCAGGGGCAGCGGCGCCGTGTCAGCGGGCATCGATCACCCCGGAAGCGGCGAGACGGGCCAGGGCCCGACGGTAGGAGTCGTGCTGGCCTTCGGGCACCACGGCGGCGATGGCTGCCGCCGCGCTCGGATGGTCGCGCAGGGACGAGACCAGCTCTACCAACGTGCGCGACTTCAAGAAGACGAGGCGGCGGTTGCCGTAGTGGTAGGCCAGCGCCCCGAACGACTCGTCACGCAGCGCGACCTGGGGGTTGAGCTGCCACGCCTGCTCGACTGCGAACGCGGCCCCCGCAGGCCGCGCCTCGGTCACGCTCAATAGACGCCGCACATCCCGTCGATAGAGACCTCTTCCACCAGGAGCTCGTCGACGTCCTCGTCCGACAGCTCCTCGATGTCCTGGGTGTCTTGGTCCTCAGCCAGCATCCCGACCTCCTCTGGGCACCGGCCCAGCCTATCCCCGGCCCCGGACTGCCAAGATTGGGCGGTGGCCCAGCCCAGCGCACCCGGGATGCCCTCCGAGCTGCGCCCCGCGCCGCCCCGGGCCACGACGCCACTGCCCGGGTCGTTCACCCTGACCGCCGACGAGTCGACGGAGGAATTCGACGGGGGAACAGTCCTGCTCGGCGGCAGCCCGCTCCGCTTGTTCCGGATTTCCGAGCGGGCCCGGCAGCTGGTGGAGCGCTGGACCTCCGGTGGTGCGGCCGTCGGGCCGCGGCGGCCGGCACAACTGCTGGCCCGGCGCCTCGTGTCGAGCGGCGCCTTCAGGGCGACGCCGCAGCCGGTGCGGGACGGACTGGGGCCCGACGACGTGACGGTCGTGGTGCCGGTCCGCGACCGGCCGGGACAGCTCGACCGGCTCCTCGACGCGCTGACCGGGCTGGCCTGCATCGTCGTCGACGACGCCTCACTCGATGCGGGAGCGACCAAGGAGGCAGCGGAGCGGCACGGCGCCGCGTTCATCGGGCTTGCGACCAATGTCGGCCCATCCGGCGCCCGCAACGCGGGGCTGGCTGCCGTGCACAGCCCGCTCGTCGCCTTCGTGGACTCCGACTGCATCCCGGCCGCCGGATGGCTCGAACCGCTGCTCGGTCATTTCGACGATCCCCTCGTCGCCGCGGTGGCGCCCCGCATTGTGCCCGCAGGTGGCCCGGCTCGAGACGTGGCCGCACGCTCGTCCCTCGACCGCGGCACCCGGGCCGGCCTCGTGCGACCCGGGAGCCGCATCCCCTTCGTCCCCAGCGCGGCGTTGGTGATCCGATCCGACATCGCGACGGGACCGGACCTCTTCGACGCCGCCCTGCGGGGTGGCGAGGACGTCGACCTCGTGTGGCGCCTCGACGAGGCCGGCTGGGACGTGCACTACGTCCCCTCGAGCACCGTCGCCCACGAGAACCCGGCGACGCTGAAGGAGTTCCTCGCTCGCCGGGCCTTTTACGGAACGACGGCGGCACCGCTGAGCCGGCGGCACGGGGCGGCCGTTGCTCCACTGCACGTGTCGGGTTGGTCGCTCACCGTCTGGGCCTTGTTGCTGACGCGTCGGCCCGTGCTGGCGTTGACCGCTCTGTCGGCGTCCATCGTCATCCTGGCCCACCGGTTGCGCGGGCTCGTGCGCGACCCGGTGCGCGTGGCGGCGCACGTTGCGGGCGGAGGCACGACGCGCTCCGCGCTGCCGGCGCTCGCCTCGTTGACCCGCGCCTGGTCGCCGGCGCTCGTTCTCGGCTTGGCCTTCCGCCGTACCCGTGCCGTGTCGGCTGCCGCCCTCCTCGTCCCCGCTCTGAGCGAGTCGGCCGCAAACCGCGAGGGGCACGACCCGGTGCGCGCCGTCGCCCTCCACGTGGCGGACGATGTCGCCTACGGGACTGGGGTCTGGGTCGGGTGCGCGCGGGAGCGGACGCTGGTGCCGCTCATCCCCCGCGTTTCCTGGCGCGCCCGTGTGTGGTCGTCCGCGGTGCTCCGCCAGGATCTGCGGCCTGCGCCGGCGACGCAGCGCCGGTAGGACCCGGCGGCTCAGCCCTTGGCGAAACGCAGCTGCCCGGCCTGGTGCCCCCAGTCCGATGCCGTCCAGAAGCCGACCCCGTCGTCGTTGGTCTCGACGACGATGGCGTGCATGCGGCGGGCCCCGAGCCCGGCCAGACGGTCTTCGGCGGCGCGCAAGAGCGACTGTCCGAGCCCACGACGGCGCTGGCTCGGGTGGACCGCCAGACGGTAGATAGCGCCGCGCCAGCCGTCCCAGCCGGCGATGACGGAGCCGACGATGTGACCGTCCGCCTCGGCGACGATCAACGCGCCCGGGTCGCGCCGCACGAGGGCGCTCAGCGTCTCGACCGAATCCGTGGAGGACGGCTGCGTGGCCTCCCGCCACAGGGACAGCACGTCGTCGATGTCGTCTGCCGTCGCCGGCCGGAGCTCAAGGGGCACCGGACAATCGTACGAACCTTGGCGGCCTTCCTCGGCAGTCATTGTCCGATTCGGCTGCGTTGTCCGATTCGGCTGCGTGGGCGACTTCAGCCGTGGCGGCGAGCCTTGAACACCTCGGCCCGGTAGCGCATGTCGACCGTCACGTCCCCCGACACGCCCAGCATGTCCCGCAGCACCCGGCGCGCCGTGTCGAAGAGCCGCTCCCGGGCCGCCTCCTCCATGAGGATGACCCAGCTGAACGTGCTCAGGAGCCCGATCATTTCGTCGGCGTCGAGCGCCACGTCCCAGGTGATCACCGTCTGCTCGGGCTGGTCGAACGGGACGCCGGGCGGTATCTCGAGCGCGGAGATCAGATTGTTCTGGTCGCTCATCGCCGCCGACAGGTCGGCCTGGCTCTGCCGATCGATGCCGATGTCGGTACCGTCGCCGTCCCCGCTGAGGAGCGCCTGCGCCTCCGCGATCAGACCCGCGTCGGGGTCGGGCCCCGACCACATGGCGGACACGGTGCCGCCCGGCACGAGCACCCGCGCCACCTCCTGCAGAGTCGGCAGCGTGTCCATCCAGTGCCACGAGGACGATGCCAGCACTGCGTCCACGCTGCCGTCGGGCAGCGGGATCGCCTCGCCCCGGCCGGCCACCGCCCGCGCCCCGGGGACCGCCTCGGCGAGCACGGCCCGCATGCGGTCGTCCGGCTCCACCGCGACCACCTCGTCGGCCCGCCCCACCAGCAAGCGGGTCAGCGCGCCCGTGCCGGCGCCGAGGTCGACGACCGTCCGCACCCGCTCCGGGAGGACCCAGTCCACCGCCTCGGCCGGAGGGCCGGGGCGGTAGCGCTCGTAGAGGGAGGCCGCGCCACCGAAGCTGGCCGCACGCGCGGCCTTGGTTTCCGGGGAAAGAGGGGTCGGCTCAGGCATGGCGCCGACCCTACGTCGCAGGCCCACCGGCGTGCCCCGGGGCGGGGAGGCACCGCCTGGGCGCGTAGAGTTTCTCGGTCCCCGACGTCCTCTGGGTATGAAGGGCCTCCAGGGAGCAGGAAGGTTCGCGATGGCAAACAAGTGGTTCGAGACGGTGGCGGAGGCCCAGCGGCGCGCCGAGAAACGGCTGCCCAAGTCGGTCTACGGGGCGCTGGTCGCCGGCTCCGAGCGGGGCCTCACGCTCGAGGACAACATCACCGCCTACTCGGAGTTGGGCTTCGCGCCCCACGTGGCCGGCCTGGCCCAGAGCCGGGACCTCACCACCAAGGTGATGGGCCAGGAGATCTCGTTCCCCGTCCTCATCTCCCCCACCGGCGTCCAGGCCGTCCACCCCGGGGGCGAGGTCGCCATGGCGGCGGCGGCGGCGGCCCGGGGCACCGCCATGGGCCTGAGCTCGTTCGCCAGCATGCCGGTCGAGGACGTCGTGGCGGCCAACCCGCAGACCTTCTTCCAGATCTACTGGATCGGCACGCGGGACCAGATCGCGGCGCGGGTCGAGCGGGCCCGGGCGGCGGGGGCGGTCGGTCTGATCGCGACGCTGGACTGGTCCTTCTCCCATGGGCGCGACTGGGGCAGCCCGACCATTCCCGAGAACGTGGACCTGCGGGCGATGCTGCGCTTCGCCCCCGAGGCCCTGGCCCACCCGCGCTGGCTGGCGTCGTTCGCCCGCACCGGCGCGTGGCCCGACCTCACGACCCCCAACATGGTGGCCAAGGGGCAGACAGGCCCGACCTTCTTCGGGGCCTACGGCGAGTGGATGGGCACGCCCCCACCGAGCTGGGACGACGTGGCCTGGCTGCGCGAGCAGTGGGGCGGCGCCTTCATGTTGAAGGGCGTGGGCCGGGTCGACGACGCCAAGCGGGCCGTGGACGCGGGCGTGAGCGCCATTTCGGTGTCGAACCACGGCGGCAACAACCTCGACGGGACGCCCGCCACCATCCGTGCCCTGCCCGCCGTGGCCGACGCGGTCGGTGACCAGATCGACGTCCTCCTCGACGGTGGCATCCGGCGCGGCGGCGACGCCGTCAAGGCGCTGGCCCTGGGGGCCAAAGCGGTGATGATCGGCCGCGCCTCGCTGTGGGGCCTGGCCGCCAACGGGCAGGCCGGGGTGGAGAACGTGCTCGACATTTTGCGCAGCGGGATCGAGTCGGCGCTGCTCGGGCTCGGCCACGCATCCGTGCACGACCTGAGCCCCGACGACCTCGTGATCCCCGAAGGGTTCAGCCGCCACCTGGGCTGAACCGGGGCGACGCTGCCACGCGCCGGTCGGGGCGGCGCAGCGCAGCGACCTCAGCCGTCGAACTTCACCACGCCGCGCACGATCGTGCCGGCCGCCTGGTCCTCGTAGCCCTGCTGGACCTGGTCGAGCGAGTACTCCTGCGTGATGATCTCGTCGATCTTCAGCTCGCCGGACTCGAACAGGTTGAGCAGGTTGGGGACCTGGACCCGGGGGCTCTGGGAGCCGAACACCGTGCCGAGGATGGCCTGGTTGAACATGGCCAGGTTGAAGAGGTTGAGCTGCACGTCCATCTGGTCGAACGGTGCGATGGCCGTCACCACGATGCGCGCGTCCTTGGACCCGAGCGCGCACGCCGCCGCGATGAGCTCGCCCTTGAGCACGCCGGGCGTCAGGATGACGACGTCGGCGTTGCGGCCCATGGTCAGCTCGGGGAGCATCATCTGCGCATCGAGCATGGACGGAGCCGTGTGGGTGGCGCCGATCTCCTTGGCCTTCTCGAGCTTGAAGGGCACCGGGTCCACCGCAATGATGTGCCGGGCCCCGGCAATGCGTGCGCCTTGAATGGCGCCGGAGCCGACGCCGCCGGCGCCGACCACCACCACCGTCTCGCCGGGCTTCACCTTGCCCCGGTCGACGGCGGAGCCGAACCCCGTGGCGATGCCACAGCTGATGAGCGCGGCCGCCTTCATGTTGTCCCAGGGGTTGATGCGGACGAGCGAGTTCTCGTGGACGACCATCTCGTCGGCGAAGGTCCCCAGCTGCGCCATGCGGTTCAGGTCCTCGCCCGCCAGGTGGTAGCGGTAGGTGCCGTCACTGATCATGCCGCCCGCCAGCGTCATCATCCCGAGGTCGCACAGGTTCTGTCGTCCGGAGGCACACCAGTGGCACGTCCCACAGGAGGGGATGAACGACACGGCGACGTGGTCTCCCTCGGCGACCTGGGTCACGTTGGTCCCGACCTCGGTGACGATGCCGGAGCCCTCGTGGCCGCCGACGACGGGGAACATGGACTTCACGCCCATCATCTCGAGGACCTCGGGCGTCTGGCTGATGTCGCCCGTCCGCAGGTGCTCGTCGGAGTGGCACATGCCGGACCAGACCATCTTCACCCGGACCTCCCGGTTGCCCGGAGGGTCGATCTCGATCTCTTCGGTCTTCCAGGGCTCGTTGAGCCCCGTGCACACAGCAGCGCGCACCGTCGTCATTGGAAATCCCTCCCTGAGGTTGCGGCGGACCCGGTCTTTGCTCGGTCCGCGGTTCTCAGTATCGCCCCCCTGGTGGGCGGGGACAACCGGGGCCGCCACCGCCCCCGACGGTGAGGGCGGCGGTAAGGTGCGCGCGTGGCCGTCCCCCCCGTGTTCGCCGACATGGCGGCGCGGGTCCGCAACTGGGGGCGGTGGGGCCCCGACGACGAGATCGGGACGCTCAACCTGATCGACGAGGCCGCCCGGCTGCGGGGGGCGGCGGCCGTGGTCACGGGCCGGGCCTTCGCCCTGGGGCTGCCGTTGTCGGAGGCGGAGGGCATTCAGCTGGGATTCATCGAGGGGCGGGTCAACCCCACCCGCACCATGGTCCAGGTCAACCAGCCGGTCAACGCGGACCAGCCCTCCTGGGTCTGCTTCAGCGAGGACGTGCTGACCTTGGCCACCCAGTGCGCCACCCACTGGGACGCCCTGGCCCATGCCAGCTACGGCGGCGTCATCTACAACGGGTACCCGGCGTCGACGGTGACCGCCGAGGGCGCCGCCCGCTGCGGGATCCACCGGCTCGGCGCCGTGGTCAGCCGGGGCGTCCTGCTCGACGTGGCGCGGTCCGTGGGACGGGACGTCCTGGAGCCGGGGTACCCGATCATGCCGGCCGACCTCGACGCGGCGGTGGAGCTGGGGGGTGTCGCGCTGGAGCCGGGCGACATCGTCCTCGTGCGGACGGGGCAGATGGCGCACCTCGGGGGCGGGCACCGTGACCTGATGGCGTACACCTGGCCCTCGCCGGGACTGACGATCGAGACGGCCGGTTGGTTCCACGACCACGACGTGGCCGCCGTGGCCACCGACACGCTGGTGTTCGAGGTCTACCCGAGCCAGTACGAGGATGCCTACCTCCCCGTGCATCTCCTGCACCTGGTGGAGATGGGGCTGACCCAGGGCCAGAACTGGGTGCTCGACGCGCTCGCCGCGGACTGTGCGTCCGACGGTCGCTACAGCTTCCTGCTCGACGCCACCCCGCTGCCCCTGACGCAGGGACTGGGGACGCCGCTCAACCCGGTGGCGGTCAAATAGTCAGGTCGTCGAGCCTCGCCGGCGGGCCGTGGCCCCGCCCAGGACCGGGCCCGTGCGGGGCCTCGTCCGCTCCCGGGCCGGGATGTCGGGTGGCGGTGCCGGCCGGCCCGTCACCGCCCAGTGCAAGGTCCGCGCCTGGGTGTCGATGAGGTTCCGCGTCCGGATGCCCCAGAATTCGAAGCCGTACCGGTGTGCAGACACGCTGGCGAACATGGCGACCAGCGTGCCCGCCACCGCCATCGGGTCGGCACCGGCCGGCGAGCAGGTGGACCCCGCCGGACCACCGTCCGGAGAAGGAGAGGCGGTGGCTATCACCTGGGCCAGCGCCACCGTCACGGCGTTCAGCGCCCGCACCCGGATGCCCCGCAGCTGCCCGTCGCCCTCCTCGGTGGCCAGGTCGACCACCCGGAACACGGCGCGGTTGTCCTCCCAGTAGCCGAGGAAGCCCTCCGTCACCGCCAGCGCGGTCTCCCAGCTCGCCTCCTCGGACCAGTCGCCTCCGACCAGGTCCGCCAGCTGCCCCGCCTGGTCCACCATCCCCTCGGCCAGCACCTGGATCGCCTGCTCCACGTTGGCGAAGTACTGGTAGAAGGTGGCCGGCGAGGTCCGGGCCTGCCGTGCGATGTCGGTCACCTTGACCGATCGCCAGGAGGTCGTGCCCAGGAGCTCGACCGTGGCGTCGAGGAGGCGCTGGCGGGTCTGGCGGCCCCGCTCCCCGGGGACCCTCCCGTCGGTCGTGGCCACCTGTTCGGCGTAGGCGTCGAGGTCGACGACGGTGGCCTCACGCCCGGGGCTTCGTCCTGACATGGCGGCCCAGCGTACCGGCCCGGCCTCAGAAGACCCAGGTGGCGGTGCGGATACGCTGTCGGGATGGAGCAGACGCTGACCCGCCCGCTCACCCGCGCGCAGCAGGCCAGGCGTCAGCGCGTGATCGACGCGGCCATGGCGTTGGGGCTCGAGGGCGGGTACGAGGCGGTGCAGATGCGCGACGTCGCCGCCCGGGCCGACGTGGCCATGGGCACGGTGTACCGCTACTTCACCAGCAAGGACCACCTGCTGGCGGCGACGCTGGTGCACTGGGTCGAGCTGCTCGACACGCGGATCGGGCAGCATCCGCCCCGGGGGGAGCATCCAGCCGACCGGGTCCTCGAGGTGCTCGACCGTGCGCTGCGCGCCATGGGCCGCCAGCCCAAGCTGGTCACCGCCGTCTTCACCTCGCTGTCCTCGCCGGACCCGGCGGCGGTGGGCTGCCAGCAGCAGATCACACTGCTGATGGAGGGGATCATCTCCCGGGCCATGGGGATGGGCGAGCACGTCGTCCCCGACATGTCCGACCGGGCCCGCATGATCGGCCACGTGTGGTACTCCGCCCTCGTGGGATGGGTCAACGGGTGGTCGACGATGGCCCGGGTCTACGACGAGCTGGCGGTGTCGGTGCGATTGCTGTTGCCCGACGAGCTCGTCGAGCGGCGCACGCCTGCGTGACCGATCTGCCCCGTACGGGCCGCCGGGCCCGTCCACACCGCCTGACCGCCTGACCGCCTGACCTGGTCGTACCGGTCGCCGGTTGACCGAACGGCCGAGATCGCCCGCGCTAGGGTCGCCCCGATGACCGCCGGCGCCACCACCCGCGGTCTGCCGATCGAGATCAACGGACTGTCCAAGCACTTCGGCACGGTGGTGGCCGTCGACGACCTCTCGTTCACCGTCGAGCCCGGACGCGTCACCGGCTTCCTCGGCCCGAACGGGTCGGGCAAGACGACCACCCTGCGCATGCTGCTCGGCCTCGTGCACCCCTCCGCCGGCACGGCGACCATCGCCGGCCAGCGCTACGAGGACCTCGCCAATCCCACGTCGAGCGTCGGCGCCGTGCTGGAGGCGACGAGCTTCCACCCGGCCCGCCGTGCCCGCACCCACCTGCGCATGGCGGCCCGCGCAGGCGGCCACGACGACAAGCGCGCCGACGAGGTGCTCGGGCTGGTGGGCCTGAGCGGCGACGCCAAGCGGAAGATCGGCGGCTTTTCCATGGGCATGCGCCAGCGCCTGGAGCTGGCCACCGCGCTCATCGGCGACCCCGACGTCCTCATCCTCGACGAGCCGTCCAACGGGCTCGACCCCCAGGGCATCGCCTGGTTGCGCGACTTCATGCGGTATCTCGCCGGGGAGGGCCGCACCGTCCTCGTGTCGTCCCACCTGCTGTCCGAGATGGCCCAGACCATCGACGACGCCGTGATCGTCTCGTTCGGCCAGTTGAAGGCGCAGGGCACGCTCGAACAGATCACCGCCGGCATCAGCGGCATGGTCATGCGGGCCCGCACTCCCGAGGCCGACCGCCTCGCCGGCGTCCTCACGCAGGCCGGCATCGCCTTCCGCCGGCTCACCCACGACGAGGTCGCCATGGACGGGGTGACCCCCGAGCAGGTCGGCCCGCTCCTGGCCTCCAACCAGATCGTCCTGTACGAGCTGGCCCAGGAGGGCGGCGACCTCGAGTCCGTCTTCCTCTCCTTGACCGCCGGTCTCGGGTTCGGCGACGTGACGACCGCGGCCACGGACCCGGCGCCGTCCCCGACCCCGCCCCCACCGTCGTGATCAACGCCCTGCGGGCCGAGCTCCTCAAAATGCGCACCATGCCCGGCGTGTGGGTCACGTTCGGCCTCGCGTTGCCCTTGACGGTCCTCGGCATCCTGATCGTGCTCGCGTCCGCCGGAGGCTTCCCGGGGCACACCTTCTACTACGTCACCTCGCTCAGCCAGCGCCGCCGGCTGCTGGGCGCGGGCTTCTTCGGGATCGAGGTCCTGGCACCGATCATCGGGGTGCTGTGCATCACCAGCGAGTACCGCCAGAAGACCATCACGACGTCCCTCGTCCTGGTCCCGGTGCGCAGCCGGGTCCTCCTGGCCAAGGTCATCGCGACCGCGCTGTGGTCCATCTTCATTGCGCTCCTGGGCCTGGTGGTCATTGCCGCGGTGGCGCTGCCCTGGAACGCCGCTCTCGGTGGTGTGACCTCGCAGGTGACGGACCAGGTGGGCGCGGTGATCCCCGGCCTCCTGACGTCGGCCGTCCTGCTCGGCCTCTTCGGCCTGGGCTTCGGGACCCTGGTCAAGAACCAGGTGGCCGCCATCTTGTTGACCATCGGCGGGACCCTCATCCTCGAGGGCATCCTCATCGCACTGGCCAAGGCCATCCTCCACTACGACCTCAACTGGCTCCCCAACGGGGCCGGTGCGGCGCTGGCCGGCGACATCGCCCGTGGCTTCGGCGGCGGGGGCGGCGGCGGCGATGGTGGGAACGGGCCGAACGCCTTCCGGCTCCTGGCCTGGTGGCAGGGCGGCCTGGTGCTGCTGGCCTGGGGCGTGGGGCCGCTGATCCTCGGCTACTTCACCACGTTCCGCCGCGACGTCACCTGACGCGACGTTCAGCCGGCGTCGCCCGCGGCGTGCTCCGGGCAGAAGTCACTGTCGCCGACCCGGGTCCAGCCGAGCTGCACCACGTGCTCCACCAACTCGAACTCGCCCGGCTCCTCGCGCACGAGCTCGTCGACATAGACGACACAGTCCGGGTTGTCACACAGAATCCGTTGCACCCGAAGCGTTGACATGCAGTCGTCCTTTCCAGAGTTGGTCTACAGATACTCGCGTCTGCGACGGAGACGTCAGCTGCGCAGCACGACACCGGGTCGGCTCGCCAGACCGTCCTCGGCGGGGGCACCGTCGACCCGGATGGGCACGCCGTTGACCAGTGTGTGGGTCATGCCGACCGGCGCGTCCGCCGTGAGGCGCTCGCCGTCGGCCGGGAAGTCGCGCACGCGGCGCAACGGGCCCGGGCCGACCGTGTCGGGGTCGAAGACGCAGAGGTCGGCGGCCTTGCCCACCGCGACCGTGCCCCGGTCGGTGAGGCCGTAGACGCCGGCCGGCTCACCGGTCAGCTTGTGGATGGCCCGCTCCAGCGGCATCACGCCGCGCTCACGGACCCAGTTGCCGAGGAGGTCGGTCGAGAAGCAGGCGTCGCAGAGCTGCGAGACGTGGGCGCCGGAGTCGGCCAGGCCCAGCAGCACGTTGTCGCGCGGCAGCAGCCAGGCGATGGCCTCGGGGTCGTCGTTGGCCAGCACCGACCAGAAACGGGACTCGAGGTCGTCGTCCAGCGAGACGTCGAGCATGACGTCGAGCGGGGTGCAACCCCGCTCCTCCGCCAGCACGGCCACCGGGTGGTCGGCCAGCTCGGGGTGGCTGCGCGACTCGGCCACCGAAATGGCGGCCCAGTTGAGCGGGAAGCCGCCCGCCTTGCCACTGACGTCGTCCCACGCCGTGGCGCGCCAGGCCGGGTCGCGGTAGGCGGCGACGCGCTCGGACTTCGACTTGCCCATCAACGCCGCGAACGTCGGTCGCATGTTGAGCGTGAACGGCTCGGACAGGTTCATCTGGAACACGAGGGGCCGGCACGAGACCTGCGGCCAGACCTCGACACCGTCGGCCCACGCCGCGTCGTGTTCTGCGATCACCTTCTCGTGGTACGGGTAGCCCTTGACCGTCAGCAGTGCCGTCCAGGTGAACGGGCGCCCCACCTCGCGCTGGAGCCGGAAGACCTCCTCGTTGGGGAAGACGCCGCCCGGCAGCAGCGCCACCACCCCGCGGCCGCACTGCTTGACCGGCTCGAGCAGCGCGCGCAGCTCGGCCAGGTCGGCCACCCGGGACGGCACCGGCCGTCCGCCGTCGCCGTTGTGGGTCGGCGACGCACTCGAGGCGAAGCCGGCGGCACCACCCGCCATGGCATCGGCCACCACGGCCTGCATGAGCGAGATCTCCTCGTCCGTCGCAGGGCGCTCGTACGCGTCCTCGCCCATGACGTAGAGCCGCACCGCCGTGTGCCCGACGTAGCACCCGAAGTTCAGTGCCGTGCCCCGCGCCTCCACCGCGTCGAGATACTGCGGGAACGTCTCGAACTCGCCCCACGGCACGCCGGCGGCCAGGGTGTCGAAGCTCATGTCCTCGACGTGCTGGAGCGTCCGGGCCAGCAGCGGCACGCCGTCGGCCCGGATGGGCGCGATGGAGAAGCCACAGTTGCCGGCGATGACCGACGTCACCCCGTGGAACGAGGACGGTGTCAGGTCGGGATCCCAGAAGACCTGCGCGTCGTAGTGGGTGTGGATGTCGACGAAGCCTGGGCTGACGACCTGTCCGGACGCATCGAGGACGCGGTCACCCTGCAGGTTGTCCCCGATGCCGCTGATGCGGCCACCGGTGACGGCGACGTCGGCGCGGCTGCCGGGAGCGCCGGTGCCGTCCACCACGGTGCCTCCCCTGATGACGATGTCGGCGTGCATGCGCCCATCGTCGCAGGCCCCACGCCCCGTTGCACGCGCGATCGCGGGATTGCGGCGGTCGTCGGATACCGTGGGCAGAGAAGAACGGTCCGCGCCTGCCGCCGAAAGGTACCGGATGGCGGATCACGGCAGAGCAGCAGGTCGGGCGAGCGCGGGGGACGGAGGGCGCATGGCGGTTCGGTTTTTCAGATCCAAGGCAACGCCCCCACCTGACGACTCACTGCAGATCTCCGGGGCCATCGTCGCCCCGTCCGACGGCCCCTCCCCCGTCCAGCTCGTCGACGCCGGGCGCGCGCCGCACGGCCTCGGGGTGGTGCGGGACCAGTACGAGCGCAAGATCCGCAAGAGCCCGACGATCCGGATGGTGCCGAGCTCCATGATGGTGGAGGGACGTCGCCTCCGCTTCGCCGTCTCGGACAACGTCGACGCCTACGGGCCCGACGGCCCCGGCTCGCCCCCGATCTGGGCCGTGAACATCCACGGGTACTTCGCCGGCGGGGGCATGTACTGGCGCGAGAGCGCCCGCCTCGCCGAGCAGCTGGGTTGGCGGGTCATCAACCCGAGCCTGCCCGGCTTCGGCGGCAGCGACTCCCTCGACTGGTCCGACGTCTCCATGGAGACCCTGGCCAATCAGGTGATGGCGATCGTGCACAAGGTGGATGCCGGCCCGGTGGTCCTCCTCGGCCACTCCATGGGTGGCGCGGTCGCGGTGCAATTCGCCCACGACCATCCGCGGCGGACGCTCGGCGTCATCTACCGCGACGGCGTGAGCACGCCGGCCTGGAAGGAGCGCCGCGGCTTCCTGCCGACGGTGCTGGCGCCGTTCCTGCCCGACGTGGCGCCCATGGTCGACCTGGTCGCCGCGGTCGTCTTCGACCTGCCCGACCTCTTCATCGGCCGCATGTACTCCACGGTGCGCGCCGTGCTGCCCGACATGCGCCAGAACATCCGCACCATGTCCCAGACGCTGCCCGTCGGCAGCATGCTGATGGGGGTGGACCAGCGCAGCCAGGTACGCCACCTGGCGGCGCAGCAGATGCCGATCCTCAACGAGTGGGGCTGCTTCGACCGCATCACGCCGGGCAGCACCGCCCTGGAATTCGCCGCCATCGCGCGCTCCCCTGTCCTGTGGGTGCCGGGTGGCCACAGCTGGATGCTGGCGCGGCCGCAGGGGCAGGCGGACATCCTCACGCATCTCGTCCAGGGCGAGACCTTCATGACGCAGGTTGACGACCGCTGGCGTCAGCTCACCCCGCGCGAGTACACGCTGCGCGCCGTGAACTGATCGGCCCCGCGTCGCGGGCCAGCGCGACACCATCGTGATCGACCGTCTGCTCCAGCCGCTGCTCTCGCTGCACGGGTGGCCCGCCTACGCCCTTGTCGGCGTGCTCGTGTTCGCGGAGGCGGCAATCATGCTCGGCTTCGTGTTCCCCGGCGAGACCGCCGCCGTCCTGGGCGGCGTGCTCGCCTCCAACGGCAACGTGGACCTGACCGCCATGGTGGTCGTCGTCGTCGTGTGCGCCATCGTCGGCGACTCGGTGGGCTACGCCGTCGGTGAGCGCTGGGGGCCGAAGCTGCTGCAGCTGGGCCCGCTGAAGAAGCGGGAACGGGGGATCACCACCGCGCTGGACCAACTCAACCGCCGCGGCCCGGTCGCCGTCTTCGTGGCGCGCTTCTCCGCCTTCCTGCGCGCCGTCGTGCCCGGGCTGGCCGGCCTGTCCTCCATGCGTTACCGGACCTTCCTGTGGGCCAACGCCGCCGGCGGACTGTGCTGGGGCGTGCTCTACGTCCTTCTCGGCTACTTCGTGGGGCAGAGCGTGGAGAAGGCGACCGGCATCGCGTCGGACGTCATCCTCGGGCTCATCCTCGTGGGGATCGTGGTCCTCGTCGTGCGGCACTACCGCAAGGACAAGGAGGAGTTCGAGGGACCGTCCGAGGGTGGGACCGGGCCCGGGGACAGCGCCGAGGACTGAGCACGCAGGACCGGGGGCGCGGCGTCGGTGCTACGAGGCCGGCCCGCCGAGGACCGAACGGTCGCCCGCCCGCAACCCGGCCACGACACGGGCGAAGGCGCCGGCCGCGTCGTCACCGACGGCGTCGGTGTCCATGAAGCGCACCGCCGTCGGATCGCTGCGATCCACCCCGAAGAGCCCGTAACGGGGCTCGTAGGTGCCCCATTCGTAGTTGTCCATCAGCGACCAGTGGAAGTACGCCGTCACCGGCGCCCCCGCGGCCACCGCGTCCACCACCGCGCCCAGGTGCTCGCGCACGTAGCGGGGCCGGTCCATGCCGTCCTCGCGCCGCACGGCCTGCCCGTCGCGCGTGCGCGTCGCCATGCCGTTCTCCACGACCCACAGCGGGAGGCCGGGACGCAGCGCCGACTCGGTGACGCACCAGGCGCGCAACGC
Organism: uncultured Acidimicrobiaceae bacterium; assembly: GCA_963804055.1. Classification (GTDB taxonomy): domain Bacteria; phylum Actinomycetota; class Acidimicrobiia; order Acidimicrobiales; family RAAP-2; genus Bog-473. The sequence continues at coordinate 740,322 of CAWDOU010000005.1, read as the reverse complement.
GGCCGGATGTGACTCGACGTCCCAGTAGGCCCGCCCGAACGACCAGTCCCGCCCCTCGGCCGTCCGCCGTCCCGGGACGCGCATGGCGTGACTGGCCACCGGGTCGTACCAGTCGAACCCGACGGCGTCGATGCTACGCGGCCGCGGCGACGCGTAGACCGCATCGAGCACGCGGCGGGGGGCGTGGCGGCGCGTGGCGCCGCGGAGGCGGGCCCAGGCGGCCCCGCGGCTGGGCTCGCGCACCGCGCCGTAGGGCGACACCGCGGCGAAGAACCGTCGTATCACCGCCTCCCCGGCGTGGCGCGGCGGGAAGGCGGCGTTGTGGACCGCCCGGCGCTCGTCGACGTAGCGGTCGACCTCGTCGGGATCCACGCCGGCCTCGCGCAGCTGCAGGAGGTCGAGCAGCATGCGGTCGTGCTCGTAGATCGACGACGAGCTCGTGTTCACCGTCACCTCGGCGCCGGGTTGGATCGCCGTGACCGCGTCGGCCGCCAGGACGTGCGCGGTGAGGATGTTGTCGAGGGCGCAGAAGGCGTCGGACACCGCCATGCGCCGGCCCGGCGGGCACGACCCCTCGATCCAGCCCATGAGCGTCACGATGTTGGGCTCGTTGATCGTCACCCAGCGACGGCAGTACGGCGCCAGCGCCGGCACCACCCGCTCGACGTGGCGGGTGAAGATGTCGGGCGAGCCGGGCCGCAGCCAGAACTCCTCGCCCAGCCAGAACGGGTGGGTGAAGTGGTGGAGCGTGACGATGGGCTCCAGCCCGCGGCTGACGCACTCGGAGAGGATCTCGGCGTAGCGGTCGAGCGCGGCGCCGTCGAAGGCGCCCGGCTGGGGCTCGAGCCGGGCCCACTCGACCGACAGGCGGAAGGCGTTGCACCCGATGGAGGCGGCGCGGTCGAGCGCCTCCTCGGGATGGCGCCAGAAGTCACAGGCGAGGCCGGAGCGGGCGGCCCGGCCGGCGCCCTCCCAGGCGGCCCAGTTGTTGTGGGGCTCGCCGTCGCCGTTGTAGCCGCCCTCGACCTGGTAGCCCGACGTGGCCACGCCGACGGCGAAGCCCTCGCCGAGGAGGCTCGGGGTCGCCTGGGGACGCGCGCGGTCGGGTGGAGGGGATGCGGACGGCATCCGCTCAGCTTGGCAGGCTTCGACGGACGGCGGGCCGTCTCAGCGGGGCCGGGCCACCGAGCGCATGGTCGCCAACGCCGTCGAGACGATGTCGACCTCGTCGCGGGCGTGGCGCACCAGTGAGCGCACCTGGGGCTCGGTGGCGTCGCTGCCGGCCCGCACCGCGGCCGCCTGGACGTCGCGGGCGGCACCGATCACCTCGGCCACCTGGCGGCGCACGTCGGCCCGGCCGGCACCGGGAGGGAGGCGGCGCTCCAGCCGCAGCAGCCCGTCGAGCTCGTCGGCCACGCGCTGGAGCGAGCGGCACACGGCCGGCAGGTCGGCCACCGGGGCGTCACGCGACTCGGCGTGCGCGACCGCGATCTCGGCGTCCTCGACCGCCACCCGCAGGCGGCGGCGGACGCGGGACGCCGCCCCCTGGCTCAGGTCCTCGGGGGTGGCCCGCCCCGCCCCGTAGCGTTCCCGGCCCGCGGCGAGGAGCGCCAGCGTGGCCATGACGCCGCGCACGGCCACATGGCCGTGCAGCATCCGCCAGTGCCGGCGCACGTAGCTGCGCCCGACCAGGAACGCCGCGACCAGGCCCACCACCACCAGGGCGCCGGCGATGACGAAGAACTCCAGGACGTGGGCCGCGAAGGTCACCCCCCAATGCTACGCGGGAGAATCCAGAGCACCCCGGCGGTACCCTGCAGGCATGGAACCGGACGGTCCGGGGGGCGCCGAGCGGCCATCGGAGCCGATGGCGGCCTCGTCGCCGGTCGACGCAGCATCGGCCTGGCAGCCCGGGATCCCGTCGGTCCGCGAATACCTCCCCAGCCTGGTGTTCGGTGCCGCCCTGCCGATCGGCGTCTACTTCATCGTCCGCAGCCACGTGCAGACCGACACCGCGGCGCTCATCGTCGCCGGCTGCTTCTCGGTCGCCTGGATACTCCTCCAGTTCGCCCGCCAGCGCACCGTCGACGTGGTCGGGGTCGCCGTCCTCGTCGGCTTCGTGGCCGGCGTCGCGACCTCCACGCTGCTCGGCGGCAACGCCTACGTGCTCAAGGTGCGCGACGGGTTCTTCACCCTGCTCTTCGGCGTCGCCTGCATCGTGACGCTCTACACCCACGACCGTCCTGCCCTCTTCTACGTGAGCCGCTACCTCTCGGCCGGCAAGGACCCGGTCAAGGTGTCCGCCTTCGACCGGCTGCACGACGTCCCGCTCGGGCGCCACACCTTCCGGACCCTGTCGGTTGTCTGGGGCGTCGGCCTCGTCGTCGAAGCGACGACGCGCCTCACGCTGGCCGAGCTGCTGCCCACGGGCACCTTCATTGCCGTGTCCCCCTTCATCACGGCCAGCGTCATCGGCAGCCTCTTCGCCTTCACCGCCGTGTACACCAAGCGGACGCAGTTCTGGTCGGCGGCGTCGTCGTCCCGTCTCCCCGATCCCGGTCCCGGCGATCCGGACGGGGCCGCCCCGCCGCTTCCGCCGCCACCCTGACCGGGGTGGCTCCGACCGCACCGCCCGGCTTAGCCTCGGCGGCGACGAAGGGAGTCCTCCAATGGCCGACGAAGTGCTGCGGGAACGCCAAGGGCACGTCGAGATCCTCACCATCAACCGCCCCGAGGCGCGCAACGCCATCAACGGCGCGGTGAGCCGGGCCATGTCCGCCGCCATGGACGAGCTGACCGACGACCCGGACTGCTGGGTCGTCGTGGTGACGGGGAGCGGCGACAAGGCGTTCAGCGCCGGCATGGACCTCAAGGCCTTCAGCAGCGGCGAGGGGGGAGACATCATGGGGGCGAGCGGCGGCTTCGGCGGCGTGACCCAGCGCGAGTTCCCCAAGCCCCTCATTGCCGCGGTGAACGGGTCGGCCCTGGCCGGCGGTTTCGAGATCATGCTCTCGTGCGACCTGGTCGTCGCCGCCGACCACGCCACCTTCGGCATCCCCGAGGCCAAGCGGGGCCTCATTGCAGGAGCGGGCGGGCTGATCCGCATGCCCAAGCGCCTGCCGCTGGCGGTCGCCCTCGAGCTGGCGATGACGGGCGACCCCATCAGTGCGGCCCGCGCCTACGAGCTCGGTCTCGTCAACCGCGTCGTGCCGTCGAGCGTCGTGCTCGAGGAGGCGGTGTCCCTGGCCGATCGCATCGCCGCCAACGCGCCGCTGGCGGTGCGCTACTCCAAGAGCGTCATGAAGCAGGCGGCCGAGGTCTCCGAGGCCGAGGGCTGGAAGATCAACGGGGCCGCCGTCGGCGTGGTCTTCTCCTCGGCCGATGCCATGGAGGGCCCCGTCGCCTTCGCCGAGAAGCGCCCGCCCAACTGGCAGGGCAAGTGACCGTCCTCCACCCCGTGCCGGCGACCCGGCCGTAGCCCCGCCGTGCTCGCACCCACCGTCGACACCATCCGCCTGACGCTCCACGTCCTGGCCGCCGCCGTCTGGGTGGGCGGCCAGATCGTCATGGTGGGCCTGGTGGGCCCGGCGCGCGGGCTGGGGGCCGACGCCCCCAAGACCCTGGCCCGGGCCTTCGCCCGCCTGGCCTGGCCCGCCTACGTGGTCCTGCTGGTCACCGGCGTCTGGAACGTGACGGCCGTTGGCTACTCCTCCATGGACGCGGCCTGGAAGGCCGTCCTCATGGCCAAGATCGCCGTCGTCGTCCTGGCCGGACTCGGGGTCCTGCTGCACCAGCGCGCCACGACGAAGCGGGGCCTGGCCGTCTGGGGATCCGTCGGAGGCCTGGCCAGCGTGGTCGCGCTGGTGATGGGCATCCTGCTGGCGGGGTGACTCCGAATACCCCCGTCACCTCGGCGACACGCTTCGATCACCCCGGCGACACACTTGGGCGACGCCCCGGTGTGGCGGAACTCCGGGCCGGGAATGGGTCTAACCTGGAACCCAGTTCACCGCTCTTCAGACCCAGGTGAAGGAGAACCCCATGCTGGCTGACGTTTTCGGTCTCGATGCGATCTGGGCGATTGTCATCATCGCCATCCTGCTCTTCGGCGGGGCAGCCATCCCCAAGTTGGCCCGCAGCCTCGGCTCGGCCAAGACGCAGTTCGAGAAGGGCCTCGACGAGGGCAAGAAGGCGGGCAGCACGGACAACGGCACCTCCGCTGCCGCCGACGCGCCGGCTCCCTCGGCCGAGGAGAAGACGCCGGGCGCCTGACGACGTCGTCGTCGTCCCATGCCACCTGACGTCCTCGCCCTCGCCGACCGCCTCTGGAACGGCGAGGTCTCGACGTCCACGTTCCATCCGGTCGACCACATCGGCGGCTTCGTCGAAATCACCGACGGCGTCGGCTTCTGCCCCTCCTTCGCCAACGTGTCCTCGTTCGCCACCGAGGACGGGCTCGTGCTGGTCGACACCGGGAGCGCCCCGCTGGCCCAGGTCGTCCACGATGACATCCGCACCTGGAGCCCGGCTCGCCTCAACACCGCCGTCTACTCGCACGGGCACATCGACCACGTCTTCGGCGTGCCGGTGTGGGAGGCCGAGGCGGCGGACCGGGGATGGGCCGCCCCCGAGGTCATCGCCCACCACGCGCTGCCGGCCCGCTTCGACCGCTACATCTTCACGGCCGGCTACAACACCGTCATCAACCGTCGGCAGTTCGGCTTCACCGACCTGCAGTGGCCCACCGAGTACCGCTACCCGGACCGCACCTATCACGACACGCTGGAGCTCTCGGTGGGCGGCCGCGGCTTCTCGCTCCGTCACGAGAAGGGCGAGACCGACGACCACACGGTGACCTGGCAGCCCGACACCCGGGTCCTGTGCTGCGGCGACCTCTTCATCTGGGCCTCGCCCAACGCCGGCAACCCGCAGAAGGTGCAGCGCTACCCGAGGGAGTGGGCCGCCGCGCTCCGCCGCATGCTCGAGCTGGACGCCGAGTTCCTCCTCCCCGGACACGGCTTCCCGGTCATGGGAGCCGACCGCGTCCGTACCGCCCTCACCGACACGGCGGACCTCCTCGACTCCCTGGTCGACCAGACGCTGGCCGTCATGAACGCGGGCGGGCGCCTCGACGAGGCCATCCACGCCGTGCGGGTCCCGTCCGCCCTGGAGGCGCGGCCCTTCCTCCAACCCGTCTACGACGAGCCGGAGTTCATCGTCCACACGGTGTGGCGCCAGTACGGGGGCTGGTGGGACGGCAACCCCGCCACCTTGAAGCCGGCGCCCGAGCGCGCCCTGGCCACCGAGCTGGCCGCCCTGGCCGGCGGGCCGGGAGCCCTGGCCGACCGGGCGCTGGAGCTCCTGGCCCTGGCGGCCGAAGCGCCCGACTCCGACGAGGGCGCCGAGGCGGCCGAAGGGGCGTTGCGGCTGGCCGGGCATCTCGTCGAGCACGCCTGGCTGGCCCGGCCCGACGACGAGGGCGTCCAGCGGGCACGCCAGCAGGTGTTCGCCGCCCGGGCCGCCCGGGCCACCTCGACCATGACGCGGGGCGTCTTCACCTGGGCCGCCAACGAGTCGACGGCACCGCCCCACGGGCATCCGCACTGACCTCTGCGATTTCCAATTTTTTTGCCGGGTTCGATAGTGTCGGCGCGGTGGACTCGTCGCTGACCAGCCCGTCTTCTGACACCCCTGAAACCCCAGCTCGCAGCGCCAAGAATCCACGCCGCCGACTGGCCGCCGTGGTGGTCGCGCTGGGGGCCCTGCTCCTGACCGGCTGCCAGCTGCCGACCTTCGGGGCCTACAAGGGCGCCACGACCCAGGCCCGCTCCACCTTCCACCTCTGGCAGGGCTTCTTCATCGCCGGCATCATCGTCGGCGGCTTCACCCTCCTGCTGATCTGCTGGGCCATCTTCCGCTACCGCCGCCGCTCCGACGACATGCCGGTGCAGACGCAGTACCACACGCTCACCGAGATCGTGTACACGGTCATGCCGATCCTGATCGTGCTCGGGCTCTTCTGGGCCACGGTCGTGGTGGAGAACAAGGTGACGGCGGTCGAGCCCAACCCGAGCACCGTCATCCACGTCTACGCCTTCCAGTGGGGCTGGGAGTTCGAGTACCCGAACGGGGTCAAGGTGATCGGCCAGACCACCGACGCCCCCACCATGGTGGTGCCGACCGGCCAGACGACGCGCATCTACCTGCGCTCCTACGACGTGCTGCACGGCTTCTACGTGCCCGAATTCAACTTCAGCCGCTACGCCAGCCCGGGTTATTGGACGAGCTTCGACCTCAACGTCCTGCACGACGGCGTCTACCGCGGCCAGTGCACCCAGCTCTGCGGGCTGTACCACTCCATCATGTTCTTCAACGTGCGCTCGGTGAGCCCCACCGCGTACGCGGTGTGGCTGCGGACCACCCACGCCTTCCAGGCGGCCCACCCCTCGTCCATCGGCCAGCTCCCGGCCGCCCTGCATGCCAACCAGAACGGGACGGTGCCCAGCTACTCTGGCAATTCCGGCAGCGGGAACACCGGCAATACAGGAGGTCTCCTCTACGGTGACTGACGTCATCGCCCCCCCGGGCGCCCAGGAGCACGAAGAGCTCCACCTGCCGCCGTCGGTCCCCGGTGACGGCCACCTGCCCTCGCACGGTGGGCACGACGCCCACGGGCCCACCGGCATCCTCAAGTGGCTGACCTCGACCGACCACAAGGTCATCGGGCTGAGCTACATGATCACGTCCATCGTCATCTTCTACCTGTCCGGCGTGATGGCCCTCGTCATGCGGCTGCAGCTGACGTCGCCGCACTCGTCGCTGCTGAGCTTCGGGCAGTTCAACGCGCTCTTCACCATGCACGGCAGCCTCATGCTGTACCTCTTCGCCGGCCCCTTCGCCTTCGGTGGCCTGGCCAACTACGTGGTGCCGCTGCAGATCGGCGCGCCCGACATGGCCTTCCCCCGCCTGAACGCGCTGAGCTACTGGCTCTACCTCACCGGGTCCATCACCATGCTGATGACCTTCTTCGTGGCCGGTGGCGCCGCCCAGTTCGGCTGGGTGGCCTACGCGCCGCTCTCGAGCGCCACCAGCTCCCCCGGCGCCGGTCCCGACCTCTGGATCATGGCCCTGGCGTTGACGGGCTTCTCGGCCATCTTCACCGGCGTCAACCTGTGCGGGACCATCTTCTACCTGCGCGCGCCCGGCATGACCATGTTCCGCATGCCGATCTTCACCTGGAACATGCTGGTGACCGGGATCCTCATCCTGATTGCGTTCCCGGTGCTCACCGCGGCGCTCATCATGCTGTTCGCCGACCGCCACTTCGGCACCCACATCTACACGGCGGTGGGGTGCCACCTCGTGAGTGGCGCGCCCATGGCCTCGTGCGGATCGCCGCTGTTATGGCAGAACCTCTTCTGGTTCTTCGGCCATCCGGAGGTCTACATCCTCGCCCTGCCGTTCTTCGGCATCGTCACGGAGATCCTGCCGGTCTTCTCGCGCAAGCCGGTGTTCGGCTACAAGGGCATGGTCTTCGCCACCATGGCCATCGCCGCCCTGTCCACGGGGGTGTGGGCACACCACATGTTCACCACCGGCGCCGTCCTGCTGCCCTTCTTCTCGTTCCTGAGCCTGCTGATCGCGGTGCCGACCGGCATCAAGTTCTTCAACTGGATCGGCACCATGTGGCACGGCCAGCTCACCTTCACCACACCCATGCTGTTCTCCATCGGATTCCTGTTCGCCTTCCTCATGGGTGGCGTCACCGGCATCATGCTGGCCTCGCCGCCCATCGACTTCGCCACCCACGACACCTACTTCGTGGTGGCCCACTTCCACCAGGTGCTCTTCGGGACCGCGGTGTTCGCAGGATTCGGCGGCGTGTACTACTGGTACCCCAAGATGTTCGGCCGCATGTTGCGGGAGAGCCTGGGCAAGTGGCACTTCTGGCTCATGTTCATCGGCTTCTGGATCACCTTCATGCCCCAGTACGTCGTCGGCCTGCTGGGTATGCCCCGCCGCGTGGCCAGCTACCCGTCGAACCTTGGCTGGCAGAGCTACAACATCGTCTCGACGGTGGGCGCGTTCATCATCGCTGTCTCCTTCGCTTTCCTGCTGGTGAACTTCTTCGTGTCCTGGCGCAAGCCGGTCCCGGCCGGGAACAACCCCTGGGACGCCCACACGCTCGAGTGGTTCACCACCTCGCCGCCGCCGCACCACAACTACACGCACCTGCCGCCGATCCGCTCGGAGCGCCCGACGTGGGACTACAACCACCCCGACGCGCTGACGGTGCCGCACGGCCGCTCCGCCCACACCAACGGGAACGGGCATGGCAACGGGAAGTCCGACGGAAACGGGAAGGGGAACGGAAAGGTGACCGCGGGCGTATGAGGATCGAATCGCTCTTCCTGCTCTTCCTCGGGGTCTTCTTCGGCATCGTCGGGCTCGTCTACTGGTTCTGGGGCTACGACGACGGTGGCGGTGTCATGCTGCTCGGCGCCACGTTGCTCGGCTTCCTGCCCGGCCTCTACTACTTCTTCTGGCACCAGCGCTTCCACGGCCGCAAGTACTTCTACTGGGGCAAGGTCCACGCCGCCGGCGACCGTCCGTCTGACCGCGAGGACGCCGAGATGGCGGACGGCGCCGGGACGATCGACTCGTTCCCGAACTCGTCCATCTGGCCCTTCGTGCTCGGCATGGGCGCCTTCATGACGGTGCTGGCGCTCGTCTTCGGCACCTGGCTCCTCTTCATCGGCGTCCCGCTGATCCTCACCGCGCTGACCGGCGTCACCGCCGAGAGCCGGCGCGGCGGCACCGTCTGACCCACCCCCGGCCGCCGGTAGCCTGACCCGGTGGAAGCGACGGACAGCGGCACCGGAGCCTCACCGGCCCACAGAGCCTCGCCGGCCCACGGGCTCCCACGAGGCCTCGTCGTCCTCATTGCCGTGGCCACCGGCGCCGTGGTCGCCAATCTCTACTACGCGCAGCCGGTCCTCCATCAGGTCGCGCGCACGTTCCACTCCGGCCCGGGCCCGACCTCGGCCATCATCACGGCCACCCAGATCGGCTACGCCGCCGGCCTGTTGCTGATCGTCCCCCTGGGCGACCTCCACCCGCGCCGGGGACTGGTGACCCGCCTCTTCGGCCTCAGCGCACTGGCCCTGATCGGCTGCGCCCTCGCCCCCAACCTGTGGGTCTTCGCCGTGGCGTCCATCCTCGTGGGCGGCGCGTCGGTGGCCGGGCAGGTCATGATCCCCTTCGCCGCCGATCTGGCTCCCGAGGAGCGGCGTGGGCGCGTGGTGGCCCGCATCATGACCGGACTGCTGCTGGGCATCCTCCTGGCCCGCACCGTCTCGGGGCTGGTGGCCCAGGCCGCAGGCTGGCGGGCCATCTACTGGCTCTCGGCCGCCCTCATGGTGGTCTTCGCCGTCGTGCTCTGGCGTGCCCTGCCATCGGAGGGCGCGCGCCCGCACCGCAGCTACCCCGCACTGGTCGGCTCCTCGTTGCGCCTGCTGGTGACCGAGCCCGTGCTGCGCCGACGGGCCTGGCACGGCGCCTGCGCCTTCGCCGCCTTCAGCGTCTTGTGGACCACGCTGGCCTTCCTTCTCTCCGGCACGCCCTACCACTACTCGAACGCGGTGATCGGGCTCTTCGGTCTGGTCGGTGCCGGGGGGATCCTGGCGGCCAACCTCGCCGGCAAGCTGGCGGACTCGGACCGGCACACCCTCACCACCGTCGTCGCCGGCGTGCTCCTGGCCGGCTCCTTCGCCCTGCTGTGGGCCGGCCGCACGTCACTGGCCGCCCTCATCATCGGGATCGTGGTGCTCGACATGGGCACCCAGGGCATGCAGATCACCAACCAGGCAGTCATCTACGCCCTGCGCCCGGACGCGCGGAGCCGGATCAACAGCGCCTACATGGTCTGCTACTTCATCGGAGGCGCCGTCGGCTCCCTGGCCGCCGGCGCGCTCTACGGCACGCACGGCTGGGCCGGCGTCTGCGTCCTGGGTGCCGGCCTCGGCCTCCTCACTCTGGCCATGTCGGCCTACGACCGTTTCCGGCCGCCAGCCCGCGCACGGCGGGAGGGTCAGGCCTCGACGATCCGGAGCCCGTTGCCGTCCTGATCACGGAAGGCGAACATCGGCGGCACGCCGGGCCATCGCAACACGTCGTCGGTGGTGAGGCGGACCCCGGTCTCGAAGCCGAGTGATCCGTAGAAGGTCAGTGCCCTGTCCTGGTCGCCGGCCGGGATGCCCACCACGTGGATGCCGGTGATCACAGGCATCGGTACCGAACCATGGGGTCCCCCGGTACCGGTTCGGTCGGTGCTGAGGCGCTCAGTCGTCGCATGGTCGCTCAGGCGTACCGGATGGAGCCGGGCGTCGTGAGGAGTTCACCCGACTCGAGCCAGGTCTTGAGACCAGAGAGGATCATCGGCCAGCCGCCGTAGATCTGCGAGTTCGCGCCCTCGCGCATCTGGTCGTGGGTGAGCGTCAGATGACACGAGTCGCCCACCGGCTCGATCTCCCACGTCACCCGGGAGATCCCTTCGGCCGTGACGTCGGCGTCCCACAGGGCGGCCATGGTGTGCACCAGGCGGCGGGGAGGGTCCACCTCGAGCACCTCGCCCTCGCCCAGATGGACGTCGTGTGCTTTGACGTCGACGCTGATGGGCGCGCCCACCTTCCACTCCGAGTAGACCGCGGCGCCGAAGTTGTACTTGGCCCTGATCTCGGGGTCGATGATCGCCTCCCACAGCCGTTCGGGCGTGGTCTTGATGAAGATCTCGTACACCTTTTCCATCTGGCTCTCCAGTCTCTCCTTGATCTCGCTGAGCCCTGCCACCCAGGGCTCCGCGTACTTGCTGACCCAGCGGTCGTGGACGAGACGGATCGGGACCGGATTGAGGAAGTGGAGCTTCTGGCGGCCCCGCCGCCTCGTCACCACCAGCCCCGCCTCTTCGAGCACCTTGAGGTGCTTCATGACCCCGAAGCGGGTCATCGAGAACCGTTCTTCCAGCATGCCCAGGGTCTGCCCGTCTTCCCGGAACAGCTCGTCGAGCAGTTCGCGCCGGGTGGGATCGGCCAGGGCCTTGAACACCTCGTCCACCCTTGCACTTTATGTGACCTATAGGTCACATGTCAACCGCGACGGGGCAGCGCCCGTCTTTTCAGCCGACCACTTCGGCCTGCGCGGCCAGCCGGGCCGCGAGGTGGCGCGAGCGCTCCCGCAGCCACTGCAGCCCCACCGGTGTCGTCTCCGCCGTCGACGGCTCCCACTGCGCGGCGCAGTCGCGGCCTGACCGCTTGGCCATGTAGAGCGCCTCGTCCGCCCGCCGGAGCAAGGCCTCCGGGGCGTCGTTGGGGCCCTGCCAGGTGCTGACACCGATGCTGGCCGTCACCCAGTCGGAGCCCGTGACGTCATGCAGGGCGGACCGCAGCCGGGTGGCGGCGGCCATCGCGTCCTCCTGGTCCGTCTCGTGCAGCAGCAGCGCGAACTCGTCACCGCCCAGCCGGCCGACGACGTCGGTCTCGCGTGCGGCCTGGCGCAGGACGCCGGCCAGGAGCTTCAGGGCCCTGTCCCCGCAATGGTGCCCGTTGGCGTCGTTGAGCAACTTGAGATTGTCGAGGTCCGCCACAATGAGGCTGAAGGTGGCGTAGCGGCGCTCGGCCAGCATCGACTCGTGGTCGAGACGCTCCTGGAACGCCCCCCGGCTGAGGCATCCGGTGAGCGCGTCCAAGCTGGCCGCGGCCATCAATTGGCGCATGAGACGGTCCCGGTTGGCGGCCGCCGCTGCCGTGATGACACCGGCGATGACCATGCCGATCGCCAGGAACGCCACGTTGGACCAGCTGCGATCGGGGGTCAGCAAGCCGACGACGAGCGTCGTCAGAACACCGAAGCCGGCGAGGAAGCACACCGTGCCCGCCGAGTACGCCAAGCCGGCGAAGAGCATCGGCAGGAGGAGGAAGTACGAGATGGGGCTGCGCACGCCGCCGTCGAGGACCGCACCCACGGCGACGAAGACGAACGTGCAGGCGGCCCAGGAGCAGAAGAACGCCTTGGACCACTGCGTCTCGACGAGACGCAGGCCCAGCAGGCGGAACCCGACGACGGAGGCGACGAGGCTGAGCCCGCTCAGGATCACCAACGCCTCCCGGTGCGGGCCGACGGTGGTCAGCGAATAGACCAGGACGGCGAAGGCGCCCAGGCTGTACGTCAGCACCCCGACGTAGACGTAGCTGCGCCAGAACTTGGTCACGCCGGACGACGTGTCGAGTGCTGGAAGTTGCCGCATGACGTGTCCCTCGGTTCCCCTTGTCCGTCCCTCCCTGTATCGGCTCCAGCCCAACGAATGTTGAGGCGAAGTTGCGGGGATTGGACGGCCCCAGCGGGGGCTCAGGCGGGCCTCCGGCGGCCCGCACGCCGGGCCCTGGGCAGCCGACGGGCCGCCTCAGTGGGAGAGCGAGCGCGCCGGCCGGCGGCGCCAGGTGTCGACGCAGCCCGGCGAGCAGAAGAGCACCACGCGGCCGCGCACGTCGTGCGCGATCTCCTGGGCGGTGTCCTCGGTCAACGGGAGGCCGCAGATGGGGTCGCGCGAGCCGTCGGGGTCGCCGCTGCCCGCCATGCAGATGCTCGACGCTGGCACCGGCTTCTCGACCCCGCGCAGGGCGACGTGGGTCTCGGACACGACGTGCCCCCAGCTCGGGAGGTGATCCATGACCGCGGGGGCCGCCAACGCCTCTCCGGACGACGCCAGATCGCAGAGGCGCGCCGCCACGTTGACGCAGTGGCCGATGTAGTCGTCGCCTTCCATGAGGATCACGTCGCCGCAGGTGACTCCCGAGCGGATGGAGACGGTCTCGACCGCACCCACCTCGCCGACGACGTAGTGCACTTCCAAAATGGCCTCGAGGAGCGGCCGGGTGTCGACGCACACCAGCATGACGCCGTCACCGAGCCACTTGGCGATACGCACGCCCCGGCGCGCACAGATGTCACGCAGGAGGGAGCGGAATGCGGTCAGCACGTCGACCGCCCGCTCGTCCCCCTCCATCTCCGTCAAGGCGGTGAAGCCCGAGACGTCCACGAAGGCGAAGCTGCGATGCACCCGCACGGCAAAATGCTCCCATGTCGGGCACCTCTCGGCCCAATTCCGCCGGCGCGCCGGCACCGGATGGTGGTCCCGGTTCCGCCCTCCTACGATGACTCCCATGGCGTCACCGGGGGGACAGCTCGAGGGCAAGGTCGTCCTGGTCAGTGGGGGTGCCTCGGACATCGGTCGGGCCACCGCGCTGCGCCTCGCCGGTGCCGGCGCCGCCGTCGTGATCGGCGACGTGTCCGCCGACGGCGCGGCCTCGGTGGCCGAGGAGGTCGAGGGCGCCGGAGGGCGGGCAGTCGGGCTCGCCTGCGACGTCCGCCGCGAGGATTCGGTGGCTGCGTGCGTCGCGCGCGCCGTCGCCGAGTACGGGACGCTCGACGCCGTCGACCACAACGCCGCCTGGAGCCACCCGCGGCTCGACACCGACGCAGTCGGAGTCGACCTCGGCGTCTGGGAACGGGCTCTCGAGATCACGACACGCGGTGCCCTGCTGCTGGCACGCCACGCCGTTCCCGTCATGGTGGCGGGCGGTGGCGGGTCCATCGTCACCATCTCGTCGGGGACGAGCACCATCGGCGAGTCGACCCGGGTGGCCTACGGCGTGTCCAAGGCCGCGCTCAATCAACTGACGCGCCACCTCGCGGTCCGCTACGGCCGCGACGGCATCCGCGCCAACGCCATCGCCCCGGGGTTCATCCTGACGGAGACGGCGAAGACACAGGTCCCCGAGGACGTCCAGGTGCGGCTGGCCGAGGCCAACCCGACCCGGCGCCTCGGCACGCCCGACGACATCGCCCGCGTCGTCGTGTTCCTCTGCAGCGACGACGCGGCCTACGTCAACGGGCAGGTGCTCCACGTCGACGGCGGCCACCAGATCGCCGGGATGATGTAGATGGCCGATGCCTGACGCACGACGGGTCGCCCTGGTGACCGGCGCCAGCCGGGGAATCGGCCGCTGCGCCGCCGTCGCGTTGGCCCGGCGCGGCTACGACGTGGTGATCACCGCCCGCACCGTGCACGAGGGCGACGGACGCGCACACGCCTCGAGCACCCTGGTACGCGACGACCCGCTGCCCATCGCCGGGAGCCTCGACACCACGGCGGCCGAGATCGTGGCCCTCGGGCGGACCGCCCTGGCCGTGCCGATGGACCTGATGGACCGCTCGTCGGTCGAGAACGTGGCGGCCGTGGCGCTGGCGGACATGGGCCGCGTCGACGTCCTGGTCAACAACGCCATCTACCAGGGGCCCGGCACCATGGACCGCATCCTGGACCTGCCCCTGGAACTGGCCGAGCGCTGCCTGGTGGGCGACTACCTCCACCCTCTCCTGCTGACACAGTTGCTGCTCCCCGGCATGCTCGAGAGGGGCGAGGGGCGGCTGGTCAACATGCTGTCGGAGGCCGCGTTCACGACGCCGCCGGCCCCCGCCGGCGCCGGCGGATGGGGCGTGGCCTACGCGGCGGCCAAGGCGGCCTTCCACCGCGTGACCGACATGTGCCACGTGGAGTTCGCCGCCCGGGGGATCGCGGCCTTCTCCATCGCACCCGGGCTCACCCTGACCGAGTCCATGCGGGCCTCGGGCATGGACGAGGTGCTCGTGGGAGCCGGGCACGTGCCTGCTCCGCCCGAGGTGGCGGGCGAAGTGGCCGCCTGGCTCGGTGACGATCCCGACGCCCTGCAGTACGCCGGTCAGATGGTGTCGTCACGCAAGCTGTGCAGGGAGCTCTCGCTCGTGCCCGGCTGGCCCCCGCCGCGCCCCACCTAACGCCGACCGGGGCGCGGCAACCCCATCGGATTGGGGAAGGGCATCAGACCGGAGGCGGCCACGTCGGCGGCGCAGGCGCCCAGCGCGCCGTGCAGCTCGTAGAGGGCATGATCGCTGAGGGTGGCGTAGGCGGGCTCGGCCAGCTCGTCGGTCAGCTCCTCCACACGGCCGTGCAGGGTGCGTCCCGCGTCGGTGACCCTGCCGTCGGCGTGCACCAGACCGGCGGCCGCCAGCGTCGCCGTGGCATCGTCCCATTCCGCTTCGCTCCAGCCGCGGTTGTCCCGCAGCAGCTCGACCGGGACGGCCTTGGACCCGGCCGCCAGCACGTGCGCCTGCAGTCCGCTCAGGCCGTGCACCGCCAGCGCGGCGACGTGCCCGTCCCCGCGGTGCTCACGCAGCGTGGTGCAGGCCTGCCAGACCTCGCCGAGCCCTCCCGTGCCGAGCGCGGTCGCAATGCGGGGCCACAGGGATCGGTTGGCCCCCGCCATGACTCGTCCCGCCCCGTCGCATCCCTCCGCGGCCTGCCGGAGGAGGGGCAGGGAGGCGAGCAGCGCCGATCGGGCCTCGGTGCGGCACACCTCGCCCAACGCCTCGGCGGCTGCGATGGCCCGCACCCGACAGAGCGTCTCGGGGGCCACGACCTCCCAGCACCCGGGCACGGCCCTCGCCACCATGGCCGGGTGGAAGTTGAAGAAGGCCGCCGTGACGGGACCGGCCCCAACCCGGCCGAGCGGCGCGGCGCGGGCGGCGAAGTACCCGGACCAGAAGCCGCGCAGCCCGGCCTCACGGAGCGCGCTGCGGCACTCGGGGGCGAAGTAGGTGACGGCGTGGATGGATTCGGCGACGACCCAGAGGTCACGCGCGGTAGGGCGGCCCCGCCCTGGGCTCAGCGGCTGACCTGCCGTGCGCCCGTGGGCGAGCTCTCCGGCTCGCGGATCCCACCGTTGCTCAACGGCTCGATGTCGATGCGAACCGGCACCGGCTCGGGGTCGAGCTCTTCGCGCTCGTCACCGGGTCGCGGCGCCGAGGGCACCGTCGTGTACTCGCCGTCCGCCGAGCGGTACATGACGACCGCACGCTTGCGCTTGCCGATCCCGGGCGCGCCCTGAATCTCCTTGCACAGCTGGTAGGCGACCAGCGCGGAGACGACGGGGACGACGAACGTCGCAATGCGGAAGAACCAGAGGGTCACGTTCAGGGAGACGTGGAAGAAGTTGGCCAACACGTCGGTCGAGCTCGCTGCGAACAGCGTGAACATGAACGAGAACATGGCGACGCCGGCCGCCGTGCGCTTGGGTCGATCACGCGGTCGGTCCAACAGGTTGTGCATTTCGTTGTCACCGGTGATTCTGCGTTCCAAGCCCGGATACAGGAGCCAGAGCGTGATCAAGAGCGTCGGGAACACCACGGCCGGCAGGAAGACCTCGAGCGGGACGGTATGCCCCCAGAAGGCCAGCTCCCACGACGGCATGATGCGCAGCGCGCCGTCGAGCATGCCCATGTACCAGTCCGGCTGCACCGCGTAGGAGATCTTCGAGGCGTCGTAGGAGCCGAACTGCCAGATCGGGTTGATCTGGGCGAAGGCGCCCAGCACCGCCGTGACTCCGGTCACCATGAAGAGGAAGCCGGTGGTCTTGGCCATGAACGTGGGGAACATCGGCGAGCCGACCACGTTCTTCTCGGTGCGCCCCTCGCCGGCGAACTGGGTGTGCTTCTGACGCACCAGGAGCCCCAGGTGGGCGGAGAGGAGCCCGATGAGCGCCAAGGGGATCAGCAACACGTGGATGATGAAGAAGCGGGGAATGATGACCCCGGTCCCGGGGAACTGGCCGCCCCAGAGGAACGTCACCATGTAGCTGCCTATCAGGGGCTGCGATTCGGCGATGGAGTAGCCGATGCGGAGACCGGTGCCCGAGATCAGGTCGTCGGGCAGCGAGTAGCCGATGAAGCCCTCGAGCACCGCCAGCACGAGCATGAAGATGCCGATGGTCCAGTTGAGCTCCCGCGGCTTGCGGAACGCCCCGGTGAAGAAGATGCGGCACATGTGCACGATGATCGACCCGATGAAGATGTCGGCCGCCCAGTGGTGCATCTGGCGGATGAGCAACCCGCCGCGCACGTTGAAGGAGATGTTGACGGTCGAGCGGAAGGCCTCCGAGACGAACTGGCCGTCCAGCGGCTTGTAGCTGCCGTGGTAGATGACCTGCTGGGCCGACGGGACGTAGTAGAGCGACAGGAACACGCCGGTGGCGAGCAACACCACGAAGGAATAGAGCGAGATCTCGCCCAACATGAAGGACCAGTGGTCCGGGAAGATCTTGTCGAGGAAGACGCGGCCGCCCTTCGCCACACCCAGCCGGTCGTCCAGCTCGCCGACGACCTTGCCGACGTGCCCGTAGGGTCCCAGGGCCGCCTTGCGACTGCGCTTCGTGTCGGCCGTGCTCTTGCTCACGAGTTCCGCTCCCAGAAACCGGGCCCGATGGCCTGGTCGTACGGTGCCATGGCGATGAGGTAGCCGTCGTCGTTGTAGCCCAGGTACATCTGGGGCAGCGGCCGGGGCGCAGGACCGAACTGCGGCACGGCGCCGTTGCGCACGTTGAACATCGACTGGTGGCACGGGCACACCAGCAGCTCGAGCTCCTGCTCGTAGAGGCCGACCGGGCAGCCCAGGTGCGTGCACACCTTGGAGTAGGCGACGTACCCGTCGGGGGTCCAGTTCTCACGTCCCGGCTCGGTCGTGAAGGGCTGGTCCGACACCCGGATCAGCACGGTCTGGTCGACCGCCTGTCCCTCGTCGGATATTTGCCCGGTCTGCGCGTTCACCGTGTCCTTGGGGTAGACGGTCATGATGCCGCCGACCACGAGGGTGTCCTTGCGTACCGGGCGGCCACTGGAGTCGACCAGGACCGACCCCCTGCGCCAGCTGGTGGTCTCGAGGGAGTCGCCAGGCACGGGACCCAGCGAGCGGATCAGGGGGAAGGCGGCGACGATCCCGAAGACCCCGGCGCCCGCGGCGAAGAGGCCGCCGAGCACCCGGCGCCGCTTGACGACGACGGCGGAGCGCTCGACCAGGGCGGCCGACATGACGTCGCGCTCCTCGGGGGTCGAGGCGAGCGTGTGCCGTTCCTCGACGAAGGGGCCCTGGGGCATCAGGTACTTGCCCCAGGCGGTGAGACCGAACCCCAGGGCGAACAGGCCGGCACCGAGCGCGCCGCCGAAGATCCAGACGGTCCAGTTCTGCCAGTAGGCGGCACCCGCCACGGCGAAGAAGACGATGGCCAGGAAGAGGATGCCGGCGATGATGTTCTGGGTGCGCTCGGGGTTGCGCGCCGCTTCGCCCATGTGCGGGTCGCTCAAGGCGGCGACGGGCATCGGCACCCGTGTGCGCGACGGCTGGTGCTCGGCGTCGCTCACGCGTGCTCTCCTCCGGATGCGTCGCCGACAGACACCGGCTCGGCGCCGCCGCCGGCGTGCGCGTCACCCTCCTCGGGCTCGTCAGACCCCGAACGGTCTCCGATCCAGAAGCAGATCAGGGCCAGTCCGCCCACGCCGATCAGGAGGGCGACGAAGCCCTCCGCCACGGGCCCGACGCCTCCGAGAGCGAACCCGCCCGGGTTGGTCGGGTGCTGCAAGCGGCCGGTGACGTAGGAGGTGATGTCGGCCACCTGCGCGTCGGTCAGGTTGCCCGAGAAGCGCGGCATGTTGGCCGGCCCGGTGCGGACCGCCTCGGCGATCTGCTGCGCCGTCACCTGGCGGTTCTGCAGCGAGGGAGCGTTGGTGCCGAAGGCCAGCGCGTCACCGGATCCCTCAATGGTGTGGCAGGCGGCGCAGTTGAGCGAGAAGAGGTCCTGGCCGACCGACTGGTCGGCCCCGGCCAGGTGCGGGTTCGGCACAGCGGGGACCGAGGGGTCGAGCGAGTTGACCCAGGCGGCGAGCTCGAGGGCCTGCACGGGGGTCAGCCGCGACGGCTTGCGCTCCGCTTCCACCGCCTTGACGTCCGTGGCGGGCATGCGGCCCGTGCTCACCCAGAAGTCGACCGTGGCCGCCCCGACGCCCTGCAGGTTCGGCCCGATGGTGGCGTTCCCGTCCGGGCCCACGCCGTTCGCCTGGTTGCCGTGGCAGCTCGAGCACGTCTGCGCGAACAGCAGACGGCCGGCGGTGATGAAGGACTGCGGCGGGTTCGAGTACGTGATGGCGGTGTTGCCGTACGAAATGAGGTGGCCGTTCAGGCACGTCTTCGAGTTGCTGAGGAAGGGGTTCCCGGCGTTCGGCACGGAGTTGGTGACGCCCTTGACGTTCACGGTGCCGCAGGCGTGCGTCGTCACCTTGGAAGGAGTGATCGAGACCTGCGCCGCGTCGGCATGGCCGCTGGCGCTGGCCATGGCTCCGGGGAAGAACATCGCGAGCGACGCCAGGGCTGCGACCGAGAGAAGGCCCGCCGGCAACAGGAACCGGCTGCTGAATGTCTTCTTGAATGGTGCGCGCACGCCTCGCATGCCTACTTGAGAAGGAACAGGCAACTGTAGAGCCCGACCCAGACGATGTCGACGAAGTGCCAGTAGTACGACACCCCCTGGACCGCCGAGAGCTCACCGGGGTCCCCGCCTACGTTGCCGCGCAGACGGCCCAGGAGGAAGACCATGGCGAGCAACCCGATGAAGACGTGGAGGCCGTGGAGGCCCGACATGATGTAGAAGAGCGACCCGTACGAGTTCGTGTACCAGCGCGTCGTGCTGAAGAGCCACTCGTAGACCTGGTTCCCGAGGAACGCCACGCCCAGGATGATGGTGGCGACGATCCAGATCCGGGCCGAGCGCCGCTTGCGCCACTCCAGCTGGAACACCGCCTTCTGCATGGTGAAGCTCGACGACACCAGGACGAGGGTGAAGAAGCCCGCCCGGAGGGTGTCCAGATCGGTGCCGGCCGGCGGCCAGGGGCCGACGGTGTTGGCCCGGATCGTGAAGAAGGCCGCAAAGAGGCCGCTGAAGAACATCAGCTCGGACCCGAGCCAGATCATGACGCCGATGGCCAGCATCGGTGGCCGGTCGTGGGTGATCTTTCCCTGGGGAGCGGGGACCTCCGCCGAGAGAGCCTGGGTCACAGGTGAATTTCGTAGTCGACCCGACCGCGACCACGCCAACTAGGAGGAGGTGCGGCGATGGCTCGGATCGTGGGTGCGAAGACCCAGGTCAGCGCAGCACGACCGGAAGCGGTTCGGCGTGCAGCACCGTGAGCCGCCGGGTCGGTCTCGTGAAAGCGACATAGAGGGTCCGCAAGCCCCGTGTGGTGGCCACCGGGGGCCCCTCGCCCGCCAGGTCCTCGCCCACCGCAGCAATCAGTGAGGGCTCCACGACGATCACCGAGTCGAACTCGAGCCCGTTCGTCTCGTCGGCGGGGAGGACCACGAGGCCCGCCGCCAGACCGTCGCCCGCCGGGTCCCGCGGGTCGATCGGGTCCAGGCCGGCCTCGTCGAGGACCCGGGTCAGCTCGGGCAGCATGACGGCGGGACCGAGGACGGCCACCCGGCCCGGCGCCACGGCCCGCACCTCCTCCCGGGCCACCTCGGCCAGGGCGCGGGACAGTTCGATCCTTGCGGTGCCGACGACGCGCGGGGAGAAGCCGGACTGGCGGACCGGACGCGGCGGCGAGATCTCGGGCGCGGCGACGGCCAGGACCTGGGCCGCCAGCGCCACGACCTCGGCCGGGGTCCGGTAGCTCACCGTGAGCTCAACGAGCCGCGGCGGCCGCTGCGGCGTCAGGTACCGCGTGATGTCGTCCCAGCCCGACGGGGCCCAGGGCCCGGTCGCCTGCGCAATGTCGCCGACCACGGTCATGGAGCCCGACAGCGAGCGGCGGGCCAGCATGCGCAACTGCATCGGCGAGAGATCCTGCACCTCGTCGACCACGATGTGGCCGAAGGCCCTGATCTCGTCCTCGGACGCCGTCCCCACGGCCGCCACCGGCTCAGGCGAGGCGGCCAGCCCCTGCGGCCAGAACCCCATTTCGGAGGCGGTCCCCTCCTCGGCGCGCTTGGCCCGAGTCCGGGTCGTCCTGCCCCGGCGGGGACCGAGCAGGGTGCGGGCCTCGTCGATGAGGGCGGTGTCGCCCACCGTCCAGTGCACCGTGTCGAGCGAGGCGCTGCGCGGCCGGTACAGACGCTGCACGTCCGCCTCGCTGAGAATCCCCTTGCCGGCGGCGGTGAGCAGCGCCCGTGCGCCGAGAAGATCGTGCAGGAACTCGTGCGGCGACAGGCGCGGCCACATCCGGTCGAGGGCGTCGGCGACCTCGGGCACCCGGCGCAGACGCTGGGCCAGGTCCCTCTGCTCCTCGGGCGTGGGCGCGTCGTCCGCGCCGTCGACGCCGCTCCGCCCGAGCCGGGCGCGGTACTCCTCCGAGAGGGCGCGCAGGACCTGGGACTCGACAAAGCGCCGGCGGGCGTTGTGGGTCCCGGGCCGGCGACGGGCCATGCCGACGATGTCCTCGGTCAGCCGGGCCCGCAGGCGCAGCACGCCGGCGCCGAAGGGGACCTCCACGTCGTGGCGGAGCGGGCGCTGCCGGGTCCGGACGGCCCGGGCCAGCACCTTGACCATGCGCACGTCGCCCTTGAGCCGGGCGACGGCCGGGTCGTCGACACCGCGCACGCGCACCTCGGGCACCAGCCCCGCCACCGTCGAAAGGCTGACGCCGGTCTCGCCCAGCGAGGGCAGCACCTGCTCGATGTACCGCAGGAACAACGGGTTCGGGCCGACCACGAGCACGCCCTGGCGCTCCAGAGGGAAGCGGTGCGTGTAGAGGAGGTAGGCGGCCCGGTGCAGCGCCACCGCGGTCTTCCCGGTGCCGGGGCCGCCCTGGACCACCAGCACGCCCGGCAGGGGCGACCGGATGATTTCGTCCTGCTCGCGCTGGATCGTCCCGATGATGTCGCCCATCTGGCCCGTGCGGGCCTGACCCAGCGCGGACAGGAGCGCGCCGGGGCCACCGAGGACCAGCCCGTCGGCGAGGAGACGCTCCCCACCGTCGCGGATCTGCGCTCCGCCGGCCCCGCCCGGTGCGACCGCGCCGGCACGGCCTTCGGGGTCGACGAAGTACTCGTCCTCGAGCCCGAGCACCGTCCGGCCCCGGACCGCGAGGTGGCGGCGCCGGGCGAGGCCCTGCGGGTCGAGCCCGGTGGCCCGGTAGAAGGGCTCGGCCACGGGGGCGCGCCAGTCGACCACCAGCGGGTCGTGGTCGGGACCCGAGACGGCGAGGCGGCCGATGTGGAAGGACTCACCCAGGAGCGGATTGTCCGACGGAGGCGTGGGCTCCACCCCCGGCTCGGGAAGGCGGTCGATGCGCCCGAAGTAGAGAGCCTGGTCGCCGATGTCGAGCTGCTCCAGCCGGGCCAGGCTGGTACGGACGACGATGTCCCGCTCGGTGCGGGACTGGAAGGTGCCGCCCCGGCCGAGGTCGAGCACACCCTGCAACATCTGGCGCGCCTCACCCCGCATGAACTCCAACCCGTCGTAGGCACGGTTGAGGAACTCCTGCTCATCCTGCAGATCGGGATGTTCGGGCACCGCTCCCCTTCCTCCCCCCGGCCCACGGGGAAACGGTTCAGTTTAGACGGCGCGCGACGCCGGGGAAGCAGGTGTGGTGCCGCCTACGATGAGCCGGACCGAAAGGATTGCCATGCTCATCTCGACCATGAATGACGTCCCCGGCTACAAGGTGACCTCGGTGCTCGGCGAGGTCTTCGGCCTGACCGTCCGCTCGCGCAACGTCGGCTCCCAGTTCGGCGCCGCCTTCAAGTCCCTGGCGGGGGGCGAGCTCAAGGGGATGACCAAGAACCTGCAGCTGAGCCGGGAGGACGTGGTGAACCGCATGGTCGAGGAGGCCGAGGCCCGCGGCGGGAACGCCGTGCTGGCCATGCGGTTCGACACCTCGGAGATGGGCGGGAACTGGACCGAGATCTGCGCCTACGGGACCGCCGTCGTCATAGAGCCGGCCGGGTGAGCCTGACGGCAGCTGCCCGCACGGACCTCGTGCGCGCCTGCTTGCGGGAGCCGGTGTCCCGCACCCCCGTCTGGTTCATGCGCCAGGCGGGACGCGCGCTGCCCGAATACCGGGCGGCCCGCGGCTCGGGCTCCATCCTCGCCGCCATCGGCGACCCCGCCCTCTCGGCCGAGCTCACCCTGCAGCCGGTCCGGCGCTACGGCGTCGACGCGGCCGTCCTGTTCTCCGACATCGTCGTCCCGCTGCACGCCATCGGGTTCGGGGTCGACGTGGAGCCCGGACGCGGCCCCGTGGTCGCCGAGCCGTTCCGGAGCGAGGCGGATCTGGACCGTCTCCGGCCTTTCGAGCCGCAGTCCGATGCCCCCTACGTGGCCGAGACGGTCGGCCTGGTGCGCCGTGAGCTCGAGGGGTCGGGCGTGGCGCTGATCGGGTTCGCCGGTGCGCCCTTCACCGTGGCCAGCTACGCAATCGAGGGGGGACCCTCCCGCACGTTCGCCAAGGTCAAGGCGCTCATGCACGGGAACCCCGACCTCTGGCAGCAGCTGACCGAGCGGCTGGCGGCCATGGCCGTGGCCTCGCTGCGGGCGCAGATTCAGGCCGGCGCCCAGGTGATCCAGCTCTTCGACAGCTGGGCCGGCTCGCTGGCCCCCGCCGAGTACGCCCGCTTCGCCCTGCCCTCCACCCGCGCCGTCCTGGCCGGGATCGCCGACCTCGACGTCCCGACCATTCTCTTCGGTGTCGGCACCGGCGAGCTCCTCGGCCTCATGGGCTCGGCGGGGTCCGACGTCGTCGGCGTGGACTGGCGCGTCCCGCTGGACGAGGCCCACCGGCGCGTCGGTCCCGGGTGCGCGCTACAGGGCAATCTCGACCCGGCCCTCTGCATGGCGCCGTGGCCCGTCGTCGAGGATGCAACCCGAGCGGTGCTCGCCAGCGCGGCGGACGGCAGCGGCACCGGTCACGTCTTCAACCTGGGCCACGGCGTCCTGCCCGAGACGGACCCGGGCATCCTGACCGCCGTCGTCGCTTTGGTCCACGCCGAGACCGCGCGGCCATGACCACCGGCGTGCTGCTCATGGCTCACGGCACGCCGGCGAGCACGGCGGAGATCGCGCCCTTCTACACACGGATCCGTCGCGGCCGCCCACCCACGCCGGAACAGCTGGCCGAACTGGAGGGGCGGTACGCCGCCATCGGTGGCGTGTCACCGCTCGCGATCCGTACCGCAGCGCAGGTCGACGCCGTACGCGCGGCGCTCGACGCCCGCGCACCGGGCCGCTACCGGGTCGCCTTCGGTGCCAAGCACACCGACCCGCTCATTGAGGAGTCCGCCGCCCTCCTCGGCACGGCCGGCGTGGACCGCGTCATCGGCCTCGTCCTGACCCCCCACGGTTCGTCCATGGGCTCCCAGGAGTATCTCGACCGGGCCGCCGCCGCGCTGGGCTCGACGCCGTTCGTGCCGGTGGCCCCGTGGTATGCCGAACCGGCACTGGTGACCCTGCTCGCCACCCGCGTGCTCGACGCGCTCCGCGCCGTCGCCGGCCGGACCACGGTGATCTTCACGGCGCACTCGCTGCCCGAGCGCATTCGCGACAGTGGTGACACCTACCCCGAGCAATTGGCCGAGTCGGCCCGGCTCGTCGGCACGGCAGCGGGGCTCGACGACTGGCTGGTGGCGTGGCAGAGCGCGGGACGCACTCCCGAACCCTGGCTCGGACCCGACGTGCGCGACGTCGTGCGGCAACTCGCGGCGGACGACGTCGCCGACGCCGTCGTCGTGTGCCCGATCGGCTTCGTGGCGGACCATCTCGAGGTGCTCTACGACCTCGATGTCGAGGTGGCCCACATTGCGGCGGAGGCCGGCATCACCTTTGCGCGCACTGCATCGCTCAACGACGACCCCGCGTTCATCGCAACGTTGGCCGATCTGATCGTCGCCGCAGACGGGACACCCTGACATGCCCGTGCGGCGGGTCGTCGTCGTCGGTGGTGGCATCAGTGGTCTCGCCGCGGCCTGGGAGCTCACGGGTGGCGCGACCCGGCGACCCGGCGCACCGTCGGTGACACTCCTGGAGGCGTCGCCACACCTCGGCGGCCCCCTGCAGAGCGGGGACCTGGGCGGGCGGGTCGTCGACCTGGGCCCCGACGGGTTTCTCGGGCGGCGACCCGAAGCGGTCGACCTGTGCCACGAGGTCGGACTGGCCGACGCCCTCGTGCCCGTCGCGGCCCGTGGGGCGGCGGTGTGGGCCCGCGGGCGCCGGCGCACCTTGCCCGAGGGCCACGCACTCGGGATCCCGACGCGGTTCTGGCCCACGGCCCGATCCGGCATCGTCGGCGCCCGGGGCACGTTCGGTCTCGCCCGCGACGCGCTGCTGCCACGGCCTGACGTCAGAGGGCCCATCGGCGACCGCGCCATCGGCCCGCTCGTGTCGCGCAAGCTCGGCCAGCGCGTCGTCGACATGCTGGCCGACCCACTGATCGGCGGGATCCACGCCGGCTCCGTCGACGACATGTCGGCCGCGGCGACCTTCCCACCCCTGCTCGCCGCCGCGCAACGTCGCGGTGGCCTCATGCGGAACCTGCGCGCCGAGGTGCCCGCTCCCGACCCGGACGGACCGCCGCTCTTCTGGGCGCTCCGGGGCGGCATGGCGTCATTCGTCGACACGTTGGCCGCAGGCCTCCGGGGCCGCGAGGTGGACATCCGGCTCTCCTCCCCCGCCGAACGTCTGGAACGGTCGCCGTCGGGCGGGTGGACCGTGGCGGCGGCGGACCGTGCCGTCGAGGCGGACGCCGTGGTGCTGGCCACGCCGGCGCCGGCCACGGCGACACTCCTCCGTCCCCACGACGACGAGGTGGCCGGGCTCTTGGATGCCATCGACTACGCCTCCGTGGTGCTGGTGACCTTCCGTGTCGGAGTGGACGACATCCCCGAGGCACTCGAGGGCACCGGGTTCCTGGTGCCGCGCCGGAGCCCGCACAAGGGACGGGAGGCGTGGGCGGTGACCGCCTGCACGTACCTCGATCGCAAGTGGCCACACCTGGCGCGCGAGGGCGAGACCCTCCTGCGGGCCTCGCTCGGACGGGTCGACGACACCCGTGCTGCCGGCTGGAGCGACCAGGAGGTCGCCGACCGGGCGTGGGAGGAGCTGGGCGCGCTGATGGGGGCGCACGGGGAACCCGTGGAGTCGCGGGTCGTGCGCTTCGACGACGCGTTCCCGCAGTACCGCGTGCACCACCTGCTGCGGACCGCCGGCGTCGAGTCGGCGCTGGCCCGGTTCGGCGGCGTCGCCGTGGCGGGCGCCGCGTACCGCGGCGTCGGCATTCCCGCCTGCATCGCCAGCGGCCGTGCGGCGGCCCACACGCTCTTGTGAACCTGCCGCACCGGGGCCGCATCGCCATCCCCTCGGTCGCGGCGGGTGTCCTCCTCGCACTGTCCCTCCCACCATGGGGCTGGTGGCCGCTGGGCCTGGCCGGGGCGGGGGTGCTCTACTGGCGACTCGCCGGGCTGCCGGTGCGGACCCGCATCTGGTCCGGCTGGTTGGCCGGCCTGGGTTGCGACGCGATCGGCCTGGCCTGGGCCCGCGCCTTCAACTGGTACGGCGCCGTCGTGCTCATCCTCGTCGAGGCGCTCTTCTTCGCGGCCGCCGCGGCGGCGACACCACCGCGGCGGGGACGTGCGCTTGCCTTCGTCGGTGCGAGCACGCTGGCCGAATGCGTCCGCATGACGTGGCCTTTCGGCGGGCTGCCCCTCGGCGGCGTCTTCCTCGGACAGGCCCGGGGCCCACTGGTCGAGCTGGCCCGCCTCGGCGGCCCCCTCCTCATCACGGCCGGGGTCTGGGCCGGGGGGGCGGCCCTGGCCACCGTGACCGCCGCCCTCTGGGCCCGGCGGGGGCGCATCGACGGGCCCGGCGTCGTCGGTGCCGGCGTCATGGCGGCGGGGATCGTCGTGCTCGCGGTCGTCGGCACGGTGGCTCCCGACGGCGGGGGACCGGTCCGGACCGTGCGCGTCGCCCTGGTGCAGGGTGGAGGGCAGCGCGGCGTGAGCAAGCAGCAGGTCGCACCGAGCACCGTCCTGGCCGCGCAGCTGGCCGCCATGTTCGCCGTGAGCACCGCGCGCCCGGCACCGAACCTGGTGCTGTGGCCGGAGGACGTCGTGGCGCTCGACGGGTCGCTGGCCGGGTCGCCCCAGGCGGAACTCCTCAGCCGCCTGGCCCGGCAACTGCGCACGACACTGCTCGTCGGGGTCACCGAGCCGGCCACCAGCACCTCGTTCCGCAACGAGGTTGTCGCGTGGGGACCCCGCGGGCACATCGTCGGCGTCTTCGAGAAGGTCCACCGCGTCCCCTTCGGCGAGTACGTGCCGCTCCGCTCGTTCTTCTCGCACTTCGCCGACCTCTCCGGTGTGCCGGTCGACGCCATTCCCGGCCATGGCACCGGCCTCATGCGCACGCCCGCCGCGCCGTTGGGACTCCTGGTGTCCTTCGAGATCTTCTACGCCGGGCGCAGCCACGAGTCGGTACGGGCCGGCGCCCAACTCCTGGCGGTCCCGACCAACACGTCCTCGTACAGCACCTCCCAGGTGCCGACCCAGGAAATGGCGGCAGCGATCGTCCAGGCCGTCGAGACGGGACGCGACCTCGTCCAGGCCGCCCCGACCGGGTTCAGCGCGGTGGTCACCCAGCGGGGCGTCGTCCTGCAGCGCAGTGATCTCGGTCGACGTCAGGTGCTCTTCGCCTCCGTCGCGCTGCGCCGCGGCTTCACGCCCTACGACCACTGGGGTGATCTGCCCGTGCTGGTGCTCGCCGTGCTGGCCCTCGCCGCGGGCTGGGTCCGGCAGCTGCGCTACTCGTAGTAGCCCGAGTGGATGTAGACGCAGGGAACGCCGGCCGCCACGTACATGGCGTGGTTGGACGGGTCGTCCTCGAAGGCGAGCCGCAGGTCGAAGCCGCGCTCCCGGAGGTCCGAGACCACCGACTGCTTGAAGTCGGTCACCTGGGCGTACTCGCCACGCGAGCGCATGACGAGCAGATCCCAGCGCAGTCCGTAGCGCTCCAACCAAGCCAGCGTCTGGGCCTGCACGCGGTGGGGCCGGCCGGTCAGGAGGATCACCGCGAGCGAGGGATCGAGCAGCTCGAGCAGCCGGGCGATCTCCTCGATGACGGGGTCGTCGCCGCACGCCTCGAAGAACGCGGTCCAGTCCCGCCGCCCCCGGTCCAGGAAATGCTGCCTGCCGGCGGCGTCGGACAGGACGCCGTCGATGTCGAAGATGACGGCCGGCCCGCCGGCGTGGGGCGCACTCCCCCCGTCGTGCCACGTCCAGTTGATCCTGTCGGTTGACCTGGCCTCGGGCACGAAGGGGCAGCCTAGGACGTGCCCCGCGCCACCCGAGAGCGGAATCCTCCGAATTGGGGAGCGGGAAACGCCCTCGAAGGTGAGACGATGGACGGAGAATGGGATCAGATGCTGAAACGGGGGAAGAGGGCGAGGCCACGGGGGCCGGCTCCGACCGCAGCCTGGCGGTGGCCCTCGGCCGCAGGGTCGAGGTCATCGGCGACCTCCTCCTCCCCCCGGAGCCCACCGACAGCTCACGGGCAGCCTGCCGTGACATCGCCCGGCGCCTGGCGGACTGGCAGGGACCCGGCGTCGTGATCCTGTGCGGGCGCCTGGTGGCGCCGGGGGCTCCGGACGAGCCGGAGGCCGTCGTCGAGAGGCACCCCGACCTCACCGACGCGTTGGCGAGCTTCGCCGCCCGCGCCGACTCCCAGGTGGTCGTCGTCCTGTCGCCCGCCGACAGCGACGGGACGCTGGTGCAGGCGCTGGAGCGCCGCGGCGTAATGGTGTGCGACGGTGTCGACCTCGAGTGCGAGACCGGCGCCGGCATGCGCACCGTGCTCGTCCGCTCCGGCACGCTGCGACCGGACAACAACCCCCCGCTCGCCGAGGCGCCATC
Source organism: uncultured Acidimicrobiaceae bacterium (assembly GCA_963804055.1). Taxonomy (GTDB): domain Bacteria; phylum Actinomycetota; class Acidimicrobiia; order Acidimicrobiales; family RAAP-2; genus Bog-473. The sequence goes on along the minus strand of CAWDOU010000005.1, from coordinate 711,512 downwards.
GGACGACCGCCCGTGGTTGGCCGGCATGGAGCGCCTGGACGATCCGCGCCTGGCGCGCCGCTTCGTGACGTCGCGCGTGCTGTACCGCCGGCTGCGGAAATATCTCTGGGCGCCGCCGCTGGTCCTGGCCGTGATCGCGCTCCTGCTGCGCGTCGAGTTCATCGTGGACGGTCTCGGGCGCGTGTTCCGCACGCCCCGGCAACAGACGGCGCTCCAGCGGGCCTACAACGCCACTTGGCCGTCGCGCTTCCTCGTGACCTTGATCATCGCCGTCGCGCTGCTCGCCATCCTCGCGCTGGTGGTAGCCATCACCTCGCGTGGCATCTGGCGGGCCTTGGGTGGGGAGGGACTGCCGGCGCCATGGGCCGGCGGCCCCTCGGGCGCCCGCCCCATCGCGCACGAGTTGCTCGAGCTGGACGGGGCCGACGCGCTCGATGCGACGCGGGCGGCCGTCGAAGCAGGGGCCTCGGGCGTCGTGGTCGCCGGAGCGCTCGTCCCCGAACTGACCCATCTCGATGCGGGCTTCTTCGCCTGTCCGGGCGCCACGGCCGAGGTCGTGCACGAGCACCGGGGGCGTCTCGGGCTCCCGCCCACGTTCCTGCACCACCGGCAGGAGTCGACGCTCGAAATCGAGACCGGAGCGGAGTTGCACGTCCGCCTGCTCCTGGCCGAGGCGGACCTGCCCCTCTCCACCATGGGCGAGCGGCTCGTCACCGCCGACACGGTCGTCAAGGGTCGCTCCAAGGCGGCTGACATCCATGCGGAGCTGGCGGCCAGCTGGCCGGGTGGTGCGTCATGGCCGCCGGCGCCCGAGGTGGCGGCGGACCACATCCGGGTGCGGCGCATCCGGCGCCTCGCCGCCGTCCTGCTCTTCGTGGCGGGCGCGATCGATCTGCTGTCCTCGGTCACGACCCCACTGCGCGAGCACCTCCACCTCATTGCGCAGTACCTGCCCGTCGCCGTCGTGCAGGCGGCCGGGGCGCTCACCGCCATCGCCGGCATCGGCATGATCATGCTCTCCCGCGGGGTCCTGCGCGGTCAGCGCCGCTCCTGGCTGGTCGCCGTGCTGCTGCTCATCGCTTCGCTGGCCCTGCACCTCCTGCACGCCGCGGACGTCATCACGCTCGTCGTCTGTGCCGGCGTCCTCACCCTGCTGGTCGTCGAGCGGGAGCGCTTCCGGGCGCAGTCCGAACGCGCGACCGTCGTCTCCGCGTTCGTCATCCTGGCCGTGGGCGGGGTCATCGCCACCCTGGGTGGCTTCGTGGCGGTGGAGGTGGCCGGCCGCGTGCACCACCACCCCCTTCCGGGCTGGCCCGACGTGCTGCTCGGGTCCAGCGAACGCCTCGTCGGAATCGAGTCGATCTCCTTCCCGCCCACCATCGACCGCTATGCCTCCATCAGCCTCCTGGCCGTCGGGCTGAGCCTGATCCTCGTGGCGCTGTACCTGCTGACCCGGCCGGTGGTGGACCGCCGCCTGTCGTCGGGCCGCGCCGCCATGGGCCGGCGCGCCGCCGAGATCCGGGCGCGCGACATCGTCCGCCGCCACGGCACCGGCACGCTCGACTACTTCGTGCTGCGCGACGACAAGCAATGGTTCTTCCACCGCGACTCGCTCGTCGCCTACGCCGTGTTCGGCGGTGTGTGCCTCGTGTCCCCCGACCCCATCGGGCCGTTCTCGGAGCGGGCCCATGTCTGGGACTCGTTCCGTCACTACGTCGACCGGAACGGATGGGGCCTCGGCGTCATGGGAGCGGGCGAGGAATGGCTCCCGACCTACCAGGCCTCGGGAATGCGCTTCCTCTACATCGGTGACGAGGCCGTGGTGGACCCCCGGGAGTTCTCGCTCCAGGGCGGCAAGATGAAGGGGCTCCGCCAGGCGGTGAACCGGGTCGCCCGCTACGGCTACACCGTCCGCTTCCTCGACCCTTCACGCCTCGACCCCGCTGACGCCGCCCGCATGGCCGAGCTGATGGCCAAGAGCCGACGCGGCGAGCAGGAGCGCGGCTTCTCCATGATGCTGGGCCGCCTGTTCGACCGCCGCGACACCGGCCTGCTCCTCACACTGGTCGAGGGCCCCGACGGGGCGCCGGTGGCCATGTGCCAGTTCGTGCCCTCACCCGCCATCGGCGGCTACTCGCTGGACCTCATGCGCCGCGATCCGGGCGACCACCCCAACGGGCTCCTCGACTTCGCCCTGTGCTCGACGATCGACCATCTCAAGGGGATGGGCATGAAGGGGCTCAGCCTCAACTTTGCCGCCCTGCGGTCCGTGCTCGAGGGCGACAACGGCGACGGCGTCACCCAGCGCGTCGAACGCTGGGCCCTGCGCCGGCTGTCCGGCGTCCTGCAGATTGAGACGCTGTGGCGCTTCAACGCCAAATACGAGCCGAGATGGCTGCCGCGCTACATCGTCTTCGACTCGGCCGAACAATTCGTCCCCGTCGTCGTGCAGATCATGCGGGCCGAGTCCCTGACCGAGGTGCCGGTCATCGGCCGCCTGCTCACCACCGGTGTCGCCAAGCGCTCGGGTCCCGCGGTGCCCGAGGAGGTCCTGGCTGCCGCGGAGCACATCAGCGACGCGACCGGGAACGACCACGACCACGACCACGACCACGCCACAGCAACGGCACGAGCACGGGTCGGTCTCCCCGGAGGCCGACAGGGCCGTCCCCCAGCCGTGAACGAATCCGAGTCCGTGTGCCCGCGCTGCGGGCATCCCGGTGTGCACCGCAGCCGGGGCGACAACGGTCCCTGCGAGGACTGCGACCGTTGTTGGTCCGACGCGCAGCGGCGCGACCGCCCACCGCACCACGTCGCCCCATGACGCTCACGATGACGGTGGCAGAGCGCGAGGCATTTCTCGCCGGGCTGCACGTCGGAGTCCTCAGCGTCGACGATCCCGGACGGGGGCCGCTCAGCATTCCGGTCTGGTACGCCTACGAGCCGGGCGCCACGGTCAGCATCATCACCGGGGGACAGAGCGTCAAGGCGCAGCGCCTGCGCGCCGCCGGGAGGTTCACGCTCTGTGCGCAGACCGAGTCGATGCCATACCGTTACGTGAGCGTCGAAGGACCCGTGACCGCAGAGGACGGCACAGTCTCCGCCGACGAGCGACGCGCCCTGGCGCACCGCTATCTGGGTGCCGAATACGGCGATCTCTATCTGGCTGCTACCGCCGACGACGCCGGTGCGAGTGTGGTCTTTCGCATGACACCCGAGCGCTGGCGGACCACGGCCTACGGCAAGCTCGGGTAGTCCCGCTCCGTTGTTGCGACGTTGCGATAGTGCAACCCCAGATGATGTTGTTGGGCCGTTGCGTTGATTGGTTCGAACGGCCCTACTCGCCAACGGACACCGGAGACACAATCGGTCTACGGGCGGGGTGATTGAGGCAGTCTGGGAGTCACCCCGCCCTCTACGTGCCCGCTAACCGCAGATGATGACGAGGACGCAGGACGTCGTCGTGGTGGTCGTCGCCGGCGCCGTTGTCGTGGTCGTCGCAGGGGACGGCGGCGGTGGTGCAACGGGTGCTGTCGCCGTGGTCGAGGTCCCGACGGTGGTCGTCGTCGTGGCGCGCGCCGGCGACGATGTCGGCGTCGGAGCCGGCGCACTGCGCGGGCTCGTCCAGACGGACGCGTTGGTGACGAAGTCGTGCCCGGCCGGAGCGGTCGGCACAGTCAGTTGGGGGGCGCTCGTCGTCGTGGCGGCGACGGGGTCCGTGGTCCGGACGGGAATGGTCACGGGGCCGCGGCCGTGCCGGCTCGGCGCCGCGAGCCGGGGACCCGGTCCTCCGGAATCCACGAGCAGGAGCACCGCCAACAGCAGGCCCACCACACCCAGCCCGGCCAGCATGCCCCGGCGATGGGAGCGGGGTGGCTGCGCCTGCGCCGCCGCCGCATCAGACCAGTCGTCGCCCTGGTCCGCGCCGCCGCCGTGCCCGGGTCGCCCGTCGGTCCCCGACCCCGGCTCAACCTCCTTCGCGTTCATGTCGATCCATTCCAGATCCCGACTGCGTCGCCGGTGGTCCCGGCGGAGAACGGAGGGGGGCTGGTCGGCTTACGGTCGCGGCCAGGGCGCCTGCGCTGCGGAGCCCGCCGGCCTGGGCAAGGATGACAAGCGAACAGGGGATGCGGAGGGAGGAGAGTCGTGAGCAACTCGCACTACGTGCCCACGACAGTGGCGGCCAGGTACGACCTCGCGGCCTCGGAGTCCGAGCGCCGTGAGATGGGCCGGCAGGCCCGGATCCTGGCGCCCCGGGCCGGCCTGGGCGACTGGGACGAGCGCGACCGGGGGCACGATCCGGTCGACACGATCCTGGCCCAGAACGTCATCCGGCTCGAGGAGCTGACCCCCCTCCGCCACCAGCGCATGTCCCTCTCGCCGTGGAACTTCTACCGGGGCGCGGCCGCGGTGATGGCGGCCGACCTGGCCTCCCGGCCCCACAGCCGCATTGAGGTCCAGCTCTGCGGTGATGCGCACGTCCTGAACTTCGGCCTGTGGGCCACGCCGGAGCGGAACCTCAACTTTGACCTCAGGGACTTCGACGAGACGCTGCCGGGCCCCTTCGAGTGGGACGTCGCCCGCCTGGCCGCCAGCCTCGTCGTGGCGGCGCGGGAGAACGGCGTGAAACCCAGCAAGGCGGACACGGCGGTCACCGCGGCGGTCGACGCCTACCGCAACCGGATGCGCTACTACTCGTCGCTGCCGCTGCTCGACATCTGGTACGAGGGCACGCGCTTCGACCAGTTCATCGACTACTTCGAGCCCGCCGACCGCGGCCAGGTGCAGGTGCAGTTCGAGAAGAACAAGGAGTCACGGACGAGCCGCGGCGCGTTCGAGAAGATGACGACGGAGCGGCGCGGCCGGGCGCGCATCATCCCGCAGCCACCGTTGCGCGTCACGCTTGACGACGAGGAGCAGGGCGACATCGTCGAAGGCCTCCTCGGGGACTACCGGCTCACGCTCCAGGAGGACCGCCGCCGACTGTTCGACCGCTTCACCACCGTCGACGTCGTCCGGCAGGTCGTCGGGGTCGGCAGCGTCGGCATGGTCGTGTACCTGGTGCTGCTCGAGGGGAGCGCCACCGGCGACCCGCTGTTCCTGCAGTGCAAGCAGGCCGGCCCGTCGGTCTACGAGTCGTACACCTACTCGAGCGGGCACGACAACCACGGCGCCCGCGTCATCGCCGGCAAGCGCATGGTGCAGAGCGCCACCGACATCTTCGTCGGCTGGGGCTCCCTGGGCGACCGTGACTTCTACGTCCGCCAGTTCCGCGACATGAAGCTGATCCCCACCACCGAGCTCATCGCTCCCGTCCTGGTCGAGTTCGCCATCGCCTGCGGCAACTCGCTGGCCCGGGCCCACGCCCGGTCGGGCGACCCCGCCGCCATCGACGCCTACATCGGGAAGAGCGACGCCTTCACCAAGGCCATGCGCAGGTTCGCCCGCCGCTACGCCGACCAGAACGAGCGGGACCACGCGGCGCTGGTGGCCGCCATCCGGCGCGGCAAGGCCGAGGCCGCCGTGGACTGACGGCCCTAGTGGGGCAGGAAAAGCAGGGTGGCGTGGTTCGCGAAGTCGATCAGCGGCTGGGGCCACACACCGAAGAGCACCGTCACACCCGTGCACAGCGCAATGGCCACGCCGGCGAGTGCCGGAACAGGGACCGCGTCGGGGACTGCGTCCTCGTCCCCGTCCGCGTCCTGCGCCACCTCGTCGTCGAGGAGGATCTGCTCGTTGAGCGTGGTCACGGTGGTCGCGGCCGCCGCCGGCGTGGCCCAGGCCAGCCCGCCAGCCCCGCCGCCCGGTGCCCCCGCCGCCGTGATGAGGCCGCCGGCGGTCATGTCGCCCTCTGCTCCCAGCTGCGCCGAGCCGCCGGATCCGCCCTCGGGCTCGCCCTGGCCGCCACCGGCGTACATCAGGACGGCGACCCGCAGGTAGAAGTAGGCCGCCACGACCGCGGTGACCATGGCGATGACGCCCAGCGGCACCTCGCCCGCGCCCACGGCGGCGAACACCACCTGCACCTTGGCCCACAGCCCGGTCGTGAACGGCGCGCCCGCCTGGGCGAGCAGCAGGACCGCCAGCGCCAGCGCCAGGACCGGCTGGCGCCCGGCCAGGCCGCGGTAGCGGGAGAGGTCGTGGTCGGCATCCCCCTCGCGCCCGAGCACGGTCACGATGGCGAAGCTCCCGATGGTCATGAACATGTAGACGAAGAGGTAGTAGAGCGCCGCGCTGGCGCCGCGGGCCGTGCCGGCCGACACCCCGAGGAGGATGAAGCCGGCGTGGTTGATGGACGAGTACGCCAGCATCCGCTTCACGTCGCGCTGGCGCAGGGCCACGAAGGCGCCGAGCACGAGCGAGAGCACCGCCAGCCCGTAGATGATCGGGCGCCAGTCGGTCTCGATCACGCCGAAGGAGGAGAAGAGGACGCGCAGCATGGCGGCGAAGGCGCCCGCCTTGGCCACGGCCGCCATGAACCCGGTGACGGGCGACGGAGCACCCTGGTAGACGTCCGGCGTCCACATGTGGAAGGGCACCGCCGCCACCTTGAAGGCGAAGCCGACCAGCATCAGCGAGAGGCCGGCCAGCAGCAGCCCGTTGGTCAGGACGACGTTCTTGGACAGGAAGTCCGAAATCTGCGTCAGGTTCGTGGACCCGGTGGCGCCGTAGGTCAGCGCAATGCCGTAGACGAAGATGGCCGACGAGAAGCCGCCGAGGATGAAGTACTTGAGGGCGGCCTCGCCCGATGCGGCGCGCTTGTAGTTGAAGGCGGTGAGCACGTAGAGGGCGATGGAGAGGATCTCGAGCCCCAGGAACACGATGATCAGGTCGTTGGCCAGCCCCATCAACATGGCGCCCGAGGCCGAGACCATGGCGAGCACGTGGAACTCCGCGCCCTGCATGCCCTCCCGGCGCAGGTACCCGTCCGCGACCAGCGCGCTGAGCAGCATGGCGATGGCGACCAGCATGGTGATGAGCACGCTGAAGCCGTCCATGACGACGGCCTGCTTCACGTAGGTATGGGCCCCGTGCTGCTGCACGTCGGCCCATTGCCACAGGGCGACGCCCAGCGCGCCGCCGGAGATGATGACGGTGGCGATGGTGGCCACCCGTACCCGCAGCGGCTTGGACACCAGCGACGCCACGCCCAGGAGCAGGACGGCGCCGCCGATCATGATGATGGGCGGCAGTATGGCCAGCCACCGGATGGGCGGCACGGTGATGGTGTTGGACGCCACGTGGGCGGCGGCGACGTGCTTGGTGGCGAGGTGCGACGCGATCACTTGGTTCCCTCCACGCCGCGGACCGCCACCGGGGGCTCGGCGTGGCCGGTCGAGGACTCCACGTGCGCGATGAGCTGGTTGACCGACGGGTTGATGCGGTCGAGCACCGGCTTGGGGTAGACGCCCAGGAACACGATGAGGATGATGAGCGGCGCCATGACCAGGCGCTCAATGAGCACGAGGTCGCGCGTCTTCTCGTCGGCCTCGCGCGGCTCGCCGTGGAAGACCTGCTGGTAGGCCCAGAGCAGGTAGATGGCGGCCACGATCACGCCCAGCATGGCGACGACGGCCCACCAGCGGTGCGTGATGAAGGTGCCGGAGAGCACGAGGAACTCGCTCACGAAGCCGTTGAGCCCCGGCACGCCGATGGAGGCCAGCATGGCCACGGTGAAGAGCGCCGCCAGCACGGGAGCCGCCTTCTGCAGGCCGCGCAGCTCGCTGGTCTGCCAGGTGCCGCGGCGCTCGTAGAGGAAGCCGATGAGGATGAAGAGCGCCGCCACGATGATCCCGTGGTTGAGCATGAGCAGGACCGCGCCCGACAGGCCCTGCGTGCTCAGCGAGAAGGTGCCCAGCGCGATGAACCCGATGCCCGCCAGGGACGAGTAGGTGATGATGCGCTTCATGTCGCGCTGTGCGCAGGCCACGATGGCGCCGTAGACGACGCCGATGACCGCCAGCGTGAGGAAGATCGGGCCCAGGGTCCGGGTGGCGTGCGGGAAGAGGCTGAGGTCGAAGCGGATGATGCCGTAGGTGCCGAGCTTGGCCAGGATGCCCGAGAGCAGCACCGAGCCCTCCTCGGGAGCCTCGGTGTAGGCGTCGGGCGACCAGGTGTGGAACGGAAAGAGGGGGGCCTTGACGGCGAAGGCGGCCGTGAAGGCCAGGAAGAGCAGGATCTCCGTCGACGAGGACAGGTGCGTCTGCATCAACGGCCCGAGCTCGAAGGTCAGGTAGTGGTACTGCGACTCGTGGATGAAGGCCAGCGCCAGGATGCCGACGAGCAGGAAGGCCGAACCGAGGAACGTGTAGAGGAAGAACTTGATGGCGGCGTAGGCCCGTCGCTGGTGGCCCCAGCCGGCGATGATGAAGTACGCCGGCACCAGGGTCAGCTCGAACATGAAGAAGAAGACGATGAGGTCGAGCGACAGGAAGCTCCCCATCACGGCCGCCTCGAGGAGGAGGATCCAGGCGAAGTAGGCCCGCGGGTTCTCCCGGTTGCGCCCGAGGATGATGGTCAGCGGGAACAGCAGCGCGGTGAGCAGGACCAGGAAGACCGAGATCCCGTCGATCCCGAGGTACCAGTGCACCCCGAGGCTGCTGCCGGTGTACTCGTGGTTCGAGACGAGCTGGAAGCCGCCGTCGTGCACCTTCATGGCGATGAGGGCGATGACCGCGATGACCGCCGTGGCCAGCGAGACGATCAGAGCCAGCGCGTAAATCAGCTCACGATGCAGCGACTTGTCGAAGCTGAGCAGGCCGAGTGCGGCCGCCCCGATGGCCGGCAGCAGGATGAGCAGCGTCAGGAAGGGGATGGAGTGGCTCATCCCCACCACGTCCGGCTCAGCATGAAGGCGATGATGAGCGCCAGCCCGATGGCGATGCCGAGCGCGTAGTTGCGGGCGTAGCCCGTCTGCAGCTTGCGGGCCGCGTTCCCGGTCGCCTTGGCCAGCTGCGCGGTGCCGTTGACCGCTCCGTCGATGATCCGGACGTCGACCACCCAGGCGAAGAAGGTGGCAAGCCGCTGGGCCGGGCGCCCGATGACGGTGTCGTAGAAGTCGTCCCAGTACCAGACCCGCTGCAGGAAGGCCGGCTCCAACTTGGGCTGGTAGACCTCGTCGCCCCGCCACAGCCACCAGCCGACGATCACACCGATGACGGCGGCGGCGATGTCGGCCAGAGCCAACTCCCACTCGGGCCCCGCCCCGAGGTGGTCGTTGTACAGCGTGCCGGCGAACACGGGCGCCAGGAAGCTCGAGAGGTTGTCGGTGTGGACCCAGGGCAGGTCGAGCGCGCCGGCGAAGAAGGCGAAGAAGGCGAGGACCACCAGCGGGAGCCGCATGACCCAGGGCGACTCGTGCGGGGCGTGCAGCGCCGGTTCCCCGGCGGGGCCGACCTTGTCGAAGCGCTCCTTGCCCCCGAAGGCGAGGGTCTCCAGCCGGCTCATGTAGTAGGCGGTGAGCACGGCAGTGATGAGGCCGATGACCCACAGCGGCTTGAAGTGGGCGAACGTGTTGTCGAGGACGTCGCCCTTGGCCCAGAAGCCGGAGAGCGGCGGGATGCCGGCGATGGCCAGGAACCCGATGGTGAATGTGACGGTGGTCCACTTCATGTAGCGGCGCAGCGCGCCCATCCGTTTGAGGTCCTGCTCGTCTTCGAGCCCGTGGATCACCGAGCCCGCCCCCAGGAAGAGCAGGCCCTTGAAGAAGGCGTGCGCCACCATGAGGAACACGGCGGCGATGTAGGCGCCGGTGCCGACGGCCAGGATCATGTAGCCGATCTGCGAGACGGTGGAGAAGGCGAGCACCTTCTTGATGTCCTGCTGGGCACAGGCGATGGTCGCTGCGGTGAAGGCGGTGACGGCGCCGATGGTGGCGATGATCTCGGAGCCGGTCGCCGTCACGTGCAGCAGCGGGTTCATCCGGCACAGCAGGTAGACGCCGGCCGTGACCATGGTGGCGGCGTGAATGAGGGCCGAGACCGGCGTCGGGCCCTCCATGGCGTCGGGCAGCCAGTTGAACAACGGGATCTGGGCGGACTTGCCGGCGGCGGCCAGGAACAGCAGCAGCACCGCCGCCAGGCCGACACCGCCGTCGAGGTGGTGCAGCTGGCCGAAGATGCCCCCGCCCGGGCCGCTCTCGTACTGGACGGTACCCGTCCGCTCGAAGATGAGGAAGATGGCGAGGAGGAAGCCGACGTCACCGATGCGGTTGTAGATGAACGCCTTCTTGCCGGCCGAGGCGGCCGACTCCCGCTGGAACCAGAAGGACACGAGCCAGTACGAGCAGACGCCGACGCCCTCCCAGCCCACGAACGTGAGCAGCAGGTTGTCCGCCAGCACCAGCAGCAGCATGGAGAAGACGAACAGGTTCAGGTAGATGAAGAACTTGGAGTAGTCCCGGTCCTTCTTCATGTAGCCGATGGAGTACAGGTGGATGAACGCGCTGACGAAGGTGATGAACATGCACATCGTCATGGACAGCGGGTCCACCAGGAGCCCGACGGGAACCGTCAGTCCCCCCGAGCTGAACCAGGTGAAGTAGTTGTCCACCACCACCCGGCCGTTGTCGGGCAGGCCGAGGAGGCCCGCCAGCACGATGCAGGCCACCACGAAGGCGCTGCCGATCGCCGCCGTCCCGATGTAGCCGGCCACCGGGTCGCCGATGCGGCGGCCGAAGGTCACGAGGAACAAAAACCCCGCGAGGGGCAGCAGCAACATGAGGAACGCGAGATGGACCACGGTTCAGCCCTTCAACGAGTCCAGGTCGTCCGCCACCGTCGTCTCGCGCCGGCGGAAGTTGGTCACCACGATGCCCAGGCCGACCACGACCTCGGCCGCGGCCACCACGAGCACGAAGAAGACGATGGCCTGCCCGCCGATGTCGTTGAGCATGCGGGCGAAGGTGACGAAGGTCAGATTGGCCGCGTTGAGCATCAGCTCAATGCACATGAACATGATCAGGACGTTGCGCCGCACCAGCAGGCCGATGGCGCCGATGGTGAAGACGATGGCGGCCAGGCCCAGGTACCAGGCTCCCGAGAGGCTCATGCCGACAGCTCGCTCTCCGTGCCTTCTTCCTGCTCGGCGTGGACCGTCGGCGGGCGGCGGGCCAGCACGACGGCGCCGACGACGGCGATGACCAGCAGCGCCGCCGTGGCCTCGAACGCGAACAGATAGGTGGTGAACAGCTGCTTGCCCAGCTGGGCCGGCTCCCCCGCCGGTGAGTTGGGGCCGGCGACATGACCCTGGATCGGCCCGACGACCTGCTTGGCACCGGTGACCCAGTGAGCCGTGGCCGCCATGGCCAGGACGCCGCCGAGGGTGATCAGGGAGAACACGACCGCCAGGGGGCGCTGGCCGACCAGCGGCTCGACGTTCACGTCCTCGGAGCGGTCGACGCCGAGGAACATGATGACGAAGAGGAACAGCACGACGATGGCGCCGGCGTAGACGATGATCTGCACCGCGGCCAGGAAGTCGGCCTCCTGCTCAATGAAGAGGACCGCCACGCCGAAGAGCGTCATCACCAGGCTGAGGGCGGCGTGCACGGGGTTGCGGGAGGTCACGACGCCGACGGCGCCCACCAGGATCACCGCCGCCGCGGCCGCGAAGACCAGGATGTCGGGCCAGGTGGCCCGCGTGGCAGCCAGCAGGGGCACGGCGTGGAGCATGGGTCAGTCGCTCCCCTCGGCGCCGGTGGCGGCCTTCTCCGCTGCGGCGGCCTTCGCCGCCGCGCTGACCTCGTCGGCGCCGGCCTTCTTGGCCTTGGCCTCGGCCTTCGCCGCCTTGCGCGACGCACGCAGCTCCTTCATGCGGGCCCGCGTGGCGTCCATCTTCTTGCGGTTGGTCGCCGCGCCCTCCTTGGCCCGCCAGACCCGGCCCTGCATGCCCCGGTGGGCCAGGGGGATGTCCTCGTCGAGCAGGTGGGACTCGAGCACCTCGCGCAGCTGCTTGGAGCCGGTGGCCTCGTCGTCGCGGTGCGCCGACTGGCCGCCCTCGGGGGCGCGCACGCCGTAGCCGAGCTCGCCCTCCCACTGGACCTCGCCCTCGTAGGCGGCGTTGCCCGACGGTGCGGTGGCGCGCATCCAGCCGGAGGTCATCTTGTCGTCGCCCTCGCGCCAGTCCTCCCACGGCAGCTTCTTGGGCGTGCCGTCGTCGTTCACCACCAGCTCTTCCTTGGTGTAGATGGCATCGGAGCGGTTGGTGAAGGAGAACTCGAAGAGCTTGGACTCGGTGATGGCCTCGGTGGGGCAGGCCTCGACACACATGTCGCAGTGGATGCAGCGCAGGTAGTTGATCTCGTAGACGTAGCCGTAGCGCTCGCCCGGCGAGACGGGGTGGTCCGGCGGGTTGTCGAGCCCGCGCACGTAAATGCAGTCGGCCGGGCACACGCCGGCGCAGAGCTCGCAGCCGATGCATTTCTCCATGCCGTCCTCGTAGCGATTGAGGACGTGACGGCCGTGTTGGCGCGGCTGCTTGGGCTTCTTCTCGTCGGGGTACTTCGTCGTGACCCGGGGCCGGGTCAGGTGCTGGAAGGTCAGCTTGAAGCCACCCAGGAACGAGAGCTGATCCTTGATTTCGTCGCCGGCGCCCATCAGGCCTTCCCTCCCGGAACGGGGTCGGGCACCGTCGACATGCGGGGCGCCCGCGTCACCCGGCCGCCGATGACCGGAATGATGATGTCGTCGTCACTGCGGCCGTTGCCCAGTTTGTTCGCCCGGATGAGCAGGAACGAGGCCAGGATCACGACGGGCAGCAGCCACAGCATGGCCCAGCCCCAGGCGATGACGCCGGCCACCAGCAGCAGCCAGCCGAGGGTCATCGGGATGAGGCGCTTCCAGCCGAGATCCATCAGCTGGTCGTAGCGCAGGCGGGGCAGCGCGGCACGGAACCACACGTAAATGAAGCAGAAGGCCACCGTCTTCAGGAGGAAGTAGATGATCGGCATGTAGATGGTGGCCCCCGGGATGTGGAAGATGTAACCGTTGGGGCCGCCGAAGAAGAGCGTCACCACGATGGCGGACATCGTGATGGTGTTCATGAACTCGGCCAGGAAGAACAGTCCGAAGCGGATGGACGAGTACTCGGTGTGGAAGCCGCCGACCAGCTCCTGCTCGGCCTCGGTCAGGTCGAAGGGCGGGCGGGTCAGCTCGGCCGTGATGGCGATCATGAAGAAGATGAAGGGCAGGAAGCCGAGCCGGATGAGGTTCCAGTTCCAGAACCCGTTCGACTGCGACGCCACGATGGCCCGCGTCGACAGCGAGCCCGTCACCAGGACGACCATGACCGTGGTCATGCCCAGGGCGGCCTCGTAGGAGATGACCTGGGCCGACGCGCGCACCGAGCCGAGCAGCGGGTACTTCGACCCCGACGACCAGCCCGCCAGCATGACGCCGTAGACCGCGATGCCGGACATGGCCAGCACGAGCAGGATCCCCATGGGCGGGTCGGCCACCTGCAGCTCGAACGTGTGGCTGCCGATGGTGATGACGCCGCCGACCGGCACGACGGTGAAGATCAGCACGGCCGGGATCACCGAGAGGTACGGCGCCAGCTTGAAGACGAAGGAGTCGGCGCGGTCCGGGAGCAGGTCCTCCTTGAAGACGAGCTTGGTCCCGTCGGCCAGGGTCTGCAGCAGCCCCCACGGCCCGGCCCGGTTGGGGCCGACGCGGCTCTGCATGTCCGAGATCACCTTGCGCTCGAACCAGATCATGAGTGCGGTGGCGACCAGCAGCGCCACGAAGGCGACCAGGCACTTGATGATCAGGATCAGCCAGACCTCCCAGTTGAGGCCGAACGCGAAGAGCGGATCGCCGTTGCCGCTGTCGGCGCTGTGCGTCAGCAGCGGGGCGGAGTTGGACAGGAGGGCGGCGGCCGCGATCACACCGACTCCAGTCGCACGTCGGTCACCGGCTGGCGGCTGTCGATGAGCGTGGCCACCGCGTTGGGCGGTGCGCTCTCGCCGCCGGGCACGTTGAAGTCGATGGCGACGACGCCGCGGGCCACGCCCTCGTCGGACTCGGCGGCCAGGATCAACTCGCCCCGCGCCGAACGCACCTTGACGCGGTCGCCCGTATGCGCGCCGAGGCGGTCGAGGTCGTAGGGGTTCGCCCGCGCCACCAGCGTGGGCACGAGCGGTGTCAGCGACGGGGAGCCGGTCACGGAGCTGCCGGCGTCGTAGAGGCGGCGACCCGACACGAGACGGAGGCTGTAGCTGTCGGGCTTGGGGATGGCCAGCGGCTCGGCGCCGCCGGCACCGGTCCCGGAGAGCAGGGGCGGCGGGCTGCCCAATTCGGGGACACGCTCATTGGCGGGGCTGCTGCTGCCGGTGCCGACGCGCGGCGGCGCGCCCTGGCGCTCGACCGACTCGACACCGGGCAGCGCCACGGGATCGATGGGGCTGACGTCGTCGCGGTGGTCCTCGTTCCCCGTGAGCGGGACGAGGATGCCGTCGTGCGCCACGTCGGAGTGCAGGACCTGCTGGGTCAGCCCGGCGTAGGCCGGCGCGGTGCGCGCCAGCTCGTCGGAGAGGTCGTTGTCGCTGGCGAGGCCGAGGTCGGCGCCGAGGGCCGCGGCGAGCTCGGCGGCGATCATCCAGTCGGGCCAGGCGAAGCCGGGCGCCGACAGTTTGGGACCGAGGCGGCTGACCCGCCCCTCTATGTTCGTCGTGGTGCCCGCCCGCTCGTGCGTCACCGCGCACGGCAGCACGACGTCTGCGTGCGCGTCGACCGACTCCGACGGGTGGCCCGTGACGGCGACCACGAAGTGTCCCGCCCCCAGTGCCTTCTCGGCCACGGCGCGGTCGGGGAAGTCGTCCAGCGGGTCGGCGCCCAGCAGCACGAGGGCGCGTACGGCGCTGCCCGGAGCGGCGCCGTCGCTCTCACCCGCCATGGAGGCGAGGATGTCGGCCGTCGACAGGCCGGTGGCGGCGGGGACCGAGCCCCAGGCGGCGGTGAAGCGCTGGCGACCCGCGCTGAGGCTGACCCGACCCGGGAGCAGCCCGGGCGCCAGGCCCATGTCGAGCGCACCGAAGACGTTGCCCCGGCGGAGTGCCGGGAGGAAGGTGGCCTTGGGCAGCGCGGCGGCGAGCGCGCGCACGGCCTCGGCGGCGACATCGCCCGATTCGGCGTACGAGGGCCGGCCGGCCACGATCACGACGCCCTCGCCGTCGGGGCGGGCGCCCAGGAGGCCGCGCGCCGTCTCGAGTTGGTCCGTCGTCACGGCCGCCCCTTCGGGGTGCGCACCCAGTGCGGTGGACGCCGCGGCGTCGCCGGTGACCGCACGGGCCATGAGCGGCGCGTCGCCGGGGCGGATGCGCAGCGATACCGATGCCAGCGCGGTCAGCGCCGTGGACGCCGGTGCGATCTCGACCAGTTGCGTGCCGCCGCCGACCACGGCCTCGCGCAGGCGCAGGAAGAGCACCGGCAGCTCCTCGCGCAGGTCGCCGGCGAGCGTCAGCAACACCGGCGCCGCGCAGGCCTCGTCGATGGTCGCACGCGGCAGTCCCAAGACGAGGTCCGCGGGGAGGCCGTCGCCCAGCTGTGCGTCGACCGAGTCGGTCCCGATGACGCCCTTGGCCAGCTTGGCCCAGGCGTAGGCGGCTTCGTTCGTGAGCCGGGCGCCGCCGATGAGCGCCACCGCGCCGGCACCGCCCGCGGACTTGGCGGCGGAGAGGCCCGCGGCCGCGGCAGACAGGGCCTCGCCCCAGCTGACCGGGACAAGCTCCCCCTCCTTGCGCACGCGCGGCTCCACCAGGCGGCCGTGCTCGAAGCGTCCCGTCTCGCGCGCCTCGCCCAGGAACTGGCCGCGGCTGGCGCCGAGGCTGACCACCTGCGATGCCGTGGCGGGCGCGACGTCGACGGCCTCGTCGGCCACCTCGTCGGCCACCTCTCGGGCTGCTGTGGGCCGTTGTCGACCTCGTCGCCGTTGACCGACTCGAAGGAGAAGCGGCCCTTGTCACACAGCCAGCCGTGGTTGACCGGCTCGGAGTCGATGCCGAGCAGCCGGGTCAGGCGGTTCTGCGACGACTGCACGGCGACCCGGCAGCCCACGGAGCAAGCGGTGCAGGTGGACTCGACCTGGTCGAGGTCCCAGGGGCGGGCCGTGAAGCGGTAGGGCGTCGCGGTGAGCGCGCCGACCGGGCAGATCTGCACGGTGTTGCCGCTGAAGTAGGAGGAGAAGGGCTCGGTGGGGAAGGTCGAGACCTCGACGGCCTCGCCGCGCCCGGCGAAGTCGATCTGTGCCTCGCCGGCCACCTCGGAGGCGAAGCGGGTGCAGCGGGCGCACTGAATGCAGCGCTCACGGTCGAGCAGCACCAGGTCCGAGATGGCGATCGGCTTCTCGAAGTGGCGCTTCTCCTCAATGAAGCGCGTCTCGCCCGGGCCGTAGGCCAGCGTCTGGTCCTGCAGCGGGCACTCGCCACCCTTGTCGCACACCGGGCAGTCGAGCGGGTGGTTGGCGAGCAGGAACTCGAGCACGCCGTCCTGGGCCTTCTTGACCTTCTCCGAGGTGGTGTCGACGACCATGCCCTCGCCGGCCTCGATGAAGCAGGCCGGCTGCAGGGTGGCGCCCCGCGGGCCCTCCACCTCGACCAGGCACATGCGGCACATGCCGACGGGCTCCATCCGCGGGTGGTAGCAGAAGCGGGGGATGTAGGTCCCGGCGCGCTCGGCCGCGGCGATCAGCAGCTCGCCCTTCTTCGCGCTGACCTCGCGCCCGTCGAGCGTGAACGTGTGCGTCCCGTCGTCCTTGGCCTCGGCGGACAGCGCGTCGGTGGGGTTCTTGGTCTTGGCCGTGTCAGTCAAAGGGACACCCCCCTTCCTTCACGTGCACCAGGAACTCGTCTCGGAACATGCGGATGCCCGAAGCGATGGACGACGGGATCGACGGGCCGAGGACGCAGATGGTCGTCTGCTGCGGGGGCCAGGCCACGCCGGGAGAGATGTTGTCGCACAGGTCCATGAGGAGATCCAGATCTTCCTCGCGACCGGCGCCGTTCTCAATTCGGTACATGATGCGCTCGAGCCAGCCCGAGCCCTCGCGACACGGCGTGCACTGACCGCACGACTCGCGGGAGAAGAATTTGGTGATTCGCCAGGCGGCCCGCACCATGCAGGTGGCCGAGTCCATGACCACGACCGAGCCCGAGCCGAGCATGGACCCGGCGTCGCCCACCTCGTCCTGGCCGAGCGGGAGGTCCACCTGATCCGGGCCGAACCACGGGGCGGACACGCCGCCGGGGATGAACGCCTTCAGTGTGTTGGAGCCGCGGATGCCCCCGCCGAGCACCGGGGCGTAGATCAGGTCGCGGAACGTCGTCTTGACCATTTCGAGCTCGTAGTTCCCGGGATTGCGCACGTGTCCCGCGAGCGCGAAGAGCCGCGTCCCCGTCGAGCGGCCGGAGCCCAAAGCGGCGAAGGCGGCGCCGCCGTTGTTCACGATCCAGGGGATGTTGGCCATGGTTTCAACGTTGTTGACCACGGTGGGCTCGCCGTAGAGGCCGATGGCGGCGGGAAAGAAGGGGGGCTTGATGCGCGGGAAGCCGCGCTTGCCCTCGAGCGACTCGAGCAGCGCCGTCTCCTCGCCGCAGATGTAGGCGCCGGCACCGGGGTGCACCACGACGTCGAGCGAGAAGCCCGACCCGAAGATGTTGCTCCCGACGGCGCCGTGGGCGTACGCCTCGTTCAGCGCCGTCTGCAGGCGCTCGAGGCCGAGGGCGAACTCCCCGCGCAGGTAGATGAACGCCTGGCTGACCTGCAGCGCGTAGGCCGAGATCAGAACCCCCTCGAGGATCTGGTGCGGGTCGCCCTCAATGAGCATGTGGTCCTTGAAGGTGGCCGGCTCGGACTCGTCCCCGTTGATCACCAGGTAGGTGACCGGGTTCTTGCGCAGCATCGACCACTTGCGCCCGGCCGGGAAGCCGGCGCCGCCGCGGCCGAGCAGGCTGGCCGCGTCGACCTCGGCCGCCACCGCCTCGGGTGTCATGGTCAGCGCCTTGCGTAGGCCGTCGTAGCCGCCGGTGGCCAGATACCGCTCCAGGGTGAACGAGTCCTCGAAGCCGAGGCGCGCCGTGACGATCTTGGGGGCGTCCGTGATGGCCATCAGGACTCCTTCTCCCCGCCGGCGGCGCGGGCCGCCTGCTCCCGGGCGACAGCCGCCCGCTCGCCCTCGATGGCGGCACGGTCGGCCTGCAGGCCGACGCTGCGGCGCACGCGCACGAGCGTGCCGTGGTGGGGCACGGTGTCGTCCAGCCGGCCGGCGCGCAGGTCCGCCACCAGCGTGTCGAAGCTCTCGGGTGTCTGCGCCCCCACGTAGCGATGGTTGACCTGGACGCAGGGCGTCTTGTCGCAGTCGGCCAGGCACTCCGCCTCGTGCAGGGTGAACACCCCGTCGGGGGTGGTGCCGCCGGCGCGCACGCCGAGAGTGGCCTCGGCGTGCTCCAGCAATTCGAGCGCCCCGCCGAGCAGGCAGGCGATGTTGGTGCACACGGCGACGGCGTACGTCCCGACCGGCTCGGTGTGGAGCATGTCGTAGAAGGTGGCGGTGCCCTGCACCTCGGCCGCGGTGACGCCGCACAGCTCGGCGATCTCGCTCACCGCCCCGGGGGTCAACCAGCCGTCCTGCTCCTGGGCCAGATGGCACAGCGGAATGAGGGCGGAGCGCTTCTCGGGGTAGAGCGCCACGAGCTCCTCGGCCCGCGTCCGGATGTCGGCGTTGAGATGGCTCACCGGTCCACCTCGCCCATGACGGGGTCGACCGACGAGATCACGGCGACGGCGTCGGCCATCAGGCCGCCCCGCAGGAGCAGCGGCAGCGCCTGCAGGTTGACGAAGCTCGGACCGCGGATGTGCATCCGGTACGGCTTGGACGTCCCGTCCGACACCATGTAGCAGCCGAGCTCGCCGCGCGGCGACTCGATCGCCACGTAGACCTCGCCCTCGGGCACGCGGAAGCCCTCGGTGAAGATCTTGAAGTGATGGATCAGCGCTTCCATGCTCTCGTCGATGCGCGCCCGCGGCGGCGGCGTGACCTTGCGGTCCTGCACCCGGTAGTCACCGGGGGGCATCATCTCGGTGATCTGGCGGATCATCTTGACGGACTCGCGAATCTCGTTGAGGCGCACCGAGTAGCGGTCGAAGTTGTCGCCGTAGCTGCCGACGATGACGTCGAAGTCGAGCTTGTCGTAGGCCAGGTAGGGCATGGTGCGGCGCAGGTCCCAGGGCACGCCGGTCGAGCGCAGGATCGGACCGGTCACGGAGAGGGCCAGCGCCTCCTCGGCCGAGATGTTGCCGACGGCCTCGGTGCGCTCCCGGAAGATCGGCTGGCCGGTCAGCAGCTCGTCGTACTCGTAGCTGCGGGCCAGGACGGTGTCGCAGAGGACCTCCATGTCGTCCTGCCACCCGTCGGGCAGGTCGGCGGCCACGCCACCGGGCCGGATGAAGTTGTGGTTCATGCGCAGCCCGGTCGTCTTCTCGAAGAAGGCCAGGACCATTTCGCGCTCGCGGAAGCCGTAGATCATCATGGACGTGGACCCGAGGTCCATGCCGTTGGTGGCCATCCACATGAGGTGCGACGACACGCGGTTGAGCTCGGCCATCAGCATGCGGATCCAGACGGCGCGGGGCGGGATCTCGACGTCCAGCAACGCCTCGGTGGCGAGGGAGAACACCAGCTCGTTGTGCAACGGCGACAGGTAGTCCATGCGCGTCACGTTGGTGGCGCCCTGGACGTAGGTCAGCTCCTCCCCCTGCTTCTCCATGCCTGTGTGCAGGTAGCCGATGATCGGCTTGGTCCGCAGCACGGTCTCACCGTCGAGCTCGAGCATGAGGCGCAGCACGCCGTGGGTCGACGGGTGCTGCGGGCCCATGTTGATGATCATCGTCTGGTCGTCGCGGCGCTCGATGTCGATGTCGCCCGGGTTGACGAACCCGCCCTCGGGCAGGCGCAGGACGGCGCCGACCTCCTGACGCAGCTCGCCGGGGGAGGTCGTCCCCCGGGGCATCAGCTCCTGGGCGCCCTCCGAGGTCTCCGCCACCAGCGCGCGCTCCTCGGCCTCCTCGAAGGCCTCGTGCTCCGCGTCCTCGGCGGCGTGCTCGTCGTCGTGGTCGTGGTCGGTCATCGCGGTCCGGGCGCTTCCTTGAACTGCACCGGCACCCGTCCGACGCCGTAGTCCTTGCGCAGCGGGTGACCCTCCCATTCCTCGGGCATGAGGATGCGGGTCATGTCGGGGTGGTCCGCGAAGACGATGCCCACCATGTCGTAGGCCTCACGCTCCATGGCGTCGGTGCCCGGATAGATGTCGGTCACGCTGTCGACGGTCGGATCAGACTCAGGTACCTGCACGCGGATCCGGACGCGCTGGCGCATGGACAGCGACAGCAGGTTCACGACCACTTCGAAGCGCTCCGGGGCGACACCCTCCGGCAGTGTCCGACCGGGATGGGTCAGGTAGTCGACGGCGCACAGGTCGGCGCACGTTTCGAAACCGGCATCCTTGAAGGCGGCCACCATCTGCTTGTAGGTGTCGCGCTGCGGAAAGGCGAGCTGGTCCACCAGCCGGTCGGGGAGGCGTGGGACATCGGGCAGGATGCTCGTGGGCGAGGCCACCGGGGCGCTCGCCGAGCTCGTGCTGCTCACCGTGGCGTTGCCACGCGCACGGCATCGGGCACGGTGGGCACCCAGCCGCCGGTGGCCTGCTCGCCGGGCGGGATCGAGCTCCCCGGGCGGCGTGTGATCTCGCCGGTGCGGATCTTCTCGTGCAGCGTGAGGATGGCGTGCAGCAACGTCTCGGGCGAGGGCGGACAGCCCGGCGCGTAGACGTCGACCGGAACGATCTGGTCGACGCCCTGCACGATGGCGTAGTTGTTGAACATGCCGCCCGTGGAGGCGCAGACGCCCATGGAGATGACCCACTTGGGCTCCATCATCTGGTCGTAGACCTGGCGCAGGACCGGAGCCATCTTCTGCGACACCCGTCCGGCCACGATCATCAGGTCGGCCTGGCGCGGCGAGGCCCGGAAGACCTCCATGCCGAGACGGCTGATGTCGTAATCGGCCGCCCCGACGGACATCATCTCAATGGCGCAGCAGGCCAGCCCGAAGGTGGCGGGCCACACGCTGTTGCGACGGGCCCACTTGACCAGGTCCTCGATGCGGCCCGTCAGGAAGTTGTGCTGGAGGTCCTCGAACCCCATCGATCAGGCCGCCTCACCGGGGCTCTTCGCCGCGCTGATGCGGGTGATGGTCGACTCGGACGTGCGGCTTGGCATGCCCGACTGCAGGGTCTTCGGGGGCCCCCAGGTCAGTGCGCCGTTGGAGATCAGGTAGAGGAAGGACACGAAGACCACGGCGGCGAAGACGATGACCTCAATGAGGCCGAATGTGGCGATCTGGTGGAAGACCACCGCCCAGGGGTAGAGGAACACGATCTCGATGTCGAAGATGATGAAGATCATGGAGACCAGGTAGAACCGGACCGGGAAACGCTGCGGCGGCTCCAGGTTGGGGACGATCCCGCACTCGTAGGGCGCCAGCTTGGCGGCGGTCGGCTTCTTGCGCGGCGCCAGCATCGCTGAGGACACCAGCGAGAAGACGGTGAAAGCAAGGGCGAGCACGCCCAGGATCAGGATCGGGAGGTACTGGTCCACTGGGTTCCGTTTCTACCATGCGACCCGTTCGCCAGGCACATCCGCGCCGCTGGTCAGAGGCCTCGGCAGGGGACCTACGATGCCCTCGTGACCGCTCCCGACGAGACCCCCGGACCCGGCGCCCCCAAGAAGGCGGCGCAGACGGCGAAGGCCCCGGCGAAGAAGCAGGCGGCGACCAAGAAGCCGACGGCCGCCAAGGCGGCTGCCAAGAAGTCCCCAACCCCTGCGACAACGGGCGCGGCGAAGAAGGCGGCCCGCGCCCCGAGACGGGCCCCGGCGCCGGCGGCAACCCCCGCCGCCCCTCCCCGTCGGCCCCGCGAGCACGTCCACGACGTGGTCATCGTGGGCGCCGGCCCGTCCGGTGCGTCGTGCGCCTACTGGCTGGCCGACGCCGGCTGGGACGTGGCCGTCGTGGAGAAGAAGGTCTTCCCACGTGAGAAGACCTGCGGCGACGGCCTGACCCCGAGGGCCGTCCGGCAGCTGGCCGACATGAATCTCGAAGGGGCGCTGGCCGGCTCCCACCGCTACGAGGGCCTGCGTGCCTTCGGCTTCGGCCGCTCCATCGACATGCGGTGGCCCGAGCACCCCAATTTCCCGAACTACGGCTACACGATCACCCGGCATGACCTCGACGGGCTGGTGGCCGGTCACGCCGAGGCGGCAGGGGCCACTCTGCTGCAGGGCACCGAGGTCACAGCCCCCGTCGTCGACGAGGCGGCCCCGCCGGCGGGCCCGCTCCCCACGCTGAGCGGCGTCACCGTGCGGGACAAGGGCTCGGCCGGCACCCGGACGATCAAGGCCCGCTACGTGGTCGTCGCCGACGGGTCGAACTCCCGTGTGGGCCGCATGCTGGGTACCTCCCGGCGCCGGGACCTCCCGATGGGCATGGCCCTGCGCGGCTACTACCGCTCCGACCGCCACGACGACCCCTTCATTGAGTCGCACCTCGACATCCGCGACGCCGAGGGCAACGTGGTCCCCGGCTACGGCTGGATCTTCCCCATGGGGGACGGCCGCGTGAACGTCGGGGTCGGCCTGCTCTCGACCGATCAGCGCTGGAAGGGCCTGAACACCAGCCATCTCATGGATGCCTTCGTCGACTTCGCACCGGCGTCGTGGGGCATCAGCCCCGAGACGAGCCTGGGGCCACCGACCGGCGGGAAGCTGCCCATGGGACTCTCGGTGGGACCGCGGGCGGGCGGGAACGTGGTGATCACGGGCGACGCGGGCGGGGCCATCAACCCGTTCAACGGCGAGGGGATCGCCTACGGCTACGAGACGGGCCGGTTGGCGGCGGCCGCCCTGGGACATGCCCTGACGGGCGAGGGCGAGCGGGCCCTGATTGACTACGACCGCGAGCTGACGGCCGCCTACGGCCCCTATTACAAGGTGGCGCGGGCGTTCGTACACCTCATTTCGAACCCCGAGGCCATGCGACTGTGCGTCGGGCTCGGCATGCGCTCCGAGCTGCTCATGACCCAGCTGCTCCGGATCATGGCGAATCTCATGCGGCCCGACGCCGCCGGCCCGGCAGAGCTCGGCTTCCGTGCGATGGAGCTCGTCTCGCGCCTGCTGCCCGACGACGACGGGCTCGAGAGCCCCGCCGCCTGAACGACGACGCCTCGGTTGACGGCGTACGGCCTTGGATGCGACGAGCCGCATCGCTCATCGCTGCAGCTTTTCCGCGCCACTCGCCACCCGGAGGAGCCAGGCCCTCTCGTCGCCCTCGAAGCCCTCGGCCACGCGTGCCGCGGCGACGATCCGGACCCACGCCCCGAGGACGTCGTCGGGCAGGTTCCGCTGCGCCTGGCCGTGACGGCGGACTGCATGCAGGAAGCTCCGTACCGGTCCGGCCGCGCCCTGTCCCCACAGGAGCACCGTGCGTGCCAGGTCGGCGGCCGAGGGGCCTGCGGCCACGGTGAGCCAGTCGATGACCACCCAGCCGTCGGGGCCGACCAGCACGTTGGAGGGATGGAAGTCGAAGTGGCACACCCCGCGCCCGCCGTCGTCCAGCTCACCGAGCATCGACACCAGGTCCGCCCGCAGCGCGCCGTCGGGCACGCTGGCCTCGACTTCTCCGGCCAGGCGCGGCACCAGATCGGGCAGGCCGCCGACGACCGTCTGGTTGCACCACAGCTGGAGCGCGACGAAGTCATCGGCGAGCCGGTCGAT
Source organism: uncultured Acidimicrobiaceae bacterium (assembly GCA_963804055.1). GTDB lineage: Bacteria > Actinomycetota > Acidimicrobiia > Acidimicrobiales > RAAP-2 > Bog-473. The sequence goes on along the minus strand of CAWDOU010000005.1, from coordinate 687,693 downwards.
CTCCCGCGGCGTTGCGCCCTCCACCTCGTGGAGCAGCGAGGGGCCGTCGACCCGGTCCAGGATCACGCCACTGCGTCCCTCCACCACGAGCGTGCCGTGCGGCCGGGCAACGGGGAGGCCGGCGCCGGCCAGGGTCCTCAGCACCGTCGCCTCGAAGACGGAGAGGCCGTTCCACTCCGGCCGGTCGAGCTTGAGCACCCGCCCCTCGCCGTAGGCGAAGACCTGGGCCGTACGGCCCTCGCCGAGCAGTTCCACGTCCCGGTCAGCCCTGCAGGCGCGCCCGCAGCGCGGCGGCGGCCGTCGCCAGCGCGGGCGGTTGGACCTCCGGGATAGCGGCGAAGTCGAAGGCCTCGGTCTCGACGGGCAACCCGGGCCTGGCGTCGTCGAAGGGGCGGGGCACCAGGTGGACGTGCAGATGCGGCACGCCGTTGCCCAGGCTGAACCAGTTCATCTTCGCCGGCCGGTATTCGGCCTCGACCGCTCCGGCCACCCGCGCCACGTCGGACCAGAATCCGGCCGCCTCCTCGGCCGACAGCTCGGTCGGCTCGGCGACGTGTCGGCCCTTCCAGATGACAGAGGCATAGCCGGGACGCACGGGATGCCGGCCGATGTAGCCGTCGGCCCATCTGCCTTCGAAGACCCGGAGCCCGTGCGGCGTCGCGTCGTCACCGGGCCCGCACATGGCGCAGCCCTCGCCGCGGCGGAGCGCAGGAAAGTCGGCGGGCCAGGCGTTCTCGGGCATGGACCTCAGTCTGCCCGCCACAACGTCCGTTGACCCGGGACGGCCCCGCCGCGCTCGTATCCTGGCTTTCTTGCGCGTGCGCATCCTCGACCGCCGCCCCACCGCGTTCCTCGCCGTCGGCGTGGTACTCGTCGCCCTGTTCGCCTGCGCCGCCACGCCGCTCGCCACGACCAGCGCCGCTGCGGCGACGCCGAGCGGCACGGCGCGCGCCGTGGCGATGGCCGCCACTCCCGACGGTGGCGGCTACTGGGTCGCCTCGTCGACCGGCGGGGTCTACGCCTTCGGCGACGCGCGCTCCTACGGAAGCATGGGCGGCGCTGCACTCAACGCGCCCATCGTCGGCATGGCGGCCACGCCGTCGGGCGCGGGGTACTGGCTCGTGGCGTCCGACGGCGGCATCTTCAGCTTCGGCGACGCGTCGTTCTGGGGCTCGACCGGTGCCATGCACCTCAACGCGCCCATCGTCGGCATGGCGGCCACGCCCTCGGGTCACGGCTACTGGCTGGTCGCGTCCGACGGCGGCATCTTCAGCTACGGGGACGCCACGTTCTACGGATCGACCGGCGCCATGCATCTCAACGCGCCGGTCGTGGGCATGGCGGCCACGCCGTCGGGCCACGGCTACTGGCTGGTGGCCACCGACGGTGGCGTCTTCAGCTACGGCGACGCCGCCTTCCACGGCTCGACCGGAGGCATCCGGCTGAATCAGCCGATGGTCGGCATGGCGGCCACGCCGTCGGGCGCGGGGTACTGGCTCGTGGCGTCCGACGGCGGCATTTTCAGCTACGGGGACGCCACGTTCCACGGCTCGACCGGAGCGATCCACCTCAACCAGCCCATCGACGGGATGGCACCGGGCCCGGGCGCCGCCGGATACTGGCTCGTGGCGGCCGACGGCGGGATCTTCAACTTCGGCTCGGCGGCCTTCGACGGGTCGGCCACCCCTGACATCAACCCCCTCCTGGTCACCCAACTGGCGTCGACGGGCGGTGCCCAGCAGGTGCTCGTCGTCGATGCGCCGAGCGCCGCCAGCACGACGGCCACGCTGACTGCCTACGAGAACGACGGCGCCGGGTGGTACCAGGTTTTCGGTGCCATGCCGGCCGTCGACGGCGCCAACGGATGGCTGCCGGGACAGAGCCGGATGGAAGGGGACGACACCACGCCCGAAGGGATGTATCCCATCGGCTCGACCATGTACGGGACGAGCGCGAACCCGGGCACGAAGTTCCCCTACCACCAGCTCGTGTGCGGCGACTGGTGGGACGAGGACTCGGCCAGCCCCACCTACAACACGTTCCAACACGTGCCCTGCGGGACGACGCCGCCCTATGCGGCCGCATCGGAGGCGCTGTGGACCGAGGGCAACGCCTACCCCTCCATGGCGGTGATCGACTACAACACGCCACCGGCCGGACCGCTCGGGTCGGGCATCTTCCTCCACGCCGACACCGGAGCCCCGACCGCGGGCTGCGTCTCCCTCCCGCTGGGTGATCTCGACGCCGTGCTCGACTGGCTCAACCCGGCCCTGCACCCCGTCATCGTCATGGGACCCGATGCGGTCATCCGCTCATTCTGAGCGGCGCATCCCTCCGCTGACTTCGGCGGCCGCGTCCCGAGCGGCCTCGACCACCCGGGCCAGCACGGCCTCGTCGTGGGCCAGCCCGGGGAACATGATCTCGTAGGCGCCCGGAGCCAACGCGACCCCGCGGCGGAGCATGCTGTGGAAGAACCGTGCGTAGGTGTCGCCGGCGGCGATCGCCCGTGCCGCCTCGTAGTCGCTCGGCGCCGTGATGGGCCCGCGCGCGGCCGGCGCCACGAAGAGCCCGACCAGGGGCCCGACGCTCGGCACCGCGGCGGAGAGGCCGCCGTCGGTCACCGCCGACTCGAGCTCCTTGGCGAACACCGCGACGCGGGCGGCCAGGGCCTCGTAGTCGGCGGGGCCCACCGCGGTGAGCACGGCCCGGCCCGCCGCCGTGGCGAGCGGGTTCCCCGACAGCGTGCCCGCCTGGTAGACGGGACCACCCGGCGCCAGATCGGAGAGCACCGCGCGCGTCCCGCCGAAGGCGCCCACGGGCAGGCCGCCACCGATCACCTTGCCGAAGCACCAGAGATCGGGCGTGACACCGGACCAGCCGGTCGCCCCGGCGACGCCGAGCCGGAAGCCGGTGATGACCTCGTCGAAGATGAGGAGGGCACCGGCGGCGCTGCACGCAGCGCGCAGCCCCTCGAGGAACCCGGGCGCCGGCGCCACCAGATTCATGTTCGCCGCCACCGGCTCGACGATCACACACGCCACACGCTCGTCGATCACGGGCACCACGTTGTAGGGGACGACCTCGGTGTCGGCCACCGCGCCGGCGGGCACGCCGGCCGAGCCGGGCAGGCCGAGCATGGCCACGCCGCTGCCGCCACCAGCCAACAAGCCGTCGGAGTGCCCGTGGTAGCAGCCGTCGAACTTGATCACGCGGTCGCGCCCCGTCACCCCACGGGCCAGACGCACGGCGCTCATGGCGGCCTCGGTTCCGGAGGACACGAGGCGCACCTGCTCGCAGCCCGGGACGCGGGCGCAGATCGCCTCGGCCAGGAGGACCTCGCCGGGGGTGGGAGCGCCGAACGTGGTGCCACGGGCGGCCGCTGCCGTCACGGCCCCGGTGACCACCGGGTGGGCGTGCCCGAGCAGCACGGCCCCGTAGGACTGCACCATGTCGAGGTACTCGTTGCCCTCGGCGTCGCGCACGAAGGCGCCCTCACCGGAGACGACCGTGTACGGCGTCCCGCCCACGGAGGCGAAGGAGCGCACGGGTGAGTCGACCCCACCGGGAATGACGCGCCGGGCCCGCTCGTACCAGGCCGCGTTCGACGCCGCCGGCTCCTCATCCACCGAGCGCCTCGGCGACCTCTGCGGCGAAGTAGGTCAGGATGAAGTCGGCGCCGGCGCGCTTGAGGACCGTGAGCTGCTCGAGCGCCACCGCGGGGCCGTCGATCCACCCGGCGGCCGCCGCGGCCCGCACCATCGCGAACTCCCCACTCACGTGGTAGGCGGCCAGGGGCACCGCGACCTCCGGGCGCACGGTGGCCAGCACGTCGAGCGACGTCATCGCCGGCTTGACCATGATCATGTCGGCACCCTCCGCCACGTCCTGGCGAATTTCGGCCAGCGCCTCGCGGCCGTTGCGCGGGTCCTGCTGGTAGGCGCGTCGGTCACCGCCCCCGGCGATGGTGACGTCGACCGCGTCACGGAAGGGGCCGTACAGCGCGGAGGCGTACTTCGACGCGTAGGCCAGGATGGCGACCCGGTCGTGGCCGCCGCCGTCGAGCGCGGCGCGGATGGCGGCGACCTGGCCGTCCATCATGCCGCTGGGTGCCACCACGTCCGCGCCGGCCTCGGCCTGCGCCACGGCGATGCGCTGGTAGAGCTCGAGCGTCGGGTCGTTGAGCACCTCGCCGCCGGGCCCGACGACGCCGCAATGACCGTGATCGGTGTACTCGTCGAGACAGAGGTCCGCCATGAGGACGAGCTCGTCACCCACCGCGTCGCGCACCGCACGCAGCGCGACCTGCACAATGCCGTCCGGGTCCCAGGCGCCGCTCCCCTGCGCATCCCTGCGTGCCGGCACGCCGAAGAGGATCAACCCGGGCACGCCGAGCGAGACCAGGCGCTTGGCCTCGACCACCAGCGAGTCGAGCGAGTGCTGCACCTCACCGGGCATGGACGCGATCGGGACCGGCGCCGACGTCCCCTCGCGTACGAAGAGGGGGGCGACGAGATCGTCCGGCCCCAGACGGGCCTCGGCCACCAGACGCCGCAGTGCCGGGGTGCGGCGCAGCCGGCGGAGCCGGCGCACGGGGAAGCCGCCCGTCGGAGGTGCAGACGTCGGATCGGGCATCGGCCCAGCCTACGGGGCGTTGCGACCCGCGGCGCCCAACTCGCCGATCAGCTCTTCGACGATGGCCTGCGCCGACGCGCCTCGCGCCTCGTGCACGCCGTCGAGCCCGGCGGCACGTGCGGCGGCGGCGGTTGTGGGCCCGATGCACACCACGTGCGGCGGCCGCAGCGGCAGACCGGCCGCCGTGCGCAACGTCAGGAAGGCCTCCACCGACGACGGGGCGGTGAAAGTCAGGGCGTCCGCTGCAGCCACCCGCTCCAGCAACGCCGGCTCCGGCGCGGCGCGCGGCACGGTGCGGTACGCCTCCACGCGTCGGACGACCCACCCCTTCGCACCGAGGCCGTCGGGAATCGTCCCGGGAGCGAGGTCGGCGCTCGGGAAAAGGACGCGCTGCGCACCCGGGCCCGCGGCGTCGGGGAACGACTCGACGAGCCCCTGTGCGCTGTGCTGGGTCGGCACCAGATCCGGCTCGATGCCGCCCCGGCGCAGCGCGTCGGCTGTCGCCGGCCCGACCGCGGCCACCAGCACGCCGGCCACGGCACGCGCGTCGCGCAGCGCCCCGAGGAAGCGGTCCACCGCGTTGACCGAGGTCAGGACGACCCAGGCGTTGTCCTGCACGTCCGCCGCGGCGGCCCGCAGCGCGGCGCCGCCGTCCTCGGGTTCGACCTGACGCGTCAGTGGCAACTCCAGCGCCGTGGCGCCCGCCCGCTCGAGCGCGTCCACCAGACCACGGGCCCGCCCGCCCGTGCGGGTCACCACGACCGTGCGCCCCGCCAAGGGGCCGCCGCTCGAGCCCGAACCCGCGTCAGGGCCCGCAGCCGCGTCGTACCGGCCCAGTGCCGCCACGCGCCCGACCACGATGACCGCCGGCGGGCGTGGCCCCAGGTCGACGTCGGCCAGGCCGGCCAGCGTGGTGCGCGCCACCCGCTGGGACGCCGTCGTCCCCCGCGCGATGACGGCCACAGGGGTGTCGGGGGCACATCCACCCTTGATCAACGCGGCCGCGATGGCGGCACGGGTCGTCATGCCCATGAGGATCACCAGCGTCCCCCCGACTCGGGCCAGGGCTTCCCAGTCGTGCTCGCTGGTCCCGTCCTCGTCGCCGACCCGGCCCGTCACCACCGTGACCGATGCCGCCACACCGCGCTGGGTCACGGGGATGCCGGCGGCGGCGGGCACGCCGAAGGCGGACGTCACGCCGGGGACCACCTCCCACTCCAGCCCGGCCCGCGCCAGCGCCTCCACCTCTTCGCCGCCGCGACCGAAGAGGAACGGGTCCCCCCCTTTGAGGCGGACCACGACCGCCGCCGCCCGCCCGTGCTCGACGAGCAGGCGCGCAATCTCCTCCTGCCGTCCGGCGCCGCTCACGCCACCCGCCGGGCTGTCGGGATCCTTGCCGACGTCGATGACGAGGGCGGACGACGGCACCAGGTCGAGCAGGGCAGGGCTGACCAGGCGGTCGTGCAGGACCACGTCGGCCCGCGCCAGCAGCGCGGCGCCCCGTCTGGTCAGGAGACCGGGATCACCCGGCCCGGCGCCGACCAGGTAGACCGTCACGGCGCTGCGTCCACCAGGCCGTCGAAGCCCTCGATAGCCGCGCCACCCCCCTCGAGCAGGGCGCGGGCCACGGCCACGCCGACCGCTTCGGGATCGCTCCCGGTCCGGGTCTGACGGACGATCGTGTGCCCGTCCCCGCTGGCCAGGAGCCCCGACACCACGAGGCGCTCGCCGGGCTCGCCGGGCTCGCCGGCCTCGCCGGGCCCGCCGGGCCCGCCGCCGGCCTCCTCGTTCTCGGCGAAGGCGCCGACCGGGAGGGTGCAGTTCCCGCCGAGGGTGGCCAGGACGGACCGCTCGGCCCGCAGGGCCCGGTGGCTCGGCCCGTGGTCGAGCGCGGCGAGCAGCTCGCGGGTGGGCCCGTCGTCCGTCCGGCACTGCACCGCGATGGCGCCCTGCCCCGCCTGCGGCAGCAGGTCCAGCGGGTCGAGCACGTCACGCACCTTGTCCAGCCAGCCCAGGCGCTCCATGGCGGCGACCGCCACGACCACGGCCGAGACCGTGCCCTCCTCGGCCATCGCCACGCGCCGGGCCATGTTCCCCCGCAGGTCGGTGAACACGAGATCGGGGCGCAACGCCGCCAGCTGCGCCCGGCGCCGTGCCGAGCCCGTGGCCACGAGGCCACCCGCGGGCAGTCCGGTCAGCGTGGCGCCGACGAGGCCGTCGCGCGGGTCGCCCCGCCGCGGCACCGCGCCCAGCACGAAGCGTGCCGGCATCACCGAGGGCATGTCCTTGGCCGAGTGCACGGCGGCGTCGGCCCGTCCCTCGGCCACGGCCGCCTCCACCTCGGTGACGAAGACACCCTGGCCGCCGATCTGGTCCAGCGGCGACGTCGCATCGCGATCGCCCTGGGTGCGCACCACGATCGCCTCGACATCGAGCCCCGGGTGCGCCGCCCGCAGCATCTCGGTGACCAGCTCGGTCTGGCGCAGCGCCAGCGGCGAGCCGCGGGTGGCCAGGCGGAGGGTTCCCATGGGCCCGACTATCCCATGACCCCGGCCCATGACCCCGGTTACAGGTCGAAGAGGATGCGCAGCGCCTCGACGAGCCGCTCGCCGCGGGGCGTCCCCGCCGTCTCCTTCAAGAGCATGGTCGGCTCGTGCAGCATCTTGGCCAGAGCGGCCCGCGTGGCGGCGTCCACGTGGTCCCACTCCTCCTCGCTGAGGTCGGCCAGCTGTGCCCGGTGCCGCTCCAGCTCGGCGACGCGCAGGGTCTCGAGGCGGGAGCGCAGGGAAGCGATGACGGGGGCGGCGCCCCGCTGGCGGCTGGCGCTGCGGTAGCGGTCCACCTCGGCGGCGACGATGCCGCGGGCGGCGACCGACTCCTCCGCCCGGTCTCCCAGCGCACGCTGCACCGAGACGCTCAGGGTGTCCATGTCGAGCAGGGTGACGCCCGCCCGCGCGGCCACCGCCGGGTCGACGTTGCGCGGCACCCCGAGGTCGATCACCAGCAGCGGGCCGGCGACCCCGGCGAAGTCGTCCGCCTGCAGCACGTGGGACTCCGCGGCCACGGCGCTCAGGACGACGTCGGCATCGGCCAGCTCGCCGGCCACGTCCTGGAGCGGCGCCGCCCGCATGTCGAAGGGCCCGCTCGCCGCCTGGCGCACCAGGTCGCGCGCCCTCGCCAGAGAACGGTTCACCACCACCACCCGTTGCGGCGCGTCGGCCGCCGGAATGTCCGCCAGGGCGCGGCACACGCCGAGGCCCATGTCGCCAGCGCCGACCACGACCACGCGGGCGCCTCGCAGTCCCGCCTGGTCCTCGCCGCGGGCGACGGTCACGGCGGCGTAGGCGAAGGAGGTCGTCCCCTTGCTGATACCCGTCTCGGTCCGCACCCGCTTGCCCGTCTGCAACGCGTGGCGGAAGAGCGCGGAGAGGACGGGGCCGGCGGTTCCTTCTTCCTGGGCCCGCTCGAAGGCGCGGCGCACCTGCCCGACGACCTCGGTCTCCCCGGTCACCACCGACTCGAGGCCCGACGTCACCGAGAACAGGTGGGAGGTCACGTCGTCGTCGAAGCGGACCGTGGCGTGCGCCGACAGCTCCTCCACCGAACGGTGCGACTGCTCGGAGAGCATGTCGTAGATCTCGGCCACGGCGTCGTGGAAGCGGTCGACCACGGCGTACACCTCGGTGCGCAGGCAGGTCGAGAGGACGACGGCCTCCTGGACGTTGCGGCGGTGGCTGAGCGCGCTCAGTGCCTTGTGCAGGTCGGCGTCAGGGACGGCCGCCGCCTCCAGCAGAGGGAGCGGTGCCTGCGTGTGCTGGAGCCCTACGACGACGACGGACACTCGGTTCCTTCCTGAGGCGGGTCACAATTGTGCCGGTCCCGACCTCCAGACTGCCAGTCGCCGCCTGCCGGCCCGGCCGTCAGGCCAATTCCGAGTGCTGCGAGAGCCCCACCGACCGCATGACGGGGGCGGGCCCTCCCTCCGGCCCGGGCTCCTCCTCGCGGGCGCGGTAGAAGCCCAGGACCTGCAGCTCAATGGACAGGTCCACATAGCGCAGGTGGACCGTGGGCGGGACGGTGAGCACCCGGGGGGCGAAATTGAGCAGCGAGGTCACCCCGGCCCGCACGAGCAGGTCGGCCACGCCCTGGGCGGCCCAGCCGGGCGTCGTGATGACGCCGATGTCGGGGCATTCACCGGAGCGCAGGGTGGCCAGCTCGTCCATGTGGCGGACCCGCATGCCGCGGATCTCCTCGCCCACCACGGCCGGGTCGACATCGAAGAGCGACGTGACCTGGCAGCCCCGCGAGGCGAAGCCGGCCGAGTTGGTGAGGGCGCGGCCCAGGTTGCCGATGCCCACCATGGCCACCGACCAGTTCGCGTCGACGCCGAGCGCACGGTCGATCTGCGCAATGAGGAACTCGGGGTCGTACCCCGAGCCCCGCGTGCCGAACGACCCCAGCAGCGACAGGTCCTTGCGCACCTTGGCCGCGTTGACCCGGGCGAGCTCGGCCAGCTGCTCCGAGGACACCGTCCGGGCACCCGCCCGGACCAGCTCGGCCAGGATCCGCTGGTAGATCGGCAGCCGCAACACCGTCGCCTCGGGGATCCGCCTTTGGGAGGCGGACAGGTCTGCACTCCGCCGCTCGTCGTTCACTGCGTCGGAATGGTACCGAGGACCCTCCCGGCGGCACCAAACCGCCCGGCGCACCAAACCGCCCGGCGGCGGCTCTCACCAGGCCAAGACGAGCAACTCGCCTGCCGAGACGTTGAGCCAATGGGCCGCCGACGCCTCGCCCGCCACCACGGCCAGGTGCCCGTTGGCGTCGACCAGCAGGCCGAACTCCCCTTGCTCGAGTTGGCCGAACGCGTCGACACACTGCAGTTGGACCCCGTCGGGAACGAGTGAGTGCGGGAAGCCGTCGGGGTCGGCGCGTCCGGACTCGAGACGCGCCGCCAGCTCGACGCACCCGGTGAGAGGGATGCCGGCCACCCGCGCGTCGGCCACCGTCGCCGCCAGTTGCAGGTTGCCGAAGCGGTCGACCCAGGTGACCTCGGTGCGCAGGCAGGTGCGGCCGTCGTGCAGCCGTCCCTCCTCGACGACGCCGCCGACGAGGCGCACCAGCGAGCGCGGGTCGACCGCCTCTCCCAGCGCGTCGAGCGCGGCGCCCGCGCAGAGGGCGGCCACCGCCGGTGCGAAGACGTCACGCCCGTCGAAGGTCGAGCCGCGGTCGGGCGGCGCCGGCGTCGGCGGGCGCGCCAGCTCCACGACGTGGTCGACCGGAGCTTCGGCCGCCGCCTCCGCCGCTGCCACGAGGAGGCCGTTGTCGGGCCCGACGAACCACAGGGACGCGCCCGAGGGCGCCTGGACCCGCAGGCCGATGCCGCGACGATCGGTCCCGACGCCGGGATCGACCACACCCAGCACGACGCCGGAGCCGAGATACGGCACCGCCCGCACCAAGGCGTGGCTGCCCGCCCGGACGTCGAAGGGCGGGATGTGATGGGTCAGGTCGATGACCGTCGTCCCCGGTGCACGCGCCGCAATGACCGCGTGCACCACCCCGGCGAACTCGTCCTCCGTGCCGAAGTCCGAGAGGAAGAAGACGGTGTGCGGGGGCTCACTCGTCATGGCTCGCCGCTGGTCGCTCGCCCCTCAGCGCTGCAGGTTGCGGGAGCGCTCGGTGGCGGCCGCCACCGCTTCCATGAAGGCCGAGCGCACGGCCCGCGCCTCCAGGGTCCGGATGCCGGCCGCCGTCGTCCCCGCCGGGGACGTCACCATGGCGCGCAGAGCCTCGGGGTCCCGGCCCGTCTCCTGCAACAGGGCGGCCGACCCGCGCATGGTCTCGACGACCAGGGTCCGGCTCACGTCGCGGCCGAGCCCCATCTGCACGCCGGCCTCCATGAGCGCCTCGGCGACGAGGAAGAAGTAGGCGGGGCCGGAGCCCGAGAGCCCGGTCACCGCATCGAGGAGGCGCTCGGGCAGGCGCACCACGGTCCCCACCGCGGACAGCACGTCCTCGGCCCAGGCCAGGTCGCCCGACGTGGCGAAGGAGCCGCCCGAAATGGCGGTGACGCCGGCGCCGACGAGGGCGGGGGTGTTGGGCATCGCCCGCACCACGGCCGGCTCACCGCCGAGCGCGGCCTCGAGCCGTGCGCTGGGCACGCCGGCCACAATGGAGAGCACACGGGTCACCCCGGTGACCCCGAGGGCCCGGCAGGCCCCCTCCGCCGCGTCGGGCTTGACCGCCAGGACGGCCCCGACGACGCGCTCGCCCGCTTCCTCCAGCACGCCCGCCTCGGGGGCCGGCAGGAGGCGCAACCCCTGGTACTCCGCGGCCAGCTCGTCGCGGCGCCCGGCGTCGGGCTCCACCACGGCCACGTCGGTCAGGGCGGCCCAGCCGGAGCGGAGGAGCCCGCCCAGGAGGGCGCCCCCCATCTTCCCGCCACCGACGATGAGCAGGTTCGACATGGGCGCGACGTTACCGAGCGCGCGGGTGCGCCGCCGCCGGGGCCGCCGACGTCAGCGGCGGGGCCGGCGGCGGTAGGTCGTCGGGTGGGCCAGGGTCATGGCCGTGGGGAAGTTGTCGTCGGTGTAGACCACCGATGCCCCGGCAATGCGGTCCAGCTCGTCGTCGTCGATGAGACGGGCCGGCACCCGGCCCACGAGGTAGACGGCATCCTCGGGCCCGAGGGCGAACCACATGCCGAAGAGCTGGCTGTTGCGCCGCAGGAGGTAGGCGAAGACCTCCTCCTTGTGCTCCTCGGGCATCGGCATGAACTGCGCCTCGTGCCACAGGGTGCGCTGCTTGAGCGTGAACCACACCGTGATGAAGTCCTTCTCCTCACCCTTGAAGCGGAGATACCACTGGAACGACGCGGTGCGGTCGGTCACCTCCTGGCGCTCGGCCGCCACCAGCGGCCCGTCCGCCGCGAGCTCGCGGGCGGCCCAGGCGTCGATACAGGCGACGGCCGCCGCCATCTCCTCGTCAGCGGGAAGGTCGACGATCGGCACCGGGCAGCTCAGCTCCCTTCAGCTCTACTCGGGTCAGCTCTACTCGGGTCAGCTCTACTCGGGTCAGCTCTGCCCGGGTCGGCGGAAAGCCCGGCCGGGGGCCGCTCAGCTGCATTGGACGAGGCAGCCGGCGGCCAACTCGTCGTGCAGCTCGACCAACGTGCGGGCCGCGGCCCGCCAGGTATAGCGGCGAGCCCGCAGCACCGATGCGGTGGAGAGCCGCTCGGCCGCCAGCGGCTCGTCGAAGACCCTGCGCACGGCAGCGGCATAGGCCGCCGGGTCCGGGTCGTCCACCAGGTAGCCGGTGTGCCCGTGATCGACGAGCGTGGTCAGCCCGCCGACGGCGGACGCGACGACGGGCGTCCCGCAGGCGGCCGCCTCCAGGGCCACCAACCCGAACGACTCGGAGCGGCTGGGCACGATGCAGACGTCGGCCGCCCGGTAGTACGACGACAACAGCTCGTGCGGCTGGGGCGCCACGAAGTGCACGTGGTCGCGCACGCCGCGGGCGTCGGCCACGTCGTAGAGGGCCTGCAGCGACTTCTCCCCGTGCGGGCCGCTCGGGCCACCCACGACGACGAGGCGGTAGGGCTCGCCGCCGCTGTCGCGCAGCTCGGCCAGCGTCTCGATCGCCGCGTCGGCGCACTTGAGCGGCTGGATGCGGCCGACGAAGAGGAGGAGCCGCCCATCGAGCGGCAGACCGAGGGCGCGGCGGGCTTGCGGCCTGTGGCCGGGGCCGAAGAAGGCATGGTCGACCCCTGGCGGCACGATGCGGATGCGGCCGGGCTCGCCGCCGTAGAGCGAGGCGATCTGGTCGGCCTCGACGGTGCAGGAGGCCAGGACGGCGTCGGAGCAGTTGATGATGGAGGCTTCGGCCTCGGCCCGGCGGTGCGGCATATCGGCCTCCACCTCCTCGGGCATCGACTCCGCCTTGACGCGGTCGAGCGTGTGGAAGGTGCAGACGAGCGGCAGGTTGCGCTCGTGCTTGATCACGTGCCCCGACAGTCCCGACAGCCAGTAGTTGGCGTGCACCGAGGTGTACGGCAGCTCGCCGGCCTCGGGCGCCGCCGCCATGCGGTCCAGGACGCCGGCGGTGAACTCGTCCACGACCGCGGGGAGCGACTCCTTGGGCAGGGCGGCGAGCGGCCCGGCGGGCACATGGTGCACCCGCAGCCCGGGCTCGACGTCCACCACGGGCGGCAGGTCGGCCGACCAGGCCCGGGTGAAGACGTCGCAGGCCACATCGGAGCGGGCCAGCGCCGAGGTGAGCTCGCGCACGTAGACGTTCATGCCACCACCGTCCCCGGTGCCCGGCTGGGCCAGGGGGGACGTGTGGAGAGAGAGGACCGCGAGCCGGCGCATGGCGCTCAGAGCCTACCGGCGGCGCGGAATAGCGCTCCGGCCAGGCGTGGTCTGCGTCTCTCGGCGCTCAGGGTGCTCGGCGGGGCTCGTGTGGGCTCAGGCGGGAATCAGGCGGTGGCGACGCGCTCGGCCGGATCGGCCCGGTCGCCCGGGTCGGCCCGGTCGGCCCGGTCGCCCGGGTCGGAGTCATCGGGGGCGGCGGCCGCGGCGGGGCCGGGGGTCTGGGAGCCCCGCTCGTCCTCGTACTCGCGCCGGAAGGAGAGGTAGATGCGGACGAGGGCCTGCTTCTGCTCCTCGCTGATCGACTGGTCGGCCATGATCGCCCGGGTCAGGTCGGGCGAGCCGGTCGGCGCCTCGAGGATCCCCGCCTGCACGTAGAGCGTCTCGGCCGAAATGCGCAGCGCCTTGGCGATCTGCTGGAGGATCTCGGCCGAGGGCCGGCGCAGGCCCCGTTCGATCTGGCTGAGGTACGGATTGGAGATCCCGGCCAGCTCGGACAGGCGCCGCAACGAGAGCCGCGCCGTCCCCCGTTGCTCCCGGATGAACGACCCCAGATCGAGCCAGCGGTCTTTGGGGTCCGTGCTCACTCTTGCAAGCGTACCGCCGGAACGGCCGGGGCGGAGTTCCCGTGTCCGGCTCGCGCGGCCGTCGCACCCAGCTCGTACGGCCGTTGGATCCTCGGTTGGGATCGCGTCGCCTTCGGGTATGGTCCACCACGCAGCAGCACGACGACCAGCACGACGACCAGCATCGAGGAGATCCGCCATGGCCGAGTACACGCTCCCAGACCTGCCCTACGACTACGCCGCACTGGAGCCGCACGTGTCGGCGCAGATCATGGAGCTCCACCACGACAAGCACCACGCCGCCTACGTCACGGGCGCCAACCAGACCCTCGAGAAGCTGGCCGCCGCCCGCGACAAGGACGACTTCGGCGCCATCGTCGGGCTCCAGAAGACGCTCGCCTTCCACGTCTCGGGCCACGTGCTGCACTCCATCTTCTGGAAGAACCAGAGCCCCGACGGCGGGGACAAGCCCGACGGCGCGCTCGGCTCGGCCATCGACGAGAACTTCGGCTCATTCGACAAGTTCAAGGCCCACTTCACCCAGGCGACCTCGACCATTCAGGGCTCGGGATGGGGCGTGCTCGCCTACGAGCCCCTCGCCGGCCGGCTCATCGTGGAGCAGGTGTACGACCACCAGGCCAACGTCGGCAACGGCTCCGTGCCGCTGCTCGTCTTCGACGCCTGGGAGCACGCCTTCTACCTGCAGTACAAGAACGTCAAGGCCGACTTCTTCGCTGCGCTGTGGAACGTCGTCAACTGGGCCGACGTGGCGGGTCGCCTCGACGACGCCAAGAAGCTGACGATCCCCGGCTGAACGGGGGGTCGCGGCCGGCGCTGGCTCCGATTCGGCGATCGGGCCGGGTCGCTCAGGCCCGGTCGCTCAGGGTGAGGTGCTGCTCGCACATGCTGCGGGTGGGGTCGCGCTCCAGGTCGGCGTCGAGGACCGGAGCACCGCAGGTCTCGCACTGGCCGTAGGTGCCCGCGCTCAGGCGCTCGAGCGCACGGTCGACACCGTCGAGGACGGCCGAGGCCCGGGTCAGCTCGGATTCGTAGCGCTCTTCCACGAACGAGCAGGGTAGCGTCCTGATGATGCCTGGTGGGGACGAGCCCCAGAACAAAGGCTTCAATCTTCCGGGGGGAGAGCCGACGGCCGACACGAGCAGCGTGGACGCGCAGACGGGAACCACCACACGCCGGTTCGCCGCGGCCAGCACATCGGTGGGCCAGGCCCGCCGCTTCCTGCTGGGTCAACTGCCCCGCGCCGCCGCCAGAGGTGGGGACGCAGACGCGCTCGTGCTGATGCTCTCGGAGCTGGCGACCAACGCGGTGCAGCACGCGGCCACCGACTTCGAGGTGACCGTGCATGTCGCCCCCGACGGCAGACGCGTGCGCGTCGAGGTGAGCGACGAGGCCCCCGGCTTCCCGACGCCACTCAATGACGTCACGGACGCACCACACGGGCGCGGGCTGCACATCGTGCGTGCGCTGGCCGACGCGTGGGGCGTCGACATGCGGCGCGACCAGCCCGGCAAGACGGTGTGGTTCTCGTCCCCGTTGACCACGGTCGACGGGGACGGGACTTCGGGCGGCCCCGTACGGGAACCGGTTCCGGCACGGGCCCAGGAGCCGGTCGCGGCTCCGGCTCCGACACCGCCGCCTGGTCCGTCGGCGCCCGCGCAGCCGGTCGGCCAGCCCGCCTGGCCCGTCCAGGGAGTCCGGGTGGTGCTCGACGGGCTGCGCGACGCCGTCGTGGCCACCGACGACGCCGGGACCATCCGCTACGTCAATCGTGCCGCCGAGGAGCTGCTCGGCTGGCCTCCCGGCGGCCTCGTCGGCCGGCCGGTCTTCGACCTCGTCCCGGATTCGCTGGTCGCCGCCGTCGGCGACGACTACGGGGCATTCGTCCGGTCCCAGGCTTCGGACCTGGTCGGCCGTCCGCTCGACGTCGACATCAAGCGGGCCGATGGCACAGATGTCCCCACCGAGTTGGTCATGAGCATCTTCGACCACCCGATCGCCGGCCGGGTCGTCGTCGGCATCATCCGGCCCCGCGACGAGACGAAACTGCAGCGCTGGTCCGAGCTGACGAGCGAGCTGCTCGAGATCCTCGCCGACGCGCCGATCAACGAGCCCCCGGCCGAGCGCATCCTGTCGACGCTGGGCCGGCGCCTCGATTGGGACGTGACGACACTCTGGGCCGTCTCGGCCGATCAGGACCTGGTTTGCCGGCACGTGTGGACCCGCACCCCGGCCATCGCGCCGGCCTTCGCGCTGGAGAAGGCGGTCGATCCGACCAGCGGGAGTGAGGGACTCCCCCGCTGGGTCCTGGAGCACGGCGAGGCGTTGTGGGTCGCCGATCTCGTCGCCGATGAGCGGTTCGTGACGGACACGCTGCTCCAGGACGGGTTGCAGAGCGCCTACGCCTTCCCGGTCCGGTACCACGGTGCACTCGTCGGGATCGTCAAGATGCTGAGCCGCCATCAGCGCGAACGCGATCCGTCCATGGTCGAGCTCACGAATGCCGTGGGCGAGCATCTGGGTGAGCTCCTGCACGCGTCTGCACAGGCGATCGAACGCGAGCACCTGGTCGAGGAGCTCCTCGACGCCCGCCGCCACAACGAGTTCCTGCTCCTGGCCACCCAGGTGCTCTCCGAGGTCGTCGACTACGGCGAGATGGTCGATCGTCTGGCCCGGGTCTCGGTGCCCGTGATGGCCGACCTCTGCCTCATCGACATCGTGGACGAGGACGGCCAGATGCGTCGGATGGCGGCCTGGCACGCCGACCCGGAGAAGCGCGCCCTGACCGAGGAGCTCCTGGCCTCCTATCCGCCCGACCCCGGCAGCGTCCATCCCACCAGTGAGGTCATGCGCAGCGGGAAGTCGATGTGGAGCGCCGACATGGACGATGAGTTCCTCCGGACGACCACCCGCGACGAGCGGCACTACTCCATTGTGAAGATGCTCGGCTACACCTCGTACGTGACGGTACCGCTCCGCATGCGCGACGAGCAGGTCCTCGGGACCGTCTCGCTCGTCTCCGCCGGCTCGGGCCGCCGTTTCTCCGAGAAGGATCTCGTCTTGGCCGAGCGGCTGGCCGAGCAGGTCAGCTCGGTGGTGATCCGGGCCCGGGCGTACGACCGTGAGCGACGGATCTCACACGAACTGCAGCGACACCTGCTGCCCGACGCCATCCCGGCCATTCGTGGCTGGGACGTGGCGGCGCGCTACCGGCCGGCGGCCGTCGGCGTCGAGGTCGGTGGCGACTGGTACGACGTCATCCCCCTCAGCGAGCACCTCGTCGCCCTCGTCGTCGGCGACGTGGAGGGGCACGACCTCGGTGCGGCGCGGATCATGAGCCGGTTGCGCCACACGCTCGGGCTCCTCCTGCTGGAAGAGCGGGCGCCGGGCAAGGCGCTGCAACGGCTCAACCGCGTGTCGCTGGCCGGCGTCGAGGCGCGGCTCGCCACAGCGCTGGTGGGCGTCCTCGACACGCGGACGGGCTCCATCGTGTTCTCCTCGGCCGGCCACCCGTCGCCCGTCCGGATTGAGTCGGGACAGGCCGTCGAGCTTCCCGTGCCGGCAGGGCTGCCGCTGGGCGTGCAGCCCTGTGCCTACAAGGACCAGGAGTTCCACCTCGGCCGGGGGTGCCTGGTCATGTTCACCGACGGCCTGGTCGAACAGCGCGGCAGCCGCCTCGACGACCGCTTCACGCTGCTGGAGTCCTCGCTCCGCACCGCGCCCAGCACCGAGCCCGGCCGGGTGGCGGACTTCATCATCGATGTCATGACCTCGGACGCCCGCAGCTCCGACGACATCGTCGTGCTCGCCGCTCGGCGGCGGGGAGACGACCCCGGGCTCACCTGAGGCGCCGGCGTGCGAGGCGCCGGCGCGAGTGCCGGAGCCGGATACCGCCGCACGCCGGCACTTCGTATTGTGACGGCATGCAGACCGAGGCAGCCGCCGCGACGCTGGTCGGCGCCCACATGCCCGTTCCGTGCCTGGACGGCGTCGAACGCCCCTACCGCGACCTCGACTGCGCCGCCTCCACCCCGGCCATGCAGTCGGTGGCGGACCGGGTCAACGAATTCCTGCCGTGGTACTCCAGCGTCCACCGCGGCGCCGGCTACAAGTCCCGGCGCGCCACGGCGGCCTACGAGGAGGCCCGCGCCAGCGTGCACCGGTTCTCGGGCAGGCCGGCCGACGGTGACGACGTCGTGGTGCTGGTCCGCAACACCACGGAGGCCATCAACCACCTCGCCTACCGGCTGAGCCTGGGCCCCGACGACGTGGTGGCCACCACGGTGGTCGAGCACCACGCCAACCTGCTCCCCTGGGCCCGGGTGGCGACGCGGCGCTGGGTGGAGTGCGGGACCTCCGGCACCTTCGAGACCGCCGACGTGGTGCGCGTGCTCGAGGACGGTCGCCGTCCGGCTCTGCTGGCGCTGACGGGGGCCTCCAACGTCACGGGCTGGCTGCCGCCGGTGGAGGAGATCTGCGCCGAGGCGCACGCGCGCGGCGTCCCCGTCCTGCTCGACGCCGCCCAACTGGCGCCCCACCGTCCCCTCCCCACGGGACCGGACTTCGTCGCCTTCAGCGGTCACAAGCTCTACGCGCCCTTCGGCGCCGGAGCCCTCATCGGCCCGCGGGAGGTCTTCGAGCGCGGCGATCCGTTCCTGGCCGGCGGCGGTGCCGTGGACCTCGTCGACCTCGACGAGGTGATCTGGACCGATCCGCCCGAGCGCGAGGAAGCCGGCTCGCCCAATGTCGTCGGCGCGGTCGCCTTCGGGACCGCCATGGACGAGCTGGAGCGCATCGGCTGGCCGACCGTCGCGGCGCACGAGGCCGCGCTGGCGGCGCAGTTGTTCGAGGGCCTGCGCTCCATTGACGGCGTGCGGGTGCTCGGACCGTGGTCGGAGCACGGGCCCTCCGACGGGCTGGCCGTGGCGGCGTTCACGCTCGACGGCATGCACCACGCCCTGGTGGCGGCCCGGCTGAGCGCGGAATTCGGGATCGGCGTCCGCCACGGGTGCTTCTGTGCGCATCCCTACCTCATCCGTCTGCTCGGCGTGGGCCGCGAGGGCGTGGACCAGGCACGCGCCGCCGTGCGGCGCGGCGACCGCAGCGGCATTCCGGGTGCGGTCCGGGCCAGCTGTGGGCTCGGCACCGACGACGGCGACGTCGCCGCGCTGCTCGACGCGTTGCGGGTTCTGGCGTCCGGGGCACCGGCCCCCGTCCCCTATGTCCAGGACGGGGTCACCGGGGACTTCTGGCCCGAAGGTGACGCGGCCGGGTGGGGCCTCGACGACCGACCCGCCGGCGCCGCGTGCGCCCGGGGCTGAGCGCGCTCGTGCGGCGGCGGTGGCTCCTGCTTCCCGCGCTGGTCGGCGTCGTGCCCGCACTGGCCGCCTGCGCACAGCCGGTCGGCGGCGCGTCCTCGCACAACGTGGCCTGGGTCACCACCGGCGCCTCGGTGACCCTGCCCGGCACGGACGTGACGGCGGTCAACCTGGCCCGGCGGCATGTGTCGCCCAAGGTCGCCGTCGGGAGCCTGCCCTCCGCCCTGGCCTACGGGCCCGGCGGCAGGGAGCTGCTCGTCGTGACCCAGGGCGACGACCACTTGCACGCGATCGACACCACGACGCATCAGGTGCTCCACGACGTGACCGTGGGTGTCGAGCCGGACGCGGTGGCGGTGGCACCCGGTGGCACCGGGGACAAGGGCGTGGCGCTCGTGGCCAACCTCGACTCCAACACCGTCACCCCCGTCGATCTCGGCACTTGGCGAGCGGGCGCACCCATTGCGGTCGGGACGCAGCCGGTCGCCATTGCCGTCTCTGTGGCGGCCTCGGGCGCGGCGACCGCGTTCGTCGCCGACGCCGGCGCCAATACCGTGACGCCGATCGACGTCGCCACCCTGCAGCCCGGCGCCGCCATTCCCGTCGGCCCGACGCCCCAGGCCATCGCCGCCACGCCCGCCGCCGTCCTGGTGGGCAACTTCGGCAACCGGACCTTGACCGACATCGACCCGGCGACACTGCACGCCGGCAACACCGTTGCGCTCCCGCTCAATCCGACCGGCATCGTCGTGACGGCGTCGGGCACCACGGCCTACGTCTGCGGCGGCAACGCGATGGCCGCCGTGACCGTGGCCGGCCTGACGGTGGGCCCGCCCGTCGTGCTTCCCGACGTCGCCCAGGGCATCGCGCTCAGCACGGACGGAGCCACGGCCTGGGTAACGCAACAGGCGGGCAGCATGATCCCCATCACGCTGGCCGACGACAAGGTCGGCGCCCCCCTCCACCTCGGCGGGCACCCGTCCGCCATCGTCATCGGAGCGGGTTGACCCACGTGTCGACGCCGGCTCAGACGCTGTAGACGGCCCGCGCCCGGAAGCGCAGGGGCCGTTCGGTCAGCTCCTCCATGTAGTGAGCCGCCCAACCCACCACGCGCGCCACTGCGAAGATGGTCCGGCCGGTGTCGGGAGGCATGCCGGTGCCCCAGCTCAACGCGGCGAGGGCGAGGTCGACGTTGGCCAGCGGGACGTCGTGGGCGGCGGCCAGCGCGATCACCTCCTGCAGGAGCGCCCGGCGTTCCTCGCCCAACAGCGGCTCGGTCAGGGTCGCGAGCGCGTCGAAGCGGGCATCCCCGTTCTTGTAGACGGCGTGCCCGAAACCGGGCAACCGGCCGCGCTCGCCGAGCACGTCGTTCAGCGCGCGTGGCACGCCGTCGCGCTCGGCCACGACGAGGAGCTCATAGGCCTGTTGGCTGGCGCCACCGTGCAACGGGCCGGCCAAGGTGGCGAGCCCGGCCAAGAGCGCGTCGTAGGGGTCGGAGCGCACCGAGGCGGCCACCCGCACGGCCATCGTCGACGTGGCGAGCTCGTGGTCGGCCAGGAGGATGAGGGCCGCGTTGACCGCTTCGGGCGGCACGGTGGCCGACGGGGCCAGGCGGGCGGTGAGCCGTGCCGCGATGGGGTCGCCGGGGCCTTCCCCCGCCGGCGCCGGCCCCACGACGTCGGTCAGGGCAGCCGCGGCGCGGCGGGCGGCGCGGGCGACCGCGACCGGGCGGAGGTCGGCGCGGAGGGGATCCGTCGCCCCGCACATGACGAGCGCCCAGCGCATGCGCTCGAGGGTGGGGGTCAGCGGGCAGGGACCGACATCGGGCGCGGTCCAGTCCTCCGCCTCCCCGTCACCGCCGAGGTCACCGTCGCCGGATTGCCACAGCAGCTCGGCCACCTCCTCGAAGCTCGACGTCAGCGCCAGCTCGGTGGCCGCCCGCCCTCGATAGATCGGACCGATCTTCTGGTCGAGCTGGGTCACCCCCGTCGTGATGGTGGCCAGGCGTGTGGCCGTCTGGCGCCCACCCCGGCTGCGCGCCGCCAGGGCCTCGACCTCGTCGAGGTCGAAGAGGCTCCCCCGCCGGGACGGGTCCGGGTGCGACGCCAGCAGGCCCCGGCTGACGTAGGCGTAGAGGGTCGGCACCTTGACCCCGAGGCGGCGGGCCGCCTCCTCGGTGGTGAGCATGCGGTCCATGTCGGGATTCTATATTGACTTGATCAACGTTTACAGACGCAGGGAAGGAGCGTCATAGTGGGATCCATGGAAACCATCGTGCGTGATCTCATGACCTCTCCTGCGGTGACGTGCGCCGCTGACGACACCCTGGCGGAGGCCGCCCGGGCCATGCAGCAGGCCGAGACCGGTTCGGTCGTCGTGACCGACGACGGCAAGGTCGTCGGCATCCTCACCGAGCGCGACCTTCTCCGGGCCGCCGCGGGCGAAGGCACCCCCGAACACGAGCAGGTCCGCCTCTGGATGACGGCCCGCCCCGACGTGCTCGGGCCCGACGAGCGGGCGGACGCCGCCTGGGCCAGTCTCACCTCGCACCACTACCGCCACCTCCCGGTCGTCGACGGTGACCGATGCGTGGGTGTCGTCTCGCTGCGCGATCTCATGGCCGTGGCCCGCATCCGGCCCGCCGGCGAGGAGAGCGGCGACGTGCCCCCGGGCCTCGAGGGCGTGGTGGTCGCCGAGACGACGATCGGCGACGTCCGCGGCAAGGAGGGCTTCTTCCACTACCGGCAGTACTCCGCCGTCGAGCTGGCCGAGAAGCGCTCGCTCGAGGACGTCTGGCACCTGCTCTTCCGCGGCGAGCTTCCGGACGAGGCCGCCGCGGCCTCCTTCCGAGACGAGGTGCGGCGGCGTCGCTCCCTTCCGCCGGGCCTGCACACCGTGCTGCCCGCCATCGCCCGGCGCGGTGCCCCACTCGACGTCCTGCGCACCGCCGTCTCGCTCCTGGGAGCGGAGCTGGGGTGGCGGCCCACCCATGACATCGCAGCCGACGAGCTCTACGACCAGGCCCTCGGGCTCTGCGCCGTGGTGCCGACGATCCTGGCCGCGGCCTACCGGCTCCGGCAGGGGCACGAGCCAATGGAACCGCGCGACGACCTGGGCTTCGCCGCCAACTACCTGTTCATGCTGACGGGCAGCGAACCGAGCCCCGAGCACGCCCGGGCCGTCGAGCAGTACATGGTCCTGACGATCGACCATGGGTTCAACGCGTCGACCTTCACCGCTCGCGTCGTCACGTCGACGGGGGCAGACCTCGGTGCCGCCATTGTGGCCGCCATCGGCGCGCTGTCGGGGCCGCTGCACGGGGGTGCTCCCAGCCGCGCCCTCGACATGCTCGATGCGATCGGCACGCCAGATCGCGCCGAGGCCTACATCCGTGCGGCCGTCGAGGGCGGAGAGCGGATCATGGGCTTCGGGCACCGCGTCTACAAGACCGACGATCCGCGCTCACTCCTCCTGCGCTCGGTCACCGAGCGCCTCGGTGGACCGCTGGTCGAGTTCTCCCAGGCGGTCGAGCGCACCACGGTCGACGTCCTGGCCGAGTTGAAGCCCGGACGCCAGCTCTACACGAACGTCGAGTTCTACGCCGGCGTGGTGATGCACACCTGCGGGATCCCCCGCGAGATGTTCACCCCGACCTTCGCCACGGGGCGCACCATCGGATGGAGCGCCCACGTGATGGAACAGGCCGCTCACAACCGCCTGATCCGCCCGGCCGCCCGCTACGTCGGACCGCCCCCGCCCCAGCCTGTCCCGCTGCGGGCGGACTGAGCCGGCGGGGGCACCCGGTCGGGACCTCATTTTCGGCCCACGGCCCCCGACCTCCCCGCCCACGGCCCCGACCTCCCCGACCTCCCGACCTCCCGACCTCCCCGACAGGAAACCCGACTAATCTGGTCAGGGTTCATCGGTTCGGGAAGGAGCAGGCCATGGGCACGGACACCACAGCGGCAGCGACGTCGAGCCGGGTGCGCGCGCTGTTTTCCTTTCCGAACCCGGTCAACGAGGTCTCGGCCCGCCTGGTCGCTGCCGGCGTCGTCCTGATGTGCGTGCTGACCATCGCCTTCGACCTGCGCTGGGCCACCATCGTGATCGCCTACGGCTTCGTCGCCCGGGTCCTGACGGGTCCGACCCTGAGCCCGCTCGGCCAGTTCGTCACCCGGGTGGTGACGCCACGGCTCGGGATCGCCGAACGCCCCGTGGCCGGGCCACCCAAGCGCTTCGCCCAGGGGATGGGTGTCGCATTCTCCGTCACGGCGTTGATCCTGACCGGACTCGGCTACTGGACGGCCGCCGAGGTGTTCCTCGGCCTGCTCGCCGCCGCCGCCGTGCTGGAGTCGGCCTTCGGGCTCTGTCTCGGGTGCAAGGCCTTCGCGCTCCTCATGCGCGCCGGCGTGGTGCCCGAAGAGGTCTGCGAACGGTGCAACAACATCTGGGGCGCTCACGGCGCGGCGGCGTAGCCGCGCTCACCATCCTGCGCCCCGGCGCGACCGTCAGTCGTCGTAGATGAGGACGCCCCGGATGTTCTTGCCGTCCCGCATGTCCTGGTAGCCCTGATTGATGTCACCGAGCTTGTAGGTGTTGGTGATCATGGAGTCCAGGTCCAGCTGCCCGTTGCGGTAGAGCTTCAGCAGCTTGGGGATGTCGGAGTGGATGTTCGCCGACCCGAAGATGCTGCCGACGACCTGCTTCTCGTAGATCGTCAGCATCATGAGGTTCATGGTGACGTCCGTCTCGTTGAACGGGTGGATGTTGGTGACCACGACCCGGCCCCGCTTGGCGGCCAGGTTCAGAATGGAGTCCATCATCGGCCCCGATCCGATCCCCATGGCGCAGATCACCTTGTCGCACATGTGGCCCCAGGTCTCCTGGTGGATGAGCCCCATGGCCTCCTCGATCGACGGAGCCGTGTGGGTCGCCCCGAACGTCGGGGCCAGGTCGCGCTTGAGCTGCACCGGGTCGATGGCGAAGATCGTCTCGGCGCCGGCCAGACGGGCGCCCTGCACGGCCGAGGCCCCGATACCCCCGATGCCGATGACGGCCACATGGTCACCGGGGCGCACGTCGGCTGCGTAGACCGCCGAGCCCCAACCGGTGGTCACGCCACAGCCGACCAGGCAGGCCTTGTCCAGAGGGATGTCCTCCAGGATCTTCACGCACGACGCCTGGTTGACCACGGTGTAGGGAGCGAAGGTGCCGAGACAGACCATCGTCGAAACGTCCTGGCCTCGGGCGTGGTGCCGCACCGTTCCATCGAGCTGCTTGCCGGTCATGAGAATGCCGCCGACGTCGCACAGGTTCGAGTGGCCCGTGGCACACGGAGGACACTTCCCGCAGGCGGGAACGAAGCCGAGCACGACGTGATCGCCGGGAACCAGGCCCGTTACTCCTGGTCCCACTTCCTCGACGATGCCCGCACCCTCGTGGCCGCCGATGATGGGGAGGGGGACGGGCATGTCACCGGTCAGGAGGTGCTCGTCGGAGTGGCACATGCCGGAGGCGGCCAGCTTGATCAGAACCTCGCCCTCCTTGGGAGGATCGAGCTCGATCGGCTCGACGCTCCACGCCTCCCGGTCCCACAGAACAGCTGCTTCGGTTTGCACGGTCCCTCCCATGGATCTGGCGTGTCGACTCCGTACGCTAATGGGTGCCCCGATGCACGCGCCTGACAAGATCCGACCGTGATCCGATTGGTCGTGACCGACCTCGATGGGACCCTGTGGCTCGGTGACGGCGTCGTGCCCCGATCGACCAGAGATGCGATGGCGGAGCTGGAGCGCCGGCAGATTCCGCTCCTGGCGGCATCCGCTCGTCGGTCATCGTCGGCGTCGTACTTCTTCCGTCGGGCCGGCATCGATCTTCCTGCCGTCCTCCTCAATGGTGCACTGGGGCGGGACAAGGGAGGGGGCCCGGCCTTCCATCAACATTCCTTCGACCCCGCCCATGCGGCGGTCGCCCTGGACGTCTTCACGCGCCACGGGGTGACTCCGAACGCCAGCTTCGAGTCCGACGAGTGGGACGTGGTGTCGGGACCCGTCCCGAGCTCCGGAGACCCCTACCTCGCATGGGCGGCATCGCAGCTGAAGCTCGTCGATGATCTCTCGACGTTGGTCGCCTCCCGGCCCGTCTTCGCCTACTCGGTCGTCGCCTGTCCCGAAGCGGACGGGCTGCACGCGATCCGGGACGAGCTGACCGGGGCTGCCGGCATCGGAATGGTCAACGTGTTCGCGGACAACGTGTTCGGTGGCTGGACGCTCGACTGCGCCCCGGGCGGGGTGAACAAGTGGAGCGGCGTCGAGGCCTACTGCCGCTACGGGGGCATCGATCCCGGCGCGGTACTCGCCATCGGCGACGGTGACAACGACGTCGAGTTGCTGCAACGGGCCGCCAGGTCATGCGCGATGAGCCATGCCACCGAGAAGGCGAAAGCGGCGGCGCAGGTCACGTTGACCGGGGGCCTGGACGGATGGGGGCAGCTCCTCGACCATCTGTGAGCAGGTCTAGGCCGTCTCGCCGCCGAGACTCAGGCTGCGCCGTGCAGCATCTCGATCCGGCGGGCCAGGTTGACCGCGTGATCCCCGATGCGCTCATAGAAGCGGGCCAAGAGGGTGACCTGTGCCCCGATGGGCGTGGGCATCGTTCCCGACGCGACCTCGCTGGTCAAACGGTCATGGAGGATGTCGATTTCCTCGTCGTCCTCTGACAGTGACGCCGCATCTGCGGCACGGTCGCCGTAGGCGTCAGCCGCTGCGCGCCACATCTCGAGGGCGACCTCTGCCATGCGCTGCACGATGCCTCGGCTCAACGGGCTCATTTCGGCCCCGAGATTGCTGGCGGCCCTTTGGGCGATGTGCTCGGCCAGATCGCCGCTTCGCTCCAACTCGGGGACGATGAGGAGGACCCCGACGAGGTGCCGCAACGTGCCCGAAGGAACGGGCTCGTTGCCAAGTCGCTCCCACACCAGCAGCTCGACCTCTGCCGTGAGATCGTCGATCGCCTGGTCCCCTTCGACCACCCTCAACGCGGTCCGGACGTCGTTGCTCAAGAGCGCCGCGGTCGCTCCGGCCAGGGCCTCGGAGACCAGCGCGAAGAGCTGGGTCATCCTGGCCTCAATGGGGTCGATCTCCGTCTCGCCGGGGGCCATGGGCACGGTACCTTAGCTGGGCAGATAATGAAGTGTTCGCGAAGAGTTCGCGCAACGTTCACCTTTGGATGGCCTGGTGTTCACCTGCCCCAGCGAGAGTGACGTGTGCTTTCGTCCGAACCACTCGGAGCCCCCGTACCCCAGCCACAGTTCACCGCAAAGGGACCTGAACGTCCTGGTCAGGACTCAGGAACCGTTACTGACCTCCTGAACGAGGCTCCCCATAGCAAGTTCCACCGGCGGACCGTGGTCATCTCGGGCGTTGGCTTCTTCACGGACGCCTACGACCTTTTCGTGATCGGCACCGTCGCAACGCTGGTAGCCACTCAGTGGAACCTGAGCACGCTGCAGACCAGCTGGGTCACAGGGTCGGCCATTCTCGGGGCGTTCATCGGCGCGTTCGCATTTGGGCGCCTGGCCGACGTTCTCGGCCGCAAGAAGGTCTACGTCACGGTTGCGGTCATCATGATCCTCGGGGCATTCGCTTCCGCATTCGCTCCGAGCTTCTACTTCCTGGTCGCCGCTCGACTCGTGCTCGGGTTCGGCATCGGCGGCGACTATCCCGTCTCCGCCGTGTACATGAGCGAGTACTCGAACCGCCAGGACCGTGGCCGCCTCGTGGGGCTCGTGTTCTCCATGCAGGCCTTGGGACTGATCGTCGGTCCATTGATCGCGCTCGTCCTTCTGTCGTCGGGAGTCGGTGACGGGCTGGTGTGGCGCCTCCTGCTGGGACTGGGCGCCATACCGGCAGCAGCGGTCGTGTACCTTCGATCCAAGATGCCCGAATCACCCCGTTACCTGGCTCAGGTCGAGGGTCAGTCGGCGAGGGCGGCGCACGATCTGCAGCAGTTCTCCGACGGAGTCATTTCGGAACCGGCAAGCGTGGCGACCCGAGTAGGGCGGATGCCTCTGCGGGAGTTCATTACGGATCGACGCATGCTGAGACTCCTGCTCGGCACCGCAGGGGCATGGTTCCTCTTCGACTACGCCTACTACGGGAACACGCTTTCGCTGCCCGCCATACTTAAGAACGTCGATCCGACCGCCAGCCTCGAGACGAAACTCCTGTGGTCGCTGGCGATGTTCGTCATCTTCGCCGTCCCTGGGTATCTCCTGGCTGTGGCGAAGATGGACCGGATCGGGCACCGATTTCTGCAGTTCCTCGGCTTCGGAGTCATGGCGGCATGCTTCCTGGTCTTGGCCATCGTGCCGACCCTGACCCAATACGTCGCGCCGTTCCTTACGATTCTCGGTTTGAGCTACTTCTTCGTACAGTTCGGACCCAACATGACCACGTTCGTGCTTCCCTCAGAGGTGTTTCCGGTCAGCATGCGGACGACGGGACATGGGGTGGCAGCGGGTATCGGGAAACTCGGCGCCTTCGTCGGGGTCTTTCTGGTCCCAGTCCTCCAAGACCACGTCGGCCTGCGCGGTCTCCTGGCCGTCGCGGGCGCCTCCGCCGTCCTCGGTTTCGCCGTCACCACGCTGCTTCCCGAACCGGCTGGGCGCACCCTGGAAGAGGTCTCAGACGACAAGCCGAGTGTCGCAACCGAGCCCGTGAAGCGATCTCCTAAATTCACGAGAGCCGTGTAACAAGACAAGGGCCCCACTTCTGCCACCCAGACGCAGGTGAGTCCGGCTCAAGGAAAACAGAGGCGGTCAGCTCCGCTTCTTGGCAGCCTTCTTTGCTCCCGTGGACCTCTTGGCCGCCGTCTTCTTGACTCCGGTAGCCTTGCGTTTCGCCACGGTCGCCTTCTTGGCCGCCGTCTTCTTGGCCCCGGTGGCCTTCCGCTTGGCCACGGTCGCCTTCTTGGCCGCCGTCTTCTTGGCCCCGGTGGCCTTCCGCTTGGCCACGGTCGCCTTCTTGGCCGCCGTCTTCTTGGCCCCGGTGGCCTTCCGCTTGGCCACGGTCGCCTTCTTGGCCGCCGTCTTCTTGACTCCGGTGGCCTTCCGCTTGGCCACGGTCGCCTTCTTGGCCGCCGTCTTCTTGACTCCGGTGGCCTTCCGCTTGGAAGCGCCCACCTTCTTCGCACCCACCCTCTTGGCGACAACCACCTGTTTCTTGGCGGCCTTCTTTGCTCCTGTCGCCTTGCGCTTGGCCACTGTCGCCCGCTTCTTGACCGTCTTCTTTATGCTCTTCGCTTTCTTCGCTGCTGCCTTCTTGATGGGACGAGCCTGCTTTTCGACGCGCGCAGCAGTCTTTGAAGAAGCGATCGCTGTCGCGGCCTCGCTCAGTCCTTGGCGGACCCGTGAACCCGCCGCCGCTGCCGCAGCTTCGGCGGTTCCCACTGCATCTCCAACTACTCCGGCTGCTCGATCAATCGTTCCTGGCATGAACGCAAAGGCTAATGCCTCTATCTCCCTTGTCAACGGGTAATTTTCGATGCACCCAGACGGACGCGCCGACAAAGTGAAACCGGCGGGCTGGGGTTCGGCGGCACCCCGCGCCAGTCCTTGACCGTTCACTCCGCCTCTGACCACGCAGACGACAATCGCGTGAATTCGGGTCAGTCGTCGGACAGATTGTTCCGCAACTTCGACAACATCTCAGTAGTGCGCTCAGTCCCCACCTCAAGAAGGGGGACAAATGCGTCGAGCGTCGGGCGGGTCGCGCTACGGGCCAGTGGCGGGAGCTGACGGGCCGCGTCCGAGACGAGGGATGCGGCCTCTTGGACCGCGTGAGTGGCTGAGTCCTTCGAACCTTTCACGACATCGACGATCGCCCCTTGGGCATCGCTGAGCCCCTCGGAGTCGGGAGCCACTTTCCCGGCCAAGTCGAGACCGGCCGCGCCAAGGCGCTGGGCGCGGCGGCCGGCAACCTGCCCTCCTCGCACTGCCCGCCCTGAGACGCGAGACACGGCAGGCGTGACCTTCCTTCGGGCGCGACGAGCCTTCTGGCGGCTCGTCGCTCGGCCGACGGACACCGCCGATTCGAGCTGTCGGGCTTGCCGCTTCGCTCGCCACGCCAGCGATGGTTCGCCCTCGGTGTCGAAAGCAGCCAGGATGAGGCCTCCCAGAAGACCGGCGTTCTTCAAGAAATGCATCTTCTGCTGGTTCCGGGTGACCGGGTCGGTTTCCTCCCAGAATCGATGACCGGCATACGTCGTCGGGACAATCGACCCGATGAGCGCCAAAGCGGCAAGCCGTCGCCATTTTCCGAATGCCAGGAGCACTCCAGCACCGATCTGCACAGCCCCATTGATGCGCACCAGCATCTCGGCGTCGAGGCCTTCGAGCCCTGCGTTCTCGACGAGAGGTTCGGTCACCACGGCAGCCTTTTTCGCCTTCCCCGCCGGATTCCGGAACGCGTCCCACCCGCCGACCACGAAGATGGATGCGAGGAGAGGGCGAGCGAACCGACGGGAGATTGCCATGCATCTTCCACTACCCGGATTTCAGGTGGCTATCCCTCGAATGCGCCCCAACGCACGATTCTTTGGGCCTGGACCGGTCCGCGACCTCCCTGACACGCTCTTCGGAATCGTTGAGGATGACCTCAGCCTGTTCCCCCGGATCATCAGACCGTGCCTCTTCCGGAGGTCTGCCGGCTGCCCGTGTTTCGACGTTCTCCCGTGGTGTTCCCATGTTCGGTTGATCTCCCTTCATGCCATTCTTTGCCCACGCCACCGACATTCACTCCCGAGGATTGGCGTCCGCCCATGTCGTCGATGGATGCGTCGATGGCTGCAAGCCGGAAGTACTGTCATGGGGAGGACGCGACATCGAAGGATTCGAGGCAGGATGGATCGTTCTGACTTCGGCACGAGTGGTACCGGAGAGTCGGAAGCCGAACGGAACAATCGCAATCTGAGCGATCTGCTCCAGGAATTGCGGGTCGCCGGTCTCGGCGTTCAAGTGCTCTTCGGATTCCTGCTGGCGCTGCCCTTCACCGTCCGCTTCAAGCAGCTCAACGGGCAGGAGCGCGTTCTGTATCAAGCGAGCCTTCTCTGCGCTGCTGTGGCCACCGCGCTCCTCGTGAGTCCGGTGGCCTATCACCGTTGGGTGTTCCGTCGACACGAAAAGGGTCGATTGCTGCGTTATGCAAACATGCAGGCCATTGTGGGACTAGCCATGGTCGCCGTTGCCGTCTGCGCTGCCGTCTGGATGGTTCTACTCTTTGTCGGGTTGAGCTGGTCCGTCTCAGTGTTGGCTGCCCTGACGACGGCCTCCTTCGCCGCGCTGTGGTTCGTGCTCCCACTCGTGGACAGACTCGGGCGGAACCGCTGACTGCTGTGGGGAAATCTGCTCACTGAACTCAGTGACGCCGCACGGCTGCGTGGGAAGTCACGAACCGGTCGCAGATTGTCCAGATTCGAGAGACGGGACGGATCCAGTCCGCCGGTCCCCCCACCTTGTCGGTCTCTTCACACCGTCGTTTCGGCCCGAACGGTTCGGGTATTCGTCACCGTGTGGGACGAAACCGATAGAGATCAACGGGGACGCAGGAGGACCGTGATGCCACAGCGGGCGTGGAGCGCGAAGCGAGAGCGGCAGTACGAGCACATTAAGGGCGGCCTCAAAAGCCGCGGCGACTCAGAGCACGAGGCGGAGGAAATCGCTGCGAGGACCGTGAATAAGGAGCGGGCGCGACATGGCGAGTCAAGAACGAAGAGCAAGAGTTCGACCGCGGACATATCGTCTGGACGGCGCGGTGGTCTCCGCTCGCACCGGGGCGCAGCCGGTCGAACCCGGGATCAGCTCTATGAAGAAGCCAAACGCAAGGGGATCGCAGGCCGATCCAAGATGACGAAGGCGCAGCTCGAGCACGCGGTTGGCAGATAGCGAGCACTTGCAAGGAAGACGAGGAGCGACGACCCCTTATGGCAGGAAATGCGGTGCTCGAAGAAGAAGTCAAGCTCGAAGCTCCAATCGGACTGGCGCTCCCAGACCTGCGCCACCTCGTTGGCGGAACTGCCAGACTGCCAGAAGAGAAGCTTGTCACACGCTATTTCGACACGACCGATCGCCGGATCTGGGGACAGGACATGACGCTTCGGCACCGGCAAACGGAGGACGGAGCCGAGGGCACGTGGACTCTCAAACTTCCGCACGGTTCCACTGGGAGAGCGTTGCAGCGCACCGAGGTCACCTGGTCCGTCCCCGGTGATGCAATCCCCGCCGAAGCAATGGATCTCTTGCGAGGCGTCATCCGCCGCGAGCCGTTGCGCCACCTCACAACGTTGAAGACCACCCGCGGGAGGTTGGTGCTTCGGGACGACCAGGGACGCGAGCTGGCCGAGCTCGACGACGACCTGGTTGTCGTGGTGGGAGGCTCCCGGGACGGGACGCAATTCCGCCAAGTCGAGCTGGAGTTGCGCGACCGGATGTGGAATGGCGATCAGGTTCTCAGCCTGCTCGAGGAGGCCGGCGCCCGCGTCGAGAACCGCCAGAAACTGGCGAAGGCCATCGACCTGCCAGAGCCCCCGTCTCCTGGGTACTCCGTCGACCGAGGATCCACCCTGGCCGACGTGCTTCGTGCGTCGCTCCGTTCGGGGCTCGATCGACTCGTCGCCCATGACTGGCGACTGCGGCTGGCTCTTCCAGAACCCACACCGCACGACATCCACCAGGCGCGCGTCGCGACAAGGAGGCTCCGCTCGGATTTGAAGTCGTTCGGGTCCGTGCTCGATCCCGTATGGCACAGACACGTGCGGAGTGAGCTGAAGTGGCTGGGAGGGGTGCTGGGCCAACTACGGGATCTCGATGTGCTCTCCGACGGCCTCTCGGATCCTCCTGTCGCCGTCCGCCAGCGATTGGCCGTCCAGCGGGCCCGGGCAGCCGGGCTGCTTGCCGAGGTCCTGGAGGGCGGACGCTATCTGGATCTGGTGGATCGTCTTCACGCCGCATCTGCATTGCTTCCTCTCGCGGCCGGGACCGAGGACGTTGCACGCCAGCCGGCCAAGAAAGCCCTGCCGCCGCTGGTGGCCACGCGCTGGAGGGCCGTGCGCCGGCAGGTCAGGCGGGCGGGCTCGGACCCTTCGGCGGTACAGCTCCACCAGATCCGAATCAAGTCGAAGCAGCTCAGATACGCGGCCGAAGCGGCGGCTCCGGTCATCGGCAAGCCGGCCCGGCGGACGGCGTCAGCGGCGGAGCGTCTCCAAACAATCCTCGGCCAGCATCACGACGCGGTGGCAGCCGAAGTGTGGCTCCGGGACGAATGGACTGGCGACTCATCGTTCGGAACCGCTCACGCGGTCCCACCCGGTGTCTCCTTCGAGGTCGGGCGGCTCGTGGCCGAGGCGCGCCGCCGCCAGCGAACGTCGCGCCCCCACTGGCCGCACGCGTGGACGAAGCTGCGTCACCCGAAGCGTCGCCGGTGGTTGTCCCAGCGTTGATCCTGCGCCACAGTCCGGCGGGGCGCGCTCACCGGACTGTGGCTACCCTAAAATCGTCCCTGGCTGGCGTTTTTCCGCAATGGAGCGCATGCTGTCAGCACTTGGTGGAACGATCTGGGGCCCATGGGCTCCGATTTGGCGAACGCAACGATCAAAGGGTACGAGATGCACGACGGCGCACCCGCCGAGCCCCCGCGGGTACCAACAAGAGATGTCTCTGACGCCAGTGACGGTGAATCCGTTGAATCACCCGGCCTGCGCATCGACGTCCGCCGTGACGACCACGAAGCGATCGTCCAGCTGAGCGGCGAACTCGATCTCTCGTCCGCTCCGCAACTTCGGGACTTTCTTGTCACGCTGTTGAGTGAGGACGGTCCCGGACGCCTCGTCGTCGATCTCTCGGATCTGGTGTACCTCGATTCGACAGGGCTCTCCGTTCTCGTGACCGCACATAAGCGAGCCATCTCGTCTGGAACTGCTTTCTCGCTGGCCAGCCCGAACTCATCGGTGCGGCGACTGCTCGGGATCACCGCCCTCGACCAGATCTTCGACTTCGTCGACTCACCCGGTTTCGCTGCCGACCCAGCACCTCTGAAGGGCACCTCCGTGAGGGAAGGGGAAGCCGCCGAAGGCGATGCGTGAGCCCGACCTCACGCGCTGAGTCTTGCGATCGGAATCGCGCTTCGCCCGCTCTGACGAGGACGCCGATCGATAGGCTGGCGTCGTGCAGAGCTCGGTTCTCCAGACTGTTCCCCTCGGCAGGCAATGGGGCACCGCGGACCCCTTCCTCTTCTGCGTCCACCACCTCGACAGCTATCCGGCGGCGAATGAGCACATGGGCCCGGCCGCGTCACTCGAGGCACGCGATCTCGGGATGGATTTCTCAGGGTCTGACGGTTGGAGCATGTACCACGGCAGCATCGTGCCGGGTTTCCCCCAGCACCCTCATCGAGGGTTCGAAACGGTGACCTATGTCCGTCAAGGCTTCATCGATCACTCCGATTCGCTGGGCGCCACAGCCCGCTTCGGACGGGGCGACGTCCAGTGGCTCACGGCAGGAAGGGGCATTGTGCACTGCGAGATGTTCCTCCTTCTCGACCGTGCGGGGCCGAACACCACCGAGCTGTTCCAGATCTGGCTCAACCTGCCATCCGAGGACAAGTTGGTCGATCCCTACTTCACCATGCAGTGGCACGAAGAGATCCCTCGCCTTGCCTTGACTGACGACGACGGCCGCCGCGGCGAGCTGACGGTCATCGCCGGGTCGATTGAGGGAACGCAGGCGCTGGCGGCACCACCCGACTCGTATGCGTCGCGAGTGGATTCCGACCTGGCCATTTGGCACCTCGTGCTCGAACCACTGGCGCGCTGGGTCGTCCCGCCCGCCGCTTCGCCGGACGCCATCCGGACCCTCTACGTGTTCGAAGGCTCGGCGTCGGTGGCGCAACAGCCTGCCAGCAAGGCGACCGGGGTGGTCGTGCGCCCCGGCGAGCCGGTCGCTGTCACTGCCGGACCCGGTGGCGCCGAGGTCCTCCTGCTGCAGGGCCGCCCCATCGGAGAGCCGGTGGCCCAGTACGGACCTTTCGTGATGAACGACCGCGCCGGCATTGAGAAGGCAATCGAGGATTACCAGACGACCGGATTTGGCGGCTGGCCCTGGCCGACAGATGATCCCGTGCAGCCCCGCGACGTCGGTCGCTTCGCCCGGCATGCCGATGGGACGTTGGAGGATCGTTCCGGGCTCGCCAGCAAGCAGCCGGCATAGCCTCCGCTTCCGGTCCTTAGGCAGCCGCCCTCTCGAGCGCTTCGGCCAGCAGGGTGACCGAGCGCAGTCGACCTTCCGACGTCGGGACCTGGTGGACGGTGATCAGTTCATCGGCGCCCGTGAGGCGGAGAAAGCCGTCGAGATAGTCGCTGACCTCTTCCCGGGTGCCCACCGCCGAGTAGGTGAGCATGTGGTCCACCTGCCCCGCCAGGCCGGCGGACAGCAACTGGTCGGCCTGCTCGTCGGTGACGTCCTGCTCGTCGACGCCGAGTCGTCGCCCGTGCAGACTGATCGCCCTGATCCTTCGAATGTCTCGAAGCTGTTCCCGGGCTGCCTCACCCGTGTCTGCCGCGATGACATTCACCCCAGCCATCACATACGGCGTGGCGAGCTGCTCCGAGGGTCGGAACTCGTCCCGATAGACGGCAATCGCCTCGAGGAGCGCGGACGGCGCAAAATGGGAGGCGAAGGCGTACGGCAGTCCGAGGGCTGCGGCCAGCTTGGCTCCGAAGAGCGAGGATCCGAGAATGTAGAGCGGGACCTCGGAGCCCTTGCCCGGGACAGCATCCACCCCGCGCACCCTGCTCTCCGGCCCGAGGTAGCCCTGCAACTCCAGCACATCCCGCGGAAAGTTGTCCGCCGAGCGCGGGTCGCGCCGGAGTGCATACATCGTGTTCTGGTCCGAACCCGGGGCCCGTCCCAGGCCCAGGTCGATCCGCCCTGGGTACATCGCGGCCAAGGTCCCGAATTGTTCGGCGATCGTCAGAGGCGCGTGGTTGGGCAGCATCACCCCGCCGGCCCCGAGCCGGATCGTCCTTGTGTGCGCTCCGACGTGAGCGATCAGGACGCTGGTCGCCGACGAAGCGATGCTGGCGATGTTGTGGTGTTCGGCGTACCAGACTCGCTGATAACCGAGAAGCTCCGCCTGCTGGGCCAGCGCGACACTGGCGGCGAAACTGTCGGTCGCCGTCTCGCCACGCCGGATCGGCGCCAGGTCCAGGATCGAAAGAGGGATCCGACTCATCGGCTCGCGTTAGAGATACTGCTCAAGGTCCGCCTTGATCTCGGCGGGCGACACGGGCGGTTCGTAGCGCTTGATCACGGCGCCGTCACGATCGACGAGGAACTTGGTGAAATTCCACTTGACCTCATCAGTGCCGTCGGCATCGGGTCGGATGTTCGAGATCGCCCGGTAGAAGTCCCCATAGGCGGGACCAAAGTCT
Organism: uncultured Acidimicrobiaceae bacterium; assembly: GCA_963804055.1. Lineage (GTDB taxonomy): Bacteria > Actinomycetota > Acidimicrobiia > Acidimicrobiales > RAAP-2 > Bog-473. The sequence goes on along the minus strand of CAWDOU010000005.1, from coordinate 652,302 downwards.
CCGGGAGCCTCCGCGCGCAGGTAGGCATAGAGCGGATGCGCACTGGGCCCGTTGACGTCGACCTTGGCGAAGACCGGAAAGGTGACGTCATAGGTTGACGTGCAGAAGGCCTGAATCTCAGCGTCGCTCCCCGGCTCCTGCTCCTTGAACTGGTTGCAGGGAAAACCAATGATCTCCAGGCCGCGATCCTTGTCCTCCCGGTAGAGCGATTCGAGCCCCTCGTACTGCGGCGTCAGCCCGCACTTGCTGGCGACATTCACGACGAGCACCACCTTGCCCTCGTAGTAAGCCAGCGACACCTGGCTCCCGTCTGCCGCTGTCGCCGTGAAGTCGTGCACACTCGCCATGGGGACCTTTCCTTGGTCGACTCAGGGTCACCTGCGTCAGCAACCCATCGTCTTGAACCCCTGGGCGGGCCGCTTCATTCCACCGTTGATCAGAGAGAGTCCTGATTACGGTCGAATGTCCGGTTCGCGAGGCGATTTCTGTCCCCCGCGGAGACAGGGGAACGGCAGGCTCAGCATTTCCATAGCCGCGCCGGCGGCAGAGGGCCGCCTCAGTAGACGTTCGGCAGGAGGCGCATGGCCTCGTTGCTCAACCCCCAGAGGAGGGCGAGCAGGACCGGGGCGCCGACGATCCAGGCGCGCAGGATCCCCCAGCGCGACCACAGCCACCAGACGGCGGCCGAGGCGAGCGCCAGGCCGGCCAGCCACAGCGCGACGAAGGGCCAGGCGGCCGGATCCGTCTGACCGGGCAATTCCGATGGCGCGACGGTCTGCGGCCGGTGATGCGGCGCAGCGACGGCCTTGCCACTGAGCGTGGCCTCCACATCGAGCGTTTGCGAGGGCTCCAGGCCCCCTTCCCCTCCCGCGCCGGCCGAGGTCACCAGCACCAGTCGGCCCTGACTGGCGGGGATCTCCTGCTGATGGAGGCCGGGAGGGATGCGGCCGCGGACGACGAAGGAGAACTCCCCCTGGCCGGTACGCACGGTAATCAGGTCGCCCCTGTGCAGCTGGGACACGTGCGCAAAGGGAGCGCCGGCCGTCGTGCTCTTCCCCACCAGGACGGCCTCACCGCCCTGTCCCGGCAGCGGCGTGTCAGCAAGGTGCCCGGGACCTTGCAGCAGATCGCCCGACGAGGTGCCCTCAATGACCACAACGTCGTGCATGCCCGCCGCGGGCGCACTGATGAGCGCTACCGGCGTACCGGTCGCGATGGCGCCGCCGATGCTGGGGGCGACGACGCTGGCGGGTGCGAGCAATCCCCGGAACTGGGCATAGAGCTGTTGCTGGCTGCGGTGCTCCTGCACGCCGCTCAACCCGTAGGCGAACACGCCCAGGAAGGCGGCCACCACGCTGGCGAAAAGAACGAAGGCCAGGAGGACCACCAACGTGCCCGGCCTCGGCGGCCCCGCTCGGGGCGCCTCCTTCTCCGCCGCGTCGGGTTCGGCGGCCCGAGCCTCTTCCACTTCCGGGGCCGGCGCCGGTGTCACGCTCTCTTCCGGCGGCGCCGACACGTCGCCGATCACCATCGTCGGCGTCGGCGACCGAGGAACAGGATGGTGAGCACCGAGAGCGCGACCAGCAGTGTCAGGGCGAGGACGAGGCCGACAGGCAGGCCGCGGATCCACAAACTGGTGTCGGCCAGGTTCGGGAGTCGAACAAAGCCGATCGTGACACCCCCCGCCTTGGCCGCCGCCGCCTTGGCGTTCGCCGCCGCCGCCTCATTGGCCAGAGTGGCGGGCGATCCAACGAGCGCCTCGACGAACAGACCGTTCCCGCCGAATGCGTTCGGGCCGTACGCGGCGGACCCCGCGGCCGAAGAGGCCGCCGCACCACCGGAGCCCCCGGACGCCGGGGTCAGCGCAGGCACCTGTCCGTTCTGAGCGGCGACGTCGGCCGCCGCGGCCACGGTGTAGTCGGCCAGGCCGCCGAGGCCGTCGGCTGCGGTCAGCGGGAGATACCCGGGAGGGAGCTGGCCCACGCCCTCGCCCTGAGTCTGACCAGGGCCCGCCGCGAAGGTGAGGATGTCGGCATAGTCCGCCGCAGCCTGGGACGGCAGGCCGCTGGTCGGGATGGCCGCATAGACCACCATGGTCCCGGGATAGGCGGCTGCTCCTGCGCTCGTCTCGAATTGGTCGTAGGGAATGGGCCAGGTGCCTGAAGTCGGATCGGGCAGTAACAAGTTCGTGGCCGCTTCCATGGAGTCGTTGCTCGGCGCCACGAAGGTTCCGGACGTCGTCTCGAGGGAGGCCGCCTGCAGGTCGTAGCGCTGGTCATCGGCGAGCGGCGTCAGGCCGATCATGAAGTAGTTGCCCGTCGACTGGGTTCCCGCGCTCGACAGCGAGTTCGGCACCCCCGGTGCGTCAGGCTTGCAATTGGTCGTCGAATTGGCATGGTGGAACTGCATCGCCTGACTGACATCTTCGATATCTCCCAGGGGGGCGGAGAGGATGGTGTCGAAAGGCTCCGGGGACGTCTGCAGGCAGTACTGGACCTGGGGGTTCAAGTCATACTCCGTCGACTCCCAGGTCGACAGCAGCGGCCATTGGTTGACCGGCAGCGATATGCCCTTGTAGGCGGGATTCACGACCATGGCCGGGCACACGTCGGTAGCCCCGGCCTGGTACACGCCCGAGCTGTTGCAGACCGCCGGTTCGCCCGAGTTCGTGCCGTTGAGCCAGGCCCGCGCCGTCGGATCGTTATTGATGTACGACGTCAGAGCTTGAATGACATCCGTGCTCTCCGAAAGAGAGGTGAGCTCGGCCGCGGAGAAGTCGCCGGTGCCGACCTTGGGGATCCCTGGGTTGAGCGCCTGGAACTCAGGATCTTCGGTGATGTTGTAGGGGTTTCCGGTCAGGCTGGGATCGGCCTGATCCGGCCCGAACACGGGATAGGAGTTGGTCAAGAGCTTGGCCAACAGCAACGGAGTGAGCTTTAGCGTGGTGACAGGGTCGCCGCCCGTTCCGTCGATAGAGAAGGAGATGGTGAACCCCGTGACCGCCACGGGGGCGTTCACCACCGGTTTGCCGTAGCCCAGTGGTTGGGCTTCGCTCGTGAAGGCCGCCGAGGCGTTACCGCTCGCTACTGCATTACGGGCCTGAGGCTCGCTCTCGCTGACGTGATTGAAGGAGAACGTCTCGCTGGCCTTCCCGAGGCAGAAGTAGGGCTCCCATTGGGAGGTGGCCTGCAGCAGGAGCTCGGAGCCGAAGACATTGGCGACGTTGCTGGAGCTCACGATGGGACACGAGCTCTGTGTCGGCGCGAAGCTGAGCGGGACGGTGATCCGGTCGTTCCAGTTCGATGGACTCCACCACAGACCTCCGCTCACCGTCAGGTTGTACGGGAAGTCGGGCGGGTTCCCGATGGCAAGCGAACCGGCCGAGACGGCCCCGCCCGCTTCGCAGCTGGCAAGGTCCGCAGCCGCGGGAGCGGGCACCACGTCCGCATCGCAACTGATACCCATGATGGGAACTGCGACAAGTGAGCACGACACGGCGGCGGAGCAACCGAGCGTTGCGTTCTCCGTCGAGTCGAATACGTCGAACTCGTCGCTCCCGGTCCCGTCCAGCCCGGTCACGCCATAGGTCTCGTTGCTGGGCAACGCCGCCGTCTGACCGTCCGTCGCCTCCGGTGGCTCGCCGCAGTATCCCGCTTGGCCACCGTCGTACACCGTGCCGTCAGCCGCCAACCACGGCACCCAATAGCGCACCGGGGTTCCGTTTCCGCCCGTCTCGTTCGTTTGGCAGAGCGGTTCATCAGTGGCGGAGGGGAGCTGCGACGGCTCTCCCACCACGGCCGCACCCGGCGAAGCCGCGTACTGGTCGAGCTGGTACGGCTCGTCAGGGAACCCACCTTGGTAGCGGGAGTTCGCGTCCTGGGTCCAACAGGTCTCCGGCGTGACCTCCTGGGCACCGCTGGCCGTTCCCCTGCACTCGAGCAGGACGAAGGGGTACTCCTCGTACTCCCCTGCGGCCGAGTTCGGGTCGGGAACGATGTCACCCGTCGGGTGAGCACCGGACCACGACACGCCAATCTCCTGGCGGCCTTGCAGATCGCTGGTCTGGCTTACGTTGAGAGTCACCGTCCTCGTGTCGGCCACGGTCTCCTGCCCACCCGAGAGGAAGCTGCGCGAGATGGTCTCTGTCTGGGTGAATGCAGCAACACTCGTGTCGTGACTCGCGGTCGCGGCCGTGGCTGCTGGCACGATGCTCGACAGGCTCATCAGCGTCACGCACGCGGCCAGCAACAGCCCGGCGAAGGAAATGGCCTTCCTCACGGGCTCACCTCCCGACGCCGGCGGGAGCGCCGATACCCGATGAGGATCGGGACGGCAAATGCCGCAAAGAGGACGGCGTTTACGGCAGCAACGATCCACCCCTCGGAAGCGAGGCCACGGCCCGGGAGAAGGACGGAGTCCAACGGTGGTCTCTCTGCCGATGCGGCCGCCGCGCGCGCCGCCGCGGCCGCGGCCTCCGTCGCGGATGTAGCGCCGGCGGCACTCGCCCCTGATGTCTCACTCGCTCCAGTTCCTGCGGCCGTCGCAGAGGAACCGCTGGCGGTGCTTCCCGATCCGACGGCATGGGTACCGGGATACGTCCCTGACACGGTCGGCGAAGGGCCGATACCGTTGGGCGTCACACCCGCCGCACAGGGGCCCGCACCTTGTTGATCACAGCTCGGGGGTTGCGGCGCAATCGTGGTCAGATAATTGGTATTCGGCTGCCCCGGAACAAAGGTCGGCTCGTTGCAGGTCAGGATGTTCAAGTTCGACAGGTCGACTGTCGGATCCGCCTGCTGCAGCTTCTGGATCTGGCTGAAGGCGGCTTCAACCAGATTGACGGGTAGGGGTGAATAGCCGACGCCGCCGATCTGGCTTTGTCCTTGACAGATTGAGTAGTACTCGAAATCGGCGATCGACTGTCGCTTCCCGCTGCTCTCACTGGGATCATTTGTTGTCGACCCTGGGCCACCGGTCGGTTCGATCATGTACACGTACGAGGACAGGGGATAGGTCCTCGGGTCAGGGTCGGTGTAGACGTTGGTGAGCGTCTGAAGTAGATAGTTCGGCGATGATGGATCCATGTTGATCTGCGCCTGTTCCAAGGCGATCGCGACGTTGTATTGCGTGGGAAGCGTGTAGTACCCGCCGCTATTCAGGACCTTGGCAACCGGATAGCCGACGTTCAGCGGGTAGGAGTACTCCACGTAGCCGATGGAGCCGTTGGCGGCGCTCGACGCGATGTAATTCATCGCCCCCGTCGATCCGTTCTGGGCAATCTGATCACCTTGCCGGGGGAAGTACTCGGTTGGCCCCGACTGGCCGGCGAAGGAGTCCCAGATGCTCGGGTACTCGGTCGCGAAATAGTCGGTCAGCTGCTGCGTGGCGCCCGAGCCCTCGGACTGGACGACTGGAACGATCGGAATGGAAGGTAGCGCGATCCCGTTGTTGTCCTTGGTGATCTCGGGGTCGTCCCAATTCGTGATCTGGTTGGTGAAGATCTTGGCCAGCGTCTCCCCGGAAAGACGAAGGTTCTCAACTTGGGTGCCGTCGAACTTGATCTGGTACGGGAAGGAGGTGCCGCCTGCAGCCACCGGGAGGTACGCGTAGGGGCGGCCGTTCGAGGTATCGGAGACGCCGGTCGTCGAGTCGAAACCCTGGAAGCCGTCGGCTGTCACGGAAAAGTCAGAAAGGTTGTTGGCAAAGTCCTGCCGGCCTTGGGAGTCGCCATCGGGGGTGAAGGACACTTCCACGCCGGAGTTGTAGACATCCCGGACCCACAGGTTGATCGCGTTGGCGGCCCAGCTCGACCCCGATCCGTTGATCTGGAGGGGGGTCGCCGCGCCGGCCCCACCTACGAGGCCGAGCAGTGGCATCGAGGCCAAGGCCACGACAAGCACGCCGCCGGCTCTGGTCAGGAGGCCTCTCATTGCTCGGTCTCCGCGTCGGTGGGCGGACGGACGAAGAGGCGCTGCACGATCAGGAGACGACTGCTCTCACGTCCGGTCTTGTCGCGCACGATCCAGCGGGCGATCACGAAAAGGAGGAGCACCATTGCCAAGAGCACACTCGCCGCCCCGAAGGCGCGTGTGAGTGCCAAAGGTTGGTGGGTCTCGTATGCCGTGTAGATGTAGAGCGGCAACGAATTCATCGGCTCCGAAGTCGGGTTGAAGTTCAAGAAGCTCGAGGCCCCCGAGGTCACGAGCACGACGGCCGTCTCACCGATGCCCCGGGCGATCGCCAGAATGGCGGCCGTCACAAGGCCCGCTCGAGCGCTGGGCAGGACCACCTTCCACGTCGTCTTCCAGTGCGTCGCCCCCAGAGCCTCACTCGCCTGGCGCAGGCTTCCCGGAACGACCCGCAGGGCAACCTCCGACGCCCGAGCCACCAAGGGAAGCATCGTCACTGCGATGGCGATGGCGGCGGCCAGCCCTGTCTTGCCAAGCCCGAACCCGACGACAAGCAGCGCATAGACGAAGAGGCCGGCCAGAATGTCCGACAGAGCGGTCATTGCCTCGACCACGGTCCGGATCAGGTGTGATCCTGGACCCTTGACCTCCGTCATGTAGACAGCGGTGCCGATGCCGAGAGGCACGGCGACCACAACCGCGATCCCGACCATGATGACGGTGCCCACGATGGCGTGCAGGATGCCACCCTCGTTGAGCGGCGCCGATGTTGCCACGCCAGCCATGTCGTGAGTGAAGAAGTTGACGTGGACGAATGCCCGCCATCCCTCGGCGAACGTGTAGACGACCGTGGAGGCCAGGGCGAAAATGACGAGCGCGGCGACCAGGTACAGGGTCGAGGCAACCAGGCGTTCGATCACGATGTGGCGGGGGTTGGCGATCCCCACCACGATCCCGTAGACCAACAGAAAGACGAAATACCAGCACACGGCAAAACCCACCGTCCCGCTGAAGTTCACCAGATGCAGGTAGCCAATATCGACCATGGCAAAGGACGCCAGCATCGATCCACCCAACGACAGCCAGTCGTCGAGGGTGAGAGCGCGGACGCGCCGGGGTCGCCGCTTGCCTGGGTTCGACGCGCTCGGAGCGGCAGGAACACCACCGCTCTCGTCGACAGGAGTGCCGCCCGGTCCTCCGTCGGCGTCCTGGACGGCGTCGTCGTCCTGGGCGGCATGGCGCGTCTCCGTTCCGGCGAGCGTGGTGGGGGAAGTCACCTCATGCCTCCGTGGCCAGCCCGCTGCGGCTGCGCCTGATGATGACGGCTGCCGCGCTGTTGACACCGAGCGTGATCACGAACAGCACGAAGCCGGCTGCCAAGAGCGCCGTGAGCTGGGACTTGGTGGCGTTGCCGAAATTCCCGGCGATCAAGGCCGAGACTGTTTGCGTTCCCGCCTCGAGGATCCTGGGCTTGATGATGTACTCCGGCGAAATGATGATGAGGACCGCGGCCGTCTCCCCCAGTGCGCGGCCAAGTGCCAGCATCGTCCCGCCGATGATGCCGCCCCTGCCGAACGGCAACACCACCGTGCGCGCCACCCCGAATCGGGTACCGCCGAGGGCCATGGCCGCCTCGCGCTCACCGATTGGTGCCTGGTCGAAGACCGACCGCATCACCGCGGTCGCCAACGGAATCGTCATCATGGCGACGGCCAGTCCTGCGATGAACACCGAACTCGTGTATCGGGACTGCTGCCAGATGGCGGCGTTCGGGTCGGTGTCGACCTTGAAGATGGGAAGCCACCCGAGATACTGGCTGAGCCAACGGGCGACGAGGATGGCATGCGGCTGCAGGAGGAAGAATCCCCAGAGGCCGTAGATGATGCTCGGAACCGCGGCCATCAGGTCGACGGCGGAGACCAACCAGGACTTGCTCCACTTGGGTGCGTAATCCGAGACGAACAGAGCCAGGCACAGGGCAAGCGGGAAGCTCACCACCATGGCGACCAATGCGACTTCGGCCGTGCCCACCAGCACCGCGGCGATGCCGATCCGGTCCAGCTCGGGTAGCCACTGAGCCTGTGTGAAGAAAGAGAGGCCGTAGTGCCGCAGCGTCGGGATCGCCTGGTAGCCGAGATAGAGGCCGATACCAGCGGTCACCGCCAACACGACCATGCCGATCGCCCCGGACGTACCGTGAAAGATGCGGTCTGAGCGCTCCCGCACCGACGTGATCTTTCGGGGAACGGCGCGGCGGCCCATGCCGACCGGAGGGATGAGGTCGGTGGTCATCCGAAACGGCCATGTACGTAGTCGGCGGTGCGAGGGTCCCGGGGATTCTCGAAGAGATCGTCGGTGGGGCCGGCCTCGACGATGGCACCCGGTGAGCCCTGCTCGGCCAAGAAGAAGGCCGCCTGCTGAGAGACGCGCGCCGCCTGCTGCATGTTGTGGGTGACGATCACGATGGTCACCTGGGTGCGCAATTCTGCGATGGTCTGTTCGATCCGGCGGGTCGAGGTGGGGTCGAGTGCAGAGCAGGGCTCGTCCATCAAGAGGACCCTCGGCTGCACGGCAAGCGCCCTGGCGATGCACAACCGCTGCTGCTGGCCACCCGAAAGGGCGGCACCCGGACGCGAGAGGCGATCCTTCACCTCGTCCCACAGCCCAGCGCGAATGAGGTTCGCCTCCACGAGCTCGGCACGGGCGGCTTTGGTCACCTTCGTGCTCGTCAGCGCCAAGCCAGCCGCCACGTTGTCCGCGATTGACATGGCCGGAAAGGGGTTTGGCTTCTGGAAGACCATTCCGATCTGCCGGCGCACGTCGGTCAACCGGTGGCCGGGTGAGTAGATGTCCTCGTCGTCGAGGCGAACCTCGCCGGCCAGCTTCGCCCCCGGCACCGACTCGTGCATCCGATTCAAGATGCGGAGAAAGGTCGACTTGCCGCACCCCGAAGGCCCGATGAGTGCCGTCACCGTTGCCGAAGGCATCGACAGCGACACATCGTCGAGGACCTGCGTGTCCCCGAACCAGGCTGACACTTCGACCGCGTCGAGGTGTGATGGCTCTGGTCGCGCCTCCGGCCCCACGGAGGTGTTCCGAGGGGCCGGCGACGCGTTGCCGTTGCCGTTGCTGGCAGCACCGGGCTCAGCCAGAGCTTGATCGATCCCGCCCATTGGCCGTCTATGCCCCGGCGATGCCGACGATCGGCTTGTTGAGCGTCTTGCCGCCTTCAGATCCGAGGAAGCCGGCATCGCCGAAGTTGAAGATCCCCCCGTCGCTGGCCAGCTCCCAGTATCCGTTCCCGGTGGCGGTCGAGGTGATGCCGACGATCGGCTGGTTCAGCGGCTTGCCGCCCTGGGAACCGAAGAAGCCGGCGTCGCCAAAGGCGAAGACGCCGCCGTCGGACGCCACTTCCCAGTACCCGTTGCCGCTGGGTGTGGCGGCGATCCCGACGATCGGCTTGTTCAGCGTCTTGCCACCTTCTGAGCCGTAGAACTTGGCGTCGCCGAAACTGAAGATCCCGCCGTCCGACGCCACTTCCCAGTATCCGTGGCCGCTGTGTGTGGCGACGATGCCGACGATGGGCTTGTTAAGCGTCTTGCCGCCTTCGGAGCCGTAGAACGTGGCGTCGCCGAAGCTGAAGATACCGCCGTCGGACGCCACTTCCCAGTACCCGTTGCCGCTGGGTGTGGCGGCGATCCCGACGATCGGCTTGTTCAGCGTCTTGCCGCCTTCTGAGCCGTAGAACTTGGCGTCACCGAAGCTGAAGACGCCTCCGTCCGAGGCAACCTCCCAGTAGCCGTGGCCATCGGGCGTGCCTGCGATACCGACGATCGGCTTGTTGAGGGACTTGCCCCCCTCCGAGCCGTAGAAGCCTGCGGCGCCGAAGGCGAAGATGCCGCCGTCGGAGGCCACCTCCCAGTAGCCCAGCGAGGGCGCCGGGTTGCTGGAGACAGCGATCTGAGTCCCGGTGAGCTCGGCCAAGGTCGGCGAGGTCGTCGAATTCACCGTGATGGTCACGGAGTCCGTTGCCGCATTGAACGTCTGATCGCTGAACGGAACCCACGCACTGCCGTTCCACCAATCGATCGATTGACCGCCCGGGCCCAAGTTGGAGATGGTGATGGTGAGGGACCCGAACGCACTGTTCGATGAGAGCGCAACGTCGTAGTAGACGCCAGTGCCGCCCGAGACTGCTCCCACGACGGGATCCCCCAAGTAGGTGGCGACGGTCAGCGCGCCCTCACCCGTACCGGTTGCCGTGATTCCACTCACCCCTGCGGTCGCAGTTCCTGACGGAGAGGCCGAAGACGCACCCTGGGAGGACGTCGCGCCGTTCGGCGCGGTGGGGGGAAGAGGGCCGGCGGCCGGCGTGACCGCGTTCGACGCCGCCGAAGCCGGTCCGGCTCCCACGCCGTTGGTGGCCTTGACGGTGAAGGTGTAGCTGTCGCCGTTGGTGAGCCCGGTCACGTTGATCGGGCTGGCCGAGCCGGAGGCCGTCTGGCCGCCGTTGCCGCTGTTGGTGGTGTCGGTCGCCGTCACGGTGTAGCTGGTGATGGCCGACCCGCCGTTGGAGGCCGGCGCTGTGAAGCTGACGCTGGCTGAGCCGTTCGCAGGTGCAGCGGACACGCCGGTGGGCGCCCCGGGGATGGTGGCCTCAGGGGTGACCGGGCTCGACGCCGTCGACGCCGGTCCGGTCCCGATGGCATTCGTGGCCTTGACGGTGAAGGTGTAGCTGTCGCCGTTGGTGAGCCCGGTCACGTTGATCGGGCTGGCCGAGCCGGAGGCCGTCTGGCCGCCGTTGCCGCTGTTGGTGGTGTCGGTCGCCGTCACGGTGTAGCTGGTGATGGCCGAGCCGCCGTTGGAGGCCGGCGCCGTGAAGCTGACGCTGGCTGAGCCCTGACCGGCCGAGGCCGAGACCCCGGTGGGTGCTCCTGGATCCGTGGCCGGCGTGACCGCGTTCGACGCCGCCGAAGCCGGTCCGGCTCCCACGCCGTTGGTGGCCTTGACGGTGAAGGTGTAGCTGTCGCCGTTGGTGAGCCCGGTCACGTTGATCGGGCTGGCCGAGCCGGAGGCCGTCTGGCCGCCGTTGCCGCTGTTGGTGGTGTCGGTCGCCGTCACGGTGTAGCTGGTGATGGCCGACCCGCCGTTGGAGGCCGGCGCTGTGAAGCTGACGCTGGCTGAGCCGTTCGCAGGTGCGGCGGACACGCCGGTGGGTGCTCCGGGGACGGTTACCGGAATCACGGGGCTCGACGCCGTCGACGCCGGTCCGGTCCCGATGGCATTCGTGGCCTTGACGGTGAAGGTGTAGCTGTCGCCGTTGGTGAGCCCGGTCACGTTGATCGGGCTGGCCGAGCCGGAGGCCGTCTGGCCGCCGTTGCCGCTGTTGGTGGTGTCGGTCGCCGTCACGGTGTAGCTGGTGATGGCCGACCCGCCGTTGGAGGCCGGCGCCGTGAAGCTGACGCTGGCCAACGCGTTGCCGGGTGTGGCCGAGACCCCGGTCGGAGCGCCCGGCACAGCGGCCGGCGTGACCGCGTTCGACGCCGCCGAAGCCGGTCCGGCTCCCACGCCGTTGGTGGCCTTGACGGTGAAGGTGTAGCTGTCGCCGTTGGTGAGCCCGGTCACGTTGATCGGGCTGGCCGAGCCGGAGGCCGTCTGGCCGCCGTTGCCGCTGTTGGTGGTGTCGGTCGCCGTCACGGTGTAGCTGGTGATGGCCGACCCGCCGTTGGAGGCCGGCGCTGTGAAGCTGACGCTGGCTGAGCCGTTCGCAGGTGCAGCGGACACGCCGGTGGGCGCCCCGGGGATGGTGGCCTCAGGGGTGACCGGGCTCGACGCCGTCGACGCCGGTCCGGTCCCGATGGCATTCGTGGCCTTGACGGTGAAGGTGTAGCTGTCGCCGTTGGTGAGCCCGGTCACGTTGATCGGGCTGGCCGAGCCGGAGGCCGTCTGGCCGCCGTTGCCGCTGTTGGTGGTGTCGGTCGCCGTCACGGTGTAGCTGGTGATGGCCGAGCCGCCGTTGGAGGCCGGCGCCGTGAAGCTGACGCTGGCTGAGCCCTGACCGGCCGAGGCCGAGACCCCGGTGGGTGCTCCTGGATCCGTGGCCGGCGTGACCGCGTTCGACGCCGCCGAAGCCGGTCCGGCTCCCACGCCGTTGGTGGCCTTGACGGTGAAGGTGTAGCTGTCGCCGTTGGTGAGCCCGGTCACGTTGATCGGGCTGGCCGAGCCGGAGGCCGTCTGGCCGCCGTTGCCGCTGTTGGTGGTGTCGGTCGCCGTCACGGTGTAGCTGGTGATGGCCGACCCGCCGTTGGAGGCCGGCGCTGTGAAGCTGACGCTGGCTGAGCCGTTCGCAGGTGCGGCGGACACGCCGGTGGGTGCTCCGGGGACGGTGGGCGCGTTGATCACGTACGAGACCGGGTTGATACTGGTCGACCCGGTGAACGCCGCGCCCGTCGTGGGCGTGTAGATCGCAGTGAGGGAGTCGGTGCCGGATGGCAAGGCCGAGGTCGTGAGTGTGGCCGTTCCGTTGGTCACCGGCTGCGGGCTCCCGACGGGGGACCCGTCGCTCTCGAATTGGACGGAGCCCGGCGCGCTGGCGTCGGCGATGTCCGCCGTTAACGTGACCGGCGTTCCGGCGTTCTGTGGGCCGGCCGGGGTCGGCGCTTCGAGTGTCGTCGTGGTCGCAGCCTGTGGCGAGTAGACGAGCGTCCAGGCGCCTGTGTTCGGGTCGACCGAGATATCAGCCGAATCGTAGGAGGTGGTCGTGCCGCCATCGTTGTGCTGAAAGGTGAAGAGGCGCAGCACGTAAATTCCCGCATACCCGTCGGTCGTCGAGGTGTCGGTGTTGGGCAGGGTCTCGGTCAACTGGGTCAGGCTTATGTTCTGCCCTGTGTAGACCGGTAGCGTCGACGTACCCAGAGCTCCGGGTGCCGAGCTCGGGAAGTTCGAGCTCCCCAGGCCCACCCCGCTCCAGTTGCCTGGCGCGGTGACAGGCGCACCGCTCGTGGTCGGGTCGTAGCCGTTGAGATCCACCAAGGTCGGGGCGGGCTGCAGGGCCGTGTTCCCCTGGATGTAGGCCGCAATCGGATCGTCGGTGATGTTCCCGCTGGTGATCACCTCTCCGGACGAGTTGTAGAAGGTGAGGCCACCCGCCTGCGGCGGATTGCCGATCGGTTCCCACGGTGGAGTAGTGCTGGCGCTCGCGCCTGTTGCGAAGAGGCCGCTCACCAGCACGGTGCTGATCACCAGAGCTGTGCCCAAAGCCGTCGCGGCGACCGCCCTCAGAGCGGTACGTCGGTTGCGGGTGTTCATTGTGGGTCACCTTTCATTGGAGAGCTTGTTTGATCAGCGGTGTCTGGGGCTGGCCCGGATGCGCTGGAGGCCAGACGCCTCCGGCGGACCAGGACGGTGAGCGCCGCCAGCAGGACCAGCAGCGGGATGCCGACGCCGAGGATCAGTGCAACGTTCGTCGACCCTCCGGAGTCGGCTGCGGCTGGAGTGCTGGACGCGATGGCGGCCCGGTCCCGAGATGTGCCCTTGCCCCCGGCCACAGGGGTCGCCGTGGCCGAGGAAGCACCCCCACTCGACGTGCCGTTGCCCGAAACAACAGCCGGAGTCGTGGTCGGCGCTGGCGGCGACGAGGAGGTGGTCGTGGTGGTGGACGGCAGCAGGACGGTCTCGATCGACTCGGCGGTCCCCGAGGAGCAGTTCACCTGAGATCCCCCCACGGCCTGCCACGTGTCGCCTGTGACCTGGATATTGAGGGTCGGATATTGCGACTCATACGGCTGGCGATTCGCGGTGTCCAGGTACATCCGGAGCTGCAGGAATCCGTCCCACTTCGGCGGGAATTCCTCCACCACGCTCTGCAGCGATTCGTCGCCGTCAGTTGCCGCCGCCATGGGATTGGCCGGATTGGTGTAGTTCGAGGAGGCGGTCATTTCTGTTCCGCTCCAGTCGCCCGCCGGAAGGCCTTGTTGAGGCAGGTACGCGACGAGGATCGCTGTACGTCCGGCATTGTTGTAAGGCGCCGGAGCAGCCTGAGTCGACACCGCGCGCCAGGCGAAGGGCCTCGTCGTGATACTCCCCTCGGTGATCTGCTGGCCGGCCTGGTTGCACAGTCCGATGGAGCCGACCGCACTCGGGTCCGTGAAGGGCGCAGTCGGAGCGGCTGCTGCAGCGGCGGTGGCCGATCCCACCAGTGGGGTCTCGATGGGCTGCGCCACGATCGCGACGACGCTCGATAGTGCGAGGCTCCCCAGGACGAGAGCGCCTGCGGCCGAGCTCATACTGAGCCGGTGGCGCGCCGTCATACCGGCACCTCGACCTTCTGTTCCGAACTCGAGGCGGAAGGTGCTCCCGCGCCTCGATCCGAGCCCTGGGCTCGGCTCTTGCGACGGCGGCGGTACAGCAACAGACCAACGATCAACGCCACCACGATGATCAACAACATCCACGGGACCGTCCAGACAGTCGTAGAAGCAGTGACCGGCGTCAGGCCGACGCTCTTCCCGTTGGCGATGGTGTCAGCCGTCGCAGTCACCGACGCCCGCGAGAGAACTTGAGGCCACACATCCCTGACGGTGGAGCTTTCCGAAACGGAAGCGCCGGGCAACAAAAAGGAGATCCCCGGAAGTCGAGTGTGCACGCTCGTACCAAGGAGGCCCGACACGGACCCCTTGAGAGCGACACCCAAATCGACGTTGCCCGTGTTGTGCACGGTGTAGGAGATGTGGACCGTGCCGCGAGCGACCGGGTTGGCCGATCCGCTGTACGAAGCCCGCACGTCAGTCACGGCCAGCTGAGGTGCGACGGCACCCGAGACCGTCGCCAACACTCTCGTGCCCGTCCGCTGATCGAGCGTGATTTCCTGACCGCTTCGGTTCCGCCCAGTGGTGGCGAGAGAGACGAGGACGCCGCCGGCGACATCGCCCGGAGCTGCGGTAGTGGGTACGCGGACTGTGATGGGGACGACCACCTTGCCGGGACCGAGGGTCACCCGTGGCGGAACCGTGATGGTGGCGTCCTGCACGGGGATGGAGATCCAACTCCCGACGCCCGTCTGGTGTGCGCCGGCCAGTGCCAGGCCGAAGCTTCCCTGCGTCGTCTCCACCGCGTCGCTCGCGTAGAGCTGGAGGGTCAGAGGCTGACTCGAGTAGTTCAGGGCGGCCACGTGGTCGTAGAGCACTTCACCGGGACTCACCGCGTACGTGAGCTCCGACCGCCCGTCAGGCCCGGAGGCCGAAGACGGCGTGAGACCGAACGTGACCCGATCGCCCGCGGCGGGCCCAGCGGCCGCGGCCACGGCCAAAGGGCCGGCGAA
The DNA here is from genome assembly GCA_963804055.1 of uncultured Acidimicrobiaceae bacterium. GTDB lineage: Bacteria > Actinomycetota > Acidimicrobiia > Acidimicrobiales > RAAP-2 > Bog-473. The sequence goes on along the minus strand of CAWDOU010000005.1, from coordinate 637,074 downwards.
AGAGACGATCGCTATGGCGGCCAGCGCAACAAGGACCCCGGCGGGACCCAGTCCGAACGCGTGTGGGCACGGTGCCCTAGACGGCTGTCTCATAGATGACTAAAGCTATCTGGTTTATGAATGAACCTGCAATCGGGGGTTCACTGGTAATTCTGAGATTTAGGACCCCCCCACCAGGCGGGAGACCGAGAATCCCAGCTCAGAGGAGCCAGGCGGCGCCAGGGCCGACCCACCCCCATCTGCAGAACCGTCACGGGCACCGCTCAGTCGGGCGCACCCTCCACCTGGAAGTCACAGACGTTGCCGGGCGCACGGCCGTTGCCGGGCCCGGCTTGACTTCGACGCGTCGCCCGGCTGCCCCTGTCGAGCGCATATGGGCGCCCGTCGGTGCCCGGTCGCGGTGAGTCGACCACGGTCGGGGAAGGCTGTGTCCTGACCCCAGACGCAGACCGGGGGGAGGGCACAGACGCCCTCCCCCCGGTTATTACCGACTGCGACTCGCCCTATCAGGCGACGGTGAATGTCAAGGTTGCTGCGTACAGACCTGCCGGCGTCGATGTCGGGGCCTTCAACGTGAGTGTCCCGTCGACATTGACCGATCCAACGCTGTCGCCCACCGCCGCTGAAGCGAACGGCTTGCCGCTCCCGGCCAACCCGTCGCTCCCAGACGCGCCCGCCGCGTACACGTGGCCGCTCGTCAGTTGGTCGACGGTCACACTGCCAGCCTGAAGGGCATCGCCGCCGATGTACGACGGGACCACGCCGGTGAACGAGAGATTTTGGGCATTGATGGTGTCACCGCTGTTCGTCGTGGAGACGAAGTTGGTCACCGATGCCGAAGCCGTCCACCCCAGATCCCCCGCGCGGGTGTCGGTGATCGTCACCGGATCCTGGGTTCCGTTCCCCGCCGCCGTGCCATAGCTACCCGAGGCGATGAAGAACGAGCTCGTCGGATCGAGGATGGCCGTCCCAAGGTTGAACGGGTTGCCCGCGTTGTACGGCGTTGTCAGCAACAGAGTTCCGGTCGGGATACCCGCTTCAATGTCTTGATTACCCGTCAGCAGATTCGGATTGACCGTCAATGGATCAGCGGACGAGACCGAGCCTGTATATGTCGGAAGCACCCCGGCCGGATTCGCCGGTGTGAACTGCGCCACCAGGTAGTGCGTACCGGAGCTGGTGAAGCTGGGGGCTGGCGACAGCGTCGCCGTCCCTCCGCTCCCCAGCTGCGCCGTACCCAAAAGGCTGGCGCCGCTAAAGCTCGTTACCGGACTACCGGGATTGGTCGATCCGAAGTCGTAGACAGCGATCGATCCTGCCCCCGAAGTGAGCGGCGACGAGGTGGACGTGTCGGTCACGGTGGCCGACACCGAATCGGGTGCACCCTGATTGGCCGGCGAGGTGAAGTTGAGCGCCGTGCTGGTGGGGTGAGCCGGAGGCGCGTTGACCACGTACGAGACCGGGTTGGTGCTGGTCGATCCGGTGAACGCCGCGCCCGTCGTGGGCGTGTAGACCGCAGTGAGCGAATCGGTGCCGGACGGCAAGGCCGTGGTCACGAGCGTGGCCGTTCCGTTGGTCACCGGCTGCGGGCTCCCAACGGGTGCGCCGTTGCTCTCGAACTGGACCGTGCCCGGCGCACTGGCGTCAGTCACGTTGGCGGTCAACGTGACTGACGTGCCAGCAGTCTGCGGGCTGGCGGGAGTCGGCGTTTCGAGCGTCGTCGTTGTCGCAGCCTGAGGGGCGTAGACAAGCGTCCATGCGCCCGTGCTCGAGTTGACTGAAATGTCTGCCGAGTCGTACGTCGTCGACGTACCGCCGTCGGTGTGCTGGAAGGTAAAGAGCCGAAGCACGTAGATACCGGCATAGCCGTCTGTCGTCGAGGTATCGGTGTTGGGCAAGGTTTCGGTCAGCTGGGACAAGGTCAAGTTCTGACCCGTGTACACCGGGAGCGTCGAGGAACCCAGCGCGCCGGGAGCTGAGCTCGGAAGATTCGAACTCCCGAGTCCCACTCCGCTCCAGTTCCCGGGGGCAGGAACGGGCGCGCCGCTGGTGGTCGGGTCGTACCCGTTCAGATCCACCAGCGTCGGAGCCGGCTGCAGGGCCGTGTTCCCCTGGATGTAGGCGGCGATCGGATTGTCGGTGATGTTCCCGCCGGTGATCACCTGCCCTGACGAGTTGTAGAACGTCAGGCCACCCGCCTCGTTCGGGAACACGGCTGGGTTCGTCGCCGGTGCCTGGACAACCTCCCACGGCGGAACGGTGGCGGCGTCCGCCGTACTTGCGAACCCTGCGACGAGGGTTCCGCCAGCCAGGGCGGTCGCGGCCACCGTGGTCAGCGCTTTAAAAAGCTTCCTCATTTGGTATTCTGCTTTCTGTCTTGTGATTGGGATCGCGCAGCCGCCCAGCGGGTGGGTGCGCACGTCATGGGACTTGCCGGGCCCGGACTGGGAGGTGCCCCTTTCGTGAAGCCCACCCAGCCCGGTGCTCCGGCCTGACAACTACCAAGCTTCGTGGCTAGCTGCCAACCGCCGTAAACGTTGCGTTCGGGTTGGCGATCGGGGTCACACCCGAGGCGGCGATGAGTGCCTGACCTGTCGATGTGTCGATCCACGGTGCTGGCACCGACGTCGATCCGGGGGTCCACGCCGAGTTGTAGAAGAGGGTCTGCACCCAGTTCAACGTGCCACCGGGCTCGTACGGGTGGGTCGAGCCAGACAGCGCGGCGTCATTCGCCCTGAAGACGAAGTAGTCGGTGATCGCCACGCTCAGAGAGGCCGAGCTGTCAGCTGCCGTCCCGGAGAGAAGCTTCACATTGGCCGACAGCGGGGAGCTCGCACCTGGAAAGACGGTCGCTGGGCTGAAGAAGTACCCGTCGTTCCACAGATTGAGCCGTGCGGACGAGAACGGCGCGATTGCGTCGGCCGGAATCGGTGCACCGGTGATCGTGGACGGGTCATTCTGCTCGACCGTGTGAACAAACGCGGCGTCAACGCTGAACGAGGGATCCACGGCGACCAGGGCGGCGACGAACTTGGAATAGATCGACGACGTACTCGTCGGTATTTCCGCGTAGATCGTGTCACCCGACGCTGGACCGCCGGCGGCCGCAACCTGACCCCACGTGGTCCAGGTGCCGTCATAGATGTTGGCGAGCTCGAGCGGCGAGAGCCCGGCAGGGGCGTTCGTGCTCGCAGAGCTCACCGCGATCTGGATGGTGTCCGTCCCGAACTTCACGTAGTCCAGGCCCCCGGGGACCCCGTTTCCAGCTGCTGGTGCCGTGGCGCTCGCAACGAAGTTGATCGTGTCCGAATTGGGGTCCGTGGGCGGCTTGTCGGCTTCCAGGGCGCTGAGCGCTGCCCCACTGCTCTGTGGCCGCTGGACGGGGTTGTCCCCGGCTCTCAGGACGACCGTGGGATTCAGCAGGGTCGAGGCGACGCCGGTCGTGACGTTGCTCGTGTAGGCCTGACGGCCGTTGGCGTCGCCGTTGGCGTCGAAGTAGGCGACCCGGTTGACGCCGGTGGCCTCATCGAAGCCGAGGTGGCCACTGGTGTCCCCGTTTATGAGCAGGTCGACGGCGTACTGCGGTGTGTCACCACCGACCCCGACGATGTCATTGGGTTGCGGGGCATAGTCGGCAAATGCCTGGCCCGCCCCGATGACCGGCAACACGACCGCCGCAGACCCGATCACAGCCAATTTGAGCAAATGGCTCTTCTTCACTGGTCCTCCCTTTCATCCGTCTTCCTGCCCTGGGTAGTTGTCATCTGATTGCTTCTCCTCCGTTCAACGCACCCCCGGTGATTGGCAATCAGCCACCAAGGTTGAGTAAACCCGACTTACTCGATCGGATTTAGCGACAACCTATAGATAAGCAACGAGGCTTGTCAAACAGGCATTTCGGGGTGTCCCTAGACCACGCCCGGGTATCGAACGTCCATGGCCCTGTCGCTGTGACCAGGGATTCTTTGCGGGAGCGCACTGACGGGTCACCTCGATTCCGGGCCCCGCTCAGGTGCGCTCTGTGGTCTGCCGAGGTGTCTTGGTGTGGGACCCAAGGGAAGGCACGTCGTCCTTGGGTTTGCCGCTCTCCTGGTCATGGCCGGCGCAATGCAGTTGGAACCCACTCCAGGGGGCGACAGAGCAGGCGCAGCGCAACCGTCGCCACATGCGGAGCCGCCTCGTAAGGCGATCGAGTGTCCCCCCGTCAAGGACGCGGGAAGGTATGCGAGTCGGCATCCTTTGCCGAGGGGCCGGAGACGAGAGACGAGCCAGACCGCACACTCCGCCGGAAACCTGACCGTCGGGATTCCGGCAACGGTGTTCATCTCGACAAACCGCAAGCGACTCGTGGTCACGACGAATACCGGAGCCGTTCCCCAGCCCAGCGACATCTACTACGTCACCGTTCCCGGAAAATCGGAGTTGGCTGGTGCAGCCCTCCGGAGCGAAATCGTTGCCACTTGTGCCACGTCTTCAAGGTCGCGTTCCCCTCATCCATCCTGAGAGGGCCATCAAACATCCCCGGAGTCATCGGTAGCGACCCCTCGACCGTCGATGGTCCTGTCATCGGACTCACGACGACCCGCGGGACGAGCGGGTCAGTCAACCAAGCTCGTCCCATCCGTCTCGCTCCTTGTCCGGCGCGGTGGCCTCTCCCCTCCCGGGGTCTTGAGCAGTTCGTCGAAGAGATTCTTTTGCGGCACTTAGCCGGCCGAAGAGAGCCACAGGCTTGGCGACGCACGGGGGTTTCACTAGTATTTGACTAAACATGACTGACAACCTCAGGAATCAGTCCACGACGAGTGGTGGGATTGCGCCCGGCAATGATTTCGACGAAGGCCCAGAGGCCGGGAACGACCTCACGGCTCGCGTTCGGATCCGGGACGCCGCTCTCAAGCACTTCGCCCAAGAGGGCTACGACCGCGCCACGATCCGCGCCATCGCACGTTCGGCCGGCGTCTCGCACGGAATGCTTCGGCATCACTTTGGGTCGAAGATCGATCTCCGCGCCGCGTGCGATGACTACGTCTTCCGAGTACTCCGTCGCCTGAACACCTTGTTCCTAGATGTTCCGAGAGCAGCCGATGCATCGTTGCAGAGCGCAAACCCACTGTGGCGCTATGCCGCGCGCTCCCTTGTGGACCGATCTCCAACGGCCGCTCCCATATTCGATGAACTCGTCGTGATGACAGCGCGCAGGCTGGCGCCACTCTGTGATCTGGACTCCGAGCGATCCGAAGCACAGAAGAACGCTCTTGCTGCACTCGTCGCTTCGATGGTGACCGCGGTCCCGTTGTTCTACGAACAGCTCTCTCGCACGCTTGGGCTCGATCTCTCGAGTCCCGAGGGAGACGCAGTACTCTCACTGACGTTGCACGACATCTTCGCCGAGAAGAGCCACCGGAAAGCGCCAATCACGACGCCGGGGTAAGTTGGCGCCACCAATCCGAACCCGCGTTACGTCAGCCTGGGACTGCTGCAAGAGGCCGCGCCACCGCGCGACCACCAGCTGCCAATCGCACATATCGGCGAAGTTCCTCCGCCGGCAACCGTGACTCCGCGTCGGTGAGATCCAGCGCAAGAGCCTACGAGTTCCATTCATGGGCCAGAAGGGCGAAGGACCGCACCCGGTCGAAATGGCTGTGCACAATGGTCGTCACGATGATCTCGTCCGCTTGCGCTGCTTCCTGGAGACGTTCGAGACCTTGGACCACAGTCGCCGGCGAGCCGACAAATTGGCTCGCCACGCGATCGTGCACCAGCGCTTCGTCCTCGGAGGTCCATTCGTGGCGAGCAGCTTCCTCCGGAGCCGGAAACGGGATCGCACCCTCGCCACAACGGATGCTGCGCACCCAGTGCGCATATCCGGCAGCCAGGTGCCGCGCTGTCTCGTCGTCCGGCGCCACGACGACGTCGGCGGAGACTGCCACGTAGGGCCGTTCCAGCGAGATGGAAGGAACGAACGCCTCCCGGTAGGCACGCGCCGCGCTGAGAGCACTTGCGGGGCTGATGTGATAGCTGGCTGCGAACCGAAGACCCAGACGGCCGGCCACCGCTGCGCTCTCGCCGGGACTCGAGCCGAGTATCCATGGCTCGACCTGCGCACCCGCTCCGGGTACGGGGCGCGGATCCAGTCCGTCCTTCGAACGATAGGAGCCATCCACCAGTCCCAGGATGTCCTCCACCAGTTCTTCATACTCTGGCGACTTCGCGTCCTGCTGTTGCAACATCTCAGCGGTCAGGGTGATCCGGGGGGCGGAAGCCAGGTGCCGGAGCGACGGCGCAGCCGGAATCAACAGCCCATTCTCGGTATGGCGATCCCGTGGTGGAGCCTTTTCTCCGTCCCGTGTGTTACTTCCGCCGTTCTCGACCCGTGCCAACTTGTCCCTGAAGAAGGCACGACCTCCGGATCGGCCAATTCCGAGGTCGACACGGCCCGGATACATGGCGTCTAGAAGACCGAATTCCTCCACGACGGAGAGGGCCGTCCGGTGCCCGCTTTGCACACCGCCCGAACCGAGGCGGATGTGCTCTGTCTGGGCTCCCGCCATGGCGATGAGCAGTGCGGGTGCCGACCCGGCCACGCCGGGATTGAGGTGGTGCTCAGCGAACCAATAGCGTTGGTATCCAAGCTGTTCGGCCACCTGTACGAGGTCGAGTGCATTGCACAACGCCTGGTTCGGGCCTGACCCGGACACGATCGGCACCAGGTCGAGGATCCCGAGTGGGACGCGCACCGCAGTCATGCCGACACTCCTGCAGAGGCCCTCCGGGAGTTCCGGGCAGGTCCCAATCCAAGGTGATCACGGAGCGTTGGGCCTTCGTAGTCGTGGCGAAAGCGGCCAGCCTCTTGCAGCAACGGCACCACGGTGTCCGCGAATTCGTCGAGCCCGCCCGGAGTCACGTGAGGCACCAGAATGAACCCGTCTGCCGCCTCCTCATCCACCGCATGAATGATCTGTGAGGCGACTTCAGAGGGCGTGCCCACAAACGAGGGCCTACCGGTCACTTCGATGATCAACTCCCGGATGGAAAGCTTCTTGGCCTCCGCCAGCGCACGCCACTCTGCGGCGGTCTGCGCTTTGTCTCGTACGGCCGCAGCACGCCCTTTCGAGATACTGGGCGCCTCCAGATCAGGCTCCACCTCAGGCAGAGGACCATCGGGGTCGTAGGAGGAGAGATCGCGGTTCCACACCTGCTCGAGGAACAGGATGGCCGTTGGACCGCTGACCTGCTGATGCCGAATGTGGTCGGCTCGTTCTGCTGCATCCGACGGAGTCTCTCCGAGCACGAAGGTCGCAGCAGGGAGGATCTTCAGATCGCCCGGTGAGCGCCCGTAGGCAGCAAGCCGTTTCTTGACGTCACGGTAGAACGCCTGACCCGAATCGAGTTTGCCGTGTCGGCTGAAAATGCAATCGGCATCGGCAGCCGCGAATTCACGGCCGGCTTCAGAATCGCCCGCCTGGAAGATGACCGGATGACCCTGAGGGGAGCGTGGCACGCTGAAACGCCCCGAAATGTCGAACTGCGGTCCATGATGTTCGAACGCCCCCTGTGACGAGTCACGCAGGAATTTCCCCGTGGCGGGATCGGCGACGACGCCGTCTTCGTCCCAGCTATCCCACAACTCGCGCGCAGTCTGGAGGAATTCCCGCGCCCTGTTATAACGATCCTCCTCGGGAAGGAATCCGCCGCGGCGGAAGTTCTCTCCCGTAAAGGCATCCCACGAGGTCACGACGTTCCAAGCTGCCCGCCCAGCCGAGAGATGATCGAGCGAGGCGAACTGACGCGCAACCTCGAATGGCTCGTTGAAGGTGGAATTGATCGTGCCAGACAGGCCGATACGGTCGGTCACTGCGGCAAGGGCGGCGAGAACTGTGAAGGTATCCGGCCGGCCGACGACGTCAAGATCGTGGATGCGACCACGCTGCTCGCGCAATCTCAGACCCTCGGCGAGGAAGAAGAAGTCGAGCTTCGCCCGCTCGGCGGTCTGGGCGAGCTTGACGAAGGATGAAAAATCAATGTGGCTACCGGCGACAGGGTCACTCCAGACCGTCGTGTTGTTGACCCCGGGGAAGTGTGCCGCCAAATGCACCTGTTTCGAGTTCGTACGAATCACCTCGCTCATGCCGACACGTAACGGTTCTCTGGACGCATGAGTCCGAGACGGGCTCGCAGCGTTGCCTCCTGATACGACGGTGGCCGCAACGATCGGTCCGCCAATTCCGCGACGACTTCATGGGTGATGGCATCGAAATCAACGGGAACGGTGCCCGGTCGGAGCCGAAATCCCTCAATGCCGACCGAAAGCCACTCCTCGAGCAGGTCGACCAGCTCTGCCGGCGTGCCCGAGAAGACCAAAGCGTCGGAACGCAAGGTCTTCGCGTCTAGGCGGTCGAGTCGATCCTTTCTGTCGAGCGCTCGGCCTGATTCCTCGTCGAGAAACACCACGAGATCGGCCAGGATGCGCAGCGGTGGCTGCACTCTCTCGACTCCTTTTTCGTGCTTGCGGACGGTGACAACCAGAGTCTGGGCGTCTTCCTTTGATTTCGGAGTGACGAACACCACGTCCGCGGATTGAGCAGCGAGTCGGAAGGCTGGATCGACGTGCGCGAGCACACTGACGATGGGCTGGCCCTGCGGGGGACGAGGGGTGATGGAAGGACCCCTCACAGAGAACCACCGACCCTCAAAATCGATGTAATGCAGTTTGTCTCGGTCGATGAAGCGCCCTGTGGCGATGTCCCGGATCTCGGCGTCGTCTTCCCAACTGTCCCACAAGCGACGTACCACTTCGACGAAATCGCCCGCCTCGGCCATCAGGCTCTCTCCTGGCTCAGGCCCGCGGATCCCGTTGCTGTCGTCTGCTCCGGCCAGCGATCGACGACCGAATTGGGCTGCTTCGAGGCTCGTCGGCGAGATTCGGGCCTGGAATCCCGCCCGCCCTCGGCTGATGTAGTCCAAGGTGGCAATGGCCTTGGAGATATGGAACGGCTCCGTGTGGGTTGTCGTGGCAACGGGAAGGATGCCCACCCTGGCCGTCTCCGGTGCGGCTCGCGCCGCAATGAGGACCGCGTCGAGCCTGCCCTGCACTCGGTCCGTTCGACCCCCGGGGTGCTTGGCGCTCGTGGACTGCAGGAGCAACGAGTCCTGAATTGTCACGAAGTCGAGGCCGGCCCACTCCGCTTCCTGAATCAGGGCGACCCAGTACTCGGGGCGGAACACGTTTCGCCCGTCCACTCCTGCGTCACGCCACGCCGCCGGATGCCATCCCACGCCGTCAAGGGCCACGGCAAGGTAGGGCGGAGTCAACGACGACGACATGGGCTCACACGGCCAGCGCGGATGACGGCACCTCTGGTGAGGCCGTCTCCCGCTCACGCGACGAGGCTCGATTGGCGAGAAGTCCGCTCGCTTCCCCATGCACAGGTGCGACCCGAGCTCCTCGGATGAGCGGGAGGACGTTCTCTCCCACCGAGTATGCCTCTTCGAGATGAGGATGCCCCGAGAGAATAAATTCGTCGAGCCCGAGGTCGTGATACTCGAGAATGCGCTCGACGACCTGCTCATGGCTGCCGACCAGCGCCGTCCCCGCTCCCGGACGGACCAAACCGATGCCAGCCCAGAGATTCGGGCTCACCTCGAGGTCACTTCGGTCTCCGCCGTGCAGCGAGAGCATCCGCTGCTGCCCAACGGATTCGCTCTTTGAAAGCAACTGTTGCGCGGCAGAGACCAGCGCTGGGTCCATCGCCTCGAGGAGCCGCTCAGCTTCCTTCCACGCCTCCTGTTCCGTGCCACGGGAGATGACGTGAAGTCTGATGCCGAATCGGACCTTCCGTCCGGAGGCCTCAGCCATGGCCTTCACCCTCTCAACCCGCTCTCGCACCATGGCTGGCGGTTCACCCCAAAGCAGGTAAACATCAACGTGACGCGCGGCCACGTCCTCGGCAGCGCTCGACGCGCCGCCAAAGAACAGCTCCGGAACTGAATCGGGTGGACACTGGACCGTGGCGCCCTCGACCCGGTAGTGCCAGCCACCAAAGTCAAACGGGGTGCCGCTCCATGCACCGCGCAGGATTGACAGGAATTCGTCAGTGCGCGCATAGCGCTCGTCGTGTGAGAGCCAGTCCCCGAACCTCCGCTGCTCGATACTGTCACCGCCCGTCACGATGTTGATGAGAAGCCTGCCGCCGGTCAGACGCTGAAAGGTGGCGGCCTGCTGTGCCGCGAGGGTTGGATTAGTCACTCCGGGCCTGAAGGCCACAAGGAAGCGCAGTCGAGTCGTGTGCTGACTCAGGGCCATGGTGACCAGCCACGCGTCCTCGCAGTGAGTTCCGGTGGGTGTCAGGACAGCGTCGAATCCCAGTTGATCAGCCGCCCGCGCGATCTGACCCAGATATTCCAGCGATGCCGGTCGACGATGGCCTCCCAAACCTGGGACGACGTTCCGACTGTCGCCCGAAGTGGGAAGGAACCAGTGCACATTGATGGCCATAGCAAGCCTCCGAGTCCGACTCAGGCTTCGAGATAGTAACGACTTGCATCCCCCTGGAGTCCCTGGCTCCTACTGCCATCGAGACCTTCCACGGGAATCCCCGCGGTCGTCACCCGCTGCATCTTCCGGCGCTCCGAGCCGTAGTCGGCAATGGCGTAGTGCTGGGTCGCGCGGTTGTCCCAAATGGCAACGTCGCCTTCTTGCCAGTGCCACCTGACGATGTTCTCCGGCCTCGTCACGTAGGCCTGCAAGATACGGATGAGGTCGAGGGACTCGCTCAGGCTGTGCCCGACGAGACGCTGGGCAAACCCCCCGAGGAGCAGAGCCCGTTCTCCCGTCTCTGGGTGGACGCGGACCACCGGATGCTCGGTCTCGTAGACCTCTGACACGAAGGCCTGCAGATGGGCAAGCTGCTCCGGTCGCAATTTGCCGCGCATCCGGGCAACATCGACACGGCCATAGTCGTGCCCGTTGGAGTGCACGGCCACCAATTGGTCAGCAAGTTGGCGAAGATCCTCCGGCAGGTCTCCATAGGCCGCCACGGTGTTGGCCCACAAGGTGTCGCCGCCAACTTCGGGGATGATGAGCGCTCGCAGAACGGAGAAGATCGGCGGACGTTCCACGAAGGTCACGTCCGTATGCCAGTGGTTGGCGCTGGCGCCCGCGATCGAATCGAGATCGAACACCTCCCGGTCTTCCGTCAATTGGGGCAACGTTGGATGCCCCAAGGTCAGTGGGCCGAGACGGGAGGCCAGGGCCAGGTGCTCCGCCGACCCAATCCTCTGTTCACGAAAGAAGACCACCCGGTGCGAGAGCAGCTCCTGACGGATGGCCTCCACTTCGTCGCCCCGCAGGTCGGTGAGGTCGACGCCGGAGATCTCGGCTCCGATCCGCCCCGTCAGACGCCGGGATCGAAGGTGCACTGATTGGTCAATTGTCACGATTCTCCTTCTCGGCCCAAGGCCTGTCGTTCAGCGTCGGTCAGTGATACCGGTCAGACCGGCAAGCCCGCCTTGGTGGCTTCCGGGATCTCGTTGAGCAGGCCGGTCGTCACGTCGTAGATGTACCCATAGATCGAGATCCGCCCTGGGACCAGCGGATGGTTGCGAATGCGAGTGACGTCCTCCGTCACGCTCGCCGCGTTGTCATCGATCGTGAGCCAGTCGATGTAATTCCCTTCGGCGGAGCCCGGACCACTGCCCACGTCGTGGAACCCGTCGGGCCCCAATTCGGCAGTGTCGAGGCTGCTTGACAGCAACCCTCGAATCACTTCGTCGGTGAAGAACTCCATCCCGCAATCGGAATGGTGGATGACGAACCACTCCTCGGTCCCCAGCAGTTTGTAGGAAATGACCAACGACCGAATGGCGTCATCGCTGGCCCGGCCACCTGCGTTTCGGATGACATGGGCGTCGCCTTCGCTCAATCCGGCATATTTCGCCGGATCGAGACGAGCGTCCATGCAGGTGAGGATCGCGAAGTGTCGCGCCGGCGGCAGGGCCAACGCCGACTTCTGGCCGAACGAAGCGGCATACGCCTCATTGGCTTGCAGGACCTCGTCGCGGACTGACATCGCTCCTCCTCTGTAAATCCCTAATCCCGATCATGTTAGTCGGCTTTAGGATGGGTTTCCAGCGGGGAAGGCAGTTCAAAGGCATCGACCTCGCGACCGAGTCCAACTCGGCGAAGGTCCGCGATGTAACACCGCACCGGCTACGGCATCCGTCGACTCACGTTGGCACCATCGGCCCGAGCATGGGCGACTGAGAGTTCGACAAATCGCGACGCGGCAGGGGACAACGCGCCGGGGCGGTGCACGAGGACGAGATCTCGGACCGCCCGGGGGTTAGGCCGCGCCACGACCGCCCCAAGTTTTTCGGCGATGAGCGCCATGGCTTCCGGGACCAGAGCCGCGCCCGCGCCCGCAACGACGAGGGGGAGGATCGCCTCGCGCTGTGCAGAGATCACTGCCAGCGTCGGTTGCCGATTCAGCCCTTCGAACTGTTGGTCCAGCAGCCGGCGCGTCGACGTGCCACCAGGCGCCACGACGAGTGGTATATCCCCAAGCTCGAGCGCCTCGAGTAGGTCTCCTCCGCCTGGTGCCGATCCCGGAGGAAGGATGAAAACGAGCTCCTGGGCTCCCAGGGCGACGGCAACGAGGGTCACCGGGACATCGGCGGCGTCGGTCAGACCGAGCTCACACGTACCGGACTCCACCAGGGCGAAGAGGTCGCCACTGTCCTCCGGGGCGGCGAGTTCGACTCTGACTCCTTGGTAGTGGCGCCGGAACTCACCGACCAAGCCGGCCATCGGATCGGCAGCCAGGGTCGGCAGGCTGGCCAAGGACAGTGATCCGGCCAGCACCCCGGCGACCTCCGCCACCGCGGCCCGTCCGGTCTCGAGGTCGCGCAGGACCTGACGGGCCGGTTCGAGCAGAGCCGAGCCGGCGGGGGTCAGCCTCACCCGATGTCCGATCCGGGTGAAGAGCGCGACCCCGAGCTCAGACTCGAGGTCCTTGACCGCCAGCGAGAGGGCGGGTTGGGAGACGAAGACCGCCCTGGATGCCGAAGTGAATCCTCCGTGATCCACCACCGCCACGAAATGGGCGAGTTTCCGGCTATCCATAGTTAAAGCTTATAGATATTCGCAGAAATCTATATTCGACTTCTGGCTAGATGCGATGCACGATCGAAGCAACCGTGGACGATCGACAGATGGGCATCGCGGAGAAGACAAGATCGATGGGCTGGCAGCGGCTCCTCGTTGAACCACGTCGGCCTGCGTCCATCCGCAACAAGGAGAACGCGTACTGGCTCGCCGTGGCGGCCGTCTGCATCGGGGCCTTCATGGGTCAGCTCGATGCCAGCATCGTGACGGTTGCCCTCCCCACCCTGCAACGGACCTTTCACGCCAGCGTGGGGGCGGTCACCTGGGTGGGGCTGAGCTACCTCTTGGTTCTTGTGGCCACTGTCACCGCAGTTGGGCGGTTCGCCGACATGTGGGGCCGCAAGCTGCTCTACATCTATGGCTTTGCCATCTTCGTGATCGGCTCAGCCCTCTGCGGGCTCGCACCGAGCCTTGGCGCGCTCATCGGTTTCCGAGTGCTCCAAGCCATCGGTGCTGCCATGCTCCAAGCCAACAGCGTCGCCATCATCGTGCTCGCAGTCCCTCGGGCTTCTTTGGGCAAGGCGATTGGGATCCAGGGAGCCGCCCAAGCTGTCGGGCTCGCTCTCGGGCCATCCGTCGGCGGATTCCTTCTCGCCGCAGGCGGTTGGCGCCTCATCTTCATGGTCAACGTCCCTTTCGGTGTGCTCGGCGTGATCGCCGGCCTGCTCCTCATTCCTCGCAGCCTCCACCTCGGCGATCGGGTGCCCTTCGACTGGAAGGGACTGTCACTGTTCTTCCCAGCGGTCGTGGCCGTCCTGTCGGTCATCTCGTTCGGGAACTCCTATGGCTGGACGTCGCCCTTGATCATGGGGACGTTCGCATTCGGAGTCATCCTCGCTGCCGCCTTCGTGGTCCGAGAGCGACGCGTCTCGGACCCGATGCTCGATCTCTCACTCTTCAGCCGACCACGGTTTCGCTGGGGTATCACAAGTGGGCTCCTGTCGTACTTGGTCATGTTCGGCGTTCTCTTCCTCGTCCCTTTCTATTTCGAGCGGGGGTTGGGAATCGGCGCGGAGCGCGCCGGCCTCGAACTCATGATGATGCCGCTCGCACTCGGGATCGTCGCTCCGTTCGCCGGTCGCCTGGCTGATCACCTCGGGGCCCACCCCCTCACCATCGGAGGGATGTCGCTCGTGGCGATCGGAGTCTTTGCCCTGGGGGCCCTGCGCCCGTCCACATTGGGTTTCCTGGGTCTGCTTGCGCTCATCGGCGCCGGTCTCGGCTTCTTCACGCCACCCAACAACGCAGCGATCATGGGTTCGGTGCCCCAGCACCAATCCGGCCTGGCCTCGGGTGTGCTGAACATGACGCGTGGCATGGGAACGGCACTCGGGCTCGCCCTGACCGCGCTCGTGTTCGACCTCGCTGGTGGGACGTCATTGGCGCCCAGCACGGTGGATCATGCATTTTCGTTCACCACATTCTTCTTGGGAGTCGCTGCGGCCGGCGCCGTGTTGCTGTCAGCTCTCGGAAACCGTGGACCACTCTCTGGATCTGCCTTCGCTTCCGTTGAGTGATCCGATCATCCGGGCGCGCCAGATCTCCGACGCCCGCCCCATACGACCGTCACGTACTCGGCGGCGTCGCCGTGCATCCGACGCACGGTCCGAGTCCGTTGAAATAGGCCGGAATACTCGGCGAGTCCGTGGAGGGATTCGTGGGGAGGAGGACCGGAGCCCGCGGGGTCTGGTTGAAGTCGAAATCGTTGACCATGTTTCCGAGAATCTTTTCGTTCTCACGGACGTCTAGCCGGGGGTCAGGCCGCTTGTCCGTCTTGGGATTGAGCCTGGACCCACCCAAGAAATCGTCCTCGATGAACTTGAGGTAGGCGTCACTGCTGAGGGTCTGGTGGTCGATGTAGCCCTCCTTGGCGTAGGGCGATATAACCATGGCGGGGACCCGCAACCCGTACCCGTTCTGGTCGACGGGAGGCGGCACGACGTTGTCGTAGAAGCCGCCCCAGTCGTCCCACTGCAAGAAGATGGCAGTCGAACCCCAATCCGGGCTCTTCATGGCTGCGTTGATCACCGCAGTGACGTAGGCCTGGCCCTGGTGGACGCTGGCCGGCGGATGCTCGCTGTCGGCCTGGGATGGAGTCACCCACATGACTGACGGCAGCGTCCCTTTCTTGGCCTCCGCGAAGTAGTTGTTCAGCGGCTGGATGTTGCGGATCTGGTGGTCCTTCTGCACGTCCTCGAAGATAGGGAGCGGGTTCCAGATGCCTGGGGTGAGATAGCTCTGCGCCACCGGCGGGCATGCCACGGCTGAGTCGTTCTCACAGTCTGGCTGGTCGCCGGTCTGGACGTAGTAGGCCCACGAAACGTGCTTGTTGTAGAGCAGCCAGGTGATGTCGGTCCATGCGTTGGTCACGTCGGCGGTGCCGGTGTTAATGGCCTGGTCCACGTACCTCTGCATCTGTACGGGGGTGTAGGGCCCGCGGATCTCGTTCTTACAGCTCGACGGTGCTGGGCTCGAGCAGATAGCCGACCACCCTGACACCAAGTAGAGATGATCGGGCAGCGACCACGACGCGACGGGCTCGAACATGTGGTCGTCAAGGGTGAAGTCCTTGGCGTAGGTCCAATAGTTCGGGATCTCCGCCGCCGTGTGGTAGCCCATTACGTCTGGTGTCGCCGAGTTCGAGCACGCGGGATTGTCGACCGTGTTGACGTTGGCGCCGCACCCCTTCTTCCCGCTCGTGGCCGAGGCGATGAATCCGTCCATCTTCCCCCCGTTGACGTCTGCCCTCGCGTTGTGCTCGCCGTGCGGCCCGCCTCCGTTGACGTCGGCCGTGTCATGGTATGGCGCTTGGCAGCCGCCCGTCGGGACGGGCACGCACACCGTTGGCACGCCGTTCGCCGTCGGAATGCCGTCGGCTCCAGGGTAGGTGCCGAAGTAGCTGTCAAACGAACGGTTCTCCTGCTCGATGACGATGATGTGCTTGATCTTGTGGATCCCGGAGGCCACGAGGTAGTGCCCTGTCGGCCCGCCGCTCACCCGTTCGGGAGAGGCCGCCGGCTGGGCCGGCGAGCTGCCGCACGCGCTGAGTGTGAGCGCCAGAACGACGAGGGCACCTCCGGCAATGGCGACCGTCGATCGTCGCAGTGATCTCGCGTGTCGCTTCATGCGTGGCTCCCTTTCGATGAAACGGAGAGGCTGAGAGAGCTGAGCAGAGACGTGGCCATCCACGCCGTGCCGTCGGCGGGATAGAAGTTGCAGTCGTAACCGCCGTAATAGATCCGGCCGTCGGCAAACGGCGAGGGCACGATGCTGCGGATGGAGACGAACGCCTGCCCAGAGCGGATCGGATTCGACACCTGGGCGGAGGGATTCACCGTGGGCCCACTCAGACAACGCAACATGTAAGTCGGCGCGTGACCCTGATCGGTCCGCACCGCGAAGCAGGCACTCACGTTGATGTGCACCACGCCCGAGGCGATGGGTCCACATTTCTGCGTCGCGGGGCAGACTCCCTGGTATCCCCACTCGAACCCGAACACTTGCCGATGGACGCCTCCGATCGTCATCGTCTGGAAGTCTGCGTTGTTGTAGTCCGCGATCACATACGCGATCGAGCTTCCTCCAGTCGCGGGGATGACCGTGCCCTGCGCCGCCAACATCTGGCGGATGGCGGGGGCCGGTTGGAACTCGAGCGTCTGTACCAGCACGTGGGAGACCGAACCCGGGCTCGGGCTTTCCGTAGTGTCGAGCTGGCCTCGCGGCAAGCCGTCGAACCGGTAGACATTGCCGTTGCCCTCGGTCGAGATGAGCAGCGATGCCGACCCGTTGTGCGCGACGCACGTGATGCCCCGCAGTCCGCTGTCGTGCAGCCCCACCGGCGGCGCTCGGTACACCGCGACCCAGCGAGGGATTCCGGAGGGCAAGGCACCGTCGTTGCGCCGATAGAGCGTCGTGTGAATGGTCGTGTACAGGGCCCTGCCACAATCGGCGAAGCTGGTCACCTTTTGCGTCACCGCGCCCCTTGATCCCGGTGGAGCCACCGTGAGCTCGGGCTTGGGACTGAACGCCAAGGTGTGGCGAGCCGGTGACCAGGCTCCCTGGATGATCCCCGTCGGACGAACCCCCGCATAGACGGACCAGATCCCACCCGACTCATGCGCCCCGAAGGCGCGAACGTCGGCGCCCGCCGGAAGCACGTACGAATTGCGAAGGGAGAATGAGTTCGCGCCGTCGAGCAACCACTGGATCCTCGAGCGCCCGGCGACGATGGCTTGGGTGACGAGGAGCGAATGGCCGGGACCGAGACCCTGATCACTCGGGATCGGGAAGGAGTCCAATGCTTGGACCCGAAGGGACTGCGTCTGCTCGAACACCGACCACGGCGCGGTCTTCGATTTCTTGACCAGAACCTGCCCGAACGCCGAGGGACCGGGGTACTCCCACTGGCCCGTTGCTGCAAAGATTCGACCTGAATGCGCCACGAGTGCCTCGGTCTCGGTGTCGTGTGCCACCACGGACTTGGCGTTCACGGTCAGCGGCTGGCGCTGTGCCGCCACGGCGTACCGAGCAGCAGGACCGCGAGCAGCAGTCGCCTCGGACGCTGCTGCAGTCGCTGCGCTCGCCACCGACACGCTCAACGTCAGCGCCACCGCCACTCCCAAGACGCGGGCAACCGCACATCCACGGCAGTGCGGTCTCATGAACGTGCCTTCGCCGCGCAGGCCAAAGGGCGCGACTCGAACAGTGAAATCGTGGTGCCCATGCGCCGCATATTCCGAGTATCGGGCGCACCGGGCAGACTGTCAACTAAGTTCACAGTTCGCTAACATCTCTCTCGTGGTCCCCGACAACGACGCATCGAGCATTGAGCCGACATCAGCGGGACTCGGAGCGGCGCTCAGGCGCGCCTGGCTGGGCTATCAACTTCGGCTGGACCGGGCGATGGCCGACGCGGGGTTCGGCGAACGCCGCTTCCCCGACGGCCGCGTCTTGCGAGTGTGCTCCGACAGAGCTGGATCAACCATCTCGGCCATCGGACGAGAACTCGGCATCACCAGGCAGGGTGCCAGCAAGGTCGTCGCGGAACTCCGTGACCATGGCTACGTCGCGGTGGCCGATTCATCCACCAGCAAGAGGGAGAAGTCGGTCGTCCTTACGCCTCTGGGGGTCGACTACCTGGCGCAACAGCGCGCTGCGGCTGAGGTGATCGAAGACCAACTACGAGCCGAACTCGGAGACGTGACGTTTACTGCGCTGGATTCGTTGTTGGCCGCGCTTGATGCCGGGGACGGCCTGCGCCTCCGCGCGTACCTTCGTCGCTCGTCCCGCGTCTAATCCGAGCGGGCGAACCTCTTGGTCATGGCCGGACCTGGGTGCTTGAGCATTCGGCCACCTCCTGCCATGGGCGCAGGTCGGTTGGGCAAGGTGTCGGACATCAACCGAACACGTGTCGGGGATCACCCGGAGGCGAAGTGTCGGGG
The DNA here is from genome assembly GCA_963804055.1 of uncultured Acidimicrobiaceae bacterium. Taxonomy (GTDB): domain Bacteria; phylum Actinomycetota; class Acidimicrobiia; order Acidimicrobiales; family RAAP-2; genus Bog-473. The sequence continues at coordinate 618,471 of CAWDOU010000005.1, read as the reverse complement.
ATCACCCGGAACAACACATGCTGCTGGTGGGCCGCCCGGGTCTCGATCCCGCCACCTTGGGATTGAAAGGCGGGTCCGTCTCGTCCGCCGCATTCAGCCAAGTCCATCGACCCTGCTGGAGTGGGTGAAAATTCCAGGGGTCAAGTTCGAATAGCGCTCTGTCCAGCCAGTTCAGTAGCAAACCAGTAGCAAGGATCAGGTCACTTTGACCTGGGTCGATACGGTTGGCGGCTACAGGCCTCAAGAGGAACATTGAGTTGACCGATTTGTTCCAAGAGGCGCCGTCGCCGTTCGCAGAGCGACATCGCCGGGACGGAGGATCACATGACCATCCAGGATCAACAGTTCCGCGAGCAAGTCCGAACCGGGGACCTAGAAACGGCTAAGGCCGGCAATTCGAAGTTGGAATCCCTGGGACGCCTTGGCCCGCTCGCGCTCCCGATCGTCTGGCTCGTCGCATGGGTGCTTGCCTTGGCTGGAGTCCAGGCTTCCGGCTACCACGCAGACCAGGGGTTCGCCGTGAACGCTCTGCGCTGGATGTTCTACCTACCGGCCGGTTGGATGTTCCTCGTCAGCGGACTGATGCACACCAAGTATGCCGAGAAGACAGCTTCCATGATCGGATGGAAGACGAACGGGTTTCAGTACGAGCTCGGGTTCGTCAGCTTCGGACTCGGACTCGCTGGGATTTACGCGTCACTGCACGAATCCCAGGCATGGGTCACGATGGCCATTCCGACATCCACCTTCTTGTTCTTTGCCGGAGTGAACCACGTGATCGAAATGGTCCGCGACCGCAACTTCAACCCTGGGAACACCTTTGTGTGCGTCAGTGACTTCGGGCTTCCCATTTCCCTGTGGGCTCTTCTCTTTGCTGCCCACGCAATCTAGGAAGAGATAGGAAGCGGGATGAGGAGATTGTTGGCGTAGGACGCCGAGACCTATCACTTGATAAGTATGGTTGCGGGGCCCGAACTCGAACCCGGGACCTAATGGTTATCAGCCCAATCCCAAGCCTCCACGCTCTGACCGAGACCCCGCCGTCACATTCGGCAGGACCGACGTGCAAAGTGGCGCCGGCTCTTGAAGCTCGCCAAGAGACCTCCAATGCCCGCGGCGGGTCGATTCCGGCCGGGTTAGCGCAAGGCGTGTCGTCATGACGAAATCGTTGGCAACCGCGGTGTCAGGCGGAACTCCCTCAGTCCGGTGAGCCCCTCGAGGTGACCGGCACACGCCCAGACCCTCCACCATCGCTCCCCGCTCGGGGCGAACCAGCGACCGGTCCAGGAGGGCGTCCGGCTGCAGTAGGTCGCCTGCCCCTGGTGGTCGTGGATCATGCGCCAGCACTGCCCGGACTCGGCGACGAAAGCACTGGCGTAGGGAACGCCCGGTGGTATCTGGCTCACGGGTACCGACGGTAGCCACCCGCAGTATCACCGCTCCGGCGTACCCTGTCGAAGTAGGGACGATGGATCCGATCAAGTGTCGTGTCGTTTGTGGCGGGCGACGAGAGGGGGTTCGGACGCGTGAGCTACTTGCGAGGGTTTCTGCCATGGCCAGCACGGCGAGCCCTCCATCCGGTTCGCTCCACGGGCGGGTCGATCAAGCGGAGGGCGACTCCCAAGGCGATTCGCAAGGTGCATTACGCCGCCCACCCCATTGGAACGGCCACAACGGCTGCCGGGCAGTCCAACCGACGTGCACTCTCAGGAGGAACGACTCGCCGCAGGCCTCGCGGTCCCGTCTACCACCACGGAGCCTGCACGATCAACCACAGGACACCTGAGACTGCCGCGAGGTGCCGCAGAACGCACTGACGCGTGTCCAAACCTGTCTGCTCGAGCGGCGGGTAGCGCTCAAGGTCGACCCACGGGGCGCCGATCTCGACGCCTAGCCTAAGCCGACCAGGGGACGCCGGCGGGCCCGGGGTTCGCCACAAAGGCCCGTCCCATTGGGTGCCCGGCGACAAGACCCTGACCGATGCGGAGCACCTTTGCTAGAACCGGGGCCGCGCCGGGTTCCGATGGCGCAGGGGAGGCGGGGTAATGAGGCGACTCATCTACGGGGGCGTGTTCCTATTGCTGGCTTCGGGGCTAGCCCTGGGCCCGCCATTGGCCGCGTCGGCGTCATCGGCTGGGACTCAGAAGCACGCTCACACCGTCCGATGCACGAAAACAGCCACTGGCCACAACAGGGTTACGAAGGCCGGGGTGATGGCATGTATCTCGTCCTCCTTGAAGGTCACGCACCCTTGCCCGACGGGATCAAGCACCATCCTTGTGGTCGTCCACAAAACCACTTACGCGCTTCAAGCGGGGCACTCACCCAAGCGGCTTCCGAAGCAATATGGCATGGGCACGATCACGCAAGTGTGCGGAGTCTCAGGTGCAGCTCCGGGTCCTACGGCGCCCCCGGCGACTGCAACGACGACCGCGCCGACACCTTTGCCAACGACTACGACGACCGCTCCCCCGCCCTCGCCCCCGCCGACGACCCTTCCACCACCTCCGCCGACCACGGCGGCGTCCGCGAGCTGTCATCCCCTCACTGATGGTGGCAACTGTTACGAACCGGGCGAGTACTGCCGCGATTCAGATCACGGCGCGAGCGGGGTGGCTGGTGACGGCGAGACGATCACCTGCGAAGACAACGACGGGTGGCGCTGGGAGCCAACGTGACCAGATCGCAGGATCGCTACGACCGTTTTGCCGCAGCGGTCGACACGCCAATGCTCGTCATCACAATCCTCTGGCTACCGGCCCTCGTCATCCCGTTGGCGACTCCGGTACATGGCGGGGTGGCTGAGTCACTTGAGGCAATCGACTTCATAGTGTGGGCTCTATTCGCCTTGGAATACGTTGTGAAGTTCACGTTCGCGCCGGACCGGCGCCACTACGTCAAGACGCACATTCTGGAACTGATCGTTGTTGTCGTTCCGTTCCTGAGACCTCTCCGGATTGTCGTCGGCCTGTGCCGAGTCGGCGTGGTCTTCGCGGAGACCTTGAGAAGAGCAAGGTCGATCCTCACCCACAACGGGTTCCATTTTGTCGTGCTCACGGCGGCGACTCTCAGGAAGAATTCGAAGCGAGCTGAATCACCGGTTCAGCCACTGACCTGGTTCTTTAGGGTGGGCCGCCCGGGTCTCGATCCCGGCACCTTGGGATTAAAAGAGCGATTCAGGTCGTCTAGCCCGTGTTGCGCGGTCGATTAACTCAGCTCAGAGCAGGTCTGGAATCCAGCACATCACGGCAAATCTCAGTGTGTCCGCTGATTTGAGTAGCAACTCAGTAGCAAATTGGCACCCTTGGGGGGTCCTTCGACTTGAGATCACCACCAATCTCCACCGAAAAGCGTGAGGTCACCGGATCGACGCCGGTCCCGACCACCGATGACCACCTAATACACCAGAGGCTGCAGTCAGAAGTCACGCCGCCATCCGCCAAATCCAGCTCCAACGGTCACGATCTGATGGCAATCTCCGGCTCGGTTCTGTCGCTCGCCGCTGCTGGGGGGATGACCGAGGCAGTCTGGGGCAGGAGGCTGCCCTCGGTTATGGCAACAATCGTCCGGAAGGCGATGGCGCCAACCAGCACGCTCAACGCCATGAGCACCACGTACGCGAGGACCCGGCCCCCGGTCACGTGCTTCGCCGCGAGCCAGAACAGCGCCGTCGAGGCCACAGCGGCCCAGGGGAAAGTAAAGGCCCAGGTAGCCAAGGAGAACCTGAGCCGTACGTATCTGCTCAAGAGGGGGATCTGGGCAAGGACCATCAACAGTCCATATCCGGCCAGTGCGGTGAGGACGGGCGTGACGTGGGCACCGTGGATCAGGAAGTAGGCCACGCTCGTCACGGCGGCCGGGGCGATCTCAATGGCCAACGTCGGAGCTAGGGCATCCGGCAACGGCGGCCGGAACATCAGACGGCTGAGGATCATCGAACCAAGGATGAACCAGTACACGATGCCCACGCCCAGCATGAACTGAGCCAGGCGCTCCTGACCCACCACAGCGGCGCCGGCGGAGGCCACCAGCCCGCCCGCCACAGTGGGCAAAAAGTAGCCAGGATGCAGCCGATCCAGGTCGGTGCCGCCCCGCATCCAGATGCCTGTGAACCAGCCCCCGAGGAGCACGACTCCAACAACGAAGACATCGACGATCACCGCTGCAACCGATCGTGCGTAGGGGGCGATGCCGTCGGCGGCCAGCAGGATAGGGGTAATCAGGGCGAGTGAGGCAAACGGCCCGACGGTCATGTCGTGTAGGTCTGACACGAGAACGCCCCGAGTAGTCAACACGTAACGGAGGTAGAGCAGGACCGGGATCAGCCACGCCACTGCAGCCACGCCAATGAGGACATCGCTCACCTCATGAACAACCAAATGCTGGCCGACGGCGATCCGCCAGGTGGTGGCCAAACCTGCCATGCCGAAGCCAATGCCGAAGATGTTCAAAGGAATCCGACGAGGGCTCATTACGAACAATCCGTCAGGGAGTGGGCGGGTCGAGCTTCGGCGCAATGGCCGATCCTGGCGAGCGCCGACCTCGCCTCAACGAACGTGCCAAACCGGATTCCACGCCACAAGAATCTCGGCGAGCAGCTGTGAGAGGCCCTGACTCGGGATAGGCGACGGCCCGTGGTGGCGTTCGGTCCCTTCGAGCTTCCAGCGCGAGCGTCGACCGACTCGCTCGCCGAAATACCTGATGCCATTTGATTTGACCCCCGTTGAGACTGTGTGAACGACGGCCTAGACAGATGCTCGTCGCTTACGTTCGGTTGCATGCCCAGAGGGCGCCCGTCAAGAGGTGCTCACCGCTCAGGTCATTTTGGGTCTGAGCATCCCGGACGGGATCCCGCGAATCGCGTAGTTGCGTTCGCAATGGGTCACAGGGTCCAGCGACGAAACTGAGACCTTCTCATTTCGGAGCCACCGACTCCACAATCTGCCGCCTCTCGGCGTCCCGTTCGTCGTCTCGGGGCGACGCGACCGACCAACTGGAAACGAGCCGGTCGGTCGCTAGCTCTGGAGTCGCCCGGGAACGAGCGACGCCTCGATTTCAACCACCTGCGTCAGCTCTCGACGGGAGTTGATCCCGAGCTTTCTGAATACGCTCCGAAGGTGGTAGTCGACCGTGTGCCGACTGATGAACATTGCAGCGGCAATCTCGCGGTTCGTGGCCCCGATGGCCGCTTGACGAGCGATCTGAGCTTCTTGTGGGCTCAGGGTACTGGCGGGTGCCGCAGCTCTTGCTTGCGTGCGGGCACCGGTGGTCTGCAGCGCACGGCGGGTTCGATCGGTGAATGGGTGGGCACCCATGGATTCGAACATCGTCAACGCAGCATGCAGCTCGAACCGGCTGTCAGCAGTTCGATCTTGATCCCGCAACCACTCGCCATACAGAAGGTGGGCCCGGGCAAGATCGCTCGGGATCTGTGCTCTCTGCAACAGCTCAAGCGCCTCGCGATAGAACGGTTCGGCAACATCGACGCTGGCACACAGGGCCTCCGAACGCGCCAGAAGACCGAGTGCCCAGGGCGTCCCACTGGCGGTGGCACGGGCACGCAACTCGTCCAAGGCGACGCTCGCCTCCGCATATTTTCCGACGCGAACGCCGGCCTCGATCAAGGCTGGCATCGCCCAGTTGTCGTTGGGGACGAGATCGGTCTCGAACGAATGGGCCGCAACCGAGAAGGCCTGCTCGTAGCGCCCAGTACCCAGCTCAAAGATCATCAGGGCACGATTGGCGGTGCTGTTCTGCAGTTGCGAGTTGAGTGCGTCACCAACCGCGTAAATGAGCGCAGCAGTTTCTCGGACTGTCGCCTCGTCACCCTCCCAGGACGCCAGCTCGCACTTCGCCAAGGCAAGAAGGAAAGCGGGGTCAACGTCGCCCTGCACACGGACGACTTGCTCCAACTCCGAGAGGAAAATCCGGGCGGCAGCTAAATCCCCTCTGTTCGTGGCCTGGATGGTGCTCGAGATGAGGTTCGGCAAGAGCGTCGCGTAATCCCCATTGCGTAGAGCGGTCTCGTGGCGGTACACATGCCATTCCCGGTTGGGCTTGTCGTCCCAGAGCGCCTGCGACAACACCGACCCGAGCGTTCCCCATCGGGGAGCTTCTCTAGTAACTCTCGCGTAGCTGACCAACGATGCAACCGCCCTTTTCATATCCGATGCAGCGTCCGCGAATCCTCTGGAGTACAGCATCGCAGTGCCCCACCCGATCAGACGACTTGGCTCGTCCGTGGAATGCGTCCTCGAAAAGAGTTCGAGCGCCGCTGCTCCCACCTCATCGGCAGTGCAGTCGATCATGAACCGACCTCGAAAATGGCACTCGGTCAGCGCCTCGAGCATGACTTCGTTCGCCAGCTCTGCGTTGATCGGCTCGAGCATTTCCACTGCACTGAGAAGCATCCTTGGGAATTTCCCCCCGGGCCGACCCAACTGGAGGAGGATGCTGGCGCTCATCCGAAGCGCTTGCGCGCGAAAGAGCGGCTGATCAAAGAGGGACGCCGAACTCTCGAGCAGTTCCTCGGCACGGAGATAAGCCCCTCCGTTCAGGGCGGCCTCGACGGCGGCGAGCGTTCTCGATGCTCGCTGCGGACGAAGCGGCGAGAGTGCGGCAGAGCGAGTCAGGACATCCGCCTCCGCCAGATAGCCCCCACGCTCACGCGCTTTGTTCGCGCAACGCTCGAGTGCGTCAGCCACCTCCTGGTCGTATCCAATTGAGGCAGATGCGAGATGCCATGCCTTGAGGTCTGGGTCATGCTCCTCATCGATGGCCAGCGCCAACTGCCGGTGGACAAATCGCCGGTCCTCTTCGGTCGCTCCGAAGTAGATCGCGGAACGGATCATCGGATGGCGAAATCGAAACTCGGGGTGAATCTCGACAAGCCGTGCCGCTTGCGCACTCAGCGCCGCTTCAGGTCGGACTCCGGTGATCTCGGCGGTTCGCCAGAGGAGCCGGCTGTCGGCATCCGCCATGGCAGCAGCAATGAGCAAGAGCGTTTGGGATTCGACCGGAAGTTCACGTACGGTGGCCAGGAAATGCGCCTCCAGCCGCTGGCCGACCGGCAACAGGTCGTTCACCAACAGGTCACTCGGCGCGGTCCCTTCGGCGAGCGCGCGTCCAACCTCGGTTAACACCAAGAGATTTCCGCCAGCCCTCCTGGCTACGCGGCTGGCTTCTTGATAGTCGATCCTGTCTGAACTGAGTCCTATCAGCAGGTCGATGGCATCGGCTTGCGTCAGCCCCTCGAGCGAGACATCGGGCAGTCCGTCGAGGGCCGTCGGTTCAGGCGAGGGTCGCGACGCAAACACCATCCCGATTGGTTCGGCATAGAGCCGCCGCGCCACAAAACCCAGGATTTTGAGCGAATCAACGTCGAGCCATTGAGCATCGTCGATGACCAGGGCAAGTGGGACGTCCTGGGCTGCGTCGGCAAGGAGCGTGAGGACCGACAGTCCGAGGAGAAGCGGGTGTGCCGGTGGATCCTGATTCAGCCCGAAAGCCGAGCCAAGGGCTTGTCTCTGCGCCTGGGGCAGGCGGTCGACGAGCGCAAGGAACGGCAGCAGGAGCCGATGCAAACCTGCGAAACTCAGGTGCTTCTCAGGTTCGACGCCGTCGAGCCGAACGACCTTGTAGTCGCTCGCAGTCTCGGCAAAGTAGTTGAGCAGTGCGGTCTTGCCAACGCCAACTTCGCCGCGGATGACGAGAACCCCACTCATTCCACGACCCACCACCGCCGCAAGGTCGTCGAGTTGTGACACTTCGCTTCGCCGCCCTACGAGCACCAATCGACTCCTCATCGCCGCTCGCTCGAACTCGTCGCCTTGGGTGATGGTACCTGAGGAGCTGCACGCGAAACCAGGGGTGGATCCCCCGTCCGACCCACGTAGGTCGATCGTCTGGCAGGACTACGCGTAACGCGGGATGTGCGCAGCAACAGTCAATTTCACAATGAGGCTGGACGTCGGCACCTGATTCGGCAGCCGCTAACCGCCAAGGAGGCGATACCAGATGAGCACCATCACGACGAAGGACGGAACCGAGATCTACTACAAGGACTGGGGAAATGGCCCGGTCGTGACCTTCTCCCATGGCTGGCCCCTGAGTGCAGATGCGTGGGATGGCCAGATGCAGTTCCTGGTGGAAAACGGCTTCCGAGCTGTTGCGCATGACCGCAGAGGTCACGGGCGGTCGAGTCAACCCTCGGAGGGCAACGACATGAATGGGTACGCCGACGACCTGGCTGCCGTCATCGAGGCGCTCGACCTCAGGGACGCGACCCTGGTCGGACACTCGACCGGAGGAGGCGAAGTCGTCCGTTACATCGGACGACACGGAACGTCGAGGGTGGCAAAGGCAGCTCTGATCTCTGCGGTTCCTCCCATCATGGTGAAGTCCGACACCAATCCGGAGGGCCTTCCGATCGAGGTCTTCGACGAGATCCGGGCCGGGGTGAGGAACGACCGGTCGCAGTACTACCAGGACCTGGCGAAGCCGTTCTATGGCGCCAACAGGCCCGGTAGCGAAGTTTCGCAGGGTCAACTGGATCAGTTCTGGCTTTGGAGCATGCAGGCGGGTCAGATGAACTCCTACGCCAGCATCAAGGCGTTCTCCGAGACTGACTTCACCGAGGACCTGAAGAAGATCGACGTGCCGACTCTGGTTCTCCACGGGGAGGACGACCAGATCGTCCCGGTCAAGGATTCCGCACACAAGTCCGCACTGCTCATCAAGGACGTGCAAGAGATCTATTACCCCGGAGCACCTCACGGCCTCACTGCCACACACCAGGACCAGTTCAACGCTGACCTGTTGGCCTTCTTGAAGAGCTAACCCGGGCGATCGTTGACCGACCGGACGTCCGCCTGATGGCGGAGGGTCGTGCTTTGGTTGGTGCGAAGCATGCGCTTGTTCCAGGCGGCGTCTGGTCGGTCGGTTCTTACGGGAGGTCGGCTCGGGTCGAGTTCTAGCTCGATCGGTCTTGATTTGGAGGTTGCCTTATGAGCAACGCGATGGTTTCCAATGCCGATGTGGTCCCGGCCGGTTCGGTCTCTCCCCGGGGTCTGCATGGCCACTCGTTGGAAGAAGGGGCGGCTCCAGCACTTCTGGCTGAGTGCATAGGGACGTGCATCTTGGTGCTGACCATCATCGGTACGGTCATCGCTGCCTCTTTGGCTCGGCCAGTCGCAGGGCTTCCCTACGGTTCGCTTGCCGTGCCCCTTGCCGCTGGAGTCGTCCTGACCAGCCTGGTGGCGGCGCTCGGGCCGATATCAGGTGCTCATCTCAACCCGGCCTTGACGATCGGGCTTGCCATCAATGGTCGCTTTGGGTGGGCGCGTGTCACGCCTTACGTGGCGTCCCAGCTCCTTGGTGCCGTCGTTGCAGCCCTCATCGCTTGGAAGCTCTACGGCAGCAGGGCAAGGAGCGTCGCGAATTTGGGGGCCACCTACCCGGCGCGGGGAGTCGGGGTGGGTCAGGCACTGATCGCCGAGGCGATCGTGACATTCGCTCTCGCGTCGATCGTGGTGTTCGTCGCGTCGGTCCCCAGCGCTGCGACTGGGTTGTCGGCCATCGCAATCGGTTTTGCTTTGGCGGGCGCAATTTTCGTCAGTGGGCCCGTCAGCGGCGGGGCGGTAAATCCGGCTCGGGCACTGGGTCCGATGCTGGTCGCCGCAAAATTCACCGATTGGTGGATCTACCTCGTTGGTCCGGTGATCGGGGCGACGGCGGCGGTGGGTGTGCATCGAGTCCTGGGAGGCGGGCGGACATGACGGAATCGCTGTTGAGCTCGGTTCGGAGCGAACCGGTTGAGGTCGATCGACCTGGCGCTGTGCCGGAAGGTTCCTGGTGGCGGAGCGCGCATACCTCAACAGAGTCACCGTTCCGTAGGGACGGCCGCTCGGAGGACACATCCATGGCGGAGGTCATGAGCCAGCTCATTAGCGCCTATACGGGGCTAGAGCGCCTGGTGGGATCGGCGTATTCGATGCCGGCGTCGTTCGACGTAGCGGTCCGTGGTCTTGTCGTCGTCGTGGAATTGCTGGATCAGTGCTGCGAACTGGTTTGGAATGCGTAGGTGGCCGATGGTTCGCCGGTGGGTCGTTTGCGGATGAGTGTCTTCGGGTGATGGTTGTGTGGTTTCGCGAGCGATGTAGGTATCAGGCACCTCTTTGGACGGAGAAATCATGACGGTCAGGCCACGGTCGAAGAACAGGGTCTGGTTCGTCTACGTGATCCTCGGCACGGTCGCGGCCATCGGGATCGCGATGGGATTGTTTTTCTCAAGTCACCCCACCTGGGTTGGTGAACAACCCGGAAACGCCGATTATGTGCACCGCACTCTTGGACTCCTGTCCGATCTGCCGCATATGACCGTGGAGCTGTTCTACGACGCCGTCGAGAACAGCATTGTGTTCTGTGTGGCGTTCCTGATGGGGCGTCGAGCATTCCGCCGGGAGCACGAACTATTCGACCTTCAGCACGGCATCTGCCACGAGGACTAGTCGGAAGATCCGCGTTGGTTCGGCAGTACCCGAGCTGCGCAATCGATCGCCGCTTTACCGGGTCGGTGCTTCCCATTGTGCCGCAGGGGGAAACAACCTTCCCGGCGAACGGGGGAACCGGTGCGCTTCCGACTGGCAGCTCAGGCCTGATAGCTGTAGCGGAGGTATACGACGCCGTTGCGAAAGCGGCGCTCGTCCAACAGCTCGAGCTCGGCGTGGACCCCGGCGGGAAGGGCACGCTTGCCACCACCAACTAAGACCGGCCCGAGCCAAAGATGGCACTCGTCAACCAGTCCCTTGGCGATCGCCTGGCCGGCGAGCTCCGCTCCGCCGATGGAGATGTCGGATTTGCGAGCTCTTCTTCAGTCGAACGATCGCCGCGGCGTCGAACTCGCGCTCGATTCGGGTTCTTAGGCTAGACACGGTCTGAAAGGTCCGGGAGTAGACAACTCTCTCGGCCGCACGCCAGATCTCCGCGTAGTCCTGGTACACCGGAGGCCGATCCTCGGCGTGTTCCCGGTACGCCATCGTCTCGAGCGAGCACGCTGCGTCGAGTTCGGAACATGCCCACGGACGTTGGGACCGGCCCGGGTCATTGGAGCACCTAGGGTCACGGCCAGAGCTCTCCTGAACCCGGCTCGAGCGATCGGCTCGTCTACTCCGTCGCCGAGGCAGCCCGGCTCCTCGGTATCTCTAGAGCCTTCGCCTACGAGCTCGTCGCCCGTGGTGAGCTCCCCGTCATCAGGCTCCGTCGCCGGCGCCTGGTCCCAAAGGTCGCACTGATGGTCCTAGTCGAATCGCTGTCGGGCGCTCTGCCAGAGTGACCGTCGCGGCGACCACCCTCGGGAGCCGGCTCGACCGTGGTCGAATGTCCACAGAAGTGTCCACAGAAGTGTCCACAACGATGTCCACAGCCCTGGTCAGCGCTCTGGCGGCGCGTGAGCGGTCCAAGACTCAACCCGCTTCGCGCCAGGGCAGTCCAGGCCGGCGGAGCCGAGGTGCCGACATGTCGGCGCCGTGCCTTGACGGCCCGGACGGATGCGGGTGGACACAATGGACCAGGCCGGCCGGATCGGCCGGCCTACCTGCAGCATTTCTGCTTCCCTTTGGTTGCTCGCTCGCGTTGTCGGCGCACCTGAGACGGCTCAGCACTGCCAGTGCAAGTGTGTGACTCTATGCAGCTGTCGAATTCTTCGACGTATCGACTTCGTTGAACGGGGTCGTCCGGCGTGGCGGATTCGGAGCGACCTGACTCATTCGCTGCCAAGTGAGCACATCTGAACCATGAATCCAACCGCCTCTCGGCGGACACGTCCACGAACAGCTCAAACCGAACCTGAGGCGCCGAGGACGCCGGTGGGTCCACAATCCCAGGCTCTAGCGGTCACCGCCCCGCAGACGGCGATTGATGCGGCTTTCAGCGGACGCCATCGGAGCCGAACTAACCCTGGAGTCCTCCTCGATCGGTACATATCGAGACGGGGCGATCGAGTGCCAAGGGGGGGTGCCCGTACGACGCCGTGGGCTACCCCACAAGATAGCGGACGGCGTGTCTTATAGGCCCTCAAGAACGGCGGGCAACACCCGTGCTAGCACCTGCCATCGCCCCTACAGGCATTCAATTTCTCGACCACGACAGGTCGTTGCGCGTTACGCCGAGGACGCCCGCGAAGAGGAATCGCACCTGTGTTGGAGGGCAGTCGACCGGCGTCATCGAGTGCGTGCCGCAGCAGCATTTCAATATGTGCATTCGTGCTCCGCAGCTCGTCCGCTGCCCAACGAGCAAGCGCATCATGAACGGCCGGATCGATGCGGAGGAGGAGGTTCTTCCGTTCGGACATGGTTTGAGCGATATCGATTCCCGTGGCTTGAAGCTGCCAGCTAAAGTGATAGCATTACGATATCATATTTACGATCACAGCACGGATCACCAACGGAACCGCCGAGGAGCTGATTCATGGGTGACCAATCGCGTAGAGCTCCGGCACTCTCAGTCAACCGCCTTTCAAAGCATTTCGGCGATCGGGTCGCGTTCGACGATGTCACGTTCGATGTCAGCCAGGGCGAAGTATTCGGTTTCCTAGGTCCCAACGGCGCCGGCAAGACGACGACTGTGCGGACATTGGGCACACTGATAGCGCCCACGAGTGGCTCGGCAACAGTGGCTGGGATTCCGCTGTCTTCCGGAAGCGACGAGGAGATACGCAAGCGGATCGCAATAATGCCGGAATCGCCCGGCCTCTACCTCCGACTCACTGTGGCCGAGAACCTCGAATGCTTCGCTGGTCTCTACGAACTATCCAACGGCGATGAGCGCATCGAGGCCGCCCTTCGTGCCGTCGATCTCGTCGACCGTGCCAATGATCCCTGCCATGCCTTGTCCAAAGGTCTCCGACAGCGCGTCAGTCTGGCAAGGGCACTGCTCAGCGATCCCTCAGTGCTCTTCCTCGACGAGCCGACTTCCGGCTTGGATCCGGTTGCCGCACATGAAGTCCACGACCTGATTGATGGGCTCCGACAGCAAGGCGTGACGATCTTTCTCACCACGCACCGCCTCGAAGAGGCCGAGCAGCTGTGTGACCGGGTTGCGATCTTGAATACGACCCTCCGCACGATTGGCCGGCCGGATGAGCTGCGCGACCGGTTATTCCATAAGTCAATCGAGGTGAAGACGCGTCATCCGCTACCCGATCCAGGCACCGTTTTCGACGGCCTGCCGGGTGTCGATAGTTGGAGTCTCGACGGGGCCGGCGTCTACGTCATCTCCGTGTCTGATCCGACGGTTGCAGCTCCAGAGGTCACGCGAGCGCTCGTTGGCGCTGACGCCGACCTCTTTTCGCTTGTCGAAACGCGACATTCGCTCGAGGAGGTCTATCTCGAGCTGATCGACGAGCAGACGGCGGTGAAAGGCGAATGAGGTTGAGCACGACGCGCACGCGCGCCATCTTCAAAAAGGAGCTTCGGGAATACCGCCGGAACCGGTTAATCGTCGTGACGATGGTCATTCTGCCCGCCGTGTTCATCGCCATTCCCATCGTCCTGGTCTTCACGGCCTCTCACTCAGAGTCGAGCACTCAGCTCGCCAATTCGATTGGCGCAGAACTGCTGTTGATGCTGGTCATACCAGCCGTGATCCCTTCCACGCTCGCCTCATATTCCGTCGTTGGGGAGCGCGAACAGGGGACCCTTGAACCTGTGCTCACGACGCCGATTCGCAGCGAGGAATTCGCGATCGGCAAAGCACTTGCAGTGCTTGTTCCAACGCTCGTGATTTCGTATGGGGCATTCCTTGTTTATCTCGCTTGCGCATTATTCGCTCATCCGTCCGTGACATCTGCGATCTTCACGAGTTCACATCTGCTCATCTTGTTCTTGTTCACTCCGCTCCTGGCTAGCTGCTCGATCTGGGCCGGTATTGCGGTCTCGACCAGAGCGAGCGATGTGCGTGTGGCCCAATCGCTCGGGACGTTTGCCAGCTTCCCGCCACTTATTCTGACGGCATTGATCTTGTTCAACGTCATCCCACAAACCCTTGGCTCGATCCTCGGCTTGGTGGCAGCGCTGTTGCTCTTCGCCGGCCTCGGTTGGCGCCTTGTCTCGGCGATGTTCAATCGCGAACGTCTCGTCAGCGGAACCCGGTCGTGACTTGGGTGATCTGGACGAAAGGATCCGGAGCTGACCCTGGCTCAAATTCGCTCGGGGACCGGCGAACAAAGCCCGGAGGAATGGCGGCAGCGGCCCTGACCCGGCGCTCTTGGCAATCCGAATTGGCAATTCAATCGGTGAAACCGACAAGACACTGGTGAATGCCCTGGACGGGAGGTCCTGCTCAGAAGCACACAACCGCATGAGACAGACGGTCTGGACATGTCGAATGGGGCCTCCGGAAGCGGCTGCTCTACTTGCGAGAACGCCCGTCAGATTTGGGGGTCAGTATCGAGCCGATTTTCTCTGCAGCGTCTCGATCGGATTCCTCGACGAAGTGCGCGTAGACGCCAAGGGTTGTTGCAGCATTCGCGTGGCCCAGACGTCCGCTCACGGTCCTCACAGGTACGCCCTCCGACAGCAAGCGAGTTGCGGTGAAATGCCGAAGGTCGTGGAGACGCACTGAATCCAGTCCCACGGCTCGCCGTATTCTGATGAACTGCTTGGTCACCTCGTTGGGCACCCAAGGGCGACCGCCGTCGGGATCGACGGAGAATACGTGAGCAGATTCGGTGAGCGTCGCTCCACAGGACTTTGCTCTGCGCTGGCAACGGTCTCGCTGACCCGCCAAGGCATCGATCGATCCGGAATCGAGAGCGATCCGACGGGACGAATGCGTCTTCGTATCCTTTTCGACGAGTGTCGAGCTCTGGGTTTCGACGATCGACCGAGAAATCGTCAGAGCACCGGTCTTCTTGTCGAGGTCGGACCAGCGAAGGGCACAGAGCTCGCCTCGACGCGCCCCCGTGGTCGCGGCAAGCAACAAAAAGCAAGCCAAGTCCGGATCTGCATGCTCCGCCTCGGCGATCAGTCGGAGAACACCTTCAGGCTCAGGAGGACGCAAAGCCTGCGTTCGTACCCGAGGGGGTCGTGCCAGCGATGCCGGATTTGCCGCAATCCAGCCCCAGCGCATTGCCTGGTTGAGTGCTCTCCGGATGACGGCATGGGTCTGCCGGACCGTCGCCGGCGAGAGTGGGCCGCCATCCTTCCCGCCTTCGTCACGCAACTTCGAATAGACGCGGTCGAGCCGATCAGTCCGTAGCTTGGCGAGCGAGACCCTCCCGATGTCGGGCTCGATGTAGCAGCGGATGATCCGTTCGTAGCCGCGAACCGTCGATGGGGAGAGGTCCTCCCTAACGAGGTCGAGCCATCGACGGATCAACTCGCTGAGGGTGGTGTCTTTGGCCGCATGTCCACCGCCCGAGACCTCGGTCACGAACCGAGCCAACGCTTCGTCCGCTTCGCGCTTTCCACCTCGAAACGTGCGAGTCAGGTACTTAGCTCGACCCGTCGTCGGATCGGCTCCGACGTACGCACGCAACTCCCAAGAGTTGCCTCTTCGGCGTACGTGGCCCTTCATGGCTCTCCTGCTCTTGTGCCCTACGGCGGGGACGTCAAAAAACAGTAGCATTCAGTAGCAACACGAAAGAGCCGGAGCGGGCCGACTCGTGCGACCTGATCTCTGAACTGGGACTTTGCAGTGGGCCGCCCGGGTCTCGATCCCGGCACCTTGGGATTAAAAGTCCCCTGCTCTTCCGGATGAGCTAGCGGCCCGCGACTGCAAGATAACTGACCCACGGGATACCAACCGGCACCTCAGCCGATCGCGACCAGCCTGGGAATCACGGGGCCCCATTGCTCTTCGAGCCACTGCGACGGCTCGGGGCCGGCCGCACGGATCACGATGGCGTGCACCCCGGCGGCGTGGAGAGCCTCGGCCTCGCGCACGATCTCGTCCGGACCGGCATCGTCCGCCACGCCGATCAGGGCGGTGACCTCGATCTCCGCAAAGTCACGGCCGACCTCGTCACAATGCCGTCGAAGCACGGCGACCTTGTGGGTGACGGTCTCGACGTCGCCGATGATGTTCGACGCGTCGGCGTAGCGCGCCACCAGCCGCAGCGTCTTGCGCTCGCCGCCGCCCCCGATCAGGACCCGCGGTCGGGGCGAGCTCACCGGCTGTGGCGAGCAGAGCGTCTCGGCCAGTCGATAGTGGGCGCCCTCATACGGCCCGTTGTCGTCACTCCACATCTGAAAGCAGATCTGCAGCGTCTCCTCGAGCCGCTCGTAACGCTCGCGCAGCGGTGGGAACGGCACACCGAGGCCCAGGTGCTCCCGCTCGTACCATGCCGCTCCCAACCCGAGCTCCGCCCGGCCTTCGGACAGGACATCGAGCGTGGTGACCGTCTTGGCCAGGAGCCCTGGGTGGCGGTACGTCACGCCACCCACCAGCAGTCGGAAGCGCAACCGTTCCGTCTTGGCCGCAGCAAAGGACAGTGCCGAATAGCCCTCGAGCATCGGCTCCTCAGCAGGCCAGAGCATCTCCATCTGGAACCAGTGGTCCATGACGGACAGTGTGCGCACCCCGACGGCCTCAGCCGTCCGGGCCAGCGTGGCGAACGTGGGGCCGATCGCCCCTGCCCCGCCCGGCCAGGTGAAGCGGGGCACATGCAGGTCCAGTTCCATCTCATCCTCCGGTCGTTCTGTGCCGAGGGTACCCGCCAGGCTCTGAGCAGGTGGTCGAGGCGCAACCTACGATGCACGACATGGACCCATCGGTCGGGGACATCGCCGGCATGACCGATCCCGTGCTCCGCAATCTCTGCATCACGCAGCGCTACCACGAGTTTGCCGTTGCTCTCCGGGACGCTGGCTACGGCAACGATGCGACCTGGTGCGCCTTTGCCGTCTGGGCGTCGAAGACGGCGGGAGCCACCATCCGTGGCGACGTTCTGCCCGCGCGAGCCAAGGCGCTCCTTCTCGACAACGTCGCCACCCAAGCCGCCCTGCACCGGTTCAACCACGGACTGGTCGGAAAGGCTCTGCAGAGCCTCACCCACGACCACCTCGGCCAGCTCATTGAGGGCGTCACCGGCGACGTCTCGACGCAAATCGCCGCGGGCAACGTCCTGGTCTTCAGCGAGCTGGCCCCCATCTTCGCCGCGTTGGTGCAGGCCCTCGACCCGAGGCCGGCGGCTCTGACGACCCTGACAGAGGCTATGACCCCGGTGCTGGACGCCCTCGGATCCGACGCCGACGCAGCGTCGGCGGTCGCCGCCTTCGAGAGCTACGAGCGTGCCGTCTACGCGAAGGGAGAGCGGCCCACGCTCGTCCTCCAGGCAAATGTGCTGGCAGTCGCGCACGAGCAGCGTCGCCTGCAGCCGGCGATCTCGAGTGCACTGAATGCAGCCATCAGTGACACGCTCAAGAAGCTGATCGAAACGGACATCGTGCGTCACCTTCCGACCGAAAGAGCGCGACAGACCCTGGACGGGTTGACTGACGAGCTGTGCGCTGTGCTCGACGAGGGTTGGGACAGGGCACTCACCGAGTCGATCATGCAGCTAGTGACCGCCAGCGAGACCTTCGATCTCCGGGAGGACGTGCCGCCACTCGCCGGTGCCATGTTCCCTCCCGGGCTTCGGACGCTCACCGGGACCGACGCCGAGGCAGCATTCGCCCAATGGGACAAGACCGATGGGACCGGTGTGCCGTCAGGTGCCCACGACTGGGCCGTGCTCGACGAGCGCATGAACTTCATCGTCAACTTGTTCCGGTCACGCCAGAACGACGCCACCCTCTTCGAGCCGCCGTTCTCTCCCGGGCAGGTCGCCCAGTTGGCCCACGGTCAGGTACCGGCGCCACCTCTGTAGGGCGGCATGCTCCAACGAGTCGCCAGCGACGTCGGGATCGCGAACGGTGGGCGGTCTCCGTATCGCTCGGCTCGCACGGCGAGCGAGAGCATGCCGAATCCGATCTTCTCTGACAGGCCCTGCAGCATCCTCCGATGCAGCTCCTCGAGCGACACCCGTCGACTCAGATCGGCGAGCGGGCCGAACAGGTTCTTCGTCCAGTCGGCTTTCGGCACCTGCAACAGATCGGCGGTGGCGTCCCCGACGTAGTAGCGCACGGTTGCCGCCGGCAGGCCGCGCAGCCCCGGCGGAGCCAAGCGCGTGCCCTGCTCGAGCAGCGCCGCCATGAGCGCGACGCCCGAATCGCTGGGGCCGAACTGCCGACGCCGGACGATAGGCATGAGAACAGACGTCTGGGAACGGACCAACGGAAGGAGATCGGCCCGAATTCCCAGATAGTGGCCGATCAGCGACCACGTGTGAAGGTAGGCGTTCGCATCGTCCTCCGTGTAGACGATGCCGGTACGGTCGAACACCTCGAACACGATCTCAGTGAAGGTCAGGAGCGTCTCGAGGAGGTCCTCCTGGTTGATGGGTGTTCCCCAAGCGGGATCCCACGTCGCGCGGGGGTCGTTCTGAATCATCCATCGCACCGCGGCGTGCATGAGCCGGACATGGCGCACATCGGAATACCCTCGCCCGCCAGCGCCCAGTGCGCCGTGCTCCATCACGTCGAGATGGAATTGGGCCGTCTCGTTCAGCCTTCGCTTGGTATCGGTCTCGAGCCGGGCCGTCATTCCGAGCACCTGCACCCCGCGCCAACAGGCATACGCCGATGGCAACGCGGCAGCGTACAGGGCGGTGAACACGTGCGAGCCCCAGCGGGCGAAGCACTCCTGGCCGGCAGCCACCATCTCGGGGTCGAGCCATGCGGGCGGATCCGGCGGGGCCCCCAGGAATGCTCCGAGGGCCGGGTCTGCCACCTCGTGCTGTTGGACCACAAGGCTCCGGAACGCCGAGGACGCGTCCTGCGTCCCGGAGAAGAGCCCGGCGATCACGCTGTCCGCAGGCGGGTCGGCCTGCGTCCGCAGGCTGTCGAGAAAGGCGTCGTCCCATGTCGTCGTGGTCATGTGGCCTCCAATGCCCGCCGCGCCTCGGTGAGGCTGCGGCTCGGTCCGCTATCGGCCATGTCGGCCATGTCGGCCACGCACGCTTCGAGGTCGGCGCGAACCTGGTCCGGGGCACCGGGGAGCCCCAGCCAGTCCGTCAGCGCGCGGAGTTCCAGCATGCGGGCACCCTGTATCCGCGCCACCTGGACAGCCTCCTCGTAGTCGCTCCCGGCCTCTACCACCTGCCGGCCACGCCTCATGACGCCCACGCGAAGGCGGAGGATCTCAGGCACGCAGAACTGCTCGCCCGTCGCGCGGGCCGTGACGAGAGCGTCGTCGAGAAGGGCGCGCGCACGCTCCGCGCCTGCAATGAGGTCGTCCGCCAGCAGCATCTCGAAATATGGCCGCAGCAAAGGCCCGGGCAGTTCGGGCTCCTCCGAGCCCTCACCGGCCCACCATTGCAGCGAGCGCGCCCACTGCCGCCATTGACGCGTCGTGACCTCGTCGGCGGCGTCTACCGCATCTCCAGCAAGTCTGATCACGGCCTCGCGATCACCGTCCAGCTGCGCCATGATTGCGGCCGTCACGGCCGCCACCGCCCGCGCTTGTGGAACCTTTCTTTCGATCGTGCACTGAAGGACGTCGTCGGCAATGCGCCACGCTTCCGCCGTGTTGCCGGTCAACCAACAGGCCAGCGCCGTTGCGACACGCGGCGCGGCCAAGGCCATCAATTCGACCGAAGGCATCGGCGGGAGGTCACCAAGGCTGGCGTCGAGCGCGAGCCCGCTCGATTCGTAGGAGCTGCGCAGCTGCGCCAGTCCGGCGTTGAGCATGCCCTGCCAGACGCGGGTCGTCCCCTCGTAGGTGTCGATCAATCGCAGCGTCCAGTCGTCCCCGAGAATCTCAGCCTCGGTCCTCGCCTCCTGCAGGATCCTGTTGATCGTCGCGTAGTCGGCGCTGGCTTGCCACCACGGCACCAGCACCATGTAGTTGCGCAACAAGATCTCCCGGTTGCCGAGGCGACGCGCCAGCTCCTCGACGCGCCTGGACTCCTCGAGCGCTTCCGGCGCACTCTGATCGACTGCAGTCAGGCACATCACGAGACGGCTCCGCGACTTCAGCTCCGTGACGTCACGCTCGTCTTCTGGCAGCTGGCTCACGAGTGCCAGCATCTCCCGCTCATGGCCTGCTGCCTCCCGAAAACGCGCGTTCTGACGCGCCGTGTGCGAGGCCTGCTTCCAGAGTGGGACCGCCTGGGTGGCCATGCCCGCCGCTCCGAGGTGATAGGCAGCCACCTCGGGTTGAACCTGAGCCCGCCCCGACGCGACGAGCGCTTCGCCCACAGCGCCGTGCACCTGGGCCCGGTCGGCTCGGAGCACCGAACGGTACGACGTTTCGTGGATCAGTGCATGCCGGAACTGCAGCTCATCCGATCTGGGTGAAGACTCAATGAGGGCGTGCTCCCGCAGACGGCGAAGCGCAACATCGAGATCCGGCCCCGTCAGCCCGGTCGCCGCCTCGAGGATCTGGCGGTCGAAGGACCGGCCAATGACGGATGCCGCCTGCGCGACCCGTTTTGCCGGGCCCACGCGGTCGAGACGGGCCGTGATCACTTCGGAGAGGGTCGTCGGCATCAGTTGCCCGGTGGCCTCGGATCCGTCCCCGAGCCCGCGCGCCAATTCCTCCAAGAAGAGCGGGACACCGTCAGCCCGACGCACCAGTGCTTCGCGGACCTCAGGGGCGAGTCGTGCCACACCGGGCAATTGCTCCAGCATGCTCTGGGCCTCGGCGTTGCTCAACCGCTCGAGTTGCAGCGTGGCGTCTGGCAGCACCTGTGGATCGTCGGTGATCTCCGGTCTGGCGCTCATCACGACCAGGACCGGCGACTGTGTGCCGGCAATCAGCTGGACGGCCTCCAGGGTGCTGGGGTCGGCCCAGTGCGCGTCTTCCACCACGAGGAGCATCGGCTCGGAACCGGCTTGCTCCTGGACCCAGGCGGCAGCCTCCTGCGGCGTTGCAGGCACCTCGCCCATCACGCCGCCGAAGGGATGCAGCGGGCTGAGGGATCCCCGTCGGCTGCACTCCAGCGTCATCACCGGTCGCCCGCGGGCCTGAAGGCCCGCGCTGAACTCCAGCAGCAGCCGGGATTTCCCGATACCCGGCTCCCCCGAGACGACGACGAGGCGGCCCGACCCGCTCGCGGCGGCAAGCGAGCGTTGCTCTTCGAGCCAGTCCGATGCCGCCGCCCTCGGGACGTACTCGGTCAGTGGCCGGGCTTCCATGCGGTTCCTGGCTCCACTACGTCCGACGGCAAGGAACGCGGGCACCGGGTGCCCGATGCCCTTCAGCATGAGCGGCCCCAGCGGCTCTAGCTCGAAATACCCCGCGACCAATGTCGCCGTCTGACCGCTGATCACGATCTGGCCCGGGTCGCCCACCGCCTGCAGGCGAGCCGCCATATTGGGCACCTGACCCCAGACGTCGGGGAGTCGCTCCTGTCCTCCGGCCGTCACCGCAGCCACGAGCACCTCGCCCGTGTGCACGCCGGCCCGCGCCTGGAGATCGGCGATCCCGAGTGACGGTGGGAACTCGGCCTTCAGGCTCACAACGCCCTCGACGATCTCCCTGCCGGCATCGAGGGCGTCGCGGCTCGCAGACTCCTGGGCCTCGGGATAGCCGAAGTAGGCCAGCGCACCATCGCCCTGAAACTGTGCGATCACGCCACCGTGTGCATTAACGATGGCGGCAACGAGGTGCTGATAGGCGTTCAGCACCTCGTGCCAGTCCTCCGGGTCGAGGGTGGACGCGAGATCCGTCGAGCCGACGAGGTCGGTGAACATGACGGTCAGCTGACGCCGCTCGGGTCCTTCTGCGGCCGCCGTCATGATGTCGGGCCCGCGACCGGGCCCCCAGGACAACCGCCTCGCCCCGACAGGAGTCGTCGCACCGGGGTCAATCTAGGTCCGGCCAGCTCGGAGCGACAGCGCCGCCTGGCAGGACCTCCGGGGGCGCGAGCGTCCTTCCTGCACGCGGCACCCCACGTCGACGGTGGCCACGATCCCCGATCCGTGGCAACCCGTGACCGTAGGCTGCGGTCATGCACTCAACGGTCTTTCGCCGCTCGGCCGCGCTGATCCTGGCTGTGAGCGCCACGCCGGTCATGCTCGGCATCCTTTCAGGAAGCGCCGGCGCCCAGGACACGACCACGACGACAGCGCCGGTGACCACGACGACGGTGGCTCCGACAACGACGACGACGGTGGCTCCGACAACGGCACCGACCACGACGACGACGCTTCCGGCAACCACGACGACGCACGCTCGTCCCACCACGACAACATCGAGTTCGACCACCACGACCACGGCGGCCGCCAAGACCTCGTCGAGCTCCAAGACCTGGGGTTGGGTGCTGCTGGCCGTCGTCGTCGCCCTGGCGGTGCTGCTCGTCGCCCTCCTGATCGCCCGCACCCGTCGGCAGGGCCGTGAGGTGGACTGGGAGCGATCCGTGCGACCGGCCATCACCGCCGCCGAGCTGGCGCGTGAGCTCGTCCTTTCGCAGACGAACGACGATGATGCGCAACATCGAGCCACGGTCGGCGCGCAGGTCGACGATGCCGTGGACGGCCTCGAGCGTGTCGCGTCGGCGGCGCCCGATGAGGCGCACCGGGCTCTGTGCATGCGCTGCGCGGACAGCCTACGAGGGCTCGCCTTCGCAATCGAGGCGGACCACCTGATGCGCTCCGGCGGCCAGACCCCCACGGGAGAACAGCTTGCGTCAGCGGATTCGGCACGGCGAAACCGCTCGGCCGAGCTGACTGCCGCACTCGACGATCTCAAGGTGGCAATCGCGCCCAAGAAGTAGGGACAATCACTCCGCCCGCAACATGATGGCGGTGGGTGTGCGCGCTGCCGTGCGAGCCGGGAACGTCGCCACGACGTTGGCCAACAGCACCGTGCCCACTGCGACCAGGACGACCGAAGGGACGGAGACCGTGGGGTACGGCACCGCGTTGATCTGCTCCGCGAAGAGGTCCCAGAGCCATCGCCCGATGACGATCCCGAGCGGGATCCCCACCACGATGCCGACGGCGGCGGCGGTCGTCGCCTGCCAGGCCACGGCTGCGGCCAGTTGTCGCCGTACGAAGCCGATCGTCTTCAAGAGCGCGAGGTCGCGGCGCCGCTGGCGGACGGAGGCGACGAGGGTCAGCGCCAGCGCGGCGATGGCGCCGAGGACCAGTCCTGTGACCAGGATGGCGGGGGTCAGGCCGATCGTCTTGTAGTTCGCGATCTCGGCCGGGCGCTGGACGCCCTGGACGACGATGGCATTGCCGGCAGATCCTCCCGGTGCTGTCGCAAACGCGTGGTCCGCCGCCGCAACGATGCGCTGGAGTCCCGCGAGCGCGGCTGCCGGCGGGACCCCTGTTCGGGTCCGGACGAGCACCAGGTTCGGACCGACCAGGGCCGGGTCGGGTCCGCTGTCGATCACGGCGACGAAGGGCTTCGGCAGCGCCTGGAACGGGATGAGCACGCCCGTGCCCATGGAGGTGTGATCCGAGACCGTGCTGGCGAATCCGACAGCGGGAAACGTCGCGGTGCCGACGATCCGGAGGCGTGTGGGCGGGATGTCGACGGGCGCATCGGCAGGAGTGCCGAACGAGATGGTCACGGTCTGTCCGAGACGCTTGTGCAATTGCGCCATCGTTGCCGCGCCCAGCACGACCTCGTTGCCCCGCTGGAACACATGCCCGGTGAGGACGGGCGGCGTCACGGGCGCCCCGACGTTCTCCAGGAGGAACGGGACCTCCTGCCCGTCGACCTCGAGGTCGTTGTAGGACGCCCCGGAATAGGCCGCGACGTCCTTGTCGTGCTTGAGCAGGGCGAGCGCGACCTGCGGCACCTCCCCGCCGCCTGACCCGACCGGATTGAGGGTGTACGTCCAGTTCCACCCGTAGAGCGGCGGATTCGAGACCAACGTGTGGAGGCTGTCGCCGAAGGTCAGGGTCGTGACGACGAGCGCCACCGCCAGCACCGACCCCAACAGCGCCGAGCGCACCGGCACGGCGGCCCGGCCTTCACCCGGCTCGAGCGCCATCCGGACCCCGACCACCCCGGGGGCCGACAGTCCCGCCCGCGCCGCCGACGCCACGACCCGCGCCCCGGACGTCGGGCGGAGCCGGGGGCGAAGCGCAGTGCGGTGCGGGGCGGCCGCCAGGGCCAGCAGAGCGGCCGCGAGGCCCAGGACGACCATCAGCGTGAGAAGGCCGAGTCCGAGGACGGTCCAGTCCCAGGAGAGGCCGCGGTCGACGGCGACAGGGGCGACCGGGCCGAGTGGCGACAGGGGGGACACGGCGACCGCCACCACCACGGCCAGGACGGAGCCGAGGAGCAGGGCCGCCTCGAGCCCGATGAGGCCGTCGAGCACGGTGTCGGCGGGGTCGGCGCCCAGAGCCCGGAGGATCCGCAGGTCCTCGCGGTCGACCCGCAGCCGGCGCGCCACCAGTTGGACGGCGACGAGCACGGCCGCCAGCAGCGCGACTGCTCCGAACACCCCGAGGGCGATGGAGATCGGTTTCAGTGCGCGGTCGGCTTTGGCGACGACCGGTGTCAAGACGTGATCGGTGACCTGGTCGCCGGGAGGGGCCACGCGGGCGATCTCCCGTTCGACCAGGGGCACCGTTGCCGCGCCTCTTGAAGTCTTGATGCCGAAGCTCATGGCATCCGCCAAGCCCCCGTGCGCCTGCGCTGCGCGGGCGAAGGCAGGGGTCAGTGGAATGAACGTCGGGAGGATGTCGACGTCGTCCTCGACCACCTCGGAGCTCAAGGAGGCCAGACCGACGATCTTCATGTTCATCCGCAGCGCCGGTCGCACGGCCTTCGTGCCGAAGCCCGGCAGGCCCTGCTGCGCGTCCGAGTAGAACCCGAAGGGAACCACCTGGCCCACGTGCCACCCGAGCAGCCTGGCGACGACAGGGGCAACGACGATCTCGTCGGCACGCCGTGGGGACGCCAGGCGGCCCTGGTTCAGCACCATCCGATCCTGCGTGAAGAACAGACCGTTCACACTGGCCACCGGATAGGCGAGACCGGTGACGCGGATGCGTGGCGACCCGGCGCGGGTGAGAGGCGCGCCGGTCACCTCGAAGCCGGCGGCAACGTGCCTGACGTCGGGAAGCCGTGCGATCTCCCGGGTGAGCGAGGCCGAGTAGCCGACGTTCGGGCCGCCCGTCCCACCGGAGTAGATCGACACTTCGAGGTCCGAGGGGTTGGTGGTGGCGAGGAGGACCGAGAACGACGACTGCGTGCGCCTCGCCGCCGCCAGGCTGCCCAGGCCGAGGCCTCCGATCAGTCCCACCATGACGACGATCGTCAGGTAGGTCGACCAGCGCTGACGGAAGGTGGCCCGGGCCCGGTAGCGGGCGACGGCGAAGCCCTGTGCGCTCACGTCGCTCGCTGCTCTCCCGCTCCCCGCATCCCGGAGTGCAGTCTCCCCAGCGAGGGCTGATTTGCCAAGGGTGCCAGCTTGACCTGGCGCCGGGGGTGGCACCACCACGGAGACCCAGGTCATCCGGCACGGCCGCGCTACCGTACGCTTGGCATGGCGACCATCAGGGTGGTTTTGGCGGAGGACAACGCACTGCTCCGGGAGGGCATCGCCCGCATCATCGACGGCGAGCCCGACTTGGATCTCGTGGGTCGAGCCGCCGACCTTCCCGAGCTGTTGGAGCTCATCGAGGACGCCTCGCCCGACGTCGTCGTCACCGATATCCGCATGCCCCCCACCGGGACGGACGAGGGGATCCAGGCGGCCTCGTGGCTGCGGGAGCACAAGCCCGAGGTGGGCGTGGTCGTCCTGAGCCAGTACAAGACGCCTTCCTATGCGCTCGCACTCCTCGAGACCGGCTCAGCCGGCCGTGCCTACCTGCTCAAGGAGCAGGTCGCGGGAGCGGACGAGCTGGCCCAGGCGATCCGCACGGTCGCGCAGTCGGGCTCCATGATCGATCCGCAGATCGTCGACGAGTTGATCGAGGCCAAGTCGTCCCGCCGGAAATCGGACCTGTCCTGGCTGACACCACGCGAGTCCGAGATCCTGGGCGAGATGGCCAAGGGCAAGAGCAACGCCGCCATCGCCGCAGCCCTCCAGGTATCCGAACGGGCGGTGGAAAAGCATACGAACTCCATCTTCTCCAAGCTCGGTCTGACCGAGGAACGCGACCTGAACAGGCGGGTCAAGGCGGTGCTCGTCTACCTCAGCGACCCGGGAGGAGGGTGACACCACCCCTCTGTCATGCGTGGCACCACCACGGTCAGCACATCGGGCGCCATGAGACAATGGGTGGATGAGCGATCGGCTCCCCGTCCTGATCGTTGACGACCAGGCACCGTTCCGTGCGGCCATGAAGGCCGTCCTGAAGCGGGCCACTGAATTCGAGCTCGTCGGCGAAGCCGCCAGTGGCAGCGAGGCGGTGGCCCTCGAGGAGGAGCTCAACCCCGCCCTGGTCCTGATGGACATCAACATGCCGGAAATGAACGGGATAGAGGCCACCCGGGCCATGGTGTCCCGCCACCCCGAGGTCGTTGTGATCCTGTGCTCCACCTACGATGCCGGCGACCTGCCACCCGACGTCGCCACGAGCGGCGCCCGCGCCTACCTCAACAAGGAGCACCTGGGAGCCGACACCCTTCGACGTCTCTGGGAAAGCCGCACGACGAAGCAGTTCATTTCGGTCTGAGCCGAACCGTCCCGCCCATTCAGACGAGCGGCACCGATCCCCGTACCTCGGATCCCTTTCCGAGTTCCGAGTCCCAGCGCACCGTTCCACCGATGGCGCCGAGTCGGTCCTCCATGTTCACGTAGCCGTGGCCACGTTGCGCGGCCTCTGGGTCGAAGCCCGGGCCGTCGTCGATCACGCTGAAGAGCAGGCCGCCGGACTCTTCCCAGAGATGGACCTGCACCCGCGATTCGGGAGCGTGCTTCCCGGCGTTCTGGAGTGCCTCGAGGCAGCAGAAGTAGACGGCCGCTTCCGTCTCCGACGGGTACCGCCTGATGCCATCGGCCACGATCTCAACAGGAAGGGGACTGCGGTTCGCCGCGGCCCGTAGCGCCTCGACGAGGCCGCTGTCGACGAGCAGCGGGGGGTAGATCCCGTGCGCCAGCTCCCTGAGTTCCTGAATGGTCTCCTGGACCTCGCCGGCCAGCTGGTCCAGCATCTCCATCCCGGCTTCCTGGTCGTCCACGATGATGTCCTTGGCCAGCCGGAGGTTGACGGCCAACGCGACCAAATGTTGCTGTGCACCGTCGTGGAGGTTCCGCTCGACCCGACGTCGTTCGGCGTCGCCGCTGGCCACGACCCGGGCCCGGGACTCACGCAAGGCATCGGCCTGTTTGCGGACCTCGTCCAGCGTCGTCTGCAGGGCCGTGTCGAGCTGGGAGTTGTGGAGGGCCAACCCGACCTGCCGGGCCAGGTCGGTCAGCACGCGGTCATCGTCCTCGGAGAACGCGCTCGGCCATCTGTGACCGCTCGACCACGATGAGGCCGAGCAGCTCGCCGGCGTGACTCACCGGGGCGACCCTGATCTGCTCGCCCTCGCGCCCCTTGACGAGCGCCGGCAGCCAGATGGAGGCCCAGGCGGTGCCCGACACACCGGCCCGGGTCACGACCGGGCGCTCCCGCGGCGAGACGACCAGCGATCCGGGGCCGAGATCCGGCACCGAGGCCGTCCTGTCCAACACGTCACCTGTACCCGTGTAGACCTCTGCGCTCGCCAGAGCCATCGTCTTGCGCAGCGACTCCGCCAGTTGGAGCAATAGCTCGTCCATCGGAATGGCGCGCGTGAGCCTGCTGCCGAAGGTCCGCAGGACCTCGTCCGGCGCCTCCCGTGATCCGTAGACGAACCGGGTGGCGGAGTCGAGGAAGCGGGCCCGAACCGGCACGAAGATGAGGGCGGCCACGCCGGATGCGACCATGGAGAGAGCCAGCACCTCCTTGTCGCCCGTGGTCTTGGGAGCGTGGCCGAGGCCGAGCACCACGACCAGATAGATAGCCGAGACCACGACCACGAATCCGAGCACGGCGAGCACCTGGACGAGGCCTCGGCTGGCGTGCGGGCCCCATCGCCTGTTCTCGCTGACGAGCAGGCCGAGCGGGACGAGGACGGTCGCCGCGGCGGTGACCGCGCCCAGTTGCTCAGGCCAACCGACCAGGAGATGCAGCACCGTCGCGATGAGGGCCGCCGTGACGGCCAGCGTCACGCCGATCCCGAACCACTCCATGCGTTCGCGACGATGTCCGATCGACCCGATGTAACGGCTGCGCATCGGCGCGATGGCCAGCACTCCTGCGATGGTCCAGCTGATGGCGCCGTCGGCGAGGCTGAATGGCCGGTGGTCCAGCACGAAGACCAACCCGATGGCGACCGCCACGACGTAGCCGCTGACCGCCACGGCGCGCCGGACCGAATCGTGCAGCCGGCCGTCGGGCAGAGCCAGCAGGAAGTGGAACGAGATCGCCGTCACCGCGAGGGCGGCCAACGTCGCGATGTCACGTGCGCTACCGGACGCATGCGCCACCTCCGCCTTGCGGCCGGCCGTGAGCGCCACCGCGGCGACCAGGGCGTCGATGGCCGCCAGGAGATGGAAGGGGGAGGCCTTCGTCCCGACGCGGTCCTTGGCCCGGGTATCGACGAGTCCGACCAGCGACCACGCGAGCGTGAGCCCGAAGGCGACGGAGGTGGCCGGTGCGGTCCCCTGGGGTACGGCGATCCGCCAGCCGATCACGACGCCGGCCAGGGTCAGCCCGAAGAGAAGGACCTGCAGGAGTCTGAACGACCCGAAGGTGCTCGCTGACGGAATGGGCGCGACTGTCGAACGGCCGTGGGTATCCGCCTGCACGTCGTCACGTACGGTCACGGTGACGCGCCTTAGGACTGGACGGGCACGGGGAGCTCCGACTCCTCGTCCACCGCGATCCTTCCATCGCGCATCCGTACGATCCGCTCGGCGGCGGACGCGACGCCGGCGTCGTGCGTCACGAGGATGATCGTCTGCCCTCCGGCGTGCAGGCGGCTCAGCAGTTCGATGACCTCCT
Source organism: uncultured Acidimicrobiaceae bacterium (assembly GCA_963804055.1). GTDB lineage: Bacteria > Actinomycetota > Acidimicrobiia > Acidimicrobiales > RAAP-2 > Bog-473. The sequence continues at coordinate 589,432 of CAWDOU010000005.1, read as the reverse complement.
GGCCGCCCTCCGAGTCCAAGGCACCCGTCGGCTCGTCGGCCAGCAACAGGGTCGGCTCGTTGGCCAGGGCGCGGGCAATGGCGAGCCGCTGCCGCTGCCCACCCGAGAGCATGCCCGGCACGGTGCCCGCTTTGTCTCCGATTCCCAGCAGGTCGAGGAGATCCCGCGCCCTTGTCTCCGCCATCTTGCGCTTCCGCCCGGCAATGACCGCCGGCAAGGCCACGTTCTCCAGGACTGTCATGCCCTCCAGGAGGTTGAAGAATTGGAAGACGATCCCGATGTGGCGCCGGCGCAGCTGCGACAACTCGTCCTCGGTGCGGCCCGTCACGAGCTCACCGGCGACGGTGATCGTCCCCTCGTCGGCCACATCGAGCCCGGCAACCAGGTTGAGGAGAGTCGACTTCCCGCAACCGGAGGGGCCCATGAGCGCCACGAAATCCCCTTCCGGGACCACCAGGTTGGCGCCCCGCAGGGCCCGCACCGGCGCGTTCTCCGCCTCGAACGTCTTCCGGACTTTGTCTACGACCAAGGCGTCCATGTCAGCTTCCTTCTTTCGCCGGAGCGTCGCCGGACCGGCATCGGTCGTCCACCAGTTTGTATGCGAGAACGGGGGTCTCGCGGCCCTTCACCAATTGGGGTGCCAGGGCGACCGTCTCCCGGGCCACCTCCCAGGCGTCCACGGTGCCCTGGGAGACCACGATCTCGCCCGCCTCGGCGAGCTGCTGGAGCCGCTGCGACATGTTCACCGTGTCCCCGACGAGGGTGTATTCCAACCGCTCTTCGGAGCCGAGGAGGGCAGCCGCAGCCTCCCCGGTCGAGAGACCCAGGCCGAGGCCGAACGGGGGCAGGCCCTCTTCCTCCCACCGGCGGTTGATGGCCGATTGCTTCTCGTGCATGGCGAGTGCCGCCATCACGGCGCGGTCGGCGTGATCCACCTGCTCGAACGGGGCGCCGAAGACGGCCATCACCGCGTCGCCCACGAACTGCATGACGGTGCCGTTCTCACCGAGGATGGCATCGTTCATGGCGGCGCGGTGGACGTTGAGCTGTCCTGCCAGCTGGCTCGGGTCGGCGTGTTCGGCGATCGTCGAATACGAGCGGATGTCGCTCATGAGGACGGTGACGACGACCCGCTCCGTCTGGCCGATCTGGCGGCCGTCGCGGCGGAGCTTCTCGGCCAAGCCACCGGGGAGCAGCCGTGAGAGCGTCTCCCCTTGTTCCTCACGGTCCACGATGGCCTTGTGCAGCAACCGCAAGCGCTGCAGCGCCCCCTCCGTTCCGGCCGAGACGCCCTCGGCGAGCTTGACAAAGACCGCCTCGACTTCGGCGTCGACGGCTTCGGGCGGGAGCCGCTTCGCAACGGCAATGGCCTTGATCGGCTTGCCCTCGGCCACCAGGGCGAGGAGCTCCTCTTCGGGAGGCGAGAGTCCGCCGTTCACCGTCATCGGACGCAGCAGCGCGTCCACGATCGCAGGGTCGAGTGCGTTCCCTCCGCTCGCCACGGACCGGATGGCGTCCACCAACTGGTCCCCTTGGGCGATGTGATCCTTCAGGAGGTACCCGTAACCGGCCGATCCTTCGGCCAACAGGGACACCGCGTACTCGGGGTCGTCGTACTGGGAGAGGATCACGACCCCCGTGCCCGGGTGCCGCTTGCGCACCTCTTTGGCGGCGTCGATGCCCTCGCGGTTGAACTCCGGGGGCATCCGGATGTCGGTGACCAGGACCTGAGGCTGCAATGAGGTGGCTCCGTCCACGACCTCGTCGTAGTCCGCGCCCACGCCCACTATCCGAAGGTCCTTGTGCCGTTCGATCAGGGCCTTGACGCCTTCCCGGACGATGAGGTTGTCATCGGCCAGGAACACCGAGATCGTGCCGGCCGCAGCCGCTGTGTCATCCACGGGTCCAGTTCTCACATACGCGGGGCCTCCCGGACAGGTGGGAACCATCCCGCTCCGGGTGGTGCTAGGCACACCATGCGATGCCTGTCACCACACTCGTCACCGCATCTCGACCGGTAGAGGCTGACAGACATGAGCACACAAGGGCTGACCCGCCACACCGGTCTCGTCACTTCGCTCTCGTGGATCCCGTCCGAAGCGATCGAGGGCGCCCAGCGCCTGGCGTTCGACTCGGGGATCACGCACTACGACCCCCCGCCCCCGACCGAGGGCATGGACGTCGTGCAACTTCGGGACGAGGACCGTTTCCGCTTTGCCAATGAGTTGCGGGCATCCATCACGGTGCAGGACGGACAGATCGTCGACTGCGGCTACGAGGGCGGAGGCCTCATGGGCACGACGCTGGTGAACCTCGGGGCCGTGCGCCACCGCTTCCAGGCGGTGCAGCTGCCGGACATTCAGCGCACTCCCGAGCGCGGCGACGGCTGGGTGAAGTTCGTGCAGACCTGCGGCGGACGTACCGGCGTTCCTGCGCCACGGCGCGTACGCCGTCGCCCCTTCGTGCAGTGGCAGGCCCCGCTGGTCTGGACGACGCTGTCGTTGACGCTGCACGCGGACGGGCGGGCGGAACACGCGCTGATCGGTGCGAGCCGCTTCCCTCGGCACTGGGTCTACGACGCCGACAACACGCTCTCGCACAAGTCGGGCCTGACCGACTTCAAGGACTGGTACCGCAAGTCGTTCGGCAAGCACAGTCCGTGGGGCGACGAGGACTCCGAGGCGCTGGTGTCCGCCGTGGAGTCGGCACTCGAGACCTCCCTCTCGACCCAGCTGATGCAGGGTGGGGGCAAGCGCCGTATCGAGCGCTTCCCCGCCGGCACGATCCTGTTCGACGAGGGCGAACCGGGAACGGAGATCCTCCTCGTCCTCGACGGGATCGTACGTGTCGAGCGGGGCGGAGAACGGCTGGCCGAGTACGGGCCGGGGGCGCTGCTCGGCGAGCGGGCGCATCTTGAAGGCGGCATTCGCACCTCCAGCAACATCGCAGTGACGCCCTGTCGGGTCGCTCTCTTCGAGGCCGAACTGATCGAGCGGGCGCATCTGGAAGAGCTGTCCGCGGGGCATCGCCGCGAGGACCGAGCGCGAGACTGAGCGGGTGCGTGTCACCTTCTGCGGGACCCGGGGATCGACGCCCGCACCAGGTCTCGACTACGTCCGCTTCGGTGGGCACACCTCGTGTGTGGCCCTGGCGCGCGACGACGGTGCATCAGCCGGTCGACCGACGCTGCTGTTGGACGCGGGAACCGGACTCCGGCGCCTCTCCAAGCTCCTGGGAGATCTCCCTTTCTGCGGCAGCCTCCTCCTGACCCACCTGCACTGGGACCATGTCCAGGGCCTGCCCTTCTTCCCAGCCGGCGATCGCGAGGACGCACGCGTGCGCATGCTGGTGCCGGACCAGGGCGATGGCTTGGAAGCCGAGGCGCTGCTGGCCCGCATGATGTCACCACCCTTCTTTCCGATTCCGCCCTCGGCGCTGCGCGGCGAGTGGCAGTTCGCGTACATCCCAGCGGAGCCGTTCACGGTTGAGGGCTTCAGTGTGCTGGCCGTCGATGTCCCCCACAAGGGTGGCCACACCGTCGGCTTCCGGATCAGCGACGGCCATTCGTCGGTCGCCTACATACCGGACCATTGCCCGACGGCGTTCGGGCCGGGGCCAGGCGGCATCGGCGAGTATCACGAGGCGGCCCTGCGATTGGCGCACGACGTCGACCTCCTGATCCATGACGCCCACCTGAGGGCCGAGGAGGTGGAGGCCGAAGGGTCCTTCGGCCACGCGGCCGCCGAGTACGCCGTCCGCCTGGGCACCATGGCCGGGGCCGGCCGGGTCGCGCTGTTCCACCACCGCCCGGAGCGAAACGACGCCGAGGTGCAACGGACCGTCTGTCGCTTCGCAGAGAGCCCGGTTCCCGTGATCGGCGCGGCCGAGTCGCTGACGGTGCGGCTGTGATCCACCGATGAGAACGGCGGACGCCATCGTGGTCGGCAGCGGGCCCAACGGGTTGGTCGCAGCGCTGGTTCTCGCACGCGCCGGCCTGGCGGTCGACGTCTACGAGGCGGCCGAAGACCCCGGTGGAGGATGCCGCACGGCCGAGCTGACGCTGCCCGGGTTCCGCCACGACGTGTGCTCGGCGGTCCACCCGCTGCTGATGGCCTCGCCGGCCTTTCGTGACATCGACCTGTCTGCTCACGGTGTGCGGCTGCTGACGCCCGCTCTCGCCTTCGCCCATCCCCTGGGGGGATCCCGCGCCGTGGCCGTCGGGCCCGATGTGGCCGAGACGGCACGGGCACTGGGCACGGACGGGGCGACCTACACGCGGCTCTTCGCTCCCCTTGTAGGGAATCTGGACGAGATCCTGCCCGCCTTCCTGGGCTCCATGCGCGACGTACCGCCGCACCCGCTGGCGGCGGCGGGTTTCGCGCTCCGTGGCCTCCCTTCGGCCCAGCATCTCGCCCGGCGCTTCCACACCGAGGAGGGGCGGGCCCTCGTCGCCGGCACGGCGGCCCACTCCATGCTGCCGCTGACGGCGCCGCTGTCCGGTGTGTTCCCCCAGCTCTTCACCGCGCTGGCACACCACTACGGCTGGCCCGTGGTGCAGGGCGGCAGTGGCGCCATCGTCGGTGCTCTCGTCGCCGAGCTCACCACCGCCGGCGGGCGGATCGAAACAGGTCATCTGGTGAAGCGATTGGACGAGTTGCCCCCAGTGGGGACAATTGTGCTGGACGTCACGCCGCGTCAGCTCCTCGAGATGGCCGGCGACGCTCTGCCCTCCCGCGCCGCACGCGCGCTGGCGCGCTATCGCTACGGCCCCGGTGTCTGCAAGGTGGACTGGGCCCTGAGCGAACCTGTCCCGTGGGAAGCCGAGGCCTGCCGGCAGGCCGCCACGTTGCACGTGGGAGGGACTTTCGAGGAGATCGCCCGGAGCGAGGCGGACGTGAACGCGGGCCGGCATGCGGAGCGCCCCTACTGCCTCGTGACCCAGCCCTGCGTCGTCGACCCCAGCCGGGCGCCGGAAGGCCGGCACACGCTGTGGGCGTACTGCCACGTGCCCAACGGTTCGCCCGTGGACATGACCGAGAGGATAGAAGCGCAGATTGAGCGCTTCGCACCCGGATTTCGTGACGTGATCCTGGCCCGGTCGACCTTCACGGCCGTGGCCACCGAGGAACACAACCCGAGCTACGTCGGTGGCGACATCAACGCCGGCGCCGCCACCCTCCGGCAGATGCTCATGCGGCCGACGCCGCGGTGGAACCCTTACCGCACCGCCCTGCCGGGCGTCTTCCTGTGCTCGGCCGCCACACCGCCCGGGGGTGGCGTGCACGGCATGTGCGGGCTCGGGGCGGCCCGTGCCGCCCTGCGCGACCTGGGCCGCGAACCACCCCGGCAGTGACCACGACGTCGTACGCCTGGTACCGACTCCGGTCGACCTGGAGCTCGGAGGTGTCCTCCCTCGTCGCCATCGTCCTCCTCGTGGGCGCGCTGGGTGGCCTCTCCATGGGCGCCGTCGCCGCCGCCCGCAGCACAGAGTCCTCCTTCGCCGACTACGTCACCAGCACCCATGTCCCGGGCCTCTTCGTGCTCGACGGCGTCATCAATCCGGCCATCGGCCTCGATTCGGCGTACAACCCCGCCCTGCTGCGCAAGCTGTCCCGGTTGCCCCACGTCGAGCGCGTGGAGAGCACCGTCGAGCTCAACATGGGCCCCTTGACCCCGCAGGGCCATCCGGTGCTGGCCACCTCGGGCATTCCGGCCGAAGCGAGCGTCGGCGGCCTCGACTACACAGAAGACCGTCTCGCCGTCGTGCAGGGCCGGCTCCCGAACCCGCACCGGGCCGGCGAGTTCGCGGTGGACGAGGCAACGGCGAAGATGTTCGACTACCACCTGGGGCAGGAGATCCCGGTTGGGTGGGCGACCAACACGGAGATCACGTCCGGCAACACGACCAGCAACTACACCTTTCCCGAGGACCAGCGGGTGCGGGCCAAGCTGGTGGGCATCGTCGGCGATCAAGCGACGACCCTGTTCCGCGATCAGGACGACGCCAACGGCAGCGAGATCATGCTGTTCTCGCCCGCGCTGACCGACAAGCTCTTGGCCTGTTGCAGCAACGACATGCTGACCGCGCTCACGCTGCAGGACGGCGACAGATACCTCACGCAGACCGAGTCGGCCGTGCGCCAGGTGCTGCCCCAGGGCTTGCCCTTCGTGTACGTGCAGCTCGCGAGCCTCGAGACGACCGCCAACGAGACGCTCCGGCCCGAAGCCATCGCGCTCGCGGTCTTCGGCGGCATCACCGGCATCGCCGCGCTGCTCGTGGCAGGGCAGGTGGTGAGCCGCCGCATCCGCCTCCGGGGCGCCGATCTCGACATCGTGCGGGCCCTCGGCGGGAACCGCTCCATGATCCTGGCCGACGATCTCGTCGGCACGCTGGGCGCGGTGCTCGTCGGCTCCGTCCTGGCCGGCCTCGTGGCGTTGGGACTCTCCCCCCTGGCGCCCCTCGGGCCCGTCCGGCCCTTCCTGGGCGCCTCGGTGCACGCCGACTGGACGGTCATCGGCGCGGGCGTGGCCGGGCTCCTGGTGGCGCTCACCGTCATCGCCGTGGTGGCCGCGCTCGTCTCGCTCCCGGGGCGTGCCCGCACCCGCGCCCCGCGCGTCGCTCCCGTGTGGGCGGCCACCGGTGCCATCCGGGCGGGCATGCCGCCGGCGGCGGTCACGGGCGTGCGCTTCGCGCTGGAGCCCGGGGCGGGTCGCACCGCCGTCCCGGTGCGCTCGGCCATTCTGGGCGCCATTCTGGCCGTGACCGTCGTCGTGGCCACGGTCACGTTCGGTTCGAGCCTGAACACGCTGGTCTCGCATCCTGCGCTCTACGGCTGGAATTGGACCTACGACATGGACGGCGGGGGTGGCCTGGGCGACATCCCGGCCTCCGCCGCGGCCAGGCTGCTCGACGCCGACCCGCTCGTCAGTGCCTGGTCGGGCATCTCCTACTCGACGATGCAGTTCGACGGCGTCAGCGAGCCCGTGATGGGAAGCACGCCCCACGCGGCGGTGACGCCTCCCGTCCTCAGCGGGCATGTGCTGGAGGCCAAGAATCAGGTCGTCCTGGGGGCCGCCACGTTGCGCCAGCTGCACAAGCAGGTCGGCGACACCGTCGTGGCGCAGGCGCACGGCAGCCGACCGGTGACCCTCACCATCGTGGGCACGGCCACCCTGCCCCCGATCGGCGTCACGGGCTCGTCCCACCTCGAAATGGGCACCGGCGCCGTCCTGTCGTACACCCTGATCCCGGCGGCGTCCCGGAACCTCTTCGCCGGGCCGCCCGGGCCCAACGCGATCCTGGTCCGGATGAAAGGTGGCGCCAGCCCGGGCACGCTGCGGTCGCTGCAGGCCGTCGGCGCCAAGCTCGGGATCGGCGAGAACGGCGGCGCCATCCTGCCCGTCGACCGGCCGGCCGAGATCCTCAACTACGGATCACTCGGCTCCACCCCCATGCTGCTCGGCGGCGCCTTGGCCCTCGGCGCGGCCTCCGCGCTCGGCATCACGTTGGTCACGTCGGTCCGCCGGCGCCGACGGGACCTCGCCATCCTCAAGACCCTCGGCTTCACCCGGTGGCAGCTCGCCGGTGCGGTCGCGGTGCAGGCCGGCGTGGCCGCGGTCGTCGGTTGCGTGGTGGGCATCCCCGCCGGCATTGCGCTCGGACGGGTGCTGTGGGATCTCTTCGCCAACCAGATCAGCGCGGTCCCGGAGCCGACGGTGCCGGCCGCGTCCATTGCGGTGATCGGGCTGGTCGCCCTGGCGCTGGCCGTGGTGGTGGCCATGGTGCCCGGCCGCGTGGCGGCCCGCACTCCCACGTCACGGCTGCTGCGCACCGAGTAACGCGGGGCGGCGATCAGTCGCCGAAGCGGTCGACCAGCAGCTCGCCCACCTGCCGCACGGTGTCGGGCGAGCCCGTGGGCATGTTGAAGATGAAGTACTGCACGCCGGCCGCCGCCAGCTCCTCGACACGGGCGACCAGCTCGTCGGGCGTGCCGATGTCGGACGTCGTGGGCTCCTCGCCGGTGACCTGGCGCAGGAAGTCCCGCGTCGCCGCCGTCTCCTCCGCGCTCGCCGTCAGCACCAGCGTGCTCAGCCGGCTCACGGTGACCTCGGAGGGATCGCGCCCGAGGTCCTCGCAATGGCCGCGCAGCACGTCGACCTTGTGGGCCACCGTGGCCGCGTCGCCGAAGATGTTCATCATGTCGGCATGGCGCGCCACCAGGCGTAGCGTCCGCTTCTCGCCGCCACCCCCGACCAGGATGGGCGGACCGCCCGACTGCACCGGGCGCGGCACGTTGCGCGCTTCGTGGATCCGGTAGTAGCGGCCCTCGAACGACGGCGCCTCCTCTGTGAACATGGCGCGGCAGATCTGCAGCGCCTCGTCCAACCGGTCCAGCCGCTCACCGGCGGGCGGGAAGTCGAAGCCCAGTCCCTCGTGCTCGACGTCGTACCAGGCGGCTCCGATGCCGAGGATGGCCCGCCCCGCGCTCGATGATGTCGAGCGTCGTCACGATCTTGGCCAGGTGGGCCGGGTTTCGGTAGGTGACGCCGGTCACCATCGTCCCGAGCCGGACCCGGGACGTCTGCGTCGCCAGCGCACCGAGCAGCGTGTACGCGTCGAGCATCGGCTGGCTCGGCCCGCCCATGGGCGGGAGTTGGTAGAAGTGGTCCATCACCCAGACCGAGTCGAAGCCGGTCTCCTCCGCCGCCGCGGCCATGGCCACGACCCCGTCGAAGAGGGCACCGGGTGTCTCGTCGGTGGTGAAATTGGGGATCTGCAGGCCAAAGCGCATGCAGCGGAACCTACCCGGACGTCCGCGACGCGGCGATCACCAGCCGGTCAGGCGCTCCAGCCATTCCACCGCCACCGCGCCCTGGGCGCCCTGGAACGCGCGCAGCGTGGGCAGTCCGGGCGGCGCCGGCCGGAGCGAGTGCGCCACCAGGAACCCGGCGAATGCGGCCACCAGCACCGCGACGACGCCCGGGTCGGCGGCGGAGCCGTGCGCGGAAAGGCCCAGGAGCCCTTCAGGGGCCGGCCCGCCCTCCAGCGCCACCGACGGCGCCCAGGCGACCAGGTCCAGGACCGGCACCCCGACGCAGGCGTGGGGCCAGTCCACGAACACGACGCCGCCGTCGTCGGTCACCAGCAGGTTGTCGGAGCGCACGTCGCAGTGGAGCAGCGTCGACCCCGCGACCGCGTCACGCCACCCCGACTCGAGCCCGGCCAGCCGGTCCAGGTGCCGGGCGCTCCACGCACTGAGCCCTTCGGGGGGCCGGTCCAGTGCCGCCAGCTCGGCCCAGCCGCCGAAGAGCGACTGCAGGCGGTCGGCGGCGGCGGGCGCGTCCGGCACGGGGTTGGGTGTGAGGGCGTCGTGCAACGCATCGAGCGCGTGCACCGCCGCCTCCAGTTGGCGCGGCTCCCAGGGATGCGCCGGCGGCCGGCCCTCGATCGCCTCGAAGGCCAGTGCCACCCAGTCGCCGTCGTCGTAGACGCCGAGCACGCGCGGGAACACGGGTGCCTGCGGCAGGGCGGCCGACACCACCGCCTCGCGCCGGTGGAAGCCGGGTGACTCGGGGTTGAGCCCGGCCCCCACCGCCTTCACGAAGATGGCGCCGCCGGGGCAGTCCAGCACCGAGGTGGCGCCCGGCGAGAACCCGCCGGCGAGGTCACGGACGGACCGGGGCACACCGCCGCCGACCCCGGCCGCCCACGTCCGCACCGCGGCCGGCACCTCGGCCCAGGGCAGGTGGACGCCGGCCGCCGGGCCGGTGGGGGCGGTCACGTCGCGGCGGCCCCGGCAGCGGCCAACGCCTCGTTGATGCTCTCGACCAGCGCGCGGGCCGACGCCGCGCTGAGCTCGACGGCGACGCGGGCACCCGGGCCGCGCGCCGGGTCGGCGAAGTCGATGTTGAGCGTGTGGTCGAAGGGCGCGTGGAAGGGGTGGTCGAAGTAGACGCTGGCCGACGTGACCGGGATCCAGCCCTGCGGTCCCTTGGCGCTGCCGGCGATCTCGGTGGCGACGGTGAGGTAGGAGCACATGGTCAGCTCCCCGCCAGGTAGCGGCCGTACCACTCGAAGATCCGCTGCCAGCCGTCGACCGCGGCCTCGGGCCGGTAGGCCGGGCGCTCCACCGAGAAGAAGGCGTGGCCGGCGCCGTCGTAGCGGTGGAACTCGTACGTCTTGCCGGCGTCCTCGAGCGCCCGCTCCAGCTCGTCGACCTGCTCGGGGTTGGGGAACTGGTCGTCGTTGCCGAAGAGGCCGAGGAGCGGGCACACGAGGTCGGGCGTGCGGTCGACCAGCGGCGTGACCTTGAGCGGGAAGCCGTCGGGAACGGTGCCGGTGACGAAGGCCCCGTAGCAGTCGACCGCCGCATCGACGGGGACGCTCACGGCGGTCAGGAAGGAATGGCGTCCACCCGAGCAGTAGCCGATGACGCCGACCTTGCCGTTGGAGCTGGGGAGGGCGCGCAGGACCTCGACGGCCGCGCCCGCGTCGCCCACGAACTGCTCGTCGGGGATGCCACCGGCCTCGCGGGTGGCGGCCGCGGCATCGTCGGGATCGACATCGAGCCCCTGGCGCGCGTAGAGATTCGGGCACAGGGCGTTGTACCCCTCGGCGGCGAAGCGGCGGGTGATCTCCTTGGTGCCCGAGTCCCAGCCGGGCAGATGGTGGATGACCAGGACGCCGGGGAAGGGCCCGTCGCCCTCCGGGACCGCCAGATAGGCGTTGATGTCGGCGCCCTCGTGGCCGGTGAACGTGATGTTCCCGGCGGTGAGGGCCTCTTCGGGTGCGGGCACGGCGGCCTCCTCTGATCTCTGTTTTCCTCTGTGCTCTTCCGTCCGACGTCGGTGCGTCGCAGACTATGGCGTCGCTCGGCGAGGCCTGACGCGGCCGCAACCGGCATGATGTCCCCCGTGCGACGACTGCCGGTGGCCTTCGCCGGGCTTCTCTCTCTGATGGTGGCGGCGGTGGCGGGCGTGGGCGGGACGGGTGCGGCGGCGTCGTCGTCGGCGGCGGCGGCGTCGGCGGCGGTGCGCACGGTGCTGGGCCCCGGCGTCCTCGACGGCCCCTCCGGGATCGCCCTCGATACGGCCGGGGACCTCTTCGTCGCCGACACCGGTCACTGCCAGGTCCTCGTCGTGCCGTCCCGGGCCGGCGTCCTCGACGGCCTGCAGGTCCGACCGGGGCACGCGACCGCGCTCGTCGGTGGCGCCTGCACGGGGCACGGGTCCATCGGGCACCCGAGCGGCGTCGCCGTCGACGGGCACGGCGACCTGTACATCGCCGAGGCCACGGCGCAGCGCGTGCAGGAGGTGCGCGCCGGGTCGCACGCCGCGGTGACGGTGGCGGGGACGGGCGTGGCCGGCTTCAACGGGGACGGCCTCGCCGCCACGGGGAGCCAGCTGAACGAGCCGACCGGCGTCGCCGTCGACACGGCGGGCGACGTCTTCATCGCCGACACGGCGAACTGTCGTGTGCGCGTGCTGCCCGCCACGACCACCACGTTGTTCGGGCTCTCCGTGACGGCGGGACACCTCGCCACCGTGGCCGGCACGGGTGTCTGTGGGAGCGCCGGGCAGGGCGGGCCCACCGCGTCGGCGCAGCTCTCGAATCCGGTGGCGGTGACCCTCGATACCGCCGGAGACCTCCTGGTGGCCGACAGCGGCGACCAGTCCGTGTTGCTCGAGCCGGTGCACGGCGGGTCCTTCTGGGGATCGCCGGTGGGGACGGGCGACATCGGCGTGATCGTGGGTGGCACGGGGGGCTACGGGCCCTACGTCATCGACGGGTTGCCCGCCAACGGGCCCGCGGCCGAGTTGAACGATCCCCGCGGCCTGGCCATCGGCCCGAGGGGCGCGTTGTACGTCAGCGATGGCTTCATGCACGTGATCCGGGTCGTCCCCGCCGTGTCCGAGACGATCTTGGGCCGGGCCATGACGGCGGGCGACCTCTACACCGCGGCCGGCGCCCTGCCCGTCACCGACGCGGCGGGCACCAACGACGGGACCCGCTGGATCGGCACGCAGATGGGGACACCGGCCGGGCTCGCGGTGTCGCGCTCGGGTGGCGTGTACTACGCCGATGCGGGAGCGAGCACGGTGCGCGTGCTCGACTCGGGAGGCGGCGCATCGTGAGCCGCCCCGACCGTCCCGGACGCTCCGGAGGCTTCGGAGGCTCCGGAGGCTTCGGGCGCCGTACCTTTCTGGCCTCCTCGGCGGGACTGGCCGCCGGCGCAGCCGTCGCGACCACCGGTGCGCCGGACGTCGGCCTGCTCGATTCCTCCGACCCGGCGGGTGGGGTCGTCCGTGACGCACGCGTCGTCGCGGCGAAGGCCCCCGCGGGGGGTCCATTGCGTCCCGGCGGGCTCACGGTGAATGGCCTCACGGACCCCGTCGGGATCGACCCCGACGACTGCTCGTTCGCCTGGAGGCTGTCCGCCACCGGGCGCGCCGCGGCGCAGACGGCCTTCCGCCTGGTGGTGCGGCGCACGGACGCCGGCAGCTCGGGCGTGGTCTGGGACAGCGGCACGGTGGAATCCAGCCGGCAGGCATTCGTCGCCTACACGGGGCCGGCACTGGCGGCCGACGCCGCCTACCGCTGGACGGTGCGGGTGCGCGCGTCGGGCGGTCAGTGGGGGCCCGTGTCCGCTCCGGCGCAGTTCACCACGTCGCTGCGAGCCGGGGACTGGACGGCAGCGCAGTGGCTGCGCCCGGCGGGGACGTCGCAACAACCCGACCGCGTGACCTATCTCCGCACCGAGGTGACGCCACCCGCCGGCACCGTGGCGCGCGCCACGGCATATGTCTCGGCCGCCCACACCTACCGCTTCTTCGTGGACGGGGAGCCGGTGGACGCCTGGCCGAGCTTCTCCTATCCCGACGAGCAGTACGTGCGGGCGGTGGACCTGACCGGCGTGGTGGCGGGAGGGCGGCGCAGCGCGCTCGGTGTGTTGCACCGCTGGTACGGGCCGGGGCAGGGGCGCCCGGCGTCGTCCCCCGGGCTGCTCTTCCAACTCTCGGTCCGCTACACGGACGGCAGCCAGCAACTCTTCGGGTCCGATGCCACCTGGCGCGAGCTCCCGGCCGAGTGGCTGCCGTCGCCGCAGCGCAATGCCGACGTGGGCGACTTCGTGGAGTGGGTCGACGGTCGGCTCCAACCCCAGGGATGGTCGAGTCCCGGGTACGACGACAGCGCCTGGTCGCCCGTCACCGTCATCGGGCCGGCCGGCAGCGCGCCCTTCAGCCATACCTACGCGCAGCGCACCTCCATCCGGGAGACGCCCGTGCATCCCGTGCGGCTGCACACGGTGGCGGGCGGGGCGGTCGTGGCGGACTTCGGGGCCGTCTACGCCGCTCGACCCCAGATCACCTTCGCGCAGGGGGAGCCGGGACGCACCGTCACCCTGCGCGCCGGCTACCTCCTCGATCCCGACGGCCAGGTGTCCACGTTGCACGGCACCCAGGAGACCAACCTCTCGTCGTCCTACATCATGCGGGAGGGCCGCCAGGACTTCGAGGCCTTCACCTACTTCGGCTTCCGCTACCTGCAGATCGACGGGGCGGGTCAGCCTCTCGGCGCGGATGACGTTGTCGCCCTGACCCGGCACGCCGCCATGCCGGACATCCCCATCGCGACCTTCTCCTCGGGCAACCGCGTGCTCAACGCGGTCTGGCGCTTGAACGCCCGCTCGTGCCTGTACTGCTGCAACGAGCAGTTCGTCGACACGCCGACGCGGGAGAAGGGACCGTTCCTCTGGGACGGGGCCAACGAGTCCGAGGGGGTGATGCGCGCCTACGGGGATCAGAACATGACGTGGCAGGCCTTGCGCGACGTGGCCCGGGGCCAGGCCCGTTACTGGCCGAGCGGGCAGGTCAACGCCGTGTATCCCAACGGCGACGGGGCACGCACGTTCGGGACCAGCACGGCGCGCTACCCCGAGTGGCTGTGGCGCTACTACGTCTCGACGGGCGACAGCACCACGGCGCTGGCGCTGTACCCCTCGGTGTCCCAGGCCGTCGGCTGGCTCTGGAGCGTGCGCCAGGCCGGGACCGGCCTGCTCTACGGCCTGGCCGACACCGACAACGGCGACCCCGTCTACGGCTACGACCTGTCGGTGGCAGCCGACACCGTCAGCAACGTCCTCGCCGTGAACGCCATGCGCCGGGTGGCGCAGCTCGCCACCGTGGCGGGTGACACGGCGTCGGCGCAGACCTGGCAAACCCGGGCGTCGCAACTGGCCGCCGCGATCAACAGCGTGCTGCGGCGGTCCGATGGCGTGTACGTCGACGGCGTGGACGCCAACGGCGCCAAGAGCAGCCACGCCTCGCAGGAGGCCAACGCGCTGGCGCTCGCCTACGGGGTGGTCCCGGACCCCGACCTCGCCGCGGTGGGGGCCTACGTGGCCAGCCTCGGCATCGACGTGGGACCCAACCACGGTCTCGAGCTGCTCCGGGGGCTGGCGGCGGCTGACATGCCAGAAGCGATGGTGCGTCTGCTCACCGACGCGTCGATTCCCGGCTGGGCCCACATCGTGGCGGCCGGTGGGACGTTCACCTGGGAGGTCTGGCGACCCAGCGACCTCATCGGGGACTCCATGTCGCACGGCTGGGGCTCGTCGGCGCTGGTCGCCATGCAGGAGTCCCTGCTCGGCGTCTCCCTCGAGCAGCTGTCGACAGACGGCACCGTCCACGCGGTCGTGGCGCCCCCGTCCGCCGGGCTGGAGCGGGCCCAGGGCTCGGTGCCCACCGTGGCCGGACCGCTGCAGGTGTCGTGGCAGCGCCGCGGCAAGGGCATGACCATGGCTCTCACCGTGCCCGCCAACGCGGCGGCCACGGTGCGGCTCCCCGCGACTGCCGCATCGAGCGTGCAGGAGGGTGGCACGGCGGCGGCACACGCTCCCGGCGTGACCGTGGTGTCGGCCGCCGACGGGGTCGTGGTGCTGTCGGTGGGGAGCGGGAGCTACCGGTTCACCAGCACGTGACCGTCAGGGCGTGTAGTCGTTGATCACCTCGAGGTCGACGAACTCGGGCGGGCCGTCGAAGATCTCGCCCATGAGCGCCCGGACGTCGCCGAGGGCCTCCGTGCGCCGGGGGTCCTGTTCCCTGGCCCGGGCCCTCTCCTCGCTCTCGAAGAGCACGAGGTTGTACACGCGGCTCGGGTCCTTCTGGTCGCGGCCACCGATGGAGCGCACCAGGCCGGACCCCGGCTGCTCGCTGTGCCGCAGCGCCTCGAAGAGGCGGGGAAGCTCGCCCTCCTTGCCGGCCTTCAGGCGCATGACGATGAGTTGTGCCCACATGAGGTCTCCCTTTATCACCCTGGTTGCAACGGGGCCCAACCTACGACGTACAGGTGGCGCCGGGGGGAGGCGTCTGTCCGCTAACCAGATAGGTCTGCACGTCGGCCCGCACGCAGGCGCTGTAGAAGTACGCCACGTGGTCGTCGCCGTCGTGGGTGAGGAGCACGCCCCGGTCCAGCTCCTTGGCCACACTGACCGCCCAGGCGTAGGGCGTGGCGGGGTCGTCGGTCGTCCCCACCACCAGGATCGGGGGTGCACCGCGCGCAGCCACCGGGCCCACCTTCCGGGTCGGCGGCACCGGCCAGACGGCGCACCCCGCCTCACCCCAGGTCAGGAGGGGACCGAAGACCGGGGCCGACCGTGCCAGGGAATATGCGAGCAACGGGTACGTGGCGAGGTCGTGCGACACGGGGTGGTCGAGGCAGTCGATGGCGGTGGCGGCGTCGTCGGCGTTGTTGGAGCCACCGGTGTTGTAGTGGTTGGACTGGTTCACCACGGGGGCCCCGTTGCCGGCGGCATCTGCGGCCAACGCGCTGCCGAGCTGCGGCCAGTCCGACTGCGAGTAGAGATCGTTGAGCAACGCGTCGTAGATCTGCCCCGGGCCGGCCACGTCGCCCCCGCCGCCCCCGGGTGCCGGTGCTGTCGCCGACGTGCTGAGGAGCGCCAGGAGCGCAGAGGTCGGGTTGCCCGCCGGGCGCCACGGGCAGGACGCGCTGGTGGCGCACCAGGTGAAGAACGCGTTGAGCACCCCCTCGAAGCCAGCAGCCTGGCCCGCCGTGATCTGGTCGAAGGAGAGCGCGGGGTCGATCACGCTGTCGAGCACCATGGCCCGTATGTGGGTCGGGAACAGGGACGCGTACGTCAACCCGAGCAGCGTGCCGTAGGACTGTCCCATGTAGGTCAGACCGCTGTCGCCGAGGGCCTGGCGCAGGCGGTCCATGTCGCGGGCGGCGTCGACCGTCCCGACGTGAGGCAGGACGTTGGCGCTGTTCTTCTCGCAGGCGGCGGCGAACCGCCTGAGCGCCCCGATGGTGGCGGCCCGCTCGCTCGCCGTGGACGGGGCCGGATCGCTCGGCGCGCTCGCGGTTCCCGCACCACAGGTCACCGGGTCGCTGCGCTCGACGCCACGGGGATCGAACACCACGATGTCGAAGTCGTCGACCAGCTGCGGCGTGAGGACGCTGAGCTCGTTGGCCATGTCGTCGATGCCCGACACGCCCGGGCCGCCCGGGTCGATCACCAGTGAGCCGATGCGCGCCGTGGGGTCATCAGCCGGGTGCCGTGCCACCGCGATGGGAATGGTAGGGCCGTCCGGATGGGCGTAGTCGAGAGGGACGACGAGGGTGCCGCACTGCAGGTCGCCGTTGCACGGCGTCCACACCATCGGGGTGACAGGCGGCTGGGTGGTCGACGTCGCTGACGTGGCGTCGAACCCGTCGACCCCGTCGGCCCCGTCGGCCCCGTCGGCCTTGTCGACCTTGGTGGAGGCCGTGCGCGGCGTGGTGGGGCGCCGTGCCTGGGCGGCAGGAGTGCCACCTCCGGTGCACCCCGCCGCGACAACCGCTGCCGCCAGCGCGACGAGAAGCAGCGGCGTTCGCCTCGTCGACACCGCGCCAAGCGTTGCACGCGCCTTTCCGCTCGTGCGGTCACCGTTCTCCCCCGTGCCGGACGGCAGGCACAAGGGAGGTGCCATGGCGCACATACGGGTGGAAGACGATCCGGATGCGGTCGGACGGGCCGGAGCCTCCGCCCGGGCGGAGTACGAACGGCGCCGGGCCACGGACGAGGCACGTCGGCGAGCCCTCTTCGGCCCGCTGGCTCCGGTCGTCCGGCTCCTCGCCGGTCCCAAGCCCTCCACCGAGGCCTGGAGGCGTGGCGCCGACGGCGAAGAGCGGGTCGGGCACTGGCTGGACCACGCCGTCGGCCGGCTGGGGATCGTCCTGCACGACCGGGCCGTTCCGGGGCGCCGGGCGAACATCGACCACATCGCTGTCGTCCCGTCGGGCATCTGGGTCATCGACACGAAGCACTATCGGGGCCGGCTGGAACGACGCGAGCTCGGACAGGGATGGTTCGTCCCCCGCCCCCGCCTGGTCGTGGCGGGCCGCGACCAGGGACGCCTGGTGACCGCGTCGCGCCGGCAGCAGGCGCTGGTGGCCGAGGCGCTGCTGGCCGACGAATCGGTGGGCGGCTCCGGGTCGCCGGTCCGGTCGGCGCTGTGCTTCACCGGCGTGCAGGTGGGGCTCTTCACCCGCCCCTTCACGCTGGAGGGGGTCCTGGTCACCTGGCCGCGTCCCTTCGCCCGGTCCCTGCGGGCATCCGGTCCACTCGGGCCGGCCGAGCGGCGCGTGCTGGCGGCCCGCCTCGCCCGCGCCTTCCCGCCGTACGCCCCGGGGGGCGACTACGCCCCCGGGGGCACCTCCCACAGGCCGACGGGAGCCTCGCCGAGACGGTAGTGACCCGGCTGGCGCTCGCCCGACATGGCCCGCTCCATCCGCTGCTGCATGCCCGGGAGGAGCGACCCGTCCTTGATCATCGCCATGAAGACGGCGCCGGCGTTGCCCACGTCGAAGAAGTCGCGCTGCCACGACCACTGGAAGTTTCCGGCGTAGCGGAACCAGCTCCCACCGAGTCCCGCGATCTCGTAGTTGGTGCCGTCCGCCTTCTTGGCGTTGGCCACCTGCTTCCACAGGCCGAGGATCTCCCCCTGCGTCTCATCGATGAGCACCTTCTGGTACGGGTAGATCCACCCCTCCAGGCCCGACATCTCCAGGCCGAGCGCGATCTCCCGGATCTCCTCCCGGCCCACGGCCATGAACTCGTCGTTGGGGCCGACGTTCCAGCCGTAGGTGGCGTCCTCGGTGTAGAGGTCCGCCATGTGCTTCCAGTCCTTCTTCGCCTCACCGGCTCGGTTGGCTTCGAGCCAGCGCTCGACCATCTCTTCCATTTCTGCGCGCGGATAGGCGGGCATGGTCAGTCAGTCCTCCTCTATGGACAAGGCATGGGTGGGGCAGTACTTGACGGCGAGCTCGACGGCGGGGCGCTGGCTCTCCGGCGGTTCGGGCTGGAGGATCGTGAGCTCCCCCTTCTTCGAGACGGAGAAGACCTCGGGGGCCTCACCCTCGCAGGCGGCATGGCCCTGGCACAGGTCGCGGTCGACCACCACCCTCACGACGACGACCCCGCCGACCGTCGCCGGTAGCGCACACGGCACGGCTGCTCGAGCTGGACGACCATTTTGGAGTGGTCGTTGCGGTACGAGTCCAGCGGCTGGGCCGCCTCGAACTCCCAGCCCTGCAGGAGCACCGAGAAGATGGCCTTGAGCTGCATCATGGCGAAGGCGGCGCCGACGCAGCGGTGCCGGCCCGCACCGAAGGGGATCCAGGTCCACGGATTGGCCCGGTCCTCCTCGCGGGGCTCGAGGTAGCGGGCAGGGACGAACGCGTCGGGGTCCGGGAAGTCCTCGGGGATGCGGTTGCAGATGGCGGGGCTGGCCGCCACGAACTTGCCGGCGGCAATCCGGTAGTCGCCGTAGGAGAGGTCCTCCATGGCGACCCGCAGCAACAGGATGAGTGGCGGGTGGAGCCGCAGCGCCTCCTTCAGCGCCGACTCCAGCCGGGGGATCTCCCGCAGGGCCTGGAAGCTCACCTCCGAGCCGTCGGCGTACAGGTGGTCCAGCTCGTCGTTCACCGCCCGCAGCTCGTCGGGATGGCGGAGCAGCTCAATCAGTGTCCAGGCCGCCGTGCCCGACGTCGTGTGATGTCCGGCGAACATCATGGAGATGAACATGCCCGTCACCGTGTCGGCGCTGAAGCGCGGCGACCCGTCCTCCTCGCGGATCGACATGAGGATGTCGAGGAGGTCGGCTTCCCCGTCCGGCGCCGGCGGGCCCGCCGCCCGGCGCTCCATGATGCCGCCGACGAGCTCCACCAGGGCGACCCGGGCGGCGTCGCGGCGGCGGAAGCTCTCGATGTCCGCGTAGGGGTCCACGTAGGCGATCGGGTCGGTCCCCTGTTCGAGGTCGTGGTACAGGCGGGCGAAGCGGCCGTCGAGCTCATTGCGGAAGCGGGGGCCGATGAGGCAGGCCGAGGACGTGTAGATGGTCAGCTCGGCGAACCAGTCGAGCAGGTCGATCTCACCTTCGTCGTCCCAGCCGGCCACCATCTTCTCCACCTCGCTCGAGATGGTGGCGGCGTGACCCCGCATGAACTTGTCGCGCAGCGCCTGGTTGTGCAGCATCTCGCGCCGGCGCTCGGGCGGCGCGTCGAACACCACGCCCGACCCGAAGATCGGCGTCATGAACGGGTAGGCCTCCGCCTGGTCGAGCTGCTCCTCGGGCGCCCGGAAGTAGAACTCGTTGGCGTCGGCTCCGGTCAAGAGCACGACGTCACGGGCCGCCAACGTGAACTCCCCCACGTCACCGCATTCGGCCCGCACCCGGGCCATGAGGCCGATCGGGTCGCGGCTCAGCTCGTCGAGGTGGCCGTTCTCCCCACCACCGCCCGAGACGCGGGGCGGCTCTCTCAATGCGGTCGTCTCCGTGGTCACGGTGCTCCCTCCGTCTCCGTACTCAGTGGTGCCTCGGGTTGGACCTCCACCACGCTGAGATGTGTCCCGCGAGGGGCGGCCACCGCGTGCGCGATGGCCGACGCCACACCCTCGGGCCGCAAGAAGGCCGAATGCCGGGCCAGGCCCCAGCGCGTCCACTCGGCCAGCACCTCGCCGGTGACGTCGGGGTCCCAGTCCATGCCCATGCCCGTCAATGTCGGGCCGGGCCGCACAATGACGGCCCGCACCCCCGTCCCTTCCAGCTCCATCTGCAGCGCGGTGACGAACCCTTCGAGTCCCCACTTCGACGCCACGTAGGCGGACATGCGGGGGCGGGGGTGGGCCACCACGTCGGACGTCACGAACACGAGGTCGCCCCGCCGGCGCGCCACCATGCCGGCGCCGAAGGCGCGCACCAGGCGGTGCGCCCCGCCGACGTTGACCCGCAGGACCTCCTCGAAGTCCTCCGGGCTGGTCTCGAGCGCCGTGCCCGGCTGAATCCGGGCCGCGTTCGACACCACGACGTCCACCGGCCCGAAGGCCGCCTCCGCCTCCTTGGCGAACCGGTCCACCGAGTCGGGATCGGCCAGGTCGAGGTGACAGGAGGCCGCCTCCCCACCCTCGGCGCGGATCGACGCGGCGACCTCCTCACAGACATCGACGCGGCGCGCGCCCAGCACGACGGGATGGCCCGCCCGGGCCAACGCCCGCGCCGCCTCGGCACCGATGCCCGACGACGCGCCGGTGACCGCCGTCGGCCGCCGCGGCGGGTGCGGCTCGAAGCGCGGCATCGAGCGCGCCGTGACCGTAGTCGGCAGGGCGGCGAAGCCGCGCACGTTGATGGAGTGCACCCGGCCGATCCCCGCCGGGTCCACCTCGTAGGAGCGCACCCGCGCCGCAAGTTCGGTCAGGGCGACGCGCGCCTCCATGCGGGCCAGCGCCGCGCCCATGCAGAAGTGCCGCCCGCTGCCGAAGCTGACCAGGTCCTGGGTGCGACGGTCGAGGTCGAAGCGCTCCGCATCGGAGAAGACGTCCTCGTCACGATTGGCCGAGCCCAGGAGCAACAGGATGCGCCGGCCCGCCTCGATGTCGACGCCCTGCACCCGCACCGGCCGGCTCGTCACCCGGACCAACATCTGCGTCGAGGTGTCATAGCGCAACGTCTCCTCCACCCAGTCGGGCACCCGGGCCGGATCGGCCAGCGGCTTGGCCAGCTCGTCGGGATTGCGCCAGCCCCAGTACCAGGCGTTGCCGAGGAGCTTGGTCGTCGTCTCGTTGCCGGCCACGACGAGGAGGAAGAGGAAGCCGATCACCTCGTCGTCGGTGAGGCGGTCGCCGTCGATCTCGGCCTGCAGGAGCGACCAGGTGAGGTCGTCGCGCTCGTGGCGGCGCCGGTCGGCCACCATGTCGGCGTAGTAGCCGGCCAGGGTCAGCGCGGCCTCCAGACCCTCGGCCGGGATGTCGGTCATGCCGTCCTCACGGTGGACGAGGAGGTCGGCGAGGCGGCGTATCTCGGCGCGGTCGGACGCGGGGACGCCCACGAGCTCGGAGATGACGTCCATCGGCAACAGCCCGGCGAAGTCGGCGATGAAGTCGAACGTGCCGCCCGCCTGGAGCGCCCGGTCGAGGTGGGCGAGGGTGAGCGCCCTGATGCCGTCCTCCATGGCGGCCACCCGGCGCGGCGTGAAGCTCTTGCCGACGATGGAGCGCATGCGCGTGTGCCGGGGCGGGTCCATGGCGAGGAACGACATGGCCCGGTGGGCATCGGGCCCGAACGCGGCCGGGTCGAGGCTCACCCCGTAGGCGTTCGAGTAGTGGTCGACGTCACGGAAGGCGGCCAGGACGTCGGCGTGGCGCGCGTAGGCGAAGAAGTCGAGCTCCTCGTTGTAGAAGACGGGTGCCTCGCCGCGCAGCCGGGCGTAGGTCGGGTACGGGTCCTCGTGGATCGCGTAGTCGTAGGGGCTGTAGGCCAACGGCGCCACGGTCGTCATGACGTGCCCGTCGACGCGCCCGTCAGCAGCGCCGTCGCCTCCGCCATCAGGGGAGGGACGGCGTCGAAGGCGAGATGGCCCATGCCGGCGCTCAACAACGCGCCGGTGTACGTCACCTGCAGCACGTTCAGGACGGACGGGTCGACGGTCGTCGCGGCCGTCGCGCCCGTCGCGCCTGTCCCGAGCGCGGCCGACAGCCGTCGGGTGATCTCGGCGCCGAGGCGGGAGCGCACACGCTTGACGTCCGGGCCGTCGCCGAGGAGCGCCGTCGTGCACACGGCCACGGCCGGCGAGCCCATGGCGTCGAAGCCCATGCTCCGGACGGTGTCGGCCACCCGCTCGGGCAGCGGCAGGGTCAGGTCGACCAGGTTCGGGGACCCCTGCATGCGCCGCCACAGGACCTCGGCCAGGAGGTGGTCCTTCCCCGAGAAGTACGTGTAGGCCGTCGCCGGCGCCAGGCCCGCCCGCTTGGCGATCGTCCGCACCGAGATCTCCGCATACGGCCGCTCCTCGGCCTCCTCGGCCGCGGCCGCCACCAGCCTCTCCATCGCCTCGGCCTGGCGCTCGGAGAGGTGCCGGCGCCCGGGCTGCTCTGCCGATCCGGTCCCGATCCGGTCCCCGACCCCGACCCCGACCGTCCCGCCGGACCGCCGCCGTCGTCGACGTCGTCGGCAGCGCCGAACATGCTCATACGCCGCCCCCGTCCGCCGGGATGTGCGGCGTCCCGTCCTTCATCGGAGGGAACGAGAACGTCGCCGCCGTCGTCATCGCGCGTGATCTTGGTGATGTCCTTCTCGGGGAGGGTCTCGGTCCCGTCCTCGATCACGATCTCCCAGCGGCAGTGCGGAACCCGGTCGCCGGGGACCCGCGGCGGGCGGTGCACGTGGCGGATGTGCGCCTTGGGATTGACCGCCTGGGCCGTCACGTCGAACGTCCCATCCTCGATGTGGTGGCACATGTTCGTCACCATCGCGTCGCCGAAGGGCTCGGCGTCCATCAGCGCGCCGCAGTACGCCAGCTCGAAGTACCCGTGCTTCTCGTCGACGAGCTCGTAGTGCACGTCCATGTAGTGGTGCGGGAAGCCGGGGTCGAGCTGGAGGACCTTGAAGATGGCCGACACGCCGTCGCCCTCGACGCGCATGATCTGGCGCAGGCGGTCGCCGTAGACCGGGCTGGCACCGGCCCATTCCTCGATGGCGAGCTCCTTGACCGCCTCCGCCCCGTACTTCAGGCCGATGGCGGCGCACATGGAGCGGTCGAGCAGGTGCACGATCAGGCCGTACTCCCGGACCAACCTGACCAGGGCCTCCTTCGACAGGTCCTCGTAGTCGAAGCCGGGGTCGAAGTCGCCCGAGTAGTCGTTTTGATCGGTCATCAGTTCAAACTATAGTCCAGACAGTTGTCCAGATCTAGGGACGTCGACGTCGGGAGGGTGGCCACGTGCCGGAGAACGAACACGTACGGGTCGGGGTCATCGGGCTCGGGGACATGGGCGGTGGTCTTGCCACCTCCCTCATGCGCGCCGGCATGCCCGTCTCGGTGTGCGACGTCCGCGAGGAGGCCACCGCCCCGTACCGGGAGGGGGCCCATGTGGCGGCGACACCCTCGGAGCTCGCCGCCCGCAGCGACGTGATCCTCGTCGTCGTGTTCAACGACGCCCAGGTCCGCGCCGTCCTGCAGGGGCCCGACGGCGTGTTCGCCGGCGCAGCTCCCGGCAGCACCGCGGTCATCGTGAGCACGATCCCCACCGAGACCGTCCTCGCCATGCGCGCCGAGGGGTCATCCAATGACATCACCGTGGTCGACTGCGGCGTCAGCGGCGGACCCGACGCCTCGGCGGCGGGCGAGCTCGTCTGCATGATCGGCGGCTCCGAGGAGGAGGTCGACCGCCTGCGCCCCGTCCTGAATGCGGTCAGCTGCCTCGTCCTCCACATGGGCCCTCCCGGCGCCGGCCTCGCCGCCAAGCTGGCCCGCAACCTCATCACCTATGGCTCGTGGTTGGCCGCCTTCGAGGCCCAGGAGCTGGCCGAGGCGGCCGGCATCGACCTGCTCAAGCTCGGCGAGGCGGCCCGGGAGAGCGACAAGCGCATCGGCGGTGCGACGCGCCTCATGTTCCGCACCACCGCCGCCCCGTGGCCTCCCGGCTCCGACGAGGGGCTGCTCAAGCTCATGCGCGCCGGCGCGGAGGTCACCCACAAGGACCTGACCACGATCCTCGAGCTCGGCGCGGAGCTCGGCGTCGACCTTCCACTGGCCACGCTGGCCGAGCGGCGCTGCGGCCGGATCTACGGCTTCGAGGGCGACATCTGATCGCCGGTGTCGCCCACCACCCCACCTCGGTATGGTCAGGCCGAGCCCATCCATGATCCGACGATGAAGGAGCGCCAGTGAGCGAGCAAGAAGGCAGGCGCGCGGCCGGCATGGCCAAGATGCAGGAGGTCTACGGGTTCACCGTGGATCCCGCGGATCTGCCCGGGCGCTACACCGACGTCACGGTCGACCACCTCTTCGGGACGATCTGGACCGACGACACCCTCGACCTGCGGGACCGGCGCGTGTTGACCATCGGCGTCCTGGCGGCCCAGGACAAGCCCGAGCTCTTGGAGATCCAGTTCGAGAACGCGCTCCGCCGCGGCGAGATGACGGTCGAGCAGGTCCGTGAAGTCGTCGTGCACCTCACCCACTACATCGGCTGGCCTCTCTCGACCGGCGTCAGCGGAGCGGCCGAGGCCGTCATCCGGCGCCGTGGCGCGGCGGCCGACGACGCCGACGCCGCGGCCGACGCCGACGCCGACAGCGACGTCTGATGGCCAGCCGGATCGAGGTCGAGGACGCGGCACCGGGCGTCCGTGTCATCGCCTTCAACCGGCCGGAGGTCCGCAACGCCTTCGACACGACGATGTACCAGGAGGTGTCCGCCGCCCTGCGCGCCGCCGACTCGGACGAAGCGGTCGGCGCCGTGGTGCTGACGGGCCGTGGCACCGCCTTCACGTCCGGTCAGGACCTGGCCGAAATGGCGGCGATCGCCACCGGCACCGCCGTCGAGGGAGCGGGGCAGGGTTTCATGGGCCTGCTGGAGTGCCTGATCGATCTGTCCGTGCCGTTGCTCGCCGCCGTCAACGGCGTGGCGGTCGGGCTCGGCTTCACCCTGCTGCCGCACTGCAACCTCGTCCTCGTGGACGCCGGCGCCCGCCTGCGCGTCCCGTTCGCCGAGCTCGGCGTGCCGCCCGAGGCCGCCAGCAGCGTCCTGTTCCCCGCGCTGATGGGCTGGCAGCAGGCCGCTCGCATCCTCTTGACCTCGGACTGGGTCAGCGCGACCGAGCTGGTCGAGCTCGGCCTGGCCCTCAAGGTGTGCGACGAGGGCACCGTCCTCGACGAGACGGTCGCCCTGGCGGCCCGCATCGCGGCGCATCCCCGTGCCGCCACCCGGGCCAGCAGTGCCCTTGTACGCGCCGCCCGGCGGGACGCCGTTGTCGAGGCGAACCGCCGCGAGCAGGGCGCGTTCGGCGCCCTGCTCGGCAGCGCCGTCGAGGGGGGCACCCTGGCCGACTTCGCCGCCCGACCATCCGCCCGTCCCGCCGCCGGGTCCTGACCGTGCGGCTCGGCATCACCGCCGCCCTCACCGACATCGACCTGGCGCCGGCGGCCCTCGCCCTGGCCACAGAGGAACTGGGCTTCGACTCGCTCTACCTCCCCGAGCACACGCACCTGCCCGTCGCGGAGGACACGCCGCCCGGCCTCGTCGAGGGCGTCCGTCTCGACGACTACAAGCGCTGCCTCGATCCCCTGGTCGCTCTCTCCACCGCTGCCGCCGTCACCACGCGCATCGGGCTCGGGACCGGCATTTTGCTCGCCGCCCAGCACGATCCGATCCTGCTGGCCAAGCAGGTGGCCACCCTCGACCATCTCTCCGGCGGTCGGATCACGCTCGGTGTCGGCTACGGCTGGAACCGGACCGAGGCCGAGGACCACGGCGTCGACTGGGCCCGCCGGCACGACGTCGTCCGGGAGCATCTCGCCGCCGCCGAGGCCATCTGGTCGAGCGACCAGGCCGAGTACCACGGCGAGTTCGTCGACTTCGGGCCGACCTGGTCCTGGCCCAAGCCCGTGCAACAGCCCCGCGTCCGCACCCTGGTCGGCGGGGGCACCAACGACGCGGTGCTCACGGCCGTTGTGGAGAGCGCCGACGGCTGGATACCCATTGGCGGCGCCGGCCTCGCCGCCGCCATCCCCCGTCTGCACGCGCTCGCCGTCGAAGCGGGGCGCGATCCGGCCGACCTCGCCGTCGTCCCCTTCGGCACCCTCCCCGACCGGGGCAAGCTCGAGCACTACGCCGGGCTGGGGGTCGCCGAGGTCGTCCTGCGGGTCAGGGCGGGCGACGAGGCGTCCGTGCGGGCCGAGCTCGAGTCGTTGGCCCCGCTCGTCCCCTTCGCTGCCACACTGGAGCAACCATGACCGACGTGATCGACGACACCACACCCCGCCTCGGCAGCACCACGCCGCTGCCGAAGATCATCAGCGTCGACGACCACATCGTCGAGCCGCCCCACCTCTGGGACACCTGGCTGCCGGAGCGCTTTCGCGGCCGCGGCCCCAAGGCCGAGCGCCGCGGCATCGGCGCCATGGAGCACATTGGCGGCGGCACCTACCGCCAGTCCTTCGACCCCGACGGCCCCCAGGCCGACTGCTGGGTCTACGAGGACCTCGTCTACATCAACAAGCGCCACGTGGCAGCCGTCGGCTTCGACCGCGACGACATGACCATGTCACCGATCACCTACGACGAGATGCGCCCGGGCTGTTACGACCCCAAAGCCCGCATCGCCGACAACGTGGCCAACTGGGTGGAAGCGAGCCTGTGCTTCCCGACCTTCCCCCGCTTCTGCGGCCAGACCTTCCTCGAGGCCAAGGACAAGGAGCTCGCCGAGGCCTGCGTCGTCGCCTACAACGACTTCATGGTCGAGGAATGGTGCGGCGACAGCGGCGGTCGCCTGCTCCCGCTGTGCATCATTCCGTTGTGGGATGCCGGGAAGGCGGCCGCCGAGGTCCGCCGGAACGCTGCCCGCGGCGTACGCGCGGTGTGCTTCAGCGAAATCCCACCGGCACTCGGGCTGCCCAGCATCCACAGCGGTTCGTGGGATCCGTTCTTCGCCGCCTGCGAGGAGACCGGCACCGTGGTGTGCATGCACATCGGCTCGTCCTCCAAAATGCCGGCCACGTCGGCCGACGCGCCGGTCGCCGTGGCGGCCTCGCTGAGCTTCGGCAACGCGATGTCGTCGCTGTGCGACTTCTTGTTCTCCGGCGTCCTGGTGCGCTTCCCCGAGCTCGTGCTGGCCTACTCGGAGGGCCAGATCGGCTGGCTGCCCTACATCCTCGAGCGCGTCGACGACGTCTGGCGTGAGCACCGCGCGTGGGGCGGCGTGAAGGACACCATCCTCGAACCGCCGTCGACCTACTTCCACCGC
Source organism: uncultured Acidimicrobiaceae bacterium (assembly GCA_963804055.1). GTDB lineage: Bacteria > Actinomycetota > Acidimicrobiia > Acidimicrobiales > RAAP-2 > Bog-473. Next base: position 562,132 of record CAWDOU010000005.1, on the reverse strand, counting down.
CAGGTCTACGGCTGCTTCTTCCGCGATCAGCACGGGCTCGACTCGCTCGACGTGATCGGCGCCGACCGCGTCACCTTCGAGACCGACTACCCACACACCGACTCCACCTGGCCCGACACGCGCGCCGTGGCCGAGGAACTGGTGCGGGGTCTTTCCGACGAGGAGGTGTACCGGATCATGCGGGGCAACGCCATCACGATGCTCGGCCTGGAGGGCCCGTGAGGGAAGGGACTGCAGGGGTACTCCCGTGAGGCTGGGCGACGTCGTCAACCCGGAGGCGGCGCACTGGGGCAAGCCGCTCGCCGGCGTCCGCATCCTTGCCCTCGAGCAGATGCAGGCGCTCCCCTACGCCACCCAGTTGCTGGGGCGCCTCGGCGCCGAGGTGGTCAAGATCGAGTCGCCCGGCACCGGCGACCTCGGCCGCAGCGCGTCGCCCGCCATGACCGACCCCGACGGACGCTCCGTCGGCGCCACCTTTCTCCGCAACAACCTCTCCAAGCGCTCCGTCGTCGTCGACCTCAAGCAGCCGGCGGGACGCGACCTCGTCCTCCGCCTGGCGCCGCGCTTCGACGTCGTGGCGGAGAACTTCCGCGCCGGCGCCATCGAACGACTCGGCCTGGGCTACGAGGACGTGGCCGCCGCCCACCCGGCGGTGATCTACCTCTCCATCTCGGGCTTCGGGCACCAGGTGCCGGCGGGGACGCCCGAGTCCCCCTACGCCGGCTGGCCCGCGCTGGCCTCCATCGTCGAGGCCATGAGCGGCGCCTACGAGTTCAAGCGCCCCGAGGGCCAACCGCCGATCGGCTCACCCATGGGCGGCCTCGGCGACATCGTCACCGGGCTCTTCGCCGTCATCGGCACGCAGGCCGCCCTGCGCCAGCGCGACCGCACCGGGAACGGTCAGCGCGTCGACGTGGCCATGCTCGACGCGCTGGTCGCCGTGCTCGATGTGGTCCCCAACTTCTGGTCGATGGGCATGCCCATGGGGACCCCGTGGCCCGGCATCCTGCACGGCTTCCAGGCCTCCGACGGCTGGTTCATGCTGCAGGTGCTGCGGGCCCACCAATGGCCCGACCTGGCCCGCGCCATCGGCCGGCCGGAGTGGGCCGACGACGCACGGTTCGACACACCGCAGGGCTGGCTCGACCATCTCGACTCCGAGATCCGGCCCGCCATTGAGTCCTGGGCCGGCACGCTCACCAAGCGCGAGGCCTGCGACGCGCTGAACGCGGCCGGGCTGGTGGCGGGCCCGGTGGCCAACGACACGGATGTGGTGGCGGACCCGCACCTGGCCGGTCGCCACATGCTGGTCGAGCACCCGCGCACCGACGACGTGGCCCAACCGGTGCTGATCCCGGGCCTCCCGGTCAAGTTCGCCGACGTGGCCGAAGGGCCCGAGACGCGTGTGCCGTGGCTCGGCGAGCACACCGACGACGTGCTGTCCGCCGAGCTTGGGCTGAGCGCCGATGAGCTCGTAGCGCTCCGGGCCGACGGGGTGATCGGTCCGTAGTCCCCCGTCGGCGTCGTCCATCGACGCACGCTCACCCTGCCTGCCGTCCGGTCCGCCGTCCGGTCCGCCGTCCCTGATTTTCCGCGTCATCGCCCGAGCACCGGGACCGTTCCCTCTCGATGTTGTGCACTCCGACCGGCTGTCCCGCCGGCACTCCCGCTGGCACTCCCGCTGGCACTCCCGCCGGCACTCCCGCCGGCACTCCCGCCGGCACTCCCGCCGCGCCGACATGATCCCGCCGACTGACATGTCCGACGCGGAGCGCACCGAGCGCCTCGAGACACTCTTCGCGCAGTTGGCGGCCATCGCCGGCGAGATCGTGGTCCTCCTGGACGAGGTGGAACGGTCGCAATCGTTCCGCGAGGAGGGTGCGACCTCCATCGGATCTTGGGTGAGCGAACGCTTCGGCGTGGCGAGTGCGACGGCACGATCCTTGGCCCATGTCGGTGAGAAGGTCGCCAACCTCCCCCACCTGAGAGGCGCCCTGTGCGCCGGCGAAGTGTCCTTGGACAAGGTACGGACGGTCGCTGACGTCGCCACACCCGAGAGCGACCGGGAGCTGTGCGAGGAGGCGCAGCGCTGCAGTGTGCGTGAGCTCGCCGACGTGGCCCAATCCAGGGTCAGGGACCCCAGAGCCTCCGCCCTCACCTCGGACGAGCAATACGAACGTCGCTTCGTCCGCTTCAACGATCAGTTCCGCACCGTGACGGCCCAGCTGCCGTCCGAGTCCTACGCCGAGGCCAAGGCATGCCTCGAGACCCGGGCCAAGGAGATCCCCTCCGATGGGGAGACCCTGTGGGACCACCGGCTCTGTGACGCCTATATGGACGTGCTGCGCGCCTCGGGGAGTGGGGACTCGGGCGGGCGCGCCAAGGCCGACCGAGCCAACCCGTACTTCGTGGTGGTCCACGTCCCCGTCGAGGCCCTGGTCGACGGTGACACGGGCGAGACCGCACAGCTGGCCGGCGAGCTCGAGCGCGACGGGCTGATCAGCACCGAGGTGGTGCGCGAGATCGCCTGTGGTGCCACCATCGCGGTGGCGATCGACGACGACGTGGGGCACACCATGTACGAAGGTCGGGCGCGGCGGTTCCCGACCGGGGCCCAACGCCGAGAGGTCAGACGTCGGGATCGCCATTGTCGCTTCCCGGGCTGTACAAACGTGACCTTCGCGGATGTCCATCACGTCGTGCCGTGGAAGCTCGGTGGTCGCACCGATCTGGACAACCTCGCGTTCCTATGCCGTCACCACCATGGCGTGGTCCATCGGAAGGGCTGGTCCATGACCGGGAACGCCAATGACGAGCTCACCATCGTCGGTCCGACGGGCCGGGTCATGGCGTCGCGCCCATCGCCACTCTGGACCAGGGTCACGGACCGACGGCGGGCAGCCCGGGCGGGCGACGCCTGAACGAATCTGATGGGTCTTAGTACCGCGGCAGGGCGATGAAGGCGACCAGGTAGGCGAACAACCCGGCGCCGACGAGCGTGCAGGCGTGGAACACCTCATGAAAGCCGAAGACCCGCGGCCAGGGGTCAGGACGCTTGCGGGCGTACACCAAGGCGCCGGCGGTGTACGCGAACCCCGCCACCAGCATCAAGGCGAAGCCGGTCCAGCCCAGGCTGCGAACCAGTTGCGGCGCCACGATGATGGGGCACCACCCCACGACGACGTAGGGGATGGCCACCACCCACTGCGGTGCATCGAGGAAGACCTGTCGCAGCGCGATGCCCGCGCAGGCACCGGCCCACACCATGGCCAGGACCAACGCCTCGGCCCAGCCGGTCAGGGCCAGGCCGGCCACGGCGGTGGACGTCCCCGCGATACCCACGAAGATCGCGCTGTGGTCGGCCCGTCGCATGCGCCGCCAGGCCGGCGCGGACCAACGCAGCCGGTGAAAGGCCGCGCTGGTGCCGAACATGACCAGCATGCCGGCGACGTACACCGACAGCTCCGCCGTCGCTGCAGCGTCGGGACCGGCGGCGATCAGGAATGGGCCGCCGATCAGCCATGCGAAGAACGCCCCTGCGTGCAGCCAGCCCCGCAGAAGCGGACGATCGCCGCGGTTGTGCGCGGCGCGACCCTGTTCGCCCTGCGCCAGGTCGGTCACCGCGCCCCCTCTCCTTCGAGCCGGTCGGCCAGCTCCACCTCGCGGCGCGAGATCCCGAGCAAGAAGAGGATGGCGTCGAGATACGGCACGCTGAGCGCAGCGTCAGCCGCCTCGCGCACGACGGGCTTGGCGTTGAAGGCGATGCCGAGCCCGGCTGCCGCCAACATGTCGATGTCGTTGGCTCCGTCGCCCACGGCGATCGTGCGGGCCACCGGCACGCCTGCGGCTGCGGCGAAGGTCACCAGGGCGGTGGCCTTCCCCGCCCGGTCGAGGATGGGTCCGCCGAGCTCGCCGGTGACGACGCCGTCCTTCACGGCGAGCGTGTTGGCCGCCACGTGGTCGATCCCGAGATCGTCCACCAGTGGGCCGAGGAGCTGGGTGAAACCGCCGCTGACCACGGCCACCTCGTAGCCGAGCCGCTTGAGCGTGCGGACCAGGGTCCGAGCGCCCGGGGTCAGGACGATGCCGCTGCGCACTGCCTCGAGGTCGTCCTCCTTCATGCCGGCGAGGAGCCGGACCCGCTGACGCAGCGCCCCGGCAAAGTCGACCTCTCCCGCCATGGCGGCGGCCGTCACCGCGGCCACCTCCGCTCCGCAACCGTGCCGCTCGGCCAACAGATCGATCATCTCGCCCTGCAACAGGGTGGAGTCCGCATCGAGCACGATCAGGTGCTTGGCCCGCCGGTGCAGCCCCGCCGACTGCACGGCCAGGTCGACCTGGCAGCGGACGGCCGCCTCCGCCAGCGCGCGGCGCAAGCTGTCGACATCGGCACCCGCCACCGAGAGCTCGTAGCTGTGCACCGGGTACGCGGCCAGGCGCACGATCCGCTCGATGTTGCCGCCGCACCGGGCAATCGCACCGGTGACCGTTTCGAGCGTCGCGGCGTCGATCTCCGGTGCCAGCAACGTGACCAGGTGCAGATGACCCTCGTCCCCACCTTCGTCGTCCAGCGCCGATTCGACGATCGGATCGACCGTCACCTCGACCCCTGCTCCGCGCAGGCGCTCCCGCAGCAGGGTGCACACCGGCTCCACCTGGGCGTGCACCATGTCGGCCTCGATACAGAGCAGCAGCCGGCCGTGCACCCGCACCTGCTCGACGTCGTCGACCTCCACACCGCACTCGGCGAGCGCGCGGAAGAGCCGCTCAGAAATGCCCGGGGCGTCCTGCCCGCTCACCGTGACGAGGAACGGTGAGCGTGCCTCCGTCATGGTCGCAGGACGTCCTTCTCGGTCACCCAGCCGGTGCCCTCGACCCAGCGCTTGACGATGCGCGCCGGCACACCGGCGACGACGCAGCGGTCCGGGACCTCACCCCGCACGACCGCCCCGGCGGCGACGACCACGTGCTCACCGATCTGGGCCCCGGGGAGGATGACGGCGTTGGCACCCAGCCAGCTCCCCGAGCCGATGCGCACCGGGGCCTCGGTCGGCCACTGCCGGCCGATGGGCTCGACCGGGTCCTCGTACGAATGATTCTGGTCCGTGATGTACACGTAGGGCCCTGTCTGAATGTCGTCCCCGATGACGATTTCCCAATGGCCCACGATGTGCGAGCCGCGCCCGATCAACGTGCGGCTGCCGATGGAGACGACGGGGTCGGTGGGCATCACCTGTCCCGGTGCCATGCCGGCCGAAATGGAGGCGTAGGGCCCCACGATCGTCTCGGACCCGATGTGGATGAGGTGCTCGTTGTAGATGGCGCCCTGGGGGAACAACAGGCAGGCGCCGGCGCCCATGCGCCCGAAGCGCCGTCCACGCGGGTCACCGGGCCCTATCGCCCCGAGGTCGGCGGCTCCTTCCCAGGCCGCGTGCACCAGCCGAGACAAGGGGCGCCGCAGCGGTGCCGGGAGGGAACGGGCCCAACTCACGCACGAATGGTAGGTGGTGCCACCGACCCTCCTGTTACGGGCCCGCTGCGCCCCGGCTCATCGCCGGGAACGCCAAGCCGGGCACGGTGCACCGGATACCCGTGCACACCCTGGAGGGATTCCCCAGCGAGGTCGGCGCGTTCCCGGCGACGACGTCGCCGTGTGCATCAACACGACGGCGCGCCGTACAGACCCAGGCCTACGGATGGGTTACTCCCGGGGGCTGGCCAGCACGGGATCCGCAGCTGGAACCTCCTCCTCCTCCTGACGATTGCCGGGAGCCGGCCGGCACGGTGCAACCACGCGTGGAAGGGGATGACACCACTTTTGGGCCTGGCCCCCGTACGATCGACGCCCAGCGATGGCGAAATCCGATACCGAGCGTTCCGGGCGACGACACCTGCGCGCCTGGAGTGTGCTGGCCCTTGCAGGGCTGACCGGGCTGCTCCTGAGCGCCTGCTCGTCCTCGCCGTCACACGATTCGGCGGCGAAGAAGGTCAAGCCGACCACGACGACGTCGACGGCGCCAGCCCCGTCATGCCCGTTGACCGGGGAGCCCGCACCGGGCGGCACCGTCCCGCAGCGGCCCGCCATGGCGGTGAAGATCGACAACTATCCCGCCGGACGTCCCCAGTCAGGCCTCGACAAGGCCGACATCATCTTCGAGGAGCCCGTCGAAGGGGGCATCACCCGCTTCGCCGCGGTGTTCCAGTGCCAGGACTCTGCGCTGATCGGACCCGTGCGCTCGGCGCGCAACATCGACATCGGCATCCTGGGGCAGCTTGGGACCCCGCTGCTGGCCCACGTCGGCGGCATCCCCCCGGTCATCGCCAACATCAACACCTCACCCCTCGTCAACGTCGACATCGGGAACAGTAACTCGCTGATGATCCACCCAGCCGGTCACGTGCCTCCGGACTCGGACTACACCTCGACCAGCATCGTGTACGGCACGCACCCGTCCATGAACACGCCGCCGTCACCGCTGTTCACCTATTCGACCACGACACCTCCCGGCGGGACGGCCATCTCCAGCGTCAACATCGATTTCTCGGGTACGTCCAACGTGACGTGGAAGTGGAACAAGGCCACCGACACGTTCCTGCGCTTCTACAACGGCACGACACCGGACATGCTCGCCAACAACGTCCAGAACGCCGCAGCCAATGTCGTCGTCCAGTACGTGCAGATCAGCTACGGGCCATGGTACGAGAACACTGAGGGGGGCCTCGAAGTCCAGGCGGACCTCTACCCCAATGCCAGCGGCACGGCCGTCATCTACCGAAACGGCTACGCCATCCCCGGCACCTGGCACCGCTCCACCCTGGGCTCGCCGACGCAGTTCGTGAACGCGTTCGGCGTGCCCATCCCCATGCAGCCCGGACAGACCTGGGTCGAGTTGGTGCCCAACACCATCATGGCGACGACGACCCCTTAGGGGCGTCGGTCCGGCGGTCTGGCGGTCAGGCGGTCAGGCGGTCAGGCGGTCTGGCGGTCGGCGGTCAGGCGGTCAGACCCGGGGCTTCCGGGCCACCACCGCCAGCAGCAGACACTCCTCCGCGGCGGCGAACACACCCGGGAACGCGCTGGCCTCGGCCTCGTCGAACTTCCCGGCGGCGACGCCGCGCTGCATCAGGTTGAGGCCCTTGCACTCGGTCACCTCGAATCCGGCGCGCTCCAGTTTGCTCACGAGCGCAGCGGCGGAGTATTCGATCTGGTGGTCATGGTTCATGAGCTCGTCCGAGCGCAGTCGCCACACCGGCCCGTTGGGCGTATCGAGGCAGAACCAGCCGCCCGGCGCCAGGACCCGGAAGGCCTCACGCGCCACCGCGTCCCCGTCCGCCTCGCTGACGTGCTCAATGGACTGGCCGCTGTAGACGAGGTCGAACGAAGCGTCGTCGTAGCGCCCGAGGTCGACCATGGAGTGGAAGGCGAAGTCCACCGGCCCGAGCTCGGAGATCACCGACTCGCCCGACGACCCTCCCTGGTAGATCGCATCTCGCTCGTCGACAGGCAGGTCGACGACCACCAGGCGCTCGAAGGGGTAGGGATAGCCCAGGTGCACCAACGCGCCGTCGGGAAGGCCCTGGTGGGTCCCGCCCAGGTCCAAGATGCGTGCCGCCCGGGGCAACCCCGCCACGAACTCGCTCCGGCTGACGTGCATGGAGAGCAGGACGCTGCCGATGGGCACGCGTCGGCGGAACTCCTCGGAATGAGCCAACGCCTCGGCGACGCCATGACGGGAGAGCTCACCGTCCATCAGCTTCTGGACGTAGTCGGCCTCGCCGCCGGCGTCGGGCTCCCGGTCGAGAACGACGTTGTAGGCCAACCGCACCGACTGCTTGGGCGGCAGATAGCGGAACGGGACGGTGGGGACGAAGCGATCGAGAAATCGATAGGTCCGTTGCTTCCATTCTCGGGCCGGCATCGCACCATTGTGGTCCGAACGCGAAGCGCTCCGGACCGTTGCCCCTAGGGAGGCGGGGGCGGGTCCGGAGTGCTTCGACGCCGTGAGAGGCGGGGTACGGCGGCTACGGCTACGAATCGAGCGAGATCGGCACGTCGTCGGCGTCGAGCGCGTCCTCCAGCACGAGGTCCTCCTCCTTGGGAGCCAGGCACTCGCGTACGCGGTCGTCGATCTCGGCCATCAGCTGGGGGTTCTCGATGAGGAACGTCTTCACGTTCTCCCGGCCCTGGCCGAGCTGCTCACCCTCGTAGGTGAACCAGGCGCCCGACTTCTTGACGAACCCGAGGTCGACCGCGACGTCGAGGAGCGAACCTTCGCGGCTGATGCCCTTCCCGTACATGATGTCGAACTCGGCCTGCTTGAACGGGGCCGAGCACTTGTTCTTGACGACCTTGACCCTCGTCCGGTTGCCGACCACGTCGGCCCCGTCCTTGATCGCCTCGATACGGCGGATATCCAGCCGGATCGAGGAGTAGAACTTCAGCGCCCGGCCGCCCGGGGTGACCTCGGGGCTCCCGTACATCACGCCGATCTTCTCCCGCAGTTGGTTGATGAAGATGGCGATGGTGCTGGACTTGGACAGCGTCCCGGTCAGCTTGCGCAGCGCCTGGGACATGAGGCGTGCCTGGAGGCCGACGTGGGTGTCTCCCATGTCGCCTTCGATCTCGGCCCGCGGCGTCAGCGCCGCCACCGAGTCGATGACCAGGACGTCGAGCGCACCGGAGCGGATCAGCATGTCGGCGATCTCCAGTGCCTGCTCGCCGGTGTCCGGCTGGGAGATCAAGAGGTCGTCGACGTTGACCCCGATGGCCCGGGCGTAGACCGGGTCCATGGCGTGCTCGGCGTCGACGTAGGCGCAGATGCCGCCGTTGCGCTGCGCCTCGGCCACCGCGTGCATGGCCAACGTCGACTTCCCCGACGACTCCGGGCCGTAGATCTCCACGATGCGCCCCCTGGGCAGACCGCCGATCCCCAGCGCCAGGTCCAAGGAGAGCGCACCCGTGGGGATGGACTCGATGTTCATCGCGAGGTTGTCGCCCATGCGCATGACCGAGCCCTTACCGAACTGCTTCTCGATCTGTCCCAGCGCGGCATCGAGTGCCTTTTCCCGTTCTGCTTCGGCCATCCCTCTCTCCTCTGTGAGTTGTGCTGCGACTGTGTGTGCCGACCCCGCATCCCTGCTCGGCACCGTTGTGCTGACCATACGGTGGGGGTGTGACGACCCCGCCGGCGCTGCCTGGTTGGCAGCATAACGAACATGTGTTCGTAGGGCGTGGACCCTTCTCCCAGTGGGGCGCGTCACCCGGAGAACGGTCGGGCGGACCCCGCCGGAACCGGTCCGGCGGGAGGAATCGGCGACCAGAAGCAACGTCGTGTCCATGCGAAGCTGACGGCTCCCGGGGCGGGAGACGGACAGGAGGAGGGCTGGTGGTGGACACGAGAAGGCTCGTGGCCCGAGGCGTGGGGGCGGCTGTGGCTGCCGTCGTGGTGGGGGCCGGAGCGCTCGTGGTGCTCGGGGTACTCGTGGCAGCACCCGCCGACGCGGCGTCGTCGAGGGCGTCGGCGCTGTACCAGGACACCCTCGCCACCACCCACGCGTGGTCGGTCCACTACGTCTCGACATCGACCGAGTCCAGCCAGACGTTGCTCGAGACGGGTGACGCTGCGCCGGCGGCGGCCAGCCAGACCGTGACCATGGGCAAGGGCTCCATCGACATCGTGGTCATCGGTGGCATCTCATATATGAAGGGCAACGCCGACGGGCTCGAGAACCTGGCCGGACTCAGCTCATCCCAAGCTTCGGAGTCGACCGGTCAGTGGATCGAGTTCGCCACCACCAACGCAGCCTTCTCGCCCGTGGTCGAGGGCGTGCGGTCGGCGGACATCGCCAAGGAACTGGCCCTCAAGGCCCCGCTCTCGCTCGGGCACGCACGTACCCTCGACGGCGTGGCCGTCGAGGCCATCGACGGCACCCAGACCTTCGGGCGCACATCGCAGCACGTCGTCCTCTACGTCCGTGCCGAGGGAACCCATGTTCCGGTGGAAGAGGACTCGGTGAACGCCAAAGGGCAGCACACGGCGGCCGAGCACATCATCTACTCCAGGTGGGGCGAGCGGGTGCGCCCCAAGGCGCCCACGGCCACCATCTCGGTCGGGTCGATAAGCGCCGTCTAAGAAAGCGCCCCGACGACGGCGGCCCCTGCCGGGGACGTGGGAAGATAGGGACCGTTCAACCACCCTGGCCAAGTCGGCGCCTCGCCGCGCCACCGTGCCGGGCCTCCGAGAGAGTGAAGGTCATGCACCCCTTGCGCCAGCACACCGCCCGCACCGCCGCGGTCGCCACCGGACTCGCCGCCCTGTCCGCGACCGCGTTCACCGTGGCGACGATCGTGGCCACGGCCCCCCCGGCCGCAGCCGCGTCGACCACGACGACAACCGCCGCCGCCGGGAGCAGCGCCGCCACGGCGCAGTACAACGCCGCCCTCAAGGCGGTCGGCAGCCAGGGGGTGCATTTCTCCTCGGTGGCCAAGCAGAGCGGCGCCGAGCTCGACGTCTCGGGCGATGCCGGTGCCACGGCGGGCGCCCAGACCCTGGTCGTCAAGAACAAGAACCTCACCGAGCACGTGAACGCCCTCGTGGTCGGGTCGACCGGATACGTGAAGGGCAACGAAGCCGCCCTCGCCCACGTCATCGGCCTCACGACGGCCGAGTCGAAGAAGTACGCCAACAAGTGGCTGTCCTTCCCGACCTCGAACCAGAGCCTCGGCGAGCTCGTCGGCGGCCTGCTCTCCTCGCAGGTGGAGAAGGAGCTCGAGATCGGCGGCCCTTACACGTTCGGCAAGAGCGCCACCGTGGGCGGCGTGAAGGCGACGGCGATCAGGGGGTCGGTCGCCACCGAGAGCGGGAGCAAGGTGCCCGTCGTGCTGTACATCCCGGCCAGTGGCACGCCCCTCCCGATACAAGAGGTGACGAACGTCGGCGGCAAGAGCTCCTCGGGCATCGTGGGCACCGTGACCTTCTCGCACTGGGGCGAGAACAAGAGCCAGACGGCGCCGACGCACACCACATCGCTGCTCTCGCTCGTTCCCGCCTCGTCCAGCTCCACCACCGCCGGATAACGATGGCGGTGGCGGTGGCGGTGGCGGTGGCGCCGGGCTGCTCGTGGCGGTGGCGACGGGATAGCCCGCCCGATGGCACCGCTGCTCGAAGCCGCGCAGGGTGACATCACGCTCGAGCGGGTCGACGCCGTCGTCAACGCGGCCAATCGGGCGCTGGCGGGCGGCGCCGGTGTCGATGGCGCCATCCACCGCGCCGCAGGGGCCGAGCGCCTGCGGGCGGCCTGCCGCACCATCGGCGGATGCCTGCCCGGTCACGCCGTGGTCACCGACGGGTTCGACCTGCCGGCCCGCTTCATCATCCACACCGTCGGGCCGGTGTGGCGCGGCGGCACGGCGGGCGAGCCGGACGTCCTCGCCTCCTGCTACCGCAGCGCTCTCGCCCGTGCGGACGAGGTGGGCGCTCGTTCGGTGGCCTTCCCTGCGATCTCGACCGGCGTGTACGGCTATCCGTTGGCGGCGGCCGCCGAGGTGGCCGTGACCACGGCCCGCGCGACGGACACCGACGTGGCCGTGATCCGCTTCATCGCCTTCGACGGCGAGACGCTGTCACGCTACGTCGAGCTGCTCGGCTGACGCGCCTGCGCCTCGCGCCGCGTCAGGACGAGGTGCCCGTCGTGAGGTTGTAGACGGTCACGCCGCCCAACGTCTCAGAGGTGAAATGCGCCTCCACCCACGAGGTGATCTGGGACGCATCGCCGGAGCCGCCCGCCCCGCCACCGCCGAAGCCACCACCGCCGAAGCCACCACCCCCACTCGCGATGAAGTAGTGGATCTTGCCCTCCGAGACGTACTTCTCGAACTGGGCCAGGGTCGGTGCCGGATCGGTGCCGTTGAACCCGCCGATGGCCATCACGGGCTCGCCGCTGCCGAGCTGATAGCCGGCCGCATTGTTCGAGTTCACCGTGGCGGCCGCCCAGGTGTACTTACCGGCGTCGGCCTGCAGCGCCTTGTTGAGCGCCGCATTGGACTGGCTGGAGTTCAAGAAACCCGCACCCCCACCAGCTCCTCCGGCGCCGGCCGTCCCGCCAGGACGGAACCCGCCGCGAGCGCCGAACGAGGGGAAGCCACCGGCGCCTGTGCCTGACCCGGTCCCCGAGCCCGTGCCCGTGCCTGCCCCGGTCCGGAACCCGCTGCCCGCGCCGGGGAAGCCACCCCCGGTCGGGAAGCCGCCGCCTGGTGCACCGCCAGGGAAGCCGCCGCGGGCGAAGGCAGCGGCGAGCGCCTGCGCCCGGGAAACCACCACCACCGAACCCACCACCGGGTCCACCGCCCGGACCACCGAAGCCGCCCGATGGAGTCGGGGTCACCGACGGGATGGCCCCGTTGTGCGGAGTGGCCGCCGTGGCCACGGTCGAGAACAGTGGCGCGGCGAGCGCGGCACCCAGGCCGAGCGTGGCCACCAGGGCGATGGCGAGCTTCGGCACACGCCGCAGGAGCGGCAACGCCAGGATCGCCACGACGCCGAGCGCGCCCACGACCGCGACGAAGGGACGGAGTGCCGGGAACCAGTCCGACGTGCGGCCGAGAAGGATGTAGCTCCACACGACCGTCGCGGCGAGGCCGGCCGCCAGGCCGACGCGTCCGACCCAGCTGGCCCGGCGCTCCCACAGGCCCATTGTCGCGATGCCGACGAGAGCGCCGAGCGGCGGTGCGAGAGCCACCGTGTAGTAGGGATGGATGATGCCCTGGGCCAGGCTGATGACGAGGCCGATGCTCACGAGTGAGCCACCCCAGAGGAGCAAGCCGGCACGCTCACGATCAGTGCGGCGGGCCCGGATCGTGACGGCGAGGAGGATGGCGCCCATCACGAGCGCGCCCGGGAGCAGCCACGACATCATGTTGCCGAACTCCGCGTTGAAGAGGCGTGTGAACCCGGTCGGGCCCCACATGCTGCCTGCCACCCGGCCACCGCCGACGCTGCCCGACTCGCTGCCGTCGAGGCGACCGAAGCCGTTGTAGCCGAAGATCAGGTTGAGGATGCTGTTGTTCTGCGACCCGCCCACGTAGGGCCGGTCGGCCGCCGGCGTGAGGGCGACGATCGCCACCCACCACCCCGCCGCCACCAGCACCGATACCCCCATCAGGAAGGTCTGCCAGACCCGGCGCCACCACCCCGTCGGCGCGGCGAGCAGGTAGACGACGGCCATCACGGGGATGATCAGGAATGCCTGCATCATTTTGGTGATGAAGCCGAAGCCGATCAGGGCGCCGGCGAGGACCAGCCACTTGGTCTGCGCCTTCTCGAGCGCGCGCATGGTGGCGTAGGTCGCACCGGTGAGGAGAAGCGCGAGAAGTGCGTCCGGATTGTTGTAGCGGAACATCATGGCGGCCACCGGCGTGAGCGCCACCACCGCACCGCCCAGCAGCGCGGCCTGAGCGCTGAACCAGCGCCTGACCGACAGGTAGACCAATCCCACCGTGGCCACTCCCTCGAGAGCCTGCGGGACGAGCATGCTCCACGAGTTGAGGCCGAAGATCCGCGCCGAGATCTCCATCGGCCAGAGGAACGCAGGTGGTTTGTCGACGGTGATGAAGTTCGACGAGTCGGAGGAACCGAAGAACATCGCCTTCCAGCTCTTCGTCCCGGCCTGGACCGCTGCCGAGTAGAAGGAGTTCGCCCAGCCGCTGGCGCCCAGTCCCCACACGTACAGCACTGTGGTGGCCACCAGAAGGGTGAGCAGGGCCGGACGGACCCAGGCCGCGTCGCTCTCCTTGCCCCGCACGAAGCGGGTCAGCCAATTGCGGCGCGGGGCGGGCGACCAGGCGGGCGGCATCCCCGCTCCGCCGGGGGCGGGTGGTGCATCGACCGCGACCGGCGGGTCGAGCACCCCCACGACTGCGTCGGAGCTGGGCGTGAAGTCCGTCATCGGGATACCTCCATCGGGCCGGTGGCGGCACGAGCGGTCGGGCGGAAGATCCAGGCTCGCAAGACGGCGAACCGGACCACCGCGGCAAGGACGTTGGCAACGGTGAGGGCGGCCAATTGCGCGAGGAGCATGGACGGGGCGACCCATTGGGCCACGACCAATCCCAACGTCGTCAGGCCGAGGCTCACCAGGTAGAGGCCGCCGGCCACGGCGAGGAGGCGGCCGCGACGCGCCTGGCCGTCGGTGTTACGGGAGAGCTCACGATGCACCGCCGTGTTGAACAGCGTGGCGATGGCCATCGCCATCGCGTTGGCACCGAAGGGGCCGAGGAGTGGGCGCCAGGCGACGAACAAGAACAGGTAGCCGAGCGTCGAGACGACTCCCACGCCGGCGAAGCGCAGGAGCTGGTCGGCCGCGACCTCGTTGGAACGGACGCGGCGGAGACCCTTGGGCCGCCGCACCAGCATCCGCCACACGCCCCGGAGGTCGTCGGCCGCCGTCGACACGATGTGCACCCGTGAATCGGGGTCGTCGACCCAGTCCACGGGGACCTCGCCGATGCGCAGGCCCAGACGCTCAGCCGTCACCAGCAGCTCGGTGTCGAAGAACCACTCGTTGTCCTCGACGAGCGGGAGCAGTTTGGCCGCCGCGTCGCGACGCAGAGCCTTGAAGCCGCACTGTGCGTCGCTGAAGCGGCCCTGCAGTGCGAGCTTGAGCAACAGGTTGTACGAACGCGAGATCAGCTCTCGCTTGGGTCCCCGGACGACGTGCGCGCCAGGAGCCAGGCGTGAGCCGATCGTGAGGTCGCGATGGCCGGACAGGAGCGGTGCGACGAGTGGCAGAAGGGCGGGCAGCGACGTCGAGAGGTCGACGTCCATGTACGCGACGACTGGCGCGTCACTCGTCGACCACGCGGCGCGGAGCGCGTGGCCCCGTCCCTTGCGAGGGAGGTGCATGGCCGCCACGCCGCGCATTGAAGCGGCCAGCTGGCGCGCCACCTTGTCGGTGTCGTCGGTGCTGGCGTTGTCGACCACGGTGACGAGCGTGCGGAACGGGAACGATTCGTCGAGGAACGTGCGCAGGGCCGTGATCCGCTCGGCCAGGTGCGCCGCCTCGTTGTAGACCGGCACGACGATCTCGACGTCCAGGGGGACCCGGCGGGGATCGACGTCGGCCTCGAACGGAGCCAGGGCTGTCATGCCACGCATGCTGCCGTGGCCGGCTCCGGGCTCCGTGAACCTCGGCTGTGGATACGGTGTGAATCTCGCGCGGCGCGGCACAAAAGCCCGATTTAGCTGGATGGACGGGGCGCCTCGGGTGCCTGGGCTTCCTGGGCTTCCTGGGCTTGCACAGTTGGTCTGGGTGTCTGGGGAGCTCGAGCGGGCTGGGCCGGCGGAGGTGACGCAACCGGCTCAGGCGCCTGGTCCGTCGAGCCGGACGGCTCGGGGCCGGCAGGAACCGTGCTGACCGGGAGCAGCACAGTGATCACCAGACCGTTCCCCGGTGACGAAGCGGCTGAAACCGTCCCACGGTGGGCGCTCACGATGGCAGCGACGATGGACAGCCCCAACCCACTGCCACCGCGGGTGCGGGTGCGGGCGGTGTCGGCCCGGTAGAAGCGCTCGAAGACCCGGCGGGCGTCCTCCTCGGCCATGCCCGGTCCGGTGTCACGGACTTCGATCTTCGCCTGGTCGCCGATCTGGTCGACGTGGACCGTGGCGGTCGTGCCCGGTGGCGTGTGCGCACGAACGTTGGCCAAGAGGTTGTCGAGGACCTGACGCAGACGGTCCTTGTCGCCGGCCACCTCCACCGGGCGCGTCGCCGAGAACTGCACCGGCCACTCCGGGCCTACCGCCGTGGCGGTGCGGACGGCGTCCGAAGCCAGCGACACCAGCTCCACCGGTCCCGTCTCCATCGGCACGCCCTCGTCGAGCCGCGCCAGCTCCAAGAGATCGCTCACCAACCTGTCCATCCGGGCCGTCTCGGTGCGAATACCGGAAACGATGCGGGGCAGGTCCTCGGGGCGCTCGGAGCCGCCCCGCTCGAACAGCTCCGCATAGGCCGAGACGGCGGCGATGGGTGTGCGCAGCTCGTGTGACGCGTCGGCGACGAACTGGCGGAGGTGCTGCTCGTTCTCGCGCAGGCGCGACTCCGAAGCCACACGGGCCGAGAAGGCGGCCTGAATGCGCTCCAGCATGACGTTGAGCGCTCTGGCCAAACGGCCGACCTCGGTGGCCTGGTCGGCGCCCGGTACGCGCTGATCCAGGTCACCGGCCGCGATGGAGTCGGCGGTGCGCTCGACGTCTTCGAGCGGTCGCAGTCCGAGCCGGACCAGCCACCAGCCGCCGGCCAGAGCGAGCACCAGTGCGCCCGCCGTCACGGCCAGTTCGGTCAGGAACAGCGTGTGCAGCGTGCTGTTCTGGTCGGTGAGGGGCTGCGCCTGGACCAACACGGCCTGCGTCTGCGAGCCGCTCGGCGTGATGACGTCCACCCTTTCGGCCCGCACCCTGAAGGACGGACCGTCGGGGTCGATGGACCCCGTCGTAAAGTACGCGACCTGCTCCCCGTCCGGCTGCGTCGTGAACCCGGTGATGGTGTTGGGCAGGGAGGGTCGGTAGGCGTGGTCGCCCACGTAAGCCGGGCACTCGCTTCCGACCAACACCGCGCCGCTGGAGCGCACGACGGCGATGTAGTTGTACCCCGAGACGTTCGGGAAGTCATTGCCCCCGTCACCCGACCCGGCTCCCGGACCGGCACCGCTGTTCCCCTGATCATCGAACCGCGAGCTGGGCGACGGGCAGGGGAACCCGTTGGTGCCGGGCAGCCGGTGCGGCTGCTGGGCCAATTCCTGGTCGACCTGCTGGTAGAGCGAAGAGCGCAGCGCCGAGTAGGTGGCGAAGTCCGCCACCACCAGCGCCACGATGGCGATCAGTCCGACCGCGACAAGCAGACGCAGCCGGAGGGACACTCAGGCAGCTCCATTGGCAGACTCCGGCTCACGAAGGGTGTAACCCACGAGGCGGATGGTGTGGATGAGCGGTGGCCCGAACTTTTCGAGCTTCTTGCGCAGATAACTGACGTAGGTCTCTACGACGTTCCCGTCTCCGCCGAAGTCATAGTGCCAGACATGGTCGAGGATCTGAGACTTGGACAGCACGTGGCGCGGGTTGAGCATGAAGTAACGCAGGAGGTTGAACTCGGTGGCGGTGAGGTTGATGGCGCTCCCGTTGCGGCGAACCTCGTGCGCGCTCTCGTCGAGCTCGAGGTCCGAGAAGCGCAAGATCCCGTCGTCCTCGGGCTCGTAGCCGGTCCGGCGCAGGATGGCATGCACCCGGGCGATGACCTCCGCCAGCGCAAAGGGCTTGGTCACGTAGTCGTCACCACCGACGGTGAGGCCGGCCAGCTTGTCCTGCAGCGTGTCGCGGGCGGTCAGGAAGAGGACGGGCACGCGCAGGCCGTCCGAGCGCAGTCGCCGGGTCACCTCGAGCCCGTCGAGATCGGGCAGCATCACGTCGAGGATCACGAGGTCGGGCGGGTCCTCCTGCGCCTGGGCCAGCGCCTTGCGCCCTGTCATCGCCTCGTCGACCGTAAACCCCTCGTAGCGCAGCGATGTCGCCACCGCGTCGACGATCGAGGGTTCGTCATCGACCACGAGCACCCGCGGTCCGTTGTCCATCTTCACTTGGCCGTACCTCCCTGGCGCACAGGCTCGCGCCCCGGCTTGCCCGTCCAGTGTGACCCCCCTGTGGGCCTCCTGTGAACGCGGGCCCTCAGGGGGCGTAGGCGTCGAGGGCGCGTCGCAGCAGGTCAAGGGCAGAAATGGCCCCGTACTGGCGTACCCGCTCCCGGTCGCCGGGCACCCGCAGCTCCCGGGTCTGGGCCGGCTGGCCCGGGAGGTGGAGCCCGACGAACACCGTGCCCGGCGCCACACCCTCCTGGTCGTCCGGCCCGGCGACGCCGGTGATGCCGAGCCCGACGTCGGCTCCGGTCACCCGGGCGGCGCCCTCAGCCATGGCGGCCGCGGCCGCTTCGGTGACCACCGGCCCGACAGGGACGCCCAGCACGTCGAACTTGACCTGCGAGTCGTAGGCCACGACGCCGCCGCGGAACCACGACGATGCTCCGGCCACATTGACGAGGCGGGAGGCGATGAGGCCACCGGTGAGCGACTCGGCGACCCCGAACGTCAGCCCGCGCTCGATCAGCCGGGCGGCCACCGCCACCTCCATCGACTCGTCGTCGACGCCGAAGACGATGTCGCCGAGCCGGTCCTCAATGGCCCGACGCACCTCGGCGTCCTCCTTGTCGAGCAGAGCGGTGACCTCTTCGGTCGTACGGGCCCGGGCCGTGATGCGCACCTTGATCCCCTCGATGCCCGACGCCAAGAAGGCCAGCGTCACGTCACCGCTCTCGCCGAGCGCGTCGATGCGATCCTGCAGCGATTCGGCCAGGCCGGACTCGCTGGCGCCCCAGGTCCGCAGCACGCGACTGGTGATGACGCCGGTCTCCTCGCCCGATTCGGCCATGCGGGCGCGCAGGTCGGGCAGGATGCCGCGCTCGAACATCTCGGCCATTTCGTACGGGACGCCCGGGACCGCATAGACGACCTTGTTCCCCACCGGGCAGATGAGGCCCGGGGCGGTGCCGGCCACCTGGGGGATGATGGCCGCCCCCTGGGGCACGTCCGCCTGCCGCCGCGTTGTTCTCCGTCATGATGCGCCCCCGGCCCGCGAAGAAGCCGGCGATGACGTCGACGATGGCCTGGTCGCGCACGAGCGGGACGTTCATGACGTCGGCAATGGCCTCGCGGGTGATGTCGTCCTGGGTCGGCCCCAATCCGCCGCACATGATGACGCCGTCGCTCCGGGCCAGCGCGGTGCGCAGGGCCAGGGTGATGCGGTCGTGATTGTCGCCGACGGCCTGATGGAAGTGGGAGGCGACGCCGTTGGCGGCCAGATGCTCCCCCAGCCAGGCGGAGTTGGTGTCGGCGATCTGGCCCAACAACAACTCGGTGCCCACCGCCACGATCTCGATTCTCACGAGGGTGACCTTAGGGGGTGGTCGTTCCGTGCAACACCCGGCGACCGTCGAGGAGATACTCGGCACCGGTGTAGAGCGTGAGGGCGCAGGCGACCCAGATCATGACGACCTGCAACGTGTGCTGGTGCGCCAGCGGTGGGATGATGACCGCACCGATCGCCAGGTCCTGCACCAGCGTCTTGAGCTTGGCCGACTTGCGCGCCGGGATGGACACACCGCGCCGCCCCACCCAGGAGCGGTAGGCCTGCATGCCCACCTCGCGGACGGTGATGAGCACCACAGGCAGCCAGGGCAGGTGCCCCTCGGCCGCCAGCGTGATCATGGCGCCGAGCACGCACGCCTTGTCGGCCAGCGGGTCGAGGAACGCGCCGGAGCGAGTGGTGCCGTGGCGGCGGGCCATGTAGCCATCGAGCCCGTCGCTGGCGGCGAGCAGGAAGCCCACCACGACATTGACCCATGAGGCGCCCCAGGCGACGAGCATGAGCACGTAGACGGGAGCCGCCAGCAACCGGGCCACCGTGACGGCGTTGGCCGGCGTGACCAGCGCGCTCTCGCCGAAGGTGAAGTCCGTCCGGCGGGCGGGCTCGTGCGTGGCCTCGTTCACCGTGTCGTCGCTCCGGCTGAGACTGCGCCGGCGCCGGCGCCGGCGGTGGCGGTGGCGGTGGCAACGCCGGCGGAAGCCGGATTCCGGTCGGCCGCCACGGCGGTGAGGTCGGGCCCCTCCGCGCCGGTGATGGTGACGTCGACGAGGTGGCCGACCGCAAGGTCGGCGGGCAGATGGACGATGCCGTCGATCTCGGGCGCCTCGTGCACGGTCCGGCCCTGGCCGGGCGCGTCGACGAGGACCTGGCGCGTCGCGCCGATCAGCGCGTCCCGCTTGGCGGCCGTGATGGCGTCCTGCAGCTCGGCGCACTCGCGCAGGCGCTCGAGAGCGAGCGCCGCCGGCACCTGTTCGGCGAGGTCGGCTGCGTGGGTGCCGTCCTCGCGGGAATACGGGAAGAAGCCGGCCCAGTCGAGCTGCGCGGCATCGAGGAACTCGAGCAGAAGGTCGTGGTCGCGCTCGGTCTCGCCCGGGTAGCCGAGGATGAAGGAGGAGCGGAAGGTGGCATCGGGCTCGGCGGCCCTGATGTCACCAATGCGGCGCAGGAAGCGGTCGCCGTCGCCCCAGCGGCGCATGCCGGCGAGCAACGGACGCGACACGTGTTGGAGCGAGAGGTCGAAGTAGGGCACTCCCGTATCGAGCACGGTCTCGATGAGCTCGTCGGTCAGCCCCGAGGGATAGAGGTAGAGCAGCCGGGTGCGCTCGACGCGGGCCGACACGGCGCGGGTCAGAGCGGCGATGGGCGAAGGTCCGTGGGCGATACGGGTGCGGCGCCCCGGACCCGAGCGATCGCGGCCGTAGGAGGCCAAGTCCTGGGCCACGAGGACGATCTCGCGGAGGGCAGGCGCGTCGTCGGTCGTGGCACGCAGCGCGTCGACCTCGGCCAGGATGTCGTGAGTCGAACGGGAGCGCTGCTTGCCCCGGAAGGACGGGATGGCGCAGAAGCCGCAGATGCGGTCGCATCCCTCGGCGACCTTTATGTAGGCCCACGGGGCGGAGGCGGCCGGGCGCGGCAGCTCCAGGAGATCGAACCCGGTGGCGAGCGGGGGTGCAGGTGCGGACTCAGCGGCGCGGCGCCCGGATGTCAGGGTGACCGGGACGCGTTCGGGGACGGTGCCAATGACGGCCGGCGTGGTGAGCTCAGAACCGAACGGCGCGACGAGGTCGACCTCGGGCAGGGCTTCGCGCAGCTCGTCGCCGTAGCGCTCGGCCATGCAACCGGTCACGACCAGGCGGGCACCCGGGCGGCGACGGTCGGCCAGGGCCAGGACGGTATCGATGGACTCCTGGCGGGCGGCGTCGATGAAGGCGCACGTGTTGACCACCACGAGGTCGGCCGAGTCGGCGTCGGTGGCACGGCCGTACCCCTGGGCAGCGAGATGACCTTCCAGCTTGTCGGAGTCGACCTGGTTCTTCGGGCACCCCAAGGTCTGCAGCCAATAGAGGCCCACGCCGTCACACACTCCTCGCACCAGGCCGGACCCCGTCGGGCGACGGAACCCGGCGGGCCCGCGTCGAGCGGACCAACCATCCGGATGGTCCGACACCACGTGCCCGACCCCCGAGCGGAGAGGGAGGGATTTGAACCCTCGGACCCGGTTACCCAGGTCAACTCATTAGCAGTGAGTCCGATTCGGCCGCTCTCGCACCTCTCCGTGCCGGAGTTTCGCCGCATGACCAGGACCGTTGTCCACAATCCGGCCACAGTCGCCGGCTGGCTCCGTTCAGGAAGCCTACGTGAACCCTCGCCCGGGGTCTGGCAGCTCCGAGGGGGCCGCCGGACTGCTCCCCCGAGGCGCTGCAGGCCCACAGCGGGTCCCGGTGTGCCTCTCCGAGTACTCCCTGCCAGGGAGAAGGAAAGCGTCCCTCGATCTGCTGAGGTGCCCGGAGCGGTGAGTCGCTCCGCTCAGCCTGTGCCAGCAGCTATTCGTCGCCTGTCGACGAGCGATTGGAGCTCACGTCCGATTCCTTGATAGTGGAATCCGGCCGCCGAAGCTGTCATCGGGTCGACGATATTTCGTGCGTCCAGCAACAGCGCCCCTGGTGACTGCATTGCGAGACGAGGCAGGTCCAGCTGACCGTAGAGCGGCCAGTCAGTGGCAATGATCACAGCCTCGGCGCGCTGGACGGCTGCATATGGGTCGCTGAATACCTTGACCTCCGGATGCTCCGGCAGATTCGAAATACTCGGATCGTGGGCGCTGACGAAGCAACCGTGACCAATGAGACGCTCGACCACGTCAACCGCGGGCGAATCGCGCATGTCGTCAGTTCCGGGCTTGAACGCCAGTCCCAGTACCGTCACCCTGAGACCTCGCAAGGTATGGAAGTGACGCTGCAACAGTTCGATGACGTGGCTTCGCTGATCGTGGTTCACCTCTATGGCCGCCTCGAGAAGTCGGGCCCTATACCCATACGCTCGAGCGGTGGCGGTCAGTGCAGCCGTGTCTTTGCCGAAACACGAGCCGCCCCAACCAAGGCCGGCTGACAGGAACTCCTTACCGATGCGATGGTCGAGGCCCATACCCTCTGTCACCCGACACACGTCCGCGCCCATGAGCTCGCACATCCGCGCCAACTCGTTCGCGAAGCTGATCTTTGTCGCCAGGAAGGCGTTCGAAGCGTATTTGAGCACCTCGGCGGTGACCAGGTCCGTGCGTACAACCGGTACAGGCGTTTCCGATGCCTCGATCACGGGACGATAGATGTCGACCATGATGTCGAGTGCCCGTTCGGAGTCGCTTCCGAGCACAATTCGATCCGGCCGCAAGAAGTCGTCGATCGCGCTCCCCTCGCGGAGGAACTCGGGGTTCGAGACAACGCAGAACCGGCCCGTTGGCCCTCCGGTCGGGGTCGACTCTTCAACGAGACTCGAGAGCCATCGTCCTGACCCGCCCGGTACTGTGGATTTGTTGACGAGGACGTGACCGTCGACGTGCATTGCCACTTCCACCGCGACATTGATGACGTCTCTCATATCCGGTTCGCCGTTCGCGCCCGGCGGGGTTCCCACGCAGATGTACACAACCTCCGTCTCGGCCATTGCCCCGGCAATGTCCGACCGAAAGGTCAGACGCCCCGACTCGAGGCCTTCGACAAGCAATTCGTCGAGCCCGGATTCGTGGAAGGGGGCTATACCGACCTGGAGCTGACCCAGTTTGTCGACGTCAGACTCCACCCCGATCACGACGTGACCGATGTGAGCAAGTCCTGCTGCGACCACAGTTCCCACGTAGCCGCTCCCGATTACACAAATTCGACACTGCCTCGTCATATTCACGTTCCTTTCATGAGTGTTTGAGTTTCGATCGTTGCGGGGCTCTCGTTCAGCTACTTGTTGGTGGGATGACATCAAGAGTCGTAGGGGGTCCTGACGAAGGCACCAGCCCACTGGAAAAGGGTCCCGCCGCGAGCCCAGCTCTGAATGCAACGAGGTTCGACGCGTCCGAGTCGAGTCGCCAATCGTTCGTGATGGGGGTGCCATCGGAGTCCGAGGTCGCCACGTTGTCGAACCAGGAGAATCCGACAATCTGAGAATCGGCTTCGATCCCAGCCAATAGGTTCGTCGTGAACTGGACCTTCTCAGCCGCGAGGTCGGATCCGGTCGTCGGATCCGTCTCGATGCCAGCAGTCTCCGCGATGTAGATCGGCTTCGTGGTCACCGCGTTCACCGCCGCGATCGACTGACCCAGAACAGCCGCGAAGGTCGGCGCCTCGGTCGTGTAGCGCCAATATGCGTCGATGCCCACCCAGTCGACGTACGCGTCCCCGGGATACAGCTCGCTCAGGCTCGGGGCATGCGTGAGGGTGTCAACCCTGTTTGGCGCCCAGAGCCAGATCACGTATTGATTCGCACCCGCCGCCTGGAAGATGTTCCACACGTGGTGCCACATCTGGACGAACTGCCCTGAGGTGTTCCCATTGATTCCTTCCGACCACGGAAACCAATTCCCGTTCATCTCCTGATCGAGCCGGAGGACGACCGGCAAGCCCTGTGCCACGACGGCCTGTGCGAATGTCTGGAGGTAGGAGTCGTAGTTGCCGCTGATGATGTCCCGCAGGGCGTACGCGGGATCGGACTGCGCCGGCGTCGAGTCGATCGTCGGCTTGGACTCCCAGGTGATCATCGGCAGCGCCCCGTTTTGCCAGGCGCTCTGCACAGCCTGGGCCGGGTACGGCTCATCCCAGCCCTGGTACCAGGTCAACTCTGACGGCGCCGATCCGACTTCGGTGTCCAATGCCCTGAGTTGTGGCATGCCTTGGGGAACCCCGTTGATGGACACTCCCCAGTAGTCCGATGTCGGCGCGACCAGATTGGCCTTGTTCTCCACGGTGAATGTCAGCCCGACCGGTGCGGTCGTCGTCGTCGTCGGCACGCTGCTCGAGGGCACTGAGGTTGTCGTGCTGACCGGTGATTTGCTAGAGGATCCCCCGGGCGTCGGGACGTACACGATTTCCTTCACGATGGTGCGACTGCCAGCGGGATTGGCGGCAGACTTCGTGGGCGCCTTGATCACGGTCGCCTTCGCGGGGCGCTCCGTGGCAGGACCGGAGCCGGTGTGATGATCCACCGGACGCACGCTCGTCTTTGCGGCGGATTCCGTTCTCGGGTGCTTGGCGGTCGCCCCCAGAGGGGACAGATAGAGCGAAAGGGCGACGACAACGAGCGAAAGGCCACCGATGACGCTGACGTGGACACTACCCCGGCCACGTGTCATAGAGCACTCCTCCAAGGGTGATCAGTACGAACAGGGTGATAGGAACGATTTCGTAGGGATTGAAGCGACCCGCGGGAGCTCCGTGGGACGGAATGGTGCCCACCGGAGCCGCCGAGCGCGAGGTGCGTGCCACGACCAACAGGAGATCCGACACCGGCGAGAACAAGATCGTTGTCCGCGGCCGCCGCTCCACCATGACCGCCGGCATAGGCATTGGCGCGAGTGCCCCAGCCGGCCGGCTTCGCCATGCGTAGGAAGCCGTAGAGGCGGATCGGTAGGAGAAACAGTGTGGAGAAGATCACATACAGCGGGATGAAGAAGATGTCACCCGGGCATTGCTCAAGGTGTCGCTGTTGCCGAATAGACATGGATACCCAGGACGACGCCAGGATCAAGCAGAGCATCACGGGGAGCGCAAAGGGTCGGTGCCCACTCAGCACTCCCCCGTAGAGATCGGTGTGGTAGCCGGTCAAGGACCGAATCCCCCAGCCCATGGCAGAACAGATCCACAAGAACGGGATCACGATGTCAATGGCGAAGAAGAACGCAAGAACAGGGGCCCGTCCGATCATCCACGGGAGCATTCGCAGGGTGTTGTATTGACTGCCCCGCGCCCATCGATACTGCTGCTTCGCCATCTTCTTCAATCCGGTCGGACAATCGGTGTAGACGAGACTCGTCGACTGATAGACCGTCCGATAACCACGCTTCAGCGTGAGATTGGTCAAAGTGCGGTCGTCTGAGACCTCGAGGCAGACGCCAAGGAATCGCTGGGTGAGAAA
Organism: uncultured Acidimicrobiaceae bacterium; assembly: GCA_963804055.1. Classification (GTDB taxonomy): domain Bacteria; phylum Actinomycetota; class Acidimicrobiia; order Acidimicrobiales; family RAAP-2; genus Bog-473. The sequence continues at coordinate 537,047 of CAWDOU010000005.1, read as the reverse complement.
ATCCGGCATGATCTCCTCCAGGACGTCGCGGCGGAAAGCGATGGTCCTCCCAGGCAAGCAGCCGACCTGACCCATCACGCTCTGCGCCGGCATGGAGTAGAGGGATCTGCTCGATTCGAGCCAGTCGGCCCAACGAGTCAGAAAGTTCCGATCCGGTTCGAGAATGCGCTGACGCGTGGTCACTCCGCCGACGCTCGGATCCACGAAAGGCTTCAACAGCTCCTCGAGTGCCCCCTCGGTCCAGAGGGTGTCGCTGTCAACGAGAACGACAACCTCTCCGCTGACCTTCTCGATGCCGACCCGCAACGCGTTGCGCTTGCCGGCCACAGACGTCCACTCCCAATGGACCAACGGAAACTCGGCACACACGGCCTCGAGATCTTGATTGCGAGGACCATTGATGACCACAAGAACTTCGGTGGGATTCTGCCGCACGATTCGCGACAGGACGTCCCGAAACAGGTCGATCGGCTCGTCCACCACGGGGATGACGACGCTGGAGGTCGTCCGATAGCCGTTGACCCACGGCGCGTAGCGCCGGGACAGTCCGACCTTGACGAGCCACACCACCCAGATAAGGCCTACCAACCCGGAGAAGAGGTAGAAGTGCCCTCCGGCCTCGATGGCGTTCCTGATCTGCAGTAGGGCAGTTACCAACGGTTCACCCCTCGAACCGGCCCATCGTGATGCCGTGGGTGGTAGACGAGAGGCGACACACCCTTTGGACCGTCAGTGGGCTCGGGGCAAGGGCTGGACGGCCTGGCAGCACGAATTGTGGCCGCGCACGTATATGTCGTATTGGGTGGCACATCTGGACCCCCTCTTGACCCAGACAGGTGTGATCGAATTGATTGTGTTCTGGCCCCGAGTTAGCGAGCCATGGGCTCCTCACACCTACTTCGTCGCCGTTGGAAAGTTCTGCTCGAGGTGTGAAAGAGCAGAACTACTCGGGGTTGCAGTGTGATTGCATACAAGTCGAGACCATCGAACCGTTCAAGCTACTCGTGCACAACTCGGGTTTCGAAACCCAAAATCTGTGGCGTTCATTTGACACAATCGTCATCTCTGTCGTGCGCGGTGAACGCAGCCCGAACACCGGGTGAATTCTTGAAGTCTGAATCAAGTACTCGACACAAAAACGGAGGAGGGACGAGCCTCGGTGACACGACATCCAACGGCCACAAGTAAGCCTTGGCGCCGATGCCTCGCATTCGCCATGGCCGCTTTCGTCGCCGCCTTGCCTTGTCTCACGTTCGACCTTCTCGCAGCGGATGGGCCCGTGCTCGCCGCGACACCACTGGCGACCTCTACGGCACATTGCAGCGTCAGCAAACTGCTGGTGCCAAGTTGCGGGGACTGGTGGGGTGAGGCAGTGCCCAACACTGGTTCGAACCTGCTCCAGGCTGTTTCGGGCGCGCAGTTCGAGACCCAACGAACGCTCGACATCGTGCACACCTATCATCGGTGGCTCCAGGCGTTCCCGACACCCGAGGAGACCGAGCTGGCGCGCAGCGGCCACCTGCTCTTGATCAAATTGGCAGCCAACTGACCCAAACGGTCGCCCCATTCCCTGGTCGGCAATCGCCGACGGTTCTCAGGACGCCGCCATTGAGGCAGAAGGGCTTCGATTGGCTGCACTCGACCTCCCGGTGATGATCTCGTTCTCGCACGAGCCGGAGGCAGACCTTGGCCAAGAGGGGTCCGCCCCACAATTTGCCGCCGCATTTCGTCACGTCCACGACCTCGTAACCGCTTCGGGAGCCTCCAATGTCGTCTGGGTCTGGAATGTGGAGGGAATCGCAACCCCGCACTGGGAACGCCTCTATCGCGAGCTCTGGCCCGGGTCAGCCTTCGTCGACTGGATCGCCTGGGATCCCTACAACTTCGCCGCATGCAAACAGCGACCGTGGCGGTCGTTTCAGAAGGTGGTGTCGCCCTTCTACCACTGGATCGAATCGCAACCCTTCGGACATCACCCTTTGATGCTGGCCGAGCTCGGCACTGTCGGGGCACCGACGGGACGCGACACGAAGCAGGCCTGGTACGCGGGAATACCTCACTCACTGGCAAGGATGCCGGCCGTCAAGGGCCTCGTCTACTTCGACTATCCCAGTCCCCCTGCCAGCTGCGATTGGACCTCGAACTCAGTCCCCGCTGCCGCGTCGGCCTTCGCCGCTTTGGCTCGCAATAGGACTTTTGTACCAGAGAGCGTTGTTTCACAGGCTGAACACGCCTAGACCGAAAGTCCGGCATCAGGGCCGTCCAACGACCCTTGGTGATCCGAGTTGGGAGTCCGCTCGTTCTGCGGCTGCCCTCGGCAACTCCGAGCATCCCGGTCCGCGCTCAGCGGCGTCGCCTCCTCCGATCCCTCAGAGACCCACTTCTCGCGACCCAGCGGTTGAAGGGCTGGAGCTCCGGCTCCACATGGATCTCTGTCGGCCTAGTTCGCTGGGTGTTGAGTTGGAACGATCGCGACCGGAATGCTGGAGTGCTCCACGAGTTCCAAGCTCGTGCTCCCCAAGAGGGTCCCGGAGTGCTTTCCGGACCCACGAGTTCCGACAACGATGAGGTCGACCGAGTAGGGCTCTTCGCTCATTCGGAGCAACGCAGAGCACGGGTCCCCGTCAATCACGAGCCATTCGACTGCGGACGGCACCATGCCGGCCTCGACGGTTATCTCACGGACCACGTCGTGATGCGGAATGACTTGTCCCGAGAGCTTCGCGTGCTCCAAGAGGCCCACGGCATGCACCACCTTGAGCGATGCCTGGGTGGCCGCCGCCAGGCTGGCGGCCCAGCGAAGCGCTGTCTTGGAGTCATCGGAGCCATCGAAGCCCACTGCGACCTTGCCGATTGCGTTCATGGATGACACCCCTCTACTGAAGGCCCGCTACTGCCAACCCTCGGGCAGTCCCTGCGGACGCGACCGCCTCTCGGCCCGGCCCACCACTCGTCGAAGGCTCGAGCCCTACTGCGATGTCGAGGAGAGCGCCCAACACAGCAGCCGTCGAGGAGCGCAGAGCCATGGCGCTGTACCCTCCCTCCAGGAACAGCGCCAGACGACCCGGACAAGGGGCAAATGAACGCACCAGCCGGGCGAGCCGTGCAAAGTCCCCCGTCGAGAGCGCAAGCTCGCCGAGCGGATCAGCCCGATGAGCATCGAAGCCACACGACACCAGAACCCAATCTGGAGCGAAGTGATCGATCACCGGGGCCGCGACCTGCTCAAGGGCGCCTTGCACGACGTCTCCTGTGGCACCCCTTGGCAGCGGGATGTTGACGGTGAGCCCCACAGCGTTGGTACCTCCAACTTCCTGGCTTCGTCCCGTACCCGGGAACAGCGGCCACTGATGGGTCGAGACATAGAGAACGCGGGGGTCATCCCAGAAGATGGATTGGGTGCCATTCCCGTGATGGACGTCCCAGTCGATGATCAGCACCCGCTGACCCTTCGCCGCAAGCGCTGCCGCACTCACGGCAACGTTGTTGAGCAAGCAGAATCCCATTGCACGGTCCGCTTCTGCGTGATGACCCGGAGGCCTCGCGGGGACGAAGGCGATACCATCGCCCTGCAGCTCCAAGGTTCTGATCGCCTCGAGCCCGGCACCGGCGGCTCGACGGGCGGCCGCGAAGGAATCCGGTCGCGTATAGGTATCCGGATCGATGTCCCCGCCGCCCTCCTGACAGAAACCCTGGAGCTCATCGAGATACTTGATGGTGTGCACCCGAGTCAAAGCATCGATGTCCGCCTCAGGCGCCGCAACATATGTGATGGCATCGTCGAGATGGAGGTCTCGTACCCCATCCATCACTGAGAAGATCCTGCCCGGTTGCTCGGGGTGAAAAGTGCCTCCGTCGTGCGCATTGGCACCGGATGGGCCAGCAACGATCAACATGCGCGTGGCCCCTCGACGGATGCGACGGCTGGGAGACGGCTGATGTGCCGGTGCTCGTCGCGTGCGGCCAAGGCGACCCGGTACGAATCGGTGATCCCGATTTCGAATCGCAGGAAGACAGTCCCGTACTCGATCGTCGATGAGACGTCGAATCCAGAGTGATGGAACACGTCCAGCATGGGCTTGTTCTCGCAGAGGGTCTCGGCCAGGAATGTCCGGATGCCTCTGTCCCGGGCGGCCCGTGCCAGCTCATCGAGCAAAAGCGAGGCGAGCCCATGGTGCTGGTACTCATCCGCCACGACAAAGGCCACCTCGGCTTCAGTCGTGCCCGTGATTCGGTCAAACCGACCCACAGCAATGAGCCGTCTATCCCTCTCGACCACGAGGGCCAAACGATTCACATAGTCCACAGTGGTGAACCGCTTGACCTCATCGTCCGAAAGTCTGGGGTGAACCGTAAAGAACCTCAGGTAGGTCGATCGCTGGGAAAGATGTTCATGGAATTCGATCAGCCGTTCGGCGTCATCGGGCCGGATCGGACGCAGGCTGCAGCAGGTGTCGTCTGACAGGACGACCTGAGCGCCGAGATCGCCCGGATAGTTCGGAGGCGAGATCAGCACCGACTTTCGCCTTCGGAGCTGCCGCCCATCGCCCGGCGGTGCAGCACCCGGCCCCCAAAGGCACCCGAAAGAGGACCACCCAGAGTCATTTGCATCGGCACACTTCATCGTCCTCGCTGGAAGACCCACTCGACTAGGGACGTTGGTCCCTGCGGGTCGGGTCGAGGGTCCTTTTGCAGTCGACGCTGCGTGGAAGTCGCCCCGTCCCGCTCAGGTCCGATCGCCTTCCGGAGCGACAACGTGAACGAACCGTGACACCCTGCGCCTGATCCGTCGCTCCAGTCGCTCCGAGTGGCTCGTCGGGACGCGAGGGGTCTGCGCGTGCGGAGCCCGGTAGAACCGCGTCTTGGCGAGCTCGACGAGCACGAGATAGACCACGACCATTCCGAATAGGAGGAGGAAGAAGGTCGTCGGAAGCGGCGTGAACCCGAGAAGATGGGCGAGCCCGGTGTACGGCAGCAGGGCACCGACCAGGGCTGCTCCAGTTGGCACAACCAGCATCGGCCAACTGGGCCTGCTCTTGAAGAACGGGACCCGCCGTGTCCGAATCACATAGATGACCAGCGTCTGCGTGGCGATCGATTCCACAAACCAGCCGGTTCTGAATTCGACATGGCCCGCATGGAGCACTGCGAGCATGACCCAGAAGGTCAAGAAGTCGAAGATGGAGCTCACGGGCCCGAACACGGACATGAATCGACGGATGAACGCCATGTCCCAGGCTGCCGGACGTGCCAACGCCTCTGGGTCAACTCGGTCGGTCGGGATGACCAGCTGCCCAGTGTTGTAGAGCAAATTGTTGAGAAGGATCTGTGAGGGCAACATCGGGAGAAATGAGAGAAAGACCGAAGCGCCCGCCGCACTGAACATGTTGCCGAAGTTCGAGGATGTCGCCATGAGGACGTACTTCATGGTGTTGTTGAAGATACGACGACCTTCGATCACCCCCTCCGCCAGCACTCCCAAGTCCTTGTCGAGGAGCACGACGTCAGCGGCGTCCTTGGCCACATCCGTTCCCGAATCCACCGAGATGCCGACATCTGCGTGATGTAGCGCCACAGCATCATTTACCCCGTCGCCGAGATAGGCCACGTCCTTGCCGGTCCGTCGGGCCACCTTGATGATTCGGGATTTCTGCTCGGGCTTGATCCGTGCGAAGACCGTCGTGGTCAAGATGGCCGCTGAGAGTCCGTCGTCATTGAGCGCCTCGACCTCCTCGCCGGACAACACTCCGGCACATTCGACCCCGATGTCAGAGCACACCTTGGCGGCAACGAGCCCGTTGTCCCCGGTGATGATCTTCACGTCCACCCCAAGGCGTCTGAGCTGGGCGATGGACGCACCGGCATCGGCCTTGGGTCGGTCGGCAAACGTCAGGAACCCAGCAAGCTCAAGTTCCTGCTCATCGGCTGCGGTCAGCGACGTCACATCCTGAGCCGGGCGGGTGGCGACAGCTACCACTCGAGCGCCCTCCGAGAAGAGACCCTGAAGCGTCGACCTTGCCTCCTCGGGGACACCGTGACACCGCTGAAGAACGGCCTCTGGGGCGCCTTTTGCCACCAGGAGCGGAGAACCTCCTGGCTCCTCGACCAACACCGAGGCCAGCTGCCGTTCGTGGTCGAACGGCAGCATGCCCTTTCGAAGGTAACGGGAGGATTCAACGGCGAGGTCCTCTCCGAAGGCCGCACCAGGAGCGGACCACACGGCCTGGTCCAGCGTGTTCCCTCCCACGGGGCCATGAGCAGATACCGCCGCTTCGTTGCACACGAGTCCGAGCAACAAAGGCCGGCTGCTCGCGTAGCCGAGCGCATCGAGGCTTTGCTCAAACGTGATCTGGCCTTCGGTGAGAGTGCCTGTCTTGTCGGTGAACAGGATCTCGATATTGCCGAGGTCCTCGATGGCCACCAGGCGCTTCACAAGCACCTTCTTCGCCGCCAAGGCCTTGGATCCGGCCGACAGGCTCACTGTCACGATGGCCGGCATCATTTCTGGAGCGATGCCGACAGCGATGGCGAGGGAGAAGAGCAGCGCTTCGATGAGTGGCCTCGAGAGCGCCACGTTGACGATGAAGATGAAGGCTGTGAGGATCGCGGCCACTCCGAACAAGAACCGCGAGAACCGCGAGAGCCCCAATTCGAACGCTGTCTGCCCCTGGCGTTCGGACAAGCCCGCCGCGATCTTTCCGAAGGCCGTGCGTGGGCCGGTTTGGACGACGACGCCAACGGCTGACCCTTCGTGAACGATCGTTCCCATGAATGCACAGCCGGAGTCGTCTGGCGACTCGCGCCCAGGACTTGATGCCACAGACTTGGCCACCGGCATCGACTCACCAGTCAGGATGCCCTCATCGCATTCGCACTCGTCGACGCTGAGCAGGCGAAGGTCGGCCGGGACGAGGGCCCCGATACGCAGGACGACGACGTCACCCGGGACGAGCTCGGTCACGGGCACACGACACGTCTGGCCGTTCCTGCGAACCTCTGCCTCCTGTCGAATCTGCGCCCGAAGCGACGCCATGGCCATTTCGGCCCGATACTCGTTGAAGAAGCCCAGGCCCACGCTGAGGAAGACAATCACGGCGATGATGACGGCGTTGGTGCCTCCCCCGGTAAGGCCTGACACGAGCGCCGCTCCGAGCAAGAGCAGCAGGATGGGATTCCTGATCTGGCGGAAGAGGACCGCCGAAGCACGCACCCGATGCACGGCCAACGCATTGGAGCCGAACTGGCGGCGGCGCTCCTCGACTTCGTTCGACGTAAGACCCTCGGGTCGGCTGTCGAGCGCCGCCAAAGTGTCCTGTGGAGAGAGGAGCGCGGCTCGATTCAGATCGAGCCCGCCGATCGAAGGCCGGGTGGCCACGGCCATCACATCAGCCTCTAATGACTCAGGACGACCTGGACGCCAAAGAGGCACTCCGCCATGAGACGGCGACAGCGGTATCGGCCAGCCCTGGTCATGCCTCCCAGTGTGAGCGCAGCGAGGGTCCGTTCCGTAGGGACCAAGGTCCCAACGACCGTGACCTTCGTCTCTGTTGGGGGACACCCCGGACCAGTAGATTCGAACCGAGGCGAGGACACGCGGAAGCGCCGGACATAGGCGAAGGTTGTGTCCGAGGTCATCGGCAAGGTGAGGGGTCTGGGAGACCAATGGCAGAACCATCGATTTGCGTCACTGCACCCGTGCGCGTCGTGGAGACACACATCTCGGTTCTTCTCTTCTTCGGAGACAAGGTTTACAAGATCCACAAACCTGTTCACTTTGACTTCTTGGACTTCAGGGACCGCAGTGCTCGTGCTGCGGACTGCCACCGAGAGGTCGATCTCAATCGTCGGCTGGCCCCTGACGTCTACCTTGGGGTGGCGGACATCGTCATGGCGGGCGAATTGCTGGATCATATGGTTGTCATGCGCGCTCTCCCGGAGGGACGCCAATTGGCCTCCTTGCTGAAGAGTGACGAGGACATGGAGAGGTGGCTGGACCGCATCGCAGCGGTCCTATCCTCCTTCCACCGAACCGCCATGCGGTCTGCGGAGATCTCGAAATGCGCAAGCCATTCCGCGTTGACGCTCAAATGGAACGAGAACTTCGACGAAGTCACACGACTCGTCAACTCTCCGCTGGACCCCGGGGTTGAAGCAGAGATCAGGTGTCTGGCCGTCCACTGGCTCAGCGCACACCGGGCATTGCTTGAGGCCAGGATGAGGGACGGGCACATCTGCGATGGCCACGGCGACCTTCAAGCCTCGGACATCTACTGCCTTGACGACGGAATCCGCATTCTGGACTGTCTCGAGTTCTCGGACAGGTTGCGCTGGGACGATGTCTGCGCCGACGTTGCCTTCCTGGCGATGGACTTGGAGCGCCTGGGGCATCCCGAGGCTGCGGGCATGTTCGTCAAAGCCTACGAGCGGCAGTCAGGACAACGGTTGCCGCCCTCGCTCTTGCATCTTCATATTGGCCTCCGCGCCTACGTGAGGGCCAAGATCGCCTGCCTTCGCTCCGACCAGGACAACGCCGTCTTCAATTCGGCCTCCGATCTGCAGGCACTGGCGCTCAAACACCTCCGAAGTGCCCGGTCGGCGCTGGTCCTTGTCGGGGGCCTCCCGGGCACCGGGAAGAGCACGCTCGCCGCCGGGCTGGCCGCCGAGACCGGATGGCCGCTCATGCGCTCCGACGAGGTCCGCCGACATCGATCAGTCGGCCCCGACCGCTATGCACCTGGCTCCCGTGCCGCCGTCTACGAGGAGCTCCTCAGCTTTGCCCGGGAACGGCTTGCGCACGGGGAATCGGTGATTCTGGATGCATCCTGGATCAACGCGCAGGAACGAGCAAAGGCTGCTCAGGTGGCCCAAGACGCAGGGATCGAGCTGCTCTCCATCTGCTGCGTCTGTGACGGCTCGATCGGGGCCGACCGCATCAGGGGACGCCTCGTACGCGGTGATGACCTCTCGGAGGCGACTGTCGCCGTGCGGAATGTGATGGAGGCCGGCATGGACGACTGGCCTTCGGCGATCATCGTCGACACATCCCACACTGCGGCATCGGCGAATCTCGCGAGCGCGCTCACCAAGCTGGCCCCTCGATAGACACCCACACGCTGGGGGTATCAGTCCACCACGACCGGCCCCCCGAGAGGGACCAAGGTCCCCGGTGCACAGGGCCTTCTTCTCTAGCCCGGCAGCGGGCATTCAGGTCAAATGAACGCATCGTCGCTTCATACCGAAAGGATCCGTGATGACCGAGGTCAAAACTTCCAGGCCGCGTCGGACGAGCTCTCGCACGGGGCGGCCTTCGCTCAACCCCTACGTTCTCGACGAGATCGCCCTCACCCTGGGTGAGATACGCCGCGCGCGGGGTGGTCAGCCGAACAGGATGCGCTGAGGCAGATTCCGAAGCCGTCGTTCAACAGACGGCTGGCTCAGCCACTACACCACAATTCCGAAATACAAGACAGCACAACGCACAAGGAGGATGGACATGTCCACTACCGCCAACGGTTCCGGGACCACCGCCGAAGACGGCGGGGTGACACCCGACGAAATGGAGACCGTCAACGAGGTGATGCGCCGACTCGATGCCTGGAAGACTCGTATCGACGAGCTCAGAGTCCAGGTCGACCTGGCGAAGCTCGACCTCCACGAGGAAGCGGCGAAGCAGCTCGATCTGGCACGTAACGTGAACCATGTTGCGGCCTCCAAGCTTCGCATCGCCTACGAAGACGCCGTTGCCAATGCCGACACACTTCGCCAAGGTGTGCACGAGTTCCTTCACGACGTGAATGAGGCTTTTGACGCCGTTCAGGACGTCATGTCGCGAGGTTGACGTGGACGGGTCGAGGGGATCACAACAATGACGGATGAGACAAGCCCAACGACACCACCACCAACGGAGGTGCCCGGAGAGGTTCGCATCGTCGTTGGAGTTGACGGGTCTCCGTGCTCATTGCGAGCGCTGGAGCATGCTGGCGAGCAAGCTGCTCTGACAGGTTCGACCTTGCAAATCGTCACCGTGTACAACGGACTTCCGGGGTACGGCCTGACGACTGGACTCGACCAGGAGGGGGCCAAGTCCGTTGCTGTCGAGGCCCTCGACGCAATCGAGAAGAAGCACCCCACGGTGCCGACGAAGGGCACGACTGTCTACGGAGTGCCAGGGCCCGTGTTGGCAGACGTCAGCGAAGGCGCCTCGGCGCTGGTGGTCGGGACAAGGGGACACGGACAGCTCGTCGGTGCCGTTGTCGGTTCGGTCTCCGAATACGTGGTTCACCACGCGCACTGCACAACCACGGTGGTGCGCTGAGCTGGCCCATTCACCCTCTCGATCGCCCGGGCTGTGCCGACTGCTCGACCTATCCGGTTGGCGGCGAAGTTCGGGCCGACCGTCACACGGAGGACTCCTGTCCTTGGTCGTTAGGACCTTCTTCCCTAGGCGAAGATGCACCTGAACAGGGACGATAGGGACGGCGCCACCAACCACCCGAGGAGGTCGCCATGGGAACCAACGACTTAGCTGTCCAGTACTCCGACAGATACCTCGTTGCCGTGGGTGTAGACCGGTGCGCCTGCGCCACCGAAATGACTGCGTCCGTCTACAGCACAACGAATGCAAAGGAGACGACGTGAAACTCGACCAACGAGGATCCGCCATACTCGGCGAAGACGCGTGCCGGCGTCACCTGGCCCGAGAAGCCGCTTCGAGCGGCATCGGACGGCTCGCGGTCAATGGCGAGCGTTCACCGTACGTCATTCCCGTGAATTTCACGGTGGTCGACGGCGGGATCCTCATTCGTCTCGGTCCAGGGTGGGCCGCCTTCCATCTCGACGGCTCAGCGGTGACCTTCGAGGCTGATCAAGCTGAGGTGAGTGAGCACAGCGGCTGGAGTGTTGTGGTCGAAGGATTTGCCCACATTGTCACGTACGACGACATCGGTCGCCTCGGTGCCAATCTGCCCAGCCCGATGGTCACGCTGCCTGGAGTGCGGGTGTTCGAGATCGTCCCGCTCAAGATCACCGGTCGAGCGGTCGAGCCCGATCTTCGCGATGAGCCGCGTGACCTCGCCACCGACATTCCCGAAGAAAGAGGGGGGCACGCCCTCAGCCTGCGCCTCACGCCAGACAGCTCTGATGCATTGGCCTCCGTCTTGCAGTCGGCCCATTGGGATCTCGACTCGAAGTTAGCCGACACGGACGACCCCGACTCTCGGGAGATCCTGCTCGAACGGCGGCGTCTGCTCGAGGGTCTGGCGGCGCAACTCACTGGTGCCGGTACCGCATGACCTAACTGGAAACGCCCGCTTGGCCAAGCAACTTCGGGCACTGTCCGGTTCTCGACGTCGGGAACCTCTCCGAGTTGACGTTGGCGGCGTCAGAGGGGGCTCTGGCCTTTTCCGCGTGTTCCGGCGGAGAATCGGCGCCACGCGCAATCGTCAGTTCCGCCGGTGCAACAGCTCCAGCCAAGGCTGCGTCTTCCCTGCTGAGACAGAGAAAGCGCCTGGTGTTGTCTCTACCACAAAGAGTGGGAATCGGCGTGTGTGATCGTTGGCGCTGCGACTGTCGGGGTCACCACGTCATTCCTCCCGGTCGAAGTATCCACATCGGTTCTGATCCGCCGAGTTCTGTTCTGGGGCCATGTTGAGCTCTGGGAGTAATGACCCGGCGAGGGGATCGTCCATAAGGCAAATCTGGCTCATCGAACAATAAGTCGCCGCCCGTCAGTAGGCCTCGATGAACTTGCCACGGTGAGGATGGATCAACGCTTGTCGTCTTCTGGGAAGCCGAGGCATTCACGCTGTCGCCGAAGTGCCGGCGTCAGCTCAGCCTTCATCTGCAGGGGGGTTGTGCACGATGACGCGACCAGTCACGGTAAGGGGAGCAATCTTCACCAGTGCGTGGCGGTCACCACCGGCCCATGGCTCAAGGTCGAGCGACGAAAGCCGCTGTACTTCGTCCGGATCGATGACGCGCCGCGCCGCACCGCTCACGAGCACGCTCCAGCCCTCGCTGAATGTCTCGTCGACACGATCGATCTCAAATCCGATCGTGGGGAGTCCCTCGAGCAGATCGGCCTTTTCGTGGTCGGTGCTGAAGATGATTTCCCCCTCCGTGAACTCGAAGTTGACGGGAAGCGCAACGGGCCCCCTCTCCTCCGTGAAGACGATTCGCCCGACACCGCCTGCCTCCAGATGGGCGTCACACTGCTCCCTCTCCAGAGTGTCCAGCGAGGGATGGTGTCCCGCTCTGCCTCTCCCCGGCGCCCGGTCGAAATCGCCCCCGGAAAGGGCGATCGGGGTCGTGCCCAGAGCGAAGGCGATGAGGTTGAGGGTGCCGGCACTCAAGCGGGCGTCGGCATTCCTCTCGAAATAGTTGAAATAGTTGGGATCGACGCCCACGCGCCTGGCCAACTCATCGGAAGTGAGGCCGAGCTCGTTTCGGCGCTGGATCACCCTCCGGGCCAGGTCGCTCGGACCGGGGAGATTGGCAGAAGGGGCGTGGGGGCCGGAGCCGGTGCCGCCGGCGGGGTCCGACGGCGCCGCGGATTGAGGAGTCGCTGTCATGTCATTCATTGTGCCTGGCCGGCCCCGAACGCCCATAGGGAAGAAAGTCCTGAGAAGCATGACCTTGGTCTTTTGGCTCTCGAGAACCGGGGAGTTCCCGAGGGCGGGGAGATCGAGATCGGGCACACCGGGGTGGTAGCCCGCTTTGATTCGGTCGATCCCAAGCCGATTGACTAGCGGACGATCACGATGGGGCAGTGGGCGTGTCGGGCACAGTAGGCGCCCACCGACCCCAGCAGCAGTTCACGAAAACCGCCGTGTCCCCGTGATCCGACGACAAGCAGATCAGCACCGGTGCTCAACTCGACCAGAGCTGGTCCCGCTTCCGCCTCGCGCAACACGGATCTCACCGCAACACCCGGTGCAGCTGCTTCGACATGTGCCACCGACATATCGGCGATCCGTTGGACCTGCTGTCGTACTTCGTCGGGAGTCTTGGCAAAGACATACCCCAGCGCCATGGGGAACATCCATGCGGTCACGAGCTCGAGGGAGGCCTGCGAACGAATCGCCTCCGCAACGGCCCAGTCGAGCGCCTTGCCGGATCCATCCGATCCGTCGACGCCAACGACAAACTTCTGGATCTTGGCTGGATCCTCACCCTCGGGCATCCAACGACCTCCTGCTTCCTGCAGACCGCCGGGACACACACGGCATCTTCGGATAGGGGATTCGCCCGGACATGCGGCAGCATTGGTGCCCGAACCCGCTCTCCGCTGTTCTCGTCCTCGTGAGAACACTTGATGACTGGCCGCCCTGCGAAGGATTGGCAACCACTTGGTCGGCGACAAATGGGACCGTGATGTCGCTCAACTGCAAAGAAACAGCAGAACGACTGGCGCCCTGCTGCTCCCACCTGTCCCCCTCCAAGACAAAGAACGTCCTGTGGGCCACGTCCAGATCCAACCGAACATAGGGGTACATGTCCGGTCGATCAAGGACCTCGATCTTCCTGTGGAGCGCCATCCACAGCGTGATGTGCAGGCCATGAAGCTCGCTTCTCGGCCGTAGTACAAGCATGCCGTCCCCTCCGCACGCCTTGAGCCTTTGAGCGATCGACTCAAGTGAGAGCCGAGGCACGCTGCCGGCCAGTCCTTCGGCGAACTCTTGTCGCTCATCCTCAGCCCCTACCTGCTCGTGATGAAAGTCCCTTCGCCGAACTGACCAGGAATCGAGCACGTCGTCGATCTGGCCCAGTGCGTTGGAATCGTCATTGCGAGCCCTGCCATTTGCGGCGCCCTTGGCAACGCGAGACTCGCCGGCAAAAGAAGTCTGCGCTGCCATCAGCGAACGACCGTGATCGGCGAAATCGCGTGGTGGACACAGTGTTCGGACACGGAGCCGAGCAGAAGGCTGGCGACCTGGCCCCGACCGCGGGATCCGACAACCAGCAGGGCTGCACCCTTGCTGACGTCGACCAGGACATTGCCGGCGGGACCGAATCGAATTTCGCCCTTGCTGACGATCTGAGTCTCGAGATCTTGCGCCTGCGCCAAGCACTCGTCCACGATGGCGGCGGCAGTCACCTGATCGGGACCGAGGGGCACGACCGGCCATGCCATGACGTAGGGGGTTTCCTCATAGGCGCTCACGACCTCGAGTAGTGCACCGCGCAACGCCGCCTCGTGGGCCGCGAACTCGAGTGCCCGCGTGCCACATTCGGAGCCATCCACGCCGACGACGACCCGGAGTCCGCCGTCCTCGTTCTGTGCCGCCGCGCCGCTCGTCGGTGTGACCATGGGCTCATCCTGCCTGGTCAGAGACCCGCGAGCTAGGGACCTAGGTCCTGGCCGGTCGGGAAAGGGGTCCTGACCTCGAGGAGGCCCCATGCCCCCGAAAAATCAGGATCGAGGACCCCGACGGCAGAGGAAGGTCCCTGATGACCTTCCTAACTTCCGTCGATGTCAAGCGAGGTCAGGCGCTGGATGCCACGTCTTACAGGCAAAGGCACAGGGTCGACCCGATGTCGCTTTGTGGCGACATCGATGCACCGTCCCGCTCCCTCCCTCCCCTCTGACGGCGAGGCACTAGCGGAGTTCCATCGGAATCTCTCAGCCGAACGACTTCCTTCGGCATCCCACCCCGCACCCGAACCCAGAGCGGACGAGGTGTGGCGCTTGACCCGGCGGCGATGACGTGAGCCGCGCCGCTCTCGTGGTTGAGATCAAAGGTTCGAACCTCGCCGCGGGGCGCTTGGACTTGGCGCCCCAGGGCTATCGAAGGTGGTGTCCGCGGTCGGCAGCGCCTTCCAACGCCGATATCGCATCCGAATTTCTCGGACGATGTGCCACGTCGCAAGGACGGCCGGCGTCTCGCGGTTCATGACGGAGGTGCTGTCCGAAGAGCGATGATGCTCTCGATCTTCCGAGAGGCCGAGCCCTTCTCGTCGTCAAACGCTCCGATCGGACGCCGTCGAGATGGCATGGACATCGAATCGAAACCTCAAGCCCCCTCGAGCACCTGGGTTGGAACGCGCCATGTGGCCCTGGTTCCGCCGCTCTCGACGATCTGAACATCGAATGACCCGCCCAACTTCTCGGCGCGCCTCCGAAGGTTCGTCAATCCCAACCCGCCGCCTCCGGCGGCTGGAGCAAAGCCCACACCATTGTCGACGACTTCGAGGACGACATCGTTGCCCACCGTCAGGATGACACGAACACGCGTCGCTCGCGCATGCTTGCCGACATTGGACAGCATCTCACGCAACACTGACAGCAAGTGATCGGCCGTCTGCTCGGGAACCATGTTGTCGATGGCGCCCTCGAATGTGAGCTCTGGACGGACGCCAAGAGTCGGAGCCAGCTCGTCCGCCAGGGCAACCACGGCCTGTCGAAGCCCGCCGGGCAAGGAGCTGTCACCGAGTTCGAAGATCGTGGTGCGAATCTCGGTAATCGTTGCGTCCAGGTCATCCACGACCTTGTCGATCCGCTCCCGGACGAGATCGAGGTCCGGCATGTGAGCTGCCCCTTGCAGGGCCATGCCGACTGCGAACAAGCGCTGAACGACCTTGTCGTGCAGATCGCGACCGATCCGCTCACGGTCGTCGAGAACGCTTACCGTGCGGACGCGGTCATGGAGACGCGCGTTGTCGATCGCGATCCCGGCGGCGAGAGCCAATGCTTCAGCGAGGGCTTCATCCTCGGCGGTGAACTCGTCAGCCCCGACCTTGTCCGTGAGATAGAGGTTGCCGAACACTTCACCCTTCGCCCGGATGGGCACGCCGAGAAAGGACCCCATCGGCGGATGGTTGGGTGGGAACCCATAACTGAGGTCGTGCTCGCCCAGCTCGCGTAGGCGAAGTGGCGCGGGATCGGTGATCAAGAGCCCAAGGACGCCTCGACCCGTGGGACGGGCCCCGATGGCCTCCTCCGCCGACTCGCTCAACCCGACGGTCAGGAACTGCTCGAGACCCGTCCGGGCTTGGTTGAGCACCCCCAGGGCGCCGTACCGAGCACCGACGAGGATCCGAGCCTCTTCGACCAGGTGACCGAGCAAAACCGTAAGCTCGATATCGGCCTCGATCATGAGCACCGCATCCATCAGGCGGCCGAGCTTCTCAGGGTCGCGTATGCGGTGGTACGGCACAGGTTGATCGTACTCAGAGTCTGGGGAAAACGGGACCAGGAGCGGAAAGTGAACTCCGTAGGGGCCCGACGCTGGCACAATAGCGGAATGACGATCCGCGTGTTTCTCCTCGACGACCACGAATTGGTCCGAGAGGGGATCCGACTGCTGCTCGAGTCCGACGACGAGATTGCGGTTGTCGGAGAGGCGGCGACGGCGGCTGAGGCCATGGAACGAATCCCCCTGGCCAAGCCGGACGTCGCCATCTTGGACGTCCGGCTCGAGGGTGGTAGCGGGATTGAGGTCTGTCGGGACGCGCGATCGATGATGCCCGATCTGATCTGCCTGATGCTCACCAGCTTCGCCGACGATGAAGCAATCTACGCCAGCGTGATGGCGGGAGCGGCCGGGTATGTGCTCAAACAGATCAAGGCTCGCGATCTGATCAGCGACGTCCACCGTGTCGCGGCGGGGGAAAGCCTGATGGACCCGAGGATCGTGGCACGGGTCGTCGAGCGCATTTCGAATCCGCCGAAGACGGACCCTGAGTTCCAGGCTCTTACGCCCCAGGAGCAACGGATCCTCGACCTCATAGCCGAAGGGCAGACCAACCGACAGATCGCCGAGACAATGTTCCTTGCAGAGCACACGGTGAAGAACTACATCACGGGACTCCTACGAAAACTCAAGATGTCGAGTCGTACGGAAGCCGCGATTTATGCCACCAAGCTCAACGCGGCCAAGAGTACGCCTGAAAGACCGGATCGTTAGTCTCGTCCTCGCGTCCTCGGTTATGTCCTGAGGTCGATCCCAAACGCGACCAATTCATGCTCAAGCCGTGCCCGCTCGTCACTCGGGTGCAAAAACCCCTCTAGCATCACCGCAATTCCTTGAGCCTGGCAGACCTTGATGAGCGCCCGGTCATACGAGATTTCAGCGGCCAGAGCAGTTGAGGCGCTGTCGCTGGCGGGGGATACATCGAGCATCTGTACCCGACATATTCGCGCGAATTCGACGAGCGCCTCACCACTGAGCTCATCAACCCAGTCGTCGAGAACACTGGAGAGAATGGCTGCATACATGCTCATCCCTCTTCTCGATCGTCCCGTTGAGGGCTCCAAATGGTCGCCGTGTGTGGCCTCGGGCATCGATGGTCGATTCTCTGCCCTCGCACCTCATCGATGCGGATTCGCACAATCGAATCCCTGTCGTCACCGGCCCAGGGCACGACGCACACCTGTGAGAGCTCGTAGATTTCAGCCGGGTCAGTCACATGAGAGGAACGGCCCTGTACGAGCACAGTCCACCCCTCGTGGTACAGAAAGTTCACGCTGTCGATCTCCAGCGCTGCGTAGGAGTCGTGGGTCGCCATATGAAGAAGGCTCCCGGCGCGGGTACGAAAGAGGATGGCACCGTCATGCATGACGTAGTTGACCGGACAGATGTAGGGACGGCAATCGAGAACGGCTGCTACCCGTCCGACTCCGTTCGCCTCGAGGTGGATGACGCAATCGCTTTTGCTGAGGTCTTCAATCCCCTCATGCCATGTGGAGACTGCGACTGATTCCGTGGCGCGGACCACCCTGTCAGCTTCCGTCGCGGGAGTCGGACACGAGGCAGGCATCTACTGAACCCTGCCCGATGCCCTCAACGCGCAGAACTGGGATGAGCGGCTCCGGGATTGGAATAACTGCAGTGTTGTCCTAATCACACCTTCGACCGTACGGAATGTTGGCCGCGGAAGGTAGGGGCAAATGGTGTGAAGGCCTGAGGACCATGGTCCTTATTGCCACTCTGCTGCCCAGGGCTCACGACGCCTCGGTTGACAGGACAGCCGTCGAAAAGGGTCAGCAGGCGTCACCGGGTTCGCCCCAGCGCGGGTTGACCACCAACGTCCCTGCCCCTCGGGACGTTGGTCCCTAGAGGAATCACCGGTTTGGATCTCACACTCAACGTGACGCCGGTTCGCGCGTGCGACCTCGGCCTTTCCCAAAAGGAGATCCGATGACCATCACGAGCGCCCGGCCGCTTGCCGAAGACTCGTCCTCTGGGCAACCGGGACTGTCGCCCAGAAACCAGAAGAAGGCGCACACGCTGGGGCTGACCTCGGCAACGGGCCTGGTGATCGGCAGCATTGTCGGCACAGGCGTCTTCACGATGCCGGCGGTGATCGCGGGGGCAGGCACCATGGGCATCATTGTGCTCGGGGTCATCGCCGTAGGTGCGATGCTCCTGGCGGTCCTGTTCGGGCAGCTGACCAAGCGCGTGCCCAACAGCGATGGCGGTCTCTACGCCTACTCCCGGCACGAGTTCGGCGATTTCGCCGGCTACCTCGTCGGCTGGTGCTATTGGATCCAGGCCTGGGCCGGCAACGCCGCCATTGTCTCGTCGTGGGTCTTCTACGTGGACGCCCTGTTCGGGTGGACGCACCCATCCGGAATGCAGAACTTCGGGATCGCCATGGTCGGACTGTGGGTGCCGGCGATCGTCAATCTCGTCGGGATCCGACAGATGGCCTGGTTCCAGAACGTGACCGTCGTGCTCAAGTTCCTCCCCCTCCTCTTCGTGGGTATCGTGGGCTGGTTCTTCGTCGAGAACGCCCACTTCGGGGCATTCAACGCCTCGGGGGGCAGTCTTTACTCCGGTATCGGTATCGCTGCCGGCGTCGCCCTCTTCTCCTTCATCGGCGTAGAGGCCGCTGCCATGACGGCCAAGCGAGTCAAGAACCCCAGGGTCAACGTCATGCGCGCATCGATGATCGGTACTGCGCTGAGCGCCGTCCTCTACGTTCTGGTGACGGCTGTGGTCATGGGACTGGTGTCCCACCACACTCTCGTCAATACGGGCTCACCGTTCGTCAATGCCTTTCAGTCCATCTTCCCCCACGAGGCGTGGGCCGGAAAGTTCATCGCCGCCATCGCCGTGATCTCGGGAATCGGCGCCCTCAACGGCTGGACCTTGATCGTGACCGAGACATCACGGGCCATCGCCCAAGACGACATGTTCCCGCGGCCGTTCGCTTGGACGGACCGCAAGGGAACGGCGTGGTTCGGTATCCTGGTCGGCACTGCTCTGCCTTCGTTGCTGATGTTCTGGCGCTACAACACCACGTCGGGGCTGACGGTGTTCACCTATCTCGTCGACCTCACCGTTGTCACGGTTGCCATCCCCTACTTCATGTCCGCCATCGCACAGCTGACCTTCCTGGTCTCCCGTCGTCGGCGCGTGAACGGCTGGGCCCTCGCCCGAGACCTCAGCGTCGCCGGTGCCAGCGTCCTCTTCTCAATGTGGGTCACGTTTGCCTCTGGTTACCAGGTCGTCTACCAGGCGCTCGTTGTCATTCTGGCGGGCCTGGTCATCTACGCCTTCTTGAACGCACGCCGCCAGCGTCTGGGCGAGACCGAGGAGCCGACGGAGCTCGCTGAGCAAGTTGTCGCCGAGCCTGTTGCTTCGGCTTGATCCGAGGTCTTCGACCACCACAAGGAAAGAGATCACAGTGAACTTCCAAGTCGATTCAGAAGTGGGTCAACTCCGCCAGGCGATCGTCCACCGCCCCGGTCTCGAGCTCTCCCGACTCACCCCGGAGAACATCGGCGAACTGCTCTTCGACGATGTCATGTGGGCCAAGAAGGCACGAGAGGAGCACGACGCCTTCGCCCAGGCCCTCCGGGACAAAGGAGTCGATGTCCACTATTACGGGCAGCTGCTGGCCGAGACCCTTGAGATCGGCGAGGGCCGCGCGTTCGTGCTGGACCGGGTGTGTACGCCGGAGAACCTGGGCCCGTCGCTCGTTGGGCCCGTTCGTGAGCTCTTCGAGGACCTGCCGGGAAGGCAGCTCGCCGACTACCTGGTCGGAGGCGTCCTGAAGGCCGACCTGCATCCCAGCGGTGCGCACAGCCTGAAGTGGGACATGTTGCATTCCGACGACTTCGTTCTCGCCCCCCTCCCGAACCACCTGTTCCAGCGGGATAACTCCTGCTGGATCTACAACGGAGTGACCATCAACCCGATGGCCAAGCCGGCTCGCCAGCGGGAAACCCTGCACACGAGGGCGATCTACAGGTACCACCCGCTGTTCGACGCCAAGTACACCGTCTACTACGGCGATGACGACGCGCCACACCAGCCGGCCACGATTGAGGGAGGTGACGTCCATGTCATTGGCCATCGGACCATCCTGATCGGCATGGGCGAGCGAACGACGCCGATGGCAGTGGAAACCGTCGCGCAGTCCCTGTTCGGCCACGACCAAGCGGACCGGGTCATCGCCGTCGAGCTGCCGCACAGCCACGCGTTTATGCATCTGGACACCGTGATGTCAATGGTCGATACATCGACCTTTGTGCTGTACCCGTACTTCGACGACAACCTACGGAGCTGGACAGTGGCGCCGGGACAGACCCCGTCCAGTCTCAGTGTGATGCAGAACCATGATCTCTGGCACACTCTGGCGGAAGCGCTCGAGGTCGATCGGGTCACGGTTCTCAGAACGGATGAAGACGTGCGGGCGGCCGAACGCGAGCAGTGGGACGACGGAACGAATTATCTCGCAGTCGCGCCCGGCGTGGTCCTCGGTTACGAGCGCAATGTGAACACCAACACAATGTTGCGCCGAAACGGGATCGAGGTCGTCACGATCGCGGGAGAGGAGTTGGGCCGCGGTCGCGGTGGCCCCCGGTGCATGACGTGCCCGATAGAGCGGGATCCCGCCTGACTCTTCTTACGGCTCCCTTGACACCCGCCCACGCACTTGCTGACTCTCGAAAGAAGAGGAACCACTCATGAGCTTATTTGGACGGAGCTTTCTCAAAGAGATTGACTTCACGAAGGAGGATCTTGAATCGTTGCTCGATCTCGCGTCCTCGTTGCGGGACGAGAAGCGGGCTCACTATGAACTGCAGCGGCTCGCGGGCCTGAACATCGCACTGGTATTCGAGAAGACATCGACTCGGACCCGATCCGCGTTCGAGGTTGCGGCGCATGACCAGGGGGCCCACGTGAGCTATCTCGGTCCAGGAGAAACACAGCTGGGCAAGAAGGAAAGCATCCGCGATACCGCAAGGGTCCTTGGTCGCATGTACGACGGAATCGAATTCCGGGGATTTGCCCACCAGGACGTCGAAGAGCTCGCCCAATACGCTGGAGTCCCGGTTTGGAATGGCCTGACCGACCGATGGCACCCCACCCAAATGCTGGCCGACATGCTGACCATGCGGGACCATTCGCAGAAGCCGCTCGAAGACGTTTCGTATTGCTATCTCGGTGACGCCCGCAACAATACGGCCAATTCTCTGCTTGTCACGGGAGCCCTGCTGGGAATGGACACAAGGATCTGTGGCCCTCGTGCCTTGTGGCCCGACGACGACATCATTGCAATCGCCCGCTCCATTGCTCAGCACAGTGCAGCGCGCCTGAGCATCACCGACAACCTCGAAGAAGCGGTGGGAGGTGCCGACTTTCTCTACACGGACGTCTGGGTGTCGATGGGCGAGCCCACGGAGACGTGGGCGGCACGGATAGAGGAATTGCGGCCGTTCCAGATTTCGTCACGGGTCCTGGCGTTGACCGAGAACGCGAACACGAAGTTCATGCATTGTCTGCCGGCAATGCATGACCGCCACACCGAGTTGGGCGAGATGCTGTACGACAAGTTCGGGCTCTCGGCGCTCGAGGTGACCGACGAAGTGTTCGAATCCCCGGCATCGATCGTCTTCGACCAGGCCGAGAATCGCTTGCACACCATCAAGGCAGTCATGGTGGCGACCCTGGAAATACCCCGAGGGATACCCCAGCCATGAAGATCGTGGTTGCCTTGGGCGGCAACGCTCTGCTCGAGCGCGGTGAGACACCGGACGCTGATATCCAAGAACACCACGTCAGAAGTGCAGCGAGTGCCTTGGCTCCGCTCGTCACACAGCACAACGTCGTCATCACCCATGGCAACGGTCCCCAAGTGGGTGTGCTGGCGCTGGAAAGTGAGGCAGACGCCGCGCTCTCACGCCCCTATGCGTTCGACTCCCTCGTCGCAGAGACCCAGGGCCTCATTGGGAATTGGCTGCTGGCGGCGATCGAGCGCGCTGCTCCTGGCCACGAGGCCGTGTGCCTCCTGACGCGGACTCTGGTCGATGCCACAGACCCGGGGTTCGCTGAACCGACCAAGTATGTCGGCCGCGTGTACACAGCGCGTGAAGCGAGAGAGGCCGGCCGCGTACACGGCTGGTCGATGCGACAGGACGGTCTGAACTGGCGAAGGGTTGTTGCGTCTCCCGAACCAACTGCCATCATCGAGCTCGAGGAAATACGGGCGCTGCTCGGGACTGGCCGGACGGTGATCTGTGCCGGTGGCGGAGGGGTTCCGGTGATACGGGACAAGGACGGACATCTTCGGGGCGTCGACGCGGTCGTCGACAAGGACCTCACGAGTTCCCTCTTGGCCGCTCACTTGCGAGCGGATGCGCTCTTACTCCTGACTGATGTGGCCAACGTGCAGCGCGACTATGGGACCGCGGGCGCGCGGGCAATCGGGCGGACTTCGGTCGACGCCCTCCGTGAGATGGACTTCGCAGCCGGCTCGATGGGCCCGAAGGTTGAAGCGGCTTGTCGTTTTGCAGAGGCCACCGGCGGCATAGCCGCCATCGGAAGGCTGACGGACGCCGCCCGGCTCCTGAGCGGCGAAACGGGAACGATCGTCTACCCGAACAGGCCGGTTGCGGGATCGACGACTTTCGCTTCAACCGGCCAGTCTCAGGGGGTCACACCATGACAATGCCAGAACGGTTGCCCGCCGACGGCCCGCCTCGTGTCGTTGTCGGCGTTGACGGGTCGCCGGCGTCGCTCGACGCGCTCCAATGGGCAGTTGAATACGCATCCGCTACCCAGTCGCTGGTTGATGTGGTCGCCGCATGGGAGTGGCCGACATCTCTAGCCTGGTCCGCGCCCTTCCCCGCCGAGTTCGATCCGAATACGAGTGCTGAGCAGATGCTCAGCCAGGTCATCGCCCGAGAGCGCGCCGAATACCCGGACCTTGCTATCGACGGTCGGGTTGTGCAAGGTAATCCGGCAAATGTGTTGGAGTCTGCATCCCGTGGCGCAGCCCTCCTCGTCGTTGCGCAGAGGGGACATGGAGAGTTGGTTGGAATCCTCTTGGGATCGGTAAGCGAGCACTGTGTCACCCATGCTCATTGCCCGGTGCTCGTGTTTCGAGATGACCGGGTCAGTACTTCTGCTGAGGCCGCTTCCTAAAGGTTGGGTCCCTGAATCTTCGACCGAAGGACCAAGGTCCTTGTTGGTCGGGACCTTTGCGCCCGTTTCTTTTGCACCCACATCGTGAGAATGGGATGCAGATCTCCTCGCAGGGAGGGGTGAGAGCGAAGGAGACCGAAAATGCAGCGGAAGGTATTCGACATACTGGCAAGTACTGCAGGAGTCTTGATGGTGCTCATGCTTGTGATCGCAGGGGTGCTTTTGATGTGGGGCTATAGCTTTGCCAACTCCAACGTGCACAACCAGTTGGCCGAACAGCAGATCACGTTCCCGAGCAAGGCAGCCTTTGCCCATCCCGTGGCGGGAAGCGAAATCACTCCATCAATGATCCCCAGCGTGTCTCAGTACGCTGGACAGCAACTGACTACCGCTCAGCAGGCTGAGGTCTACGCAAATGATTTTATCGCCGTGCACCTCAACGAGATCGGTGGGGGCCTGACCTACTCGCAGCTCAGCGCGAAGGCCATGGCGCTGCCCAAGGGCTCACAGGCCTACGCGGCCGAAGAAGCAAAGGTCCAGACGGTCTTCCAGGGAACGACGCTCCGGGGCCTTCTTCTTGAGGCCTACGCCTTCGGGACGATCGCGACGATTGCGCTGATTGGCGCCATCACAGCATTCGTACTGGCTGCCCTGATGGCGGTCCTGGTGGTGTTCGGCATCGTGCACGCTCGGCGAGTCTCTGAGAGCGCCGAGCTCGAGGTGCACACCCAGCACGCCAAGACTGAGGACCTAGTCACGGCCTGAACATCCCGGATGATCCGCTCGCAAAGTGCTCCACCCGGTCCCGCACGTCGGGGCCGGGTGAAGCGGCTTTGTGAGAGGCACAAGGATCTGGACCAGAGCCCGACGGACGTCCATCGAAGAAATGGGTCTGCCCCCCATCTATAACAATAGAGGGACGAGAGAAGGGTGGGGTGGGTGGCGATGGCGGAGATGGCCATTCGGGCCGAGAGCCTGACGAAGCATTACGGCGACTCGGTTGCACTCGACCACCTCAACCTCGAAGTGGAGCGGGGTCAGGTGGTCGGGTACCTCGGGCCAAACGGTGCCGGCAAGACAACCACTCTCCGTCTGCTTCTCGGGCTCAGTCAACCCACGAGTGGGCGCTGCCAGATCTTCGATCTCGACTGCCAGCGCCAGCCGGTCGCGACACATCGACGATTGGCTTTCGTGGCCGGTGAAGCGAGCCTCTGGCCCTCGCTCACTGGCGCCGAGACGCTGGCATTGCTCGGCCGCGTGCACGGTCGAGTCGATCACGGTTATCAGAACGAACTAATCGAGCGGTTCGAGCTCGATCCGACGAAGAAGGTTCGCGCCTACTCGAAAGGGAATCACCAGAAGGTGATCTTGATCGCAGCCCTGATGGTTCGGCCCGATCTTCTCATTCTGGACGAGCCGACCAGCGGGCTCGATCCGCTGATGGAGCAGGCATTCCGACACTGCATCGGAGAAGCTCGGGACCGCGGCCAGACCGTCTTCTTGTCCTCGCACGTCATGAGCGAGGTGGAAGCTTTGTGCGACCGGGTGGGCATTTTGCGCTCGGGGAAGCTGATCGAGATGGGCACGCTTTCGGAGATGCGCCACCTCAGTGCGCTGAGCGTGGAGGCGACCCTCGTCGGACCGATCCCAGATCTTTCGGCGCTCCCCGGCGTGAGCGCGGTCGAAATCGAAGGTCAGACGGTTCGCTGCCAAGTGAGGGGCCCGATAGAGCCGCTGCTCAAAGCCCTGACCGACCAGGGGGTCACGCAACTCGTCAGCCGGGAACCCTCACTCGAGGAGCTGTTCCTGGCGCTCTACGGGAGCGGCAGCGGTGCTGCCTGACGTCGCGCTACGAACGCCGGTGACTGCGCCACCCCTGGCCGAGCGATCAGCCGGATTGGTCGTCGCGCTGGTCACCGCCCGTAAAGCAGCCCGTTCGGGGGTCATCTGGGGACTGATCTTCGGCCTCGCCATCGCGTCGTCGGAGATCAGCTACGTCAGGATCTACACCAACCCAGCTCAGCGCGAATCCCTGGCCGCCAGCTACGGATCGAACAGGGCAATGAGCGCCCTCTTCGGTCCAGCTCCTCAACTGCAGACTGTGGGCGGCTTCACGGCCTTCAAGATCTCCATGACGCTCATCGTCCTGGGCGCAGTATGGGGGCTTCTGACCAGCACGAAATTGCTCCGAGGCGAAGAGGACTCTGGCCGCTGGGACCTCCTACTCACCGGCCGGACCACCC
Organism: uncultured Acidimicrobiaceae bacterium; assembly: GCA_963804055.1. GTDB lineage: Bacteria > Actinomycetota > Acidimicrobiia > Acidimicrobiales > RAAP-2 > Bog-473. The sequence goes on along the minus strand of CAWDOU010000005.1, from coordinate 511,429 downwards.
GGCGCCTCGCCGCCGCGCAAGCCATCGGTGGCCTTGGCTTCGGAGCGCTCATCCTGTGGATGACGACCACCATCATCACGGCGTTGTCCGGGCAAAGCTCGACCGTACGAATCAGTGCGACCTCCTCGCTCTACTTCGCCCTCGCCATGGTGGCCACCGCCGTCATCTTCCTGGCTGTCGGTGCCGTCACGAGCCAGCTGGCGGCCACACGCCGCCAGGCAGCCTCCCTCGGCGCTGCTCTTCTCGGGGTGAGCTATGCCCTCCGCCTGATCGCGGACGCCGGCGTGAGTCTCCATGGGTTGATCTGGGTCTCCCCGTTGGGCTGGGTCGAGGAGCTTCAACCTCTCACCTCACCGCAACCGCTGGCCCTTCTGCCAATCGTCGGCTTCAGCGCCTTGCTTGCGATTGGCGCCGTGATCCTTGCCGGCCGGCGTGACGTCGGAAAGAGCATCATGCGTGACCGGGTGCACGCACAGGCCCGTCTCCGACTGCTCTTCGGCCCGACGGGCCTTGCCATCCGAATGGAGCGGGCACCAGTCATTGGGTGGTGGGTTTCGATCTCCCTCTCCGCACTTCTCTTCGGGCTCATCGCCAGGTCCGCTGGTTCCACTCTCTCCGGTTCGAGCAAGGAGATCTTCTCCAAGCTCGGAGCAACGGGAGGCGGCGTGAACGCTGTGCTCGGCGCGTGCTTCTTGATCCTCGCCGTTCTCGTTGCATTCCTGGCCGCCGGCCAGATCACTGCCGCTCGCGCCGAGGAGTCCGAGGGCAGGCTCGAACACATGCTCACTCGACCGGTCTCGCGCAGGTCCTGGCTCGCAGGACGACTCTCGCTGACGTTCGCCATCCTGGTTGTGAGCGGTCTTGCCGCAGGACTCTTCACCTGGCTGGGCACTTCGAGCCAGCACGGAGGAGTGACCCTCGCGACGTTGGTGGGCGCCGGGATCAACCTCATACCGCCGGCGATCATCATCTTGGGGTTTGGCGCTCTCGTCTTCGGTCTACAACCTCGCTTCACATCGATTGCCGTATACGGCCTGCTGGGTTGGTCGCTGCTGATCGTGATCGTCGGAGGCATCGGCGCGCTCAATCACTGGGTGCTCGACACCTCCGTCTTTCATCACATGGCTTCTGCGCCCGCCGTGGCGCCGAGCTGGGTGGCCAACGGCATCATGACCGCCGTGGGTGTGGCGTGTGCATTGGTAGGAGGACTCGCGTTCACCAGGCGCGACATCCAAGGAGAATGACACCTCGAGCGCCCCGTTAGCTCAAGCAGACGACCGCTCGAAGCAGCTCCGCCTGTCACGCCGAGCCTACGAAGAGGTTGTCAGCCCCGAGATCGCTCGACCAGTGATTCGTGACAGATCCGCACGCCAGCGCAGAAGTCCTCAGCATCAGGACAGGTCGCAGGGTTACTGAGCACACCGAGATTCAGCTGACCTTCATAGGAGAGCGCCGCTACTGCCAGGCTCTGATTTCCGGCAAGGGGAAGGATCGGGAACGCTTCGAGGAGCTTGGCACCGAGGGCATAGAGCGGTACAGGCGGACCCGGAACATTTGTCACGACCAAATTGAAAAAGGGCTGGTAGTGCACGAGCCGGGCGCCCCTCGCCAGCAAGTCTTGAGGGAGTGGTTCAATGAATCGCAGAAAGGCGGCCGCTGCCAGTGCCTGGTGGCGACGCTTGTCCTCACCGACCTCGGCCGACACCGCCTTCAGCATGTCCGCGGGATCGTCGACGCCGACCGGTAGTCGCACGAAGAGCGCCGACACGCTGTTTCCGAGCTCACGTCCTTCGGCATTGATCTGCCCCACGGGAACGAGGATCTGGAGTTCACTGGCCTCGGTCAATTCTGCTCTGCTCTGGAGGAGGGCTCGCATGCCGCCCGATACCAAGGTCAAGAGCACGTCGTTGATAGTGCTGTCGAACGACCGAGCGACGTCGCGTACATCCTCCAACGGCAGCCGGACAAAAGCCACGGATCGTGCACTTGTGATGGGTCCATTCAGCGATGACTTCGGTGCCACGATGCGAGGCGTGAAGATTGTGCCGAACGCCCGAGCAAGGTCCGTCAATTCCCGACTACGCCGGATTGGGTGTACGACCGTCTCGACGTACCACTTGGCCGCGCGAACCGGCAACGCGGCGAGGCGCAAGAGGTCGGCCGCCGCCGCCTGCCAAGGCGGTGTGCTCGCAGATGGGCTCCAAGGGGCCACGAGCCCGTCGAGTGGGGATGACTCAGGCGAGAGGTCAAGGAGGACGGTTGCCAGTTCGGCAGCGGCCAATCCATCAGCCATGGAGTGATGGAGCCGCTCGATGAGAGCGACCCGGCCGTCGTCCAGGCCTTCGACAAAAGTCAGATCCCACAAGGGGCGTGCCCGGTCCAGCGGAACTGCCATCAGATCGGCGCACATCTGACGGAGTTCTGTTTCCGAGGCGGGCGAGGTGAGCTGGCGCACCCGTACGTGCTCCTCAATATCGAAGTCGGGATAATCGATCCATGCGGGTGGGGCCTGACCGAGTGGACTCGGCCAGGGTCGCTGCCGCAGTTTCGGTACCAGCGCCAGGCGGCTGTCAATCAATCGACGGATGTCGGCAATGCGGAAGTGGCCTTCGGCGTCGTACAGAGGCCGGCCATCGAAATAACCGACAGACGCCATGTGCATCGGCGTCGTGGTGGACTCCACGTGCAAGAAAGATGCGTCAAGGGCCGTGAGGGCTTCCGCCCCGGTCACCGAGGTTGCCCCGCAGGCGCACACGTCCGAGCCAGAGCCGCTCCCGATCCTTCGGACCGCTCGCGTGGCCGAATCATGGTTTCAGGCGGAATTGCTGCGGGATTGTTCAGGCGTGTCATGGCATCTCCTCCGAGCCAGTATGCGACCTCGAACGGACCTCGGCTTAGGGACGTAGGTCACATGGGCAAAGACCTTGGTCCCATGGGTCGGAGCGTCGGACCCCGCTCACGAAAGATATTCTTGGTTGTCGACTGAACCACTTCAAGGCCGCCAGAGTCAAGAAGCCCGCTCGAGACATCCCATACGGCTGCCACCACGGACCGGGACCCTGGGCAAGTGGAGGGCGGTCGGGTTCGACTCAGGAACACTACCGGCCGGCTACGGGCCGACTTCGATGCCGAGATATCGCTCGAACACCTCTTCACCCTGGAGGCCGGCTGCCGCCCCCGAGTAGACGACCTGACCGCGGTTCATGATGTACGCAGTGTCCGCCAGCTCGAGCGCACGGGTCACGTACTGCTCGACGAGCAGTACGGCCGTTCCACCGGCGACGATCTGACGGAGCACATCGAAGACCTGATCGACGAGGATCGGAGAGAGTCCCAGTGACGCTTCGTCCACCACGACGATCCTTGGATTCGTGAGATAGGTCCGGGCCAGCGAGAGCATCTGCTGCTCGCCGCCACTGAGACTCCCGGCCTGTTGTTTGAGCCGTGCTGCGAGCACTGGGAATTGATCTCCCGCTCTGACGAGGCTTTCCTTTTCCTTGCCCTTTGGCGAATTCAAGACAATGTTCTCTTTGACGGTGAGTGAAGGAAAAATGCCGTGCCCCTCGGGCAGGTGACAGAGACCACGCCGTGCCATGGCATAGGGCTTGAGTCCCGTCACGTTCTCCCCGTCGAGCAAGACCCGGCCACCGATCGGCTTGATCAAGCCAGAGGCGGCGCGCAGCGTGGTGGTCTTGCCAGCACCGTTCGGGCCGAGGAGCGCGACCACTCCCGAGTCGGGGACCGAGAGGGAGACATCGCGCAAGACCACCGTGTCGCCGTAGCCGGCCGTGATTCCCTCGAGCTCAAGCACCGTTCGCTCCCGTGGTCGAACCCATCTGAGGACGCGGCGCACCCCCGTCGGCGTCTGTCATGCGGCCCTCCGAACCGAGATACGCGTTCCGCACGATCGGGCTGGCGAGCATCTCAGCCGCCGTGCCTTCGAAGACCAGCTGGCCGAAATCGAGTACATAGATGTTCTGACAGACCTGGCGTACCAACGCCATGTCGTGCTCGACCAGGAGGATGCCCATCCCACGTTCTGCCACCGCGCCCGTCAGGATCTCCCCGAACCGCCTCGTCTCGCCGGCGTCGAGCCCTGAGGATGGTTCGTCGAGCAACAAGAGGTCGAACGGCCCCGCCAGCACGCGGGCCAGCTCGACCATCCTGCGCTGGCCGGTCGGAAGCAGTCCTGCCTGAAGGTCCGCCAGTGGTCCGATCCCGGTCAGTTCGATCGCGTCATCGACGGCGCTGCGCACGGCAGCCCGCTGCCCGGCACTGCTCACCAACTGGCGTACGGGGTTCGCTCCGGCGAGAGAGGCCTCTCGCCCGAGGGCCACGTTCTCACGCACCGTGAGGGAGGAGAACAGCTCGACTCGCTGGAAGGACCGGCCGAGGCCGAACCGGGACCGCCCGGCTGGTCCAAGTGAGGTCACGACTCGCCCATGCAGCATGATGTCGCCCTCACTCGGCCTCACCAGACCCGAGCACGCATTGAACGTCGTCGTCTTCCCGGCACCGTTTGGCCCGACGAGGCCGGTGATCGATTTCATCGGCGCCGCAAGGGTCACGTCCTGCACGGCGCTCACGCCCCCGAAGCGGACGGAGAGTCCCCGGACATTCAGCCCGATCGTCGTTGAAAGGGTCTCGCCCGTTGCCTCTGCCCCCACGACAGCGGCGACTGCAGCGACGGTGCTCTCCTGGACGGCGGCTTTTTCTTCGGTCCTGGCGGCATCCATCACTGAACGCCGGACCCGCTCCGGCGTCGCCGGTACCTCCGGACTAGCGCCTCCAACTCGGTCGAGGAACTGGCGGACGCGCAGAGGCACGGTCGCCGCCCTACTCTCGAAGGCGGCATACGTCGCGGCCATCACGCCGAAGAAGATCTGGAGGTACGTGGTGACGTTGGCGGAGGTGAAGTACCCAGGGATGACCGATACCCCAAGCGCAGCGATCAGTGCGTACCATGGCGCCCCGCCGATGGCGATGACAACCAGTGCGACGTAGACGAGCGACAGGAACGGGTCGTAGTTGGCGCCGACCGCGTAATGGAACTCGATGGCTATCAGGGCACCGGCAAGGCTCGCGAATCCGGCCGAGATGCAGAAAACGAGCACCTTGATCACATTGGTCGTCGCACCCTGCGTCTCGAGCGCCAGCGGCGAGTCTGCAAGCGCCCCCAGGAGACGCCCAAGGCGGCTCCGCTGGATCACCATGATGAGAGCGGTGCTCAGCACTGCCGCAACGAGCAACACGTAGTAGAAGCCCTTGTCGGACGCGAGCGACAGACCGAAGATACTGACGTCTGGTCGCGGCGCCGGGATACCCGATGTCGTCAGTCCGAACATGAGATTCGTCGAATAGAAGAGATACTGGAGCAGGATCCCGAAACCCAGAGTCGCCAGGGCGAGAAAGAGTCCCGACAGTCGGATGGCCGGTATTGCCACGATCGCGCCGACGGGAAAGGCCACGAGCATGGCGAACAACAGCGCCAGAAGCCACGGGAGGTGGAAGCTGTCGGTGAAGTGCGCGAAGGCGGCGGCGCCGACCGCTGCGAATGCGAGGTGGCAGAGCGAGATCTGCCCCGACACGCGCACCAGAAGTCCGAGCGACAGCAACAGGATGGCATCGGCCAGAAAGCTGGCCCAGATGGCCAGGTCATCGCCCACCAGACTCGGTATGAAGCACAGGACGACCAGCCCAATCGCGAACGTGAGGCCCCGGACCCGCCACGGCGCGTGCCAGGACTTCCTGACCGGGAGCGTGGTCACTACTCGGCGCTCGGCCAGCTTCGCCTTGGGCGTGACGCAAAGTGCCAGGAAGAGGACGATGAAGGGGATGGCGGGCGGCAGGCCACTCAGCCACGTGACCGAGCCCGAGTACTTGGTGGCCAGAGAGCCGGCGATGCCGACGAGCAACCCACCGAGGAATGTGAGCGGAAGGCTCGAGAAGCCGCCGATCGCCGCAGCCCCGAACGCGTAGACGACGAGGGTCGAGATGATGACGGCATTCAGGCTGAGTCCGGGCGCCAGCAAGAGACCGGCTACGGAGCAGAACGTCATGGAGATGATCCAGGCCCAGCGCCGCACCCGTATGGGGTTCTCCCCCGTCATGGACAGGAGGTCGGGGTTGTCGACGACGCCGCGCATGGCGTAGCCCATGCGCACGGACCGGAAGAACCAGTAGAGGGCAGCGGTGGCGACGAGCGAGATGATCGTGACCGTGATCTGGTCCCAACCGACGTTCACGCCCAAGATCGGGACGGTCGACGTAGGCAGGAACGGTGGAAAGTTCACCTCGTTGTTGCCGTACCAGAGTTCACCGACACCCAACACGACGAGCAAGAGGCCGACGGTGGCGACCACCTTCAAGGTGGCGCCCACCCGTTCGAGTGCTCGCCCGAGCAACTCCATGAGCAGTCCCTCGGCCGGGCCGATGACCAGGACGCACACCACGGCGGCCAGGCCCCATGGCCAGCCGTGTTCGTCGTGGAGCCAGTAGAAGACGAACACCGTCAGTGCGGCGACGGCACCGTAGGCCAGATTGAAGATGCCCGATGTCTTATAGGCGAGTACGAGACCAACACCGGCGAGCCCGTAGACCGCACCAGTAGCCATGCCGATGACGATGAACGGCAAGAAGTCCTGCATTGCTCAGCTCACCCACCTGACCGGCGTCCACGCCCACGTCCCCTTGGCCATGCTCTGCTTCCTCCATGACGAGGTTGATGTGCCAAGACAGGACACTAAGTGGTCGGTATAGTCCGGGAAAGCGATGGTGACCTTCCGTTTTGGTCACCGAGCGTGGAATGAATGGGGACGGCGAAGTACACCGTTTGGACGGGGCCCCGGGCCCCAAGGGGGAGTGCACGTGTTCGGACGCGCGAAGAAGACGGCGGCGGCGATGGCCTTGGGTTCGCTCACCCTCGCCAGTGCCTTGAGCGCCGCCATCATGGCCACCCCGCAAGCTGGCGCGGCCAGTTCGTCCAGCGCGATCACCATCGCCGACTTGTGCAGTTGCACCGGGCCGGAGGCTTCTTCGGTCAGCCAGACCTCCGACACCATGCAGGCCTGGGCCTCGTGGGTCAACAGCCACGGCGGGTTGGCGGGACATCAGGTGAACCTGGTGATCCTGGATGACGGATACAGCGCGGCCAAGGCTTTGACCAACGCCGAGACGGCCATCAACCAGGATCACGCCGTCGCCATCTTCGACAACAGCGACGAGGATCCGTCGTTCGCCTCTACGGTGCAGTCGGCGCACGTGCCGGTGCTCGGCGGCCAAGAGACAGACTCAGGCTACAAGAACTCCGATTTCTTTCCGGCCGGTGCCACCTTCAACTACACCAACTCGGTGGGCGCCATCGTCGCCAAGGAAGCTGGCGTGAAGAAGATGTCTGCGCTCTATTGCGTCGAAGTCGCGATCTGTGCGGAATCGGTCCACCAAGGAGAGGAGGTAGCGGCGCACTACGGAATCTCGTACGTGTACACGTCGAGCATCGGGTTCGCCGCACCGAACTACACGGCCCAGTGCCTGGCGGCCAAGCAATCTGGCGCCACCGCGATGACGGTGGGTGACGCATCCTCGGTGGTCGAGCACGTGGTGTCGGACTGCGCAACGCAGGGCTACACACCACGCCAGCTGTCGAGCGACGGCACGGTCGCAGCCGCATGGCTCAAGATTCCGGCCTTCAACGGCAACATCGACACGCAGTCGGACAACCTATGGTTCCTTCACAATGCCGCGACGTCGACGATGTACGCGGCGCTGGAAAAGTACGCTCCGTCGGTGCCCACTGGTCCCAACTTCGGCGAGATCGTGCTGCAGTCGTGGTCGGACGGAGTGCTCCTACAGGCTGCCGTCAAGGCTGCCGGCGCCTCGACCGCTACACCGCTGACCTCGGCCGAGATTCTCAAGGGACTTTACGGGCTTCCCACGGGCGAGACACTCGGCGGATTGTCACCCGCCCTGCATTTCGTCAAGGGACAGCCTGCCAACAACAGCTGCTTCTTCGAAATGGGCATCAAGAACGCCAAGTTCGTGGCACTCCATGGCGGCACGACGATCTGTGCTCCACTTGTCAAAGCGGGAACCCTGCCGACTACCCACTGAGAGCCTGATCGGGGGTACGCGTGTGATCGACTTGACCCGTCGAGATCGAGCGCTCGGCCTTCGCGCGTGCGATGAGCTCAAGGGGCGCATGCGCCCACAGGGCGACGGATGCGACGGTGGGACGCTTTGTTCTGCTCGTCGGGACGACGCCAGAGCGTTCCACCAGATGGAGCCGATCTCACGACCCTGACGGCAGGAGGACATTGGGGTTCAAGATGCCCGCGGGGTCGAGCGCCGTCTTCAGCCGTCGGAATGCCGCGACCTCGGCTTCGCTCCGGTTGAGGTGCAGCCAGGCGCGCTTGGCGGCTCCGATGCCGTGCTCAGAGCTGATGCTGCCACCGAGCTCGGCGACGTAGTTCATGACACGGTCGTCCACGGTGGAATCGTCCGGTTGGAGCCCGGTGACATTGACGTGGACGTTGCCATCGCCGACGTGGCCGAACAACCACGTCGCAGCCCCAGGGGCCGTACCCCTGACAATGTCGGGGACATCGTCGATGAAGGCGGCCAACCTGGGCGCCGGCAACGTCACATCCAGCTTGTGGGGTGCACCGAGCGTGTTGATCGCGTCGGTGTGGCCTTCGCGATATCGCCACAGCTGTGCCCTCCGGACGGGATCGGTGGCCACGGCAACGTCGTCGAGGGATGCCACCGAATCGAGCACTGCCGCCATGCCGGCCGTGGGGTCGTACTGAGCCGCCGCCTCGGCCAGGAGGTAGGCCCGGTGCTCGCCGGGGAATGGTGGTGCCATCCCGCTCGCTCGGCAGACCAGCTCGAGCCCTGGCTGCAGGAAGAACTCGAGCGACTGAAGCTCGGGAAGAGAGATGCGAAGCAGTGAGGCCGCATCGACCGCGGTCGCAGACGAGGCGAAGGCCAGGATCGAAACCACACGTTCGGGGGTCTGGGGCACCAGGCGCAGCCGGGCGGCCGTCACAACGCCGAGCGTTCCCTCGCTGCCACAGAGCAACCCCCCGAGGTCGTACCCTGTGTTGTCCTTGATCAGACCGCCCATGTGCGAGATGGCGTCGCCGGTCCCGAGCACAGCTTCGAAACCCACCAGCTGTGCCCTCGTGGAGCCGTGACGGAGCACTTGCAGCCCGCCCGCATTGGTGGCCATGGTGCCACCGATCGTCGCGCTGTCACGACTGGCCAGGTCAACCCCGTAGGCCCAACCGGCAGATGTTGCGGCCGCCTGAACGTCGGCGATCGTCGTCCCGGCACCGACGGACAACTGACCGCCAAGCGGGTCGATGTCGCTGACGCCGGCCAAGCGGCGCAAGCTGAGCACGACTTCGCCTGCGAGGGGAACACCTCCGCCGACGAGCCCGGTGTTGCCCCCTTGGGGCACGAGGGCGACTCCGGCCTCCCTGCATACGGCGACGACCGCTGCCACCTCCGCGGTGTCACCCGGACGGACAACGGCACCCGGGTGACCTCGAAAGCGCCCGGTCCAGTCGATCCCGTACGAGGCCATCACGTCAGGTTCGATCACCACGTGCGCCGGCCCAACAGCCGCTCGGAGCTCCTCCAGCAGTCCCGTGGACATACCTCCATCCTCGCACCAGTCCGATCCCCGCCCTCCAGGGGAGGGATCTGACGCCGTCGAATCGGCTTAGGGGCTCGTCACGTTGGACGTGCGGTGAAGCAGCTTTACCGTGCCGCCCCCCAGTTCAGGACCAGCTGTGTGGAGATGACAACGAACAGTGGTACCCGTCGGGGTGCGATACGGCTCCGGCTCAATCTGCCCGCACATCTCCATGGCGAAGGGACAGCGTGATCGGAACCGGCAGCCCTGGCCATCGAGTGTCGCCTCCTCGACCTCTCCTCGCAGAAGAATTCGTGTGCGTCCACGCTGCCGCGCCGGGTCCGGGATCGGGATGGAAGAGAGGAGTGCGGCCGTGTAGGGGTGCGTCGGCCGCTCGTACACCTCGTCGGCATCACCCTCTTCGACGATCTGGCCCAGGTACATGACGGCGATCCGGTCACTGATATGACGGACCACGGAGAGGTCGTGCGCAATGAAAAGGTAGGCGACGCCCAGTTCGTCCTGCAGCTCGGTGAGGAGATTGATCACTTGGGACTGGGTGGACACGTCGAGGGCGCTGACCGGCTCGTCACAGACCAGCAGCCGGGGCTCCAGGGCCAGGGCACGCGCAATGGCGATTCGTTGTCGCTGCCCACCGGAGAACTCGTGTGGCTGGCGTGACAAGACCTGAGAGCCCAGACCGACTTGGGCCAGGAGTTCCATCACCCGCTGGTCTCGCTCGGCGCGGCTCATCGAGGTATGGATGGCCAAAGGTTCTCCGACGATGTCGGCGATGCTCTGTTTCGGATCGAGCGACGAGTACGGGTCCTGGAAGACCAACTGCATCGAGTCGCGGTGACGGCGAAGCGTAGGGCCTCGAAGCGACGTGATGTCCGTTCCGTTGACGACGATCGATCCGGCTGTGGGATCGATGAGGCGGAGGACCACTCGCGCCAGAGTGGATTTCCCCGAACCGCTCTCGCCCACCAAGCCCAGGGTCGTCCCCGGTTGGATGGTCAGACTGACGTCGTCCACGGCGCGCACCGACCCGATGACCCGGCGCAGGACCCCACTGCGGAGGGGAAACTCCTTCACGAGGTTGCTCGCCTGCAGCACAGGCGCCGCCTCCTCCAAGGATGCGGCCTCGCTCGCTCTGTCCGGCGCCGGACCATCTTCGAGCTCACTCGGCGGACCAGAAAGAGTCAGCTCGTCTTGGCGGACACAGCGGGCCAGGGAGCTGGCCGGAGAACCTGCACCTGCAACGGCACCGGCGGCTTCTTCGGTGGCCGGCAACCGAAGGGACACTGGAGCCACCGCACAGGCCTCCTGGGCGTAGGAGCAGCGCGGTGCAAAGCGGCAGCCGGTCGGGAACTGGTCAGGTCGGGGCACCATGCCGGGGATCGCGTGCAGGGGCTCACCCCTCGGCGTGAGCTGCGGGATCGAGTGGAGCAACGCCTCCGTGTAGGGATGGTGCGGGCGCCCGAAGAGACCGGTGGCCTCCCGATGCTCCACGATCTGACCGGCGTACATGACCACCACGTCGTCAGCGACATCGGCGATGACACCGAGGTCGTGGGTGACGAAGATCATGGCCATGTCCTCGGCACGCTGCAAGTCGTGGAGCAACTCGACGATCTGCGCCTGCGTGGTGACATCGAGCGCCGTCGTCGGCTCGTCGGCGATCAGGAGTTTGGGCGAGCACGAAAGCGCCATGGCAATCATCACCCGCTGCCGCATACCGCCTGAGAACGCATGCGGGTAGTCCCGGGCCCGGGTGGCCGACTGGGGGATCTCGACGCGATCGAGCATCTCGACCGCGACCTTCCACGCGTCTGCCCGGCTGACCCCGCGATGCGTGCGCACCTGCTCGGCGATCTGGTTGCCCACGGTGTAGGCGGGATTGAGACTCGTCATGGGCTCCTGGAAGATCATGGCGACGTCGTTGCCACGCAGTCTGCGCATGCCGGACGGGCTCATACTCGTGAGCTCGTGCTGCTCGAACTGGATTGAACCGGTCACACGTGAAACGGCGGGCGCCAGCAGGCCCATCACGGCCAGCGCCGTGACCGTCTTGCCCGAACCACTCTCGCCGACGAGTCCCAGCGTCTTCCCGCGCTGGACCGAGAAACTGGCGTCTTCCATGACCGGAAGCCACGTCTGCCCCGTCAAGAACTCAATGCGGAGGTCGTCCACCTTCAAGAGTGCGGGCACAGGCTCCTGAGCCCGAGCGCTCCCGGCCGTCCCAGACGTACTGAGCTGGGCCAGACGACGCCGAGCGCGGGTACGGTCCCCGCCCACGAGGCCGCTCCCCGCCGGTCGCTCCCGACCCAGCGAGTCGCGCAGACCGTCGGCAACCAGATTGAACGCCAGAACGGTCAGCATGATGGCGATCCCCGGAAAGATGACGGCCCAGGGGGCGGAGTTGATGAACTGGAAGCCCTCCTGAAGCATCCCTCCCCAACTCGGGGTGGGTGGCTGCTCGCCGATACCGAGGAAACTCAGGCCGGCCTCGGTCAGGAGTGCGAAGCCCAGCGACAGCGCAAGCTGAATGATGATCGGTGACGCGACGTTGGGGAGCACGTGCCGCGCCAGAAGCCGGTTGGATGTGGCTCCCAGACTCCGGGCCGATTCGATGTACGCCTCCTCGCGGACCGCGATGACTTCGCCGCGGAGCAACCGGACGAAGCTGGGGACGAACACGATGGCGATGGCTATGGCGGCGTCGTTGACGTCCGCACCGAGCAGGGCGGCCACGGTCAACGCCAGAATGAGCGGGGGGAACGAAAACAGCGCATCCATCGTCCGCATGATCACGGAGTCGACGGCACCACGGAAGAAACCCGCGATCAGGCCTAGTGGGATGGCCACCAGAGCGGCCAATCCGACGATTTCGAACGCCGCCCGCAGCGAGATACGGGCACCCCAGATCAGTCGGCTCAAGATGTCACGGCCGAGGTCGTCAGTTCCGAGCCAATGTGACCACGAGGGACTGGCGTTGATGGCGTTGATGTCCTGTGCGTTGGGCGGGTGCGGTGCCACCAGGGGAGCAAAGATGGCGGCGGCGATGACGATGATCAGGAAGATCACCCCGGCGATGGCCCAGTGCTGATGGAGGAACCGGGCCCAGAAGCCCGGACGCCTCTGTGGCAACTGATCAGGGCTGTCCCCGGTCTCGGGAATTGAGGTGAGGCCGACGAAAGGGTCGCCGGCGTCTGGTGGGCTCCACGTGGTCATTGCGGTGATCTCACGAGAGCCGGATTTTGGGATTGAGATAGGCGTAGACGATGTCCACGATGAGGTTGATGAGGACGAACGTCGTCGCCACGACGAGCACGACTCCTTGGATTTCCGGAATGTCCTTGTCGTTGATCGCCTGAATGATGTACGTGCCCAGCCCTGGCAGCGAGAAAATCTGCTCAATGATGAGGGTGCCGCCCAGCAGATAGCCGAACTGGATGCCGATAACGGTGACCGCTGGGCTCAGGGCATTCTTCAGCGCATGTTTCCCCACCACCATGCGTGGGCTCAGGCCCTTCGCGACGGCGGTACGCATGTAGTCCTGATCCAGTGTGTCGATCAACGCACCGCGCACTTGGCGCGCAATGACTGCTGATCCGCCGATACCGAGCGCGAACCAGGGAAGCAGCAGATCTTGAAACCATTCAGCTGGCGATTGCGTGAACGGCGTATACCCGAGGGCCGGGAGCCACTCCAATTTCACAGCGAACACGATGATCAGGATCATGGCCAGCCAGAAGTCAGGAATGGCGACCGCGAGACTCGAGCCGACGGTGACCCCCCGGTCACGGAGGGTTCCCTGGTGCAGCCCTGAGATGATGCCGGCGGGCAGGCCGATGAGGATCGCGATGACCATGCCTCCGGCCGCCACGCTCAAGGTGACCGGGAACCTCGCCGAGATCCCCGAGGCCACCGTCTCGTGGTTGAAGAGGGAGTTACCGAGATTCCCGCCGAGGGCCGCCTTGAGCCATCTCCAGTACTGGGCGAAGAATCCCTCGTTCAGGTGCAACTGAGCCGTGATTCTCGCAATCTCCGCTGGCGTCGCGTGCGTCCCCCCGGCCAAGGCGACGGCCGGGTTGCCCGGAATGATCAGGACGAGCGAATAGACGCCGAGGGAGATGAGGAACAGGAGCAGGACGGCAATGAGCAGTCGGCGTGCGACGAACGTCGGGAGGGAACCACCACTGGACGCCATTGCCGTCAACGACCCCAGTCAGATCCGGTGCTGCGGCGCGACGTCGGCTCTCCCGCGACGACTCTTGTCATCCATGCCCGGCGACTACTTCTTTATGTAGATGCCGGCCAGGTCCGAACGGCACTGGCCAATTGGAGCAACCACGTTCCCGCCGACCCGGTTCTTGTTGTAGGCCACGATCGAGGGCATGAAGACCAGTGGGACCAGAAGGCCCTGCTGAATGACCGTCTTGTCGATCTGCTGCATCAGCGGGCCCTGCAGACTCGGGCTCAACGACCCGTTGGCCTGCACGATCTGGGGTGTCAGCTGCGCGTTGACGGAGCCGAGGGCATTGGCCACGAATCCCGACGACTCGAAGAGGGCCTCGAAACCGTTGGTCAGGTCGGGACCGTTGCTGAGTTGCTCGGTGAGGACGGCGTCACCCTGCTTCTTGATGTAGACGTCGGTCAAGAAGTCGGCGCCGGGAATCTGCTGCAGGTTCGCGGTGAATCCCGCATTTGCCAACTGCGCTTGGAGCAGGGCCGCCGCTCGCGCGTAGGTTGCATCACCCGACGGGATGATCATTGTGAAGTTCACGCCCTTGGGGTAGCCGGCTGCCTTGAGCAAAGACTTGGCCTTGGCGGCGTTGTAGGCGTCGGAGGATCCGAGCGCCTTGGAGTAACCCGGCGACCATGACGGCACATTCTGGTAGGCCGGCTCGCCGAGGCCGTCGAAGACAACCTTGTTCAGCGCGACACGGTCAACGGCGTACTCGAGCGCAGACCTGACCTTCTCGTTGGCGAACGGCCCCGTGTTCTGACGCAGCTCGATCTCCATATCGTCGTAGGACTTCGTGGTGGAGATACCAATATTGGGGTCCGCTTTCAGCTGCGGGTAGTTCTGCGGCTCGACCTCAATCATGTCGACGGCGCCCGACGTCAAGGCGGTCGCCGCCTCCGGCCCCTGTGTCACCTGGGTGAAGTCCACACCGCCGAGCGGGTAGGCCTTCGAATCCCAGTACTTCGGATTCTTTGCCAACACGATGTTGGAGCCCTGCTGGTAACTCTTCAGGACGAAGGGGCCCGAGCCGACCGGCTGGGTCGACTGGGTCGAGATCGCGCTCGCCGGGTATATCTGGCCGTCAATGTAGCTGGACGCCCACAGGAGATCGCCGGCTTGGGGCGCTTTGAGGTTGACGACCACCGTCGACGGATCAGGGGTCTCAATGCTGGTGATGGCGAAGAGGGAGGACCGCAGTGGGCTCGTCTTGGTGTGGTTCAAGCTGGCAGCCACGTCGGCTGATGTCACCGGCTGACCATTGGAGAATTCGAGACCAGGTCGCAGGTGATACGTGATGGTGCTGCCGCCGTTCGAGATGGTCCAGCTCTGGGCGACGCCGCCCGTCACGGCGGAGTTTCCCGGGACGGTCATCGACTGATAGATGTTCGACGTCACCGTGAACGAGCAGTCGTTCTCCTCGGTGGCCGGGGCGAAATCGTTGTCGAACTCGTTGTTGAGGTCGAACCCGTATTTGAGCACGCCGTTGGGGTTGACGTCGGAGGACGCCGCCCCAGCCGGTCCACTGGTCACCAGCACCGCGGCGAGGGGCATCACGAAGACCCCCGCCGCCGCCGTCAAGAGGACGGGCAGGCCCACCCGTCCCCTCCGTCGTGCCGACCGCCGCGGGTCAACCCCCGCTCGGTTCGATCCACTCGGCCCCTGCCCGACGAACGTCATACGTCATCTCCCGGATCTGGTCCGGGCCACCTGTCGCGGCACCGGCGCTCGCATCCCCAATGGCGGGAATATAGCCAGACCCTGACACTCGTGTCAGTCAGTGGCTGCACTTTCCCTTGGCGCCGATCGCGAATGGACGCCGGGGCAGCGGCGCGAGAACCCAGAAACTTCCTGCGGTCGGCCTCCCATTCGATGAATGCGCTCAGCTTCTGACGCCACGTCAGGTCCGGCGACGTCTTGTTCATCCTTGCATTGGCCCCAACATCTCTGAGCCCGACCGCCGCGACGACGGCCCGCCCCAACGATTGTTTGTCCGGTCCACCTCGCACGGAGACCGTCCGATCAAACGGCTCGACGTGGCGCTGCTCAGCTGCCGCCGCGGACCGCCGCCGGAATCGAACACGACCCGGTCGGGGGGGTGAGTCGGCGAGGAACGGGCTCATGGCCACGCGGGCGCTGCGGGACGTCGAGGCGGAAAGTGGTCGGGCACCCCGGTCCCACGTCGATGCACAGAAGCGGATGCGCGGCGGAGAGGACACGATGGAACCCCACGACAGACTCGTGCGTCATAGAGAGAAGTGCAGATGACGGAGAAGGGGATGTCCTTGACGCAGAATGATCCGGCGTCTGACGAAAGCCGACAAAGCACGAAACCTTCGTGGAGCAGTGCCGACACGTCTGGTCTTGGTTCCACGGCCGCCCAGGCCGGATCCGGGGTCATGGGCACTCAGCCAGCCGCCGAAATGGAGGCTCTCTACCGCAGCCACCAGCGGTCGATGGTGCGACTGGCACGCCTTCTGACGGGGTCACCCGCTCTGGCCGAAGAGATCGTCCAGGAGGCGTTCATCAAGTTTGCCCGATCAACTGGAAAGAAGGATGAGCCCGCCGCCTACCTCCGCGTCATCGTGATCAACCTCTCCCGGTCCCAGCAACGTCGCACACTGCTCGAACGGCGACTGGTACCCGAAGCGCCGGTGCTCTCCGGCATCGGCGACGTCGACGAGACGTGGGGCGTCCTGAGGAAGCTGCCGTTCCGTCAGCGAGCAGCCCTCATGCTCCGCTACTACGAGGACCTCCCGGAGGCCGACATCGCCCGCTTGCTGGGATGCCGGCCTGGCACGGTGAAGTCCGCGCTCCACCGCGGACTGGCGGCATTGCGGAAGGAGCTCGGGGATCGCAGTGACGGACGAGAAGGGAGGCAGGCAGATGCCTGACCACGACGAGTTGAACGACCGGCGCCTGGAGGACCGGTTGCGCCGTGCGCTCCGATGGATGGCCGAAGATGCCGACGGACCTACGTCGCCCCCGGCCGCGTCCTTCGGGACCCCGGTGGCCGGAATGGCTGCGGGGGGCGACGGTCCCCACAAAGAGGATGGCCTGTACATCGACGAGCCGACTCCACCCGCTGGTCGGAGCACCCGCACGCTCGTCCTCGTCGCGGCGGCGCTGATCGTCCTGATCGCTCTCGCGGTGCCGATCGGACTCGTCGTCACGGGCGGCACCGACTCGCACGGGTCGGGGTCGGAGGGTACTGCGGGTACGCCCGATCCGGCAGCAAAGGAACTGGTGCTCTCGGCACTGAGCGCAACCACGTCGGCGGACAATTGGGACGTCTCCTACACCTATGGCGAAGACGCCGGCTCGGCCTCACCCCCGACCTCGACGACGATTCCCTGTGCGACCTCTTCCGCCCCAGTCCCCGTCTGCAGCACGACCCCCGGGAACTCCGTGACCGTCACGGGTACCGGAATCATCAACGTCAACCCGAAGGCCATGGTGGCCGAGGCCAACGTCAGCAATTTCGGCCACGTCGTCCTGCGCATCGACTCTTCCCAGGTCTGGGAGATCCTCTCGGGAGACAGCGGCGGGTTGGCGCCCGGCCCGGGCGAGAACGCGTCGGGGGGGCAATCTCTTCCGGGTTACGCCGGCCTGGTCGAAGGCACTCTCGGCACTCGGGAGGGCGCGGTTGCCATGTTGGGAATCGCCAGCCCGACCGGTTACCTAGAGCTCGACGAGCAGGCGACCGTGGGAGTCACCCCAGCAGGTACGGGGACCGTCGATGGCCAGGCGGTGACCGAGTACAAGGTTTCGGTTGCGCCATCCGAGCTGGCCTCCGACCCGACAGCGAGCCCCGAGCAAGTCAACGCGATCCAGGCGGCGCTGACCACGCTCGACAAGGCGGGCATGTCGGGCACACAGGACCAGGTGGCTATCGACGCGCAGGGCTTCATCGTCCAATCGATCAGCACGTATCACTTCCGCGACGGCGGTTCAGTGACCGTGCAGGCGGAGTTCAGCAATTTCGGCTGTGCCGGCACCGTGCTCATGCCAGGTCAGACGGGTCCGACAGGACCAACACCCGGATGTGTAAGCCCCGACACACCTGCGGTCTCGCCAACGACCACCACGACCACCGCCGCCGCACCGCCCACGACGGCGACTTCGACCACATCGCTCTCACCCATCAGCGTTCCGACGACGATCGTGCCTCCGGGTGGTGGTGCCACCACTTCGACCTCACAGCCGACCCACTCGCCGAGCACCGTGACCGTGCCCAATGTCCTCGGACTCACACCTGCACAAGCGGCTGCATCGTTGGCTCAAGTCGGCCTCACGGCACAGTTCGTCGGAGCCGAGAATTACCAGGGTCACCTCCGAGGCGCCCGTGGCCGGCTCCAACGTGCCGGAGTATTCCACCGTCGTCCTGACGACCCAGTGAGTGTGGTTGAGCGGATGCTGAGGTAATCGAACCCCGCGATCGAGAACGGTGCGATGCCCGGAGATCACCGTGCGGGCAGCCGCACGGACACCCCGTCAGCGTGATGAAGACGCCAATGAAGAGAACGCCTGCATGGCCGTCGCGAGAGGGACGGCGACGTCTCGTCCGGCGCGAGTACGTCCTCGACCGCCACAACAGGGCGTACGGCTTCTGATCGCCTGGGACCGCTCAGGCGCCCTCGTGAGTGGTCGGCCTGCGCACGCGCTGGAGTGAGCGGGTCCTCATGGGGTGGGCGTGCCCGTGCTCGGGGCGCTCGCGGTGCAGGCGCGCCACAGCCTTGCCGTAGCGGGCCGCCAGCGGCGACGCGGTCACACCGTGCAGCAACACGCTCAATGCGACCGTCACCGTCACGGCCGCCAGGACGACCTTGGCCTCGGCCGGCGCAAGGGTGTCCACTGCGACCAGGCCGAAGACGACACTCGCCAGGCCGCGCGGGCCGAACCACCCGATGAACGCGATGGTCGAGCGGTCGAGGCCCGCGCCGGCCAGAGAGACGGCCACCGGCACCATGCGCACGACGGTGAGGGCCAGGAGAGCGAACACGACATCGCGCCAGGTGGCACCGTCGAGGCCAGGGACCAGCATGACGGCACCGAACGCGAACCAGACCAGGAGCGACATGAGCGTGCCGGCCTCATGCGAGAACTCGAGCGGCTCGTCGTCCTCGACGTGTTCGAGCGCGGTGCCGAACGCCATGCCCGCCACGAATGCCGCCACGAACCCGTTGGTGCCCGCGAGGACGGCGGCGGAGTAGGCGAAGAGCGCCAGCGCCAGCACGGCCAGCGGCCGGAAACTGGGCTCGCTCCAGTGGTGCTTACGAGCCTGTGCCAGGAGGAGCGCACCGAGAAGCCCGACACCGATGCCGATGCCGGCTCCACCGAGGAGGTCGAGCGCCGCCATGGCCACCGAGGAGGCGCCGTGAATCGCTTCCGCCGTCGCCGCGCCGGCGAGGAACAGGTTGACGAAAGGGGTCGCGATGCCGTCGTTGAGGCCGCTCTCCACGTTCAGCACCCGCCGCACGCGGGCGGGAACGCGCTCGTCCTCCATGATGGACGCCCCCAGCGCGGCATCCGTCGGAGCCACGATGGCGCCGATGGTCGCGGCCACCCAGAGCCCGGCGCCCGAGAAGAGCCCGGCGGCGAGCGCTGCGCCAGCTCCGATGGTGAGAGGCAACCCGATGCCGAGGAGACGGACCGGTTGCGCCAGGTCGGCCCGGAGCCGGTGGACGTTGACCCGGGATGCGTCCACGAAGAGAACGAGAGCCAGCGTGACCTCGGCCAGGGAGCGGATGGTCGACGAGTGCAGGTTCAGGTGGATGACGGCGATGGGACCATGGGTCGCCACGAGGCCGAGGACGACGAAGGCGATCGGTGCCGAGACGTTCCAGCGCTCGAGGCGCGAGGAGACGAGGCCCCATACGACGACGCACCCCGAGATGACGGCCAAGGCGGCGAGGTTGAGGTCGTGTGCCATAGAAATCGGCGCCGGACGTCAAAGCCACCAGGTTGGTGCCATATCCAACGGGCGTTAGCCTATCGAGGTCGACACTGCGCTTCCCGCTCACGCGGCGTGCTCGTGGCGACGGAGCCATCTCTTGGGATGCACGCCGAAGGCGGAGGGGGAGCCCCGTGACAGACATCGACGAACTCATGACGCGCATGACGCTCCAGGAGAAGTGCGCGCAGCTCGGGTGCATGTGGTTCTCGGGCATGCTCGTCGACGGCGAATTGGCACTCGACCGCCTGGCGCTCGCGGCCGCGGACGGGATCGGGCAGGTGGGTCGTGTCGCCATTGAGGCGGGCGCCGCCCCGGCGCGTGTGGCGGAACTGGGGAACCAGGTTCAGCGCTATCTGGTCGAGGAGACGCGGCTGGGGATCCCCGCCGTCATCCACGAGGAGTCCACCGGGGGATTCTGCGCCCGCGGCGCGACGCAGTTCCCGCAGGGTATCAATTTGGCCTCGACCTGGGATCCCGCCCTCGTCGAGCGCGTCGCCACCGTGATCGGCCGTCAGCTGCGCGCCGTCGGTGCCCGCCTGACGTTGGCCCCCGTCCTGGACATCGCCCGCGATGCCCGGTGGGGCCGGCTGGAGGAGACCTACGGCGAGGATCCGGAGCTCGCCAGCCGCATGGGCGTCGGCTACGTCCGCGGAGTGCAGTCCCAGGGCGTCGTCGCGACCGCCAAGCACTTCCTCGCCTACGGCGCACCAGAGGGCGGCTTCAACTGGGGGTGGTCCTCCATCGGTCCCCGTCACCTGCGGGACGTCATCGCGGCGCCCTTCCGCGCCGCCATCAACGAAGCCGGGGTCGGCGCCGTCATGCCGTCGTACAACGAGGTCGACGGCATGCCGCTGCACGGATCTTCAGATCTGCTGACCGACCTCCTCCGGGGAGAGCTGGGCTTCTCGGGCGTCACCGTGGCCGACTACTTCGGAGTCGGGAGCCTGGAGGACTTCCATCACTGCGCCAGCGACGAAGCCGACGCGGCCCGCCTTGCTCTGCTCGCCGGGCTGGACGTCGAACTCCCCTCCTATTGGTGCTACCGGCACCTGCCGGCGTTGGTGACCAGCGGCGCCGTCGCTATGGCCGCTGTCGACGCGTCCTGCCGGCGGGTGCTCGCACAGAAGGAGGAGCTCGGCCTGTTCGAACAGCCCTACGTCGACGTTTCCGCTGCGGCCGCGGTCTTCGACACGCCCGAGGACCGCGCCTTGGCCCGTCAGGCCGCCGCGGCGTCGATCGTCTTGCTCGCCAACGACGGGGTGCTCCCCCTGCGGGCGGGGGCCCGCGTCGCCGTGCTCGGGCCCAGCGCGGACGACCCGCGGCTGTTGTTGGGCGACTATCACTTCCCCGCCCACCTCGAGCTCCAACACGCAGAGGCAGCGCTCTCGCCGGTAGGAAGCGAGTTCGCCGAACTCCCGCCGCAGAATCCCACGCCGACGCCCCTGGGGGCGCTGCGACAACGGGTCGAGATCGTCGAGGAGCTGGAGCAGGCCGACGTGGCGCTCGTCTTCGTCGGCGGCCGCAGCGGCCTGACCGCCGCCGACACCTCCGGTGAGTTCCGCGATGTGACGGACCTCAGGCTCGCGCCCGAACAACGCCAGCTGATTGCCGAGACCTCGGCGTCCGGCGTGCCCGTGGCGGTCGTGGTGATCGGCGGCCGGGCCCACTCGCTCGACGACATCCACCCGCACGCCAACGCACTCGTCCTCGCCTGGCTGCCCGGCGAGGAAGGCGGCAACGCCTTGGCGGACGTCCTCTGCGGCGACGTGGACGCAAGCGGCCGGCTCCCGGTCACCCTCCTGCGCACCGTCGGCCAGGTCGGCGTCCATTCCGGCGCGCACCACGGTGGTGCGAGGAGCATGATCATGGGCGATTACGTCGATGCTCCGGCCTCTCCCCTCTTCCCGTTCGGGCACGGGCTGTCCTATACGACGTGGGAACGGAGCGATCTGCGCATTGAGGCGATGTCGACCACCGATGACGTGGTCGTCGCCATCACGGCGACCAATACCGGCGACCGCCCGGGCACCGATGTCGTCCAGGTCTTTTTCTGTGATGACGTCGCGAGCGCCGGCTTGCCCGCGTCCAGGCTGCTGGCTTTTCAGCGTGTGGAATGCACGCCGGGGGCGTCGACTCGCCTCACGTTCCGCGTGCCGGCGGCCCGGTTGGGATTCTGCGGAGCGGACCTGCGTTACCGCGTCGAACCGGGCGCCTTCACCTTCACGGTCGGGAGCCTCAGCGAGACAGTGACGTTGACCGGTGCGGTCAGCTTCCCCGACCGGAACGCGCTGTCGCCCGTGCGCTGCGATTTCGCTGCGGGCTGACGGCGAAGGCGCCGAGCCTCAGGGCGCCACTACCCCGAGAAGGTCGTGCCGACGGAGGCCATGCCGACGACCGGCTGATTCAGCTTCAGGTTGCCGGCCGAGCCGAAGAACGTGGCGTCTCCGTAGTTGTAGACACCGCCATCGGCTCCGCTCAGCCAGTAGCCCTTGCCATCGGGCGTGGCGCTGATTCCCACCACCGCCTTGTTCAGCTTGAGGGTGGAGGCGTCGCCGAACTGGCCGGCCGTCCCGAAGTTGTAGACGGTCCCATTGGCAGACACGAGCCAGTAGCCCTTGCCATCGGGCGTGGCGGCCATGCCCACGATGGGCTGACTCGGCTTGAGGGTGCTGGCGGAGCCGAAGAACCCGGCGTCCCCGTAGTTGAAGACCCCGCCGTCGGACGCCACCAGCCAGTAGCCCTTCCCGTCCGGGGTGGGCGCCATGCCGACGATCGGCTTGTTGAGCGTCAGGTTCCCGGTGGAGCCGTAGAACCCGGCATCCCCGAAGTTGAAGATCCCGCCGTCGGACGCCACCAGCCAGTAGCCCAGTCCGGCGGGGCTGGCCGGCGCGCCACCGGCACCCGGCACGTACGGAGTGGGGGCCATGGCCACGACCGGTTGATTCAGCTTCAAGTTCCCGGTCGAGCCGTGGAAGGTCGCATCCCCGAAGCTGAAGACGCCGCCGTCGGACGCGACCAGCCAGTACCCGCCCTGATCTTGAGTGGGGGCCATCCCGACCACGGGCTTGTTCAGCTTGATGCCACCGGTGGAGCCGAAGTAGCTGGCGGCGCCATAGCTGAAGACGCCGCCGTCGGCTGCCACCTGCCAGTACCCGCTGCCCGGCGCCGGCGTGTTGAAGGTGGGCGCGCCACCCGGCGTCACCGTGATGGTGTTGGCCGGGTTGACGGTGACGTCGGTCACGCCGCTGATCCAGAGCCCGTAGAACTGGCCGAAGATCGTGTTGCCGCCCACCGTCGTGTTCGTGATGGTGGGAGCGATCGCCGGAGGCAGTTGATCCACGCCGAGGATGATGCCCGCTGTGGTGGGCGGACCGTTGGTGGATCCCCAGTTGTTGGCCGGCCCGACCGTGTTCCCCGTGATGGAGGTGCCGGTGACCACGTCATTTGGCGCGTGAGCGTGGACGATGATCCCACCCTCGAACGAATTGCTGATGTTGTTGCCCGTCACCTGGGTGTTGGTGACCGTGGCCCCTGCCGATGCGGCAGCCACCACGATCCCACCGAGGTCCGGGCCGGTCGACCTGAAGACGCCGATGTGGCCCGTGATGGTGTTGTTCTCGATGACGCCACCCGAGATGCTGCCGCCCGAGTTGTGGGTGGCATAGACGATGCCGCAGGATCCGTAGTTCCCAGAGATCGAGTTCCCGCTGACGGTGTCGTCGGTGGACGGCACCGGGGCGTTCGGCCCGGCATTCGGCGCGCCCGGGTCGACCGGGCCGTTGTCGTTGACGAAGACACCGCCCCCGCCGTTGTTGGTCACGGTGTTGTCGCTGACCGTTCCGTTGGCCACGCCGGCCAGCACGATCCCGCCGAACGATCCGACGCCGGGACTGGGGTTGACTCCGTTGTTCTGGACGGTGTCGTTCTGAATCGTGACACCCGATGTCTGCTCGACGAAGATGCCGGTGTCATTGGCGCCGCTGACCGTGACGGCGTCCGCGGTCGTGGCACCACCGATGGTCACGCCGGTGATGTTCGGCGGAACGTAGATGCCGATGTCGCAGCCGGTGGCGTCAACCGTCTGCGACGCGATGACCTGATTGTTCGAGGCCGCCACCACGGCAGCGGTCAGCCCGGTCGACCCCGCCGTGGCACAGGTGACGGCGCCCGCCGGCTCCGCGAGGAGTGTCGAGGCCGCGACTCCACTCACGGCCAACGCGCCCGCACCCAGCGCGGCCGCGCTCAAGAGACGCGTGCATTTCCGTGTTCCGTACATGCACACTCCTTAGCACAGCGGAGCGAAAGTCGCTCGTGTGACGACGCCTCAAAAAGGGCTCGTACGCAGCCCAAACTCAGGCTCGCCACGCGCACTCTCAGTGCAACGGCGAGGTCGGGCCACGGGCAAGGGTCGGTGTCCCAGGACACACCCGGGTCGCAACGTGTCGCCGGTCTCCGGCCTCACGCCGACGATTTGCGTGACGGTCGTGTTACATTCCGCGCTCCCGACCGGACGGCAACGAGCCACCGGGCCCCAGAGGAAGGACCAGGGATGCCACGACGCTCCCGCACGCTCGTCAGTGCAGCAGTCGCCATGAGCTCCATTGCCGGGCTGTCGACATACGGGTTCACAGCCGGACGCGCCGGCGCTGCTTCCAAGCCGTCCAGCACGCTGACCGTCCTGGTGACGAACGACGACGGGGTATCGGCACCGGGCATCAACGCAACGGTGCAGGCGCTGACCGCCCTGCCGCACACCAAGGTCACGGTCGTTGCTCCACTGACCAACCAGAGCGGGACAGGAGCGAAGGTCACCGGTGGGGCCCTGACCGTCAGCAACGCAACCACGGCGGGCGGGTACCCGGCCAAGGCTGTCGCCGGGTATCCCGCCGACACGATCATCTGGGCCATCGACGACCACGGCATCTCCCAGCGGCCCGACCTGGTCGTGTCCGGCATCAACCTCGGTGAGAACATCGGCCCCCTCGCCTCCCTCTCGGGCACGGTCGGAGCGGCGGAGACGGCATTCGCTCGGGGCATCCCAGCTTTGGCGGTCAGCCAGGGCGTCGACAACGGCGTCTCGGCCGACTTCTCCCAGGGGGCCAAGTACCTGGTGGCCTGGGTGCAGGCGCACCGTAGGGCCCTCGTCGCCGCGAAGAAGGGTACGGCCGCGAAGGCGAACGGCAACCTCAACGTGCCGACCTGCGTGACCGGGCACATCCGCGGGCCCGTCAACGTCGCACTCGGGACCACCTTGACCGGCTACTCCGTCGGCACGGTGGACTGCTCGGGCGCCACCGCGAGTCCGAAGAACGACGTCCAGGCCTTCGTGGACGGGTTCGCCTCACTGACGCCGCTCCATCCGGTGAACCCGCCGCAATAGACCCCGGCCCTGGGCCGGCACCAGATGCCCCTCGCTACGGGATCAGTACGACACGCTCGCCGGGAGCATCCGGCACGTTCCAGATTGCCTCGACCTCAGACAGCGGGACCGGGCGCGCGTCGACCTTGAGCGCTCCCGCGTCGATCTGCTCAATCAGCGACGGGAGCTCGTCCAGGTACGCCCGGGTCGAGACCGCACCCTGGCCGTTGCCCTGGATGCGCAGATTGGCCGAGCGGAGTGCCACGGAGGGCAGCTCCAGCGTCGGGCCCGCCATGGCGCC
This sequence comes from uncultured Acidimicrobiaceae bacterium, assembly GCA_963804055.1. Classification (GTDB taxonomy): domain Bacteria; phylum Actinomycetota; class Acidimicrobiia; order Acidimicrobiales; family RAAP-2; genus Bog-473. The sequence continues at coordinate 485,930 of CAWDOU010000005.1, read as the reverse complement.
GATCTGTATCCAGTCCAGGGCCCGGCTCCGGTCGCCCCGGGCGCGGAGAAGCGCCACCATCGCGGAAGCGGCCGGCTCCCCCCAGAGGTAATCGATCACGATGTCCGTCTCGGCAGCCGCCGAGGCCAATCGACCCGCCACATCGGCTGGATCCCCGTTCAACGCAACGACGGCGTCGGCACCGAGGCCGGGCAGCTCACGAAGCCCTACGGGATTGCGCCCCGCTCCGACTACGCGCGACGCACCCAGGAGCTTGGCCACTTGCACTGCCATCCCTCCCGCGTTGCCCGTGGCCCCGAGGACCAGGACCGACTGGCCCGGCTGGAGGGGCACGCGTCGTCGGAGCGCGACCCAGGCGGACATCGCCGGGTTCATGGCTGCGGCGACTTTGTTCGTGTCGGCGCGATCCGGCAACACAACCATCCGCCGGACGTCGAGCACGGCCTGGTCGGCCATGGAGCCCCGGACATCGTCGGGTGCGACGAAGTAGACCCGGCGCCCGTCCGGGAGACGGCCCACTCCGTCGACGCCCGGGATCATCGGCAGTGTCCCGCTGCCGCTGTAGTGCCGGCCCGACGCGCCAGTGCGGACCCGCGGGTGGAGCCCCGCGGCGAGGACGTCAACGAGCGATTCGTCCTCGTCGGCGGGCTCGGGCACGTCATGGACTTCATAGCGGGGAGCGTGATCGAACGATCGAACGACAGCGGCGTGCATGCTCATCCGACGAGCTCCTCTCCCCTTTGCGCGCCCCGTCGTACGAGACGACGTGCGACGTCGATTCAATATAGTTGGTGACACCAACTATATTGTCGGGAGAGAATCCATGCCCACGACACCACGATCCAACCCGTCCTCAGAGGAGGCCGACCTCGGCCTCGTCGACGCCCTCGCCCAGCTCAGCTTCGCCGTCCAGGGGGCACTGGGAAGAATCGCCGCAGCGCACGGGCTGTCAATGGCCCAAGGCCGGCTGCTCGGGATCCTCCGGGACCGCCAACCGACGATCAACGAGTTGGCGGGCATTCTCCAGCTCGACAAGTCGAGCGTGACCGGGCTGGTGGACCGAGCCCACGCGCGCGGGCTCGTACGGCGGACTGCTTCCCCGTTCGACGGGCGAAGCGTCCACGTCAGCATCACCCGCGCCGGCCGCAGGTTGGCGCACGACGCGGGCGCCGCGTTCGAGGACGAGGTGGCCGTCCTGGTGGGCGAGCTGACGACCACCGCACGTGCACGTCTTTCGACCATCGCAAGTGAGGTGGTGATCGCGGACGCCCGCCGGCGCGGTGTCGACGTTCTCTCTGTCGAGACCGCGAGTCGCCAGGTGTCAAACGCCTGACACCTGGCCGACGATCAGGTCGGAGCTGAGGGGAGTCTGACGGCGCCTTCGGCGGGGGACTCCCTGGCAAAGACCATGATCCCGACCGGCCGTCAGAGAAGTTGGGCCTCCTGCAGCAGCTTGATCGCCTCGGCACCCGTTCCCAGCTCCGTGATCGTGATGGGGTTGGGCTGGAGCTGATCGAACGGGGTCTCGGGCTGGGCCGTCGTCACCCCCGAGGCGATCGGGTACTCGAAGCTATTGCTGCGAGCGATGATCTCCTGCCCCTCGGCCGAGTTGAGGAACGCCACGAACCTCTGGGCTTCCGCCTGATGCGTCGAGGATTTCAGGATCCCCGCTCCGGAGACGTCCAGGACGTACCCGACGTCATGGGGCGCAAAAGCCGCAATAGCCGAGTGCATGTTCGACGCGCCGATCTCGGCGCGCTCCCGGTACCAGTAGTACTGGTTGATGATGCCGATGGCGACCTGGCCGCGATTGACCTCGTCGGTGACGGTCTCGTTGTCCGGGTAGTTGTGGCTGCCGGCGTTCGCCTTGAGCGCTTCGAGCCACTTGAGCGCGGCCGCGTCGCCATAGGTGCTGGCGACGGACGTCACGATGGGTTGAAAGTCGGTCTCGCCACCGGCGAGAGCCAGCTTTCCCTTCCATTGGGGGTCCGCCAGCTCCATGACGGATGTCGGGAGCTGGCTCGGCTTGAGGAGGGAGGTGTTGTAGACCATCACACTCACCCGGGCCGAGATGCCGACCCACTTCCCCGTGCTCGAGTTGTATTTGGCTGGCGTCTGAGCCAGCGTCGTGGGATCGATCGATGCCAGGAGGTTCTTGGAGGCCAGATACTCGAGCGGAGGCGAGTTCTCGGTAAAGAAGACGTCAGCGGGCGAGCGGGACCCCTCGGTGACGATCTGATCCGCCAGCACATCCTCGTCGTCGTACCGGGCGTTCACGCTGATGCCGGTCTTCTTCTCGAACGCGGCCACCAGGGCCTGGGTCGTCTGGACATGCTGTCCGCTGTAGAGCGTGATGGAGTCGGCCGAAGAGGATCCCCCTCCATTGCTGCACACGCTGAGCAGCGTCGCGCCCAGCACCGCACTGAGACAGGCGGTCAGAACGATGCGCCGCCTCACGAGGCCGCTCCCGGGCAGATCGTGTCGAGAGCCGCGTCATCCTTCGCGATGGACTCGGCGGCTGCATGGTCGCTGCCGTTCGAGCCCACCAGCGTCTGGTCGGCCGAAATGAGGTCCGACAACCGCTGCGCCAGCTCGTGGTCGGACGTGTGGATCTGGCCCAGCGGCGCGATCTGGCTCAGGGCGTACCCGACCGGGTCCACGTCGGGATCCGGCCCGTCCGACAACACGCCCGAGAGCTTCTGGCACACCCCTGTGGGCGCCTGCGCCCGACTTGCGCTGCCGCCCGACGGGCCCGATCCACACGCCGCGAGCAGGGGGACCGTCAGTGCCAGCCCCGTCACCGCGACGCCGCCACGGAGGGCACGCCGCACCGTCACCGCCGACCTGCCTCGACCGACTCCACACCAGCCACGCAGTGAACCTCCTGGAATATTAGGTAAGCCTAACCTTATATTGCACCAGGGGCTGCCCGACTGCAAGGCGGGGCCGCGTGCACCCGCTCACAACGCCGGCGCCCTCCACAATCATGATGCTATAATAACTATTATGGTTATAGAAACACCGGTCGTAGGTGCGGCCGCTCCCGGTGAGCTGAGCCGGCGGCGGCGAGTGGGCGTCTTGCTCATCTGCTCCATGAGCCTCCTCATCGTCGGGATCGACGTCACCATCGTCAACGTGGCCCTGCCGTCCATCGGCAGGGATTTCCACGCGTCGCTCTCCGGGCTCCAGTGGACGGTGGATGCGTACACGCTGGTGCTCGCCAGTTTGCTGATGATCTCGGGCTCGACCGCCGACCGCTTCGGGCGGCGGCGAACGTTCGTGATCGGACTCTGCGTCTTCGCCGCCGGTTCGTTGCTCTGCAGCCTGGCCCCCAGCCTCGGCGCGCTGATCGTCTTTCGCATGATTCAGGCGATCGGCGGCTCGATGCTCAATCCGGTGGCCATGTCGATCATCACGAACACCTTCACCATTCCTCGCGAACGCGCCCAGGCCGTGGGGATCTGGGCCGCGGTGGTGGGCGTGTCCATGGCGCTGGGCCCGGTGGTCGGCGGACTGCTCGTGACCTCGGTGGGCTGGCGTTCGATCTTCTGGATCAATCTTCCGATCGCGCTGGCCGCAGTGGTCCTCGCGCTGCGCTACATCCCCGAGTCCAAGGCCGCCGTGGCGAGAAGGGTCGACGTCCCGGGCCAGGTGCTCGTGATCCTGTTCCTGTCCTCGCTCACCTACGGCATCATCGAGGGCCCGGAGAAGGGGTGGGCGTCCACGCTCATCATGGCGGCGTTCGCCATCGCCACCGCATCCCTTGTCGCGTTCCTCCTCTGGGAGCACCGAGCCAAGGAGCCGTTGATCCACCTTCGGTTCTTCCGCTCCGTGCCCTTCTCGTCGGCCGCCGTCATCGCCGTGGCGGCCTTCGCCGCCCTCGGTGGCTTTCTCTTCCTCAATACGCTCTACCTGCAAGACGTGCGCGGGCTCTCGGCCCTGCAATCCGGCATCGACACTCTGCCGATGGCGGCCATGACCATGGTCTTCCCACCGATTTCGGGAAGGATCGTCGGCAGTCGCGGCGCCAGGATTCCGCTTCTCGTCGCGGGAGTCTTCCTCACCGGCTCGTGTCTGATGCTCGTCGGTTTGAGCGCGACGACACCGTTCACGTGGCTCTTCACCGCCTACGTGATCTTCGGCATCGGTTTCGGCTTCGTGAACGCGCCCATCACCAATGCCGCCGTGTCGGGTATGCCCCGGGCCCAGGCCGGCGTGGCAGCAGCCATTGCCAGCACGTCGCGTCAGGTCGGTTCGACCCTCGGCGTCGCCGTGGTGGGATCGCTGGTCTCGGCTTCCCTGCAGAAGAGCAACCATCTCGACTTCGCGCTGGCGAGCCGTGCCGGCTGGTGGGTCCTGGCCGGCTGTGGCGCTGTCGTGTTGATCCTCGGCCTCGTGGCAACCACCCCGTGGGCCCGCGTCACCGCGCAGCGCACGGCCGAGGCGATCAACCCTGAGTATCTCGAGGAGATGGCCGCATGACGAAGGTCAGTGCCCGCCGTGAACGTGCCGCCAGGGAAGCTTGGCAGGCGATGGCCGACCTGGTGCTCGACAACGAGCGCCGGCGCGAGGTCAGTGAGCAACTGGGCCTCAGTTTCGGAAAGATCAGGGCGCTGCGGCGGATTGCCAGGCGACCCATGTCGATGCGTGAGCTCGCCGCGCTGCTCGTCGTCGATCCGCCCAACCTGACCCCGGTGGTCGACGACCTCGAGCAGGCGGGGTTGGTGGAGCGCCAGGCCCATCCCACCGACCGGCGGGTGAAGCTCGTGGCGACCACGGCGGAGGGGGCTGCACTGGCCCACAAGGCAGACGAGATCCTGGCCCGGCCGCCGGCCGGCCTCTGCGAGCTCCCCGCCGATGTGCTCGAAAACCTCGTGGGGATACTGGCGCAGGTACGTCGGGAGCAGGCGCCCGGTCGCTGAGCGCCGCTCAGGGACGCAGGACGTGCGCGCCGGCGATGTCCGATCCGCTCGCGTCGTGCAACACCCGCTCGAGCAGCTCCACCCCGTCGACCACTCGTGGGCCGGGACGAGAGAAGTAGGCGTTGGCGTCGACGGCGATGATGCGACCGACGCCTTCCGCCTCGGGGCGCCGCAGGAGGGCCGGGGCCTGCGCTACGGCCCCGGCCAGGTCGAACCCGCAGGGCATGAAGACGGTCACGTCGACTTCGGTCGCGCTGATTTCGTCCCAGGTCAGCCGTCGCGAGCGGGTCCCCGCCTCGGCGAGGACGGGCTCCCCACCTGCGGCCTCCACCTGGTCGGGGACCCAGTGCCCGGCACTGAAGGGTGGGTCCGACCACTCGAGCACGAGGACGCGCGGGCGAGGTCGTCCCCGGACCCGTTGCCGCACCGCATCCACGCGACCGCGCAGGCCCGTCATCAACTCCTCGGCGCGGCCGCCGGTACCCGTCGCGGTGCCGACCGAGCCGATACAGGCGATGACGTCGTCGAGTCGGCCGGGGTCGAGGGAGACCACCTGCGCGTGACACCCGATGATGCCGAGAGCCTCCTCCACGGCGCCCGACGGCACGGCACAGACGCGACACAGGTCCTGGGCGAGGATCAGATCCGGATCGATGTCCCGGATCAGCGCGTCGTCCAAGGTGTAGATCGATTGACCCGCGGCCACCCGGCTGCTGACCGCCGCATCGATCTCCTGGGCGCTGAGCGAGCCGTCGGTGGGCAGAGCCGTCCCCGACACGATCGCCACCGACCGCGCCGGTTCCGGGAAATCGCATTCGAAGCTGACGCCGCGTAGGTCGTCGCCGAGGCCGAGCGCGTAGACGATCTCGGTGGCGGAGGGCAGGAGCGAGACGATCTTCACTCGAGCCGTTCCGGACTCGCAGACGGCGCCTCGTCGAAGACGATCTGGGGCTCGAAGACGGCTCGGCGCGAGGCGCGGCGCAACGCAGCCAGGACAGGCCGACCGAGCACGAGGATCAAGATGGCGCACGTGACGGCGCGGGTCAGGTTGAAACCCATGGCCGTGGTCAATTCGAAGAAGATGAACCGGCGCAGATTGGCGAGAGTCCCGAGTCCGGGCAGGAACGAGTAGGTCGTCGTCGCGCCCACGAAGGGCCAGAACCAGAAGTCGATGATCAGTCCGTAGAGCAGCGCCGACACCACGCCGTAGGCCGCCAGGAGCAGCCTCTCGGGTAGCCCCCGCATGGGGGGCAGGCACGCGGCACCGAAGCCCACCCAACCCGCCGCCAGCATCTGGAACGGCAACCACGGGCCCACGCCACCGGTGATCAACGCTGACGCGAAGAACGCCACGGCACCGAGGACGAACCCGAATCCCCGCCCGAAGACGCGGGCCGCCAGGATGAGAAGGAACCACTCGGGCTCGAACCCGTTGATGCCGGGACTGGCCACACGCAAGGCGGCGAAGCACGCGGCCAGGATGCCGAGCAGCGCCACGGCCTTGGCGTCGATCGAACCTTCCGACAGCTCGGCCATCACGATGGCCAGGAGGAGCGGCAGGAGGCCGACGAAGATCCATGGTGCGTCGCCGCTGTGGGCGGTGTTCTGGCCCGCGGCCTGGTGGATGAGAAGCGGCCACCCGAAGGCCGCCATGCCGAAGAGCGTGGTGAGGAGCAGCAAGAACGTCGATCGGGAGCCAAACCGGACCGCCGGAGTCGAACGATGCCCCGAGGACGACGGCGACGGAACGGAGACCGTCATGCCGGCACCGCTTCCCCGAGCGCCCGGCGGACCTCGTCCACCGTGAGCCACTCCTCGGGGGCGAGGACCTTGGCCACCTGGGGGGCGAAGATCGGCGAATGACAGACAACCTGGCGGGCCGGGCCGTCGGTGATCACCTGACCGTCCGCCAGGACCACGGTGCGGTCCGCCACCCGGGCGGCCAGCTCGACGTCGTGTGTGGCCAACACGACGGCGTGGTCTCCGGCGGCCAGCTCGCGCAGGACCCGGATGAGTCGGTCCTTGCTCGGGTAGTCCAGGCCCCTGGTCGGCTCGTCGAGCAGGAGGAGTCGCGGCGACGGAGCCACGACGACAGCGAGAGCCAGGGCCAGGCGCTGGCCCTCCGAGAGGTCGCGCGGGTGGCGGTCGATCGGCAGACCGGGAAGCACCCGGTCCAGCGCGCGCGCAGTCGTCCCGGACGCAAGCGCTGATGCCTTGTCGGCTGTGCGGCACTCCGCCGACACGCTCTCGCCGTAGAGCAGCAACCCGGGGTCCTGGGGCACCAGGCCGACATGGCGGACGAGATCGCCGGCGTCGAAGGACCGGGGGTCCCGGCCATCCACCTGAACGGTCCCACGCGTCGGCCGGCGCATGCCCGACAACGCGTTGAGCAACGTGGACTTCCCCGAACCGTTCCTCCCCATCAGCGCGAGGACCTCGCCGGGCGCGATCGTGAGGTCGACCCCGTCCAGCGCCACGACGGGCCCGTAGGAGACGCTCAATTTCTGGACCGAGGCTGCAACGGGTCGGACCGCCCGAGGCTCGTGCCGTACCAGCGCCGGCGGCACCTGGAGAGCCAGCCTCTCGCGCAGAGGTCCCGATTGACGCCGCGCGTCCCGGACCGACAGGGGTAACGGGTCCCAGCCCACCAGCCGGCCCAGCTCGACAAGGGGCGGGGCAACCGGGGAGGACTGCATGACGACCTCGGGTGGACCGACGACGAGTGGCTCCCCACGCCCGGGAACGAGGATGATGCGGTCCGCGAACGGGACGACCCGCTCCAGCCGGTGCTCCGCCATCACGACCGTCAGACCGAGATCGTGCACCAAGCGAGCCAGCGCGCTGAGGACCTCTTCGGCCGCGGCCGGATCGAGCGCCGAGGTGGGCTCGTCGAGGACGAGGAGGCGTGGCGACGCGGTCAGGACCGCCCCGATCGCCACCCGCTGTTGCTGACCCCCTGACAGCGCGCGCAGGGACCGATCGCGGAGGTCCTGTAGGCCGAGGAGGTCGATCGCATCTTCGACGTGTCGACGCATGGCGTCGGAGGGCACTCCCAGGTTCTCCATCGTGTAGGCGAGCTCGTCCTCCACCGTCTCCGTCACGAAGGAGGCCAGCGGGTTCTGCCCCACGAACCCGACCACATCGGCCAGATCGCGTGGTCGATTGGCATTGGTGGTCCGCCCGTCGACCGTCACGGTGCCGGCCAGGGTCCCGCCACTGAAGTGCGGGACCAGGCCGTTGATCGCTCGCAGGAAGGTGGACTTCCCCGTCCCGGTCTCCCCGACCACCACGCAGAGCTCGCCTTCGGGAATGTCGATGCTGACCCCGTGCAGCGTCGGCTGCGTGGCCCCGGTATACGTGAACGAAACCCGGTCGAATTTGATCACGTCGCCATTCCCGAAAGATCGGCATCGACCGGCCGGCGCCGCTCCCGCGCGACGGCATCACCCGTCTCGGCCCCCTCGACTCCTGCGTGGGCGGTCGGCCGCGTCGCTCCGCCGGGATTGGGCGCGGCAACCGCCGGCACCAAGGCGACGAGGATTCCGAGGACCGGCAACAAGGGGACGCTCGGGAAGGCGAGGGGTGAGAACGAGACCGTGAGACCGGGCACATCGAGGGCATGAGCGACCGACATCGCGACCAGGGCGACGGCCCCGGAACCCGCGACGATCCACTCCGGCTGCCGCCATGGGTCCGGCCGGTAGCGCGAGCGCGCCGTCCGCCGCCCACCCACGGCCAGGCCGACGCCGCACAGCACGGCGGCGATGGCGAGGATCGGAAGACCGAGACCCAGCAACGACCCTCCGTCGATGACGCCGTAGATCCCGACTGCCATCAACAACAACCCGCCGGCGGTCACTCCTCCGGCAAGGCGCCGGGATGATTTCGCCATGTCCATCCGCCGCCCGTACCCCCGGGCATCCATGCTGGTGGCGAGCTGAAGGGAGCGATCGAGCGCGCTCTCCAGAACGGGAACGGCAATGCCTCGCATACCGCGCAGTCCGGTGGTCTGAATGCCGCGCTGGCGCCGAGCCTCCCGCACGATCCCGATGGACTGCACCAACTCCGGGGCGAAGGACAGCGCCACGGTGACCGCGACGCCTGTTTCGTAGAGCACCGCGGGAAGCGAACGGAGCAGCCGGTAGGGGCTCGCCAGGGAGTTGGCTGCTCCGAAGCACAGCAGGATCACGGCGAGCTGCAGGCCGAGCACGAAGGCGTCGAGGATCGACTCCAGCGTGACCGGACCGCCGATGCTCACGGCGGCAGCCCACGAGGGAAGCGGAGCCTGCGGCAAGGTGAAGAGCACATGTCCGGGCATGCCCCGTTGACCGAAGAGGATCTCAATGACGATCCTGATGACGATCACGAACACGCCGACGCGCAGAAAGAACGCTATGGAGCGCGCCCATGGAGCGCTGCTCCGCCGGGCGGAGACGACCACGCACGCGACGACCCCGATCAGCGCCAGCAGGAACGGATTGTTCGTCCGCATGGCGCAGATCGCGAGGCACGCCGCCCACAGCCACCACGCCACAGGGTGCAGGGAGCGGCGTCTGGGGACGGCGGCCCGTGTCATTCGTCGGCTGGCCTCCGCCGCCATCGGACGAAGGCGAACGCACCCAGCGCGACGACCACTGCGACAAGGAGCAGGACAGGAACCAGGTCGCTCGACGAGCCTCCAGAGCTCCCATGTACCGCGGCGCTGGCATCGACAACGTGCCGCGCACCCGACGACCCGTGGCTCCCGCCGACGGTACCGTTCGACGGCCCGGTGGCCGACGATGACGTCGTTGTCGTCGCGCCCGACGCGCTCGACGCGGCCGACGTCGTGCTGGTGGCCGAGGCGCCGTTGGACCTCGACCGGCCGTTTGCTCCAGGCGCCGTCGTGGTGGCCGGCCCAGATCCGGCAACCGTCTTGGCGGTCGTCGGCGTCGTCGCGGGAACAGGAGTGGTGCTCGCCACAGTCGTGGTCGTCGGGGAGGGTCCGGACGCCTGGGACGGTGGCGGCACCTCGGTCGACGCGTTGCAGATCTGTGCGTACGAGGGTGTGACACCCGGTGGCGGATCATTCGAGCTTGCGGGTTCGTCGTTCTGGTAGCGCAGCCCTTCCACGTCGTCAGCCGGGGTGGACACCGACTGCTCGGTGGGGCCGTTGTTGCCGTAGACCCAGCTGCCGGAGGACCCGTGCCAGTACGACCAGTAGTCGTAGTCACCGTTGCCGACGCTCTGACCGCAGTTCTGTACGCCGTTGGTCGGGTAGTTGTCGATGGCGCACAGCAATCCCGAGCCCGCGTATGCGACGTTCGAGGCCCCGACGGCCGCGGCGAGGGCATCCGAATCATGGGCGCCTGATGCGACCGGGACACACTTCGACACCGTCGCCAGCGTCGATCCGTTGCCGAAGTCGACCACGACGGCCACGTAGACGTCGTTGCCGACCGAGTCCGCCGATGCGATCGCCATCTTCAGCGGGACCAGGGCCCCGGGGCCGACCGGGGCGAGCACTGCGGCTGCAGCGCCCATGAAGAGTCCCCACATCAGCACCCGGGCCCGGGCTCCCGCGCCGCGCATGTTACGACGAGCTGCCCACTCCACCGACGGCGGCATTTGCGCCGGCGAGCGGTGCAGCTGAGCCCGAGAAGAGGGCGTCGCCGTAGTTGAAGACTCCCCCGTCGGCGGCGATGAGCCAGTAACCGCCGCCATCCCGTGTCCCGGCCATCCCCACGATCGGCTGGTTCAAGGTGATGCCGCCTGTCGAGCCGAAGAACGCAGCGTCGCCGTAGCTGAAGATGCCGCCGTCGGAGGCCACCAGCCAGTAGCCGCCCCCGTCAGGCGTGGCCGCCATGCCGACGATGGGCTTGTTGAGCGGCTGGCCGCCACGCGAGCCGTAGAACGCAGCGTCGCCGTAGCTGAAGATCCCGCCGTCGGAGGCCACCAGCCAGTAGCCGCCCCCGTCAGGCGTGGCCGCCATGCCGACGATCGGCTTGTTCAGCGGTTGGCCGCCACGCGAGCCGTAGAACGCAGCGTCGCCGTAGCTGAAGATGCCGCCGTCGGAGGCCACCAGCCAGTAGCCGCCCCCGTCAGGCGTGGCCGCCATGCCGACGATGGGCTTGTTGAGCGGCTGGCCGCCACGAGAGCCCAGGAAGGCGGCATTGCCATAGTTGAAGATCCCGCCGTCGGCGGCCACCAGCCAGTAGCCGCGGCCGTTCAGGGTGCTCGCCATGCCGACGATGGGCTTGTTGAGTGACGCGGGTGACCCCAACGGCTTGGCCGAGCCGAACGAGTGCACGGCGCCACTCGCCGTGGCGACCCAGTACGAGTTGGTGGGCCCGAAGCCGTACGTCAGGCCGGCGAAGACCGGCGTGACCTGATTCGTGGACGAGAGGTCCCCTGCCGTGTCGCCCTGGAAGTCGACGGCACCCACGTCGCTGCCCGAGGGCACGACGAACGACAGCAGCGCACTGACGGGCGAGTGCCCCGAACCGGTGAAGGTAGAGCTCGTGGGCGACAGACCCATGGCCAGGAGAGCCTGCGTCACCAGGCCGGTGGACTGGGCGTCGCTCTGCTGCGGTTGCGCCGAGGAGTTCTGGTAGTAGCTCCACCCACCGTCGGCATCTTGGCCACCGGTCAGGAAGGAGAGGGCGCTCGCCTCAATGCCCGGCGCCAGCGCTCCTTGCGCCGCCAGGCCCTGGAGGGCCAGCGAGGTCGAGTTCGTGTCCGGCCCCGTCCCACTCGAGGGATCCTCCGTGCACCCCCCGAACGAGGTGGCCTGACTCTGCAGGACCCATCCTCCGTCCGGGCACTGTTGACCGGTCAGCCAATTGACCGCCGCGGCGTTGGCGGTCTGCCCAATTGCCTTGAGGGCGGTGAACACGAGCCCTTGGACGTACCCGCCGACGGCAAAATTGTCGAGTTCGTCGTCTGTCCCGAACAGGCCCGCGTCAGGACCCGACGTCTGCTCGGTGGCCAGGAGCCGGGCCGTGAGGTTCGTCCCGCCGAAATCCGTCGGGTCGACGTTCAGGGCGTGCGCATCGAGGATCAGGAGGGCCAGCTGGCCCGGGCCGTCAGCGCCACCTCCGCCCGACACGGCGATGAACGAATCGGCATTGGTCTCCATATAGGACAGGGCCGCCTGGGCGGCGGCGGTGTCGTGGGCCGCGGCCAGGGCAAGGATGCCGTTGGCCGTGAAGGAGAGTGAGCCTCCGATGCTGCCATCGGCCGCCTGCTGGGTCGTGATCCACTTCGCGGCTGCCTGCGCGGCTGCGAATTGCGGGATCTGGGGTTGGACACCGGCGGCCCCGGCGGAGGTCCCGAAGGACGTCAATGTGGCCGATGCCAAAAGAACGGCGAGGCCGACAGAGGAAGCACCCAGGAGGGTGCGGCGGATGGTGGTCACGGTTCTCGCTTCCCGGACCTCGACCCGGAAAACTCCGCACCAGCGGGGTCCAACCGAGCCCCGGTCCTTGTGTCTCGACGGTGGGAACTCTTCTGACCTTGAGGTATCCCGGCTCACGGTGTCGCCTCGTCGGCGCACCGTTCACGGTTGCGGACCAGCGCCGGATTCCCACCGGCTTCCCCTCGCGGGCAGTACTGCCACTTCCTGTGTTGCTGGGCGTACGGTACCACGGTGGTCGGGTCTGGCCACCCGGGACGACGCTGACGAGCGCGGTTGACGTCGCCCGTCGGGGCGCGGGAACGTGACGCCGTGGCAATGGGGAATCGCCCGGAGGTGGAGACGGCCCGCGCACCGATCGTCGCTCTCGACGTGTCGCTGCTGGCGGGGCAATTGGCCACGGCCCTCGCCAGGGTGCCGTTCCGCCGTCCCTTCTCCGGAACGTCGTCACCGCTGTCCAACTTGGGCATCACGGTGACGCGCGAGGTCATCCGATCTTTCATGGGGTACTGCTCGGCGCTCCGCATCCCCGAGTTCCGTTCGGTCGAGCTCGTGCTCGACGACATCTGCAAGCGGATCATGCCCCCGATCGTCCGCTCCCTCGACGTCGAGGGCCGGCCGGCCGAATTCGGCGGCGTCCCCGGAATTCTCTACGTGCCGCGGCGGCAGGTCCCGGAGGGAATCGTGCTCTACCTGCACGGCGGTGGGTACATCGGCACCTCGCCGAACATGTACGCGTTCTTCACCGCCCAGGTGTGCCGGCAGACCGGCTGCGCCGTGTTCGTGGCGGACTACCGCCTCGCGCCGGAGTTCCCGTATCCCGCCGCCGCCGAGGATGCGTCGGCAATCTACAAGGCGCTGCTCGCGGTCGGCATTCCGTGCGAGCGCATTTTCTTGGCGGGCGACTCCGGTGGCGGTGGACTGGCCAACACCGTGCTCCTCGAAGAAGCCGACACCATCGATCCCGTCCGGCCGGCGGGTTTGGTGCTGTTCTCGCCCGAGGTCGATCTCCGGCTCGACGAGGACTCCGTCACTGACAATGCGGACCACGACATCTTGCCGTGGAACATTCCCACCGGGGCGTATCTGCACGGCTTCGACGTCACCAACGACGTCGTGTCACCGCTGAACGCGGACCTGAAGGGGTTCCCTCCGACGTGCGTCACCTGGGGCGGCGACGAGATGTTCCGCGACCCGATCCGTCGCTACGTCGAGCGCCTCCGCGCCGCGGGGGTGTCCACCGATGCGCGCGAATTCCCCGGGATGTTCCACGTGTTCGGGATCCTGATGCCGTGGGCGGACGACAGCCGGGAGGTCTTCCGCCACGTGCACCGCTTCATCGAGCGTGTGCTGGCGGAAGCGCCACCAATCGGCTCGCTCGACCTGGCGGACGCGCTCGGTCTGGAGCGCTGACGGTGTCCCGGGGAGGCATCGGCCTCCCAACTAGGGTTGCGATGTGAGCCAGCGCGCGGAGGAGAGGGCATGAAGCGGAGCGCCAACATCGCCGGGCTGGGCGCGGGCGTCCTCCTGGCGGCCCTGCTGCTGGGCGCCTGCTCGAACAACGGATCGGCACCGCCGGCATCGTCGACGAGCACGACCACGACCACGACATCGTCCACGACGAGCTCGTCCTCACCCTCGACGACAACAACGGCCTCGTCCGCCGCGGCGGCATGCACCAAGAGCAGCATCTCTGCGGCGGCCATGAACGCGCCCTCGGTCGGCTCGGTGAGCGCGGTGAACGGATACGGTTGCTCGGGCTCATGGGCCTACGCCGACGTGACTGTCGGCAGCGGCTCAGCCGCCTTCGACGCCGTCATCGTGCTCCAAGCCCAGGGATCGGGGTGGTCGGTGGCCGACCGGGGCAACGCATGCAACAACCACCTCGTGCCCGAAGCCATCTACACGCAGGCCTGCACGACCAGCTGAGGGGCGTGCGCGGTCAGGCGCGGCCCAATCCGTCGGCTGCCTTGCGCAGGTCGCGACGAAAGTCCGGGTGGGCGATGTCGGCCAACAGGTGAGCTCGCTCGCGCACGGTTCCCCCCGTGAGCTCGGCCGCGCCGTACTCGGTGATGACGACGCCGGTGTGGTGGCGTGGTGTGGAGACAACCGATCCCTCGCGTGGGATGCCCGCAATACGGGAGACCACCTCGCCGTCGCGCACGGCGGTCGACCGCAGGCAGATCAGCGAGCGGGCATCGAGATGCAGCTCGGCGCCGGCCACGAAATCCTCATGACCGCCCACACCGGAGATCTGGCGGCCGTCGATGGAGTCAGCCATCACCTGCCCGTACAGGTCGACTGACAGTGCGCCGTTGATGGAGACCAGGTTCGCATTGCGGGAGATGATCGACGGATCGTTGACCGTGTTCACCGGAAGGAACGCCACCTCTTCGTTGCCGTCGAGCCATCGGTAGAGATCGGCCACTCCCAACGCGAACGTGGTCACCGACACGCCGTCGAAGATCCCCTTGGCGTCGTTGGTCACCTTGCCGGCTTGGTGCAGTTGCATGAGGCCCGTCGTGAACATCTCCGAGTGGACGCCGAAGCCGCCGAGCGGGCCGCGCGCCAGTTCGGCCGCGACGATGTTGGGGATGGCGCCGATACCCGTCTGCAGTGTTGAGCCGTCACGCACGTACTCCAGCGCGTGGCGTGCGATGGCCTCGTCCACCTCGTCCGTGGGCGGGTCGGTGAGCGCGAAGGGTTCCCCGTCAGACTCGACGAGAACGTCGACGACGTCCAGGGGAATGGTGTTGTCGAATTCGGGCGGCAGGCTCCTGGTCCGCGGGAAGTGTGGATTGACCTCGACGATGAGCAACCGGTCGGGGTCCCGCCCGGCTCGGAGCAGCTCGTCGCGCGTGCCGCCGAAGTGGAGGGAGAGATTCACAGCCCCGCTCGCGTCGTGCGGCCCCGCCTGCGCCACCATCACGCGGGGAGCGAAGCGGGCCATGATCGGGCCCATCTGACGGAAGCCGCCCGGCACGAGCTCCACGCGGTGACCCATGGAGTGGAGCAATCGCTCCGCCGGGCCGAAGAAGCCACAGCGGTAGCGGACCCCGGGCCTGGTGAAGACCTCGTAGAGGTTGAGGCACAGTGCGCCCCCGATCTGCAGATCCTCCCAATCGGTACGTGCCCCCAACGCCGTCAGCAGGCCGTCCGGGATGGCCGGGCCGAGCCCGAAGCCGATCTGGTCGACGGGCCGGATCAGCGCGACGGCCTCCTCCATCGTTCGTACTGTCGGCGGTGACCCCACCCCCCCATCAGATCACGTTGTGACCACGGACTTCATTGCTGGCAGCCCGCTGTGGACGGACAATCCATGACTTTCGGCTCTACCCTCACCGGGGGTGCGCAACCAGAATGTCTGGGACACCCTCCTCTTCCCAGACAACGGTGCTTGGAGAATGGCGGCCACCCCCCTCGGTCGCCATTTTCCAATTCCGGAGTTCTTTTGGCGAGGAGTGCACCCCTGCGAAATTCCCCCACCTTGGGACCTCCGGCCCTGCCGCCCGCTAACCCGGGCGCGCATGCTGCAGGAAGTCCGCAGAGACGACCTGGCGGGAACGGGCGTGCAAGTGAGGGGTGCATGGCGAGAACAGCGCTGATCCTGCGTCGGCAGGAGCCGGGACCGTCGAGGCCCGTCGTCGATCCCCTCACCCGTTTCGTCGCGTGCAGGTCGTCACCGCGGCGCGATCGGGAGGTCGTCAGCGCCGGCTGATTCCCACGCGCAGCGCCACCACGAAGGGAAGGACGTATCCTGCGGCACCCGCCATGACGGAGACGCTGAGCGCCTCGTCGTCGGCCGTACGAGGTCAGCATCACACAGGCGATCTGCGGAGCCATCGATCGGATCTCGCGACAGACTTCGACGCCGCTGCCGTCGGGCAACCGGACGTCGAGAATGGCCACGTCCGGCCGGGCAGGCGGAATGCGCGCCAGAGCGTCGGCCACCGTGCCGGCCTCACCCACCACCTCAATGTCCCGATCGTCGAGGAGGGCAGACGCCCAGCGGCACGGCCGACATCTTCGCATTCCGGTCAAAGGGCTGCTCACGGCTGGGAAGGGGTCTCCGCCCGCCTCGATAAGCTCACAACGGTGCTGCTCGTTTCGTTGTCCTCATCGGCGATGCGTCACCGCGCGCCCGGCCCGCACGGGCCGGCCGGGCCCAACCCCACGATGGAGGGTGCAGAGCAATGACCGCAGAACCGTCTACGGGCAACGGCAGGATCGTCGTCGGCTTCGATGGCTCGGACTCGTCGAACGAAGCCCTTGCGTGGGCTGTGCGCCAGGCTGTCCTCACCGCTGCGACGCTCCAGGTCGTCATGACTTGGGAATGGCCCACGAGCTACGGGTGGGCCGTGCCCATCCCTGACGACTTCGATCCGGAGTCCGACGTACGCACGGTCCTCGACACCGCCATTGCGGGAATACAGGCCGAGCATCCCGGCCTCACGGTGGAGCCCCGGTTGATCAGCGGGCACCCCGCACCCGCGCTCGTCGAAGCGTCAAAGGGCGCCGACCTCCTCGTCGTCGGGAGCCGGGGCCACGGAGAATTCGTCGGCATGCTGGTCGGCTCGGTCAGCGAGTACTGCGTCACCAATGCACACTGCCCCGTGCTCGTCCACCGCGTTCCCGGCTGAGCCACCACAAGAGGAGCCACCCACCTGGTGGCCCGCACCGAGTCCGGCGTCCTGCTACTCCGACGTCTCGGCGCGAGCTGCATCGAGAGCACGCCGGCGCGCCGACGCGTCGGCCCGCAACTGGGCGAGCCCGGGGCCGCCGGACGTCGGTACGGCCGCGACCGCGCGCCTTCCGAGCAACGCTCCGAGAGTGGCCTCCACCGATGACGCCAGTGCGCCCAGGTCGTACCCGCCTTCGAGGAACAGGGCCAGGCGGCCTGGCCGCGGTGCGAACTCGCGCACGACGCAGGCCAACTCGGCGAAGTCCCCGCTCGAGAGCTGCAGGTTGCTGAGCGGATCGTCCCGGTGGGCGTCGAACCCACAGGACACCAGCACCCAGTCCGGTTCGAACTCCTCGATGCTGCTGCGCGCCCCCTGGTCGAGCGCGGCCCGGACGACGTCGCCGGTCGCCCCGGGCGGCAGCGGGAGGTTCACGGTGAGTCCCGGCGCGGACGCGCCCCCGACCTCGTCGGGACGTCCCGTCCCGGGATAGAGCGGGTGTTGGTGGGTCGAGACGTACAGCACGCCCGGGTCGTCCCAGAAGATGTCCTGGGTGCCGTTCCCATGGTGGACGTCCCAGTCGACGATCAGCACACGCTCCCCCATGGCGGTGCGCGCCGCCGCGGCGACGGCCACGTTGTTGATGAGGCAGAAGCCCATGGCCCGGTCGGCGGTCGCGTGGTGGCCCGGGGGCCGGACGGGGACGAAGGCGATGCCGTCGCCGCGCTCTTCGAGTGTCTTCAGTGCGGCCAGGCCCGCGCCGGCCGCCCGGCGGGCGGCCGACCACGAGTCTGACGATGCTGCAGTGTCGGCATCAATGGCGCCGCCACCGGCTGCACTGAACGCAGCGAGCCGGGCGAGGTAGTGCGGATCGTGCACGCGCTCGAGCGCATCCATCGGTGCCTCGTCGAAGGCGGCAGCGACGATCTCCTGGTTGGGCCCGAGCGCGCGCACGCCGTCCATGACGGCTCCGAGACGGGCCGCTCGTTCGGGGTGCCGAGGGCCGGTGTCGTGCTCCGCATGGCCCGAGGGCCCTGCCAGCACGAGAGCCGTCACCGGCGCTCCGGCACGGATGCGTCCAACGTCACAGCGGTCACCGGACCCTCCTCGTCGTGCATGGTACGGCCGCGGCCGGAGCGACCGGCTCCTTCCCTCGTCCGTCGGCCTACGCTGCAACGCGATGGTCGATGTCATGCAGGCGTGGGTCGTCGACGAGCCCGGCCCTGTCGACGGCGCGCGGCACCCACTGGTCCAAGTGGAGAGGCCGGTCCCCGAGCCTGGCCCCGGACAGGTGCGCGTGCGCGTGCGGGCCTGCGGCGTCTGCAGGACCGATCTCCACCTCGCCGAGGGGGACCTGGTGCCCCGCCGCGCGCGGGTGACGCCCGGCCACGAGGTGGTCGGGGAGGTCGATCGCCTGGGACCGGGCAGCGAGCGCTGGCGCGAGGGCGACCGCATCGGGGTGCCCTGGCTGGCCCATACGTGCGGGGTGTGCCGCTTCTGCACATCCGGCCGCGAGAACCTGTGCATGAGCCCGCGCTTCACCGGCTGGGACGTCGACGGCGGGTACGCGGCGTATGCCGTGGTCGACGAGGACTACGCCTATGCCCTCCCCGACGTGTTCGACGACCTCCACGTGGCGCCGCTCCTCTGCGCCGGGATCATCGGCTACCGCGCCCTCCTGCGGGCCAACCTTCCGGCCGGGGGCCGGCTCGGGATCTACGGCTTCGGTGGCTCCGCCCACATCACGGCCCAGGTGGCGCTGGCCCGCGGCGCCCGGGTCCATGTGATGACCCGCTCGCCCGAAGCGCAACGGCTGGCCCTGGAGCTCGGTGCAGCCAGCGCCGGGGACGCGGGGGCCGCACCGCCGGAGCCGCTGGACTCGGCCATCCTGTTCGCCCCGGTGGGCACCCTGGTGCCGCCTGCCCTGGCCGCGCTGGACCGCGGCGGCACGCTGGCCATCGCAGGCATCTACCTCAGCGCCATCCCTGCCCTCGACTACGAGGAGCACCTCTTCGAGGAGCGGACGCTCCAGAGCGTGACCGCCAACACCCGGCGTGACGGGGAGGAGTTCCTGGCCGAGGCGGCCCGGATCGGCGTCCGGGTGGAGGCCGTCCCCTATCCGATGGACCGGGCCGACGCCGCCCTCCGCGACCTGCGCGACGACCGGGTCAACGGCGCCGCGGTGCTCATCCCCTGACCGCCGCTCCGATCGAACCGATCAATTCTCCAATAGGGATTGCAAGCTCGGAGGGCCCCGAAGGCACGCCAGTGCGGGGCCGACCGTGCCCGGACAGGGGAAAACGCTTTCCCAAAAGAAAGCGCCGACGGTGCCCCAGTCGATTCACGTCGAAGCGTTGTCACAGGGCCCTTGGCGATAGGTCCTGGAGCTCTCGACTGGGGCACGCACGCCGGCAGTGCGATCAGGCGGTAGATCGCTAGACCCATTATTCCCGATCCGCCGCCCGGTAAACACGGAATTCCAGAAAAATGTCGATGCGTTTAGATGACGGGTTCTACCTGGTCAGCGGCCATGAGCACCGCGACGAGCTCCTGATCCCGCGGATAGGACAGCAGACGGGTGGCGTCGTCGAGGTGCAGCCAACGCAGTTCGTCGACCTCCTCGTTCGGACTGAAGAAGCCTCCCGTGGCCGCCATGATCCAATAGGCCACCGTCTTCTGCCGGCCTTTGCGGTCGACGTACTCGGTGTGCCCGATGAAGCGCAGGAGCTCGCAGCTCATGCCCGTCTCTTCCCGCACCTCGCGCAAGGCGGCGAGGTCGAGCGTCTCCCCCGCTTCGAGCTTGCCCTTGGGGAACGACCAGTCCTGCTGCACCGGCCGGTGCACGACGACGACCTGCAGTTGCCCGCCCTGGCGGCGCACGACCAGCCCACCTGCCGCCTGGACCACATCAGTTTGAGAAGGGAGCTCGGCCGTCATTGATCGTCGCGCCACTGGCTCGCAGGTTACCGTCGCGCCCCCGCCCAGGCGCGGCAATCAGAGTCACTCGGGCAATCAATTGAGCACCCGCAGTAGCGTGAACCCCCGATGTCCAGGCCCAAGGCAGACGAAACCGCCGAGCACGACCCGGTCGAGATCGAGTGGCAGTTCGACGCCCTCGATCTCCGGCCCGTCGAGCGGTGGTTGGCCACGCTCCCGGCGCTCGCCATCGAGACCGGTGACGGAGGGACGATCACCGCGCTCGCCCGACCGCCGCGGCGCTTGGTGGACTCCTATCGCGACAGCGACGACTGGCGTCTCGCTCGCGCCGGCTTCGTCGTGCGCACGCGTCGTCGCGGTCGGCACGACGAGATCACCCTCAAGGACACCCGTCCCGCCGAGGGGAGCGGTCTGCGCCAGCGCCTTGAGGTCACCGAGGTCCTGCCTCCGTCCGGGCTCGACGACCTCGGTGCGGACGGTCCGGTCGGGCGACGGCTGCACGCCATCGTGGGTTCGCGTCGGCTGCGCGAGGTGCTCCAGGTGCGCACCCGCCGGCGCCCCTTCGCTCTGCGGGTCGGCGGGGTCGACGTGGCCGAGATCGCGCTCGACGACACCATGATCGTGGTCGGCACCGGGCAGCGTCCCATGCAGCTGCGCCGTGTGGAGGTCGAGGTCCAGCCCGACTGGCTCGAGGCGCTCGAGCCGATTGTGGAGCAGCTGCGGATGACGTGCGGGCTCCAACCGGCACGCCTCTCCAAGTTCGAGGCGGGCTTGCTGGCCTTGGGCGAGGAGATCCCGGGGACTCCCGACCTCGGCCCGACCGAGGTCTCCGACACGTCCACCATGGGGGAGCTGGCCTTCGCGGTCCTGCGACGCCAGCTGGTCGTGTTGCAGGCCAAGGAGCCCGGCACGCGGCTGGGCGAGGATCCCGAGGAGCTGCACGACATGCGGGTGGCGACGCGTCGGTTGCGGGCCGCCCTGTCGCTCTTCGAAGCCGTGCTGCCGGTACGCGCCCAGGTGTTCCGGCAGGAGCTCGGGTGGTTGGCCCGGCTGCTGGGCGCCGTCCGCGACCTCGATGTGCAACTGGAGAACCTCGCGGGGATGTCGCCGCGCGCGGTCGCCGGAGCGCTTGGCCCCACATCTGACGTCCGCGATCCACTGGGTGAGTTGGCCGCGTTGCTCGAGCGCGAGCGCGCGGTGGCCCGCGCCGACATGCTGGGAGGGCTCGACTCGGTCCGCTGGGACCGCCTGGCCAAGGGGCTGGCCGCAATGGCGCAGCAGGGCCCGGCGCGCCGCTCCCTGGCTACCAGGGTCCCCGCCGCCATCGGCCTGCCCGATCTGGTGCTGACGCGCCACCAGAAGGTCGCCAAGGCAGCCAAACGGGCGAAGCGGTCCGGGCTCGTGACGGACTTCCATGCCTTGCGGATCCGCTGCAAGCGCCTGCGCTACGCGCTGGAGTTCAGCGGCGACGTCTACGGCGGGCGGACGTCGCGCTTCGTGCGCGAGCTGACCGTGCTGCAGGGCGAGCTCGGCGAAATGCAGGACGCCGAGGTGGCGGCACTGCAGTTGGCCGCCCTGGCCACGGGGGATACCCATCTCCCCCCTGCCACCATCTTCGTGATGGGCGGTGTCGCAGAGCGGCACCGGCGTGAGGTCAAACGGTTCTTGAAGAGGCTGCCGGCCGAGTTGCCCCGCACCGGCGGGCGGGCCTGGCGCGAGCTGCGCGAGCTGATGGAGCGCCGGCGGGTGGAGGCGGAAGCGGACCGGCCGCCGGTCCGCACCACCCTGCGGGCGCTACCGCGGCCCCGAGCTGATGACGAACCCGACGCTGCGCCATCGCCGGCGGCGCCCCTTCAGGCCAACGAGCCCCTTCACCCTGCCGGGATGCCGGGCCTCGCCGCGTTGGGACCGCCGCAGTTGGCCTCACCCCCGCCATCGCAGCCGCCAGAGCACGCCGACCTCTCCGGGCAGGCCGACCAACCAGACCAGTCGAACCGGTCAAGCCAGGGGGAATGAGCCCGCCGCGTCTCCCATGACGAGGTGGGGATGCTCGGTGACGACGAAGTGCAGCTTGTCGGTGTCGAGGAAGTTGCCGATGTCGGTCCAGATGTCGGGGAAGTCCGGCTCCGCCATGTGGGCCCGGTACGCGTCCATGTCCTCGAACCACTGGACTGTTACGCCGTCGAACCCTGCGTCGTCGTCACCGTTGTAGTCGTCCAGCGGCCGCGGATGCTGCTCGTAGCGGACCACGTGGCTGCCACTCTTGCTCCCCCGTATCAGCGGTCCGTGGACCTCTTGCCAGTAGGCGTGGAACTGCGCGGGCGTGAGACCGTCCTTGCGGCGCAGCAGGCATGTGAGCCTGACCATGGGACCTCCTGTCCAGTTCGGTACCGGACAGGCTGACCCGGGCCGGCTCTCCGCAGGCTATCGGCGGCCTCGGCAGCTAGGGGAGGGACAGGGTCAGGCCCGAACCCGATCCGCTGGTGTTGATGCCGACGGACACGCCCCCCACCGAGACCGGCGGGGTGCTCACCGGGACTGGCAGCGAGGGAAGCGGCACCGTCACCGGGGTCGTGGTGGTCGTCGTGGTGCTGGTTGACGTCGTCGAGCCGGTCGTGGCAGCGCCCGATGCGCTCCCCGCCGGGGTGGAGGTGTTGCCGCCGGCCGACGCCGACGCCGACGCCGGAAGGCTCGGCACGCCCGGGATGGAGCTGGTGCCGCCTCCGAGCGGAAGCGAAGGCAGCGTGGGCGACGTCCCGGAACCGGTGGAACCGGTCACGCCCGTGGCCGCTGCGGTCACTCCATCGAGGAGCCCTGCGATCCCCCCCGTGCCCGACAGCAGCGAGGTGACGGCGCTGCTCGACCCCGGCGCGCTGCCGGCGACCGTGCCCAGCCCGTCGAGACCGGGGATGGCGCTCAGCCCGCCCAGCGAGTCGAGGCCGACGAGCTGCGCAATGCCTGCGAGACCCGGAACCCCCGCGATCGCCGGGACGGCGGGCAGGCCCAGGGACGGGATGCCGCCGGCGGGCAGGGGGAGCGAGGAGATCGGCATGAGCGAGCCCAGGTTCGCCAGAGTGCCCGTCACGTCGGTGATGACGCCGCTCAAGGAGGGGACGAGGCTGCTGAGCTCTTCGGTCGGGTCGCTCGGCAACGTGCCGACATCGCCCAGTGCGCCGGTGAGGCTGCCCAGGACGCAGCCCAGCCCGGCGTCGGTCGAGCAGCTCGCTCCGGCACCCGTGCCCTCCCCGGCCCCCGTGCCGCCGCCCGCGTCCGACCCGGTGACTGCCGAACCACCCGGCAGATCGGTCAGCGTGGCCGTCACCGGTGCAACCGAGCCGCCGTGCGCAGTCAGCCACTGCAGGGGCGCCGCGTTCTGGGTCAGCGAACCCGACAGTGACGTGAGGACGGCGGTCAACACGGCCTGGGTGCCGCTTGCCGTCGCCGTGCCGTCGTCAACAGCCCCGTTGGCCGCGCCGGCCGACGGCTGGTCCGGCGTGGTCGAGGACGCCAGGGGGTGTGCCGCGGCCGGCGCGATCGTGAAGTACCCGCCGAGTCCGCCGAGGAAGGCACCCACCGCGGCGCAGGCCAACCCCCCGGCCCCGACCATTGCGGCGTTGCGGTAGCGCGCGAGCCCCCTCGGCCCCTCGCCCTCCGCAGGCGCTTCCTCGACGGGCGCCGGCGGCGCCACGACTTCGAATTCGTTGTGGATCGGCGCGTCGGC
The DNA here is from genome assembly GCA_963804055.1 of uncultured Acidimicrobiaceae bacterium. GTDB lineage: Bacteria > Actinomycetota > Acidimicrobiia > Acidimicrobiales > RAAP-2 > Bog-473. Next base: position 462,278 of record CAWDOU010000005.1, on the reverse strand, counting down.
GGTGGCGCTGTGCACACCCTGGACGCGGGCTCCTTCGAGGCGCGCTGGACAGGCCTCGGCCGCCGCGTGCTTCCCCCTGGGGCTGAACTCCCCCCGGAGCATTTCGTCGTACATCTCGTCGAGACTGCTGACCTGCGTCATCGGTACTCCTCCCCACGGCCCCTCAACCGGGTCCTCATGGTGAAAACGTGGCTCCGCAGCGGCCCTTGCGGTTGCCTCGCGGAGGTTTTTTCAGGGCTTTCCGGCTCGGCCCCCGGTCACGAGAAGCTCCAGCTCCCGATGGTCACCTTGCCCCCGTGAACAGGGAGAACGACCGACATGGCGTGCTCGCCCGGGGCGGAGCCCCCCGACAGGGTCACGGCGGTGTGCAACACCACCTGGTCGGGCGTCCCCCCGGCAGAGTCGATCTCGACGTCGAGCGGGGAGTCGTGCCCCGTGACCACCGCCCCGGCCAGATCGGTGGGCATCGCCAGGTGGGGCGCCATGGCGGCCCACCAGGCGCTCTGGCGTTGGGCGCCGGCGTGCAGGCCGCCGAAGTAGGTCTCCAGCGCGGCGGCCTCGAGCGACAAGGGCCCGGGCGACTGGGCGAAGGCCACCGAGGCGTTCACCAGGTGCATCGTCCCCATGGGCGCCTCGTTCTGCTGGAGCGTCAGCCCCTGCGCCTGCAGCACCGGCGGTGCCGACGTCGCGAAGTCGGTTGACGCCACCGTGCGCACGAACTGGGCGTCGGGGTCGAGGTTGGCGCCCTTGGTGGCGGCGCCCACCTCGGTCGCCCTGACGAGCAGGCGGTCGGGCGTGAAGAACAGCGCGTTGGGCGGCCAGCAGGTGTCGAGCACGAGGCTCGGGTCCGTGGTCGAGGACACCGACGAGCCGGCGGACACGACCTGCTGGCCACTCACCTGGAACCGCACGGTGTTGCACGCAGTCTGGTAGGTGATCACGTCCCCGGGCTTGAGCTGGTTGAGGTGCACGAAGTAGCTGACGTCGTGGGCCAGGAAGACCGCCGCGCCGTCCACACCCGGCCACACCGACTGCGGATCGTGCCCGACGGCCACGTTGAGCTCCTGGTCGTCGGTTCCTTCCTCCACCGGCGCGCTGAGTTTGAGTGCCGGGATGGTGAGGATGCCCGAGAGTTGGCCGGGGCCGACGCCGGCCACCTGGCAGGACGCTCCGTGGCTGTGCGCCGCGATCTTGGCCATGGCTGCCCGCTCGCTCCCGAGCAGAACGGCCTGCGCGTGATGCTGGTGCTCCTGGTGTGCCAGGGCGTAGCTCCCGGCGAAGACGGCGCCGAAGAGGAGGACCACGCCGAAGAGCGTGACGCCGATCCTTCGCAGGTCACGGAATGGGTTCACGGCTCCGTCGTCCTTGACTGCACCTGCTCGGGACGGGGTTCCGCCACCCCGCCCCGAGCAGTTCGCAGCACCGGTTCCCGCTGCATCTGCTTCTCCCTCCAGATCCTCCGAAGATCTTTCCTGCCGTCCCGCGCCGTCCTGCCGTGCCGCTGTTACGTGCCCGTGCTGTGTGGCCGCCGCCGGGCCGGCCCCCGAGACCGGAGGGGGAACGGAGGAGGTCCCGAAGGCCGGGCCCGGTGGCGGTCCGCCGTGCGATCCGAATGCGATCGGTACCGATGGCTCATGGGCCACCACGGCGGCGGATTGGAGAACCGAGAGAGCGGGCCAGCGAGGCGACGCGGCGCCGGCCGATGAGCAGCAGGCCGGCCAGGCCCATGCCCGCCATCAAGATGATGGGGAGCGTCCCTGCCCAGTATTCGCCGGTGTGCACGGTGGTCACACCGGGCACGGCCGCGGGCGCCGTGGCGACCGGTGTGGCGGGGCTGGCACTGGCGGGCGAGGTGGCCACCGCGGGCGTGGCGTTGGTCGAGCTGCCGGTGACGCTGACGTCGCCGACGTTGAGGCCGATGCCGCCCTGCAGGGCGCTGAGGAGCCCGAGATTGAGGACGCCCACCTTGGCGCTGGCCGTCGTGCCTGGGGCCGAGGTGTCGCAGGTGAGCAGGTTCCCGTCGGGTGTGTAGTCGATGATCCCCGTCAGGAGGCTCCCGAGGGCGGAGCCCAGCGCGCTGCTCGCTCCGACCTGGGCCAGGATCTGGTTGACCAGGCTCGTCAGCTGCGTGATGTTCACGAAGGTGGGCAGTGAGCCACTGGTCGAGTAGGAGGCGAGGCCGGCGTTGCAGCTGGGCGTCACCGTTCCGGTGCTGCGGTCCAGCGCCACCGAGGCGGTGGTCGGGGCCACCTGCAGATCGGCCAGGCCGAAGAGGTTCACGTCGACGGTGTGCTGGGTGACCGAGTCCGTGACCACGTTGCCGTTGGTGGTGACCGACGACGTGGACCCGCCCAGGTCGATGCTGAGTGGCTCCACGCTGGCCGCGTTGCCGCCGGTCAGGCCGAGCACCTGGTTCAGGATCCCGGTGACCAGCCCGGTGACGGGGGACGTGCTGTTGGCCGCGTTGAGCTGGGACAGCAGCCCGCTGAGCACCGAGCACGCACCGCTGGCGGCACTGCCGCCGGCCACGCTCGTCGGGTTGAGGGCGAGATTGGCCGGCAGGATCTGGTTCACGGTGCCCAGGAGCGCCTGCACCGACGGCGCCAGCGGGTTCGAGTTTGACCCGGCGGAGCCCGAGGCGGCCGGGGCGTCGTCGCACACCGACGAGGCCGACGGGAGCGAACCGCCCAGCAGGCTCTGCAGCACGTCGGTCAGGCTCAGGCTGATCGACACGTTGGCCAGGCTGCCGGTGCCCGACGCCGTCGGGTTCCCGTTGCCGTCTTCTGAGGCCGATGCGGTGCCGCACGAGACGTTGACGTCGATGAGACCGGTGTCGATCGGCACCGTGCACGAGCTCGATCCGGTCGGCGAGGCCGTCACGCCGTTGCCGTGGGCCACGGCGTCCTGCGTGGTGGTCGACGCCAAGCCGGAGAGCGACGACGCTGCGCTCGTCGGGCACGGGTTGGTGGAGGACGCGGTCGAAAGGCAGGCACCGGTGCCCGACGCCTCGGCCACCGGTGCGTTGCTGGCGTCGGCCTCCGAGCCGCCGCCGGCGAATTGCAGGGTGTTGAGGAGATCGAGCGACACGAATCCACCGTTGGACTGGACGCTCCACGTGTTGCTCTGCGCGCCCGCCGTGGACGACACGGCACACAGCAGCGTCATGGCCACCAGCCCCACCGCGGCGATCCTGATCCGACCCCTCATCCGTACCCCTGACCTCCCTCCGCGCCTCGGAGGGCTCCTCTGCCTTCGTGGATGAAACGGGGCACTCTGGCGAACCTTGCGCCGTCCTGTGAACAATTCACGTTGTGTCACCCCCGTTCGGGGCGAAGACCGTGCAAAAGTCCGAAGCAGCAGGTCGGTGGCGCAACGCGCGGCGTCCCGTACTCTTCGGGCATGCCCGCGTCCCACGTCCTGGTGCTCCTGCTGGCGGGCCTGGGTGCCGGCATCTTCAACGGGGTGGCCGGCGGGGGCAGCCTGATCTCCTTCCCGATCCTCCTGGGCCTCGGCTACCCGGCTCTGACCGCCAACATCACGAACACCATCGGCATCTGGCCGGGCTACGTGGCGTCGGCGGCCGGGTATCGGCGCGAGATCGGCGACCAGTCCCGCCGGCTCTTGGAGCTGACTCCGATCGCCGTGCTCGGCGGCGTGAGCGGCGCGCTGCTCCTCCTCACGACGTCGACCGCGACATTCGACGACGTCGTGCCCTGGCTCGTCCTGGGGGCGGCCGCCCTGTTCGCCGCCCAACCGGTGCTGCGGCGGGCCCTGGACCGGGGCTCCGCGCACCCGCGCACGCGGCCCGTGCTCCTGGTGGTGGGGGTCTTTGCCGCCTCCGTCTACGGCGGCTACTTCGGCGCCGCCATGGGCGTCATGTTCCTCGCCGTCCTGGGCCTGGCCCTTCCTCTCTCCATCGCCCACACCAGCGGGCTGCGCGCCGTGCTGTCCATGATCGTCAACGGCATCGCCGCCGTCGTCTTCCTCGTGCACGGCGGGCTGGCCTGGGAGGCCGTGGGCTTGTTGGCCGCCGGCAGCCTGGTCGGTGGCTACGCCGGCGCGCGTCTGGCCCTCGCGCTCCCCGCCCCTGCGCTGCGGGCGGTGGTCATCGTCATCGGCGTCGGCACCGCCGTGAAGCTGCTGGTCTGAGTGGCTGAGTGGTCTGAGTGATCAGTCCACCGCGAGCGGGTAGGTGCCGGCCACCGCGCCGGCCAGCGCGCGGCGAGCGCTCCGCCACGCTTCGTCCGCCTCGCCGGGCGTGACCGGCACCAGCCGCAGGCGCGTCCCCGGCGCGCACTGGCCGAGCAAGCCGAGGTCGGCGGACACCACCACGGCGAGCAGCGGATATCCGCCCAGCGTGGCGTGATCGGGCAACAGGATGACGGGGTCGCCGTCGGGCGGCACCTGCACCGCACCCGTCACGACTCCCTGCGAGTCGAGCGCGCCGCCACCCCCTTCGTTGCGCACCGTCACCGCATGCTCGGCCCGCAGGCGGAGCCCCACCCGGTTCGACTCGGGCTGCACCGTGAAGAGGGCCGCGGCAAGCCGCGGCAGCGCGTCGTGTGTGAACTGCTCGGCGTGCGGGCCCGGCACCACGCGGAGCTCGACGACCGACTGACGGGTCGATGTCGGTCGCGTCGTTGCGCACGAGATGATCCCCGAGCGGGGGCGCCCATGCTCCCGCTCGCACAATGTCGCCCCGGGTCAGTGGCCCGGGACCGAGCCCGGTCAGCTCGTCCGTCGCACTGCTGCCGAACCACTCGGGTCCGAGCACGCCGCCGGCCACCGACACATAGGTGCGCCAGCCCGCGTGCTGGCGCCCCACGGCGAGCAGCCGACCGGCGTCCAGCGGGACGAGCCGCCCGGCCGGCACCGCCACGCCGTCGACGCTGACCTCCGGCGCTGCCCCGACGACGGCCACGTGGCACGCGCCGAGGCAGCGCAGCCGGGTCCCGCCCCCCGTCAATTCGAGCGCGCCCGCTCCCGAGGGGTTGCCCGCCACGCGGTTGGCCAACTCGAAGGACACAGGGTCTGCCGGGCCCGCGGCGGGAACGCCCACCGCGGCGACGCCGCGGCGTCCCCCGTCCTGGACGACGGCACGCAGACCCGGCGCCTCGACCTCGAGGACCGCCCGAGCACCCGAGGGCAGGGACCACTGCGGTGGCGCGACGGGCTCGGGTTCGGTCGGGGCACCGGGCGCGGCGACCGTGAATCGGACGCGGTCCCCGGGCGCCAGCACGCCATAGGGAGGGCGCTGCGGCGAGAACAGTGCGAAGCCGGTGCGTCCGACGAGGTGCCAGCCCCCTGGCGACGCCGTCGGGTACACGGCGGCGTGGCCGTTGGCGATCGCCACCGAGCCCGCAGGCACGACCGGACGCGGGCGGGGCCGCCTGGGCACGCCGGCCAGCGGGCCCGGCAGGCCGTCGAGGTAGGCGAATCCCGGCGAGAACCCCACGACCGCCGCGGTCAGGGGGCCCGCCGTGAGCAGCGACACCACGTCGTCGGGACGGCACCGGGCGAGGGACGCCACCTCGTCGAGGTCGGGCCCGTCGAAACGGCAGGGAATAGTGACGAGTCGTCCCTCGCCGGCCTCCTCGGAGCGCACGGGCCGCTCCCGCTCGGCGTGCGCCTCTTGGGCGACGGCCAGGAGCGCCGCCAGTGCGACGTCGGCATCGGTCGCCCGCACCATCACGCTGGCGGCGCCGCACACCACCTCGGCCTCGTCACCGAGAGCCGTCGCCAGCTCCCCCGCCGCCAGCCGCGCCGCGGTGGGGTCGGGGACCCCGATCAGGAAGGCGCGGTCACCGAGGAGCCGGACCTCCCCGACGGGGATGGACGGGCTCATGCACGCGCGGGCGCGACCATGTTGATCCCGACGTCGTCCATGGCCAGGCGGACCGCTGTCGCGATCGCGACCGCGCCCGGCGAGTCGCCGTGGATGCACAGCGTGTCCACCCACAGCGTCAGCACGGATCCGTCGTCGGCCACCACGGCGCCGCGCGCCAAGCTGAGCGCCTGGGCGGCCGCCGCTGCCGGGTCGGTCAGCACCGCTCCGGGCACCGATCGGTCGACCAACCCACCGTCGTGGCGGTAGGACCGGTCGCAGAATCCTTCCTCCAGTGTCGCCATGCCGTCGCGCAGCGCCATCGCCATGGCGCGGCACCCCGAGGGGAGCACCATGGCCGCGCGGTCCCCGGCGCCGGCGCGCACCGCGTCACGCATGGTCTCGTAGATGGCGCCGCCCTTTGCCACTTCCTCATAGAGCGCGCCGTGAGCCTTGACCGACGCGACGTCGGTGCCGGATGCCCGACAGATCGCGTCGAGCATCCGCACCTGTTCGGTCAACGACCGGCCGAGCTCGTCCCGGTCGATCTCCATCGGGCTCCGGCCGAACCCATCGCGATCGGGATAGGACGGATGGGCACCGATCCGGACTCCCTGCTCCAGTGCGGCAGCCACGGTGGCCCGCATGGACCGCTCGTCTCCGGCATGGGCACCGCAGGCGACATGCACCGATGTGACGAGACCGAGGAGGGTGCGTTCCACCTCGATCAGCGGCGGCGTCGGTCGCCTCGCCGACGTCGGCATTGAGGTCGATGGTCCGGTTCGGACCCATGGTGTCAGCCGGCCTCGAGCTGGTCCACGACGATGCCGTCGCGGTACACAACGCGCTGGTTGCGGCGCGTCGGCACACGGGCCCCGCCGAGGACGGTTCCGGTCATGTTCAGCGGGTCCGCACCGGCCACCACGACCTGCTCACCGCTGGCACCGCGGCGATGGGTCACCCGCAACTCGTCGAACGCCTCGGGCAGCGCGTACTGCTCGCCCGAGAGCCCCGCCACGAAGCGGCCACCGAGAACCAGTCCGCGCGCTTCCAGGCGGCGCAACGCCCACACGACCTCGCGCCACGGGACCTTGAAGGACTCCCGGCTCCACAACTCCCAGGCGACGATGCCCCAACGCACCAGGAGCTGCTGCGCCACCGTCTCGGCCAGCGCCTCGTTCCCCGGTAGGAGGACGCCGTCGTCGACGGCCGGCACCCCGAGGACCTCGGGGCCGGGGAGGAGCGACCAACGGCCCTCGCCGATGCCGGACCCCACGGGCGCGCGGCGGCGAGCGAGGCGGCCCGAGGGACGGCGCACGGTCCGGGTGCGCCAGCGGTCACGGGCCGACAGGAGGGCCCGCACAGCGGAGAACGCATCGGCAGTGACGAGCCCACGCGCCACGAGATCCCACAGGCCTTCGTCCACCTCGGCCGGGAGCCGGCCGGTCAACGGTGCCAGCTCGGGGCGGAAGCAGGCCCCGCGCGTCCGCAGGGCGGCCAGCACATCGGCCGCCACTCCGACCTCGGGCTCCGGCGCCAGCGCTCCGGCCCGCACGGCGCGCAACATGTCCTCGAGGTCGTCGCGCAGGACGAAGGCGAGCGGCGTGGCGGGCGATGGTGTGCCGCTGCGCCCGGTCCGCTCGGCGCGCGGCGTCAGGCGCCCCCACACGACTTCGCCGGACAGGCAGAGCTCGTCGAGCCAGCGCGCGTCGTAGCCGGTGACGCGCGCGGGCAGGATCTGGGCCTCCCATTCGGCGGCCGGCGCCTCGATCCCCTGCAACTGCTCGAGGACCTGGAGCAGGCCGGCCCGACCCTCCAGGCGGCTGTCGGGCGTCGCGTGCTGCCAGTGCGTCAGGAAGCGCACGTACTCGGCGATGGGGACCGCGTCGACCATGCCGCGCCGTCGGCTCCGGCTCGCCCCGTGCAGGCGGACCAGGAGGTTGCGCGCGCACCATCGCCCGTCGGGCAGCTCGATGGCCGAGCCCTTCCCCTCGAGCCGGGCCAGCGCGGTCCGGGCCCGGGCCGGGGACAGCGGTGCCCCCATCGGCGCGCCCGCAGGCAGGGGGGCGTCCGCCACCAACTGCTCCACGGTGACCGGGCCCGCCAGCTGCAGGTGGCCGGCGATGCAGGCCGCGGCGGCCTCATCGTCGTCGGCCACCGCCGTGGCGGCCTGGCGGCGCTCGGTGGCCACCCAACGGCCGTCGAGCAGGGCGGCGCGTCCGTCCGCCACCAGTGCGTCGAACCACCGCGTCCACTCGCGGTGCGGACGCGCCACCACCAGCGAGAGCAGCAGGTCGTGCAACTCGTCCGCGTTGCGCAGCCGCGGGCGGACCTGGTCCAGCACGACGGCGACGGCCTCGGGGTCGAGGGCCGCCAGCTCCGATGCCGGGACGGGCAACCCGTTGGGCCCCAACTCGCCCAGGCCGCGTCGCACCGACAACGCCCGCGTCCGGCGCTCCTCGAGCGGCGCATCGTCGAGGTAGGTGAAGGGCCGCCCGCTCAGGATGGCGTGCGAGAAGGGTGAGGGCTCCGACGACTCGACCGTGTGCACCGCGATGGCGCCCGACTCGACCTGGGCCCAGACCTCGACCAATCCCTCCACCGACAGGCCTTCGTGCAGGCAGTCGTCGACCGTCTGGCGGGCCAGCACGTGGTCGGGCACGCCGACCGGGCCCGGCGGCGCGTTCTCCTGGCAGGCGGCCAGGCCGGGCCACACGGCGGCGAGCAGATCGTCGGCCTCCATGCGCTGCAGGTGGATCGGCCGGCGCTTGCCGCCGTTCATGCGGGGCAGCACGAGGGCACGGTTGAGGTTCCAGCGCCAGCGTGCAGCGAGCATGGGATGGAGGAGCACCGCCTGCGTCAGGACCTGGGGCGCATTGGCGCTGCTCAACATCGACTGCACCTTGGTCAGTGGAAAGCTGTGCTGGGGCCCGAGTGACAGCACGACCGTGTCGTCGTCGGCCGCCGCCTGGAGCTCGAAGTCGAACGAGACGCAGAACCGCTTGCGCAGGGCCAGCCCGAGCGCGCGGTTGATGCGCCCACCGAAGGGCGCATGGATGATCAGCTGCGAGCCCTCGCTGTCGTCGAAGCAGCGCTCGACGACCAGCCGCTGCCGCGTCGGCAGGTGGCCCAGCGCCGCCAGACCGGCGGCGCAGTAGGCCACGACCTGCTGGGCCACCTCGGCGGAGACACCGGACCGCTCCTGCACCAGACGGCGCGCCCCGTCGCCGTCCTGGGCCAGCAGCACCGGCTCGAGCGCAGCCCGCAGATCGCTGACCGCTTCGGAGAGCTCCGCGGTGCGGGCCGGCGCCTCGCCGAGCCAGAAGGGAACGGTCGGTGGGAGGTCGCCGGCATCGTGCACACGGACCGTGCCCACCTCGACCTTGGCCACCCGCCACGAGTGCGTGCCCAGGAGGAAGATGTCACCCGCGGTCGCCTCGACCGCGAAGTCCTCGTGGACCGAGCCGACCGTGACCCCGTCGGGGTCGAGCACGACGCGGTAGTCACCGGTCTCGGGGATGGCGCCCCCGCCGGTGAGGGCGGCGAGGCGGGCCCCGCGTCGGGCGCGCAACCGGCCGTTGACCGCGTCGAGGTGCAGGTGCGCGCCGCGGCGGCCCCGTCCGGTCTCGATCCCCCAGCTCGCCAGGGCGACGACGTCGTCGAAATCCTTGCGGGACAGGTCGGCGTACGGAGCGGCATGACGCGTCAGGTCCCACATCGCCTCGACGTCACGCTCGTCCGTGGAGGCGACCTCGGCCACCAGCTGTTGGGTCAGGACGTCGAGCGGGGCGACGGGCGGCTCGAGCAGATCCAACCGGCCCTCACGCACGGCGGCGAGGAGCGCGGTGCACTCCACCAGCTCGTCGCGCGTGGTCGGGTAGAGGCGGCCGGCCGGCGTCCCGTCGCGATGGTGGTTGGCCCGGCCGACGCGCTGGAGGAACGTGCCGATGGCGCGGGGCGATCCGATCTGGCACACCAGCTCGACGGGGCCGACATCGATGCCCAGCTCCAACGACGCGGTCGCCACCAGCGCGCGCAGGTCGCCAGCCCGCAGGCGGGTCTCGACGATGCGCCGGCGGGCCGCCGACAGGCTGCCGTGATGGGCGGCCACGAGGAGCGAGGCATCGACGTCGTTCCCGTCTGCTGCTTCGTTCTCGCCCAGCCGCTCGGCCAGCTGATGGGCCACCCGCTCGGCCATCTTGCGCGTGTTGACGAAGACCAGGGTGGTGCGGTGGTCGCGCGTGTGCTCGGCGATCCGGTCGAGGATGTCCGACATCTGGCCGCCGCTCATGACGGCCTCGAGCTCGGTGGAGGGGAGCTCGATCGCCACATCGAGCTCGCGGGCGTGCCCGCAGTCGACGATGACCGTCGGCGGCCGGTCCTCGTGGACACCGGAGAGCAGACGGGCCACCGTGTCCAGCGGCCGCTGCGTCGCCGAGAGGCCGATGCGCTGGAGACGACCGCCGCTCTCGGTGACCAGCGCGTCCAGACGCTCCAGGCTCAGTGCCAGATGGCTCCCCCGCTTGTCACGGGCCAGCGTGTGCACCTCGTCGACGATCACCGTCCGCACGCCCCGCAGGAGTGCCCGCGACGACGGCGCGGTGAGGAGGAGGTAGAGCGACTCGGGCGTCGTGACCAGCAGGTCCGGGGACTGCTTCTTCATGGCAGCCCGCTCTGCCGCCGGCGTGTCACCGGTGCGGATGGCGATGCGCAGCCCCGGGTCGGCGCAACCCAGGCGGGCCGCCTCCTCCCGGATTCCGGTCAGTGGCACGTGGAGGTTCTCGTGCACGTCGACGGCGAGGGCCCGCAGCGGGGAGATATAGAGGACCTCGGGCGCGCCCCGGGGGCCCGCCCCCGCCTCGGCGGCCCGGTAGGCGGCGTCGATGGCCACCAGGAATCCCGTGAGCGTCTTGCCCGAGCCGGTCGGCGAGGCCACCAGGACGTCACTCCCCGCGGCGATGTGGGGCCAGGCCGCCGACTGCGGTGGCGTGGGCCCGGAGGGGAAGCGCTGAGAGAACCAGCTCGCGACGGCCGGGTGGAAGAGCGATTCGGGTGAGGCGTCCACAGGGGCGTCGGCGACCGGCACGCTCCCTATTTCACCAGGACGCAGTGACGGCCGCGGCCGGGCCGCCCGCCGGTGCCGGTCCGGCGGCGGGGGCGCGGCCCCCCGGAGGGTCATCGGGACGCTGGACCAGGGAGAGGACCAGGCGGCGGTGAGGTCGGCGGGGGCCGGTGGTGGGAGGCCGGGGTGGCGAGGCCGGCGCTCAGGATGCCGGGGTGGCGAGGCCGGCGCTCAGGATGCCGGCGTGGCGGCGGGAGCCAGATCCTGTGAGGTGCCGACGTAGCGGTCGAGCACGTCGGCCACCTCGGCCCGGCCCTCCTCGATGAGGGTCGCCGTGCCCGAGAAGTCGCGGTACTGCCCCGAGGGCTCGCCCCCACCGCTGAAGACCACCACCTCGACGCCCGGCGGGAGCGCGGCGAGCTCGCGGATGAAGCGGGCGTGGATGGCCACGAAGAAGGCGGTCAGCTGGGCCTCGAGCGGGCGGCGCGGCGGGGGCGGGTGGTAGTGCAGCGGCCCGCACAGCAACACGTAGAGACGGTCGCACCCGGCGGCGATCGCCTGGCTGATCGGCACGTTGTTGACGACGCCCCCGTCGACGAGCATGTCGCCGTCGATGATGACCGGCGGGAAGATGGAGGGGATGGCCGAGGACGCGAGAATGGCCTCGACGGCGGGGCCGTGGCCGATCCAGCGCTCCCTCCCGTCGGTGAGCGACGTCGTCACGACCTCGATCGGGATGGTGGCGTCCTCGAGGTTCTCGTAGTCGATGCCGGCCTCGATGATGGCCCGCAGCCCCGTGTTGGCATGCACGGACGGACGCTTCTGCAAGAAGGCCCAGGGTCCATCGAGCGGGCCGCGCGGGAAGATGTCGGTGCCCTTGACGGCGCGCCAGATGTCGGCCATCCGCTCGGCGTTCTCCAGGGTCGGCCGGCCGGCGTACGACGCGCCGTTGATGGCGCCGACGGACGCGCCGAAGATGCGATCGGCCCGGATATCGCGCCGGATGAGCTCCTGCAGCATGCCCACCTGCACCGCGCCCCGGCTCCCGCCACCGGCGAGGACGAACGCGGTGCGGTGCGGTGGGTGGTGCCGGGCATCGGCGTGGTGACGGCGTCCGGCCCACACCGCGCGCACGCGGTCGGTGAGCGAGGCCACCGGCGCGCCGGCAAAGCGATTGGCATCGCTCATGGCGCCGCTCGCGGCGGGTCCGCCGGCGGCTGCACCCGGGACTCCTGGCGGGCGCGCCAGGCCTTCCGACCGGCGACGTCGTGACGGACCGCCCACATGATCACGATCACCACCAGCGCGAGCATCGCCACCACGAAGATCCCGAAGATCACGAAGAAGGCGACGTTGCCGGCCGACGCCAGCAGGAGCGCATGTGCCATGTCCGTCTCAGGGTAGAGGAGTGTCACACCCCGTGGGCACACTGCACCGATGGTCCTCGTCGCACCCCGCCCGCTGCTCCGGCCCGACCCTGCGGGTGACGCCCCGGCGGACAGTGGCACCGGCGCCGAGGTCCTGGCCCTGCTGCGCGGCGACGCCTCGGCCCGTCCCCGCTTCGACCCCGGGCTGGCGGGGGGGCTGCGGGCCTGGCTCGAGGACGCCGCCTACGACGTGACGGCCGCGCGCGGCGAGCACGCACCACCCCTCTTCCTCGGTCCGCGCCAGCTGCTCGGGTCGCTCGACGAGCCGGGCGGTGGCGGCTCGACCGACCGGCTGCTCCTGGCGCGGCTGGTGCACGCGCTGCTCCGGCAACTCGTCCACACCGGCGAGATCCACGATCCGCTGGCCGACGCGCTCGACGCCGCGCGGGCCGCGGGGGACGGGGACGACGTGCGGAGGATCGAGGAGCTCCCGGCGGCGGGGCGCACCGCCCTGGCGGAGACGCTGGCGCGTCACGCCCGGAACCTGACGGCACTGGTCCCCCGCTTCGCCCCGGGCTGGATGCCGCGGACCAACGACCGCGTCGCCATCCCGCTGGCAGGCGGCCGGATCGTCCTGCACGGGATGTTCGACCTCGTCGTCGGACTGCCCCAGCCGCGCACGGCGTCGGTGTGCGCGCTGGGCCTCTCGACCGGAGGGCCATGGGCGGTGGCGCGCCGGTCGCTGCACTACCTGTCGCTCCTCGAGACCCTCCGGAGCGGGGCGCCCCCCTTCCGACTGGCCCTGCTGGAGTCCGACTCGGGTCGCTACGGCGTCGAAGACGTCCGGGAGGAGCACCTCCGGGCGATCGCCTCGCACATCGCGGCCTGGCTGACCCAGGCCACCTTCGAGCATGGGTAACCGACTGATGGACGCGCTCGTGGAGCCCGTCCCCGGCGTCGACCCCGGCTCCTGGCGCACCGCCCTCGACGAAGCGAAGTCGAAGCTGGCGGGTCTCGCCGTCCGGCGAGCCGGCACCACCCGCTTCCGCGTCACCGACCACGAGGTGCGGGCGGCCTTCCGGACCGACGGGAGCGATCCCGGCGAAGCGGACCCGTTCGCCTGGACCGCTCTGACGGCGCGGCGCTCCGTCGGCGTGGCCGCCGTGCGCCTCCTGGTCGCCGGATCGGCGCGTTCACCGCTCGAGGCGGTGCGACACCGGATGGCCGAGTCCTCCCAATGGGTGCGCGACGGCAGTTCCTCCGCGTCGCAGCTCGACCGCTGGCTCGACGCCCTCTCGCCCGCCGGGCGCGCCGCCGTCGGTGCCGAAGCGGTGACGTGGGCCACCCGACTGTGGTGCGGCCTCGACTGGTCGTCGTTCCCGTCCACCCCCGTCGTCGGCCGCGACCACTGGTGGGACAGCCCGCACTCGGCGCTCCTCGCGCTGCGCGGGCGCGCCGACGTGCGCACCCCGACGGCACACCTGGTGGTCCTCTCGGGGCCGCGCCGTGCCTCGGTCCGCGCCGAGTTGGCCCTGGTCACCCTCGTCGAGTCCCTGCGGCTCCGGGGCGACCAGGTGCCAGGCCGGGTCGTGGGCTGGTGGCCCGACTCGGGCCACCTGGTCCGACTCGAGCCCGAGCCAGCCGCCCTCACCCTCGGGGCCGAGGCGGTGGAGCTGGCCCTGGGGGGTGCCGGCACGTCGCTGCGCCCGGCTGCCTGACCGCGCCGCCCGGCCGCGCCGCCTGCACCGGCGCCGCCTGCACCGGCGACCTGCAACGGCAGGGCTGAAACGGCAGGCCAGCCGGGTCCTCTATCGTGGGGTCCCCCCATGCAGACCCGCGACGACATCAGAAACGTGGCCATCGTGGCCCACGTCGACCACGGCAAGACGACCCTGGTCGACGCGCTCCTGCGCCAGACGGGTGCCTTCGGCGCCCACCAGGAGCTGACCGACCGCGTCATGGACTCGGGCGACCTCGAGCGCGAGAAGGGCATCACGATCCTGGCCAAGAACACGGCCGTGCGCTGGGGTGGCGTGAAGATGAACATCGTCGATACGCCGGGCCACGCCGACTTCGGGGGCGAGGTCGAGCGCGGCCTCACCATGGTCGACGGTGTCCTCTTATTGGTGGACGCGTCCGAGGGGCCCCTGCCGCAGACCCGCTTCGTCCTGCGCAAGGCGCTGGAGGCCCGGCTCCCGGTCGTGCTGGTGATCAACAAGGTGGACCGGGCCGATGCGCGCATCGCCGAGGTGGTGCACCAGGTGGAGGAGCTGTTCCTCGACCTCGACGCCGACGAGCACCAGATCGACTTCCCGATCCTCTATGCCAACGCCAGGGCCGGGTGGGTCAGCACCGAGGCCGGTGTCGAGGGGGTCAATGTCGAGCCGCTGTTCGAGGCCATCATCGAGCACGTCCCCGCACCCTCCTTCGACGACGCCGCGGGGACCCAGGCCCTCGTCTGCAACCTCTCGGCCTCCCCCTACGTGGGACGCCTGGCCATCTGCCGGGTCCACAACGGCTCCCTGGTGAAGGGCAGCCCCGTGGCCTGGTGCCGCCTCGACGGCACCGTGGAGAAGGTCAAGATCACCGAGCTCTACGTGACCGAGGCCCTGGACCAGGTCCCCGCCGAGTCGGCCGGCCCGGGCGAGATCGTCTCGGTGGCGGGGTTGGCCGAGGTGACCATCGGCGAGACGCTGGCCGATCCCGACAACCCGGTCGCGCTGCCGGCCATCACCGTCGACGAGCCGAGCCTGGCCATGACCATCGGCATCAACACCTCCCCCCTCTCCGGGGCGGACGGCACGAAGCTGACCGCCCGCCTGCTCAAGGCGCGCCTGGACGCGGAGCTGGTGGGCAACGTGGCCATCAGGGTGGCGACGACCGAGCGACCCGACATGTGGGAGGTGCTCGGACGCGGCGAGCTGCAGCTCGCCGTCCTGGTCGAGACCATGCGTCGGGAGGGCTTCGAGCTCACGGTGGGCAAGCCGCAGGTCGTCACCCGCGAGATCGACGGCAAGGTGTACGAGCCGGTGGAGCGGGTGAGCGTCGACGTGCCCGACGAGTATCTCGGCGTCGTCACGCAACTGCTGGCCCTGCGCAAGGGCACCATGCTCGAGATGGTCAACCACGGGACGGGTTGGGTGCGCTTCGACTACAAGGTCCCCGCCCGCGGGCTCATCGGGTTCCGGACCGAGTTCCTGACCGAGACCCGGGGGACGGGCATTCTGCACCACGTGTTCGACGGCTGGGAGCCCTGGCACGGGGACCTGCGGACCAGGCGCAACGGATCGATGGTGGCCGACCGGCGCGGCGTCACGACCACCTTCGCCCTCATGAACCTGCAGGAGCGCGGCACCCTGATGATCGGCCCGGCCGAGGAGGTCTACGAGGGCATGATCGTCGGGGAGAACGCCCGCGCCGAGGAGATGGACGTCAATCCGACCAAGGAGAAGAAGCTGAACAACATCCGCTCGGCGACGGCGGAGGACTTCGAGCGGCTCACACCCGCCATGGCCTTCTCCCTGGAGCACGCGCTGGAGTTCATCAGCGAGGACGAGTGCGTCGAGGTCACGCCCAAGGCGGTGCGCCTGCGCAAGGTGCTGCTGGACCAGGCCACGCGCGGCCGGCTGCGCAGCCGCGCCCGAGACGCGGCGTTGCGCGAGCAGAGTTCGTAGCCACGCACGGCGCGGAGGACACGCAAGGAGGCTCGGCATGGTGACGGCGCGGACGGAGGGCTTCGACCACATCACCATCGTGGTCACCGACCTGCCCGCGGCGCGGCGCTTCTTCGGCCTGCTCGGCTTCGAGGAGAGCCTGGCCGTCGTGGCGTCGGGGCAGCGTGTGTCGGACTACATGGGGATCCCGGACTGGGAGTCCGATCACGTCACGCTGGTGCTCAAAGGCGTCGACGTGCACCAGGAGATCCAGTTGCTGCGCTTCCACCAGCCGCCGGTGACGGTGGACGCCGCGACCGGCTCACTGGACCGGACGGGCTTCAACCATGTCTGCTTCCGGGTGAACGACATGGACGCCATGCTCGAGCACCTGGCGGAGAACGGGGTCACGCCCCGCAACCAGGTACTCGACTACCACGAGCGCAAGCTCGTCTTCCTCGACGGTCCGGGCGTCGTCGTGGAGCTGGCCGAGTGGGCCGGCGGGTGAGCCGGCGCGCGGGGTCGCTCACCTAGCATGAGTCACCTGCACCGCCTGGAGGGATGGCAGAGCGGACGAATGCACAGCTCTTGAAAAGCTGCGAGGTGCAAGCCTCCGAGGGTTCGAATCCCTCTCCCTCCGCTCCGTCTCCGCTCCGTCACCGGGTCACCGGAATCTCACCTGACGCACAACTGTGCGCACCCCCGTCCCACTTCCTGACGAGAGAAGTGGTCGGCGAGGCACACCGAGGGAGAAAGGCAATCACATGGCGACGACCAACCCAACCGGCAAGGCGATCCTCCGGGCGTCGCTGGCGCTGTTCAGACAGGACCGACAGATGATCTGGCTCCCCGTCATGGCGACGCTCACGGCTGTGATCGCGTTCGCCATCATTGCCGGGCCGATCGCGCTGGCGCTCGGGCACACGGGGATCGCCGTCGTCGTGGGCCTCCTCTGCGGCTCCGTCGTCGCCACGGCGGCCACGGTGATCTTCAACGTGGCGCTGGTGTTCGCCGCCACCGATCGCATCGAAGGCAGGACGCCGACCATCGGCGGGTCGCTGGCCCAGGCCTGGGGGCGGCGGAACGTGATTTTCAGCTGGGCCATCCTCTCGGCGGTCGTGGGAACGATCATCCGCCTGCTCGAGCAACGACTCGGACTGGTGGGCCGACTGATCGGTATCGCCGGTGGGCTGGCGTGGGCGGTGGCCACCTTCCTCGTCATCCCGGTGCTGGCCTTCGAGGACGTCGGGCCGATCGAGGCGATCAAGCGATCGTCCTCCATCCTGAAGGCCCGGTTCGGCACGATCGCCCGCGGTGGCCTGCGCTTCGGCCTGCTCTTCGTCGGCCTTTCGCTCGGTGCCCTGGCCGTCCTCGCCGTCGGCGCGTTCGCCATCGCCAAGCACGCCTACGTCATCGGCGGCGTGGTCGCGGCCATGGGGCTGATCGCGCTCATCGGCGTCTCCATGTACGCCTCGGCCGCCGGCATGTACATGCGCACGATCCTCTACCGCTACGCCACGGACCAGCCCATCCCGGACCTGGGCGTCGACCCGGCCGGGGCGTTCGGCACCCGGTAGCCGGGCCGGCCGCCGGCCGGTGGCCTGAAACGAAGGGCTAGCCTCGCATCGCTCCGGAGCAGCGCAGCCGGGGGAAGGTCCGACGAATCAGGGGGAGGGCACGTGGCAGACATGAAGGCCGTGCAGGTGACCCGCCACGGGCCACCGGGGGAGGTCCTCGCCGTGCGGACCATTGCGCGCCCGGAGCCCGGGCCCGGCGAGGTACGCGTGCGGGTGGGCGCCGCATCACTCAACTTCAACGACATCGACCGCTGCCTCGGCAATCTCGTCTCGGTGCCCACCCCTCCTCCGTTCACGCTGGGCATGGACGTCTGCGGCGTCGTCGACGCCGCTGGTGAGGGTGCCGAGTCATGGGTGGGGCAACGGGTCGTCGCCATCACCAAGAACGCGCTCGGTGGCATCGCCGAATACGCCATCGCGGACGCCATCTCGGTCTTCGAGGCGCCCGAGGCGTTCGACGACGCCGAGGCCACGGCCTTTCTGCTGTCCTTCCAGACCTCCCACCTCGCCCTCTTCAAGCGGGGTCGCCTGCAGACGGGCGAGACGCTCGTGGTGCACTCGGCCGCCAGCGGGCTGGGTACGGCGGGCATTCAGCTGGGGAAGGCCGCCGGGGCTCGGGTCATCGCCGTGGCGGGCGGCCCGGAGAAGGGCGCGTTGTGCGCCTCCCTCGGTGCGGACCTGGTGATCGACCACACCGCGGAGGACTTCGTGGAGGCGGTGCTCGTGGCCACCGGCGATGCGGGCGCCGACGTGGTCTACGACCTGACCGGGGGCGACTTCGTGGAACGCTCTTGGCGCTGCACCGCCCACGGGGGCCGGTACCTCGCCGTGGGGTTCGCCGACGATGACGCCAACGGCATGACCGGGCGGCCCCTGCGCATGGCGTGCATCGGGAACATCGACATCGTGGCCGTCATGGTGGCCTGGGCGGACGCCGTCGACCCCGGCATGCGGCGCTTCGGCTTCAATCCCTTCGGGCGCGACGTGGCCGACGAGATCCACGCCGATCTCCTCCGCCTCGTCGAAGCCCGGGCGATCCGTCCCGCCATCGGACGGCGGGTCCCCATGGAAGAGGCCGGGCGGGCGCTCGACGAGCACGCGGCGCGGCGGTCGGTGGGCCGCACCGTCGTTGAGATCGGGTGACGACGCTGCAATGAGCGCGGTCGAGTTCACGTGGCGCGACTCCGAGCTGCGCAGCCCGCCTCTGCGCGCATTGAACTGGACCGGCGCGCAGGTGGCCCGCTTCGGGCCCGAGTTCCCGTCGCTCAGCCCGTCGTCGGTGGTCGCCGCCGCGGTCAAGCAGGCAGGATCGGACGACTTCGGCAGCGACTCGTACCGCGAGCCGCTGGAGGTGTACCTCCGCGCCTGCGAGGACGAGGCCGAGCTGACCACGTTCGGCCGCCTCCTGATCTCCAAGATGCTGGCCGGCGCGCTGGCCAACCGCATCGACCTGCAGCGCTGGGCCACCGAGCATCCCGAGGTCCGGGAAGGGCGCATCGAACGACCCTGGATCATTGTGGGACTGCCCCGGACGGGGACGAGCCTCCTGTCCATCCTCCTCGGCCTCGACCCGGTGGCCCGGCCGCTCCTGCAGTGGGAGGCGGCGCATCCGATCCCGCCGACGACACTGGAGGAGGCGGCGGAGGACCCCCGCATCGCCAAGACCGCCAAGGACCTCGACGGGCTGATGAAGCTGAACCCGCCGCTCAAGGCCATGCACCCCTTCGGCGCCACCGTGGCCGAGGAGTGCGTTGCCCTCTTCATGTACGACGTGCGCGCCCTCGCCCTCGAGACGCAGGCCCACGTGCCGAGCTACGCCCGCTGGCTGGAACAGGCCGACATGACCTCGGCCTACGCCCAGCACCGGCTCGCCCTCCAGACGCTGCAGTCGCGCCAGCCCACCGAGCGCTGGATCCTCAAGACGCCCAATCACCTGTGGCACCTCGACGCCATGCTCGCCGCCTACCCCGACGCCCGGGTCATCTGGACGCACCGGGACCCGGGACCGGTCGTGACGTCGCTGGCCAGCCTGGCCAACGCCGGCCAGCGCGTGCTGACCAGCCGGAAGGACCCGCGCCCCACGGCCGAGGAGTGGAAGCGCAAGTGCGCCTTCGCGCTCGGTTCGGCGATGGCCTTCGATGCACAGTCCCGTGACGGTTGGTGCGAGCACCTGCACTACGACGCCCTGGTGGCCGACCCCGTCGCCGCCGTACGCCGGCTCTACGCCAGCTTCGGCGAGGAAGTGGGCCCGCTGCACGCCCGCCGCATGGGGGCGTACCTCGAGGACCGGCCCCAGGACGCCTTCGGCCGGCACCGCTACGACCCGGCCGACTTCGGCTGGACCTACGCCGGCCTGGCGGAGGAGTTCAGCGACTATACGGAGCGCTATCACATCGCGACGGCGGATCGGCCATAGGCCCTGGCCCGGAGGCTCAGGTGGCGCAGAGAATTGTGACGGCCGGATTGCTAGTGTTCCGAAACAGGAACGTGTTCTAAAGTTTTTCTAAGGGAGTTGGGGCGTCGCCCGGTTCGGGTGGGTTCCGTGGACAGGGGGTTGGATTGATGAAGCGGGTCACCGGTTTGCGGGCCCTGGGGGCGGCAGCGATGCTCACCGCGCTGACAGCCGCAGGGGTGCTCGTCGCCCCCGGCGTCAGCGGTGCGGCGTCGACCTCATCCGCCACGTTCGGCACGCTCGCATCACCTTGCGGCAAGGGGCACGCCACGGGCGCCACCGACACGGGGGTCACCAACTCCACCATCAACATCGCCTACGGCGACGACCGTGGGTTCTCCGGCCTGCCGGGTCTGGACCAGGAGATGGGCGACGCGGTGAAGGACATGATCGCCTGGTGCGACGCCCAGGGCGGCATCAACGGGCGCAAGATCGTGGGCGACTACGGGAACGCCGCCGTGACCAACGTCGGCTCGGTCGTGACACAGGAGTGCAAGCAGGACTTCATGCTGGTCGGCGAGGGCTTCGCACTCGACGGCTCCGCCGAGCAGACCCGCCTCGGGTGCAACCTGGCCGCGGTGCCGGGCTTCACCGTGGCGCCGGTGGTGGCGAACGCCTACGAGATGTACCAGGCGTCGCCGAACCCGGCCAACGCCAGCCCGGTGTCGAGTGCCTACCAGGCCGAGAAGCTCTTCGGCTCGAAGACCAAGAAGGTCGGCGTGTACGGCTCCACGCTCTCCACCCAGGAGTCCTCGACGAACAAGGCGGTGCAGGCGTTCACCACCGCCGGCTGGAAATTCCTCCCCAACTGCACGGCCAACATCGACTACAACGGTGAGGCCAACTACACGCCGTTCGTCCAGAAGCTGCAGAGCTGTGGCGCCCAGATCATCTTCAACGACGCCACGCCGGGCGCCACCCTCTACGGTGCGTTCGAGGCGGAGAACCAGATCGGCTACGACCCGATCTGGGTGATGGACTCCGGCGCCTACACGGCGGGCTTCGCGCAGTGGAACACCGAGGGCCTGGCCAACAACGTCTACGTCCGGCTCTCCTACGAGCCTCTCGAGGCGGCCAAGGTCGTGCCCGCCGTGTCGCAGTACCTCTCGATCGTCAAGAAGTACGGCGGCCTCACCTCGCAGCTGGGCGAGCAGGCCACGTCGTCGTTCCTGCTCTGGGCGACCGAGGCCAAGGCCTGCGGCTCCACGCTGACGCGCCAGTGCATGATCAACCACCTGTCCAAGGTCACGACCTGGACCGGGGGCGGTCTCAATGCGTCGGGCAACCCCGCCAAGAACATCCCGCCGAACTGCGGCCTGCTGATGAAGCTCGACGGGACCAAGTGGGTGCAGGCCTACCCGAAGAAGCTCGGGACGTTCGACTGCTCGCCGAAGTACGTCGTGGCCAACACGGGATCGGTGATCGGCACGACGCTGAACGCGCAGGGCTACGCGACCCAGTACGCCACCTCCTCCACCCTCAAGCCTCAGGGGTGAGCGCCCCGAACGTCCGCCCGCCTGCCGCCTGACCTGAGCGACGGGAGCTCCGGCCATGCACCTGTTCCTGACCTACACCATCCTCGGGCTGGTCACGGGCGCCGTCTACGGGATCGCGGCCTCCGGCCTCGTCCTGACCTACACCACCTCGGGCATCTTCAACTTCGCCCAGGGCGCCATGGCGATGCTGGCGGCCTTCACCTACTGGCAGTTCCGGTACGGCTGGAACTGGCCGGCGCCGCTGGCGCTCTTCGCCGTGCTCGTCGTCCTCGCCCCGCTGCTGGGCATGGTGCTCTACGTCGTCATCATGCGGGGACTCAGACAGGTCGCCGACGTGACCAAGATCGTGGTCACCATCGGCATCATGCTGGGGTTGATCGCGCTGGCCCAGTGGATCTGGAGCCCCGGTGAGCCGCGCACCGACGGCCTGTTCTTCGGCAACACGGCCAAGTTCAAGGTCCTGGGCGTCTACATCACGGATCACGAGGCCATTGCGCTGGCCTGCGGTGTGCTCATCGCCGTGGGCATCCGCCTGCTGTTCACCAGCACGCGGACCGGCGTGGCCATGCGGGCGGTCGTCGACAACCCTGCGCTCCTGCAGCTCAACGGCGGGCGCCCCGAACGACTGGCCGCGTTCTCCTGGGCGCTCGGCGGCGCGCTGGCTGCGCTGGCCGGCATCCTCATCACCCCGATCAGCGGCGGCACGCTCGACGTCCACGTCCTGACCCTGCTCGTCCTGGACTCCATCGCGGCGGCGATGTTCGGACGGCTCCGCAGCATCTGGCTCACCTTCGCCGGCGCCCTGTTCCTCGGCCTGGCCAGCACCTACGTGCTGGGGTACTTCCCCGAGTCGTGGTCCTGGGCCTCGAACTTCCGCATCGCATTGCCCATGATCGTGCTCTTCGTGGTGCTGATCGTGCTGCCGCAGGACCGCCTGCGCGGGGCGACGCTGCTCCGCACGCGGGAGCGCTTCACCGTCCCGACCCTGCGCTCGGCCGTGACCTGGGGCGCCATCCTGCTCGTCGTCGTGCTCCTGCTGGAACAGGTGATGGACTCGAGCGACATGGGGTCGCTCACCGTCGGCATCATCTTCGGCATCATCGCCCTGTCATTGACGCTGCTGACGGGCTACGCAGGTGAGATCAATCTGGCGCCGGTGTCCTTCGGGGCGATCGCCACCATCATTGTGTTCCACGTCGGCCTCTCCGGCACGGGCGACGCACAGCGGATCACCTTCTGGGGGCTGCTCCTCGGCATGGCCGTGACGGCCGTCGTCGGTGGTCTCATCGCGCTGCCCGCACTCCGGCTGCGCGGCCTCTACCTGGCGCTGGCCACCCTGGCCTTCGGTGTCTTCGTCTCGGACATGATCATCGCCGACATCGCGCCGCACGTGCTGCCGATCTTCCACCTGCACTACTCGATCTTCCCCAACGGAACGCTGCAGATGCCGGCGCTCAAGCTCGGCCCGATCGACCTCAGCTCTTCGAAGACGTTCCTCACGACCGCGACCTGCATCTTCATTCTGGTGGGCATCGGGCTCATCGCCCTGCGGCGCAGCAACTACGGGCGGCGGCTCACCGCCATGAAGGACAGCCCGGCCGCCGCCGCCACGCTGGGCCAGAACCTGATCAAGCTCAAGCTCTCGGTCTTCATGATCTCCGCGGCGATCGCGGGGCTCGGTGGCGTGCTCCTCTCGAGCGCATCGGTGAGCGTGAACGCAGACACGTTCATCATCTTCGTCAGCCTCGCCCTGGTGATGCTGACCGTCGTGGGTGGCATCGGCAACGTCGCCGGCGCACTCATGGGAGGGATCCTGGCGGGGACCGCGTTCCAGGCCCTCACCTCGACCTTCACGAATTTGAGCACCGACGCCGGCGGCGGCGGCTTCTGGAGCGTCATGGCCAACCTCTCCCTGGTGGCACCCGCCCTCATCGGCGTGAGCCTGGGCCGCAACCCGAGCGGAGCCGTCCCCGACATCGTGGCCCGGTACAAGCCGCTCTGGCAGGCCAAGGGCGTGCTGCTCCTCGGGGTGATGGCCGAGGTCGTGGCCTACCTCCTGGTGCTGACCAAGGTGATGGGGAACTGGTGGCTCGTGCTGGCGACCGCCCTCATCGCCATCGCCCTGCCGGCGGTGGGCCGGCTGGTGGAGCCAGAGGCCTTCCTGAACCCTGGCTCACCCCCGCCCGTCCGGGAGAAGCCTCGTGCGGTCCCTGCCGCCGAACCACTCGAAGGGGTGGCCGATGCCCGCCCTTGAGGTCTCCGAGGTGTGCGTGGCCTTCGGCGGGGCCCAGGTCCTGAGCGACGTCTCGTTGAGCGTGGCCGAAAGAGGCGTGACCGGGCTCATCGGGCCAAACGGGGCCGGCAAGACAACGCTGTTCAACGTCGTCAGCGGCCTGCTGGCGCCCAAGTCCGGCCGCGTGACCATAGACGGGCACGACGTGACGAAGTCCGGTCCCGCCCGCCGGGCCCGGCGCGGGTTGGCCCGCACGTACCAACGCCTGGAGCTCTTCACGTCCCTGACCGTGCGGGACAACATTCAGGTCGCCGGCGAAATCCGCAACACCTGGGGCCGACGCGGCCGGATCGACGTCTCGGCAGAGACCGACCACGTCATTGAGCTGGTGGGTCTGGGCGACGTGGCCGACCGCGAGGTGAGCGAGCTGCCGACCGGCCGCGCCCGGGTCGTCGAGGTGGCGCGCGCCCTCATGACCCAACCCAAGGTCCTGCTGCTCGACGAGCCGGCGTCCGGGCAGACCGAGCAGGAGACGGAGGCCTTCGGGCGCCTGCTGCGCCAGCTGGTCGAGGAGCGGGACCTCGCCATCTGCCTGGTCGAGCACGATGTCGGCCTGGTGATGGGCACCTGCGAATACATCCACGTGCTCGATTACGGCCAGGTGATCGCCAGCGGCCCGCCGGATCAGGTCAAGGACGATCCGGTCGTGGTGAGCGCCTATCTCGGTGCGCCGTGAGCGACGCCGCGCCGTCCGGCGCTCCCGGGAACACCACGATCCTCGAGCTGCGCGACATGCGGGCCGGTTACGGACCGATCGAGGTCGTGCACGGGGTCAGCCTGGAGGTGAGGACGGGATCGGTGATGGCGTTGCTCGGCCCGAACGGCGGCGGCAAGACCACGATGCTCAACGTCTGTGCCGGCACGCTGGCACCCAGCGGTGGCGACGTGCTCTTCGAGGGTGCCGTCGTCACAGGCATGTCGGCGGACGAACGGTCCCGCAGGGGGATCTGCACGGTGCCCGAAGGACGCGGCATCTTCCCCAACCTGAGCGTGCGGGAGAACCTGCTGATGGCCACCCAGGTCGGCGTGTCGATGGACCGGATCGAAGAGGTGGCGTTCACGCAGTTCCCCCAGCTGAGCGGGCGGCGCCGGCAGATGGCCGGGACCCTGTCCGGAGGCGAACAGCAGATGCTGGCCCTGGCGCGGGCCTTCGCCACCGACCCCAAGCTCCTGCTGCTCGACGAGCTCTCCATGGGCCTGGCTCCGATTGTGGTGGGACAGCTCTACGAGAAGGTCCGCCAGCTGGCCGAGGCGGGCCTCTCCATCCTCCTGGTCGAGCAGTTCGCCCGCACCGCACTCCCCATCGCCGACAGTGCGGCGGTCGTGCTCCAGGGCGTCATCGCGCACCGGGGCTCCCCGGCCGAGATGGAGGAAGCGTTGTCCACCAGCTACCTCGGCTGACCGCCCGCGCCGGCGGGCCTTCCGAGTGATGTCAAAATCTGCCATGGCACCGTGCCGCGCCGGCGGGCGTCGCGAGGCGCGGAGGCGGGCGACATGAGGAGCGTGCTCGAGATCGAAGGGCGCCCCTTCCCGGTGGAGCCGCCCCCGCCGCCGCGGCTGACCCACCGGGCCCGCCGGGTCTGTGCCCTCGGTGCCGCAGTGCTCCTCCTCGCCGTGCTGGGCGCCCTGACCCATGATCAGGTGCTCGCCCGCGCCCGGTACGACCGGGCCCATGCCTCGCTCGGCGTGACGCAACGGCGGGCGCACACCGTCTCCACCCAACTCCAGGAGGTGGCCCGTGACCTCAGGGACCTCAAGACGCAGGTGGGCAGCGACACCACCGCGCTGAACCAGGACAGCGCCCAACTCCTGGGCGCGCAGACCTCGCTGTCCGCCGCGCAGGCGCACGTGACCCAACAGGCATCGCTCATCGGCTCGCTGCAGGCTTGCCTGGTCGGCGTGGAGCAGGCACTGAACGAACTGGCCGTCGGCAACCAGGCCGGCGCCATCGCCGCGCTCAACGCAGTCTCCACGAGCTGCACCGCGGCGGAGGCCTCCAGTGGCTGACCCGCGCCGCCGGGGCCGGAGGTGGTCGCTGGCGGGGATCGTCGCGCTCGCCG
The DNA here is from genome assembly GCA_963804055.1 of uncultured Acidimicrobiaceae bacterium. Taxonomy (GTDB): domain Bacteria; phylum Actinomycetota; class Acidimicrobiia; order Acidimicrobiales; family RAAP-2; genus Bog-473. The sequence goes on along the minus strand of CAWDOU010000005.1, from coordinate 436,494 downwards.
TCGGCGCCCTGGTGCTGGCAGTGTGGACCGACGTCGACGCCCGGACGCGGAGCCGGAACGAGCAGGCCAGCCTCGCCGCGGCGAACGCGCGCCTGGCCTGGCTCCGTCACCGGGTAGCGGTGACGCGGTTCGCGGCGGCGGTCACCAAGGCCCAGCGCGACTCGCTGCAGGGCTCGATCGCCTCGACGATGAGCCAACTCGCCGTCGCCAACGGGTCTCTGGCCAACACCAGCGTGCACGCCTTCGTGCAAGGCGTCGGCATCGACACCCTGCAGACCTGCCTGGGCGGCGTCAAGAGCGCGTTCGGGCAGATCACGGCCAAGAACAACACGCAGGCGGCCAAGGACATCTCGGCCGTCTCAGGTGCGTGCGCGCAGCTGGCCGGCGGCACCGACACCGGCCTGGTGTACCCGTTCGACTTTCCCGACCCGTCCGTCATGCTGGTGGGCCGTACCTACTACGCCTACGCAACGAACTCGGTGGCGGGCAACATCCAGATCATCGACTCCACGGACCTGACCACCTGGACGGCGGTTGGCAACGCGCTCCCGGTCCTCCCGGCCTGGGCGACGGCCAACGACACCTGGGCCCCTGCGATCGCCACCATCGGCGGGACGTTCCTCCTCTACTACGCGGTCGACGTCGCGGGGACCGGGGAGGAGTGCATCTCGGTGGCGACCGCAAGCCAGCCCCAGGGGCCCTTCAGCGACAAGTCGACGGCGCCGCTCGAGTGCCAGAAGTCGCTGGGCGGCTCCATCGATCCGGCCTCGTTCATCGACACCGACGGCACGCCCTACCTCGTCTGGAAGTCGGGCGGTCCGGGCTCCTCCAAGATCTGGTCGCAGCAGCTGGCCCCCTCCGGCACGGCGTTCGCGGCCGGGACGAACCCCTCCCCACTGCTGGTGCCGGACCAGCCGTGGGAGAACGGCACCGTCGAAGCACCCGACCTCGTCGCCACGGGTGGGGCCTACTACCTCTTCTTCTCGGGCAACGACTGGAACAGCGCCAACTACGCAGTCGGCGTCGCCACCTGCACCGGTCCGCTGGGCCCGTGCAGCGATGCCGAGCGCGAAGCCGATCCTGTCGAGTGGGCCGGGCGTGGCCGGTCCCGGGGGCGAGTCGGTCTTCACCGACACGTCCGGGAACTCCTGGATCGCCTTCCACGCCTGGGTCCCCGGGGCGGTGGGATTCCCCAACAGCCGGGACCTCTACCTGCGCCGGCTCACGTTCTCCGGGGCGGCGCCGACGGTGGCCCCGTCGGGATAGGTCAGCGGGCGGCCGCCAGCGCCTCGGCCCGTCGGGCGATCCCCGGTGCGTCCATGGCGGCGCAGAGCGCAGCGAAGTCGCCTGTCGGTCCGCGCCAGCGCAACTCGTCGACCGCGCCCAGGAGCGAGCGGTCGATCCGCAGGGTTGCCAACTCCTTGAAGAGCCGGGCCTCCTCACGACCATCCTGCAGCGTCGTCGCCAGCTTGGCCGCGCCGCGCACCGTCACATGCCACTCGCCGGCGTCGGCAGGGATCTCCTCGATGTGGCGCCACCGGGCCAGGACGGTGGCGGCCGACTTGGCCCCCCAACCCGCCAGACCCGGAAACCCGTCGGCGCTGTCCCCGACCAGCGCCAGATAGTCGGGGATGGAGGCCGGCCCGACCCCGAACTTGGCGCTCACACCACCCTCGTCGATCAGCACGTCCTTGCGCCGGTCCAGCTGCACGACGCGGTTCCCACGCACACACTGGCCCAGATCCTTGTCGGGTGTGCAGATGATGACCTGCTCCACCTCGGGATCGTCATCGGCCACGGCGGCGCCGCTCGCCAGGGCATCGTCCGCCTCGAGCTCGACCATCGGCCACACCAGGACGCCGAGCGCCCGGAGTGCGTCCTCCAAGGGCCAGGCCTGCGACCACAGGTCGGGGTCGACGCCTTCGCCCGTCTTGTAGCCGGGCCACAGATCGTTGCGGAAGGACTCGATCACATGATCGGTGGCCACCCCCACGTGCGTCGCGCCCTCCCCCAACAGTTGCAGCACGGAACCGACCACGCCGCGCACCGCGGCCACCTCCTGGCCCTCGGCGGTGCGATGCGGGGGGGCGCCGAAGAAGTGCCGGAAGAGCTCGTAGGTGCCGTCGACGAGATGGACCTTCATGACGGCCCCGAGTCTGTCACCGGCCGGCCGGCGCCACCGCGGCCCGGGCCCGGGCCAGGAAGGAGCGCTCGGGCTCGTTCTCGGTACGCGCCAGGGCGGCGTCGTAGGCGGCGACCGCCTCGGACGGGCGGCCCAGTCGCCGCAGCAGGTCGGCCCGCACGGCGTGGAAGAGGTAGTACGACTGGAGCGGCAGGCCGTCGACTGCGGCCAACCCGGCCGCCGGTCCCTCGACCTCGCCGAGGGCGACGGCACGGTTGAGAGCGACAACGGGAGATGCGTCGAACACGAGCAGCTGGTCGTAGAGGGCCAGTATCTGGCTCCAGTCCGTCTCCTCGGCCCGCACCGCATCGCCGTGCACGGCATTGATCACCGCCTGAATCTGGTACGGCCCCGGGGTGTTCCGGCGCAGGCAGAAGCGGACGAGCTCCTGGCCCTCCCTGATGCGGGCGTGGTCCCACAACGTGCGGTCCTGCTCGCGCAACGGGACGAGCGCACCGTCGGCACCGGTGCGGGCCGGCGTGCGCGCCGAGACCAGGAGCAGCAGAGCCAGCAGCCCGCTCACCTCGGACTCGTCGGGCATGAGCTCGTGCAGCGTCCGGGCCAGGCGCACCCCCTCGGCGCACAGTTCCTCCCGCACGAGGAGATCACCCGCCGTCGCGGTGTAGCCCTCGTTGAAGACGAGGTAGATGACCGCCAGCACCCCGCGCAGGCGCTCCGGGAGCTCGGCCCCGCTCGGGACGCGGTACGGAATCGCGGCGTCGCGGATCTTCGCCTTCGCCCGGACGAGGCGCTGCGCCATGGTCGCCTCGGGGACGACGAAGGCACGGGCGATCTCGGGGGTCGAGAGGCCTCCGAGCAGGCGGAGCGTCAGCGCGACCCGCGCCGCGGGCGCGAGCGCCGGGTGGCAGCAGGTGAAGATGAGACGGAGGCGTTCGTCGGGCACCCCGGATTCCTCCTCCATGGCTGCGGACGGGTCGAGCAGCGCGGCCGCCTGTTCCTGACGGCCCGCGCGCGAAGCCTCGCGGCGCAGGCGGTCGAGGATCCGGCGGCGCGCCGTGGTGATGATCCACCCCGCCGGGCTCGGGGGCAGGCCGTCCTCGCGCCACCGCACCGTGGCGATCACGAAGGCGTCCTGCACCCCGTCCTCCGCCAGGTCGATGTCTCCGAAGGCCCCGACGAGCACCGAGACCGCACGCCCGTACTCCCGACGGAAGACACGGTCGATCTCGGGCTCGGACGGGACACGCGGGCCGGCCAATGTCACACCGGGGGTTCGACCTGGAAGGGCCGTACCTCGACGCGCTCCCCGCAGGCCACGGTCGCCTTCTTGGCCCAGGCCAGCGCCGCATCGAGATCATCGGCTGCAATGACCCAGAACCCCCCGATGTGCTCCTTGGACTCGGTGAAGGGCCCATCGGTCACCAGGAACCCACTGCCGTCGGCCTCGACGACGGTGGCCGAGGCGGCCGGGAGGAGGCCACCGCCGAACACCCAGGCTCCCGCGGCCTGCATCTCCTCGTTGAGACGCGCGGTGCGTTCGTAGGCCTGCTGCATTTCGTCGGGGGGCCGGGGCGGAGCGCCCTCGATCATCGGCACGCTGAGCATGTACTGCCTCATGGTCGTTCTCCTTCTCGGTGGTTGCGGTGTCTGTCGATCCCTATGGGGTGGACCCTACGGATTGGGCCGGTACACCAGGGTCACGATGCCCTCGCCCATGGTCTCGGCACTGTCGAGGACCATGGTGAACGGCTCCGAGAGCTCTCCGAAGAGCCGGCGACCCGTCCCGAGCACGATCGGGAACACCATGAGCCGAAGCTCGTCGACCAGTCGATGCTCCAGCAGCGTCTGCACCAACCGCGTGCTGCCGGCCACCAGGATGTCCCCCTGTACCCCGCCCTTGAGTGCGGTGACCTCGCTCACCGCGTCGCCCCTGAGCACCGTGGAGTTGTGCCAGGAGGCATCCTCGTCCCGCAGCGTGCCGGAGACGACGTACTTGGGCATGGCGTTCATGCGCCGCGCGAAGCCGACGTCATCGTCTCTGTCCGGCCAAGCCGCGGCGAACGCCTCGTAGGTCACCCGCCCCAGGAGCTGGGCCTCCGCGCGCTCGAGCTCCCCCAGCTTGAACTGGTCCCCCTCGGGCGCCCTGTCGAAGCGAAACGTCCACCCTCCGTGGGCGAAGTCTTCGGCCCCGCCCGGGTCCTCCATCACGCCGTCCAGTGAGACGAACTCGGTTACGACGATCCTGCCCACGGTGCTGCCTCCGTCACTCGGTCGCCCCCGGCCCAGCGCCGGCGGTCACCGTCTATACGAACGGGATGGCCCCAATTCGACAGGCCCGACACTTTTTCCACGTCCGCCGGAATCTTCCCGCTGCAGTACGTCTCAGCCTGCGAGAGCGGCAACGGCCTCGACCTCGACCAGCTGGTCGGGGTAGCCCAGGACACTGACCCCCACCAGGGTCGCCGGCGGCTCGTGCGACCCGAAATGGCTGTGCACGACGTCCCAGGCGGCTTCCAGGTCGGCGCGGACGCTGCTCGCCACGTAGACCGTGGCCTTCACCACATCGTCCAGCCCGGCACCCGCCTGCGCCAGAGCGTGCCGGAGGTTCGTCATGGCGGCCTCGGCCTGGGCGGCCACGTCCCCGACACCCACCGTCGACCCGGAGGCGTCGAGAGGGCAGGCGCCGGCACTGAAGACCAGGACCGGCCGGTCCCTGGTCACCGCCGCATAGGCGTAGGGAACACCCGATGCGAGAGCCGTCGACCGGCCCTGTGCGTGCGACGTGCGCTCCGGCATGGCGCCAGAGCCTGTCACATCAGCGCAGTAGAACGGGTCGTCCATAGAGGAGGATCCCGTCCGATCCCGCCGGATCGACAGTGGGAATAGCTGACGACCGGGTGACGTTGCCCCCAACGAGTCGGGTTGGTGGATCCCACGTGCTCGCCGAAGGAGACCGATGGCCGCAAACCCCAAGGGGGGCACGCTCATTGAGCTGGAACCGGGACGCCACGTGCCGGCCTGGCTCGTCCTTGCTCTCGTGTGCGTCGGCCAGTTCATGGTCGTGCTCGACGCGTCCATCGTCAACGTGGCGCTGCCGTCCATTCAGAACGACCTGCACTTCAGCACCTCGGGGCTGCAGTGGATCGTCAACGCCTACACACTCACCTTCGCCGGGTTCCTCCTGCTCGGCGGTCGCGCCGCTGACCTGTTCGGACGGCGCAAGGTCTTCCTCATCGGCCTCACGGTCTTCACCCTCTCGAGCCTGCTGGGCGGGCTGGCACAGAACGAGGCCTGGCTCGTTGGTGCGCGGGCCCTGCAGGGGATCGGCGCCGCCATCCTCGCCCCCGCAACGTTGACGATCCTCACCGCGACCTTCCCCGAAGGGCCGACGCGCGCCTGGGCTCTCGGTGCCTGGAGCGCCGTGTCGTCGGCCGGCGCGTCGGCCGGCGCGCTGCTCGGCGGCATTCTGACGGACCTGCTCAATTGGCGTTGGATCCTCTTCGTGAACGTGCCCGTCGGCATCGTCGCGCTCCTGGCGGCGCGGCGTGACCTCCCCGAATCGTGGGCCGACATGGCGCACCGCCACCTCGACCTCGGTGGCGCCATCACGGTCACCGCGGGACTCGTGGCCCTGGTCTTCGCTCTCGTGCGCACGGAGACGTACTCGTGGGGTTCGGCTCAGGTGCTCATGCCCCTTGCGCTCGGCGTCATCCTCCTGGCCGTTTTTCTCGTCCTCCAGGCGCGAGTCTCGAAGGCTCCTCTCGTGCCGCTGCGCATCTTCCGCTCGCGCTCGGTCGCCGGCGGCAACGTCGTGATGTTCCTGATGTTCGGCGCGCTGTTCGGCTCGTGGTACTTCGAGACGCTCTACATGCAACGCGTGCTCGGGTTCAGCCCGCTGCAGGCGGGGCTCGCCTTCCTGCCCCAGACAGTGCTCATCGCGGCCGGCGCCCAGCTCACGGCACGGCTCGTGCCCAGGTTCGGGCCTCGCCCACTGATCATCCTCGGCACGTTGGTGGCCGGAGGTGGGCTGGTGTGGCTCTCCCAGATCTCGACGAGCAGCACGTTCCTGGCGGACCTCCTGGTGCCCTTCGTGCTCATCGGCCTGGGCATGGGCCTGGCCGTGACGCCCATCGCCGTCGCCGGCACCGCTGGTGTCGCGCGGGCTGAAGCCGGACTGGCCTCCGGGCTTCTCAACACGTCACGAACGGTTGGTGCCGCCATCGGTCTCGCCGCGCTGGCCACCGTGGCGGCCAATCGGACCTCCCGGACGCTGGCCTCGACGCCCGGTCACCCCGGCGCGGCGCTCACGGACGGGTATGCACTGTCGTTCCTGGTCGGCGCCGGCCTGCTGGCCGTCACCGCGCTGGTGGCGCTGGCCACGTTGCCCGGCCGCGGCATGCTGGAGCAGACAGCTGCTGCCACGCGGGAGGCGCCACTGGAGCCGGTCGTCGAAGAACCGGCTCTCGCGCTCGAACAGGCCTGAGGAACGCCGGGCCGCTCAGCCCGGCGGTTCCTCGATCTGCTCCATGAACTCGAGCCGGATACCGCCCGGTGCCTCCACGAACGCGATGCGGCGCGTCCCGAACGTCCCGCTGACGGTGCGCGGACCCCAGAGCACATGGTGGCGCTCCAACTCGGCGTCGAGGTCGTCGACGAAGAGCGCGGGGTGCAGGAAGCCCTCGTCGGGCAGCGAGCACGCGTCCTCGTAGATCGCCTTGGTGAAGAGTGTCAGCGAGAGCACGCCCAGCTGCACATCGGCCCGGCGGCCGTTCTCCCACGCGACCGGCTCGGTCACTGTGGCGCCGGCCGCCTCGTACCAGGCGCACGCCTTCTCGAGATCTGCCACCTTGATGGCCAGGTTGGCCAACCCCGTCACCGCCATCAGTGCAACGGGGTGCCGTACAGCGAACCGAGATCCTCGGCAATGAGCTCGAGTCGGACGCCGTCGGGGTCCGAGAAGTACAACGAGATCCCACTCTCGACCTGCGTGGGGATGCCGGCCTCGTCGAGGCGGGCCCGCGCCGCGTCCCACTGTGCCCGGTCGACCGAGATGGCGAGATGGTGGAACCCGCCCAGCACCTCGGAGTAGGGCGCGAGCCCCAGGTCCGGGAAGTCGAAGAAAGCCAGCGTGTTGTCGTGGCCGAGGTCGAAGAAGAGATGCGTCGATCCCTTGTAGTCGCGGTTCTCGAAGAGCTCCGCCAAAGGGAAGCCGAGGAGGCCCTGATAGAACCGGATGGTCCGCTCGACGTCGGAGCACAGGAGCGCGACGTGGTGGACGCCGCGTGCCGTCGAGGTGGGGCGGGCCTTCGGGTCCTGGAGGTACGCGGCGCGCAGGCGCTCACGTTCTGCAGCCGCCGCCTCGAGGTCGACGGTCACAACCCGAGGAGCCACGCCGCGTTGGCGCCCAGGATGTTGGCCCGAGCCGGCTCGGGCAGCCCGGCCACGGCCCGCTGGGCCTGCGCCATCGGGTCCGCGACACCTTCGGCATGGGGCCAGTCGCTGCCCAGCATGTAGGTGTCCTCCCCGACCTTGGGGACCAACCGGTTCGGCATTTCGTAGGGCAGCGCGGCCACGCGCACCTGGCGCAGGAAGTAATTCGAGGGGCGGTCCGACAGCTTGTGGAAGGGCTCCCCGTGACGCTGCGTGTAGAAGTCCGACGCCCCGTCGATGTGCAGGAGGAAGTGCGGCACCCAACTGGCAGTCAGCTCGACGACGCCGACGCGGAGCTTCGGGAAGCGCTCCAGGGTCCCGGTGAGGATCAGGTTGGCGAGCGCGACGGCAGGGGCCAGGTAGAGGAAGATCGAGTCGAAGAGCTGCTCGCCCTCCTCGTGCTCCCCCGTCCGCCAGGCCGGGTGCAGCGGGCTCTCGAAGTCCGAGACGTGAAAGACGGGAGCCACGCCTTCGTCGCTGAACGCGGCCCAGACCGGATCGAAGTCGGGATGCGAGAGCGGCTTGCCGTCCACCGGGGCCGGGGCGATCATGGCCAGCCGCACGCCCTGCGCGCGCACCCGCCGGATCTCCTCCACGGCCCAGACCGGGTCGTGCAGCAGGACATGGGCCACGCCGAAGAGCCTGCCCGCGCCGTCGCTGCATGCGTCGGCCACGAAGCGGTTGTAGGCCCGCGCGTTGGCCCGCTGCGCGTCGCGGTCCGAGGCCAGCCGCTGCTCCCACAAGAGCCCGTAGTTCGGGAACAGGACGGCCGCGTCGAGCCCGAAGGAGTCGAGCGACGTCAGGCGCGCGCCGGCGAGGCGGTAGGAGTCGGGCACCTGCTCCTCGAACGACGCTGCGGCACGTTCACCGCGCAGGCGGCGGAGGCGGTCCTCCCCGATCAGGCTGGAGCGCTCCGGGATCGGGACCTCGAGTGGCGCGAGCCGGTCGCCCCGCCACGTCAGCCAGGGCCATCCGGCGTCATCGTCCGCGATGGACAGCGCGTCGGAACGGCGCGCCGGATCGATGTACTCGGACCAGGTCGTCCTCGACTCGAACAGGTGCTGATCGACGTCGATGGTCTGCAGCATCACGTGCCCTCCCCGGCGCAGAGTACCAGCGGTCGTTCCCCCTAGTCTCGCCCGCATGGACGGAGGCGTGCGGGGCGACGGGCTGTGGGCACCGCACCGCCGCGCGCTGACGCTGGGCCTGGTGTTGAGCGTGACGTTCGTGGCCTCGGAGGCCCTGGCCGTCATCACGGTCATGCCGTTGGTCGCGCACGACCTCCATGGACTGGCGCTCTACGGCTGGGTCTTCTCGACCTTCCAGTTGGCCAGCCTGGTCGGGATCGTCGCGGCCGGCCGCGACGCCGATCGCCACGGCCCGGCTCGCCCGTACGTCGCCGGCCTGGCCCTCTTCTCGGCCGGCCTCCTCGTTGCGGGCCTCGCCCCCAGCATGGGGGTGCTGGTGGCCGGCCGCTGCCTCCAGGGGCTCGGCGCCGGCGCGGTGCCCGCGGTCGCCTACGTCGCCATAGGGCGGAGCTTGCGCGAGGCGCAGCGGGCCCGCATGATGGCCGTCCTCTCGACGGCCTGGGTGGTCCCGGGCATCGTCGGTCCGGGTCTCGCGGCCGCCGTGGCGCACCTGTTCGGATGGCGCTGGGTGTTCCTCGGCCTCATCCCCCTGGTGCTCGTGGCCGGGCCGATCGCCGTCCCGGCACTCGTCCGCCTCGGGCGCACCGATGCGCCGCCGGCCGAGGAGCATCGCATCGCAGACGCCGTCCGGACCGCGCTCGGCACCGCCTTGGTCCTGGGGGCCCTGAGCGCGCACCACCTGCTTCTCGGGCTCGGGCTCGCCGCGCTCGGCGTCATCGTCGGTGTCGCCCCGCTTCGCCGGCTGCTCCCTCCGGGGACGCTGCGCGCCGCTCGGGGCCTGCCGGCCACCATCCTGAGCCGGGGCCTCCTGACCTTCGCCTTCTTCGGCGTGGACGCGTACGTCACGTTGACCGTCACGACGGTGCGCGGGCACAGCACGCTCGTCGCCGGCGCCGTCGTGACGGCGTCCACCCTGGCCTGGACGGCCGGCAGCTGGGTCCAGGCGCGTCTCAGCGACCGGTGGGAGGGAGCGCGCCTCGTCCGCACTGGCCTCGTCCTGATTCTGCTCGGCACGGCCGGCATGGCCTGGCAGTTGCGATCCGGTGTGCCCGTCGTGGAGGCGTTCATCGCCTGGTCGGCCGCCGGTCTGGGGATGGGTCTGAGCTACGCGCCGATCTCGCTCATGATGCTGCGGGCCGCGCCGCGTGGACGCGAAGGCTGGGCCTCCGCATCGCTGAACCTGGCCGACGTGCTGGGGATCGCACTCGGCGTCGGCATCGGCGGCGCCGCGGTGGCCGCGTTCACCCGGCATGCCCGTCCCGTCGGCGCCGGCGTCCTGGTCGCGTTCGCGGTTGCCGGCACGGCCGCCGTGGTCGCTCTGGCCATCGCCCGCCGCCTGCCCGGGTCGCTGGCCCGCACCGTCGAGGCGCCTACGATTCGATGACGCTGCGGATCGCACGCAGCCAGGAGTCGGCGGCCTGCCATGCCGCATCGGCCTGACGGCGCTGTTCGGGGCCGCGCTCACCCGCTGCCGGGTAGGAACCGAGGAACTTCACACTGGCCAGACCGGTGTGGAGATCCCGCAGGCAGTCCGCCACGACCTCGTCACCGACGTGGCCTGACAGGTCGATGACGAAGCAATAGTCGCCGAGAGCCTGCTTCGTGGGACGCGATTCGAGCTTGCTCAGGTTGATGTTGCGTGCCGCGAATTGCCCGACGATACCGTGCAGGCTCCCCGGGTGGTCGTCCCGCTGGAAGCAGACGATGCTCGTCTTGTCGTGCCCCGTCGGAGCAGGGACGCGGGCCCGGGCCAGGAGCACGAAGCGCGTCTGGTTCTCCGGATGGTCCTCGACGTCCTCCGCCACGATGGCCAGGCCGTAGCGCTCGGCGGCCAGTCTGGGCGCAATGGCGGCCTCCCCGGCGGCGCGCGAGTCGCCCAGGACCCGGGCGGCGTCGGCCGTGGAATTGGCCGCCCGCTGTTCGGCCTCGGGCAGGGCGCGGGCCAGGTACTTCTGGCACTGGGCCAGCGCATGGGGGTAGGACGACACGGCCCGGATGTCGTCGAGCCCGGTGCCCGCCGGCGCCATCAGGTGCAGGTGGATGTCCATCACGACCTCACGCTGAATGTGCAGGTCGACGTCATGAATCAGGCCGTCGATCGTGGCGCTGACCGTGCCTTCGATCCCGTTCTCAATGGGCACGAAACCGAACTCGACCTCGCCACGGGCAACGGCCTCGAGCACAGATGTGATGGACGGGAGGGCCCGCAGGTCGGCGCCAGCGAGGTCGGACTGGGTCAGGAGCGCTTCCTGGGTGAAGGTCGCCTCCGGGCCGAAGTAGGCCACCGAGGTCGCAGGGGGGTTCACAGTTGGGCAGGATAGAGCAGGTCATGGACGCTTCCTCGCTTCGCGCGCTCATCGAAGACGTCGCCGGCGGGCGCTGCACGCCCGACGACGCCGTTCGCCAGCTGCGCCGCCTCCCCTATTCGGACCTCGGGTTCGCCCGGGTGGACCACCACCGCGACCTGCGCCTCGGAATGCCCGAGGCCGTGTACGGCCCCGGCAAGACGCCGGAGCACTGTGCCGCTGTGGTGGGCGAGCTCCTGGCGGCGAGCGACGGCCCGGTCCTGTTGACCCGGGCCACCGAGGCGCAGGTCAAGGCGGTGACCGCCGTCGCCGGCACGCTCGGTGTCGGTCCGGGCGCCGTGGCCGGGAGCGGATCGCTCGCCACCGTCGTCTTCCGTCCGGCGGCCCCCAGGGCGGGTGCGGTCGTCGTCATCACGGCGGGGACGGCCGACCTTCCCGTGGCCACCGAGTGCACCGCCGTGCTGGACGCGCTCGGCTTCGCGGCCACCCAGCTGACCGACTGCGGTGTGGCGGGGCTGCACCGGCTGCTCGCCGAGGTCGACACGCTCGCCATGGCGGATGCGGTCGTGGTCATCGCCGGCATGGAGGGCGCCCTCGCCAGCGTCGTCGGCGGCCTCACGCCGGCACCTGTGGTGGCCGTTCCCACCAGCACCGGGTACGGCGCCGCCTTCGAAGGCGTGACCGCGCTGCTGACCATGCTCTCCGCCTGCTCCTCGGGCATCACGGTCGTCGGCATCGACAACGGCTACGGCGCCGCCTGCGCAATTGCCCGGGTGCTGCCGTGACCGCCACCACGCCCGGCGCCTCCACGGTGGCCTGGTTCCACTGCTTCGCCGGCATCGCCGGGGACATGGCGCTGGGATCGCTCGTCGATGCCGGGGCCGACGTCGACGAGATCCGCGCGCTGCTCGACCGGCTGGCCCTGCCCGGCTGGCACCTCGAATTCGAGGAGGGCATCCGCGGCGGGATCGCCTGCACCCGCGCCATCGTGGGAGGCGACGACGTGGTGGTGCGGACCCACGGCGTGATCGCCGCCCTCATTGAGGAGGCCGCACTGCCCGCCCGGGTGACGGCGCGCGCCCAGGCGGTCTTCCACAGATTGGCCGCCGTGGAGTCCGCCCTGCACCGTCGTCCGATCGACCAGGTGCACTTCCACGAGGTCGGCGGGCACGATGCGATCATCGATGTCGTCGGGACGGCCGCTGCGCTCGAGGTGCTCGGCGTCGACGAGGTCTCCGCCTCCGCGGTCGCCACCGGAACCGGCATGGTCCGCAGCGCCCACGGGCGGCTGCCGAACCCGGCGCCGGCCACCGTCCGTCTGCTCGAGGGCGTCCCCTCCTACGGGCGCGACGTCGCCATTGAGCTCACGACGCCGACCGGCGCGGCGTTGCTGGCCGCGCTGTCGACGTCCTTCGGTCCGCTGCCCGACATGACCGTCACGTCGTCGGGGTTCGGCGGGGGTGCCGGGGAGATGGACGACCTGCCCAACTGCACCCAGGTCGTGATCGGCCGACGTGTCGAGCACCCGACGATCGGGCCCGGACAGGGTGCGGTGCTGCTCGAGACGAACCTCGACGACGTCACGGGCGAGCAGTTGGGCCTGGCGGTGGCCGCCGCACTCGAAGCCGGGGCGCTCGACGCCTGGGTCAGCCCGGTCACAATGAAGAAGGGGCGCCCCGGCCATGTCCTCCACGTCCTGGCCGATGTCACGCGCATGGAGACGCTGCGGGCCGAGATCGAGAGGATGACGGGCACCATGGGGATCCGCGCCACGGCGGTGGAGCGCTGGCCGGTCGCCCGCCTGCTCGACCACGTCGTCGTCGACGGCATGACCATCCGGATGAAGGTCAGCGGCGGACGGGCCAAGCCCGAGTTCGACGACGTGGCCCTGGTGGCGGCCAAGACCGGGGCACCGCCCCACGAGGTGGCCAGCCGGGCCGAGGAGGCGTGGCGCGCCGGCCGGCGCGCCACGGCCGGACCGCAGGGAGCACCCGCCTGATGGCGAGCGCCATGTTCCACTACGACGAGGCGATGACCGACCTCGTCCTGGCGGCGTGCCGGGAACGCCTGTCCATGGACCCCGTCGCACTGGACTTCGGCGGCCTCGTCGAGTCGCTCGACGCGGAGCTGGCCGGGCTCATGCGGCCGGAGGGGAACGACGCCGGGGACGTGCTGCAGCTTTTCGTGGACAAACTCTCCACGGCCGTCGTCTCGTGTGACAGCCCGCGTTTCTTGTCGTTCATCCCGGCCGCCCCCACGAAGGCCTCACTCCTCTTCGACATGTTCGTCTCGTGCTCGTCGCTGCACGGCACCTCCTGGCTCGAGGCCGCCGGGGTCGTGGTGGCGGAGAATCAGGCCCTCGGCGTGCTCTCCGCGCTGGCCGGCCTGCCGCCCGGGGCGGGAGGCTGCTTCGTAGCGGGCGGGTCGGCCGGCAACCTTTCGGCGCTCATGGTCGCCCGGGACACCGCGGGTCACCGGCGCCGGACGAATCCGCCCCTCCGTCCGCTCGTCGCGCTGAGCGAGGACGCGCACTCGTCGGTGGGGAAGGCACTTCACGTGCTCGGCGTCGGCACCCTGACCGTCGCCACGCACGACCATCGCCTCACCGGCGGCGCGCTCCGGGCCGCGTTGCAGGCGGATCCGCGACGGGATGACGTCATCGGGGTCGTCGCCACCGCGGGAACGACGAACGCCGGCATCGTCGACGACCTGACGGGCGTGGCCGACGTCGCCGACGAGCACGCCCTGTGGTTCCACATCGACGGCGCCTACGGGGGAGCCGCCGCATTGTTCGCGCCGTCCGTGCGGGACCGGTTCGCCGGATTCGAACGAGCCGACTCCTTCATCGTGGATCCCCACAAGTGGCTCTTCGCACCCTTCGACTGCGCGGCCCTGATCTACCGCCAGCCCAATCTGGCCAAGGCCGTGCACACCCAGGACGCGCAGTACCTCGAGGTTCTGCACAGCGAGAACCCCGAGGAATGGAACCCGAGCGACTACGCCTTCCACCTCACCCGGCGTGCCCGCGGGCTGCCGCTCTGGTTCTCGCTGGCCGTCAACGGGCTCGACGCGTACCGCGTCGCCGTCGAGGCGGGGCTGGCCATGGCCCAGGAGGCGGCCGAGCGGATCACAGCGTCACCCCATGTGGAGCTGGTGCGCGACCCCGGGCTCTCCATCGTGCTGTTCCGGCGCCCGGGATGGAGCAAGATCGACTACGAGGAGTGGTCGGCCCGACTGCTCAACGAGCAGATCGGCTTCGTCACGCCGACGACCTGGGAAGGCGAGACGGTGGCCCGCTTCGCCTTCCTCCACCCCAATACCACCGTCGACATGGTCGACGAGATCCTCGGGTCAATGGCCGACGCGTGACCAGGCGCGCTGCAGAATGATGCCCAGCGTCTCGACGTCCTGCGCGCCCGGGACGGGCCAGGCACCGTTGATCAGGAAGTAGGGCACGCCGGTCACGTCGAGCTCGGCGGCGGCGGCTTCGTCGGCACGGACCTCCTCCCCGTAGTCCGTGCCCCCCAGCACCTTCTCGCTGAGCCTCTCCGGCAGCCCGACGCCGCCGGCCACGTCCTGCAGGACGGCGGGATCCGAGAGCTGCCGTCCCTCGCTGAAATGGGCGGCGAAGAGCTGCCGCACCAGGTCGTCCTCCCATTCGGTGCCGCGCGCGGCCTGGGTGAGCCGGTGGGCGTCGAAGGTGCTGCCCAGCCGCACGCGCGCGAAGTCGAAGGCGAACGCCACCTCGGCCCCCAGCGCGGTCAGCTGCGCGTGGCCGGCCCGCACCTGCTCGGGAGACATGCCGTACTTGCGTGCGACGGCCTCCTCCACGGAGCCGGCGCTGCGGGCCGGCGCCCCGCGCTGCAACTCGAACGAGCGGTGCACGACCGTGACGTCGGGACCGTGCTCGAAGGCACGCAGGGCGACGCGCAGCCGGGCCAGCCCGAGCGCGCACCACGGGCAGGCATAGTCCGACCACACGTCGATCCGCATACGCCACAGACCCTATGGGCCGCCCGAGGGCGGCGGCGCGGTCAGGCGGACGCGAGGGCGGCCTCGAGGAACATCCCGGCCGCCAGCAACCGCTCCTCGCTCTGCGCCGGCCCGATCAGCTGCATGCTGGCCGGCAGCGGGCCCGCCGTCGGTGCCGGGAGTGAGAGGGCGGGCACGCCGGCCAGATTGACGGGAAGCGTGCAGCGCGACACGAGAAGGTCGTCCCCCTCCTCGAGCCGCGGCGGGAAGATGCTCAATGTCGGCGTCACGAGAAGGTCGAACTCGGCGAAGACCCGCTCGAGTGTCTCCTTCCACGCGCGCTGGACGCGCCAGGCCCTCTCGACGGTCCCCTCGTCGAATGTCCCGCCCAGCTCCAGGCGGCCGCGTACGTCATCACTGATCCCCTCCGGGTCCTCCGCCACCAGCGTCGCGTCGCTCTGCCAGGCCTCGACCACCAACAAGAGGCCCGCCTGCATGGTGGCATCGTCCCATCCGGGCACGTCGAGCTCCCGGCAGTCCCACCCGACCAGTCCCAGCGCCCGGTCGAGTGCGGCGTTGATCACCGGATCGGCGTCGACGGGCAGCCGGCCGACGACCAGGTCGTCCGCGTGCTGCTCGGCAACGCGGAACCCCGGTTCGAGCAACTCCATCCCCGTCACCAGGCCCTCGACGGTACGGGCCATGGGGCCGACCGTGTCGAAGCTCGGCGCCAGCGGCCACACGCCGTCGAGCGGGATGCGGCCCCACGTCGTCTTCAGGCCGGTGATGCCGCAACAGGCGGCGGGAATCCGGATGGAGCCACCGGTGTCGCTGCCGTAGGCCACGTCCGCCTCGTCGGTGGCCACCGCGACGGCCGACCCGCTCGACGAACCGCCGGGGACGCGCGTGGGATCGAGCGGGTTGACCGGCGTGCCGTACCACTGATTGACCCCGGTCACGCCCAGGGCCAACTCGTGCAGGTTGGTGCGGCCGACAATCCGGGCCCCGGCTTCCCGGGCGCCGGCCAGGCACGCCGCGTCCCGGCCCGCCGGCACGGCTCTGTCGGCCACGGCGCGACACCCCGCGGTCGTCAACTCGCCCGCCATGTCGATCAGGTCCTTCACAGCCAGGCGGACACCGGGCCCGGAGGTCTCGTAGCGGGTGATGAAGGTGGTCATCCCCTCATTGTGTCCGGACGGCGCGCCAACCGCAGCGTCTCAGGTGGTGGGTGTGGTGAGTGTCGTCACGGTGGCGCCCGGGGGCAACTCGAACAGCGAGGCCGCGGGGGACGACGAGTAGTCGGTGATCTGGAAGCTGGTCGAATCCGACGCCACGCTGACGTAGCCCAGGATGCCCTGCGACGTGCTGCAGATGGTGCTGGTCCCCGCGACCCCCTTGGCCACGAGGTCGACGCAGTGCATGTCGAACCCGTTGAGTGACTTGGTGGAGCTCGACACCTTGTCCCCGGCCAATCCCGCCACCAGCGAGACGCCCTTCAAGAAGGAGACCCAGTGCGACGGGGTGTAGATGTCGAAAATCTTGTTCTGCGTTGCCGCATCGGCCTTGCTCAGCTTCTGACACGACCAGGCGCCCGCCGGTCCGCTCTGGTTGCAGACGTACTCGCCGGACGAGTTCACGATCACCTGCACGTTGGACGCGTCGGCTCCCGTCTGCGTCTCGTGGAAGGCGAGCCCGCCACTGGGCGGGTCGACCGCGTAGACGATCGTCGCCGGCGCGCTGCCCGTCGTCACGTAGGTCGCCTGGAAGGGCGTGTTCGCCGTCGACTGCAGGTTCTGGGTGAACGAGTCGATGGTGGCCTTGTTGCCCTCGACGGTGTGCACGGCCTGCTTGACCTTGCTCACGACGCTGCAGCCGGTGGCCAGCGCGCCGACCGCCACCACCAGCGCCACGAGGAACCCGATGGGTCTTCGCTGTGCCATGCCTGCCTCCTGGGTGATCAGCCGGTTTCGGCCGGCGACGGTGCGGCCCCGTCCTCGACCGGCGCCACCTCCTGGCGTCCCCGCTTCAGGCCCAGCAGTGCGACAAGTCCGGCGAAGGCCATGATCCCGCACATGACGTAGAGCACCGCTTCGGTGGCATGGGCGAAGTCGAGGGAGACGAAGTGCGGAATGGAGTTCACCGACCCGCTGCCCTGTTGGGCCTGCGTGATGTGGTTCGCCTCGGCCGCGGCGTTGGGGTCGCCCATTTTGCGCAGCGACGTCGTGAGATGCGAGCGGTAGTTGGAGAGCAGGATGGTCCCGAGGGCGGCCAGCCCGAGGCTGGCGCCGTAGTTCCGGATCGTCTGGGTGATCCCGGTCGCTTCGCCGTACGAGAGGTTCCCCGCCCGGTTGACGGCGTCGGTGTTCGCCGGGCCGAGCATCATCCCCATGCCGGCGCCGGCCACAATGACCCAGATCTGCTGTTTCCCGAAGGAGAGCGTCGTGACCTTCGAGGCCCAGAGCCCGAATCCCACTGCGGCGATGGCGCATCCGATCACGACGGCCCGCTTGGCTCCCTCACGGTCGAGCATGCGGCCGCCGACCTGCGCCAGGATCACGAACCCGATGAAGAAGTACAAGAGGAAGATGCCGGCACCCGAGGCCGACTCGTGCAGGGCGATCTGTGCGTATTCACTGGCGAAGAAGAAGACGGGGATGAACGCCATCATGGCGATCAGGAGCACGAGGTTCTCCACCGCGAAGGCGCGGACCCCGAAGATGTGGACCTTGATGAGCGGCGACTCCGTGTGCAGCTCGGCCAGGACGAAGATGCCGATGATGACCAGGCCGCCGACGATGCAGAGCCAGGTCCCCGGATTGCTCCACCCCCACGGGACCGACTGCTGCAGACCGAAGATGCTCAGGCCGATGCCCGCCGCAATGAGGACGGCACCCCGGTAGTCGATCGGGGCCTTGCGGTACTGCGTCTTCGGCCTGGAGACGCCGATGAGGAACAGGGCGATGAGGGCGACCGGTATGTTCACCCAGAAGATCGCCCGCCAGGTCCACTCGGTGAGGTACCCGCCGAGGATGGGCCCGATGGCGGTGAGGCCGCCGGCGATGCCGAAGAACAGCGCCAGGGCCTTGCCCCGCTCCCGGAGGGGGAACACGTTGACGACGATGGCGAGCGCGGCCGGGAACATGAGCGCGCCCCCGGCTCCCTGGACGACGCGGAACCCGACGATCCAGGCCTCGGCGGCCGAGCCCTTCGGGGTCAGCCCGCACATGGTCGACGCCACCACGAAGATGATCACGCCGATCACGCAGCACTTGGTGTGCCCGTAAATGTCCGACAGCCGCCCGCCCAGCGCGAAGAGTGCGGCGAGTGAGATGAGATAGCCATTGACCACCCACTGCACGCCGGTCGACGTCAAGCCGAGCTCGCTCTGGATGTTCGGGACCGCGATGGAGACGATCGTCTGATCGATGAACGTCATGGAGACCGCGAAGATCATTGCGGCCAGCACCCAATTGCGTCCCTGCATGGCGTCGCCGCTCACGGCCTTCTCCCTCCCGGTCCCGTCCCCCGAAACCCTAACGGGGCCGCCCGGTCTGCGACGTCCTCATGGACCAACCGCGGGAGAGCGCTCCGCGGTACCCGACAATGACGGAGTGCTCTACGCGGCAGGCGAGCCCATGGAGGCCAGCATCTGCTCCAACGCCGCCTGGTCCGGACCGACGAAGCGCTCCGCCCCCTGCGCCGCTTCGAGGGAGCCCACCATGCGGTCGAGCGACGCGCCCGACGCCGCCGGCAGATGACTGCTCAGCACACAGGCAGGGTCGATGGCGCGCAGGGCCTCGAGGTCCTTGGCGAACAGTCCGCGGTCGACCTTGCACAACCACGGGGAGTCGGCCATCACCCAGAACACCTGCCCCGCACGCAGCTCGTCGTCGGTGAGATCCTCGGCCCGCTGCGGGACATCGGAGAGGAGCGCTCCGAAGCAGTCGGCGCTGAACAGCGCGCCGGAGCGTTCGTCGTGGAAGCCGGTGGTCACGGGGTTGTCGAAGACCGGTGGCGTCAGCGCCCTCAGTGTGCGGTCGCCCACGGCAATCGTCTGGCCGGGGTTGACCAGATGCACCCGATCCATCGGGAGGGGGTCCGTCAGCCCCATGATCCCCACCCCCAGGAACGTGGTGATGACCGTGAGGCGCGGATTCTCCGCCAGCAGGCGATGCACGGAGCCGATGTGGTCGAAGTCCGTGTGGCTCAGCCAGACGTAACGGAGCTCGGACGGATCGATGACCGAGCGCAGGGCGGTCATGAACTCGTCGCTCTGCACGACGGTGCCCGTGTCGACGAGGACCGGCTCCGTGCCGTGCAGCACGAATGCGTTGATCGGCACGAGCCCGAATCCGGGGACCGGGAAGTTCGTGGTCAGGACGTCGATGCCGGGGGCAGCCTGATACGTGGTGATCATGGGGTGACTCCTTGTCTCTCCTGTGGGGTCTGACGTGGCTACAGATCAGGAACGAGGTCGATGCGATGCCGGCGCGCCGCTTCGTGCAGCGCGGCGGACGGACGCTGCGGTACGTCGCGGGGTGGCATCGTCAGGGCCGTGGCGGGCCAGCCACAGCTGCGCGTGAAGTCCTCGAAGCCGGCCGGCGTCAACAGGAGGAGGAACTGCGCCTCCTCCGAATCGACGCGGAACCGGTGCTCCACCTGGCGCGGCCCGAAGACGAAGGTGCCCGGGCCGACCGCCCGCACCTCGTCGCCCAGCCAGAACGTGAGCTCGCCGCTGAGCACGTACCAGGCCTCGTCCTCGTCGTGGTGCCGGTGCCGGGGTGACCCGGCACCCCGGGGTGCCCGTACGTCGGCCACCGTGAGGCCGCCGACGGTCTCGGCCCCGGTCGCCTTGTAGGTGACGAGGGCATCGGCGAACCAGAGCGCCTCGCCCTCGGTCGCCTCCAGCACGTACGCCTCCGCCGCCAGGTCGAGCGTCATGGCCGGCCGGCCTCGTCCCGGGCCTCGGCGGCGGCCTTCAGGCGCGCCAGGGTGTGCTCCATCGCCTCGCGCAGCTCGCGGGCCCGGTTGGTCGGGACGTCGACGATGCGGGCCCAGGCGGGAATGCGCTTGACCTCGTAGGACTCCGTGACCCTGGTCCCTCCGTCGGCGGCCTCGAAGCGGTAGCGCCAGACCGTGGACTCCCGTCCGCCCTCCTCGGTCACGAACGTGAACTCGCGACCGCGCTCCGCCACCAGCACCCGGCCCCGCCGCGACCACTTCATGAGGCCACCGGGCCCGCCCCGGTTGTGGCCGACGAAGGTGGCCCCGGCGGCAGGTCCCGCTGCGCCGCCCTCCCACTCGACCCGCTGGCACTCCGGGCTCCACTCACCCATGCGGGGCAGGTCGGCGACCATGTCGTAGATCCGCTGGGGAGCGGCGTCGACGATCGTCTCGCTCCTGTCCTCGGTCAACCACCACCTCGTGCTCGTGCCGGCCATCTCGGTTCTCCTTCCCGAATCGTTGGCCGTAGGTTACGACCATTAGCTATTGCTGTCAAGAGGTTCTTTTGCTACACTTCACGAAGTGAGCACGAGCCAGATGGACACCTCGGCCACAAACGGGGACCCGCCCCGGCCGGACCGTCGGGCACGACGGCGCCAGGAGACGATCGACGAGATCCTCGACATCGCCAAGGACGTCATGACCGAGGAGGGCGTCAACGGGCTCAGCCTCGCCGAGGTGGCGCGCCGGCTCGGCGTGCAGCCGCCCTCGCTCTACAAGTACTTCCCGTCGCTCATGGCCATTTACGACGAGCTGTTCCGGCGGGGCCAGTTGGAGCACCTGGCCGCGATCCGCCGGGGCATGGCGACGGCCGAGCCCGGCCTCGACGCGTTGATCGCCGGCCTCGAGGCCTCGGGGCGCTGGGCGCTGGCCAACCGCGCCGTGGCCGAGCTCTTGTTCTGGCGGCCGGTCCCGAGCTTCCATCCTTCCGAGGCCGCGTTCGCACCGAGCGTCGAGATGGTCGAGTTGCAGCGGCGCGCACTGGCCGACGCCGTGGCAGCCGGTCAGCTCGGGCCCGAGGCCAACGACGAGAACGCCATCTACGTGGTGTCGACGCTGATCGTCGGCGTGCTCAGTCAGGCCTTCGCCAACGAGCCCGACCTGCCCTGGGGCGAGGGGCGGTTCACGCCGACCTTCGAGCGCCTCATGCGTCTGCTGCCCGCTGCCTTCCCCCTGTAATTGGCCGTCCGTTGTCGGAAGGAGGCCGGTCGTCCGGGCAGGCACGCCGTGTCGGGTACGGTCCCTTTGCACGCAGGGAGGGGGCGTTCGTGCGACGACACAAGACCGCTGGACCGAGCGCCCTTCTGGCGACCGGGCTGCTGTGGCTGGGCCTCGCGGTGGGTGTCTCGCCGACGGCGGCCTCGGCCGGCACGCCCGTGCCCGGCGCGCCCGACTGCCCGATGTTCCCGGCCGACAACGTGTGGAACACCCCGATCGCGGGATTGCCCGTCAACCCGAACAGCGCGGCCTGGCTCGCCAGCATGGATGCCGGGAGCACCAACCTGCATCCGGACTTCGGTCCGTCCGGCGATCCCTCGAACCCGTACGGCATGCCGTACACGGTGGTCTCCCCGTCGCAGCCCGAGGTGCCCATCACATTCCAGTATGCCGACGAGAGCGATCCGGGGCCTTACCCGTTCAGCGCCAGCACGCCGATTGAGGGTGGCCAGCAGTCGACGGGCGATCGCCACGCCATCATGGTCAACCCGGCCACGTGCACGCTCTACGAGCTCTACGACGCGCAGTACAACGCATCGGGCTCGACCGCCGGCTCGGGTGCGATCTGGAACCTCGACTCGAACGCGCTACGTCCGGCCGGCTGGACATCGGCCGACGCGGCCGGGCTGCCGATCCTCCCGGGGCTGGTCCGCTACGACGAGGTGGAGTCGGGTGTCATCACCCACGCCATCCGGATGACGGCCGAGGCGACGGACACGTCGTACCTGTGGCCGGCCCGCCATGAGGCCGGGACGTCCTCCAACCCGAACCTGCCGCCGATGGGGGCGCGCTTCCGACTCAAGGCGAGCTACAACATCTCGGGCTATTCGGCCCAGGCGCAGGTGGTGCTGCGCGCCATGCAGCAGTACGGCCTGATCCTGGCCGACAACGGCTCCAATTGGTACTTCGGTGGGACGGCGGACGACAGCTGGCCCGCCGCGCTGGTCAACGAGCTCAAGGAGGTGCCGGCCAGTGCCTTCGAGGCAGTCGACGAGTCGGCCCTGATGATCGATCCCAACTCGGGCCAGGCCCGCCAGCTCGGCCAGGCCGTCAACTGCGGCTCTGGGCCGGGCTACCGCCTGGTCGCCTCCGACGGGGGCATCTTCTCCTTCTGCCAGCCCTTCCTGGGGTCCATGGGCGGCCAACACCTCAACGCGCCGATCGTGGGCCTGGCCGACACTCCCGACGCTGGCGGGTACTGGGAGGTGGCCTCCGACGGCGGCATCTTCAGCTACGGCGACGCGCACTTCTACGGCTCGACCGGGGCCATCCACCTCAACAAGCCGATCGTCGGCATGGCCGCCACCCCCGATGGCGGCGGGTACTGGCTCGTCGCCTCCGACGGCGGCATCTTCAGCTACGGCGACGCGCACTTCTACGGCTCGACCGGGGCCATCCACCTCAACAAGCCGATCGTCGGCATGGCCGCCACCCCCGATGGCGGCGGGTACTGGCTCGTCGCCTCCGACGGCGGCATCTTCAGCTACGGCGACGCGCAGTTCTACGGGTCGACCGGCGCCATCCACCTCAACAGGCCCATCGTCGGCATGGCCGCCACCGCCTCGGGCCACGGCTACTGGCTCGTCGGCTCCGACGGCGGCATCTTCAACTACGGCGACGCCGGCTTCCACGGGTCCGCCGGGAACCTCACACTGGCCAAGCCGATCGTCGGCTTGCAGGGTACGCCCGGCGGCGGAGGGTACTGGGAGGTCGCCTCCGACGGCGGCATCTTCAGCTACGGCGACGCCGTCTTCAACGGGTCGATGGGTGGCCTCGCACTCGACGCACCGATCGTGGCCATGGGGTGAGGCGGACCGCCGGAGCTCAGCCCGTCGTATCCGATGCGACGGACGAGCGCCGGTGCGCCGCGTCCGTCGGCGGGCGGCGCGGCACCGTGGCGCACGCCACGAGCAGGCACACCCCAACCCCGAACAGGTAGACGAACCCGACCAGGCCCAGGACCGCCGCCGCGGCGGACACGCCCCACGCGAGCGCGCCGGCACCGGGCGCACCGCGCGCACCGCGTCGCACCAGTACCGAGCCCACCACGACGAGTGCGCCGAGGCTCAGCAGCGTGAGGATCGCCTCGGACGCGCCGAAGGCCTGCATGTACGTCTTCGTGGGCGGCACCACCCAGCCGGCGCCGGTCGGCTCCGCCCGCACCGTCACGCGCACGAAGAACGCCGATACGAATTGGCTCACGAGGAGCAGCGCGGCCAGGACCAGGAAGCCCGTCGTCGCCCGACCCAACCGCCTCATCGCGTCACCTCCGCCCCACAGTGTCGCACTTCGGGGTGCCGCAGGCGAGGGGGCGAGGGCGCCGGCGTCGCGGTGACGCGTGCCTATCCCGGATCCCCGAGCGTCCGTCGATACACGTTGGTCTGCCTGACCTCGAAACCCATGCGCAGGTACAGCCGGTTGGCCGCCTCGCGGTGGGGCCGCGACGTGAGGTCGACCGTGCGTGCGCCGAGCGCGGCCGACAGGTCGAGCGCAGCCTGCACGAGGGCCACCGCCACCCCCGTCCCCCGGGCAGTCTCGTCCACCACCACGTCCTCGATCCAGGCCCGCACGCCGGTCGGGATCTGGAAGGTCGCCAGCGTCAGCATGCCGACGATGCCGTCCTCGCCACGGGCCACGAAGAGCGTGGTGGCATCGTCGGCCACGATCCGCTCCAACACCGAACGGCTGGGCGGCCCCGAGGAGCGGGAGAGCTGGGACACGAGGCGGTCGACCGCCGTGCACAGGTCGTCGTCGACGATGGCGGCGGCCTCGACCGCGATCACGACGTGGTCGACTCGCCCCGCCACATCGGTTGGCGCACGCTGTCGTAGAGCACGTCGCGCCGCTCGCCGTTGATGGCGGCGAAGACGTGCTCGCCCCAGCGGTCGGACCCGACCAACGGCTGGGGCAGCGTGTCGCGGGTGAACCAGCCGACGTCGCGCGTCTCGAGTGGGTGCGGCGCCAGCTCGCCGCCCACCGCCTTGCAGTAGAAGAGGAGCGAGTAGAGCGGCACGCGGGTGAAGCCGAGGCGCAGGCCGTCGAGGACGGCGATGAGGCGCACCGGCTCCGCGATGATGCCGGTCTCCTCCTCGACCTCCTTCACCACCACCTCGGCCGCCGAGTAGCCCACGTCGCACCACCCGGTCGGGTAGAGCCAGATGCCCGAGTCGGCCCGCTGAATGAGGAGGAGCTCCCCCTTGTCGTTGCCGACGGCGGCACCCACGGCCACCTTGGGGGTGACGTAGCCCGGGACGCCCTTGCCGACGGTGTCCATCCACTCCTGGACCAGCCCGCCGGCGTAGTCGGGGTCCTCGCTCTCACCGTCGGCCTCGGTGCGGATGTCCGCGGCCACCTTGAGGATCTCCTCGAAGCGCTCCTTCTCGTAGAGGCTCTCGGTGAAGCCCAGCCCGGTGCGGGCGATGCCCGACAGGGTCTCGCTCCAGCGCAGCAGCGTCTTGAGGGGGACGTCGCGGTCGGCACTGTGGTCCACGAGCGGTGACGCTACCGCGGCCCGCCGCCTGGGCCAGAATGGGGCGTGTCCGTCAACGAGGATTGCCGTCACTACGTGATGCGGACCACGCCCCGGGGCGAGCGCCTCGAGCGCTGCAAGGTCGACGCCAACGAGCCGCTGCCCTTCGCCTGCCCCGAGGGCTGCGTGTTCTACGAGCCCCGCCGGGTCTCCTCGGCCGGGTGGCACGTGCCCCAGAACCCCGACGAGAGCTGATCCCCCGGGCCGGCCGGGGCTCCCGCCCCGAAGGTCAGCCTTCGAGCACGTCCCCCAGCAGGTCCACCGTGATGCCTTCGCCGCGCAGCCAGTCCAGCGCGGCCTCCACCTGGGCCGACTGACCGTCCATTTCGCACACGATCCAGCCCCGGTGCTCCTCCACGTCGGCCCGGCGGATGTCGGGGTCGACATCGAAACGCCGCACGAGGGTGGCGAGCACGGCCCGCCGGACCTCGGACTCGGGGAACGTCAGCTTGACCTTGACCCGGACCTCGCTCACTGCTCCTCCTCGTTCGCCGCCGCCTCGGGCAGACCGCGGTTCAGGCTGCCGGACCGGAAGCCTTCCAGGTCCAGCGCGACGAAGCGGAACCCCGCCGCGCGTACCGCCTCGACGACCTCGTCCCGGCGCGCCACCACCTCGGCCAGCGCGGCGACCTCGACCTCCAGGCGGGCGGCGTCGCCGTGGTGGCGCACCCGCAACTGCCCCAAGCCGAGCGCGTGGAGGGCCGATTCGGCCGCCTCGACCGCGGCCAGCCGGCCGAGGGTGACCGGCGTGCCGTAGGGCAGGCGCGAGGCCAGGCACGCCGCGGCGGGCTTGTCCCAGGTGCGCAGCCCGAGATCACGGGACCAGCGCCGGATGTCGTCCTTGCCGAAACCGGCCTCGACCAGCGGGAAGACGGCGCCGGCCGCTGCAGCCGCCGCCTGGCCCGGCCGGTGGTCGCCCAGGTCGCTCACGTTCACGCCCAGCACCACCGTGGCGCCCTCGGCCGCGGCCAGCGGGCCCACGGCGGCCATCAGCGCTGTCTTGCAGCGGGCGCAGCGATCGGGGCCGTTGGCGACGTAGGCCGCGTCCTCCATTTCGGCGGTCGGCACGCCGACCCAGCGCAGGTCCCACTCGTCGGCCAGGGCGCGGCAGTCGGCCTCCTCCGTGCCGGCCAACGACGGCGACAGCGCGGTCACGCAGAGCACGGCGTCGCGTCCCAGCGTGTCGTGCGCCACCTTGGCCAGCAGCGACGAGTCGGCCCCGCCGCTGAACGCCACCACCACGCGCCCCAGGCGGCGCAGTGCACCGCGGAGATCCTCGAGCGACGCGGTCGCGGCAGGCGGGGCGGTGACGGTCACGGCCTCGGGCTCAGGCGCCCAGGGCCGACAGCACGTCGTCGAGCGGGCCGACCATGCCCGTGTAGAAGGGCCCGAATTCGGCGTAACGGGCCGAGGCTTCGTCGAAGCGCATCAGGTAGACGCACTCCTTGAGGTCGTCGGGATGCACGCCGAACAGCGTGACGCCCCACTCGTAGTCGTCGAGGCCGGTCGATCCGGTGATGACCTGGAGCACCCGGCCGTGGAAGGTCCGCCCCACCTTGCCGTGGCCCAGCATCAGCTCCTTGCGCTCGTCGAACCCGAGGGCATACCAGTTGTCCCGCTCGCCCCGGCGCTTGCTCATCGGGTAGAAGCAGAATGCGTCCTTGCCCTCCGGGGGCAGCTGGGGGAAGAGCCGGGCCCGGCGGAGCTCCTCGGGGACACCGGCGGCGTACTCGGAGACCTCGGTCAGCGAGACGTACGACTCCACGACGACCAGCCCGGAGCCCACCACCTCGGTCTGCAGGCGGCGCAGCCGCCAGGCGTCGGGGCCGAGCGCCATGAGGCCGAGATCCGCCTTGTGCCCCAACATCGCGACCGGGACCACCTGGTAGCCGTCGGCCTCGGCGGCGCTGACGGCCTTGCGCAGGGCGTTGGCGTCGAAGTCGGGGGTCGGCCGGCAGAACAGGTGGAGCACACCCCAGCCGGTCGTCGGGGTCAGGGCCACGCCGTCAGTGTAGAGAAGCGCCCGTCCCCCAGAGACAGTGCGCCCGGCCTCGCGGCCGGGCGCACCATTTCAGCCTCGGTTGGGGGTGAGGCCTCTCCAGTCTCACCCCGGCCTGTTGCAGCGCCGTGGCAAGAGGATGACAGCCCCGTCCCGGACCAGCTCGGAGCCGGTCTAGTAGTCGTCCATCCCGCCGGGCATGGCGGGCGCCTCTTCCTCGGGCTTGTCCACGATGACCGCCTCGGTGGTGAGGAACAGCGCCGCGATGGACGCCGCGTTCTGCAGCGCCGAGCGGGTCACCTTGGCGGCGTCGATGACGCCGGTCTTGAAGAGGTCCTCGTACTCGCCAGTGGCGGCGTTGAGGCCGTGCGAGCCCTTGAGGTTGCGCACCTTCTCAATGATGACGCCGCCCTCGAGGCCGGCGTTGACCGCAATCTGCTTCAGCGGCTCCTCGACGGCCTTGCCGACGATGCGGGCCCCGGTGGCCTCGTCGCCCTCGAGCTTGTCGGCCCCTTCGAAGATGGCGGTCTGGGCCCGCAGCAGGGCGACCCCGCCTCCGGGCACGACGCCTTCCTCAATGGCGGCCTTCGTCGTGGAGACGGCGTCCTCGATGCGGTGCTTCTTCTCCTTGAGCTCCACCTCGGTGGCGGCCCCGACCTTGATCACGGCGACGCCGCCTGACAGCTTGGCCAGGCGCTCCTGGAGCTTCTCGCGGTCGTAGTCCGAGTCGGTGTTCTCAATCTCGGTCTTGATCTGGTTGATGCGGCCCTTGATGTCGCTCTCGGTGCCGCCGCCCTCGACGATGGTGGTCTCGTCCTTGGTGATGACCACCTTGCGGGCGGTGCCCAGCAGGTCCAGCGTCACGTTCTCCAGCTTGAGGCCGACCTCCTCGGTGACGACCTGGCCGCCGGTGAGGATGGCGATGTCCTGCAGCATGGCCTTGCGGCGCTCGCCGAACCCGGGGGCCTTGACGGCGACCGAACGGAAGGTGCCGCGGATCTTGTTCACCACCAGGGTGGCCAGGGCCTCGCCCTCCACGTCCTCGGCGATGATCAGCAGCGGCTTGCCGCTCTGGATGACCTTCTCCAGGATGGGGAGGAGGTCGCGCACGGCCGTGATCTTCGAGCCCACCAGCAGCACGTAGGCGTCCTCGAGGGAGGCCTCCATGCGCTCGGGGTCGGTCACGAAGTACGGGGCGATGTAGCCCTTGTCGAAGCGCATGCCCTCGACGAGGTCCATGTCCATGCCGAAGGTCTGCGACTCCTCGACGGTGATGACGCCGTCGCGGCCCACCTTGTCGATGGCCTCGGAGATCATCTCGCCGATCTCGGTGTCGGCGGCCGAGATGGACGCCACCTGGGCGATCTGCCCCTTGGACTCGGTCTCCTTGGCGATGCCGTGGATGGCACCCACGGCGATCTCCACGGCGGCCTCGATGCCCCGCTTGAGCGCCATCGGGTTGGCCCCGGCGGCGACGTTGCGCAGGCCCTCGCGCACCATGGCCCAGGCCAGGACGGTGGCCGTGGTGGTGCCGTCACCGGCCACGTCATCGGTCTTCTTGGCCACTTCCTTGACCAGCTCGGCACCGATCCGCTCGAACGGGTCCTCGAGGTCGATCTCCTTGGCGATGGACACGCCGTCGTTGGTGATCGTCGGGGCGCCCCACTTCTTGTCGAGCACCACGTTGCGGCCCTTCGGGCCGAGGGTCACGCGGACCGCGTCCGCCAGCTTGTTCATGCCGGTCTCCAGGCCGCGGCGGGCGTCCTCCTGGAAGGCGATGATCTTGGCCATCTGGTGTATTCCTCCGTTAGCACTCTCGTCTTGTGAGTGCTAATAGGTAACCACCTTAGGGCGCAATGCGCAAGGGCGACGCGCCCCGCTCCGGCACCGGGGCCGGGTGGGGGGGCCGGGCCCGGTTCAGCCCCCGGCGACGGCGGGGACGATGGAGAGCGTCTGGCCCGGGGTGACGGGCGTGGCCAGGCCGTCGAGGAAGCGGACGTCCTCGTCGGCCAGGAACACGTTGACGAAGCGGCGCAGGTTGCCGGCCTCGTCGAAGAGGCGCTCGGCCAGGCCGGGGTGGGCGGCGTCGACCGCCTTGAGGACCTCGCCGACCGAGGACCCCTCCACCTCGACCTCGCCCGCGCCCGCGGTCAGGGTGCGCAGCTGGGTGGGGATGCGGACGGTCACGCTCATCGGGCGTTCTCCTTGCTGTCGGCGTTGCCGGCCTCGTGGTCGTCCACGGCGGCGTCGAAGGCGTCGAGCGTGGGGGCGATCGTGGCGGTGGGGACGCTGCCCGGCGCTCCGGCCAGGGCCTCCACCGTCTTGAGGCCGTGCCCGGTGACCAGGGCCACGACCCGTTCGTCGGGGCGGATGGCCCCCGAAGCGGCCAGCTTGCACAGGGTGGCGATGGTCACCCCGCCGGCCGTCTCGGCGAAGATCCCCTCGGTGCGGGCCAGCAGCCCGATGGCGTCGATGATCTCGGCGTCGGTCACGGCGGCGCACGAGCCACCCGTCTGGCGGATCACGTCGAGGGCGTACCAGCCGTCGGCCGGGTTGCCGATGGCCAGCGACTTGGCGATCGTCTTGGGCTTGACCGGCCGGATGGCATCGGAGCCCTCGAGGAAGGCGGCGGCGACGGGCGAGCAGCCCTCGGCCTGGGCGCCCGACACCCGTACCGACGGCTCCTCGGGCAGGAGGCCGACCTTGCCCAGCTCGGCGAAGCCCTTGGCCACCTTGGTCAGCTGGCTGCCCGACCCGATCGGCACCACCACGTGGTCCGGGGCCTGCCAGCCCAGCTGCTCGGCGATCTCGAAGGCCAGCGTCTTGGAGCCCTCGGCGTAGTAGGTCCGCACGTTGACGTTGACGAAGGCCCAGCTGGGGCGCTCGCTGGTCAGCTCGGCACAGAGGCGGTTGACGTCGTCGTAGTTCCCCTCCACCGCGATGACCGTGCCGCCGTAGACGGCGGTCATGGTCACCTTGGCCGTCTCGAGGTCGTGGGGGATCAGGACGACCGAGTCCATCCCGGCCCGGGCGGCGTGGGCCGCCACCGAGTTGGCCAGGTTGCCGGTCGAGGCGCAGGCGGCCACCTTGAAGCCGAGCTGGCGGGCCTTGGTGAGCGCCACGGAGACCACCCGGTCCTTGAACGAGCCGGTGGGGTTGGCGGTGTCGTCCTTGATCCACAGCTCGCCCAGCCCGAGCTCGGCGGCCAGCCGGTCCGCCCGCACCAGCGGGGTGAAGCCGGCGCCGAGGTCCACCGGCGTGGCGTCGTCGACCGGGAGCAGGTCCCGGTAGCGCCAGATGGAGCGGGGACCGGCCTCAATGGCCTCCCGGCTGATGGACGCCGCGATCCGCTCGTAGTCGTAGGCGACCTCCAGCGGCCCGAAGCAGTAGTCGCAGACGTGCAGGGCTTCGGCGGGGAAGGCACGCTGACATTCACGACAACGCAGCCCAGTGACAAAATCGACCATCGGTCCTCCTCATCGATCGGGCATTGGCACCAGGTGCCCTGCGGTCCCCCGCACTGCACTGGTTGCCGCGACGTCGACGGGCCCGTCCCTCAGTCGCTCTGGATGATGGGGACAATGGTAGCCCGCCGGGGGCGGCCGACTCAACGCAGCGGGGCTGCTTGAATCGAGGGCGTGTCCCAGACCTATCACCACGGTGATTTCCCCAGTGCTCCCGTGCTCGAGGCCAAGGCCAGGACCGGGCGGACGGTCTCGGTCTGCATCCCGGCCCGGGACGAGGGCTCGACCGTGGGCTCGGTCGTGCGGGCGGTCGTCCAACCCTTCCTGGCCGCCCACGGCGGGAACGGGCTGGTCGACGAGGTCATCGTCCTCGACGACGGCTCGCTCGACGACACGGCCGAGCAGGCCCGCAGCGCCGGGGCGGGCGTGGTGGCGGGGCCCGGCGGGGCCGGCGGCAAGGGCCAGGCCATGGCGGCGGCGCTGGCCGCCTCCAGCGGCGACATCGTCGCCTTCCTCGACGCCGACGTGGCCAACACCACCCCGGCCTTCGTGACCGGGCTGCTCGGCCCGCTGCTCAGCACCGACCACGTGGCCCTCGTCAAGGGCTTCTACACGCGGCCGCTGCACGGCGAGCCCACCGGGGGCGGGCGGGTGACCGAGCTGGTGGCCCGGCCCGTGCTCGAGCTGCTCTTCCCCGAGCTCTCCTGGGTACGCCAGCCCCTGGCCGGCGAGACGGCGGCGCACCGCTGGGTCTTCGAGAAGCTCGGCTTCGCCGCCGGCTACGGGGTCGAGCTCGGGTTGCTCATCGACGTGGCCCAGCAGCTGGGTCCGGACCGCCTGGCCCAGGTCGACCTGGGCGAGCGCATCCACCGCAACCGGCCGCTGCACGAGCTGCGGCCCCAGGCCGTCGACGTGCTGCGGGCCGCCCTCGAACGCGTCCCCCCGTCGGCGCTGCCGCCGCGGCCGTGACGTCACCGGGCGCGCTGCGGCGGGGCGCGGCACCGTGAGCGGCACCATCGTCGTCTCCAATCGCGGCCCGCTGACCTTCCGCAGCGAGGCCGGCGGCGCGCCCGTCCCGGTGCGGGCGGCCGGCGGGCTGGCCTCGTCGCTGCACCGGATCCTGGCCGGGACCGGCACGACGTGGGCCTCGGTGACGATGGGGGCGGCGGACCGCGAGGCGGTCGCCCGGGGCCTCATGCACGAGGACGGCCTCGACCTGCTCCCGGTGGTCGTCGACGACGACACCTACCGCCAGGCGTACGACGTGGTGGCCAACACCACGCTCTGGTACTGCCACCACCATCTCTTCGACCTGCCGCACCGCCCCCGCTTCGACCGCCACTGGCGGGCGGCCTGGGACGGCTACCGCCGCTACAACCGGGCCATGGCCGACGTCGTGGTGGCGCGGGCCGCCCAGGGAGACGCCGTCTACGTGCAGGACTACCACTTCTCGCTGCTCGGGCGGATGCTGGCCGAGGCGCGCCCGGACCTGCGCACGGTGCACTTCCTGCACACGCCGTTCGCGGCGCCCGACATGCTCGCCGTGCTGCCCGACGACGTGGTGGCCGAGCTGCTCGACGGCATGGCCGGCTACGGCGCCTGCGGCTTCCACTGCCACCAGTGGGAGGCCGGGTTCGAGGCCTGCTATGCCGCGGCAGGGCGCAACGCACCCCCGACCTTCGTCGCCCCGCTCGGCCCCGACGCCGGCGTGCTCGAGCAGGAGGCCGCCGCGCCGGCCTGCATGGAGGCCGCCGCCGCGTTGCGGGCCGAGGTGGGCGGGTGCCGCATCGTCGCCCGGACCGACCGCATGGAGCCCTCGAAGAACATCGTGCGGGGGATGCTCGCCTTCGAGGAGCTGCTGACGGCGTACCCCGAGTGGCGCGGCCGCGTGGTGCACGTCGCGCTGGCCTATCCCAGCCGGCAGGGACTGGCCGAGTACCTCGCCTACGCCGCCGACGTCGAGCACACCGCCGCCCGCATCAACCACTCCCTCGGGACCGCGGCGTGGACACCGATCATGCTCTCGGTCGAGGACGACTGGGCCCGCTCGCTCGCCGCGTTGACCATGTCGGACGTACTGCTGGTCAACCCGGTGCGCGACGGCCTCAACCTGGTGGCGAAGGAGGGCCCGCTGCTCAACACGGCCGACGGCGTCCTGGTGCTGTCGCGCCAGGCGGGCGCCTGGGAGGAGCTGGCCCTGGCCGGTGGCGGCGCGCTGGGCGTCAACCCGTTCGACGTCGCCGGCACCGCCGACGCGCTGCACGCCGCCCTGTCGATGGATGCCCCGGCGCGCGCGTCGCGCGCGGCGGCGTTGCGCTCCGTCGTGCGGGGGCGCACGGCGGCCGACTGGTGGGACGACCAGGTGGCCGCCGCTCAGCGCTGAGCGGGACCCGCCGCGCCCGCGGCGTCGGCCAGCTCGCGCAGCAGCGCCACGGCACCGGTGGCACCGGCCACCGTCAGGTCCGCTGCCGCCGCCACCGCGCCCGGGCTCTCGGGGTCGACCGCCGCCACCCGCACCACCGTGCGCAACGGCCCGCCGGCCGCACCGAGCGCGTCCAGCGCGGCGAAGGCGGGCAGGTCCCCGACGTCGTCCCCGAAGGCGGCCGCCGCCCACAACGGCTCGCCGCTGGCGTCGTGCTCCGCCACGAGGCTGCGCACCACGGTTCCCTTGTCGACCGCCAGCGCCGGGCGCAGCTCGCGCTCGAGCCGCCCCTGGACGACCATGAGGCCACGGGTGGCGCGCTGGCGCTCGGCGAAGTCCACCACCCAGTCGGCGTGCTCGGGCGCCCGGCGGAAATGCAGTGTCACCGTCAGGCCCTTCGGCTCCACATAGACGCCCGGAGGCGCCGTGGCCATCGCCTCGGCCACCACCTCGTCGATGACCGCCGCCCACGCGTCGTGGGCCTCGCCCTGCAGCGCGCGCTCGAGCCCGTAGAGGCCGGCCAGCGTGACGCCCGGCGGCGCGCCCAGGGCCTCCTCCAAGAACGCGGTGGGCCGGCCCGAGATCACGGCGACCAACGCGAAGGGGACGGCGAGCGCGGCCACGAGCGCCGGCACGCCGGGGAGCGGACGCGCCTCGCGTGGGTCGGTGACGACAGCCGACAGCGTCCCGTCGAAATCCAAGAACAGCGCGCTGCGCGCCGGCCCGTCCACCAGCGGCCGCAGCAACGCCGGCAGGCGCGCCGCGGCGTCGCCGTCCGCCGCCAACGTCAGGTGGTGGTGGTCGTCGTGGCGGCCAGGTCCGCGCCGATGACCACGACGACATCGACGCCCGTGACGCCGGTGACGGGCGTGGACGTCGTGAGCGGCAGCACCTGGGCCGGCTTGACGCCGATGGTCGTGGCGATCGACCCCGCCTGCTGCTGCTGGCCCGCTGCGTAGTAGACCGCCGACGTCGCCTCCGTGGTCGACGCGTCGACCGGCGTCTTCATGGTCCAACCCCCGGCGCCAATGACCGTCGAGTAGTGCGCGGCGAGGCCGTTGGTGCTCGTGGCGTTGGCCACCACGACACTGGTGGCGCTCGGGGGCGCCGTCGTGGTCGTGGTCGACCCCTTGTGCCCCGCCTTGGTCGTCGTCGTGTGGGCGGCCGTCGTCGTGGTGGTGGCCGCGCCACCGCCCGCCACGGTCGTGGTGGTCGAGCCGCCCGCGGCGGCGGTGGTCGGCGTGGTCGTCGTCGGCGTGCTGCTCACGCTCGGCCTCGTCCCGACCGAGACCAGGACCGCCACCGCCACAGCGAAGAGGATGATGACAGCCGCCGCCCGGACGATCGAGAGCGAGCCGGACGATGCTGTCTGCGGCTGATCGTCATCCATTGAGGGACCAGCCTGCCCCGGCACCCCGTCCGAAGCAAGCCTTTCCGCTGGTCGGGCGGGTGACGCGGCCGCGGCCCTGTAACCTGGGGCGCAACGCGCCCGAGTAGCTCAGTTGGTAGAGCACTTCACTTGTAATGAAGATGTCGCGGGTTCGATTCCTGCCTCGGGCTCCCAGTGTCGATCCCCTCCCCGGCTCCTCCCCGTCCCCCGGCGTGGCGGATCGGGGCGCAACGGGTACAAGATCCCGTCAGGACCGTGCGCTCGGCCGGTGGCGAGTAGGGAGGACTGCATGCTGTCTGACTTCAAGAAGTTCGTGCTGCGGGGCAACGTCGTCGACCTGGCGGTGGCGGTCGTGGTCGGCGTCGCCTTCACGGCCATGATCACCGCGTTCGTGGCCGACCTCGTCACCCCGCTCGTCGCCGCCATCTTCGGCAAGCCCGACTTCTCCAACCTGACCTTCACGCTGCACCACTCGCGGTTCAAGTACGGCTCGTTCCTCAACGCGCTGCTGTCGTTCCTCATCGTGGCCACGGTCGTCTTCTTCGCCGTCGTGGTGCCGCTGACCGCGCTCATGCGCCGGTTGAACCTGCTCCCCACCGAGGAGCCCAAGCCCGAGACGCGGGAATGTCCCGAGTGCCTGAGCGACATTCCCGTGGCGGCGCGGCGCTGCGCCTTCTGCACGTCCGAGGTGGGGGCGGCGGCCTAGCGTCGCGTCGCGGCGGCGCGCTGGCGGGCCACCTCGAAGCACGCCACCGCACCGGCCACGCCGACGTTGAGCGAGGGCAGCGTGCCGTGCTGGGGGATGGCGGCGACCGCATCGCAGCGGCGGCGCACCAGCGGCGCCAGCCCCTTCTCCTCGCTGCCGACGACGAGCGCCACCGGCCCCTCGCCCAGCGGCAGGTCGTAGAGCGACTGGCCCGCCTCGCCCGCCAGGCCGATCGACCACACGCCGAGCTCGCGCAGCTCGCTGAGCGCGGCGGGCACGCCGCCCACCACGGCGAAGGGGAGGTGCTCAATCGCTCCGGCCGCCGTCTTGGTCACCGTGGGCGACAGCCGGGCCGAGCGGTGCCGCGGCAGCACGACCCCGGTCACCCCGGCACACTCTGCGCTGCGCAGCAGCGCACCCAGGTTGCGCGGGTCCGTGATGCCGGCCGCCACCAGGAGGAACGGCGGCGCGCCGCGGCGGTCGGGTGCGGCGAGGTCCTCGAGCGGCACCGGCTCGAGCGGGCGGGCCAGCGCCAGCACGCCCTGGGGCGACTCGGTGCGGGCCTGCGCGTCCAGGCGGGCCCGGGGCACCGTCTCGACCGGGACCCGCATGCGCCCGGCCAGCTCCTCAATCCGGTCGAGCTGCGGCGAGGGGTCCTGGTCCTCGGCCAGCATGATCCGGCGCACGGTGCGGCGGCCGACCGTCAGCAGCTCGAGCACGGCCCGCCGGCCCTCGACCTGGTCGCCGCCCAGCTCGCTGCGCGGGCCGGGACGGCGCTCCTGACGCCCGCCCTCGCCGCCGGCGCGGCGCGGGTCCTGGCGCGCCGGGGCGCGGCGCGGCCCACCACGGGTTGCCGGCCGGCGGCTCACGTCGACTCCATCAGCACGACGGCGAGGCAGGCGATGCCCTCGGCCCGGCCCAACGCGCCGAGCCCCTCCGCCCGGGTCGCCTTGACCGAGACCGGCGCGCCCAGCACGGCGCTGAGGCGCTCCACCATGGCCGCGGTGTGCGGCGCCAGGCGGGGCGTGTCGGCGACGATGGTGCAGTCGGCATTGGCGCAGGCGAATCCCTCCCGGGCCGCCATGGCCACCACCTCGGTGAGCAGGGCCACGCTGTCGGCGCCCTCCCACACCGCGTCGGTGTCGGGGAAGTGCCGGCCGAGGTCGCCCAGGCCCACCGCGCCCAGCACGGCGTCGGCCAGGGCGTGGCACACGGCGTCGGCGTCGCTGTGACCGCCGAGGCCCCGGGCGCCCTCGATCTCGACGCCGCCCAGGACGAGCCGGCGATGCGGGTCATCGGCGAAGCGGTGCACGTCGATGCCCTGTCCGATGCGCATGCTCACCGGGGCCGGGCCGCCAGCAGCCGCTCGGCCGCCTGCAGGTCGTCGGGATCGGTGATCTTGAGGTTGCCGGGCTCCCCGGGCACCACCTGCACCAGGCCGCCCGCCGCCTCCACCAGCATGGCGTCGTCGGTGGCGCCGGCCCCCGGCGCCTCGGCGTGTGCCCGCCGCAGCGGCGCGGCGCGGAAGGCCTGCGGGGTCTGCACCGCGACCAGCCTGGTCCGGTCGAGGGTGTCGGTGACCCGGCCGGACTCGTCCACGGCCTTGATGGTGTCACTCGGCGGCACCCCGGGCACAGCCCCGTCCGCCCCCCCGTCGGTCACCGCCGCGATGACGGCGGCGAACAGGGCCGGCGAGGCCAGCGGCCGCGCCGCGTCGTGCACCACGATCACCTCGGCGTCGGCGGGCACGGCGGCCAGGCCGCAGCGCACCGACTCGGCCCGGGTGGCACCGCCCGCGACGACGGCGTCGGCGCCGTGCGGGTCCGAGACCCCGGTCGCGGACGCCTCCGGCAGGACGAGGACGACGCCGGAGGAACAGGCCCGGCACGCCTCGACGGCCCAGGCGAGCACCGGGCGGCCACCCAGGTCGGAGAACTGCTTCAACCGGCCGAAACGACGGCCGCTGCCCCCGGCCACGACGATCGACCACACCGGTCCCCCGGTGCGGCCGGTCCCGTCGCTCAGGTCAGGGCCTCGTTCAGGCGCTCTTCGGCCGTCTCCTCGTCCACATTGAGCGCGAAGGTCAGCTCGGACACCAGGATCTGGCGGGCCCGCTGCAGCATGCGCTTCTCGCCGGCCGACAGCCCCTTGTCCTTGTCCCGGATGGAGAGGTTCCGCACCACCTCGGCCACCTGGTAGATGTCGCCGGAGCGCAGCTTCTCGGAGTGGTTCTTGTAGCGCCGGGACCAGTTCGTCGGCATGCGCGCCTCCTTCTTGCGCAGCACGGCGAAGACCTCCTCGACCTCCTCGTCGTTGATGACCTCGCGCAGGCCGACGCCTTCGGTGTTGTCGGCGGGCACGTTGAGGATCAGATCGCCGTAGGCGAGGCGCAGGACGAGGTACTCGCGCTTCTCGCCGAAGGCGACCTTGGTCTCCCGCTTCTCGATGACGGCCGCCCCGTGGTGGGGGTAGACGACTTTGTCTCCGACCTTGAAGGACACAGGACTCAGGGCTCCCTTTTGGGTGGATCGGCGACGCCCGCACGGGCACGCAGAGCTGCGGCGATGCTGTGCGGAGGCAGCCGGGACGGGCGTGGGCCGTCCGAAGGTGACTAGCTATTTTACCAGATCACCCGCTCATTCGTAGCGCTCGAAGATGCTGGCCTCGACCAGGCGCGCCAGGCCGTCGCGGATGTGGCGCGCCGTGGCGGCCCCGATGCCCTCGACGGACTCGAGCTCGGCCGCGGAGGCCGACAGGATCTCGGGCAGCGACCCGAAGCGATCGACCAGGCGCTCGATGAGCACCTCGGACAGCGTCTGGGGGAGCCGGTGCAGCAGCCGATAGCCGTGCGGTGCCAGCTCGGCGTAGAGCTGGTCGTCCGAGGCCGGGAGGTGCAGGGCGGCCACCACCTTGGGCAGGTCCATCAGGGCGTCGCTGGACAGCGATCGCAGGTGGGCGATCCCCGTGTCGTCGGCGTAGTCGCGCAGGACGAGCTCGAGGCTCTCGGGCACGCCCGAACGCAGCTCCTCGGTCTGCAGGTGGATGAGGCGACCGTCGGACCCCAGCTCGACGAGATGTCCCTCGATCTCCTCGGCGATGCGGCAGACCATCTCGCCGGGCTGGAGCACGGCGACGACGTCGCGCACCGACACCGTGTCCTCCATTTCGAGGCGGGTCAGCGTGGAGAGGGCGTCGTCGTAGCGGGAGCGGAAGCGCTGCAGGGTGGCCAGCGCCTGGCTCGAGCGGTCGATGAGCCAGCCGGCCGACTGCGTCGTGTGCTTCAGGTCGTTGCGGTAGACGGCAATGGTCGCCATCGCCTCGGACACGGCGATGACCGGCACGTCAATGGAGCGGGCGACCCGCTCGGCCGTCCGGTGGCGGGTCCCGGTCTCCGAGGTGGCGATGGTGGCCTTGGGCACCAGGTGCACGTTAGCCCGGGCGATGCGCGAGGCGTCCGCGGCCAAAATGATGGCGCCGTCCATCTTGGCCAGCTCGGACAGGCGTTGGGGCGTGTACTCGGCATCGAGCAGGAAGCCGCCGGTGCAGACCGAGAGGACCGCAGGGTCGTCGCCCACCAGGATGAGCGCGCCGTGCTTGGCCTGCAGGATCCGGTCGAGGCCCTCGCGCAACCGGGTGCCCGGCGCGATCATCGCCAGCGCGTCGTTCAGAGGCTGGCTGCCGCCGGCGCCGTCGGCCACCCCGGCATCGTACCCGGCGCGCCCCGGGCAGCGGCCTCCGCGTGGACCAGGCTGAGGGCCTCGGCCAGGGTGCGCACCCCGTGCACGGCCAGGCCGGGTGGCGTGGCGGCGGGCGCGCCCGCCAGCGACGCCGGCACCAGCGCCCGCGCGAACCCGGCCCGGTGGGCCTCGGCCAGCCGGCGGTCCGCGCCCGGGACGGCGCGCACCTCCCCGGCCAGGCCGAGCTCGCCGAAGACGACCACGTCGGGCGGCAGCGGCACGTCGGTGATCACCGAGGCCATGGCCAGGGCGACGGCCAGGTCGGCCGCCGGCTCGGTGACGGTGATGCCGCCCACGGCGGCGGCGAACATCTGGGCCGCGGCCGGGATCTCCACGGCGGTGCGGCAGGCCAGGACGGCCAGGAGCAGGTTGGCCCTCGCCGCGTCGATGCCCAGCGTCTGGGGCCGTGGCGGCCCGGTGCCGCCGCCGGTGCCGGGTCCGAGCAGCGCCTGCACCTCCACCAGCAGCGGGCGGCGGCCCTGCAGGACGGGTACCACGACGGAGCCGGGGACTCCCGCCATGCGGTCACCGAGCAGCAGCGGACCGGGGTCGGGCACGGCGCGCAGGCCGTCGTCGCGCATTTCGAAGATCCCCACCTCGCCCGCCGGCCCGAAGCGGTGCTTGACCGACGTCAGCACGCGCAGGGCATGGTGCCGGTCGCCGTCGAAGGAGAGGACGGTGTCGACCAGATGCTCCACGGCGCGGGGGCCGGCCAGGTCCCCGTCCTTGGTCACGTGGCCGACCAGCAGCAGGGGGACGCCGCTCGACTTGGCCATGCGGGTCAGGCGCTCGACGCAGGTGCGCACCTGCGCCAGGCTCCCGGCGGGCTGTCCCAGCTCGGGATCCGACACGGACTGCAGCGAGTCGACCACCACGAGGGCCGGGCGGTGGCGCTCGACGGCCGCCTCGATCGCCTCGACGTCGGGCCCCTCAATGGCCAGGAGGTTCGGGGGCACCGGCCCCATGCGGGTGGCCCGTCCCCGCACCTGGGACAGGGACTCCTCGGCCGAGGCGAGCATGACGTCGAGCCCGGTGGCCGCCAGCGACGACAGGACCTGGAAGAGCAGCGTGGACTTGCCGATGCCGGGGGGGCCGAACAACAGCGTGACCGAGCCCGCCACCACGCCGCCGCCCATGACCCTGTCCACCTCGCCGACGCCGGTCGCCAGGGGATGCAGTGCATCGGTCGAGACGTCGACCAGGGCCAGCGCCGGGGGGCCCTGCGCGGTCGCCGCGTGCGGGCCGCCGTGCCGCCGCGCCGGGGCCGGGGCCGGGCCGAGGGTGTTCCACTCGCCGCAGCCCGGGCACCGACCCGCCCAGCGCAGCGTCGTCGCCTCGCAGGCCGAGCAGAGGTAGGCGCCGCCGTCGCGGGCGCGCGAGCGGGGAGCCGGGGCCATGGCGGCACCCTACGCGGGGGGTGTCACACAACGAGGGACCCGGCGGCGCCACCCGCAGCGGTGGCAGGCTCTGCCCTTGCGCACGGTGTGGTGGTGGGTGGAGGGGCGGTGACCGCGTGAGCGCGTCCATCCGTCCGGCCCGGGCCGCCGACGCCGCCGGCATCCTCACCGTGGTCGAGGATGCCTTCTCCTACGGCGCGACGCGCGATGCCGGTGAGGAGCTGGCCATCGTGCGGGGCACCTGGGCGGCAGGCCGCGGTCACTCGCTCATTGAGCTCGTGGCCGACGAGGGCGGGGCCGTCGTCGGCCACCTGCAGGCGGCCCCCGGCCGCCTCGACGGCACGCCCACGGCGGCGGCCGGGGTGGCGCCCGTCGGCGTGGCCACGGCGCGGCAGGGGCGTGGCGTCGGGAGCGCGCTCGTGGCCGCCCTGCTCAGCGCGGCCGAGGAACGGCACTGGCCCCTTCTGCTCCTGTTGGGCGAGCCCGCCTACTACGAGCGGTTCGGCTTCGAGCCGGCGGGCCCGCTCGGCCTCCACTACGCACCGGCCGGAATCGGCAGCCCCCACTTCCAGGCGTGCCGGCTCGGCGGATACACGGCGTCACTCCGCGGCGCGTTCACCTACTGCTGGGAATGACAACCTGCCCGGGCCCACAGGGCCCGAGGGAACGCCTGAGCTACTCGGCGTCGGCGCCGGCGCCGGCGAGCTCGAGCGGCGGGGGCTGGATGCCCTCGATCGCCGTGAAGCTGAGCTGCGGGCCCTCACCGTCGATGGGCGACTCCTCGACATCGACGACGATGGTCTCGCCGACGCGGAATTCCTTCCAGAGGATCCGCTCGGACAGCGGGTCCTCGACCAGCTGCTGGATGGCCCGGCGCAGCGGCCGCGCCCCCAGCTGGGGGTCGTAGCCCTTCTCGGCCAGGTGGGCGCGGGCGGCCGGGGTCAGCTCCAGGCCGATGCCCTGGTCCGACAGCTGCTTCACCGTGCGCGACATGAGGAGGTCGACGATCTCGGTGACCTCGGCCCGCGAGAGCTCGTGGAAGACGATCACCTCGTCGATGCGGTTGAGGAACTCGGGGCGGAAGTGCGCCTTGAGCGCCTCGTCCACCTTGGTCTTCATCCGCTCGTAGGTGACGGCCTCCGACGTCTTGGCGAAGCCGATGTTCGCCTTGCGCAGGTCGGCGGTCCCGAGGTTCGACGTCATGATCAGCACGGTGTTCTTGAAGTCGACCGAACGTCCCTGCGCGTCCGTGAGCCGCCCGTCCTCGAGGATCTGCAGCAGCGTGTTGAACACGTCGGGGTGCGCCTTCTCGACCTCGTCGAAGAGCACGACCGAGAACGGCTTGCGCCGCACGGCCTCGGTGAGCTGTCCGCCCTCCTCGTAGCCGACGTAGCCGGGAGGCGAGCCGACCAGCCGGCTGACCGTGTGCTTCTCCATGTACTCGGACATGTCGAGCTGAATGAGCGCGTCCTCGTCGTCGAAGAGGAACTCGGCCAGCGTCTTGGCCAGCTCCGTCTTCCCGACGCCCGTGGGGCCGAGGAAGATGAACGAACCGCTCGGGCGCTTGGGGTCCTTGAGGCCGGCCCGGGTGCGGCGGATCGCCCGGGACAGCGCCTTGAGCGCCTCCTCCTGGCCGATCACCCGCTTGTGCAGCTCGTCCTCCATGCGCAGGAGCTTGGCCGTCTCCTCCTCGGTGAGGCGGTAGACGGGGATGCCGGTCCAGGCGGCCAGCACCTCGGCGATGACCTCTTCGTCGACGACGTCGAACAGGTCGACGCCCTCGGCCCGCAGCTCGGCCTCCTGGCTCTCCTTGCGGTCCAGGCGCTCCTTCTCCTGCTCGGCCAGCTTCTTGGCCTGCTCGAAGGCGCCCTTCTCGATGGCGGCCTCCTTGTCGGCCCGCAGGCGCGCGATCTCCTCGTCGAGCTTCTTGGCGTCCGGCGGCGTGCTCATGCGCCGGATGCGCAGGCGGCTGCCCGCCTCGTCGATGAGGTCGATGGCCTTGTCCGGCAGGTAGCGGTCGGCCAGGTAGCGGTCGGCCAGGTTGGCCGCGGCCACGAGGGCCTGGTCGGTGATGCTCACTGCGTGGTGGGACTCGTAGCGGTCGCGCAGGCCCTTGAGGATGTCGATGGTCAGCGCCACCGTGGGCTGGTCGACCTTGACCGGCTGGAAGCGGCGCTCGAGGGCGGCGTCCTTCTCCAGGTGCTTGCGGTACTCGTCGATGGTCGTCGCACCGACGGTCTGCAGCTCACCGCGCGCCAGCATCGGCTTGAGGATCGACGCGGCGTCGATGGCGCCCTCGGCCGCGCCGGCCCCGACGAGCGTGTGGATCTCGTCGATGAAGAGGACGATGTCGCCGCGCGTGCGGATCTCCTTGAGGACCTTCTTCAGGCGCTCCTCGAAGTCGCCGCGGTAGCGGCTGCCCGCCACCAGCGCGCCGA
Source organism: uncultured Acidimicrobiaceae bacterium (assembly GCA_963804055.1). Taxonomy (GTDB): domain Bacteria; phylum Actinomycetota; class Acidimicrobiia; order Acidimicrobiales; family RAAP-2; genus Bog-473. The sequence continues at coordinate 394,191 of CAWDOU010000005.1, read as the reverse complement.
GGTCGAGCGTGTAGAGCTGCTTGCCCGTCAGTGTCTCGGGCACCTCGTTGGAGACGATGCGCTGCGCCAGGCCCTCGACGATGGCGGTCTTGCCGACGCCGGGCTCGCCGATCAGCACCGGGTTGTTCTTGGTGCGGCGCGACAGGACCTGCATGACGCGTTCGATCTCTTTTGCACGTCCGATGACGGGGTCGAGCTTGCCGTCGCGCGCGAGCTGGGTCAGGTTGCGTCCGAACTGGTCGAGGACGGGCGAGCCCGACGGGTTGTCGCCCGAGCTCGAGCCCTGGCTGGCGCCCACGGACTCCTTGCCCTGGTTGCCCGACATGAGCTGGATGACCTGCTGGCGCACCCGGCCGAGGTCGGCGCCGAGGCTGACCAGCACGGTGGCGGCGACGCCCTCGCCTTCGCGGACGAGGCCGAGGAGCATGTGCTCGGTGCCGATGTAGCTGTGCCCGAGCTGCAGCGCCTCGCGCAGTGAGAGCTCGAGCACCTTCTTGGCGCGCGGTGTGAACGGCGGCGAGCCGCTCGGCGCGGTGCCGGCCATGCCGATCGTCTCTTCCACCTTCTCGCGCACGGCCTCGAGCGAGATCCCCAGGGACTCCAGGGCCTTCGCGGCGACGCCCTCCCCCTCGTGGATCAACCCGAGGAGAATGTGCTCGGTGCCGATGAAGCTGTGGTTGAGCAGGCGCGCTTCCTCCTGCGCCAGCACCAACACCCTCCGGGCCCGGTCGGTGAAACGTTCGAACACCCTGACCGCCTCTCCTTGTTCCTCTTGCTTCTCGGCTCAGTGTACCTGCGGCCTTAGTCCATCACGCCGCAGGCGGCGCGTCCCGCATCCGGGACGAAAACCCCGGATGGGCACCAATTCCTACGTCCCCTTCTACCTGGTAGTTGTCGGCATTCGGTGCTCGTGCCCTAACGTTTGACCCAGTGAACCCCACAGAGGCCCTCGGCCTGCCCCGCCTGCAAGAGGGACTGCGGCGTCTCGAACCCCTGCTCACCGCCTCGGTGATCACCGGTGACGGCTTCCTCGACGAGGTCACGACCCACCTGATCGCCGCCGGGGGCAAGCGGCTCCGTCCCCTGCTGGCGCTGGCCACGGCCACCGGAGGCAGCCGCGAGCCGACCGAGGACGACCTGATGGGCGGGGTGGCGGTCGAGCTCGTCCACCTGGCCTCCCTCTACCACGACGACGTCATCGACGAGGCGACCATCAGGCGCAACGTGGAGAGCGTCAACAGTCGTTTCGGCAACCTGGTCGCCATCGTGGCCGGCGACTACCTGCTCGCCCGCAGCGCCGCCATCGCCGCCGGCCTCGGGGTCGACATCGCCGAGCTGCTGGCCGACACGCTGGGGCGGCTCTGCCAGGGCCAGGTGACCGAGGTGCGCTCGGCCTTCCAGATCGGGCGCAGCCGCGAGGACTACTTCGCCTCCATCAGCGGCAAGACGGCCGCGCTCACCGCGACCTCGTGCCGCATCGGCGCGCTGACCGGCGGGCTGCCGGCCGCCGAGGTCGACGCCTGCACGGCGTTCGGGCTCTGCTTCGGCATGGTCTTCCAGATCCGCGACGACATCCTCGACATCACCGCCACCGACGGCCAGCTGCAGAAGCCGGCGGGACAGGACCTGGCCGAGGGCATCTACACGCTGCCGGCCCTCGTGGCGCTGGCCGATCCCGACGCCGGCCCCGATCTGCGGGCGCTCCTCGGACAACCGCTGGCCCAGCCCGAACGCGACAAGGCGCGCGCCATCGTGATGGCCTCGGCCGGCATCGCCGAGTCGGTGCAGGCGGCCCGGCGCTATGTCGACGAGGCGCAGGAGGCGACCGCCGGCATCTCCCAGCCCGAGCTGCGGGCCGGGCTCTCCGGGCTCGTCGCCGACCTGCTGAGCGATCTGCCGGCCTGAGGCCGCCGGCGGCGCACACACATTCGGGTCAACTCCCCGGAATTGCCGTCGAACTGCTGAGCGAATTGGCCCGGAATTGCGAGCGGCCACCGCGGGGTCCCCCGGCGGCGGCCGCTCGCTGCAGATGGCCCGGTGCGGTCAGCCGGCGCTGCAGGCCGCCTGCGCCTTGGCCAGGCGGGCGTTCACCTTCGACTCGCGGTTCTGCACCCTGGTGATCCGCTTGGCGATGGCGTCGGCGCGCTTCGTGTGGCCGGCAGCCTTGGCCTTCGTCTCACGGGCCTCGGCCTTCGGCACCCACGCCGACACCTTGCCCTCCACCTTCTGGACCCTTGCCTGCAAGGCGGGGAGCTTGGCGCACCTGGCCGCCGTGGCCGTGCCCGTCGAGCCGGTCGTGCCTGCGGTCGGCGTCGACGCGCCGGCCATGCCGGCGGCGCCGAAGGTCAGGGCTCCGGCGACTGCGGCTCCCGCGATGATCGTGCGAAACATGGTGTCCTCCTCGAACCTCTGGTGCGCTCTGCACCCTCCACCGCCCTTCGGCGGCACACCCCACAGTGCCTCCCAGATGTGAGGGAATCGTGAGCGGGTGGTGAGGGAAGAAGCCGTCACGTAAGGAGATCGGAAGAAGCCGGGCCCCACAGTTGGCGCGGCGGCGTGGTCAGCCCCGGTCCGGGCGCAGCGTGGGAAACGCGATGACCTCGCGGATGTTGGCCACGTCGCCCAGCAGCATCAACAGGCGGTCGACGCCCAGCCCGAAGCCCGACGTCGGGGGCAACCCGTACTCGAGCGCGCGGAGATACTCCTCGTCCACCTCCGCGGACTCCTCGTCGTCGCCGGCCCGTGCCTTGGCGGCCTGTTCCTCGAAGCGCGCCCGCTGGTCGTCGGGGTCGGTCAGCTCGGTGAAGCCGTTGCCCAGCTCGCGTCCCGCCACGACGGGCTCATAGCGCTCGACGAGCTCGGGACCGTCGCGGTGGCGCCGGGCCAAAGGCGACACCTCGGCCGGGTAGTCGGTGACGAACACCGGGCCCCAGAGTCCGGTCTCGGTCGTCTTCTCGTAGATCTCGAGCAAGGTCTTGCCCGGGCCCCAGCCGTCCTCGACCTGGAGGCCGACCTCGGTCGCGACGCGGGCCAGCTCCTGGCGGGGCGTGCGCACGTCGATGGTGAACCCCGTCGCCTCGGCGACGAGCTCGCTCATGGTGGCGCGCCGCCACGGCGTCGTCAGGTCGAGGTCCCGCCCGCCGTAGGTCAGCTTCGTCGTCCCGCGCACGTCCAGGGCCAGCCCGGCCACGAGCTCCTCGAAGACGACCATGGTGTCGTTGTAGTCGGCGTACGCCTGGTAGAGCTCGAGCGTCGTGAACTCGGGGTTGTGACGGGGCGAGATGCCCTCGTTGCGGAAGCTGCGGCCGATCTCGAACACCTTGTCGAAGCCGCCGACCACGAGCCGCTTGAGGTAGAGCTCCGGCGCCACGCGCAGGTAGAAGTCGGTGTCGAACGTGTTGTGATGCGTGACGAACGGGCGCGCCGTGGCGCCGCCGGCGATCGGGTGGAGCAACGGCGTCTCCACCTCGACGAAGCCCTGGTCCCACAGGCGCTGGCGCATGTGGCGCACGACGTCGCTGCGCATCTGCAGCAGCTGGCGCGAGCGCTCGTTGGCCCACAGGTCGACCTCGCGCTGGCGGTAGCGCGTCTCGACGTCGCTGACGCCGTGCCACTTGTCGCCGAAGTTGCGACGCGCCTCGGCCAGGAGCGCCCACTCCTTGACCATGACGGAGAGCTCGCCGCGGCGCGTCCGCACGACCTCTCCCGTGGCTCCGATCCAGTCGCCGAGATTCAGCTTGGTGAATTCCTCGAAGCGCTCCGTCACCGCGGCCCGGGCGAACAGCTGAATGGTGCCCGACGCGTCGCGCAGCTCGCCGAAGGCCGCCTTGCCCTGATTGCGCAGCAACATGACGCGGCCGGCCACCCCGACGGTGACGCCGGACTCCTCGCCGGGGGCGAGGGCCGACCATCCTTCGACGATCTCGGCCGTCTGGTGCGTGCGGTCGAAGCGGTAGGGGATCTCCGGCCGCAACGGGTCGCGACCGGGCGCCTCGCTCATGAAGGGACGTTGCGCTCGTACACGATGCGCAGGCCGTGCAAGGTCAACCAGGGCTCCACGTGCTCAATGGTGTCCGAATACGGAGCGATGAGCGAACTGAAGCCCCCGGTGGCCACCACGGTGGCCGGACCGAGCTCCTCCATGAAGCGCCGGGCCAGCGAGTCGACCAGCCCGGCGAAACCGTAGAGCGTCCCCGCTTCAATCGACTCGACCGTGGAGCGGCCGATGACGCTGCGCGGCTCGACCAGCTCCACCCGCCGGAGGGCGGCGGCCGACTGGTAGAGGGCGTCGAGGCTCACCCCCACCCCCGGCGTGATGGCGCCACCCATGTACTCGCCGTCGGCGCTGATGGCCTCCACCGTCGTCGCGGTGCCCATGTCGACCACGACGCAGGGGCCGCCGTAGAGGTCGTAGGCCCCCACCGCGTCGGCGATGCGGTCGGCGCCCACCTCTTTGGGATTGTCGTAGAGGATCGGCATCCCGCTCTTGGTCCCGGGGCCGAGCACGACGCTGGGCAGGTCGGCGAACCAGCGCGAGGACATTTGGCGCAGCTCCGCGGTGACGTGGGGCACCGAGGAGCACACGGCGATCCCCGAGACCGACGTCGAGATGTCGAGGCCCTCGAGATCGAGCAGCTGGGTGAGGAGGACGGCGTGCTCGTCGGGCGTGCGGCTGGAACTGGTCGACAGGCGCCAGTGGTGGGTGAGCCCACGCGGCGCCGTGGGGTCGTGTTCGGTCCCGATGCCGACGCCGATGTTCTCCTCGGGGACCGGGGCACCGCCGTCCGCGTCGGGCGCGTACAACCCGATCACCGTCTCGGTGTTGCCGACGTCAATGACCAGAAGCACCGCTCAGCTCCCTTCCGCCCACCGGTCGTCCGGCCCCGCCTTGGTCCAGATCAGATCGAGCCCGAGGTCCAGCGACGGGGCGGAGTGCGTCAACGCGCCGACGGAAATGCGATCCGGTCCCGCCGCGGCGTAGGCGCCGACGGTGGCCAGCGTCACGTTGCCGGACACCTCGGTCAGGATGGGGCCCGGCGCGTCCATGTGCGCCACGGCGATCGCCTCCACCACGGTGCCGGGGTCCATGTTGTCCAGCAGCACGGCGTCGGCGCCGGCCCGGGCCGCCTGCGCCACCTGGTCGAGGGCGTCGCACTCGATCTCGACCATGCGACCCGGCCACAGGGAGCGGGCACGCTCCACGGCGTCGGCGATGCTGGTCCCGGCCAGATGGTTGTCCTTGACCAGGACGGCGTCGGACAGTCCGGAGCGATGGCTGGTCCCGCCGCCGGCGCGCACCGCCGCCTTCTCGAGCAGGCGCAGACCGGGCGTCGTCTTGCGGGTGTCGAGCACGGCGACCGAGGGATTGCTCTCGTGCGCCGCCATGACGAACTGCGCCGTCAGCGTGGCCACGCCGGACAGGCGCCCGAGGAAGTTCAGGGCGGTGCGCTCGGCCGTGAGGATCGGCCGCAGCGGCCCCGTCATCTCCAGCACGGTGTCGCCGGCGACGAGGACGTCCCCGTCGCCCGCGAGCCACAGCAGCTCGACCTCGGGGCCGACGAGGCGGAAGGTCTCGGCGACGCAGGCGCGGCCGGCCAGCACCCCGGCCCGGCGGGCGCGCAGCGCGAAGTGGGCCCGGACGTCCTCGGGCACCAGCGCCGAGGTGATGTCGCCGTCGGCGCCGAGATCCTCGGCCAGCGCCCGGCCGACCGCCTCGGTCACTGCGCGCGCGTACGCCTCGTCGTCCGCACCCATGGCGCTCACCCTGCCTCCTCGGCCGTTGACGGTGTCGAGCGGCCGTGCACGAGCCGACGCCGCCACGACGGCACGGTCTCGGGAAAGTCGCGGCGCGAGTGGGCACCACGGCTCTCCGTCCGGGCCAGGGCGGACGCCAGCAACGCGTCGGCCAGGCGGAGCAGGTTGGCCAGCTCGCCGGCAGCCACCGAGGCCGACGCCTCCCCCAGCACGGAGCCGGCCTCCTCCACCACGGCGCGCGCACCGGCCAGCGATTCGGCGCTGCGCACGACGCCGGCACCGCGTGTCATGGCGCGCTGCACGGTGTCGCGCAGCTTGGTCACGTCCAGGCCCGGCCACCGGTCGCCGTCCGGCGGCGGCGGCGTGGCCGGCTGCCCGACGAAGGTGCAGCCGATGCCGTCGATCGGCTGCTCGCCCAGCACCGCCCGCAGCACGCCGCTGGCCTCGGGGCCGGGCCCGCCCGACGGGATCCGCTCGGCCAGGCGGGCACCGAACACCATGCCCTCGAGCAGCGAGTTGGAGGCCAGGCGGTTGGCCCCGTGGACACCGGTGCAGGCCACCTCCCCGACGGCCCACAACCCGGGCAGCGCCGTCGCACCCCACAGGTCGGTGGCCACACCGCCCGACAGGTGGTGGGCCGCCGGCGCGATCGGCAGCCAGTCGCGCTGGGGGTCGAGGCCGATGGACGAGAGCGATGCCGCAATGGTCGGGAAGCGGGCCGAGAAGCGCTCCAGGCCCGTGGCGTCGAGCCAGAGGTGGTCGACGCCCTGCTCGGCCATGCGGGCCGCCATGGCACGGCTCACCACGTCGCGCGGTGCCAGCTCGTCGACGAAGCGCTCGCCGTCCCGATCGCGGAGCAGCGCGCCGTGGCCGCGCAGCGCCTCGGACAGCAACGGGCGGGGCATGGCCGGGTGGTGCAGCGCGGTGGGGTGGAACTGCACGAACTCGACGTCGGCCGTGGGCACGCCGGCGCGCAGCGCCATGGCCACGCCGTCGCCGGTGGACTCGGGCGGATTGGTGGTGACGGAGAAGAGCTGGCCGGCGCCGCCGGTGGCCAGCACGACGTGGTCGGCCCGCACATCGACCGGGCCGCCGCCGCCTCCGGGCGGCAGGGCCCGCACGCCCACACAGCGGCCGTCCTCCACCAGCAGGTCCAGCGCGAACCATCCCTCCAGCACGGCACTGGCCGAGCGGTAGGTGGCGTCGACCAGCGCGCGCTCCACCTCGGCGCCGGTGGCGGCGCCGCCGGCGTGGACCACGCGGGGACGGGAGTGGCCGCCCTCGCGGGCCAGCGCGAGGAGGCCGGTGGCCTCGCGGTCGAACTCGACCCCGAGGGCGATCAGCTCGTGCACGCGGCCCGGCCCCTCGTCGACGAGGATGCGCACCGCCTCCTCGTCGCACAGGCCGGCCCCGGCCGCCAGCGTGTCGGCGAGGTGGAGGTCCGTCGAGTCCTCGTCCGCCCCGAGCACGGCGGCGACCCCGCCCTGGGCCCAGCGCGTGGCGGACTGCGACAGCACGCCCTTGGTCAGCACGCCCAGCGCGAGCGAGGGCGACGGCCCGCCCGGCCCGGCCAGCCGGACCGCGGCCGACAGCCCGGCGACGCCACTGCCCAGGACCAGGACGTCGAAGGGCCCGGGCCTGGCCCCGGTTGTCACGCCGGTTCGGTCAGCGTGAGCTCGGCATCGAGGTGGGCCGACACCTCGTCGATCACCCGGTTGCGCCCGTCGACGTGCACGACGCGGGGCACGTAGCTCTCGAGCTCGGCCCGCTCGTAGTCGGCGTACGTGATGATGATCACCTTGTCGCCCGGCTGCACCAGCCGCGCCGCGGCGCCGTTCAAGCAGACCTGGCCCCGCTCCCCTTCGATGGCGTAGGTCTCGAAGCGCGCGCCGTTGTCGATGTCGAGGACGGTCACCTGCTCATAGGGAAGGATGTCCGCCAGCGCCAGCAGCTCGGTGTCGATCGACACCGAGCCGACGTAGTGCAGGTCGGCCCCGGTCACGGTGGCCCGGTGGATCTTGGACTTCATCATGCGGCGGCGCATCGGCTCACCCGATCCTTTCGAGTTGGCGCGCCGCCCCCGTGGTGTCGGGGACGGTGCGGACAGCATCGGCTGTGGCGTCGGTGACGTGGGTGTCGCAGTTGTCGATCAGGCGCACGGGGCCCACCTGTGCCGCGATCAGCAGGCGGAGCGACGCCCGGTCCCCCGGAGCGGCGGTCGCGACCTCGTCGAGCGTGTCGGCATCGACCAGGGCTGCGTAGTCGAGGGCCACCAGCGGCTCGGCGGCCGCCACGGCACGCATGGCCGCCGTGACGGCGGCACCCGAACGCTCGCCGCCGGCCAGGGCGGCGCGTCCGGCGGCCAGCGCCCGCGACAGCACGGTGGCGGCCTGCCGTTCGGCCGGTGACAGCCGGACGTTGCGGCTGGAGAGCGCGAGGCCGTCCGCCTCGCGCACAATGGGGCACCCCACCACCTCGACCGGCAGCGACAGCTCATACGCCATGCGCCGCACGACGGCCAGCTGCTGGAAGTCCTTCAGCCCGAAGTAGGCCCGGCAGGGGCCGGCGATGGTGAACAGCTTCGCCACGACCGTGGCCACGCCGTCGAAGTGGCCGGGCCGGGACGCACCCTCCCAGCCCTCGCTGACGCCGCGCACCGAGACCGTCGTCGACGGCGTGTCGGGCCACGACGGGTACATCTCGGGCACACTCGGTACGAACACGACGTCGGCGCCGGCCTCGGCGCACACCGCCAGGTCGCGTTCGAGGGTGCGCGGGTAGTGCGCGATGTCCTCGGGGTCACCGAACTGCAACGGGTTCACGAAGATGCTCACCGCCACCGCGTCGCACTCGGCCCGGGCCCGGGTGAGCAGCGACGTGTGCCCGTCGTGCAGCGCGCCCATGGTCGGGACCAACCCGACCACCCCGCCCGCGGCGCGGGCCCCGTCCAGGACGGCGCGGCAGGCGGCGGCGGACTCGACGACCTCCACCGTGACGCCCCTACACCGCCGCCGGCTCGGCCGGCGCGCTGGTGGCCACGGCGGCGTCCTCGTGGGCCAGGCGGGTGGCCAGCGCGGCCCCGGCCTGGTAGCCGGGCCGCTCGGACTCGGGCAGGGCATCGAGGTGGCGGCTGAGCGTGGCCCAGTCCCCGCGGCGGGCCGGGCCGGTCAGCGCCGGGCCGGCGCCCAGGGCCGCCACGTCGTCGACGGCGGCCCGGGTGAGGGGGAGGAACGACTCGAGGTCCAGCCCGACCGCGCCGGCCACGCGCTCGACCTGGCCGAGCAGGGCCACCACATGGTTGGCCGCGATGCAGGCGGCCGCGTGGTAGGCCGCCCGGTCCCCGTCGGCCACCTCGACCACGCGGCCGCCCAGGCTGGCGACCACGGCGCGGGCAAGCGGATCCCCGGCCACGGCGAAGGTGACGCCGGAGCCGAGACGGGCGGCTCCCACCTCGCCGTTGGGCAGCGGCACCAGGGGGTGCACGGCGGCACGGCGCGCGTGCGGCGCCAGGGCGTCGAGCCCGAGCGACCCCGACAGGTGGGCCACGGTGGTGCCCGGCGACGGCGCGACGGCGGCCGCGACCTCGGCCACGGTGTCGTCGGGGGTGGCGATCACGAGCAGGTCGACGCCTTCGGCGGCGCGCGCCAGCTCGTCGTGGCGCCCGAGGAAGCCGGCGAACTCCCAGCCGCGCGCCGAGAGCGCAGCGGCCAGGGACGTGCCGGCCCGACCGGGACCGATGATCCGGATGGAGTGCATCTGACCTCCTTCGGCGTTCCAGCCCCTCGCGGGTGCCGTTCGCCTACAGACGATCGAAGATAACGACGCCTACAGACTACCCACAGCGACGACCTCCCCACCAGAGGCCCTGAGCTGGTCCGCTGTCACGAGGTCGGGTGCCAGGTCGGCCAGGGGCCGCACCACGAAGCGCCGCTCCCACAGCCGGGGGTGCGGGACGGTCAGGTCCTCCTCGTCCAGCGTCCACCCCTCCTCCCACAGCACGTCGGCGTCCAGGGTGCGCGGGCCCCAACGGACGGTGCGCACCCGCCCGGCGGCCGACTCCAGGGCGCGGCAGCGTTCGAGCAGGGCACGGGGAGGATCGGCGGTGGCCAGCTCCACCACGAGGTTCAGGTACGGGCCCTGCCCGTCGGGACCACCCACGGGCTCGGTCTCGTAGAGGGGCGAGACGCCCACGACGTCGCCGCCCGCGCGGAGCCCCTCGACCGCCCGGCGCAGCAGGGCCCGGCGATCGCCCAGGTTCGATCCCAGCCCGATGAAGGCACGCCACGGGGGCGGTGCCACCGCCGTCATCAGCGGGCGCGCCGCACCTTGACCCCGGTCGAGCCCACGTCGAGGGCCAGCGGCGGCCGGAGCTTGCGCACGGTCACCTCGACCGCCTCGAGCCGGGGGTCGAGGATCAACAACGCGCTGGCCAGCCGCCCGCCCAGGGCTTCGAGCAGGCGATAGGAACGGCCGCCCACCACCTCGGCCGCGGCGTGGGCCAGCGCGCCGTAGTCGACCGTGTCGGCCAGGTCGTCGCTCTGCTGCGCCGCCTCCATGTCGACCCAGGCCACGATGTCGACCGAGAACGGCTGGGCCCGGTCCCGCTCCTCGGGCAGCACCCCGTGGGTCCCCGTGACCCGCAGATCGCGGATCTCGATGCGGTCGCTCACCGCGCCTGTCCGCGCGTGGGCATGCCTTCCAGCTCGGAGAGCAGCTCGCGGCCGGGCTCGCCCATGGCGTGCCCCACGACGTGCTCGACCAGCGCCACGGCCTGCGGCTGGTTGGCGATCCGCTCCGACCAGACCAGGTACCCGGCCAGGACGCCCATGACCCGGTCGCCCAATTCGTCCTGGTGCACGAGGATCCGGAGGCCGGCGGCCAGCGAGTCGTCGATGTCCTTGTAGCAGGCCGCCAGCACCGGCCGCGGGTCGCCGGTCCGCTCCAGCGGATAGTGCGCCCAGGCCAGGCCCTCGTCGTCGTAGGCCGACAGGTTGTGCGGGGACGACAGCAACGAGATGATCCGCCCGAACCCCTGGACCCGCAGCCAGATGATCTCCTCCTGGCGCCGCACCCGGCGGTGGTTCACGGAGAACCCGCCCGGCCGCTCGCTGACGGCCAGGTGGTCGGTGATCACCCAGGTGAAGTTGCGCGGCGGAATGCCGGCGGCCCACTTGCCCTTCATGCGGCAGGACCATACAGCCGCGCCATCTGGACCGTGGCCGCCACGTCGTGGACCCGCACCATGCCCGCGCCCGCCACCAGGGCTGCGGCCTCCGTGGCCAGCGATCCCTCCGCCCGGTCGGCCACCGGCGCCGGGACCCCGGATCCCGGGTCGGCGGCGAGGACCCCGAGGAAGCGCTTGCGGCTCGTCCCGACCAGGACCCCGGCGCACCCGGCCCCGGCGGCGTCCTCCACCAGGTCCCCGAGGTGGCGCAGGAGCGACAGGTTGTGGGCCGGCGTCTTCCCGAACCCGATGCCCGGGTCGACCCAGACTTCGCCCACCCCGACCCGACGCGCCAGCTCGGCGCGCTGCCGGAGGAAGGCGCGCACCTCGCCGACCACGTCCCCGTAGCGGGGGTCGTCCTGCATGGTGCGCGGTCGTCCCCGCATGTGCATGGCCACCCAGCCGGCGCCTGCCGCCGCCGCCACCTCGAACAAGGAGGCCGAGATGTCGTTCAGCAGACTCGCCCCCGCCGACAGGGCCGCCGTGGCCACCTCCGGCTTCACCGTGTCCACCGACACCCGCACGGGCGATCCGGGCCGGTCCGCCGCCGCCGCCGACAGGGCCGCCACGACCGGGACGACCCGCTCCAGCTCGACCCCGACGGGCACGGGCTCGGCCCCGGGACGAGACGACTCCCCACCCACGTCGACCACGTCGGCCCCGGCCGCCATCAGCTCGAGTCCGCGGGCGACGGCGCCGTCCACGGTGGCGTAGAGCCCGCCGTCGGAGAAGGAGTCGGGCGTCACGTTGAGCACGCCCATCACCAGGGGCCGGCGTGCGCCCTGTCGCACCGCGCTCAGTGTCCCCGGATGAATTGCATGGCCTCGGCCCGCGTGGCGACGTCGGAGCGGAAGAGCCCCCGCACCGACGAAGTGACCGTGACCGTGCCCGGCTTCTTCACGCCCCGCATCGACATGCAGAGGTGTTCGGCCTCAATGACGACGAGCACGCCGCGGGGCGAGAGCACCGACGCGATGGCGTCGGCGATCTGTGTCGTCATGCGTTCCTGCACCTGCAGGCGGCGGGCGAAGCCGTCGACGAGGCGGGCCAGCTTCGACAGTCCCGTGATGCGGCCGTCCTCAGCGGGGATGTACGCCACGTGCGCCTTGCCCAGGAAGGGCACGAGGTGGTGCTCGCAGAGCGACGCGAACGGGATGTCCCGCACCATGACCATTTCGTCGTGCTCGGCCGCGAAGGTGACCTCCAGGTGGCGGGCCGGGTCGTCGTGCAGGCCCGAGAACAGCTCCTCGTACATTGAGGCCACGCGCTCGGGCGTCGCGACCAGGCCGTCCCGTTCGGGGTCCTCCCCGATGGCGAGGAGGATCTCGGACACCGCGGCCTTGACCCGTTCGACGTCGACGCTCACGTTTCAGCTCCCTTGTAGCGGTGGACCCCCCGCAGGTTGCGGTAGCGCTCGGACACATCGAGCCCGTAGCCGACGACGAACTCGGGCGGGATGGTGAACCCGATGTAGCGCAGGTCCAGATCGACCCGCTGCTCGCCCTCCTTCACCAGGAGCGCGCAGATCTCGACACTCTTGGGCTGGCGGGCGTTGAGGTAGCGCCGCAGGTAGTTCAGCGTCAGGCCGCTGTCGATGATGTCCTCCACCACCAGGACATGGCGCCCTTCGAGCTCGGAGTCGAGGTCCTTGACGATGCGCACCACGCCGGAGGTCTTGGTGGCGCTGCCGTAGGAGGACACGGCCATGAAGTCGACGTCGACCGGCAGCGCGATGGCCCGGCACAGGTCGCTCATGAAGAGCATGGCTCCCTTGAGGACGGCGACCAGCAACGGTGGCTCCCCCGCGTAGTCCTCGGTGATCTGCGCGCCGAGCTCGGCCACCCGCGCCGCCAGGCGCTCGGCATCGACCAGCACGGGGCCGACATCGGCCGCAGCCCACGACGGGACGCCCGCTCCGGACTCGTCGTGGGTCACCGGCGTGACATTACCGGAGCGTCGCGCCGGTTCGACCCGGAGGCGGCCGCCGGTCCGGCGCACCCGCCGCCCTCCGGACAGCTCCGTCCCCACCGCGGTGCCCGCGGCGACGGCCAGCGTGCGACCGACCTCGGCCAACGACGGCGGGTGCTCGCCATCCCCGTTCTCGCGCAGCCAGCGCCGCAGCGCGCGACGGGCCAGCGGGAGCGGGGCGGCCGCCACGGCCCGGGCGTCGGCGGGGTCGGGCAGCAGCTCGGTCGCCAGGGTGTCGAGCAGGGCCACCTCGTCGCGCAGCACGCCGGCCTGCCGGGCCAGCACCGGGACGGGATCGCGGCCCGCCACCTGCGCGCACAGCGGCAAGAGCTCGTGGCGGACGCGATTGCGGACGAAGGCGGGGTCGTCGTTGCTCTCGTCACAGACGGGCCGGAGCCCCGCCGCGGCACACAGCGCCTGCGTCTCGCTCCGGCGCAAGCCGAGGATCGGGTGCCGGGCCCCGGGTGCCATCCCGGCCAGCCCGTCGGCTCCCGCGCCGCGCAGGAGGTTGACGAGGATGGTCTCGGCCTGGTCGTCCATGGTGTGCCCGGTGGCCACGCCGGCCGGCAGCACGGCGAAGCGCGCCGCCCGGGCCCGCGCCTCGAGGTTGGGCCCGGGCGGGACCGAGACCCGATGGCCCTCGAAGCGCGCACCGAGGCGCGCCGCGGCCGCCGACACCACCGCGGCCTCCGTTCCGGACCCGGCACGGAGGCCGTGATCGACATGGATGGCGGTGACGGCGCAGCCGGCCGCGGCAGCCAGGACGAGGAGGGCGAGCGAGTCCGCTCCCCCCGAGACCGCACAGGCCAGCGGTGCACCCTCCGGGGGGAAGGTGCACCGGCCCAGCAGCTCGGAGATCAGGGTGGTGGGAAGGGCGGGGCCTTCCTCAGCCACCGGCTCGGGCCACCCAGGCCGCCGGGTCGCGGATCTCCTCCAGCGTGGGCAGCCAGTCCGGCCCCTCCCACACCCGCGCCAGCAGCGCCGGCCCGCCCGCCAGCTCCACCGACTCCACGAAGCGCTCGCCCTCGGCGTACTGGCGCATCTTGGCGTCGAGTCCCAGGAGCTTCGACATCAGCCGGGTCAGCCCACGGGACTGGGTGCGCCGCTCGTGCAGGACCCGGGAGAAGCGCGCCGCTCCCGGGACCTCGGCCGCGCCGGCGCGATCCATGGTCACGTCCCCGTGGCCCTCCAGCAGGCTCATCATCCCGGAGATCTTCGACAGAGCCAGCCGCTGCTCGGGCGTGGCGAGCATGGCGACCACGCCCCCGTCACGGGTGGGGTTGCGCCCGGACCGGACCTCCTCGACGGCGCGGCGCACGAGCTCGGCCAGTCGCGCCGGGTCACCCGACAGAGGCCCCAGGAGCTCGCTCACCAGCCCCACGAAGTGATCGCGCAACCAGGGCACGGCGGTGAACTGCAGCCGGTGGGTCACCTCGTGCAACGCCAGCCACAGGCGGAACTCGCTCGGCTCGAAGCCGTACTGGGCCTCGACCGCCACGATGTTCGGCCCGACGTAGGAGACGAGGTCCTGGTCCTCGGGCGCCTCGTCGTTGATCAACAGGTCGTACTGGCCGAGGACGCGCGTGGCCATGTAGGCGAGCATGAGACCGAGTTGCGTGCCGGCGACGGCGCGACCCACCACCAGCGAGGGACCGCCGAGCCTGGTGCCGCGCTTGCGCTGCAGCTCCGCCATGGCGGGACCGACCAGCCGCTCGACCGACCGCACGTTGGCGGCGGCCCAGCCGGGACGATCGGTGACCTTGGCCCGCGCCGCCCCGTGCGCCGAGTGGAGACCGGTGGCCTCGCTGACCAGGGCCTCGGCCCGTGCCGTCAGATCGTCGAACTGGCCCTGCAGGCTGCTCGAGCGGTAGGAGGCCGGTGCGGGCTTGAGGATGAGGGCGCCCGCCGCCACTCGCTGGGCCAGGGCCCAGTCCACCATGGCGGGACCGTCGGCGACGACCTCGGGGACCGCCGGCGAGAGGTCAGTGCTCGCCGTGGCGCTGCTTGCTTTCTTCGTCGATCGCCGCTGCGACGCGCTGAATAAGGCTGTCGGGCACGCGGTCCTTGCACCGGTTGGCGATCACCTTGCGCAGCTCGGCCTCGAAGTCCGCCGCGCCGTTGCAGGGACCACACCAGTCCAGGTGGACGCGGATCTCTTCGCGCCGCTCCTCGGTGAGCTCGCCGTCGAGGTAGTGGTACAGCTCGTGCACGGCCTCGGTGCAGTCGACGGTCACGCCGAAGAGACCGCCGGCGTCCACCCTCCCGCTGTCCTCGTTCTGGCCCACGTCCTCGCTCATTCCATCGACCCCCTGGGAACGCTACCCACCAGACCACGCTCCGCAGCCACATTGTGCAACGCCTTCTGGAGCGCCCTTCTTCCCCGGTGGATCCTGCTCATCACGGTTCCGATGGGCACGTCGGTGATCTCGGAGATCTCCTTGTAGCTGAAACCCTCGACGTCGGCGAGCAGGACGGCCATGCGGAAGGCCTCGGGCAGCGCCTCGAGCGCCGCCTTGACGTCCTCGTCGGTGAAGCGCTCCAACGCCTCGTCCTCGGCGGAGCGGCCGGGATCGCTGCCGCCCGAGCCGGCCAGCCGCTTGTAGAGGTACAGGTCCTCGACGTCCTCGACGTCCGCCACCTCGGGACGCCGCTGGGCCGCCCGGTAGTTGTTGATGTACGTGTTGGTGAGGATGCGGTACAGCCAGGCCCGCAGGTTCGTCCCCTCCGTGAAGGAGCCGTAGGAGCGGTAGGCCTTGAGGTACGTCTCCTGGACCAGGTCCTCGGCATCGGCCCGGTTACGGGTCATCCGGAGCGCCGCCGAGTACAGCCCGGGCATGAATTCCATGGCGACGTCGGTGAAGGTCGCCTGGTCTGCCATGGGCCAACCCTACCCACCCGGGGATATCGTCTCGCCCGTGACCACAGCACCTGCGGAGCTCGGGATCGACCTCATGGACGGGGACTTCTACGGGCGGGAACCCCACGACGCCTACGCCTGGATGCGGGCCCACGCCCCGGTGTTCTACGACGAGGCCAACGACCTGTGGGCCGCCGCCAGCTACGCCGCCGTGAAGGCGGCCTCGGTCGACACCGAGGCCTTCTCCAACGCCCAGGGCATCCGCCCCAAGTACCCGCCCCTGCCGATGATGATCGACTTCGACGCCCCCGAGCATGTGCGCCGCCGCAGGCTGGTCTCCGAGGGCTTCACCCCCAAACGGGTCCGGGCCATGGAGGACCAGCTCCGCGTCGCCTGCGACCTCATCCTCGACTCGGTGTGCGAGAAGGGCGGCTGCGACTTCGTGGCCGACATCGCGGCGCCGCTCCCCATCGCCGTGATCGGCGACATGCTCGGCGTCGCCCCCGAGGACCGGGCCGAGCTGCTCGAGTGGTCCGACGTGATGCTCAAGTCCCAGGGCTCGCCCGACCCCGAGGCCATGGTCGGCGCCATGCACGCCTTCGAGGGCTACACGAACTACATCACCCCGGTCCTGGCCGACCGCAAGGCGACGGGCAGCACGGCCGACCTGGTCGGCGTGCTCTGCGCGGCCGAGATCGACGGTGACTCGCTCGACGAGGCGTCGTTGATCCACGAGACCCTGCTCATCCTCATCGGGGGCGACGAGACGACGCGCCACGTCATCAGCGGAGGCCTGGAGGAGCTGCTGGCGCACCCCGACCAGCTGGCCCGGTTGACCGCAGACCCCGAGGGCCTGCTCCCCGGCGCAGTGGAGGAGATGCTGCGCTGGGTCTCGCCGATCAAGAACATGACCCGCACGGCGACGCGCGACGTGGAGCTGGCCGGCGCCACCATCAGGGAGGGACAGGAGCTGCTGCTCCTCTACCCGTCGGCCAACCGGGACGAGGCGGTGTTCGAGGATCCCGACCACTTCGACATCACGCGCAGCCCCAACCCGCACGTCGCCTTCGGCTTCGGTGCGCACTTCTGCCTGGGCAACCAGTTGGCCCGTCTCGAATTGAAGGTCATGTTCGAACGGCTGCTGGCCCGGATGCCCGACATCCACCTGGCCACCGGGCGCGACACCCTGCCCCGGCGACCGGCCAACTTCATATCGGGCTTCGAGGCCATGCCGGTCGAATTCACGCCGTCCGCGCCGCTCGGCGCACACCCGGGCGCCGCCTGATGGCGAGCGGTGGAGCGACGTCCGGCATCGCCGGCTGGTCCGTCCTGGTCACCGGCGGCGGCAGCGGCATCGGCCTCGCCACGGCGGAGCGCTTCGCGGCCGACGGCGCGCACGTCACCATCTGCGGGCGCACGGAGCAGAAGCTGCTCGACGCCCGGGAGCGCATCGCGGCGGCGGCCACGGGCGGCGCCACGGCCCGCTGCGTGGTGGCGGACGTCACCGTCGAAGAACAGGTCGCCGCGGCCGTCGCCGCCACCACGGAGGCGACGGGTCGCATCGACGGCCTGTTCGCCTGCGCCGGCGGGTCGCTGCACCTGGGCTCGGTGCTCACCGCCGACGTCGACGCGGTGCGGGCCACCATCGACCTCAACCTGACCGGCTCCGTGATCTGCGTGAAGCAGGGCGGCCTGGCCATGCAGGCGCAGGGGGGACCCGGCTCCATCGTGTTGATGTCGTCGGGCGCCGGGCGCTTCCCCCACCCGCACCTGTGGGCCTACGGCATCTCCAAGGCGGGCATCTGCTTCCTGGCCGAGACGGCGGCCGAGGAGCTCGGTCCGCTCGGCATCCGCGTCAACGCGGTGGCGCCCGGCATCATCGCCGACGAGTTGATGGCCTTCATCACGGCCGGCGGGCCGCTCCTCGACGACTACCTGGAGCAGATGCCCCTGGGCCGGGTCGGCACCGTCGAGGACGTGGCCGCCGCCGTGCGCTACCTCATGGGCCCCGAATCGTCCTTCGTCACGGGCGAGACCCTCGGCGTCGACGGCGGGCACCACCTACGCCGGGGCGCCGACTACTCGCTCCTCTTCGGCGGCTGAGGGCACTTCCGCGCCATCCGGGGCAGGCACCCCTTGCGTCGGCTATCCGAAATGATTACCGTTACCGTTATGAGAACCGGCCTCCCCCGTCCCGTCCTGTCCTCGGCCGGCTTCGCCGCCGCCGCGCTGGGCCTGGCCCTCGGAGCGGGGGCGTGCGCCGGTGCCGCCACAAAGAGCGGCACCGGGTCACCCGCGGTGGTGCACGTCGTGGCGGCCGAGAACTTCTGGGGCAACATCACGAGCCAGCTGGGCGGCCGGGACGTCACGGTGACGTCGCTCATCACGAACCCCAATGCCGACCCGCACCTCTTCGAGACCGACGCGGCCGACGCCGCCACGCTGGCCCAGGCGCAGGTCGTCGTCGAGAACGGCGCCGGGTACGACACCTGGATGAGCTCGCTCCTCAGCGCCGACAGCGGGAAGCCCCGCGTCGTCACCGCGGCAACGGTGCTCCACATCACGGGGAGCGACCCCAACCCGCACCTCTGGTACGACATCCCACGCGTGCCCACCGTGGCGGCGGCCATCGCCGCCGCCCTCGAGAAGGCAGCGCCCGGGGACACGGCGACCTTCAAGGCGAACCTCGCCACATTCGACGCGTCGCTGGCCCCGCTCGACGCGACGCTGGCCGACATGAAGGCGCACTTCCACAACGTGCCGGTGGCCTACACCGAGCGCGTGCCCGGCTACGCGCTGGCGGTCGCCGGGCTCCATGTCGTGACGCCCACCGGCTTCGCGCGGGCGGTCGAGGACGGGACCGACCCCGGCCCGGCCGACACCCTCGCCATGCAGCGGCTCCTTGACGACCGCGACATCAACGTGCTGCTCTACAACGTGCAGACCGTGACGCCGGTGACGACCCAGATCCGCGCCCTGGCCCGCCAGCACCACATCCCCGTCGTCGGCGTCTCCGAGACGATGCCCGCCGGGACGGCCACCTACCAGCAGTGGCAGGAGTCACAGCTCACCGCACTGCTGCACGCCCTCGAGTCGAGCCGCGCCCCGTGAGCGAACCGCTCGTCGAGTTGCGGGACGCGGCCGTACGCATGGGGTCCCGCGCCCTGTGGTCGGCGCTCGACGTCGCCGTGGCCGAGGGCGAATTCCTGGCCGTCCTCGGCCCGAACGGGGCGGGCAAGACCACGCTCCTGAAGGTGTTGCTGGGCCTCGTCCCGCTGTCGGCCGGCACCGTGCGCGTCAACGGTGCGCCGCCGCGGCTGGGCAACCACGAGCTCGGCTACGTGCCCCAGCAGCAGGCCTTCGACCGTTCGCTCCCCATCCGCGGGCGCGACCTGGTGCGCTTCGGCGTCGACGGGCACCACTGGGGCCTGCCGCGCCACGCCCGCGCCATCAGGGCGCGCGTCGACGCGGCACTCGACGCGGTTGGTGCGAGCGCCTACGCCGATGCGCCCGTCGGACTGCTCTCGGGCGGCGAGCAGCAGCGCCTCCGCATCGCCCAGGCGCTCCTGGGCGATCCCAAGGTCCTGCTCTGCGACGAGCCGCTCCTCGCCCTCGACCTGGCCAGCCAGCGCGCCGTGACGCGCCTCATCGACGAACGCCGCCGGGAGGCCGGCACGCCCGTGATCTTCGTCACCCACGAGGTGAACCCCGTCCTACCCTACGTCGACCGCATCCTCTACCTCGTGCGGGGCAAGTGGGCCATCGGCACGCCGGCCGAGATACTGACCAGCGAGCGCCTCAGCGACCTCTACGGCATTGAGGTCGATGTGGTCAAGGTGCGCGACCGCTACCTCGTGGTGAGCGCCGAGGACGAGCTGCCGACTGAGCCCGGCGCCCACGCCCACCACGGTCACGCGCACTGAATGGGCATCGGGTTCTACCTCCAATTCGGCTTCGCCCAGCACGCGCTCGAGGCCGCCTTCCTCGTCGCCGTCAGCTGCGGGCTGATCGGCCCGTTCGTGATCAGCCGCACCATGTCCTTCGCCGTCCACGGCACGAGCGAGCTCGCCTTCACCGGTGCCGTCGGCGGATTGCTCGTCGCAGACAACCCGCTCGCCGGCGCACTGGTGGGCGCGCTCGTGGTGGCCGCGCTCATCGGCCTGCTGGGCCAGCGCGCCGCGGAGCGCGACTCCACCATCGGCGTGATCCTGGCCGCTGGGCTCGGGCTCGGCGTGTTCCTGCTGGGCTACTACCACGGCTACGCCAGCGAGGCGCTGAACATCCTCTTCGGCAACATCTTCGGCATCAGCTCCGGCCAGATCCTCCTCCTCGGCGTGATCGCGGTGATCGTCGCCGTGGTGCTGACCGTGATCCGGCGGCCGCTGCTGTTCGCGTCGGTGGACCCCGACGTGGCGAGGGCCCGTGGCGTGCCCACCGGTGTGCTGGGGATGGTGTTCCTCTTCGTCCTCGCCATCACGGTGACCGAGGCGGCCCAGATCGTCGGCACCCTGCTGGTCCTCAGCCTCGCCATCACGCCGGCGGCGGCTGCGCAGCGTCTGAGTGCCAACCCCCTCGTGGTCACCGTGCTCTCGGTCGTGATGGCCGTGCTGGCGGCCGACGGCGGGCTCCTGCTGAGCTTCCAGTTCCCGACGGTCAAGCCCAGCGTGCTGATCGTGGCGATCAGCTTCGCCTTCTACGTGGTGGCCCGCCTCATCGGTCCCTCCGTCAGCGCCCGGCGGAGGAACCGGTTCGCCGCACCGGACCTGGCAGAGTTGACCCGTGGCTGAGCACGCAGCGTCACCGGCACGCTCCTCGCGGCGGACCCGCCAGGGGGACGCCGTGCTGGACGTCGTGCAGAGCTCGGACAACTTCCGCAGCGCGCAGGACATCCACGCCGCCCTGCGGGCCGCCGGCGAGACGGTGGGGCTCACCACGGTGTACCGGCACCTGGCCCTCCTCACCGAGGAGGGCCGGCTCGACGCGCTGCAGACGGCCGACGGCGAGCTGGTCTACCGCCGCTGCCACAGCGAGAGCCATCACCATCACGTCGTGTGCCGGCAGTGCGGCCGGGGCACCGAGGTGGAGCTCCCGGACCTGGAGCGCTGGGCCGAGACGACGGCGTCGGACCTCGGCTACAGCGACGTCACGCACACCGTGGAGATCTTCGGCATCTGCGCCGACTGCCGCGCCTGACGGCTCACGAGGGGACGGGGCCCTTCAGCCGGCGGTCGAGAACAATCCGGCGTCGATGACGGTCTCGCCCCGCTGCGTCCCGGTGCGGAACCGGTACGCCCCGGGCACCTGCTCGCCGATGTCCCACAGGGAGACGGTCAACGTGTCGCCGGGCATGGTGGGCTTGGAGAAGCGGGCGCGCATGGCGCCGAAGCGCGCCGGGTCCGAGCCGCAGACCGCGTGGAGCAGGGCGCGGCCGGTGAAGCCGTAGGTGCACAGCCCGTGGAGGATGGGGGCGTCGAAGCCCGCCCGCTTGGCGAAGGTCGGGTCGGAGTGCAGCGGGTTGCGGTCACCACTCAACCGGTACAGCAGCGCCTGGTCGGCACGCGTCGAGTACGACACGACCTCGTCGGGCTCACGGGACGGCAGGGGCTCGGCCGCCAGCGCGCTCTCCTCGTCGCCCTCGGGGTTGCGCGGACCCCCGAACCCGCCGGCGCCGCGGATGAAGAGCGCAGTCCGGGTGGAGAAGGCAAGCTCGCCGCCGGCGGCATGGCGCGACTCGCTCTGGAGCACGACCAGGCCGGCGGCACCCTTGTCGTACATGCCGGCCACCGTGGTCGTGGTCGACACGGTCCCGCTGGCCGGCAGTTCCCCGTGCAGCCGGATGGCCTGCTCGCCGTGCACGAGCATCGCCGGGTCGAACTCGCCGAGGGACATGCCCGCGCCACCTCCCTGGCCGACGATGGTGGTGAAGGTCGGGAGCACGCGCTGGGTGACGCCGTCCGAGTTCTCCGTGGTGAACTCGAGCTCGAACCCGGTGGGGTCGAGCGCGCCGGCGCCCACGCCGAGTGCATAGAGGAGCGCGTCCTTGGAATCCCACGACCGCTCGAACGGCTCCGACGTCGCACCCACTGCACTGAGGTTGAGTCCCATCGCAACACCACTTTCCCTGTAGGCCGGATTGATGACGGCTTCCTATGTTACATAGAAAGATGTTACACTTGTCAAATGGACCCGCGCGCCGCCTCGATGCTGACGATCGACGACCTGGCCGCGGCGACCGGCACGACCACCCGGCGCATCCGCTCGCTGCAGACGCTGGGCCTGCTCGCCCACCCCACCCTCCACGGCCGCACCGGGCTGTACGGAGCGGACCACCGGACGCGCGTGGAGGCGGTGCTCCGCCTACAGGAGCAGGGTTTCTCGCTCGAGTCCCTGGCCGTGCTCTTCGAGGCCGCGCGGGAGGGACGGTCGCTGGCCGCCGTCCTCGGCGTCCCGGAGACGGCGACGCCGGACCCCGGCGGCGACGCCGGCACCGACTCGGCCGATCTGTACGGCTTCGCCGAGTTGCAGCGGGCCGCGTCCGGATCCCGACGGGGGCGGCCCCTCCTGTCGGTGGTCCCCACCACCGTGTGGGGCGAGAGCCAGGCGTCCTGACCCGGAACGCCCCGACGGGACGCTCTCGGTAGGGTCCTGACGGTGCCCGAAGCCCCGGCCATCCCGCTGTTGCGCTGGGACGACGCCCCCGCCCTCGGGGCCGAGGTGGCCGTCACGACGCGTCACGGCGGCCGGTCGGTCGCCCCCTACGACACGCTCAACCTCGGCCTGCACGTGGGCGACGACCCTGCGGCCGTGGTGGAGAACCGGGCACGGGCAGCCGGGGGATTCGGCGCCTCCCTCGACGACCTCGTCTTCGCCCGCCAGGTGCACGGCGCCACCGCCACGGTCGTGGGCGCCGAGGACCGCGGCCGTGGCACGCGGTCCGAGGACGACGCGCTGCCCCACACCGACATCGTGGTGACCACGTCGCACCGGCTGACGCTGGCCATCCTGGTGGCCGACTGCCTCCCCCTGGCGCTCGTCGACCCCGCAGCCGGCGTCCTCGCCGCCGTCCACGCGGGGTGGCGCGGCACCGCCGCGGGCGCCGTCGGCGCCGCGCTGCGCTCCATGCGGGACCTCGGTGCCGAGGCCGGACGCGTCCACGCCTTTCTCGGGCCTGCCGTCAGTTCCGGGCGCTACCAGGTCTCCGACGAGGTCCGACGGGCATTGGCCGGGGCGGTCCGCCCCGCCCACCTCCACGACGGCGTGGCGCGGGCCGACGGCCCCGGCCACTGGCTCGTCGACCTGGTGGCGGCCAATCGCCAGCAGCTGCTGGCGTCCGGGGTCCGGGACGATCACATCGTCGACTGTGGGGTCACCACTGCCGATGCGGCCTTCTTCAGCGATCGGGCGCAGCGTCCCTGCGGGCGGTTCGCCCTGTTGGCCCGGCTCACCGGTTGAGGCCGGGCCGACGCCGCCTGCGCCGTAGCATGGGCAGGCCCGGATCGCCGGGCCACTCCCCCACACCCCGCATGCCACCACCCGACCGGTTCCGCTATGACGGATTCGCCATCGACCAGGCGGAGTCGGTCGTGCACTGCCGGTACGGCGCCGGCGGCCACACTTTCACGGAACGCTTCACCTTCGCCGCTGGCGGCGAGTGGGACGACCCCGCCGTGGTGGCGGCCGTGCGCCTCCTCGCCCTGGTTGCCGGCGTCTCGTACTACAAGACCACCGCCGCCCCGCTCATCGACCTGGGGGAGCTGGCGACGACCGCGGCGGAGCGGTCGTTCCTGCGCACCTTCTACGTCAACGGCCTGGGCGAGTTCGCCTACCGCAACGGCCTCGACCTGCGCGGCCTCCGGGTGGAGGGGCCCGACGCGGGCACTGTCCCGCCCATGGCGTACGCGCCCGGGCCGGGGCGGCCGCTGATCCCCTTCGGGGGCGGCATCGACTCCATCGTGACGGTGGCCGCGCTCGCCTCCGAGCACCCCGAGGCCGCCCTGTGCGTGGTCGAGCCCCCCGGTGCGCGCTTCGCGGCGATCGAGGACGCCGCGTCGGTCACGGGCCTTCCCGTGACGCGCGTCGAACGCACGCTCGACCCGCTCGTCCGTCGCCCCGCCGAGCTCGGGTTCCTGAACGGGCACGTGCCCGTCACGGCGGTCAACACCGCAGCCGCGCTCGTGGCGGCGGTGCTGCAGCGCCGCGACGCCGTGGTGCTGTCCAACGAGTGGTCGGCCTCAATCCCCACCCTTGTGGTCGACGGGCAGGCGGTGAACCACCAGTGGTCCAAGGGGGAGGAGTTCGAGCAATCCTTCGGCGACCTCGTCCTCGCCACCTTCGGCCCACGCCTCTCGGTGTTCTCCTACCTCCGTCCGCGCAGCGAGCTGTGGGTCGCCGCCCAGTTCGCGCGCCTCGCGCAGTACCACGACGCCTTCCGCAGCTGTAACCGCGCCTTCGGGCAGGATCCGTCCCAGCGCCTCGATCACTGGTGCGGCCGGTGCGACAAGTGCTGCTTCGTCGACCTCGTCCTGGCGCCCTTCATGGACCGCGTCGACCTCGAGTCCGTGTTCGCCGGTGACGAGCCCCTGCAGAACCCGACCAACGAGGCACGCTTCCGCGCGCTCCTCGGCCTGGGCGACGACACCAAGCCCTTCGAGTGCGTCGGGGACGTCGATGAATGCCGCGCCGCCACGGTCCTGGCCGCCCGGCGCGCCGACCGCGCCGGCAACGGCCTCCTGGCCCGATTGCTCGCCGAGCTCGGCGACGCCGCCCCCACCGACCCCGACGCCCTCCTGCAACCGCGGGGCTCCCACCGCATCCCCGAGCGCTATGCGCCACCCGATCTCCTGGTCCGCGCTCGCTGACGCGTCCGTCGGCGTCTGGGGGCTCGGCGTCGAGGGACAGGCCAGCGTGCGCCGGCTCCGTGCCATGGGCCGCGACCCCGTGCTGGTCGACGACGCACCCGGCGCGCCCGCGCTCGACGGGGTGGAGGTCCTGTCGACCGCGGCCGGCGGGCTGGACGCCCTGCGTCGCTGTGACGTCGTGGTCAAGAGCCCCGGCATCAGCCGCTACCGGCCCGAGGTCGCGCAACTGCATCAGGCGGGCGCGGCGGTCTGCGGCGGCCTCGGGCTCTTCATGGCCGAGGCCGATCCGGACCGCGTCGCCTGCATCACCGGCACGAAGGGGAAGAGCACGACCACCGCGCTGGCCGTCCACCTGCTCAACGGGCTCGGCGTCGAAGCCCGGGCGGGCGGCAACATCGGCGTGCCGCCCTGGGACCCCGCGGGAGGCCCGGCCCCGGCGTACTGGATCGTGGAGACCTCAAGCTTCCAGGTCCCCGACCTGCAGGTCGGACCCTCGGTCGTGGCGGTCACGTCCCTGTCCCCGGACCACCTCGACTGGCACGGCACCGTCGAGCGCTACTACGCCGACAAGCTGTCCCTGTGCACCAAGCCGGGGGTGCGGCTGGCCCTGGCCGACGGTGCGGACCCGGAGCTGCAGGCGCAGGCTGCACTCCTCGGCCCGCATGTGCGCTGGGTCGGCGACGCCGACGTGGCGCGGGTCGCAGGCTGGTCGGGAGCACCCGCGTTGGCGGGGCCGCACAACCAGCGCAACGCCGCGGTGGCCCGCGCCGTCCTCGAGGCCCTCGGTATCGCGGGTGCGTCGGACGACGAGCAGCTGGCCGCCGCCGCGGCCGGCTTCGACGGGCTGCCCAGCCGCTGCCGGTCGCTGGGATCGGTCGGGTCGGTCGAGTTCGTCGACGACGGGCTGTCGACCAACGTGCTGCCGGCCCAGGCGGCGCTCCACGCGTTCGCGGCACGACCGGTGGCACTCCTCGTCGGCGGGCACGACCGCATGCTCGACTACGCGCCGCTCGGGCGGACCATTGCGGAGCGGACGGCGCCGACGCTCGTCGTGACCATGCCGGACAACGGGCCGCGCATCGGGCAGGCGGTACGCGAGGCCACGGACGGGCGGGTCGAAGTGCGCGACGCCGCCGACCTCGACCGGGCGGTCGAGAGCGCGTTCGACTGGGCCCCGGACGGCGGCGTGGTGCTGCTCTCGCCGGCGGCGCCGAGCTTCGGGCGCTTCAGCGACTACCGGGAGCGGTCGGCCGCCTTCGCAGCGGCCGCGGGCCGCCTCGGGACGCTCAGCTGAGCGTCGTCAGCAGTGGGCGCCGGCGGGTGCCAGCTCTTCGCGCTCGCTGAGGAAGAGCCACCACGAGTCCGCCGACACCGTGGCCGCTGCCTGCACGACATCGGGGTCGGCCTCGAGCGCGGCCAGGGCCTCTATCGACCACCCGGCGTGCTCCACCTCCTGCGTGCGGTGGACGTCCCAGAAGCGGGTGCCCTCTTCGTCGAAGCCGTAGTGGCGGCGGAGGCCGTCACCCTTGGACGCGGCGATGTCGGCGGCCTGCACCTCGTAGGCGGCCACCATGGCCAGGGCGGCCACGGGATCGTTGGCCGCCGTGGTCCGCACGACGGAGAGGAGCGCCGCCGTCGATGGTGTGGCCGGCGCGCCGGCCACGGCGCCTGCCGCCACGGCGAAGCTCTCGAAGAGCTCCGTGTGGGGCTCGGGCGAGCCGAGCTCGTCGGCCAGGTTGGCCTCCACGAGTGCGCTGGCCTGTCCAGGCGGCAGCGCGGCGGCAATGGCCGCCAGCGTCACGGGGAGCTCCCGCTCAATGTGGCGGTATTGCTCGGCGTAGGCGGCCAACTCGCCCTCGGTGAGGGCCCCGGCTTCCCAACGACGGTAGAAGGGGTGTGTAAGCAAGTGACGCCCGACAATCGCCTCCGCCAGCACCTCGTGCATCGGTTGCGTGTGCATCGGCGCACATTATCCGCTCCCTGCCCGGCGTCAACTGGACCGGCCGTGGTCCCGCAGCGGCCACAATCGGGGTGTGCTCACCCTGGTGTGGTTCATTGTGGGTGGGCTCGTCGGGTGGGGCGCGGCGCACGGGGGACAGGCGGTGCAGCGGGCCTGGCCGGTCTTCCTCCGCGTGCAGATCCTGGCCACCTCGGCGACGCTCTCGCTGGTGGCGGCCTGGCGGCTGACCTCGGTCAGCCAGCTGCTCGGGCCGCTCGCCCTGTCCGCCGGCATGTGGCTCCTCCTCGGGGCCACCCTCGTCTCGCGCGGCGAGCGCAGCGCAGGGCAGAGCTCACTCGAGGCGTGGGCCGTCACCCCCAACGCCAGCTTCTGGGTCGTGCCCACGGCGGCCGCCTTCGCCGGACCGTCCGGGACCATGATCGCCGTCCTGGCCAACGTCATCACGACGGCCTGGAATGCCGTGGCGGTCCACCTGATGCGACGCGACGCCCCGTTCCGCCAGCGCCGTTCGACGACCTGGGTCGACCAGTCCCCCGTCCTGGCCTCCCTGGTGGGGCTCCTCCTCCACGCATTCGGCTCGGCCCCCTCCTGGACGTCCGACGTGCTGACGCTGGCCGGTCCCCTCCTGGCGTTCTCGGGCGCCGCCCTGTTCACCGGGTCCGTCATCCATCCCCACAACCTGGCCGTGCCCCGGACGCCGCACGCGGTGCGCCGGTGGGGCTGGCTCACCGTGGTGCGCATCGCCTACTACGCGCTGGTGGCGACGGCGGCGTCGCTCGCCGGCTCCACGGCGCTGGCGGTGGTGGCTGTCCTGACGGCGCTCAGTGCGCCGTCGTTCCAGCCCATCCAACTCTCGGTCCTCTACGGCTACCGCTCCGAAGTGGTGGTGGCCGCGGTGCGGTGGGGCTGGATCCTGGCCCCTTTCGGTCTCGTCGGAGCGGCGCTCGTGCGCTGAACCCTCAGCTCGGCGGCGCGCCGGGTGACCCCTCGCGTGCGGCGGACCGACGCGTCCGCAGCTTCCGGTTCTTGATGCGGTTGCCGCATACCGCCATGTCGCACCATGCACCGCGGCCGGCGTGCGAACGGTCGTAGAAGGCCCAGTGGCACTCCGGATTGCGGCACGCCTTCAAGCGGGCCCAGGTGCCGTCCCGCTGCGCGTCGCGGATGACGAGCAGCACGGTGGCCGCGAGGAACCCGAGCCCGTCGTCGGGCCTCGGCAGCAGCTGGAGGGCGCCGTCGTCGAGGACGACGAACCCCGGGCAGACGCGTGCGGCCTGGGCGCGGAGCACGGCCAGATCGCCGGGTCCCACGCCGGCCTCACCGCTGTTGGCGACGAGGAGGCCGCGGATGGCCTCCCTGAAGGCCCGCACCCCGGTGAGGTCGACGTCGGCGGTGCGCAAGAGGCCGGCGGCCTCGAGCCACCGCGGGCCTGCCTCGGGATCGGCCAGGAGGTCGACGCCCGTGTCGGACTCCCAGGTGTTGACGAAGGACTGCACCACCAGGAGCGGCATGGGGGCGGGCTTGGCCTCAATGTCCGGCACCCAGCTCGGGACGGTCGTGGCCATGACCTCACCCTAGCAATGAGAGTGACCGGCAAATGCTCTTGACTAGTCTTGGCGTGACGGCCATAATGAGTTAGATGGTCACTGCAAGAGGGCCGGTGCGGTTCCGATGATCGTGCTCCTCGACGAGGGGACGGGTCTCGGCCTGCGGCGAGTCCGGTGGCGCGACCGCCTCGCCGTCCGGGCACGGGCGTCGGCACTGGACGACCGGTTGGCCGCCGGCGCGTCGCCCGAATCGAGCGTGATGCTCGCCCTCCACGCAGCGCACCTGTGCCACCCGTCCCAGCGACGGGTGCTGGCGCGCAGCCTGACCCGGGTGGTGGCCACCGCGGATGCGCCGCAGGCGCGTCGCCTCAGGGCTCCCGTCTGCCGCGCCGCCGTGCGGCAGGCCCGGGCCGAACTGGCGGCCGTGGCCGGAAGGTTGACCGCGTCGGGGCCCGTGGACGTGCGCGGCGTCGCCCGTGTGCGGACATTGCTGGCCGACGGCACGGGGCCGCTCTACCAGCCGGCTCCGGGCCGGCACCTCCGCCACGAGCTGGCCGAGGTGCTGCAGGCCCTCGACTTCGCCGGCTGAGCGCCGGGCCGCGGCCTCAGCGGCCGCGGAGGATGCGATCGAGCTGGGCGACCGTGAGCGGGTCGTGCGCCGGCGTGTCGTGCCCGGGGCGCAGGCCGTCGAGCAGCAGCTCCAGGAAGCGCAGCGACGGCTTGGAGGACTTCGTGTCGCACACGTCCGCGATGGAACGCACCGCCATGAGGACCACGACGATGTCGGCCACCCCGATGTCGGGACGGACGGATCCCGCCTGCTGGCTCCGCTCCAGGATCTCCTGCAAGAGCGGCGCCGTCTTGCCGAGCCCGGTGTCTCCCGTCCGCCACGGGGGTGCCGAGATCGTCGCCCGCCAGCAACTCGGCACCGCGATGCAGCGTCGCACGAAGGCGAACACCCCTTCCTCGGGGGTGACATCGACGAGCACCGCCTCGGCGATCTGCCGCTTGCGCTCCTGCGCCGCCTCCACGACGGCGTTGAGAAGATCCGCCTTGTTCGGGAAGCGCCGGTAGAGAGTCCCGACCCCGACGTCGGCCCGGAGTGCGATCTCCTCCATCGACGCCTCGTACCCGTGCTCGGCAAACACGTCGCGGGCTGCGATCAGGATCCGGCTCAGGTTGACCTCGGCGTCGCGCCGCAACGGACGCGGCTCGACGGTACCGGCGCGAGAGGCGGCGCTCTTCGTCATGCCAGGTCCTCCGGCCCGAACGCGATGGCACCGACAATGACCTCGGCCTCGGCCGTCAGCGCCGGATGCGTCTCCCGCTCGACGATGGAGGCTGTCGTCCGCTTCGGGATGGCGAGGGCGGCCAGCGCGGCGACGACGAGCGCCAGCCCGCTGACGGCGAAGGCCAGGATGTAGCCGCCCTCCTTGGGAAAGCCGTCGGGCAACAGGCCGCTCACGACCAGGCTGGTGGCGATACCGCTCCCGAGGGCGGCACCGATGTTCCGGATGTTCGTGTTCATGCCTGTCGCCACGCCTGTCTGCTCCGCCGGTACCGCCTCAATGATCAGATTCGCCATGCTGGCGAAGCCCAGGGCGATCCCGATGCCGAGGAGGCCCGTCGCGACATAGATCGACCACTGGTCGGAGTGGTTCAGGATCAAGAGGAGGTAGCTCGAGCCGGTGATGAGCGATCCGACGACCAGCACCATCTTCGATCCGAAGGCCTTCGACAGCCTCCCGGTCATGGGCGCGACGATCACCATGGCGGCCGCGAACGGCGCCAGGTAGAGGCCTGACTGCGTCACCGACGCCCCGAAGCCGTAGCCGGCGTGGCTGGGCGTCTCCGCGAACTGGGGCAGGGTCACGAACATGGCGAACATCCCGAACCCGAAGAGCAGCGCGGCCAGATTGGTGCTCCACACGGCGGGGATGCGCATCATCTTCATGTCCACCAGTGGCGAGTCGGAGCGGTTCTCCACCACCACCCAGATCACGAGGAGGATCCCGGTCGCCACGAGCAGCCCGATCACCGAGGAGTCGGCCCAGCCCCACATCGGCGCGTAGGAGATGGCGAGCAGCCCCGTCACCAACCAGGCCGACATGAGAGCGGCCCCCGACCAGTTGATGCGGCCCGGAGCACGCACCGGCGATTCGGAGACGAACAGGTAGGTGGCGACCGTCGCAATGGCCGACATGATCATCGGGATCCAGAAGAGCCAGTGGTAGTTCAGGTGCACCAGGATGGGCCCGGCGAGCACGATGCCGACCCCGGCGCCCGCTCCGAGGATGGCCGACATGACGCCGATGGCGCCCGCCACGCGCTCGGCCGGGAACTCGTCGCGGATGATCCCGAAGGCCAGCGGGAACACGGCCCCACCCGTGCCCTGGATCACGCGGCCGACAAGCATCACCGGCAGGCTCGTGGCCAGCGCGCTGAGCAACGACCCGACCGTGAGAGCGATCAGGACGGCGACGATGACCTTCTCCTTGCCGAGCATGTCCCCGACGCGCCCGAGGATCGGCGTGGCGATGGCCGCGCTCAACAGATACGCAGTCAGGAGCCAGCTCGCCCCGCTCTCCGACGTGTGGAGCGTCTGCTCCAGCTGGGGGATGGCGGGGATGATCAGCGACTGCAGCAGGGCGAAGGCCAGCGCGGCCGTCCCGAGGACGGCAAACGTGAGCGCGTCATTCGTCGTCCGTTTCGCCATACAGATCCGATCGCCAGGGCGGAATGCTCCGTTCCGGTTAGGGTAACATAAGCGGAAGGCAGTATTCCGGAAGCGCACGCGGGAGACGCGAGGTCACCAGGAGGCGGCACGCAGCACAGCAGAGAACCAGCCGGCCCGTGGGCCGAGGCGGCGGGTGGGGTGTGACATCGGCTCCGCTGTCGACCGGTCACGCCCCTGCCAACGAGCGCCACAAGTGGACGGCGCTGTTCATCACCACGCTCGGCATGCTCATGGCGACGATCGACGCCTCCATCGTGCTGATCGCGCTGCCCGCCATCTTCCGGGGTATCCACCTCGACCCCCTCCTGCCCTCCAACACCTTCTTCCTGCTCTGGATGATCCTGGGGTTCCTCATCGTCACCAGCGTGCTGGTGGTCAGCTTCGGCCGTCTGGGCGACCTGTACGGCCGGGTACGCATGTACAACCTCGGCTTCGCCGTCTTCACCTTCTTCTCACTGCTCTTGAGCATCACCTGGATGACCGGGACCGCCGCCGGCATCTGGCTGATCGTCATGCGGATCTTCCAGGGCGTCGGCGCCGCGCTCCTCATGGCGAACTCGGCGGCGATCCTCACCGACGCCTTCCCGCCTGACCGCCGCGGCTTCGCCCTCGGCATCAACCAGGCCGCCGCCATCAGCGGCACCTTCATCGGCCTGCTCCTGGGGGGCCTCCTGGCGCCGATCAACTGGCGCCTGATCTTCCTGGTCTCGGTCCCCATCGGGCTCTTCGCCACAATCTGGGGCTACTTCTCCTTGAAGGAGGTCGAGAGCGGCTCACGGGCCCGCATCGACTGGGCGGGCAACGTCACCTTCGCCATCGGGCTGATCCTCGTCATGATCGGCATCACCTACGGGATCGAGCCCTACGGCGGGCACCCCATGGGCTGGACCAATCCGGTGGTCCTGCTCGAGCTCGGGGTCGGCGTCGCCTTCCTGGTCCTGTTCTGCTTCATTGAGGTCCACACCGAAGAGCCCATGTTCCGGTTACAGCTCTTCAAGATCAGGGCATTCTCGGCCGGCGTGTTCGCCAGCTTCCTGGGCGCCCTCGGGCGTGGCGGCCTGATGTTCATGCTCATCATCTGGCTCCAGGGCATCTGGCTGCCCCGCCACGGCTACACCTTCGCCGTGACGCCCCTGTGGGCCGGGATCTTCCTGATCCCCCTCACGACGGGGTTCCTCATCGCGGGCCCGCTGTCGGGCATTCTGTCCGACCGCTTCGGCCCACGGCCCTTCGCCACCGGCGGCATGATCGGGACGGCCATCTGTTTCTCGCTCTTCCTGTTGCTCCCGATCAACTTCTCCTATTCGGCCTTCGCCGTCCTGCTCTTCGTGACCGGGCTGTGCATGTCGTCGTTCGGCTCGTCGAACCGCACCGGGGTGATGAACAGCCTCCCGGCACGCGACCGCGGCGCCGGGTCGGGCATGAACACCACCTTCCAGAACTCGGCCCAGGTGCTCTCCATCGGCATCTTCTTCACCCTGATCATTCTCGGGTTGTCCGACCATCTCCCCGGCGCACTGGTCAGCGGGCTCACGGCCCACGGGGTCCCGGTCGCGACCGCCGTCTCGATCTCGCATCTCCCACCGGTCTCGACACTGTTCGCGGCATTCCTCGGCTACAACCCGGCCGGCCACCTCCTGGGCCCCCACGTGCTGTCCCAGCTGACGCCAGCGCAGCGGAGCACCATCACCGGTGAGCGCTTCTTCCCGAGCCTCATCGCCGACTCGTTCCGCGACGGCCTCCACACCGCGTTCGAGTTCGGCATCGTCATGTGCCTGGCGGGCGCCGCTGCCTCGTGGACGCGTGGCGGCAAGGGCGCGCCGCAGGGCGCGGACGACGTCCCGCGTCTTGAGAATCTGGTCCCCGAGCCCGTGCGCTGAGGGGCGGCCCGGGTGGGCGTGCTCAGACGCCCGCCATACCCACGATGGGCTTGTTCAGGTGGATGTTCCCGGTCGAGCCCAGGAAGGTCGCATCGCCGTAGGTGAAGATGCCGCCGTCGCTGGCCACCAGCCAGTACCCGCCACCGTCGTGCGTCGGGGCCATCGCCACGATGGGCTGGTTCAGATGGATGTTCCCGGCCGACCCGAAGAACGGGGCGTCCCCAAAGTTGAAGATGCCCCCGTCGGTCGCCACCAGCCAGTACCCGCCGCCGTCGGGAGTGGCCGCCATGCCCACGATGGGCTTGTTGAGGTGGATGTTGCCCGTCGACCCGTGGAAGGACGCGTCACCGTACGAGAAGATGCCGCCGTCACTGGCCACCAGCCAGTAGCCACCGCCGTCGTGTGTCGGGGCCATGGCCACAATGGGTTGGTTCAGGTGGATGTTCCCGGTCGAGCCGTAGAACTTGGCGTCGCCGTAGTTGAAGATGCCCCCATCGGTCGCCACCAGCCAGTAGCCGCCGCCGTCGGGGGTGGCCGCCATGCCCACGATGGGCTGGTTCAGGTGGATGTTCCCCGTCGAGCCGTAGAAGTTGGCGTCGCCGTAGGTGAAGATGCCGCCGTCGCTGGCCACCAGCCAGTAGCCGCCCCCGTCATGTGTCGGCGCCATGGCCACGACCGGTTTGTTGAGATGGATGCCCCCGGCCGATCCACAGAAGGGGAGGTTGCCGTAATTGAAGATGCCTCCATCCGTGGCCACCATGTAGTAGCCCGAGGGTGCAGCGGGCGCGTTGCACGGCACCTCGCCGTTGATGCTCGGGAGCTCGATGGAGGCGACGAAGAGCTGGCGCGCCGCGCCACAGGCGTAGCTCGTGCAGCCCGCAGAGCCGCCCTGCCACGCCGCGTAGTCCAGCCACCACGACCCGCTCGCGTCGGAGAACAGGGCGCCGCCGCCCGGTCCGAGCACCGAGCCGTACGAAGTGAGGATCTGGCTCTGGGCGCCGCACGGCCCGAGCGGCCCGCTGCAGGTGGCGATACCCTCGGAGTAGCCGGAGCTGGTGTACACGCCGGCCGAGAAGGCGAGATAGAAGCCACCGCCGGTGGCCGCCATGGACGGGTTCTCCACCGTGGTCTCCCAGGGGTACGTCACGGTGTTGTTGGTCATCAACAAGGTGGGTGACGACCCCGGCGCGAAGCCGGTCCCGGAGCCGTCCAGCTGCTCGGCCCAGATGTAGGCCGGCGCCGCCGACCCGCCGTCGTTCTGCTTCCAGACGAGGTAGGCGGTGCCCGTGCTCGGGTCCACGTAGGGCTGCGGGTCGATGGACCCGGTGCTCTGGCACTCGAGGGGGGACCCGCTGGCGTCGGTGAACTGGACGTTGGTCGGCGAGATGGACGCCGCCGTCGCCACTGCGAGGCAGTCAAACCCGGAATCCGTGGCATGCCCCGACTTCGCCGCGTCGTAGAACATCACCCAGTGCCCGCCGTAGTCGAACACGCCTGGTGACGTCTGGGTGTTGACCTGTTCCCACCCGGACGGGCTGGGCAAGGCCGTCGAGCCGGAGCAGGTGTTCGTGTAGGAGTGGTAGCCCGAATTGGGCGCGCTCGACACCAGCGCGGCGAGATTGTTGCCGAGCGCGTTGCCGGTGGTGAAGGCGTAGTACGTGCCCTCCGAGTAGACGACCTGGGGGTCGGCGGCGTCCCCGCTCCCTGCGAAGTTGTAGGCCGGGTTGCCGGTCCCACACCCTGCATTCGGGACGAAGGCCGGGCTGGCGCTGCCCGTCACGGAGATGTGCGCCGAGGCGGCCGACGCTGACGCGACGTCCGGAAGCTGCGGGACGATCAGCGCTGCCCCCCCGACGAGGAGCGTGATCCCGACCGCCGCCAACCTGCTCGTCCACCTCATGAACTGCCTCCCCTTTTTCTCGCGTGCCTTTTCCTCGCGTGACAGCGATCGGAGTCGTTCCGAATGCCCGCCTGCCCGCTGCGTTGGATACCCGCTTCCACGCGCTGCATCACCTTCGGCGCCGTCCCGCCATCTGACGGCCACATGGTCCCGCAAGCGGGCGCTGTCTGCAATAGGGATGAGCCGCCTTTGTTCTGCGCCAGGAGCGAGCGGAATCCGGGCGCGGAATGAGAGCTGCCTCCCTCCCAGCCAGGACCCAGGTCGCAGAGTGCGCCAAAGGAGGGCCAAGTACCATCGGGCGAGCCGCGTGACGCCGCGGATCGCCAACGAGGGAGCGGCACGTGGGAACTCCGCAGTGGAGCAAGGAGGTGGAGGCCGGCTACTTCCGGACCATTCCCGAGGAAGCCTTGCTGCAGAGTCTGGGGAAGCCGTTCTCGACGTCCAACCGATCCTCGCTTCTCGTCGAATTCGGCACCGTGCTCGACCTTCTCCCCGAACCCCCCGCCCGAAATTCTGGATCTGGGCTGTGGGACCGGCTGGACCAGTGCGCTGCTGGCACGCTGCGGGTATCGGGTGACCGGGACGGACCTCTCCGTCGAGGCGATCGAGGCCGCCCGATCGTTCTACGACGAAGACGGACTGGACTACCTGGTGCACGATTTCGACCACCCGATCCCCTCCGAGCTCGGCGTGTTCGACGGCGCCCTCTTCTTCGACTGTCTGCACCATTCCGAGTCGGAGCTGCCTCCCATCGGAACGGCGCTTCTCGCCCTGAGGCCCGGGGGGGTCTGTGTCGTGTGCGAGCCGGGACGCGGTCATGCGGAATCCGAGACGTCCGTTCGGGCGCGCGAACTGCACGGCGTGCGCGAGCGCGACATGCCGCCGACCAAGGTGGTCGCCGCTGCGAAGGCGGTCGGCTTCAGCGGCTTCGAGGTCTTCCCGCACCCGCAAGAGGTGACACGGAACCTCTACGGTCCACGCGAGGCGCAGGACATGCGACAACGTCTGCTCGCCACCCGGCTCGGCGAGGTCATCCGCATCCTCCGAACGGTGACGGTGCAGCGACGCCACTGGGGGGTGGTTCGCCTCACCAAGTGACGGTGATCCTCGAGCCGACCGACCCCGACCGCTGAAGATCCGGGCGGGCGCAAGCACCAGTGCCAGTGCCAGTGCATCGACCACCTGAGGACGCGCGCGTTCCGGGGCGCTTCGATCAGCCCCGAACGACGATGACGCGCCGTGAACCGGGCGCCCTACTGGAAGCCCGAGTCCCGAGGCAGGGGTGCGTGCGCCGCCACCCCCTGCCTGGCTCTATCGGCCGCCTCAGCTGTACGTGGAGTGCGTCGTGGTAAAGGTCGGGTAGTTGCCAAAGCCGAGGTAGTCGGGTGGGGAGACCCAGACGCCTGCCGGGTTGTCGGGGGCGAAGCCCTGGGCGACCGCATTGTCGGAATTGTTGGAAAAGGCACTGTTGGCGACCGTCGTCGGTCCGTCCCACACGATCATTCCGCCACCCGCGGTGAACGCGGAGTTGCCCGTCACAATGCTGTTGCTGATGTTCACGGGGCCCCCACCAGCAAAGATGCCTCCGCCGACGAACACCGAATTGTTGCCTCGGATGATGGAGCTGTTGATTGTCGTCGTGCCCGTGTTGGACAGCCCGTTTGAAATCCCCCCACCACCGCAGAAGCATCCCGACCCGCCATTGGAAGAGTTATTCGAGAGGATGGACGCGGAGATCGTCGCCGTGCCGTTGTTATTGATCCCGCCGCCGGCACCGCCAACGTTGCCCGACACACTCGAAAAATTGAGTGTCGCCGTGCCCTTATTCTCCATGCCACCGCCATTGCCGCTGCTGGCAGTGCTGTTACCCGACAGACTCGAAAACTTGAGCATCGCTGTGCCGTTGTTCTCGATCCCGCCGCCGTTGCCGTAGGGCCCAGTGGTGTTACCCGACACAGTCGAAAAATTGAGCGTCGCCGTGCCGTCGTTCTCGATCCCGCCGCCGTTGCCGTAGGTGCCAGTGGTGTTCGCCGACACCGTCGAAACGTTGAGCGTCACCGTGCCGTCGTTCTCGATCCCGCCGCCGCTATCCCCAGTGGTGTTACCCGACACAGTCGAGTTATTGAGTGTCAGGGCCGCTTGGACGTCGTTGTCGATGCCACCGCCGTCGGAATACAAAGATCCGCCGACATTGTTCGAGACGGTGGAATTGTTGAGAGTCAGGCTGGAAGCACCCGTACAGAGACCAAAGGACTCGAAGCCAGGGTCGCCGCCGCAATTGAAAATGCCGCCGGTGCCACTGGTGGCCGTGTTGTCCGACACCGTCGAGTTGTTCAGGGTCAACTGACCCATGTTGAACACGCCGCCTGCCTCACCTGTGGTGTTGTGCGTCACAGCCGAGTGGTTCAGGGTCAACTGACTGCTGTTCCAGATGCCACCGCCAATGTTGTCGATACCAACACCGTCCTGGATGACCAGGTTGTTCAGGACCACGTTTCCGGCCGCGACGTTGAGCGTCGCCCCGTACTGGTTCGGACCGCCGCCACCGTCGAGTACCGCGGGGCCCGACAACGTCAAGTTCTCGTTGATGTAGAAGTTCCCCGTGCATGTCCCGTTCACCCGGAGGGTCGAGCCCGGGCCCGCGGAATAGATCGCATTCTGCAGGTTGTCGGCCGGGCAGTCCACCGTGATCGCGGTGGGGCTCGCGCCCGCAGGGGCTACACCCGAAAGTGCCAGAGAACCGCCTGCCATCACACTCGCGAGGGTCGCGAGGAAGAGAGCACCTGAACCGAAGAAACGCATGACCAGTCTGCGCGCCCGCCTCTGCTGCGACGGATCGCCGACGCTGCTCTGCGTTCGAACGCCCCTGACTTTGCTGATTGTCATGACATTCCTCCGTCCTGCTCGCGAGGGGGATCCCCCGCTTCCCCATGCCCCCAGAGCACTCGCGCCCGAAGGCTCCGCCGCCCGTCTCCGGACGCAACCGGAGTTTCCCAATGGCAGAGAACCCTGTCAACACTCGCGGTCAACCCCTTGAATCAACGGAACCCCAATTTGCTACCGAGGGTTGCGGGAGAGGATCGCCGAGATGCTTGGCGTGTCGAAGCAGCGGGCATCACTGCGGCGTGCTCGCAAGGGTTTCCCTGATCCGGTCGAGCGCATTGCGCCCATCGACGCGATGACGATCCGGGCCATGCGCGGCATGGTCTCAATGGACGGAACAGTTTCCCTTCGACGGAGCAGGTGAGGCGGTGCGTCCGAATACGTCTGCTCGCCGCGATGGTGTCAATGCCCGTAGACCGAGGAGCTCGCCAACCAGCACCACAACGGTGAGCATCGTCCTCTCGCGGACAGTCAGCGTCAGAGCGCCCTGCTGATCGCACACTGGATCAATCTGCCCAGCCACGTCACCTGCCCCCTGATCGTGAGTCCGATCGAAGGGAAGCAACCCGTGCCTGCAGATGGTGCCTGGCGCTGAATCGTCCCTGCTCAAGCTGACGAAATATGCCCATACGATCCGACGCTGTCAGGGGCTGGAAAGTGCCTCTGACCCGGAGCCTGATGATCTGGAGCCTGATGATCTGGAGCCTGAGAGGAGATTCGAACTCCTGACCTGCGCATTACGAGTGCGCTGCTCTACCGACTGAGCTACCCAGGCACGCTGGAACGTCACCCCTCCGACGATCCGGGGACCGTTTCGCCACGGAGACTCGTGTCATCCAGGTGGGTACATCATGCCATGCCGCCGCCGTCGCTAGAGCTCCCAGGCCGTGGCCCGCCCGTGCGCCTCGAAGGCGACCCGCAGCGCCTCTTCGTCCTCCCCGGTGAAGGGCCGGAAAGAGGTGTCCCCCCGGAGCCGCCGGAACACCGGGTCACCGTGGACCCGGTCGGAGCGGAACTTCTCGTGCACGAGGGTGCGGGTGAGGATCTTGTTGGTCGGCGTGCTCGGGAGCGCGCGACAGAGGCGCACGAAACGAGGCCGCCACTTGGGGCCGAGATCGGCCTGCGCGTCGAGCCAGCCCGCGAAGCCTGCCGGGTCGAACGCGGTTCCGTCACGCAGGACGAGGGCGACCATGAGCTGATCTCCCGAGTCGGCGTCGGGCACGCCATAGACCGACGCCAACAGGACGTCCGGATGCCGGTTGAGGATCGTCTCGACCGGCGCCGCCGGGAAGTTCTCGCCATCCACCCTGAGCCAGTCCGAGGTGCGACCCGCGAAGAACACCCAGCCGTCGTCGTCGACGTAGCCGAGATCTCCGCTCCAGTACCAACCGTCGCGGGTGGTGGCGCGCATCGCCTCCTCGTTGCGGTAGTAACCCTCGAAGGGCCCGACGCCGAGGGTGTTGACGATCTCTCCGACGCAACGGTCCGCGTTCACCAGGCGGCCCCTCGGGTCGAACTGTGCGCGTGGCGCCTCGTGGCCTTCTTCGTCGACGACGAGGATCCCCTGGCGAAGCCGTCCGATCGATCCGCTCGGGCGGTCGCCCGTGCGGTCCAGGGCGATGGCACCTTCAGTCGATCCGAAGACGTCGATGACCCGCATCCCGAAGCGCTGGGCCGCCGCCTCCACCACCTGCGGCGATCCCTCGTTGCCGAAGGCCACGCGCACGGTGTTGTCGGCATCATCGGGTCGAGCCGGTGTGGCCAGGAGATAGGTCAACAACTTGCCGGTGTAGTTGAACCAGGTGACGCCGTAGCGCCGCACGTCCGGGAGAAATCCCGACGCACTGAACCGACGCGCCAGCGAGAGGGAGGCGCCGCCCACGAGCGCCGCGGCGAGGCCGGCCATCAGCGAGTTCGTATGGAACAGGGGCATGGCCGCGTAACCGACGTCGTCCGGACTGAGCTCGAGCATCATGGACATCCGGTTCCCGGTCGTCAGCAGGCGTCGTTGGGTGCACCGCACCGCCTTCGGTGCGTCGGAGGTTCCGGAAGTGAACAGCAGCGCCCACAGCGCATCGACGTCGTCGTCGTCCGAGCTCCGAGGTCCAGCCGTCGCGGAGGGTGCCGCACTCCGGGCGGCGTCGAGCGCGGCGTCGAGGGTGTCGCCCCGCACCTCCGGGTCGCTTTCGTCGGCAAACCGCTCCGAGACGAGCGTCCCGCCGACGAGGTCGGCGAAGGGCAGCGCGGCCGCGAGCTGCTCCTGATGACGAGGCTCTGTGATGACGAACTGAATGTCGGTGTGGGAGATATCGCGGGCAAGGTGCTCGCCGAGGCGCGTGGAGTTGAGGCCGGCCACCGCCGCCCCCGCCAGGCCGGCGCCGCAGAGGGCGAAG
Organism: uncultured Acidimicrobiaceae bacterium; assembly: GCA_963804055.1. Taxonomy (GTDB): domain Bacteria; phylum Actinomycetota; class Acidimicrobiia; order Acidimicrobiales; family RAAP-2; genus Bog-473. The sequence continues at coordinate 354,230 of CAWDOU010000005.1, read as the reverse complement.
ACATAGTCGGGGGTGTTGTCGAGGAGCACGCCGACGTGGGGTGGACGCGCCGGGTCCAGCCGGGCCCGATACAGGGCGGCAAACCGTTCCGCCTCCGCGAAGAGTTCCCTGTGCGTCCAGATCGCGTTGCCGAACCGGAGTGCCGGACGATCGCCGTACTGCTCGACGTTGCGCCGCAGCAGCGCCGCGACATCGGCTGCAGGGAGGGGGACCTCGGCGAGGGGCGCAGCGAAGGGCGCCGGTGCGCTGCCGGCCCCGACGGCATCGGTCGGCATGGTCACCCTCCTGTCACTGGGACGAATCGGCCGACATGGCGTCGACACCCTATGTGAAGCCGGCGGTGCCCTCCATGTGGCGGCGACCTAGCATGACGCCACCGAACTCGGTGGGATTCCGCGCCGTCCGAGAGTTGGAGGGGAGCCGCATGGAGCTCGAGAGCGTGTTGATCGGCGCAGACGACGCCGTGCCGCGCCAGCGCTACACGAGCTCCGAGTTCGCCGCACTCGAGTTCGACCGCCTGTGGTCACGCGTCTGGCAGGTCGCCTGCCGGGAGGAAGAGATCGCCGAGGTCGGTGAGTTCTGCGAGTACCTGATCGGGGACCAGTCGATCCTCGTCGTCCGCGCAGCCCGGGACGTCATCAGGGCCTTCCACAACACCTGCCTGCATCGCGGGACGCGACTCGCCGAAGGCACAGGCACGCTCCCCGACGGCTGCATCCGGTGTCGCTACCACGCCTGGCGCTATGACTTCGACGGCAGGCTCATTGAGGTCGTCGATGCGAACGAGTTCGATCCCATCCCCGACGGTGCCGGACTCGCGGAGGTGCGGATGGGCCGGTGGGGAGGCTTCGTGTGGGTCACCCTCGACCCCGCCGCCCCGCCGCTGCTCGAGTTCCTCGACCCCCTGCCCGCACTGCTGGCGCCGTACCACCTCGACCGGCTCCATCTCCGTACCTACCTGTCGACGGTCCTGCCGGCGAACTGGAAGGTCGCCGTCGACGCCTTCAACGAGGGCTACCACGTACAGGGCACGCACCCGCAGCTCCTTCCGTGGACCGACGACGTCAGCCTCGAATACGAGCCGTTGGGAATCCACGCCCACTACGGGCGGCTGCCGAACGCGCGCCGGCAATTGCGACCCAGCCCCCGCCTCGGCCTGGCCGAAGGCGAGTACGACGAGGGGGAGATCCTCGAGGCGTTCATCCGCGGCCTCGGTGGGCTCTTCTACCGCGACGAGGCCGCGTTGGTCGCGGAGATCCGCTCCTCCGCGCTCGACGGCGAGACGATGCTGCGCCACTATCAGAAGGGGCGGCGCGCGCTCCTTGCCGGGCGCGGCGTGGCGGTGGATGGGTTCGCGGACGACCAGCTCACCAGCGTGGACGACGTCTTCTTCTTCCCCAACATGGTGGGTCCGATCTATCCGGGGATCGCCATCATCTTCCGGGTCCGCCCCAACGGACTCGACCCCGACAGCTGCATCAAGGACACCTGGTTCCTCCAGTGGCCCCAGGACGGCGAACCGCCGAAGCGGGCCGCCCGCCGCTTCTTCCCCGACTGGACCGAGCGGGACTGGGGCGAGATCACGAACCAGGACTACGCCAATATGGCCCACGTCCAGATCGGGATGAAGTCCCGTGGCGGGCCCCCTCTTCGACTGAACCGCCGCCAGGAGCGCAACGTCCTGCACATGCACAAGATGATCGACCGCTACCTGACGGCCCCCTGATCACGCCGCCGGCACCGGGCCGTTCCTACAGCGCCCGGTACAACCCGCCGTCGACCGACACCTGCGCTCCGTTGACATAGCCGGCGGCATCGCTGGCCAGGAACACGCAGACCGCCGCCACGTCCTCGGGCCGCCCGAGCCGCTTCATCGGATTCGAGTCGGCGATCCGGGCCTTGGTCTCGGCGGGCCACAGCGTGGTCATGTCCGTCTCGGTTGCGCTGGGCAGCACGAGGTTCGCCCGCACCTTCGGAGCCCATTCGCCGGCCAGGCCGAGCGTCAATGCGTTCAGCGCCGCCTTGGCCATGCCATAGGGCAGGTCGATGGCGGCCGGCCGCAGGGACCCGACGGACGAGATGTTGATAATCGATCCTCCGTCCCCCGCGGCCATCCGCTCCCCACAGAGCACGCCGAGGCGGAACGGACCCCTGGCGTTGATCGCATGCACCTTGTCGTAGAGGTCCTCCGTCACGGATGCGAGGCCGTCGTAGGCCGGCGACATGCCGGCGTTGTTCACGAGCACGTCGCAGCGCCCGAATTGGGCGTAGACGGCGTCGACGAGCCGGTCACAGTCCTCCCATCGGCCGACGTGGCAGGCCACGGGGAAGGCTCGCCGGCCCGTGGCCGACGCGATCTCGTCGGCGGCCCGTTGGCAGGCATCGAGCTTGCGGCTGGCCACGACGATGTCGGCTCCCGCCGCCGCCAAGCCTTCGGCGACGCCGCGCCCGATGCCCCGGCTCCCGCCCGTCACGAGCGCCACCTTCCCGGTGAGATCGAAGAGCTCCCCTGGTGTCTTCACCGCTGTCGATCTCCTCCGTCCGAGCCGGCGGCCAGCCTCGCGCCGTGACCCCGTCCCTGCGAGTCGGGCCGGTCCGGTCCGGGCGAGAGTCGCCGCAGGTCAGGAGGGTCTTCTCCGGCGAGCCGGTGCCGCCCGTCCTGCAACAGCCGTGCAATGACGCTGCAAGCATGGCGGTGCACAGTGATCACGACCTCAGTGGATGCGGCCGCGGGGCACCGGCATCGCATCGGGACGGGAGGAAACACGTGGTAGCGACCATGGGGACACAGGCCACCGTCGACCGGCTGCACGCCGTCGACCTGCTGCGCAACTGCACCCACGACCAGCTCGAGCAGGTGGCCCGCTTGGCCGAGCGGGTCCAGGTGGGGCAGGGCGAGGTGCTGGCCCACGAAGGGCGGATCGGCCGGGAGTTCTTCCTCATCCTCTCGGGCTCGGTGGCCGTGACCCAGATGGGCCGCCAGGTCAAGACCATGGGTCCAGGTGACTTCTTCGGCGAGCTGGCGGCCATGGACCCCGCACCGCGCAACGCCACCGTCACCGCGCTGAGCGACCTGGACGTCCTCATCATCGGGCCCCGTGAGCTTTCCGCCATGTCGGAGATCCCGGGCTTCCGCGGTGCCCTGTTCCGGAGCATGGCCAGCCGGCTCCGGGCCGTCGAGGCCCGATTGGCCGCCGTGCTCGACGCACAGGATCCCTGATCGTGTGGGGTGGCCGGTGCTCCCGGTGCTGGCCACTGGCCCCAAACCGCCTCGGGGTTCCACTCCGCCCCCGTTCGGGCGGGTCCAGCGCGTACCCTGACCATGCGGGGAACGCACTCCGCCGACGTCAGGGGACCGCGGATGGGCACGGAGGGTGAGAAGGGCGGGCAGGCCGCACCGGGACGCCTGCAAGGCGTGCCCTGGTTCGCCGCCTGCACGGAGGAGCAGCTCTTGGAGATGGCGCGCATCGCCGAGCGCCTCCGGATCCAAGCGGGTGAGGTGATCCTGCGCGAGGGTCGGCTCGGCCGCGAGCTGTTCGTCATCCTGGAAGGGACGGCGACGGTCACCCGTGAGGGGCGCGTCGTCAACATTTTGCATGCCGGCGACTACTTCGGCGAGCTGTCCGCCATTGAGGCCCTGCCCCGCAGTGCCACCGTGCACGCCACCACCGATCTCGATGTGCTGATCGTGGGTCCGCGGGAGTTCGAGACGATGATGGAGATCCCCGGGTTCCGCAACGCGCTGCTCAGCGGGATGAGCCGGCGCATCCGCGAAGCGGACGACCGGCTGGCCGCCTACGAGGACAGCGCACGCCCGGCCGGGGAGGACCGCACCTCCGGGTGAGCCCGCGTCAATCCGGCGTGGCTGCCCGCTGGGCCAGCCGGTCCAATCCCATGGCGAGCGCAGCCTCTTCCGCGTTCCGCAGGAGCAGGGCCACGCGCTCCTTGTCGGCATCGGGGCGCCGTCGCCGTACGGTCCGCGCCAGTTCCACCTCGGCGGCGGCCACGAACGGGGGCGAGCCCATGCGGCGCGCCAAGCGAAGCGCTGCTTCGTGGTGCACCTCCGCCAGGGCCAGGTCGCCCATCGCTCCCGCCAACAGCCCGAGAAAGTGGTCCGCCGGCCCCAGGCAGGCCGCTGCGGGTGCCCGGACCACGACCGCGGTGCCGGCATAGGGGCGCATGGCCTCGTAGAGATGCGGCGCGTAATCGCCGGCCGGCTCGCCCAGCACCGCACAGGCTGCAGCCGCCACGGCCAGGGACACCCCCTCGGCCTGGTCGTCGGCGACGTTCCCCCATCCGAAGTCGGCCAGGACGCGCAGCTGCCGCAGCGACGCCTCCGTGGCGCCCGCCTCGGCGTGAGCCAGGGCCAGCACGGCAGTGACGGTCGGGTACTCGGTCGGAGCCTGGGCCAGCACCTCCCGGAACATCCCGTCCGACGCGCCCAGGTCGCCCCGTTGCCACCACGTCCACAGCATGAGCACCCCGTAGAAGCTCAGGGCCAGCTCGTTGTGCCCCTCCGCCACATCGAGGGCACGGCCGCCGAGTTGCTCCGCCGTCTCGAAGTCGCCCTTGAGCAGCGCCATCATCGCCGCGACGTTGAACGCGTACGACGCCTCGATCGGGTGGACGGGCCCGGTGTCGCGGGCGCGGAAGCGGGCGATCTCCTCGGTGACGGCGTCGACATCGCCTTGGGCCAGGAGCTCGCGGATGCGCCACATGTGCCCGTGCAGCGCCAGTAACTCGTCGCCGATGTCGTCGGCGATCTCCCCCAGCTCGGTCCCCGTCGCCAGCCTGTCGGGCGCGGGCGCGATGCCCCACAACGCATGCATGCGCGCATTGAGCGCGTAGCCGAGCGCCACCCGGTCACCCAGGCGCCGGGCCATGGCCACCGCCTCGTTGCTCAGGGCGAGTGAGCGCGTGCGCGTCACCAGGGCGGAGGCATCGGCCCCGTAAATGATGACGAGGCCGAGGCGCGCCGTCACCATGGCCCTGAGATGCGAGTCCTCGCCCTCCGGCAACGCCGTCAGTGCATCCTCGAGCAGTCGCACCTGTTCCGCGTTCGCCTGCACGATCCCGAGGTAGCTCAAGGGACCGGCGCGCAGGGCGGCGGCGGCCAGCCGCTCGGCATCGCCGAGCTGTCGAGCGAGCGCGGCGGCCCGTTCGAAGCTGACGTCGGCCACCGCGGTGTCGCCGGCCCGGTTTTGCGCCTCCGCCAGCGCGATCAGCGCGTCGCAGCGCGCCTCGGGGTCGGAGTGCCCGAACTGCTCGGCCACCTCGAGGCTGCGGGCGAAATGAACGGCCGCCTCCTCGAAGGCCAGCAGGCGCAGCGCACGTTCTCCGGCCGCCCGGCAGTAGTGACTGGCCTTGTCGGCATCGGCCAGAGCCGCCCCCATGTAGAAGTGGTGGGCCAGCTCGTTGACATAGGCGTCGCGATCCTCGCCGTGGGCCTGCTCCGTGGCCACGGCGATCTTGTGGTGGTAGCGCAGCCGCCGTCCGCGCAGGAGCTCGCCGTAGATGGCGTCGCGCACGAGCGTGTGTGTGAAGACGTAGCGATCGCGGATGTCATCCCCGACCCGACGGAGCAGGCGGGACTCCTCCGCCCGGTCGAAGGCGTCCAGTCGTTGCTCGGTCGTCAGCTCGGCCGCCTCGCCCACAATGCCTGCTTCGCACTCTGGTCCCGCCACCGCAGCCGCCTGCAGGAGGTAGATCACATCTTCGGGGAGCCGCGAGACGCGGCGGGCCACCAGCTCCCGGATCGCCTCGGTCGGGCTCAAGCTGGGTGGGACAGGCGCGTCTCCCTCCCCGCTCTGCTCGGCCTCCCGATAGCCGAACTGACGCAGCAGCTCGTCGAGGAAGAGCGGGTTGCCGTCGGTGAGGCGGCACAGCTGGGGCACCAGGTCCGCCGGGGCGTCGGGCCAGCCCTGCACCAGCTCCTCCACCGCGGCGCCGCTCAATCCCTGGAGGTGCACGGTGGCCACGGGGTGCACGGACCGGAAGTCCGCCAGCATGGCGCGGAGGCGATGGTCGGGCGGCACCTCGGTGTCGATGAACAGTCCGACGACGCCGAGCTTGGCCTCGTCCGTGCCGTGCAGCACGTGGCGCAACAGCAGCAGGGTCGGCTGGTCGGCCGCATGCAGGTCGTCGATCACCAACAGGGTGGTGCCGTTCGCCGACAGCTCGTTGAGCGTCGCCGTCACTGCCTCGAAGAAGCGGAACCGTTCGCTGTCGGGGTCGCCGCCTTCGTCCTCGAGCAGCGGCGCGTACTCGCGCAGACGCAACACCAGCCTGGACAGCTCGCTGAGCTGCCAGTCGGGCATGCGCGAAATGCGATCCGCCGAGAGGGACTGGAAGTAGCGTCCCAATGCCTCTGCGAAAGGCTGGAACGGTGCCACGGGGTCCTCGTCGCAGCGACCCCAGAGAACCAGGGCGCCTTGTGTCTCGACCCTGCGCGCCAGCTCGGCCACGAGGCGCGTCTTGCCGATGCCGGGATCGCCGTCGACCAGGAGCAGGCGTCCGGCACCCTGGCGCACCGACGACCACCAGTCGCCCAGCAGCGCAGACTCCCGGGATCGGCCGACCAGGGGCCCGTCGCGCCGCGACGCTGGCACCCGGACCTGGTACGCCTCCAGCGCAGGCGGCGTCGCCTCCTGTCCGGCGGCCGTGCTGGCCTCCTCCGGAGGGATCGGGAAGTCGAGTGCCGGGTCCTGAGTCAGGATGGCGCGCTCCATCCAGGACACGTCGTGCCCCGGCTCGATTCCGAGGTCGGCCACCAGGATGGCCCGCAAGTCCTGGAACACCCGCAGCGACTCCGCCTGGCGGCCGGCGCGGTAGAGGGCGAGCATGCGCTGCGACCACAGCCGCTCGCGCATGGGGTGGGCCGTCGTCAACGCTTCGAGCTCTCCCGTGACAGCCTCGTGCCGGCCGAGCGTCAGCTCGGCATCGAGCCTCGTCTCGGTGGCCGACAGGAGCAGCTCCTCCAGTCGGCGCGCTTCGGCCCGGGCGAAGGGCTCGTCGCGCACCTCGCTGTAGGCCGGCCCACGCCACAGCCGTTCAGCCTCGGCGAGCAGTCGGATGCACTCGCTCGGACGCGCACCGTGGAGCTCCGCCCGTCCCTCCGAGACGAGCTGTTCCAGCCGGTAGGCGTCGGTGACCTCCGCCGCGACCTCCAGCACGTACCCGGGGGCCCGCGTCACAATGAGGTCCCCGGGCGCTCCGGCGTCCCGCAGGCGCTTGCGCAGGCGCGAGATCGTCGAGCGCAGCGCGATCTCGGCCCCTGGTCCGTCGTGGTCGCCCCACAGGGAATCGACCAGCCGGTCCACCGAGACGATGATGTGGCGATCGACCAGAAGTCGGGCCACGAGCGCCCGCGCCTTCACCCCTCCGATGTCGACTGGACGCCCGTCCCAGACGATCTCGACCGGGCCGAGGACCCGTATCTCCAGTCGCCCTGCCTCACTCCCCGGCATCATTCAGCACCCACTCTCGCCACCCTCGGGAGTTCGACGAGACACTACTGCCGTGCGGGCGGGACGCGCCCACCGCAGCGGTGTCTTCGAGCTGACGCCCGCGTCAGACTTCGGCTGCCTGCCGCACCACGTGGTGCGGATGCTCCAGGCGGAACGCCCGCACCGTGTAGGCGGTGACAACCGAGTCCTCCAGGGCCCGCACGGATGCGCTCCGGGGCAGGTTCAGGATCGGCCCGAGCTCGCCCACGTAGTTGCCCGCCGCGTGCGCCAGCACCTCGACGCCCCCGTCGAACAGCTCGCGATAGACCTCGAGCTTTCCGGACTCGACGTGGTAGATCAGCTCTCCCCGCTCGCCCTGACGGAAGAGCATGTCTCCCGCGGCGAGATGCACCTCTTCGGGCTGGCGGTCCGCGTCAGAGAAGTTCGGGGCCAGCTCGATCACACTCCTCTCGCCACCCCGGAGAACTCCGGCAACCCTAGTAGCAGGCGATCCGACCCGCTCGGGTGAGACACGTTCGATCGGGCCTCGGGTGCGGGAAGGGGCACCTCGCCCCGCGGGGAGCTACGCCGCCAGCGCGGCCAGGCGCACGAACAGCGACTGCACCAAGAGGGTCTCGTTCGGGTTCCGGGGCAGTGCCTCCGCCGTCTCGGTGATGAGCCCCACCGCCTCTGCGGCACTGCGGACGTCCTGATCGCCGACGGCGACACCGCTCCCGGCCGCCCGGACCACACGCCCGCGATAGGCCCGGGCCAGCACGCCGAGTCCCGCCCGCAGGGCGTCGGTGCGGAACCGCCGCTCCTCCCGCTGGTGTTGGTCGACGATCTCCTTGCGCCCCGGGAGCCCGCGCTCGCCCATCTCCTTCGCCGCCGCGGTCAGCGACTCGATCTCCCGGGCGTGGGCGGTCCGGAGCGGCTCGACGGCCCTGTCGGCCGATTCCAGGACGCGTCGGGTCAACCCGGCTGCGGTCATCCCGGCCGCGGTCAGCTCGTCCGGCACCGACGTCCACAGCGCCACGCGGGCCGCCACGTCGGGGTCGTCGACCATGACGCGGGCCCGTTCGGGGTTCCCCCCGGCGCTGTCCGCCACCACGGCCGCCATGTCGTCGGGCACACCCGAGTCGGTCAGCCAGCGCACGAGGTCGTCCCGCGGCACGGGCGGGAACGGGATCTCGACACAGCGGCTGGCCACCGTCGCCAACTCCGGGATGACGGAGTCAGCCAGGAGCACGAAGACGGTGTCACCCGGAGGCTCCTCCAGCGTCTTCAGGATCGCCGGGGCGCGCAGCGCGGCGAGATGCACGTCGAGCACGACGATGACCTGACGCGCCGCGTGCAGCGGGCGCCGCTGGGCCAGCGCGACGACCTGGCGCAGGTCGGCGATGGAGACCGATGCACCGCTCCGGCGCACGATGTGCAGGTCGGGATCGGTCCCGGCGAGCGCCGCCCGGCAGGTGGCGCACTCGCCACACCCGCCCTCGGGACACAGGAGCGCGGCGGCGAACCCGTGTGCCGCGGCCAGCCCGCCGTTCCCGGGCGGCCCCCGGAACAGGTAGGCGTGGACGGGGTTGGCCGCCGCCGCCCGCAGCGCCGCCACCGCCGCGTCCTGCGAGACCACCCCGGCGAAGAGCTCGGGAACGGGACGGTCCCCGCTCACGGGCGCCCGGAGGCCACGTCACCCAGCCGATCGCGCACGGAGGCCACGATATGCGCCGCCAACGCGTCCACCTCCGGCGTCCCGTCCACGACGACCCAGTGCTCGGGGTCCTGCGCCGCCTGGGCCAGGAACCCTTCGCGCACACGTCGGGCGAAGTCGGGCCCCAGGCGCTCGAGCCGGTCGCCCCGGCCCTTTCCGCCGGTGGCGAGACGCGCCGCCGCCACCTCGACGCTGACGTCGACCAGCACCGAGAGGTCGGCGGCCAGACCCCCGGTCGCCCACCCCACCAGCTCTGCCAGCGCAGCGGGATCGAGGCCCTGCCCGTATCCCTGATAGGCGATGGTCGAGCCGGCGTAGCGGTCGCTGACCACCCACTCGCCGGCGGCCAGCGCGGGCTCCAGGACGCGGGCAACGTGCTCGGCCCGGTCGGCCGCCATGAGAAGCGCCTCGGTACGCGGCGCTGGCGGGGGTGCGTCCGGCGCCAGCAACAGCTCACGCAGCCGGGCCCCGACCGGCGTGGCGCCCGGCTCGAAGGTCAGCCGTGCTCCGAGAGCCTTGGCCAGCGCGCCCGCCTGGGTGGACTTGCCACAGCCGTCAATGCCCTCGAGCGCAATGAGGCGACCCCGGGCCGGCATCTCAGAACGGTTCGGTCGGGGCGGCCTTCTTGGCGATGGCGGCATTCTTGGCCGCTCCCGCCTTCTTCGCAGCCGTCTTCTTGGCTGCCGTCTTCTTGGCCGGGGACTTCTTGGCGGCCGCCTTCTTCTTGGCCGGGGCCTTCTTCGCCGCCGCCTTCTTCTTGCGCGTGGAGGGGCCGGCGGCGCGGCGCTCGCCCAGCAGCTCGGACGCGCGCTCGATGTCGATGGACTCCACGACGTCACCCTTGCGCAGGCTGGCGTTGGTGGTGCCGTCGGTCACATACGGGCCGAAGCGGCCGTCCTTCACGACGACGGGCAGATTGGTGGCCGGGTCGGTGCCGAGCTCGCGCAGCGGGGCGGCCGCCGCCCGGCCCCGGCGCTGCTTGGGTTGTGCGAAGAGCGCCTGCGCCTCGGGGAGCGTCACGGTGAGCAACTGCTCCTCGCTGCCGAGACTGCGCGTATCGGCCCCGCGCTTGAGATACGGGCCGAAGCGGCCGTTGTGGGCCACGACGTCCTCACCCGTCCCCGGGTCCGTCCCCACCACGCGCGGGATCTGCAGCAGCTGCAGCGCCTGCTCCAGCGTGAGGGTGGCCGGCTCCATGGACGAGAAGAGCGACGCCGTGCGCGGCTTGTCGCCACCCTCGACGACTTCACCCACTTGGACATAGGGCCCGAACCGTCCGGCCTTGACCTGGACGTCGAGCCCGCTCTCGGGGTGGGTGCCGAGCACCCGGTCGTTGGAGGGTGCGGCGAGGATCTCCTCGGCCCGCTCGATGGTCAGCTCGTCGGGTGCCATGTCGTCGGGGATGGAGGCCCGGTCCTCTCCGTGCTGGAGGTACGGACCGTAGCGGCCGACCCGGGCCACGATCGGCTCGCCGTCGCTCCCGTTGCCGAGCGGGATGGAGTTGATCTCGCGGGCGTCGATGGCGCTCAGGTGCGTCGCCACCGAGGCCTTGAGCCCCACCGCCTCGACCTCGTCGCTGTGCCCGTTGCCCGCCGCCCCCGGCACATTGGTGCCGAAGTAGAAGCGCGTCAACCACGGCAGCGCTTCTTCGCGGCCGGCGGCGATCTCGTCGAGGTCGTCCTCCATCGCTGCGGTGAAGCCGTAATCGACGAGATCGCCGAAGTAGCGCTCCAGGAGCCCGACCACCGCGAAAGCGGTGAAGCTCGGGACGAGCGCCGTCCCCTTCTTCCAGACGTAGCCCCGGTCGAGGATGGTGGCGATGACGCTGGCGTAGGTGGACGGGCGCCCGACGCCCAATTCCTCCATGGCCTTGACCAGCGAGGCCTCGGTGTAGCGGGCCGGCGGTTGCGTGGTGTGCGAGCCGGGCTCGAACGCGCTGCCCTCCACGACGTCGCCCACGGCCAGGGCCGGGAGGACCACCTCGCGGTCGGCCAGCTCCGCGTCGGGGTCGTCCTCACCCTCGACGTAGGCGCGGAGGAAACCGGGGAAGGCGATGACGCGCCCGCTGGCCGAGAACTCCGCCTCCTGCCCCTGGGCGAGTCCCTCGGGCACTTCGGACGTCAGGCGGATCTGCGCGCTCGTCCCGGTGGCGTCGTTCATCTGGGAGGCCACCGTGCGCATCCAGATCAACTCGTACAGGCGGAGCTCGTCCCCCGACAGGTCGCGGCCGGCCTGCTCGGGGGTCCGGAACGTCTCGCCGGAGGGCCTGATGGCCTCGTGGGCCTCCTGCGCGTTCTTGACCTTGCGCTCGTAGCGGCGCGGCGCGTCGGGGACGTAGGCGTCCCCGTACATCTCACGGGCCTGGGTCCGTGCCGCCGTCAGCGCCTCGTCCGAGAGCGTCGTCGAGTCGGTGCGCATGTAGGTGATGAAGCCCTGCTCATAGAGGCGCTGCGCTACCTGCATGGCCCGCTGCGCGCTGAAGCGGAGCTTGCGGCCGGCCTCCTGTTGCAGCGTCGACGTCATGAACGGTGCCGCCGGCGATCGACGGAAGGGCCGCTCGGTGACCGCGCTGACGGTGAAGGACCGCCCGATCAGGGCAGTGGCGACCGACGTCGCCTCTTGCTCGCCGAGCACGCGGACCTCGCTCTTGCCGGTCCGCTCACCGTTCTCGTCGAAGTCCTTGCCGGTGGCGATGGTGGCACCGCCCAGGCCGACGAGCGCGGCACCGAAGCTTGCGGCCGCATCGGCATTGCTGAACGTGCCGTCGACTCCCCACCAGGTGGCGGAGCGGAACCGCATGCGGGCACGCTCGCGCTCGACCACCATCCGCGTGGCGACGCTCTGCACCCGACCCGCCGACAGGCGCGGCATGACCTTGCGCCACAGGACCGGTGAGACCTCGTAGCCGTAGAGGCGGTCCAGGATGCGGCGCGCCTCCTGCGCATCGACCAGGCGGCGGTCGAGCTCGCGCCACTCGTCGACGGCCCGGGCGATGGCGGCGGGCGTGATCTCGTGGAAAACCATGCGCTTGACCGGCACGGTCGGTGACAGCACCTCGGAGAGATGCCACGCGATGGACTCGCCCTCGCGGTCCTCGTCCGTGGCGAGATACAGCTCGTCCGCGTTCTTCAGCAGCTTCTTGAGGTTGGCCACCACCGACTTCTTCGGCGACGACACGACGTAGAGCGGCTTGAAGCCATTGTCCACGTCCACGCCGAGGCGCGCCCATGACTCACCCTTGTAGGCGGCCGGAACCTCGTCGGCGCCGCGCGGCAGGTCGCGGATGTGGCCGATCGACGACTCCACAATGAAGTCTGGGCCCAGCATGCCGCCGATGGTGCGGGCCTTGGCCGGCGACTCCACGATGACGAGCGCCTTACCCACGGCGCGCTCCGCGGGACGGCAGTCGATGGGGGGAAAGCGTGGGCATGATCACGTCACAGTGCGGGTCCGCCACCCCACCTGTCAAGGGCAGGGCGTACGTAGAGGGCGTCAGCAGAGCGGTTCGCTATGCGCCTGAGCAGGTCAATCGACCGGTGCAGCAGCTGCAGCAGCCGGTGCGGAATCAGCCGAGTCGGCGTCCATCGCCTCGGAGCCACGCTTGGAGAAGGCGAGGGCGGCCAACAGGATCACCAGGGCCACGCCGGCGATGGCCAGGCGCGCCCCCGTGTGGTGCCGCAGCGTGATGACGGCGGGCAGGATGAGCAGCGAGACCAGGTTCATGACCTTGATCATCGGGTTCAACGCCGGCCCGGCCGTGTCCTTGAAGGGGTCGCCGACCGTGTCGCCGATGACGGCGGCCTTGTGCGCCTCCGAGCCCTTGCCTCCCTCGTTGCCGTCCTCGATGTACTTCTTCGCGTTGTCCCACGCTCCACCCGAGTTGGACAATGTGTTGGCCATCAGCTGCCCGGTCAGGATGGTCCCCGCCAGGAAGGCACCCAGCGCCAGGTAGTTGATCCCGAAGCCGACGATGACCGGGGACAGGATGGCCAGCAGGGCCGGGGTGGCCAGCTCGCGCTGGGCCGCCGCGGTGCAGATGCTGATCACCCGTCCGTACTCGGGCTTCTCGCTGTAGTCCATGATGCCCGGGTGCTCGCGGAACTGCCGCCGCACCTCGAGCACGACGGTGCCGGCGGAGCGGCCCACGGCCCGAATGGCGAGCGACGAGAACAAGAATGCGATGGAGCCACCGATCAGCAGGCCGATGAAGGTCGTGGGGTTGGCCACGTTGATCTGAATGACCGAGAAGAGCTTCGCACCCGTGGCGTGGAGGCTCGGGAGTTGCTCGCCGATCGTCTCAATGAACGAGGCGAAGAGCGCGACGGAGGCGATGACGGCGGAGCCGATGGCCACACCCTTGGTGATGGCCTTGGTCGTGTTGCCGACGGCGTCGAGGCTGACCATCACGCGCTCGGCCTCGCCGGTGAACTCGCCCGACATTTCGGCGATACCGGCCGCATTGTCCGAGACAGGTCCGAAGCTGTCCTCCGAGACGACCATGCCGGCGGTGGCGAGGAGGCCGATGCCGATCAGGGCCACCAGGTAGAAGGTGAGCTCAATGTTGCCGTCGCCCAACCCGATGGCCACGCCGATGGCGATCGCGATGGCGATGATGGCCCAGACCGAGGACTCGAGTCCGATGGAGATGCCCGCCAGCACCGTGGTCGCCGGTCCGGTCCTGGCCGAGGCCGCGATCTCCTTGACCGGCCCGCGCTCGGTCGAGGTGAACTGCTCGGTGATCTGGCTGGCGACCAGCGAGAGGATCACCCCTGTCAGGACGGCGTAGAAGACTTTGAGGTCGTGCACGTAGTACTGCGCCACGAAGAAGGCGCCGATGACCGTGAGGAGCGCGGCCAGCCAGAAGCCACGGTTGATGGGGGCCAGTGCGTTGCGGTCGTTGTTGCGGGCGCGTACCACGACGACGCCGATGACGGAGGCGAAGATCCCGATGGCCGGGACGATGAGCGGATAGAGCACCGCTGCCGTTGTGTGGTGGAAGCGGAAGGCGGAGTACCCCAGGATCAGGGCGGCGATGATGGTGATCTCGTAGGACTCGAAGAGGTCGGCCGCCATGCCGGCGCAGTCACCCACGTTGTCGCCCACGTTGTCGGCGATGGTGGCCGCGTTGCGCGGGTCGTCCTCGGGGATGCCCGCCTCGACCTTGCCGACGAGGTCGGCGCCGACGTCGGCCGCCTTGGTGAAGATGCCGCCGCCGACTCGCATGAACAAGGCGAGGAGGGAGGCCCCGAAGGCGAAGCCGATCAGGACGGCCGTGGCCGAGTTCTGGAAGATGAGGACGATGGCCGTGGCGCCGACCAGGCCGAGGCCGACGCAGAGCATGCCGGTCACGGCGCCGGTGCGGAAGGCGACCCGCAGGGCCTCCTTCATGCCGCCGCCCTGGGAGGCCGCTGCGGCCGTGCGGACGTTGCCCCGCACGGCGATGCTCATGCCGATGAAGCCGGTGAGGCCCGAGAAGGCCGCACCGAAGAGGAAGCAGATCACGCGGTAGATGCCGTCCTGCTGGAAGGTCAGGGCGATGCTGCCGTCGGGCCGTACCACCTTGGTGGCGGTGAAGAAGATCAGGATGGCCAGCGGGATGATGATCATCACGATGGCCCGGAACTGGCGGGCCAGGAATGCCTGCGCCCCCTCTTGGACGGCCTGCGCGATCTCCTTCATCTTCACGGTGCCCTGGTCGAAGGAGAGGACATTACGGGCGAGGAGCAGGCCGGCCACAATGCCGACGACCCCCGCGAACAAGCAGATGTAGAGCCACGCCTTGTCTGTTCCGGAGAGGCCGAAGGCCTGGTAGCCGCCTTCGGCTGCGAGCGTTCTGATCATTCCCGGTGTGCCCTTTCTGTTCCTGTACGTCTGGCGGGGAGGGGATGGAGGCGCCCTCCTCCGTGCGGTGCGGCAGCGCTCAGCACCATTGCATTCGATGTCATGACCCCAGGCCGACGGCGCGCCGGTGGGGTCGCACCCGACGCCGGGCCGGGGGGGACGTTAGCGACTGGCGACCTGCCGGGCAATTTGACCGTCGCCGCTGCGACGGACGGTGCACCGGAGGCTCAGGACTCCGTCGGATCCTTCTGCGCCCCCTGCACCAGCTCGAACGAGGGGTTGAGCATGGCGGGCCGGCGGCCCCAGGTGCCCACCATCCCCTCGGCGACGAGGCGGGCCCCCGGCTCGATCCCGGCGATCTTCGGCCTCCCCTGGAAGACCAGGAGCAGGCCCCCCGTTCCGTCGCTGAGGACGCACTCGAGGTTCGAGGTGCCGGCCCGGGGCTGGACCCGGACCGACTTGACCCGCCCCGCGACACGCGAATGCGCTGGCGCGGCGCGACCGATGCGATGGGCGTGGTGGCGCCGGCCCGCTGCGCCAGGGTCTGGTCGGCCGCCAGCATGGACGCCGGGCGCTTGGGCCCGTCCCGGCGTCCCATGCGGTCGACGCCCGTTCGCCCATCGGCGTCGACGGGGCCGGACCCGTCCCCGGGCATGCCGTCCAGGCGCGCCGCCTGGACCGAGCGGCCGTAGGACCGGACCCGCTCGCCGAACTGACCGGCCACGGCGAAGGGGACGATGGTGGCGCTGACGTGGGGGACCTGGCCCAGGACGGCGGCGATCTTGTCGGCGGTGCGGTCGTGCAGGAAGCGCTGCCAGACCCGGCGGTAGCTCCGGCGCGGCAGCAGCACCGTGCACTCGGTGTCGCCGTCCAGGGTGGCGTCGGCCACCAGCTCAATGGCGGCCCGGCCCAGGCGGCGGTCCGGGACCTCGATGATGTCGAGCGGCAGGCGGCCCAGGCCGAACCGGCCCCACTCGGCCTCGAGCTCGCGGGCGGCCTTGGTGTCGATGTCGAAGTGCACCGCCCGCAGGTCGTCGGGCGTCAGGGTGCGGGCGTACTGCAGGGCGCGCACCGTGGCCATGTCGAGCCGGTCGACGAATACGACGACCACGTGACGGCGCAGGATCGGCTCTTCCGTCGCTTCCGAGACCCCGGTCTCGAGCATCTCGGCCTCGGTCACGTACTGGTGGTGCAGACGGATCAGGCCGATGTAGAGCAAGGGACCGACGACGA
Organism: uncultured Acidimicrobiaceae bacterium; assembly: GCA_963804055.1. GTDB lineage: Bacteria > Actinomycetota > Acidimicrobiia > Acidimicrobiales > RAAP-2 > Bog-473. Next base: position 337,997 of record CAWDOU010000005.1, on the reverse strand, counting down.
AGATGAGCCAGGCACCCTCTTTGAACTTCGCCACGGCGAAGATCAGCACGACAGTGAACGACAGGAACGCGGAGAACCCGTTCACCGCGACGCTGCGCTTCCAGTGACCCTCCCGCGCCGTCAGGTGGTGCTTCACCATGCCCGAGCCGGCCATGAAGAACCCGGTGAACACACCGATGGCGTACAGGGAGACCAGATCGTTGACCTGTGCCTTGTACACGAGGACGAGCGCCAGCGCGACGCCGGCCAGGACCAGGATCCCGTTCGAGAAGGCCAGGCGGTGGCCGCGCCGGGTCAGCTGGCGTGGCAGGAAGCGGTCACCCGCCACGAAGCTGGCCAGGTACGGGAACCCGTTGAAGCTGGTGTTGCCACCCGTGTAGAGGATCAACATGGTGGCCAGCTGCACGACGTAGAAGAGGAGATGTCCCACCGCGCTCGTGCCGAAGACGGCCTTGACCTCCTGGGACACCACCGTCGGCGTGCCGCCGGCATAGGGGACGGCGTGGGTCCAGCGGGCGAGCAGCGTCACGCCCAGCACGAGGAAGGCCAGTGTGGAGCTCATGGCCACGAGCGTCTGGCGGGCGTTCCTGGCCTCAGGTCGCTTGAAGCTGCTCACCCCGTTGGAGATGGCCTCGAGGCCGGTCAGTGATGATCCGCCGTTGGCGAACGAGCGCAACAAGAAGATGAAGGCCAACCCCATCAACCACCCCTCGCCCGGGGTGCCGATCTTGCCGCCGTAGACCTGGTTGGCAGGAGGCAGAGGGATCGTGTGCAACGTTCCGAGCGCTTCTTTGATGAAGCCGAAGATGATGACGCTCGCCAGCGACAAAATGAAGAAGTAGGTGGGGACCGCGAAATAGCTCCCGGCCTCGCGGATGCCGCGCAGGTTGCCGTAGAGGAGGATGAGCACCACCGCCACGGTGATCTCCACGGTGAACCTGGTCAGACTGGGCACCGCACTGGTCAGCGCGGCGGTGCCGGCCGACGTCTGGACGGCCACCGTGACCGTGTAGTCGATGAGGAGGGCGACGGCCGCGATCTGCGCGATGCGCGGTCCGAAGTTGTCGCGGGCCACCACGTAGGACCCGCCAGCCTTCGTGTAGAGCTGAATGACCTCCAGATACGAGAGCGTGACGAAGAACAGGACGCCCAGGATGGCCAAGGTGATCGGAACGACGAGGGTGAAGGCGGCCAGGCCCACATAGGGCACCAATTGGGTCAGCATCTCTTCGGTGCCATAGGCCGAGGACGAGATGCAGTCCGGGGCCAGCACCCCCAGCGCGATGACCTTGTTGAGGCGCTCGCTGGCCAGCTGCTCGGTGACCAACGGCGGCCCGAGCAGCTTGTTCTTCAACCGGTAGCGCCTGGTCTCCGGGATCGATTCCGCCGCCACCCCGGGTAGCGGGACCGGCGGCGGCGTGGCCTGACCGGGGGTCGCCGTGATCGGGGTCGCCACAGCCACACAGTAGAAGCAATCGACTCGGGTGAAAGTCAGCCTTTGCAAGACCCGACGCGGCGTGTTGCACTGTGGCGTGCACGTCATCGTCGTCGGGTGTGGCCGCGTGGGTTCGGGCCTCGCACTCTCCCTCAGCGCCGAAGGTCATTCGGTGGCCATTCTCGACAAGTCGGCCAAGGCCTTTCGCCGCCTCAAGGAGTGGGACGGCCCCTGCATCGTCGGTTCGGGATTCGACCGGGACGACCTCGAGAAGGCCGGAGCGCTTGAGGCGGACGCCCTGGCCGCGGTCACCAGCGGTGACAACACGAACATCCTGACCGTGCGCATCGCCCGGGAGAACTACAAGATTCCCAACGTCGTCGCCCGGATCTACGACCCTCGGCGGGCCGAGATCTACCAGCGTCTCGGGATCCCGACGGTGGCCACGGTGACTTGGACCATCGATCAGGTCCGCCGGCGACTCCTCCCCGATGAGGACGTCGGCGACTGGTCCGACGCCACCGGGCGCCTCACGCTCGTCGACCGCTCGCTGCCGGACAACTGGGCCGGTCGCCCCCTGAGCGAAATGGAGCAGCCGGGCCGGCTGAGCCTTGTCGCCGTGACACGCTCGGGTGTGCCGCGGCTCGACGGACGCGAGTTGGTGGGTCAGGAGGGTGACGTCCTGCACATCGCCGTGCTCGACGATGCGCTGCGCGAGTTCGATGACCTGCTGGCCCGCACCAAGGGCCGCGCCCAGGAAGGCGGGACGTGAAGGTCGCCATTGCAGGAGCGGGGAGCGTGGGCACCGCCATCGCGTCGGACCTGCACGCCAACGGCCACGAGGTGCTCCTCTTCGAGCAGGACCCCGAGCTGGTGGAGCGGTTGCGCCCGAGCCTCGACATCACGTGGGTGGCGGCAGACGCCTGCGAGGTCTCCTCGCTCGACCGGGCCGGGCTCGCCACGGTCGACGTCGTGGTGGCGGCCACCGGCGACGACGAGGACAACCTCGTCATTTCGCTGCTGGCCAAGCAGGAGTTCGCCGTGCCCCGGGTGGTGGCGCGGGTCAACCACCCCAAGAACCAGTGGCTCTTCAATGAGAGTTGGGGGGTCGATGTCTCCGTCTCCACGCCGCAGCTCCTGACCGCTCTGGTCGAAGAGGCCGTCTCGGTCGGGTCGCTGGTGCGGCTGCTCCAATTCAAAGGTGGCGTGGCGCACCTGGTGGAGATCACGCTGGCCGAGGACTCGCCGGCCAACGACACCGCCATCGCCGACCTGGCCTTCCCGCGCGATGCCGTCGTGGTGGCAGTGGTCCGGGCCGACCGTCTCGTCGTCCCTCGTGGTGATACGACCCTCCAGTCCGGTGACGAGGTGCTGGTGCTGGTGACGGCAGAGGCCGAGGACGCCGTCCACGCCCTGTTCATTGCCGAGCAGCAGCCGTAACTGCAACCGGGCGGCAACCCCCGCGACATCCCTGTTCACGGGCACCAAATGTTCGCGGAGCTGCCGGTGAACTGTCACGGTGACTCAAGCCGGAGTCCTGGTCGCCCGTAGCATTAAGAGTATGGAGGCGGCTTTCTTCGATCTCGACAAGACGGTCATCGATCGCGCATCCATCGCCGCGTTCGGGCGTCCCTTCCTCAAGGGCGGGCTCATCAACCGGCGGATGGTGGCGAGGGCCGCCATGTCGCAGCTGATCTACCTCTACTTCGGCGCCGACGAGGAGCGCCTCGTGCGTGTCCGCGAGTCGATGCTGGCCCTGACCAAGGGATGGGACCGGGCACAGGTCCGCCAGATCGTGCGCGAGACGATGCTCCAGACGATGGAGCCCATCATGTACGCCGAGGCGCTCGAGCTCATGGAACTGCACCGGGCGGCGGGCCACCGCGTCTATCTGGTCTCTGCCTCTCCCGAGGAGATCGTGCTGCCCCTCGCCGACCTGCTCGGGGTCGACGGGGCCATCTGCTCGCGGGGCGAGGTCGACGAGCAGGGCTGTTACACGGGCCGCATGGCCTTCTACGCCTACGGCGAGTCCAAGGCCACAGCGATGCGCGAACTGGCGGAGCGCATCGGTCTCGACCTGGCGGCCAGTAGCGCCTACTCGGACTCGGGCACAGACCTGCCCATGCTCGAGGCGGTCGGCCGCCCCGTCGCGGTGAACCCCGACCGGGCCCTGGCCAAGGTGGCGCGCGAGCGCGGCTGGGAGGTGCGGAACTTCATCAAGCCGATCCGCCTGCGCGACCGGGTGGGGCGTACGACGCCGGTGGTGACCACGAGCCTGGCCGTGGCCGGCGCGGCTCTCATCTTGTGGCGACGCGGGCTACGGAGCCGTCACGCCGCGGCCAGGTTGGCCGGGCGCGCCGCATAGGGGGACGTCTTCGGGGGTTGTCTACGCCTCGCGCAGGCGGCGGGCGGCGACGACGCCGATGGCGACCAGCACGGCGAGTATCAGCAGCTTCTTCATGGTCGGAGAGCCTAGGCGCCGTTAGACGGTCAGCAAATCGCGCGCCCCGGTGTCCGAGGAGGGGTGGCGCAGCTTCGACATGGCCCGGGCCTCGATCTGGCGGATCCGCTCCCGGGTGAGGTTGAAGTGCTCTCCCACCTCCTCGAGGGTGCGGGGCTCGCCGCGGTCCAGCCCGAACCGCAGGCGCAGGATCTCGCGCTCACGCTCGTCGAGCGGTGAGAGGAGCCGGCCGATCTCGTCCGGCAGCAGCGACACGGCGGCGACCTCGAAGGGCGACTCGGCGGAGCGGTCCTCGACCACGTCGCCCAGCTCGGCGTCGCCGTCCTCGCGCAACGGCTCGGACAGCGAGAGGGGCTCGGCCCGGAAGCGCAGCGCCTCGACGAGCTTGTCCTCGGGCATTTCGACCTCAATGCCCAGCTCGGCCAGCGTGGCCGGACGGCCGAGCTTGAGCTCCAGGCGGGCCTGGGCCTTCTGCACGCGGGCCAGCGTGTCGCCGGCGTGGACAGGGAGACGGATCGTGCGGCCCGTGTTGGCGATGCCCCGGGTGATCGCCTGGCGGATCCACCACGTGGCGTACGTGGAGAACTTGAACCCCTTGCGCCAGTCGAACTTCTCGACGGCGTGCATCAGGCCGAGGTTGCCCTCCTGAATGAGGTCCAGGAGCGGGAGGCCCGAAGCCTGGTACTTCTTGGCGATCGAGACGACCAGGCGCAGGTTCGACTGCACGAAGGTCTGCTGTGCCTGCTCGCCCTCCATGACCGCACGCCGAAGCTCACGCTTCTTGGCAGTGGTCAGCCCCTTGGGAGCCTTGGCCACATCGGCTTCGGCATCACGCCCGGCCTCGATGGCCTGGGCCAGCCGTACCTCATCGTCCTTGGTCAGGAGGGGGTACTGTCCGATGTCTGTGAGGTAGAGCCGGACGAGATCCTCGTCGTCGCGCTCAATTCGTTCCTTGGCCAAAATCTTCGCCAAACCTTCCGTCCCATGACCACGGCAGGGGAACCTGGCCGGGCTGTCGCGCTCGTTGAAAAGGCAGCCGACGGACCGTTTCGGGCGTACGCAGGCTGCTTGGACAGTGTAATAGCGCTGTCAAGATGCCGGTACAGCAGGGAAAACACCGGTCTCGGCAAACGCCCGTTCAAGGCCCGCCTCGAGGGCAGCGTCCCTCGTCAACCCCTCGCCGGCCCCCTTCAGGAGGCCCCGGCCACCGACGGTTTGGGCAGCCAGCTCCAGCCGCGCAGCCGTGAGCACCTCCAGGACCGGGCCTTCGCTCACCGGCGACCCTGTCCGAGCGTGCACCAGGTAGACCGCGTGCAGGCGCGGGAAAACCGTGTGGACCACGGCCGCCACACCGACGACGGCAGCGGGCGTCGCGGCCAGCCCGTCGAGGGCGCCGGCGAGCGGCCCGGCGGGCGCACCCACCAGGGCGCCCCGATCGACACCCGCCCGCACCGGGAGCCGCTCGGCCCAGCGGGTCGCCAGCAACCCGTGCAGGCGGGAGACGCCGGAGCACCAGACCCGCACGTCGGGTGCGAGGCCGTCCCCGGGCCCGGTCGCCCAGGCTCCGGTGATCTCGAAGATCCGGTGCTCGACCCAGCAGTAGGCGCCGACGAGCTCCGCCAGCTCGTCGATGCCCCGCCACGGCGGAGCGGTGACCGCCGCCTCAGGCACCTCCCGACTCCTCGAGCTCTTCCAGCGCCGACGACCGGTAGTGGTTGGTGATGGGCATGCGCCGGTCCTTGCCGAACGCCTTCGTCGTGATGCGTACGCCCGGCGGCATCTGCCGGCGCTTGTACTCCGCCCCGTCGACCAGACGGACCACCTGGTCCACGACGGCCGGGTCGAAGCCCTCCGCCACCAGCTCGGCCGCGGTGCGGTCGCCCTCGACGTAGCCCTGGAGCACGGGGTCGAGCGCCTCGTACGGCGGGAGCGACTGGTCGTCGCGCTGGTCGGGACGCAACTCCGCCGAGGGCGGCTTGTCGAGCACGCTGTCGGGAATGGGGCCCGGCAGGCCCTCGAGCACCGCTTGCGTGTTGCGGTAGCGGCAGAGCTCGTAGACGAGCGTCTTGGGCACGTCCTTGATGACGGCGAACCCGCCGGCCGAGTCGCCGTAGAGCGTGGAGTACCCCGTGGCCATCTCGCTCTTGTTCCCCGTGGTGAGGACGATCCACCCCTTGGCGTTGGACACCGCCATCAGGAGGACGCCGCGCAGCCGTGACTGCAGATTCTCGTCGGTCAACCCGAAGGGCTCGCGCCCGAGCAGCGGCGCCAGCATGGATGCGAACGCAACGTGGGCCTCCTCGATGGCCACGGTCTTCAGGTCGATGCCCAGCCGTTGCGCCAACGCGCCCGCATCGTCCCGGGAGCCCTCGCTCGAGTAGCGCGAGGGCATGGAGATCCCGTGCACCCGGGCCGCGCCCAGCGCGTCCACCGCGACCGCGGCGACCAGGGACGAGTCGATCCCGCCCGACAGGCCGATGACCGCTTCGGAGAACCCGTTCTTGCCGAGGTAGTCGCGGGTGCCGAGAACCAGGGCGGCGTACACCTCGGCGTGATCGCTCAGAGCGGGCCGCGGCGGCGGCGCCGGGAGAGCCGGACGGTCGCCCCGGCGCGGCTCGGTCACGCCAATGCGGGGCACGAGCCCGGTCACGGCGCGCCGCGGATGACCTCCGACGGGCAGGTCGACCACGACGAGGTCCTCGGCGAACTGTGCGCCCGATCCGAGCAGCGTGCCGTCGGCCGCCACAATCAGCGAGTCGCCGTCGAAGACCAGCTCGTCCTGGCCGCCCACCTGGTTCACGTAGGCGATGGCGCAGCCGGCCTCGGCCACCCGGCCCGACAGCATGGCGAGGCGCTCGGCCCGCCGGCCCCGGTTGTAGGGCGAGGCGTTGAGGTTGACCACCACATCGGCCCCGGCCCGGCCCGCCTGCGCGACCGGACCGTCGTCGAACCAGACGTCCTCACAGATGGACACGCCCACCCACGCCCCCGCCACACCGAAGAGTGCGGATGGTTCGCTGCTCGGCACGAACCAGCGCTGCTCGTCGAACACGCCGTAATTGGGCAGGAAGCGCTTGCGATAGACCCCGACCACGCGGCCGCCCGCGCAGACCGCGGCGGCATTGGCCAGGCCGACCCCGCCCGGTGCGGCGCCGACGAACCCGACGACCACGGCGCAGTGACCCGTGGCGGCCGCCACCTTCTCGAGTGCCGTCACGTTGTCGGCCACGAACCCCGGCTTGAGGAGGAGGTCCTCGGGCGGATAGCCCGGAATGGCCAGCTCGGGCACCACGCAGATGTCCGCCCCGGCCGCCTCGGAGGCGGCCAGCGCGGCGAGGACCCGCTCCACGTTGCCCGACAGGTCACCCACGACGGTGTTGAGCTGCGCGGCGGCCAGGCGCAGAGTGGGCATCGTCACAGATTACCGGCGGGCCCCGCCGTGCCCGCTGGGGTCGCCGGTCGCCGTCCTGGAAGAGCGGGGTCCGGGGGCGTGCGAAGCTTGTGTGGTGCAAAGCCAGCGGGATTACGTGCTCCGGACCGTCGAGGAGCGGGGCATCCGCTTCGTCCAGCTGTGGTTCACCGACGTGCTGGGGACCCCCAAGGGTTTCAACATCACCTCGGCCGAGCTGGAGAACGCGCTCGACGAGGGGATGACCTTCGACGGCTCGGCGATCGACGGGTTCAGCCGGGTCCAGGAGGCCGACGTCCTCGCCCGGCCCGATCCCAAGACCTTCCAGCTTCTGCCCTGGCACCACGACGACGCGCAGGTGGCCCGCGTCTTCTGCGACATCGCCAACCTCAACGGCACGGCGTTCGAGGGGGACCCCCGGCACGCCTTGCGCCGGACGCTGGAGCGGGCCCGCTCAGCGGGGTTCACCTTCTTCGCCTCGCCCGAGGTCGAGTACTTCTACTTCGCCGACGCCGACCCCGAGAGGGGCCCGGTCACGCTCGACTCCGGGTCCTACTTCGACCTGTCCGTGGCGGACCTCACGAGCGACCTCCGCCGACGCTCCGTGCTCATGTTGGAGGAGATGGGCATCCCCGTCGAGCACACCCAGCACGAGGATGCGCGCAGCCAGCACGAGATCGACCTGCGCTACACCGACGCACTCACCATGGCCGACACCGTCATGACCACGCGCATGGTGATCAAGGAGATGGCGCGCCAGGAGGGTGTGTTCGCCTCCTTCATGCCCAAGCCCTTGGCCGGCGTACAGGGCTCGGGGATGCACACCCACATCTCACTGTGGGAGGGCGAGCGCAACGCGTTCGTCGACGAGAACGACACCTACGGGCTGTCCGAGGTGGCCCGCCGCTTCATCGCCGGGCTGCTGTTCCATGCGCGCGAGATCACGGCGGTCACGAACCAGTGGGTCAATTCGTACAAGCGGCTGATCGGCGGGTACGAGGCCCCGGTCCACGTGAGCTGGGCCCGCAACAACCGCTCCGCGTTGGTGCGCGTGCCCGTCGTCAAGATGGGCAAGGCCGAGTCGACGCGGCTCGAGTACCGGGCGCCCGACAGTGCCTGCAATCCCTACCTCACCTTCGCCGTGATCCTCGCCGCCGGGCTGCGAGGCCTCACCGAGGACTACCCCTTGCCCCCCGAAGCGGACGACAACCTCTTCACGTTGACCCCGAAGGAGCTGGCGAAGAAGGGGATCGACCAATTGCCCTCGAGCCTGCACGACGCCGTCAACGAGATGGAGGGCTCCGAGCTGTTGGCCGAGACCCTCGGTGACCACGTTTTCGAGTGGTTCATCCGGAACAAACGCGAGGAATGGGGCGCCTATCAGGCCCAGGTGACCCAGTTCGAGTTGGATCGCTACCTGCCGCTGCTCTAGCCCGTACGGACGATGGACCCCCTTCTCTGCTTCCCCGCCGACCTTCCCGCCGAGGTGACCCTCGCACTGCAGAACGCGGGGTTGGGCCATCGGGGTGTGACGGCACCAGAGGATGTGGTCGCCTCCGGGCCCGACGGCCGCATCACGGGCTACTCGGGCGCGCTGGTGGTCGCCGGTGACGACATGTCCGCGGCCATCGCCTTCTGCCGGCACCTCCGCCTGCGCGAGGTGCCGATGACACCGTTGCTCCTCGCCATCGGGACGGACCAGGTCGGCGAACTGCTGCTGCGCGACGACCTCTACGACGACTTCTGCGTCCTGCCGGCCCGGCCCGAGGAGCTGGTGGCGCGCGTGCAGCACCTCTTCTGGCGCACCGGTCAGAGCATGCGCCCCGACATCATTGAGTACGGGCCGCTCATGCTCAACCTCGAGACGTACCAGGCCGCCGTGGCGGGCCGCGTCCTCGACCTGACCTACATGGAGTACGAGCTCCTGCGCTTCCTCGCCGGGCACCCGGCCAAGGTCTTCACCCGCGAGACCCTGCTCAGCCGGGTCTGGGGCTACGAGTACTACGGCGGCGCCCGCACGGTCGACGTGCACATCCGCCGCCTGCGGGCCAAGCTCGGCGAGGAGCACGCACACCTGATCCAGACCGTCCGCTCCGTCGGCTACCGCTTCGGGCAGGTGGCCTGGCACCCGGGGGTGGGCCAGCGCAACGGCACGTCGGGCACAGCGGCGCCGGCGTCCGAGCCGTCGGCTCAGCGCAGCGGCGCGTAGGCCCAGGCCTCGACCTCGATCCGGGCCCCGATCGGGAGCGCCGCCACGGCGACGGCCGAACGCGTCGGCCGATTCTCGGTGAAGTACTCGACCCAGACCTCGTTCATGGCCCCGAACTCGGACATGTCGAGCAGGAAGACCGTCGTCTTGACCACGTCGGCCAACGTCGCCCCCTCGACGGCGAGCACCTGGGCCACGTTGTCCAGCACCTGTCGCAGCTCGGCGATGGTCCCGCCCTCGACGAGACGCGCCGTCCCGGCCTCGTCGGTGGCCAGGCCGACCTGACCCGATGTGATGACCCAGTCGCCCACACGGCGGACGGGGGAATAGGGACCGACGGCAGGACTCATGCGCGCTCCTCTCAGCCCCCCGATGGTGCCACGTCACGCGCCGGGGCCCGCACGGCGTCACGTCGCGTCGGCCAGCGCCCGGGAAGCCCTTCGGCGATCCAGGCCGCGGCCAGGGTGGCGACGAACACCGCGTCGGACCCGTTCACGGGCCACCCGTCCTCCTCGTGGAGGCGGACAGTGACCTCGGGCATGTCGCGTGCCGCCAGAATGCCGAACGAGCGGATCGTCAGGTCGACGGGCTCACCTGTTCCGTCGACGGCGATCCCTTCGCTCCACACCATGCCGAGCGCCTGGTGCACCGCACCCAGCGCGTAGGAGCGCAGGGTGACGGGGCAGAGCACCTCCCCCGCCCAGACGTCCACTTCGAGCCGGCCGCGAGGTGTGCCGCCAAGCTGCAGGGCGACCCTGGCGCTGCCCGCACCGGGCACCGCGACGTGCGCCTCGCCGGAGCCCGCCGCCTGTGCGGGGGCGTCGAGGGCGGCCCGCGCCGCCAGCACCTCGGCCCAGCCCGCGCCGCGCAGGTCGGACGACACCGGGGGCCCGATGACGTCGACCAGCTCGACCTCCACGCCGGGGCTGCACTCCCGCACCCGAGCGACCATCGGTGCGAGGTCGGCGGCCCGCCCCGTGCGACCCACTCGGACGACGCCACTCCCGTCCCGACGCAGCGCCACCGCAACAGGCGGGCGCTTGGGCCCGTGCCGCACGACGTCCTCACGGCGCCAGAGGAGCCGTACCGCCTCGCCGCTGGCGTCGGCCAGCTCCCGCGCAGCCGCCGGAACCGGGCTGTGGCGTTTTCCTCCGAACGCGCCACCGTTCGCCAGCGGCGAGGCGGGAACGTGGCCCGCCCGGGACCAGCTGGCGTCCGGCTCGACATAGGCCGGCTCGAGCCACGACGTCTGCAGCGTGAGGGCCCACTCGCCCTCGGGGACGGCCACCGGATGCACGAGCGGGACCGTGCTGTTGCGGCCCTGCACACGCCCGCTCCCGGCGCGGGCGGCGCGCAGATTGGGGGCGAGCGCTCCGTCCGCCCCGAGCTGCACGGGTGCACCCGTTGGCGCCGAGTCGTCGGCGAAACCCCCGCCCCCGAGCACCACGTCGGCCCCCGAGCTCTGAAAGGACGGGCCCTCGAGCTGGGCGCGCCAGCCGGCCAGGACCGGATTGCGCACATGGCCGGCGGCCGGCGTGGGCGTTCCCCCGACGGCGAGCGCGCTGCACGCCGCGTCGACGATGGACTGCCAGCCCGTGCACCGGCACAGGTGCGCGCGCAAGGCGGACTCGATGTCCCGGCGCGTCGCGGTCGCCCCTCCCTTTGCTTCGAGCGCGGCGAGCCGGAGCACAATGCCCGGCGTGCAGAAGCCGCACTGGCTGGCGCCGTGCTCGACGAACGCGGCCGCCCAGCGGTCACGTTTCTCCTCGGGCACCCCCTCCAGAGTGGTGACCTGGCGGCCGGAAATGCGGCGCACGGGGGTCACGCAGGCGACGCGCGGTGCGTCGTCGACCCAGACCGTGCAACAGCCGCACTGACCCTGCGGGCTGCAGCCGTCCTTGACGGAGCGGCAGCCGAGCTCGTCGCGCACCGCGTCCAGGAGGCTGATGCCGTCGTCGACCGCGACCTCCTCCCCGTTCAGGACGAACGAGACGGATGCGGGCGCGGGCGCGCCGACGCCGGGGGACTGCTCGGGAGTGGTGCCGGTTCCGCTCAGGAGGCGGCGGGGAGGCCGGAGCTCAGCTGAACGAAGAGCCGCAACCGCACGTGCGGGTGGCGTTGGGATTGATGATGTTGAAGCCGGCGCCCTGCAGCCCGTCGCTGTACTCGAGGGTCGAGCCGGTCAGCAACTCGGCGCTGGCCGGGTCCACGACGACACGCACGGCGCCGAACTCGCGCACCACGTCGTCGGGCATGACCTCGGTGTCGAAGAACATCTCGTAGCTGTAGCCCGAGCAGCCGCCGGGCTTGACGGCGACCCGGAGCGCCAGCTCCTCGCCCTCCTCCTGGGCCAGCAACTCGGCGACCTTGGCCGCGGCGTCGTCACTGAGCGTGACCGGCGCCGGCTTCTTCCCGATGTTGACGGAAGTGGACATCGTCGTCACTGGATCCTCCTCTTGCGCCTGCACCGGGCGACCGACCGCCGGGGTGCACGGTGCGCCCACGGACGCTCACCATGTTACCGGCGCCCGGCGGACCGCAGCACCCGCGGGGAGCAGGGCCGGAATTCCCTCCCACGCAGGTACAATTCCGACGTGCCGCCTCCCTCCGCATCGTCGCCGCCGTCGGAGGGGGACACGCCGGACGCACGGCAGGAGGAGGTCCGGGACCGTCTGCGGGCGGTGGTCGACCCCGAGCTGGGCGACACCATCGTGGACCTGGGGATGGTCCGGGCCGTCACCGTGCGGGGCGGAGACGTCACCGTCGACGTGGCCCTGACGATCGCCTCGTGCCCGCTGCGGGGGCAGATCGAGCAGGACGTGGTCAACCACGTGCGCTCCCTCGACTGGGTGCGCTCCGTCGACGTGCAGGTGGCGACCATGGAGGCGGAGGAACGGGCGGCCGTCATGGCGCGGGCACGCTGGAAGGCGCGTGAGGACGCACCCGACACGGCGATCGCCCCCTCGACGCGGGTGCTGGCCATCGCCTCGGGGAAGGGCGGCGTCGGCAAGTCGTCCGTCACGGTCAACCTGGCGGTGGCGCTGGCCTCCCGGGGCCTGACGGTGGGGGTCCTCGACGCCGACATCTGGGGCTTCTCCGTGCCCCGGCTCCTGGGCATGGAGGGCGACGTCGAGGCGCGAGCCGGGAAGATGGTCCCGCTGGAGCGGTCCGTCGGGACGGGCACCGTGCGGGTGTTGTCGATGGGGTTCCTCGCCGACGAGGAGCAGGCGATCATGTGGCGCGGGCTCGTCCTGACCCGGGCCGTGCAGCAGTTCCTCCAAGACGCCCACTGGGGCGATCTCGACTACCTCCTCATCGACCTTCCCCCCGGTACCGGCGACGTGCAGATGGGACTGGCCCGCCTGCTGCCCCGCACCGAGCTCCTGGTCGTCACGACGCCGCCCGTGGCGGCGCAGAAGGTGGCGGCGCGGGCGGCCGACATGGCGCGCCGGGGCTACCTCCGGGTAGCCGGGGTCATCGAGAACATGAGCGATTTCACGTGCGAGCACGGCACGACCTACGCCCTCTTCGGGTCCGGCGGCGGCGACCGCCTGGCCCAGGGCCTCGGCGTGCCGTTGCTCGGCTCCATCCCGCTGCACCCGGACCTCGCCGCCGGCGGGGATGCCGGGGTGCCCGTGGCCACGGCCGGTACCGGCAGCGAGCTCGGCGCCGTGTTCGCCGAGCTGGCCCGCGTCATTGCCGAGGAGGTGGCGCCGATCGTCGACGTGCAGGGTTGCTCGGCCCGCCTCATGGAGCGTGTCGAGGCCGCGGTGGCCCAGGCGGACGGCGGCGCCGACTGAGGCACCGGCCCGGGTTCGCGCTCAGGTGGCGAACCAGCGGTCCTCGATGGCATCCCCTGCGGCGACCGTCCCGGCCGCCCGGACGGCCCTGCCCTCCTGCCCCAGCGCCCGCAGGTGGGCCCAGAGGGAGAAGCGGGCCACCGGCAGCTGCTGCTCGCTGACATCGCCGTAGACCTCCGGGAGGAGCTCGTCGACTGTCCCCTCGCCGCGGAGACCCAGCGCGCTCGCAATGACCTCGTGGCGGCCGAGACGGTGGGCCACCAGGGCGTCGACCACCTCGGGGACCCGCTCCATCAGCCGACCGTGCCCGGGCGCCAGCGTCCGGATGGCGGGTCGGGCGTCGCGCAGACGGGCCAGACTGGCCAGGTACTGGTGCAGGTCGCCGTCGGGCGGGCGGATCACCACGGTCGAACCGTGCATGACGTGGTCCCCGGTCAGGAGCAGGGCGTGCTCCTCCACGAGCCAGCACAGATGGTCCGAGGCGTGACCCGGTGTGTGGAGCGCCCGCAGGGTCAGGGGGCCCGGGGACCCCGTCCCGGGGCACACGAGCGCCCACCCCTCCCCGACGCACTCGTCCGGGGCGAAGCCCTCGGCGGGCCCGAACCCGACGACACGGGCCCCCGTCGCCTCGGCCAGGGCGGCGGCGCCGGGCGCATGGTCCACGTGGGTGTGCGTGACGAGGATGGCGCGGACGGGGCCGAGCGGCGCGGCCGCAGCCAGGATGGCGGCGGTGTGCGTCGCATCGGCCGGACCGGGGTCGACGACGACCGGCTCGACGGCGCCGACGAGATACGTGTTCGTTCCCGGGCCGGTCATAAGGCCCGGATTGGGTGCGGTGAGACGCCACACGCCGGGTGCCAGCTCGTCGAGGCGCCCCGGCTCGGGGGCGGGGCCGGCGCCGAAGTCCGGCACCGACGGGATCACGGGGCGCCGGGTGACGGACCGTCGGGGCGGGGACCGGGCGCGGCGTCGGGGCCCTCCTCGTTGGCCCGCATGGACACCTCACGCACGGCCTCGTTGAAGTCCCCGCGGGCCCCGCCGCCGGGGTCGGGCACGGCGCCACGCTCGTACCCGGGATCACCGGGCAGCACGATCCGCATGCCGTTGCCGTCGGGCACCACCCGGGGCTCGATCACTGGGACCGCGCTCGATGCCTGCTCCGCCGCCTGCAGCAGCGCGGCGCTCGTGGCGAAGCGTCCGATCACCTGGAGGTTGCGAATGGTCGGGAAGATGATTTCGATCTCGCCGGCGCGGTGGCGGGCCAACGCTTCGTGTGGCGAGATCCACACGTCGGCGATGGTCTCCCCGGCATCGTGGGCGGCCATCTGGCCGGGCGGCGCCGCGGCCACGAAGAAACGCGTGTCGTAGCGCCGCGGGGCGCCCCGGGGGGTGATCCAGTGGGCGAAGTAGTGGATATCGCCCACCGACAGGCGCAGGTTCTCATCGCGGCAGAGGTCGAGGAACCGCCGCGTCCCGTCGTTGACGGCCACCCGCTCGGCAGCGAAGCGCGCCTCCTCCCCGGCATCCCCGGCCAGAAGGTCGGGGCCCTCGTCGCGCCGGGCCAGGAGAAGTCCCGCCTCCTCGAAGGTCTCGCGCACCACGGCGACCCAGTAGGCGAGGCCACCCGACTCGAAGCCCAGGAGCGCGCTGGCCCCGGCATCGGTCCGGCCGGCGCAGAGCGCCTCGGCCTCCGGGCCCCCGTCGAGCGGGTCGACGGCCCCACCGGGGAACACGTAGGCCCCGCCGACGAAGTCCGAGCGGAGGTTGCGCCGCACCATGAGCACCTGAAGCGAGGTCTCGCCGGACGGCGCCGGCACGTCACGGACGAGCATGACCGTGGCGGCGGGCCGGATCTCCACCGGGGTCGGCCCGGAGGCGTCCGCCGGGGCCGGCGGCGGTGGCGGAGCGGATGGAGGCACGCCGGAGAGGGTACCGGCAGCAGGAGGCGGCGCCCCCGAAACAGGGCCACCCCTTGACTAACCTGACCCGGTCCATGAGCCAGCCCGCCTCCGAGCCCGCGTCGGCGCCCGCGCTGCGCCACATCCCGCGTCGCTATCTGGCTCTCGGGCTCATCATCGTGGCCATCTGCCTGCTCGGCGCTCTCGTACTGGTGCGGGACAACTCGGGGCCCAGCACGACGTCGACCGTGGAGACGTTCAGTCCGGCACCGTCTTCGCTGCTCGCCACCCTCACGTCCGTACCGGACTCGGTCTACGACGCGGTCGGCGTCAGTTCGCCGTCCAACCCGGTGCAGGCGCCGCAGCCCGCCGGCAACGGCACGGCGCCGATGTGGCGGGCCTCGGCCGGCGGTGGAGCGCCCGAGCCGGTGGTGTTCTTCTACGGCGCCGAGTTCGCGCCGTACGCCGCTGTCCAGCGCTGGCCGCTGATCCTGGCGCTGTCACGCTTCGGCACCTTCAACGAGCTGGGGTTGATGCAATCGAGTGGCACCACGGCGTTCGCCGACCTGTCGACGTTCACGTTCTGGAAGGTCTCGTACACGAGCAAGTACCTGATCCTGGAGTCGGTCGAGCGCTACAGCTCACTGAACCCCACGGGTGGGCGGTATCTCGGTCTGCAGAGGCCGAACGCCCGCGAGGCCGCGGCGATCGCCAACTACGGCGCAGGCACCAACATGTTCGCGCTGACCGATGTGGCCAACCGCTACGTGCTCAACGGCGCCAGCTTCGCCCCCGGGGTGCTGGCCGGGCTCACGCAGAGCCAGATCGCCGGCAACCTCGACACGCCGGCCAGCCCGCTGACCCAGGCGGTGGTGTCGGCGGCCAACGAGATCACAGCCAGCATCTGCGCCGTCGACGGCGACGAGCCCGACGCCGTGTGCGAGCACAAAGGCGTCCTGGCGGCCGACCAGGTACTGAAGATCACGCCCCCGCACTAGATGCGGCCGGGACGGCGAAGTGGCGGTGCCGGGCCCCGCTCAGCTGGCCCGGCGGTCGAGCATGAGCTTGCGCTCCAACTCGTTCATGCCGCCCCAGATCCCGTGCGGCTCGCGGATCCTGATGGCGTAGTCGAGGCAGTCGCCACGCACACGGCACTGGTCGCAGATGGTCTTGGCGCGCATCTCGCGCGAGGCCTTCTCCTCCTTGCGCTCTGCGTGCGACGGGGGGAAGAACACCGCAGCCTGCGGTCCCCGGCACGCTGCCTTCAACTGCCACACATCTTGTCCCTGGTGCATCAAAACCCCCCGATAGGGCACATCGGAATCCCCCCCGACAGCGTCAAGCTACCGCCGGGGGTGAGCGCTTTCAAGGGGTCTGACCAGGATCTTTGACCGACGATCGATCTACGGTCGAGACCCGGCCACTACGCTCGGCCCCGCATGGACGTGGGTACCTTCTGCGCACAGAGCCACGTCCTCGTCGTCGCCGGCAAGGGTGGCGTGGGCAAGACGACCATGAGCGCCGCGCTGGCCAAGATGGCCGCCGGAGCAGGGAAGTCGGTGCTCATCGTCGAGCTCGAGGGCAAGTCGGGCATCGCCGCCGCCTTCGGCCGCCACGGGGACCTGGGATACGAAGAAGTCCTGCTGGCCCCTGGGGCGCCGGGTGGATCCGGATCGGCCCCGGTGCGGGCGCGGCGGCTCACGCCGGACGACGCGCTGGTGGAGTATCTCGAGGACCACGGCTTGAAACGGGTGTCGAAGCGGCTGGCGCACTCGGGCATCCTCGACGTCGTCTCGACCGCCATCCCGGGCATCCGTGACGTGCTGGTGCTCGGCAAGGTCAAGCAGCTGGAGCGGGATGGTGCAGCCGACCTCATCCTGGTGGACGCCCCCGCCACGGGCCACGCCATCACCTTCCTGACCTCCGCCAGCGGCATGGTCAGCGCGGCCCGGGGAGGGCCCTTGCGCACCCAGGCCCAGGACGTCGTCGAGCTCCTGAGCGATCCCGCCCGCTGCCGGGTGATCCTGGTCACCCTGCCCGAAGAGCTCCCGGTGTCCGAGACGGTCGAGTCGGCCTACACCCTCGAGGACAAGGCGGGCGTGCAGCTGGGCCCTGTCATCGTCAACGCCTGTGACCCCGAGCCCGTCGGGCTGGAGCGACCGGCGGACGAGGTGGCGGCCGCGGCCGGCCTGACCGTGGCCCCCGACCACCTGGCCGCGCTGGAGGCGGCGCGCACCTTCCGGCTGGCCCGGCACGCCGTCTCGGCCGAGCAGATCGAACGCCTGCGCCGAGACCTGCCGCTGCCCCACCTCCTGGTCCCGGCACTCGACGCCGCCTCCATCGGGCCGGCCGAGACCGAGCTGCTGGCCGCCGCCCTGGCCGATGCGGTGACGGCCCTGGTGCCCGAGGGGACGTCGTGAGCGCAACGGGGAGCGCGGACGGCACCGCCGGAGGCACCGTGCCCACGACACTGGCCGACCTCGTGACCGAGCGCTCCGTCGTGGTGTGCTGCGGATCGGGCGGGGTCGGCAAGACCACGGTCTCGGCCACCTTCGCGCTGGCGGCGGCCCGGGCCGGCCGGCGCTCCTGCGTGGTGACCGTCGACCCGGCGCGGCGGCTGGCCGATGCGCTGGGCGTGCAGTCGCTGCCGAACACGCCTTCGGAGGTGCAGGGGGACTGGCCCGGCCATCTGTACGCGCTCATGCTCGACTCGAAGGGCACGTTCGACGACCTCGTGCGGCGCTACGCCCGCACGCCGGAGCAGGCCGAGTCCATCTTGGCCAACCGGCTCTACCAGAACCTCGCCGGAGCGCTCTCTGGCACGCAGGAATACATGGCCATGGAGAAGCTCTACGAGCTGGTCCACTCCGAGGAGTTCGACATCGTGGTCGTCGACACCCCGCCCACACGCAACGCGCTCGACCTGCTCGACGCGCCGCGCCGGCTCACCCGCTTCCTGGAGAACCGCCTCTTCCGCGCCCTCCTCGTGCCCACGCGGATGTCGCTGCGTGCCGTCGGCGTGGCGACCCAGGCGTTGCTGCGCACCATTTCGAAGGTGGCCGGTGCCGAGATCGTGCAGGACACGGTCGGCTTCTTCCAGGCCTTCGAGGGCATGGAGGACGGTTTCCGCAGCCGGGCCAGCGCTGTCCACGAGCTCCTGGCCGATCCGGCGACGGCCTACGTCCTCGTGACCTCGGCCCGACCGGACGCCGTCACCGAAGCCAGCTTCTTCGCCGAGAAGCTGGCGGAGCGCGACGTCGCCGTGGCCGCCCTGGTGGTCAACCGCATCGCCCCCCACTTCGGTGCGGCCACCGACGAAGCGGCGGTACGTGCGCCGGCGCTGGCGGCGCTCGAAGCCAACCTGGCCGCGCTCGACGCGGTGGCCGAGCGGGAGGAGCACTCGTTCTCCGGGCTGGCCGACCAGGTGGCGCCGGCCCCCGTGGGCCGCATCCCCCTCTTCGGGGAGGACGTGCACGAGCTCCTCGGGTTGCAGCGGGCGGCCGACCGACTCTTCTCCTGAGCCCGACCGGTTTTCTGCCGCCGGGGCGGGTCGGATAGTGTCCCCGCGGTGCAGACCATCCTGGTCGCCAGCGACGCCCCGACGCTCCGCAAGGATGTCGAGGCGGTCATCAGCGGGCCCGACATCGAAGTGCGCGCCGTGACCTCGGGCCCCGAGGTGGTGTCGTTCGTGGCCGAGGAATCCCCCGACCTGCTCATCGTCGACATGCAGATGGGCAACATGGGCGGCATGGCCGTGTGCCTGGAACTCCGCCTCCAGGAGTCCTACGACGCCCTGGACCACGTCGCCGTCCTCATGCTTCTCGACCGGCGGCCCGACGTCTTCCTGGCCCGCCGATCGGACGCGGAGGGCTGGCTGGTCAAGCCACTCGACCCGCTCCGGCTACGGCGCGCCGTCGCCACGCTGCTCGACGGTGGCACCTTCGCCGACGACTCGTTCACGCCCGTACCCGTGCTGGTGGGCGGACCCCAGCTGCAAGCGGGACCCGGGTCGCGAAGCTGACCCGGCGTCGCCGTGTCGCAACGATCACGACGGCTGTGGCGCCGCTCCACCGGTGCCGACGAGCCCGGCGGGGCGGAGCGCCAGAGCCAGTCGATCGAGGCTGAGGCGTCCGAGCAGGAGCGCTTCATCACGGAGGCCCTGGCGGACCTGCGCGACATGGACGTGCGCGAAGTCATGACGCCGCGGGTCGACGTGACGTACCTCACCATTCCGGTGCAGGCCGAGGACATCGCTCAGGCGGTGCGGACGTCGGGGCACAGCTGCTTCCCGGTCGTGCATGACGACCTCGACGACCTCATCGGCATTCTGTTCGTCAACGACATCTTCCGCACCAACCGCCCCGGCTCGAGCGCCGCCGGCGACGAGCCCAGGGACGCCACCGACCCCAGCCCGCTGGAGATCTCCCGCAAGGTCCGCCAGCCCTACCTCCTGCCCGAGACACTCGGCGTCCTGGAGGCCCTGGCGGACATGCGCAAGCACCGGCGGGCCGTCGCGGTCGTCGTGGACGAGTACGGCGGTGTGGCGGGGCTCCTGACCGTGAAGGACCTCCTCGAGCCGTTGGTGGGCGACCTCCACGACGAGTTCGACGAAGTCGAGGAGGCGCGCATCGTCCGGGTCGACAACACACGCTGGCTCATCGACGGGCAGACCAACGTCGACGACGTGCGCGAGCGGATCGGCATCGACATCCCCGACGGGGAGTACCTCACCCTGGGCGGCCTCCTCTTCGAGCGCTTCGGTCACATTCCCGTCGAGGGTGAGTCGGTCCGGGTCGGCGACTGGGACATGCGGGTGGTGGAGATGGACAAGCGGCGGGTGGCGCAGGTGGTGGCCACCTTCGCCGACGGCGAGCCGGGGCCCGCCGTGGCGGTGGCGGACGGCGCCGGGACCCCGCCCGAGCAGGCCCCGGCCAACGGCTCGGGGGAAACGGCGGGGTGACGCCGGGGTAGTCTTGCTCGTTGCTCCCCCCGGGGAGCGGACGGGCTGTGGCGCAGCTTGGTTAGCGCGCTGCGTTCGGGACGCAGAGGTCCCCGGTTCAAATCCGGGCAGCCCGACTCAAAAGTCCTGGTCAGGGCCTCGGGATTCGGGAGCACCCGAGCCTTCGGAAGGATTGGCGCGGAAGTGGCGCGGAGATTTCGTGCCTGCCGCCCTTTTGGACTTTTCGCCGAAGAAGCGCTCGCCAATGACGTCCGCTGCGGCCCGATCTACTGACGCCGGGGCCGAGGCGTAGACCGCCAACGTCGTCCTCGGATCGGCGTGGCCGAGTCGTGTCTGCGCCGTCTTCACGTCGATGCCTTCGACGACAAGCGTGGTGGCGTTCAGCCGGCGGAGATCGTGGAAGCCGGCGCCGGCACAGCCGGCGGCTGCGGCGGCCGGAAGCCACACCCGGCGGCGCCAGTTCGAGTAGCGCAGCGGCCCACCCTCCTCGTCGGTGAACACGAGCTCGTCGGTGGCATCGTCGGTGAACCCGGCCCGCTCGAGGTGGGCCGACAGCATGGCGACGATGACCTTGGGCATGAACATGGTCCGTTGGCCCGCCTTCGACTTGGGTGGGCCGAAGACATTGCGGCCACCGGTCCCCCGGACGACCGCTTCGGCCACCGCGAGCCGTCCAGCGTCAAGATCGAGCCGACCGACCCGGAGGGCGGCCACCTCGGACCAGCGCAGACCGAGTGCCGCACCGATCCAGATCATCGGGCGGTACTCCTCGGACACGTGGGCGGCGATACCGGCGACGTCTTCGGGGGTCAGGTCGAAGCGACGAGTGCCCTCGACCGGCGGCAGGTTGACGTGGCGACACGGGTTCCGAGCCAACCAGTCATTGCGCACGGCGTAGCCGAACATGGCCCGCACCACCTCGTAGTTCCGCTTGACCGTCCGGGGGGCGTGCTCGGCCCGCCAGGAGTTGACCAGCCGCTGGATGTCCCGTGGCCCGACCCGCTCGATCCGAAGCTCGCCGATAGCCGGGAGCACATGGAGGCGGAGGGTGAGTTCCTCCCGGGCCGTGGTCGACTCCCGCTTGTTCGGGTTGGAGGCGGTCCACTCCTCGGCCAGCTCGGACACCTTGAGGCGGCCGGCCCACGGGTCGATCCACACGCCCCGGCGGATGTCGGTCTCGACGGCGGAGAGGAAGGCCCGAGCGTCGCCCTTGGTGGTGAAGCTCGTCGGTGCGGCGTGCCGACGGCCGTTGTGCCAGTAGCTGGCTTCGTAGAGCCGGCCCCGCTGGCGCACGCTCCCGAACGGGCGCATTGATGGCACCGTCACACCACCATCGGTGGACGAGCGCTACCCGGCACGACGGTTCTCCGCCCGACCGAGCCGGGAGGCCCGCAGTGCGTCTCTCGGCGACACGACGGCGACCCGGTGCTCGTCGACCCAGTGCTCCACCGCATGCGCATCGAAGCGGACGAAGCGACCGACCTTGACGATGGGGATCCGCCGCTCGGCCACCAACCGACGTACGTGACGCTGGCTCGTCCCCAGTCGGAGCGCAACCTGGTCGATGGTGAGGAGCGCCGTGGGAGGACACTGCTCGCCGCATTCGGCACAGCGCAGGGAACGTTGGGGTGTCCGAGAGGGACGGCCGGCGAGGGCACGGCCTTTGGGCCGGCCCTCGCCGTCGGGCGCCTGTCGGCGCCCTCCGTTGCGCTCGGTGCCGGTGGTGCTGTCGTGACCCTCGGTGCTCACCGGAAACCCCTTTCTGCTCGACGGCGCTGGACCCGCTCGGCGAAGGTCATCCGGCGGGCGATCTCGTCGTTGGCCACGGCGTCGAGGAGCTCCCCGAAGGTGTCGTCGATGTCGGTGCTCCCCGTCACCACGGCGAAAGCGACGAGATACCCGACGAGGGCGGGCATCAGGTTGCGCAGGAGGGTGGCCCGTTTGCGCTCCCGGATGAAGCGCAGTTCGGTGGCGCCGTGGACAAGTGATGCCGACTGCACGGCCTGCCAACGAGGATCGACCGGCCAACGAGAACGGTTGGAATCCCCTGTCGGTGAGCGCAGCGTGAGCCACTCCGCCGTGCAGTAGCGCCAGAGCGAGGGCGTGGCGGCCAACACGGCGTCGGGGAGGAAAAGCACGAGGTCGCTCAGGGCGGCCCGCCCGACTTCGAACTCGATCCGCCACACCTGGGCCCCGGGGTGTGCCGGTCGCCCCAGACGAGCTCCCACCAGTCGGTGCCCTTGAGGGCCATTTCGGCCGTCTTGTCGTAGAGGCGGGCACTGATGCGCTGGGTCCGCCTCGAGCCGAAGGCAAACCCGGTCACCGTGTTGGCGTTCTCGTAGGTCGTGCAGCCGTCGCCCCGGCACACGAAGGCACTGCGGTCCTGGGCGCACAGTCGCATCCCTTCCATGTCCACGAACAGGTCGAGGCGCGCGACGCTCAAGACCAGTCCTTCAATGAACGGTCGCACCAGGTCGGCGAAATGTCGCACCGTTTCCTCTGGCCCGACCGCATGGAGGAACTCGGCCCGGGGCTGAATGCGCACCGACGGCAGACGGCGGCTGGAGGTGAAGCCGATCCGTCCCGTCTCGTGGTCGAGGCAATAGCGGTACTTGCCCCAGCCGTGGGGGGCCAGCCCGAACGTGAGGGGCCCCAGCTCGAAGGGGACGGGCACCGACACCCGGTCGGCGAACATCCGCTCCTCATCCAACCGGGCCAAGAATCCCTTGGAGAGGTAGCCGTGACCGGACAAATAGAGGGCGTCGACGCCCGAAGCGAGCTCTCGGAGGACTGCCCCGTGCTGGTGTGCAGACACTACATGCATATTTGCGACTATTGGAGCAGACGGTTGTGACGAGGTAGGCATCGTGGTGCTCAGTCGGGGTCCGGGCTCAGAGGGTGCTGGAGGAAGTCTTCGAGCTCGTCGGTCCAGGCCCGCCGCAGGTCGAGCTTGATCCACTCGAAGCGATACTCGTCGGGGTGCGCCCCGAAGCGGGCCCGGAATCGGCGGACCTTGCGGTAGATGGTGGCCCGGTGCCAGCCGCCCGACTCGAGGCCGACGAAGCCGCCGGCTTTGTGCCAGGCGACCCAGAAACCGATGAGTTCGGCATCCTCGATGACTGTCCGGGCAGCGTCATCGCGGATGAGCGCTGGGTAATCCCCGATGGAGGTGATGGTGGCCTCCTCGGCGGCCTGGGCCCGGACGTTGTCCGGCACTGACTTCCAAAAGGCGGCGTGGCGGCCGTAGGCGATGCCTCGCCCTTCGGGGCTCTCGCTGCGGTCGGATCGGAAATCGGGGGCGTCGCTCATATGGGGTCGCAAGTATGCGACTGGTTCCAAAGGCTGTCAAGCCCTTTTCAGAAAGTCTCTTGACCCCCGATCCCCGGTCCGGACGGGACAGGACGGTTGTACCGTGTTCTTGGAGACAGAAAGCGCTGGTCCGATGGGAATTTCCGCAAGCGAGGCCCGGAAGAGCCTTTTCACCCTGATCGAGCGGGTGATCAACGACCGCCAGCCGATTGAGATCACCTCCAAGCGAGGTGATGCCGTGCTCATGTCGAGGGCGGACTACTTGGCCCTCGAGGAGACCGCCTACCTGCTTCGGGCGCCGGCGAACGCCCGTCATTTGCTCGAGAGCCTGGAGCAAGCCCGCTGCCGTCCATGACGGAGCACGGTAGGTGACTACACTGTAGTCATGGTGACTCCCGTATCCATCCGCTTCCGTCGGGCCGAGGTGGCCGACCGACTCAAGGCCGAGGCCGGAGCTCGGAATGTCTCGACCTCGGCCCTGGCCGAGGAGCTCATCGAGGAGGGCCTCCGCGCACGGCGCCACCCGCTGATCGTCTTCCGTGACGGTGCGTCTGGTCGTCGGGCCGGGCTCATCGGCGGCCCGGACGTCTGGGAGGTGGTCGGCGGACTCGTTGGCGGGGACGTCCCCCCCGAGGACCGCATCGGCCGTGCGGCCGAGCACCTCGGCCTGTCCCACCAACAGATCGATGGCGTGTTGGACTACTACGCCGACTTCACCACCGAGATCGACGAAGAGATCGCCGACAACGTCGCCGCAGCCGACGAGCTCGAGGCGGCGTGGCGGCGGCGCCAAGGCCTTCTGGCGGGATGAAGCTACTGCTCGACGTCCATCACTCCCGCCTCGCGGCACAACGGCTCACCGCTGCCGGGTTCGAAGTGGCGGCTGCAGCCGACCTCCCCGACTTGGCGACCCTGTCGGACGAGGAGCTGCTACGCCGTGCCAGCGCCGAGGAAAGAGCAGTCGTCACCGAGAACGCCAAGGACTTCGACCGCATTGTGCGGTCCTGGGTGGCGACAGGTGAACACCACGCCGGAGTGGTCTTCACGTCGCCCCGACGCTTCCATCGTGGTGGTGTCGCCTACCCGGAGAACCTCATTGCGTCGCTGACTCGGTTGTTGGAGTCACGACCTGAAACCGAACATGACTGGGTGCACTGGCTCCAGTGACACATTGACTCACGTGTATTTTGCGGGTGCTGTGTTACAGGGCACGCACCCGCTTGTGTGACGACCAATGATTGAGATCCGGACTTACTGAATCTGAACTCGACTACCCCGTTCCACCTCTGCAGCTCTGCACAGACTCCATAGATCCAAGCCGCCTTCGCCTCGGCCGGCGGCTCCGCCGCCGCCTCGGCGGGCGGGTGAACGACACGATTACAGGCCGTCCCCGTACGGCACATCGGGGCTAGGGCACTGACTGCTTCGCCTGGTGCAAAACTCGTACCCGTGGACGGAATCGCAGGCAGCGGATTCGACAGCTATGCAGCCGTAATCCTCGGTGAGGATGCGGATCGCCGCCGTGCCGGTCTCTGGCTACAGCGGCATACCCTTCCCAAACCCGACACCCGTAAGGGCTTGCGGCACTGCATCAGGACTGCCGTGTACCTCTGGGATAACGATCAGCGTCCTAGAGCCGTAGCC
Source organism: uncultured Acidimicrobiaceae bacterium (assembly GCA_963804055.1). GTDB lineage: Bacteria > Actinomycetota > Acidimicrobiia > Acidimicrobiales > RAAP-2 > Bog-473. The sequence goes on along the minus strand of CAWDOU010000005.1, from coordinate 312,872 downwards.
GTTCTTGAAGTCGCCTTTCAGGCGGGGGTCGCCCGTTATGGATCAACCGACAATGACGTCCTTGCCGTTACCCGGTGGCTGGTTGCCTATCTGTGTGACATGGCCGACGACTGTGAAGCGCAAGGTGACCTGCAAAAAGCGCGCGAACTGGCCGAGCGAGCACAGCTCGTTGAGACCGACGAAACAGCAACACGAGCCGACTTCTCCCTGGCCCAGGTTCTAAAGGACCTTGGGGAGTTCGATGAGTCTGCCCGGCTACAACGCAAGGTCCTTGCTCACCTGACAGAGCGGGCCGGGCCCAGTGACCTGACCACTATCCACTCGATGATCCAGTTGTCGAATGTGCTCCAACTGAGGGGGAATCCCGGAGACAAGGCCGAAGCACGTCTCCTCGTTGAGCGGGCCCGATCCAGTGCCATATCTTCATACGGAGAGGACAGTCCTGTCGCCGTCGGAGCGACCGAGTTGCTATCGGCGATCAAACAGGACGCGGAGGAATAGCAGCCGCTTCTGACGTCGGCGGCGACATGATCAGGGTGCCACCTGACGCCGGTTCGGTGGGGCGTGCTGCCGAGGGAGGCTGGTTGGCCGTCAAGGCGAATCAGGGGTGTACTTTCGGCCCATGCGTAAAGGGTTGATGCAGGACTACGCCAACCAGATCGCTCAGATGTTCGTCGGCTACCAGATCGACCTGGTGGACATGTCCACGCTGGCCTCTATAGGACAAGGCCGCATCGTCGTTGACCTCCTCAGCGGTAGCACGACAATCAACGACGCTCCCTCTCCACCGCTTTCGATCTCTGGGGCCGCACACGACTGGTACAGCGATGCCCTGGTCCGAGACGGCCTCGGGGAGGCGTGTGTAAGTCATATCGGGATTCTCTGCGACTTCGCCGTAATGGATTCCTCGCAGGAGGCGAAGGCCCAACGAACCGTGAGACTCGACTGCCAGGTTACGCTCGAAACGCAAGATGGCGTATGGACGGGGATAGGCATGAGATCGGAATGCTGGCGCGAGTCCGACGAGGGGCCATTCGCGGAGACGGGAGATCTCTAATCGATTCGTCTTGCAGCTGCGCCCGTACGCCGGGTTGGTGCCCCCTTCACGGCTAGGGCGCCATCGGGGGAATCGGAGCGTCGGCATGGGCTGCCCAGGTGTATCCGGTCCACCAACGCCACCCCCCATATCGGGAATCGGGGTACCACGCTGCTTGTGAGGAAATGAGCGGCGACACCATCTCCTGTCGGCTACAGCGTTCGGCAATCCAAGCTTCTAAGTGTGTCGAGGTCTTGGCAGCACCTGAGGCAAGTGAAAGCAGAAAAACGGGTCCGGCTACGACGAACACCAACCCGGTAAAGATGGCCCCGATACCAAGCGAGTAAAGCCCGCCCACAACACTTGCGATCCCGGCGCAGGTGAAGAAGACAGGTGGCAGCCAGAATGGTCGCAACTTCAAGCGATATCGAACTAATGACCTCTCTCCGTTCGATTCGATGGAGCCGACCAGTTTCGGTCGTAGCCATTCGTCCCATCGCCCTTCGTGATCATCGTAGAAACGAAGAATCATGTGCTGTCCGCGTATAGTGCCGTTGACGTAGGTCTGATAGTGGTGACCACCAACACGCACGGCTTCGCCGATGGCCGCTCTAAGTGCGTAAGCGTTCGGAGGGGGGCGCAGATCGCTCTGAATCTCGGATCGAAGCTCGTCCGGCGCCAGGGGCGACTCCAACTCGGCGCGGTGACTCCCGAAATATGAACTTCGGCACGCAATCAGTATCGACCAGCCTGCCCTGGCTATTTACCAATGGGTATCCCCCTACGCCGGGAGGGGGTGCCATCGTGCGCTCAACGGCGTCACGCTGCGTCCGCATGATTCACTGGGGCGGTGCGACTCAACGGTTCGGACGACCAATGGATTTCGCTGACACCCGATGCGTATCAATTTCCGAACCTCAGCCACGAAACGTTGGAACGGTTGGGACGAAAACTGGCTGCTGATCGCCGGAGAAGTGAGCTATGAACAGGGGAAGCACTGGGTGTTCCGAGACCCAGCCCTCACTGTCGGGGAGGCACGCCAAATAGCGCCCTGGCTGCGTCGAGCGGCATCGGGATCCATCCCGACGTCCGTCCCGGACGCTGAAGGATTCGTGTCTCCCGATCTCGTCTTTGTCGAACCCAACCTTGCCTTCAGTATCGCAGAGCAGTCTGACGCCTTCGTCCGATTACGGGTCCACTTCTCCCTAGAGAGTGCTCCGCCCTGGTTCGATATGGAGGAACGAGCGAACATCTGGTCGTTCTTCGTCGAGCTGACCGTTAGGCCCGGCGACCTCGATGAGGCCGCTGGTGAGTGGGAGCGAGGGCTTGATCTCTTCCCTGTGCGCGAATCGGGTTGAGGCGGTTGCGAGGGTGTCCCCTAACGCCGGGATCGGGCGCCCGTCTGAGCGAATTTTCCGGTCAGAACGATGCTGATGTATGGTCATCCAAGAAGATCCTTGAACCTTTGCTCATCGGACGACGACGAGAATGCTCTCTTGGGGACGATTGTGTACACCTTTCGTTTGCCGTGCCTCAAGAGATACATACCATCTCGTTCGTGTGTCTTCCCGAGTACACCGGCCACCGGTTCTGGGCATCGGTGTTATTCGTATGAACGCCAACCCCCTCATCACTGAAGGTCAATGTGAGCGGACTGCGACTGTCCGCAGTTCTTTTCCACGCTCTTCCCGGAACAAGGAAATAAAGCCAGCTGTACATCAACAGCTGAAAGACGCCGAGACCGAGAAGGAGGAAGGCGACGCCAATCGGCGCCACGAATAACAGGACTATGCCGCAGCCCAGGACCACCACGGCCATGCAGACTGCCAGGCGCAGTCGATACAACCGAGAGATATGCCATCGCCAAAACGAAATGTGATTCCTCGTGCGTAAGTTCGTAAGGAAACGACCACCGAGGCTGATGGCGCTGTCCCAATGTCGTCATTCACGTGGCAGCAACTCCCTCGAGAAGACTCGGAATCAAGAGATTAGAAGTTGTGGCTCCCGGGCGCCGAACGAATTCCTGGGCCAGCCGCCGTCGCTGAGGGGGTGCCCCGTTCGCCGGATTTGGGTTCCGCTCTGACACCTGAGGGAGATGTCCCGTCCTCGCCGCCAGGACGGATGCAAAATGGACTGGTGGAAAACCCAGGGATCGGCACAAGCTTCAGAACGATCCGAGCCGAACTTCAAGACGGCTTCCGGATTAGGAAGCGGATCGGTCTCGCCTTCATCCTTGTCGGAACCCTGATTGCTTGCGTGGGAGGACTCTTCCTTGGAATGTTCTTCTACGGCGATGCCAGCGGACTGGCGGCGGGAATCTGCATTGCGGTCGGCCTGGCCTCGGCGCGATCGGAAACCTCATCTGGCAGCGAGCGCGCATCCTGGCCCGACGAAATACCGCCGAGGGTGAAAAACCATGAGTGCCCTCTAACGCCGGGACCGGGCGTCCCAGACCGCCGGTTATACGGGTGATCTCTATCCCCGTTCGGTGGTTACATGGGTGATCTGGCTCGGACGGCCCTCCTTCGCCGGACCCGTGGAGCGTTAGTCCGACCGGCTCTGACCCTTTGCCGGAACTGCCGCAATTCCGGCTGAGGTCAGCCAGGAGCGCGCTCGTCCACGCTGGCGTTCCTCGCTAAAACAGAGGAAGCGCTCGCGATCCTCGGGCCAGCGGTCGATGACGTTTCGGAAACGACGAAAGGCTCCATGGCCTGTGATCGCCTCGGACAGAAGGTCCGCTCGATTTCCTTCCAAGCCGCCGATGAAATCTTCCATGTCCCGATAGCCGTCTCGAGAGCCCTCGCAGCCGACATAGAGCCAGCGTTCGGGATCGTGGACGTCACCCAAGTCCTCGCCGGTCTCCTCGGCGTAGTCGATCGCGAACTCGGGCCACACCTGACCCGTCACCAGGTCAATACGCCCGTCGCCCGAGCTCCCGTCACCTTCGAGGATGTACGAGAGCTCATCCAACGGAATCGGAAGCGGGCGCAGCTCCGACACTGGTCCTTCCCCGAGGCTGGCCGAGAGCAGGGCCGCCAGATCGTCGTCGCCCTCCCAGCCCCGCTTTCGCAGGACGTCCGTACAGCGGCGGGCCAGCTCCCGCGCTCCAGGGACGTTCTCGGCCAGCGCCAACAGAACGCCCTCTCCGGCAAGTTGGGCGACGTTGGCGAGATCCAGAGGGCCGAGGGCGTCGATTACGGCGGCTCCGTCGCCACGTGCGACAGCGCCCCGCAGCTCGTCGAGCGGACGACGGTCCGGACCCATGGACGGCGATGCTACGAGTCGGTGGACCAGATCGCCTCGGATTCGGGACGACCTGAGGGCATCCAGGCCGGGCGCCATACCGCCCGGCCAACTCCATTGTGGGACTTCGGTCGGAGTCACGACGCGGCCGTCAAGGGTTCACTTCGCCGGCCTTCGGCCGCCCTTGACTGCCGCTTATCGGGAGCCAGGCCACCCGAAACGGGACAGCCGTAGGCGAGGCTCGGAAAACTAGACAAATAGTCAATTTCAACCGGTGCGAATTGGCGCGGAAATGGCGCGGAACGAAACGAAATCACGGTTGTCGGCGGTAACGAGCGGTAAAGACGATTGGTCGATTTGCAGCGTCTGACCTGCAGGTACGCTAGTTACAGCCGTGTGACTTGGAGGAACGAAAATCGACCAGGCTCCGTTCGGGACGCAGAGGTCCCCGGTTCAAATCCGGGCAGCCCGACTCTGATGGCGTGGTGGGGTTCGACTGTTGCTCAGACGAGGGACTCGGGCGCGATGGAGCGCTCGAGCATGCCCGGGCTGGTCTCACCGTCCCAGGTGTAGCGGCAGATGGCCTGTTGGAGCTGGAGGCCGCCGGCCAGCTCCTTGGGCATGATCATGAACGTCGACATGACCGTCTCGCCGTGCACCTCGAATGTCGTGCCGTCGTGAGTCTCCATGCCGAACGACACGTTCTGGCCACGCGCCGCCAACGATGACAGCCACGGCGGGTCCACCGCCCGGGCCGGCACCAGCTCTCCGTCGCCGAGGAACACATGACCTTCGTTCAGGGTGGCCTTGCCGTCCTTGCGCTCCGGGTACGTGATGTACGCAAACCCCTTCCCGCTGGGGAAGACGGCGGCCTGCCAGGCGTGGCCCCACATGGATGCGGCGCGCCTGATGCCCTGACGGCGGATGCGGTTGGCGCTTCCCCGGATGTCGTACGTCTCGTCGCCGATCCGCACGCTGCCAGTGGCCCGGCACAGCTGCTCGAACCGCCACGGGTGTCCCATGAGGTCGCCCTCCTCCTGGTGCTCCAGGATCCATTTGGCCTCGGGGAGCAGGGCCCCGTTCATCCACGGCGGCACCGCTCCCTGAATGTCGATCTCGGCCTGGATGGGCACCAACTCGCCCTCGCCGGGGAACTGCCCCTCCATCTGCGCCTCGACCGATGTCGTGTGCACCTGCCCGTCGATGCGCATCCGCCACAGCCCGAAGGGCTCGACCATCTCGAAGGAGAGCGGCCCCGCACCCAGGCGGCGGGGCAGGCCGTCGGCGCCGGCGGGGTCGTGGATGGCGCCGGGGCCCAGCATGTTGCACACCCGGCCGTCGGCGAACGCCACGTTGATCTGAATGTCGTGGGTGTCCCATTGGTCGGCCACCGCCTCCACCCCGATACGGGGCAGGCCGACCCGAAGGTCGTCGTCCCAGATCCAGGCGTTGACCGACTCGCGCATCTCCGGCTCGTCGGGTTGCGTGGCCCAGACGAGGCCGAGCTCGTCATTGAGGCCGCCTGTCAGATCGATCGTCACCGCTTCCTCCGTCCCCCAGCACTCATCGCAGCTCGCGTGGCGCGATTGTGGCGCGAACGGGACGGGTCCGCATCACCGTGCGCCAGACTCTTGTCCATGACGATCCTGGTGACGGGCGGAGCGGGCTACATCGGCTCCCACACGGTTCGACTGCTGCAGGCACGCGGCCGGGACGTCGTCGTGCTCGACACCATGGAGTCCGGCCACCGGGCGGCTGTCGACGCGCCGCTCGTCGAAGGAGACATCAACGACGACACGACGGTGGCCCAGATCATCAACGACTTCGGGGTCGATTCCGTGGTGCACTTCGCCGCCTACAAGGCGGCCGGGGAATCGATGGCTGATCCGGGGAAGTACTTTCGCAACAACGTGGCCGGGACTGCTGCCTTGCTGGAGACGCTGACCCGGTCGGGGGTGACGCGTGTCGTCTTCTCATCGAGCTGCGCCGTCTACGGCACAGCCGAGACGGTCCCCGTGGCCGACGACGCTCCACTCCAACCCGAGAGCCCCTACGGCGAGAGCAAGGCCATGGTCGAGCGGATGCTCGGTTGGTATGACCGCTGCGCCGGCGTGCGCTCGGTCAGCCTTCGCTACTTCAACGCAGCCGGCGCCTGGCCCGACGGATCGCTCGGTGAGGACTGGCGCGTCACCCTCAATCTCGTCCCGAACATCATGAAGTCGCTCCTCTTGGAGCCGCACGGGACGCTGCAGCTGTACGGGACGGACTATCCGACGCCGGACGGGACGGCGATCCGGGATTACGTGCACGTGCTCGACCTGGCCGATGCCCATCTGCGGGCGCTCGAATACCTGGACGGCGGCGGCGCCACCACGACGATCAATCTCGGGACCGGAGTCGGTTCCTCGGTCCTCGAGGTCATTGCCGCGACAGAGCGGATCACCGGTCGCTCCGTCGCCTTCGAGCGCCGCCCCCGCCGGCCGGGCGATCCGGTCGCCCTCTATTCGGGCAATGGTCGTGCACGCACCCTCATCGGCTGGGAGGCGCGGTACGGATTGGACGACATCGTCGCGTCGGCCTGGGCCTGGCACTCGAACCACGTCGAGGGCCACGGGGACTGACGCCGGGACCTCCACGGAGACGAGCCGGTCAACGAGCAAGCCGTCACGGCGCAGAAGCGCGTCGTGGTGTTCCGAGCCAGTTTGTCCAGAGCACCGAGACGAATGTGGGCTCGTCGCCTCGGTGGATCACGATGTTCAGCAGAGAGTTCGTTGCACTGCCGTGTTGTGGCGCGTCGCGAGGGTGGAACTTCACCGATATGAGAGCCGCACCGCGCCGAGGCCCGCGTGGTGACCTCACTCAGGTAATTCAGAGGTGAAACGCAGGTCAAACGCAGGAGGGGCGACGATAGGCTCAGCCACGCTCGTCGAGCTCGACGGGTTGCGCCGGCGGGTTGAAGACGACGCAAGAGACCAAACGAGCGACTAATGACCGAGGCCTTGCGGCTCGCCGTATTCGACGATTCGACTTCGATCTCCGTTCTCCCGTTCTTCGAGATTGCACGCGCGTATTGCTCCATCGTCTGGGTCATCGGCTGGTCTCCCAAGAAGCATCCGACCCGACTGCTCTCCCGGTTCGGCGAGGTGGCCGATGTAACCGGTATGACGGACGCCGACGCACTCGAGTACCTGACGAGCCTTCAGCTCGACGGTGTCGTCGTCTTCAATGATCCACCGATCCGCCTGGCGGCAGCGGTCGCCGAACGCCTGGGGCTTCGTTTCCACAGTCGGCATACCGCCCAGCTCTTGACAGACAAACTGGCCCAGCGCACCGCGCTGCACGACGCCGGACTGCCCGTCCCCGCATTCGCCCCGGTCCGTCACGGCGAGGCCGCGGCAGGGGTCCCGTTCCCGGCGGTCCTCAAACCTCGGGCTGGCGCGGGCAGTCGAGCCACGTTCAGCGTCCACAGCGCCGAAGAGGTGGCCGATGCCCTGGCCACGTGTGATCCGGAAGAGGAATTCATCCTGGAGGAATGGCTACCGGACAGGAGTGACGCGCACGGTCTTGCATGCGACATCGTTTCGGTCGAATCCGTCGCCCGCGACGGCGTCATCGAGCATCTGATGGTGACCGGTCGGTTCCCCTTCGCCCCGCCCTTCCGCGAGACCGGCCTCTTCATGCCCAGTGACTTCGATGAAGCAGACAAGGTCGCCGTCACCGACCTGACCGGACTGGCACTCAAAGCGGTGGGAGTCCGCGAGGGGCTCTTGCACACCGAGATCAAGATGACCCCGTATGGTCCTCGGATCGTCGAGATCAACGGGCGCCTGGGTGGAAGCCTCAACCAGCTGATGGACCGCATCGGCGGCCCATCGCTCCACGCCTGGGCGGTCCAGCTCGCTCTGGGCGGCGACATCGGGCCGGTCCCCGTTCTGCCCGAGTCCCCGGTGGCGTTCTTCCACCAGGTACAGGCACCGCAATTCGCCACAGAGGTCGTGAGCATCGAGGGGCTTGACACCCTCGCCGCCCTGCCCGGAGTCCAACAGGTGCAGGTGAAGAGACCGCCGGGCAGCATGCTTGACTCGAAGAAAGGCGGCGTCGCGGATCACGTGGTGAAAATCGACGGTCTGGTCGCTTCGCACCACGAGCTGTTGCTTCTCAATCAGAAGATCGCGTCGACCCTGCAGTTCACCTGGCGCTATCAGAATCAGACGGAAGGGTCCTCGGCGAGGGTCTCGGCCTGAGCGCGGCCATCGGTGCGGACCTCGCCTGTCCGGCCTCCCGCTTCCCGGTAGCCCCGCACCAACTGCCGGCCGACGACCGAGAACTCGGTCGCGCGGCCCGATCCGACGGTCCTACAGACCGGCCGCTGTAGAGTCGGCCGCGGTCAACTTCGGCCGGCAGGAGGTGCATCGGGCATGGCGCCAGCCAAATCAGAGAAGGAGAAATCGCCTTCCCAGCTGATCGACGAGCGCATCAGGGATCTCGACGACTGGCGGGGCCCCATGCTCAGCACCCTGCGCTCGCTGATCAAGGCGGCCGTCCCCGACGTCGTCGAGGAATGGAAGTGGCGTGGCGTGCCGACGTGGTACCGCGACGGCATGATCTGCACTGGTGAGACCTACAAGAGCGTTGTGAAGCTGACGTTCGCCAAGGGAGCGGCGCTGAAGGATCCCTCAGGCCTCTTCAACTCGAGCCTCGAGGGGAACGTGCGGCGCGCCATCGACTTCCACGAAGGCGAGAAGATCAACGAGAGAGCCTTCAAGGCACTCGTACGCGCCGCGGTCGCGCTGAATGAGTCCAAAGCGAAGAGCTGAGCACCGGATCGCACGGCGCCGGAAAGAGATACGCGGCCAATGACAGCACTCCCGCGACTCGCCGTCTTCGACGATCAGACCTCGATCTCCATCCTGCCGTTCTTCGAGAGTGCACGCGCATATTGCACCATTGTCTGGGTCGTGGGTTGGTCACCCAACAAGCCGTCTCTTCGGATGCTTTCCCGGTTCGGCGAAGTCGCCGACCTGACCGGGATGCAGGAAGACGAGGCCGTCGAGTACCTGACGGGCCTTCAGCTCAATGGTGTCCTTGTCTTCAGCGACGCGCCCATCAGGCTGGCGGCCGGGGTTGCCGACCGTCTCGATCTTCCGTTTCACAGTCCGCGCAGCGCCCGACTGTTGACCGACAAACTGGCCCAGCGCACCGCGCTGCACGACGCCGGTCTGCCCGTGCCCGCATTCGCCGCGATCCGGCACGGCGAAGCCGCGACAGGAGTCCCCTTTCCTGCCGTCCTCAAACCTCGGGCGGGAGCGGGCAGCCGGGACACCTTCAAGGTCGAGTCTGCCCAACAGGTTGCTGAAGCGCTGGCGCAGTGTGATCCGAACGAGGAGTTCATACTGGAAGAGTGGTTGCCCGACCTGAACGATGAGCGGGCCCTCTCGTCCGACCTCGTCTCGGTCGAATCGGTCGCCCGGAACGGCGTCATTGAGCACATCATGGTGAGCGGCAGATTCCCCTTCGCGCCGCCGTTCCGCGAGACCGGCACAATCATGCCCAGCGATTTCAGTCGAGCCGACAAGGAAGCCGTCAGAGCGCTGGCCGGACTCGCGATACAAGCGATGGAGGTGCGGCACGGACTCTTGCATACCGAGGTGAAAATGACCCCGGATGGGCCTCGAATCATTGAGATCAACGGGCGCTTGGGCGGTCGCATCAACGAGCTCATGGAGCGGATCGGCGGGCCGTCCATGTACACATTGGCCGTGCGGCTGGCCTTGGGTGACGACGTCGGCCCGGTGCCCGTGCTCGCCGAATCACCGGTCTCGTTCTTCCGGTGGATACTGCCGCCGGAGTTCGCCGCAGGAGTGGAGAGCATTGAGGGGCTCGACGAAGTCCGGGCCCTGCCGGGCGTCACGGAGGTGCACCTCAGCCGGCCACCAGGCAGTGCGGTCGACGCAAGGGAGGGAGGCCCGATGGGCCACGTGATGAAGATCAGCGGGTTGGTCGCATCACACAGCGAGTTGTTGGCCCTCGACCAGAAGATCAAGTCTTCGCTTCGGCTGACCTGGCGCCCTCACGAAGGGGCGGATGTACCGGCCGGGGCAGAACCAGCCTGAGCGCGGATCCCCCCGGCGGTGCTGTCCGAGCGAAGCGCCGGCAATCCCGCTTCGGACAGCAAGAGTCGTTCGTCGATCTTGCTCGAACTGGTGAGTGGGAGCCCCTCGACCAATTCGATCCGATTCGGGAGCATCGACTCAGGAAGCCGCTCCCGGGCGGCCTTGAGCAGCCCGAGTTGGTCCACGGGCCCGTCGGCGACCACGAAGGCGACGATGCCCGGCTCCCCGCCATGGTCGAACATCACGGCGGCGGCCGCAGAGACGCCGTCCAGGCTGCGCATGGCTTCGCCCAGCTCCACCAAGGAGATGCGCACCCCGCTGCGCTTGATCACCCGGTCGGCGCGATCGACGTACACGTAATGGCCGTTTCCGTCCCTGTAGACGAGATCGCCCGTCCGGTACACGGTCAGGCCGGGGACGACATCGGTGCGGAGGACCTCCTCCGTCAGGGCCTGCGCCCCCCAGTAGCCGACCATCAACTGCACACCACCGATGTACAACTCGCCGATCCGGTCCGGCTCGTCGACCATGGCGCCCTCTTCGTCCATCAGGTGGAAGGAGGTGCCCGGATGAGGTTCGCCCATCGGCACCGCCCCGTCCGCCACAAGTTCCGGAGAGAGCTGCACATGCGTGACCGCAATGGTCGCCTCTGTCGGTCCGTACCGGTTGAAGACCCGGACGTGCGGGGCGGCCGCCCAGAGCGAGCGGAGGTCGGCAATGGAACTCGCCTCGCCACCGAGCGCGATGACGTCGAGTGCGGAGTCACCGAGCTTGGCGATCTGGGGGCTGCCGAGAAGCAGCCGGAGGTAGCTCGGCGAGAATCCGGTGTAGGTGATCCCCTCCTTGGCAACCGCGTTGAAGAAGGTCCGGGGAAACAACAATGCCTCTCGGGGCCGGATGACCACCGCTCCGCCCGAGTACAACGTGGGAAACAGCGTGCCGAAGGATCCGTCGAAATAGAAGGGCGACACACACAAGGTGCGGGTGCTCCGGTCGAGCCCGAGCGCCGTCGACGCTGCCTCCACGGCGGCCCGGAACGCATCGTTCCCGATCAACACGCCTTTCGGCGTGCCGGTCGTACCCGATGTGTAGATGGCGTACGCGACACGGGACGAGTCCGCGATCGGTGCGACCGGATCAACCTGTTCGCTTCGCAGCGCCGAGATCGGCACGAGGGGGAACGGACCCAGGGGCGGGGGGTCGTCCCTGCCCTCAGCGATGACGACCATGGAGGGAGCGCAGTCGGCCACGATGGTCGCAACTCGGGCATCGGGGTCGGTGACCGCCAGCGGGACAAAAATCGCCCCGATCCACAAGCAGGAGAGCGCTGCCACGACGAAATCGACGGAGTTGGGCAACAGAAGGGCAACCCGATCTCCTTCGACGACACCCTGAGCCGCCATGGCCGCACCGACCCGGGCCGCCTCGTCCAGGAGCTCGCCGTAGGAGAGCTCGCGGTCGAGATCCTTGACGCCAGGCCGCTCGGGCCCGGTACGTCCCTGCTCGATGATCGCCTGCAGTACGCCCCGGGTGGTCACGGTCCGGGCTGGGTGCCGCGAACCAACTTCCCGGGCAGCTGACCGGTTGCGGTCCCGTCTTCGAAGGTGACTGCCCCCCGCTTGATCGTCCACTTGTAACCCTTCGCCGCTTGCAAGAGACGACGTCCACCCGCGGGCAGATCGGTGGCGATCTCCGGTGGGGCACACTCGAGATTCTGTAGGTCGATGACGTTCAGGTCGGCGAGCAGACCGGGAGCAACCAGGCCGCGGTCGAGCCAACCGAAATGCAGCGCTGGGCGGCGCGTGATCTGGTGCACCACCGATTCGAGCGGCATGCCGTCCGGACCGCTCCGATCGCGGGCCCACAGGGTGATGAAGCTGGTGGTCATGCTGCCGTCACAGATCTGCCCGCAGTGCGCACCGGCGTCGGACAACCCGAACATCGCCACCGGCGAGGTGATCATTTCGTGGACTGCGTTGAGATTGCCTTCGACGAAGTTGAACAGCGGTGCGTAAATGAGCTGGCGGCCGTCTCTTTGCAGTTGCACGTCATAGGCGTATTCGCGGGGATCGAGGTTCATCCGGCGGGCGGTCGCCCCGAGCGACTGGCTGCTGTGCAAGTCGTAGTTGGCCGGGTCGGCGAGGACGTACATGTCGTCGAACCGGGCGAAGAACGCGAGTCCCGCGAACGCGTCCTCGCCGGACGTCAAGGTCGCGTGGCCTTCCACGATGCGCTGACGACGCTCAGGGTCGCGCAGTGCAACGAGACGCTCCCGCAACGGCAGGTCGGCGATGCGCGCATAACTCCGGGCCGGCGTGAACACATTGGCCGATGCTTCGAGACCGAGCAGCACGCCGATCGGCCGCGGTGCCACCTGGGCCTTGACGTCGAGCCCCTCCGACTGGAGCGACGCAGCCAGGGCCATCAGATCGCGCCAGCGCTCAGGGGCCTCGATGTCCTGTTGCACGGTGTAGCTCACCGGGCGGAGACTCGTCCGGGCGAATTCGGTGATGAGTGCGAACTCGGCACGGGCGAACTCGTCGTCCGTGGTCCGGTAGCTGTCGGAGAGGAACTGGAAGACGCCCTTGCCGGTGCTTCGGAGGACGGAGGCGAGCGTCAGGAGCTCGTCCCGGCGAGCGCGCAAGGTGCCGAGGTTCTCGCCGCCGCTGGTGCGATGGCGCTCCGTCCTGGAGGTGGACACTCCGAGGGCCCCCGCGTCGAGGGCCTCTTCGAGCAACTTCGCCATCATTTCGAGCTGCTCATCGTCAGGATGCTGCTGGGGATCCGCCCCGCGTTCACCCATGACGAAGGCCCGCAACGCGGCGTGCGGAAGATGTGTGCCGACGTCGATCGTCCGGGGTTGGCGCTCGAGTGCATCGAGATATTCCGGAAACGACTGCCAGTCCCAGCGCAGACCTTCGTGGAGCGCAGTGCCGGGGATGTCCTCGACCCCTTCCATCATGGAGATCAGCCAGTCATGGCGGTCGGGCGCAACCGGTGCGAAGCCGACTCCGCAATTGCCCATCGCGACGGTCGTCACCCCGTGGTGCGACGAAGGAGCGAGAAGCGGGTCCCAGGTGGCCTGGCCGTCGTAGTGGGTGTGGGGATCGACAAAACCCGGGGTGACGAGGAGGCCGTCGGCGTCGATCTCGCGGCGACCGGTGACGACGTCATCACCGACCTCGACGATGCGATCGCCCTCGATGGCGATGTCGGCTCGACGGATGGGGCCGCCGCTTCCATCGACGAGCGTGCCGTTGCGGATGACGAGGTCTGGTTTCATGGTGGGTTCCGGAGCCTGTGCAGTCAGCCCTGCAGCGCCCAGCGGCGCAACGGCTTCCGGGCGTCGGTCAGCTCTTCATATTGGGCTTCGGTCAACGTGAGCCCAACGGCGGCACAATTCTCCTCCAAGTGCTGGATCGACGACGTTCCGGGAATGGGCAGCATCACCGGAGAGCGGCGCAGCAGCCAGGCCAGGGAGACCTGGGAGACCGTGGCACCCAGCTCGGAGGCGATGCGGTCGAGCGGGCCACCGGGGCGCGACAGCTTGCCACTTGCCAAAGGGAACCATGGAATGAAGCCGATCTGTCGCCCTTCGCAGAACTCGATGATGTCGTCCGCCGTGCGCTGGGCGACGTTGTACAGGTTCTGCACGCTGACCACGGGAACTATCTTCAGCGCTGCCTCGATCTGGTCGACACTTACCTCTGAAAGGCCGACCTCGGCCACCTTGCCGGCGTCGCGCAACTCCTTGAGGAGCCCGAACTGCTCCTCGGCGGGGACATCGGGGTCGACACGGTGCAATTGGAAGAGGTCAATTTGCTCGACGCCGAGCCGACGAAGACTGCCGTCACACTCCTGACGCAGGTATTCCGGCCGCCCGCACGGCTCCCACTGGTCCGGGCCCGGGCGGGTGAGGCCGGCCTTCGTCGCGATCTTCAGCGCCGGCGGGTAGGGATGCAATGCCTCTCGGATGAGCTCCTCCGCCACGAAGGGGCCATAGGAGTTGGCCGTGTCGATGAGCTCGATCCCGAGCTCGACGGCGCGGCGCAGGACGGCAATCGCTTCGTCGTGTCGGGGTGGTGGTCCCCAGACGCCCGGACCGGTGAGTTGCATCGTCCCGTAGCCGAGCCGACGGACGGTGAGGCCGCCCAGTTCGACTCTGCCGGAGTTCTCGATTTCGCCCATCGTCCCTCAGTGTCTCAGTGCTGCGTCGCGCCAGGCGCAAACCCCCCACCCCAGCGACAACGAGCTTACTCCCGGTGCCACGAGCGCCGGTCATCGTTGTTCCTCGTCCCCTCCCGGCGTAGCGTGGTTGTGTCACATGAGCGAGAAAGGGACCGCCCCTCACATGGAGTTGCGGGTTCGACCGACGATGACCCGCACGACGATCCCGGGTACGGGTCCTGTCGTGATTCCAGTGCGGCGTAACCGATGATTGAGTTCGCCGTCGTCGGACTCGGATCGTGGGGTCTGTGTGTCGTGGAGCGGGTTGTGGCCCGGGCCCGCCAGACCACCGCGTCAGTTCGCCTGCACGTCGTGGAGCCCGGTCAGCTCGGCGGCGGGGTCTACGCCATGGAGCAACCCGACTATCTGGTGCTCAACAATCCCTGCGGGCAGCTCTCGCTGTACGCCTCCCCGGACAGCGACCAAGACCGCCCCTATGCCGTCGGGCTCTACGACTGGGCCGTCGAAAGGGGCTATCGCTGGGTCGGCTACGAATGCAAGATCGGAACCTCAGGTACGGCGATCCTCCCCACGGACTATCTCCCGCGTCGCCTGATGGGCGAGTACCTGGCGTGGTTCTACAAGACCCTGCTCGCCGACGCACCGGCGAACCTCGAGGTCGTGCGCCACTACGCCGCGGCGACCGACATCTCGCCGGAGATCGGCGGCAAGGAGACCGTCGTCCTCGACAACGGCACGTCGATCAGCGTCAGCCATGTGGTGCTGACGTCAGGCCACACGTTCAACAACGAGCCCGTCGGGGCGTCGACGGATGTTCGCTATTGGCGGCCGTACCCCGTCGAGTACTTCGACGCCCCACTGCCGGCCGGAGCTCCAATCGCCATTGCCGGAATGGGCTTGGTCGGATTCGACCTCCTCACCGCCCTCACCGTCGGACGTGGCGGCACCTACGAGGACCAGGGGGAACGAAAGCGCTACGTGCGGAGTGGCAATGAACCGGAGATCTTCCTCTACTCGAGGTCGGGAGTTCCCTATTGCGCCAAATCCGCCCATGGCGTCGATCCCACCGGCGACTACCAGCCCGTGGTCTGCACCCCGGAGGTGTTCAGGGAGTTGACCAACCCGGGCAATTCGGCGATACGACGACGCGTCGATTTCCGCAACGACCTGCTCCCGCTGCTCTTCGCCGAGATGCAGGCCCGCTACTACACGCACTCTGCCTTCTTGAAGAGCGGTCGCGAGGCTTCCGTCGAAGTCGGGGCGCAACTCCGCTCAGGATGGGTCGAGGGAAGGTACGAGCAGGCCGTCGAGCAGCTCGAGCCCGTCTACGGCCGATTCGACCCGGCCGCCATGGTGTTCGCCGACGCGGGAGCCACCTACGAGTCGAGCAGTGACTACCAGTCCCACGTCTACCAGATGATCGAAACCGACCTGAACGACGCTCTCATGGTCGGGGGGAGCCCGGTGAAGGCGGCCCAGGAGGTCACTCGCATCCTCCGGGACCAGATTCGGTCGGTCATTGAGTTCGGGGGCCTGTCCCTGGAGTCCTACATCGACTTCCAGTCGAACGTGCGCGGCCGGATCAACCGTCTGGAGGCCGGACCACCTCCCCTCCGGTCCCAGCAGCTGCTGGCGTTGCTCGATGCCGGAGTCGTGCACGTTCCGTTTGGCCCGCATCCTGAGATCGACGGAGCGGCCGAGGGCAAGGTGGTCATCCGGTCGACCAAGCTCGCACAACCCACCGAGGCCATCGTGAACGGCGTCGTGCGGGGTCACCTGGATCTTCCCTCGCTCGCCCGGTCCAGCTCCCCCCTCCTCAGCCGTCTCTACGCCAAGGGACGCCTGACCCAGTTGAGCTACGGGGACACCGCGGTCGGCAGCGTCGCCATCGACGAGCACTTCCACCCCTATGACAGCGAGGGTCGGGCACAGCCGAACCTGTCACTGCTCGGCGTGCTGACGGAAGGAGTGCGCTACTTCACGCACTACCTGCCCTCGCCGCGCAGCCGCCTGCGGGCGGTGCTCGACGCTCAGGAATGCGTCGAGGGCATCGTCGGCTGATTTACCGGGCGCTCGCCTTCTCGAGTGCCTGGTCGATGTCGTCGATCAAGTCGTCGATGTGTTCGAGCCCGATAGACAGACGGATGGTTTCCGGCAGAATCCCCGCGGCGACGAGCTCGTGCGGGTGGAGCTGGCGGTGTGTCGTCGACGCCGGGTGGATGGCCAGTGATTTGGCGTCTCCGAGATTGAGGAGCCGCTTGAACAGCTGCAACGAGTCGAAGAAGGCCAATCCGGCCTCATAGCCCCCGGCCGCGCCAAAGGTGATGATGGACGGCACCCTCCCTTTGAGGTAGCGCTGAACCAGATGATGGTGGGGATGATCCGGGAACCCGGCAAAGCTGACCCATTCGACTCGAGGGTCAGCCGCGAGGTAGGCGGCCACAGCCCGGGCATTCGCCTCGTGGCGTTCGAGACGGACGGCCAACGTCTCCAACCCTTGGAGGATCTGAAACGAACTGAAAGGCGACAGGGTCGCGCCGGTGTTGCGGAGCTGAATGGCGCGCGCCCGCACCACGAAGGCGCGCTCAGGGAAGTCGCGAGCGTAGACCACCCCGTGAAACGCCGGATCCGGTTGATTGAACATCGGAAATCGTTCGGCGTTCTCTGCCCACGGAAACTGGCCGCTGTCGACGATGGCTCCACCGAGGGTCGTTCCGTGTCCACCGATGAATTTTGTCAACGAATGAACGACGACGTCGGCGCCGTACTCAAACGGCTTCAGGAGCAGGGGAGTGGCCACGGTGTTGTCGACGATGAGAGGTACACCGGCGTCGTGGGCCACTGCGGCCACCGCCTCGAGATCCACCACATTGCCGGCGGGGTTGCCGATCGTCTCGAGGAACACCGCGCAAGTCCGATCATCGATCAGTGCCCGGATCGACTCGGCTCCGTCGTCGACTGCGAACCGCGCTTCGATGCCGAGGGTCGGCAGCACGTGAGCAAAGTAGGTGAAAGTGGCCCCGTACAGCTGTGGAGCCACCACGAAGTTCGACCCGGCGAAGGCGACGGTAAGAATGGAGGCGCTGACCGCTGCCATCCCTGATGCCAGGACCAGTGCGTACGTTCCGCCTTCGAGCGCCGCAACGCGCTTCTCCAAGACGTCGTTGGTCGGATTGTTGATCCGGTTGTAGTGAAACCCCGGGATTTCGAGATCCAAGACTGCGCCCGCATGCTCGGCGTCGATGAAGTCATGGGCGATCGTCTGGTAGATCGGCACCGCCACTGCGCGCGTCCCATCGGACTGATACCCGCCGTGGATGGCGATGGTCTCGTCATGCATCGAAATCGTCACTCCTCTTGCTGACTCCAGCCAACCAGTTGGCGTACAGGCGTTGGGCGGTCCCGGACCACGGCCAGGTCGATCGGGCGCCGACCTCAGCGAAGGGATAGGCCTCGACGAGGGCCGGATCGCGGCTGTCCTCGGTGACCGCCCGGTGCAATGCCTTGAGCTGCGCCCAGTCCTGGGGGGCGACGCAGTGCAACGGCAGAGACGGGATCTCGTCGCGCTCGTGGTGGACATAGCGCAGGACGTCGCGTTGGTATTCGCGCAACAGGCTGGACGGCTCGTACTCGGGGTGGCCCTGCACGAGGACCACCTGGCAGCCGTCGATATCCCTGGTGGCCACACTCCATCCGACCGCTTCGGACTGGATGGCGATGTGATACCCGGCGCGGTGCAGCGCATCCTGGGGCACCGTATTCGTTCGGGAGTGCGGAAGGACGATGGAGCGTTCCAGGCCGGAGCCGAGCGGATGGGAGACGTCCACCTCCTGGGCAAAGACGCCGGTGCATTTCGCAGCCAGACGCACGCGCTCGATGCCGTCGAAGATCTCCAACGCCGCGTGCGCTGACAGGCAGGACAGCAACATCGAACCGACATGCGCACTCCCCCAGCTGAGCAGATCGGCCAGCTCGTCCCAATAGGGCTCGTGGCTGATCCTCTCCTCCAGAGGGTTCGATCCGGTGACGATGAGCAGGTCCGGTGGGTCGAGACGGATGTCCTCCATAGGCCAGTAATGCTCGGCGATACGCGTCGCAGCCCTCTCGCCGCGGGGTACGCCCTCCATGGCAAAGCGCTTCACGTCCATCAGGACCGACCCCGAACCCGCCTCCAGCAAGCCGACGAATTGCCGCTCCGTCGGCTCGAAGGCCCCGTCGGGCATGTTGTTGACGAAGGCACAGGTCCAGCGCGCCCCGCCCTCAGCTGCCGACGAGGGGCCCGGTGGATCTGCCGCGGCCTGTACCAGCCGCACCGCCACTAGTGGCTCACGTCGGCGTATGTGACCGTCACTTCTTGGTGGAGCAGGCGGTCGACCGCCTGCAGCTCCGCGTAGTCCCTGGCCGAACCGACGACGGCCATGATGTGGTTCCGCGAACCGTCCTTCCAGTCGAGATCGGCACCGGGACCCTGGTGGACGCTGATCGTGTCGACCCCGGGATAGTCGCTCACCGCGTCGATGCCCGAGATGGCGGCGACCGTGGCCGAGACGGCGGGGGGCTGCAGGAAGAATCGGTAGCCGATCCGCTCGGTTGCCACCGGGCCGTCGATCCGGACCTCCTGCCCGAGCGACAGGCGCAGGGTCAGTTCGAGCAGCCGTATGCCCGCGGCGCGGTCGAGCATCTCGGGCACCCCGCCGCCCACCCGGCCGTTCACCTCGATGATGCGCGGCCCGTCGGGAGTGAACTTGACCTCGGTGTGGAGGCACCCGGTGTGGACCCCCAGTGCCTCGATCGCCTCCGTCGCCAGGGTCAGCACCGACCGCTGGTCGGCGCCGTCCATTTCGGCGGGGATGAAGAAGCCCGTCTCCCTGAAGTTCTCCGCCAGCGGAAAGCGCCCCGTGAGGGCGAGGTGGCTGATGACGCCGGCTGAGGCAACGCTCTCGACGGACACGTAGGCCGCGTACGGCCCCGCGGCCCGGTCCGGATCGTCGGCCAGGTACCCCTCGAGGACCATGTCGGGCCGCTCCGGCCCCAGGGCCTGGAGCAGGCGGTCCAGGTGGGCACCATCTCGGACGAGAAAGGTGTAGCGGCTCCCCTGCGCCGAGCGCGGCTTGAGGACAGCCGGCCAGCCGACATCGGACTCGACGGTCGCCAGGTCACTCTCGGACTGCTCCGGCCGCACCACGTGGCAGGCCGGCATGGGCAGTCCGGCCTCCCCGAGGACCCTCCGTTGCTCTGCTTTGTCGGTGAGAGCCAGGGCGGCGGCCGGCGAGTGGAACGGCAAGTCCAAGGACTCCGCCACCTGCGCGTAGGTGCCCATGTTCGCATCGAGATACGTCACGATCCCGTCCGGACGGTACTGCGGCAAAAGTTCTTGACAAATTTCAGGAGCCGTGAGACCGCTGACGTCCACCACCGGGCCGAACCGGTTCAGGAGATCCGTCATCTGGTCCATTTCGGAAAGCGATCCGTCGATCATCCAGAGCAGGTCACACATGCTCGCGGCCGCCTCGGCCACCAACATCACCGGCACACAGCGCGGTCCGTAGCCGACTGCGACGAGTGGCCGCCTGTCGTTGGACCCTGAACCATTCGTCCTTTGCACCACAATCAGATGTTAGCGTTGAACAGGGCGTTCACCCGAAGACAACCGAGCGTGGTGGGAATCCGCAGAATTCGACATTGGCCGCGGCCGTGGAGGGATCAAGAGGAATGCCGGTCGAGATCATCGGGATGGTGGGCACGAGGGATGCGTCCGAGATCAAGGGGCCACTGGTCGACGGTCCCGTCGTCGACTGGATGGACGGCCCGGTCATCGATCCTGATTATCTGGTGGACATTGCGCGCGCACACGACGAGTCGGGTTTCGACCGCGTCCTGATCGGTTACGGGGCGGTCGCTCCCGAAGGTTGGGCCATCGCTGCCTCGGTGTTGCAGAACACCACGCACCTCAAGGTGCTGGTCGCCCACCGCCCCGGCTTCGTCCAACCGGCGCTGCTGGCCCGGATGGCGGCCACCCTCGACCACCTCACCGGCGGCGGGAGGATCGCCATCCACTTCATCACCGGTGGCGACGAGGCTGATCAGAAACGTGAGGGCGACTTCGTCCCTCACGACGCCCGCTACCGCCGGACCGGCGAGGTCATGGGCATCCTCCGTCGCATCTGGTCCGAGGACACGCCCTTCGACTACGAGGGGGAGTTCTTCCGCTACGAGGGCGCCTTCAGTTCGGTCAAGCCGGTCACACCGGGCGGGATTCCCCTGTATTTCGCCGGCGCCTCGCCGCCCGCCATCGCCGTCGGCGCCGCCCAGGCCGACGTCTACGCCTTCTGGGGCGAGCCACGGGCGGCGGTCGCCGCTCGCATGGAGGCCATCGAAGAAGCGGCGGCGAAGGGCGGGCGATCCCTTCGCTACAGCCTCTCCCTACGTCCGATCATCGCCGACACCGAGGCCGAGGCGTGGGAGAAGGCCGAATGGATCGCGGCGAAAACGGCGGAGCGGATCGACCTGGCCAAGCAACGCATGGCCGGGCACAAGGACACGTACCAAGGGCTCGGTGGGGAGCGCAACGCGACCTTCTCCGTCGATCGCGACACGAGCGGCACCACATCGGTCGGCCGCAAGCGGCTGATCGAGATGTCAGCCGACAAGGACGTCCATGACGAGCGGCTGTGGATGAAAGTGGCGAACCTGACCGGCGCGGCGGGCAACTCGACGGCCCTCGTCGGCACACCCGAACAAGTCGCCGAGGCAATGCTCCGCTACTACGACATCGGCATCACGACGCTGCTCCTGAAGGGGTTCGATCCGCTCGCTGATGCCATCGACTTCGGGAAGGAACTTCTTCCGCTGATCCGGGAGGGCGCGGCACGCCGGGACGGCGGTACCTGAGTCTTCTTTTGGGCTACGTGGCGGTCAGTTCGCCGAGCGCCCCGCGGATCGCCGCGACGGACTCGAAGGTGCTCTTCCGCAGCATCGTCTCGGGGAACTCGATGTCGAATTCGTCCTCGAGCGCGAGCATGACGTTGACGCTGGCGTGCGAGGTCATGCCCGCCTCGTAGAGGTCGTCCTCGTCGCGTAGCTTCTCCACTTCGACGGGGAGTTGGCCGTACTCGGCCAGAATGTTCCGGATCGTCTCGTCCATCAGTCGTCCCCTCCGGGTGACGCCGGAGCCGGTGCCGTTCCAGATTGCGCAGTGCACTCGACGTCAGGGCGGCACAGCGCGACCACCACGGCCGCGGCAACATCTCCCTCGTGCGTCAGACTGACCGACAGCTCGGCGATGCCCGCCTGCTCGGCCAGAGCGGCCGCATGACCAGAAAGCGCCATGGTGCACCATCCCCCTGCGTGGCGTTGCACCTCCATCGACCGCCAATCAGGTTGATGACCGACCGGACGGAGAACCTTGATCGTCGCCTCTTTCGCGGCGAAACGGGCAGCCAGGCTCGCAGCCCGGACCGCCGGCCCACCCCGACAGGAGCCGAGTTCATGGTCCGTGTAGACGCGCCTCAGGTACCGCGTTCCGAAGCTCTCGACACTTTCAGCCACCTGATGGACCGACACGACATCCGCTCCGACGCGGATCGCAGTTTCCGTGCTCATTGCTCCTGTTCTCCTCCGCAGCAGTTCTCGCTCCAGCCGCCGACCTCTCAACGCGAGCCCCGCAGGTGTCCGCCGCGGCCGCGCGACGCCCCCTGAGCCGAACGCCGGTGCCCACAATCTAAACCCTGGAGTCGTCTGCACCCTTATGTCGGCCGGCTGGCGGAACGCCTTGACCAAAAAGGCTCCAGGCCTGCAATCGGGGCGAGGGGCATCGAAACCCCGGCATCCGCTGTCGCTCTGGCTCGGGAACGCCGGTGGGCTGACGTCGATCCGTGCGTGATGATGCGCCCCGACAAGGCCTGCGCTCCGACGCCGGTCAGTCGGCCCGGTCAACCCCTGTCAATGGCCCGCGAATGGCGGGCGTGCTGCCGACGGGCCACGTGCTTGGCCTCGTACATCGCCTCGTCCGCCTGCTGGCGAAGGCGATCGATATCGCCGTTCTTGCCGCAGCAGGCGTAGCCCACACTGACGGAGGTCCCGACGCCCTGCACCTTGACGCGCGCGACCGCCTCGGTCATGCGGTCGGCCACGCGACGAGCGATCGACTCGTCCGCGTCCGCCACCACGGCGAGGAATTCGTCGCCACCCGTGCGGGCCAGGAGGTCGCCGCCACGGAGGACGCCAGCGGCGGCGCGGGCGACGGCAACCAGGATCCTGTCCCCGACCTCATGCCCGTGTGCGTCGTTGATCGCCTTGAGGTGATCGATATCGAGCACCAGGATCCCGATCGCCTGCGCGCTTCGGTCTCCGCTCAGGTACAAATCGAGACCGCGCCGGTTCGACAACCCAGTAAGTGGATCGGTGTTGGCCTGCATCTCGAGCTCCTGATGCGCAAGCGCATTGCCCAGGGCGAGCTCGACCACGCTGGCCATGGCATGGCAACGAGCCAACACGTCCTCCGAGAAGGCGCTGCCCTGACTGTCGATCTGGAACAGGCCGTGCAAGTCGTCGTTCACCCGCACGGGGATGAGGGCGACGTCGGTAATGCCCGATTCATCCGTGACCGAACGCAGCGTCGGGCCCATCGAGGTGCGGTCGACCCGAGCCACCAAGGGCTCGCCGGTGTCGACGACGGACCTCACGTAGGGATCGTCCTTGAGGAGATAGCTGGTCGGCACCGTGCCCCGGTCATCGGCCACCGCTTCCTGCGTCACGACGCCGTCAGATACTCGCAGGTAGGAGGCGCCGCGGAACCCGCTGCCCGCCAGGTCGATCATGGCCAGCGTGCCCTGGGCGATGACGTCCTTCGGGTCGCGCAGGGAGGTGAGGGATTGCGTCGCCCCGTTCATGAGCCGGCCCATGCGGGCGAGTTCCGCGGAGTCCCGCACCTTTCCCTCGAGGCTGTTGCGTAGATGGTGCACGGTCATGGCGACGACCGCAGCCACCGCGCCCCACAGGAACAGGCGGCGGAGATCGGTCGCCTCGCTCGACTGCACGGCGATGCCCACGACCACCAGGCTGACCATGGCCGCACCGACGACGATGACCGTGTACAGGCTGGGGTAGTAGAGCGCCATGGCGAGGACCGGAAGGAGCACCAGGGCCGAGAGCCCGCCGGCGGTGCTCTGCACGCTGGGATTGGTGCCACCAGAGATCAGCAACAGGGTCACCGAGACCAGGTAGCCGATCGTCGGAATGAGGATGGCCCAGCGGGGAAAGCGCCACCAGGGGAGGAGGAGCGAGAGCCCACAGCCCGCGAAGATGCCCAAACTGGCCCAATAGAGGCCGGTATTGCTCGGACCCGGTGGCAGGGCGGCGCTGGCCTGGGCGACCGCCGCCAGCCCGAGGAAGATGGACGCCCGCACATAGATCCGGCGTCGGGGTCGACGGGCCTGCGTCTGCCCGTCGTCTTCTTCCATGGCGGCCTCCGCTGGCGGTTGCTGCACGTGCCTTCCCTCAGAACGTCGGTCGGTCACCCTGCCCCCCATAAGAGAGCCCCCGGTGGAATTGTCGAAACGAAGACTGCGACGCCGCGGGACGATTCGCCTGGCGCGGGGAGAATGTTGGGTCAGCCGGCATCTGGAGTGGTGGATCCCGGGTCGGTACTGCCGGTCCCCGGCGCGAGGGCGTTCAGCAGCGCATCGAGGAACGGCGCCTGCCCCTTCACGAGCTTGCGCCGGGCCACGGCGACGGAGACCCACTCGACCCGGTCGACCTCCGGGAATTCCTGGGTCCGTCCCGATCCCCGGGGCCACTCGAGCGCGAAGGTGTTGCTCGACGAGTGAGTGACGTCCAGATCCCCTTCCAACGCCCAGACGCTGACGCGCTTCCCGCCCGGTTGGCGGCGCTCCCCGAGGAACACGGCCTGACCCGGGGGAGCGGTCAGGCCCACCTCCTCTCCGAATTCGCGGTAGGCGGCGTCGAGCGGGTCTTCATCGTCCAGGAACTCGCCTTTCGGCACGGACCAGGCGGCGGCGTCCCTGCGAGCCCAGAAGGGCCCGCCCGGGTGGGCGATCAGGACTTCCAGCTCGCCCTCCGGGGGGATCCGGTACAGCAGCAGGCCTGCACTGTTCGCGCCCATCGGTCGGGGTCATCCTTCCACCAGGT
Organism: uncultured Acidimicrobiaceae bacterium; assembly: GCA_963804055.1. Taxonomy (GTDB): domain Bacteria; phylum Actinomycetota; class Acidimicrobiia; order Acidimicrobiales; family RAAP-2; genus Bog-473. The sequence goes on along the minus strand of CAWDOU010000005.1, from coordinate 288,143 downwards.
ACCTCGGGCCGGCGAGCACCGGGGATTGCATCCCGCATTGCAGCGACCAGGGTCGGCCCGCCGGGGCGTCACAGAGCCACTGCATGACGGCTCTCCGTGGTCGACGGTCGCTAGGCTCTCGTCGCGTTCCGGAAGCCCTGGCCGGAGCCATCTCGGGGGCACGGGCGGCGACCGGAGCGTCCGATCGCACGTCTTCGACATGAACACTGCGCGATGAGTCCTCCCAATCCCGAGAACGATCCCGTCCATCGGCGTCTCGAACAACTCGGACAGCAGATAGACGGGGGAGCGGTGGCTCCTGATGCGCCCTCCGGACCCGTGGACCATGCTCCCGAGAACCCGGTCGAGAAGGGCCTGCACGAGCTCGGGCGCCAGATCGACCAGGCCAACGCCGGGCGACGGAGGGGGCGGCGGGGACAGCCGGACGGCGGGCGCCAGGGACCGGCGCATGCCGCCACGAAGACACGGTCCCGGAAGCGGACGTTGGCCTGGGTCGGGGGAACCGTCGCGTTGGTCCTCGTGCTGGTGGCCGGCGCGGCGGCGGGATACGGCTGGTACCTCAACCACGAGATCCACCACATCGACCTGCCCAGCCTGACGTCGGCACCGGTGAAGGGTGACGACGCCGGCACGGAGAACATCCTCATGATCGGCTCGACCGACCGGTGCGCGCTGAAGGTCCAGTACGCGGCGTACGGGCTGTGCTCCCAAGGTGTGAACGGGGTCAACAGCGACGTCGTGATGATCCTGCACCTGAACCCGGCGAACCACTCGCTGTCGATCCTGTCGATTCCCCGCGACCTCTTCGTGCCGAATGCCCGGTCCGACGGCGCGAACAAAATCGATGCTGCGCTGTACCAGGGCCCGGACCAGTTGATCGCCGCAATCGAGGAGGACTTCGGGATCCCGATCCAGCATTTCGTCGAGTTGAACTTCGAGAGCTTCGTCAATGTGGTCCAGGCCCTCGGTGGCATCAAGATGTACTTCCCCGAATCGGTCTACGACTCGTACTCGGGCCTGAACGTCCTGCAGACCGGCTGCCTCCCCTTGAACGGCATCGAGGCGCTCCAGGTCGTGCGCGCCCGGCATGTGCAGTACAAGGGCCCCGGGGTGACCACCAACAACCACGCGGACTGGCCCCAGGAGGCCCAGAGCGACATCGCGCGCATCCGGCGGGACCACGAGTTCCTGCGCGTCCTGGCCTCGGCCGTCCAGGCCAAGGGCCTCGGCAACCCGCTCACCGATCAGCAGCTCGTCTCGGGCGTGGTCGGGCAACTCACCGTGGACTCCGGCTTCTCGGCCTCCGACATGATCAGCCTCGTCCTCGGGTACCACGGGGTCAACGTGGGCACCGCACCACAGCTCACCGTCCCCGTCTCCGTGGACCAGTTCGGCAATTACGTCTACAAGGGCGGGAGCTACGGTGACATCGAGTTCCCCGCCGAACCGCAAGACCGCAGCACGGTCGACCAATTCCTCGGCCTCAAGTCCAGTGGCGAGGACACCTATTCCGGTGGGGCCCTGCCGGCGCCGTCGAGCGTGACGGTATCGGTCATGAACGGAACGGGCGCCTACGACCAGGCGACCACGACGTCCCAGAGCCTGCAGGCCCTCGGCTTTCACATCGGGACGATCGGCGACAGCCCTCCCGTGGGCCAGGAGGCGGAGACGGTCGTCTACTACGCGTCCAAGACGTCCGCCGATCTGGCGGCGGCACAGGAAGTGGCCAACTCGCTCTCGGGGGCGGTGATCATGGCCATGGACCCGACGCAGGTGCAGGCGGGTTCCCAGGTCACCGTCGTCACGGGCACCGATTTCTCGGTCAACGCGCCGCCGGGTGCCACCACCACGACGGCCGGCGGCGGCGGCGGCGGCGGCGCTGGCGGCGGCGGCGGCGCAAGCTCGCAGAGCTCCACGAGCACGACCTCGGGCAACAGCGGCAACACCGGGAACTCCGGTGCGTTCCAGGCTCCGACACCTTCGGTCGATGCGCTACAGCCGTGGGATCCTCGCTCCTGCACCGCCAGCGGGGGCGAAGGCCCCTGAGGCGAGGATCCCCAGTGCCCGGTTGCGCGACGCCTCAGGCGAAGATCTCGCCCCCATTGGTGTCGAGTGCCTGGCCGGTCATGGCGGAGGACAGATCCGAGGCGAGGTAGACGATCGATCCGGCGACGTCCCCGTCGCTCGGTATCCGCCCCAGTGGAACCCGCGCGTTCAGCTCGTCCACCACGACCTGAGGAGCGACGCCGCGGCCGGTCGACGTCATCTCGACGTAGATGTCCACCGACGGTCCCGCCATCCAGCCGGGCACCACGGCATTGACCCGAATCTTGGAGGGGCCCAACTCGTAGGCGAGCACCCTGGTCGCGGTCAGCAGGGCCCCCTTCGAGATGGCGTAGCCCCCCTGCGCCGGTTGGGGCTGCCGCGTCACCATGGAGGCCACCATCACCACCGAACCGCCACCACGTGCCCGCATGGCGGGCAACGCAGCCCTCGTCATCTGCAGTGAGCCGAAGAGATTGGTCTCCATGATCTTGCGCCACTGCGCGAGGTCGACATCCTCGAAGGACTGGAAGGCATCGAAGCGAAATGCGTTGTTCACCAGCACATCGATGCCGCCAAACTCCTCCGTCCCGGCCGCCATCAACGTCGCGCATGCCTCGGGGTCGGTGATATCGGTCGGCACGGCGATGGCCCGCGTCCCGAGTACCGACACCTCGGCCAAGACCTCGTCGAGGGTCGACTGACGTCGCGCCGCCAGGACCAGGTTCGCACCGTGCTCGGCGAGTGCCCTCGCCGCCTGCCGGCCCAACCCCGGGCCCACGCCCGAGACCACGCACACCTTGCCCGACAACAACCCGGCCCGTCCCACGGCCGCTCCTGCGCTCTTCTCAGTCGTCATGGCCGCACATTAGGGCAGGGCAGGCGCACGGGCTCCGTCACATCCGCGCCCGTGTCACACGGGCCTGAGATGATCGGCACCAGGGTTGAACAAAGGAGAGACATGGCCATTTGTTCGCACTGTGGTGGCGAGATGTTGGAGGGGATCAGTTGCCTGACCGACCCGATCGTCATCGGCGGCAGGACCTACGCTCCCATCCCGTGGGGCCAGGAGCCCCGGCCCCGGCACCGGTACGAGCCGGAGGACTGCCGTGACTGCGGCACCCCCCTGGGTGGCATCCACCATCCGGGCTGCTGCATGGAACGTTGCCCCGCCTGCCACGGCCAGGCCATCGGATGCGAGTGCCTGGCCGAGCCCGAGTGCGCGTTCGAGGCCGGCAGGACCGGCCGCTGCCGCGATCACGTGTTGCGGCGCGTCGGCTGGCGCTGACCCCCGACACCGCAAGGCGCCTCGGTTCCGCTTGACCGCACCGCCGTCGGTCGCCCAGGGTAGGCGGATGGCCTCCCTGACCCGCTGCGCGCAGTGGCGCTGAGCATGGGGCCTCTCGAAGGCGTCCGCGTCCTTGAGGCGGGGCTGCTCGTCCAGGGACCCCAGGCCGCGTTGACGATGCAGGAGTGGGGTGCGGACGTCATCAAGATCGAGCTCCCCGGATTCGGCGACCAGAGCCGTTGGCTCCCCATCTCCCGCCACGACAAGAGGGCCGCCTTCTTCATCGCCTACAACAGAGGGAAGCGGAGCATGACGATCGATCTCCGCGTGCCCAAGGGACGGGACGTCTTCCTCCGCCTGGTCGAGGGCGCCGACGTCGTCATCACCAACTTCAAGCCGGGAACCCTGGAGGAGTGGGGTCTGGGCTACGCCGACGCGGCCAGGCGCAACGAACGGATCATTTACGCCATGGGGTCATCCTTCGGCCCGGAGGGCCCCGATGCAGCGCGCGAGGGCGCTGACCTCAGTGCCCAGGCGGCTGGCGGGCTGATCAGCACCACAGGCGGCAAGGGCGCCGACCCCAGTGCGGTCGGCGCCACGATCGCCGATCACATCGCCGGCCAGAACCTCCTGTCGGGCATCCTGGCGGCGCTCTACGCGCGGGAACGCACGGGTCGCGGGCAGCTGGTGGAAACCTCCTTGCTGGGCGGCCAGCTCTGGGCCCAGGCCGGGGAGTACACCAAATACCTCCTCACGGGGGAGATCTCGGGCCCGAGCGGCCGGAGCCATCCCATGATCCCGGGCATCTACGGCATCTTCCCGACCGCGGACGGATGGATCGGCATCGTCGGCGTGGCAGGACCCGCCCGCGACGTCTTCTACACGACGATCGGCCGTCCCGATCTGATCGAGCGGTTCCCTTCGCTCCTCTATTTCGAGGACACGAAGGACGAGCTGTGGCCGATTCTCGACGAGGTGTTCGCCTCCAAGCCGACGGCGGAATGGTGCGCGCTGCTGGGAGCCGCCGGCCTCCGATTCGCCCCGGTACGGGACCACGCCGATGTGGCGGCAGATGCCGGCGTGCGGGCCAACGGCTACATCGCCGGCGTCGAGGATCCCGACACGCCAGGGGGGTTCACGGAACTGGTCCGAGCTCCCGTCCGGTTCTCCCAACAGCTTCCTGACGCCCGCCCCCGACCGCCCGAACTCGGCGAGCACACCGAAGAGGTGCTCCTGCAGGCCGGGTACTCGTGGGACGACATCGCCAGCCTGTCGGCCGACGGCGCCCTGTAGGCGAAGATCAAAGTGGAGGTGAAGGGACTCGAACCCTCGGCCTACGGCTTGCAAAGCCGCCGCTCTACCAGCTGAGCTACACCCCCGGAGCAATCGAGGCGGACCGCACTCCTCCGCTGCTCGTCGGGCCACCATCGTAGGCTGGGCCGGCTGGCCGGCTGGAGCCGGACCGGTCACCGGACCGGACAGAGGGCTGACACCGCTGCCGGTAGGGTGCGCCATCGTGGACGCACGGACTTTCCTCGGGATGGAACCCGTTGGCGACGATCTGCACTGGCATATGCACGTGACGCCGCAACTCACGACGCCGGGCAACTTCCTCTTCGGCGGGTGCGCGCTGGGGGCCGCCTTGGTCGCGCTCGAGGCGGCGTCCGGGCGACCGACCGTGTGGGCAACCGGGCACTATCTCTCGTACGCCCTCACAGACGCCGAGCTCGTCTGGGACGTGACGCTCGCCGCCGTCGGCGGGCACGTGACGCAGGGCCGGGCTGTCGGCAACGTCGACGGCCGCGAGATCCTCACCGTGAACGCCGCGCTCGGCGAGGACGAGCTGGCGGTCGGTGGCGTCTGGGTCCAGCCCCCCGACGTGCCACCGCCGGACAAGTGCCCGCCTCGCTACCTGCCCGAAATGTTCCGCAACACCATCATGGACAGCGTCGAGGTCCGGGCGGCCCGCGGGCGTACGTTCGAAGAGATGGACGGAACGCCAGGGAGCCCGGACTCCGCGTTGTGGGCGAGGGTCCCGGGCCACCTGACACCGTCCGCCGCCACGCTGGCCATCATCGGCGACTACGTCTCGGGGGCGGTCTCACAGCCCCTCGGGCGCCGGGCCATGGGACGGAGCCTCGACAACACGCTGCGCATGGTCCAGTTGAAGCAGACCGAGTGGGTGCTGTGCGACATCCGGATGCACGCGCTCATCGGCGGCTACGCCCAGGGGGTCGCTTTTCTGTGGTCCGAGGAGGGAGACCTCCTGGCGACCGCCAGCCAGTCCATCGGGGTACGCCTGTGGCCGGAGGACGCCGTACTGCCCCGGTAGAAAGGGGCGCGACGGATGCGCTCCCGTCGGACCGACGAAACTGTGCACCATGGCCCGCCACACGACCACCAAGACACGTCGCCGCCCCTCCAACAAGGTCATCGCGCTGGCCCTGGCTGTGCTGGCGTTGCTGGCCGCCGGCGCCGCCTTCCTTGTGCTGGAGACCTCTGCCACGTCCACGTCCTCTTCACATCACCTCGCGGCATCGGGCCATCACAAGGCCAGCGCCCCCACGACGTCCACGGCTCCGACGACGACCACGACCCGTCCCCCTGGTCCCGGATTCAACGCCGGGCAGGTGACCGCCGTCGGCGACTCCGTCATGCTCGACTACCAGGATCCTCTGAAGACATCGATCCCGGGCATCAACGTGGACGCCGCTGTCAGCCGACAGTGGTCCGACGGCGAATCGATCCTGCAGACACTCAAGGCCGAGGGGCAGCTGGGCGGGGACGTCATTGTGGCCCTGGGCACCAACGGGCCCATCACCGACGCCGACTTCGACGACATGATGGCGATCCTGGGCGGAGCGTCCCGGGTCGTGTTCGTCAACGTGCACGTCGACCGCCCCTGGCAGGACCCGAACAACGCCGTGCTGGCCAACGGCGCCACGCGGTACCCCAACGTCGTCGTGGCGGACTGGGCGACCCTGGCGGCGCAAAATCCGCAGTGGTTCGGAGCGGATGGCACCCACCTCGCGATCGACGGCCCGGGGTCCGATGCGCTGGCGTCCCTGATCGCCTCGACACTGACCAACGGGTGAGCGCGGTCGCCGGCGTGGACAGATCCGGGTCGTCGGGCCTGCGTCTCAGAAGTTCCGGACGGACTATCGTTCCGGCAGCGTGACGGCCTTGGCGGGTAGGGAAATGGTCCGCACGTAATCGCCCATCTTCAGGACTGGGGATGCATGCAGACACAGTTCGACCATGCGAATGCCCAGCCGCAGCAACCGGGCCACAGCGGCGAGGGCACCGCTGAGGGGTGGCCGATGCCCGCGCTGGTCTTGGTGGTTGCCACGGGACTGGTCCTCGGCATCCTCTTGGTGTACCAGGGGATCCACAAGGGATTCTTCAGTGGGCTGACCGAGGTCGACGATGGCGTGTACTACGGCGAGGGCCTGCTGATGGCCCACGGCGTCCTCCCCTACCACTCGTACATCGACATCCAGCCACCGGGCATTGCGCTTCTCATGGCTCCCTTCGGCCTTCTCGCCCGCGTGACGAGCGAGCGCGTCGGCTTCGAGGTCGCCCGGATCTTCATAGTGCTCGTCGCGGTTGCCAACGTGGCCCTCCTGGGCCGGCTGATCCGGCGCCGGCACTGGGCCGGCGTGCTCACCGGCCTCGCGGTCCTTGCCTTCTACGAGGACTCACTCATCGCCGACCACACGATCCTCCTCGAGCCGATCCTCGTCCTCACCACGCTGCTGGCCTTCCTCGTGGTGTTCGACGACCTCGAGACGGCGACCGCCTCGTCCGCCCGCTGGCTCGGTGCCGGCGTGCTTCTGGGGGTGTGCTCCTCCATCAAGCTCTGGGGCATCTTCCCGTTCGTCGTCCTCCTCTGCTTCGCGTACAAGCAGGGCCGACGGTGTCTCGCACGGTTCGTTGCCGGCGGGGTCGTCGCCTTCGGGATCATCTGCCTGCCCTTCTTCGTCCTGGCCCCGTCCGCCTTCTGGCATGAAGTCGTCGTGGTCCAGGCCACCCGGGCCCACATCGACCAGAACCCGCTCAAGCGGCTCGGAACCCTCCTCGGCGTGACCGGACATGTCGGGCCGTCCCTGGCGGTCTGGGCGATCCTCGGCGTCTGCGTCGTCGGCTCGTTGGTGCTGGCCAGACGGTCTGCACCGGACGGGTGGGTCACCAACCTCGACGTCGCCGCGATGGCATGTGCCGTGATCGTCGGCCTGTCGTTCCTCGTCTCGCCGGAATTCGACGCACACTACGGAGGCTTCCTCGCACCCTTCATGGCGCTGGTGTTCAGCGCCACCGCCGTGCGGCTCGTGCCACTCGGGCGCACCGTCGTGCCTGTCGTGATTGCGGTGGTCATTGTCCTCTTCATCGGGCACTCGGTGAAGAACGTCGTGAACGAAACGAGGCTGTCTCCGCCCGACGCTGCGCTGGACCGCATCTTCTCGCCCCACTCGTGCGTGTTCGTTCCGGACTACGGGCCGGTGATCCTGACGAATCGTTACAACCTCTTTGAATCGAACTGCCCCAGGGTTGTCGATCCCTACGGGACAGAGCTCACCGACGGCGGCGGCTACGCGGACGTGGCCGCCGACGCCAGGAGCCCGGAGGTGCAAGCGGACTGGGCCGACTGGCTCCGCCACACGGACGGGCTCGTTCTCTTCGGCCCCCTCTCGAGCTACCCGGACATGGACCCGGCGGTGAAGGCGTACATCCGATCGAACTACACGCTGGCCGCCAAGTCCGACGGTCTCTACATCTACCGCCACGTGGGGAGGACATAGGTCCGCTGTCCCCTGGTCGGTCTCAGGCGAGCCACTTCCGGCAACGCCTTCGGCGACCGCGTCGACCGCGACCACGGCTCCCAAGGAGACGGGCGGGAGAACGCGTGGTGTATCCTCAAACGTCCTCCGGGCAGGACATCGGGGGCTATAGCTCAGTCGGTTAGAGCGCAGCACTGATAATGCTGAGGTCGCTGGTTCGATTCCAGCTAGCCCCACCAGCAAATCCCATTGCTCGTTGATGGTCCGACTCTGCATCAACGGATCGCCCGGGTCCGACACAAAGAGCCCTGTCCCTCTGTGGAGCACCGATGGTGGCTCGGAAGATCCCAGCGTGGGTGGCGGTTTCGATACAGGGCCCTTTTGGTTTCAGGGGAGGCGTGATCTCGGTCGAGCGCCTGAACTTGCTGTCGAGCTGGTCGCTACACCGCTTTCCGCTGACCATCCGTAGCTGCTGACTCGCTCCTTCCGGAATCCGAGCTCCGACGGCCACCAATCCGCTCTCAGCGTGCATGACGGAGAGCGCTCATCGCCTCGTGCCCCAGCGTGCCGCTTGCCCAATCGAACCATTTCGTGCCCCCAAGCAAGACCAAAATGGAAGTGTCAGCGATGAGCAGCGAGTAGGTGCGATTGCCGTTCAGCTGGACCTTTCGATTACGTTGCAGGTCGCAGCCCACCCAGCTGCGGGCTTCCCAAGCTGAGAACGCGGATTCGATTCCGTCGCTCGCCCTCTCGGAAAACGTCCTGGTAGAACAGTGAGAGGTGCCGGGCTAGTTGAGGGCCCAATGCAATTCGCATTGACGTACGCCGCGTTCGTACCGGGGCAGGCGCTTGCGGACAACGGGGCGGGTGCGTGCCCCATTCGACACTGAACACGCACCGGCGGACCGACTGTTGGCGTCGAACTACGCGGCAACGGGCTGGGGGAGCAGAGGACGGCTGGGCAGGTCGGGGGACGAAGAATCGTCCCTCTCGTCCATCCCAAATCGCTCGGAGAACCGGCGCAACGGTGCGGGAGCCCACCAGTTGACGTCGCCCAACAGCTTCATCGTCGCCGGGACGAGCAGAACGCGGATCACGGTGGCGTCGACGATCAGCGCGGCCAGCATGCCGACACCCATCATCTTGGTGAAAGTGACGCCGGACAAGGCGAAAGGACCAACCACGATCATAAGCAGCAGCGCAGCGCTCGTGATGATGCCACCCGTGCGCTGCAGCCCGACGGCGATTGCTTCCGTGTTGTCGCCCGTTGCAACGTAGTGCTCACGAATCCGAGACAGCAGGAAGACCTCGTAGTCCATCGACAGCCCGAACATGATGGCGAACATGAGGATGGGCGTGGTCGGATTGATCGTGCCGCTGGGCGTGAAGTGGAGGAGACCGGAGAGGTGGCCCTCCTGGAAGACCCACACCAGGATCCCGTACATGACGGTGAGCGACAGCAGGTTCATGATGATCGCCTTGAGCGGAAGGATCACCGAGCCAAAAGCCAGAAAAAGCATCACAAAGGTAGTGAGCACGATCACCAGGATCATCCACGGCAGCGTGGCCGAGAGGCTGGCCAACGTGTCCGCCAACTCGGCCGTCTGACCACCGACGACCACCCTGGTGTCCGCCGGTGCCGGAACCTCCCGCACGTGACTGACGATGGACTCAGCCAGGGGCGAGTTCGGCCCGGGCGCGTAGCCCAGGTCCACCCGCGCTGTGCCGCCCGCGACGCCGGTGACATGCGAGCTGGTGACGCCGCCCACGTGGCCCAGCCGGTTGGCATAAGCCGAGAGGGCGGACGCACGGTTCGCCGATGCCGCAATGGGGCCGTCGAAGTGGACAAGAACCTCGATCGGGGCCGTGGGATTGTTCGGGAACTGACTGCTCAGCGCCTCTGTCACGATTCGTGGAGCGGCGTTCGAAGGCAGCACGGTGGCGTCGGTTCCGCCCCAGGCGATCCGGAGAAATGGCGAGCCGAGGGCCAGGAGCACGACGACGATCACGGCGGTGTACACGGCCGGCTTACGCATGACCCGGTGGGCAAGTCGGTACCAGCCGCCACTCTCAGCGGGCACTGGAGTCTTCTTGATCGAAGACCGGATTCGCAGAGAGTTCACTTTCGGACCGAGCACGGAGAGAAGGGCGGGCAGGACGGTCAAGGCTGCCGCCATGTCGACCAAAACCGTGAGGACGCCGCCGTAGCCCATGGACCGCAAGAACGTCTCAGGGAACAACATGAGGCTGGCGAGGGCGATCGCCACCGTAACCCCGGAGAAGACAACTGTTCGCCCCGCTGTGGCCACCGTGTGTGCCACCGCCTCCTCAACCGAGTCCTGATGCCGCAACTCCTCCCGGAATCGGCTCACCATGAACAGGCCGTAGTCGATCGCCAACCCAAGGCCCAGGATCGTCGTGATGTTGGCGGAAAAGATCGAGACCGACGTGAAGAGGGTCAACATCCGGAGAACTGTGAAGGAGCCGAGTATTCCGATGGCACCGATGACGAGGGGAAGCCCGGCAGCGGTCAAGCTCCCGAAGATGAGGAGCAACAACACCAACAAGATCGGAAACGACAGACTCTCGGCCCGGCCGATGTCCTTTGTCGTTTGGTTATTGATCGTCTCGTCGGTCGGAACCAACCCGCCCACCTCGCTGTGGAGGCCGGGGGCAGCGAGCCGGGCCTTGATCGCGTCGTAGCTGGCCTGACGAGCGGCATCGCCATTTCCTCTCATTTCGAGCACGACATATGTCTCATGCCCGTCGGCGCTCACAAAGCGCTGCGAACCGGTTGACCAATAGGTCGCGGCCGACTGGACGTCTTCTCGGGACAGGCGGTCGATCGTGCGGGTCACCGCGCTCTCGAATTGAGGGGACCCGACCCTCTGGACGGGGCTGGAGTAGAGAACGACCACGTCTCCGGCGTCACGGCCGAAGGTGCTCGTGGCCATGTCGCCCTCGTTCTCGCTTTGGCTGTTTGGGGCGCTGAAACCCCCGGCCGTCTGGAGGTCATGGAACACGCCGGTCCCCCAGGCCAGCCCGAACAGGACGCTGATCGCCGCAACCGCCAGGACGAGTCGGCGGTGGTGGTGGACAACTCGGCCCCAGATCTCGAACGCATTGCCTCTGCCCATGCTCGCCTCCAGGTTCGGTCCGCTTTGTGAGCGGTGCTCTTGTTATGAGAGCGATGGTTACATAGGCGATGCCGCAAGTCAAGAGCAGTGCTCTGTTTTTGTTGCTACCGCTCACATTCGTGCCATACTCAAGAGATGGAGCCCGCGAAGACAGGAACCGTCTCCAACGCCCGCCAACGGGTCCGGGAGGCAGTGAGAGCCGACATCGTGACGGAGGCCCGCCGCCAACTGGCCGAAACCGGGGCGGGTGCCCTGTCGTTGCGCGCCGTGGCCAGAGAGCTGGGCATGGCCTCGTCGGCCATGTACCGATACTTCAAGTCCCGGGACGAACTCCTGACCGCACTCATTGTCGAGGCCTATGACGCCATTGGAGACGCCGTCGAGGCTGCTGAAGCCGAGTGCGCGCGGAACGACTTCGCCGGGCGATGGCGCGCCTGCTGCCACGGGGTGCGCGCCTGGGCACTCGAGCAGCCGCACGAGTACGCGCTGATCTACGGGTCGCCGGTGCCGGGCTATCGCGCTCCGGACAACACGAACCTTCCGGCCAGTCGGGTCACCCAGGCTCTCGTCGCAGTGATTCGCGAGGCGGCCGCGGCCGGGGCGATCCACGCTCCCTTCGTCCCGGACAGAACACCTGTTCTGTCGAAGGCAGCGGAAACTGAAGCAACTCATGTCGAAAGGAGAGGGCTCTTCGGAGTGCCGCACGACGTGATCGTCCGGGTCGTTGTCGCCTGGACTCAGCTCTTCGGCACGGTCAGCTTCGAGCTCTTCGGCCGCTTCGTCGATGTCGTCGATGACCTGGACGCAATGTTCGATCAAGGCGTAGCCGAAATGACCGCCTTCATCGGTATAGAGGCTCCCCCCACATCACCGGCCTGACGCCAAAACTGGCAGGGGCCTGGAAGCTCCCACGAATGGTGGACTGGTTGCCGGCCCTGCGGATTGATCGAGTTTCATGTATCCCCAAGGGGGCTCGTGCCACGGCGTGCATCAGCCGATCGGACCCACTTCGTGCAACGCGCACCCAGATAACTGGTCGTCCAAACCCCTGCGCGGCCAAAGTGGCAAGTCCGATTACGGCGTTCCGCAAGAATCCATCTGATTCTCCATCCCAACTCCATCCCCACAATTGGGTCCCGGTGCGTCCCAGGGCGTCCCACTCCGTCTCACCCACCCAATCGCGCGTGGCGGATGACCAGCGAAATCGGCACCGCACGGGATACATCGAGGCGGGGCGGGATTCGCCAGACCTTCCTGATAATGCTGAGGTCGCTGGTTCGATTCCAGCGAGCCCCACCAAGAAGACAGCTCCTCCGTCTGGGCCGGCGCATCCCGGTCGTGCCGGTCGTCCATCTCCGCCCGCGGCATCGACGTCACCGTGGGAGTAACCGCCCTCGCCTCGCCTCGCCTCGCTGGTCGGCGTCGCCCGCGCTGAAACCCCTCTGTGGCCGGCTCGGCAGCCGGCCGTGCCCGGCCCCGACCAGCGCGTCGACACGGGGGCCTCGGAGGACCTGCCCGCGCCGGCCCCGTCCGCGGCCGTAGCGTGACCCCTATGAGCAGCGGCGACAGCGGCGGACGCAAAGGTCCCGCCCACGCCCGCAAGCGGGTGCTGCCTCGTGAGAACGAGGAACGCCTGGCCGCAATAGGCCGTCAGCTCCCGCCCCCGAGCGAGGAGGAGCTGGAGATCACCGCCGGGCTGCGCAGGCAGCGGCGGCGGCGGCGCGTCGTGACCTGGAGCATCGGCCTCGTCGTGGCGGCGCTGTGTGCCGGTGCCATCGCGCAGTGGGTCCGGCCGCTGCCCCGGGCCACTCTCGACGTACAGCCGGTCCGCCTCCCGGGGGCCGCGCCGTCCTTCGCCTGGCCCAGCACCGGAGAGGCCGCGGCGGACGTCGAGGGCGTGGGACCCGTGGGCCAGGTACGTGGATCGCAAGCCGTGCCGATCGCTGGAGTGGCCGAGGTCCTGGCGGCCTACGTGGTGCTGCAGGACCATCACCTGGCACCCGGCGCCGACGGGCCGAACATCCCGGTCACGGCCGACGCGCTCTCGGCCTTTCAAGCCGGGCAAGCAAGTCAGGAGTCCGAGGTCCCGATCACAGCCGGCGAATCGCTGACGGAGCTCCAAGCCCTCGAAGGGCTCTTGATCGACTCCGGAGCCGACATGGCGACGGTGCTCGCCGACTGGGACGCCGGGAGCACGAGTGCCTTCGTGACGAAGATGAATGCCGCTGCGACCGCGCTCGGCCTCATGTCGACCCACATCACCGATCCGACGGGCGTGGACCCGGCTACCACGAGCACGGCGCAAGACCTCGTCCGGCTGGGCGAGGCGTCGTTGTCGATCCCGGTGCTCCGCCAGATCGTCTCCCTCGGCCAAGCAAGCGTGCCCGGGACCACCGTCGTCTTCAATCTCAACTTCGACCTCGGGCAGGACGGGATCGTCGGCATCAAGTCGGGATCCGATTCGAGTGCACAGGGCTGTTACCTCTTCGCGGCCCAGCAGAGCGTCGGCGGGAAGGACGTGACGGTGGTCGGTGCCGTCCTGGGCCAGCCCGGGGGCGCGCTCGGGCCCAACACCGCTGCGGTCGATGCCGGCGACGCGTTGGTCAAGAGCGTCTTCGGCGCCCTGCACGCCTTCACGCTCTTCGCTCCCGGCCAAGAGGTCGCTGGCGTCGGGACCGCCTGGGGCTCCACGGCGCCCGTGACCGTTGCACAACCGGTCAGCGTGATCGGGTGGCCCGGCCTCGTCGCGACACTGACCGCGCGTCACGAAGCGCTCGATGGCGCCATCCCGGCGGGAACCACCATCGGGACCCTGCAGGCGGGGGTCGGGCACTCCTCGACGCACGTGGCGCTGCGGACAACCGGCGCGCTCTCGGGCCCGGGGGTGTGGTGGCGCCTCACCCGCTGATGCCGTTGGGGTCGGACCGGCGGGTGTGGCGCGGTCGGTGCGCCGGTCGGCTCTGGGTGACGCGAAGCAGCTTCGGCCCACGGGATGCCGATCGGCTCCGGCGTCGGATCGGCCCACAGAGATCGACGGCATCGAGACCCTCTATCGGATTGCGTTCCACGTGGTCGGGTAGTAAACGGGGGCCAGCGGCGGCAACCCCGGCTGGTGCCCGGCCGCACCACACGAGGAGGACCTCATGAAGCAACGCCCCATCGGCAACCGGACCGTCTCGGCCATCGGCCTGGGCGAAATGCCACTGTCCATCGAAGGACGGCCGGACCGCCGCCAGGCGATCGCCACCATCCACGCATCGCTCGACGCCGGCGTCACCATCATCGACACCGCAGACGCCTATTCGCTCGGGGTGCGCGAGCACGGTCACGGCGAGGAGCTCGTCGCGGAGGCCCTGGCGGCGTACGGCGGCCCGACCGACGACGTGCTGGTCGCCACCAAGGGTGGGCACCGGCGGCCCGGCGACGGCAGCTGGACCGTGCATGGTGACCCTGCCTACGTCAAGGAAGCCTGCGAAGCCTCCCTCAAGGCGCTCGGCGTCGACGCCATCGGGCTGTACCAGTACCACCGCCCTGATCCGTCGGTCCCGTGGGCCGAGTCCGTGGGCGCGCTGGCCGACCTGCTCGACGAGGGCAAGATCCTGATGGCGGGTGTCTCCAACGCCACCGTGGCCCAGATCGACGAGGCCCAGAAGGTCCTCAGCGGCCGCCTGGTCAGCGTCCAGAACGAATTCTCCCCCCGCTTCCGCTCGTCGGAGGGCGAGCTCGAGCACTGCGAGAAGCTGGGCATCGTCTTCATCCCGTGGAGCCCGATGGGTGGCATCGGCCGCTCCGACCGGATCGAGACGACCTTCCCCGCCTTCGCCGAGGTGGCGGCCGAGGTCGGCGCCAGTCCGCAGCAGGTGACGCTGGCGTGGATGCTGGCCAAGGGCTCACGGGTGATCCCCATCCCCGGCAGCAGCCGCCCGGAGACCGCCATCGCGTCGGCCGCGGCAGCCGACATCGTGCTGACACCGGACCAGGTGGCACGCCTCGACGCGTCCTGAGCGACCGGGAGCGCGACGCAGGGCGGTGGGGCGACACGTGAGGGCCATCCCGGGCAGCGAGGTCACGCGGGCCGACACCTGGAGTGCCGCCGACATCGGCGATCTCACAGGCCGGGTGGCGCTGGTGACCGGCGCGAACAGCGGTATCGGCTACGAGACAGCACTGGCGCTGGCCGGGCACGGGGCGCACGTGATCCTGGCCTGCCGAGACGACGAGAAGGCCCGGCAGGCCCGGGACAAGATGGAGAGCGAGCTCGCGCGCTCCTCACTCGAGCTCCTCCACCTCGATCTGGCCGATCTCGTCTCGGTGCGCCGGGCGGCCGATGAGGTGCGCAGCGACCACGCGCGGCTCGACCTCCTGGTGAACAACGCCGGGGTGATGGGCACTCCGTACCGGCAGACGCCGGACGGCTTCGAGCTGCAGATGGCCACGAACCACCTCGGGCACTTCGCGCTGACGGGGTTGTTGCTCGACCGGATCGTCACGACCCAGCGCTCGCGGATCGTCACGGTCAGCTCGCACATGCACCGGATGGGCCACCTCCGACCGGAAGACGTCGCCGGCGCGGGGTTCCACAGCACGTGGGTCGCCTACGGCACGTCCAAGCTCGCCAACCTCCTCTTCACCGCCGAGCTGAGCCGCCGGCTCCGGGCGGCCGGGTTGCCGACGCTCGCTGTCGCCGCGCACCCGGGCTGGACACGGAGCAACCTGGCCGGGAGCGGTGCCGCGCTCGGGAACAGCCGCGTCCGGCGCAAGCTCGGGCGGGCAGCCGGGGCCGTGCTGGGGCAGTCTGCGGCGAGCGGTGCCCTCCCCGTCCTGTGCGCCGCCACGTCGTCGTCGGTGCACACGGGCCAGTACATCGGCCCGGCCCACATGTTCGGGCTCTTCGGCCCGCCCCGGGTGGCACGGCCCTCCCGCCGGGCACGGGATCTCGGGGCGGCGGCGGCGCTCTGGGAGGCGTCGGAGGAATTGACGGCGGTCCGTTACACCGTGCCCGCCCCGGCCTGAGCTCGCCTCGTCGCGGCCCGCCACGGAGGGTCGAGGCCCCGCTGCCGCCTGCGGCCTCAGGCGGTGTGCCGGTCGAGAAACTCGGCATGGCGTGCCACGCGATCGGGCCGCAGCACGCGCCCGAGGGGGCCGATCACCGTGCGGGCCCCGGCCGAGTGCAGCGCGGCGGCGGCACTCTGGGACCGCGCTCCGCTGACGTACGTGTCGTCCAGCACGAGGACCCGCGTCCCGCGCACGGCGTCGCGGTGGGCCGGCGGCACGACGAAGGCCGCCGGATCGGGCCGCAGGTGCGCGACAGGCGGCGGCCCCCCGCGAAGAGCGGCGCGGCACAGGAGGTCCGGCGCCCAGCGCGCCGCCGGGAGTGCCGAGGCGGTTTCGGCACCGAGACCGGTGATACGGCCGAGGGGGGACGGGCCCGGCCGCCGGGTCGAGGGGACCACGGTCACCAGATCGATCGGGCCGCCGAGCAGCGCCTCGAGCGGGTCGGCCCGGCCGAGCAGGAAGCCGGTGATCAGCGCGCGGACGATTCCGGCAAAGCGCAGCCGGGCCTCGGCCACCGGTGACTCCTTGTAGCCGAGCAACACGGTGTAGAGCGGGCCCGGCAACGGGCAGAGGCGGGCCGGCAGCACCGGCGCGAGCGGGCGGCCCAGCCGGCGGGCCACCAGCCGGCAGACGAAGCAGACGGACCGGCCGCCCGGCGCGGGGCCCCGGCAGACGCGACAGACGCCCGGGCCGGGGTCAGGCACGCGGTACGGGTCAGGCGGCGGGGTCGGGTCGATGCAGGAGAAAGGTCCCCGTCGCCCGGCTGACCAACACGCCGTCGGCCGCGCGCACCGTCGCCTCGCCGTAGGCCACCTGCTTGGCCATCCGCGCCACCTCGCCCCGCAGGGTGAACGTGTCGCCTCTCATGGCCGGGCGCATGCACTCCGTCTTCATCTCGAGCGTTCCCCGGGTGCGGGCCTTCCCCGGGAGGGCGGCGTTGATGGCGAAGTTCATGCACGCATCGAGCACGAGGGAGTGGACGCCGGCCTGGGTGATCCCGTGGGGGTTACACGCGACCTCGGTGGGGGTGAAGGTCCCGGCGACCCAGCCCAGGTCCTCGCCATCGACCCCGTAGGCCGTGAAGGCACCCCCCACCAGCTCGATGATCGGCATCCCCCCGTCGCCCAGCCAGCGGTCCATGTCCTTGCCCGTGCGGCTCATCGGAGGCAGACCCTACCGGGCGCCCCGGGTGGCGCCGGGTGGTGCCGGGTGGTGCCGAGAGGACCCCCGTGGCTGAGCCCAGACCGGCCGCCAGGTGGTGCCGGGTAGAATGTTCTCCGATCTGAACCGGTGTGGCGCCAACCGCCATGGCCGGATTGGGAGGAGACACCATGACCACCGCCGTGATCGTCGACGCCGTCCGGACGCCGGGAGGAAAGCGCAACGGGAAGCTCCGCAACTGGCACGCCGTGGATCTCGCCTCGGAGACCCTCAAGGCGCTGGCCGAGCGCAACAAGCTGGACCCGGCCCTCGTGGACGACGTGATCATGGGCTGCGTCATGCAGGTCTCCGAGCAGTCGCTGAACATCGGGCGCAACGCCGTGCTGGCGGCCGGCTGGCCCGAGTCCGTCCCCGCCACCACGATCGACCGCCAGTGCGGGTCGTCACAGCAGGCCATCCACTTTGCCGCCCAGGGGGTCATCGCCGGCGCCTACGACATCGCCATCGCCGCCGGGGTGGAGTCCATGACCCACACGCCCATGGGCTCCTCCGTGGTGCGCGACTTCGGCTTCCCCTTCGGGCCGCGCATGATGGCCCGCTACACCGACTCCGAGGGCCACAGCACCCTGAAGGGCCAGGGCATCGGCGCCGAGATGATCGCCGACCAGTGGGGGATCTCGCGCGAGGACCTCGACGCGTTCTCGGTGCGCAGCCACCAGCGCGCCGCCCGCGCCACCGCCGAGGGACGCTTCGAGAACGAGCTCGTGCCCGTGGCCGTCCACGACGACGAGGGCAAGGACACCGACGAGATCTTCGCCACCGACGAGGGCATCCGCCCCGACTCCAGCGTCGAGTCGCTGGCCAACCTGAAGCCGGCCTTCAAGGAGGACGGCAAGGTCACGGCGGGGAACTCATCGCAGATCACCGACGGTTCCTCGGCCGTCCTCATCATGAGCGAGGAGAAGGCGAACGCCCTCGGGCTGCGTCCGCGGGCCCGGTTCCACGCCTTCGCGCTGGCCGGGGTCGACCCGGTGACGATGCTGACCGGGCCCATCCCGGCCACGACCACGGTGCTGGAGCGGGCCAAGCTCACGCTGGACGACATCGATGCCGTGGAGATCAACGAAGCCTTCGCCTCGGTCGTGCTGGCCTGGGAGAAGGAGCACCACCCGAACATGGAGCTCGTCAATCCCAACGGCGGGGCCATCGCCCTGGGCCACCCGCTGGGCGCCTCGGGCGGCAAGCTGATGGCCACCCTCCTCAACGAGCTGGAGCGCACCAACGGCCGCTACGGGCTCCTCACCATGTGCGAAGGCGGCGGGCTGGCCAACGCCACCATCATCGAGCGGCTGGGCTGACCCGGACGCCGCCCGGCGCCGCGGTCAGCGGTACCTGGTGGCCAGCAGGAAGCCGACGAAGATCATCGCCAGGCCGGCGACGAGGCCCCAGGGCGAGCCATGGGCCGCGAACGGCAGGTGGGCCAGGTAGTTGACCGTGATCACGGCCACGCCCCCGATGAGCAGCACCAGGATGAGCGCGCCGAACCAGCGCGGGCTGTGCCGCACGCTCTTGGGGATGGGCGCCGTGTAGCGCCCACTCTCCTCCGCCGTCTTGTAACGACCCACCTTCGAGGCGCGGCCGGTGGCGGACTTGCCCTTCTTGGAGGCGCCGCCGGGTCCTTTGGTGCTGGTGGCCACGGGGTGAGAGGTTAGCCACCGCCGGCGGGGTGCTCCGGGCACGGCGGGTACCATTGGCGCCCCATGGGACCCCGGGTGCTCGTCGTGGACAACTACGACTCCTTCGTCTACAACCTGGTCCAGGAGCTGGGTGAGCTCGGCGCCGACCCGGTGGTCTACCGCAACGACGCCATCGACGTCGCCGGGATCCGGGCCGCCCGGCCCGACGCCGTCCTCATCTCACCGGGGCCCGGCCGGCCCGAGGACGGCGGCGTGAGCCTGGAGGCCATCGGGCAATTGGGCGGGGAGATCCCGCTCCTGGGCGTCTGCCTCGGTCATCAGTGCATCGGGCAGGCCTACGGCGGCAGCATCGTGGCCGCCCCCCACCTCATGCACGGCAAGACCTCCGAGATCCACCACGACGGCCAGGGCATCTTCGCCGGGCTGCCCAACCCCTTCGTCGCCACGCGCTACCACTCGCTGGTGGTGCAGCCCGACTCGGTCCCCGACGAGCTGGAGGTGACGGCCACCTCGACCGACGGCGTGGTCATGGGCCTGCGTCACCGCACCCTGCGTGTCGAGGGGGTGCAGTTCCACCCCGAGTCGGTCCTCACCGTCTCCGGCCCGGCCCTGCTGGCGAACTTCCTCGGTCAGCTGGGCGCCACGACACCCGCCTGAGCCCGCCCTCCCGGAGCACGGCTCAGCCGCGCCGCCCGTGCACGTGGTTGGGGCCGGCCGTCGTCGGAGGGGTGGCCACCGTGGTGGACGTCGACGTCGACGTCGTCGGGGCGACGGTGGTCGTGGTCGCCGACTGGCACACGGAGATGGTCACCGTCGATCCGCCGCTGACCTGCGCGTTGGCCGCCGGGCTCTGGCTGTCGACGTTGCCCGGCTGTGCCCCGCCGGGGCACGCCGTGTCGAAGGTGGTGTTGGCGACCAACCCCGCGCTGGTGATGGCGGACGTCGCCGCGCCCTGCGACTGCCCCACGACGCCCGGGACGGGCACGCACTGGCCGGGCGACAGGATGAGGTTGACCGGCGTGTTCGCAGGCACGGTCTGGCCGGCCGACGGGTTCTGGGCCGAGACCAGGCCGGCCGCCTGACTCGAGCAGGCGTTGCCGGTGCTCTGGCTGCCCACGGCCAGGCCGGCCTGCGCCAAAATGCTGCCGGCGTGAGAGGGTGACTGGCCCACGACGCTCGGGACCGAGGCCGTGATCTGGGTCCCCGAGACCGTGAGGGCGACCTTCTGGGTCTGCGGGATCTTCTGTCCCGCCTTCGGGGCCTGGCTCAGCACGGTGCCGACCGGCTGGTTGCTCGTCGTGTTGTGGACGGTGTACTGGAGATTCTCCGCCTGGAGGAGCCCGATGGCCACGGTGAGCTGCTTGCCGGTCACGTCGGGCACGGTGACAGTGGCCGGGGCGCCGCTGCTGACCAGGAGATCCACGGTGGAGTTCTTCGCCACCGATGCCCCGACCTTGGGGTCGGTCGAAATGACGTTGCCGCTCGCGATGGTGGTGCTCGCCTGCTTCGACTGGGTGCCCACGGTGAGGTGGTCGTTCTGCAGCGTCTGCGTGGCGGCGGCAACCGACTGGTTGGTGACGTCGGGCACGGTCACGTTGCCACCGAGGACGGAGCGGAGGAGGAAGAAGGCGATGACGGCCAGGGCCACCAGGAGGACGACCAGCAGGATGATCAGGTTGCGGGTGCGCTTCTTGCGCTCGAGGTCCTCGCGGCCGGGTGGCGCGCCGGCGCCGGCGGGGACGGCCATGGTGCGCCCCGTCGTCATGGGCACCGCCTGGGTCGCGGCGACGGTCGCCATCACCGAGGTGAGTCCGGGGTCGCCCGCCTCGACGGGGCGCCCGTCGGCAAAGCGGAGGAGGTCGGCCCGGAGCTCCTCCGCCGAGCCGTAGCGGTCGTCGGGGTTCTTGGCCATGGCCTTCATGATCACGGCCTCGAGTGCGGGCGGCACGGTCGGATTGGCTTCACGGGGCAACACCGGCATGTCCCGTACGTGCTTCGACGCCACCGAGACAGGCGAGTCCCCGGTGAAGGGCGGGCGGCCGACGGCCATTTCGTAGAGGACCACGCCCAGGGAGTAGATGTCGCTGCGCGAGTCCACCCCCTTGCCTTCGGCCTGCTCGGGAGAGAAATAGGCCGCCGTGCCCATGACCGCGCCCGTCTGGGTCAGGCTCTCCTCGGTGTTCATGGCCCGGGCGATCCCGAAGTCGGTGACCTTGACGTCCCCGTCCGGCGTGATCAGGACGTTGCCCGGCTTCACGTCGCGGTGCACCACGCCGTGGCGGTGCGCGAAGGCCAACGCGGCAGCGACCCCGGCGCCGATGGTGGCGATCTGCCGGGGTGGGATGCGCTGGGGGTCGCGCAGCACGGCGGAGAGCGGCCGACCCTCCACGTACTCCATGACGATGAAGTACGAGCCGTCGTCCTCGCCCCAGTCGAAGACCGGAACGATGTTGGGGTGGGACAGGTTGGCGGCGGCCTGGGCTTCCCGGCGGAAGCGCTCGACGAAGGTGCGGTCGATGGAGAGCTCTGGGAAGAGGACCTTGAGGGCCACGGGCCGCTCGAGCTGGCGGTCCATTGCCCGGTACACCTGGGCCATGCCGCCACGCGCGATCAGGTGGGTCAGCTCGTAGCGACCCGAGTAGATGCGCGGCGTGTCGACCGGTTCCATTGCGCCAGGAGCCTACGCTGGGAGCCTTCGCCGACGCGGAACCGACGGGCCCGTCATGGCGCAGCCGCGGTCGTCGTCGTCACGGGGGCGGTTGTCGTCGTCGTGATCGGCACGGTCGTGGTGGTCGTGGGAGCGGGGAGGGGGGTGACCACGATGCGGCGCGCCGGCAGCGTGGTGGTGGTGGTGGTCGCCGCGGTGGTGGTCGTGGTCGGCGGGATCGTCGTGATACTGGTGACATAGCGCTTGGCGGCGTGGAGCGACGGCTGTTGGACCCCCGCCCTGAGCGGCCCGACGGCGGCGGGCAGGATCTGGCTGGTCGTGAAGCCGGTGTGGTCCACGACCCTGGGGTGGAACCACAGGACTCCGCCGGGCTGGCCCTGCTTCACCACGATCTGCTCGCCTTGCGACGTCACGATCCAATTGTCATAGGCGTACCACTTGAGGACGTAGTAGGCCGCCACCGGGACGGCGGCCACCAGGATCACGAAGCCGATCACCCGCGGCGTGATGCGGCGGGGGATGCCGAGCCGCCGGCGGCGCGCGCCCCGGCTCTCCTTACCCTCGGGCTTGTCGGATCCCCGCTTGCGCGGCGGCGGCGGCACCCGGGCCGTGGAGCGGGCCACCGGCACGGCGGTGGCCGCGCCCACGAAGAACTCGTCGCTGCGTGGACCGGTCTCCGCCAGCGTGGCGGGCTCGCCGCCGAAGGCGAGACGGGAGCCGGGCGCCAGGGTCTCGTCCTGCCCGACGGCGGGGACGACCGCCGTGGCGTCGGGCGGATCCGAGGGCCCCGCCGCGGTCCCGGGTCCCGCGTCGGCCGGTTCCCCGTCCGATGGAGGTCCGACGACGGGAACAGCGGCGGTGGCCGCGGCGGCACCGAGCGCGGCGGCACCGAGCGTCAACGGCGTCACCTTGGACGCGACGCCGTCGCCCTCCTCCCCCACCTGTACGTCCACCACCACCACGGTGATGTTGTCGGCGCCGCCATGCTCGTTGGCTGCGTCGACCAGGTGCTGCGCCGCATCGCCGGGATCGTCGACCTCACCGAGGATGCCGGCTATCTCCTCGATGCCGACCTCGTTGGTGAGGCCGTCCGAGCACAAGAGGAGCCGATCGCCGGTGCGGAGCTCGAGCTCCCACATGTCCGCTTCGACCTCTGCGGACACGCCCAGGGCCCTGGTCAGGATGTGGCGCTGGGGGTGGACGGCCGCCTCCTCCTCGGTCATCTCGCCTTGGCGCATGCGCTCCTCGGCCAGGCTGTGGTCCGCGGTGACCTGCGTCATGTCGCCGCCGGAGAAGAGGTAGGCCCGGGAGTCCCCCACATTGGCCAGCGCCAACAGGTCCTTGCCCCCGGTCCCGCCCACGAGCGCCACCGCGGTGAGCGTGGTGCCCATACCCCGCAGATCGGCATTGACCTGGCTCTCGTGCCACACCGCCGCGTTGGCCTCCGAGAACGCCTCACGGAGCCCCTCGACGGTCGGTGCCCGTTCGAAGGCGTGCTCGAGGGCCTCGACGGCGACCCGCGCCGCCACCTCGCCACCGACGTGCCCACCCATGCCGTCCGCGACAGCGAAGAGATTGGGCCGCTCCAGCGGCAGATCCTGGTTGACAGGACGGACTCTTCCCACATCGGACGCCGACCCCGATCGCAGGACCGTCAACGGGAGACCTCGAAGACGGTGGAACCGATCTGCAGCAGGTCGCCCTTGCCCAGCCGCACGGCTTGCGTGATCTGCTCGGAGTTCACGAACGTCCCGTTGGTCGAACCGAGGTCTTCTACCCACAGTTGGTCGTTGCGCCGGAAGAGGCGGGCATGCAGCGTCGATGTGTAGATGTCCTCGGGCATGGCGACTCCGCAGCCGGGCGAGCGCCCGATGGTCAGCTCGTCGTCGAGGTCGTAGATGCGCCCGGCGTGCTCGGGCGGCTGCACCACTTTCAGGAAGAGCTGGCGGCGGCGGCTCGATCGCGGCTTGGCGGCGGCGGGGGCGGCGGCGGCCCGCTCCTCCCGGCGTTCCTGGCGCCGCAACGAACGGGGCTTGCGGATGGTGGCCGGGCTCATTTCCACCCACACGGCCCGGATAACGCGCAGGAAGAAGAGGAAGATCAGCGCGATGACCCCCCACTGCATGATCCGGAGGACCGCATTGAGGTTCTGGGTGGCGATCAGGACCGCGACCGGATCAGGTGCGGTCACGACATTTCGAAGACGAGCTTCGTCGAGCCCACACTGACCTCGTCGCCGCTGGCGAGGAGTTGTTCGCGGACCGGGGTGCCGTTGACCCTGGTCCCGTTGGTGGACCCGAGATCGGTGACGAACACGCCGTCACCCCTCCGCCGTAGCTCGGCATGGCGCCGGCTCACGTTGGAGTCCGGCAGGACAACGCCGCACTCGGGCAGCCGGCCGATGACCAGGGCTTCCGAGCCCACCGTCACCCTCCGGCCGTCCGGGAGCACGAGCTCGGCCAGAAAGCCGCCGTCCTCGCTCTCGTGCACCTCCGCGGTCACCGTGAAGCGGCCCGCCTTGAGACTGGCCCCTTCGAAGATCTCCACCTCGACCGGCCCGACGAACGAGTAGCCCTCGATGCGCGCGTGTTCGCGGGCGGCATCGGAGAGCTCGCGGGAGAGGGCGTCGATGAAATTGGAGAAGCGGCTCACGTCCGCCGCCGAGAGCGTCACGGCGAAGGCGTTGGGCGCGATCAGCCCCCGCACCCCCACCCGCCGGTGCAGGTCCATCTCGCGCGTCAGCCTCCGGCCGATTTCGACCGGCTGGAGGTTGCTTCGAAACGGCTTGGCCAACGTGCCCTCCACCAGACGCTCGAGGCGCTCCTCAAACTGCTGGAGTCCCATGGTCTCCCAGAGATTACCGGGCCGCGGCGCCCCGGAGGGATTCAGAGGGCGTCTGACCTGGTCACCTACGGCGGGACCCCCGATCGGGCCGAACCGGGCAGGCCCGCCCAGCGACTACTGTTGTCCGGTCACCCGGGCGAGTGGCGGAATTGGCAGACGCGCAGGATTCAGGTTCCTGTGTCCGAAAGGATGTGCGGGTTCAAGTCCCGCCTCGCCCACCATTGCGGCAGCTGCGGCGGGACAACCGGCCCCATGGGGCCACGCCCGTGCCTCAGACCACCGCAGCCGGTTCCCGGGCCAACTTGGCCAGTTCCTCGGTGACGATCCGATCGTGCTCGGCCAGGTCCCGGCGAGCGGCGCGTGGGCTCCAGTGCCCCCGCATGAAGAAGACCAGGACGGCGAAGACGAACATCCCGGCCAGGCACACGCCCCACCAGCGCTTCCACTCTCCCGGCGAGGTCTTCTGGGCCGGGACGAGCTTCTGCTCGGCCACCAGCAGGCTGGCCAGGTTCTGCGAATGCACGCCCACCTTGGACTGGATCTCGGACTGGCTCACCGCGTGGCCGTCCTGAATGGCGGTCGCGAGCGGTTGATAGGCCAGCAGGCCCACGACTTGGGGGTTGGAGAGACCGCCCGCCGCCGTCAGCGCCTTGGTCAGGCTCTGCGTGGTGTTGCACGCGGCCAGCAGGGTGGCCAGCGTCTCGGGGCCGGGCTCGCCCGTCTGCCGCAGTCCGGTGATCACCGATGCCGGTGCGGGCTTGGCGTTGCACGCCGGCGGGCTCGTGGCCGGCGCATAGGGCTCCGATGCCTGGATCGCCTGCAGCGCGGTCGCCGCCGTCTGGTTGTCCACCAGGGTCGTGGAGGTGGTGATCACGTAGGGCAGCACCAGGAAGGACAACGCCACGGTGATGCGCAGGATCCAACCCCAGATCGCCAACCCCGATGCGGTGAGCGCCGGGTTATGGGCCTCCACCTGCTCGGTGTAGTTCGCCATCCAGGGGGCGTAGGCCAGCGCGATGGAGACGGCCAGTAGGACGATGACGAGGACGTTGGCGTAGTAGCTCGTGTGCGCATTGCCTGTCTGCGCAATGAGGAAGCCCAGCATCACCATGGCGCAGATGGCTCCGGCGAGCATGAAGGGCTTGCGGACGCGGGCCCAGTCGGAGAGGAGGCCGGCCACGACAAGGCCGCCGGAGAGGAAGGCGGCGAGCCAGACATTGATGCCGTTGGCCTGCGGCGTGGTGCGGTTGTACGTCACGACCCAGTAGATGGTGAGGACACTCACCGACGCGTAATAGAAGAGGAGGAACACCGAGATTGCGATGGAGGACGTGATCAGGTCGAGCTTCATCATGGACCGGATCGGGTGCTTCGTGGCCGCCTCGACATCGATCCCCATCGCACGCGCCTCCACCAGCGCGCGCTCGCGCTCGCTGACCATGAGCTGGTCGCGCAACTGCGGTGACAGCTCGCGTAGGAAGAAGAACGCGATGACGACCACACCCAGACACACCAGTCCGGAAATGACGAATTGGTCCTGCCACGGCTTGAGGTGGTCCAGGGTGTGGGTGGCCACCAGGCTGGCGGCCAGCGCGCCCATGGTCGGACCCAGCGCCCAGAAGCCCATGGCGACGCCACGGCCCATCTGCGGCGAGAAGTCGCGCATCAGTGCCGGCGTGGAGACGAGGATGACCCCCTCGACGAAGCCGATCACGCAGTAGGCCGCAGCGAAGCCCCACTTGTCGTGGATGTGCGGGATGGCGAGGAGCTGCACCAGCGCCACCACCAGCGTGCCGTAGATCGTGAGGTTGGCTCGCCCCAACCTGTCGGAGAGCCCGCCGATGAACGCGCTGAAGGCGCCGATGGCGTTGGAGGCGACCAACAGGTAGAGGAAGAACTGGAACGACATGTGGTAGTAGGGCAGCAGCAGCGGCGTCACCGCCCCCTCCACGTAGTAGAGGTAGTAGAGCATGATCGTCGTCAGCACGACGATGGCGAGGTAGCCCAGTCGCGGCCATGTGTCCGGGTACCTGGAGAGCTGGCGCTTTCCGAGCGTGTGAACCAGTCCTCGCTTGGGGACCTCTGCACTGACCGCTGTCGTCGACATCCTCGATCCCCTTTCCCCGGGCCCTACGCCCCGATCACTGCGCTGGGGCCGGCCCAGGATTCGACACGATGACCGATGCTAGAGGCCCGAACCGTCCACCGGGAGAGACGGGGGCACACCCTCGGCGGCCACACCCGGCGACATCCGCGGGCGGACATCGGAAATCGTCCTCCACACGGGGTTTACAGGCGCTCCCGCTCCTCGCTCCCTGCAGAAACGTGGCCCGGGGCATAGGCAGCGAGGGTGTCCTCTGTGACGATCCGACTCACCAACTCGCGTGCGTCGCGCTGCAGGAGGACATGGTCGATCGCCGGAACGACCACCTGGCGGAACCCCTTCCTGCGCTCGAGCTCGCGGTAAGCCCGGCGCTCCCCCCTCCACATGACCCTCCACTCGATTTCGCCACTCACGATGAAGGTTCGGACCCCTCGGTCGACCAGCTGGCGCATTGCTCGGGCCGGTGACTGTTCGACCGCGACCCGATTGAGCACCCACCAGACAGGGTGGGGCATCCGCTCGACCAACGGTCCCAGCTTGTCGTGAGCCGGCAGCGCCCGGACCCAGCGCTTGCGGACGGGTGCAGCCTGGCGCCGCTCGTCGGTCACCTGCTCGGCATGGACCTCGGCCGGTTTCCAGTTCAGAACCGGGTTGATGGCGCACACGCCGCGCGCCCCCAACGCCAGCGCGCCCTCAATCGCGTGGTAGCCACCGGAACACAATCCGACGAAGACGACGTTGGCGGGATCGTCCGGCGATACCGCCCTTGCCACATCGACGAGGTCATCGAGGGCCTCGGGAGGGGTCGCCACGTCAACTGGCCTGCCCGGACGCGCTCGGCTGAATCCGAGCCCGCTGAGGTCGACCCGTACCGAGCGCAATCCCTGCTGTGCCCATCGGCGGCTCAGGTTGACCCACAGACGGACCGGGCCGGTGTGGTCGGCGATCCCGGTGTTGAGGAAGACCATGGTCGGACCTGCCGGGCGTCCGCTCGATCCTGCCTCCCGGGTCTCGGTCATGATCCCGAAGAGGCCCGTCGGCCCAAGTGACACGATGCGCTCGACGACCGGTCCGGAGTCGCCGGCGCCCACCACGGCCTCGTCGCGCCGTGGAAGCGTGACCTCGGTCCGCTCGCCGGCCAGGACATCGGCGAGCCAGGCGGTGACCGCCTCGACATCGAGCACGGGAACCTGGGCAAAATCCGGCCTCACATCCACCAGCAACTCTTGCCCGTGGGTCGCCCAACGCTCCGCGGAGCGCTCGGTGACGAAACGTTCGATCGCTTTTCCTCCCTGCGGCTGCACCTCCCGGGCGAGGACGAGGACCTGCTTGGCGAGCGGCCCCTCGACGCTGCCGATGTCCAGGGATCTCATGGCTGCGACGGTCTCGGCACCGAAGACGATGCCAGGGGCCTCGACCGAGTCGTCACCCACCACGGGGGACGCCTCTTGCTGCGCATCGCCATCGGCACCTTCGTTGAAGAGGACCAGATGGAGCGCCCGCTGCGCGCGCACGAACGCGCGACCCGACACGTAGGGGTCCCACAGGACGAGCGCGTCCAAGAGATCTCCGCCCAGACCGCCGTCCGCAGTGTCGGCGGCCGACGCGGCAAATGTGGCACCGAGCCGCATACCGACGAGAGCCACTCTCGACGCGCCCGATTGGCGTGCCAGACCGACCGCCTGACGAACGGCATGCACCCAGCCCTGGACCCGACCGCCGTCTTCATCGGACCCGGCCGAGTCCCCAGTGCCGTCGTAGTCGAAACGGATGGCCAGAAGGCCGGCATCGGCCAGTGCGGTGCTCAACGTCGCAAACGTCCGACGCGAACAATCGGCTTCGACGCCGAGTGGTTGGCAGAGCACGACGGCTCCCGAGACGCGTCCATCCGCCGGGATGGTGGCCATGGCGAACAGCGGACGGTCCGCTGCCCCGAACCACAGGGGGATCTCCACCGACGCCTGCTCCCGACTCACAGCGGTGACCAGACCGTCCTGCGTGACGCGGGAAGGGGACGACGCGGGACGGCCGCGGTGCTCGTCATGCCGGCCCGTTCGAATAACCACGCGTCGTGCAACCGCCTTCAACCCCTCCGCAGCGCTCGCCTTGTTCTCTCCATGACCGGAGATGGCGGAGAAGCGAGAGACGGACCTGGCAGCCACCGCCCCGGCCGCCGTCCGGGGGCCGATCCTCACCGAAAGGCCCAGGCCAAGTGTACCATTGCGGTTGCACACGCAGTCCCTTCGGCACAAGACGACCCGTGCCTGAGGCCCCTCTTTCCGAGGTTCCACCCGGAGACTGAGAGAGGCCTGAGGCGGCGATCCCGGCGGAACGCCGCACATGGTCGAGATCAGGTTCTCCGCCTTCGCAGCGCTCGAACCCGGCCGATCACGGACTCCCGTTCCTGCGCCGAGAGGCCGGTGAAGGCGTAGATCGCGAAGTAGATGGCCAGCATCACCAGGCCGCTCACGATGACGGCAAGAACACTCACCGGGCGGGTGTGGGTCTGCACGAAGTCCCACAGCGGTCCGAGGGTCAGGTAGAGCCCGACTGCGCCGGTGCAGATCAACGGGAGGAGATGAGCACGAAGGAGGAGAGCCAGATAGCTGGGTATCCTCACTCCGTAGCGCCGAGACGTGAGGAGCATCATCGCGACGCCGTCGAACAAGATGCTCGCGATGAGCACCGCTGATGCCACACCCTCGATGCCGTACCGCCGCCCGAGAACGACAGCCAGCACCACGTGGACCATGAGGCCCGCCACACCGAAGATGGTCGGAAGCCGGGGCTCCGCGGCGCCGGCCAAGACGGAGCGACTGGTGGCGGCCGACGATTGGACGACCACCGCCGCAGAGAGCAGCACGACCACGACCGCCGCCTCGACATACAGCGGCCCGACCCAGGCGCGCAGGGCCGGGCGAGCCAACACGGCGGTCACCAGGGCGGCCGGAATGGCAATACTCGTCGCCACCCGGTTGCCCATCACGACCATTGAGCTGAGCTTGTCGGCGTCGCCACGTCCGATGCTGTGGGCGGACGCGGGAGCGAAGACCCCGGTGACGGGAGTGACGGCGCTGCTGGCCAGCGTTGAGAGGCGCAGGCCCACTGCGTAGATGCCGGCCTCGGCCACTCCCACGACCGCCCCGACGATCACCACGTCGATCGTGTTGACCGCGAGAAAGACCAACTGCGAGACCGAGAACCAACCGGAGAGTCCCGCGAAGGATCGCACGAGACGCCGGTCGAAGCTCTTCGGAGTGATCTTCAGATCCGGGAGCAGCCTCCTGAAGATCACGAACCGCGCCAGCTGTCCGACGAGGCTCACGCCGACCGTGACGAGGCCGAGCGCGACCAATCCGCCCCCGAGACGGATCACGATGAACCAGCCCAGCGCCTGGCCCAAGATCACAGCGACGAGAGTCGCGTTCAACAGGTCCCAACGTTGCAGCGCGATCAGGCCGCCGCCGAAGGTGTCGCTCGGGATGGAAAAGGCCATATCGATGCCGAGCAGGATGACCAGGGTCCGCGCGGCGCCGACCTGGCTCGGCGTGATGGTCACCACATGGGGCAGAACCACGGCAACCCCGCAGGCCAGCCCGAAGCATACGAGACCCGGGACTATGAGCAGGAAGAGCGACGTGTTGAGGATGGCCTGCGCGCTCTCGGAATCTCCGCTCGCCATGTGTCTCGCCAGCATCACGATGGTGGTCGAGGCGAACCCCAACTCGAGGATTTCCAGATACGGAATGATGGAGCCGACCATGGCCCAGATGCCGTAGCGCTCCGGCCCGAGCCCGTGGGTGAGCAGAGGGGTGGTGAGGAGCGCCACGACCAACAGCGCGATGACGTTGCCGTAGTTCGTCAGAACGCTTCGCTTGAACCCCAGCGGGACAGAACCTCCGCTGTCGTCCGGACGAGGTTCAGGCGCGTCGCTCACGAGAACGTCCAGCGAGTGCGGGCCTGCTGGCCTTTGTGGTCCTCTCCCCCAGGCATGCCCACTACATCGGCTGCCGCAGCGCAGAATGTGACCTCCCGGTCAGGGTGAAACCCCGGGCGCATCGCAACGCCGTCCTGCCCGACCACCAGGATCTGGGCCTCCTGGCCGCACGCCGTGAGGCGCGCCGGGTGTCGAGCCACGGCAGCGCGGCCGGACCAAGCGACGACGAGGACGCTCAGATCAGACCGCCGCGTCACGGCGCTCACGCTACCCGGGACCACTCTCGCGGTGAGGGCGCGCGCGGCCCCGGCGAGATGCCGTCGCCGCAGCGACGGGGCGCAGTCGGGCCGACGAGCCTTGCCCATCCGGTTGTCGCTAACGTGAATCGCTTCAGCCAGCCAACTCCAGAATGGAGTGCATCTCGACAACTGCATTTACTTCTGCCGGCTTTGCCTTGAAACGACGATCCAGTTTGATCCGGTCCAGGAGGCTCTTCTCGCCCGGTTTTGTCGTCTCACTGGTCGACGTCCACCCTGTCTCGGCGAACAGGTCCCGGTAGTCATCCACCCGCAGCCGACTCTGAGGCTGGATGGAGTTGTCGATGATCCGCCAGCTTGAATCGCTGAAACGCAAGAAATTGTACGGCGTGATCTTGGCGTCCAGGTGCGCAAAGTGATCGCTCAAGTCGATGGCATGGCTCATGCACCCGTCCGGACGAAGAACCCTGCGGAACTCGACGAGTATCGGCCTCAGGACCTCGGGATAGATGTGTTCGAGCACGCTGTTCGAGACGATGAATCCGGCGTGACGATCCGGAATCGGCAGGTCCGAGGCATCGCCGGTCATCAGGGTGAGTCCCACGTCAGCTGGGAGTGGTGCCCGGCCCGTGTCCTCGACCACCCGACGCAGCCCTTCAATGCGTTCGGATTCACAGTGGGGCAGCAACGAGCGGAGTGCGTGACGATCCTCGAGCTCGATGAATCGAAGGGCGACGTCAAAGATGCCCCTTGCATGCATGTGTTGCACCAGATCCACCGACGTCACCGACGAGAACCCGCACAGGTACAGCGCCACCGGCACAACGGGATACCAACCCGTGCCGAGTTCCAGGACCGGCTGATCACGAAAGGCCAACCCGGCCTCGACGTGCCGCGCCGCTGCGGTCGAGCGCTCCGCGAACACCTGGTCGGACAGGCCCGCCCCCTTCGAGACGTGCGTGCGCAAGAAATCATTCGCCCGGTGATCCCAGCCCCACGGCAAGCCAGAAATGGCCTTTTGGACTGCAGCTTTGGCGATCCAACTGGCCACGCGGCCATCTTAGATGGTCGACGTCTCCGCCTTGATCGCCGTACTGTCACTTTCCGGAGTTGGAGAGGCCCCCGTGTGTCGGCGCTTTCGCCAGGCAACGAGCGCGACGACAAATCCCGCGCCCACGACGACGGCCGCAACGACGATGCCCCGATTCTCCTCACTGTCGGTTTGTGACGCCCGGCCCAGATCGGCGGCAAATGCTGCGAGGCTCTTCGGCGTCTGTCCCTCGGTGATGGAGTCGTTCTGCCCATCAGCGTTGAAATCGAAGTAGCTCTCGTATTCGACGTTGTTGACCGGATTCTTCATCCAGGCGGCAAAGTTGTCGATGAACTGAGGATCATCGCCGAGTCCGTGACCGTCCGTTCGGATGGAGAGTCCCCACTCACACACGGCGAGTGGCTTGCCGTGCGAGACAGCGAAACGGTGTGCCGCCGTCAGATTCGGGAGAGTCGTCTCGTTCCATTCGACCGTCGAGGTGTGCGGCGAGAGCCACGTCTGGTCGTAATCGTCGAGCCCGATTGCATCGACGAATGCATTGCCCGGGTAGGCCAGAGCGAGGTCGTACCCATCGCTGAAGGCGGTCGCGGTGGGGTTCCACACGAACCGGAACCGCTCGCCCGGAACGGAGCGCATCGTGGTCACGATCTGCCGGAAATACGCGGCGAAGTCGGCTTCGGCGGTCGGATCGGTGGCGCTCCATGCATACGCGCCGCCGTCGAACTCCCAACCGAGCCGGAGGTAGGCGTTCGCTTCTCCTGCCGCGACGAGCGTTTCTCCGAGGGTTCTGAAATAGCTGTTGTAGGTCCCGAGTGCACCGTCGGCGAGACTTGCCTCGGCGACCCCGGCCGCGTCCGTGGGGATCATGGGCACGGCGAGCGACAGGACATAGGGCGTGCCTGACCAGCCATCCTTGAGCTCCCAGTTCAGACTTCCACCGGCGCCGTCCACGCCCCCCCAGCCACTCGAGTACGGAAGCGCGTCCGATGCGAGCGTCGGCGAGGTGTCGGTCGCCGAGGCGAACCTGGCGAGGCCCGATACGTTGGCGGCCCCGACGTAGGCGCCGTTGAGAAACGGGCTCGGGGTGGTGGCTCCAGCCGGCGTGAACTCCTCTTCGAATCCGCGGGCGGAGATTCCGAGGCCGCCGAGAAACAGGCACGTCGAGATGACGAGACGGCCGACCGCCCTCCGGCGCCGGGTCGGTCCTCGCGTTCTGCGACACCCATTGTGCGGCATTTGTTTCACAACCTCGACGACGTCTGGCACGCCCGACCTGGACGCCCCACGATTTCACAGAATCCGCGGCGGCAGGCGTCGGCAGGAGACGCCCCTGGAGCCGGCGGGGAACACCCCCGCGGCCGTCCTCCCCGAACCGGCGATGTTGCCCACGTATCGGAACGCGGCCGGAGAGCCCGGAGATCTGAGGGTGCCCTGGCGTGCGTGTCATGATTACGGGACATGCGTGACAGCCTGAAACGATGGGTCCAGCACACCTCATCTGGTGGCGCATTGGTCGAAGCGGTGCGATATGTGCAGGGCAAGCACAGGTACAAGTTCCGCTTGAGCGTCCCCCCCGGCCACTACTACTCACCGATTCCCTCGGCGGTCGATCTGGAGCGGGTCTATCAAGCTCGGCCTCAGGTCGGCGCCGTGCCCGAGATCTCTCTTCGCGAGGACGCCCAACTGGGTCTCCTGGAGGAACTCGGTTTCTTCGCCGACGATTTCCGAGCCGAAGAGGACGGGGTCGGCTCGCGTTACGACGGCCGCAACGCATTCTTCAACGGGGCCGACGCGTTCGTCCTGTATTCGATGATTCGCCGTTTTCGGCCCGCGCACATCGTCGAAGTGGGGTCGGGCCATTCGTCAGCCCTCATGCTCGACGTCAACGGCCATTGGTTCAATGGTGAAATAGCGCTGACATTCATCGAACCGTTTCCCGAGCGCCTCTTTTCCATTCTTCGGTCAGGGGATACGACAAGCACCACGATCCTGACCACCGAGGTTCAGAACGTCGATGTGGAGACTTTCAGTCAGCTCGGCCGGGGGGACTTCCTCTTCATCGACTCCTCCCATGTGTCGAAGACCGGCAGCGACGTCAATTTTCTCATGTTCGAGGTGCTCCCCATCCTGCAACCCGGCGTCCTCGTCCACTTCCACGACATCTATTGGCCCTTTGAATATCCCTCCGAGTGGGCCAACGAAGGGCGTGCATGGAACGAGAACTACATGCTCCGGGCATTTTTGGCGTACAACCCGCGCTTCGAAATCGTCCTGTTCAACAACTGGCTGGCCACGGCGCAGGCGGACGCCGCAAGGGCGCGCGTTCCCGGTTGGTCGACCTATGGGACAGGGAGCATCTGGCTTCGTTGTGTCGACTAGGACCCCACATGCACGGTGCACGCGTTCTCCCGATGACGACTGATCACCGGGCTCCGGTCATGGCAGTCGACCGACGGCGGACAGACGACGAGCACACGTTGGAAGGATGAGCGTCCGGAGCATGTCCGAAGAACCCGCCCCGCGTGTCTCGCTGATACTTCCCGTACGGAACGAGGAGATCTCTCTCGCTGCCTGCCTGGCGGCCCTGCAGAGCCAAACCTATGGAGACATGGAGATCATCGTTCTCGACGGCATGTCCGATGACGGCACGCTCGCCATCGTGGAATCGCACATGGCAGATGACCCGCGTATCCGAATCGTCCGCAATGAAGACCGGGTGATACCGGCCGCGCTCAATCTGGGCTTGAAGGAGGCCAGGGGCACGTATCTGGTCAGATTCGATGCGCACTCGGTTGCGCCACCCGACTACGTGGAGCGCATCGTCCACCACCTCGACAGTGGCCTTTATGCCGGGGTCGGTGGGGCCAAGATCGCAGTGGGTGGTACCAGCACCATGAGCCAGGTCATCGCCGGAGCGCTCACGTCCCGCTTCGGCGTCGGTGGAAGCCAGTATCACTACGCCGAAGAGGCGATGTCCGTTGACCACATCCCATTCGGCGCATATCCGGTCGAGCTCCTGCGGGCACTGGGTGGCTGGAACCCGGCTCTTCTCGCCAACGAAGACTTCGAGATGGACTACCGCGTGAGACGGTCAGGTGGGCGCCTTCTCCTCGACCCCGAGATCCGGATCCTCTGGAAGTCTTCCCAGACGCTGCGCGACTTCAGCCGCCAGTACCAGAGATACGGCCGCGGCAAGGCGGCGGTGGCCCGCCTTCATCCGGACTCGCTGAAGGTGCGCCATTTGCTCCCCGTCGCCGAACTCCTCGTTCTTTCGGGCAGTGTTCTCGCCGCGGTGGCGCTTCGGCGGGCCTGGCCCCTGCTTGCAAACGCTCCATACGCGTGCTTTCTCCTGGCGTCGTATTCCGACGCCCCTCTCCGTAAGTCGAGCGGCCGATCTCCTTGGCTCGTGCCGGTCGTCCTCGGAACCATGCAGATGAGCTGGGCCCTCGGGTTCATGCGCGCCATATGGCGCAAGCCCTCACACGCCGCCGTCCATGACACGTATCGGTGGCGCGATCTCTCACAAGAGGTGCCGAGGCCGAGCTGACAGGAGCTTGGGGCCCGAAGGCCCGTGACCGGACCGCCGACAACCACGGCGATCCCTCGGCTACGGCACAACCGCCTCGAAGAGCGGCGCCAGGGCGCGATCCCAGGTGTGGCCCTCGATGATGGCGTCATGTCCCTGCTTGCGCAGCAGGGTCGCCGCCGCGGCGTCTGTCAACAATTCGGTGATCTTCTCCACCATGGTGGCGGTGTCGTCGGCGAGCACGACACCCCTGCCGACCAGGTCCTGCAGCCCGTCACACCCGATGGTCGTGGCCACGACCGGCCGGCCCGCCCCCAGTGCCTCCATGATCTTCAGGCGTGTCCCACCGCCCGCCAGCAAGGGCGCCACCACCACCCGGGCCTGCGCCAGGAACGGCGAGACATCGGCCACCGTCCCGGTGACCTCGATCGTGGGCGCCGCCAGAGCCCGAACCTCCGGTGCCGGGTCCCGACCCACGAGGAGCAGCCGGGCCGCGGGCACGCGCCGGACCACCTCCGGCCAGATGTCCCGCCCCAGCCAGAGCGCGGCCTCGACGTTCGGCGCCCATCCGAGGGTCGCCACGAAGGCAACGACGGGGGCCGTGGCCTCGGGCAGCAACACCGGGGGTTCCTGTCCGTTCGGACACACGAGGACCCTCTCGCCGCCTGACGGAAGGCGGCCCCGCTCCCGGGGGCTGACCACGACGACAGGATCGAACTCGCCGATCACTCGGCGCTCCATCGCCCGCAGGGCCATCGCCTCCGCCCGATAGACCAGCGACCCCGGCCCACCTCGAGATCGAGCCTGGCTGGCCACGAGCTCCGACTCGACGTTGTGGAGGTCCAGGACGCGATGTGTGGCGGCCAACCCCTTCACCATGGCGCTCATCTGCAGATATTCCACCTGGAGCAGATCGACCGGAGCCTCTTCGACCGCGCTCCGGACCTGCCGGATGAACGCCGGGCTCCAGAACCGGCTCGCGGACAGACTCCGGGTTGCCGCCGTGCCCCGGATGACGTTGAAAGGTGAGGGCCGCCACGGAACGCTCCGTACGTCGATTCCCAGGTCGCGGAGCCCGGTCACGTCGGCCTTCCCGTCGTCGTAGGCGCAGAGGACCAGTTCACCGTGATCCGCCAATCGGCGAGCGATGGCCAACGAGCGCTGGCGGCCGCCCGAATCGGCGGGCAGCGGCAGGAACTTCGTCACCATCACCGTTCTCATGACGGCGTCCTCCTCCCAGCCGTCGCGGCACGGTAGATCTCAGCCAAGGCGTCCGCGCGGTGATCGAGACCATGCGCGGCCTCGGCAGTCTCGCGCCCACGTCGCCCCAGCCGAGTTCGAAGTTCGGTGTCTCCGAGCAGGCGCTCGAGGGCCCGAGCCAGCGCCATGGCGTCGTCCGGGGGTACGAGGAGACCGTTCTCGCCGTCCCGGACAAAATCGACGATCCCGCCGGACGCGGCGGCCACAACAGGAACCCCGCTTGCCTGGGCTTCCAGAACGGTCAGCCCAAACGGCTCGGCGGACGAGGCGTTGACCAGGACGTCGAGACAGCGGAGCACGCCCGGCACATCAGCCGTCGGGCCGACGAAGCGGGCCCTGTCCCCGAGGAGGCGATCGGCATCAGCCCTCACGCTTCGCTCGTATTCACCGGAATCGAGGCCGGGCGAACCGACCACAACCAGTCGGGCCTCCACCGCCGGTCCGGCGAGTTGCGCCATCGCCCGCAGGAGCACATCGATTCCCTTCATGGGATCAATTCTTCCCACGATGCCGACGAGGGGAGCGTCCGCATCGGCGGTGAGCGACTGACGGATCGTCGGGTCGGCCGGTCCCGGCGAGAAGCGTCGCAGGTCCACCGCCTGGGGCACGATCTCGACTCCTTCGGCGTCGCCGGCCCCCACCACGCCCGCGACGGCGGCACTGATCGCGACCGTTGCCGTCGCGAGTCGCGAGGACAGGCCGAGAAGCCTTCGACCGAGGCCGGGAAGGACGAGATCGTGCAACTCAATGACCACCGGTCGGCGAGCGAGTCGGCCCGCCAGCGCCACATCCATGTGCGCCCACAAACTGTTGGAATGGATCAGGTCAAACGGTCGGGCGGCCCGGGCGACGAGGAGGGCCGTACGGGCGGTGGTCAGCGCCTCAACGGCCAGGGTGGCCGGAGACGGCCGGCTGCCGGTCTCGTCTTTGGCTCGTATGCCCGCGTGAACCGGTAGCTCCAGTGGTAGCCGGGGAAGACCGAGCGCCCGCCACTCGACTTCCAGGTCTCCACCGGTCGGTGATCCGAGGGTGACATCGATCCCGCGGCTCGCCAAGAGGGGCGCGAGGGCCAGCATGCTCCGCTCGGCCCCCCACACCTGTCGCGACGTGGTGACGAGGAGGACCCGGCGGCGATCGCGACACGCCGGCACTACCTTCGGATGCCTGCCCCGGCGGCGAGACCGGCCGGCGACCGTCCCTTCGCAGACCCGAAGGGATCGACGAGCATGGTTGGGCCGAAATGCGTCTGGGTCACGGTCGCCCGCAACATGCCCAGGCTCAGACCGAAGAGAGTCGCCAGGCGATACTCGTCGATCATCGGCTCCAGGAACGCCGTGAGCAGGAGCCCCGCAAGAACCGCTATCAGTGCCAGCGCCAGGGCGGCCGTCTCCGGGTCCGAATGTCGCCGCCAAACCCTGAACCCCTCCACGATCGACAGCCCAAAGGGGGCGAAGAAGAGCAGCACCCCGATGATGCCCGTTCTGAGCCACAAATCGAGCACGATGTTGTGTGCGTACGCCACTTGCTGCTCTGAGCGGGTTCCCGTTTCGTAGTAGAGGAACTCCACACCCAGCCCCCACCCGATGATCGGGTGCTGAGGGATCATCGCTTCCGCCGACGCTGCCAGGTTCAGACGGTCCTGGGCTGATTCCTGCTTCCCCTGGCTGTGGAAGAGCTGCTGGAAGCTCGAAGCCAACGGAATCTGCGGAGGCCGATCATTGAATGCCGCCGGTCCGACGACGACCACGGTCGCCACCGCAACGACGGCCAACAGCGTGAGGATGATCTGACCGGATCCGACCTGGAATCGTCGGGCGACCCCGCGTCGGATTCCGAAGAAGGCCCCGAGCAGGATCACACCGACAACGGTCAACATGTTGAACAGAACGGCGCGCTCACTTGCCAGCACGACGGCGGCGATCAATGGAATGAGGCCGAGCACGTGCCTGACCCGAACTGAGCCGGAAGCGAGATGAACCAGGAACCACATGGTCCCGACAGCAAGATAGATAGCCGCTGTCTCGTTCCCGATACCTCCGAAAGCCTGCAGCGGGAGAAGCGGAATATTCGTGTTGACTGTCACCTTTCCGATGGTCATGAGGTCGAGAAGCGACGCGCACCCAATGCAGAGCACGCCCAACCTGTAGAGGCCACCGCTGTCGAGATACCGGCGAATCGGAACACCCGCCGCCAGCGCATACCCGCCAACGATGTACACGATGACCTTGGCTTCGTAGAGGATCTGTGAGGTCGAGTTCTGGTTCAGGAACCCCACCACGGCACTGAGGGCTATCCAGGCGGCAAACGCCAGCCAGAGGCCGGCAGACAACCCGATCCGCTTTGGTCTCCCCCGCACGATGAGACGGGCTATCAGGGCGAGCGTGATGTAGATCTCAGGGAGGCGGAGCTGCGTCGCACCGGACCCCGGATGGAAGATCCCGCGCGGCAGGGCATTTTGGTCGGCATAGAGCGTGGCCTCTACGACAAGCAGACCCAGGAGTCCGAGGGGGAGCCGTTGCTCCTTGCCTTGGCGCTCCCAACGGACGAAGAGCGCGATGACGGCCGCCGCAAACCCCAGTGCAACGACACCCCCGAGCGCGATCAACATGGTTCGACCGCGAGGAGACGATCCGTGTGATGACCGGCTCGGAGGCGGTGCCTCGTTACCGAGTCATGTCGGATCGCCGCACCGTGACATCGGTCCGGGCGAAAAACCCCGACCACCGCCAGGCATCCCCGCTGCCGCGTCGACCACGACCACTCGCAGGCCGCCGAGATGTTCATCCTGGTTGATGCTACCAAGAGCGCCGGCGAGGGTGGGTTTCACGGCGAGCGTGCGGCGTCGGATTCCCCCGGATTGCGGGTCGAGTGTTGTCCCGCCGTAGTGAAGGGGGCGAGCGTGCTCGAAGCCCTCCCCGGGATCAGGCCGCGGGCCTTCGACCGCTGCTCAACCCAGGTCCGCCTTGTAGGCGGCCAGTGAGTTGGGGAAGGCCGACAGCGTGCTGTTGAGGCCGCCGTCGTTGAAGTTGAAGTAGGAGGCCCAGGCCACGTTGTTCGCCTTCATCCAGGCCGCGTAGTCGGCGATGAAGGTCGGGTCGTCGTTGCCGCCGTGGTTGTCGCCGCGGTCGATGACGCCCCACTCCCCGATGCCGATGGGCTTCTGCACTATGGCGGCAAAGTTCGTCAGGCTCTTGAGCGTGGCGGCGTAGCCGTTGGGCGCGTTCCACAGGCAGTTCTCCTGCGTGGCGCTGAAGGCGGTCCCGTTGTAGGGGACGCCGCAGCTGCTCACCCAGGACTGGTCGTAGAAGTCGTTGGTGACGTAGTCGACGTACGCGCTGCCCGGATACGCCGTGTTGTTGGTGTTCGAGTCGAAGTTGGCCTCCCAGTACCAGGCCCACTGGAAGCTCGACCCCGAGACCGCTGCCATGGCCGTGTGGGCGTCGCGGAAGAGGGCGGCGTAGTTGGCGGCCGAGGTCAGGTCGTCGTTGGAGTAGAGGCCGAGCTCTTGGGGCTCCCACATGAGCCGGATGATGGCGTTGGAGAACCCGTTGGAGACGAGGGTCTGGGCCAGGCTCGTCATGTTGGAGTCGAAGGTCGCCGGGTTCGCGGCGAACGCGGCCAGAGCGGCGGCCTGGCTCGAGTACCCGCCGCTGGCCAGCGGCACGCTCAGTTCGAGTGCGCGAGGAGCCCAGCTTTCCCTTCAACTGGGGGATGAGCCAGGCGATGGTGTTGTCCCAATCGGCTCCACGACTCGTTCTGTCCGGCGGCGTAGTCGCTGTAGATGGAGGCGCTGGTGCCCGTCTCGCCGGCGAAGGACGCTGCCCCCGAGGGGTTGGCGGCGCCGTTGTAGCTTCCCAACTGTAGTCCCGTCGTTGTTGTGGCGGGAGCGACGACGGTGGTGGTGGTGGTGGTGGTCGACTGCAGCGCGGTCGTCGTCGTGGTGGTGGCCGGAGGCCTCGTCGTCGAGGTGGTGCGGGGTGGCCGACTGGTGGTCGTGGTGGTGGCCGGGGGCTGCAATGTTCGGGTGGATCGACGGCCGAAGAAGGCGGCCGACCCGTCCGGCGAAATCAACGCGTAGGTTGCCTGAGGCGGGTTCACGACGATGCCGATGGCAGTGGAGCCTGTCCCGGCGTTCGACCCGAAGAACGTGGCATCGCCGTAGCTGAAGACACCACCATCGGACGCCACGAGCCAGTAGCCGTCCGCGTCGGATGTGGATGCCATGGCGACGATGGGCTGGTCGAGATGGATGGCGCCGGTCGAACCGAAGAACGAGGCATCGCCGTAGTTGAAGATGCCGCCATCGGAGGCGACCAGCCAGTAGCCGTTGCCGTCCGGCGTCAACGCCATGCCCA
Source organism: uncultured Acidimicrobiaceae bacterium (assembly GCA_963804055.1). Taxonomy (GTDB): domain Bacteria; phylum Actinomycetota; class Acidimicrobiia; order Acidimicrobiales; family RAAP-2; genus Bog-473. The sequence goes on along the minus strand of CAWDOU010000005.1, from coordinate 246,982 downwards.
CGATGGGCTGGTTGAGGTGGATGCCGCCCGTCGAGCCGTAGAACTGCGCGTCGCCGAAGCTGAAGATGCCGCCGTCGGATGCGACCAGCCAGTAGCCGTCGCCGTCCGGCGTCGCCGCCATGCCGACGATGGGTTCGTTGAGGCGGATGGCGCCCGTCGAACCGTAGAATTGCGCGTCGCCGTAGCTGAAGATGCCGCCGTCGGATGCGACCAGCCAGTAGCCATTGCCGTCCGGCGTGGATGCCATGCCCACGATCGGCTGCTTCAGCTGCAGGTCTGACAGCGCGGGCGATCCGAAGTCTGTGGCCCCGTTGTGCACCGTCACGGCACCGGCGGCATCGGTCGTCCAGTAGCCGCCGTCGGGATCAGCCGCCATCATCCGACCGCCGCTGTACTCGGTCGTCGTGGCCGCCGTGACCGCTGCGCTTGCGCTCGTCGATGGCCCCGAGACCAACACTGAGCCGAGCGAACAGAACAGTGCCACGATCGGCGCTGCTCCCAAGAACCATGCCATTGGTCGCCCACAACGTCGCTGGGTCGTGCTCACATGTCCCCCTTGACCCGTGAGTGCCAGGCCGTTGGGCGACGAGCGCGGTGGGCGCACTGTCTGCTTTTTCGGCGGCCCGGCGAACTCAGCGAGTCCCGTAGCTTTGCGTCCCCTCCTCACGAAGGGTTTGCCTTTGTCGTTAGCTGTTGATCTGCGGTCCTTCTCTGTCTCGGCGGTTCGGTAGCAGAACCTTAGGATCTTGCAACTGGAGAATGACCTGATTGCCACCGAGCAGCAATAGGACCTTTGGACTATGTGGCCATTTCGGTCGCGCGCACTTCATCCTGCTCAACCTGCACAAGTGGTCTTCGACGAAGGCGTAGAGGGCCCTCGCCTTCACCGGGCGCCCCGATCAGCAGGAGCCGCGTTGCGTCACGGAAGTCTGCCGCGCATTCGGTTCAAGAAGCTCTCTTTGTGGACTCCGTTCGTCCCGTAGAGCTGGTATCGAGCATCTGCCTTGGATTGCCGGACGCGGTTCAACACGATGCCGACGATGTTCGCGCCCGACGCACGGATCTCGGCCAGGCCCTGTTCCAGGTGCTCGAAATTGATCGTCCGGGCGTCCACGACGACAACTACCGCATCGGCCTTCGCTAGGAGGATTCCCGTCTCGGCCATTCCTGATATCGGTGGACAATCGAGCACGACTGTCCGGTCCGACTCGACGAGCGCTCGTAGCAACCGCGGCACGTCCGCCGCGGCAATGTCGGCAGGATGCCGGTCGGGGAGCCCGGCCGGAATGACCTCGAGATAGCGATTGCCCGTCCCAGCCAGCAACTCGGACGGACCAGTGGCAGCAGCGATGTCGCTGACTCCAGGGGACAGCTTGACCCCGAATATGTCGTGCAGAGTCGGCTGACGCAGATCGCCGTCAATTGCCACCACGAAATACCCGGGGGTCGCGAGTGCCCAGGCCGTGTGAGCGACGACCGACGATTTGCCCTCGCGGGCCTCGCAGGAGGTGAACGCAATGACGGGATGGGTTTCTTGGAACATGATGTGGAGGCGGCTGCGCAACTGCTGGAACGCCTCGACCGCGGTTCCGGCGCCGGAGAACATCTCCGCCGGGCTTGCCTCGTCGTGTTCGAACGTCGGCACCTCGCCCAGGACCGGTAGCTTCACGCGGTCCCAGATCTGGTCGGCGAGTCCGGATCGTCGGAGCGCTGCAGCACCGAGTGCGGCAAAGACGGCCGCAATGACTCCGAAGACCAGAGAGGCCACGATGACCGTTGCCCTGGGGTTCGTCGGGGTCGTGGGGAGCTCCGCTGTTCCCAACTCGGAGAGAACGAGGACCGACCCCGCCTGGCGATTGGTGATCCGGAGGACATGGGCGGCCGTGGCGTTGGCGTAGGCCTGGGCTGCCGCCGGATCCGTGCTTGACGCGCTGATGGTGATGGAGTTCGAGCTGGGGTCGCCGGAAGCCGAGATCGTGACCGGCACCGATCGGAACCGGGCCGCCACCTGGGACGACGCATAGTTCGCAACGGTCGGGCTCTCCGCCTCCGCCACAATCTGGGGGATCTCGATCTGAATCGCGCTCACGTCCGATCCCGGGTCGGTGGCGTTCGCCGGAGGTTGTGCGAACAGAACGACCGTGGCCTCGTAGTGCTTGGCCGGTATGACCACGTACGCCGCCCCGATCAACACGCAAACGAGAAAGGTCACGAGAGCGACGATCCAGTGCGCCCGGACGCTTCGCACTATTTGTCTCAGATCCATCTCGCCTCATTCCTCAATGCTTCCCGCGCCGGGCGGCGGCGGCTCAATGACCTCGAAACGCCGATCGATGACGGCCGCGGCTTCAGGCTCGTCCCAGCTTACGAAACACGCCAGCTCAGGGGTGACCACTCTCGGGCATCGCCCAGCCAGGGCGGTCCGTCACTGCATCTCTCCCGCGTCTCGTGCGCCCGAAGCAGGCGGGCAAGTGGACGCGTCGGGCGTTCGGCTGGACCGCACGGGCCCGGAACGACCTTCTGGGGCCACAACCGTGAGATCACCAGCGTTGGAACCGGGGACCCATCTCCTTTGAAGCGCCGTCGGTGCAGACGTCCCACCTCATGGGATCCTGCTTCCCGCCCAGGCATTCAGCCCATCCGTTGCGCAACGCCCCAAATCCCGAACGGGGCGTCGCGAGGTTGGCTCAGTCTTGGTCCCGAACCTGCCGGATCACCGCGCCGGCTGTCCGCGCCAGGATCACGAGATCGCCGCCCACGGACCAGTTCTCGATGTAGTGGTTGTCGAACCAGGCCCTGTCCTCAATGGACGTGTCTCCGCGCAGCCCACTGACCTGCGCCAGTCCAGTCAGACCCACCGGTACCCGGTGCCGATCGGCGTAACGCGGTACTTCCTGTTCGAACTGCTCAACGAAGAAGGGGCGCTCCGGACGCGGGCCGACGAGCGACATGTCACCCCGCAGCACGTTCCAGAGCTGCGGCAGCTCGTCCAGGGACGTCTTGCGCATGATGGCGCCGATCTTCGTGACGCGGTCGTCGGTGTCGACACTCCACTGGGTGTCGGATTCGTCGTTCACCCGCATGGAGCGGAACTTCAGGATCTCCACCTCGCGCCCGTTCTTGCCGATGCGCCGCTGACGGAAGTACACGGGGCCCGGGCTGGTGAGCTTCACGGCCAACGCGAGCATGCCGTACAAGGGTGCGACGACGAGCAGCATGAACGCCGCGATGGCCGAGTCGAAGGCGCGCTTGGCCGCGCGCCCCGAAGAGCGCATGGTCGAGCGTCGCAGGCGCACGAGTGGGAAACCCCAGACCATGTCGACGTCACGCGGTGCGGCCTGCAGACCCAACTCGAAGAAGCGGGGGATGATGTACATGTCCACTTCCGCGTTCTCGCAGGAGCGGATGACCCGGACGAGATCGGGATCGCGGTTGACGCCGAAGGCGATGACGACCCGGTCGATACGGTGGTCGCGCAACACGCTGTCGAGCTGGTCGATCCCGCCGAGCACGGGGCGGGACAGCGACTCGTCGGCACAGTCGTCGAGCAGCCCGACCGGACGCAGCCCGTAGCTCGGGTTCAGGTCAAGCGCATCTGCGAAGCGCTCGGCCACAGGGCCGGCACCCACAATGAGTACCCGCTGTCCCAGAGCGCCACGGGTTCTGGCCCGCCGAATGCCGACGTAGGCAAAGACCCGACCGATCAGCAGGAGGCACAACGTGGCAAGACCGACGAGCACGAAGGGTCGGACCTGCCGGCCGAACCCGTCGAAGGCTCCGATCACGGTGAGGGGCAGCGCAACAGCCGCCGCGACCGTCCCGGCGTCCTTGCTCACGCTCAGCGTGATCCGCGAGGCGTACTGGCCCCGCAACGCGCAGACGCCGAGCACGCCCAGGACGAAGACAGCGACCGTCCACTGCAGGACGACCGGAGCGAAGACCGCCACGGCGACGGCAAGGACGAGGAGATCCGTCCCCGCCACGACCTCGCCACTCGTGCGGGCAGCCAGGCGGCGCGAACGCACCACCGACCCTGATTCAGTCTCGTGCTGGCTCCACCGCCAACCCTGTACATCTCTGCCGATCGTGACCGATGACATCTCGATTGCTCCCTCGCCGAGCGCTGAAGTGAATCAGGCCGTGCGGCGACGGCGGGAAACCAGAACCGAGCCCACACCGATTGCCACGACACCGATGACCGCCATCTCCTCGATGTCGGCACCCGTGAACGCCAAGCCACCGCTCGAGGTGGTCGGAGTGGTCGCCACAGAAGTCGTCGCTGCCGGGCCGTCCGCCGGCGCGGTGTTGATCCCAGTGGTCTGCGTCGTGCAACCCGTATAGCAAGTTGGGTCCGATGCCCCTGCTGTGCCCGCCACGAGCCCAGCAACCGGCACCGCCAACAGCACGCCCAGGGCGGGACCGCACGCCACGGCCAGCACGCGCTGTACCTTGGTCCTTTTCATCCTGATCTCCTCCACTGTGTCCGCCCAAGAGCGGATCGATCCAAGAGCCACTTGATTCCTCGACCGATTCCCACAAACCCTTCAGTCCGAGGTCGCCAAGCCGCCAGGACCATCATTCCAGGGAATTCGCTCTACAGGACAGAGCCAAAGGTCACAATGCCGTCCGACCGTGGCACAACTGCCCCACAATTCCCCCCCGACGTCCGACTCTTGCAGGGAGAACACGAAATCTACAAGTTGTGACGTCGCCACGGGAAGTCCGGGAGGAGAGCACGCGCTGCCCTCGGATTCCGGCACGCTGGCAGTACGCTCCCCCCGGTGGATGACGGCGAGCCCGGGCGACCGAGCGACGAGCTCTCCAGCGGGTCCGAGCGGAACCACGGACGAGGACGTCGGCGCTCCACCCGGAGGCGGAAGATCACCATGGCGGTACTGGCGCTCGTGGTGCTCTGGATCGTGGCCGCCGCCATCGTCGTGGTGGTCGCCGCCGACCATGTCCACCAGGGCGAACGATCGGTGCAGTCGGCTCGGCAGGGGCTGTCGGCCGATGGCATCCTCTCGGGCGCTCCCACGAGCTCGCTCCGCTCGGCCGCCTCGAGCTTCGGCTCCGCCCATTCCCTCCTGTCCTCGCCCCTCCTCTGGCCGGTCCAGGTCTTGCCCGTGGCCGGTCGCCAGCTCCGTTCTGTCGAGGACCTCTCCGAGGCCGCGCAGCAGATCGCGGCAGACCGGAGTCGGCGCGGTCGGCCGATCCCAATCGCTTCTTCGCCTCCCCCACACGGCCGGCCCTCAGAGGGTGGCGGCCCTCCGGCAGCTCGCCGCGCTCGGCGTCGTCCACCCACCAGGCGCTCGCTGGTGTCAATCTCGGCCCTGAACAGGGACTCATCGGTCCACTGGCACACGAACGGAACACCCTCGCCAGCGACTTGACCCAGGTACGCACCACCCTCTCCCGGACGTCCGACGCGGCGACCGCGGCAGCCGGCATCCTCCAGGGTCCGGGGACATATCTCCTCCTGGCCGGCAACAACGCCGAGATGCGATCGGGCTCGGGCGCCTTTGAGGAGGCGGGCACGATCACGACCGCCAACGGGGAGCTCCATCTCTCCGGCATGGTGCCCACCTCCTCGCTCACCCTTCCCCCCGGCACCGTGACCGTGACGGGAGACCTCGCTGCCCGCTGGGGCTGGCTGCTTCCGGGCCTCGACTTCAGGAACCTCGGACTGACGCCTCAATTCGACGTCAACGGTCCCTTGGCAGCCCAGATGTGGCAGGCCAAGACCGGGCAGTCCGTCGACGGGGTCCTCGCCCTCGACGTCGGGGGTCTCCGAGATCTCCTCGAGGTGACCGGTCCCGTGACGACCGCAACGGGCCAGGTGGTCAGTTCCTCCAACGTCGAGCAGATCCTGCTCCACGATCAATATGTCGGTGAGACCTACGCCTCGGACTCGACGGCGCGGGTCGACGAGCTGTCGACGCTGGCTTCCGCCACCCTGGACGCGCTCGAGAACCAGCCCATAAAGCTGCATGCCTTGGCCGATGCCCTCTCTTCCGCCGCGGCAGGACGCCACGTGCTCCTCTGGTCCGCCGATCCGCGCACGCAGCGGGCGTGGGCCGGCGCCGGGGTCGGCGGCCAGCTGCAGCCCTCATCACTGATGGCCGACATGATCAACCGGGGTGGCAACAAGCTCGATCAGTACCTGTCGGAGGACGTTGCACTGCGGCTGACGGCGCACGGCAATCAGACCGATGGCACCCTGACCATGACCTTCGCCAACAAGACGCCGCCCGGTCAGTCCCCCTTCATCGCTGGCCCGTACCCGGGGCTCGGTACGGTGTACGGCCAGTACGTCGGCATCGCCACCGTGAACCTCCCGGGGTACGCCCGCGACATCACGTCCCCCTCCAACGGTTCCGTCGTCGCCAGCGGGCCTGAGGGCCCGACCGAACTGGAGGGCGCCACGGTGAGCATTCTGCCGGGGGCGACGCAGAGCATCACCTTCCGCTTCGTGCTCCCCGAGGCACACGGTTCAATGACGGTCGTCCCGAGCGCGCGGATCGCGCCGGCGAACTGGAGCGTGACGGGAATCGGTGGAAGTTCCTCGTTCGAGGACGACGCTCCACACACCATCTCCTGGTGACGCTGCCCGCGGCGGGCCTCGAGACTCCTCGGGGGCGCTACAGGTCCGCCGAGAAGGCGGCGAGGCTGTTGGGGAACAAGCCTCCGGTGATCTGAGAGTTGAGGCCCGAAGCGTTGAAGTCGAAGTACGACTCGTAGGTCACGTCGTTCGAAGAGTTCTTCATCCACGAGGTCATCTGATTGATGTAGTTCGGATCGTCTCCCAGCCCGTGGCCGTCGCTCCGGATGATCACTCCCCATTCGGGGAACGCCAGCGGCTTGCCCTGTGACGATGCAAATCGTTGCGCGGCGGCGAGGGCGGGTGCGTAGGTCGTGGACCAGGCGTTGGCCGGAGTCTGGGGCGTCGCCCACGACTGGTCGTAGATGTCGAGGCCGACGACATCGACGTAGGCGTTGCCGGGGTATGCCGCTGCCACCGAATAGCCGTCCGTGAAGGCGGCGGCGGTCGGGTTCCACACGAATCGGAATTGCTGGCCGGGCACCGAGCGCATGGCGGTCACGATCTGCTGGAAGTACGCGGCGAAGCTCGCCTCGGCGCCGGGCGTCGTGGCGGCCCACGAGAACCATCCGCCGTCGAACTCGAAGCCGAGGCGCAGGTAGGCATTGGCCTGACCGCCGCTCACGAGGTTCTGCGCCAGGGTGACGTAGTACGAGTTGTACGCACCCGTTGCGCCCTGGGCCAAGGTCCCCACGGGGGACCCGCTCGAGGAGTTCGGGATGATCGGCACTCCGATGGAGAGCGTGTAGCCCGTCCCCCTCCAGGCCCCGAGCTCCCAGTTCAGGGTGCCGCCGGCGCCGTCCATGCCGGACCAGCCGTTGTCGTCGGGCAGGTAGTCGGACGCGATCGTCGGCGAGGTACCCGTCTGTTGGGCGAACGATGCGATACCGGACGGGTTGCCCGCACCCACGTACGCACCCTGCTGCAGACCACCGGCCGACTGCGCGTTGGGGTGCAAGCCGGGCCCGAAGACCGAGGACGAGCCGTTGGCCGTCACGATGGCGTAGCCCGGGTTCGACGGGTTGACGATCACGCCGTAGGCGTACACGCCCCAGCCCGCCGTCGATCCGTAGAAGCCGGCGTCGCCGAACGTGAAGACGCCGCCGTCGAAGGCGACGAGGAAGTACCCGTTGCCGTCCGGCGTCGGCGACATGCCGACGATGGGCATGTTCAGGCGGATGGCTCCGGTCGAGCCATAGAAGGGCGCGTCGCCGTAGTTGAAGATGCCGCCGTCACTGGCCACGAGCCAGTACCCGGCACCGTCAGCCGTCGCAGCCATGCCGACGATGGCCTTGTTGAGGTGGATGGCGCCCGTCGAGCCGTAGAACTGCGCGTCGCCGTAGCTGAAGATCCCGCCGTCGGAGGCGACGAGCCAGTAGCCGCTGCCGCTCGGTGTCGCCGCCATGCCGACGATGGGGTCGTTGAGGTGGATGGCGCCCGTCGAGCCGTAGAACTGCGCGTCGCCGTAGCTGAAGATCCCGCCGTCGGAGGCGACGAGCCAGTAGCCCTTGCCGCTCGGTGTCGCCGCCATGCCGACGATCGGCTGGGTGAGCCGTAGGTTCGACAGCGCGGGCGACCCCAGCGCCGGAGCGGCACCGTGTGTCGTCACCGCGCCGGCCGACGTGACGGTCCAATAACCGCCCGTCGGATCGGCGGCCATCATGATCCCTCCGCTGTAGCTGCTCGTGCGGTTCGCAGCCGCGGCTCCCGTTCCGGGCGAGAACGCGGTCGCAGCGCCTGCAGCGAGAACGGGAACGAGGACCAAGAACGCGATCGCTCGTGCGCATATGCGTCGGAGCGTCCGAGGCCCTCCCGAATGCCGCATCCGTCTTCCCCCCTCGACCCGCAGACGACGGGTCGCAAGGGCGACGAGCAGCGCGCTCGCGGCTGATCCGGCGGCCCGGCGAACTCAGACGAGTCCCGTAGCTTTGCGTCCCACCCTCACGGGCGGTTTGCCTTTTCGTTCCAGAGAGAGGGTCGGCCCGGTGGCGCCGGACTCTGAGGCGAATTGTGCGAACGGTGTGATCGAAATGTGCGTTTCGTGTGCGCTTGCGCGCCTGGAGCGCGCCGAGCCCCCGGCGTCACCCCGTGGGAGCGGCTCCCGCCTCGACCGAGCCCAGCGGGACGTGCCAGGTCAGTCGTGTCCCACCCTCGCGGGAGGTGCCGAGCTCGATGTTGCCGCCCAGGCGCTCGGCCCGCTGGCGCAGGTTCTTGAGACCGAGTCCGGCCGCGTTGCCATCGCCGATGCCGTCGCCGTCGTCGGCGACCACCAGCCGCAGCTCCTCGCCGGCGGCCACGGTGATCACGACCTGCGAGGCGCGCGCGTGCTTGCCCACATTGGTGAGAGCTTCCCGGAGGACCGCCAGCACCTCTTCGGTCAGCGGGTCGCTGACCATGGTGTCCACGGGGCCGCTGAAGGAGACCTGCGGGAGCAGTCCCAGCACCGGGCGAAGCTCGTGCACGAGGTCGAGGACCTTGGGGTGCAGGCCCTCCTTGTTGATGGTGAGCTCAATGTCGAAGATCGCCTTGCGCAACTGGCGGATCGTCTCGTCCAGCTTCTCGATCGCCTCACCGATGCGCATGACCGCCTCTGGTCGCTCGACCAGGCGTGCCGTTCCCTGCAACGACAGCCCGATGGCGAACAGACGCTGAATCACCGAGTCGTGCAGATCGCGGGCGATCCGGTCCCTGTCCTCGGTGAGCGCCCGGTCACGCACCAGTCCGTGGAGGCGCGCGTTCTCGATGGCGATGCCCGCCGCCATGGCGAGGGCGTGCACCAGCTCCTCGTCGTCCTCGGAGAACTCCTGGGCCGTCTTCTTGTTGGTCAGGTAGAGGATCCCGTACACCTCGCCGTGCACCCGGACGGGAATGCCGAGGAAGGACGTCATGTCGGGGTGGTGGGGTGGGAACCCGAAACTGTCCGGGCTCTGGGCCAAGTTGGCCAGGCGGACCGGCTTGTCCTTCCCGATCAGGACGCCCAGGACACCCCGCCCGGTGGGACGGGCACCGATGGCGCGCTCCTCCTCCTGGCTCAGCCCGACCGTGAGGAACTGGTCGAGGGCGCGGCCGTCCTCGTTCAGGACGCCCAGCGCCCCGTACTGTGCGTCGACGAGGTCGCGGGCCTCCTCGATGATCCGGCGGAGGACCACGGGCAGGTTCAGCTCGGCGTCCAGGATGAGGATCGCCTGCACCAGCCGGCGCAGTTTGGCGGGATCGTCGATCCGGTCGAAGGGCTGCACGGCACGTCAGGATAGAGGGGGCCAATCGCCCGTGCGGCAGGCCGGGGTGCAGGGAGGTTGCGTGCGCCGCAGTTGGGACGTCGCCGTGCGGGGGCGTGGCAATATTGGGAAGAATGACGATTCGGGTCTTTCTCCTCGATGATCACGAGCTGGTACGAACCGGCCTCCGCACGCTGCTCGAGGCGGAGGAAGACATGGATGTCGTCGGCGAGGCGGGGACGGCCGAGGCGGGCCTGGCGTCCATCCGCCAGCTCGTGCCCGATGTCGCCATCCTCGACGTCCGGCTGCCCGACGGCAACGGCATCGAGGTCTGCCGGGAAGTGCAGTCCCTCACACCCCAGGTCCGCTGCCTGATGCTGACCTCGTATTCGGACGATGACGCGCTGTTCTCGTCGATCATGGCCGGCGCCTCGGGCTACGTCCTCAAGGAGGTCGGCGGGGGCGACCTGCTGGGGGACATCCGCCGGGTCAGCCAGGGCATGTCTCTGCTCGATCCGGCCCTGACCCAGGAGCTGTTCGACCGCCTGCGTAAAGATCAGGAGGCCGAGTCGCGCCTCACCGTCCTGACGCCGCAGGAGCGCAAGGTCCTGGAGCTCATCGCTCAGGGCCAGTCCAACCGCCAGATCGCGGAGCAGCTCTTCCTGGCCGAGGCCACCGTCAAGAACTACGTCTCGAGCCTGCTCTCGAAGCTGGGCATGCGGCGCCGGACCGAGGCGGCCGTCTATGCCGCCGTTCTGGCCGAGCGCAAGGCGTTCAACCCGCGATCCTGAACTGGCTCCCCCGCCGCGGCGCCTGGCTAGGCGACCCGCATCCGCCGGTGGTCGTCGAGGGTCCGGAAGTCCACGCCCGCCTCGCGGAGCCGCTGCTCCAGTCGCTCCCGCTCGACCAGGGGGTTCCCGAACCGCTCGGGCTCGGTCTCAATGCCCATGCCGGTGCACAGTCGCAGGAGCATGCGGTCGTGATCGAGCTCGAGGGCCAGATCCTCGGCCATCATGTGGTCGCCTTCGGCCCCCGGCTCATCAATGCGGCGGCGGCACTGCAGCAGGATCACGACCAGCTCATCCCGGGAAACCGGCAACGGCAGGGGATCCACGTCGGCACACAGCCCGGCGAGCAACTCGCTGTACATGGACATCGCTCATAATTTTGCCGGAATTGGGTTCCACCAATAGGGCCGATACTCCTGTTTCCTATAGAGCCGATACTCCCTATCGGATGCCGGCACCCCCCGACAGGCGTTCGGGCTCCAGGCACGACAGGCACGAACGCCCGGCCGGCGGTCCCCGGGCCGCGTGGGCTCAGCGCCGGCTGACCCGGGTGGAACGGTCGGCCCGTGCCAGCACGTCCTCGGCGGACTCGGAATCCTCGGCCACGGCCACGCCCAGGGAGGAGTGGATGCGGATGTCCTGGTCTCCCACGTGCACCGGCTCATCGAGCGTGTGCTGCAGCCTGCGCAGCAGCGGGCCCACCACGTGCTCGTCGGTCACGGCCACGACGACCACGAGCTCGCTCCCGCCGACCCGGCCGATCGTGTCCTCCGCCCGCACGACGGAGGTGAGCCGACGAGCCATCTCGCAGAGCACGGTGTTCCCCGTGGTGTAGCCGAGGTCCAGGTTGATCTCGCCCAGGTTGTCCAGTTCGATGTGGCACACGACCACCTCGCCGCCGTGGCGGCGGCGGCGGGCGAGAGCCAGGGTCAGGCGGTCGAGCAGCAACAACTGGTTGGCGAGGCCGGTGTGCGGATCGGCCATGGAGAGCTGCCAGAGCTGGTCGTACTTGCCCCGCGCCGGGCCACCGGCCGCCGGAGTGTCGGGGCCCGCCACGCTGAACTCCTTGAGCATCGACTCGACGCTCTTGGGCGCGCCCGCGGATGGTTCGGCCGGGGTGGACCGGTCCCTGGGCTCCGGCGGAGCCTCGGGCGTTCCTGCCCGCTCGCCCGGGACCACCTCGCCAAGTCTCTTCTTGGCTCTCTTCACGCTGTCCCCCTCCGACACGGACCTCTCACTCTTATCGGAACGTTCCGGCCTGAAACAGAGCCGTAAGTCATCTGATGGGCTCCGAACGCCTGCGCCCCACCGGGGCGGCGGCGCCGACGTGCCACGAGTGTACCCGCCGGGGCTGAACGGGGACCCGCCCACCCGGACCCTGCGTCCCCCCGTGAAACCCCCTCTGACCAGGAAAGAGGGGACGTGAGGGCGTCTGCGCGACCGCCCTTCTGCGCTAACCTCGTCCAGCCGCGACGCCTGCCCCCGGAAGCACCCGAGCGGCACCCTTCCGCTGGGTCATCCGGACTCGGCCGACCGAGAGACAACGAGCCCGAGCCATCGACCCAACCCGCCGAACCGCGAAGACGAGCGCACCCGACCCCCGGCCAGCGAAGGCGCCCGGCCGATGACCCCGCCGGCGACCATCGTCGTCGACACCGCGGGCCTCGAAGCCCTGGTGGCCGAGGTGGCGGCCGAGGAGTCCTACGGCTTCGACACCGAGTTCCACACCGAGCGGACGTACGTGCCCGATCTGGCCCTCATCCAGATCGCCTGGGCCGACAAGATGGCCCTGGTCGATCCCCTGGCGGTCGACCCTTCGCCCCTGGCCACGGTCTTCGCCGGCCCTGGCATCGCCGTCGCCCACGCCGCGTCCCAGGACCTCGACGTGCTCATGGCGGCATGCGGAGCCATCCCCGCGACGGTCTTCGACACGCAGATCGTGGCTGGCTTCCTGGGCCTCTCCACGCCCTCCCTGTCCCGCCTGGTCGACCAGATGCTGGGCGTCTCGCTGCCCAAGGCGGACCGGTTGTCCGACTGGTTGGTGCGGCCGATGTCGGAGCGCCAGATCTCCTACGCCCTCAACGACGTCGCCCACCTGTTGGAGCTGCGCGCCGTGCTGACCGAGCGGCTCCGGGCGCTCGGTCGCCTGGAGTGGGCCCTGAGCGAGTGCGAGCAGGTGCTCGGCGAGCGCGCACCGGGTCGGGTACCCGAGGAGGCGTGGTGGAAGCTCGGTGACATACGGGGCATGTCGCGCCGGTCACGCGCCGTGGCACAGGAGGTGGCGGCGTGGCGTGAGCGTACGGCCGCCGAGTCCAATCGGCCCCGCCGCATGGTCCTCTCGGACCTCGGGCTCCTCGCCCTGTCGCAACGGCCGCCGCGCAGCGCCGACGAGCTGCGCGCCACACGCGGCATCGACGGACGCCACCTGGCCCAGGGCCGGGCGGCCGAGATCATGCGCGCCGTCGAACGGGGCCTCGACCTCCCTCCGGAGCAGATCCGGATGCCACCGGAAGGACGGGACGCGCCCGCTCCGCCCGCTGCGGTGGCCGTCTGCTCGGGCGTGGTCCGCCAGATCGCCGACGACCTCGACTTCGACCAGGGCCTCCTGGCCACACGAGCCGACCTGGCACAGCTGCTCTGTGGCGAGCCGAGCCGGCTCGATACGGGTTGGCGTCGCACCATCGTGGGTGACCCCCTGCGCCGGTTGATCGCCGGCGAGGTGGCCGCTGCGTTCGACGGGCGCGGTCGTCTCGTCATAGAGGAACGCTCGGGAAGGGCGGCCCCACCACCTCGTTGACGGGCTCAGTTGACGAACGTGTCCCGCCCGTCCCAATAGGGCTGGCGGAGTTTGTACTTTTGCAGCTTGCCCGTGGCCGTCCGGTCGAGCGCGTCTCGTAGCTCGACGCTCGTCGGAGCCTTGAAGTGGGCCATGTGCGCCCGGCAGTGCGCGATCAGCTCCGCCTCGCTGACACTCGAGCCCTCACGGACGACCACCAGCGCCTTGATCGTCTCCCCCCACTTCTCGTCGGGCACGCCGATGACGGCAACCTCCGCCACGGCCTCGTGCTGGTAGAGGCAGTCCTCGACCTCAATGGAGGACACGTTCTCGCCGCCGGTGATGATCACGTCCTTCTTCCGGTCCGAGATCACCACGTACGCGCCGTCGAGGTGGCCCCCGTCCCCCGTGTGGAACCATCCGCCCTGCAGCGCGGCCTCGGTCTCGAGCGGCTGTTCCCAGTACCCGGCGAACACGTGATTCGAACGCGCCAGCACCTCGCCGTCCTCGTCGACCGCCATCTGGACACCCAGCGCCGGTACCCCGGCGCGGCTGAGCAGGCGCGCCCGCTCCGACACGTCCAGCTCGTCCCACTCCGCCGGAGCCCGGTTGATGGTGAGCAGCGGCGCCGTCTCGGTCAGCCCGTAGATCTGAATGAATTCCCACCCCAGCTCGGACTCCACCCGCTCGATCGTCTTGGAGGGGGGCGGCGCACCGGCTACCACGATGCGCACCGTGCCGCGCCCGGGCACGGAGCGACCCTCGGCCGCACGCGTCTCCGCCGCACCCAGGATGGCGGCGACCACCGCAGGCGCGCCGCACAGCAGGGTCACGCCATGGCGCTCGATCCGCGACAGGATCTCTTCGCCGTCGACCTTGCGCAACACGACATGCGTGCCGCCCATCCCGGTGACGGCGTAGGGCATGCCCCATCCATTGCAGTGGAACATGGGCAGCGTGTGCAGGAGTACGTCGCGGTCGCTGACGCCGGTCTGCCAGCCGAAGGTGGCGGCGTTCAGCCAGCAGTTGCGCTGCGTCAGCTGCACGCCCTTGGGCCGCGCCGTCGTGCCCGACGTGTAGTTCACCGAGCAGGCGGCGTCCTCCTCGGGCTCCCAGGCCCGCGGCGCCACACCGTCCGGGGCGGGTGCGAAGAGGTCCGCGTCGTCAGTCCCGTCGAGGCAGAAGCGGTGGGCCACCTTGATGAAACCGACCTCGTCGGTCAGATCCGGGTCGTACAGGAGGACCGACGCCCCGGAATGCTGCACGACGTAGGCGATCTCGTCCGCGGTCAGCCGGAAGTTGATCGGCACCAGCGTCCGGCCGTAGCCACTGACACCGAAGTACGACGTCAGGAATCGCCCGGAATTGGGGCTCACGATGGCGACCCGCTCCCCGTGCTCGACCCCGAGGTGGTCGAGCGCCAGCGCCATGCCGCGGGCCCGGGCCTCGAGCTCGCGATAGGTGAGCGTTCCGTAGGAGCCCGGGACCGACGGCTCGTCCACCACCGCCACGCGGTGCCCGTAGACCAACGCGGCCCGATTGAGGAAGTCGGCCACCGTGAGTGCGACCCGCATGCCACCCCCGATCTCTCGTACCCTGGTTCACCCGGCGCAGCGACCCTAGCGGACCACCCGCGCCCACTCGCCTAGAAGTGCCCCAGAACGGGATGCGTCACGTAGGGCTTCTCCAGCGCGGCGATCTCGTCCTCGGACAACTGCAGCGCTTCGGCCGCCAGCGCGTCCTTCAGGTGCTTCTTCTTGGTGGCGCCCACGATCGGCGCCGACACGCCCGGCTTGGCCAGGACCCAGGCCAGCGCCACCTGCGCCGGCGGGACGTCGCGTGCCGATGCGACCTCGACCACGGCATCGACGACGTCGAAGTCGGTGGGCTGGTCGTAGAGGTAGTCGGTGAAGGCATCGGTGCTCGAACGGGTCGTGTGCCGACCGCCGTCGCGCGTGCGGTTCCCGGCCAGGACCCCCCGGGCGAGCGGGCTCCACGGGATGCACCCCACCCCCTGGTCCAGGCACAGCGGGATCATCTCGCGCTCCTCCTCGCGATACACGAGGTTGTAGTGGTTCTGCATGGAGATGAACTTCGTCCAGCCGTGCGCCTCGGCCGTGTATTGCGCCTTGGCGAACTGCCACGAGAACATGCTGCTGGCCCCGATGTAGCGCGCCTTGCCGGACCGCACCACGTCGTGCAGCGCTTCCATGGTCTCTTCAATGGGCGTCCGGTTGTCCCAGCGGTGGATCTGGTACAGGTCCACGTAGTCCATCTTCAGCCGCTTGAGCGACGCATCGATGCCCGACAGGATGTGCTTGCGCCCGAGACCGCCGCCGTTCTCGCCGGGGCCCACGGGCATGAACACCTTGGTGGCGATGACGACCTCGTCACGGCTCAGGAACTTGGGCACCAACCGGCCGGTCGCCACCTCGCTCGCCCCGCCCGAGTACGCGTCCGCTGTGTCGAAGAAGGTCACGCCTCCTTCGACAGCGGCCTTGACGATCGGCTCGGCGGCATCCTCGTCGATGACCCAGGGCCGGTCACTGTCGTTGCCGAACCCCATCATGCCGAGACAGACCCTCGAGACCCGGAGCCCCGACGTTCCAAGATTGGTGTAGTTCATGGCTGACCTCGCTTGTGCCGAGACGCGAATGAGTCGGCGTCCGCATGCTTACCAGCCGGTCCACCCGGTCCGCGCGCCGGCACTCACCGTCAATGGCGATGCGGCACCACTTCGGTCAGGAGCAGCCCTGGGGGTCGTCCACCCAGTGGTGCGGGCACCCGCCGCCGTCACCGTGTCCGTGTCCGTGGCCGTGGCCGTCCCCGTGGCCGCCTTCGCCACCAGCACCGGTGTTCCCAGTCGTCCCCGTGTTGCCTGTGTTACCCGAGTCGCCCCCGCTGCCGGTGTTGCCGGTGTTGCCGGTGTTGCCGGTCGTGCCCGTACTCGTGCCACCCGCGCCGCTGCTCCCCGAACTGCTCGTGCTCCCGCCACCGACCGGGGCGGCGCCGCCGGAGGCCGACGAGACGGGAATGGTCGTCGTGGTGGACGTCGATGTGGGAATCGTGGTCGATGTGGTCGTCGTCGTCGTGGTGGTGGTGGTCGACGTGCCCGAACCGCTCGCGGCGGGGACGGTGGGGCCCGACCCGACGACGGCCAGGATCGCCGTGGGCGTGGTGCCGCCGCCCTGCGGTGTCGAGCTGCTGGCGACGACGCCCGTCACCGACGACACAGTGTCGGCGACGGGTGCCTCGACCGAGCTCGGCGGCTGCGTGCCGGTTCCGGCGGTCACCGCGCTCCCGGGGTTCCCCGGTGCATCGGCGGCGGGACCGGGCACCGTCGTCGGCGTGCTCACCGTTCCGGGCACGACCGGGCCACGAGCGGAGAGCACCTGCTGGGCGATCGGGCCGGATCCGATGCTCAGCCCTGCCACGACCGAGAGCGCGGCTGCGGCGACGGCTCCCGACGCAATGAAGCGGTTCCGGGCGAAGTACAGCTTCGATGCACTGATCTGCTGCGGCACACCCGCGCGCCGCGGGGCCTTGGGAAGCGGGTGTCCGAATGAGCGCGACGCGAAGACCTCCTCCAAGGTCGCGTGATCGTTCGCATCAGCCCATTCGGGCTTCGACCCCCCCATGATCCTCCACAACAATCGTCTGTCAGGCCGGGCTCGTACCGCTCGGAGTCCCGTCTCCGAGGTACAGACGCCCCCTCACGTTCAACCATATAGCGGCAGCCTCGACGTGAGTACCAGGAAACGCGAATCTGTTGGGAATTAGTTTGAACCGTTGTGTGCACTTTGGAATCCAAAGTTTTCCTGCACGCGCGGTGCATCAATCACGCGACGGTTCGGCGCGGTTGTTGCCTCGTTGTGTGCGTCGCACGCGTCGCGCGTCGCGTCGCACCCGGTGTCGTCGACGTCAGCAATCTGTGTGCAACCGATCCGCAATCGACCGTTGTCACAAGGTCGTCGCGCCCACCGCTTGGTCGACTGAACTGACCACTCCGTTCACCGCGCTGGCGGTCGGTGCCGTGGCGGGGACGGCCGTCCCGAGTTGGTTCGTAAACCCGGTGACCGCGGTCCCGACGGCGTCGACCGTGTTCCCGATTCCCGCCGCGACGGGTGCCACGGGGTCGCTTACGCCCGATCCCGGAGGTGCACCGCCCGCACCGCCTCCGGTCGATCCACCCGAAGAGGTCGACGACGAGGGAAACGGGGAGCCCGTTGTCGTGGCGGCACCGATGAGAGTGACGTGGCCACCCGGCGCCGTCCCCGCCCCGGGCGTCCCGCCCGACGGCTGGCCCAGGAGCAACACGCCGGAGCCGATGGCGCCGGTCAGTGAGCCCGGAGCCGCCGGACCCGTTGTGGACCCGCCGGCGCCGAGCGCGCCAAGGGGCGGACGACCCGTTCCGTGCTGCTTCCCCTGGGCGGAGACGTGTACCGGGGCGCGTTGACCGTTGCCGGCGGTCACGCCTGCGACGACGAGCGCGACCAGCGCGCTCACCGCGGCGATCGTCCAATAGCGGCCGCTCTCGCTCTTCCACGAGTCGGACGATGCGACGGGGCGCTCCTCGGCACCGGACGCGCCCCCGCCGGCAGAACCCGTCTCCGGTTCCAAGCCAGGCGTCAGTGGCGCGCCCGGCGGTGGGGTCGGCGCCACGCGTCGGCCGCGCGTCACGTCGGGCGGCGGGTCGGCGCGACGGAGATCCGTCGCGGTGGCGTGGGCGTGGCCGAACATCTTCTGGAAGAACGTGTCATCGTGACCGGCCGACTCCCCGGCTTTTGCCGGACGGGTTCCGCCGGACTCGGCCATCCGGCTGAGCTCCTGCGACCGGAAGACCTCTTCGAGGCCTTTGACGTCTCCCGAATCGTGCTTTCTCACCATGGGCCCCTCCCTCCATCTGCTGCCTCCCCGCCTCGCCGCTACTCAGCGAGGCCCTTCCCGTTGGCGCGGCGACGACCGGAACGGCTGAGAGCCAGGCCCATCGCCAGCAACCCGGTGCCGATCAGCACCTCGAGCAGCAGCGGGGCTCCGGTTGACGCCAGAGAGGTGCCGGACGCCGCGGTGGCCACTGTGGGCGCGCTCACCGGTCCGGGGTTCGAGACGAGCGAGGCCGGGATCGGCCCCCCGCCGGACGAAGCCGACGACGAGGGGCTCCCATTCGGAGCCGTGGGAGCCGTCGACGCTGACGTCACCGGTTGCGGGCACGAGGCGGCGGCGCTGCCCTCGAGCGCGGCCTGCACACCACAGAGCGTGACCGGCACCGTCGCGCCGGTTCCGGGGCTGCCGGCGGTGCCGATGGCGGTCGAGCTCGAGTCCGTTCCGGTGCACGTGCTGCCGGCGTTGCCGTCGAGCGCGGCCGACACCGAGCAGACCGTGACCGGAGCGAACAACGGGACCGATCCGGTCGTGGTGGTCGAGTCGTGCGACGGCTCGCACGAGTTGTTGGCGGTGCCGTCCACAGCGACCACCACGCTGCAGGCGTTGACGGGAATGACGCCGTCGACGGGTGCACTCTGACTTCCGTTGTTCGTCGGCAGGTCGTTGACGAGCGGGAACCCCGCGTCGGGCATGCACATGCCGTTGGAAGTTCCGTCCACCTCGACCACCGCACCGCAGGCGGTGACCGGGACGAACACGTCCGCGGCCTGACCCTGCTGGGTCGTGGGATCGGCTTGCTGCGGGCAGTCGGCCGAGCTGTTCCCGTCGATCTCCGCAATCACGTCACAGACACTGACCGGCACGGCAGCATCGACGGTGCCGCTCTGCGAGCTGGGGCCGCTCGTGCCCGTGGTGTCGCAATCGCTCGATGTGTTGCCGACGAGCCCCACATTGACCGAACAGATGCTGACAGGCGCATCCGCGTTGACGGCACCGTCCTGTGCGGTCGAGGCGGACTGACCACTGGTCAGCCCGAGCGCGGCTGCCGCCTCGTTCAGCAGCCCGATGGCGTTGTCCTGCGCCGTGATGGGGACGTTGGCGTCCGCCAGCCCGCCGGGCTGGTCGAGCCCGACCGAGGTCGTGGAACAGCTGCTGCCGGCGTCCGCCGCCACTCCGACGGACAGCGAGCAGGCATTGACCGGTGCGTCGGCATTGGCGACAGGGGACGACTGCCCAGACGTGTTCGTGCCGGTGCCCGAATTCTGGCCGGGCAACGCCGTGTTGCCGAGTTCGTTCGAGAGCGCGGTGATGGGAGCGGCGACGGATGCCGGCAATGACGGCAGCGGGTCCGACGCGGGTCCGGGTCCGGTCGGCGCGGCCGAGCCGGTGGCCTCCGCGACGGCGGCGGCCGCGGCGTTCTCCACCGCTTGCACCGTCGTCTGGACGTCGGTCGATGACGGCGTGGCGCCGCCCGCCGGCACCGCCCCGGCCATCGCACCTACGGCCAGGATGAGTCCGCTCGTAAGGACAGCAATGGATGTCAGTCGGTTCCGCCTCATGGATCTGCTCCTTCTGCTTCTGCATCTGCGTGTAAGGGGACACACACCCGCTCTGCAGCCGCGCCCATCCCTCATACCCGGCGAAACGAGGAATCCCGAGAGTGCATGCGAAGGTGCTCGGGAATTGTGTTTGCACACGGGCTGCATGCGCCGCCGTTGACCGTCCGTAGTCGCCACGCCGATCGCTGACGCCTCGCGGCGGCAAATCGGTCGCTGCTTTCCTCACAAGCACCGGGCCGCGCACACGAACGGCCTCTTGTGATTGCCGGTTACCTCCGTGAACGGGAGAAGTAGCGGCTCAGTGTCTCCTCTTGTTGCTGGTACGAGGAGCCGATGCCGGAGCCGTACAGCGCGGTCGGCTCTTCGAGCATGCGTTCGAACGTCAGCTTGCACACCGCCTGACCGTTCTCGACCATGAACGGCACATCGTGCGCCCGCACCTCGAGTGCGGCACGTGAGCCGCGGAAGCCTCCCGTCGGATCGAACCCGAACCCGGGGTCGAAGAAGCCCGCGTAATGCGTGCGCAGCTCGCCGCTGGTCGGGTCGTAGGCCGTCATCTCGGCCGCCAGGTTGGGCGGGATGCTCACCGCTTCGTTGGACATCAGGAGATAGAAGCGCTTCGGGGACAGGACCAGGCGGTCGCCGTCCTCCCGGAACACGGGGTCCCAGAACGGCATGGGGTCGACTTCTGCCCCCGACGTCAGGTCGAGCAGCGGCGCGCTGTCGCGGGTGCTGTGTCCCACCTGTCCCCGTTCGTCTCCCCGCAGGTCGAGCCCGAGGAACAGCCCGTTGGAGAGGACGAGGTCCTCGACCGGCACCGGCGTGCCCCCCTTGAACAGGATGGGCTCCTCCAAGTGGGTCTGGCGGACGTCGTCGTCGCTCAGCCACGGGCGCCCGATGGAGAGGCGGAGCTGGTTGAGGGTCAGGTCCTCCCGGACCCGGACGGCAAAGGAGAGCGGGACGACCTCCAGGTAGAGAGGTCCGTGGTACCCGGGCGCCACCTCGTCGAAGCGGTCGCTGTTGTCCGTGATGACCCTGGTGAAGACGTCGATGCGCCCGGTGGAGCTCTTCGGATTGGCCTTGCCGCGCAATCCGGCAGGGAGGTCGAGCCGTTCCTTCAACTCAATCAGGTAGGGGCATCTGGCCTCCAGCATGGCGCCGTCGCCACGGAGGTCGATCTCGTCGAGGATGTAGTCCTTGAGCTTCCGCTCGACCGAATCCGTTCCGGGCAGGAAGCTGCAGCGGATGCGCAGGGCCCGTTCCCCGAGGCGCAGATCGAGGCTGGCCGGCTGGACGTTGGCGTCGGGGATGTTGAAGCGCCCGGCGTCGATGTAGCCGGCCCGGATGGCGCGCTCGAGGAGCTGACCCGGGAGCACACCATCGGACGTTGCCTGGAGGTTCAGGACCATGGCATCGCCACTGCGTCGTGGTGTCGTCGGCCGGGCACACACAGAGCAAAGCACGTGGCGCGCCGCCGCGAAAGGTCCGGGATGGGGATTGCGTCGGGCACAGCCTGTGGATGACTTGGGGAGGACCTATGGGACACGGGGGTTCCACAGGAAGGAACCGGTCATCCACAAGGGGGGGTGATCAAACCCTCGTTGGAGACGCCGCGTCTGCGCCCCTCAGGGGAAGCGCCAGGCTGGCATGGCCCTGCTGATTGCCCCGTTCGTGGTAGAGAAAAGGTGGAGGAAGGGTCGGCCCGAGGAGTCCCACGGCGGAGAGGGGAGTGTGACCCGGTGCCATCAGCGCATGCGCACGCCCAGGGGGACGAGGGCGACCAGACGGGAGGCCGCGCCGTGCGGGACCGGCCGATCGACCTGGTCGACATCGGCCTGCTCCTCGGAGCGTCGGCCCATGCCGAGCGGCCTGGTGCCCCCGTGCGGGCCTGGAGGGACGATCTCACGCTCATCCGGAACGCGCTGAGCTACGCCCGGTCGATTCTCGCTGCCGACGTGGCGATCCTCTCCCGCGCAGGCGCCCCGCGAAGCAAGGAGCGGCCGGCCGTCGTCGACGAGCTCCCGAATATCCTCGCCGGCGGCCCATCTGCGGAGGAGTGGTCGCAGCCCGATGACGAGGGAGGCGATCTGGAGTTCGACGAGGGCCTCTTCGTCCGGGCCGATCACCTGCTCGCGCTACACGGAGCCATGGCCGGCGTGGACCTCTCCTCCCCCGCCGCCACCGGCCGCATCCGGGAGCAGATGGAGGAGCAGCTCGACCTGCTGACCGAGCGCCAGGCCGCCGTGGAAGCCCGTCTCCAACAGATCAGGGCCGCCATCATCCGGGCCTACCAGGCCGCGGTGGCTCCAGCCCGGGACCAACCCGCCTGAGCCTGCCCCGAGAGGGCGCCCGTTCCCAGCGATAAGCTGACGGGTCGTCAGATTTCGGCGCCCGGCAGCCGCCGTGTGCGCCCGCCCCGGAGGTCCCATGCTCGACTACGTCATCCGATCCGGCACGGTCATCGACGGGACCGGTGAGCCCGGCCGCCTGGCCGATGTCGGCATCCGCGGCGGCCGGATCGTGGCCATCGGCCAGATCGACGAAGAGGCGGCGGTCGAGCTCGACGCCGGCGGGCTCATGGTCATGCCCGGCGTGGTCGACCCCCACACCCACTACGACGCACAGCTCTTCTGGGACCCGCTGGCCTCGCCCTCCAACGTCCACGGCGTGACGACGGTGATCGGGGGCAACTGCGGCTTCACGCTGGCCCCCATCAACGCCGAGGACGCCGACTACATCCGCCGGATGATGGCCAAGGTCGAGGGCATGCCGCTCGCCGCCCTGGAGAACGGCGTGCCGTGGAACTGGTCCACCTTCGGTGAGTACCTCGACACCCTGGACGGCCGGCTCGGCGTCAACGCCGGGTTCCTGGTCGGGCACTGCGCTCTCCGGCGCAAGGTGATGGGAGCCGACCGCGGCGAGGAGGTGGCGACCGACGACGAGGTTGCCGCCATGCGCGCCCTGCTGGCCGAGTCCCTCGCGGCAGGGGGTCTGGGGTTCTCGTCCTCACAGTCCCGGACCCACTCCGACGGCGACGGCCGTCCCATCAGCTCCCGGTACGCCGATCGCCGCGAGATGCTCGCCTTCTGCGAGGAGGTGGCCGCACACGAAGGCACGACGCTGGAGTACATCACCAACGGGTGCCTGGACTCCTTCACCCCCGAAGAGATCGACCTGATGACGGCCATGAGTGTCACCGCCCAGCGCCCGCTCAACTGGAACGTCCTGACCGTCGACTCCCGTTCCGCCGACCGCATTGAGCACCAGCTGTCCGCCTCGTCGGCCGCCGCCGCGGCTGGTGGCCGGATCGTCGCCCTGACGATGCCGACGCTGGTTCCGATGAACATGAGCTTCCGCACCCACTGTGCGCTCTTCCTCATTCCGGGGTGGGGCGACGTCATGGGACTCCCCGAGGCCGAAAGGATGGAGAAGCTGGCCGACCCCGCAGTGCGCGCCCAGCTCGACGAGCTGGCCCATCGCAAGGAGGCGGGTGTCTTCCGCGGGCTGGCCCGCTGGGGCACGTACATCATCGGCGACACGTACTCGCCCGACAACGAGGGGTGCGCGTTCCGCACCGTGGCCGACATCGCGGCCGAGCGGGGAGCGGAGCCGTTCGACACGCTCCTCGACATCGTCCTGGCGGACGACCTGCGCACCGTGCTCTGGCCCAATACCGACGACGGGGAGGAGGCGACCTGGGAGATGCGGGCCGAGATCTGGAGCGACCCGCGGGCCATGGTGGGGGGCTCCGATGCCGGCGCGCACCTCGACCGTATGTGCGGCTCGAGCTATCCGACCGCCTTCCTCGGCGACTGCCTCCGCGGACGCAAGCTCGTCCCGGTCGAGAAGGCCGTCCACATGTTGACGGCACAGCCGGCACAGCTCTTCGGGCTGCGCGACCGGGGCCTGCTCCGCGAGGGCTACGTCGCCGACGTCTTCGTGTTCGATCCCGAGACGGTGGCGTCCGAGCCCGCCCGGCTGGTGCACGACCTGCCCGGCGACACGCCGCGTCTCTACGCCGGCTCCCACGGGGTCGTACGCGTCCTGGTGAACGGGACCGAGACGATCCGCGACGGCGCCCCCACCGGCGCGCTCCCGGGCACCCTCCTGCGATCGGGCCGCGATACGGCCTCGGTAATTCCGGCCCCGGCCTGAGCCCCGGCCTGCCGCGGCGCCGTCTAGCCTGCCTGCGGTGACGCCCGACCAGAACGAACCGGTGCTGGCCGTCGAGGAACCGCCCGCCGCCGGCCCTCCGGCCGTCGAGAGTCCCCCCGAGCCGGCCCCCGAGGACCCCCATCCGACACGCTGGATCAAAGAGGCCGTTGTCGTCGTCGTCGTGGCGGTCCTGGTGGCGGTCCTCCTCCGGGCCTTCGTCGTGCAGACCTTCTTCATCCCGTCCGGCTCAATGGAGCCGACGCTGCAGATCGGAGACCGCATCCTCGTCAACAAGCTGAGCTACCACCTCCACGGTGTCGACCGGGGCGACATCGTCGTCTTCTCCCGGCCGCCGACCGAGAACTGCGGCGGACCCGAGGTGAACGACCTCGTCAAGCGCGTGATCGGCCTCCCCGGGGACGTCATCTCGTTGGAGAAGGGCTACGTCTACATCGACGGCAAGCGGCTCGACGAGAGCTGGCTCCCCGCCTCCGAGCAGGGCGTCACCATCGCGGGGCCGGCAGGGAACAGCTCGAACCTGGCCCAGCCGTACCGGGTTCCGGCCGACAACTACTTCGTGATGGGTGACAACCGCACCGATTCGTGTGACAGCAGGTACTGGGGCCCGATCAGCCGGTCGCTGATCGTGGGAAAGGTCGAGCTGCGGGTGTGGCCGATCTCGTCCCTGCACATCTTCTGACCCCCCGCCGTCCGGCAGGCCTCAACCTTCGTCTTCGGTCTCCGCGTTCACCCGGGCCACCGCGGCCACGCTCTGGCCCTCGTCGAGGTTCATGACCCGGACCCCGGTGGCGTCGCGCCCTTGCGAGGCGATCTCACGGGCCTGGGTGCGGATCACCACGCCACCCGAGGAGACCAGCAGGATCTCCTCGTCGAGCGCGACCATGAACGCCGCCACCACGCTGCCCCGCTTGCCGGTCAGCCGGATCCCGCGTACCCCCTGCCCACCGCGGGCCTGGCGGTTGAAGCGCTCGAGCTTGGTCCGCTTGCCGTAGCCGGCGTCGGTCACGATGAGGATGTCCGTGTCGTCCGCGGCCACGTCCAACGAGACAACGGCATCCCCCTCACGCAGCCGGATGCCGCGCACGCCGGCCGCGTCACGGCCCATGGCCCGCACGTCCGTCTCGTTGAAGCGGATGGTCATGCCGTTGCGCGTCACCTCGAAGAGGTCGTCGTCGCCCGACGTGGCCACGACCCGTACCAGCTCGTCGCCGTCGCGCAGGTTGATGGCGATGAACCCTTCCCGGCGCGACTTGTCGTACTCGCTCATGGCCGTCTTCTTCACCTGGCCCAGCGCAGTGGCGAACACGAGGAACTGATCGGGTGAGAACTCCCGCGTGGCGATGATGGCGGCAATCGACTCGTTCGGCGCCAGTGGCACCAGGTTGATCGCCGCAGTCCCCCGCGCCGTGCGGTCCTTCACCGGGATCTCGTGGCCCCGGAGACGGTAGACCTTGCCCTGGTTCGAGAAGAGAAGCAGGAAGGCGTGGGCGGAGGTGTGCACCACCTGGCTGACGAGGTCCTCCTCCTTCAGCCGGGCGCCCTGCACACCGCGTCCACCGCGGCCCTGCGTCCGGAACGCGGCAGCGGCCACGGACTTGATGTAGCCGGCCCGGGTCATGGTGACGACGATCTCCTCGTCGGAGATCAGGTCCTCCACGCCCATTTCGCCGGGATCGTGGGTGATCACGCTTCGCCGCGGGTTGTCGTACTTGTCGCGGATCGCGGTCATTTCTGTCTCGATGACGGCGCGCAGCTTGGTGTCGTCCGACAGGATGGCCTCGAGCTCGGCGATGGTGGCGCGCAGCTCCTCCATCTCGGCCTCGAGCTCGGAGCGCCCCAGGCGGGTGAGACGGCCCAGCGTCATGTCGAGGATGTGCGTGGCTTGCACCTCGGTGAACGAGAAGGGCTCCGCCATCAGAGACGTGCGGGCCTCGGGCCGGTCGGCCGACGCCCTGATGGTCGCGATGACCGCGTCGAGCATGTCGATGGCCCGGAGGAGGCCCTCGACGATGTGGGCCCGGTTGCGCGCCTTCTCCAGCCGGTAGGCGGACCGGCGCTGAATGACCTCGATCTGATGGTCGATGTAGTGCGACAGCGCCTGGGCCAGGTTCAGCGTGCGCGGCACGCCGTCCACGAGGGCCAGCATGTTGACCCCGAAGCTGGTCTGCAGCGGCGTCTGCTTGTACAGGTTGTTCAGGACGACGTTGGCGTTGGCATCGCGCTTGAGCTCAATGATCAGGCTCGGCTGCTGGTTGGCCGACGCGTTGCGCATGCCGCTGATGCCGTCGAGATCGCCGGCCCGGACCAGCTCGGTGATCTTCTGCTCAATCACCTCGACCGACGTCTGGTACGGGAGCTCGGAGACGACGATTCGGTCTCCGCTCCGGCCCTCTTCGATCTCGGCGACGGCGCGCATCTTGATGGAACCGCGACCGGTCCGGTACGCGTCCAGAATGCCCTGCCGTCCGAGGATCTGCGCACCCGTCGGGAAGTCGGGTCCCTTGACGAACTCCATCAGATCGTCCGGCGTGGCCTCCGGATGGTGCAGCACATGGATGGCGGCGTCGATCACCTCGCCCATGTTGTGCGGCGGGACATTCGTCGCCATGCCGACGGCGATGCCCTGCGACCCGTTGACGAGAAGGTTGGGGAACCTGCCCGGCAGCACGACCGGCTCTTGGGCCGAGCCGTCGTAGTTGGCCACCATGTCGACGGTTTCCTCGTCGATGTCGGCCATCAACTCGAGCGCCAGCGGCGCCAGCCGGCACTCGGTGTAGCGCATCGCGGCGGCGCCGTCGTCGGGTCCCCGGCCCCCGAAGCTGCCGTGGCCGTCGATCAGGGGGTACCGGAGGGAGAACTCCTGAACCATGCGGGCCAACGCCTCGTAGATCGCGGAGTCGCCGTGGGGGTGGTAGGTCCCCATGACCTCGCCCACGACCTTGGCGCACTTGCTGTGCGGCCGGTCGGGACGTTGCCCGTTGTCGTACATGGAGTAGAGGATCCGGCGGTGTACCGGCTTCAGCCCGTCGCGCACGTCGGGCAGGGCGCGGGCCACGATGACCGACATGGAGTACTCGAGGAACGAGCGCTCCATCTCCTCCTGGATCTCTATGGGCTCGATCGAACCGCTGACCGGCTCCTCGGCCGCCGGCGGGGTCTCGCCGCCCCCGCCCGAGCCTGCTCCCCCGCGGCCCGAGCCGCGTGTCGACTGTGGCATGTGCTCCCTACTTCCGGTCCGGCCGCTCAGATGTCGAGGAAACGGACGTCTTTGGCATTGGTCTGGATGAAGTGGCGCCGCAGCTCCACGTCGTCACCCATGAGGATCGAACAAACCTCGTCCGCCGTGGCCGCCTGTTCGACGTTGATCTGGAGCAACGACCGCTTGCCCGGATCCATCGTCGTATCGCGTAGCTCGGCGTAGTCCATCTCACCGAGGCCCTTCAGCCGGTTGAAGTCGTGCTTGTGGTCCGGGTGCTCAGCCAGGAAGGCGGCGCGGGCCGCTTCGTCCTTGAGATAGATCTTCTCCTTGCCCACCAGCGTCGAGTAGAGCGGCGGCTGCGCCACGTAGACGAAGCCTCCCTCCACGAGCGGCTTCATCTGACGGTAGAAGAAGGTCAGGAGCAGCGTTCGAATGTGGCTGCCGTCCACATCGGCGTCGGCCAGCAGGATCACCTTGTGGTAGCGGATCTTCTCGACGTCGAACTCCTCGGCGAGTCCTGCGCCGATGGCGGAAATGAGTGCCTGGATCTCCGCGTTCTTGAGCATCTTGTCGATCCGGGCCCGCTCGACGTTGAGGATCTTGCCCCGGATGGGCAGGATGGCCTGCGTGTGCGGGTTGCGGGCATCCTTGGCCGAGCCGCCGGCAGAGTTGCCCTCGACGATGAAGAGCTCTGATTCCCGCGGGTCGCGTGACGAGCAGTCCGCCAGCTTGCCGGGCAGGCCGGCCCCGTCCAGCGCCGACTTCCGCCGCGTGAGGTCGCGCGCACCCTGGGCCGCCAGCCGGGCGCGCGCGGCCTGCAGGGACTTGTTCACGATCTGACTGGCCTCGCGCGGGTTCTCCTCGAGCCATTCCGTCAGCTTCTGGTTCGTCGTCCGCTCGGTCAGCGACCGGATGGACGTGTTCCCCAGCTTGGACTTGGTCTGCCCCTCGAATTGGGGGTCGCGGAGGCGCACCGAGACGATCGCTGTGAGGCCTTCCCGGATGTCCTCCCCCTTGAGGTTCTCCTCCTTCTCCTTGAGGATGTTGCGGGCCCGGGCGTAGCGGTTGACGACGTTGGTCAACGACTTCGAGAACCCTTCGACATGCATGCCGCCCTCAATGGTGGAGATGCCGTTGGCGAAGGAGTGGATCGACTCGTGGTAGCCGGCGTTCCACTGCAGCGCGATTTCGACCTCTTGCCCCTCCTCCGCCTGCTCGAAGGAGGCCACCTTGCGGAAGAGCGACTCCTTGGAGGCGTTGAGATGCTTGACGAAGTCGACGATGCCGCCGTTGTACCGGTAGGTCGTCTTGGTCACGGGGTCGGTCCGTTCGTCGACGAAGCGGATCTCGAGACCCTTGTTCAAGAACGCCATGATCTGCATGCGCTCGACGATCGTCTGGGCCCGGAACTCCGTCTCTTCGAAGACCGTGCTGTCAGGCCAGAAGGTGACGGTGGTGCCCGTACGGAATTCCCCGGTGGACTTGTCCTTCGGTGCCGGGCCCACGGCCTTGACCTTCTGCTTGACCTTTCCGCCCTTTTCGAACTCGGCCTCCCAGTGCTGGCCGTCCCTGTCCACCTCGAGCACCAGCCGGGTGGAGAGCGCGTTCACGACGGAGATCCCGACGCCGTGCAGGCCGCCGGAGACCTGGTAGCCCTTGCCGCCGAACTTTCCTCCGGCGTGCAGGGTGGTCAGGACGATCTCGGCCGTCGACTGCTTGGGGTACTTGGGGTGTGGGCCAACCGGGATCCCTGCCCCGTCGTCGCTGACCCGGACGCCCCCGTTGGCCAATATCGTGACGTCGATCCGGGTGGCGCGCCCGGCCATCGCCTCGTCCACCGAGTTGTCGACGACCTCCCACACCAGGTGGTGCAGCCCGGTCGGTCCGGTCGACCCGATGTACATGCCGGGGCGCTTGCGTACCGCTTCGAGCCCCTCGAGGATCGTGATGTCGTCCTCGGTGTAGGACGCACCGGTCTCACCTGGTCTCTCGTCAACCTTCACTGCCACAGGCGCGCCCTTTCAGAACTGAGGTTTTCGCGGTGCGAATCGAATCCCCGAAACGGTGACATCCGGCCTTTCGATGCGAACGCACCATTCTACCCGACAGCGGCTCCAATTCGGCACTTCTGAACGGTCTTCGGAGCCGCCACCGATGTGTCAATCAGGCGCGTTCGACGACCACCTCCAAGCGGTCGATGGACGTCTCCCCCAGCTCTCGCAGGCGGGCCAGGATCTGGCCCGATTCCATGCGGGCGCGGGTGGCCCAGGCCGGGTGCTCGACAGCCACGACCAGTACCCGGCCGTCCACACGCTGTGGTCTCAGATGTCCGCCGAGCTCGCTCCCGACCAGCTCCTCCCAGCGCGTGAACACCGCCTCCATGACGGCGGGCGTCGGTGCCGAGCCCAACCGACCCAGCAGCCGCGGCATGGACTCGCCGACACGCCGGGGGCCGCTGTCCTGACGCCGGCGCGTCATGCGGCACCCAGGCTCCGTACAGGAAGCAACCGGGCCACCTCAATGCCTTCCGGCAGCGGCGCTGCGGTCGTGAGGATCGATTGTCCCGTGGGGAGCTCGGCCACCAGGGCCTTGCTGCGGGCCGGGTCGAGCTCGGAGAAGACGTCGTCGAGCAGCAGCGTCGGGATCAGTGTGGTCCTGGCCCGGATGAGCCGGTGCACCCCCAGACGGAGCGCCAGGGCCAGGCACCGCTGCTCCCCTTGTGAGGCGTGGGTCCGGGCCTCCCGCCCGTCGATCTCGAGCAGCAGGTCGTCGCGGTGGGGGCCCACCGTGTTGACGCCCCGGCGCAGGTCATCGCGGCGGGAGGCGGCCAGGGCGTCGAGCAGGTCGCCGTCCCAGCTCCGCACATAGCGCTGCACCGTCAGAATTTCGTCGCCGGCGCCGGCGAGATGGCCGTAGGCCGATGCCACCAGTGGATCGAGGTCAACCACCAGGCGCTCCCGGGCCGCCGCCAGCACTTTGCCGGCGTCGGCCAGCCGTTGATCCCATACGTCGAGTGTCGCCGCGACCTCTTCGGCGGCCCGGCCACCCGACTGCCGCAGCAGTGCCGCGCGCTGCCGAAGGATCCGCTCGGCCTCGTCCGCCGCCCGCGCCCCCTCCGCGTCGAGGACCGCCAAAGCGTCGTCGAGGACGTCGCGCCGGCCTTTGGGGCCGCCGCTCACGATGGTCAGGTCCTCGGGGGAGAAGACCGTGCACGGTGCCGCCGCCCCCAGCTCCCGGCGGCCGCTGACCGACTTGCGGTTCACCCTGATCCGGCTCCGCCCCCCCTGCAGGATCTGTGCCTCGACGAGGGTAGGGCTGTCACGCCCTTCGAGCTCGGCCCGCACGACGGCGCTCTCTGCTCCGGTGCGCACCATCGCCTCGGGAGGCGCGCCCCGGAACGAGCGGCGGGTACCCAGGTAGGCCAGTGCTTCGAGGACACTCGTCTTGCCCGTGCCGTTGGGCCCCGTGATGACCGTCGTTCCTTCGGGCTCGAGGTCGATGTGCGCCGTGTGGAAGAGACGAAAGTCGGCCAGCTCCAGGTGCCGGACGCTCACCGCGACCGCGGGCCGCTCAGGAGACCCGGACCGGCATCAGGAGGTAGCGGAACTCCTGATCCTCTGCGCCGCGCACCGTGGCCGCGCGCGAGGCATCGGCCGTCTCGACGATGACCTCGTCACCGGCGACCGCTTCGACACCGTCGATCAGATACGACGGGTTGAAGGCGATCACGAGATCCTCGCCCGAATAGTCCCCATCGACCGCCTCCGCGGCGTCGCCCACGTCCTGGCTCTGCACGCTCAGATCCACGCCTCCTTGGCGCATCGACAGGCGCACCGGTGTCGTGTTGTCGCGCACCAGTAGCTGGACCCGGCGCAGGGCGGAGAGAAAGCTCTCCTTCCCGAGATGCAGGGTGTTCGGGTAGTGATCCGGGATGAGCTGCTTGTAGTCCGGGTACCGCCCTTCCAGCAGCCGGGTGCTGATCTGGACGTTTCCCTGCCAAAAAGTGATCTCGTTGCTGTTGGCTGCGACCCCGACGCGGTTGGTCTCCGACCCTTCCGAGATGGTTCCCGTCGGCAGGCGTTGGAGCTCGGACAGGGCCCTGGCCGGCACCAGGAGATCCTCCTCGCCCGGAATCGTCTCGGAGCCGGGCAGGTCGCGCATGGCCATGCGATACGAGTCGGTCGCCACCATGCGGATGGATCCGTCGACACGGGAGACCAGGACGCCCGTCAGGAGCGGCCGGCCGTCGTCGTGTGACGCGGCCCGGACGACCTGACGGACTGCTTCTCCGAGCGCGGTCTCGGACAGCTGCGTCGTGGGCTCGTCCGTCTTGCCCACCGGCGGAAACTCCACGACGGGGTAGGTGTGGAGTTTGAACGTCGAGCGCGCCGCGCTGATCGTGAGGTGATCGCCCTGATCGGCAAACGTGACGGCTCCGGGCTCGAGCCGGCGCACGATGTCGGTCGAGAGCCGCGCCGGAATCACACAGCTCCCGTCGTCGATCCCGATGACCTCACCGGTGACCTGGATCGTAAGGTCGAGGTCGGTTCCCGTCACCGTCAACGAGTTGCCGTTGCAGGTCAGCAGGAGGCCCAAGAGCACCGGGGAGGAGCCGCCTCGTCCTCCCACGGCACGACTTGCCGTGGCCAGCATCTCGACGAGTGCATCGCGCTCGGATCTGAACTTCACCGACGCCAGTCCTTTCGGGAGTTTTCCCAGTCCTTCATCGTGGAGGGAGAGGTATATGAGGTTGGTAGAGGTAATAAGGGGTGTGGATTGTGGATGACAGGACCCCGACCCTGGTCGGGCCCGGTGTTGGTGTCCCCATGGGGTTGTGGGTCGGACGCGGGTCTGATGCTACGCGCGGGAGCCCCCGGGCCTGCTTGGGGACAACGCGCCCCTTCGTCCCCAGTGGTGGAAGGGTCCCTCCACAGCCTTTGCCCCCGGCAAGTCACAAGATGCCCGGCGTCGCGTGGTTGGGTGGTCGCGTCAGGCCGAGCCGGCACGGATCTTCTGGATCAGTTCGGTGACCTGCTCGTAGATCTGGCGCCGCTCCTGCATCTGGCCGGCGATCTTGTCCACGGCGTGGATGACCGTGGTGTGGTCCCGCTTCCCGAAGACGCGGCCGATGGCCGGATAGCTGTAGTCCGTGAGCTCCCTGGTCAGGTACATGGCGACCTGTCGCGCCGTGACGAGCGGTCGGGTACGGCTCGGGCCACAGATGGCGTCGACCGAGAAGCCGTAACTCGCCGAGGTGGCGTCGAGGATCATCTGTGGCGTGATACGCCGGGGCTCCCCGGCCTGGACCAGGTCCGAGAGCACCTTCTCGGCCTGTGCCAGGGAGATGGGCTCCTTGTTGAGGTTGGCGAAGGCACAGATGCGGGTCAGGGCGCCTTCCAGCTCACGGATGTTGTCCTTGACGTGGGAGGCGATGAACTCGAGGACGTCGTCAGGGACCTCCTGGTGCTCGCTGAGGGATTTGGCGCGCAGGATGGCCAGGCGGGTCTCGAGGTCCGGGGGGTCGATCTCGGTGATGAGGCCCGAGAGGAAACGGCTGCGCAGGCGGTCCTCGAGCGTCTCGATCGACTTGGGGGGCCGGTCCGAGGTCAGGACGATCTGTTTGGACGCGCCCTTGAGGTCGTTGTAGGTGTGGAAGAACTCCTCCTGGAGGCCCTCTTTGCGCTCCATGAACTGGACGTCGTCGATGAGGAGGACGTCACAGTCCCTGTAGCGGCGCTTGAAGGTCAGGGTGGTCGAGGTCCGGAGGGAGTCGACGAAGTCGTTCATGAAGGTCTCGGTCGTGACGTAGAGGACCTTGCGGCGGGGGTAGTTCTCGGTGACGTAGTTGCCGATGGCGTGGAGCAGGTGGGTCTTGCCCAGGCCGGAGTCGCCGTAAATGAACAGGGGGTTGTAGGAACGGCCGGGCGTTTCCGCCACGGCCTGGGCGGCGGCGTGGGCCAGGCGGTTCGAGGACGCGGCGACGAAGGTCTCGAAGGTGAACTTGGTGTCCAGCTGGACCGCCGGCGACTCGCGCCCGGCCCGGGCGGCCGGAGCCGGCTGGGGCTCGGGCTCGGGCGGCAGCCCGAAGACCTGCTCGGTGGTCGGTTCGGCGGGTTGCGCCGCCGGTTCGGGCTCTTGGACCTCGAGGCGGCCGCGGACGGGCGCTCCCACCTCGTTGGCCAGGGTGTCCTCAATCATGGGCAGGTAGCGGGATTCCACCCGCTCCCGGATGAGCCCATTGGGGACGGACAGCACGAATTCGCCGTCGGCGTAGGTCACGGGCTCAATGCCCGAGAGCCAGAGTTGCCACGTGCTCTCCGACACCTGGTCGCGCAGAGACCCCGTGCACCGTGTCCAAAGATCTCCTGCCTGGGTCACCGCGAGTCCCGAACGCCCCTTCTCCCCCCTCGGCGTCCAGCCAACATGTTCGGAACGATCCTCGGTACGGGTAATCGGATGAACGTACACCGTGCCGGGCGGTGCGACTAGAGGCCATCGGCAAATCGCGCCTAACATGGGAGGACTCGCCGCCGCCGGCCGGAATCGACTCGAAGGCCGAGGCATGGAACCTGCGACGTACCGGCTCCGGAATGCCGTACGGCCGTCGCGAAAGGCTGAATTGACGTGAAGCGCACTTATCAACCGAACACCCGGAAACGGGCTCGCACCCACGGGTTCCGCAAGCGCATGTCCACGCGGGCGGGGCGGGCCATCTTGAAGTCACGGCGGCTCAAGGGGCGCCACCGTCTCACCGTCTGAAGGCCTTCGGTGCCTGCACGGACGGTCGGACGCATCACCCGCCGCGCGGCGTTCGCCGAGCTGCAACGCTCACGGGCACGTGGGGCCAGCGGCCCGGTGCGGGTGACGTTCGTACCGGCTGCGGCCGACGATCGCGATGTGTTTCCCCAGGTGGCGTACGCAATTGGGCGCCACTGCGGTGGCGCCGTGGTGCGGAACTCCCTGCGCCGGCGCACCCGGGCGGTCGTCGAGGCTGCGGCGCCGACCCTGCCCCGCGGGGCCTATCTGGTGCGGCTCGAGCCGTCGGCGGCCTCGACGGACCCCTCGACGCTCCGCCACGACGTCGCCCGGGCCCTGGCGAAGGCCGGGCGGAGCCGGGTGCCCGCATGAGCGGCGGCATCGAGACCCGGCAGAGCGTCCCCGTTCGGGTGGCGGTGGCGCTCGTCACCGCCTATCAGGGTGCGGCGTCCGGCCGCATCTCGCCCTGCCGCTTCTACCCGAGCTGCTCCTCGTACGCCGTGGAGGCCTTCACCGTCCACGGCTTCTGGCGCGGCCTCGCGCTGAGCGCCCGCCGCCTGCTGCGCTGCCGGCCTTTCGGGCCCCACGGTGTGGACCTGGTCCCGGTGCGCGTCCATGCCCATGATCGGAGCCATCCGTGCTGATCCACCCCGTTCTGGCGGAGAATTCCCTGTTCAAGCTGGTCGGGGAGATCTTCCACCCGCTCTTCGAGCTCTTCGGCCTCATTCTGGCCGGCCTCTACGCCGTCTGGCCCAACTACGGGTTCGCCATCACCGGGCTGACGATCATCATCATGCTCGCCCTCACGCCGGTGACGGTGAAGAGCACCAAGTCGATGCTGGCGATGCAGCGGCTGCAGCCCGAAATGAAGAAGCTCCAGGCCAAGTACAAGGGCCCGGAGAACCGGGAGATGCTCAACCAGGAGATGATGCGTCTCTACAAGGAGAACGGGACGAGCCCGTTCGGGGCCTGCCTCCCGAGCCTCCTGCAGATGCCCTTCCTGATCGTCCTCTACTCGCTCATCCGCGGGTTGTCGTATGTGGTGCCGAAGGGAACGTCATATACGGACGCCGCGGGCAACACAGTCAAGTGCCTCGCAAAGGCCGGATGCGCGTCGCCGAGATACATCCCAACAAGCTCGCAGATGCACACTGCATTGGTGGCCAGTAATGGCCAAATGCATTGGTGGTTTGGAATGGATTTGTCGTCCCTTCCTCTTTCGCATCATGCCTTCCCAGGGAGTGCGAGCCAAGCAGTATTAGTCCTCCCCTACCTGGTGCTCATTGGTGCTGCAATGTTCCTGCAGTACTACCAAATGAAGCAAATGAATAGCCGTAATCCTCAAGCAGCTGCGGCGAATCCACAGATGCAACAGATGCAGAAGTTTTTCCCTATTATTTTCGGGGTCATTTACCTGAGAGTGCCCGCTGGAGCAACCATTTACATGGTCGTCTCATCGGCTATGCGGATCGGGACGCAGGAATTCATGTTCCGCACCGGGATGGTCACACCAGTCGCTGCCGAGCGCGAGATCGGCTCGGCCAGGGAGAAGGAGAAGGAGAAACCACCCGCTCCGAAGGCGGTCAAGAAGACGTCGACGGCCACGGACGGGACGTCGGCAGCCAAGGCGACACTGCCGCCGGCCAAGAGCAGCGCCAAGAGCAACGGCGCCAAGAGCAACGGCCGGGGGCCCACGAACGGAAGGAAGCCGACCGCGGGGAAGCGAACGACGAACGGCAAGGCGGCGAACGACGACATCGTCGAGGATGCTCCGGAACCGAAGTCCCATCCGCGGTCACGCTCGAAGAGGACAAGAAAGGCTCGATAGCGCGTGGAGTGGGTTGAGGTGGCGGGCAAGACCGTCGAAGAGGCGACCGAACGTGCCCTCGATCAGCTGGGTGTGGCCGTGGGAGACGCCGAGGTGATCGTGGTGGACGAACCCAAGACGGGCCTGTTCGGTCGTGTGCGGGTCGAGGCCCGGGTGCGGGCCCGCGTCCGTCCGGTCGGTGCACGCCCACGCCGTGAACGATCGCGGCGCAGCGGGAGCAGCGGTGGCGGTGGAGGAGGCGGCCGGTCGGGCCAGGGTGGCCGCCAAGGTGGCCAGCGGGCTCCGTCTGGTGGCGCCGGTCATAGCCGGGCCGACGGCGGCTCGGGCGGCTCTGCGGGCAACGGGGGCTCCGGGGGCAACGGAGCCGGCACGACCACGGCGGCGGGAACAGGGAGCGGCACCAGCCGATCCGCCCGGCGCCGGCGCAATCGCAGCAAGGCGACGACCACCGGTGTGGCGTCGACGGAAGGATCGCAGAACGGCTCGCGGGGGCCGTCGGCCGAGAAGGCTCCGCAACGGAGCACCGAAGCGAAGGAGACAGGTGACATGGCCGAGGGAATGACGCTCGAAGAGCAGGGTGAGGTCGGCCGGGCGTTCGTGGCCGACCTGCTGAGTGAGTTCGGGATGCAGGGCACGGTCGAGACACGGCTTCTCGACGAGGACACGGTCGAGATCGCCGCCCTGGGCGAGGACCTCGGGATTCTCGTGGGCCCCCGGGGGTCCACCCTGGCCGCCCTGCAGGACCTCACCCGGGCCGTCGTTCAGCGCCAGTGCCCGTCGCGCACAGACCGGATCCTGGTCGACGTGGCCGGCTACCGGGAGCGTCGCTCGGCGGCGCTGAAGCGTTTCAGCGTCCAGATCGCTGAAGAGGTCCTGGCGTCGGGCCAGGAGAAGGCCCTCGAGCCCATGAGCCCGGCGGACCGCAAGGCAGTGCACGACGCCATCAACGAGATGGCGGGGGTCCAGACCCGCTCCGAGGGCGAAGACCCCAACCGCCACATCGTCATCGCACCAGCGGGCTGATTCGGCGCCGGTGCCCGGCGCCGACGACGGGGGCGACTCCCCCGCTCTTGTAGTCGAGTTGCTCGGTGAGGCGCGTGCCCTGGGCTTCCTCGGCCCCGGCCCCATGGAGCCGCAGATCCGGCACGCGCAGGGGTTCGGCACTATTGCCCGCCGCCTGTCCCCCGGGGCTCCGGTCCGCCTGGTGGACCTCGGCTCTGGCGGGGGTCTCCCCGCACTCGTCGTGGCGACCGGATGGCCCGCCTGCTCCATGACACTCCTGGAGGCGAACGGACGCCGGGCTGCCTTCCTGCGCCGGGCCGTCGAGCGTCTGGGCCTTGGGTCGCGGGTGACGGTGCTCGAGGAGCGGGCCGAGGTGAGCGGGCGCCAGGACGGGCTGCGGGCCGGCTTCGACGGGGCCCTGGCGCGCTCGTTCGGGCGCCCCGCCGTGGTGGCGGAATGTGCCGCCCCGCTCCTCAGAGTCGGCGGGTGGCTGCTCGTCTCGGAACCCCCGCAGGGGGACCGGGAGGACCAGCGGGACGACAGATGGCCGGCGGAACCGCTCGGTCAGCTCGGCCTGGAAACGGACGAGGTGGTGCACGAGGGTTTCGAGTACCGGGTGCTGCGCCAGGTCTCGGCCTGCCCTGAGCGCTTTCCCCGGCGTAACGGCGTTCCGGCCAAGAGGCCCCTCTTCTGAGGTCGGTCATAGGTTCGCCCCTGGCCGCTGCGGTGAGGAAGCCTCCGGCCCGGGCCCGTGGGTTCCGGTCGCCGTGCCCAGCAGGTGCAGCGTGGCCGACGGCAATCGGGGCCGACCACCCTGGCTGAGGCATCGTGACGGGAAGATGTTCCACGTGGAACGGCTGGGTGAAATCAGCTGAAGTCTTCGAGCGGCGGTTTCACGTGGAACAATCTCAACTCTTGACCTCGGGACGCCGGCAGGCCAGGATAGGCGGCGTGCGGCGGAGTCTCGGAAGTCCTACCTGATGCGCATCAGACGCAGGGACAAAGACCCTGCTGAGACAGACGGATCACAAGAGCCGGTGGTCGTTCCCTACGATTACGACCAGGAGCAGACGCACCCGGCGGATCCCGTCGCCACCGTCATTGCCGAACCGGTGCCCACTCCCCCGGTGGATCTACCCGTGGCGGAGCCACCACCACCGGTTCAGGTGGTCGAGGTCGTCCCGGAGCAGACGCCGAGCCCTCCGGATATCCCTTCCGCCCATCCGGCACCCGAACCAACGCTGACCACCGAAGCGGTTGCCGCTCACGCCGCCGCCGGGCCGGCGATCGAAACGCAGGTCGCCGAGCCGGAGACCGAACGACCTCCGGCAGTCCCCAAGCACGCCATGCGCGCGCCCTCCATCGGCGGCGACGCCACGGAGTTGCTCAACGGTTCGAAGCCCGAGACCCGCGCGCTCCCCCGTATCATCGCCATCGCCAACCAGAAGGGCGGCGTCGGGAAGACCACGACCACGGTGAACCTGGGGGCGGCCCTGGCCGAGCTGGACTACCGGGTGCTGGTGATCGACCTCGACCCCCAGGGCAACGCCACCACCGGACTGGGGGTGGAGGCCCGGAATTTCGAGCTCTCCATGTACGACGTGATCATGCGGGATCAGCCGTTGGAGGACTGCATCGAGCCGACAAGCGTCAAGAACCTGTTCGTCGCCCCGGCCACGATCGACCTCGCCGGCGTCGAGATCGAGCTGGTCCCGGCGTTCAGCCGTGAGCTCAAGCTGAAGAGGGCGATCGACACCGTCGTGGACGACTTCGACTTCGTCCTCATCGACTGCCCACCGTCGCTCGGCCTGATCACCGTCAACGGCCTTGCTGCGGCCGACGAGGTGCTCGTTCCCATTCAGTGCGAGTACTACGCCCTCGAGGGCCTCAGTCAGCTCCTGCGCAACGTGAACCTGGTCTCGACCAATCTGAATCAGACGCTGGAGGTCAGCACAATTGTGTTGACCATGTACGACGCCCGGACCCGGCTCTCGGTCGACGTGGCCAACGAGGTCCGGGAGCACTTCTCCGAGCGGGTCTGCCGCGCGGTGATCCCGCGCACTGTCCGTCTTTCCGAAGCGCCCTCCTTCGGGCAACCCATCACGGTGTTCGATCCTGCCTCGCGAGGTGCCGTGGCCTACCGCGAGCTGGCCAAGGAGGTGAGCAATGGCGCGCCGCAGCGGTCTCGGTAAGGGCCTCAGTGCCCTGATCCCCAGTGAGGCGACGGGGGAGACCGACTCCCTCCTCCGGGTCGTCCCGATCTCCCACATCCGACCGAACTCCTACCAACCACGGAGCCACTTCGACGAGGAGTCGATGGGAGCTCTGGCGGCGTCCATTCGAGAGGTCGGCCTGCTGCAGCCCGTGCTGGTGCGCCAGCTCGAAGAAGAAGAGGACAGCTACGAGCTGATCGCGGGGGAGCGGCGCTGGCGGGCGGCCCGTCGGGCCGGCCTGCAGACCATCCCCGTGCTCGTCCAGGTGGCCGACGACGTCGCCAGCCTGGAGCAGGCGCTGGTCGAGAACCTGCACCGGGTCGACCTCAACGCACTCGAGGAGGCGGCGGCCTACCAGCAGTTGATCGACGAGTTCGGTCTCACCCACGAGCAGGTGGCCACGCGGATGGGTAAGGGGCGGGCCACGGTCACCAACACCCTGCGCCTGCTGCAACTGCCCGCCGGGGCCCAACGGGCACTGGCAGAGCGGACCATCTCGGCCGGCCATGCACGGGCGCTGCTGGGGACTCCGGACCGGACCCTGCAGGAGAAGATGGTCGAGCAGATCGTCGAGGAGGGGTTGACGGTTCGAGCGGTGGAGGAGATGGTGCGCCGGGGGGGCTCCGAGCTCAGGGTCGTCCCCGATACGCCCGATGTACCCGATGCCCCCGAGCAGACGTTGGTTCCGCCGGGTACCACCTCAGGTACCACCGAACCGAGCAGCCGTCGCGCCACCGTACGAAAGCTGCCCGAGCCCGGCGTGCTCGAGCTCGAGGATCTGCTCTCGACCTATCTCAACACCCGGGTCAAGGTCGATATCCAGAATCGGCGCGGCCGCCTGGTGGTGGAGTTCGCGACCCTCGAGGACCTCGAGCGCATCTACCGCGCCATGGTCGGTGACGGCGGCGTCGCGTAGTTCACACAACCGTCAAGGGGCGGTACAGCTTCATCCACAACCTGTGCATGACGTTGTGGATTGTCACTTCGTTCACCTGCCGGAAGCTTTGATCGCGTAACCGTCGCCGTGGCCGCGGCGATGCCAGATGGACACCGGAGTCGCAATTCCGACCGTTGTGATTACTGGTAATCAATCCCAGGACGCGTCGGCCCAGCGCCCCAGCGCAGCAGCGAGGGCGGCCGCCAGTGCGGACGTACCCTCGACCACGCTGCTGGTCGGGCCCACCTCAATGAGCACGGCAGGCATGCGGGTCTCGCGCAGGAGGGGCACCGACATGCCGTGCACCCCGGCATCGGCGACGCCGAGAGCCTGGGGGACCGCGGCCTGGACCAGCTCGGCCAGGCGGCGCCCGCCCAGGGACTCGTCGTGGCGGCCGGACCAGAAGGCCGTGCGGCAACCTGAGGTCGAGGGATTGAGCCGGAGACCGACAAAGACGTCGACCCCGAGCTCGTTGGCCTCCTTGGCCTGCACGGCGTCGTCGGGGTGGTGCAGCTCGGTCACCCTGATGCCGCCCCAGGTCAGGCGGCGCCGCAGGGCGCCGGTGACGCTGCCCAGGCCGCCGCTCTCGCCGACGGCGATATGGCGGCCCCGCAGCGTGGGAGGGGCGTCGCGCAGGGCTGCCCTCGCCCGCACGGCGGAGACGAGCGAGGGCTCGTGGTGCCGGCTCTCCAGGCGTACGAGCGCCTCGAGGGTGGCCCCGCCGACGATGCCATCGACCGGGAGGCCGGCGTTGCGCTGGAACTCGTCGAGGGCGCGTACGGTGGCGTCTCCGAAGATCCCGTCCACGCGGCCCGTGTCGAACCCCAGCGTGCACAGGCGACGTTGCAGCTCGGCCACGTCGTCACCCCGCAGCATCGGGGTCCGGCGGTACAAGAAGCGGTCGCCGAGCTGAAAACCGGCCTCCACCAGGGTATTCCACGTCTGGGGCCCGCACACGCCGTCGACGCGGAGACCGCGCAGCCGCTGGAAAGCCTCGAGGGCGGCACGGGTGCCCGAGCCGAAGACGCCATCGGCGTCGACGGGCGCGCCGGGCAAAATGGCGGCCAGACGGTGCTGGATGTCGGAGACCGCGTCACCACGGTCCCCGACGGCGAGGGGCAGGCCTACAGGTAGGCCGAGATCTCCTCGAGGAGCTGGCCCTTGGGCTTGGCCCCGATCAGGCGTACCGCCGGCTCCCCGTCCTTGAACAGGATCAGCGTCGGAATGCTCATCACGTCGAAGCGCCTGGTCACGTCCAGGTTGTCGTCGATGTTGAGCTTGCCGATCCGGATCTTGCCGGCCTGCTCCTCCGCGATCTCCTCCAACACCGGGGAGATCATCTTGCACGGGCCGCACCATTCCGCCCAGAAGTCCACCAGGACGGGGACATCCGAAGCTTTGACATGCTCGTCAAAGGTAGCGTCGGTCAGGGTCTCGATCTTCTCGCTCATGGCAATCTCCTTGTCAGCAGGTCCAACCCCGGCCCAACCGGTTCTGTTCCCGGCTACTCGCCGCGCTCTTCGAGCCAGCGCTCGGCGTCGATGGCGGCCATGCAGCCCGACCCGGCCGAGGTGATGGCCTGGCGGTAGTAGTCGTCCTGCACGTCGCCGGCGGCGAAGACCCCGTCCACACTGGTCCTGGTCGTGCCGTCGAAGGTGCGGACGTAGCCGTTGTCCTCGAGCTCGATCTGGCCCTTGAGCAGGGCGCTGTTGGGCTCGTGGCCGATGGCGACGAAGAGGCCGGTCACATTGAGCTCGGACTCGTCCCCCGTGACCGTGTCGCGTAGCTTCACGCCGCTGACCTTGGTGTCGCCCAGGATCTCGGTGATGACGGCGTTCCAGTGGAACTCGATCTTGGGGTTCTTGAAGGCGCGTTCCTGCATGATCTTGGAGGCCCGCAGCTCGTCGCGGCGGTGGATCACGGTGACCTTGGAGGCGAAGCGGGTCAGGAAGAGCGCCTCTTCGAGAGCGGAGTCGCCGCCGCCGGCCACGGCGATGTGCTGCTCGCGGAAGAAGAAGCCGTCGCAGGTGGCGCAGGTCGACACGCCGTAGCCGAGCAGGCGGTCCTCGTTGGGGCAGCCCAGCATGAGGGAGCGGGCCCCGGTGGCCACAATGAGGGTGTCGGCGAGGACGGTGGGCTCGTCCGCCTCGGGGTCGCCGATCCAGACCTCGAAGGGCCAGGGCGTCACATTGATGCGGCTGACCTTGGCCGTGCGCAGCTCGGCCTCGAAGCGCAGGGCCTGAGCCCGCATCATCCCCATGAGGTCGGGCCCCATGACCCCGTCGACGAAGCCGGGGTAGTTCTCCACGTCGGTCGTCAGCATGAGCTGGCCACCGGGCTGGTCGCTGGTGGAGGAGGGCTCGCCCTCGACGACCAGGGGTTCGAGCTGGGCCCGCGCGGAGTACAGCGCGGCGGTGAGTCCCGCCGGCCCGCTGCCGATGATGACGACCTTGCGGCGCTCAGGCATCGGGTGGCACGCCGCGGCGCGAGTACAGCACGGCGCCCACGGCACAGAAGATGAGGCCCAGGACCAGGTAGGACGCCCAGATCCGGTGTCCCGCGATGGTGGTCAGGCGGATGAAGCCGACACAGAAGAGCACCACG
This sequence comes from uncultured Acidimicrobiaceae bacterium, assembly GCA_963804055.1. GTDB lineage: Bacteria > Actinomycetota > Acidimicrobiia > Acidimicrobiales > RAAP-2 > Bog-473. Next base: position 204,444 of record CAWDOU010000005.1, on the reverse strand, counting down.
ACGGTGATGCCCACGACGGCGATGATGACGCCGAAGACGATGCCGCGGGCAGCCACGATGGCCGGGCGGATGGCCTTGTCGTTGACGGTGGCGACCACCGTGTCGACGGCCCCGAGGGCACGGTCGGACAGCGCATCGGCGACATCGTTCTCAGCCACGGCGTGGAGACTACCCGGCGCTGCCGGCCGCTCTGGCAGGGACGATGTAGCAGACGCCCACGGTGTTGGGCCCGGCGTGGGTCCCGACGACCGGGCCGAGGTCGACCGCCACCAGCGGGTGCTCGGTGACGATGTCGCCGAGACGGGCCAGGACGTCGCCGAAGTCGTCACAGGCGCCGTCGGCGACCGCCAGGCGCTCGAGCGGGGCATCGGCCCTGACCTTGTCGTTCAGGTAGGCCAGTGCCTTGCCGCGTGTGCGCTGCTTGGACTCCTCGGCGACCTCGCCGTCCTTGAGCTGGATCACGGGCTTGATGTTGAGGAGCGAGCCCACCAGGGCGCGGGCACCGCCGATGCGACCGCCGCGCTGAAGGTGCTCGAGCCCGCCCAACACGCCGTAGATGCGGGTGCGGGGGATCCGGTCCTCGGTGGCCGCCACCAGCTCGTCGAGGCCGGCACCGGCCGCAGCCTCCTCGGCGGCCGCGATGACGAGCAGCCCCTGGCCCATGGTGAGGGAGTAGGTGTCGACGACACGGACGGGGACGGCGGTGAAGGTGTCGGCGGCGGTGACGGCGGAGCCGTAGGTGCCCGACACCTTGGAGGAGATGGTGAGGCACAGGACGGCGTCGGCACCCTCGTCGGCCGCCTGCTGGAAGGCGGCCTGGAACGCGCCGGGGGAGGGCGCGGCCGTCTGGGGCAGGTCGCCCTTGCCGTGACAGCGCTCCCAGAATTCGGCCGGTGAGAGCTGGCGGCGGTCCTCGAGCTCCTCGTCGCCGAACCGGATGGTCAACGGCACCACCGTGACGTTGTGCTCCTTGACGAGCTGGTCGGTCAGGTCGCAGGCACTGTCGGTGACGATATGGACGCCGGGCATGCACGAGTCTGCCACGGTGGGGCAGCGGCAGGCAGGGCCCGCAGCGGGGGACGGCCGGCGACTACTCGGAGCCCGGTCGCAGCCGGTGCAGCGTCTCGGTGGCCGGGCCCGGCGCCGGCGGATGAAGCGAGGATGCCACGCGTCGCGTGGCGCCCGGAGGGAGGGCCGGCTCGACCGGGCGGACGGTCTCTGCGGCATCGACCGGGCGGACGGCGGCGCGCGTCGGGCCCGGAGGGACGGGCCGGACGGGCAGGACGCGCCGGCCAGGCGCGTCGGGCCCGCCGGGGCGCGACGGGGGAGGCCGGCGTGCGTCGTGGCGCCGGCCGAGCCAGATCACCACGGCGGCGAACGTGAGGCCGCCCGCCACGACGGAGCCGACGACACGGGCCACGAGGCCGGCGATGCTCGTCGAGGCCGAGAGGTTCGACACGACAAGCACGACGACGCCCATCGGCACGCAGGCGATGAGCACGCGGAAGAGGGGCGTCCACGACGCGCGGTCGGCCAACCGCCCGAACCACTGGTGGAACACGGCGAGCGCCAGCAAGGCCGCCACGGTGTAGGCGATGGACAGCGACAGCGCGAGGCCGCGCACGCCGAGCGGGTGGACCAGCACGAGGGCCAGGACGACGTTCAGCGCGTTCTCCACCAGGTAGAGGTAGAAGGCGACCTTGGTGCGCTGCATCGACTGGAGCACGCGCACGAGATAGAGGTAGGTGCAGAAGCCCGGGAGCCCGAGGGCGAACATGGCCAGAGCGGCGCCGGTGGTCGCCGTCTGGGCCGGCGTGCTGTGCCCGTTCCCGAGCAGCAGCGCGACCGAGGGACGGGCCAGGAGCAGGATCCCGACGGCGGAGGGGATGATCAGCGCCAGGACGGCGCGCAGGCCGCCCGTCATGCGGTGCAGGAAAGCGCTCTGCTGGCCGGTCGACCAGCGCTCGGCCAGGTCCGGAGTCACGACCGACATCACCGTCACCGCCACGATGCCGTACGGGAGCTGGAAGAAGGCGTAGGCATAGGTGTAGGACGACACCGGGTCCGGGCCCGCCACGCTGCCGGCCAGGATGGTGACGACGAACAGGGCGATCTGGTTGGCCAGCACGAAGCCGAAGGTCCAGCCGCCCAGGCGGGTCACGGCCCGCAGCGCCTCGTCGCGCGGGTTCCAGTGCCAGCGCAGGAGCCCGAGGTCGGCCCGGCGCAGGCTCGGGATCAGCGCCACACCCTGCAGCACCACGCCGAGCGAGGTCCCCAGCCCGAGGAGGAGCAGCTGGGTGTGGTGCTGCTCGACGCTGGCGAGCGACGCGCCGCGACTCGTCCACAACCCGAACCACACCAGGATGCCGATGCAGACGAAGTTGTTGACGATCGGCGCCCAGGCGACGGCGACGAAGCGACGGCGCGTGTTGAGCAGCGCGGCCGCCAGAGCGAAGAGCCCGTAGGCCGCGATCTGGATCACGAACCAGCGCAGGAACCCGGTGGCGACATCGCGCTCGAGCAGCACGCGATGGATCTGGTGGGGCCCCGAATGGGTGTCGAGCACCGTGAGCGCGTCGACGATGAACGGCGCCGCCACCAGGGCGGCCACCGTCGTGGCCAGCAGGACCACGACCGACACCGTGAGCACCGCAGAAATGGAGTCGAAGGCCTCGCGCTCGGTCTTGTTGGACAGGCGGTCGACGAAGACGGGAATGAAGGTGGCGGACAGGACGCCGCCCAGCACGACGTCGTAGAGCATGTTGGGCGTGGTGTTGGCCAGGTTGTACGAGTCGGCCAGGGTCGTCTGCCCGAGGGCCCAGGCCAGGGCGACGAAGCGGAGGAGCCCGGTGACGCGCGAGACGCCGGTCCCGACCGCCACGTAGGCGGCGGAGGTCCGGAGGGGAAGTGGGCGGGCCCGGCGGGCGGCGGCCACCGTCAGTGCGCCCGCGGGCGGGCCCGGCGCGACCGGCGCCAGGTGCGCACCCACCAGGCGAGGAGGACGGCCCCGGCGAGGACGGTGAGGGCGACCCCCACGAAGGAGATCTCGGTCGAGTGCACCGTGAGCACGGTCTGGGCGATGAGGACCTGGCCGTCGGGCGTGTGGAGCGTGACGTCGATGGGCAGGCGGTCACCCGAGGTCCGGGCCTGTGCGGTCACCCGGACCGACGTGGTCGGGTGGACGAGCGTCAGCCGCTGCGAGTTTCCGTCGGGGAAGGTGAATTTGTCACTGGTCAGCGTCACGACGACCGTCACGGGGTAGGGCGCGGAGGACAGGACGGTGACGGGGATGGCCGCCCGCTGCGAGGTGAACGTCACGGTGCGCTCCGTCGCCAGGGTGACCTGCCCCGTGGTGCCCTCGAAGGACCGGGCATACGCGTTGAGGGCGCTGGCGCGGCGCGCTGCGCTGAGCCCCCGCGCCTCGGTGGTCAAGAGCGTGTCGCCGAGGGTCGTGAGGTCGGCGGGATGCCCGTCCACCGCCAGGGTGAACGAGGACAGCTGCTGGCGGTCGACGGCGATGCGGTCGGCCGCGTTGCTCGTGATGCCATGGTCGGCCGGCCCGGCCTGCAGCTGGCGCACCGCCGGCTGGTGGTTCGCGCCGGCCTGGACCTGCTGGAGCAGCTGGGTGAGCGTCACGGGGCTGAGCGCCGGGTTGCCCGAGATGCCGCCGAGCAGCGCGTTCATGAAGGCGGCGGAGGGCCGCCACGACGCCGGGGGGCTGACCACGACACCCCGCGGTGCGGTCAGGTAGGGGTCCTCGAAGTGGACGAACGAGAGCCCGGCGAGGAGCTGCTCGGCGCCGAGGACGGGGTTGGCGGGGGTGGCGGTGAAGCGGGAGCTGAGGGAGGAGTCGGCTGCCAACGCCGTCACCGTGGAGCCGTGCCCGAGGTCCAGGGTGAAGGGCTGGGCGAAGGTGTAGGGGCTCTGGCCGTCCGCCGCGAGGTCGTTGTCGCTGATCACGACCTGGTCGGCACCCGCCACCTGCAGCCCGGAGGCCAGGTTCCCGGCATCTCCCTGGGAGAAGGTGGAGGCCGTGTCCACCCAGGGCCCGCCGTCGGGCTTGAGGCCGGCGCTGCGCAGCACCTCGGCGCCCCGGCTCATCTGTGCGCCGATTTCGCTGGAGATGCCGGCTTCGGAGAGGGCGGCCACGTTGATGGGCACATAGGGCTGGCTGAGGAGCTGGTCGCCGGTGAGTCCGGCCAGCTGCTCCACCACGCGCGCGCCGTCGCGCGGGTGCGCGGTCTCGATTGCGCCGACCGCCAGCGGGCTCACCGCCAGCGTGGCTGCCACTTCGTGGTGATCGGTCAGCTCCTCGGCCATGGTCGGCGCGCTGCTCGCGTTGACGGGCATGACGAGGCCGACCCTCAGCGCCCCCCCGCTCTCCGAGACGGCGCTCGGCTCCTCGTAGGTCAAGAAGGTGGTGAAGCGGGAAACCGGCGACGAAGAGCCCTGCCGCAGCAGCGCCACGGACACGGGATACACGTCGCCGCAGCGTCCCGTCAGGGGCGTGCAGCCGAGGGTGAGCGTCCTCGTGCCCGCGGCGCAGATGCCGGCGCCCGTCGACGGCGGGGTTGCGCTCGAGTTCGGGAGCACCGTCACACAGGCGGCTGCGCTGAGGCCACTCGCCGTCTGCGTGACCGGGACACCGGGCATGCGGAGGATGGGGGAGGACGAGGGCGTGCCCGAGATCGCCTGCTCCAGATCGGAGGCGTCGTCGATGCGCCCGTAGAAGGTCAGGCTGACCGAGAGGCCGCTGGCGGCCCCCTCGCTCGTGGACACGCCGAGCGACAGGTTGAACCAGGGCGCGGCCGCCGTCACCCACGGGGTCTGGTCCACGAGGACGAGGGGTGCCCCGCCCGCGCGCGCCCGGACCGCTCCGCCGGCAGCGGGAGCGGCCGAAAGGGCTCCGATGGTGTTGACCAGGGCTGCAATGACCACCGCGAGCGTGCAGAGGGCGGTCCTGGCCCGGCGCGTCGACACAGGGGAAGGCTAGAGGGCGCACTACCGTGGGCGGGTGCAGTCCACGTCGGTTCCCGAGCGGTTCCGCCCCTACGTCGACGCCACCGAGGAGGTGGCGCGCCGCTTCGCCGCGGCCGGGAAGTCCCTCGCCCTGGTGGGCGGCTCCGTGCGCGACGCCCTGTTCCCCGGTTCCACCGGGACGGCGGCCCCCCACGACCTCGACCTCACGACCGACGCCCTGCCGGCGGAGACGGAGCGCCTGGTACAGGGCTGGGCCGACGACATCTGGACGCAGGGCGCGCGCTACGGCACCATCGGCTGCCGCAAGGGGACCCAGGTCTACGAGATCACCACCTACCGCGCCGAGGTCTACGCGCCCGAGTCGCGCAAGCCCGACGTCACCTTCGGCCAGGACCTCGCCGTCGACCTGTCGCGCCGGGACTTCACGATCAACGCCCTGGCGCTCCGGCTGCCCGACATGGAACTGGTCGACCCCTTCGACGGGCTGGGGGACCTGGCGGCGGGGCGCCTGCGCACACCGCTCGACCCGGAGATCTCGTTCCTCGACGACCCGCTCCGCATGCTGCCGCGCCGCCCGCTTCGCCGCCCGCTTCTCGCTCGAGCCCGACCCGGCGCTGACGAAGGCGGTGGAGCGCCTGCACGGCCGTCTGTCCATCGTGTCCGCCGAGCGCATCCGCGACGAGCTCGACAAGATCGTCATGGTCGACGTGCCGTCGGTGGCGCTGTGGTTCGTGGTGCGCACCGGTCTGGCCGCCGAGTTCCTGCCCGAGCTGCCTGGTCTCGCGCTCGAGCAGGATCCGATCCACCGGCACAAGGACGTGCTGGCGCACACGCTCGCCGTCGTCGACAAGACGTCGCCGGACCGGCTCCTGCGCCTGGCCGCCCTGTTCCACGACGTCGGCAAGCCGCGGACGCGTGCCATCACCGACGGCGGCGTGAGCTTCCACCACCACGAGGTCGTCGGGGCGCGCATGACGCGCACCCGCATGGAGGCTTTGCGCTATTCGGCCGCCGACGTGGACACGGTGGTGCGCCTGGTCGAGCTGCACCTGCGCTTCCACACCTACCGGTTGGGCTGGACCGACAAGGCGGTGCGCCGCTACGTGCGCGACGCCGGCCCGCATCTCGACCTGTTGAACGAGTTGACCCGCTGCGACTGCACGACCCGCAACGCGGCCAAGGCCAGGGCGCTGGCCCGGCGCATGGACGAGCTCGAGGCCCGCATCGCCGAGCTGGGCGAGGAGGAGGAGCTCAAGGCGCTGCGCCCCGACCTCGACGGGAACCAGATCATGGAGCTGCTGGGCATCGGGCCGGGCCGGGCCGTGGGCCAGGCGCTGGACTTCCTGATGGAGCTGCGCCTCGACGAGGGGCCGCTCGGCGAGGAGGAGGCGACCGCCCGCCTCCGGGCCTGGTGGGCCGAGCAGCAGTAGCGTTTCGGGGCATGACGAGGATTGCGGCACCACAGAGCGGCATGGGTGAGCACATCGACTGGGCGCTGCTGCGCGCCGACATGGCGGCGGGGATGGGCGCGCTGTCGGCGGCGGTCTACGGCAACTCGCAGCTGCCCGTGCGCGAGCGCGAGGCGGCGCGCTGGACGATCGCGCTGATCAACGACTCCGCGGTGTGCCGCGACACCCGGGCCCGCGACGGCGATGCCGCCGGCGCGGGGGAGCCCTTCTACGCCGAGGTGACCGACTGGCGTGCCGCCACCGGGCTGAGCACGCGGGAGCGGCTGGCGGCGGAGTTCGCCGAGCGCTTCGCCATCGACCACCTCGCCATGGACGACGAGCTGTGGGGGCGCCTGCACGACGCCTTCTCCGAGGAGGAGCTGGCGGACCTCACCATCTGCTGCGGCATGTTCCTCGGCATGGGACGCACGTTGGCCGTGGTCGGGGTGCGGGCCCCCGACGAGCGCATCCTCGTCTGAGCATCCCGGGCGGATCGCCCTAACGGCGGGCCCGCCAGGCGAGAAGGCCCTGGTAGGCAGGCCTCCGCACGGTCCCGGGCAACGCCCGGATCATCCGGGTCGCCGCCGTGCGGTCGATCAGCGGCGTGCCCGCCCAGGGCGTCGCGGCCAAGGCGGCCTGGAACTCGCGGTGGCCCGGGGCGGTGCAGAGGTAGTGCCAGGGCTTGGCCGCGTTCGGGCCCTCGAAGTGGCGGATGCCCGGATCGGTCGTCGCCTCCGCGAGCGCGGCCGGGTCGAACACCTCGAGGGACCAGTCGCGCCAGACCCAGAAACTGTTCTGGGCGTTCCAGCGCGGGTGCAGGGGCAGCCAGCGTCGCGCGAACACCGCGTTCAGCGCGTCCTGGTCCTGCCAGCGCAGCGGCTCCCGCCGCTCCCGGGCGAACCGGAACAGGGTGTCGGTCGCACCCTCCGCCCGCATGCGGTCCAGGTCGAGCAGGAGGACGCCGCTGTTGAAGTAGCCGCCTGGATAGTCGACTCCCAGAGAGGCGATGTGGTCGCGGACCGCGGGCTCGACCACGTTGGCGACCGCCGCCAGGGGCGCCTCCCCCATCGGTGTCTCCCACAGCGGACGCAGGGGTGCGGCCACGAAGATGTCCGAGTCCAGGTACAGCACCCGGGACGTCTCGGGGAGCAACTCGGGCAACAGCAGGCGTAGCCACACGATGGTCCCGAAGTCCGCGTTGGCCGGAAGCGCGGAGAGGCGGCCGGGGTCCACACCCGAGAATTCGACCGTCGAAGGGCCTTCCCCGACCATCGATGCCAGGCGGGACCGGTCGTCCGGGAGGATGCTGCCGTCGTGGAGGATGTGGACGCGGAGCACCTGCGCCGGGTCGGCCAGGAGGCAGGAGCGCACCACCGTGGCGGCCCAGGGCAGGTAGTTGGCGTCAAGGGCCAGGGCCACCGTGATCGGATCGCCGGGCGGGGGTGCAGAGGTGGCTCGAGGCTGTTGGGTCAACGCTCGGACTCGAAGAGACAGCAGCGGGGGCGCATGGTCGTCAGGGGACGAGCGGCCAGGTCACCAAGAGGACTGTTGACCTCGTCCGGGCAACGGTAGTCGGCTCGGCTCGGCAGGGTCCGCATGGCGGACGCCGCGCGGCCGGCGCCGGGATCGGAAGGCCTCTCTGCGTGCGGGCGGAGGTGGTCAGTCGGCGGGCCAGCTGTCCTGGGGCTCGCCGGCGGCGAAGGACTCGACGAGGGTGTGCGCCACGTCGTCGTGGTACTGCACCGGCGGCGACTTCATGAAGTAGGCCGACGGGCCGAGCAGCGGGCCGCCGATGCCGCGGTCGAGTGCGAGCTTGGCGCACCGCACGGCGTCGATGATGACGCCGGCCGAGTTGGGTGAGTCCCATACCTCGAGCTTGAGCTCCAGGTTCAGCGGCACGTCGCCGAAGTTGCGCCCCTCCATGCGGATGTAGGCCCACTTGCGGTCCTTGAGCCACGGCACGTGGTCCGACGGGCCCACGTGCACGTCGTCGGCGTCGAGGACGTTGTCCTCCAGCTGGCTGGTGACGGCCTGCGTCTTGGAGATCTTCTTGGACTCCAGCCGCTGGCGCTCGAGCATGTTCTTGAAGTCCATGTTGCCGCCGAAGTTCAACTGGTACGTCTCGTCGAGGGCGACGCCGCGGTCCTCGAAGAGCCGGGTGAGGATGCGATGCACGATGGTCGAGCCGACCTGGCTCTTGATGTCGTCGCCGACGATCGGGACGCCGGCGTCGCGGAACTTGCGGGCCCACTCGGGATCCGACGCGATGAAGACCGGGATGGCGTTCACGAAGGCGACACCCGCATCGAGGCAGGCCTGGGCGTAGTGCCGCTGGGCCTGCTCGGAGCCGACCGGCAGGTAGGAGACCAGCACGTCCGCCTGGGCTTCGCGCAGGGCGGCGGCCACGTCCACCGGCTCGGCCGGCGACTCCTCGATCAGCTCGCGGTAGTAGAGCCCGAGGCCGTCGAAGGTCGGTCCCCGCTGCACCGTCACGCCGAGCTCGCCCACCTCGGCGAAGCGCACCGTGTTGTTCAGGCCGGCGTGGATCGCCTTGCCGAGGTCCGTGCCCACCTTGGTCTGGTCCACGTCGAAGGCGGCGACGGGAAGGAGGTCGCGCACGTGGTAGCCCCCGAGCTCCACATGCATCAGGCCGGGCACCACGTCCTGAGGGTCGGCGTCGCGGTAGTAGGTGATCCCCTGCACGAGCGAGCTGGCGCAGTTGCCGACGCCGGCGATGGCGAGGCGGATGGGGCTGGGCATGGACATGTCTCCTTCGGTTTCGGTGCGGCTGGTTTCAGTCAGGCCACCGGCTCCGTACCGGCGGTGGCGAGGGCGGCGCGTTCGGACGCGATGAGGGTGTCGAGCCAGGTGATGTCACGGGCCACGCCGTCGGCGGTGTGCTGCACGACCGAGCGGGCGTAGACGTCGAGGTCGGCGCGGGCCGCCTCGGCCTCGGCGAGGCGCTGCACCAGCAGGGCGCGCCGGTGCTCCAGGAGGGCGAGCCGGGCCTGGGGCGCCAGATGGCGGGCGAAGGCCAGGCGCAGCCCGAAGCTGCGGGCGTCGTCGGTGGCGCCGCTGCCGGCCAGGAGCTCGGCGAAGAGCGCCCGCCCGGTGTCGGTGATGCGGTAGACCTTGCGGCCCCGCCGGGCGCGGGCGGGGGAGTGCCGGCGGGCCCGCAGGACCGCCCGCTCGCCGCTCAGTGATCCGGTGGGTGGTACGACGGCGGCCGCCGCCGTGCTCTCGGGCCCCGCCCCCTCCGTGGCGACCACGGCCCCCGACTTCTCCAGGCGGGTGAGCGCCGGGTAGATGGAACCGAACGAGACATTGGCCAGAAGTCCCAGGTGCTCACGCAATTGGCGCCGTATCTCGTACCCGTGCAGGTCCCGCTCTTCGAGGAGGCCGAGGATGGCCATGTCCAACATGACGGATGAGTATATCGGACCGATATAGCGACAGGACGTTTCGCGTCACACAACGGTCGCGTCCGTGCCTGATTTGGCTCACAATTGGTGCCCGGATTCCCGGCCAGGGGGGTAGCCTGGCGGCCGTGTCCGTCACCTCGGAGCCGAGGTCACCATCTCGTGCCGTGAGCCCTGACGTCACGGCCCAGGTCGAGTACAGGATCATCCGCAACGGCGTGGTGCGGGAGGTGGACCGGGGCAAGCTCCTCAAGACCGACGTCTGCGACGCCCACCCCGAGCTGCTCCGGGCGGCCCGCAACGTGGGCCGGGCCACCAAGGAGGTCTGTCCCATCTGTGACGACGGGCGCCTCGTGACGGTGACGTTCGTCTTCGGCGCCAAGCTGCCACCCGGTGGCCGCTGCCCCGGCACCGCCGCCGAGCTCAAGGCGCTGTGCCGCCGGCCCGAGCCGGTCCTCTGTTACGAGGTCGAGGTGTGCCCGGCGTGCGCCTGGCACCACCTGATGCGGAAGTACCCGGCCGGCGGCCGTACCCCGCGCCAGAAGAAGGCGGCACCGGCGACGTGAGCGATCGCTCCACGCCCGTCACCGTCCCGTCGCTGCGGTCGCGCAAGCGGCGCAACGGCGATGCGCCGATCGTCATGGTCACGGCCTACGACGAGCCGGGCGCCCGCATCGTCTCCGAGGCCGGCGCCGACATCATTCTCGTGGGGGACTCGGTGGCCAACAACGTGCTCGGCCATGCCGACACGCTGCACGTCGACATCGACGTGATGGCCCATCACACGGCGGCCGTGGCCCGTGCCGTGCCGCACTGTCTCATCCTGGGCGACATGCCCTGGATGAGCTACCACCTGTCCCCCGAAGAGGCCGTGCGCAACGCCGCCACGCTGATCCGGGCCGGGGCCCAGGCCGTCAAGCTCGAGGGCGGCCGGGCACGCCTGCCCGTGGTGGAGGCGATCATCCGCGCCGAGATCCCGGTGATGGGGCACCTCGGCCTGACGCCGCAGTCGGTCCTGTCCATGGGGTACCGGGTGCAGGGCAAGAGTGTCGACGCGGCGAGCGCTCTGCTCGATGCCGCCAAGGCCCTGGCCGCGGCCGGCTGCTTCGGCTTCGTGCTGGAGGGGGTGCCCGACGTGCTGGGCGCCGCCGTGACCGAGCAGCTCGACGTCCCGACGATCGGCATCGGGGCCGGGCCCTCCTGCGACGGCCAGGTCCTGGTGTTCCACGACCTGCTGGGCCTGGGCAAGGACACCCCGCCCAAGTTCGTGCGTCAGTACGCCGACGTGGGCCGCATCGCCACCGAAGCCATCGCCGCCTTCGCCGACGACGTGCGCAGCGGGAACTTCCCCGGCGAGGCCGAGACGTACCACGGGCCCGCCGGGCTGGGCGACGCCCTGAGCTGACGCCCTGAGCTGACGCCCTGAGCTGGGGGCGGCTAGCATGGCTCCCCGCAACAGACCCTGCTCCTGACCGTCAGGGGCCCGGGCTCGTCCCGGTCCAGAGGGAGGTATGCCGCAGATGCGGCCTTACGAAGTCATGGCCATCTTCGAGGCCACCACCGAGCCCACGCTGATTCAGGGCGTCCTCGACCAGGCCCTCGACGTCATCCGCACCACGGGCGGCACCCCCGGCGCCATCGACCGCTGGGGCAAGCGCACCCTGGCCTACGAGGTGAACCACAAGCGCGAGGGGTACTACGTCGTGGTGGAGTTCACCGCCGAGCCCGCGACCGTGGCGGCCCTGGACCGCATGCTCGGACTGGCCGACGAGATCATCCGTCACAAGGTCGTGCGCCTGCCGGACCACAAGGCCCCGGCCGCCGCGCCGGCGGCCGGCTGAGCGACCGGCGAGAGGAGCAGAGATGCCGTCAGACAACAGCGTGACGCTGGTCGGGAACGTGACCCGCGATCCCGAGCTGCGCTTCACCAACACCGGCCAGGCGAACGTCACGTTCGGCCTGGCGGTCAACCGTCGCTGGCAGAACCGCCAGACCCAGGAATGGGAGGAGGCGACCTCGTTCTTCGACGTCGTCTGCTGGCGCGAAATGGCCGAGAACGTCAGCGAGAGCATCACCCGGGGCTCGCGGGTCATGGTGGCCGGCCGGCTGGAGCAGCGCAGCTGGGAGACCCAGGAGGGCGACCGCCGCTCCAAGGTGGAGGTGGTGGCGGACGAGATCGGCCCGTCGCTGCGCTGGGCCACTGCGCAGATCACCAAGAACGAGCGCCGCGGTCCCGGGGAGTACAACCGGGGCGGCGGCAGTAGTGGCGGAGGCGGCCGGCAGGCCGCTCCGCCGGCACAACCCCAGCCCGCGGCGGATGCCGGCGGCGGCTACGGATTCGACGAGGAGCCCTTCTGATGGCACGGAACAATCAACGCGGCGGGACGACGTCACGGCGCGCCCCCAAGGACCTGGGACGACGGGTCAAGAAGAAGCCCTGCGCCCTCTGCAGGGACAAGACCGAATGGGTCGACTACAAGGATGTCCCCATGCTGCGCAAGTACATGAGCGACCGCGGCAAGATCCGCTCGCGCCGGGTGACGGGCAACTGCGCCCAGCACCAGCGTGCGCTGGCCATGGCCATCAAGACGGCCCGTGAGCTCGTCCTGCTGCCCTACACGCAGCGCACGGTGACCGAACGCCCCGGCGGGCGCGGTGGACGCGACCGGGGCGAGCGCACGCTCGACTCGGTGCCCACCGAGGCCCCGCGGCAGCGACCCTCCGCCGATGCGCCCGAGACGCCCGATCCGGCGCTGGCCATCGTCGAGGAGGCCGAGGCCGACGCCGAGGCCGGGGCTGTGGTCGAGGTCGTGGTCGAGCCCGCCGAGACGGGAGCGGACACATGAGGGTCGTGCTGCGCGACGACGTCGCGGGCGTCGGTCGCCGGGGAGACATCGTGAAGGTGGCGGGCGGCTTCGCCCGCAATTTCCTGCTGCCCGAAGGCCGCGCCATCGTGGCGACGGAGGGTGTGGAGGGCCAGGCCGAGCAGATGCGGCGCGGCCGTGACCTGCGCGAGGCCCAGGACCGTGGCGCCGCCGAGGCCCAGGCCACCGTGCTGGCCGGTGCCGTGATCCCGATCGCGGCGCGGGCGTCGGGGGCGGGACGCCTCTTCGGCTCCATCGGGCCCGCCGACGTGGTGGAGGCCATCAGGGCCGCCAAGGGGATCGAGGTCGACCGCAAGCACATTCTGCTGCCCGAGCACATCAAGGAGACGGGATCCTTCGAGGTGACCGTCGAGCTCTTCCGCGACGTGGCGACCATCGTGACCGTGGAGGTCTCCGCAGCCTCCTGACCAGGGCGACTCCTGCGGGTCGCCCTCGGCAGCATCCGCGTGTTGACACACCCGTGTGCCCATCATGGGGGCGTGCCGATTTGCGCTTTCGACGGTCCACAGTGGACGACCACTCGTGCACCGCTTATCCACACGCAGGCGTGCCTTACCCACACCTATTGGGGCCTTACCGTCCCCAGCGCGCGACCGTCACAGTAGGTGAGCCGTGGTCCAAGCCTTTGACGACACCCGCCCCCGTCCTCTGCGGACGGCCCCTTCCCCGATGCCGACCGGCACGCGGGTGCCGCCGCACGACGTCGAGGCCGAAGAGTCGTTGCTCGGCGCCATGCTGCTCTCCAACGACGCGGCATCGGTCGGGATAGAGAAGTGCTCGGCGTCCGACTTCTACAAGCCGGCGCACGGCCACATCTTCGGCGCCATCCAGGCGCTCATGGAGCGGGGCGAAGCCATCGACGCCGTGACGGTGACCGACGAGCTGAAGCGCTCGGGCGTGCTGGAGGCGGTCGGTGACCGCTCCATCTTCATTTCGCTGCTGGCCAACACGCCGTCGATCGCCAACGCACGGCACTACGCGGAGATCGTCGAGGAGCACGCGCTGCTGCGCAAGCTCATCGGCGTCGCCGGTGACATCGCCGACATCGGGTACTCGGTGCCCGAGGACGTCAAGGCCGCGGTCGACGAGGCGGAGCAGATGGTCTTCAACGTCGGCGAGCGCCGGACCGTCGACACCATGCGGCCTCTGCACGAGTTGCTGGGCGCCGGACTGGACCGCATCGAGGAGCTCGGGCAGCGCGGCTCGGAGATCACCGGCGTTCCCAGCGGGTACCACGAGTTGGACAAGATCCTCCTCGGCTTCCAGCCCTCGTCGCTCACCATCGTGGGCGCCCGACCCGGCATGGGCAAGACGAGCTTCGCGCTCGGTGTGCTGGCCAACGTCGGCCTCCAGGCCCAACGACCGGCCCTCCTGTTCTCCCTCGAGATGGGCCATCTCGAGCTCACGCAGCGCCTGCTCGCCTCCGAGGCCGAGGTGAACGGGCAGAGCCTGCAGACGGGCCGGATCCGCACCCAGGACTGGAGCAAGATCGGGATGGCCGTCACGAGATTGTCGGGAGCGCCGATCTTCATCGACGACAACCCGAACGTGACCGTCATGGACATCCGGGCCCGGGCCCGCCGGCTCAAGAAGTCGGAAGGCGACCTCGGCATCGTGGTCGTGGACTACCTGCAGCTGATGACCGGGCGATCCCGAGCGGAGAACCGTCAGACCGAGGTGGCGGAGATCAGTCGCGGACTCAAGATCCTCGCCCGCGAGCTGGAAGTGCCCGTGATCGCGCTGTCGCAGCTCTCCCGCAACCTCGAGTCACGGCAGGACAAGACGCCGCAGCTCTCGGACCTCCGCGAGTCGGGCTCGCTCGAGCAGGACGCCGATGTCGTGCTCTTCATCTACCGCGAGTCCGAGTACAACGACGAGGTGCCGATCGACCGGGCGGACGACGCGCTCGTCGACGTCGCCAAGCATCGAAACGGCCCGACCGGAAAGGCCAACCTGCTGTTCTTGAAGCAGTACGCGCGCTTCGAGAACCACCGCGGCGTCTAGGAGGAGGCAGCCGGCAGCACGAAGTGCTCGACGGCGTACGCGAAGCCCTCGTCCTCGTTGCCGCGCGTCGTCTCCTGGGCCGCCTTCTTCACTGCGGGATCGGCGTTGCCCATGGCGATGGTCAGGCCCGAACGCTCGAACATCAAAATGTCGTTGGGCTGGTCGCCGATGGTGGCGATCTCCTCGGGCTCGAGCGTGAAACAGCGGGCGAGGTAGCGCGCCACCTCGCCCTTGTTGGCCCGCGGATGGGTGACGTCGAGGTAGTAGGGCTGGGAGGCCGCCGCCGTCAGGTGGGCGCCGAATTTCTCGGCCGCCCCCTCGGCCGCCTTGTCGATGGCACCGTGGTCGTCGCTGACCCCGACCAGCTTGACGACCCCGTCGGTCAGCCCTTCGAAGCTCTTCCGCACCTTGGGCTCGAATTTGACGGTCCAGGCCTCGCGGTCGACGTGCGGGGCTTTGGGGTCGGGCACGTACCAGTCCTCCCCGCGGTAGAGCCACACATCGAGTTGGAAGGACTTCATATGGTCGATCACCGGCTGCACGAGGTGATGGGGTATCACGCGCTCTTCGAGGACACGCAGGTTGTTGTCGACCATCATGCCGCCGTTGAAGCCCGCGATGGGCCTGTCGATCTGCAACGGCGTCACCAGCATCTCCATGCCCTTGGGCGGGCGGCCGCTGGTCACGGCGAAGAGGACCCCCGCCTCGCGCAGGCGGTGGACGGCGGCGATGGCCGCGTCCGTCAGAACCTTCTCCTGCGTGACCAGGGTGCCGTCCACGTCGGCCAGGAAGAGGCGGATGGGCGGCTTCGACGGTCGTGGTGCGGGCGCGGGGTCGGAGGCGATGCCACCGATGGTAGGCGGCGCTCCCGGGCGGTGCTTCCATCGCACGGACCGGGTATACCCAAGGCATGGCTCACGACACCATCCCCGACAGCCACCGCGATCTCCTCGACGGCGACGTCCTCACCCTGGCCACGATGGGCGAGGACGGCTATCCCCAGGTGTCCGAGGTGTGGTTCGTGATGGAGGACGGCCAGGTCGCCATGTCGCTGAACACACGCCGCCAGAAGGTGAAGAACCTCGAGACGGAGCCGGCCTGCGCGGTGCTCCTGCTCGACCTGCAGAACCCCTATCGCTACCTGGAGATCCGCGGCACCGCCGTCGTGGCGCCCGACGAGGACCGGGCCTTCGCGGAGCGTGTCGGTGCCAAGTACAACGCCGACCTCCGCGAGCACGACGCGCCGGGCGACCGCCGCGTCGTGGTGCGGATCGTGCCCGCCCGCGTCAACGCCGTGGACATGAGCGCCTAGGCCGAGGTGCGGGCGGGGGCGGGTGCGCGCCGGCGGGCGCGCACGGCTGCCGTCGCCGCCGCGGCGAGGGCGACGAGCGCCAGCGCGGCCCACGGCGAGAGGACGGCAGCGAAGCAGACGCCCACGGCCAGCTCGCAGGCCACCACGACGGCGAGGACGACCCGGCCGGCGTCCTCGAATCGGCGGTGGAACGCGGCCAGTGCGGACGGGCTGGTGATGCCCCGTCCCAACAGCACGGCCAGGCCGCGCACCAGCCCGAACAGCGTGCCGACGGCCAGGGCGGTGATGGGGCTGGCAGTCAGGGCGGCCAGCACGATCATCAGGTAGAGCGCGGCCGTCTTGATGTAGGTCACCAGTCCCGCACCGATCTGCCAGCCGAATCCTGCTCCGTAGACCCAGGGGCGGAACCGGTCGAGCCAGCGCTCGTTGACCTGTCGGGAGTGGAAGGGCAGGCGGAAGCCGCCGAGACGGGTATCGGAGGCCGCAGCGAGGGTGGCGGCGGCGCAGGCTGCCACGGCGACCGCCGCCGCCGACGGCGCGGCGGCCCGCACGCCCAGGGCCAGTGCGGCCAGGAGGAGACCGAGCGTCGCCCCGCCCGCCGCCCCGCCCGCAACGAACCAGGCAGCAGTGGAGCGGAAGCGGTGGCCCCTGGCCTGTTCGGCCAGCGGCGTGACCGTGGCCAGCATGGAGATGCCGCAGGGCGACCACGTCGAGCGGGCCGCGGCGGCCACGGTGACGACCACCGCGCAGATGGTCACGAGCGCGTGCACGGGTTCCTCCTCTCTCTCACGCCGGCGATCCGAGGAAGGGCGCGCCGCCGAAGGCGAAGATCCCCCCGTCCTGGGCCACCAGCCAGTACCCGGCGTCGTTGCCGAAGGGGGCGATGCCCACCACCGGCCGGTTGAGCTTGAGGTTGCCGGTCGACCCGTCGAAGACGGCGTCACCGAAGGCGAAGATCCCCCCGTCCGATGCCACCAGCCAGTAGCCGCGGCCCGAGGGGGTGGCCGCCATGGCCACGACCGGAGCGTTCAGGTGCTGGCCGCCCATGGAGCCGAGGAAGGGGGCGTCACCGAAGGTGAAGATCCCCCCGTCCGACGCCACCAGCCAGTACCCCCGGCCGGTCGGCGTGGCCGCCATGCCGACCACCGGCGCGTTGAGGCGACGGCCTCCCATGGACCCGTAGAAGAAGGCGTCGCCGTAGTCGAAGATCCCGCCGTCGGCGGCGGCGAGCCAATAGCCCTGGCCGGTCGGCGTGGCCGCCATGCCGACCACCGGCGCGTTGAGGCGACGGCCGCCCATGGAGCCGAGGAAGGGCGCCCCGCCGTAGTCGAAGATCCCCCCGTCGGCGGCGGCCAGGAAGTACCCGCCGGTCGTGCAGGTCGCGGCGGCCACAATCGGGGCATCGAGCCCGAGCGACGAGGCGTCGCCGTCGTTCGGGAAGTCCCCGTACCCGAAGAGCCGTCCGAAGGCCGTCAGCACCGCGTAGCCGTTGGTGTCCGCGCTCGGGACCAGCGCCACCACCTGGCAGTTCGTGGCGGGCGAGGGGCACGGCGGCACCGGAGGCGCCGGAGGGGCGGTGGTCCAGCAGGGCTCGTTCTGCTCGGCGGTGCCGTTGTCGACGGCGACGGCGGTGGTGCAGGTGGGGTCGACCGTCCACGGCGGGACGCAGGCGACGACCCGGCACACGATCCGGCCCATGCAGGCGACGTCCTGGTTGCATTGGCCGTAGCGGAATTGGAGGCACCCGGTGAGATAGGAGTCGCAGCCGAGCGCGCCGCAGCCGCACCCCGTCCCGTCGCAGCCCGTCTCGCAGAAGGGGAAACCTCCGCCGCAGCCGCTGTCGCACGAGCACTTCGAATTGCAGTCCATGTAGTAGCGGGGGCCGCCGCAGTACGACGAGTTGTCCGCCACCCACCAGCCGCCCATGATGGTGTTCTCCGGGCAGTAGTTGGCGCCACTGACGGCGCAGCAGAACTCGGAGAACCCCGAACAGCACGTGCTCCCGCAGCCACAGCCGGCATTGCCGCACTCGCAGATGGCGCCGTAGGCGGTGCCCGGCTTGAGGGCCAGGTCGAGGCCGGACCCGACGGCGATGGCGCTGCCCACGAAGGCCGAGCGGTTGATGAGGCTGCGCCGTGAGAGACGACCCTCGAGGACCCGGGCCGTCCGCGCCACGAGCGCGGTCGAGATGCTCACGACGCCCGGACCGGGACGGGCCGGAGCAGGCGGCGGGCCGCCACCAGGGCGGTCAGGGCCGACAGCGCCAGCGTGGTGAGCCACAGCCCCACCGCACTCACGAAGAGGAGGGGGAGCCCGGCCCAGGGCTGGTGGGCCAGCTGCGTGGCCAGGTTGCCGTGGCGGGGCGCTCCGAAGGCCACCGCGGCCGCCGCCCCGGCCAGTACGACGTCGATGACCAGGTGGAGCGCCGTGGGCGGGGTGTCCGGGCGGCCGAAGCACCCGCACGTGGCGAGCGGCCTGCCGCGCAGGCGGGCGTAGACGACGACGCCGAAGAAGGCGGCGTAGGAGAGGGCGACCAGCGCAGCCGTCGCCGGACGGGGCAACGCAATGGCCGCGGCGCCGAGGGCGGCTTCCGCCATTGCGCCGGCACGGACCAGCCACCGCATGAGACCCGCCGGGGGCGGTCCGGGCAGCAGCGTGGCCATGGCGCGCGCCGTGTCGTCGGGCCGCAGCACCTTGGCCGCCCCGGCGACGCACAGCAGGCCGGCGGCAACGAGATAGAGGCCGATCAGTTCCATCGTGGCCTTGCCGCTGGGACGTCGGTAACCGCCGGGCTCAGTGTCAACGACGACAGCAACGTGTTCACGTGTGGCACGAGTGCGGGTCGCTGGGCATGGCTGCCGAGCACGGCGTAGAAGGAGAAGGGGCGACCGGCCTCGGTGAAGAACCACTGTGTGCCGGACTGCCCCGGGATCCCGCGCCGCAGCGTCATGGGGGAGAAGTCGGCCTCGGAGAGGATCGTCGGCCTGCCCTGTCGCGCGAACAACGCGGTACCGACGCTCTCGGGCCCGTACTCGAACAGAGTGGCGAACACGTCCGAGGGCCCCATCATCGTCACGGCGCCACTCCCGAAGTCGCCGATGTCGTCGGGGATGGGGAAGGTGGCGAACTGCCCGACCGGGTAGGTGACGCCCACGCTGGCGGGCCGCACGAAGATCCGGCCCTCGAACCCGTCGGGGAGCCGGGCGGTGATGCCGTGGGCGCCGATGGTGGCCACTATTCGGCCGGCACGGTGCGGCCGTGCGGGAAGACGTCGTCGAGCGTGCGCGGGTACAGGCTGGCGTCGCCCGGGAGGATGCCTGCCGCGGCCAGCACCTCGTCGGCGGCCGCCTCGCGGGCCGGGCCACCGAGAGAGGCCTCGCCGCGTCCCCGCCCGCCACCCGCGGCCGCTGCCCGGTCGTGCTCGGCCCGCCGGACCAGCTCGGCCAGCTGCCCCACCGAACTGGCCACCCCCTGCCCGACCTTCTGACCGCTGGCGCCGTCGACCAGCACGAAGAACGGCGAGCCCGGCACCTGGTACTCGAGCCAGGCATCGGTGGACATGACCACCGGGACGCGTCCCGTCGCCCTGGCCCGGACCTCGGAGGGGACTTCGCGATCGGAACCCTTGGTGACGATGACGACACGGGTGCGGTCCGGCAGCTGGAGCCGTCCCGGCTCCTGCAGGGCGTCCCAGAACGCGGCGCAGCCGGTGCAGCCCGAGGAGAGGAACCCGAGAAGCGTGAAGTCGTCGCTGTTGGCCACCGAGATGGCCCGGGCATCCCCTGTCGGAGTGAGCCCGGCAATGGCCGGCGCGGCGCCGAGCGCCGGACTCGTGTGCGGGGCCGACAGCGTCACGGGGGCGGCGCCTGCCGGCGCAGCCGCCGGATCACCGACGCCCGCGCCCAGATCGTGCAGGGCGCGCAGGATGTCGGCATGGCTCCGGAGGAGACCCGCCACCAGCACGCCGAGCACCAGCACCACGAATGTCGAAACGATGACCAGTGCGACCATGCCGCCTCCTCTTCCCGTCCGCCCCCAGTATTCATCCGCCGGCCCTCAAAGGCGCGGCACTCTCGCGCCAGCGCGGCCGGCCGTCCTCGGGCATACTCCGGTCTGTGACGGCCGACGATCTCTTCCTGCCCGAGCCCGAGCCGCGGGAGGTGCGCTACACCGTGATCTCGGTGGACGACCACGTCGTCGAGCCCGCCCACACGTTCGAGAACCGCCTGCCGGCCGCGCTGGCCGAGCGCGCCCCGCACATCGTCGAGACGCCCGAGGGACACCAGGTGTGGGAGTTCGAGGGCCAGCGCTACACCCAGGTCGGCATGAACGCGGTGGCCGGCCGCCGCCCGGAGACCTACGGCCTCGAGCCGTTCCGCTTCGACCAGATGCGGCCCGGCTGCTACGACGTGGACGCCCGCGTGCGCGACATGGACATCAACGGCGTCTGGGCCTCGGTCAACTTCCCGTCCATGATCACCGGCTTCTGTGGCCGGGTCTTCTTCGACGCCCGGGACCGCGATCTGGGCCTGGCCTGCGTGAGAGCCTGGAACGACTGGCTCTTCGAGGAGTGGTACTCGCGCCACCCCGATCGCATCGTCCCGCTCGGGATCACCTACCTCGCCGACCCGGCCCTCGCCGTGGACGAGATCCGCCGCAACGCCGATCGCGGCTTCACGTCGGTGACCTTTCCCGAGCGCCCGCACGAGATCGGGCTGCCCTCCCTGTGGGACCGGGCGCACTGGGACCCCATCATGGAGGCCGTGGTCGAGACCGAAACGGTGGTGTCGCTGCACGTGGGCAGCTCGGGCCTGACCCCGGCGCCTCCGGGTGCGGGCATGGACGCCCTGCAGCTCGGCGCCACCCTCTTCGGGCAGCTGTCGCTCATCGCGTGTGCGGAGTGGCTCTGGTCCGGGTACGCCCTCCGCCTGCCGACCCTCAAGATCGCCATGAGCGAGGGTGGGATCGGCTGGGTGGCCATGCTGCGCGACCGGCTCGAGAACATCGTCGACCGCTCCCGCTACGGGCTGGGCTGGGACGTGCGCCCGGCCGAGGTCCTGGGACGGAACTTCTGGTTCTGCACCATTGACGACCCGTCCACCATCGACACGCGTCACGCCATCGGCGTCGACCACATCATGGTCGAGGTCGATTATCCGCACGGGGACAGCACCTGGCCCGATACCCAGGACGTCATCGCGCGGTGCTGGGGCCACATTCCGTCCGACGAGCTGCGCGCCATGTGCTGCGAGAACGCCGCCGCGCTCTACCGCCACCCCCTGCCCGACACCGTGCTGCCCCGCTGAGAGGAGCCGACCGATGTTCACACCGACCGCCGAGAAGCTCGTTCCCGACCTCACGCCGCGCGAGGAGCTCGTCGTGCTCGCCCGCGCGCTGTGGCGCGAGGGCTACGACGACCACCTGGCCGGGCACATCACCGTGAATCTGGGCGATGGCACGCTGCTGTGCAACCCGTGGCTGCTCACCTGGGCGGAGGTGCGCCCGTCCCAGGTGCTGCGCATCGACCTCGACGGGCGGGTCGTCGAAGGGGACTGGCCGGTGCCGCTCGGCATCCCGCTGCATCTCGAGCTGCACCGGTTGCGCCAGGACGTGGGCTGGGCGGTGCACAACCACCCGCTCTTCGGGACCGTGTGGGCGGACCTGGGAGAGGTGCCGCCGATCCTCGACCAGAGCTCCGCTCTGGGCGGCGGCCGCCTGGTCGTGGTCGACGAATACGAGGGCCCGGTCAACGACGCCACCAGTGCGCGCTCGGCGGTGGAGAAGATGGGGGACGCGTCGATGGCGTTGCTGGCGGGGCACGGCGTGTTCGTCCTGGGCGGCTCGGCCCGCGCGGTGCACCAACGCGCCGTGGCGTTGGAGCAGCGTTGCCAGCATGCCTGGTACGCCAGAGCGGCCGGCGGGGCCGGGACGACCCGGGTCCCGCAGGCGTTCATCGACCTGGTGGCCCGGAGCGACGGCGAGGGCTTCATCGGGTTCTGGGAGGCGGCGGTGCGGGCCGAGCTGGCCGCCGATCCGCAGCTCCTCGACAGCTAGCGAGACGACGTCCCGAAGACCTCGCTCAGTTCCAGCGGCACCGGCGTGTCGAGCTGGCTGTAGGTGCACGATGCCGCGTCACGGTCGGGACGCCAGCGCACGAAGGACGTGGCGTGCCGGAAGCGGTCGTGCTGCAGGTGGTCGTAGGAGACCTCGCACACGGCCTCGGCGCGCAGTGGCTCCCAGGTCATGTCCTTCCCGGCGTTCCAGCGGTTGCCGCCACCCGGAGCGCGACCGGCCGCCTGGGCGTCGGCCCACCCCGCCCAGGGGTGATCCGACCCGGCATCCCCGCGGTAGGGCTCGAGCTCGGCGACCAGCTCGCGTCGGCGGGCGACGCTGAACCCCGACGCCACGCCGACGTGGTGCAGCGTGCCGGCGCGGTCGTAGAGGCCCAGGAGCAAGGAGCCCACCCCGGCGCCGTCTTTATGCGTGCGGAAGCCCGCCACGACGCAATCCGCCGTGCGCTGGTGCTTCACCTTCACCATGGCGCGCTTGTCGGGCAGGTAGGCCAGCGCACCGTCCTTGACCACGACACCGTCGAGCCCGGCGCCCTCGAAGCGGGAGAACCAGTCGGCCGCCACGTCGGGGTCGGTGGTGACCGGCGTGAGATGGACCGGCGGGCGGGACCTTCCCAGCGCTCTTTCGAGCGCGGCGCGCCGCTGCGCGTACGGTGCCTCCATGAACGAGTCGTCCCCTTGCGCAAGCAGGTCGAAGGCGACGAAGGAGGCAGGCGTGGATTCGGCGAGCAGTCGGATGCGCTTCTCGGCCGGGTGGATGCGCTGGGACAGCGCGTCGAACTCCAGGCCGCCGGGACCGGCGATCACGATCTCGCCGTCGAGCACGCAGCGCGCCGGCAGCTCGCGCCGCAAGGCGTCGACCAGCTCGGGGAAGTACCGCGTCAGTGGCTTCTCGTTGCGGCTCCCGAGCTCCACCTCGTCCCCGTCACGAAAGACGATGCAGCGGAAGCCGTCCCATTTCGGCTCGTAGAACAGCCCGGCCGCCCGGGGGAGGTCACGGGAGAGCTTCGCCAGCATGGGGGCGACCGGGGGGCGGACGGGAAGCGTCACTGCGGATCAGCCCCCATGGGCTCCCGCCCACTCCAGCAGGTCGTCGACCGATCTGCGGTTGACGATGCGCTCGGGGGGGACCCCTGCGTCGACTGCCTTGGTGCAGCCCCGGCCGAGCCAACCGAGCTGGCCCGGGGCGTGCGCGTCGGTGTCGATGCTGAAGGTGCAGCCGAGCGAGACGGCCTGACGCAGCAGGTCCTGGGGCGGGTCCTGCCGCTCGGGACGCGAGTTGATCTCGACCGCGGTGCCCGTGCGGGCGCAGGCGCCGAAGACCGCGTCGGCGTCGAAGGTGGACTGGGCCCGGCCCCGCCCGGTGATGAGGCGCCCGGTGCAATGGCCGAGGATGTCGGTGTGCGGGCTCTCAATGGCGGCCAGCATCCTCTCCGTCATGGCAGGCGAGTCCATGCGCAGCTTGGAGTGCACGCTGGCGACCACGACATGGAGCTCGGCCAGCAGGTCGAGCTCCTGGTCGAGTGAGCCGTCCTCGAGGATGTCCACCTCAATGCCGGAGAGGATGCGGAAGGGTGCCAGGTCCTCGTTCAGCTCGGCGAGCACGTCGAGCTGGGCGCGCAGCCGCTCGGCGTTGAGCCCGTGGGCCACGGTGAGGCGGGCGCTGTGGTCGGTGAGCACCAGGTACTCGTGCCCCAGCTCCCGGGCGGCCTCGGCCATTTCGCGGATCGGGCTCCCGCCGTCGGACCAGTCGGAGTGGGAATGACAGTCGCCGCGGAGCGAGCCCAGGAGCGCCTGCGCCGGTGCGTCGAGCTCCAGGTCGTCGCCGGTCGCCTCCTCCAGCTGAAGGAGCCGGTCGGGCACCTTCCCGTCGAGGGCCTCGGTGATCACCAGGGCCGTCGACTTCCCGATGCCCTCAATGGTCTGGAGCCGGCCGGCGCGGGCGAGGGCGCGCAGCCGGTCGGGGTCGACCTCGGCCACGGCCCGGGCCGCGTGGCGGAAGGCGCGCACCTTGTAGGTGTCGGCCCCGCCGCGCTCGAGGAGGAAGGCAATGCGGTTGAGGGCGTCGAGGGGTTCCACCGCTCAGGCCTTCTTGGCCCGGCTGGGGGCAACCCGTGGCGGCTCGTCGGGCATCTTCGGATACTGGGGCGGCCAGGGCGCGTCGTGCAGCCCGGCTTCCTTGTCGCGCTCCGCCAGCGCCAGCAAGGGCTCGATCGACTGGGGTGACGCCGCGATGTCGGCCCACGGATCACCCCGCCGTCGCACCAAGTCGGGGACGGTGCGAATGGTGAGGTCGTTGGGCACCACCGTCTCGACCTCGTCCCAGGTGAGCGGGGTCGAGACCTGCCCGCCCGTGCGGGGCCGGGCGAACCAGGCGCCGAAGACGGTCTTGTGCGGCGCGTTCTGGTTGAAGTCGACGAAGACGCGGCTGCCGCGCTCCTCCTTCCACCAGTTGGCCGTGATCAGGTCCGGAAAGCGCCGCTCCAGCTCGCGGGCCAGAGCGACCGCGGCGGCGCGCACCTGCACCGAGTCCCAACGCGGCTGCAGCCGGAGGTACACATGCAAACCGTTGTTCCCCGTGGTCTTCGGGTAGCCGCGCAGGCCGAGCTCCTCCAGCACGTCGCGACAGAGCAGGGCGACGGCGCGCACCTCGTCGAACCCGATGCCCGTCGTCGGGTCGAGGTCGATGCGCAATTCGTCGGCATGCGCGGGATCGGTGGCGAGGTACGGCCAGAGATGCAGGCCGAGGCAGCCGATGTTCACCGCCCAGATGACGTGGGCGATGTCGGCGACGACGAGCGCGTTGGACGTCGTCCCGTTCGGCGTCGACACGGTGGTGGACTGCAGCCACTCCGGCGCGCCGGCCGGAATGCGCTTCTGGTAGAAGGACTTGCCCGTCGCACCGTCGGGGAAGCGCTGCAGCATGGCGGGCCGGCCGCCCGCCGTGTTCAACAAGTGGGCACCGACCTCGAGGTAGTAGGAGACGAGGTCGAACTTGGTGGCACCGAGCGCCGGAAAGTAGATCTTGTCCGGCCGCGAGACGCGTACCTCGTGTCCGGCGGCCTCCACCATCCGTTCGTCGTCCCCCGGCATGCAAGCGACTCTACCGAGGGAGGCCCCAAAGCGGTCCCGAGCACCTCGTCGGAGCCCGTCCAGACACGGCCCAGGCCGCCGGTGTGGCGAGAAAGGCCGGTGCTCCCGGTCGGTCTACGCGTGTTGGAGCGCAGGCAGCCGTATGCCGCGGCGTGCCAGTTCGCGCTCCAGGCGGGCCCGCTCGGTCCGAGGGCTGTCGAACCACTCCGGGGTGGCGCGGACATGGAGGGACGCGCACAGACGGATCAGGGCCCCGTCATAGGAGACCTCCCGGGCCAGAGCCTCTGCAACCGGGCCCGCCGCATCCGTCGCCTGGAGCCGGACGCGTGAGTCCACGAGCTCGGCGAGCAGCACATCCTGGGACCCGCGCCCACCCTCGTCGTTGCCGAGGGCCTGCGCCAGGAGGTCTCTGTACATCACCACGGATGCCATGGTGCGCCGCCGGCGGGTGGCACCGGTAGGGCTGAACGTACCGGCCTTTCGGCCCGTTCCCGGGGCCGTGCCCCGCGCGTCAATTGAGGAGGGAGTCGAGGGACTGGTCCAGCCCCCCCGTCCACCCGGCCACTCCCGCCGACGAGGTCACCTTCAGGGGCGAGGGCGCGGTCAATACCGGCAAGGCGGTGAGGCGAGTGGTGCGCTCGCGGACCCGCCCCGAGAACACCCGCCCGAGCCGTCGGGCGCGGGTGGAGCCGAGGACGATGGCGTCGGCCGATCGCTGGAGCGCGCTCGCCACAATGTGGTGCGGGACGTCGCGGTACGACGACACGGACACGGATCCCCCGGCGCGCACACCGCCCTCGGCCAGCTGCCGCACGGCCTGGGTCACCAGGTCGAGGGACTCCTGGCGCGTGCGCAGCGTCACGTTGTTCCCACCGACGAGATACTCGTTGACGTGCAGCACGTGCACCGAAGCTCCCGTGCGGCGCGCCACGGCGCCGGCGAAGAGCGTGGCGACCTCGCCGGCCGGCGAGTCGTCGAGGGCGAGAAGGAGTCGATCGAACATGCGCTGCACCTCGGGTGCCCGGGGACTGGCTTGCGTTTCGGCAATGTTAACGCACCAGACCTGGTTTTGGCCCTCCGGGCGGCCCGCACCCCTGTCGGCAATGCCGGCTGATTCCTGAAGGGAGGGCCGGACGCGGCCACCCTCGCCCAGCCCCTCGTCCGCCCACGCCGTGCGCCAGTGCCTCATCCCCGACACGTCGGGTTAGGGAGGCGTGGTTGTGATGGGCGGCCCGATGACGCCCTGCTCGGACGATGCGTTCGCCACCCGGCAGGCGGAGGTCGGCTGGTCCACGGTGGAGTTGCCGAGGGAGCGGGAAGCGACGCGCCCGCACTCGGCCCTGGTCGTCTGGGCGTGACCTGGTCTTCGACCGCTTCGCCGTCCTGGTCGGGGCGGCGCAGGCGGCTCCGGGCAGGGCTGGATCTCGGCACGGTTACGCGCGTATTTCTCAATCGTGAACTCTGGCAACGTCTCTTGCCTCTAAGGCAACTCCACCGCAGACTCCCGGTATGGAGCTCGACGAAGCCCTCTCGTCACTGGCCGAGAGCCTGCGCGACGAACGGGCGCGGGCCGGCCTGACGCTGGAGCAGCTCGCGCATCGGGCGGAACTCTCGACCGCGCACCTGTCCCGGCTCGAGTCCGGCGACCGCCAGCCCTCCGTGGCAGCGCTGATCTCGTTGTCGCGCGCGCTCGGGGTGTCCATGAGCACATTGCTCGGGGAGCGCCGGGGCCTCCCGGCCATTGCCGTCTCTCCGCCGCAGGCGCCGACGATCGAGGCCAATGGCATCGCCATCGCCCCCTGCAGCGGCTTCCCCGGTTCCACCACTCTGGAGGCACTGCAGATCCGCATCGATGCCGACCGCGAGCCACCCGAGCCGGCCCGCCACCGTGGCGAGGAGTGGATCTACGTCGTCGCCGGGCAACTGCGGCTGGAATTCGACGGCCAGGTCCACATCCTGACCGCCGGAAGCACCGCACACTTCGACGCCAATCGCCCGCACCGGCTCGGATCCGAGCGGGGCACCGTCGAGGTGCTGGTCGTGGCGGCCGAAGTGCGCAACGAATTCCGCCACCATCCCTTGTTCAGCGCATCCATCAGCGACCACTGAGGAGACCACCCATGACAATGCTGACCGACCTCGAAGGCACCGGCGAGAAGTTCGCGCTCGAGAGCCTCATGGACGTGCGGGCGCGCACCCGCCGGGCCGTCCACCTGATCGCCGACCAGATCCGGCCGGGCATGGCGGAGGAAGAAGCAAAGGCCATTGCACGCGAGACCCTCAAGGAGATGGAGATGCGCCGCGGCTGGCACCACATCATTGTCCGGTGCGGGCCCAACACGACGAAGGACTTCATGGAAAAGTCGGAGCCCGGCATCGTCCTCGGGGAAAATGACATCTTCTTCGTCGACATCGGCCCGATCTATCGCGGCACCGAGGGCGACGCCGGCGACACATTCGTCCTCGGGTCGAATCCGGAACACCTGCGGGCCAAGAAGGAGGTCCGGCAGATCTGGGACGAGGTGCGCGAGACGTGGTTCACCACCGGCCGCACGGGCAAGGAGCTCTACGACGGGGCCACGGAGGTGGCGGCGGGGTACGGCTGGAAGCTCAACATGGACCTGTCGGGGCACCGCCTGTCCGACTTCCCGCACTCTGCTCACTACGACGGCCCTCTGGCCGAGGTCGACTTCCGGCCGAACCCGAACCTGTGGGTGCTCGAGATCGCCATCGCCCACCCGGACGGGTCGTTCGGCGCGTTCTACGAGGACCTCTTGCTCGAGGACCAGTCCTTCCCCGAATAGCTCTCGTCCCACTGGTCACCTCGCCGGCCAGCGCCACACCGAGTTCCGACACGCCAGAGCAGTGGGGGCCAGACAGAGGAGCACCGATTCAATGACGACACAACCCGAGGTCGCATCGACCGCAGCAGTCAAGAAGATGATGGGCCTGAAGACCAATGCGCTTGGATTCTGGGCACTCTTCGCGCAGGGCGTGGCGGCGATCTCGCCCACCATGACCGCTGTGCTGATCATTCCGCTGGCGTTCGCCAGTGCGGGAGCGGGGACGTGGTTGGCCTATGCCTTCGCGACCGTGATGCTCCTCACCGTGGTGTTCTGCCTGAACCAGTTCGCCAAGCGCTCGGCCTCGGCGGGCTCCATGTACGCCTACACGGGCCGGGGACTCGGACCACGGACCGGGGTGCTCTCCGGGTGGACCTTGATCTGGTCGTACTTCTTCATTGCCGTGGCGGGCATGTGCGGGTTCGCCGTCTTCAGCGCCCAGCTCCTCTCCGCCCTCGGCTATCACGGATCGATTCACCCGATCGTCTTCTTCGCCCTCAGCGCCGTGTT
The DNA here is from genome assembly GCA_963804055.1 of uncultured Acidimicrobiaceae bacterium. GTDB lineage: Bacteria > Actinomycetota > Acidimicrobiia > Acidimicrobiales > RAAP-2 > Bog-473. The sequence goes on along the minus strand of CAWDOU010000005.1, from coordinate 175,879 downwards.
GTGCTGGGTCATCGCCTACAAGGACATCCGGGTCTCGTCCATCCTGACCCTCGTCCTGGAAGGTGCGTCGGTCGCATGCATCCTCGCCCTGGCCTTCGTCATCCTCTTCAAGCACGGCTTCAGCGTCAACACGAGCCAGCTCTCGCTCAACGGTGTCGGCCTGCACGGCATGGGCCTGGCCGTCGTGGCCTGCATCTTCTCCCTGGTCGGCTTCGAGAGCGCCACGGCCCTCGGTGGCGAGGCGAAGGATGCCAAGCGCACCGTGCCGAAGGCGGTCACGGCCAGCCTGCTCATCACCGGGCTCTTCATGGTCTTCATGGCCTATGTCGAGGTCGGCGGCACGAGCAATCACGGAGCCGACTGGGCGTCCGCTCCGCTCAACTACCTCGCGGCGGCCTACAACGTCAGCTGGTTCAAGATCCCGATCTCCATCGGGGCGATGGCCAGCTTCTTCTCGCTCTCACTCTCGTGCCTGAACGCAGGCGCACGGATCATGTACCCCATGGCACGTCACGGCATCTTCTCGGGCCATCTCGGCAAGGCCCATGCCACCAACCGGACCCCGCACGTGGCCGTGACCGTCTATATCGCCATGATCTTCGTGTTCCCCTCGGCCCTGATGATCTGGACCAATCCGCTGACGGCCTTCGGCGACGCCGGCACCCTGGCGGCCTTCGGGTTCCTCCTCGCCTACTACCTCATCACGCTGGCGGCACCGATGTACCTGAGGAAGATCGGTGAACTCCGGCGTCACCACGTCGTCATGGTGGTCGTGGCCGTGCTCTGCCTCCTGGTGCCCACCATCGGGAGCTTCTACCCGCGGCCTCCGTACCCGGTGAACCTGTTCCCCTACATCTTCTTGGGGTGGATGGCGGTGGGCGCCACCTGGTTGTTCATCGTCAACCGCCGGCGACCCGGGATCCTGGCGGACATTGAGGTCGACCTGGAGCGGGCGCCGGAGCTCATGGCCGAGGAAAGCGTGGAGATCGGCGAGATGGCGCCCCAACCGGCCATGGCCTGATCGGGACGGCGGGACGCCCCACCACGGCGGGCTGGGTTTCCGCCGTGTGAACTCTGGCCCACGCCCTTGTTCTCGGGCTCGCGGGAGAGCACTATCGGCGGGGTCAGGTCCGCCGGTCCCTCCAGCACCGGCGATCTGACCGCCGGACAGCGCAGCAACGGCACCCCAGGTTCCGTGGACGGCCCGCCCGACTCCCCCCGGGCGGGCCGTGGCGCGCCCGGCCTCAGATGAAGTCGGCCAGCCCTTCCCACCCCGACGGCGGGGGAGCCAACCGCCAGAACTGCTCGGGGACGCGCCCTTCCATCGCGCGCGCTGAGCGCATGGTCCTGCTCGAGCGGCGCGATCTGTGACGTGTAGCACCAGATGGCGCGGCGCTTGCGCTCCTCGTCGGGCTCGTGCGGAACGATGGCGGGCGTCGGCCACGGCTGCGAGCGCAAGAGCTTCGCGACGCGCCAGGCCAACAGGCCGGGGATGTGTTTGTACCCGTGATCCTCGTAGCAGAACCACTCGCGTTCGGGTTGCTCCTGGCGCACCAGGAGGCAGGCGTCGTGCACCATCACGTGGTCCGGATTGCCCAGACCCATGGGGAAGAAGACGGCGGTGGGATCGAACTCCGCGATGGTGACGGCGAGGACCGGCGCCACATCGGAAGGTGTGGGCCGATCCGGTGGGGCCAGGTACTGGTGGTCGGCGAACTCGAGCCACTCGTAGCCCGATTCGAGCACAGCCATGGCCGCGGCGTCCTCCTGGCGTCGGACAGCGACCACGTCGTCGCCGGCCACGAAACCGCCCAGCGCGTCCCACTCGGAGGGCTCGTCGGGGTACGCCGGTGGCTCCCCGCCAAGCACCGTGACGACCGTCGTGTCGTCGTAGCTGGCGATGAGGTGCCCGGCTCCCATGGCCGCGTCGTCGAAATGGGGCGAGACGACGAGGATGCGGGAGAGGGTGGCGGGGTCGACCTCACCCCAGGTCGGCTCGGCGAACGTGGTGCTCATGCCCGGATCATACGGGGACGTCGTCGATCTCACCGGCGACGTGCCGCCGGAAGACGGGCAGCAGCCCGCCGATGACGGCGGCGCCGACGATGCAGGCCAGGCCGCCCGACACGACGGAGAACTCGATGCTGGTCAGCGTCGCCACGGTGCCGGACTCCATGTCGCCCAGGCGCGGGCCTCCCTGCACGACGGCCATCTGGATGGAGGACATGCGGCTGCGGAAGCGCTCCGGGATGGAGCTCTGGAGGATGGTGTTGCGCAAGACGGCGGAGATCACATCGGCCCATCCAGCCACTGCCAGCAGGGCCAGGGCGACCCAGAGCGTGTCCGTGAGCCCGAACAGCGCGATGGCCGCGCCCCACACCGAGACGGCCACGATCACCGCCCAACCCTGCCGGCGCACGTTGGCGACCCAACCGGTCGTGACGGCGCCGACCAATGCGCCGACGCCGGGCGCGGCATAGAGGAAACCGAGGGTGATGGTGCCCCCGCCGAACACGGCGCCGGCCATGGCGGGGAAGAGCGCCCGGGGCATGCCGAAGACCATGGCGTTGATGTCGATGAGGTAGACGCCCTGCAGGGTCTGGCGCGTCCGCAGGTAGCGCAGCCCCTCCTTGGTGGATTGCCAGGGCGACAGGCCGGCGGCGTGCCCGGCGGCGGGAATGGGCGCCAACATCGCCGAGGTGACGACGGCCACCACGAAGGAGGCCGCATCGAGCCCGTAGACGAGCGGCAGGCCGATGCCGAGCAGGAGACCGGAGAGCGCGGGTCCGACGATGACGCCCACCTGGAACACGATCTGCGTCATGGCTGCAGCGGCCGGTATATGCCGGCGCTCGACCATGCCGGGCACCGCCGCCATGCGGGCGGTGCTGGAGAATCCCGTGAAGCCGGCCGCCACTGCGCTGACGACGTAGAGCACGGCAAGCGACGGGTGGGACACGGCGGCGTTGACGGCCATGGCGCCGCTGGTGAGCGTCAGGGCCACGGCCGTCCACACCATGATGCGGCGCTTGTCGTGGCTGTCGCCGATGGGGCCCGCCGAGAGGGCGCCGGCGAGGAAAGGGAAGAGCTGCGCCAGGCTGATCGCCCCCACCTGCAGCGTGGAGTGCGTCATGGAGTACACCTGGAACGGGATGGCAACGACCGTCAGCTGCGACCCGATGACCGAGATCAGCTGACCGATGAAGAGCAGGCGGAAGTCGCGGCTCTCCCGCAGCGGGGTGGTGTCCACCAGGATCCGACCCGGCATGGCGCCAGCCTACGGTCGGCGCCGGCGGGGACGCGACGTGCTCAGGAGAGTTGTTGGCCGAGGTCGCGGACGGAGATGTCCCAGGCTGCGGGCCAGTCATCGGTGCGCAGGAGCGCGTCGCTGCCGCCGTCGCAGAAGACCACCGATCCGCAGAAGAAGGTGCCGTCCGGTCCGAGGAGGAATTCCACGAGGGCCGCGATCTCCTCGGGCCGGCCCGGCCGTCCCACCGGGATGGGCAACAGGTCGAGCATGGGCCCGGCCTCGGCGTCGGCCCGCATGCCGGCCACCATGGGTGTGTCGATCATGCCCGGCGCGATGGCGTTGAGCCTGATTCCGGCGCCCGCCCACGCAGGCCCCGTGGCGTTGCGTCGCACCCAGTGGGCCACGGCGAGCTTGGTGGCGGGGTACGCCACCAGGGAGCCGCGGGCGTCGGCGATTCGCGCGCTCAGCTCCTCGTCGTGGCGCAGGCAGGCATCGACGAGGTCGGCGGGAATGGCGGGCTGCACGGTGGTCGAGTTCGAGCTGATGGCCACGGCGGCACCGCCGCTCGAGAGGAGCGGGCGGAGCCCCTCCAGCAGGTCCACCGTTCCGAAGTAGTTCACGGCGGCGAGCAGAGACCCGGCGCGGCCCGGGAGGCCGGCCAGCCCGGCACAGGTGACGATGCCGGTGAGCGCACCGTCGGAGCGCTCGGCGGCCTGTTCGACGGCGTCACGGCGCCCGGCGGGAGTGGCGAGGTCGGCCACGATGTCCGACTCGTCCTTGTCGATGCCGATCACGTCCCAGCCCGCGGCGTCGAGCCGCGAGACGGTGGCGGCACCGATGCCGGACGCGGCGCCGGTGATGACGACCGTGCGCTCAGGCAGCGTGCCGCGCCTTCAGGAGGGCGAGCGCCTTGTCCGCGTGCGCACCCATGGAGACCTCCGAGTGGATGACGTCGAGGACCGTGCGATCGGTGTCGATGACGAAGGTGATCCGCTTGACCTTGAGGAAGCTGACAGAGCGCTTCGCACCCATCTGCGCAGCGACGACCCGGTCGGGATCGGACAGGAGTGGGAAGCCGAGCGACTCCTTCTCGTCGAACTGCTTCTGCTTGTCGACCGCATCGGCGCTGATGCCGACCGGTTGGGCACCCACGGCGGCGAACTCTCCCGCCATGTCCCGGAAGTGGCAGCTCTCCTTGGTGCAGCCGTACGTCATGGCGGCGGGATAGAAGAAGAGCACCACCGGGCCGTTGGCGAGGAACCCGCTCAACGTCCTGGGCGCTCCGGTCTGGTCGGGGAGCGTGAAGTCGGGAACGACGTCGCCTTTGTCCATCCGCTCAATGTAGGGCGGACGGCCGAGTCGTGCCCGGCTACCCCTCGAAGCGGAAGCCGACCCCCCGGACCGTGACCAGGTGGCGGGGGTTGGCCGGGTCGGGTTCGACCTTCCGGCGCAGCCGCTTGATGTGGGTGTCGAGCGTGCGGGTGTCGGTCAGCTCCTGGTCCCACCAGAGCCGGTCGATGCACCAGTCCCGGGTCACGACCTGCCCGCTGTGGGACATGAGGAGGGCGAGAAGGTCGAATTCCTTCCGCGAGAGCTCGACGGGGACGTCGTCGACCGTCACCTCGCGCCGGCCGGCGTCGAGGCGCACGGGGCCCACAGCGAGTACCTCTTCGTGGTGCTCGGCCACGGCGACGCCCCGCCGCAGCACGGCCCGCATGCGGGCGACGAGCTCGCGCAGCCGGAAGGGCTTGGCGACGTAGTCGCTGGCGCCGAGCTCGAGCCCGAGCACAATGTCGACCTCGGAGTCGCGCGCCGTCACCATGATGATCGGCACCGGCTTGAGGCTCCGCATCTGCTGGCAGATCTCGATGCCGGACTGGTCGGGGAGCATGACGTCGAGCAGGACCAGGTCGGGGTGGACGCGGTGGAACAGGCGAAGGGCTTCGTGGCCGTCGCCGGCGGCCTCGACGGCGAAGCCCTCACGGGTCAGCCCCGAGGCCAAGGCCTGACGGTAGGACTCCTCGTCGTCGACGACGAGCACCAGCGGCCTGTTGTCCCGTGCCGGGCCCGGCAGAGGAGGCCGGCCGCTCACCGCCGGTGCGTTCGCGATTGCCACGCTGTTGTCAGCCTCAGGCAGCGTCGTGGGGAAGTTGAGGCGGCCTGAACGGGAGAAGGGCAGGCGACGACGGTGGATGGGGGGTGGTTCCCACCGGCGCCGCCTGAGCACGCGGGGAGGCGAATACCCGCGCCATGGTCACCAGCGACCCCAAGAGGCCGTTGCGGTGTGAGCGCAGCGGCTGGATCGTGATGACCTCGGCCAGGGCTTCCTGGCCGCACTGACGCCCGCCGCCGGGAGCGGAACGAATGTCCCGGCCTGTGTGATCCACGGTCGCCATCGGTCCTCACGCTACGGAGCCGAGGTAAACGTGCCGTGAAACCGTTGCAACCAACAAGTGTGCTGAAGATGAACTCTTAATGCTCCGGTCCTGTTCAGAGGATTACGCTCGCTGACACACGAGTGGGAGGTACCGGATGACCGAGGCCATGGGCCACGGCGTGAATCAGCGCAAGGCAATACAGATGACGCCCGACGAGGTGGACGCGTTCCTCGCCGAGAGGCGGAACATGACGATGTGCTCCCTGTCACCCGACGGCTCCATTCACGCGGTCGCCATGTGGTACGGGTTCCTCGAGGGCTGCGTCACCGTGGAGACGAAGGCCAAGTCGCAGAAGGTCCAGAACCTCCGCCGCGACCCTCGGCTGACGGTCCTGTTCGAGGACGGGGACTACTACGAGGAGCTCCGCGGGGTGGAGCTCGTCGGGACGGCGGAGATCGTCGACGACCCCGAGCGGCTCTGGCAGCTCGGCATCAGCGTCTACGAGCGCTACAACGGGCCCTACACGGAGGAGCTCAAGCCCATCCTGGAGGTCATGCTGCACAAGCGGGTGGCGGTGAAGCTCAACGTCGAGCGGACCGTCAGCTGGGACCACCGAAAACTGGGGCTGCCGTCGACGCGACCCCCCGCGTGAAATTCAGCATCCTGCAGGCGGTCGCGGTGCCACCGGCCCGGGCGATGGCGGCCTACGGCAACCCGGCGTTCTATGCGGGACGCCCCGCCCGCGACGACATCGCCGTACGTGACGTCATCCGTCACGAGGACACGGGCGACAGGGTCCTCCTCGAGGTGCGCTTCGCCTTCACGGGCTCGGTGTCGCCGGCCGTCCGGGCCGTGGTGGATCCCGGGAAGATGTCGTGGATCACCCAGACGGAGATTCTGCCGGCCGAGCACCGCTCCAGCTGGGTCGTCCTGCCGGACCACTATCCCGATCGGCTGAGTGCCCGGGGCACCTACCGCTTCGAGCAGGGCGACGTCGGGCCGGGCACCTGCGTGGTCGAGGTCGAGGGTGAATTGAAGGTGCGCATGCCGATTGTGGGGCGCTCGGTCGAGAAGGTCATCGTCGGCGACCTGCGGGCCTACATCGCCGACGAGGTGGCGGGGATCGCCGACTGGGAGGGGTGACAGTCAGCGGCGCGGCTGGTCGCACACCTTCAGCATCTGCGTCATACCGTCCTCGATCCCGCCGGCCAGGACGTCGATGTCCGGCGTCGAGTCGTAGTCCCCGGTGATCCCGAAGTTGACCTCGCCGTCGTAGGAGAAGATGGCAATGCCCAGCCGCATCTGGACGCCGAGCGGGACGTAGGGGAAAGCCCGGATCATCCGCCGACCAGCCGCGTACAGCGGGAACTGCGGCCCGGGCACGTTGGTCGTGACGGTGTTGACGTTGCGCTGCCCCGCTCTGGTGGCGAGGCGCATGCCGAGGGCCAGGAGCATGGGGGGTGCGAAGCCCGACATGGACGTCAGCGCCTCACCCGCCACGGCTTGGCTGGAGTGCTTGAGGTCCTTCATCTGCTCGGTGATGACGTGTAGCCGCAGCGCGGGATCGTCGATGTCGACAGGAAGCTCGGCGAACATGGCCGACACCTTGTTCTCGTAGGTGCCGTCCCCGACCGCCTTGCCCGACGCGTCGCGCGGCCGGACCGACACGGGCACCAGCGTGCGCACCACGCGTTCGATGTCCTCGTCCCGTGAGAGCAGCAGCTCGCGGAACCCGTTGGTGATGCTGGCCAGCACCACGTCGTTGAACGTCCCGCCCAGTGCCTTGCGTACCCGCTTGATGTCGTCGACCGAGGTGGAGGCCCAGGAGTAGCGGCGATGGGGGCCGAGCGGGCCGTTGAGGCTGGAGGGCGGCGTGGGGCGCACCAGCCCCGCCAGCGAGAACAAGCCGCCGGCGACCTCGAGCGCGTACCCCGCCATGCGACGCAGCGCCCGGGTCTGGGCCCGTGCCGCCCGGATCTGCTCGTAGGGGGACTGCACGACGTTCTCGATCGCGTCCAGCATCAACTGGAGGCTCGAGGGCTCGGGCCGAGGTATCCAGTGGGACGGCTCCGGGCGTGCCACATCGGGGCCCAGGTCCATGAGCACCGCCAGCAGATCCGTGCCCGAGATCCCGTCGACCAACGCGTGGTGCGTCTTGGCCAGCATCGCCCAGCGGTCGTCCTCGAGCCCCTCGACCACCCAGATCTCCCAGAGCGGCTTGGTCCGGTCGAGCTGCTGCGCCATGACGCGGCCCACCAGCTTGCGGAGCTCGCTCTCTCCACCGGGGGCGGGCAGCGCGGTGTGGCGCACGTGGTACTCCATGTTGAAGTACGGGTCGTCCACCCACACGGGGCGGCCCAGCTCGAAGGGCACGAAGCGGACCTTCTGGCGGTAGCGCGGGACCAGGTCCAGCTTGGCGTCCACCATGGCCACGATGTCGCCGAACGCCGGCGGCGGACCCTCGAAGATGGCGACCGAGGCGATGTGCATGTGGGAGACGTGATCCTCGATATGGAGGAACGATGCGTCCAGCGGGCTCAGACGATCAGGACTCATCGACCCTCCCTTCGGGCTACCCCTGGCGCGGAGCCTACTCCCGGGCGGTCTCGGCGACCCGGGCTCAGCCGGCGGAGGCGGCGGTGAGCGGGCCGCCCAGCGAGGCCAACTCGGGTGTGGCGAGAATGTGCTCGCGCGTCTCCTCGTAGGCGGCCTCGATCACCTGCGGAGCGCGGTCCTCGGCCATGGCGCGCAGCCCCATGGCCCGGCGGGACTCGGCGCCCGGCTCCAGGCTGATCACCTCGATCCCGGCCTCCTCCAACCGGGAGATCTCGCGCTCCATGCGCCGGTGCACGGTTCTGCGGATCCACCCGTCGGCCCCGTTCGCACTCCCGTGCGCGGCCGACATGGAGGAGACGACCACCACCACGTCGAGCCCGTCGGAGCGGAGGACGTCGGCGTTCGTGGCCGAGTGGACACCGCCGTCGACGTACTCCGTCCCCCCGATGTCGACCGGCTGGAAGTAGCCGGGGATGGCGCACGAGGCCAGCACGGCGGCGGCCAGGCGCGCCGGTGGGGCGCCGTCGCGACCGAAGACGACGCGGGCCCCGTCCGTGCGACGAACGGTGCAGATGCGCAGGCCGCCGGGCCAGCGACTTCCCATGTGCTCGTCGAGTCCCCGGGCCCGCTCGGAGATGTCGATCCGGCCCCGGGGCAGCAGCGTCATGGCCGCCACGTCCGGGCGGAAGGCCAACGGCCGCCGGATGGCGCGCGTGATGAGCGCCGGGGACGGAATCGTCCACGGCCGGAACAGCGCGCCGACCGACGGGGTGGGGAGCGGCTCGACGTCGTCGGGGAGGATGCGACGGAGGATGGCACCGCCGCGCCGGGACGGGCGAACCCCGTACAGCGAGGCCGCCAGGTCGGGGGCGGGAACGCCGACGCGCAGCGCCGCCGCGGTGACCGACCCGGCGGACGTGCCCACGATCACGCTGGCCTGACGCGGATCCCAGCCGCCCTCACGCTGCAGGGCGGAGAGGACGCCGGCCTGGTAGGCCTGGCCCACGACGCCCCCGGCGCCGAGCACGAGGCCGACGGACGGCGTCTTCCTGCTCCCGAATCCCCCACGGATCACCCGCATCACTGTTCTTTCTACCCGTCGGTGCGCAGGAGCGCGCAGACCCGGGCGGGGCGGTGCAGGCCGGCCGCCGTCAGCGTCCGGTGTGCAGGCCCCGTTGCAGCCGGGGCGGTGGGCTCATCAGGACTCCAGGAAGCGGAGGACGGCGAGCACGCGGCGATGGTCCTTCTCGGACACCGGCAGGTCGAGCTTGGCGAAGATGTTGGCGACGTGCTTCTCCACCGCGCCCTCGCTGACCACGAGCGCGTGCGCGATGGCGGCGTTGGACCGGCCCTCGGCCATGAGGGAGAGGACCTCCCGTTCGCGTGTGGTCAGGACCGAGAGCGAGTCGGTCCGCCGGGTCGCCCCCAGGAGCTGTGTGACGACTTCAGGATCCAAGGCGGTACCTCCCACGGCGACCCGTTCCAACGCCTCCACGAAGTCGCTGACGTCGGCCACGCGGTCCTTGAGCAGGTACCCGATCCCGGCGGCGTCGTCGGCCAGCAGGTCGGCGGCGTAGCGCGTCTCGATGTACTGCGAGAAGAGCAGGATGCCCAGCCCCTCGTGGCGCTGGCGCAGTTCCAGGGCCAGCCGGAGACCCTCGTCGGTGAAGGTCGGTGGCATGCGGATGTCGATCACCGCGACGTCGGGCGGGTTCTGGGCCACCGAGCTCCGCAGCGCAGCGGGGTCCCCGACCGCTCCCGTGATGGTGAAGCCACGGTCGACGAGGAGCTGGACGAGGCCGTCGCGCAAGATGGCAGAATCCTCGGCGATGGCGATGCGGAGCGCGCAGGCCGTCATGAGGACAGGGGCAGGTCGACCGTCACGACGGTGGGGCCGCCGGGCGGGCTCACGAGGTTCAGGCGCCCGTCGACGGCGTGCACCCGGTCGGTCAGCCCGGCCAACCCGCTCGACGACGATCCGACCGTGGTGAGCTGCGCGCCGCCTCTGCCGTCGTCGCGCACGACGAGGCGCAGCCACGTGCCCTGTTGCGCGCAGGAGACGGACGCCCGCGACGCCTGCGCGTGCTGGGCCACGTTGGCCAGGAGCTCGGCGACGCAGAAGTACGCGATGGCCTCAATGGCCGGTGTCGGCCGGGTCGAGAGGTCGACCGAGAGCTCGGTGGGCACCGCACTGCGCGCCGCCAGAGTGGCCAACGCGCCCTCGAGGCCGATGTCGAGTGCGGGTGGGTGGATGCCACGGGCGATGTCGCGCAGTTCGGCGATGGCCTCCTTGGCGCCCCGGTGCGCGGCGTCGACGAGCTCGCGGACGCGGGCGAGATCGACGTGTTCGGGGTCGTCCTCCAGTTTCTCCTTGGCCATGCCCAAGCGCATGGCCAGTGCCACCAGCTGGGCCTGTGTGCCGTCGTGCAGGTCGCGCTCAATGCGACGCAGCGTCGCGGCCGAGGCGTCGACGGTCTGCGTCCTCGCCCGCTCCAGGGTCCGGACCCTCGTTGCCATGGGATCAGGGCCGAGCAGACCGCGGATCAGCAGGCGATCGACGTTGACGAAGCCGCGCATGACCCAGGGCGCGGCGAAGAAGAAGATGGCGCCGAGCAAGAGCCCGGCGATATCGCGCAGGAACCCCTGGCCTCCGTATCCGTTGAAGCGGGCCGAGGGGAAGAAGGCCGAGGCGAGGCCCCAGACCGGGGCGCCGCCCCCGTTGCGTCCGAAGAACGGGTGGGTGAGGAGGGCGAAGGCGTCCCACCACAGGCTGAACGCCACCAAGACGCCGAGGATCGACCAGGGCACCTTCAGGGCGAGATAGCCCACGGCGCGCCAGGCCACCCGGTCGCGCAGGCAGGCCTGCAGCCAGCCCAGGAATCCGCCACGGCCGACGAAGGGTTGAGGCTCCTCCACCGCCTCGCCCAGCATGCTCCGCAGCAGCCCCCGCTGGAGCCCGCCGATGCCCCGGGCGCTCCGGAGCGAGAGGCCCAGGACGGCCAAGCCGAAGAAGGTGATGGCCAGCAGCAGGCCTGCCCCCATGGTCAATGCGACGAAACCCAACCCCGCGGCGGCCAACGCCGATCCCAGGAGGAAGAAGCCCAGCTCGCTCCAGGGCCGGGTGGTGAAGGGCTCATGAAGCACCGTCCGGGCGAGGCCCTTCAGGCGGACGGTCTGCTCCTCCGTCATGGCCAGCGACAGTTCGCGCCCGCGGATCCGCACCCGGACGCTGCTGTCCTCACTCGTGCCTGGCGTCATGCGTCCCGCCGGTCGAGAAGGACGGCGCCCATCCCGAGCGCAACGGCGCAGTAGGCGACCATCAGCATGACCCCGATTGTGGCCGACACCGCGTTCGATTGCCTGTCGACGGCCGCAATCGAGTTGGCGAAGATGAGCTCCGGGGCGTAACGGGCGATGCCGTGCGAGATCGAATTGAAGAGGATGGGCACCAGGAACGTCACGCCGGCGAAGACGGCGATGGCCCCCGCGGTGTGGCGGATGACGGTGCCGATGCCCAACCCGAGCAGCGCGAAGAGAGCGAGGAACGCCCCCGAGAGGGCCACCGCTCGCAGCACACCCGGCTGCCCGAGCGATGCCGTGGGCGCGCCGCCTTTGAGCACGGCCTGACCCTCGAAGAAGGAGATGAAGCTCAGCGCCTCGCCGATGACCACTGTCGTCAGTCCGACGACGACCGCCTTGGCGGTCAGCAGCACGCCGCGCCGTGGCATGGCGGTGAGCGAAGAGCGGATCGTTCCCGTGCCGTATTCCCCGCTGATGGCCAGGATGCCGAGCACGCCCAGGGCGAGTGACCCGATGGCGAGCCCGGCCAGGGACTGGTTCGTGGGATCGAATCCCTGGTACCACTGCGTGCCGTGGTGCAGCGCACCGTGCGTCGCGAGGAACGTGACCAGGAACGTCCCCGCAGCGGTGACGAGCAGCGTCCATCCGGTCGAGCGCAGCGAGACGAGCTTGGTCCACTCGGCCCGCATGGCCTGGGGGATCCCGGCGCGCCAGCGTCCGGTCCGGGCGGCGGGAGCACCCCTTCGGGTGGACGCGGGAGAGGTAATGGGGAGGGTCGTCATCGGTCGTTCCTTTCAGCGTGTCGGCAGCGCGGCGGGCGTTGCCGCGTGGTCGTGGGACTGCGAGCGGTACTCGACCGAGGCGCTGGTGAGCTCCATGAACACATCCTCGAGCGAGGCGCGCAGCGGGGTTAGCTCGTGCACCGTCAGCTCCTGGTGGGCGGCCAGCTCTCCGATTTCGGCGGCGGAGAGGCCGGAGGTGACGATGGACCCGTCCGAGTGGACGGCCGGCCGCGCCCCGGCCCGCGAGAGCGCCGCCACGAATCGCTGCGACATCGGGGTCACGACGCGCACCGCGTCGCTCTGGTCACGCGCCACGAAGTCGTCGACGCTCGTCTCGGCGATCAGCGTGCCGCGACCGATGACGACGAGCCGCTCGGCGGTGAGCGCCATCTCGTTGATCAGATGGCTCGAGACGAGCACTGTCCGGCCCTCGGACGCCAGGTCGCGGAGCAGGTGCCGGACCCAGCGGATGCCCTCCGGGTCGAGGCCGTTCACCGGCTCGTCGAAGAGGAGCACGCCAGGGTCTCCGAGCAGGGCGCTGGCGATGCCGAGGCGTTGCCCCATGCCGAGGGAGAACTTCCCGGCCCGCTTGTCGGCCGCCGCGGTGAGCCCGACCAGGTCGAGCACGGTGTCCACCCGCCCCGGGGGGATGTCGTTGGTCTGGGCCAGCCAGCGCAGGTGGTTCCGGGCGCTGCGGCCGGGGTGGAAGGCCTTGGCGTCGAGCAGGGCGCCCACGTCGCGCAGCGGCCACGACAGGTCGGCGTAGGCGGATCCGTTGATGAACGCTGTCCCGGCATCGGGCCTGTCGAGGCCCAGGATCATGCGCATGGTGGTCGATTTCCCCGAACCGTTCGGGCCGAGGAATCCGGTGACGACACCGGGGGAGACGGTGAAGCTCAGTGCGTCGACGGCCACCGTGGTGCCGTAGCGCTTCGTCAGTCCGCGGGTGACGATCATGGGCCCCTCCTTTCGCAGCGGGGCCGGAGGTTCCGCCCGCCGCCTCCAGCATGAGGGCCTGTCGTCCCCGTGAGAATGCCGCTACCGGGCGTCCGGGACTGGGGGTAGCACCAGTCCCGGACGCCCGGAGGAGGTTCAGCCCGCGGCGGAGGCGGTGGGCGAACCCGGCCAGGGCGGGTAATCGGGCGCCCGGTCCGGCGGCGAGGCGTACGTGGTGACCGAACCCGCCATCTGGAACATCGGGACGGGACCCGCCGGCACGGTGCCGGCCCGGTAGCGGGCGCCCCCGTTGACGTAGCGCATCAGCCCGGTGCCGTTCGTGCCTTCCTCGTCGGGCCCTTTGGCTGTGGCGTCGTACCAGAGGAAGGTGTAATCGGCCGGCGACGAGTAGCTCGGGCGCGGGGCCGCCCCCTGATAGCCGTAGGCGTCGAGCGGCGTCGTCGGACCTCCGCCGGCGGGCGGGGCCCGGAACAGCCCTGCAGTGAAGGTCGAGGGCGTCAGGTCGGGCCCGGCCAGCTGTATCCCGGCGAACACCTGTTGGATGGGCGGGATGATGGCGGGCGCCGCCAGCGACGCCGGTGTGGCGTTCGCTCCGTACCACCAGTGGTAGAGGTGATCGGCGTCGCCGGCGCTCACGGGTACCGGCACACCCAGGCTCGTGACGCCGAAGGCGTGCGACCACTCGCTCTGGTCGTAGTAGCGCCCGAGCGCCGAGGTGTCGGTGAGGGCGATGCCGGTGATGATCCATTCGGGGAAGTAGCCGATGCCGGCGCAGGCCTTGGTGAGGTAGATCGGCATGATCGGGTCCCCGGCGAAGACCACGCTGGTGGCGCCGGAGGCCTTCAGCTTCTCGGCGATGGTGGCGGCCTGGGTCGGCAGTGTCGTCAGGTCGAGGGTGTACGACAGCGTGGTCGGTGACGTCATGTTGGCGTGGCCCGCCTCCAGCTTCTTGGTCAGCGAGGACGTCAGCTCGGCGGTGCCGGGGGCGGGTGGCTCGGAGGTCTCGCTCACGACGATGAACTTGCGCTTCTGCGCGTGGAAGGCGGGCTCACCGGCCCAGATGGCGTCCTTGCCATTCAGCTTGGCCAGCAGGTATCCGACGGTCTCGTAGAGCGAGGTGTCCGCCGTGGGCAGGTTTGCCCACTGGTAGGGGGCGTTCTGCTGAATCTGGCCGTTGGTGGACGAGTCGCCGCAGGCCATGCACAGCACGTGGAGACGGGCCAGCTCGTCCTCGTAGGCGTTGGTCTCGCCCGGTCCGTTGATGGACGCGAAGGCATGGAGCTGTTGGGCGACCGTGACGGCATCGGCGTGGGCGGCCACGGGATCACTGTCGGCTCCCGAAGCGGTGAAGGGGATGAGGTTGACGTGCCGTCCGTACAGCTCGTAGGTCTTGTTGAACATGGCCACGTACGCCTGAGCGGTGGCGAGCGCCTGTGCGTTGGTGCCCGCCGCGCTCGAGATCGTCGACGCCAGGCCGCCCGGCTGCATCTGGTAATAGACGATATTGATGGCACTCCCCGTCACGCCGCCGGACGTCGCCCCGCCGTTCGACGCTCCGGCCGCCGGCACCGGGACGCAGGGCGGAGAGTAGATGCTCGGAATCTTCAGCCGTCCCGTGTGGTGGTCACACTCGGGGCCCCAGTCAGAGGACGCCGTCTTTCCGAGTTTGGCCGCGGCGGCGTAGGTGAGCGGCACGGTCGAGTGCCCGATCGGCTGGGTCCCCCCTCCGCCCGATGCGCCGGTCGTCGTGGTGCCGTTGTTCTCGTGCACGGTGGCCGAGACGCCGGCGGCCACCAGCGCGGCGACGATGAGGACGACCGGCCCCGCCCGGCGCAGCAGGCCCACCTCGGGCCAGGGCCGCCCGGCGCGTTGCGGTCCTGCATCGGCGTCGCTCATGTGGGGTCCACCTCCGTGGTCGTGATCGTGGTGGCCGGGGCAGCACCCGAACGCGAGAGTGCCAGCGGGTCGGAACCGAGAAAGGCCTCACCGACCAGAGGTGACTCGAGGACTTCGGTGGGTCGACCGTCGACGAGCACAGCACCACGATCCATGGCGACGAGGCGATCGGCCAGCTCGGCGATGAAGGCGATGTCGTGCTCCACCACCAGCAGGGTCGCATCGAGCCGGTCGCGCACCGAGCGGAGGAGTCCGACCATGGCCTCGACCTCGCGCTGGGCCACACCGGACGACGGTTCATCGAGGAGGACGACCGACGGCTGATGGGCCACGACGGCGGCCAGATCCACGAGGCGCCGAGAGCCTGTCGACAGCTCGCTGACCAGGTTGTCGGCGTAGCGATCGAGGCCGAACATGTCGAGCAGCTCGTCGACCCGTTCGCGGACAGCGGCCTCCGTCCGCACCTGGAGCGGCAGGCGCAACACGGCGTTGAAGGGGTCCCGCACGTCGGTGAAGCGTTCGAGCGACACGGCCAGGGCGTCGCGCACGGTGAGTGCCGAGAACAGGCGTGAGTCCTGGAAGGAGCGGCCGAGGCCCAGTCGGGCCCGGGCGGACGCAGAACGGTGCGTGACGTCTTCGCCGGCGAGCTCGACCAGTCCCGTGTCGGGATGGAGGAATCCCGACACGACATCGAAGAGCGTGGTCTTCCCTGCCCCGTTGGGGCCGATGATCCCGACGATCTCCCCGTGGTCGGCGTGGAGCGACACGTCGTTGAGGGCGGCGTTGCCTCCGAAGCGCAACGAGACCCCGCGTACCGCAAGGACGGCGCGACGGCGCGCCGCGGCTGCGGCCGGGGCGGCTGGGGCGCCCAGCGTCTCGGAGGCCTTCTCCAGATACACGGACCAGAGGAGTTCGGGGTGGGCCGCCAGCTCGTCGGCGGTGCCCGAGAAGCGCACCGCTCCGGTCTCCATCACATAGACGCGGTCGGCCACGGCCACGGCGACGTTCATGGACTGCTCGACGAGCAGGATGGCGGTGCCGGCCTGGCGCATCGACTCGATGGCCCCGAGGAGCTGCTCGACGACGATCGGTGAGAGCCCGAGCGAGAGCTCGTCGATCAGGAACAGCTTGGGCCGTGTGATGGTCGCCATGGCCAGCGCCAGCATCTGCTGCTGTCCACCCGAGAGGTTGGCCGCCCGCTCGTCGCGTCGCGTGGCGAGGGTGGGGAACGCGGCGAGCGCCTCGTCGATCATGTCTGTGTCGCGTTCGCCGCGCCTGCGGCCTTGCCAGGCCGCCACGCGGAGGTTGTCCTCGACGCGCAGGTTGGGAAAGATCCCCTCGCCGCCGGGCACCTGGGCGACCCCCAGGCGGGCGATCTCGTCGGGGGGCAGGTGGGTGATGTCGCGCCCGTCGAAGACGATCGCGCCGTGATCGGCCTCGACCACCCCGCCGATGGCCCGGAGCAGGGTGGACTTTCCGGCGCCGTTGGTGCCGACCAGAGCGACGATCTCACCCTCGCCGACTTCTATGGCCATGTCGGCCAGCACGACGACCCCGTCGTACCCGACGTTGAGCTCGCGCACCGCCAGCAGTGGGAGCCGGCCCGCCTGCCGGTCCATGAGCATCTGCGTCCGGGTGCGCATGGAGGTCCAGACGTCGCGCACGTCGTTGGCGATCAGGCCCCCGGCGCTGGACACGATGAGGCCGCCGAGGACGAAGACGGGTACGAGAATGAGCAGCCCGTAGCGGAATCCGACGGCATCGCCCACAGCGCCGACCACCGGCAGGACCAGGAGTCCCGGCAGGACGAACAGCGCACCGATGGAGAACCCGACGGCGCGGACCCTGGGCGGGATGGCAATCGACAGCGAGGCCAGCACGCCGGGACCCACCACGGCCAGAGCGGCCACGATCCCGGCGTTGCCGATGAAGGCCAGCGGGACGTTCGGGGCCAGGGCGAAGAGCACGGCAAAGGCTGCGGCCACGATGGAAGCGACAGCCAGCATGCGGAAGACGAGACCGATGTCCCGCCGGGCCAGGCGGGTGGCGACGACGGCGCCGACCGCCAGGCCCGCGATGTCGAAGATCTCCGTGGGTGCGATGAGGTAGGCCCGCTGCACCGCGTCGAGATGGAACGTCTCCTGGTACTGCAGAGAGGCGAGGGAGGCGAAGCCGGCGATGGCGGCGGCCAGGAACGGGAGGGCGATGAAGATGCGACGCAAGACGCCGATCTTCCACACCGTCCGCCAGGACTCGCCGAGTGACGGCGGAGCCTCGGCCGGCATGTCCAGCTCCTCGGCGGAGGCGGTCGGGACATCGTCCAGCGGGGCGGCCTCCCCTCGCTCGGAGGCCAGCATCTGCTCGCTCAGCGCCAGCTGTTCGTGGCGGCCTCTCGGCGGTTCGCGGAGACGCCAGCCGACGATGACCGTCACCACGATCGGCACCGCGAAGAAGAAGAACGGGGCGCGCCAGGTGAAGAGGGCAGCCAGGCCTGCACCGAGGAGCACGCCGACGATGACCCCCACGCTGATGCCGGAGCGGTGAGCGGAGTACACGCGCGGCCGTGCCGGCACGGGGTAATAGTCGGCCAGCAGCGAATTGTGTGTGGGGAAGATCACTGCCTGCCCCATGGAGATGCCCACCAACATGATCGTGGCCACGATGATCCCCTGGGCAAAACCGAGGCCGATGGAGAACGCGGCGCCGATCAGCGCGCCGGCCAGTGCGATGCGTACCCGGTTCATGCGGTCCGCCAGGAAGGCGATCGGCAGCGTGCACGCCAGCGCCGCCGCTCCCGCAATGGCGACGATGAGGAGGATGCCCGCGTTGGTCAGGTGGAAGGCGTCACGGATGTTCGGCGTGAGGATGTTGAACGCGCTCTGCGTGGCCTGGTCGAGCATCTCGATCGTGAAGAGCACTCCCAGGGGGAACAGGGAGACGCCGGCTCCGAACTTGGCCAGGCGGGTCATGGCGCCAGCGCACCCGTGACGGGAGGTGCCACGTGGGGCCCCGGGTCCCGGCGCCGCCCAGCCAGTCCCTCGAGTGCCCAGTCGCGCAGGTCCTCGCAGAGGCCGGCCAGCCCGCGGGGGAAGAGGATGAGGACGAGCAGCACCCCGAGCGCGGAGGGGAACAGCTGCCAGCTCGGGGGCAGGTAGGTGGTGCTCCCCTCCACGATGGCCGCCCCGAGGATGGCGCCGAAGGCCGACCCCAGCCCGCCGACCGCGGTCGAGGTGAACACGATGAGGCTCGCCGGCACCAGGAACGACGCCTCCTCGTACTGCTGGTTCACGACCAACAGGAGGCAGCCCCCCAGGCCGGCGATGAAGCCGGACAGGGCGAAGGCGGTGAGCTTGGCCCGGACGACCCGGACGCCGTATCCCTCCGCCGCCCGCTGGTTGGCCGGGAGCGCGCGCAGCACGCGGCCGGTGCGGCTGTGGCGCAGGCCCTGCATCGCCACGAGGACGAGCACCAGCACGCCGAGGCACAGTTCGAACACCGCGGACTGTGAGGTGAGGGAGAGCCCGAAGACGTACGGTGTGCCGAGCTGGCCCTGGGGGATCCAGGAGAATTCCTGCCGGACCAGCAGGTAGCCGGAGGCGGCGAGGGCGAATGCCAGCGTGGTCACGGCGGCGAACATGCCGTCGAGTCGCAGCGTCGGGATCCCGACCACCACGGCCACCAGGGCGGCGGCGGCTCCCGCCAGCAGGAGGGCGAGGCTCAGGTCCCAGTGCCAGTCGAGGAGCGCCACCGCTCCCACGGCGGCGCCCACGGCGGCGAACGACATCTGGCCGAGGCTGACCTGTCCCGACCACCCGGTGAGCACGACGACCGAACAGCCGACGATGGCCAGGACCAGGAGCCCCGAGCCCCGGATCAGCTCACCGGCGCCCATCCACAGTGGCAGCGTGGACACGGCGAGGAGGGCCGCCAGCGCGCCGACCGGCGTACCCACCCGCACCGCAGTGAGGTCGTGCAGCGTGGAAGGCAGGCCGCGCGCGCTGCCGGCCAGGGCCAGCGAGGACTCGACCTCGCGATCGGCCCGCTTCGCCAGCAGCTGGCGCACCACAATGGCGGCGAACACCACCCCGGCCAGGACGGCCAGCCCGAGGGCGGGGTTGGTTGGTTCGTCCCAGGCCACCCCCTGTTCCAGGATTCCGAGCGCCACAGCGGAGGCGGCAATGACCGGCAGTTCGGTGAAGTTGCCCAGAGCGAGAGCGGCGAGGGCGGTGACCAGCGCGGTCAGGCCGTAGGTGGGGTCGAGCGGGAGCCCCAGGATGGCGGCCTGGAAGAAGATGCTGACGAAGGACAGGACGCCGGCCACCACCCAGGTCACCGACTGCAGGCGCCCGACAGGGATGCCCAGCATGGAGGCGCGGTCGCGCCGGTCGCCGACGGCCTGCACGGCCAGCCCGATGTCGCTGCGGGTGAACCACAGCCACACGCCGGCCAGGCAGGCCGAGGACACCACGACCGCCACCAGGTGGTCGGCGCTGAAGACGACCGGACCGACGTGCCACGCCAGATGCCACGGGAAAGACACGGTCGCGCTGGCGATCGGGGTCTGGCCCCAGATGCGGGGGATCAACAGGCTCAGGACGACCAGGAGCTGGGACAGGCCGATGGTGGCCACCGTCAGGATCAGGCGGGGGGAGCGCCGGAAGCGCCGCACCACCACGATCTCCACGGTCGCGGTCAGGAGGAGAGACGCAACGAGGCCGGTTGCCAAGCCCAGGAAGTAGTTGACGCCGGAGAACGCCACCAGGCCTACGGCGAGGACGGCCGGCGCCGTCCCGAGGTCACCCTGGGCGAAGTTGACGACCTTGTTCAGGCGGTAGGTGAGACCGAGGCCCACCGCCATCAGTGAACCGAGGAGGCCAAGCACCGCCCCCTGGAGCCAGACCCCGAACGGGATCGGGAAGAGCAGGAGTTGGACGGCGAGCACCGCCCCCACGGAGACGACCCCCGCTACCACGGTCGACCTGGCCCCCGGCAACCGCAGGTGGGTGCTCAGCGACTCATGTCCTTCTGATGGCGTCGTGCCGCATCGGCGAACTGGCCCCCCGGGTCGCTCACATGCCTCACCTGTTCGTGCGCGCTCAGGGTAGTGGTCCGGCCCGTCCCGTGCCGGGCGACCCCCGGGGTTGCACCGGCGCTCCGTTCCGGCGCGGAAGATGGCGGCGGTTACCCTGGTGCTGCGCGCGCCGCCCGAGGACAGAGTGGATTCGTCCGCTGGTTCCGCCGGCGCCCTCCCGACCGACGAATCGAGGCATGGTGACGCTCACCGACGCAGCACCGGCAGCACAACGTCCGGCGTCGCCTGCGGCGCACGCGGTCGAGTTGCGCAAGACGTACGGATCGGGCCAGGCGACGGTCCACGCGCTGGCCGGTATCAACGTCACGTTCGAGCGGGGCCGCTTCACCGCGGTCATGGGCCCGTCGGGTTCAGGGAAGTCGACGCTCATGCACTGCATGGCAGGCCTCGACCGCCCGACGTCGGGCCAGTCCTATGTCGGGGACCTCGACATCGGGGGTCTCGACGACACCGGACTGACGCAGATGCGCCGTGATCACATCGGCTTCGTGTTCCAGTCCTTCAATCTTGTCCCCACCCTCACTGCAGGCGAGAACATCACGCTGCCCGCCGATCTGGCCGGGCGGAAGGTCGATCAGGAGTGGTTCGACTACCTCGTCGACCAACTCGGCATCACGGACCGGCTCTCGCACCGGCCCAGTGAGATGTCGGGCGGCCAGCAGCAGCGCTGCGCCTGTGCCCGGGCCCTGATCAACCGGCCCGACCTCGTCTTCGCCGACGAGCCCACAGGGAACCTCGACTCCAACTCCTCCGCGGAGATGCTGTCGTTCCTGCGCCGGTCCGTCACCGAATTCGGGCAGTCCATCGTGATGGTGACGCACGATCCCCACGGGGCCTCGTACGCCGACCGGGTGGTCTTCCTGGCCGACGGCAACATCGTCGACGAGCTGGCGCAGCCGACGACCGATTCGGTGTTGGAGCGCATCCGAACGCTGGGGACCTGACATGTGGCGCGTGACCATCAAAGGGTTGCTCGCGCACAAACTGCGGCTCGCCCTCACCGGGTTGGCCATCGTGCTCGGCGTCACCTTCATTGCCGGGACGTTCGTCCTCACCGACACCTTGCACAACACGTTCAACACGCTCTTCGGCAACATCTACCAGAACATCGACTTCCAGGTGCGAGGCGTGGCGCAGTTCGGCAGCGGGGGCACCGCCACGAGGAACCCGGTCCCCGAGTCGGTGCTGTCGACCGTGAAGGGCGTGCCGGGCGTCGAAGCGGCCGCGGGATCGGTCACGGGGTACGCGCAGTACATCGCACCCGACGGCAAGGCGATCACCACGGGTGGCGCACCGACGTTGGGCCTCTCCTTCGATCCCAACCCGCAGATCTCGCAGCTGCGGCTGACCCAGGGCACCGCCCCGACCACCCCCCGGGACGTCGTGATGGACCTCGGCACAGCGGAGAAGTACCACTTCAAGGTGGGCCAGCACGTCAGGATCCTGCTGGAGGGGCCGACCAGGACCTTCACCATCACGGGACTGGCCCGGTTCGGCACGGCCAACAATCTGGCCGGGGCCACGCTGGCCGCGTTCGATACCACGACGGCACAGGCGCTGCTGGGCGATGTCGGCAAGTTCGACACCGTCAACGTCGTCGCCCAGCCGGGCGCCGACAAGGCGACCGTGCAGCGCGCCATCGCGCATGCGCTACCGCCCGGCGAAGAGGTGGTGACCGGTCAGACAGTGATCAACGAGGCGACGAGCTCCATCAGCCAGGCACTGGGCTTCTTCAACACCGCGCTCCTGGTGTTCGCCTTCATCGCGCTGTTCGTGGGCGGGTTCACCATCTTGAACACCTTTTCCATCATTGTGGGCCAGCGCACCCGGGAGCTCGCGTTGCTGCGCATTGTGGGAGCGAGCCGCCGCCAGGTCTTCCGCTCCGTGCTCCTCGAGGCCGCCATCGTCGGACTGGTGTCGTCGTTGATCGGGCTCGGTCTGGGCGTGCTGGCGGCGCTCGGGCTCGAGGCGCTGCTCAGCGGGTTCGGGGTCACCCTGCCGTCGGGACCCTTGGTCTTCGAAGCCCGCACGGTCATCGTCTGTCTGGTGGTCGGGGTGGGTGTCACGGTCGCCTCGGCCATCAGCCCGGCCCGACGTGCCGTGCGTATCGCTCCGGTGGCGGCGGTCTCGGACCAGCAGGGCGAGGCCGAGATCTCGCTGCGTCGCCGTTTCGCCTGGGGCATCGGTATCACCCTGACGGGAGTGGTGGCCCTCGCCATCGGGCTGACGGCCCCGGCCATCGCCCTGGTCGGCCTGGGGGCGATCCTGATCTTCGTCGGCGTCGCGCGTCTCGCCCCGGCCGTCGCCCGTCCGATGGCCAGCGTCATCGGGCGACCGCTGGCCCGCCTGTTCGGCATGTCCGGTCGGCTCGGGCGGGAGAACTCCATGCGCAGCCCGCGCCGCACGGCGCAGACGGCTTCGGCCCTCATGGTCGGGCTGGCCCTGGTCTCGGCCATCGCCGTCTTCGGCGCATCGCTGTCGAAGTCCGCCACCAGCAGCGTCGACAACGCCATCAGTGCCGACCTGATCGTCACCACGCCCAACAACGCGGAGGGTGGCTTCAGCAATGCGGTCGGGCCGACAGCGGCGTCCGTGAGCGGGGTGACGGCGACGTCGGTCGTCTATCAGGACCAGTTCGAACTGCAGGGGTCGCTGGAGAATCTGACCGCGGTGTCGACCCGCGACCTGTCCGACACGGTCATCCTGAACATGACCGAGGGCTCGTCGTCGGCGCTGGCCGAAGGCCAGCTGCTGATCGACACGACGACGGCCAACTCGAAGCATCTCGCGGTCGGGGACGTCGTCCCGGTGAAGTTCGCCAAGACGGGGGACTCGACGATGCGGATCGGCGGCGTGTTCAAGGCCAATCAGCTGATCGGGAAGTACCTCGTCGGGGACGGCTTCTTCTCGAAGCACTTCCAGAACGACCTGCCGATCGCCGTCCTGCTGAAGACGGATGGGAGCCCGGGTGTCGAGCAGAGCGTCTCGCACGCGCTCGCCTCGTACCCGAACCTGAAGATCCAGACCCGGGCCCAGTTCGAACAGTCGCAGCAGGCACAGGTGAACCAGCTGCTCGGCCTTGTCTATGCGCTTCTTGCCCTGGCCGTGCTGATCGCCCTGATCGGGATCGTCAACACCCTGATGCTCTCGGTGTTCGAGCGCACCCACGAAATTGGCCTCCTGCGCGCCGTCGGCATGAAGCGCCGGCAGATCCGGGGGATGATCCGCACCGAGTCGGTGATCCTGGCGGTGTTCGGCGCCGTCATCGGGATCATCGTCGGCACCGGGCTGGGCATCGCGCTCGGCATCGTCGCTCAGGTCGCAGGGGATCACCGACATCGAGGTGCCCTATACCAGCCTTGTCGTCTTCATCATCCTGGCTGCGCTGCTCGGCCTGGTCGCGGCCAGCTGGCCGGCGCGCCGCGCCGCCAAGCTCGACGTGCTCGCCGCCATCGCGGCGGACTGAGGTCCGTTCACGTCCAGAGACCACAGAGGCCTGGCGGTGGCGGGCCGTTCGAAACGTCGGTTCGGTACAGTGCAGGCATGACCACGGCAGCCTCCTCCAGGCAGCCCGGCGCCTTCCGCCTCCCGGGCTACACCATTGCGGTCGGGCCCTTCACCCATGTGGCAGCAGAGCGCGATCGTCTCGCAGCCCTGCGGTGGCGCCACTTCGACGCGCGCCAGCTCGGCGCAACAATCGGCGCGGAGATCTCCGGAGTCGACCTCACGGCACCCCTCCCGGACGACGTCGTGGCCGAGCTGCGCCAGGCCCTGTACGACTACAAGGTCATCTTCTTTCGGGACCAACCACTGGACCCGCACCAGCATGTCGACTTCGCGCGCCGCTTCGGCGACCTGGAGGTCCACCCCTTCCTGCCGTCCAATACGGGTGAGCCCGAGCTCGTACGGTTCGAGAAGACGGCCGAGGTCAGCGGCTACGAGAACTCGTGGCATCACGATGTGACGTGGCGCGCTCGCCCCTCCATGGGCGCGATCCTGCACGCGGTGGCCGTGCCCGACTGTGGAGGCGACACCCTCTTCTCCGACATGTATGCCGCGTACGAAGGACTGGATCAGGCGACGCAGCACGAGATCGACGACCTGCAGGCGGTCCACGACTTCACCCAGACCTTCGGGCACTCGATGTCCGACGAGGAGCGTGCGAAAGCGCAGGAGCAGTACCCGCCCGTGCGCCATCCGGTCGTGTGCACGCACCCCGCCACCGGGCGGCTGCACCTCTACGTGAACCGCCCCTTCGTGAGCCACATAGACGGGATGGACCGGGAGTCCAGCCTGGCGTTGCTCGATCGCCTGTGCCGTCAGGCCGACGCTCCCGAGCACCAGTGCCGCTTCACCTGGACCAAGGACGCCGTGGCCTTCTGGGACAATCGGGCGGTGCAGCACTACGCGTCGAGCGACTACTGGCCCCAGCGCCGCTCCATGGAGCGTGCCTCGGTGATCGGGACGGCACCGGCGCGCTCGTAAGGCAGCGCCCGCGCGGTTCCGCCGAGACGGCCACGCCCAACGAGAAGGTCAGCACCCCCGTTTCCAAGATGCCGTTTAAGCTTTCCCAATGCCCAGAGCACTGCGCACGTGGTCGATCCGCCCCCTGGTCCTGCTGGCCTGCGCGCTGACACTCGCCGCCTGCTCGAGCGGCCCGTCCTCCTCGAACACGACGACGACCTCCAATCGGGCCACGACGTCGAGCACCGCGCGCTCGACGACATCGAGCCCGTCGGCGACGTCGACCACGTCGGGCACCCTGGTCCCGCAGACGTCGACCGGCACCGAGTTCTTCTCACCGTCGAAGAACATCAGCTGCGAGATCGACAACAATTTCGGGCCGAGCGCCCTCACGAGCGCCTTCTGCCTGACCCTCTCACCGCCGAAGTCGGTGACGCTCTCGGCGGATGGCACCCTCGCCGAGTGCACCGGAGTGAGCTGCCTCTCCAATGCCGGCGAGAACACGCCCACGCTGGCCTACGGCCAATCGATCACGCTGGGGCCCTTCACCTGCGCGTCGTCGACGGCGGGCGTGCGGTGCACGCTGGCCAACGGGGACGGGTTCCTCATTTCGAGCGCGGCCGTCGCCGTGCTGGGCGCCGCCAAGGTGGCGGCTCCGACGACCACGACGACCACGACGACCACGACGACCACGACGACCACGACCACGTCCGGCTGAGACGAGCGGCCGGGAGGTCGTTGTTCGCCGAGAAGTCGACCGGCGAAACTCAGTTGTGCTGCGGCTCCCGCAGTGTCACATCGTAGGGATCCCCGATGGGAGGGACATCCGGACCGATCAGATCGCTCTCCCTCGTCGCGACTGCGGGGTCTGCTCCCGTGGCGACGACGATCCGGTCCCGTCCCTCGACCTTGGCGCGGAGAAGGGCGGCATCGGCGAGGGAAACCACCTGGTCGAAGTCAGGGCCCTGGTCGGAGGCGGTGAGGCCGAAGCTGACGGTGAACGGGGGGAGCTCGGCCATGATGATCCGTTCGGAGAGACGGGTGCGGACTCGTTCCAGGACCTGCTCCGCCTCGGGCAGTGAGCAGTTGGGGAGGACGATGACGAACTCCTCCCCGCCGTAGCGGCCCGGGATGTCGGGGGGTCGGAGGGAGTCACGGAGCACCTGGGAGAAGGTCCGCAGCGCACGGTCGCCGGTGGCGTGTCCGAAGGTGTCGTTCAAGCTCTTGAAATGGTCGAGGTCCCCGTAGGCCACCGCATACGGCGTGCCCGTGGAATGGAGGTCCCGGACGGCGGCCTCCAGGCTCCTCCGGGTCATGAGGCCCGTGAGAGAGTCGCTGTTGGCCTGGGTCTGGGAGAGTTCGAAGGCACGCAGCATCGCCAAGCGCTCCGATGTCCGTTGGGCGACCACCTCCACGTTGGCCTGTATCGAGTCGGGCGGTGGCGAGCCGTCGTCCGTGGTCACATGGAAGACCCCCGTGGAGTTGCCGCTGATGCTCATGGGCACGCACAGGGCGGAGCACCCGCGGCCGCGG
Source organism: uncultured Acidimicrobiaceae bacterium (assembly GCA_963804055.1). Classification (GTDB taxonomy): domain Bacteria; phylum Actinomycetota; class Acidimicrobiia; order Acidimicrobiales; family RAAP-2; genus Bog-473. Next base: position 149,671 of record CAWDOU010000005.1, on the reverse strand, counting down.
AGATTGGGACAGGCGTCGAGGGCGGTGCTCGAGGGGAACACCATTGTCCGTGCTCTCGATGCGGCCGGGCAGTCGTCGGGGGACACGACGCCGCACCCCTCATGGTCCGCACCCGCCTCACTGACGAGCACCTGTCGGAAGTGCGCCGTGCTGGAATCGGCCAGCAGCAGCTCGGACGGCATGCCCGGAGCGGCCTGGTTGAGCGCCTCGGCCACCAGGTCGAAGACCGAGGCTTCGGCCTTGGACATCTCCAGTGCGGTCTGCAGGCTCGCCTCGAACGCGATCCTGTTGGCGAGCTCGGACTGCACGGCTTCACGCCGCGCCTGCTTGCGCTCGACCAGAAGGGCGTGTCGGGTGAGGACCACCGTCACGGTGAGGGCGAAGGCACTCCCTATGGCAATCGACCACAGGAGGTCGGCTCGGGCGGCGCTGGCGGCCGCCTGCGCCTGGTCGGCCGTTGTGTCCAGGCGGGTGGAGATGGTCGCCTGCAACGTGGAAAGGGTCTTGTCGAGAGTCGCCTCGGTTGATGTCTCGGCCGCAGCCAGCTGTGCGGTCTGCGGCGTCCGTACCTCGCTGGCCAGGAAGGGACCGAGATTCGACTGCGCTGCGTCGTACGCGGCCATCTGGGCGGGCAGATGTGGTGCGAGGCCGGCGTTGCCCGGTAGGGCGAGGAGATGGCCGAGCGTGAGATACGCCTTGTTGAGGGCGGCTGCAGCGGTCACCCCTTGGGCCACGAGGGTGCTGGACGGCGCGGTGCCGGTGAAGGCCTTATCGGCCACCACCTGGAACGCGCTCGCGTCTGCCCGGATCTGCCGCACCGGCGGGAGCAGCACGAGATAGCGGCCCGACAGTTTGGCCGTCAGGGCTTCGGACCGGGAGGCATTGACCACGCCCAAGGTCGCCCCACCGAGGGCGATCAGGATCAGGACGACGCCGAGGAGCACGATGGCGCGATGGGGCGCGTACCAGCCCCAGGGGTCCCGTTCCCTGGGATGCACGCCATCGTTCACGGTCTCATATCGGCGCGTTGGCGCCCGTTCTGAAGATTGCCGGCAGATTCTGATTCCACCGAGCGCCGATCCGGGTCTTCGGTCCCCGCGTGCGACTGACGTTGCCACATGCCCTTCGGCCGGCTCGGTGAGGGCACCGACGCCGACTCCGAGGTCATGCGCCGGGTGCACGCCGGCGGTCACCAGGGCCATGCGTGACGGGGACGACGAGGCGCCTCGGGCACCACTCGAGATCCCGCCCTGCAGATCGGCCCGGGGCGGGCGTATCCTCCGGCCATGGCTGGCATCGGCTCCTTCTCGCGCCGCCAGCGCGACCGGCCCGACGACCAATTGCCGCTCGACGCCGGCCCGGTTTCCAACGGCGAATTCGTCCCCGCCGCCGCCGGCGCGAGGGACCGCAAGGTCACCGCCCTGGTGCGCGAGTCCATCGATGACGCGGCGCGGCGGGCCGGGGTGGACCGCCGGCGATTCCTGCAGGGCGCCGGCGCCGTGGCGGCGACGCTCGCCGCCTTCGAATTCGCAGGCTGCAGCTCGCCGTCGGCCCCGCGCCCGCAGGCGGTCGCCAGGCCCCGGGGGAGGGGAGGTCGCTTCAGCGTGCCGTCACCGGAGGACACGGCCGCCTGCGAGCAGGCGTTGAGCGGCACGGAGTTCGTCTTCGACGTCCACACGCACCACGTCATTCCGAGCGGGCCCTGGGTCGACGATGCACCCGAGACGACGTCGCTCGTGCTCTCCATGCTCCCCGCCGGCTGCACCGACAGCACCCAGCTCGATTGCGTCGACCGGGCCAGCTACCTCCACGACATGTTCCTGGCCAGCGACACGACCATGGCCATCCTGACCGATGTCCCCAACTCCGGCCCGTCCAACGCGCCCATCCCGTTCCCCGAGGCGTTGCGCACCCGGGAGATCACGGCCGGGCTCACCGGTGGTGGCGCCAGCCGGCTGCTGGTCGAGAACATCATCGCTCCCAATGTCGGGCCGGTGGAATCGACGCTCCAGGAGATGTCGGGCGCCGTGTCGACGGGGCCGCCGGCCGCCTTCAAGGTGTACACGGCCTGGAGCCCGACGGGCCAGGGCTACTCGCTCCAGGACCCCACCATCGGGCTTCCCACGGTCCAGCACGCGCACGACCTCGGGGTCAAGGTCTTCGTCGCGCACAAGGGGCTGCCACTGGTGAACTTCGACCCGGCGTTCAACCACCCCGACGACGTCGTGGCCGTGTCGCGTCAGTTCCCCGACATGCAGTTCGTCATCTACCACGCCGCGTGGGACCCTTCGCAGGTGGAAGGCCCGTACAACCCGGACGCCACCATCGGCATCGACACGCTGCTGCGGTCGCTCGACGTCCACGGCGTGCCGCCGAACGACAACGTCTGGGTCGACATCGCCACCATGTGGCGCCAGCTGCTGACCATGCCGGACCAGGCCGCCCACGCCATCGGCAAGCTGTTGAGCCGGGTGGGCGCGCAACGGGTCATGTGGGGGACTGATGCCATCTGGTACGGCAGCCCCGAGCCCCAGATCATGGCCATGCGGACCTTCGAGATCACACCGGAGTTCCAGGAGGCGTACCAGTACCCGGCGCTGACAGCCGATCTGAAGGCCGGCCTGTTCGGCCTCAACGCCGCCAGGCTCTTCGGCGTCGACGCGACGGCCACACGCTGCGCGCTGACCCAGGATCCGCTCACGGCCAACATCTCGGAAGCGGCGGCGCTGCGCCACGAGGGCGCGCTGCCCTCGGCCTGGCAGCCCCACGGCCCGACGACGCGCCGTCAGATGCTCGACTGGCTCGGCGCGTCGGCCACCGGCTGGCTGCCGTTCTGAATCGGCGTCCGGCGCCCCCCTACGATGCGACGGGGAACGCCACCCGCGCCGCCGGTTCGCCGCGCCGCTGGTCCGGTCGATCTCGGCGACCGAAGCGGCCGGCGCACGGTTCGGGTAGAGGGCGAGCGCCAGCAGGACGAGGAGCGGCCCGGTGTTGGGGTCGGTGGCGATGCCGCTGAAGGGTTGCCCGAAGGCCTCCCCGAACACCCAGTAGTCGAGGGCCAGCGCGGCACCGGCCACCAGGAAGACGGTGGTGTGCCGCGAGACGAGGGGGCCCAGACCGATGACGAAGGACAAGACGGCGCAGGCGACGGCGACCGAACCGCCGCCGCTGCCCAGGGCGTGCGCCACGGACAGCTGCACGTGGGCGAGCCAGCCCGGCTCGCCGCTGACGGCGCCACCGATCGCCCCCGAGATGCTCTGGCCGGCCCGGTTGGCCGGCAGCAGCCAGAGAACCCCCATGCCGCTCCAGACGATCGCCCATACCGCCTGGCCGCCGCGCGCACCCAGCGGCCCCTCGACGGTGGCCGGGCCCGCGAACACCGGGCCTTCGGCCGTCCGCGCCGTGCGGGGCCACACCAGGAGCCCGATGGCGACGTAGAGGAGGGCGCCGCCCGGCGCGCCCGTGAGCGGGGACGCCATGCCGGTGAAGAGCATGCCGAATCCCTCGCCGAGCGCCCAGACGCCGAGCGCCCAGGCGAAAGAGAGAGCGAGGGCCGGCCGCACCGTCTGGCGGATCAGCAGTCCGAGGCCGATGAGGATCTGGACGCTGGCGAAGACGGCGTTGGTCAAGGCGGGTTGCAGGGCGATCAGGTGCGCCACATAGGTGATGGCGCCGGACACCAGGCCCGGCTGCCCCTGCGCCGTCGGCAGGATGACCTGGTTGGCGAAGTCGGGGCCGAACATCCTGGGCTGCAGCTGCAGCAGCCCGTCGAGCAGCCAGATGATGCCGAGGCCGATCTGAATGGTCCGCGCGCTGACCCGGTTGGGGGCCCGCACCCGTTCCGGGGTCACGCCTGGCCCCGGATGATCGGCGCCAGCTCGGCCCGGGTCAGGTCGGCCTGGAATTGGTGCGTCGAGGCCAGGGACGGCTCGGTCCACACGTGGAGCATGAAGTACGTGTCGGTGTTGTGCACGCCGGCGGTGCACGCTCCGGTGGCCGTCGTCCGGCCGACGACCTGGCCGCCGGAGAGGCAGAGGTCGTCGTGGGCGTGCCACTGGGTGAGCGGGCCGCCGACGTCGGCACCGGGGGTGCACGGTGCCGGCCCGAGATACATGGCCCCCATGAGCTTCGGGCCGTTGACCGTGTTGGCGTACATCAAGAAGGCGGGGTTCGCCGGGTCGAACCCGTCGGTTTTGGCGATCTGCCAGTTGGCGTAGTGGACGAGGTACCCGTTCGGGTTCGTGGCCGGGGTGTAGCCGGCCGCGGTGGCGGCGGAGAGGCTCGCGTACTTCGACAGCGTGGCGGTGGTCTCGGCGACGAGCCGATTGGCTGCCGCCTGCTGGCTCGCTGTCGGGCTCCCCGACGGAACCGGTGCCATCACCATGCCGTCCGCCATGGTCGTCGCCCCCTTGACATTGCTGCACACGCTGGACGTCGTCTGCGCGGATCCGGCCGGCGTCGACGAGCCCGCACGCGTACTCCCCATCGACATGCCCGCCATCGACCCGCTGCCGCTGCCGCTGCCCGAGCCCGCACTCTTCGCCGCCGGCCTCGCCGCCGCCGAGGAGCCGGGCGCCGGGTGCGAGGACGCGTCAGACACGGTGGTCGCGGCCAGCACCAGGACGGCGGCGAGGCCGACCGCGGCCAGCCCTGTCCACCACAGCCGCGCCGCCAGGCCCAGTCCGGTCCAGCGCGCACTCATCGATTCCCTCACCGTCCGCATGCGGACCTCCTCACCATCTCTTCGGAACCAGCGTCGGCTCCAGATGTGACGAACCGGCAATCCGGGTGTGAGGGAAGTGTGAGCCGAGTTCTCCGGGGTGGCCCACGAGCTGGAGAAGAACCTGGCATCCGGCTGGTCACACGGGGCCGAACACCTGCCGTGGCCATTCCCGCGCAGTGCGGTGTCACGGCGACGGACTCCCTCCACGAAAGGTGTGCGCAATGAGGCATCGATTCGATCTGATTGGTTTTTCGCTGCGAACGGTGACGGCCTTGGTCGCGTCGCTGTTCGTCGTCGTTCTCGGCGTATCCGGCATCGTCGGCGCGCAGGCGGCCGCGGCCGCCTCCGCGCCGCACGCGGTGCAGGTGCCACCGCCGTCCGGCGACAACGGGACCACCATCGATCCCCTGCAGTACAACTGCGGTAACGACTCGCCGACCTGTGGTCAGGTCGGCGAGTCCTACGGCTACTACAACGGGACAAACGTCGATCTCCTCTACAGCGAGGACTACTACTGCGACTCCAACGTGAGCTCGGGTGCATCGACCGGCTGCGAGGCCGGTGCTCCGCAGTCGGGCTCGCCCAGCGCAACCTCGCCCAACGGGACCTCGCTCGGGAACACCACGCACCAGGACACGCTCTACATCCCGGTACCGCTGTTCGTGAACGCACCGCCCACGCAGTGCACGGCGACGGCGACGTGCATCGACCACCCGCCGACCATCGACCTCTCGCGCATCGCCGGCGCCCTTCCAGGGAGCCCGTCACCGAGCAGCGTCGCCAACGTGCCGATCCCGTCGCACGACCACGTCGTGGGGACGCGCAACAGCGGAGTACCCGAGTGGTGGAACGTCGAGGTGGTGGCGACGACCGACCCCGCCACCTTCGCCACGCTCACCAGCACGGCCGCCATCACCGCCGCCGTCAACGCGTCGAAGGCCATTGAGGCCCCGACCAACGTCTCGCTGTTCTTCCAGGTTCTCCCCGGGACGGTCCCGGCCGCGCAGGCGGCCGACCTGACGGCCACGGCTCCTCCCGGGGCGCCGGTCGCCACGGCTCCGGACCCCGACCCGACGGTCAACCAGACCGAGCCCGGCACCGTGATCGACAACCTGCAGAACGACTGCGGCGCTACCGCGCCGAATTGCCAGAACATCGGGATCAGCCATGACTGGATCGACGGGCAGGACGTGGACGCGCTCTACACGGAGCCGTTCTTCTGTGACACCACGGTGTCGGCCGCATCGGCGACCGGTTGCGAAGCCGGCGCGGCACCGAACGCCGTGCCGCCGGGCGTGGCCGATCAGACGCCGCCCTCGCCGACGGTGACGAACGGCAACATCGACCCCCTGTACATCCCGGTGCCGCTGTACTCCACCCCGCCGGTCACCTACAACCAGTGCTCGAGCGCCATCACCTGCATCGACCACCCGGCCACCATCGACCTCTCCCGATTGGCCACGGTGCTCGGCGCGCCGGCAGCGTCACTGGACAACGTGCCCCTGCCGGGACACGACCACCTGCTCACCACGCGCAACGGCGACCAGCCTGAGTGGTGGAACGTCATCATCATTCCGGTGACCTCGCCCGCCGGCCTGAACGCGGTCGAGGCGGCCAAGAGCTACTCGGCCGTCAAGGCACTCGAGAACCAACCCAACAGCGGCATCGGCGTCGGCGGTGTCGGCGAGGTGCCCACCAACGCCTACCTGTGGTTCCAGACGCTGCCCGGGGCCGGTCCGGCCACGCCGGGCCCGGTCCAGACGAGCTGCGTCTCCACCCTGCCCTCGGGCACGGTGGTCGGCGGCGCCGCCCTCGACGACGGCACGGGCTACTACGAGGTGAACTCGGCCGGCGCCGTGGCGACCTTCGGCGCTGCTACCTGCTACGGCTCGCTGACGGGCGTCAAGCTCAACCAGCCCATCGTGGGGATGGCGGTGGACCGCGCGACCGGCGGCTACTGGCTCGTCGGGTCCGACGGCGGGGTGTTCGCCTTCAACGCGCCGTTCCTCGGTTCGACGGGGAACATCCACCTGAACAAGCCCGTGGTCGGCATCACTCCCACGCTGAACGGGACCGGCTACTGGCTCGTCGCCTCCGACGGCGGGGTGTTCTCCTACGACGCACCCTTCTTCGGTTCGACCGGAGGCATCAAGCTCAACCAGCCCGTGGTCGGCATGGGGCTCGACAGGGCGACCGGCGGCTACTGGCTCGTCGCCTCCGACGGCGGCGTGTTCTCCTACAACGCACCCTTCTTCGGGTCGACCGGAGGCATCAAGCTCAACAAGCCGGTCGTCGCCATCGCACCGGTGTCGGACGGGAGCGGGTACCGACTGGTCGCCTCCGACGGCGGGGTGTTCTCCTACGACGCGCCCTTCTTCGGGTCGACCGGGGGCATCAAGCTGGCCCAGCCGGTCGTCGGCGGGTTCGACAACAACTCATACGACGGCTATTGGATGGTGGCCTCCGACGGTGGTCTCTTCTCGTTCGGTCCTCCGGGGGAGAACATGCCGTTCTTCGGCTCGGCCGTCTGACGTCTCGGATGGGTTGTCGCGGTGGGCGGGGCTTCGGCCTCGCCCACTTGCGCGTCGGGACTGCCAGGAGAAGGACCCCGCCCCCGGACGACCGTCAGGCCGACCGCAGCACCCAGATGCGTGCGGTGCACGCCGCCGTGAGCGGCCACGCCAGGCCCGGATCCATCAGCTCGGCGCCGCTCCACCGCACGGCGGCGCCCTCCGGACCCGGATCGGCGAGGTCGACCACCCTGACCTCGTAGGTCTGCGCCGCGTGGAGCCCCCCCAGAGGCAACAACGCATCCCCCGGACGTGCCGCTCCGGCGTCCTCGCCGGCCGGATCGTCGGCCAGCTGGAAGCCGAAGACCACAGCGGCGTCGCCGTCGGGCGACACGTAGGAGATGGCGGCGCGCGCTCCGGGGGCGAGCAGGCGCCACAGATCGCCCTGTTGCACGAGCGGACGCACCTCGCGGTAGAGGGCGACGGCTCGGCGGCACACGCCGAGCTCGTCGCCGGTGAGTGTCTCGAAGTCGACGTCGAACCCGAACCGGGCGCTCATGGCGACCGCGCAGCCGAACTCGATGGGCCGGTCCCCCAGCCGGGTGACATGGGCGGCGACGGCGTTGGCGGGGAGGAAGTGTGAGGCGGCCCACTGCATCCGCACCCGGTCGACGGGATCGGTGTTATCCGACAGCCAGACCTCGTGGAACCAGCGGAGCGATCCGAGGTCGACCCGGCCACCGCCCGAGGCGCAGAGCATCAGCGTCTGCTCGGGGTGGCGCTCGGCCACGGCCGCCATGAGCTCCCAGGTGGCCCGCACGTGGTCGACCCAGTAGTTGGCCTGCCGGTCGCGCCCCAGGGCGGGCGATCCCGGGTCGGTGAGGGGGCGGTTGGCGTCCCACTTCACGTAGCTGATGCCAGGGTTCTCGGCCAGGGTGCGGTCCACCACGCCGAGCACGAAGGCGGCGACGGCCGGTTGCAGGACGTCGAGGACGAGCTGCTGGCGCCATTCCCGCCGGGGCCGGGCCGGCTGGCCGACGACCCAGTCGGGATGCGCCGCGTAGAGCGCCGAGTCGGGGTTCACCATCTCGGGTTCGACCCACAGCCCGAAACGGATCCCGCGCGCCGCCGCCCGCGCCAGCAGCGGATGGAGCCCACCGGGCAGCTTCGCCTCGTTCACGTGCCAGTCGCCGAGGCCCGCGTCATCGTTGTCGCGGGGATGCGACGTGCCGAACCACCCGTCGTCGAGCAGGAAGAGCTCCGCGCCGAGATCGGCCGTCCGGTCGATCAGGCCGAGGAGCCGCCCTGTGTCGAAGGAGAAGAAGGTGGCCTCCCAGTTGTTCACCACGATCGGGCGCAGCTGGTCACCGTCGCGCACAGCATGGGCGCGCACCCACCGGTGCAGCCGCCGGCTGAGCGGCCCGACACCGTCGCTCGACCAGGCCCAGACCTGTTCGGGGGTGGTGAACGTCGCCCCGGGACTCAGCACGTACTCGGCCGCCATCGGGTTGTGCCCGCACCACACCCGCACGCTCGGGACGGTGGTGCGCTCGAAGGCGAAGCGCGTGTTGCCGCCCCAGGCCAGCGCCCCGGCCACGACGGTCCCGCTCGCCTCCTGTGCCGGGCCGTCGGGGGCCAGCAGGAAGAAGGGGCAGGACCGCAGGTGGGGCTGGACGCCCCCGCGGGACTCGACCAGCTTGGTCCCGGGCGACAACGGCTCCGTCGTCGTCGTCCACTCGGCCGACCAGTCGCCGCCGCCGAAGTGGGTCAGGTACGGCGCGCTGGTGGCGAGCAACGGCGAGGCTGCGGCGACCTCGAAGAGCGTGATCGGACCTGGTTGCCCATTGGTGATGCTGACCCACTGGCGCAGCACGCCGTGGTCCTCGGCCCGGAAGCAGAGCCGGACCTCGAGCGCGAGGTCGGGGTCGGCCAGGAGGATCTCGGTGGCCGGACCGGCGACCTGGACCTCCGCCACCCGGAGCCGGGTCGTCGTGGTGCCGTCGCTGTGGGTGACCCGCAACGCAGGTGCGCGGACGGGATCTTCGTCGTAGGCCGGGTAGGCCAAGGGGTACAGGTTCGTCGGCACCGCAGGCCGCAGCCGCTCCATGTGGGCCTCGATGTCGGGCCCGAACCCGGCCTGGCGCAGCTGACCGGCGTCGTCGACGAGGAAGCCGTAGCCGGCGCCCCCCGACGACACCACCACGCGGCGCATGGGGTCACCATTGCAGAAGCGCCGGCCCGCGCGCACCCCGGTCCGGCAGCAATTCCGGCCGAGGTGCGAAGATGCCCTCATGGCAGACAAGAAGAGGGTCGTGGTCTGGGGCACGGGTTTCGTCGGGAAGATGATCATCCCCGAGGTGCTGCGCCATCCCAACTTCGAGCTGGTCGGGGTCGGTGTCAACGACAAGGACAAGGTCGGCCGCGATGCGGGTGACATCTGCGGAATCGGGCCGATCGGGATCACCGCCACGGACGACCTCTCCGCGCTGATCGCCCTCCGCCCCGACGCCCTGGTGCACTACGGGCCCACGGCCGGCCAGGCCGACGCCAACATCCGGGACATGGGCGCCTTCCTGCGGGCGGGCATCGACGTGTCCTCGACGGCCATGACCCCGTGGGTGTGGCCCTACATGAAGCTCAACCCGCCATCGTGGATCGACCCGATCACCGAGGCCTGCGCCGAAGGCGGTGCCACCTGCTTCACCACCGGCATCGACCCCGGCTTCGCCAACGACCTCTTCCCCATGACCCTCATGGGCCTCTGCGCGGAGGTGCGCACGGTCAAGGCCCTCGAGCTCGTGGACTACATCAACTACACCGGGGCCTACGAGGACGAGATGGGCATCGGGCGCCCGCCCGAGTTCACGCCCCTGCTCGAGCACACGGACATCCTGGTGATGTCGTGGGGTGCCACCGTGCCGATGATGGCGCACGCCGTCGGCGTCGAGCTCGACGAGATCACCTCCACCTGGGACAAGTGGGTGACCGACGCGCCGATCACGACGGCCAAGGGCGTCATCAACCCGGGCGAGGTGGCCGCCATCCACTTCACCATCAACGGGATGGTCAGGGGCGAGCCCCGCATCTGCCTGGAGCATGTCAACCGGGTTGGCACGGATGCCGCGCCGGACTGGCCGCGGGGTACCCAGGACGACGTCTACCGGGTCGAGATCGAGGGCACCCCGTCGATCACCCAGGAGACCGCCTTCCGCTTCACCGACGGTTCGGGCCGTGACGCGGCGGCCGCCGGGTGCCTGGCCACCGGGTTGCGTGCCCTCAATGCGGTGCCCGCCGTCAACGACCTGCAACCAGGGTGGGCCACCGCCCTGGATCTGCCGCTCATCCCCGGGGCGGGGACCATCCGCTGAGCCCGATGCCCTCTCGTTCTCGTCGATTTCTGATGGCCGTGTGGGACGGCGGTGGGAACGCCGGGCCCGAGCTCGACGTCGCCCGAAGGCTCGTCGAGCGTGGCCACGTGGTCGACGTCCTGGGCGATCCCACGCTCGCTGCCACCGCGGCAGCGGCGGGTTGCCGCTTCTCGCCGTGGTCTCGGGCGCCCCATCGCATGACGTCCGACATCTCCGACGACTATGTCAGGGACTGGGAGGCGGAAGACACCACCGACACGGTCCGGCGCCTTCGTGACCGCGTCATGGGCGGCCCGGCTGCCGCCTTCGCGGCAGACACCGCGGCGGCGATGGAGACTGTGCGACCGGATGCGGTCCTGGCCGACGCCGCCTTGCTCGGCGCCGTCATGGCTGCGCAGGCGGCGGGGATCCCCGTCGCCGCCATCAACCCGAATTTCTGGGTGCTCCCCACCCCGGGCACCGGGGACAAGGCGGTGCTGCGCTACATCAACCGCGTGGTCGACGGGGGCCTGCCCGATCTCAACTCGGCCCGGGAGGGGTGCGGGCTGCCGCCGCTCACCTCGTTCTACGACCAGGTGCTCGGTGCCGACAAGATCCTCGTCCTCAGTAGCGAGACCGTCGACCCGGCGTCGGCCTTCGTCCCGGACAACGTCCGCTACGTCGGTCCCGTTCTCCGTGATCCCATCTGGACCGCACCGTGGTCCTCGCCGTGGCCCGACGGCGAGGGAGATCCCCTCGTCCTGGTGGGCTTCAGCTCGACCTTCCAGGACCAGGGGGCGCTGCTGCAGCGGGTGATCGATGCCCTCGCCGGCATGGAGGTACGGGGCGCGGTGTCGGTCGGCCCCACGCTCAATCCGGGCGATTTCGCCGCAGCGGACAACGTCGTCGTCGTGCAGACCCTTCCCCACAGCGTCATCCTGAAGGACGCATCCGTCGCGGTCTCCCATTGCGGGCACGGCACGGCGATGAAATCCCTCGCGGCCGGTGTGCCCCTGGTCTGCATCCCGATGGGTCGTGATCAGGACATCACGGCAGAACGGGTGGTCGAGCACGGCGCCGGTGTCCGACTGTCGACCACTGCGTCGTCCGATGAGATCCGTGGAGCAATCACCGAGGTGCTCCACGACGGCGACTACCGGGCAAACGCTGAGCGGCTGGCCTCGGTGTTGGCGACAGAGCACGACCCGATGGATGCGGTTCTCGAGCTCGAGGACCTGGTTGGCCTCACCGCTCAAGCCTGATCACGGCACGGCGTCCGGCCGAGCCGACGGGCGCGCGAGGAGCGGGGCCGCGAGCGGGCCCGCGTAGGATCCTGCCGTGCCGACCGGTGAACGCGACATGCGTGGCGCGTCCGCCCCCGCGTCCCGAGACATTCGGCCGGCCCGACCCTTCGCCGCCGGTTCGGTGTCCATCCGGCTCTACCCGCACAACGAGCTCCCGGCGGGCGCCATTGTCGACGAGCTCCGCACCCAGGCGGCCCTCGCTCTCGGGAGCGGCTTCGACGGCGTCATGACCAGCGAGCACCACGGTGGCTTCGCCGGCTACATGGCGCAGCCGCTTCAGATGGCCACCTTCGTCCTCGAGGATCATGCCGACGGCTGGGTCGCCGCGGCGCCGCTGCTGTTGCCGCTGCGTTCGACGGCCCTCGTCGCCGAGGAGGTGGCCTGGCTGCGGGCGCGGCACCCCGGCCGCGTCGGACTGGGAGTGGCCGCGGGCGCCCTGCCTCTGGATTTCGAGGTGGCCGGGGTCGACCAGGCCGATGCCGTCGACCGCTTCAAGGCGGAACTCCCTCGGCTCGTGGGGATGCTGCGGGGCGAGGACCTCGGCGCGCTCGAGGGAGATCCGGCGCTCCTAGCCTGCCGGCAGCACCCGGTGCCCGTGCTGAGCGCGGCGGTCTCGATGCCCGCGGCCAGACGGGCGGCCCGGTGCGGCGCGGGCATTCTCATGGAGGGCATGTCCGCCCCGGAGCGACTGACCCGTCTGACAACGGCCTTCGACGAGGCCGGGGGTACCGGAGCCAAGGTGCTGATCCGACGGGTCTGGCTGGGGCGGGTGCACGCGGAGCTGGTCCGGGACCAGCGGGCGGTCTACGAGAGCTACGCGACGGGCGCCGGGACATTCGGCGCCGACCAGACCGTTGCCGCCGATGATCCCAGCGAGCTGGTAGCCGCGCTGGCGGCCGGCGTGGCCGAGGCCGGCGCCGATGCGCTCAACCTTCGAGTCCAGCTCCCCGGCATGGCCCCGGAGCAGGTGCGGGAACAGATCGAGCGGATCGGGTCGACGGTCGTCAGGCCCTTGAAGGAAGCCCTGAGCTCCGGCTTCCCTCGCCGCTAGCGGATCGGCGTCCACCCGCTCGACAGGTGGTTGCCTCCGTCGACGTCGAGGGTGATCCCGGTGATCTGCCGCGCGTCATCCGACAACAGGAAGCAGACCGCCGCCGCGACGTCCTCCGCCTCGGTCAGCCGCCCGAGCGGCAGGGCCGACCCGGCGGCCGCCCCGCCGTCGGCCTTCCAGATCGGACGCGTGGCCGTGGTCCGGACCAGGCCCGGGCTCACGGCGTTGAGCCGTACCCGCTGCCCGGCCAGATCGGATGCGATCGTGCGCGTCATGGCGTTCAGGGCGGCCTTTGCCGCGGCGTAGGACACCATGGCGGAGGTGGTCTTGCGCGGTGAGCCACTCGAGATGGCGACGACCGAGCCCTGATTGTCACCCAGCCCGCGCGCCAGCCCGGCCCGGATGAGTGCGAGCGTCGGCCACGTGTTCAGGCGGAACGTCTCGAGGAGCTGGTCCTCGGTGATGGTGTCGAAGGGGTGCGGGTGGGGCGCACCGCCGACGGTGCTGACGATCAGATCGATGTGGCCGAACGTCTCCCTGGCCCGCTCGGTCAGCAGCGTGACGGCCTCGTCGGAGTCCATGGACCCGGCCACACCGACGACGGCCAGACCCTCTACCCGAAAGGCCCGCTCGGTCTCGGCCACCCGGCCCGGGTCGCGGCCGTTGATCACGACCGACGCTCCCTCGCGGGCCAGCCGGAGAGCGCACGAACGGCCGATGCTGGGGTCGGCGGTCGAGCCGGTGACGATGGCGACCCGACCGGAGAAGCGTCCCTGATCCCCCGGGGGCGCCGTGACGCCTCCCCTCCGCGCCCCCGGTTCCATCGGCCCCATCGCGTGCATCTTGTCCCAGGACGTCGTGCTGCGCCATGTGGTCCGCGGCGCGAGCCTGCGCTGCAACGCGGCGCCGCGGCAACACGCCGTCCCCACTCAGAGCGGGTAGGGCTCCTCGAGCAGCGAGGTGCCGCGCTGTAACGCGGCGAGCGAGAAACCTGCCGTGGTGCGGTACTGCTCGGTCACCTCGGCGATCTCGTCGCTCGAGATCACGTCTGCAACGTCGTCGAAGCCATCGGGAGCGCGCTCTTCCACTAGCTTCATGGGAAGCTCGGGGCCGAGGCCCCGGTTGGCCCGGACGATGGCCGCCGTGGCGGGACGCCGGGCCTCCTCGTAGCGTTGCAGGGCCATTTCGAGGTCGTCGCCGTGGCGCCGGATGCAGCCGGCCAGGACGCGTGCATCGAGAATGGCCTGCGAGGCGCCGTTGGAACCGATGGGGTACATCGGGTGGGCTGCGTCGCCCAAGAGGGTTGTGCGACCGAACGTCCATCGCGGAATCGGCTCACGATCCACCATGGGGAAGAGGTACGTCTCCGGTGCAGCTTGCACAATGCCGGGCACGTCCAGCCAGCCAAAATCCCATTCCTTGAATTGCGGCAGGAAGTCGTCCAGCGACCCTCGGCGGTTCCAATCCTCGGCGCGGGCCAGGTCGGACTCTGGTCGTCGCAACTCGGCGATGAAGTTGAACCTCTGCCTGCCCCCTGCCAGGTCGGCGATGGGATAGCCGACGAACTTCTGCGCCGGATGGCCCGCCCAGATCATGGATCGTCCGTCGAGGACCGGGTCGATCTCGGCGATGCCGCGCCAGAGCAACGAGCCGTTCCAGAGAAACCGCCCCTCGTCGGGATAGCGCTGCGCCCGCACCGTGCTGTGGATGCCATCGGCCGCGACGACGAGGTCGGCCTCGACGTCCCCGTCATCGAACTCGGCCCTGGGCTGCTGGGCGCTCCCGCTCACACCGACGAGCCGGCGACCGAGGTGGAGCGCATCCGGGCCGAGACGCTCGGTGACGGCGTCTCGGAGCACCTCCTGCAGGGTGCCGCGATGCAAGGAAAGCTGGGGCCAGGGGTAGCCGGCGGCGACTCCCCGCGGCTCCCGCCAGATCTCCTGCCCGTGCTTGGTGCAATAGATCAGGGTGGCCGGCGCGATGGCGTGCGCCTCCAACCTCTCGAAGAGGCCCAGCGCATGGAGCTCGCGCACCGCGTGGGGGAGCAGGTTGATGCCGACGCCGAGGGGGCGGAGTTCCGGGCTCGACTCGAATACGTCGACGTCGAGGCCGACCTCGTGCAGGCTGAGTGCCGCTGCCAGTCCCCCGATTCCCGCGCCGATGACGACGGCGCGTGGCCCCGATCTCGCTTTCACAGGACCTCGTGGACGTGAATGCGGACGATGTCGCGCTCCCGCTCGCCGGTCGAGACGGCAATGAGGTCGTTCAGCCAACCCAGGCGGGGTGCCGGGGTCGACAGTCGGACCAGAGTCCGGAAGTAGTACTCGTCGGGTGCGACCGGGTCTCCCTGTATCAGCCGTTCGGTCACGGACGCAGATGCCTTCCGGACACCCTGCGAGACGACCTCAATCGCTTCCTGGCCTTCTGTCTGCAGCGCATAATGGGCGTCGATCTCGAGAACCCCGTCGGGGCGCACGGTCTGCCAGTCGACACCTCCGTCCAGCACGGTGCCCGACATGCCGTCACGCCCTTCGAACGTCCCGCCGTCGAAGGGCACGTAGCGCCGCCCACCGCCGAGGTCGACGACGGGCCGAACCGAAACTGAGATGAGCATCAGTTCCCGTAACTCGACCGGCCTCATTGGCGTCGCGCCCTCCTCCCGCTCGGACCGCTGCAGAGGCGATGGTAACAGCGGCCTCCTCGAGCGTTCCCATTAGGTTGAGGGCATCGCACCTCCTCCTCCACCTCCACCGCTGCGCACCCGTGTCGCCGATCTGCTCGGTGTCGACTACCCGGTGGTCCAGGCCCCGATGGGGTTCATCGCACGCGCACAGCTCGCGTCGGCAGTCTCCAATGCCGGCGGGTTCGGGGTGATCGAGACCTCATCGGGGCGCCTGCACGAGGTCCGCGAGGAAATGGCGTCCATGCGTGACCTGACCGACAAGCCCTGGGGCGTGAACATCGCCCAGATGTTCGTCGCCGATCCCGGCATCGTCGACTTCGTGGCGGCACAGGGTGTCAGATTCGTCACCACCTCGGCAGGGGATCCGTTTCGCTACACCCGACAGCTCCATGACGCCGGGATCACCGTCTTCCACGTCGTCCCGTCGCTGCGTGCCGCACAGAAGGCCGTCGATGCCGGTGTCGACGGGCTCGTTGTCGAGGGAGGCGAGGGCGGCGGTTTCAAGAGTACGAAACCTGTCTCGACCATGGTTCTGCTTCCCCAGATCTGTGGGGCGTTCGATCTCCCCGTGGTCGCAGCAGGCGGCATCATCGACGGCCTGTCCATGGCTGCCGCGTTCGCCATGGGGGCAGAGGGTGTGCAGATGGGCACGCGCATGGTCAGCGCGGTGGAATCCCCCGTGCATGACAACTACAAGCGCTTGGTGACCGATGCCGATGCCACTGACACGGTGGTGCTCAGTGCCCATTCGAGCCCGGCCTATCGGGTCATGCGGACCCCGTTCAGCGAGAGCCTCGAGCAGGAGCATTCCGTCGTGATGGGCCGGACCGTCGGCATGGAGGGCGTCCTCAAGCTCTACTTCGAGGGGGATCTCGACGCCGGCTTCGCGTTCGGAGGCCAGGTGGCCGGGCGCGTGGCCGAGGTGCTCCCGGTCCGCCGGATCGTGCACGAGACGGTGTACGGCTTCTACGGCGCCGTGAAAGACCTGGGCCGGTTCCTGCCGGAGTGAACCAGAGCTATCGGCAAAGGCCCTTCCTCACTGTCCTCCGGCGATCGCCGCTGGGCGGTCAGGCCGTCATCGACTGAGGCGGTACCAGGCGTAGGTCGTCTCACTCCCTGGGGTGATGACCGGCTGGCGTCCGAAGAGCCAGGAGAAGAAGGCGATCGCGCCCGCGGGATCCGGAGTGCCAGCCGGCACCGCGACGAGACTCTGCACGTGCCATGAGCGGAACTGCGCCAGGAGGGATGAGCGAACGGCCGACGTCTCCGGCGGAATGTGCCCGCCCGCCATGCCGATCAGCGTCGCGGACGTGACCGTGACGCGACCGAACCCCAGGGCGCGTGTGTAGGCGACGTGTCCGTTGGTCGCATTCGGTACCGCCAATGGGGGCACCGTGCCAGGCTGTCGGAACCCGATCCCGGTCGCTGCCTGCCAGAGTTGTGCCGATTGATGGTCGCTCGACGGGTACGGATACAGAACGGCGACGCTGCCTTCGGGGATGTGTCGGACCGCCGACGAACTGAAGTAGAGCGGGAGGTCGACGGGACCCACTCCGGCGAGCGGCTCTGGAATCAATGGGAACAGTGCGAACGCTGCGAGGCCGATGGGTGCAGTCCATGCCAGCCAGGGAAATGATCGGCCGCGGCTGAGAAGCCGACGGCGGAGCCGGTCCAGCACGATCCCCAGGATGAGCGCGGCAAAGAGCGCGGAGAACAGTGCGTACCGGGCGGGGATGGCGTTCTCCAGAAGGGGAGTCTTGAAGAGTATCCAACCGGGGAGCGGCACGCCGCTTCCGTTGAGCGACGGTTCGTCGCGGACGACGAGGCCGGCCCCGAGAGAGAGCACGAAGGCCGCCGTCCCGACGATTGCCGCGACTCGCACTGCACGAACCCGCCACAGCAGGATCGTCCCAGCCAGGAGCACCATCAGCAGCGTGATGCCGAGGTAGGAACCGTTCTCTGCCGTGCTGCTCGCAAAATGATCGGCAATCCGAGCGAAGTGACTCGGAGCAAGAAGAAGCCTCGAGTCCGGGACGACAGGACCGGGCAGATTGGCTCGGTAGGCCTGTGGGATGTTCTGGATCAACCCGTTGATGTGCGCCGGACCGCGCAGCGCGAACCAGATGGGATAGGCGAGGAGCACGACGCCAACTCCGATCGCCCAGCCCAGTGAATGGAGTGCTGTTCGAGCGTGCGACGCGATCTCGCTCCGCGCCACGATTGCGACACAGGCCACCGCAATTGCACCGATGAGCACCGTGTCGAAGAGCAGCTCGCTCGAAATGAAGAATTGGGCCACGCAGAGGAGGGCGAGCACGACGCCGGAACGCCGAGACGTCCACGTCTGCCGCACGACGATCTCGTGCACCATCAGCAGGATCAGAGGTGGCAGGACAACGAAGGTGAGGTTTATGTGTCCGGTCTGCGCGATCACGTAGGGCGAGAACCCGTAGAGCAGACCGCCGACGAATGCCGCCGGGCGCCAGGACACCCAACGCAGGACGAAGAAATATCCGCCGAACGCGGAAGCAGTCAAGCTCAGCGTTTCGACCGTGTTGAAGCTCGCCACCGGGCCGAAGATCCAGGTGATGGGAGCAAATATCGTCCCGAGCCCGACTACGCCGGCGTTGGCGACGAGATTGACCCCGAAGGGGTAGTTGAGATGGTCGGAGTAGAAGGGGTTGTGAAGTCCGGAAAGGGCGTTTGCGGTCGACTGGAGGAGCCAGACGAAGTTGAACTGGTCCCCACCCAGCTGCATGGTCGTCGAAGGGTGACTCCACACCTGATTGAAGAACGCGAATCCCAGCACGGCGTAGGCCGCCACAACGAGAGCCGTCTTCCACATCCGACCCGCCGGGTCCAAGCTGATGTGCTCGGTGTCACCCTGGGATTCGGCGGCGTGGGTCTCTGTCATGGTGCGAGGAGGTCGGACTCAGGGGTCGTCCCTGCCGCCGTGCGACGATCGTATGGCGTGCAGCTCCGACTGAGCGCAGCAAGCATGACACCGCACGGGATCGTCCATGGTGATCCGGCACTCCGAGGCGCCGACGAGGGGGCGGTGCTCATTCCTGCTCTCTGAATGTGAGTGCTGTGGGGTCGGACCAGGCATAGCGGAGCTTCGAAGGTTGGCCGGTGAGCCGTGATGGGTCGCCTCCCGGCGGCGTGACGTGGGCCCGCTCGACGCAGACTCCGCCTCTTGCCCTGTAGAACCGTTGCGCCGCCGCGTTCTGCTCCAGCACCCACAGATACATGCCCCAGGACGGCCTGCGCTCGGCCACGACCCCGCCGGCGGTGCGGAGCAGGGTGGATCCGATTCCGCCGCGCGTGCGTTCGGCCGTCACGTGCAGGTTGTCGATGAGCGCACCCCACGTGGCGTCGACGTCGAGCGCGATGTGGATGAAGCCGACGAGGATGCCGCCTTGCGTTGCCACAATGGTGCACTGGTCTTCTCGTGGGTGCGCCATCCGGCCGGCCCACACCTTCCGCCGGTCGGCGACGATGTCGCCATCGAGGTACGTATCGGAGTAGGCGCCTCGGTAATGACGGCGCCAGCTCTCGGCGTGGAGCGCGGCCACGGCGTCTGCGTCGCCGGTAACGCCGACGCGGTACACCACGTGTGCTTCGACCGTCATGGGGCTCCTCATCGATCCTGGCAGTGGCACCGTGCCGAGGAGGCCGGGTGTCGGACCGTCAAAGGGCCAGGTCCCTCAGGTCACTCGGGATGAGCTCGCAGGAGAGTACCGCATGGCCGAAGTCCAGCGAGATGAAATCGGTCGCCCCAGGTAGTTTGAGCTAGGTGTGGACGCGGTTCGTGGGTGCAGTCGGACTCACCTTCGGGACAATGGCGGCCGCCGGTCTCTTCGGCTTCGCCTCACCGAGCTCAGCGTCGGTCGACGCCGGCAGCAGTGGCCCGCACCACATCATCATCGACACGGACCTCTCTTTGTGGTGGGACGATGCGACCGCGATGGGGATGGCCAATGTCCTCCAGCAGCAGGGCAAGGTCCAGATTCTCGGTGTCATGTCGGATGTCCGCAACCCGGTGGCTGCCGCGGCACTCGACGCCATCGATACCGCGTACGGCCACAGCCGGATTCCGGTCGGGGTCGTCACGGATACGTCGGCAGACACCGCGGCCCACGGCTACAGCGATCTGTTGGCGAAAGAGCTGCCCCACGCGATTCGGAACAGCACGCAGGCTCAGGCGGCGGTGCCTCTGTACCGTCGGCTCTTGGCGGCCCAGCCCGACCACAGCGTGACGGTGGTCGCTCTCGGCGGCGACACCAACTTGGCCGGTCTCCTTCGTTCGGGACCGGGCCAGGGCAGCACCCTGCCGGGGCGAGCTCTCGTCGAGAAAAAGGTGAAGAACCTCGTGATCGAGGACGGGCTCTTCCCGACTGGAGGCCCGGCCTTCACCAACGAACGTATCGACAGAGCCGCCACCGTGCAGCTTGTCGGCACGAACGGGTGGCCCACACCGATGGCCTGGGTCGACGGATTCGCGGGCGTCTATACGAAGGTCGGCGCCGGGCTCTGTACTGCCATGGCGCCGAAGAACCCGATGCGGATCGTCTACGAGGATCTCTTCAAATGTGGGCCGCCAGGGGACGGCGATTGGGACGGTCCGACGCTGCTGTATGCGGTGGACGCCGCACCAGGGAGTTTCTCGGAGTTGGGCCAGGGCGGCGCGGCGGTCATCAACAGCCAGGGTGGGTTGTCCTGGGGATCCGGCATCGGTCACCCGCAAGAGGTGTACGTCCATATTGCGAATCAAGCGGCCCTGAATGCCAGGATCAACTCGCTCATCGAGACCACGTGACGTCGACCGCACGGTCCGGCCGCTAGACGGCGCGGGCCTTGTGGATCCACTCATGGGCGGCGGATCCATCGAATGGTGACGCATTGCCCAAAATGAGATCCAGGACCTGAGCAGCGGCCCTGTCCGCGCCATCGACGATCTCGTCGGGGTACCCAAAAGCCACACGGTGCACATCGAACTCATCCCTGTCGACGATCTCGACGCGGCCGTCACGAAAGCGGACCACATCGAGATCCAGATCGATATGAGTGACCCGCTCAGCCTCCAAACGAGATGGTGTGCAGATATCGACGTAGAGATCGACTTCTGGGTGACCGATCCACCATGCGCAGGCCCACCAGGCGCCATTCGGTATCAAGGTCAAAGCGTCGTTCTCGGTCACGAACGCGGCGCCACCGGCGAGCTCAATGCGGCGTCCCGCGGCGCCCCACAGCCATGATCCACAGTGATCTCGACCGAGCAGGTCTACGGTGCCTCGCTTGTGCGCCCTCCCACCCCATTTCTCCGTGAGGTACTCCACTTCATCAGTGTCTCATGACCGACTGGTCCTGGTCCTTCCGGTACACGTCCGGCAGCTGTGAGCGATGAATGGAGTTCGGCGCCGTTCTCCCGCGATCCTGATCGCTCGGGGCACGGCTACCCTCGGTCGCTGATGGGGACGGCACGGCCCTCGGGGAGAGCTCGGTAGTGACGCGGTCATTGCGCCATCCCTTTCGGGGCAGCCGCGTCCAACCAAAGCCGTCGAAACGAACACGGCGATCTGCTCGGGAGGGGTCGTGGCGGACGACTGCTCGCCAACCGCGAATACGGGAACGCAAGTCGGTCAATGTCGCCACCCTGGTCGGATCACCCGAGGACGAACCATCTCGTCCCAACGTCCGTCTGCGCGTGATCGCGGGAGTGGTCATTGCCCTCTTCCTGGTCTTGATCCTGCGCCTCTGGACGCTTCAGGTGGTCGACGCCAGCTCCTATGCCGCTGCCGTCACCTCCAATGAGGTCCGGGTGATCAGCGTCCCGGCTCCCCGCGGTGAGATCGTCGATCGCAACGACACGATCATGGCCGGTGACGTCGTCCAGCAGGAGATCGTCCTGTCCCGGGCGGCTGCACTCAATGACCCGCGCATCGTGGGTGACGTGGCAGGCCTGGTCGGAGAGACACCCACGCAGATCAAGCAGGCGATCGCCGATTCCCAATACAGTCAGTACGAGCCTGTCCCGGTGTTGAACCCAGCCCCGATGAACGTGGTCGAGTACCTGGAGGACCACGCATCGCAGTTCCCTGGAGTGTCGGTCCAAGCGGTCACTCAGCGCGACTACCCACAGAATCAGGGCAGCACGGCGGTCGCCACGCCGGTACTCGGCTACGTGAGCCCGATCTCGTCGGCAGAGTTGAAGGCCAATCCCAGCGCCGGGTACACCCAGGCCAGCGAATACGGCCAGACCGGACTCGAGAATGAGTACGAGCAGTATCTACGGGGCACCTCCGGTCAAGAAGCGCTCGCGGTCAATGCGCAGGGCCAGGTTGTCGGCACGCTCCGCAAGACCGATCCCATTCAGGGCGACACCGTGGTGTCAAACATCGACCTCGGTCTGCAGGAATACGTGCAAGGCGTCCTCGAGCAGACCATGGTCAACGACCGCCACACCATCGACCCCACGACGCACAAGTATCCGACTGCCAACGACGGTGCGGCAGTCGTGTTGAACACCCAGACCGGTGCGGTGCTGGCCATGGCGTCGTCGCCGACATACAGCCTGAACGAGTGGGTGGGCGGGATCTCAAACGCCGACTACAAGACTCTTTCGGCCGGCTGCAACACGACTTCGGCCACGACGGGGTGTCCCCTCGTCGACTATGCGATCGACGGTGAATACACGCCTGGGTCTACCTTCAAGCTGAGCACCGCGACGGCAGCGCTCAACGACGGCCTCATCGATGCCGGCACCTCCGTCGACGACACAGGCACGTACAGAATTCCCCAGACCTGCAACGGGCAATGCTCGTTCAAAGACGACGAGGCATCCGATGCCGGTCCGACCGACATGCAGCTGGCGTTGACCAAGTCGGATGACTATTACTTCTATGCGCTCGGGGACGAGTTCTATTACTCCAAGGACCCCGAGGGCATTCAACAAACGGCAGCAGATTACGGCTTGGGTCACGCGACCGGCATCGATTTGCCCGGAGAAGATGTCGGCGAGGTCGACGGGGCCGCCGAGCGGGCGGCGCTCCACAAGGCGGACCCGACCGACTACCCGAATGCGAGCTACTACGTCGGTGAAAATGTCGAGACGGCCTTTGGCCAGGGTGAGACCTTGGTCACCCCGATGCAGCAGGCCGTGGCGTATGCGACCTTCGCCAATGGTGGGACCAGGTACCAGCCGCAAGTCGCAGCCGCCGTTGTGACCCCCTCGGGCAATGTGGTGAAGCAGTTCTCGCCGAAGGTAACGGGACATGTCAGCCTTCCTCCTTCGGCCTATCAACCAATGCTGGCGGGTTTCGAAGGAGTTGTGAACTCTGCAGCCGGAACGGCAAATGCGGCATTCACCCAGTACGCCAAGTTTCCGATGAATACGTACCCGATTGCCGGCAAGACGGGAACGGCAGACGTCGGGTTGGACAAAGAGCCGAATTCCTGGTTCGTCGGCTTCGGTCCGACCAATCATTCACCCGGAACACCGGAATACGTCGTTGTCGTCGTCATCGACCACGGTGGTTACGGGGCACAGGCAGCAGCACCTGCCGTGGCGCAGATCTACAATTACCTCTATACGAATCCGGTCCAACCGGCAGTGGTTCCCACGGCCGCCAGGCCGCCGTCCTCTGCGGCGCCCACCGCGAACCCGGTGGCTGGCACCCCGACACCGACCACGACGTCGGGCGCGCCACCGGCCGGCTGAGGACTTCACCGAAGTGCGAGCTGATCCTCGAACGGCTGCGAGCCATCAACGACGATGCACGCGTAGCGCTCGGGCTGATCCCGGGCCATGTACTTCTCTTCGTCACTGAAGTATCGCTGCCAAAGGTCTCTGATCGTCTCGGGCGTGCCAAAAGCCGCGTCACGGGTCACGCCTCGCTCCAGGCAGACGTCTCTGGACGCGGCGACATAGACACCAAGACAGAGGTACGGGCGAAACTCCCGACGAAGAGCACCCACTCCCTCGAGAATCATGACGGGCGTGACCAGCTGATCCCGGATCGGCGCTCTCTGATGGCCCTCCCACCATTGTGATCGGCGATAGCTGAGTGTCCTGGCTCCTCGTGCGACGGGATCGAGGATCTCCTCAATCAAGCGTGGCCACCACTCCTTCGGGTTGTCCCAGCTCGCGAAATCGTCCGTGTGAACCGTCTCGGCCCCCACTGAGCGGGCAAGTCGGGCAGCCAGAGTGGTCTTTCCGGAACCCCCATGGCCGTCGATGCCGACGATCTTGGTTGTGCCAGCGTTGGGTGGGAGCGAACGGAGGATTGCTTCGACATCTACGCGTTGTGGCTGATCACGCGCTGTCATCACGTTCTTTCAATCCACAGAGCTCAGATACGTTTGCCATTGTCTCGCCAGGGCTTCTGACCGCAATAGAGCACGGTGACGAACGGTCGCTCCACGAATCCACCAAAGCGATCGTCAACAACGCTTTCGATCGCATCGAGGATGCGGGCCCGCTCGGCTTCAGGAAGGCACCGCACATTGATCATGGTGTTGTAGAGCGCCCGTGTCGACTCGGTGCTCATGGATGCGGTCCACTCGATCCGATTGCTCGATACATTTTCAAAGCCGGCGCTGGTGAGATCCGCTCGACGACTCCCTTCGTCCAATTGGAACCGTGAGCCCGGCGCTTGGTGTCCAGGATCGCGTCCGAGCAGTTCCGTCAGAACCTCGTTGAAGGTATCGGGACGAAGTGGGTCGCCGAATATCGTCCACCAGATGGCGGCCCATCCACCGGGGCGCAGCGCGTCCATGACCTTGTTCAGGCCGACTGTTTGATCTACCCAGTGAAATGATGTAGCCGCCACCATCAGGTCGAAATGATCTCTGGCAAGAGGTGCGTCCTCAAAGGTCGCTTGAATGATCTCGACATCGGGTGCCGGGAGGATCTGGCGGAGGAACGTCCTCATTCCCGGGTCGGGCTCCACGGCAACAACTCGCGCACCTGCTGCAACGAGCCTGCGTGTCACTTGGCCCGAACCCGGACCACACTCGACAACGTCCACGCCGGCTTGGAGTCCGCAGCTCTCGACGAGGACCGCATAGACGCTTTCGGGATAGTCGGGGCGTCCGGCGTCATAGCCGGACGCATCCGCCCCGTACAGCCATCGTGCCT
Source organism: uncultured Acidimicrobiaceae bacterium (assembly GCA_963804055.1). Lineage (GTDB taxonomy): Bacteria > Actinomycetota > Acidimicrobiia > Acidimicrobiales > RAAP-2 > Bog-473. Next base: position 124,914 of record CAWDOU010000005.1, on the reverse strand, counting down.
CAGGGCGCAGTGACTCATGGGTCGGCGCCTCCTCAACCACAAGGCCACTCCCCATCGACATGAACTGCCGGGCAATACAGAATCGAGAGCACGCGGAGCCTCATGCAGCAACGAATTCCTCGAGCGCCCAATCCAAATAGGAAACCGGAAATGTCGACAGAAGATCTGTCCCGGGAATCCGCGCGATTGCATCGGCCGCCTCGTCGGCGTACCGACGGGCCGTTTCGACAGCTTCCTCGATTCGACCGGATCTGATGATCATCCTGGTCGCTTGGTCAAGATCGACTTCCCGCCGATGCGTCAACAGCGCTTTGAGATCACCGCCCGTGGGATCCGCCAGCTCGAGCAATGCGGGCATCGTGAGAACACCACCACGAAGATCAGCGCCGACGGGCTTGCCCAAACGATCCGGGTCACCGATCAAGTCCAGGACGTCGTCAATGAGCTGGAACGCCATACCGAAGTCGTTGCCGAACTTCCCGAATGCAGCGACGTGCTCCTCCGACAAACCGGCGGTGAGCGCTCCAACCCGACACGAGCAGGCGAAGAGGGCGGCAGTCTTGGCTTCGATCGTGAACAGGTACCTGTCAATCGTCTGGGTGAGATCGAAGAGATGCTGGGTCTCTGTGGCCTGTCCGATGCACAGAAGACCTACCGTGCGTGCAACATCCGCGGCCACCTGCTGTCCCGCTGAGGTGGCTTCTGAAGCGGCGCGTGCCATCAGGTACGTACCGGCCAAAAGGGCCTGGTCCCGACCTTCCACGGCATTGATGGTCGGCGTACCTCTGCGAGTTGCGGCGCGGTCGAAGATGTCGTCGTGGACGAGAGAACCGATCTGCACCAGCTCGACGGCCGCTCCGGCTGAGACGACACGAGAATCGAACACATAGCCAACGTCTGCCACGGCAATGGTCAGGGCCGGACGAAGGCGTTTCCCACCGCCGGCGACCACGCGAAGACAGGGGTCGGTCAGGTCCGGAGCCCCAACCGCACAGGTCGCAGCAAGTCGATCGCCCACCAGCTCCAGATGGTCAGGGAGTTCCGGTGATCCCAGGAGGTCCAGCGGTGACGACCGCATCGGGCGCACGCTACCGCAGCGATCGACACCGGGACTTCCCGCCGTGGGGATTCCCACGTTGCCAGTAGCTCGGTTGACGATAGATCGGTAGCCGATATAACATCGAGAGATGGTCGACGGCACACCAAGGGACTCGTCGTGGTGGCCAGATGACCCGCCCCCTCGGTTCTCGCGCAGCGGGCGGTGGGCGTTGTCGCTGGCCGTTTTGATCCTGCTGCTTGGCACGGTCCTCTTCGTGGCTTTCCTGCACCTTGCACCGTCTGTCGGAGCTGCGGGCGGGTGCGGTGGGGGATAGCCGGTCGGACCCAGGCACCCACGAAGAGCCGTCTGGACTGATGACCTGCGTGACGCTGCGCCGAAGCGCCGCCACCCTGTGGCTCTGGGTCTGCGTCACGCTCACATGCGGGGCGATCGTCGTCTGTCTCGTCTTCGCGCCCGGGAGGGGCGGGACCCCGGAGATCGGACTGGCCTGGCTCCTCTTCGTGGGCTCATCCGTCCATGTCGCCTCAACAAGCTGGCTCTTCACGAATTCGGATCTCCGTCATTTCGCCTGGGAGCACCGTGCGCGCTACGTCTGGGCACCGGTGGGGCTCGCGGTGGCCGGGATGGTGCTGTCCGTCACGATGAGTCGGCCGCTTCTGACATGGGCTGTTCTGCTTCTCCTGCTCTGGCAACTGCATCATTTCCAGAAACAGAACCTTGGGCAGGTGGCTCTCGTCGGAGCATCACGAGGCCTCATGCCGCTTCATCGTGGTGAACGTGCCGCGATCTGTGCCACCGGTGCAGCTGGAATCGGCAGAGTCTGGGCAAACCCAGCGCTCCTCCAGCTCGATGTTCGACCGCCATTGCATGGGTGCGTTACGTGGCTGGCAACGCTCCTCCTGATGGTCGGTGTCCTTGCGGGTGTCGTTGCTATGAGTCGACGGCGGAGTCGCGACCGACCACCCGGGTTCTGTGTCATGTACGGCCTCGCGCTTGTGTTCCCCCTTCCGATCTTTCTCTTCAGCTCGCCGTACGCGGCCGTTGCGGGCATGACGATGGCGCACGGTCTCCAGTACCTCCTTCTGATCGGCCTGGTCGCGGCGGGACACCATCGTCGAAAGAAGATCGCGCAGGTGCTGCAGGTGTCCGTGTTGGCGCTCGTCGGCGGCGGGGCTCTGAACCTCATGTCGCATCTGCACGGCGGCGGCGATCCGTTCAGACTGTTCTTCGGCTTGTATCTGGGTCTTCTCGCCGGGCACTTCGTGGTCGACGCCGGAATCTGGCGTCTCCGTGAGCCGTTCGTGCGCGGGTTTCTCGCCCAGCGGGTCGGGTACCTGGTCGAGCCAGCGCCCCTGCCAGAGCCCAGATTACGGTTGCCGATAGATCGGTTACCGATATAACATGGAGCCATGGCCCGAGCAGCACGGCAAGCCGCCCAGACTGAGTTCAGCGGGTTCGGTCGCTATGCGGGTCCGGCCACACTCATTCTGTCCAGCCTGGCCGATGGTCCAAAGCATGGATATGCGCTCACGAAGGACATCGAGTCCTTTTCCGGCACACGCCTGGCTCCGGGCACCCTCTATGAAGCTCTCAGCCGTCTGGAAGGGCAAGGTCTCATTGAGGCGATCAAGAGCGACGATCGCCGCCGGCCGTATCAGCTGACCATGCTGGGTGCGACTGCATTGCGGGCGCACCTTGCGACGCAACGACGCATCGCGGACCTCGGACTGCGGCGGTTGGCCGGCTCGTGGGCCGTGCCATGACGAACGTGCCGGGCACCCGGGCTCGCAGGGCGGAGCGACTGTTGCGGTGGTATCCGAGGGACTGGCGAGCGCGCTACGGCGACGAGTTCGCCGAGTTGCTCATCTCCGACATGGCCGAGCACCCCCGGTCGATCAAGAGGCCGGCCGATGTGGCCGTGAGCGGGATCGTCGCGCGCGCCGCCTATGCCGGACTCGGTCAGAGCACTCTCGATCCCGCTGACCGAACGCGCAGAACGCTGATCGCCTTCGGCTGTGCTGCTGGCATCTTCGTGACGTTCGGCCTGGGGATGTGGGCGCAGATGACGATCGGTTGGCAGTGGTCAGCTCCTAATACGGTTGCGACCTCCGCCGCCATGGTCGTGATGTCGTACTCGGTGCTTGCGCTCCTTTCTCTCGGGGCGTTCGCAGTCCTTCCGATCGCGTGGCCCTTGGTGAGGGACCTTCGAAGCAACACCCGTCTTTTTGGCCCTCTTGGGTTGGCTCTTGGCGGCGCCGGCGTGTTCATCGTCGGAGCCCGTCACTTCGCGAACGGCTGGCCGGGAACGGGTGGGCACCCGTGGGCGCATCAGGGTCTTGTGCCAGGAGGCGTGGCGGCTTTCGCGTGGTCGGCGACCCTGTTCGTGACTGCGTACTGGGTGCACCCAGCCAGCCTCCTCTCCTTTCCGGCCCCGGAGATCGCCTGGATGGTGGTCAGTCCCTTGACGTTGTTCTGCTCCGGCATCGGAGCCGTGCGACTCCTCCGGGAGATCGACCTCTCGCCCGACCTGCTCCGGCTCGAAGCGCGCCTTGCTCAGCTGGGCGGCGTGGTCATGGTGCTCTTCCTGATCGGGGCCAGTCTCTGGGTCGTCGACGGGGGTCCCGGGCCACGGAACCTGTTTCACGTGGGGGCGATCGACGTCGTTGGCATCTGCGTCATGGTCGCTGCACTGGTTACGGCGGGCCGGGCCCTCCAGATGATCGACTTCCGCTCGGGCCCTGTAGCGACTCCATAACGCGGCTCGAGTCGATGGAGGAGCCGAGCCGAGAGGCCAGGCCGCTGGGGGAAGGCGTGGGCAATTATTCGCCGTCGCGGGCGAGGCAACGCTGGAGCCGGCGGAAGGTCCTGGCCCTCGGATCGGGGGGCCTGGTCGCAGTTATCGCAGCCGGACTCGTCGGAACCGAACTCGTCGTTCACGGTGTCCTCCCGGGCCAGCAAGAGCTGGACCAGCTCGACGGTGCGTGCACCGTCTCGGCTCCTCCGCTGCGCTTCTCGACCCTGGGGGAGTCGATCTCCAACCGCTTCTACTCGCGAAGACGGAGGCGCTTCGTGGGCTACACGGTGGCCTGGCCGCCGGGTCGCCGGCGCGGAGATGCGCTCCCGCTGATCGTCATGCTCCACGGTGAAGGCGGGAATCATGCCAATGCATTAGCCGGAATGTCGCCGGCCCAGGCGGTCGCCCTGCAGGCCGGAGGCCGTCCGCTCCCTCCGGTGGCCTTGATCACGGTCGACGGCGGACGCGACTACTGGAACCCGCATCCGGGCGACGATCCCTTGGCGATGATCGTCGACGAGGTCATCCCGCTCTGCCGCAGTATGAACCTGGGTCGGTCGCCAAACCGGATCGGCACGATGGGCATTTCCATGGGTGGTTACGGGGCGCTCCTCGTTGCCGAGAAATACCCCGAGCTCATCGGAGCCGTGGCGGCCATCAGCCCTGCGGTGTGGACCAGCTTCTCCCAAGCGCGAGCTGTCAATCCGGTCGCCTACGCCTCTTCGACAGATTTTGCGGCCGATGACGTCGTGACACATGCCTCGACGCTCGCCGGCACGCCGGTCCGTGTCGCATCGGGCCTCCATGATCCGTTCCATCCGGGCGTGGTCGCGCTCGGTCAAGCGCTTCCCAAGGATGCGATTGTGGAGATCTCGGCGGGCTGTCACACCGGAGAGTTCTTCGTGTCTCAAGAGCCACCCTCGCTCGAATTTTTGGCGCGGCACCTGTAGGGACCTCCGTCCGATACCGGGGTGCGAGGCACGGCCGGCTCCGGGGCGGTCCTAGCGGCAATGCCTTGCTTGCCCTGCTCCCGGATGGAATGATGCCCCCCCGAAGACTGACACTGGCGTCATACTTCAGCGAAAGGGGTGGGAGAATGGGTCGAGGTCGAATGGCGGGGCTGGTGGTGGGTGGTGTCGCTGCCGTGTCGCTCGCATCCGCCGTGGCGCTGGCAGCGCCAGCGGGTGCATCGGGGATCTCGCTCAAGGTCTCACCAGCCAAGGGGCTCGCCAACAACCAGGTCGTCAAGGTGTCCGGCAGTGGACTCCCCGTCACCACCAACGGCAAGAAGAACTCCTTCTTCCTCGACGAGTGCAACTCTGCTGTGACCGGCCAGCTGAGTGTGGCTGATGAATCCCACTGTGACGTCAGCGTGGCGAAGGCGCTGAAAGTATCCAAGAAGGGGTCGTTCACGACCACATTCAAGGTCGCCACCGGGACCGTCGGCGACGGGTCGTGCGGCGTGGCGGGACATCTGACCTGCGTGATTGGCGTCGGTGATACCGGGGGACAGGGAACAGTCGCCAGCATCACCTTCAAGTAGCACTGGCGCGGAACCCGAAATCCTGATCTCGACGTGACTCGTGCCCGGTGTGGCGAGGGTCAATAATGGCCAGATGGGCCTTGCGCGATCCCTCCTAAGAAGGCCAGTCGAGATCGTCTCCTCAAGGTTGGGGCTTGTCGCGACCCTCTTCCTCTTCTGCGCGGCGGGAGGAGGAGCGTCATTGGCGGTCGCAACGCAGCCGGCATCGGCGGCAACGACCGGTGATCAAATCGTCGCGTTTGCCGCCTCCCAGGCGGGCGTTCCCTACTGCGATGGCGGTGGTGGGATCTCCGGCCCCAGTCATGGCAACGTGAATGAGGCGGGTTGCGGCCCCGGGGTCAAGGGTTTCGACTGCATGAGTCTTGTGCAATACGCCGTCTACCAGGCGACCGGCATCGCTCTACCGGCGGACGGAACCCAACTCAAGGGGGTCGGCACCGTTATCCCCCCGGCCTCCACCATCGCCGGGGACATGGCCGGCCTGCTTCCAGGTGATGCCGTGTACTGGGGCGGGACTGGCTTGAACGATTTCGCCCACTCCGGGATCTACGCCGGCAACGGCAACGTGTGGGACGCGGTCGCCATCGATCAGCCCGTTCAGACCCACACGATGGCCTACCTGAGCACCATCTATTCCTATGACGGTGCCATCCGCTACTGGACTCCGTCGACGCTCACGTCGGGCGGCCTCCAGACGCCCGTGGTCGGACTCGCGTCGACGCCGAACGGAAGCGGCTACTGGTTGGCTGACGCGGCCGGTGGGGTGTCGGCGCATGGAGCGGCAGTCAACTATGGGTCCCTGGCCGGTCATGCGCTCAACGCCCCGATCGCTCACATCGTCTCGACATCGGACGGCCTCGGCTACTGGCTCGTTGCCAACGATGGTGGCATCTTCGCGTTCGGCGATGCGCCGTTCCTCGGCTCAATGGGGTCCACCCACCTCAATGCCCCAGTGGTGGACATGGCCCCCACTCCCGACGGCCACGGATACTGGCTTGTTGCCAGCGACGGGGGGATCTTCGCCTTCGGTGATGCAACGTTTGAAGGCTCCATGGGCGGCAGGCACTTGAATCAGCCGATCGTGGGAATGAGCGTCGATCAGGCCACGGGGGGCTATTGGCTCGTGGCCACCGACGGAGGGATCTTCTCGTTCAATGCCCCCTTCCTGGGTAGCACGGGCTCCATCCGGCTCAGCAAGCCCGTCAACGGCATGGCGTCCCTCGCCAACGGCGAGGGCTACTGGTTCGTCGCGTCCGATGGCGGGATCTTCAGCGAGGGAACGGCCGGTTTCTTAGGGTCCATGGGCGGGACAAGCCTCAACGCACCGGTCGTCGGTATGGCGGCAGACCCGGCCACGGGAGGGTATTGGCTTGTTGCCAGCGACGGAGGAATTTTCAGCTTCGGTGCGCCGTACTTCGGTGCCGGATGAGGGCTTGGAGAGATCGCAGGTAAGCGGCAGGTAGCCACGTTCGATGGTGGTCCGCTGGGCCTGAGACGCCAGACTCGGTGGGCGATCGCCAAATGGAGCGAATTGGGTCGATAATGTCCCCGTGGCTTTCCTGCGCCCCATGGCCAAACACTCGGCAATCACTTCCGCGGCGACGAGGGCCGTCCTCCTTGCGGCTCTCGTTCTCGGTGTGGTCGGAGGGAGCGCCTCAGTGGTGTTGGCAACGCAGCCTGCGGCGGCGTCCACCTCCACGGTGGGAGCACAGATCGCTGCATTCGCTGCTTCCGAGGCGGGTGTTCCGTACTGCGACGGTGGCGGAGGGATCCATGGCCCCAGTCATGGCAACGTGAACGAGGCGGGGTGCGGCCCAAGGGTCAAGGGTTTCGATTGCATGAGCCTCGTGCAATACGCCGTGTACCAGGCGACCGGCATCGCCTTGCCGTCGGATGGGAGTCAGCCCAAGGGCGTCGGGAGGATCATCCCAAAGGCCAAGACTCTCGTCGGCGACATGGCAGTTCTGCGGCCCGGTGACGCGGTGTACTGGGGCGGCAGCGGCATAGACGGGTTCGCGCACTCGGGCATCTACGCGGGGGACGGCAAGGTGTGGGACGCGGTCGATGTCAAGCAGCCCGTCCAGGAACACACGATGGCCCACCTCAGTACGATCTACGCCTACGACGGCGCCATCCGGTACTCGCTCCGCAGGCCCCCACATCCGGCGGGCGCAACGACCACGCTGAAAGCCCCATAGCTACCGGAGCACGTATCGCCCAGGTGGAGGGCCGGTCCGGAAAGCGTCGGCAGGTATCGGAGCAGGACACCGACCTGGGGAGTTGTGAGAGAGCGGGCGACGAGAATCGAGTCCGGGGTTCCCGTTCACCGGCCCGTCACACAGCGGCGGGCAACGGGCAACCAGGGTTACGATTCGCGGCAGGCGGTGCGCATCCGACCAGCCTGCCAGGCGAAAGGGGAACGAGCCGTGGCCGTGAAGGTTATGGGGGTCTTTAAGGGCGCCAAGGAGACACGGGAGCTTCCAGCCGGAACGGTGATCTTCGAAGAGTCCTCCACTGGCGAAGAGATGTTCGGCATCGTGTCGGGCCGTATCGACCTGCACATGGCGAACGGCAACTCGTTCAGCCTCGGACCCGACGACACCTTCGGCGAGATGGCCATGGTCGACTCCTCGCCGCGCAGCGCCACCGCAGTGGCCGTGGAGGACAGCGTGGTGGCGGTCATCGACAAGCGCCGGTTCCTGTTCTTGGTCGGCGAGGCGCCCAATTTCGCATTGCAGGTAATGGCGAGCCTGGCCGAGCGCCTCCGAGCCGCGCAGGCGCAGGGCTGACGCTCAGTCGAAGCTGACGAGAAGAGAGCGGGCGACGGTGAGAGCGGGCGACGGGAATCGAACCCGCGTTCTCAGCTTGGGAAGCACGTCGAGGGTGTCTCCTTGACCTGCGAGTGAGCGGAAGAGTCCAGTTCAACCCCCTTTACACTCAACCGCTGGTATTCGATGTTGCCCCCTGTGTGGGGTGGCTTGTTGCACGAAATGGGTCTGAATCGGCCCGTTGCACGCCGTTGCACGCCGTTGCGAAGGTGGTCAGGCTTGGAAGCCAAGACGGCGAGCAGCACGCCGCCGAGCGGTGGATCAGCCAACGGTCGCGGTAATCCAGTCGAACTCGGACGTGATCCGGACGCCGACATCCCGATCGCACAACGGCGCGATGACCTCTCGCAACGCCTCACTGAATGCTTCGTAGCCGATCGCTTCGATCGCCGGTACCGACGGCCCAGCCGCCGCGAGCGCTCGAACGGCAGTTGAAGTATCGGGCCATTCATTCACCACGTTCACTGTCCCGCGTTCGAAGGCCACAAATCCCGCAGCGTTCAGCATGTCCTCCATCACATTCTGCGTGTCGCCCTGTTCCGCTGTAGCCGCGCCGTGGCTGGAGGGAGACAACTCAATGACCTTGAGGAAGTAGGGCATCAGCCCCAAACGCTCGAACCGGCCCCAAAAAGTGATGCCCAAGCGGCCACCAGGCACCAGTACGCGCCTCGCCTCTGCGAGGGCATCGACGCACCCCTTCCAGATCCCGTTGAAACTGGTGGCAAGGTCGAAGCTGTTGTCCGGGAAGGGGAGGGCGAACATGTCCCCGGCCCGAAAGCTCCCACCGGGTGTCCGCGCTGTCGCAATCGTGACCAGTTGTTCTGACGCATCGATCCCTGAGACCTCAGCTCCCCTGCGCGCGGCCACCGAGGCGGCAAAGCCGGAGCCGCACGCGATGTCCAGGAGGCGCATTCCGCCATGGACGCCGAGCTGATCGAAGACCACCTCATTGGCTGGAAGCGCATACGGTTCCCACAAGTAGGCCCACTCCGCGGCTCGTGCCCCCCAACCCCTCCCAGCTTCTTCCCAGTCCGCTCTGTTCGTCGACATCGGATCTCCTTAGACGTACGATCGTATAAGGAGACTAGACGATCGTCCGTTTAAGATGCAATGGCGTTGGTCGAGTCAGGAGTCCCGATGGCCGAGGAGGAGACGCCGAAGAAGCAGTCCCGGGCTCCGGGAGACCGCTCGCGCGCCCGCGTCGTGGAACAGGCAGCGCAGCTAGCAACGATCGAGGGAATCGAAGGGATCTCGATCGGACGGTTGGCCGACGCCACCGGCATCGCCAAGAGCAGTGTCTATGCGCTCTTCGGGTCCAAGGAGGAACTCCAGCTGGCGACCATCAACGCTGCACGCGACAGCTTCATCGTTGAGGTCGTGGGACCGGCGTTGGATGCAACTGAGCCCGGGCGCCACCGCTTGCTCGCTCTCTGTGAGGGCTACCTCTCCTACGTTGAGCGGCGCGTCTTCCCGGGCGGCTGCTTCTTCGTTTCTGCCTCCGCCGAGGTTGGCGGTCGCCCCGGACGCGTCCATGACGAGGTCGCTCGCATCCAACAGCAGTGGCGCGACTTGCTCGGACGCGAAGCCAGCGTCGCCGTTGATCGAGGCGAGCTGCCCATTGACACGGATCCCCAACAGCTCGCCTTTGAGCTCGGTGTGATCCTGGCTGGAACGAACATTGTGAGCGTTCTTCACGACGATCTGGCCGTGATCGGCCGAGCCCGATCAGCTGTCGAGAGTCGGCTGTCCAGCAAGGACATAACTTCAATCCCTCGTATCGTCGAGCAAGGAGGGGGGCGGAGATGACTTCACCCAAATCCCAACTGAGCATCCAGGAGACCCTGTTTCCTGACCTCACCTGCTTCGGGTGTGGACACGCGAACCCGGATGGATTCCATCTCCGTAGCTATCGCGACGGTGACCGCACAGTGGCGACATTCACCCCGCGTCCCGAACACGACAACGGGTTCGGCTTCCTCAACGGTGGGATCATCACGACGGTCCTGGACTGTCACACAGCCGCCGTCGTCATGTGGGAGGCCGATCAGCGCGGCTGGCACGCCGAGCCGGGGGCGCCCGTCCCGTTCATCACGGCCGGTCTCGAGGTGAGGTTCCTTCGACCGACACCATTGGGCCCTGTCCTGGCACTGCATGCCGAACCGGAGAAGGTTTCCGAGTCCAAGATCGTCGTCAACGCGGAACTTGTGTTCGACGAGAAACAACGGGCGACTCTGCGTGCCGAGTGGTCGAGGTTTCGCCCTCGCTGAGTCGAGCGACCTTGTCTTGGGCTGACTCAAAAGTGCCCATCGGCCCAGGTCTACGATCTCCAAGACGTCGGTGCTCGATGTCTTGAGACATCACGCGTGAGAGCGGGCGACGGGAATCGAACCCGCGTTCTCAGCTTGGGAAGCTGATGTTCTGCCTCTGAACTACGCCCGCGAGAACCTGGTAAATCTACACGCTGGGCAAACGCCCGCCGCCTGCGGATGCTTGGCCGCATCGCTGATGAAGGCCGGCGAGCAGGTTGGCGGCCCGACCCGGCCCAGCCGGGAGCTTGGGTTTCAGGGCTGGCGGGCTCGGGCATCCAACAGGCGTCGCCTGCGAGGAGAAGGGCGCCATCTGCAGGCTCAACTACGCCCGGGTGGGGCCGCCCCACTATCCTCTGGGCCGCATCGAAATCCCAGGTGGCGCTCGCACTCCGCCACCGTTCCTGTTTGACGATCTGAGATAGGCGAGGAGCATTCGTGCCGGTCCGAATCATCATTGGTCTTGCTGTCACAGTGATCGGCTTCGGCATTGCCGCTCGCCGCTTCCACTGGCTGTCCCGGCTCATCCGCTCCGGGAAGAAGGACCCCAATAGGGCCCGTGGGCCCATCACCCGCAAGGTGGAGGCCGAGACCGTCGAGGTGGCGGGCCAGCGCAAGCTCCTGCAGTGGACGGTTCCCGGCCTGGCCCACTTCTTCACCATGTGGGGCTTCACCATCCTGTTGCTCACCATCATTGAGGCCTACGGCGACCTCTTCAACAAGTACTTCCACATTCCGGGCATCGGGACCTGGAACTGGGTCGGCTTCATTGAGGACTTCTTCACGGTCGCCGTCCTGATCGCACTCGTCACCTTCTCCATCATCCGCCTGAAGAACGCCCCGAGCCGATTGGAGCGCAAGTCACGCTTCTTCGGGTCCCACCTCGACGCCGCTTGGATCACGCTCCTCATGATCGCCGGCGTCATGATCACCCTGCTCCTCTACCGTGGCGCGCAGGTCAACACGGACCCCACGCAGTTCCCCTACGGCTGGGGCGCCTTCGCCTCCCACACCGTGGCCAAGCTCCTCGCCCCCCTCGGGGCCGGGACGAACTCGGTGCTGGTGACCGTCTTCCTGCTGCTCAACATCGCCATCATCTCCGGCTTCATCGTCTTCGTCTCGTACTCGAAGCACCTGCACATCTTCTTCGCGCCGATCAACATCGCCTTCTCCAGGCGGCCCCGGGCACTCGGCGCGCTGTACAGCACGCCCGACATGGACATGGAGAACGTCGACGAGGACACGGTGTTCGGCGTGGGCGAGATCGGCCATTTCACCTGGAAGCAGATGCTCGACTTCTCGACCTGTACCGAGTGCGGGCGCTGCCAGTCGGCCTGCCCGGCTTGGACCACGGACAAGCCGCTCTCGCCCAAGCTCCTCATCATGGGCCTGCGGGACAACATGTTCGCCTCGGCCACGCCCCTCCTGAGCGGCGAGGGCGAGCAGACCGCCCTGGTGCCCAACGTCATCGACCCCGACGTCCTGTGGTCCTGCACCACCTGCGGCGCTTGCGTCAACGAATGCCCGGTCGACATCGAGCACATCGATGCCATCGTCGACATGCGCCGCTACCAGGTGCTCATGGAGTCCGAATTCCCGAGCGAGGCCGGGTTGATGCTGCGCAACGTCGAGAACCAGGGAGACCCCTGGGGCCTCGGGCAGAACAAGCGCACCGAGTGGACCCAGAGCCTCGACTTCGAGATCCCGGTCATCACCGGCGCCATCCCCGACGACATCGAGTACCTCTACTGGGTCGGCTGCGCCGGCGCGCTCGACGAGCGGGCGCGCAAGGGCGTGCAGGCCACGGCGCGCATGTTGCACCGGGCGGGCGTCACCTTCGGCATCCTCGGCCCCAAGGAGTCGTGCACCGGTGACCCGGTCCGCCGCCTGGGCAACGAGTACCTGTACCAGGAGCAGACGAAGATGAACATCGCCACCCTCGACGAGGCCGGTGCGAAGAAGATCATCGCCAGCTGCCCGCACTGCTTCAACACCATCAAGAACGAGTACCCCGCCCTCGGCGGCAACTACGAGGTGATCCACCACGCCGAGCTGCTCGAGCACCTGGTGCGCTCGGGCAAGCTCACGCCGGGGTCTGGCTACAACGGCAAGGTGACCTACCACGACCCGTGCTACCTCGGCCGTCACAACCGGATCATCGAGGAGCCGCGTTCTGTGCTCAGCGCCATCCCCGGTGTCGAGCAGATCGAGATGAAGCGCTGCAAGGAGCGGGGCTTCTGCTGCGGCGCCGGCGGCGCCCGCATGTGGCTCGAGGAGAACATCGGCAAGCGGGTCAACATGGAGCGCATGGACGAGGCGCTCGGCACCGGTGCCGACGTGGTCTCGACGGCCTGCCCCTACTGCATGATCATGCTCGACGACGCCGTCCGGGCCAACGACAAGCAGGACGACGTCCGTGTGCTCGACCTCTCCCAGCTGGTCGAGGAGTCGCTCAACGGGGGCCCGGTGGCTCCGGCCGCACCGGCTCCGGCGGAGCAGCCCGCCTGAGCCAGCCCGTCTGAGCCAGCCCGTCTGAGCAAGCCGGCCGTCGCAGCGCGGCGAGAGCTCAGCCCCCGAGGATCCCGTAGGCCCGTTCGGGGCGCAGCGTGAGGGCCAGCCGCTTGTCGGCGATCATCGCCGCGCGGTACTCGTCCCAGTCCGGATGGGCGCCCGAGGCCGCCTCGTAGTACCGGATCAATGCCTCCACGGTGGCGTCGCCCGGGTCGGACGCCACCGGTGAGAGCTCGGCCGCCGCCTCAATGACGACGTACTGGTAGAAGGAGTCGCCCAGGACGTAGAGCGACGCCCGGGGATCGCGCCGGAGGTTGGCCGTCTTGGCCCGGTCGTCGGTGACGGAGATCAGGAACGTGTCGCCCTCGTCGGGGACGTACGCAATGTTGGACAGTTGCGGCCGGCCGTTGGCGCGGATGGTGGCCAGGACTCCCTGGGTGCGGTTGCGAGCGAATGCCAGTGCCTCGGTCAGTTCCATGGACCGACCGTAGCGGGCGGTGTCTCGTCAAGGGCCGAACGTCAGGGCCCCGGTGCGGCGCTAGACGACGACCTCGTCCTTGGACTGGTCGGCCAGGACCAGGTGGATCAACGCCGCCACGATCGCACCCACCAAGGGGGCGATCAGGAAGAGCCAGACCTGGCTGAGCGCCGTGCCGCCTACCACGAGGGCCGGCCCGAGGCTCCGGGCCGGGTTCACCGAGGTGCCCGTCAGCGGAATGCCGATGAGGTGCACGATCACCAGGCCGAAGCCGATGGCGACACCCGCCGCACCCTGAATGGCGGCCTTGTGGGTGGCGAACAGCACCACCATGACGAAGATCGACGTGAGGACGACCTCGACCAGGAAGGCGCCCCCCTGACTCACGAACAGGTGGGACTGCTTGCCGTACCCGTCGGTGCCCAATCCCTGGACGGACTTCTTGTAGAGGGGCGAAGTGGTGAAGATCCAGTAGAGGAGGTAGGCCCCCGCGATCCCGCCGGCCACCTGCGCCACGATGTAGGCCACGCCCTCGGCCAGCTTCATTCGGCCCGAGGCGATGAAGCCCAGCGTCACCGCCGGGTTGACGTGGCAGCCCGAGATCGGCCCGATGGCATAGACGAGGGCGACCAGTACCAGCCCGAAGGCGAGGGCGGTCGCGGCAACGCCGGCGGCGTAGCTCAACCCGAAGAGCTTGAAGCCGAACGTCTCAGTGGCGACGCCGACGGCGACGAGCACCAGTATGAGCGTGCCGAGGAATTCTGCACCGAGCTTCCTGGGATCGAGATTCATGGCCGTGACCTCCTGTGTCCAGGCGAGGGGGTGGACACAGGAAGTCTCGCAGCGCCTCTTGGCGCAGGCGCGGATACCTCGGGACGAACGACCTGCTCACAGCATCGACACAGCCGATGCAGCGCTCGTTCGGTCGCTGCCCCTAAATGGCGGCCATCGCCTTCTCGTCGGCTTCGCGCAGGCGTGTCGCCATGGCGGCCAGCATCTTGCGCGAGAGGGCGGGGACCGCGTCGAGGACGCCATTGAACTGACGCTGCCCGAGGACGAGGAGCGTCATGTCGGTCTCCGAGATCACCGACGCCGACCGCGGTCTGCGGTCGAGCAGCGCCATCTCGCCGAAGTACTGGCCCGGTCCGAGTGTCGCCACCTTGCGGTTGTTGCGCCGCACGGCGGCCTGACCCTTGACGATGAGGAAGAACTCACGCCCGATGGTGCCCTGCTCGCACAGCAGCCGGCCGGGGGGCACCGTCACCTCCTCGAGCGCGCGCTTGATGGTGCGCAGGTCCTTGGCCGACGAGGTGGAGAACAGCCAGATCTTGGACAGGTCGAAGTGGTCGCCGCTCATGGCGCAAACAGTAGCCCTGGCCCTTCTCGGATGCTGGTTCGTGGGGCCCGTCCCACCGGGGACGTGGTCAGACGGCTTCGGCCCCGCGCTCGCCCGTCCGCACCCGGACCACGGTCTCCGCGGGCACGACCCAGACCTTGCCGTCGCCGATCTTGCCGGTGGCGGCGGACGAGACGATGGCATCGACCACGGCCTCGGCTCGTTGGTCGTCGACGAGGACCTCGATGCGGACCTTGGGCACGAAGTCGACCCGGTACTCGGCTCCCCGGTAATTCTCCGTGTGGCCGCGCTGTCGCCCGAACCCCTGTGCCTCGGTGATGGTCATGCCTGCCACGCCCATGTTCTTCAGAACGTCCTTGACATCGTCGAGCTTGAACGGTTTCACCACCGCCACCACGAGCTTCACCTTCTGCACCTCACGATCTTCCGGGCGCCCGCGCCCGCACCCGACACGCTAATGACCCCGGGCGGCCGACCGCCCCGCTGCTGCCGGGCCGGTTCCGGCGGGCCTCCGCGCCGCCGCCCGGGGCTCCTGCGCACCCGCCCACCCGGGTCGGCCCGAAGAGCGCAACGCCCGGGAGTTGTAGCCTTCCCCGATGCCTTCGACTCCAGGCGCCGGTGAGAACGGGGGTGACGGCGCGCCCAAGATGACGCTCTGGGAGCGCCTCCGGTACGCCATGGTGCGCCCCGACGACGACCCGAAAGAGAAGGAAGTCGAAGAGATCAGGCCTGTCGAGGAGATCGAGGCGGACATCGCCCGGTCCAACGACAAGGAGCGGGCGATCGGCCTGGTGGCGGCCCCGGTGGCGGCGTTCGTCGGCCTGATCATCAGCAACGCATCGATCAATTACGCCAAGACCCACAACCAGAGCACGGCCGTCTACGACAAGCTCACCTACGTCCTGCTCGGCCTGGCGATCCTGGTCCTGATCACCTCGTGGCTGCGCAAGCGCCTCTTCCAGGGCATCACGCTGGCGCTCTACGGCCTGGCCATCTTCCAACTCCACGCCACGTACTTCGGGTTCGCCGCGCCCTTCTTGTTGGCCGGTGCGTGGTACCTGGTGCGCGCCTACCGCCTGCAACAGGAGCTGAAACGAGCGGTGGCGGCCGGTCCCGATGCGCCGCGGCCGAAGCCCAAGGGGAGCGCGAGCCCCGCCGCGCCGCGTCCCCGCCGCAACAAGCGCTACACGCCGCCGTCCTGAACGGCGCGTGATCGCCGCCGGGCGCTACGAGGCGTGCGGGGTCTCCGCCGGCTCCGCGGCACGTCGCCGGTGCAGCACCAGCAACAGCACCACGAGCGCAAGCAGCACCACGGCCAGGACCGCCGGCAACACGAAGACGCCGGCCGACGAGTGCTCGGTGGCCACAATGGAAGCGGGCGACACCAGTGCGGGATCGCCGGGGACCGCAATGGCCCGAACCGTCGACCCGGGGCGGTGGAACGAGTTTCCAGGGAGCGCGACGGCGTAGCGGTGCCCCTCGAGCGTGTACGTCCCGCGGCACGAGTACCCGGCCGCGTTGCTCCCGCTGCCACCGAGCAGGCCGAGGCAGCCCGTCACGGTGAAGCTGACCGGGACGCCGTCGTCGTGGAGACGGTCGTCCTGCTGGTTCGTATGCACCCCGACAATGGTGAAGACGATCGCGAGGACGGCCAACGTCGCCAGCACGATCCCGATCCCCACCTGGCCGATGCGCCGGCGGTTCACCGACACGCCGGCGCCACGGAGCTGGCCGACGCGATCGTCGGGCTCGGCGTCGCCGGTGGCCCCCCGGAGGTCGCCGACCCCGGGCACTGGAGGTTCGGTGGTCATCACGATCGGGAGGATCGTAGTGGGGTCCGCCGCCCGACCCTTCGGCACGAATCACCCCCGCTTGAACCGATCTGAGAGCCGTCCCGGTGGATTAACAAGCCCGAAACACACGCGTGACGATGCGGAAACTCCTGACCTGCATTGTGTCTCCCGGCGGGGAGAACCGTCGGAGGCAATGCCGTACCCGGTGTTCAATCACGCTCTGGCCGCAGAGCGGGGCGCTGGGGCGGATGACAGTTAGGAGAGCTTGAGTGATCCACCTGATAGGAGCGGCTTCGTACGTTCCGTATCCCAGTTGGCTCAATCCGGCTGACAACACGTGGCAGATAACAGCGGCCACCTTCGTCGGCCTGATGAGCCTCCCTGGCCTGGCAGTGCTCTACGCGTCTCTCGTGCCCAAGAAGTGGGCCGTGAACGTCCTCGCCATGATGTTTGCCGGATTCTCTCTGGTGATGGTGGCGTGGTTCTTGTGGGAGTACAAGCTCGGCTTCGGCGACACGTCGATCGGCGGCGGTGTCCATCTCGTCAACGGGGTGGTGACGCAGACGCAGAACGCGGGAACGACCGGCACCTTGACGCACTTCTTCGAGAACTTCCTCGGGAAACCGGGTCCGATCACCAGTGCGTTCGGTGAACAGGCGCAAGCCAGTTCTGCGGCCAACACGATCATCCCGTTCCACTTCCCGACCTCGTCACTGGCCTACTTCCAGTTCGTGTTCGCGGCCATCACGCCGCTGCTGTTCATGGGCAGCGTGCTCGGCCGGATCAAGTTCAGCGCCTGGTGCCTGCTGGTCCCGCTGTGGTCGACCTGCGTCTACACCGTGGACGCCTTCCTGCTCTGGGGCGGCGGCTACTTCGCCCAGGAGGGTGCCCTCGACTTCTCGGGTGGCTACGTCATCCACATGTCGGCCGGAGTGTCCGGCTTCGTGGCCGCCTGGGTCCTGGGGCCGAGACTCCTGCGAGATAGGCAGCACGCCTTGCCCAACAACCTCGTGATGGCGGCCGTCGGCGCCGGCATCCTGTGGTTGGGCTGGAACGGGTTCAACGGTGGTGACCCGTACTACGCCGGGGCCAGCGCGGCCGCCGCGGTGGTCAACACGAACCTGGCGACGGCCACCGGCGTCCTGGTCTGGATCGCACTGGACGCCTGGCTCTCCAAGGAGAAGAAGCCCACCTTCCTGGGTGGTGTCAACGGCATGATCTGCGGACTGGTCGGGATCACGCCGTGCGCCGGCTGGGTCAACGGACTCGGCGCCATTTACGTCGGGGCCATCGCCACGGTGGTGGTCTGGGTCGCCTGGAACTTCTTGTCCAAGGTGCGTCCCTTCTCCAAGGTCGACGACGCCCTGGGTGTCATCTACACCCACGGCATCGCCGGTCTGACCGGCGGCCTGCTGCTCGGCATCTTCGGAGATCCGAACATGATCGAGTACGGGTGCGGGCACCTCTCCGGCTCCGGGCAGGTCATCGCCACGACCCAGGCCACCTACCTGACGTCCAAGGGGAGCTGTGTGCCCTTCGGTGTCAACGGTTTGATGTACACGGGCTCGGCGCACCAGCTCTGGGAACAGTTCAGAGCGGCCGTCTGGGTCATCCTGTGGTCGGCGCTGGTCACCTTCATCCTGATGAAGATCATCGGCTGGGTCCTCAGGGGCGCCCGTTACAAGGACGAGATCCTCGAAGTCGGCGACCTCGCCATCCACGGCGAGGAGGCCTTCCCAGAAGAGACTCTGGCGACCCGTACCGGTGGGGCCTTCGCGATGGCCGGACTGGACCAAGGAGGGAGCCCGGCGGCGGCGGCCGCGGAGGATTATCCGGTGCCCGGTACCGATACCGGCGGCGGTTCCTAGGCCCGGTCAGACAGGACGAAAGGAGATCATCAAATGAAGCTGATCGTGGCAGTCCTCAAGCCGTTCAAGCTCGACGACGTCAAGGAGACCCTGAAGAACCTCGGGGTGCAGGGCATGACCCTGACCGAGGCCCAGGGCTTCGGGCGCCAGCGGGGGCACACCGAGGTGTACCGCGGTGCGGAGTACGAGGTGGACTTCGTCCCCAAGATCCGTGTCGAGGTGCTGGTGGACGACGCCCAGACGGACGAGGTGGTCGACGCCATCGTGTCCTCGGCGTCCACCGGCAAAATCGGTGACGGCAAGGTCTGGGTACTCCCAGTCGAAGCCGTGGTGCGCGTGCGCACCGGAGAGCGCGGGCCTGACGCGTTGTAGACGCGGCAGTTCCTGTAGACGGTCGGTCAGGCCGGGGCGCGGCGAGGTGCCCCGGCCTGCCGCTGTCTGGGGCAGGTTTCAGTCCTGCCCGCACACAGCGTCCGGCGCAACAGCATCTCGATCTGGGCGTTGCCTACCCCGCCTTTACGGGGAGGGACAGGACGGGGAGCGGGGATAGGGCGGCAGCGACCGGATAAGAGGCCGGGCGGAGGTCAGGCGGGAGGCTGGTCGGCCTGGCGGGCCACGGCGGCGGCCGCCGCGGCAGCCGCTTCGGGGTCGCCCAGGTACTCGGCCGACCGCACGACGAGGCCGTCGTCGAGCTGCATGCGAAAGGGGATGCCGGTGGGGACCTCGAGCTCGGCGATCTCGTCGTCGGCGATGTCCTGCAGGTGCTTGCGCAGGGCGCGGATGGAGTTGCCGTGGGCCGCCACGAGCACGGCGCCACCCCGGGTGGCAGCGGCGCGCAGGTCGGGCACGATGGCCGACTCCCAGTAGGGCACGGTCCGCGCCACCACGTCCTTGAGGCATTCGGTGCGGGGGAGGTCGGCGGGGTCGAGGTCGCGGTAGCGGGGGTCGGCGGCCACGTCGTAGGGGTTGTCGGGCGAGAGGGGCGGGGGCGGGGTGTCGTAGCTGCGCCGCCAGAGCTGGAGCTGCTCGGCGCCGAACTCCTGCTTGATGGCGGCCTTGTTCTTGCCCTGGAGGTCCCCGTAGTGACGCTCGTTGAGGCGCCAGTCGCGACGCACGGGGAGCCAGGAGCGGCCGGCGGCGGCCAGGGCCAGCTCGGCGGTCCGGATGGCCCTGGTCAGGACGGAGGTGTGGAGGATGCGCAGGTCCAGGTCGTCCGTGGCGGCCAGCAGCTCCCCGCCGGCCCGGGCCTCGGCCTCCCCGGCCGGGGTCAGGTCGACGTCGACCCACCCCGTGAAGAGGTTCTCGGCGTTCCAGGTGGACTGCCCGTGACGGATCAGGACCAGATCGAGCACGCCCCCAGCGTAGGTGGGTCCGGCGGGAGGATGGAAACCACCAGCTCATCGGGCTGGAAACCGGCGTGGCAGACATTGCCTCAAGAATCTTGACAATAGAGCACTCAACTTTGCTACACTGGACAACAGCAATCAGCGACCCAGCAGCGAATTGAACAGAGGCGCCGGACGGAACCGGCAGACGACAAGCGGAAGGAACTGCAGAAATGGCCAAGGCCGTAGGAATCGACCTGGGAACCACCAACTCGGTGGTCAGCGTGTTGGAGGCGGGCGAGCCCGTCGTGATCCCGAACGCGGAGGGTGGCCGGACCACTCCTTCTGTCGTGGGCTTCTCCAAGACGGGCGAGGTGCTCGTCGGTGAGGTGGCCAAGCGCCAGGCCATCACCAACCCCGACCGGACCATCCGCTCGGTGAAGCGCCACATGGGCACGAGCTGGACCGTCGACATCGACGGCAAGCCGTACACGGCCCAGGAGATCTCGGCCCGCATCCTGGGCAAGCTGAAGAGGGACGCCGAGTCGTATCTCGGCGACACCGTGACCCAGGCCGTCATCACCGTGCCCGCGTACTTCGACGACGCGCAGCGGACGGCCACCAAGGAGGCCGGGTCGATCGCCGGGCTCGAGGTGCTCCGCATCATCAACGAGCCGACGGCCGCCGCACTGGCCTACGGCCTCGACAAGGAGGACTCCGACCGGACCGTCCTCGTCTTCGACCTCGGGGGCGGGACGTTCGACGTCTCGGTCCTCGACATCGGCGAGGGCGTCTTCGAGGTCAAGTCCACCTCGGGCAACACCAAGCTCGGCGGGGACGACTGGGACGACAAGGTCATCGAGTGGCTCGTGACCGAGTTCAAGAACACCGAGGGCGTCGACCTGTCGCAGGACAAGATGGCCATGCAGCGCCTCAAGGAGGCGGCCGAGAAGGCCAAGATCGAGCTGTCCTCCGTGCAGGACACCCAGATCAACCTGCCGTTCATCACCGCCACCTCCGACGGTCCCAAGCACCTCGACCTCAAGCTGACGCGGGCGAAGTTCAACGAGCTCACGGCCGACCTGGTCGAGGCCTGCCGCGGGCCGTTCGACGCCGCCATCAAGGACGCCGGCCTGAAGACCTCCGACATCGACCACGTGGTCATGGTCGGCGGGTCGACGCGCATCCCGGCGGTCCAGGAGTTGGTGCAGAGCCTGACGGGCAAGGAGCCCCACAAGGGCGTCAACCCCGACGAGGTCGTGGCCATCGGCGCCGCCGTGCAGGCCGGCGTCCTCAAGGGCGAGGTCAAGGACGTCCTCTTGCTCGACGTCACGCCCCTGTCGCTCGGTATCGAGACCAAGGGCCAGGTCATGCACAAGCTCATTGAGCGGAACACCACCATCCCGACCAAGCGGTCTGAGATCTTCACCACGGCCGAGGACAACCAGCCGTCGGTCGAGATCCACGTGCTCCAGGGTGAGCGCGAGATGGCGATGTACAACAAGACGCTCGGCAAGTTCCAGCTGGTGGACCTGCCCCCGGCACCACGCGGCATCCCGCAGATCGAGGTCACGTTCGACATCGACGCCAACGGGATCGTCCACGTGTCGGCCCAGGACAAGGCCACGGGCAAGGAGCAGTCGATGACGATCACGGGCCAGTCCTCACTGGCCAAGGACGACATCGAGCGCATGGTCCGCGACGCCGAGGCACACGCCGAGGACGACCGGAACCGCCGCGAGGAGGCCGAGGTGCGCAACAGCGCCGACACGCTGGTGTACCAGACCGAGAAGCTGCTCAAGGACCAGGGCGAGAAGTTCGAGGGCTCCGAGAAGGAGGACGTCGAGTCCGCTCTCAAGGACGTCAAGGATGCGCTCGCCGGCACGAGCGTGGAGGCCATCAAGGACTCCACCGAGAAGCTGGTCGGCGTGTCGCAGAGCTTCAGCCAGCGCCTCTACGAGCAGGCGTCCGCCTCGGCTTCGGCCGGCGGTGACGCCGGGTTCGGTGGCGACGGTGCCCCCGGTGGCGACGGCTCCGGCGAGAGTGCGTCCGACGACGATGTCGTCGACGCCGAGATCGTCGATGAGCAATGAGCTTCGGCGACGAGGCCCTGTCCGGGGAGGAGCCTGCCTCCTCTGAGGACGCGGGCGCACCGGGCGAGGTCGACGGCTCGGCGGCTCAGGCCGCCGCGCCCGCGGCGCCGGCCGAGCAGGCCGACCCGAAAGAGGTGCTGGCGCGCGAGCGGGACGAGTACCTGCTCGCGCTCCAGCGCACCCAGGCCGACTTCGAGAACTACCGCAAGCGGATTGCGCGCCAGCAGGAGGAGCAGGCGGCGCGCGCCTCGCAGCACCTGGTGGACAAGCTGCTGCCCGTGCTCGACGCGCTCGACCTGGCCGAGAACCACCTGAAGGAGTCGATGGACGTGAGCGAGGGCGCCAAGGCGTTGCACGCGTCGCGGGCGATGTTGCTGGACATCCTCTCGAGGGAAGGCCTCGAGCGGGTCGACCAGCCCGAGGTCCCCTTCGACCCCTCGGTGCACGACGGCGTCGCGCACGCCGACGGCGACGGTGGCTCCGGCGGCGAGACCCTGGTGGACGAGGTGCTGCGATCCGGCTACCGCTGGAAGGGGCAGGTGCTGCGTCCCGCCATGGTTCGCGTGCGGGGGTGAGCTGACCCATGGCAGCACAGCGTGAATGGTTCGAGAAGGACTACTACAAGGTGCTCGGCGTCGTGCCGACGGCGTCGGACAAGGAGATCACGCGCGCCTACCGCAAGCTGGCGAAGGAGAACCATCCCGACACCAACCCCGGCTCGGAGGAGCGCTTCAAGGAGATCAGCGCCGCCTACGACGTCATCGGTGACGCAGAGAAGCGCAAGGAGTACGACGAGGTCCGCTCGCACGGGCCGGTCGGCGGCTTCGGCGCGCCGGGCGGGGGCACCTTCCGCATGGAGGACATGGGCGACCTGGGCGACCTCTTCGGGGGTCTCTTCGGCGGCGGCGCCGGCCGCACGCGCCCGACCCAGCGCGGCCCCCAACGCGGGGCCGACATGGAGGCGCAGCTCCACCTCTCCTTCCAGGACGCGGTGCACGGTGTCACGACGTCGGTCAACGTGCCCCAGGAGGTGCGCTGTTCGAACTGCCGCGGCAGCGGAGCGGCGCCGGGCACCTCGACGCACACCTGCCCGCGTTGCGGGGGGTCCGGGAGCCTCAACGACAACCAGGGACTGTTCTCCCTCAGCACGGTCTGCCCGGACTGCATGGGCCGGGGGACGCTGTTCGACACCCCGTGCCCGGTGTGCCACGGGTCGGGCACCGAGCACAAGGTGCGCTCGGTCAAGGTCCGCATCCCGGCCGGGGTCGAGGGCGGCCAGCGCATCAGGGTCAAGGGACGGGGCGCGCCCGGCCAGGGCATGGCGCCTCCCGGCGACCTCTACGTGGTCGTGCACGTGGCCCGCCACGAGGTCTTCGGGCGCAGCGGGCGCAACCTGACCATCACGGTGCCGATCACCTTCCCGGAGGCGGCGCTGGGCACGACGATCACGGTGCCCACGCTCGACGGCAAGGTGACGCTCAAGGTGCCGGCGGGGACGCCCTCGGGCAAGGTCCTGCGCGTGCGCGGCCGCGGGGTGCCGGCCGGTTCGGGTCGCAACGCCAAGAAGGCGGGCGACCTGCTGGTCAAGATCGAGGTGGTGGTCCCGACGGAGCTCACGGACGAGCAGAAGGCGGCGGTCGAGTCGCTGGCGGCGGTGACGGAGCCGGCGCCGCGGATCGCGGTGGACGGGTGATGACGATGGCGATGACGAGGTGATGGCGATGGCGATGCACGAGCGTGCTGGGAGTGGGGTGATGAGGTGATGGCGGACCGCGACGCCAACCAGGCGGTCTATGTGATCTCGGTGGCGGCCGAGCTGACGGGGATGCATCCCCAGACGCTGCGCATCTACGAGCGCAAGGGCCTGCTCGACCCGTCGCGTACGAGCGGCGGCAGCCGGCGCTTCTCCGAGCGCGACCTGGAGCGCCTGCGTCACATTCAGGAGCTGACGGCGACCGGACTCAACCTCGAAGGGGTGCGCCGGGTGCTGCAGCTGGAGTCCGAGCTGGCCCGGTTGCGCGAGGAGCTGGTGCAGGTGCGAGCCCAGGCCCTCGACGCCGTGGCGGCGACGCACCGCCAGTACCGGCGCGACCTGGTGCCGCTGCGCCAGTCGCCCGCGCCCTTCCGGCGCCGGACCGGCACCTAGCGCGGCGTTGCTCCGCAGACGCACATCGGACACGACGAAGGACGCGAACACGAACTTGCAGACCACGAGGCACGACATGAGAGAGGCGAGCCGGTGCCGATAGACCCAGAACGCTGGACGAACAACACGAAGGCCGCTTTCAGCGCGGCGACCGGCCACGCCGCATCGTCGAACCACCCCGAGCTGACGCCGGCCCACCTGCTCGACGCCCTGCTGCAGCAGCAGGACACCATGACGCGCCCGCTGCTGAGCCAGGTCGGGGTGGACCCCGACGTGCTGGCGGGCAAGGTGCACGAGCAGCTGTCGCGCCTGCCGCGGGCCGAGGGCGGTGCCGAGCCCGGGCTGTCGCGCGACGCCCGGGCCGTGCTGGAGGCGGCGGACCAGAACCGCCGCGACCTCGGCGACGACTACGTGTCGGTGGAGCACCTGGTGCTGGCGCTGGCGGACCAGATCGGCGTGACCAAGGACGCGCTGCTGGCGGCCCTGCGGACCGTGCGGGGGAACCACCGCGTCACGACGCCCGACCCCGAGCAGACCTATCAGGCTTTGGCCAAGTACGGGCGCGACCTGACGGAGGCGGCCCGCGAGGGCAAGCTCGACCCCGTCATCGGCCGGGACGAGGAGATCCGCCGGGTGATCCAGGTGCTGTCGCGCCGGACCAAGAACAATCCCGTGCTCATCGGTGAGCCCGGCGTCGGCAAGACGGCCATCGTCGAGGGACTGGCCAACCGCATCATTGAGGGCGACGTGCCCGAGGGCCTCAAGGGCAAGCGTGTGATCGCGCTCGACCTGGGCTCCATGGTGGCCGGGGCCAAGTACCGGGGCGAGTTCGAGGAGCGCCTCAAGGCGGTGCTCAAGGAGATCACCGACGCCGAGGGCGAGATCGTCACGTTCATTGACGAGTTGCACACCATTGTCGGTGCGGGTGCGGCCGAAGGGGCCATGGACGCGGGCCAGATGATCAAGCCCATGCTGGCCCGGGGCGAGCTGCGGCTCATCGGTGCCACCACGCTGGACGAGTACCGCACCTCCATTGAGAAGGACGCCGCCCTGGAGCGCCGCTTCCAGCCCGTGTTCGTGGGCGAGCCCTCGGTGGAGGACACCATCGCCATTCTGCGCGGGCTGTCGGAGCGCTACATGGCGCACCACAAGGTGCGGATCCAGGACGCGGCACTGGTGGCGGCGGCGGTGCTGTCGGACCGCTACGTCACCGGGCGCTTCCTGCCCGACAAGGCCATCGACCTGATCGACGAGGCGTCGTCCAAGCTCCGCATTGAGATCGACTCCATGCCGACCGAGCTCGACCAGATTTCGCGGCGCATCCGCCAGCTCGAGATCGAGAGGCTGGCGCTCCAGAAGGAGACGGACGAGGCCTCCAAGGAGCGCCTCGAGCGCCTGGAGCGTGAGCTGGCCGAGATGACCGAGCAGCGCGACTCCATGGCGGCGCACTGGCAGCAGGAGAAGAGCTCACTCGACGCCGTGAGCCAGCTGCAGGAGTTGAAGGCCTCCAAGGAGGAGGAGGCGGCGCGCCTGGAGCGCGATGCCGACCTCGCCGGAGCCGCCGCCATCCGCTACGGCGAACTGCCCGAGCTGGAGCGCCGCATCGCGGAGGCCTCCGAGGAGCTGGCCAAGCTGCAGACGGGCTCGCGCTTCTTGAAGGAGGAGGTCGACGCCGAGGACATCGCCGAGGTGGTGAGCCGCTGGACCGGCGTGCCGGTCTCGCGCCTCATGGAGGGCGAGGTGCAGAAGCTGGTGCGACTCGAGTCCACTCTGCACGAGCGCGTGGTGGGGCAGGACGAGGCGGTCTCCGCCGTGGCCAACGCCATCCGCCGCAGCCGGGCCGGGCTGAGCGATCCCAACCGGCCCATCGGGTCCTTCCTCTTCCTCGGGCCGACCGGGGTGGGCAAGACCGAGCTGGCGCGGGCGCTGGCCGAGTACCTCTTCGACGACGAGCGGGCGATGATCCGCATCGACATGAGCGAGTACATGGAGAAGCACGCCGTGTCGCGCCTCGTGGGCGCGCCCCCCGGCTACGTCGGCTACGACGAGGGCGGGCAGCTCACCGAGGCCGTGCGCCGGCGTCCCTACTCGGTGGTGCTGCTCGACGAGCTGGAGAAGGCACACCCGGACGTCTTCAACATTCTGCTGCAGGTGCTCGAGGACGGGCGCCTGACCGACGGGCAGGGACGGACGGTGGACTTCACCAACACCGTGCTCATCATGACGTCGAACCTCAAGGGCGAGCCGGCGGACTACTTCAAGCCGGAGTTCATCAACCGGATCGACGAGATTGTGCGCTTCAAGCCGTTGAGCGAGGACGACCTGGCGGTGATCGTCGGAATTCAGCTGGGCCGGCTGCGGTCGCGCCTGGCCGAGCGCCGGCTCTCCCTGGTGGTCACGCCGGAAGCGGAGCAGTGGCTGGCCCGTGCGGGCTACGACCCCGACTACGGCGCGCGGCCATTGCGCCGGGTGCTGCAGCGCTCGATCGAGGATCCGTTGGCCCTGGCCCTGCTGGAGGGGCAGTACCTCGACGGGGCGACGGTGACGGTCGCGGTGGACGACGATCGGATCGTGCTGCGCTGAACCTGAGCTGAGTGCGCCGCGGCGTGGCCAGCGCGGCTCGCAGCGCACCGGTCGGGTTCTCGCGTTGCGCTTCGTCGTCGATTGCGTGCCCACACGGCGATTGCGTCCGGACAATTCGAGCGCAAGCGCGGGCGTCCGGCCCTGTCCCTCCACATGCGGGTGCGTAGAATCCCTCTGATTCCACGCTCGCTGAGAACTGGGGAGGCGGACGATTTGCCAGGGTCCTTTCGCACGTGGCGGTGGCTGAGCGCGCTGGCGCTCGTCGCCGTCGGTCTCGTCATGGGGGCGTCGGCCGCCGGGGCGCAGAACGCATCGCCGCACGTTGCCTTCGCGCCGGTGGGCCACGACGCGTCGGCGTCCGTGCCGCAGATCCACACCAACCCCGGTCACTTCGTGACGCCGTTGAAGCCCCACGTGGCCGGCCAGTCCTACGCGGCAGGAGTCCACCAACTGGTCCGGCCAGATCGCCACCGGCCTGACCTTCAACGGCATCACGGGTACGTGGACCGTCCCGACCGTGCAGCCCACGTCGTACGAGAGCGCGTCGGCCTCGTGGATCGGGATCGACGGCGGCCCGGGCTCGCCCGACTCCATCATCCAGACCGGTACGGCGCAGGTGGCCGGCAACGGCTCCACGGCGTACTACGCCTGGTACGAGCTCTACCCAGCGCCTCCCCAGGAGATCGGCCTGGTATCGCCCGGCGACACCATGCAGGCTGACATCTCGCGGGTCTCGGGGGACAGCTGGACGGTGTCGATCACGGACGTGACGAGCGGGGCGAACAGCGGGCTGCCCCAAGTGACCTATACCGGACCCGCCGTCTCGGCCGAGTGGATCGAAGAGCTGCCCACGGCCGTGGGCTCGCCGCAGCCGGCGCTGGCCAACTTCGGGTCGACCACGTTCACCGACATGACGTACACCGGTGGCAGCAACGCGAACCTGACTTCGATCGACATGGTCGACGAGAGCGGCAACGTCATCGCGTCGGCGGGGCCGACGACGCAGCCGACTCCCGGTGATGGCCACCTTCACCGACACCTACCTGCCGAGCCCGCGCGGGTACTGGCTCGTCGGGTCCGACGGCGGGATCTTCTCCTTCGGCGGGGCCCAGTTCTACGGCTCCACCGGGGCCTTGCATCTGCAACGACCGATCGTCGGGATCGTGCCGACAGCGAACCACGGCGGCTACTGGCTCGACGCCTCCGACGGCGGGGTCTTCGCCTACGGCAACACCCAGTACTACGGGTCCGTGCCCGGTCTGGGGCTGCATCCCGCCGGCTCCGGGCTCCCGAACAGCCTCAACGCGCCCATTGTGGGCATGGTGCCCTCCATCGACGACGGCGGGTACTTCATGGTGGCCTCCGACGGCGGGGTCTTCGCCTTCGGGGACGCGTATTTCGCCGGGTCGTGCCACAGCATCGGCGGCTGCTCCGGCTCGGCCGTCGCCGTCATGCCGGACGCCACCGGGGGCGGCTACTGGCTCGTCACCTCGACGGGGAACGTCTACACCTTCGGCGACGCCCCCTACTTCGGATCGCCCGGCCATGGCACGGTGACCGCGGCCGTGCCGACGCCGGACGGGCTGGGCTACCTCATCGTCCTCGGTGACGGCGAGGTCTTCGCCTACGGCGATGCGCCGAGTGACGGCGCGCCGGCCACCAGCCTGTTCAACTTCCTCGACCCGGCGTCGTCCATCTTCTCGACGTCCGACGGCGCGGGGTACTGGGTCTCGTCCGCCCTCGGCGCCGTCTACAACTTCGGCGACGCGCCGAACGACGGAGGGATGACCGGGACCCACCTCAACGGGCCCATCGTCGCCGCCACCGGATTCTGACCCGGAGGGTCTAGACGAGCACGCCCGTCGGCGCGAAGGCCGCCACGGACTCGCGGCAGAAGGCGTCCAGGTCCTCGGGACCGCGGGAGGTGACCAGGGTGTTGATGCCCAGGCGGCAGACCACCACGTCGCGGTCGACCCAGTAGGCGCCGGCGTTGCGCAGGTCCGTCTGCAGGCTCGGCCACGAGGTCAGCGTGCGCCCCGCCACCAGATCCCCCTCAATGAGGGTCCACGGGCCGTGGCAGATGGCGGCCACCGGCTTGCCCGCTTCGAACATGGCCATGAGGAAGTCCACGGCCGCGGCGTCGGTCCGGAGGTGGTCGGGGTTGGCCACACCTCCCGGCAGGACCACGGCGTCGTAATCGGCGGCGTCGGCCCCGTCGGTGATCTGGTCGACCGGGAAGAGGTCGGCCCGGTCCAGATGGCGCATCGTCTCGACCATTCCGGGCTTGGGTGCCACCAGCACCGCCGTGCCGCCGGCATTGACCACCGCCCGCCACGGACGGAGGAGCTCGATCTCCTCGATTCCCTCGTTCGCCACGACGAAGGCCACCCGCTGATTGCGCAACTCGTTGGTCATCTGCCTGACCTCCCTGGGCCCCGCCGGGACGATCCGGAAGCTCCGGACGGCCCACCCCTGCCCTGAGCGGGAGATACCCCGTCTGGCCAGGGGTCGAAACACTCCATTTGCCGCCCCCTTTTTCGGGGAGGGATACACTGGTGCGTAATCCGAGCGACAGAGCGAACGGAGAGGTGCGTGCCCGCAACCGTTGTGGTCGGGACCCAGTGGGGCGACGAGGGGAAGGGCAAGCTGACCGACCTCCTCGCCCGCGAAATGGATCTGGTGGTCCGCTATCAGGGTGGCCACAATGCCGGCCACCGCATCGTGGTCAACGGCGAGGCCTTCGCCCTCCAGCTGGTGCCGAGCGGCATCCTCTACGACCACATCACGCCGATGATCGGCAACGGCGTGGTGGTGGACCCGGCCGTCCTCCTCGATGAGCTCGACAGCCTGGCCGCCAAGGGTGTCGACACCAGCCGGCTGGTCGTCAGCGGCAACGCCCACCTGATCATGCCGTACCACCAGGAGCTGGACCGGGTGACGGAGCGCTTCTTGGGCAAGAACGCCCTCGGCACCACCAAGCGCGGCATCGGCCCCGCCTACGCGGACAAGGCGACGCGCGTCGGCCTCCGGGTCCAGGACCTCTTCGACCCCAAGATCTTCCGCCAGAAGCTCGACGTCGCGCTGAAGGAGAAGAACGCGGTCCTGGCCAAGGTGTACAACCGCCTGCCTCTCGACGCCGGGGAGATCGCGGACCGCTACCTCGGGGAGTACGCGCCGCGGATCGAGCCCATGGTCGGCGACACCGTCGGCATGATCCACGATGCCCTGGACCGGGAGCGCCAGGTGCTGCTGGAGGGGGCCCAGGCCACCTTCCTCGACCTCGACCACGGGACCTATCCCTTCGTGACCTCCTCCAACCCCGTCGCCGGCGGGGCCTGCACGGGCTCGGGCCTCGGGCCGCGGGACATCGAGCGCGTGATCGGGATCGCCAAGGCCTACGTGACCCGGGTCGGCGCCGGCCCCTTCCCGACCGAGCAGGAGAACGACGTCGGCGAGCTCCTGGTGGAGCGCGGCCACGAGTTCGGCACCAACACGGGGCGCAAGCGGCGCTGCGGCTGGTTCGACGCCGTCATGCTCCGCCAGGCCGTGCGCCTCAACTCCCTGACCGAGGTGGCGCTCACCAAGCTCGATGTCCTCGACACCTTCGAGTCGGTCAAGGTGTGCGTCGCCTACGAGGCCGACGGCATCCGCTACAGCCACCTGCCCTACCACCAGTCGACGTTCCACAAGGCGGCGCCGGTGTACGAGGAGCTGCCGGGCTGGCGTACCGACCTCGAGCGCGGCGACGGCGCCCGGCGACATGCCGGCGGCGGCGCGCGACTACGTGGCCTTCCTGTCCGAACAGATCGGCGTGCCCGTCCGTCTCGTCGGTGTCGGACCGGGCCGCGAGCAGACCGTTTCCTTCGCCACCGCGTGAGGGTCTGCATCGTCGGCAGCGGAGGCCGCGAGCACGCGCTCGCCCACGTGCTGGCACGCCACGCCGACGTGGTCGTCACGCCGGGCAACCCCGGGATGGCCCCGCCCATCACCGTGCTCGACGACGAGGCGGTCGAGGACATCGCGGCGGACCTGTACGTGATCGGCCCCGAGGCCCCCCTCGTGGCCGGCCTGGCCGACACCCTGCGCGGGCAGGGGAAGGCGGTGCTCGGACCGGGGGCCGACGGTGCGCTGCTGGAGGGCTCCAAGGCCTTCATGAAGGAGGTGCTCAGCGCGGCGGGTGTCCCCACGGCCCGCTTCGCCGCCTTCGACGCGCTCGAGGCCGCCGCCGCCATGGACTATCTCGAGACGCTGCCCGGGCCCTGGGTCATCAAGACCGACGGCCTCGCCGGCGGCAAGGGCGTGCTGGTGGCGCACGACCTCGAGGAGGCCCGCCAGGACGTCAGCGCCAAGCTGTCGGGCAGCACGTTCGGGGACGCCGGGCGCACCATCGTGATCGAGGAGGGGATGGTGGGCGAGGAGTGCTCGCTGCTCGTCCTCTGCGACGGGGTACGCACCGTGCCGCTGGTGCCGGCCCAGGACTTCAAGCGCATCGGCGACGGCGACACCGGCCCGAACACGGGCGGCATGGGGGCCTACGCACCGATGTCCCACCTGGACGCCGGCACCGTCGACGGCCTCATGGACACGGCCGTGCGACCACTGGTCGAGGAGCTGCGCCGCCGCGGCATCGACTACCGCGGCGTGCTCTACGCCGGCCTCATGCTCACGGCCGAGGGGCCCAGGGTCATTGAGTACAACGTGCGCTTCGGGGACCCCGAGACCCAGGTGGTGCTCCCGCTCCTGGCCGACGACGCCGCCGAGCTCTTCCTGGCCGTGGCCAACGGCGAGCTGGACGAGGCCCGCCCGCCCGCGTTCTCGGACGAGGCCGCGGTGTGCGTCGTCCTGGCGTCGCAGGGGTATCCCGAGAGCCCGCGGACGGGCGACACCATTGAGGGGTTGAACACCGCCGGGCAGTCCGTGGCCGCCGTCGACGGGGTGACCGTCTTCCATGCGGGCACCCGGCGCCACAGCGCCGGTGGGCCCTTCTTCACGGCCGGTGGCCGCGTGCTGGGCGTGACCGCGGTGGCGCCGACGCTCGCGCAGGCCCGCGAGCGCGCCTACGCGGCGGCGGCACCGATCGACTGGGAGGGCCTGCAGATGCGCCACGACATCGCCGCGCTGGTGGCCGGCTCCGCGCTGGCCGCGACGGAAGGGGCCCGATGATCCCGCGCTACGCGCCGGCCGACATGGCCGCGCTGTTCAGCGACACGGCCCGCTTCTCGCTCTGGCTCGAGGTGGAGCTGCTGGCCACCGAGGCCCAGGCCGCCGTCGGCGTCGTGCCGGCCGAGGACGCCGCCACCTGCCGGGCCAAGGCCCCGACGGTCGACGATGTCTTCGTGGCCGACGTGCTCGAACGCGAAAAGATCACGGACCACGACGTGGCCGCCTTCGTGGACGTGGTGCAGGAGCGCATCGGCGCGCCGGCGGGTTCGCACATCCACTACGGGCTGACCTCCTCCGACGTGGTGGACACCGCGCTGTGCGCCACCCTCACGCGGGCCGCCGACCTCCTCCTGGCCGACCTCGACGCGTATGTGGCCGCCCTCAAGGCGCGCGCCCTCGAGCTTCTGCACGTGCCGGTCACGGGCCGCACGCACGGCATGCACGCCGAGCCGACGACCTTCGGCGCCAAGTTCGCGCTGTGGGCGCTGCAGGCCGACCGTGACCGCCGCCGCCTGCGGGCCGCGCGTGACGGCATCGCCGTCGGCAAGCTCTCCGGCGCCGTGGGGACCTACTCGAACATCGATCCCGCGGTGGAGGCGGCCGTCTGTGCCGCGCTCGGACTGACTCCGGTGCCGGCCACCCAGGTCATCTCCCGCGACCGGCACGCCGAGTACTTCTATGCCTGCGCGGCCATCGGGTCCACCATCGAGCTGATGTGCACCGAGATCCGGCACCTGGCCCGCAGCGAGCTCGGCGAGGCGGAAGAGCCCTTCGGAGCCGGCCAGAAGGGCAGCTCCGCCATGCCGCACAAGCGCAACCCGATCCTCTCGGAGCGGCTGTGCGGGCTGGCACGCCTGCAGCGCGGGTATCTCGGGGCCGGGCTCGAAGACGTGGCGCTGTGGCACGAGCGCGACATCTCGCACAGCTCGGTCGAGCGCGTGGCACTGCCGGACGCGTCCCTGCTGGCCTGCTACATGCTGCGCAAGGCGACGGGGCTGGCCGCCGGCCTGGTCGTGCACGCCGAGCGGGCGCGCCGGAACCTGACCGAAGGGACGCTGGGGCTCGTCTTCTCGCAGTCCGTCCTGCTGGCGCTGGTCACGGGTGGACTGACGCGCGACGAGGCCTACCGGATCGTGCAACGCGATGCGCGCCTGGCCTGGGAGGAGCGGCGCGCCTTCCGGGACGTGCTCGAGGCCGACGCCGAGGTGACACTGGACGCCGCACAGCTCAATGCCGCCTTCGACCTCACGCGCACGCTGCGCCACGTGGACCGCTTCGCCGACGCCCTGGAGGAACTGTGACTTCGACCTCTGTGACCCTGACCTCTGTGACGCCCCCGCCCGGGACGCCCGCCCCATGACGATCGACCTGCCCACGATCCACTCCGGCAAGGTGCGCGAGCTCTACGACGCCGGCGAGGGGCGCCTCCTCATGGTCGCCTCGGACCGGGTGAGTGCCTTCGACGTCATCATGGCCGAGCCCATCGCCGACAAGGGACGGGTCCTGACGGCCATGACCACGTTCTGGTGCGACGAGATGGCCGACGTCGTGCCGGGCAGCCAGATCACGGCGGACCCCGCTTCCATCTCCGCCGCGCTGGGCGGGCTCGCGCTGCCGGCGGACTGGGCCGGGCGGGCCGTGCTGGTGCGGAAGGCCGAAATGCTCCATCTCGAGTGCATCGTGCGCGGCTACCTGGCCGGATCGGCCTACAAGGAGTACGAGAGCTCGGGCACGGTCCACGGCACCGCCATGCCGGCGGGCCTGCAGCTGGCCAGCCGGCTGGAGGAGCCGATCTTCACCCCCTCGACCAAGGCGGAGGAGGGGCACGACGTCAACATCGACTTCGCCGCCGCCGTCGACCTGGTGGGTGCCGAGGCCGCCCTCGAGGCGAAGCAGGTCTGTCTCGAGCTCTACCGGCGCGCCGCGGCCCGCTGCGCCGAGGCCGGGTTCGTACTGGCCGACACCAAGTTCGAGCTGGGCTACGTCGATGGGGCGCTCACCCTGTGCGACGAGGTCTGCACGCCCGACTCGTCGCGGTTGTGGCCGGCCGACCAGGTCGTGCCCGGCCAGACGCCGCCGGCCTTCGACAAGCAGCCCCTGCGCGACTGGCTGGCGGCACAGCCATGGGACCGCCAGCCGCCCCCGCCTCCGCTGCCCGAGGAGGTCACCGCGGCCCTGTCGGCGCGCTACGTCGCCGCCTACGAGCGCGTGACCGGCCGGGCGCTGGACGACTGGTACGGTGCGAAGGCATGAGGTTCCGGGCGCGCGTCGAGGTGCAGCTGCGGCCCGGCATCGCCGACCCCGAGGGCGCCACCATCGAGCGGGCGCTGCCGGCACTCGGCTTCGACAGCGTGGCCCACGTCCGGGCCGGCCGTTCCTTCAGCTTCGAGCTCGATGCCGCTGACGAGGGTGCGGCGCGCACCACGGCGACAGAACTGGCCGAGCGCCTCCTGGCCAACCCCGTGATCGAGCAGAGCCAGCTGGAGCTCGAGGCGATCTGAGTGGCTCCACGCATCGGCGTCGTCGTCTTTCCCGGCAGCAACTGCGAGCACGACGTGGTGCAGGGCGTCGAGTCGGCCGGCGGCACCGGCGTCCTGCTCTGGCACGGTGACGCGAGCCTCGGCGGCGTCGACGCCGTCGTGCTCCCGGGCGGCTTCGCCCACGGCGACTACCTGCGCCCCGGCGCGCTGGCCCGCTTCTCGCCCGTCATGGAGGCGGTGCAGGACTTCGCCCGCGCCGGCGGTCCCGTGGTCGGCATCTGCAACGGCTTCCAGGTCCTCACCGAGGCCGGCCTGCTGCCGGGCGCGCTGCAGAAGAACGGGCGGCTGCGCTTCCTCTGCCAGCCGGCGCGCCTGGAGGTGACCGCCACCACGTCGGTGCTGACCGCGGCCGCCACGCTGGGCGAGGAGCTCGTGATCCCGATCAACCACTTCTCGGGCAACTACACCTGCGACGACGCCACGCTGCGTCGGCTGCAGGACGAGGGCCGCATTGTGCTGCGCTACGTCGACAACCCCAACGGATCGGTCGATGCCATCGCCGGCATCGCCAACGAGGCGGGCAACGTCGTCGGCCTCATGCCACACCCCGAGCGCGCCAGCAGCGCGTTGCTCGGTTCGGAGGACGGACTCGTGCTGTTGCGCTCGCTCGTCGGCGCCGCCTCCTCCCGCGTCGCCGCCTGAACACGCCGGAGGCGCCACCACTTGCAACGCCGCATTCCGTAGGGTGACGACGTATGCACCACCGGACCGTGCAGCGAGCATGTGAGCCCGCTGCACGTGCGCTGTGGTGGTGGCGCCACCGGCTGGCCTGGGCGCTCGTGCTGGCGGTCGTGGCGGTCCTGGTGCAGTCCCCCGGCGGGTCGGGTGCCGCCGTCCGGTCGTCGGCCCGGCGCCTCGGCGGAGGCAGCCCGGTCGACACCAAGCTCTTCCAGCCCGGGGCCTGCATGGAGTACGCGCCCACGGCGGGCGATCGCCACCTGACGGTGTTCCTCGATGCGGGGCACGGCGGTCTCGATCCGGGCGGCGTCGGCGAGACCACCTCTGGCCAGACCATCTACGAGGCCGACGAGACCCTGCCCGTGGAGCTCGACACCATGGCGCTCCTGCGCGCCAAGGGCTTCACCGTGGTGGTGTCGCGGACCAGGGACGAGACGGTGTCCCGCTTCCAGCCGGGCGACGTCTCCGGCGGGCTCTTCACCGCGGACGGCGAGCACGACGACGTGGCGGCGCGCGACGTCTGCGCCAACATGGCCAGGGCCAACGTGCTCGTCGGCATCTACTTCGACGCCGGCAGCTCCCCGCTCAACGCCGGCAGCGTCACGGGCTACGACACGGACCGGCCTTTCTCGGCCCAGAACCTGAAGCTGGCCACGCTGGTGCAGGCCGACGTCATGGCGGCCATGAACGCACAGGGCTGGGGCATCCCCGACCTCGGCGTGGTCGACGACAGCGAGCTGGGCGGGCCGGCCCTGACGACGGCGGCGGCCGACTACGGCCACCTGCTGCTCCTCGGTCCGGCCGACCCCGGCTACGCCGACACGCCGAGCGCGATGCCCGGCGCGCTCATTGAGCCGCTGTTCATCACCGACCCCTACGAGGGGAGCATCGCCGACAGTGCCTCGGGGCAGCAGGTCATGGCCGGCGGGCTGGCCCAGGCGATTGAGCAGTACTTCGCCCCGCCGCCGCCCAGCGGTGCGCACGCGGAGGCCGACCGGCCCACTTCCCGGCACGGCGCCGCGGGCGGCAGCGCCGGCACCAAGAAGGTGGGGTAGTTCGGGCCTCGGCTCAGCCGGCGCGCCTCAGATCCGGGCCCGCGAGATCTCGGCCTTCTGCAGCACAGCGGCGCTCACGCCGGCGGCCCGCCAGGTGCCGTACGTGATGCCCTTGCGCTCGCCGTAGGCCTTGGCCACCTTGATGAACTGCTTCTCCAGCGAGGACAGGTCCTTGACCCCGTCCACCCGGGAGCGCTCGTCGAGCAGGTCCTTCTGCTCCTGCAGCAGGTGCAGGCGGGTCAGCGCGTCGGCCCCGGCCAGCTGGGCGTCGATGGCGGCCAGCCGGCGGTCGATGGAGGCCGGCGTGCGCTTGCGGCCGCGCTTGGGCTTGGACGTCTCGAGCGCTTCGAGATAGTGGCGAACGGTTGCACTCTCGGCACGCCCCCGAGCCAGGGCCGCCTTGTGGCCGCTGCTCATGGGCTTGCGAGGAGCCGGAGTCTTTCCCTTGGGAGGCATGCGTCCATTGTGCCGTACGCCGCGCGCGGTTTTGTCGCAATTCGACGAGTTTTCCTTTCTTTGTTTCGCCGACCCCTATTTCGGATGGCATGCGGCGTTCATTTTGGCAATTGCGCCGATGGCGTGAACAAATCCGGGAAGTCGGCGGCGTCGCATTCCGGCGTGCTGGACGGGCCATTTCGCCCTGCGGCACCGGCGTTACCCTGCGGGGGTGACGGCGAGCGCGGGCACCGGGGTGGACACGCGGCAACGTCGGGCCATGGCCGGCCTGCTCCTGGCGGCCGCGCTCCTCATCGCCGGCTACTGGCTGGCCTGGCTGCTCCATCGCTCGTTGGTGGCCTCCGAGACGGGCGCGCCCTACACCCAGTTCGAGGACGCCTTCCCCCTGGCCGACGCCTGGCTGGCCCTGTGTCTGGTCGCCGCCTCCTTCTGCCTCTGGACGGGCCGGCGGGCGGCCCTCTTCTGGCTCCTCGCCGGCGGCGGGGCCGGGCTCTACCTCTTCGCCATGGACGTGCTCTACGACCTGCAGCACGGCGTGTGGGGCAAGGGCGCCAACGGGGTGATGGAGCTGGTCATCAACCTGGTCACGCTGGCGCTCTCCCTGTTCGTCCTGCGCTGGGCCTGGGTCCGTCGCGACGCCCTGCTGGTATGACGGCGTGATGAGCGAGTTCCGGTTCGACCCCGCCACCTACCTGGACCTGATGCGCCAGGAGGTGCCCGCCTACGAGCAGCTCCAGCAGGCCGTGGCCCGGGCCGGCGCCGACATGGTCGTGTCCTCGGTACTGGACCTGGGGACCGGGACGGGGGAGACGCTGGCCGCCGTGCTCGGGTCCCACCCCGGGGCGAGCGCCGTCGGGGTCGACAAGAACGACGCCATGCTGGCGGCGGCGCGGCGCCGGCTGGCCGGCGCGCCCGTCGACCTGCGGGAGGCCCAGCTGAGCGACCCGCTGCCGGCCGGCCCCTTCGACCTCGCCGTCTCGGCCCTGGCGATCCATCACCTCGAGGGGCCGGACAAGGCCGACCTCTTCGCGCGCATCGCCGGCGCCCTGCGTCCCGGTGGCCGGTTCGTCCTGGGCGACGTCGTCATCCCGGTCGACCCGGCCGACGCCGTGGTCCCGGTGGACGACCACGACCGGCCGTCCACCCTGGCCGACCAGCTGCGGTGGCTGGACGACGCCGGCTTCGAGGCCGCCGCGGTGTGGTCCGAGCACGATCTGGTCGTCGTGCGCGCCGATCGGCGCGGGTGACCGGCGACCCTCGGAAATCCGCTCCGGGCGGGGGGCGCAGGCCTCTATCGTGGGGGGCACCATGACTCCTTCGGCCGGGGCGCTGCCGCCCGACCAGACACCGGCCGGGGAGCCGTTGCACGAGGAGTCGCTGCACAGGGCACTGGGGCTGACGGACGACGAGTTCGAGGCCGTCGGCAAGATCCTGGGCCGGGCCCCCAACCATCTGGAGCTGGCCCTCTACGCCGTGATGTGGAGTGAGCACTGCTCCTACAAGTCGTCGCGGCTGCACCTGCGCCGCCTCCCGACCGAGGGGCCGCGGGTCCTGGTCGGCCCCGGCGAGAACGCAGGGGTGATCGACGCCGGGGACGGCATCGCCGTGGCCATCCGCATCGAGAGCCACAACCATCCCTCGGCGATCGAGCCCTACCAGGGAGCCGCCACCGGGGTGGGGGGCATCCTGCGCGACATCTTCACCATGGGGGCGCGTCCGCTGGCCGTCATGGATCCCCTCTTCTTCGGGTCGCCCGACGACGCCCGCCAGCGCTGGCTGGTCGAGGGCGTGGTCAGTGGGATCTCGGGCTACGGCAACTCCGTCGGGGTGCCGACGGTCGGCGGGGAGCTGACCTTCGACCCCTGCTACGCCCAGAACCCACTGGTCAACGTGCTCTGCATGGGCGCACTGCCCGTCGAGCGCCTCGTGCTCGGCATTGCGTCGGGCGTCGGCAACCTGGCCGTGCTGCTCGGGTCGAGCACCGGGCGCGACGGCATCGGCGGGGTCAGCGTGCTGGCCTCGGCCGGCTTCAGTGGCGACGACGCCGGAGCGGCCGACGACACCAAGCGCCCCAGCGTGCAGGTGGGCGACCCCTTCGAGGAGAAGAGGCTGATTGAGGCCTGCCTCGAGTTGCTCGATACGAAGCTCGTGGTCGGGATCCAGGACCTCGGCGGAGCCGGCCTGGCCTGTGCCACCAGCGAGACGGCCGGGCGCGGCGGCGTCGGCATGGACGTCGACGTGTCGGCGGTGCCACGGCGCGAGGAGGGCATGGAGCCCTGGGAGGTGATGACCAGCGAGAGCCAGGAGCGCATGCTGGCCATCGTCACGCCCGAGTCGTGGCCCGCCGTGGCATCCATCTGCGCCAAGTGGGAGGTCCGCGCCACCGTCATCGGCACGGTGACCGAGCCCGAACCCGACGGGGGCGGCCGGCTGCGCATCCGCGACGGCATGGACGGTCCCGTCCTGGCCGACGTTCCCGCCGCCTCGCTGTCCGACGACGCGCCGCTCTACGACCGGCCCCGTCAGGCCCCGGTGCCCGCCGTCGGCGCGCCGCCCGACCCTCCCGCCGACTGCGCCGCCGACCTTCTCGCGTTGCTGCGCTCGCCCAACTGGGTCTATCGCCAGTACGACCACCAGCTGTTCCTCAACACCGTCGTCGGGCCGGGTGCCGACGCCGCGCTGCTGCGCCTGGCCGGCCCCGGGCTCCCCGCGTCGGCGCGCGGGGTGGCGCTCACGACCGACTCGAACCCACGCGCCTGCGCGCTCGACCCGCGTGGGGGCACCGGCCTCGCGCTGGCCGAGGGTGTCGCCAACCTGGCCTGTGTCGGCGCCACGCCGGTGGCGGTGGTCAACTGCCTGAACTTCGGCAACCCCGAGCACCCCGAGGTCATGTGGCAGCTCTCCGAATGCATCGACGGCATGGCCGCCGCATGTGACGCGCTGGCGCTCCCCGTCATCGGGGGGAACGTCAGCTTCTACAACGAGAGCGGCGGGTCCGACATCGATCCCACCCCGGTGCTGGGCGTGCTCGGCCTCGTCGAGGTCGTCCACGTGCCCCCGCCGGGACTGGCCTGGTCCGAAGGCGACACGCTCGTGCTGGTGGAGCGCGCGCCGCGGCGGACGGCTCCTTCCCGCTGGAGGGCACGCGCTGGGCCACCGAGCGGCGCGACCATCGCACGGGGCTGATCCCGTCCGTCGACTTTGTCGCCCATCGAACCGTGTGCAGCTTCGTCGCGTCGCTGGTGTCCGGGCAGGTGGCCGGGACCGGGCCCGCGCCGCTGGTGCACGCCGTGCACGACGTGTCGGGGGGCGGGCTCGCGGTCGCGCTGGCGGAGATGGCCGTTACGGCGGGGATCGGCTGCGGCGCGGACCTCGGTGACGCCGCCGAGCTCTTCACCGAGCTGCCGTCGCGCTTCGTGGTGGCGACGGCGGCGCCGGACGACCTGTGCGCCCGGGCGGGGGGCCTCGGCATCCCCACCGCCGTGCTGGGGCGGGCGGGCGGTGACCGCGTGGCTCTGGGGGCACTGGTCGACCTCCCGGTTGCGGCCCTGGCCGAGGCGCACGAGGGGAATCTGGCCCTGGCCCTGGGCGAATCGTGATGCGGGCCTGTGCGAGAATGGACGGCGCGTGAAAGAAGCCTGCGGTGTCTTCGGGGTCTACGCGCCCGGAATGAGGGTGGCCAACCTCACGTTCGACGGTCTGTTCGCCCTGCAGCACCGCGGCCAGGAGTCGGCGGGCATGGCGGTGAGCGACGGCGACACCGTCACGGTGGTCAAGGACATGGGTCTGGTCGCAACCGTCTTCGACGAGCGCACGCTCTCGGGTCTGCAGGGACACATGGCCATCGGTCACACCCGCTATTCGACGCACGGCTCCTCTGACTGGGCCGGGGCCCAGCCGGTGTACCGCCCGGTGGGCCGCGCCGGTTTCGCACTCGGTCACAACGGCAATCTGACCAACACGGCGGCGCTGGCCGAGAAGGCCGGCATGCTGCCGGGCTCCATCGCCACCGACAGCGACGTGGTGGCCGAGCTGCTGATGCAGTCCTTTCCCGAGACCGAGGACCTGTCCACCGCGGTCCAAGCGGTGCTGCCCATCCTCGAAGGTGCGTTCTCGTTCGTCCTCATGAGCTCGGAGCGGCTCTTCGGGGTGCGCGATCCCTACGGCTTCCGCCCCCTCTGCCTGGGACGGCTCGGACCGGCCGAGGCGCCGGAGGGGTGGGTGCTGGCGTCGGAGACGCCCGCCCTGAGCGTCATCGGCGCCACCTTCGTGCGCGAGGTGGCGCCGGGAGAAATGGTGGTGATCGACGCCGACGGCCCCACCAGCCTGGAGATCCCCTGGCTGCGCGATGTGGAGCCGCGACTGTGCATCTTCGAGTTCGCCTACATCGCGCGGCCGGACAGCCGCCTCTACGGCCGCGAGGTCCACGAGGTGCGGTGCCGCACTGGTGAGCTGCTGGCGCTCCAGGCACCGGCCGAGGCCGACATGGTGATGGGGGTGCCCGAGTCGGGCGTCCCCGCCGCCGAGGGCTTCGCCCGGGCCAGCGGCATCCCCTACGGGCAGGGGCTCGTCAAGAACCGCTACATCGGCCGCTCCTTCATCGCTCCGGGGCAGCAGCAGCGGGCCGACGCGGTCCGGCGCAAGCTCAACCCGCTCACCGAGAACATCGCGGGCAAGCGGCTCGTGGTGGTGGACGACTCCATCGTGCGCGGCACCACGCAGCGCTCGGTCATCCGCATGCTGCGCGAGGCCGGTGCGGCCGAGGTCCACCTGCGCATTTCGTCGCCGCCCTGGCGCTGGCCGTGCTTCTACGGCATCGACACGCCCTCCCACGACGAGCTCCTGGCGACCGATCACACCGTCGAGGAGATGGCGCGCATCCTCGGCGCCGACTCCCTGGCCTACATCACGATCGAGAACCTGAAGGAGGCCGTCGGCGCCGACGGCGGCTTCTGCGACGCCTGCTTCACCGGCAACTACCCGACGCCCGTCCCGGCGTCGGTCACGCTCCGGCGGCCCGAGCCGGTCGGGGTCACCGCCCACCAGGGCGCCCTGCCCGGGGTCTGACCGTCGTGGGAGAGGGCGCCACCTACGCCGGCGCCGGTGTGGACATCGCGGCCGGCGACGCCGCCGTCGAGCGCCTGCGTGGCATGGTGCCGGGCATCGGGGGGTTCGGCGGCCAGTTCCCGCTCGACCTGGCGCGTTTCCCGCACCCGGTCCTGGTGGCCTCCACCGACGGCGTGGGCACCAAAATGGTCATCGCCCGCGACAGCGGCCGCTACGAGACGGTCGGCATCGACCTGGTCGCCATGTGCGTCGACGACCTCGTCTGCGTCGGTGCCGAGCCGCTGTTCATGCTCGACTACATCGCCACCGGCAAGGTCGACCCCGACCAGGTGGCGACCGTCGTGCGCGGCGTGCACGAGGGCTGCCGCCGCGCCGGGTGCGAGTTGATCGGGGGCGAGACGGCCGAGCACGCCGGCGTCATGGCGCGCGACGAGCTCGATCTGGCCGGCTTCGCCGTCGGCGTGGTGGAGCAGGGGACCCAGCTCGGTCCCGAGCGCGTGCGCGCCGGTGACGCCGTCGTCGGGTTGGCCTCGCCCGGGCTCCGCTCGAACGGCTACACCCTGGCCCGTCACGTGCTGCTGGAGAGCGGCGGACTCCAACTGGGTGATCCGGCCTGGGCGGGGGCGGACCACAGCGTGGCGGACGAGCTGCTGCGCCCGTCGGTCATCTACACCCCGGCCGTGCTGGCCGTGCGCGCCGCCCTGGGCGACGCGTTGCACGCCTGTGCCCACATCACCGGCGGCGGCATCGTGGGCAACCTGCCCCGGGCGCTACCGGCCGACCTCGGTGCGGTACTGGCGCGCTCCGCGTGGGAGGAGCCCCGCGTGTTCAAGGAGATCCAGCGGCTGGGCTGGGTGGCCGAGGACGAAATGGACCGGGTGTTCAACCGCGGCGTGGGCATGGCGCTCGTGCTCGGCGCCGGCTCGGCCGGCGAGGCCCTGCGGGCCCTGGAGCAGGCGGGGCAGCCCGCCTCCGTCATCGGCGAGGTCGTGGCGGGCACCGGGGTCGCGTTCGCGTGAGCCACGGGGAGCCGTTCGCCGCGTTGCGGGACCATCTGCTGCAGCACTCGGTCAAGACGGGGGATTTCACGCTCAAGTCCGGGCGCAAGAGCAGCTGGTTCATCGACTCCAAGCAGACGGTGTGCCGGCCCGAGGCCATGGTGCTCGTGGCCGACGCCGTGCTCTCGGTCGTGCCCGACGACGCCACGGCGATCGGCGGGCTCACCATGGGGGCCGATCCGGTCGCGTTCGTGACGGCCGGCGTGGCG
Source organism: uncultured Acidimicrobiaceae bacterium (assembly GCA_963804055.1). GTDB lineage: Bacteria > Actinomycetota > Acidimicrobiia > Acidimicrobiales > RAAP-2 > Bog-473. Next base: position 82,003 of record CAWDOU010000005.1, on the reverse strand, counting down.
GCGACGCGGGGCCGTCCGCTCAAGGCCTTCAGCGTGCGCAAGGAGGCGAAGGACCACGGCGCGGGCGGTCGGATCGCCGGCGCCCTGGACCCCGGCGACAAGGTCGTCGTCACCGAGGACACGGTGACGCGCGGCACGTCCTTGCTCCAGGCCGCGCATGCCGTGCAGGAGGCCGGTGCCGAGGTGGTGCTGCTGGTCGCGGTGGTGGACCGCGGCGGCACGGTCGAGGCGATGGCCGCCGCGGAGGGCATCCCCTTCCGCGCCATCCTGACGGCGCCCGACCTCGGGTTCCCCTTCGAAGGAGCCTGAGGGACCCTCAGAACAGGGCGATCGGGTTGACCGGCGAGGCCGTTCCCCGGCGCAGCACCAGCGGCGCCACCGTGAAGAGGAACTCCCAGCGGGACTCCTCGGCGCAGGCCGTGGCCAAGGCGTCCAGGTCCAGGTTGTCGAGGAGATGCACGCCCATGGCGACGATGACAACGGTGTGGATCGGCATGCCCACTCCGTCGACCCGGGAGGGCAGGACGTCGGAGACCCCGTCGCTGCCCAGGGCGGCCACGTCGCGCTCCCGGAGCCAGGGCAGGCAGGACGCGTCGAGGCCGGCGGCCAGGCTGCCGGCGTCCCAGGCACCGTGCGCACGGCGCCACTGCCAGCGCCCGGTGCGGACGAGCAGGGCGTCACCGGGTCGCACCGCCAGGCCGGCCCTCTCCTCGGCGGCCTCGAGATCCTCGGGGAAGACGGGCGTGCCGGGCTCGAGCGCCTCCACGCCGCGCAGTGCGGGGATGTCGAGCAGCACGCCCCTCGTGACCACGCCGTCGTGCAGGCGGTGGATGCCCAGCTTGGTGGCGCCGTGTGCGGTGACCGCCTCGGCGGGGTAGCCGTTGTAGAGCTTGCCCTCGTGGAAGATGTGGCACAGCGCGTCAATGTGGCTGGTGGCGAAGCCGTGCGGGGAGATGGCGAAGTAGTCGGCCCCCATCCCCTCGGTCGCCGTCCCGGTCATGTGGTGGGCCACAGGCTGGGGGTTGTCGGCCGAGGGGATGGTGTCGAGGGGGCGGGCGCAGGACACGGACCGGCCCGTGTGCACCGTCGCGGCAGCGGCCGCCGTGACCTGGGGGGTGATGAGGTTGAGCGTTCCCAGCTGGTCGTCGTCACCCCAGCGCCCCCAGTTGGAGAGCGTGTCGTGGAAGGCGAGGACGTCGGCGGCAGCCATGGGGTCGCGGGGCACGGTCGGACAGTAGCCCCGACCCCCTACGATCGGCTCATGACGACACTCCAAGGTGACTACGAACCCAGCTCCTCCGAGTGGGTGCGCGACCAGGTGGCCGAGTACGAGGCCTCCGGGGGGCAGCGGGCCAACACGCTGTTGGACACGGGCATGCCCATCATCGTGCTGACCATGCGGGGCGCCAAGAGCGGCAAGGTCCGCAAGACCGCCCTCATGCGCGTCGAGCACGACGGCGAGTACGCACTGGTGGCGTCCAAGGGCGGGGCGCCCGAGCACCCCGAGTGGTTCTACAACCTGGAGGCGCACCCCGACGAGGTGCTCATTCAGGACGGCCCCGAGCCCTTCGCGGTGACCGTGCGCGAGGTCAGCGGCGACGAGAAGGCTGTCTGGTGGGAGCGCGGTGTCGCGGCCTACCCGCCCTACGCCGAGTACCAGGAGAAGACGGACCGCCAGATCCCCGTGTTCGTCGCCACGCCCAAGAGCGCCTGAGCGCGCTGCTCACCGGGCGCGCGCGAACGCGTCCACCATGGCGATCCGCCACGGCACGAGGTCGGGCTCGCGCGCCAGCGGCGTCTTGCCGAGGCGCACGACCATCAGGTCGAGAGTGGGGCACAGGGTGATGGACTGGCCCTCGTAGCCCGAGGCGCGGAAGGTGCCGAGGGTGTCCCCGGCCACGCCCCACCAGTGAGCGCCGTAGGGACTGCCGTCCTCGGGATCCTCCGAGACCCAGGTGCGGGCTTCGTCGACCCACCCGGGCGGGAGGAGCCGCACACCGTCCCAGATGCCGTCGCGCAGGTAGAGCAGCCCGAAGCGCGCGTAGTCGCGGGCGCTGGTGCGCAGGTAGGAGGAGCCGATCCAGGTGCCCGCTTCGTCGAACTCGGGGTCGGCGCTCGTCATGCCCAGCGGGCCGAACAGCCGGCTGTGCAGGAAGCGGGCGTAGCTCTCTCCCGGTCCCACGGTGCGGGCCACCACGCCCGAAATGATGTTCGACGTGCCTGACGAGTAGTTGAAGCGCGTGCCGGGCGGGGCGGCCAGCGGCCGGTCGGCGGCGAAGTGCGCCATGTCCTCCTGGCCGTCCCCGAAGAGCATCTGAATCGTGTCGGACACCTCGCCGTCCACGTAGTCCTCCGCGAAGGCAAGACCGTCGCGCATGGCCAGGAGCTGGCGCAGCGTGATGGCGTGGCGCGGGTCGCCGGGGTCGGCCCACTCGGGCACCGCGGCGGGGGCGTCGACGTCGAGCTTCCCCTCGCCCACGAGAAGTCCGACCACCGCTTGCAGCACGGACTTGGCCATCGACCAGCTGAGCAACGGAGTGTCTGCGGTCACGGGGGTGGGCGGGGCGTCGAAGTGTTCCAGGGCGCCTGCGTAGCGCTCCACGACGATGCGCCCCCGGTGCACGACGAGGACGGCGAAGGTCTCGGCCAACGGCCCGTTCACGTCGAAGACCTCGTCGAGCAACGGGCCCAGCTCCACACCGGGCGGGAGCTCGCCGTGGGGCCAGTCGTCGGTGGGCCATTCGACCCCGGCCGGCTGTGGCGGCAGCGCGACGAGATCGCTCACACCGAGGCGAGGAACGACAGCAGCGCGGCATTGGTCTCGGCCGGCTTCTCCTGCTGCACCCAGTGGCCCGCGCCTTCGACCACGTCGGTGCCGCGGTAGTCGGGCAGGGCGGCCGCCATCTCCTCGGCCGCGTTGGGCATCATCAGGGCCACCGGGTCGAGTGCGCCAGTGAGGAAGCCCGTGGGCATGGCGTAGACGGAGGCCGGAATGTCCTTGGAGCGCTCCCAGTTGGCGTCCATGTTGCGGTAGAAGCTGCAGGGTCCGAAGAAGCCGCCCTTCTCGAAGGCGGCGGCGTAGACGTCGACGTCGGCCTCGGTGATCCACGGCGGGAGCACGTCCGGGGCCGCCGTCAAAATGTCCTGGAAGCGCGTCCCCTCCCTCGGCGCGTCCGAAATGAGCGGCCCGGCGTGGGCCATGCCCTCGGCACCGGCCGAGTAGAGCATGGTGCGCAGGAAGCGCCGGGGGTCGGCGTCGAACTCGGCTTCGGCCGGTCCGACGGGCTGGAAGTACAGCATGTAGAAGAACGTGTCGGGGAAGAGCGCCTCGAAGATCTGGATGGGCGGAGCGGGGGGGTTCGAGTACGGCACGCTCATGTTGTAGAGCGACGACACGCGTCCGGGGTGCAGGCGTCCCGTCTCCCACACCACCATGGCGCCCCAGTCGTGGCCCACGAAGGCGGCGGTGTCGTAGCCGTAGTGGTCGAGCAGGCCGCACAGGTCGCCGGTCAGCTTGTCCGATCCGTAGTCGGTGACCTCCGTCGGGTGCGCGCTGCCGCCATAGCCGCGCAGGTCCGGGGCGAAGGCGCGGTAGCCGGCGCCGGCCAGCGCGTCGAGCTGGTGCCGCCACGAGTACCAGAGCTCGGGGAAGCCGTGGCAGAGGACGACCGGGGGGCCGTCGGCCGGCCCGGCCGTCGCCACGTGCAGTTCGATGCCGTTGGTCGGGACCTGCTCGTGCGTCACCTCAGCCATGTGGTGTCACCGTGTCCTCTGCCTTGTCGGCCTTCGCGGCCTTCTCCTCGTGGTGCTTCTGAATGGCAGACATCACCGCGTTGCCGGCGGCCCCGATGAACTCGGGACGGTTCTCGGCGGCCCAGTCCCGGCTGCGGGTCAGCGAGCCCGCGGAGTCCTGGAAGTGCGGTGCCACATAGCGGGCGATGAGCTCGTAGGAGTGGCGGGTGGCCGCGGTGTCGGCCCACTCGTGGCCCATGAGGAGGAAGGTGCCGAAGCCCTTCGACTGGGCCTGCAGGCGGGCCACCTGCGCGATGGCGTCGTCCACCGTGCCGATGACGGCGAAGCCCGACGCGTTGAGCGCATCCACGAGGGACTCGAAGTTCTCCGTGTTGGGCGCCAGCGGGAGCGCGGCCACGCGCTGGAAGTAGTCGACCCATTCCTCCAGCCCGAAAGCGACGTCCGCCACCGCCTGCTCCTTGGTGTCGGCGATGTGCATCGGCCCGACGAGCCGCCACCCGTTGCGATCGACCGTGGTCGAGAACTCGGCGGCGCGCTCCTCCATGACGTCCCAGTGGATGCCGAGGACGTCGAAGCCACCGGCGGAGGTGGCCCCGATCGACAACAGGCTGGTGCCGAAACGCCCGGCGGCCCGCGGCCCGGCGGGCGAGACCTGCGCCGCCACTGCCACCTCGGGGAACGGGCGCTGGTACGGGCGCAGCTGCAGGCGCGCCTTGACCAGCTTGAACCAGTCCGTCTCCATGGTCACCGTCTCGCCGGCCAGCAGCAGCAGAATGGCCTCGAGCGACTCCTCCATCATGTCGCGCTGCCTGGCGGGGTCGATGCCCATCATGAAGGCGTCCGAGGGCAGCGCCCCCGGGCCGACGCCGAACATGACGCGGCCCCGCGTCAGGTGGTCGAGCAGCACCATGCGGTCCGCCAGCATGAACGGGTGGTGATAGGGCAGCGAGGAGACGCCCGTGCCGAGGCGGATCTGCTTCGTGCGCTGCGCGGCGGCGGCAATGAAGACCTCCGGCGACGCAATGATCTCGTAGCCGGCCGAGTGGTGCTCGCCGAACCACGCCTCGTCGAAGCCGAGCGCGTCGAGATGCTCAATGAGCTGCAGGTCGCGCTCGAGCGCCAGCGTGGGGTTCTGGCCCACCGGATGGAACGGGGCCAGGAAGATCCCGAACTTGAGGCGGCCGTCGGCGTCAATGGTCGTCATGGTCCTCCATGGTTGTGCGGATCGGTGTGCAGCGGGATGTCAGGGCGTCACCAGGATCTTGCCGTGCTCACCCGGCGTGCGGAGCGTGTCGAAGGCACCCGGGGCGCCGGCCAGGTCGACCGTGGAGGTCACCAGGAGGTCGGCACCCGGGACGCCGTCGGCCAGGCGCCGGAGCGTGTTGGCGAATTCGTCGGGGGTGTACCCGAAGGAGAACCGCAGCTCCATCTCCTTGGTGACCGCCATGAACGGCTCGATGGAGTCGGTGTGCATGCACACGCCGACCACCACGATGCGGCTGTGGGGAGGAGCGTCGGCGAGCAGTGACTGCAGCATGCCCGGGACGCCCACCGCCTCGAAGATCACCGGGTCGGGGACGCTGGCACCCAGCATGGCCGACCCGGCGCGCTCCATGACGGTGCGGGCGATCCCGAAGTCGGACCAGCGGTCGTGCGGCGAGCCCTGGGCGGGGTCGATCACCTCGTCCGCCCCGAAGGCCTCGGCCAGGCGGCGCCGCGTCGGCGAGAAGTCGGCGGCGAGCACCGGCCCGTGCCCGCGGCCCTTCAGCGCGGCGATGACGGCCAGCCCGACCGGTCCGCAGCCCACGACCAGACAGGGTTGGCCCGGGTGCAGACCGGCCAGCCCGACGGCGTGCTCACCCACCGCGAGGGGCTCGGTCAGTGCGGCCAGGTCCGTGTCCAGCGTGTCGGGCACCGGGAGGAGCAACAGTTCCTGCAACACCATGTGCTCGGCCAGCGCGCCCGGGTACGTGTTCGAGTAGCCGATCTGCTCCACGCCGGTCGGGCCCACGATGATGGGCACCGAGCAGACGCGGGTGCCGACCGGGAGCGTGCCCGACGTGTCGGGCCCGTGCTCCACGATTTCGGCGCAGAACTCGTGGCCGAACACGCAGTCGACCGTCGCGTCCAGCGCCGGTACGCCGACGGACTCCATGAGGCCGGTGAAGTGGCTGAAGTCGGCCAGCGCATGCAGATCGGATCCGCAGATGCCGGCGGAGAGGGAGCGCACGACGACGTGGCCCGAAGACGGCACCGGGTCAGGCACCTCACCCAGCACCAGCCGTCCATCCCTGGTCACCGCCGCACGCATGGCTACGCCACCCCCACGGACGGCGCGGCCGCCCGCATTCGTCGCTACGTTTGCCCGATGAGTTTCACACACGATCCCGCGGCACGCCCGTTCGCCGGGCGCGTGGCGCTCGTGACCGGGGCGGCGCGCCCCCGGGGCATCGGACGGGCCACCGCCGTGGCCCTGGCCAGGGGCGGAGCCGACGTGGCCTGCCTCGACATCGCGCGTCCCTACGCCGACGCGCCCCACCACGGGACCGCCAGCGGCGAGGACCTCGAGGCGCTGGCCGCCGAGCTGCGCGAGCACGACGTGCGGGCGACCACGGCCCGGGCCGACGTGTCCGACGAGGCCGCGGTGGAGGCCGCGGTGGCCCGGGTCAGTGAGGAGCTGGGGACGGTGACCCTGGTGGCCAACGTGGCGGGCGGCAGCGGCCCCGGCTTCGGGCTCGGACCACTGCTGACGGTGCCCGCCGACGAGTTCCGCCGGGTGCTCGACGTCAACGTGATCGGGACGTGGCTGGTGTCGAGGGCCTGTGCCACCCGCATGGTGGCCGACGGCGTGGGCGGCCGCATCTGCAATGTCTCGAGCCAGGCGGGCAAGCGCGCCTTTCCCATCCTCGGGGCGTACTCCGCCGCCAAGGCGGGCGTGATCCTGCTGACCCAGGCCATGGCTCTCGAGCTCGGTCCGTCCGGCATCGCCGTCAACGCCGTGTGCCCCGGCACGGTGGACACCGACCTCATCAACCGCGACGCCATGTTCGAGACCCTGCTGGGCGGCCCCGAGGGCCTGGCTGCCTTCATCGCCCGCGAAATTCCGCTCGGGCACCTGCAGAGCGCCGACGAGATCGCGGCGGCCATCGTGTGGCTGCTCTCCGATGCCGCCCGCGGCGTCACCGGTGAGGCGTTGAACGTGAGCGCCGGACAGACAATGGTGTAGCCATGCCGATCCTCGATGCCCGACACGATCTGGCGCACCCCGTCGAGGGTGACACCGCCTGGAGCGAGTCCTACTACTTCAACGCCTATGACCCCGGCACGGACTCGGGCTTCTTCACCCGCATCGGCATCCGCCCCAACGAGGGGACGATGGACGTCGGCATGTCGCTGTGGCTCCCCGGTGGCGAGCTGGGCGAGTACCGCTGGGTGAAGGAGCAGCGCGAGATGGTCGACTCCGTCCTGGAGGTCGGCGCGGTGCGCTACGAGATGCTCGAAGCCCTGCAGTCATGGCGGCTGACCATGGAGGGCGAGGTGCAGGCGCGCCCGTGCCGGCGCGGCGAGACGACGACGCACCCTGTCCCGGTCTCCCTCGACGTGCGCTTCGACGCCGTGACGCCGGCCATCGGGACCGACGGACAGCCGAGCGGCGGCCCGAAAACCGCGGAGGCGGCCGCGGCGGCAGGCACCGTCGGCAAGGGGCACCTGGAGCAGGCGGGGCGCTGGACGGGCGCGCTCAAGGTCGACGGCGCGCGCCACGAATGGCGTGACGCGCACGGCAACCGCGACCGCTCGTGGGGCCCGCGGCGCTGGGGCGGCCCGAAGATGTGGCGCTGGTTCTCCATCAACATCGGCGAGGACATGCACTTCGGCGGCATCCGTCTCGGCACCGATGCCGGCGACCTGCACCGGGGCTGGGTCTGGGACGGCACCCGAGCCACCTCGGTGGCCGAGTGGCGTCTGCGCACCGAGCTGGCGGACGACGGCGTCACCCACCGCGTCGTGCACCTCGACGTGGTCGACAAGGCGGACCGCACCTATCCGCTACGCGGTGACGTGTTGCGGGTGGCCGACATCGGCCGGGCCGGCGGCACCATGGTTAACGAGGGACTGGCGCGTTGGACCTACGACGACCCGTCCGGGCAGACCCACACCGGGTACGGCATCGCCGAGTACCTGCACCAGCTCGACGACGGCGGGAGGCCTGTCGTCCCCGTCGAATAGGAATGTCGTCACGGCTGAGCACCGAGGAGCTGGCCGCCGCACTGGGCCGTCAGCTCGGCGGCTCCGTCGACGGGCTACGACGCCTGTCGGGTGGCGCGTCCCGCGTCACCAGCGCGTTCGACCTGCACGCGCAGGACGGAACGACGCGCCCCCTCATCCTGCAGATGGATCGCGGGCCGTCCCAGCAGGGCCGGGTGCGGATGGAGGGCGCGCTGCTGCGGGCCGCAGGCGCGGCCGGCGTGCCGGTGCCCGCCGTGATCGCGCTCGGTGAGCGCGACGAGCTCGGCGCGAGTTGGCTGGTGGTGGAGCGCCTCGAGGGCGAGACGATCCCGCGCAAGATCCTGCGCGACGTCGAGTGGGAGACGGCCCGCCGGGCCCTGACCAGCCAGGCCGGGCGCGCACTGGCGGCGATCCACACCATCGATCCCGCAGGCATCGAAGGCCTGCCGCCGGTGGATCCGCTCGGGGATCCCCTGCCCTTCCTCGATGCGCTCGGTGAGGTGCGGCCCGCGCTCGAGCTCGGCGTGCGCTGGCTGGCGGCCCATCGGCCGCCGGCGGGTCCGCCGGTGACGGTGCACGGTGACTACCGCTTCGGGAACTTCCTGGTCGGTCCGGACGGGTTGCGCGGCGTGCTCGATTGGGAGCTCGCACACACCGGCGACCCCGCTGAGGACGTCGGGTGGCTCTGCGCGCCGGCCTGGCGCTTCGGCGGGAGGGGCGAGGTGGGCGGCTTCGGCGCGCTCGACGAGCTGCTGGCGGCGTACGTCGCCGCCGGCGGCGAGGCCATGACGCGTGCACGTGTGCACTGGTGGCAGGTGTACGCCACGGTCAAGTGGGCCACCATCTGTGCCCTGCAGGCCTCCGCGCACCTGAGCGGCGTCACGCGCTCGGTCGAGCTGGCCACCATCGGCCGGCGGGTCTGTGAGAGCGAGTGGGATCTGTTCACGCTCCTGGGCACGCCGCCGCCCCCCTCCGCCGCACCCGCCGCGGCGGATGGGCCGAGGGCACCCTTCGGTCGGCCCACCACGGCCGAGCTCGTCGAAGCCGTGCGCGAATACCTCGACGGGCTCATGGACCGCAGCGCGGACGGCGCCGGCTTCGAGGCACGGGTGGCGCGTAACGCACTGGGCATCGCCGAGCGCGAGCTCCGCTTCGGGCCGGCTCTGGCGGCCGCGCACACGACACGTCTCGCCGCGCTCGGCTGCGCCGACGACGCCGAGCTGGCCGCCACGCTGCGGTCCGGGGCGCTCGACGACGAGTGGGAGGCGGTCGCCGCGCTGCTGGCCGCGGCCGCTCGTGACCAGCTCCTGGTGGCGAATCCCGCCTACTTGCCGGCGGCCAGGGGGTAGAGCACCGCGGGTACCGGCGCGGCTGGGTCCCCGGGGGCCACGGGGTGCGGCTCCGCCTCGAGCGAGGCATCGGCCACCTCGGCCACCCGATTGCCGACGCCCTGCAACAGCGCGCCGGCCACGAGGCTGCAGGCGATCATGAAGATCCAGGCGTGGTGGAACGCCTGCACGGCGCCCTCGCCGCTGGAGACACCGAGAATGGCGACGAGCCCCGCCACGCCGAGCGCGATGCCGATCTGGCGGCTCATGACGTAGAGCGCCGACCCGGTGGCGAAGCGCTCGGGTGGCAGCGGCGCCGTGGCGGCGCCGCCCAGCGACGGGAGCATCAGGCCGACGCCGATGCCGCTCAGCAGGCTGCCGGGCAGGTAGGCGCCGGCCCAGTCCGGCGCGATCCCGACGTGCGTGATCCACCACACGCCCGCCCCGGCGAAGAGCACTGCGCCGGCGGTGCCGACGGCCCGGTGCCCGATGCGCGCGCCGAGGAGCCCGCCGGGGAAGGCGGTGAGCCCGGCCAGCAACGGTCCGGGGGCGATCATGAACCCGGCGCGCAGGACGGACTCGTGCCACAGTCCCGTGAGGAGCAGGACGCCCCCGAGGACGAGCGCTCCGAAACCGCCGAAGAAGGCGAGGGAGCTGAGGTCGGCCAGGGCCACGGCGCGATGGCGGATCACGGCCGGCTCAATGATGGGGTTCGGGTGCCGGAGGGAGCGCACGACGAGCGCGGCGCCTGTGAGGGCGGCGAGTGCGAAGGCGCCGAGGACGCGCCCGCTGGTCCAGCCCCAGTCCGAGCCCTCGACGATGCCGGCGACCAGGCTGGCCACGGCGACGGTCAGCAGCGCCGCCCCGACGAAGTCGGACTTCTGGGCATCGGGGTCCCGGACCTCGTCGAGGGTGCGGACGCCGAGGACCAGGGCGACGAGGGCGAAGGGCAGGTTGACCAGGAACACCCAGCGCCAGCTGGCCTGGACCAGCAGGCCGCCGATCGGGGGACCGAGGGCGGCGGCTGCGCCGCCGACGGCCGACCACAGGCCGATGGCGGCCCCCTTGCGCTCCGGGCCGAAGGCGGGCAGCAGCAGCCCGAGGGAGGTGGGCAGCATGAGCGCGCCGCCGATCGCCTGCAGCACACGGGCGGCCACGAGGAGGTCGAGTGAGGGCGACGCCGCGCACAGCGCGGACGCGGTGGTGAAGACAGCCAGCCCGAGGAGGAAGGCGCGCTTGCGGCCGGCCCGGTCCGCCCAACGCCCCGCCGGCACCAGGGCCGCTGCGAAGACGATCGTGTACGCGCTCAGCACCCATGAGAGCGAGCCCAGGCTCTCGCCGTGATAGGTGGCCGAGATGCTCGGGAAGGCGATGTTGACGATGAACAGGTCGAGCGACGACAAGAACACGCCGGTCAGGACGATCAGGGCGGTCAGCACCGGTCGGGCACGCCTGGACGCGACGCCCCGAACCTCCATGAGTTCTGTCATAAAACGCACTCTAAAGGACAAAGTTGTATGAAACAACCCACTGCCCCGAATTGTGGGTTATGGTGGAGGGATGCTCAAGCGGGACTATCCCACGCAGTACTGCCCGGTGGCCTCCACGCTCGAGGTCATCGGCGAGCGCTGGACCCTGCTGATCGTGCGGGACGTCTTCCTCGGCATCCGCCGTTTCGAGGACATCCAGCGCGATCTCGGTGTGGCACGCAACGTCCTGCAGATCCGTCTGGAGCGCCTGGTGGAGGAGGGCATTCTGGTGAAGCGCCCCTACCAGGACCGCCCGCCGCGCTCGGAGTACCGGCTGACCGAGAAGGGTGCCGACCTCTGGCCGGTGCTGGTGGCCATGCTCCAATGGGGTGACCGCCACGGGCTCGACGGGGGCGAACGGCCCATGGTCCTGCAGCACCGAGGCTGCGGTGGTGAGCTCGACGACCGGCGCCGCTGCCTGACCTGTGGCGCTGACGTCACGGTCACCGAGGCTGTGGCCATCCGCACCGGGGCGCGACGTCCACGCACCGACACCGGGGCTGCCGCGGTGGAGGCGGAAGGACGGCGCGCCGGCACGCCTGCGCAAGTCTGAAGCGACCGGGCGCGCCGGCGCCCGCATCGCTACCGTGCAGTCCATGGGTGACGACACGGCATGGCTGGACGCGACGGGACAGGCGGCGTTGGTCCGCTCCAAGGAGGTCTCGCCGTCCGAGTTGGCCGCGGCGGCGATCTCGCGGATCGAGAAGCTCAACCCCGAGCTCAACGCGGTCATCCACGAGCTCTTCGACCGGGCCCGGGACGAGGCCGCCGGCGCGTTGCCCGAGGGTCCGTTCCGTGGCGTGCCCTTCTTGTTGAAGGACCTCGGCGCCGAGCTGGCCGGGACCCCCTTCTGCGAGGGCCTGGCCTTCGCCGGCGACTATCGCTCGACCACGACGCAGACGCTGACGCAGCGCTTCATGGATGCGGGCTTCGTGATCTGCGGCAAGACGAACACACCCGAGCTCGGCATTCTGCCGACGACCGAGCCCGCTCGCTTCGGAGCGTCGCGCAACCCGTGGAGCACCGGGCACTCCACCGGCGGGTCCTCGGGTGGCTCCGCGGCGGCGGTGGCATCGGGCATGGTCCCCGCGGCGCACGCCAACGACGGGGGCGGCTCCATCCGGATCCCCGCGTCGTGCTGCGGCCTCGTCGGGCTGAAGCCGACGCGGGCGCGCAACTCGGTGGCCCCGTCCTACGGCGACATGATGGGCGGCCTCGTGGCCGAGCACGTGGTGACGCGCTCGGTGCGCGACTCCGCCGCCATCCTCGACGCCACGGCCGGCCCGGTGCCCGGCGACCCCTACTGGGCGCCTCCGTTGCGCGGCCCCTCGTTCGCGGCGGCCGCGGCGTCAGCACCGCCCTCTCTGCGGGTGGCGGTGCTGACGGGGTCGCCGACGGGCAGCGAGGTCCACGCCGACTGCGTGTCGGCGGTCCGCGCCACGGCCGCGCTGTGCGAGTCGCTCGGGCACCGGGTGGAGGAGTCCACGCTGTCCGTCGACGGTGACGCCTTCACGACCCATTTCGTCAACCAGTGGGCGTGCAGCAACGCCTGGGCGATCGCCGACTGGGAGAAGCGGCTGGGCCGGGCGGTCACCGAGGGTGACGTCGAGCCCTTGAGCTGGGCCCTCATTGAGCTCGGCCGCTCCGTCAACGGCGGGGTCTACCTCAGCTCGGTACAGGAGCTGCAGCTCATCAGCCGCCAGATCGCCGACTACTTCGAGGGGATCGACGTCCTCCTCACGCCGACGCTGGCGGAGCCCCCGGCGCCGTTGGGCACCTTCGACTCACCGCCCGGAGAGCCGCTGACCGGGCTCTTCCGCGCCGCGGCCTACGTGCCGTTCACCCCGCCGTTCAACGTGACCGGCCAGCCCGGGATTTCGCTGCCGCTGCACTGGAGCGACGACGGTCTGCCCATCGGGGTGCAGTTCGTGGGGCGCTTCGGCGACGAGGAGACGCTGCTGTCCCTCGCCGCCCAGCTGGAGCAGGCGGCGCCGTGGGCGCAGCGCCGGCCGCCGGTCGCCGCGTAGGCCGAAGGAGGGCGGTCAGCTCACCAGGACACAGCGCGTGCCCGAGTAGATGGTGGGCATGCACTTGTTGCAGTGGATGCACAAAGAGGGGGTGGAGGGGTCCGCCTGCATGCGGTTGGGCAGGTCCGGTTCGCGCAGGAGGGCGCGGGCCATGGCGACGAAGGCGAACCCCTCGGCCAGCGCCATCTCTATCGTCGCCCGTTCCGTGATGCCGCCGAGGAGGATGAGCGGCATGGAGAGCGCGCGCTTGAACTGCCTCGCGTAGGGGAGGAAGAACGCCTCCTCGTAGGGGTAGGAGCGCAGGAACCGGTGGCCGATGAAGCGGAAGCCGACCCGGACCGGCGCCGGCAGCGTGGCGGCGAACTCTTGGAGCGGAGCGTCGCCCCGGAAGAGATACATCGGGTTGGCCAGCGAGCTGCCCCCGGTGAGCTCCAACGCATGGAGCGCGCCGTCGGCCTCGAAGAGCCGGGCGATCTCCACGCTCTCGTCGAGCCACAGGCCGCCGTCGACGCCGTCGGCCATGTTCAGCTTCGCCGTCACCGCCACGTTCGGCCCGGCGGCGTCGCGCACCGTGCGCAGGACCATGCGGGCGAAGCGGGCACGGTTCTCCACCGATCCGCCGAACTGGTCGTCGCGGCGGTTGAGCTTGGGGCTCAGGAACGCGCTGAGAAGGTAGTTGTGCCCGACGTGCACCTCGATGCTGTCGAAGCCCGCGGCCACCGCCAACCCGGCGGCCCGGCGGTAGTCCTCGGTGATGCGCTCTATGCCGGCCGCGTCCACGGCGCGCAGTCGCGAGCCCATGGGCGTGAAGCCGCCCGAGGGGGAGAGGGCGGGGGCGCCGTTGGACCGCGCGTTGGCGACGGGCCCGGCGTGCCCGATCTGCGCCGCCGCCGCGGCGCCCTCGGCGTGCACGGTGTCGGTCAGCCGCCGCAGCCCCGGCAGCGTGTCGTCGCTGAGCAGGAGGCAGTGGCGGTCCGTCCGCCCTTCGGGCGAGACGGCGAGATAGGCCACGGTGGAGAGCGCGGCACCACCGGCGGCCACCCGGCGGTGGAATTCGATGAGGCCATCGCTCACCGTCCCGCCCGGGGTCGCCCCTTCGAACGTGGCCGCCTTGATGATGCGGTTGCGCAAGGTGAGCGGACCGAGGGTCGCCGGAGCGAAGACGTCGGGGGCGGCGTGCGGGCGGGCGGAAGGGGACATGGGACCTACCTTTGCCGACCGGCGCGGTGGCCGCACGTCTGCGTCAGGCGTTCAGGGGCATCGTTCCTCGCAGGCGGCGAGCGTGGGATTGGCCGGCGGCGCGCCGACGGCGCAGTTCCAGGTGGGCTCCGCGCGCTCGGCGGCGGCGAGGGGGGCCGGACGGCGGGGCGGGTTGCGGATGGTCAGCGCGGCCAGGACACCGCCCGCCGCACAGACGACGGCCGAGATGACCATGGCGGTGCGGAACCCGCCGGCCAGCGTCCCGCTGTCGAGGGCGGCTCCCCCCGTCAGGCCGGCCAGGAGCGGGAGGACGGCGACGGCGAGGAGGCCGGCCGCCCGGGCCACGACGTTGTTCACGGCTGACGCCACCCCGGAGTGCTCGGGCGGGGCGGCGCCCATCGCGGTGGCCGTCAAGGGGGCGACGGTCACGGCCAGGCCGCAGGAGAACACGAGGACCGCCGGGAAGACCTGCGTCCAGTAGCTGCCGGCGTGGGTGGCCCGGGTCAGGAGGGCGAGGCCGGCGGCGACGACCAGCGGGCCGGCCGTCATCTGGAGGCGGGGCCCGATGCGGGCCGACAGCGCACCGGACCGGGCCGAGAGGGCCAGCATGACGACGGTGAGCGGGAAGAGCGCGACCCCGGACTCGAGTGGCGTGTAGCCCTTGACGATCTGCAGCTCAATGGGGAGCAGGAACAGCGCGCCACCGAGGGCGCCGTAGACGGCGAAGGTGACGCCGTTGGCTCCGCTGAACTGGCGGGAGCGGAACAGATGCAGCGGGAGCATGGGATTGGGCCGGCGGTGCTCGACGAGCAGGAAGGCGGGCGCGGCCAGGCCGGCCACCACGAGGCACGCCACCACGGCCGGGCTCGACCACCCCAGCGTGGGGGCTTCGATCAGCCCGTAGGTCGAGCCGGCGAGGAACACGACGGCCAGGGTGGCGCCGACGGTGTCGACGCCACCGCTGACCGTGGGGTCCCGCGACTCGGGGACGTGACGGGCGGTGATCACGAGCACGGCGGCGGCGAGGGGGAGGTTGATGAAGAAGACCCAGCGCCACGAGCCAATGGCGAGGAGATAGCCGCCCACCAGCGGGCCGGCGGCAGCGGCCACGCCACTGAACCCTGACCAGGCGCCGATGGCGCGGGCCCGGTCGTCCGGACGGAAAGAGGTCTGGAGGATGGCCAGGCTGCCGGGCGCCAACAACGCGCCGCCGATCCCCTGGATCACGCGGGCGACGATGAGAACGCCGGCGGTCGGCGCGAGGCCACAGAGAGCCGACGCCACCGCGAACCAGGCCACGCCGATGGAGAACACGCGCTTGCGCCCGTAACGGTCGCCGAGCGCGCCCCCGAGCAACAGGAAGGCGGCGAGGGTCAGCGTGTAGCCGGTCACCACCCACTGCAGGGTGCCCACGCCACCGTGGAACTCGCGGCCGATGGAGGGGAGTGCGATGCCGACGACGGTGGAATCGAGCAGGGCGATGCCCGAACCGAGGACCGTGGCCGCCACGACCCAGCGCCCCCGTCCGCTCCCGAGGGAGAGAGGGTCGGCCGGCGCACCCATGGCGTTGGCGCCGCCGACCTCCCCTCCGGCACTCACCGCGGGCGGCTCATTGGGGACAGTGGTGCATGGTCAGGGTGACGATGGCACCAGGGTGGAGCACGACGCGGGCGGCCGGGCTCTGGGTCAGCACCGTCTGCGCCACCTTGACGGTCGTTGTCGTTTCCGGTGCCAGGGTGGTGCTCGTCGGAGCGTCCGAGCTGGTGGTCGTGGCGGGCGCTCTCGTGGTGGTGGTCGTGTCGGCCTTGCCGACCGAGAAGCAGGCCCATGTGAGCCCCGCCGCGTGGATGGCCTGGCGTGCCGCGGCGAATGTCAATCCGACGACCATGGGGACGTCGGACGCGTCCCCGTAGCAGCCCGACCACGTGATCCCGACCCGTGATCCCGGAGGGACGACCGTGCCGGGACTCAGGGGCAGGGCGCCCACCCGCACGTCCGGGGCCTTCCCCGGGGTGGCCAGGGACGCCACGACGCTCTGGCTGGCCACGGTGCCCTTGTTGCACGCCGCATTGAGGCTGACCGGCACCATTCCCGCGGTGCGCAGGGCGGTCCGCGCCGCGGCGATCTTCAGGCCGACGACGTTCGGGACCGCCACCCCGGGTTGCGTCGTGGCGGGTGCGGTGGCGGAGGTGGAGGTGATCGGCGCAGCGGTGGCACTGGTCGTGGTCAAGATGCTGCGCACGGCCTTCTTCTCCGCTGTCGTCGGCGAGCTGCCACACGACGTCAGGATGCACGCGGCGACGAGCGCGGCCGCACCCGCGAAAGCGATCCGACCGCCGGGGGAACCATTCGTGCGGTCGCCGGGCGGCGCGCCTGAGGGCATGCGCCCATCATGGTTCCTGGGGCATTCGGGGGTGGGACCGGGCCGGAGAACGGGCCCCGCTACTTCAAGATGTTGACGGCCCGGGCCACGACGAGGATGGCCACCACCAGGGAGACGGCCTCTTCGGCCATCATCATGAGTTTCATCCAGGGCTTCACCGCGGAGACGTCGGTAGGGCTGAAGGCCGTGGCCGTGGCGAAGGCGAAATGGAAGTAGTCGACGAACGAGGGGGACCAGTCCTCCTCGACGTGCTCCTTGTGCAGCATCTCGGGGAAGATCAGCGCCGGCCTGACGGGTCTGCCGGCGGCGCGCGCGGCGGGGCCGCCTCGGTCGAGATTCCAGTACCAGAGGGCGAAGGCGATGATGTTGGAGAGCCAGATGGCAGCACCGCTGGCCAGCAACACCTTGGCGTCCTGCGTGAAGCTCGACACGTTGACGATCCCGATCACGAGGCGGACGGCGGCGTCCGCATTGGCGATGGAGATGAGCCCGATCAGCACGCTGGTCAGGTTGTGCAGCCAGGGCCTGTCCCGGTCGATGCGGCCCGGGTCACCGATGATCAGGACGGCCAGCAGCACCACGACGAGGACGAGGAAGAGCCAGGCCGCGTCGCCGTTGCGCAGCTGGTGGGGGAGCACCGCCCGCAGCAGGCCGGTGGCCACCACGGCGATCGCCATCGGCCAGCGGGGCTCGCCGAGCCGGGCCGGGTGTGGCCTGTTGGCCTGCGCCGGCTCGGGCTGGGAGGACATCGGGCCATCTTCCCCCACGGAGGGTCAGAAGTTGGGTGACTCTCGGCGCCGGCCCACCGACACGGCCTACGGAACGTATGCCCCCTGAAAGGCGAGCACCGCGTAGAGCGCCATGGCGGCGCCCGAGAGCACATAGGTGACGGTCGCCACCCGCCCGGAGCGGAGCAACGTGGAGGCCGCCATGACGAGAGGGAACGCACTGAGCGCGTAGCGCTCGAACGAATCGAGGTTGGAGCCCGACAGCGCGACGACGACGACGCACAGGGCCAAGGCCCCGTAGGACGCCGGCAGGCGCCAGAAGGCGAGGATGAGGAGGAGCAGCGCCACCGCGATCCAAGGCACGTGCAACGCGTCGCCGACATGATGCCCGTGCGCCAGGTTGGCCAGCGAGCGCGAGGCCGTGACGAAAGGGTCTGTGAGCGCGCCGTGGTGCGCCTGCTGCTGCTGGATCTTCAGGGGTTCGAGGAAGCCGCCGAACGTGGCACTGACCCAGCCGAGGTACGTGACCGTGCCCGCCACGGAAGAGACGATCGCCGCGACCTTTCCGGGCCACTTTCCCCAGCGCTCGGCGCGCCAGGTGCGGACCACCTCGATTACAGCCGGGACCACGAGCAGGCAGCCGATCGGGCGGGCCGTGCCGGCCAGGAATCCGAAGAGGCCGGCCCACCACCAGTTGCCGCGTCGGATGTTCATGAAGAAGGCCACGGCCAGCAGGACCAACAGCGCCTCCGAGTAGCCCATCACAAAGACGAACGCGGGCGGCGCCAGCATCATCAGCCACACGGCCCGGCGCGCCAGGACGGTGTCGTGCCACTCGGACCGGGCCAGGACGTAGATCCCCATACCCAAGAGGAGTGCGGCCAGGTTGGTGATGAGCAGCGAGGCGACGCCGACGGTCAACGCGGTGACGTCGTGCAGTCCACGGTCGAGCAACGGCAGCAGCGGGAAGAAGCGGATGGCGGATCGGGGGAGCGCCCCGTAGCCGTGGGCGGCGATGGTCTGGTACCAGCCCGCATCGGACCCCAGCAGCCCGTCGCGCGTCTCGAGCACCGCCTTGGCGCTGGTGATGTGGAAGTGGGACACCTCGTACTTCGCCAGTCCGAGGGCGAAGAGCGTGATGATCCGGGCCACGAGCCATGGCAGCCATGCGACACCCAGAGCCTCGAGGACCAGACCCTGGCGAGCGCGCAAGCGCCCGACCAGGCCCATCGATGCGCCGGGCTCAGGTGAGGCAGAAAAAAGCGCCGGCGTCGTCATCGGGGACGCGACGTCGACTGCTCCCCACGGCATGCGTGGATGTTTGCACGCGGAGGGCGTCGGTGCGTGCGTTCAGTCACGGTCTCGGGCCACCGTGCGGTACAGCTCCGCCATGTGGCGTCCCGCTCGTTCCCACGAGAACGGCCGCGCCCGTCCGGTGCAGGCGGTGATCAGGCGTCGCCGGCCAGTCGTGGCGACGACGGGAACGGCGAGGGACATCGCCTCCAGCGGTGGTCGTGCGAAACCTTCGTACAACGAGGGGTATGCGAGCACGAGCGCACCCGCAATCAGGGTGCTCCTGTCGTCGACCCATCCGCTGCGATGGATCCGCGCTGCGTGACGGGAGGATCGGATGCCTGCCTCCAGTGCGTCTGCCCGCCGCGGCGCTGACGCCGTACCCGATGACGTCGATGGTGGGATCGCTCGACACCGCGGCGATGAAGCCCGCGACGGAGCAGCCCACACCTGTCCGCACCCCGAGAAGAGGAGTGGCGTCCATCGCCACCACGACAGGGGGGACCGCGCCGGACATGTCCCGAACCTTAGGTACCGGAGCGAAGGCCGACCCTATTGGCAGTTGCGGCAGCGACCGAAGATGGAGAAGTGATGCGGATCGATGGTGAAGCCGAACTCCTTCTCGGCGCGCTCGGCCAGGCCGACGAACAATTCGTCCGGCGCCTTGAACGCCTTGCCGCAGTGCTCGCAGACGAAGTGGCAGTGGGCGGTGGCGGCGAGGTGGTAGGTCGCCGGCCCGTGCCCGAGGTGGGAATGGACGACGACCCCGAGGCGCTCCAGCTCTTCGAGATTGCGGTAGATGGTCGAGAGATGGACGTCCGGGGCCCGTGCCTGCACAATGGCGGCCAGGTCCTCGGCGGTGTGGTGGCCCGGGTCGTTGAAGATGGCCTCGAGAAGCAGGCGCCGTGAGTTCGTGATCCGCCCGCCGCCCTCGCGCACGAGGGCGAGGACGTCGTCGACGGAACTCACGTCGTGCCGGGGGGCACCTGCGCCGAGGGGTACGCCCATGACCCCTCCACTGTACGACCCGGGGCTTATTGCAATCCATTCGCAGTTGCCGTACCGTAGCAAGAGCGAGATGTCTGGATCCGGTGTACTCAGGGAGTCCCACGACACGGCGGGCCCGCTCGGTCGGATCAGCAAGATCCGCAGGGGCCTGACACGGCAGGAGTGGACCAAGGTGGCGCTGATGGCCGCGACCGTCGTCGGCCTGAACGTCGTCGGCTGGGGCATGCTCGCCCTGGCCTTGCGCGGTCACTACCACCTCAACCGCACCGAGTTCTTCGGGTTCGGGACCGGGGTCCTGGCCTACACGCTGGGGATGCGCCACGCCTTCGACGCCGACCACATTGCGGCCATCGACAACACGACCCGCAAGCTCATTCAGGACGGCGAACGCCCGCTGAGCGTGGGCTACTTCTTCTCTCTTGGCCACTCCACCATCGTCTTCGTCCTTGCTGTCGCGCTGAACTTCGGGATCCGCGCGCTCAACGGGGCCGTGAAGGACAGCAACTCGGGGCTGCATCACTGGACGGGCATCATCGGTACCTCCATATCCGGGACGTTCCTGTACCTGATCGGGCTCCTGAATCTGGTGGTCCTGTTCTCCATCCTCAAGGTGAGCCGGGAGATGCGCCAGGGCAGGTACGACGACGCGGAACTCGAGCGTCAACTCGACGCGCGGGGACTGATGAACCGGTTTCTCGGTGGCTACGCGTCACGCGTCGACTCACCGGGAAAGATGTACCCGGTCGGGGTGCTCTTCGGATTGGGCTTCGATACGGCTTCAGAGGTTGCGCTGCTGGTGCTCGCCGGTTCAGCAGTCGTCGGCGGGCTCCCGTTCTACGCCGTGATCTCGCTCCCGATCCTGTTCGCTGCCGGCATGTGCCTCTTCGACACGATCGACGGGTGCTTCATGAACTTCGCCTATGACTGGGCATTCTCGAGGCCCATCCGGAAGATCTACTACAACCTCACCATCACCAGCCTGTCGGTCTTCGTCGCCCTCTTCATAGGGACGATCGAGATCCTCGGCCTGATCGCCCAGGAGACGAACCGGAGTGGCGGCTTCTGGGATTTCGTTGCGAAGTTCAACATCAACCGGGCCGGATTCATCATTGTCGGTGTCTTCGTGGCGACTTGGATCGTGGCGCTCGCCATCTGGCATTTCGGCGACATCGAGCGCAAGTGGGAGGCGCAGTCGGCGCAGGCCTATGCGCATGGTGGGAGCAGCCTGAAGGATTGACGCCCGTGTCGATAGGGTGTCGGCATGGCTCACGAGACAAGCACGGGTTCGTCCCCGATCATCACCGGTCTGCTCAACGGACTGCGCGAGGTCCTCCCGAAGGACGAGGAGCCGAAGCTGGCCACGTTCGAGGAGCAGGCCGCGTCCTCCGAGCCCAAGGGAGACCTGCACCGGGCATGGCACTGCCTGCACTGGGCCATTGAAGTGTCAGAGCAGCCGAAGCATTCGCACCTCTCCGGCGTGGGGATCCGCCTCAAGGAGACGTACAAGGCGTGGCAGGACGTTGTGCTCGGGGCCGAGTTCGGGCACAAGGTCAAGGCCGGGAGGGGCAATCCCGCTCAGGAGATCAAGGGCGATCAGAAGATCGGTCCCGGGGAGGACATTGAGCTCCTGTGGGTCGGCGAAGCCGTCTCGGTCGCCAAGAGCGCCGCCGAGAAATCGGGTTGGGACGCTGTTCCCTGGGAGGCGCTGGTACAGGACCTCCTGCGTATCGGCTAGAGGCACCTGCATTTGGCGGGCCTCGGGGAGTGAGCTTCCGGCCCGGAAAATCTCGACACAGCGTCATCCAGGGTCACCCCCCGTTCCGAACTCATGTCGGAGGAGCACGACGGAGGGGTTGGTCATGAGTCCTGATCCGGTTGACGCGTCAGCGCAAGACGCCGAAGGTTGGCGGGGAAATCTGAGCCGCCGAACCTTTCTGCGCCGTGGGACGCTCACCGCGGCGGCCGTCGCCGTCGCCGGCAGCGTGCCGGGTCTGTCCGGGATCGTCGCCGGCACCACGGCAGCTGCGCCGACGGTCGAATCGGACGTCAACGACGTCGAAGACGACGCCGGGGTCCTTGCCGAGCCGTTGGTCGCGCAGGTCAAGGACGTCACCACCGGCGAGATCAGCCTCTTTCAAGGAGAGCGAGAGGTGGTCGTTCGTCTGCCCGCGCTCGCTCGAAGCCTTCTGTCCGCCGCCCGCCAATAGTCCGCATCATCGTCAACGAGGAGGAAACCATGTCATCGCACCGCGAAGCCCCTGAGATCGCAAAGGATCCCGTTGCCGACAGCACGGACGTCTATGCCTTCATGAGTCCCGATAAGGCCGGGACGGTCACCCTCATCGCCAACTACATCCCACTCGAAGCGCCCGACGGCGGTCCCAACTTCTACGAGTTCGCCGATGACGTGCTCTACGAGATCCACATCGACAACACAGGCGACGGGAATCCGGACATCAGCTATCAGTTCCGGTTCACGACCGTCAACAACATCCCCTCGTCGTTCCTCTACAACGATGGCCCGATCACGTCGCTGACTCCCCCCTCGCCGTCGTCGAACTGGAATCGTCAGCAGACGTACACGCTGACCCGCGTGGACAACAACCCGCGTAACCGCTGGGGAAGCTCGTCGGTGGTGCTGGGGAGCGGCCTTCTCTGCCCGCCCTGCAACATCGGGCCGCTGTCGACGCCGAACTACGCTGCTCTGGCCGCGACCGCGGTGCACGCCGTCGGAGCCGGACCCTTCTCGGCCGAGGTGTTCGTCGGGCAACGGGCGGAGGGGTTCTACGTCGACCTGGGGGCGGTGTTCGACCTGGGGAACCTGCGGGGATTCGCCGGCGACCACGTGGGCGGCCCCGCCGCCGGACTGCTGAATGGCATGCCCGGGGTCAATTCGACCGCCGACGTCAACGTCCACACGTTGGCGCTGCAGGTTCCCGCGGCTGAGCTCACCCGTGCCGTGCCGAAAGGTCCCGGCGACCCGGCGGCCGTGATCGGCGTCTGGACGACGGCGAGCCGTCAACGCGTCCGGGTGTGGGGCAACTGGTTCAACGGCGGCGACGTCAGAAGCGGTCCGTGGACGCAGGTGTCACGCCTCGGGAACCCGCTCGTCAACGAGCTTCTCATCGGCATCGGGGCCAAGGATGTGTGGAACACACAGCCGCCGACGACCGACGGGACGGAGTTCCTGGACTCCTTCGCCAAGCCGCTGCTCCCGCAGCTCCTGCCGAGCCTGTATCCCGGCGTCTTCCCGAACCTCGCGGCCTACAACGGCGGCGTCTCCAATGCGCGCCCGGACATTGAGGCGATCTTCCTCACCGGGATCCCGGCCGGTGTGATCACCCAGGCACCGACCTTCACCAACTACAACGGCACCGGGGTCAAGGCCGACATGCTGCGGCTGAACACGGCGATCCCTCCCTCGGCGAGCCCGAACAGCCTGGGCCTGCTGGGCCTCGACGTGGCGGGCTTCCCGAACGGGCGGAGGGTGTTCGACGACGTGGCCACCATTGCGCTGCGTGCCGTGGCCGGGGCGACGTTGGGCTATGTGGTTCCCTCGTTCAGCGCCGACGCAGCCGCAGGGCTCGTCGACTTCGGGCTGACGACCGGAGGGACGGGCACCGACCTCTCCGCCAAGGGCACCGAGGACTATCTCAGCGTCTTCCCGTATCTGGGCACGCCATACAGCGGCTACAGGAACCCCGCCACGACGCCGGTCTCGGTCGCACCGTAGTCATGGACCATCTCACAGGGACAAGCGAAGTGGGCTCCGTCGTGCTGGACATCGGCGGCGACCTCGGTGCGGCCATTGTGCGTACGCCGGCGACGCTGGCCGGGCTCGAGGTCGAGATCCGCCGCCGGGGCACTCCGTGGGACGGGACGCACGTCGCAGTGCGCGCTCGGCGCATTCCCGGGGGCGAGGTGCACGCCGCCTTGTTCCCGGGCTTGGCCCAAGGGAGCTATGAGGTGCGGGTGCGAGGTGCGTCGGACGGCCCGACCTCCAGCGTGCGCGTCGAGGGAGGGCGGGTGAGCGAGTCCCTCCTCACCGCGTAGGGAACCGCCCCACCCACGCTCCGTCTACCGGGGGCCCTCCCGGTCGAGGTACCAGTGGTTCACGACCGCGGGAAACCACCCGTCGTCGGGGCCGCCGTAGCGGGAAATGGCGAAACGGCTGATGGTGCGCTGGCCGCCTTCCTGATCGCCGTAGAGCAGGTCGATGAGGAGCGGATCGGGGCCGGCGATCGCCGCCTCGACCCGGGCCCGGTCGGGATCGTCCGCCGTCCGGAGCGCCGCCTGCCAGAAGCTCAGATCGTTGGGCGGCGAATACAGGTCCCGGGTCTGGGGCCGGAACGTCGCCGGATCGGGGCGAACCATCTGCGGGCCTGACTGCATCTCTTCGAGGGAAGAATTCGGATTGATGATCTGCCCGGTGTCGAGCCTCCAGCCGAGGATCACTGCGATTCCGGCGCCCACGTTCAAGAGCGACATGGCCATGTAGATCACGCCGTCGACCTCCTCAAGCACGGCGCGACCAGGCGGCAATGCGGCCCAGTGCCCGTCTCCCCAGCGAACCTTCTGCACCGTCTCGTGGGGGCGGGACGCGAAGAGCACGGGACGAAGTCCGGCCTGGAGAGCCCGTTCGGCGTTGCGCCCGGCGCGATTGGCGGACCGGACCGACGCGAACGTGGCCATCGCCAGTACCAAGGTGCCGACGGCCGTTCCCCACGAGGCCCAGTCGATGGTGGAGATCATGCGCGCGGTCGTGTGTCCGGGTCGAGCCGGCGTCACCGTTCGATCATTCGCATCTGTTGCGCATTGTGGTGCTCGCCGGCCGCTGGAGGAAGCTTGTCCAATCGATCGATCTGCTCGGGACCGAGTTCGATGACGTCCGCGCCGACGTTCTCCTCGACCCGGGACACGTGCTTCGTGCCGGGGATCGGCGCGATGTCGTCGCCCTTTGTGAGGAGCCACGCCAAGGCGACTTGACCTGGAGTCGCACCAAGCTCTGCTGCAGTGGCGACGACTTCGTCGACGAGACGCTGGTTGCGCTGGAAGTTCTCCCCCATAAAGCGCGGATTCGACTTCCGGAAATCACTGTCGTCCAGCTGGGCCAGGGAGCGGATCTGCCCCGTGAGCATGCCCCTGCCCAGTGGCGAGTAGGCCACGAACCCGATGCCGAGCTCGCGGAGGAGAGGCAAGACCTCGTCCTCCTGGTCGCGCGTGAACAAGGAGTACTCCGATTGGAGCGCCGTGATGGGGTGCACGGCATGGGCGCGGCGAATGGTGTCGACCCATGCCTCGGACAGACCGATGTGGCGCACCTTGCCTTCGCGGACCAGCTCGGCCAGCACACCAACCGTGTCCTCAATCGGCGTCTCGGGGTCCACCCGGTGCTGATAGTAGAGATCGACGTAGTCGGTCCCAAGGCGATCCAATGATCCTTCCAGGGCGGTGCGGATGTTCGCCGGGCTGCTGTCGAGATGTCCTGGGCCGCCGCCGGCGTGCGAGACCATTCCGAACTTCGTCGCCAGGACGACCTGATCACGGCGCTGTCTGATGGCCTCCCCGACGAGTCTCTCGTTCGTGAAGGGGCCGTAGATCTCGGCCGTGTCGAGCAGTGTCACCCCGAGGTCGAGCGCCCGGTGAATCGTCCGAATGGATTCGGCATCGTCCTCGCCCGCCCCGGTGAAGGCGGTCGACATCCCCATGGCGCCGAGACCGATGCGGCCGACGTCGAGCGTCCCGAGTGTGGCGTGCTTCATGGTTGCTCTTCCCTTCTTCGGTCCCGCACGAGACCGATGCCGGTGGGGCCCTCAGGAGTGGCCGGCAGGGGATGCAGGATGGACGGCCACCCCGGTCCGCGTTCCCTTTCCCGATCATGCCAGACGTCACGATGTCGATCCGCGGTCGCCGCCGAGCACCGGCGCCGCCGGAGCGGGCATCCTCCGGCGCGCCAGGTTGGCCACCATCAGGCTTCCTGCGATCGCCACCCCGGCGAACACGAGCAGGGGGAGGGTGATCACGATGGCAGCAAGCGCTCCACCGGCCAGACCGGAGAGGGACTCTGCGCCCACCTGCATGGACTGGTTGTTCCCCATCGCCCGTCCCTGCTCCTGGTCGTCCGCTGCCAGGGAGAGCATGGCGGCACACGACGGGAGGCAGACCGCCAGGGCGAGCGCGGTCGCTCCCAGCGTGAACCACAACGTAGCGGTCGATTTCGGGATCACGATGACGGCCATCAGCAGGCCCATGGCCAGGGCGCTGTAGAACACCATCGTCCGAGGGCTGGCGTGTCGTGACAGCGCGCCCACGAGCCACACGTTTGCAACGACGATCGGCACGGCGACGAAGGCGACATACTCGGAAACCCTCCCCACCCCCATGTGGAACTCGTCCACCAGGTACATGGGGTAGACGCGGAAGAAGCCGAAGATGGCCAGGTAGAGGATGAAATTGATCAGGTACAGGGGGCGGAGGCGGCGGTCCGTGACGACGCGGGCCAGGTTGGTGAACGACTCTAGATACCGGCCCCTCTCGCCCGAGCCCGCATGCGTCTCCCGAAACCAGGCGATGACAGCGACGGACGTCCCGCCGAGCAGCGCGGTCACGGTCCAATAGGGCGTCGCGTAGTTGAACCAGCTCACAAGGGAGTGATCGGCGAGCTGGCCGCCGCCCAGCGGGCCCACGACGTAGGCCAGACTGGCGCTGAGGTAGATGTAGCCGAACAGACGGCTGCGATCGGCACGCGGAGCGGTATCGGCAATGGCACTCTGGGCCAGGACGATGTTCGATTCGGACAGTCCGGCCAAGAAGCACGCCAGCATCAACAGCGGCAGATTCTGCACTGCCAACGCCGTGGCGATCCCGACGTAGAGGATCGTGGTGGTCGAGAGCGAGGCGATCAGGACGGGGCGACGCCCGAACCGGTCCGACAGTGCGCCGAGGACGGGCGACCCGATGAACTGGCCTAGTGGGTACAGCGCGAGCAGAAGGCCGAGGACCAGGCTGCGCTGGGTCAAGCTCGAAGTCGCCGGCAGCATCCCGTTGTCATTGCGCAGGATCATCGGCGTGAACGTGGCGATCATGAGGCTGTAGCCGAGGAAGCCGACGAAGACGACGACGTACAGCGGCAGGATGCGGCGGTTGATGGTCCCGCTCACAACGCCACGGCAGTCATGATGAAGCGGGCGGTCAGCAGGCAGTCCGTCCCGCCGTCAGGCCTGCTGACTCACGGCGTGCACGAGTATCTGACGGGCCCGGGTCCATTGCCGCATATCGCCGAGTGTGACTCCGTCCGCTCCATCGAGCTGGGAGGACTCGGCGGGACGGGTCATGAGAGCCAGTATGGCAGCCAGGCGGATCGCTCAGGCGGGGAGATGGAGCCTCGGCGGATTGGTGCGCGGCCGGGTGATCTCGAAGAATCCGTCGTGCTCCGAAAGCACCTGAATGGCATCCCAGAGCTCCAGCGCGCCCGCTCCGGTGGGGGCGGGTGCCATCACCGGACCCTTGAAGCCGTGGGGCGGGTCTGTTCGGACCACGATCGTGGGTGTCTGCGTCTTCGGGCCGCCAAAGGCGTATGCCACTTCCATTGCCTCACGTATTGGCGCGTCCCATGCCTCGTCGTCTGCTGCGGCCAACAAGGCGGACGGGAGACCGGTGGCCGCCACGCAGTCCGCGAGCAGCGCATCGGGCTCGGGCCGTACCTTGGCGAAGTTGCGAGCACCCCACTCGGCGTAGAGCCGGCCCACCGGATCCTCCCCGCCTTGGGCGCGCGCCGCCTCGAAGATCCGCAACATGCGATGTGCCACGGCGTGGCCGTCGAGAGCTTGTTGCCGGTACTCCTTGGGAACCGTGGGTGCCACGCCGTAGTCGTCGCGGATCTCGAGGCAGTAGGAGCGCCAGAAGATGGTCAAGCCCCGGTTCGGCGCCACCTCCACCAGCCAGCGCGAAGTGACCCAGGCCCACGGGCAACTGGGATCGATGAACACCTCGACGTCGGTCATGGCTGCAGGGTACCCGGAGGGCCCGTCGGAGCCCCCGCCAGGCCGGCCTGTACGCTCGACCTCCGATGTCCCAGGGAGCGGGATCACACCCGGGCAGGTTGCGCTGACGACCGTCGAGCCTGCGCACGAGCGGTTTCGCCGATGGGCGGCGACCATGCTGTCGCATCGGAGTGGCGAGCACGGCATCCACCACGATGCGGAGCGGGCGCGGACCTTGTACCAGACCTCCACCATGTCAGCGCTTCTCGACGGCATCTACGACGGATCCGTCACGATCGCCGAGCTGTTGGAGCACGGCGACTTCGGGGTGGGAACGTTCAATCATCTCGACGGCGAGATGGTCGTCAACGACGGCGTGTGCTTTCACCTCTTCTCGAGCGGGGAGGCGCGGGTGGCGGGCCCGGACGAGCTGACGCCGTTCGCAGCCGTGACGACGTTCGTGGCCGACAGCAGGTTCGACATCGTGCACCCCTCATCGCGCGCTGAACTGCTGGCTCTGATCGACCAGCGCCTGCCGAGCGAAAATCTGTTCTATGCGATCAGGGTCACCGGGCGGTTCCCCACCGTCTCGACACGGACCGCGGCGCGGCAGGAAGCCCCGTACCGCCCGTTGGCGGAAGCCGCCGACGACGAGACCGAGAGGACCTTTGCGGGGACGGCAGGAATGCTGATCGGCTTCCGGACGCCGGACTACGAGCAGGGCATCTCCGTCGCCGGCTACCACCTGCACTTCCTCAACGAGGACCACACCGCGGGTGGGCATGCGTTCGATTTCGTACTGGACGAAGGTGTCGTCGAGATCTCCACCGTGTCGGAACTTCGGCTCAGCCTGCCGACGTCCGGGCCGTTCCTGGCCGCCGATCTGCATGACAGGGACATGGAGGCAGAGATCCGCAAGAGCGAAGGGTGAGGAGACCGCTACGACTGTGAGGGAAGTGCGGCTTCGAACATCGCCTTCATGATCGGCCCCGCGACACCGGCGCCGTTGTCGGATTGGTGCTGGAGCGGCACCACGACCGCGATGGCGATCTGCGGGTCGTCGGCCGGCGCGAAGCCGATCATCCAATCGTCGGTATTGGCCTGGGGATTGCCCGTCTGCGCCGTACCGGTCTTGACTGCGACGTCGAGATCGGCCGGGAAGCCGACACCTGCGGCGGTTCCCATGGGGTCGGTGGCCACCGTCTTCATGAGCGCGGTGACCTGCGCAGCCGCTCCGGGCGAGACCGCCTGCCTCCAGGGCGTCGGCTTGTAGGTGCTCACGACGCCGCCTTGATCGTCGATGATCTCCGACATGACGTGCGGAGTCATGATCGTGCCGCCGTCGGCGATCCCCGCGGCCACCATGGCGTTCGAGAGTGCGCTGGCCTGATCACTGAGCTGCCCGATCGCCGTGTCGGCCAGCTGCTCCTGGTTGGGCGGGGTGAGCGTCGACGCCGCCGGGATGGACGGGGTGGCCACCCAGGCATCGGGGAGATCGATCGGTGGACGGGAGTTGTAGCCGAAC
Source organism: uncultured Acidimicrobiaceae bacterium (assembly GCA_963804055.1). Classification (GTDB taxonomy): domain Bacteria; phylum Actinomycetota; class Acidimicrobiia; order Acidimicrobiales; family RAAP-2; genus Bog-473. Next base: position 53,020 of record CAWDOU010000005.1, on the reverse strand, counting down.
AGCTGGGCCTGCTCGACCAAGGTGGGCGCGGTCAGCTTCACGCCCAACTGCCCGAAGCCGGGGTCGCACGAGGTGGCGAACATGTCGTCGGCCATGGTGCCGCCACAACCCTGTCCGCCGTCGTTGGTCATGACCTTGTCCGAGTTCGGAAACGTCGTCGATCCGGCGAACGGAAAGTCGAAGGTGGAGAGACCGGGATCGAGGTTGTACACGGCAGAGGCGGTGACGACCTTGAATGTCGAGCCGGGGAAGAAGGTCTCTCCGGTGGCCAGGGGGAGCCCCGGATAGAAGCCTTCGTGGTCCTTGGTGTCGAAGTACGCGAGGGCCGCCAGCTTCTGCTCCGCGGTCCCGGCCACGGTGTTCGGTGCCTCGAGCGGGGCCGGGTCGAACGTCGGGGTGGAGTAGTCCGCGACGACGGCCCCGGTCTTGGGAACGATGGCGACGATGGCGGCATCCGTGTTCGTTCCGGTCAGGTGGCTCAGCGCCGTCCGGGCCGCCTGCTGGAGCTTCGGATCGATCGTCAGGATCACGCTGTCGGTGCTGCGCGGCGTCGGGGACAATCCAAGGGCTTGGGAGAGATTCTGCGCCGGATGCTTCTGGATTCGGAGGACGTTGTTGTACTCGTACTCGACGCCCGCCGTGCCTTCATAGGTGGAATCAAACCCGACGACCTGGGAGTACAGGGAGCCACCGGGATACTCACGCGTGTAGTCGTAGCTCCCGCCCTGAACCTTGACGGACGTGGCCAGCACCGTCGTCCCGTCATCGGCATAGATCGCACCGCGTCGGTTGTCCGCAGCGTTGGCAATGTTGCCCGGATTGTTCGGCGAGGCCTGGAGGGCCGGGGCCTTCACGTCCTGGATGTTGACCAGCTGGGCCACGACCGCTCCCAAGCACAGCACCATGACGAGGCCGAGCCAGCGGATCCGTCGGCCCACCTACCGGCGCCCCCGAAGGTGGGAGCGATCTCTTCGCATTCGATCAGTGTGGAGAATCCGCACGTTCGTCGGGTAGAGACAACGCTGCCCATTTCTGTGGGCACAATTGCCCACACCGCCGCCCCAGCTGGCCGAGGATCCTCGACGAAGATCGGCGAGCGCTAGTCGTGGAGCTCGACTGCGGCCGCCAGACGGATGAGGTCCGCCCGCCGGCGAAATCCGGTCTTCTCCGAGATCCGGTCGAGATGTGATCGGACGGTGCTCGTGCTTATGTACAGGCGTTCGCCGATCTCCCGATCGGTCAAACCCTCGACGACGAGGGCGAGCACCTGCCGTTCACGGCGTGAGAGATCAGGGGTGTGCCCCTGGACAGCGCGGCTCGTCTCGGTCACATTCGGGTCGTCGTCGGCCAGGAAGACGAACACCTGCTCCCCACACTGGATGCGGTCCCTGTCGCGCAGGGGGTGCCGACGAATGCGCCGGGTGTTGACGAGGGTTCCGTTGCGGCTCTGGAGATCGACCACGAGCCAGCGCCCGTCGCTGAACTGGATCTCGGCATGGGACCGGGAGACCTTCGTATCGTCCGGGATGACGACGTCGTTCATGGGGTCCCGACCAATGGTCGCCGAGGCGCCCAGAAGCTCGTGCCGCGCGCCGGTGGGTCCCTCGAGTGACGGCATCGCGAAAATCCTAAGTGACCTGACGTCGCCCGGACCGGTCGCTCGTTGCTCTCCGGGCTGGGTGGCGGTCGCCTGGGGATCGGGCCTGGGTCGTGGAAACCGCCCGCGCCGTGTGGCGCGGGGCCCCTCGTCAGCGCTCTTCTGAGTAGGAGAGAACATGGGGTCGGGTGAGCAACCAAGGCGATGATCCGTTCGCGCAGTTCGTCGAGGCCACTGAGCCGAGGCTCCATCGCGCCCTGGTGGCCAAGCTGGGATGGGAGCTCGGACGCGAGGCCACTGCCGAAGCCCTGGCCTACGCCTGGGAGCACTGGGCACGAGTGGTGGTCATGCAGAACCCTGCCGGCTACCTCTATCGCGTGGGCGCCAGCCGGGTCCGCCCCTCGAAGACCCGGATCCTCTTCGAGCTACCCGACGAGCGGCCCTCGACATTCGAGCCGGATCTGCGCCGGGCCCTGTCGGCGCTTCCGGAGCGTCAGCGCATCGCCGTCGTGCTCATTCACGGGTATGGATGGACATCGGTCGAAGTGGCAGACATGACGGGGGTGCGACCCTCGACGATCCAGACGCATCTCGCTCGCGGGCTGGCCAGCCTCCGCGGGCAGCTCAAGGTGGAGGGCAGGGAGCATGCTTGATCTGTCGGAGGACATTCGCGCCCTGGTCGAAAGCGGCATTCGGGCCGTCTCCCTCGAGGAGGTCCGGGGGCACGAACGGGAGCAACGCGGGACGCCGGCGACTCGACGGAGGTCCCGATTCGTTGCCGGTGGAATCGTCGTCGCGGTGGCGGCCGCGGTCATCGCCTTGGTTCTCATCCCGAGTGGCGCGCCAGGAGGCCCTTCGTCGGCCGCCGCCACGGAGTTGCGTTTGTTATCCGCTCGGGCCGACGACATCCCGGCCCTGCAGCCGGGCCAATACCTCTATTCGGAGATCGAGACCCCGACGGAGTACTTTGCCGCCGCCTTGTCACCGGGGGTCACTGTCAACGGGTACTTGAGTGGCGTCGTCCGCACCTGGATCAACGGCAAGGGCTACGGCCGTGTCCTCGCGACAACCGACAAGACGGCGCACCTCGACACCAAGGCGGACGAGCGCACATGGAAGGAGGCTGGGTCGCCCCCGCTTCCTGGGCCCCCCCAGGGGTTGAGGCAGGAGGAGACCGTCACGCCGACCGAGGCCGGCGAGCCACCGCCGGCTCCCACGCCCGTCTTCCACGTGGCCGACCTTCCGACGAACGCTGCCGCGCTCCGCCGGGTTCTCGAGTCGACCCGCTTCCAGTTCCAGATCACGACGGCCTCCCAGTGCGCCGACGCCGATTGCCGAGTGGTCTCCACGGCCGCCGCCCTTCTGCAGGGGCCCGACATCGGTGCAACGCCGGAGCTCCGCGGCGCCCTCTATGAGGTGTTGAGCCACGTGCCGGGGGTCACGGAGGTGGGCACGGTCAAGAACAGGGCGGGTCGATCCGGCCTCGGCCTGCGCTATGTGGAGCGCATTCCCGCCCGGACCCTCCAGATGCACTGCGCCGCCGGGTCCGCGGCAAACGCCGGCAAGAATGGGGCGATTCCCTTCCGAATGCCCGCCAGCGAGCTCGTCGACACCTTCGTCGTCGACGAGCAGACGACCGCAGTCATCGGAACGGAGCAGATCCCGACCCCGGCCGTCCAGGTGAACCCGTTCGACCCCTGTTCCGGCGGCCGGCAGCCACGCACTGCGTACAACGCGCCGCGCTGGTCCTCCGTGTTGAAGGAAGCGGTCGTGTCGTCGGACGAGTCGACCACGCCCGCCGCCGGGCGCTGACCTGGGCCTCGGCGGGGAACGACCGTCGTCCTCCGGCGCGTCTTCCACCAGCGTTGACGGAAAGGGTGAAATATCTTGCTCGTGCCGGCCATTCCATGGTGAAGGAAAGCCAACGAGGGGCGTGGTGGGACAAGTCGATCGATCGCGGTTCGAGGATCTGTACAGGGAGACCGTCCGGCCGCTCTTCGCGTACGTCTTGACCCGCACCGACCGTGAGAACGCGTCGGACGTCGTCTCGAGTACCTACCTGGTGGCCTGGAGGCGCTTCGACGAGGTTCCCGCCGACGCGCTCCCTTGGTTGATCGGGGTTGCGAGGCGATCTCTGGCGGATCAGAGGCGGTCCGAGGCGCGCCAGCGCGCCGTCGGTCAGCGACTCGGAGAAGAACCGTCCACACCTTGGGACCTCGGGAACGCCGTGACCGAGTCCCTGGCGTTGCGGAACTCCATCCGGTGCGCCCTGGGCCGGATGCGCCCCGAAGATCGCGACATCGTCGTTCTCGCTGCCTGGCACGGATTCGGGACCGAGCAACTGGCGGTCACCCTCGGTTGCTCGAAGTCCCTGGCCTCGCTCCGACTCCACCGAGCCCGGCGCAGGTTCGCCAGATACCTGAAGGCGCAGGACCATCCGGTCCGCCTGGGCCAACAGGCGATCCATCCCGCGAAGGAGGCCCCATGAAACAGGTGTCTGAGGCCATGGCCGAACTGGAATCGGCGAACCCGTTTCGCGAGCCGGCTGCCGTGAGTGGGTGGGCCAGGTCCGACGAAGACGCGCTCCTGGCGCGCCTGTTTGCCGCCCCGGTGGTCGACAGGCAAGCGGCGGAGCCGGCAGCCCGGCGACGCCCGCGCCTTCGGGGTGCGAGCCCGATGAAGCGGATCACGCTGGCGGCCACCGTTGCGGTCATGGTCGGCGCGCTTGCGCTCGGACTGTCCCTGAGCTCGACCGAGACGCCCGGAGCGTTCGCGGCATGGACCCCGACGACCACGAGCCCGCCGGCCGCACAGCTCGCAGCGGCCGATGCCGGCTGCCAACAGGTGTGGACCATGAAGCTCATCCCACCCGCCGAGGCACCGTCGCTTCCGGCCACGTTGCCGCCACTGGTACTGACCGACTCGCGTGGACCGTTCGAAATGCTCGTGTACGCCGGACCCTCGGGCCAACAAGTGTGCCTCTGGGATCGGGGGCTCCTGAGCATCAGCGGGAACGGCGGGGACCTTCCCCCGGCCGGTCCTGACGAGATCGGCACCCCCGGAGTCGGGTTCGACGGGGGCAACAAGCTGTTCACCTATGCCGACGGGCACGCCGGCGCGCAGGTCACCGCGGTCACGTTGGTGCTCGAGGACGGGACGCACATTCAGGCCACGCTTGAGAAAGGTCTGTATGCGGCATGGTGGCCTTCGAAGACCGACGTCAGCTCGGCCGAAGTGACCACCACGCACGGAACGTTCCGACAACATTTCGGCAGCATCGGCCCGAACCTCCCCTAGCGACCGTCAGTCGATGATCCGGCCCGTCGACAGCGAGGTCGGGACGAAAGGGCAGCATCGCAATCCTGATGCTTCAGTGCCTCCTGTATTACTGTCGACGACGACCGATCAGTGAAGGAGAGATCGATGCGCCATGCGTCTACGTCCACAAGGAGAGGAGACATCACCTACCGAGAGGATCTGACGCGTTGTGGCTTCGTTGTACCCACTACTTGGTTCAGCTGTTGATGTTCAGAGGCTGACCCACCGGCCGCCGACGTACGGCCTCCATCGGAAGGCCGCCGCATCCCGACGACTGGAGGGGACTCTCCAGTCATGAGCGAGCCCCAAGGTCCGCCAAGGATGCACGCCGACGAGGTTCCCGTCACCGACCGGCTTGCACGCGAATTGGTCGATACACAGTTTCCCGAGTGGTCGGGCCAGACGCTCTGGCGTGTGCCGTCCACCGGGACAGACAACGTGATCTACCGCCTTGGTGACGACATGGGACTGCGGTTCCCTCGCATCCATTGGGCGATGTCCCAGGTGGACAAGGAGTGGAAGTGGCTGCGAGTGTTGGCCCCCCACCTCCCGGCGCCGCTGCCGGTTCCTCTGGCCAAGGGGGAACCGGGGCTCGAGTACCCATATCCATGGCTCGTCTATCCCTGGCTCGACGGGGAGGACCTGCAGCACGCCCACGACGTTGATCTGAGCACTGCAGCACGAGGGCTCGCAGCATTCTTGGTGGCTCTGCAGCACATCGACACCCGGGGCAATCCGCCGACCGGGGCTCGTGCCGGCACGTTGGCCCCTTTCGACGAGGAAGTGCGTCGAGCCATCGGCCGGCTGGAGGAATTCGATGTCGATCGCGCCACCTCGGTTTGGAACGCGGCCATCCGTGCCGAGGAGTGGGGGAAGGATCCGGTGTGGACCCATGGGGACCTCCTCGCCGCGAACGTCATCATGCGTGACAACGCACTCGCTGGAGTGATCGACTGGAGCTGCACCGGCATCGGCGATCCCGCCTGCGACGCGCAGGTGGCCTGGTTTCTTCCACCCGAGGAGCGAGCCCTCTTCCTCAATACCTTGGGATTCGACAGTGCGACCAGAGCGCGCGCACGTGGCTGGGTGGTGTGGCAGACCGCCCTGTTCATCCCCTACTACGCCGAAACCATTCCGGACGCTGTCGCGACGGCAAAGCTCCGGCTGCAGGCGGTCCTTGACGACCCCGCCGATCTGGAGTCGGCCTGATGCCGGCGGGAGTCGGCGCCTACGTGCTCTGCACTACTCCTCGCACCGGCAGCACGTGGCTCTGCGGGCTCCTCGAGTCCACGGGGGTCGCCGGTCGGCCTGCGTCCTACTTTCGCAAGGCTGACGAGAGCAGATACGCGGAGCAATGGGGAATACCGCGGGCCTCGGATGGCGCGTACGGGTACGCGACATTCGTGAAGGCGGCCCAATTGGCCGGCACGACCGACAACGGCGTCTTCGGGGCCAGGATCATGTGGGGAACCCTGGACGAGGTCGTCACTCGGCTGGGAACCATCCATCCGGCCCTCCGGGGCAGGGATCTTGAGCTGCTGACGAGCGTCTTCGGCGATCTTCGCTTTGTGCATCTGCAGCGCCTCGACTCGGTCGCTCAAGGAGTGTCCCTGTTCCGAGCCGAGCGGTCCGATGTCTGGCACAAGACCGATCAGCTCGAGCGAGACGAGGAGGGGCAGGAGCCCCGCTACGAGTTCGACGGCATAGATGCGCTGGTTCGGAAGATTGAGCAGGACAACCGCGCATGGGAGCGGTGGTTCGCCTCCGTGGGCGTTCGGCCTCATCCGGTGCTGTACGAGGATCTGGAGTCCGACCCCGTCGGAGGCACTCGGCGAATCCTCGCCTTCCTGGGGCTCGAGCTCCCACCGGGACAACAGATCGTCGGCCGTCACGAGCGGCTGAGAGATCAGCTCAGCGCTGAGTGGGTCGACCGGTATCGAACTGAGGCAGGGATTGCGTGCACGTGAGCGCGTCGACGGCGACATTCCGCCATGCCCCCCGAGGAGATGGCACGCGCCCGAGATGAATCTTGCGCGCTCCGCTAGATTCGCAGCCCTATGCCGGACACAATTGCCAGCGAGGACGGGTTCCCTGACTTTGCGTGGGCCGTCGGCGAAGAAGGGTCCGATCCGTTGGTGCTCGCCGATGGAATTCCCTATCGCCAAGACCAGTTCGCGCAGAGTGGGCACTACGCCCATGTCGACGACGACCTTCGCTCGATTGCCGCTCTCGGCATCAAGGTCGTCCGATACGGCGCACCATGGCGTCTGAGTGAGCCGGAACCAGGGCAGTACGACTGGACCCTCTGGGATCGAGGATTGAACAGTTGCGCTGAGCAGGGTCTGGAGCCGATCGTCGACCTGTTGCACTTCGGTCTGCCCGACTCCTTCGACGGCTTTGCCGATCAGCGATGGGTGGAGTCGTTCTGCCGATACGTCGAGGCATTCCTCGACCGTTATCAAGAGCCGCAATGGTTCACGCCGATCAATGAGCCGGGCGTCACGGCAATGAATTCAGGTTGCCTCGGACTGTGGAATGACCGGCTCGCGTCCGGGCCCGACCACGCCCGTATCTTGGCCAACATCGTGCTGGCAAATCTCGAGGCACTGGCGCGCATTCGTAGCGATCGCGACGGCTGGTGGATCGGGTCCGAAGGGTTCCCAGTACCGGTGGCGATAGAGCCACAGGCCGATGCGGACGTGCGGGCGTTGCGGGCGTGGGAATGGCTCGTCTGGGACTTGCACCTCGGCCGAGACCCCCTCCCGGAGTCGGCCCGTTACCTCGAGCCGGTCGATACCACGCTGCTCGAGCGGATCCGTTCTCTCGCGGTGAGCGACCGGGTGGTTGCAGGCCTCGACTTCTACCCCGTCTCGGTTGTTCCTGTCGGGGGCGCCGCTCCCGAGTGGTCGATCCAGGAGCGGGTCGCGTTCGCCGCGGCTGAATTTCGACGGTGGCACGAGCGATATGACGTGCCTTTCTGGGTGGCAGAGACGTCGAATTTGTCCCTTGGCGTGGACGACCAGATTCCGTGGCTGCTTTCGCTCACAGATGAGCTGCGCGGATTGCGCGACGACGGCCTGCCTGTACGCGGGCTCTGCTGGTACAGCCGTGGAGACCAGTTCGACTGGCAGACCGAACTGGTGAATCCGAAAGGCGCCGTGACCGAGGTCGGGCTCTTTGACGTTCGCCGCCAGCCGAGACCTGTGGCCGCCACGTTTGCGCGACTTGCCTCACAGCCCTTGTGACGACGGTGCCGAATCTGAGTCTCGGTGCAGTGCCTGGCGGGACGACGGCCAACCGAAGGGGGCGTTGGGATGGTTGACCGAAGGCTCTTCCTCAAGTTGGTGGGAGCAGGCACGGGGTCGGCGGCCTTGGCCGCACGCGGGAATCCCTTCCTCGCGCCTACGGTCGCGCAAGCCGCGGTAAGGAGTGACACTGCCGACGCGGCGATGTCGGAGTTCATTGCCAACCCGCCTTTCTCGTTCAATTACGCAGGACAGTCGTCGGCGAGCCTCCTGGCAGAATGGCGGGCGGTAAGGAGCAAAGTCAGTTCGTCGCCGGGACGTTCCGAAGAGTTGGTCACGTGGCAGGCACCGTCCGGAGAACTCCAGGTAAAGGCGGCGGTCGTCTATTACGAGAGTTTCGCCGCCACCGAATGGACGGTGTCCTTCGCCAACCCCTCATCGAATGCGTCACAGCGGTTGAATGCAGTGCTGGCCGCCGACACCGTCATCAACACGTCACCAACGGCACCGTATGCCCTGCATCATTTCAATGGCAGCTCGCAGCAAGCCGATGATTACGCGCCGCAGACGTCCCAGCTGGCACCGGGGAAGGCACGACTTCTCTTCCCTCTGGGCGGTCGGCCGTCGAACGGCACGTGGCCCTATTTCAATGTCTCCTGGAAAGACCAGGGCGTCATGGTCGCCGTCGGATGGCCAGGGCAGTGGACCACCCAACTCCTCGTCGACGAGCACGAAGGCCTGCGCCTCAAGGCCGGGATGACGTCTGCAGACCCACTGCTGAACGGTTACGGGGACATCGCCGACGCCGTGCTCTTGGACACCGTCCTGGAAGCAGGCGAAGAGGTACGCACCCCCCTCATCGTCCTGATGCCATGGGCCGCCGACAGCTGGTTGATCGCACAGAACAAGTGGCGGAGATGGATGGCCGAATACAACCTGCCGCGCTTTGGGGGCAGCCTCCCGACACCCATCACGCCCACAACCGGCGGCCTGAGCCTTTTCCCTGACCAGTCCGAAGAATTCTCGGCAATCGATTCTTATGTTCGGCGGGGGACCACCGAGGACCGCGGGGGCTTCTATACGCATTGGTGGGTGGACGCCGGGTGGTACGCCATTCCGACCGGGTTACCCGACGGTTGGTCCCAGGATTGGGGCAATGGTGTGGGGAACTGGTTCCCGGACCCAAAACGCTTCCCGCGCGGAATGCGGCCGACATTTCAGCGGGCCAGGGATCATGGCATGAAGTCCGTGTTGTGGAGCGAGCCGGAGCGGGTGGGGATCGGTACCGAACTCTTCGACAAGCACCAAGATTGGCTCATCGCACCGCCGGACCCCGCCTCGGACCTCAGCTTTCTCGTCGACTTCGGCAACGCCGACGCCTGGGCCTGGTCAGTGGAGCGTTTCGACACCATCATCACGAATCAGGCCGCTGAGGGCCACGAGCTGGACGTGTTCCGCCAAGATTTCAATATGGACCCACTCGACTACTGGAACGCGAAGGACGTACCGGGCCGCCTCGGGATGACACAGGTGAAGCACGTGACCGGCCATCTCGCTTTTTGGGACGAATTGCGCAATCGCCATCCCCATCTTTGGATAGACAGCTGCGCTTCGGGTGGCCGGCGCAACGACCTCGAGACGATGCGCCGTTCAGTTCCGCTATTGCGGAGCGACTACCAGTTCGAGCCGACTGGCAACCAGTGCCAGACCTATGGCATATCCCTCTGGCTCCCCTATTACGGGACGGGCGTGGGACCCCAAAGCACCAATGACGGTGCCTGGGGTCCGGGACAGTACGTGGTCCGGAGCTCTCTTGCCCCGAGTTATGCATCGAGTGTCGACGCTGGAACCGCGAGCGAGGAGGATTGGGCGCTGCTCCGCACGATGAACGAGGAATTCGGCCGCATCCAAGACGACTTGTTGTACAGCGACTTCTACCCCCTGACGGAGTTCAGCCTGGAGGATGACGCATGGATGGCCTTTCAATTCGATCGCCCCTCGGCGGGGAGCGGCGTGGTGCTTGTCTTTCGAAGGCCCGCCGCACAGGAGACGAGGATGCGTTTCACCCTGCACGGTCTGAATGCGGGCACGCAGTACCGGATCGAGAACTTCGACCTCAGCGGCAGTGAGTTGTTGTCCGGCAAGAGACTCATGCAAAAGGGGCTGGAATTCTCGCTCTCGACCGCGCCGGGTTCGGCCATCGTGCAGTATCAGCGCCAGTCCGGTGGGTCGGCATAGCAACCGTTAGTGGACTGCAGCCCGACGTCCGCATGAGCACGGTGTGGGCAGAACGCGTGATCAAAAGACAAACACCCGCAGCGACTACGGCGCCACGGACACGTCGTAGGTCGCCCCGCCCACAACAGAGACGGGCACAGATGTGGAGCCCGCAGGCACCGTGATGGCCCTCTTGGAACGATGACCCGAAGGGGCGTTGGTCGTCACGACCGTCACGACCGCACCGGTCCGCGGTACCGGCACCGTCAGGGTGCCGGTGGTCGAACTCGGCGCGGTCACCTCCAGAGCGAAGCGACCCGACGAGGGCTGCTGGGCCCAGCGAACCTCAATCGTGCCGTGGGGCGTCGGGACGTTGCCCTCGGCCCACGAGAGGGAGCCCGGGTGGGGGTCGACCGACCAGATGTCGAATCCCGCCGTGGTCGGTCGGACTCCGAGGACGTACGAGGAGAGATCGGCCGTGGCCCCCGAGGACCAGCCGTGCGCCAGGCTCGTCTCGTCGCCAAAACCGGGAGCGCCGTTTGGCCCGACCAGCTCCCAGTCGGCCCCGGTGTAGTCCTGCCCCGGAGAGTCCATATATCCCCAGAGATTCCGGAGAAGGGAGAGCGCGACGGCGGTGTCACCGCTGGCGAACAGTGCGCGCACCTCGTCGTTCGTGATGAACGGGCTGACGCCGTTTTGCAGCCCTGCATTGGGTGTAAACGCCAGCGAGCCGTACGGCGTAGACGGCAGCGTCTTGGCCAGCGCGGCGAGAATGGACCCGTCCTGCCCCGTGGGGGCCACGCCGAACAGGACGGCGAGGGAGTTGCCGTCCTGGGCCACGGCGTCCGATTGCTGGTCGGACAATTCGTAGAGCCCGGTGGAGGGATCGAAGAGGTATCGGTTGATCGCCGCCCGGACGCTTGCCGCCTCCCGTCGGTAGGAGGTGGCCCGATCGGGTTGCCCGAGCGCATCGGCCATCAGGGCAGCGTCGTTCAGGCTCTCAAAGTAGATGTCGTTGTAGTAGGTGACCGCCCCGGCATGGCTCCCGTTGTAGTAGTCCCAGTCCTGTCCATCGTCCGAGTTCGTGACGAGCAGTCCGCGCCCGTCGACCAGCGACGCGTTGTAGGCCAGCTCCCGAGTGATCACCGGCCACTCGGCCCGGACGAAGGCGAGGTCACCGGTGTAGAGGTAGTAGGTGGCGATGTTGTCGACCTCGTCCATGGAGTACGAGGTCGAGTAGGTCGACCCGCTCTGGGGGAACGCGGCCAACGGAGCCGTCGGATTGACGTTCGTACCCGTCTCGCCGTCGGCTACCTGGTAACTGCCGAGGAGTTGGAGCGAGCCTCGCACGTAGTCGTCGGCGCCGGTCGTGTAGAACACGTTCGGAGCCTCCACGCCGAGGTCACCACTCCAGACCACCCGATCGCGCTTGGCCCCGTCCATGATCACGGGCAGGGGATCGGAGGTGACGATGTCGGAGCCGCTGAAGTCGCTCAGGGCCGAGCGATCCGACAGGCCGTCGGCATAGAGGGTCGCTCCCATCGGGCTGGTGACGTGGAGGTCCCGGAAAACGGCAGAGGACCCCAATTCGGCGAACCCGACCGAACCCGACCCGTAGACGGAGGTCCCGGCCGGGAGCGCACTGGTGTCGAAGGAGGCAACCTTGCGGCCGTCGAGGGAGGTCGTGATGGTGCTCCCCGAGACCTGGGTCGTGACGTGGTGCCAGGCCGCGGCATCGAACGACTTGGGGAGGATCACCTGGCCGATGGTGGCGAACTCGGTGGGGCCGAGCGCGATCTCAATGAGGGAGTTCGACGTGCCCGTCCCCGAGGCCGCGTGGTGCAGGACGAGCAGATAGCCCGACGACGTCGACGAGGCCCGCACCAACCAGCCCGCTTGGTTGTCCACGACTCGGGCGTCGAACGTCATGGTGTAGTCGGTCCAGCCGACGCCTTGCCGCAGGATGCCGACGGTCCCCATCACGGCGTGGAGCGCCCCCGCGTCAATCGTCCAGGCGGAGGGCGCCGCATCGGGCGGCAGCTCGTCGAGCTGGGTGGTGTACGCGCCGTCGTACCAGATGCGATCGAGCTCAGGTGAGCTCGAGTCGAACCAGCCGTGGTAGTCCTTCGACGTGGCCCGGACCGCGGTGAACCGGATGCCGATCGACGTCAGGGTCACACGGCCCGGAGACGTCAGACTGATCCGCTCGTAGCGCTCGCCACCCTGGATGGTCCCCGTCGTGAGCGTCCCGGAACTGCCGACGATCAGGTCGTCGAACCTGTTGGGATCGCCGGTCGGGCTGTTCGGGGGCGTCTGGTCGCCCTGGGGTCCGAGGTACTGCAGACCCTCGCTGTAGGCGGAATGCAGCAAGGGCGTTCCGGATTCCGACTGCACGACGAAGTACGGCATGCCACTGACGTCCTGACCGTAGTCGACGACGATCACGGGAGACCGTCCCCCTGGTGTCATCGTCAACGTGACCCGCCCGACGCCCGCTCCGACCAGCGTCGCGGCCCCACTGACCGAGCCGGCCGTGCTGACGATGCGCACGGGATGGACGGTGGATGCCGACGGCGCCATGACGAAACGCTGCCAGTCGGCATGGGCGGGCCACCGCGGAGCTTGCGAGGCGATGGCCGCCGGCGCGGCGGCGGCCTGCACGCCCGTGGCGACGGAGCTCAGCGTGGCGACGAGCACCAGCAGGCCGGCACGGACATGGTGACGGGCGTGCGCTCGTGGCATCTGGGCGTCCCCTCGACTCCCGGGCTGACGTACGTGACCGGGCGGTTGGGTCCGCCACGGTAGACGACGGCACACAATCGCGCCGGACGACGCGAGCGTCATCGGGCCAGAGAATCCCTCGGGGGGGGGACCTCGCCAGTGGTCGGGACCGGCGTCGATCCGGTGACCTCACGCTTTTCAGGTCGGTTCTTGCCTTTTGGTATGTAGATGACCGGACCAGGACGACAACAAAAAAGTCCTGTTCATCGGGCGGGAATCGGACGTCGACCGATTGTCGTTGCAGCGCGTCTGTTTCGCCCTGCTTCTCGTTCGTATGGGCACGCTATGGGCACGAAGCTTGAGTGATTACGAATACTTGATCGCTGCTCGATGCTCACCCGGTGGGCGGTTTCGGGTTGTGGATTCACCCCGCGTGATCGACGCCAGTTTGTTGCGCCAATGACTGCCCCAATGCAGAATCTCGGAGCTACGAACGTTCCGCTCCCAAACCTGCCGTGAGGACTTGGCTCGCCACGCGGACGAGGTCGTCGTCGGAAGTGCTCGACACAGCGCGCAGTTGAAGGAAGTGGCGAGCCACTGTGAGGCCGAGGATGCTGCTCACGGCGATGGCGGCTCGTAGCTCGGCGTCTGGGCCACCGATACTTGCAGCCAGATTGCCGATTCGCTCGTCGAGATGGAGCCGGACGGCTTCGGAGGCCTCCGGCGCGGTCAACATGGAGCGGACCAGGGCACGCATCTCTGGAGGTAGTGCAGCGGCGCGCACTTTGAGGACGTCAGCCAAGTGGCCTTCGGCCTCTTCCGGCTCGCCGGGCGGAAGCTGGATTGCTGCGGTGAACAGCGCCGACTTGGATCCGTAATGCTGCAGGACCAGGGAGGGGTCGACCCCGGCTCGGGAGGCAACGCCCCGCACGGTTGTCGCCTCGAACCCTCGGTCGCCGAACTCCTGTCGCGCCGCGTTGAGGATCCGAGTCTGAGTTGCTGCGCGACGGGCCGCCCGGCTGGTCTGAGAGACCGCGGTGCCTTCTTCCATGGCGTCACTCTACGTGTGTTGAGCGAAGCGTTCGCCTGCAGTACACTTTGACTCAACACCTGATGAGTGAATCGCCACACAACGGGAATGTGATCTCATGCCCATGGAAGACCACCCAACCGATTGCAAGCCGAAGGCGGCCGTGTCTGACAGAGGCGCGCAGGGGTGACCCCGACCTTAAAGAACGCAACGGTGCTGTTGATCGGCGCATCCCGTGGTCTCGGATACGCAATCGCGGAGGAGTATGTCAACGGTGGGGCCCGGGTTGTGGCAACCGTGCGGGGTGAGGCGCGGACCGCGCTCCACGACCTCCAAGACACTGTTGGTGGACTGCTCGAGATCGAGCATGTTGACATCACAGTCCCCGATCAGGTCCAGGCGCTGAGGCAGCGGCTCGGGTCGCGCACCTTTGATCTGCTCTTCGTGAACGCCGGGGTCGGCGTGGCGGAGACGGTCGCTGACGTGGCCACTGATGAGTTCGTCCGCCTGATGGTCACCAACGCGCTGAGTCCGATGCGGGTCATCGAAACCCTCGGCGACGTCGTCCCCACCGACGGCACGATCGCCATCATGTCCTCCGGTCAAGGAAGCGTCTCCAACAACCACGGCGGCGGCTTCGAGGTCTACCGGGCCAGCAAATCGGCCCTGAATCAACTGATGCGCAGCTACGCCGCCCGCCACCACGACGACCCGCGGGCGCTGCTCCTCATGGCTCCAGGCTGGGTCAAGACCGATCTCGGCGGTCCCAATGCTCGCCTCACCATCGATGAGAGCATCCCCAGCCTGGTGAGGACCGTCGACGCCCAACGCGGCCACACCGGTCTCCAGTACCTCGACTACCAAGGCAACACCGTTGCGTGGTGAGTCTTGAAAGGAACAGCAATGACTTCTCCGCGAAAGGGCTCACCAACACGAGCACTCGTCCTTGGAGGCGCCGGCGATGTCGGTGTCGGCCGGCAGGCCGGTCTGCTCTTTGGGCTGCACGAGGCCGGTGTCGACATGGCGGCTGTCGAGGCAATCGTGCGAACGTCCGCAGGGGGCGCCATCTGATCATTTCTGGACCGCCCTGATCGGCCGGTTCACGAACGCGATTATTTAGCCCTCCGTGGCTTGGTGCTTGCTGGCCGAGAGCGGTTGGACCGCCCCTACAGACGCTTCTGCAGAGGAACTGCTCAACGGCGCGGGTGCATGAAGGGTGCCCCAAACGCGCGGCCTTCGCTCCCGCTGAGGTGTCACCTACCGCCGCCACGAGGCAACGTCGGCGCTGCGTGGTGGGGTCGAACAGGCCAAGAGGTGTGACACTGGTCTCATGATCGAGGAATCGAACCAATCCCACGGAGCAGATGTGCTGCCCGCACGAGTGCTCAAGTTTCTCGCAGCGACACAGGTTCTTGTAAATCGACTCAGCGGTGGGCGCCTTGGGAACAAGAGGCAGGGTCACGAGGTGTGCTTCGTCACGATGACCGGCGCGGTCACCGGACGCATCCTCACAAAGCCGGTGATGTACGTCCCATACCGAGATGGAGTTTTGCTCGTAGCATCTCTCGGCGGAGCCCCGAAGAACCCCGCTTGGTATCGAAACGTCATCACGCACCCCGACATCGAAGTGCGTCATAGGGGACGAGCCATGCGACTGCGTGCACGACTCGCTAACGAGGCTGAGCGAGAATCCCTGTGGCCAATCTGTGATGCCGCCTACCCCCCTTATGCCGAGTATCGGTCCAGAACCAACCGAGTGATCCCGATTCTGGTCTGCCAGCCCGTCGAGGGCGACAAAGCCGACTTGACGCCGCCAGGATGAAAAGTGCAAACACGGATACTGCCCACGAACGTCGGAAGGCGCCAACCACACCACCGATTGGGAGAGGACCACTCACTCCGAAAGACGAGCGATGAGTGGAATCTGCAAATGCCGCGATGTCTGGCGAACCCCTCTTCGATTGCGGGGACGATTCAGTATGCGATGAGACTGATGGGCGCGGACGTACCTGTCGAGTTGTATTGCGCACCGAATCAGCACCATGGGATCAGCGATGATCCCAGGACTGAAGCCATTGCGGCGCAGTTGGCCGAAGACGCATTGCGTTCTGCGCTGGGCGTGCCGCCAAGTTGATCGCTCTGTAGGTAACGAGTCTCGGAGACCTGACTGGTCTCTGCTGGCAGTTCGGTCGCTATCAACAGAAGCAGAGACTTCGCATGCAGGCCGCCCGGATGGCTCTGATCTGCCTGTGAATTCTGCGTGGGCACGCTATGGGCATGACCGCCGATCGAAGGTGCCAATCAGCCCTCGACCAGGCCGATGCCCAGTGAGGACCCGTGACCTCACGCATTTGCATCGCGTGGTCCCGGCCTGGAAATCGACCCATGACTCGAATGCGAGCCCTGGTCAGGCTCTTCCGGTGGTCGGGACCGGCGTCGATCCGGTGACCTCACGCTTTTCAGGCGCGCGCTCTACCAACTGAGCTACCCGACCGGGTAACCGAACTCTGACCACCCGGGGGCATGTCGCAGTTCGGCAGCGGACCTGACGGGATTTGAACCCGCGACCTCCGCCTTGACAGGGCGGCGTGCACTCCTAGCTGCACCACAGGTCCATGGAATGGCCATCGCGCTCCTCGGTCGGGCCATGCCGGCCGCTGAGCAGCCCTTTACTCTAGCCCCTCCCAGGTTCGTGCCTCCTCGGGCGAAGAAGCTCCCGGTTCCTAGGGGGTGGCGCTCCGCAGCGTCGCGACCCCGGCTTCGAAGGCGCCGAACCCCGATCCGTTCAGGGCGTGGGCCATCGCCGTTGCGCAGAGGCGATCGGTGATCCTCTCTGCCTCGTCATGCAGCTCCTTGATGGTCTCGAACTCCGGAAAGGGTTCGGGCCATCCGAAGAACTTGGCCTGACCCGGGCCCTCATTGGTGAGGATGGCCTCCAAGGGGGACAGCCCGACGGCAGTGGTCGCCACCAGGTGGTTCCCACCCCGCCATTCGCGAAGGATCTGCATCAGCTGGGCGGCCCGGCCTGCGGGCGCCTCTGACCGGGGGGCATCTCGCCAGCCGACGAAAAGGGGGAGAGCGGATCCCTCGAGCCCGCCGACAAGCTCCTCTGTGACCGCCACGATGTCGTCCAGCCCCTCCACGTCGGCGTAGTGCTTCTCGCCCCACCTCCCGTGCGCCTCGGCCATGCGGGCGGCTGCTCCCGTCGCACCCGCCACGCCGACGCCCTCCGAGTACATGGCGTGCACAGAATCCGGATTGAACCACCCCAAGGCGGACGCCACCACATCGGCGCTCACGTCTCCGAGCATGCCGCCACGCCCCGCGAAGTAGAACGCGAACGGGTTGGACCACCCCCACTCCGCGGCCCAACCGGCGATGTCCGGACTGAGGTAGGCGGAGGTCCCGATGTCGTGGATGGAGACCGAGGTCGCCTGGACGACCGCCAACGCCGCATCCTGCCCCTTCGTCACGATCGGCTTTCCTTCGGCTCAGCTTGGTTCGAACGGGACCGAAGACGACGTGCGCAGGACGCGTCGCATGCCCGGAATCGTTCCGACAACCGCCTCCATGAGTCGGGCCAGATCGGTCACGACCGTATCGAGGTGCGTGAACCGATCGTCGAGGAGCCCGACGACGCTGGCGAGTTCCGGTGAGACCTCCTGGAGCGACCGGGTCGCCTTCGGGAGCTCGCTGGCCAACTCCAGCGCCACACCGCTCAGTCGTTCGGTCAGGCCGCGCAGTGCCGAGGCGGACTCCGAGAGGGAGGGCAGCGATGCGTCGAGCATTCCGACAGCCTGTTCCAAGCCCGACACGGCACCGGAGATCCCCAGGGCGGCGAAGTCGATCCCCGACCCGGCCTTGTTGACTCCCCGGTCGAGCTGGTCGAGGAGGGTCATCAGGCGGTCCATCCGGTCCGTGACCTCGTTGATGGCGTCGAGCGTCGCCAACGCCGACGAGGGGAGCCGGACTACTGCGCCCGGGAAGCCGATGAGCGTTTCCAGGAACGAGGGAGAAGACTCCACTCCTTGATCATGGGTCGGATGGTGTCGGGTGTCCAGTTCCTTCTTGTGCCGCAGACGCCGGATCGGCCAGCTCGCCCTCTACGGCACGTTGCAGTTCCCCCAGGACGATCTTGCGAACGCGCCGCTTGGTGGCGGCATGCGCCGAACGGTCGATCGAACTGAGGTCGCGGGCGGCACTCTGTGCCCGATCGCTCAACTCGGCGGCCGGAACGACGGCGTCGAGCAGCCCCGCCTCCCTCGCCGTTTGCGGATCGAACATCTCACCCGTGACCGTGGCGTGATCGAAATGCGCCGGGGTCAGCCGGTGGCGGGCCAGCACGATGGCGAACCACGGCAACGTCAGTCCGATACGGACCTCGTTGAGCCCCAGACGGAATGCGCCGTCAGCGCCGAGACGCACGTCCGCCGCCATCAGGAGGAACGCTCCGGCGGGGAACGCGTGCCCCGTGCAGGCGACAACGACCGGTGCAGGGAAGGCGAGGACGCGGCCGGCCAGGGAGGCTCCGGACCGGAGAAGGGCGAGGGCGCCCTGGGGCGGTCCGCCCAGCGTCTTCAGGTCGAAGCCTGCCGAGAAGCAGCCCGGCCTCCCTTGGAGGACGACCACCGTGCCGTCCTGCTCGGCGCGGTCGAACGCCCGGTGGAGCTCCTGCAGCATCGGGATGGAGAACACATTGACCTTGCCGTCGTCCATGGTGATGGTGCTCACCAGGTCGGTCCGGCTGTACGCGACGGGGTTCGTCATGCTCGCTCCTCGAGGGCTCGGTGACGCTCTATATTGAATCAATGTTTCGGAACAATCGTTCTAAATGGGCCCGGCGGGGGCAAATTCCCAGCTCGGCGCAGGCGTTCTGATGCCACGGACCAAGCAGCGAACCCCGGAATTGCGAGAGCGATTGCTGGCGGCCGCCGGCGACATCCTGGCCGAAGAGGGCGCGGGCGGATTGACCGCGCGGTCGTTGGCAGCCCGGGCGGAGACGTCGCCGCCGGCCGTGTACGAACTCTTCGGCGACAAGGCAGGCGTCGTCCGGGAGCTGTATTTCGAGGGGTTCCGACGGCTCTCGGGCGAGCTGGCGGGCCTGGCGGAGACGGCGGATCCCGTCGCCGACCTGTGGACGCTGGCCTCCGCGTACCGCCGGTTCATCCGCTCCAACAGGGAGTTGGCCGAGGTGATGTTCTCGCGCCCCTTCACCGATTTCTCGCCGAGTCCGGACGAGGTCGCGGCCACGAGCTCGGTGCGCGTCCTGATCGTCGGTCGGGTGCGGCGGTGTATCGAGACGGGTCGCCTCCGCGGCGACGAGACCGACGTCGCCCATGTCCTGGTGGCGCTGATTCAGGGGATGGCCTTCGCCGAGGCGGCGGGTCGGCTCGGGACCTCGACGGAATCGATCGAGCGCCGGTGGCGACTGGCCATCGGCGCGGCCCTCAACGGATTCGGTTCCCGCCAGTTGTCCTAGGTGCAGCACCCTCCGACTGGGTCCTGCGCAGCGACCGGGCACCCTTCTCGAGGACAGTTTGGTAGACGGCGGCGGGCAGGCGCGAGACGAGATCGATCGCCTTCGCGTCCGGGCCGATCAGCGCCCTCCGACGATCGCGGCGTACCGCAGCAAGGATCTGCTCCGCCGCCTTCTCCGGGCTCGTGATGAAGGCGCGTTCGAAGTCCCGGCGCGCCTTTTCGGGATCGCCGGCCACGTCCAGGACGCTGGCGTCCATCCGTGCGTTCCGTGCGATGTTCGTCTTGATCCCGCCCGGGTGGATGGTCGTGACCGAGACGTTGGCGCCCTCGATCTCGAGCTCCATGCGCAGCGAGTCGGTGAATCCCCGGACGGCGAACTTGGCCGCGTTGTAGGCGGACTGGGACGGCACACTGATGAGGCCGAACACGCTGGAGAGGTTGACGATGTGCCCCTCTCCGGACGCAATCAGGTGGGGCAGGAAGGCTTTGGTGCCGTACACCACGCCCCAGAAGTTGATGTTCATCAGCCATTCGAAGTCCTCGTAGGACATCGATTCGACGGTGGCGCCGAGCGCCACGCCGGCGTTGTTGACGATCAGGTTGGCGCGCCCATGATCGGCGATCACGTGGTCGGCCCAGGCGTAGACGGCGTCCCGGTCCGCGACGTCGAGGTGCTCCGATGTGATCTTCACGCCGAGGCCCTCGCACTGTGCGACCGTCTCGGCCAGGCCGGTGTCGTCGATGTCGCTCAGGGCCAGATGGGCGCCTCGCCGCGCCAGTCCGTTGGCCAGCGCCCGCCCGATGCCCGAGCCCGCCCCCGTGATGGCCGCCAGGCGGCCGTTGAAATCCTTCATCGGCCCACTCCGGCCCGCTTCACGACGCCACCGGCTCGAGCATCTTCTCGGGTGTCCGCGAGCCGGAGAACTCCATGACGGAGTCGTCCACGTCGCTCATCTTCAAGGCGCGGTAGTCGCGCAGGTAGCTCTGGTGCACCTTCCATGGGTGCTTCGTGCCCTGTTTCGGCAGGAGGTGGGCCGATCGCTGAATGTAACCGGAGGTGAGTCCCAGGATCGGGCCCGAGGCGGCCGAGGCGTCCCGGTTGCGTGGCACACAGCGGGTGAGGCCGCGCTCGCGCATGGAGTTGAGGAGGCGGCAGACATAGTCGCATGTGAGGTCGCACTTCAAGGTCCATGAGGCGTTCGTGTAGCCGATGGCCAGGGCGAGGTTCGGCACACCCTCGATCATCATCCCCTTGTAGGTGAGCCTGGTCGCAGGATCGACCGGCTCGCCGTCCACGCTGAGCGCGATGCCACCGAGGAAGAGCAGCTCGAGTCCGGTCGCGGTCACGATGACGTCCGCCTGCAGCTCCTCGCCGGATGCGAGGAGGATCCCGGTCGTCGTGAAGCGCTCGATCCGGTCCGTGACGACCGATGCCGCACCCGAGGACAGCGCCTTGAAGAGATCGCCGTTCGGCACCGCGCAGAATCGCTGGTCCCACGGGTCATAACGGGGGGTGAAGTGCGTCGCGATGTCGTAGCCCGCCGGGAGCTGGCGCTCCAGCCCCTTGGACAGCATCCGCCGCACCAGCTTGGGGTACTTGCGACTCACTTGGTAGAAGGCCTGCGTCAAGACGGCGTGGAACCACTTCGCAGCGATCCCTGCCTGCTTGGCGGGAAGCACCTTGCGCAGCAGCGCCACGACGGGGCTCTTCTCGGGCAGGGACGCGATGTAGGTCGGTGAGCGCTGCAGCATGGTGACGTGCGATGCGGACTGAGCCAGGGCGGGCACCAGGGTCACCGCGGTCGCCCCGCTGCCGATGACGACGACCTTCTTCCCGGCACAGTCCAGTCCCGCGGGCCAGGCCTGCGGGTGCACGATGGTGCCCGTGAAGTCGTCCATGCCTGCGAAGTCGGGCAGGTAGCCATGGTCGTAGCGGTAGTACCCGGTGCAGGAGAACAGGAAGGACGCGGTGATCCCGATCACCTCGTGGGTGTCCGTCCGCTCGGCCGTGATGTGCCAGAGCGAATCGGGTGTCGACCACTCGGCCGCGACGATGCGGTGCCCGAAGCGGATATGGCGCTCGACGCCGGACTCACGAGCGGTGTCCTTGATGTACTGCAGAATCGAGTCGCCGTCTGCGATCGACTTCTCGCCGTCCCAGGGTCGGAACGAGTAGCCCAGAGTGTGCATGTCCGAGTCCGAACGGATGCCCGGGTACCGGAAGAGGTCCCAGGTACCCCCGATGGCATCACGGGCCTCGAAGATGGCGTAGTCGGCCCAGGGACACTCGGTCTGCAGGTAGTGACCGGCGCCGATACCCGACAGTCCGGCACCCACGATCAGGACATCGAGGTGCGTCGCACTTCCTACCCGTCCGGGTGCCATCAGGCGGCCCCTCCGATCAGCTTGTCGTTCAATGTGCCGTCCTCGCCGAAGAGCGTGAACCTCCAGGATTCCACCAACGCCGTCGTATCGCTGTCGTCGGGGTGGAAGCCCGGGCGGTTGTAGTCCTTGAGCTGGGCCCAAATGGCCGGATCGGCGAGAGGGGAGGCCTTGAGTCGCCGCCAGCTGCGCCGGAGATTGCCGTCGCGATAGGTGGCCTTGTCGCCCAGCAGGGAGAGCACGACGGCCAGGCCCATGCCGAGCACGAACCCGAACCGGAAGAAGTTCATCGTCCAGACCCGGAGGCGTTCGCCACCGCCGACCGCCTTGTAGACGTCGAATGCGACGGCCTTGTGCTCGGACTCCTCGAGCGCGTGCCAGACGAACAGGTCACGGACCGCGTCGGCTCCCATGAGGTCGCGGATCTCCTCGTTCGTCAGCACGAGCTCGGCCAGTGTGGCCGTGAAGTGCTCCAGTGCCGCGGTTGCCGCGAGGTTCGATACCGGCGGGAGGATCCGCTCACGGAATCGCAGGCCCGCTTTGGTGAAACGCTCGTACTTCTTCGTCGGATAGCCCAGCTCGGCCAACCTGTCGTTGAAGACCCTGTGCTCCCGTCCGTGCACGGCCTCCTGTCCGATGAATCCCGCCACCTGGCGTTTGAGCGCCGGATCGGTGATCTGGTCCCTGTAGTGACGGACCGACCGCACGAAGTAGTCCTCCCCGTCGGGGAAGACGGACGACAACGCCATGATGACGTGCCCAGAAATGAGGTCACCGTCGGCGGCGAAGGCCCGAGGCAGGTCCGCCATGGACTCCTCGAAGGACATCCGCCGTGTCGGCACCTTCCGCTCGGGGTTGCTGGTCTGGGCCACCGTGGCCACCTGGGTCATGTCTGTCGCCTCCCGCTCGGCTGCGTGCCGCCATGGTAGAATAAATGAGAGATTTACTCAAATCCTCTATTCCTGTGGAGCACGCATGGACTCGATCGCTGACCCGGAACCCGAGACAAAAGGAGCCCAGACCCGCCGGGTGATCCTCCAGGCGGCGATCACCCGCTTCGGCCGGGACGGGTTTCGCCCCACGTCCGTCGCGGACATCGCCCGGGATGCATCGGTCGGTGGCACGGTCGCCTACGCCTATTTCCCGAACAAAGAGGCACTGTTCCTGGCAGCGGTCGATGAGGACGCCGCCGGCGTGATCCAAGAAGGCCTCGCCACGGTCCTCGGTGAGCCCGACGTCCGGCGCTGGCACGACACCTTGATCTTCACCCTGGTCGACGCGGTCGAACGGCACCCGCTCGCTCGCCGGC
Organism: uncultured Acidimicrobiaceae bacterium; assembly: GCA_963804055.1. Taxonomy (GTDB): domain Bacteria; phylum Actinomycetota; class Acidimicrobiia; order Acidimicrobiales; family RAAP-2; genus Bog-473. The sequence continues at coordinate 29,723 of CAWDOU010000005.1, read as the reverse complement.
TCTTGGCCGGGCTCGAGCCCGATGTGACGGTCCGGGTCCTCGAGATCCCGGCGCTGAACGAATTGCGAAAGGCCTGCACGGAGATGTTGCGCAGCGGCCAGGCGGCCGGGACGGTGCGCGCCGATATCGACCCGGCGGCCGTCGGCAACGGCATCATCGCCCTGATGCTGGCCGTCCTGATGTCCGTCACCCAGCTCGGGCGCGAGGCGGCAGTGGCCTACTCGGCTGACGTGGCGTCGGTCTTCGAAGCGGCGCTCACGGCGCCGGCGGGAGACAGCTGAGCATCGCCCCAGTTCAGAGCCGGATCCGGGCGGACTGATCCATGACTCTGACGTTAACGTTAAACTTCTTGAAGTGAGTGCGACGACCCTGACCAACGGCTCGGCCCGCAGTACCGCAGCCAGCCCGGAGCCACAGGCCAATTACCGGTGGATCGCTCTGGCCACGGTCACGTTGGGCACCCTGATGGTGTTCATCAACCAGTCCATCGTGCTGATCTCGCTCCCGGACATCTTCCGGGGCATCCAGCTCAATCCGCTCACGCCCGGCAACACCGGCTACCTGCTGTGGATGCTGATGGGCTTCAGCGTGGTGCTCGCCGTGCTGGTGGTCACGCTGGGCCGCGTCGGGGACATCTTCGGCCGCGTCAAGATCTTCAACCTCGGCTTCATCGTCTTTACCGCCTTCTCCCTCCTCCTGGCCGTGACCTGGCTCACGGGCACCCCGGCCGCCCTGTGGCTCATCGGGATGCGCGTCGGTCAGGGAGTCGGTGGGGCGATGCTCTTCGCCAACTCCTCGGCCATCATCACCGACGCCTTCCCTTCCGATCAGCGCGGCCTGGGGCTCGGGATCAACAACACCGCCGCCATCGCCGGTTCCTTCGTCGGCCTCGTTCTCGGAGGCGTGCTGGCCCCGGTCGAGTGGCACCTCGTGTTCCTGATCTCGGTGCCGGTCGGCGTGCTCGGCACCATCGTCGCCTACGTCAAGCTCAAGGAGAGGGGTGTGCGCACACCGGCCAAGATCGATTGGCTCGGCAACGTGACGTTCGCCGTCGGCCTCATCCTCGTCCTGATCGGCATCACCTACGGGCTGCTGCCGTACGGCGGGCATTCCATGGGCTGGACCAACCCGAAGGTCTTGATCGAGATCTTCGGCGGCCTGGCCGTCCTCATTGTGTTCGGCGTGGTCGAGACCCGGGTCAAGCAGCCGATGTTCCGGCTCTCGCTGTTCCGCATCCGCGCCTTCTCGGCCGGAAACGCGGCCAGCTTCCTCGCCTCGCTCAGCCGCGGCGGCCTGACCTTCATGCTGATCATCTGGCTCCAGGGGATCTGGCTCCCGCTGCACGGGTACAGCTTTTCCGCGACCCCCCTCTGGGCCGGTATCTACATGATCCCGCTGACGGTCGGATTGTTGGCGGCGGCGCCGCTCAGCGGATTGCTCGCCGACCGCTACGGCGCCCGGCCCTTCGCGACGGGAGGGCTGGTGCTGTCGGCCCTTACGTTCATTCTGCTGACCACACTGCCCGTGAACTTCTCCTACGTCGGGTTCGCCGCCCTCATCTTCCTGAACTCGGTTGGCATGGGCATGTTCATCGCACCGAACCAGACCGGCATCATGAACAGCCTGCCGGCGAACCAGCGTGGTGCCGGCGCCGGCATGGCCGGCACCTTCAACGCGTCCGCACAGGTCCTCTCCATCGGGATCTTCTTCAGCCTGATGATCCTGGGGCTCGCCGCGACGTTGCCGTCCTCCCTCTACCACGGCCTCGTCGCCCAAGGCGTGAGCCCCGCCGTGGCGACGAGGGTGTCGCATCTCCCGCCGGTGGGCAGCCTCTTCGCCGCGTTCCTGGGCTACAACCCGATGCAGGTTCTGTTGGGCCACGCCGAGCTGTCGCAGCTCCCGCATTCGACGGCGACCTACCTCACGAGCCGCCAATTCTTCCCCCACCTGATCGCGCCCGCCTTCTCCAAGGGGCTGACCGAAGCGTTCTCCTTCGCCGCCGGCGCCTGCTTGCTCGGAGCCGTGGCATCGCTCCTCCGGGGTGGTAAGTACCACCACGTGGAAGAGGAGCCGGACGAGCCCCACGCCGACTGGGTGCCTGCCCAGGAGGCCGTGGCCGAGACCGAGTCCCTGGTGCTGGACTGAGATGGCCGTCTCCACACAGCGCAAGGACGACACGGAGGCCGTTCCTCGCGAGGAAGGCGAGTCCGGTATCCGCATCAGCGACGCCGCCACGCGGGTGGGGGTGTCGGCCCGGACGCTGCGGTACTACGAGGAGCTCGGCCTGCTGACGCCGTCCCTCTACACGCCGGGAGGGGAGCGTCGCTACACGTCCGAAGACCTGGCCCACCTGCAGCGGATCCTCGAGCTGCGCGAGGTGCTCGGCATGAACCTCGAGGAGATCCGTGAGTTCCTCGCACTCGAGACGAGGCTCGACGAGCTGCGGGCCTCGTACCGCGCCACGAAGGATGCCACGAGCAAGAAGGCGTTGGAGGCGCAGAAGGCGACGCTCCAGGAAGCCCTCGTCTTGAACGAGTCCCTCGCCGAGCAGATCAGCACGAAGCTGGCCCGCATGGACGCCTTCCGGGCCAAGCTGCGCAGCGATGCGCAGCGCTGTCGGGAGCTCCTGACGGAGTTGGACTAGAGACAGGCGGCGCACAGGCTGCGTACGCTGGCTCGGTGTTGTACGACGAGGGTCAGGCGCGGCACAGGAGCCGAGTTCGGCGCGACCGGCTGCAGTGAGGTGGCTCCGCGGGAAGGATCCCGACCTCCTCGTCGTGAAGCGCTCTGTCAGAGCAGCGGTCGTGATGCCGCTGGTCTTCGCCGTGACCCATTTCGGGTTCTCGAACTCCCAGGTCGGGTTGTTCGGAGCCTTCGGCTCGTTCGCGCTGCTGCTCCTGGTGGAGTTCACGGGACGACCCCACGTGCGGCTGGCCTCCTACGCGGGCCTCTACATCGCGGGAGCGTGCTTCGTCGTTGTGGGCACCGCCGTCTCGACCAACAGGGTGGCCGCGGTCGTGGCCATGGCCCTGGTGGGCTTCGCCGTGCTCTTTGCCGGGATCGTCGCACCCCAGGCGGCGACAGCGACCACGGCGGCGCTCCTCACCTTCGTTCTTCCTGTTGCGGTGGCGCAGCCGGCCTCGGCCATCTGGCCGCGCCTCGTCGGCTGGACGATTGCATCGGCCTTCTGCATCGCGGCATGCATGCTCGTGTGGCCGCCCCCTTGGCACGACAACCTCCGCCGTCGGCTGTCCGCCGCCGCCTCCGCGGTGTCACGCCTGGTCGATGCCCGGTCGCGGGGTGTCGCGGACCAAGCGGCCTACGACGATGTCGCCGTGAAGCTGCGGGAGCTGTCCGACCAATTCGCCGGCACGCCGTATCCCCCCACCGGCGCGGCCTCGGGCGCGGTGGCGCTCTCCAAGCTCGTCGGCCGTCTCGAGTGGGTCGCCGACACCGTCTCGATGCAGGACGCGCAGTGGTCGTCCGAGCCCCGCCCGGCCAGGGCCGTCACCGCGCAGGTGGCGGAGACGCTGCACTCGATAGCGGCACTGCTCTGTGACGGCGAGGGACACCCGGTGACCGATCCGGCCCGCATCGAAGCGGTGCGGAGCTCGACAGAGCGGCTCGATCAACTGATGGTTGCCGCCCTCGAAGCCGACGTCGTCTCGTTGACGGACGCCGAGGCGGCGCCGGCCTCCGACCCGGAGCTCGAGCGCGCGGCGGACGAGGGCATCGCGGGGGTGCTCGACCCGGGTTTCCATGCCCGCGCGCTCGGCATCGCCACCGAAATGGTGGCGGACGCAACGCTGGAGGCAGCCGGGGCAGAGCCGGCAAGTGGCCGCCGGCTCGGAATGGCCGACGAGACAGTGCCACAGGCCCTGGCCCGACGCCTCGTATCGCATCTCACGTTCCGCTCCGTCTGGTTCCGCAACGCCCTGCGCGGGGCGGTCGGCCTGGCGCTGGCCGTCGGAGTGGTCGAGGTCACGAATGTCTCGCACGGCTTCTGGGTCGTGCTCGGGACCCTGTCGGTGCTGCGCTCCAGCGCCCTCGGCACGGGCACCACGGCACTCCGCGCCATCGGGGGAACCGCGGTGGGCTTCGTCGCAGGTTCCGTGATCATGATCGGATTGGCCGACCATTCGGTCTTCCTCTGGGTGGTCCTGCCCTTCGCGGTGCTGCTCTCGGGGATGGCTCCGTCGATGATCTCCTTCGCGGCCGGGCAAGCCGCCTTCACCCTGGTCGTGGTCATCCTCTTCAACATCATTCAGCCCATCGGGTGGAAGGTCGGCTTGACGAGGATCGAGGACGTGGCCATCGGTTGCGGGGTGAGCATCGTGGTCGGGATCCTCTTCTGGCCGCGCGGCGCCACGGCGGCTCTCGGGCGGGCGCTCTCGGCGGCGTTCGCGGCGAGCTCGGCCTACCTGGCCGATGCGGTCGAACGGTTGACGGTGACCAGCCGGCACGTGGACACGGAGGCCAGCCAGCAGGCGTCACAGCGCGCCTACCTCATCTGCGACGACGCCTTCCGTCAGTTCTTCGCCGAACGGGGAGCGAAGGTCGTGTCGGTGCAGACCATTTCCCGGCTCTACACCGGTTCGAACCGGTTGCGCCTCGGTGCCTTCACCCTCGACACCTTCCCGGTCCGCGCACCGGATCCGGGTCGTCCTGAGCTCGAGTCCGTGGCTGTCGCCGAGGCCGTCCTGCGTGACTCCTACGCAGCCACCCACCGTTGGTACGAGCGGTTTGCCGATGTGCTGGCCGATCGGAACGACGTCATCGACGCGCCGGTACCGCACGGCGAGGTGCTCCACGAGGTCCTGCGCACGGCGTTCGAGGACGTTCGGGCGCAGCGGAGGTCCGACCGCGTGCAGACGACCCTGCAGATGTTGTGGGCCGACGAGCTCCTGGAGAACCAGGCCCAGATGCAGAGTGATCTGCGGGCGTCGGCGGACCTCTTCGTCCGCGGCAAGCGGCGCGGGCGCCTCGTGTAGGCACGCTCAGGGCTCTCCCAGCGTTCGCCGGGGAGGAGTCACCTGCACCGGCACGGGCTCGGGCCGTGGGCTGGGTACAGTCGGCGCTTCGGCCAGGGCCTTGGCGGACCGAGAGAGGGTGCTGATGGGGCGCAGATTCACCTATCCGAAGAGGGCGGCGCTGGCCGGCATCGGGGTCATCGTGTGTGCCCCGCTCTTCGCGGCGGCCGGAGCGGGCGCGGCGACCACGACGACGGTTGTCCCGAAGCCGTCCACGACCACGACGACGAAGCCGCCCACGACCACCACCTCAGAGCCTCTGACCACGACATCGACGACTGTACGGCCGACCACGACCACGTCCACGTCCACTTCGGCCGTCCCGGTCCCGGTCGTGCCGTCGACGACCACGACCACGGCTCCGCAACACGTCGTCAACCAGCCGAACATCGACGCCCTGACGCCGCACGTCGTGGAGCTGAAGGGCAAAGGCGTGCAGTACCAGAGCAGCAGCAGCGTGACGTCACAGGGGACCGGACCGGACGTGCCGAGCTACCTGAGCTCACCGGGGGGCCCGTATCTCTACGACTCCAACGGACGCGTCATCCTCATGCACGGCGTCAACGTCGTCTACAAGCACGCGCCCTACATCGCGTATCCCGATCCCGGCGAGCCGTGGAACTTCGATGCGACGGACGCCGCCAAAATGCAGCGGCTCGGCTTCAACGTCGTGCGCCTCGGGATCGAATGGCAGGCGCTCGAGCCCGGATCGGGAGGGCCGAACCAGCCCCAGATCTGCACTCCCGGGACACCGGAGGCGACCGCCGCCGTACATGAGTGGAACCAGACCGTTGCCGAGCAGTACCTCAGCCACGTGGCAGCCACCGTCACGTTGCTCGCCCAGTACGGCATCTACACCCTGCTCGACATGCACCAGGACGTGTACAACGAGAACTTCCGGGGCGAGGGCGCGCCCGACTGGGCTGTCTGCACGAACAACGTGCCGATCGTGCCGAAGGGCGGCCGGTGGTCGAACAACTATTCGAACCCGACTCTCCAGACGGCAGTCGGGCACTTCTGGGCCAATGACGTGGTGGGGAACCTCCAGGGCAACTACGACCTCGTCTGGAAGACCGTGGCGCAGTATTTCAAGAACAACCCCTGGGTGGTCGGGTACGACCCTTTCAACGAGCCCTTCTCCACGGAGACGCAGACCGCCTCGCAATCGACCTACACGGGACAGCTGGAGTGCTTCTACGTCGGCAAGGGGCACCCGGCCGACCTCGCCAATGGCGCCGGTGCGCTGACCTGCCCGCCCGGCGATCCCGACAACGGGGTGATCCCCACCATTCAGTCGGTCGACAGCCATCACCTGACCTTCGTGGAACCGGACATCTACTGGGTGACGGGAGGGAACATCCCTTCACAGCTGGGACCGTTGCCGTTCAAACGGGTCGTGTTCAACTTCCACACCTACTGCGGCGACCGCAGCCCCGTGACGGGCAATCCCACCGACCTCCTCAAATGTCTGCAGGCAGAGGAGACGGCTGCGTCGGAGCAGGACATCACCCGCCTGTCCATGGGCTCCGCCGCCCAGCCGGCCGGGCCGGCGACCTTCATGAGCGAGTTCGGGGCCACCACGAGCATTCCCTTGGCGGGGTTCGACGTCGAATGGGCCGGGCTGGACGACCTCGGCTGGATCTACTGGGCCTGGAAGTACTACGACGATCCGACGGGCTCGTCGGCCGAGGGATTGGTCCAGCCCGACGGGTCCTACTCGCCCATCGTGTCGGTCCTGTCCCGCACCTATGTCCAGGCGGTGGCGGGCGACCCCAACTCGACGATCTTCAATCCCTTCACCGGGGCGTTCAGCATGGTGTACGCACCGACGCGGGCGGCCAATGGCGTGACGACGGTGTTCATCGCGGCGTCGCAGCACTACCCGAACGGGTGGTGCGCGGCGGTGAAGAACGGACGGATCACGTCCAAGCCGGGGGCCAGCCACCTCACCGTGCAAACCGTCGGGCACCCGCCGCAGGTGTACATCTCCGTCACGGCGGGATCGTGTCCGTCTTCGTCGTGACCGCAGCCCCTACGAAGCCTCCTGGCTGTGCACGTCGAGGGAGAGCGGCAGGAGACACCTGACGGAGAAGCTGTGGACCGTCAGGCCGCCATAGGAGAGGTCGTCCCGGCGTTCCCGCAACGTCGTCGTCAGGCTCCCGACCGGGACCGACAACTCCATGTGGTCGAACCGCACTACGAACGTTCCATGCTCTGCACATCGAAGTAGATGGGCAGGAGGTACTTGACGTAGAAGGCGTGGACCGTCAGCCCCGGATAGGTCAGGTCCTCGTAGCGCTTGATCAGGACGCGGTCGTCCTTCTCGGCGTAGCGCTCACAGGCGTCGAGGAGGTCATCGACGTCCTGGCGCGAGTCCTGCAGGAGCCCGAGGTGGTCGTACCCCGGCGAGCTCATCGGCCGGTCGCTCTCCGCCAGGAGGATGAACTGATCGGGGTCGGACAGCAGCAGGTGGCAGGACTGCCCCACGACGTCGGTATCGAGCCCCGTCCAGCCGAAGATCGAGCCGTAGAAGCCGTCGATCTCCGCGCGCAGCGTCGCGGTCAGGCTGCCGGCCGGAAACGTCAACTCCATGTGGTTGAACCGCATCATCGTCCCCCGTCCTTCCTCGTCCGGCCTCCGGTACTCAGTCTGACCGAAGCGGGCGGGCGTTTCTCGAGGGCACCCTCACAACGCCTGTCCACCAGATGGGGGAAAGGCCTCAGAGCACCCCCAACCGGATTCGAACCGGTGCTGCCGCCGTGAAAGGGCGGTGTCCTGGGCCGCTAGACGATGGGGGCCGGGACCGTGCCAGGGGCACGGAACGACCCAGCCTAATGGGCACCGATCGGAACGACCGGCGTCGACGTGTCGCGGACGAGCGGGGCGGTCGCCGCCTCGGGGGCGTGGTACGTGCAGGCCAAGAAGGTCTGCACGGCGCCGATCACCAGTGCGGTGGCCCCAAGGATGTGGACCTCGACCAGAAGCGCCGGCAAGTGCGTGAAGTACTGCGTGTAGCCGACGGCGGCCTGGGCCACCAGCACCACCATCAGGATGCGCGCGGAGCGACGCACGCGCTCGGGGACGTCACCCATGTGGAGGGCCACCACCAGCCCGATGGTCATGCCGACCAGCAACAGCGCCAGGCTCGAGTGGAGCTCTGCCATGTCGCGCAACGCGATCGGGATGCGCTTCGCCACCTGCTGTCCGGAGGCGTCACCGGCGTGCGGCCCGGCGCCGGTCGTGGCGGTCCCGGCCGCGATCACGAGCGCCAGGATCGCCAGGGCGCCGTAGAAGAGGCGGATCACCGGCCGGGGGACGAGGAGGTGCGCCGATCCGGGGCCGTAGTCGCGGGTGGAGCGGTGGACGAGGACGACCGCATCGACCAGCAGGAGCATGGTGGCGAAGAAGTGCACCATGACGACGTAGGGGTTGAGCTTGGTGTACACCACGATGCCGCCCAGGATGGCCTGGGCCACCACGCCGGCCACCAATCCGCCGCTGAGCCAGATCAGGTCGCGCCGGCGTGGGGAGCGGAGCACCGTCCCGAGGAAGGCGGCGATCACGCCCGCGGTGAGGACGACCGTCACCAGGCGGTTCCCGAACTCGACCAGGCCGTGGAACTGCACGGCAGGGGTCAGGTGGCCCACCGAGCACTCGGGCCAGTCGGCGCAGCCGAGGCCGGAGCCGGTCAGGCGGACGGCCGCCCCGGTCAGCACGATGAGCGCCGTCAGGACCAGGGCCAGGACGTTCAACCGGTGGCTCAGGGAGGGCGAGACGGTGGGGAGACGGCGCCGCGACACTCCGGGCAAGCGTACCGGCGCCCGCCGCCTGGTCCCGGGCGAGCCTCCGGCCGTAGGCTGCACGGACATGTCCATTGAGGCGCCCGCCCTTCCGGGCCGGCGAGCCAAGTGGTCGCGGTCGACCGTCGGGGCCTACATCGCCCTGACCAAGCCACGGATCATTGAGCTCCTGCTGGTCACGACGCTGCCCACCATGGTGGTGGCGCAGCGCGGCGTGCCCCCGGTCTGGCTCATGGTGGCCACCCTCGCCGGCGGTGCGCTGGCGGCCGGAGGGGCCAACGCCATCAACATGGTGGTGGACCGCGACATCGACCGCCTGATGAACCGGACCAAGAACCGCCCGCTGGTCACGGGGGCCATGACACCCGCCGCCGCCCTCGTCTTCGCGCTGGCACTCGAGGTGGCGGCCTTCGTGGAGCTGTGGCTCGCCGTCAACCTGCTCTCGGCGGTGCTGGCCATCTCGGCCACGCTCTTCTACGTCTTCGTCTACACGCTGTGGCTCAAGCGCCGCTCGACGCAGAACATCGTCATCGGGGGCGCCGCCGGCGCCGTGCCGGTGCTGGTCGGCTGGGCGGCCGTCACCGACAGCCTGGCCTGGGCGCCCGTGGTGCTCTTCGCCATCATCTTCATCTGGACGCCCCCGCACTTCTGGTCGCTGGCCGTCCGCTACAAGGAGGACTACGCGGCGGCCGACGTGCCGATGCTCCCGGTGGTGGCCTCCATGAAGCGCACCACGACCGAGATCGTCTACTACACGGTGGCGCTCGTCGCGGTGTCCTTCCTCTTCGGGCCCGTGGCCCATCTGGGCTGGATCTACATGGTCACGGCTGCGGTGCTCGGTGCCGGCTTCCTCTACCTGGTGACCCGGCTGTGGGGGCTGGCCCAGAGCGACCGGGCGACCGGGCGCGAGGCGATGCGGGTCTTCGGGTACTCCATCACGTACCTCACCGTCCTCTTCGTGGCGATGGCGGGCGACGTACTCATCCGCAACCACATTCACTAACCTCCCGCGGGCATGACCGACGCACCACCCCCCGAGGTGCCCGCGCCGTCTGGGCCTGTGTCGGCGCCGGGAGGCACGCCGCCGCTGCCGGTGCGCCCACCGCGGAAGCGGTTCATCCTCATCGGCCTGGGCATCGGCCTCCTGATCATCCTGATCGTCGGGTTGACCACCAGCGTGGGCACCAATCCGACCACCGCACCGGCCCCCAAGGTGGGCGGGCCGCTGCCGTCGTTCACCCGTCCGAACGTCGGCCCGTCAGGCTCGGCGCAGGTCTCGGTGCCGGGCGACGGTGTCGGGAGCGGCACCCCGGCCGTGCTGCTGTTCTTCGGGAACTGGTGCCCGAGCTGCCATCAGGAGCTGCCGCCGCTGGCGGCCGCCGTGCGGGCCCAGGCCAAGGCGGGCGGCGCGCTGGCGCACGTGCGGGTCATCGGCGTGGACAGCGAGGACGCCGTCGGCAGCGCGAAGTCGTTCATTAAGGCGGCGGGCGTGACGTTCCCCGTCGCCTACGACAACGATGCCAGCGTCCTGAGCGGCCTCTTCTACTTCCGTGGCGACCCCTATGCCGTGTTCGTCGACGGCGACGGCACCATCGACAAGATCGTGCGCGGTGACGTGTTGACGCCCTCGTCGTTCACGGCCGACGAGCGGGCGCTGCTCGCCCGGAGGACGTCCTGACGCAGGGCCCGGTCAGCCCAACCCGCTCCGACGCGTTCCCACCGCCTCCCGCCGCACCCATGCAGTGACCTTCGGGTCATTCCCACTTGAAGGTGAATGCGGCCGCAACCGGCGCGGCGACGGCCCAGGCGGCCAGCACGGCCCAGGACTCCGCCGGGACCGCGGCCCCGCTGCCGAGCGTGGCGTGGAGGGCGGACGAGAGGGCCGCCGCCGGCAGCAGCTTGGCGAAGGCGGCCAGGCCGTTCGGCAGCTTGGCCAGCGGGACGATCATGCCGCCGAGCAGCAGCAGCACGAGATAGAGGCCGTTGGCGGCGGCCAGGTTCACCTCGGCGCGCAGCGTGCCCGCCATCAGCAGGCCGATGCCGGCGAAGGCGGCCGACCCGAGGAGCACGGCACCGACGGCGCCGGCGACGGCCACCGCACCACCGCCCCCCGGATCCCACCCCAGGGCCAGGCCCACCGGGAGCAGCACGGCGGCCTGCAGCAGCTCGACGGCGACGATCGTGACGATCTTGGCGCCGAGCAGCCGGGGGCGCCCGAGCGGCGTGGCGCCCAGGCGCTTGAGCACGCCGTAGCCGCGCTCGAAGCCGGTGGCGATGCCGAGCGACACCATCGCCGTCGACATGACGGCGAGCGACAGAATGCCGGGCACGAAGAAGTTGGCCGGCGTCGCCGTGGGGGTCGACACCACCGAGACCTTGGAGAAGAAGAGCAGGAAGACGACCGGGATGCCGAGGGTGAGGAGCAACGTCTCGCCGCGGCGCAGCGTCATGTGGATTTCCGCGCCCGTCTGGGCGGTGAGCGGTCGCAGGGCGGCGGCGGTGCTCATCGGGCCCGCCTCCGCCGCCGGCCGCGCCGGCGCGCCGCGCCGTCGGTCGGCGCCTCCTCGACCTCGACGATGGCGGCCGCGCCCACCGTCTCGAAGTAGACGTCCTCGAGCGACTTGCCCGTGGCCAGGTCGGTCAGCGTGGCGCCGCGCGCCGCCAGGAAGTTCGCCACGGCGGCGGTGACGGCGGGCGTCTCGGCGTCGGCGGCCTCCACCCGGTAGCGGCCCGCGGCCGTCTCGGTGGCGGTGGTCCCCGGCCCGACGGCCGTAGCCAGGGCGACGACGTCGAGGGCGGGAGGGGCGCCGAAGGTGACGACCCGGGGGGCACCCGCCCCGCCGGCGGCGCCGGCGGTGAGGGCGTGCGGCGTGCCCTCCAGGGCCACCCGCCCGGAGGAGAGAATCATGATGCGGTCCGCCATCTTCTCGGCCTCGCCCAGCTCGTGGGTGGTGAGGACGACACAGACACCCTTGTCCTTGAGCCCCGCCACCACGGCGCGCACCGCGAGGCGGCCTTCGGGGTCGACGCCGGCCGTGGGCTCGTCGAGGAAGGCGACCTCGGGCCGCCCGACCAGGGCCAGCGCGAGCGAGAGCCGTTGCTGCTCGCCACCGGAGAGGTGGCGCCAGGAGGTGGCGGCCACGGCGCGCAGGCCCACAAGGTCGAGCAGCTCGTCGGTGGCCACGGGGGCGGGGTAGTAGCCGGCGAACAGGTCGAGGACGCGGCGCGGCCCGAGCATCGGGTACACGCCGCCGCGCTGGAGCATCACCCCGATGCGGCCGCTGAGCGCCGCATGGTCGGCGACGGGATCCAGCCCGAGGACGCGCACCTGCCCGGCGGCGGGTCGCCGGTAGCCCTCGAGCGTCTCCACCGTCGACGTCTTGCCGGCCCCGTTGGGCCCCAGCACGACGAGCACCTCGCCCGCCGCCGCCGTCAGGTCGATCCCGTCGACCGCGGCGGGTGTCCCGGCGGGCCCGTAGCGCACGGTGAGCCCCGCGACCTCGACAGCTGGCACGGCGTCGCAGGCTACTTTGAGCAGGAGTGATCGATATCCGTGCGCTGCGTGCCGATCCCGACGCGGTCAAGGCCGCGCTGGCCCGCCGCGGGGTCGACGCGGCCGAGGTCGACGCCGTCATTGACGCCGATGCGGAGTGGAGCGCCCGGGTCAAGGCGGCCGAGGACCTGCGCGCCGAGGTCAAGGAGCTGTCGCGCCAGGTGGGGCAGGCGAAGAAGGCGGGCGACGAGACGCAGGCCGCGGCGCTCGGCGAGCGCAGCCGGCAACTCGGCGAGGAGCAGAAGAGCGCCGCCGCCAAGGCCGAGGCCCTCCTGGAGCTGCGCCAGACCGGGCTGCTCTACCTGCCCAACATCCCGGCGGAGGACGCGCCGGACGGCTCGGGCGAGGACGACAACGTGGAGGTCCGCCGGTGGTGGCCGGGGCAGGACGCCGGGCGGCCGGCTCCCCAGAGGGCCGATCATCAGGACGTGCCGCACTGGGAGATCGGCGACGCGCTGCAGATCCTCGACATGGAACGCGGGGCGCGGCTGGCCGGCTCCATGTTCCCCCTCTACCGCGGCCCGGGGGCGCGGCTGGTGCGGGCGCTGACCGCGTTCGCCCTTGACCGCCACTCGCCGGCCTACGAGGAGATCCGGCCGCCGACGGTGGTGCTGACCGAGACCATGACCTCGACGGGCCATCTGCCCAAGTTCGCCGACGACGCCTACCACGTCGAGCGCGACGACCTGTGGCTGATCCCGACGGCCGAGGTGCCGCTGACGTCCCTGCACCGGGGCGACATCGTGGAGGAGTCCCAGCTCCCGTTGCGCTTCACGGCGGCGACGTCGTGTTACCGGCGCGAGGCGGGCTCGGCCGGGCGCGACACCCGCGGCCTCCTGCGGGTGCACGAGTTCGACAAGGTGGAGCTGTTCGCCTACACGACGCCCGAGGGCGCGCTGGAGGCCCAGGCCGACATTCTGCAGCGGGCCGAGGCGATGCTCCAGGAGCTCGAGCTGCCCTACCGGGTGCTGGACCTGTGCTGCGGGGACCTCGGCGGATCGTCGGCCCGCACCTTCGACCTCGAGGCCTACGCGCCGGGCGTCGACCGTTGGCTCGAGGTGAGCTCGGTCAGCTGGTTCCGCGACTACCAGGCCCGCCGGGCCAACGTGCGCTACCGGCCGGCGGGGGGTGGGCCGCTGCAGCTGGTGCACACGGTCAACGGATCGGCGCTGGCCTGGCCGCGCATCTGGGCCGCCCTGGTGGAGAACGGGCGCCAGCCCGACGGGACGGTCATGCTGCCCGAGTGCCTGGCGCCGTACCTCGGGGGCGAGCTGCTCATCAAGGCTCCGTGACGTGACGATCACCGACGTGAAGGACTCCGAGCACTTCGGCTTCGGCGACCGGCTCGAGATCATTGCCGCCGAGAGCCGCCGCATGGCCGAGACGGTGGCCGCGCTCGACCTCGAGGCCAAGGTGCCGACCACGCCCGAGTGGACGGTGCGCGACCTGGCCCACCACATCGGCGAGGTGCAGTGGTACTGGGGTGAGAACGTGCGGGCGCAGAACGTCGACGAGCGTTCCGGGTCGTCGCTCACCGCGTTCCCCGAGGACAGCGACCTGCTGGCCTGGATGGGATGGTGCACCTACTCGCTGCTCGGCGCCCTGCGCGAGGTGGGCGCCGACGCGCCGTGCTGGACCTGGTGGCCCGAGCCGCACACGGCGGGCGCGGTGGGGCGGCACCAGGCCCAGGAGATCTCGGTGCACCGCTGGGACGCCGAGGGCGTGACCGGCTCCCCGGCGCCGTTGCACCCGGGGCTGGCCGACGACGGGGTGCCCGAATTCATCGAGATCATGGTCGGGGCCGACCTGGCCTCGCTGCCCGGCGCCGTCACGCTCTCCGCCACCGACACGGGGGCCAGCTGGCGGGTGGCCGGGGCGGGGGTAGGGCCCGAGGCCACCCGGGTCTCGGAGCTGCGGGCCTCGGCCTCGGACCTCGTGCTGATGCTCTACCGCCGCCTCCCGGTCCCCGACGCCGCCGTCGAGGGCGACCCGGTCCTGGTGGCGGCGCTGCTGTCGCTGGCCGACACCCGGTGACCGGGTGACCGAGCTGGCCTTCCTGGGCACGGGCAACTTCCTCGCCCCGCCCGGCCGCTACTGGAACAGCTTCGTGCTCGACACCACGGTGCTGGTGGAGCCCGCGCCCACCGCCCTGCCCCACCTGCGCCGCTGCGGCTTCCGCCCCGAGGACGTCGAGGTGGTCGTCGTCTCGCACTTCCACGCCGACCACTGCTTCGGCTGGCCCTTCCTGCTCCTGGCGCTGGCCGAGGCCGGCGGGGGCCGGACGGTCCACGTGGTCGGTCCGCCCGGGATCGAGGGCCACCTGGCCCGGCTCAACGAGGCGGGGTCCGTGGGGTCGGTGACCCGGGCGGGCTACGAGGAACTGGACCTGCGCTTCGTGGAGGCCGACGGCACCTGGCAGGAGGCCGGGCCGCTGCGCTTCCGGGCCGTCGAGGTCGTGCACGTCCCCTACCTGCGCTGCTTCGGCTACCTCTTCGACCGTGACGGCCAGGTGGTGGGCTACTCGGGCGACACGACGCCGTGTGCGGGCCTGAGCGAGCTGGCCCGGGAGGCCGACGTCCTGGTGGTGGAGTGCAACGGGCGGCACAGCCCGCCCGGCGTCCCGCCCTCGCACATGGACGAGGAGTCGGTCCTGGCCCTGCGGGCGGCCCATCCCGACGTGCACCTGATCCTCACCCACCTGGGCGAGCAGGTGGACACCGCCTCCATGGCGGGCGTCACGGTGCCCGACGACTTCGAGCGCCTGACGGTCTGACCGTCCGATCAGGTCTGCGCCGACCCTCCCACCACGGGCTGGACCAGCGCACGGCCGCCCATGGAGCCGAAGAAGCCGGCGTCGCCGAAGTTGAAGATGCCGCCGTCGGAGGCGATCAGCCAGTAGCCGCCCCCGTCGGGGGTGGCCGCGATGCCGACCACGGGCGAGGCCAGGATCTGCCCGCCCATGGAGCCGTAGAAGCCGGCGTCTCCGTAGGTGAAGATGCCGCCGTCGGAGGCGACCAGCCAGTAGCCGCCCCCGTCGGAGGTGGCCGTCATGCCGACCACCGGGCGCGTGAGCGGGAGGGAGCCCGCCGAGCCGTGGAACCCGGCGTCGCCGTAGTTGAAGATGCCCCCGTCGGAGGCCACGAGCCAGTAGCCGTGGCCCGTGGCATCGGACGCCATGCCGACGATCGGCGCGTTCAGGTGCTGCCCACCCCGCGAGCCGTAGAAGTGGGCGTCGCCGAAGCTGAAGATCCCGCCGTCGGAGGCCACCTCCCAGTAGCCCTTGTCGTCGGGCGTGGCCGCCATGCCGACGATGGGTGCATTGAGGGGCTTGCCCCCCATGGAGCCGTAGAAGCCGGCGTCGCCGTAGTTGAAGATGCCGCCGTCGGAGGCCACCATCCAGTAGCCGCCCCCGTCATGGGTGGGGGCCATCCCGACCACGGGCTGGTTCAGGCGCTTCCCGCCCGTCGAGCCGTAGAAGGCGGCGTCGCCGAAGCTGAAGATGCCGCCGTCGGACGCCACGAGGCGGTAGCCGTGGCTCTCGACGCCCCGGAGCGGGACGTCCTGGGTGCCGTTGGGGCCGGTGACCGCCAGCGTGGCCGTGTAGAGGCCGATGCCCGGCGGCGTGAAGCTCACCGAGACGTTGCACGACCCGCCCGCCGGCAGGTCGCACGCGGTCGTGCTCAGGGAGAACACCCCCTGCCCCCCGCTCTGGACCAGCGTGAGGTTCATGCCCTCGCCCGACGCCCACAGCCCGATGTTCGAGGTCTGCGAGCCGCCCGGCAGCACCGAGTCGTTGACGCCGTAGGGGTAGATCCCGATGGGCAGCAACGGCACCTCCTGGGCCCAGGTGAAATAGGGGGTGTCCCGGGTGTCGCCGCCGACGAAGAGCTCGGTGGTCGAGGGGCCGTAGCCCACCCCCATCAGGGCCGGGGAGGTGTAGGAGCCCAAGATGATGTCCCGGTGGCCCCAGCAGCTGCCCCCGCCCGTCGCCGGGCAGGCGCTGTTGGACCCGCCCGGCCCGTCGTCGTACATCCACAGGGCCAGGGACTCACCGAGCGACGGCGAGGACGAATACGTGCTGCCACCGCCGCTGATGGAGGACGGGAAGCCCGGGTCGGTGTGGGCGTTGGCGCCGGCCTGGGCGTAGGCGTCGAGGTTGGCCGCCAGACCCGGGATGGGCGCGAGGCCGCGGTCGACCCGCTCCAGGTCGGTCAGGACGAAGAGCTGCTCGGGCGGCGTCAGGGACGGGTAATTGCTGGGCAGGCTCATGGGGCCGAGGCCCTCCACCTGCCGGTCCCCGTACAGGGTGGTCAGCCCGCTGGGGCAGTAGGGGTTGGGGGCGGCCAGGCTGCCGCATGGGCCCGAGTAGCCGGGCGCCGGCGAGATGTTGCCCGCCGGGTTCTGCGGGGGCACGATCGCCGCTCCGGCGGAGCCGGGCAGGGCGCCCAGCGGGAGCAGCAGGACCACGGCGGCGGATGCCACGCAGCCCGCGGCCTTTGTGAGGACTGACAAGATCGAACCATCCTGAATCGTCGGGCGAGCGGCCGAGTGTCCCAGTTGCCTCGTGCCTGAGCAACCTCGCCCGGGCCGCACCAGGTCAGCGCGCATGTGCGGGAACCGGCCCGCGCCGGGCCAGCTTACGAATGCGTTAACGCGTTAACACCGCGGCCCTCAGGCAGCGGCGAAGCGGTAGCCCACGCCGCGCACCGTCGTGATGAGAACGGGGGTTGACGGATCGGCCTCGATGCGGGATCGCAGGCGCTTGATGTGCACGTCGAGCGTCTTGGTGTCACCGATGTAGTCGGTCCCCCAGACGCGGTCGATGAGCACGTCGCGGGTCAGCACCCGTCCGGAATTCTCCACCAGGAGGCGCAGGAGCTCGAACTCCTTGCGCCGCAGGTGGACCTCCTCGCCGCGCACGAAGACCCGGCGCTGGTCGAAGTCGACCTTGATCCCGTTGGACTCCCAGATCCCGTCGCTCCCGAATTCGATGGATCCGCCCAGGTCACCGGACTCCGAGCCCCCGGGCGCCCGGCGCAGCACGGCCCGCATGCGGGCCACGAGCTCACGGAGGCGGTAGGGCTTGGTGACGTAGTCGTCGGCCCCGACCTCGAGGGCGACCACCGTGTCGATCTCGGTGCCCTTGGCCGTGACCATGATGATGGGCACCTGCGAGCGGGTGCGGATGGCCCGGCAGACGTCGATCCCCGAGAGCTTGGGCAGCATCAGGTCCAGCAGCAGGATGTCGGGCACGGTCTCGTCGAAGAGCTGCAGCGCCTCGTTGCCGTCCCGAGCCACGGTCACCCGGAAACCCTCGTTGGTCAGGCCGATGACCAGGGCCTCGATGAAGGACTCCTCGTCCTCGGCCAGCAGGACCTTGACGGGGCCCTCGCCCTGCGCGGCCCGCCCGCCCTTCTTGGCGGCCTTGCCCGTGCCGGTGCCCGTGCCGGTGCCCGTGCCGGTGCCCGTGCCGGCCGTCCCGGTGGTGGCCTTGCTCACGCCAGCCGCTCCGCCTGGATGGGCAGGACCAGGGTGAACGTCGACCCCTCGCCCTCGCGGGACTCGACGTCGACCCAGCCCTGGTGGTTGTTGGCCACGTGGCGGACGATGGACAGGCCGAGCCCGGTGCCGCCGGTGTCCCGGCTGCGCCCGTGGTCGACGCGGTAGAAGCGCTCGAAGATGCGGTCGAGGTCCCGGGCCGGGATCCCCACCCCGTGGTCCTGCACCGAGAGGCGCACGTTGTCGCGCTCCTCGATGCGCCAATTGGGGGAGGCGGCCGCGCCGGCATCCCCCGGACCCATTCCGGCGGCGTCACCCTCGGCGGTCACCACCGGAGGCACGGGCATGCTGGGCGCCGTGGTGCCGGTGGCGGCCGAGGCCCCGGGAGCGGCCTGGCCCAACGGGGCGTACTGGTCGAGGATCTCGGGGACGAAGACCGGCTCCACGGTGGCCCCACCGTCCGCGCCCGTGGCGCCGGCCCGGGTGTCGCCGGCCGCGGCGCCGGGCTCTGTTCCGGGCTCTGTTCCGGGCTCTGTTCCGGCGACTCCCTCGGCGCCGCCGGCGCCACCTGCCTCGGCTTCGTCCTTCGTCCCGAGCGCCGTCTCGCCGGTCACCACCGGGTACTCCCCCGTGGTGGGGTCGCCCCCGTCGATGCCCGCACCCTCGGTGCCGGTGACGCCCAGTGCGGCGGCGACGGCGGGGTGGCTCAGGTTCGGGTTGAAGCGCTGGACAGCGCCGGTCACCACCACCTTGGAGTTGTCGTAGGAGTACGTGATGGCGTTCTCGAGCAGGGCGTGCATGGCCGAGACGAGCTGGCGGCGGTCGCCCAGGACCGCGACCGGGGGCGACGGCTCGTGCAGGACGATCTCAATGCCCCGCTGGTCCGCCGTGGCCCGCACCCGCTCAATGGCGTCGGCCATGACCAGGTTGACCAGCACCGGCTCGCGCGGCGGGGCCTCCTCGGACTCAATGCGGGACAGGTCGAGCAGGTCGTCGATGATGCGGCTGACGCGGAAGGCCTCGTTGTGGATGCGGCCGGCCAGGCGCTGGGCGACGTCGGGGTCGGGCTCGGACACGAGCGTCTCGGCCAGCAGCCCCAGGGCGCCCATGGGCGTCTTGAGCTCGTGGCTCACGTTGGCCACGAAGTCGCGGCGGATCTCCTCCAGACGGCGGCGCTCCGAGACGTCCTCAATGAGGGCGATGACCCCGAGCGGCCGGCGGCCGTCGTCGATCTGGCGGGCCCGCACCTGCAGCGTGCGCCGGGGCGGGCCGTAGAGGTCGAGGGTGCGCTCGGCCGACCCCTCGTGCCAGGCGTCCTCCAGGACGTCGGTCACCGCCTGGGCGGCCAGGGCATCGCCGTGGCGGCTGACCATCAGGGCGTTGGCCCTCCCGTTGCGGTAGATCACGGCGCCGTTCTCGTCGCAGAGCACGACGCCCTGGGTCAGTGTGTCGAGCGAGCGTCGCAGGCGGATCGCGTCCGAGCTCGACTCGGTCACCGCTTGCGCCGCGCCCCCGGTCACCTGCTCGAGATAGGCGAGGGACGTCTCCACGTTGTATTCGTCCTGCGGCGGATCGAGGCCGAGGCGGGTACCGAGCGAGGCCAGGCGCTGCGAGATGGCCCGGCGTCCGGAGCGCCGCCCGAGCAGGGCTGCGACGAAGCCGACGGCCACGCACACGGCAACGGCGATCGCCACGAGGATGATGGCGTGGGTCGTGGTGAAATTGACTTCCCCCGGCCCACTGAGCAGCACGCCCCCAATATGACAGGGCTGGAGCATGCAGGGCGAACAGTGATGCCGCGGCCGGCGGGGCGGGGCGTCCCCCGCGCGCCCGGCCACCACCGGGACCCGCGCTCTGAGCTGCCCTTCTGCAACCCCCGCGGGTGAACCGGGGCCCGGCGCCCGCGCGCACGGCGCCTGAACTTTCTTCTGCTGGCTCCCGGACGGGCGCGAAAGGCGCGGAAGAACGCACGAAGAACGCGCGGAAGAACGCGCGGAAGTGGGGCCACATCGACCGCGCCGCCGAACCGTTCTCCGCCGAGCGGCGTGTCGGAGGTCCCGGCGCCCGGCACTCATTCTGGAGGGCACCCATGGTCGTGTGGCACCTGGCCGATGTCTCGCTCAACCCGAGCGTCAACGCGCTCCCCGGCGGGGGGACTTTGCAGGACCTCACGAACGGCCTGGGCGCGTGGGCCTTGATTGCCGCCCTGGCCGGCCTGCTCATCGGCGCGGCGGCCTGGGCCCTGGGCGTCCACGCCCAGAACTTCCAGCAGTCGATGGTGGGGCGAC
Organism: uncultured Acidimicrobiaceae bacterium; assembly: GCA_963804055.1. Classification (GTDB taxonomy): domain Bacteria; phylum Actinomycetota; class Acidimicrobiia; order Acidimicrobiales; family RAAP-2; genus Bog-473. The sequence goes on along the minus strand of CAWDOU010000005.1, from coordinate 9,553 downwards.
GGGCCGTGCTCGTCTCGGGGCTGGCGGCGCTGCTGATCGGTGCCGCACCGCCGATCATCAACTTCTTCTTCCACACCGGGACCAACCTGCACTGATCGCCCGACTGATCGTCCATTCCCATGCTGGCCGCAGGCTGCACCGGCCTCGACGCGCTCAACCCGGTCTGCCAGGTCGGGAGCATCGGGGGCTCCATCGCGTCATCGGGGTTCGAGTCCGTTCTCAGCGGGATCAGCCAGTGGGTGGCCAGCGGCGCCGAATGGCTGTTGAACCAGATCGGCGACGTGCTCAGTGCCAGCACCACCGTTGATCTGGGGGCGAGTTGGTTCCAGGCCCACTACGGGCAGATGACCGCGCTGGCCGGCGTCGTGATCCTCCCGATGCTCCTGGCGTCGACGCTGCAGGCCGTGGTGCGCCAGAACCCGGGACAGCTGATCCGCACCTTCCTGGTGCAGCTGCCCCTGGCACTGCTGCTGGCGGTGGTGGCGATTCAGATCGTCATCCTGAGCCTGTCCGCCACTGACGCCATGAGCGACGCCGTGGCGGGCGGCACCAGTGCCGACGTGAGCTCCCTCCTCAGCGGCGTGACCTCGGGTCTGGTGGAATCGGCCGCCGACCCCACCATCGCCAGCTTCGTGCTTCTCCTGATCGCGCTCCTGATCGCGGTGGCGGCCTTCGTGTTGTGGCTCGAGCTGCTGATCAGGGCCGCCGCGGTGTACGTCGCCGTCCTCTTCCTGCCCCTCGCCCTCGCCACGCTCGTGTGGCCCGCCGTGTCGCACTGGTGCAAGCGGTTGGTCGAGACCTTGGCGGCCCTGATCCTCTCCAAGTTCGTCATCGTGGCGACGCTGAGCCTGGCCGCGGGAGCCGTCTCCTCCGGCACGTCGGGCACGGGGGATCACGGATCGGGCTTCTCCTCCGTCCTGGCCGGCGGCGCGCTCCTCCTGATGGCGACGTTCGTGCCCTTTGCCATCCTGCGCATGATCCCGGCCGTCGAGGCGGGTGCGGTGGCGCATCTCGACGGGTTGCGTGAACGGGGGACCGCCGCCATGACCCGGGTGCCGCGGACGGCGGCCGGTCATGCGCTGCACGAGGGCCTGGGCGCGCTGGGGGACTCGCGGTTGCTGGGGATGACGGCCGCGCCCGGAGGCGGGGCGGCCGGCCGCGCCGCCGGTGCGGCCACGGGTGCAGCCGGCCCAGGCACGGCCGACCCGGGTGGCGGCGACGGTGCGAACTCGGGCTCGGCGATCCCGATGGCCGACGGCGATCCGGAGATGACCGAGCGGGAGTTGGCGGCGGAACTGAATCGGCCGCGGCAGAAGGGGCGGAGGCCGGTCCTGCCGGCACCGACCTTCTCTGCTGGGTCGCTCGACGCGGCGACGAACGCCGGTGCCGGTGCCGGTGCCGGTGCCCGTGCAGGTGCCGGTGCGGGCGCGGGGACATGGGGCGACGCGGAGGCTGGGACGGGGGCCACGGGCTTCGAGCCCGATCCCGCCGATCGGGTCGGAGCACGGCGCAGTACGGGGCTGCAAGGGCGCATCGGCCCCGCCACCGCCGAGGACGCGTGGATGTGGCAGGGCGTCCCGCCGGGCCGCGCGCTCATCCGGCGCTACGAACCCGGAGAGATGAGGTACTACATGGGTGACAACGGGGGTCCCTCGCTCAAACCGCTCGATCCTGCGTGGCCGCCGGGCGAGGGCCCGGACGCGTGAGCGCCGAGCGGGGGTCGCGCTACCGGTTCGGGCCCCGCGAGCGCGGCGGGGCGCTGGCGGGGTGGCGGGCCGGCCAGATCATGACCGTGGCCGTGGGGCTGGTCTTCGGCGTGCTCGTGCTGCGCTGGGAGCCCACTGCGCTGGGAGTGGCCGCGGCGGTCGGCATCCTCGTCCTCTACGGGGCGCTGGCCACGGTCCCGGTGTCCGGACGGACCGGCGACGAGTGGCTGCCGGTGGTCGTGTGCTGGAGCGCCCGGCGCAGCGGCGCATGGGGGGCGGGCCACGGCGGACCGCTGCGCGGGTTGCGCCTCCTGCGCGCCGAGTGGCGCGACATGGGCGTCGTGCACGACCGCATGGGCCGCACGCTCACGGCGGCCCTCCTGTTGCGCGGCGCAAGCTTCGCCCTGCTCGGCGCCGACGAGCAGGACCGCCGGGTCGGCGCCTGGGCATCGGTGCTGGCGTCGCTGGCCCGCGAGGGCTCGCCGGTGCACCGGGTGCAATGGGTGGCGGCGTCGTTCCCCGACGACGGGGAGGGGTTGCGGTCGTATCTCGAGGCTGCGGCCGCACCCGACGCGGCCTCGGCCTGCACCGCCTCGTACGACGCGTTGCTCACCGACATGGACTCGCACACGTGCGCGCACGACGTCGTCCTGGCCGTGCAGGTCCGCCTCACGCGCTCGGTCGAGGTCGGCTGCGCCACGCTGGCCCGCGAGGTGGGATCGCTGGTCCGTCTCCTGGGGGACGCCGATGTCGAGGTCGAGTCGGTCCTCTCGGCGGACGACCTGGCACACCAGCTTCTGCGCACCTACGAGCCGCACGCGGCCTCGTTCGGTGGCGCGCCGGCACTGGACCACTGGCCCATGGCCATGGAGGAGCGGTGGTCGGACGTGCGCGTCGACGGCATGGTCCACGCCACCTTCTGGGTGGCCGAATGGCCGCGCATTGAAGTGCGGAGCGACTTCCTGGCACCCATCCTCCTCGGCTCGGCCCGGTCGACTCTCGCTGTCGTCATGGAGCCGCTCGGTCCCGACGCAGCCGTGCGGAAGGTCGAGGCGTCGCGGACGGCGGACCTGGCCGACAGCGAGCTGCGCCGGCGCGGCGGCTTCGTCTCGACCGCACGCCACGCCCGCGAGTCGGAGGTCCTGGCCCGGCGCGAGGCGGAGCTGGCCGAGGGCCATGCCTCGTTCCGCTACTCGGGCTACGTCACCGTCTCCGCCGCCAGCGAGGAGGAGCTGGTGGCGGCGTGCGACGTGGTGCAGCATGCGGCGGGCCAGAGCCGGTTGGCGCTGCGCCGGCTCTACGGCGACCAGGCCTCGGCGTACACCTGCACGCTCCCGCTCTGCCGCGGCCTGCACTGAGCGAGGGCCGTACCATGACGCCGTGGCCGACCGTCCCGATGCGAGCCCGCCGGAGAGGGGCGGTGCGGAGACGGGCGGTGCGGAGCGGGGCACTATGCCGCGCAATGTGGTCGTCCTGCTCCTCGACAGCCTCAACCGGCACATGCTCGGCAGCTACGGGGGCACCGAGTTCGACACGCCCAACCTCGACCGCTTCGCCCGCGAACGGGCGGTCCGCTTCACGTCGCACGTCACCGGCTCGCTGCCCTGCATGCCGGCACGGCACGACATCTTGTGCGGGTCGCTCGACTTCCTCTGGCGACCGTGGGGTTCCATAGAGATATGGGAGGAGCCCATCACCCAGAACCTGCGGCGGGCCGGCGTGACGACGATGCTCGTCTCGGACCACCCGCACCTCTTCGAGGTCGGCGGCGAGAACTACCACACCGACTTCAGCGGCTGGGACTACGTGCGCGGCCACGAGGGCGATCCCTGGCGCACCTACCCGGACCCGACGTTCGTCGGGTCGCCGGCGCTGCCCGCCCGTGGCGGCGGCTGGTTCTGGCAGGACCGCCTGGGTTGGGCGGACGCGGGGGACCGTCCCTACGACCGCTCACGGACCTTCTTCCGGTCAGAGGAGGACTTCCCCGGGCCCAAGACGATGCGCGCCGCGGCCGCCTGGTTGCGCGACGGCGCGCCGCGAGACACGCCTTTCCTGCTCTTCGTGGACGAGTTCGACCCGCACGAGCCGTTCGACACGCCCGAGCCCTGGGCCGGGCGCTACGACCCGCAATGGGAGGGTGAGCGGTTGATCTGGCCGCCCTACGACGTCGGGGCGGTGGCGGCGGGACGGCTGAGCGAGCGCGAGGGCCGCCACATCCGGGCCAACTACGGGTCCAAGCTCAGCATGATCGACCATTGGGTCGGTGAGGTCTTCGACGCGCTGAGCGCTCGGGGGCTGTGGGAGAGCACGGCGGTCATCGTGTGCACGGACCACGGGCACTATCTCGGGGAGAAGGACATCTGGGGGAAGCCCGGCGTGATGCAGTACGAGCCGTTGGGGCACATCCCGCTGCTGGTGCACTGGCCGGGCCTCTCGGGCGGGACGTCGTGCGGCGCGCTGACGACGAACGTCGACATCAACGCCACCCTGGCCGACGTGTTCGGCGTGCCGCCGCGGAACGGGGTGCACGGGACATCGTTGGTTCCCCTGCTGGAAGGATCGGCGGCACAGGTGCGGGAGTGGGCTCTCGGGGGCGTCTACGGCAACTGGGTCCAGGTCACCGACGGCCATCGCAAGTACGCGCGCGGCGCGGACGGCGACAACTTCCCCCTGTCCATGTGGTCGAACCGCTGGTCGACCATGCCCGTGCACGGCCTGGAGGACGCCGTCCGTCTGCCGATGCCCGACCGGCGGGCGAGGCTCGACTTCATGCCGGGCTCGGACGTCCCGGTCATCCGCCAACCATTCGAGCCCGGCGACCGGCTGCCGTTCTGGGCAGGCAGCAACGCGGTCGACGCACACTTCCTCTTCGACCTCGACGAGGACCCGGACGAAGTGGTGAACCTGGTGGGCGGCGCGGCGGAGCCGGAGCTGCTGGAGCTGCTGCGCCATGCGCTCGGCTCGGTCGACGCACCCGATGACCAGTTCGAACGGCTGGGTCTCGCCTAGGAGGGCTTTGTTCGGACTGGTGGGTTCGGAGTGGTGGTGGTCACTGCACCAGATGCCGCTCCAGGGGCACCGCCCGGGAGAAGAAGACAGCGGTGGCGGTGACGATGCCGGCGGCGATGCCGAGAGACCAGGTCGCCCCTGCATGGAGTACGAGGACGGCACCGATGAGCGCCCCACCGAACATGGAGAGTACGGACGTCGTCCCGAGGCGGGCGTGCGGGTTGGTCCCTCCGGCCACCCTGGAGCCCGAGGCCAGACCCGTCAAGGTCGATGTCAGCACCGTGGTGGACATGTCGGGGACGCCCACGCGCCGGACGGCGGTGTTCCGCAGGCCCACGGCGGCGGCCAGGAGCGCGATGACCGTGTAGCGGGGCCAGCCCGTGCCGATGGCCGGGACCGTGCCGGCGACGACCGCGGCCGCGGCGGTGCACGTCGCCTCGATCACCATGGCGACGAGGAGCAGGTTGCGGGGCGGGAAGATCCGCCGTCCCAGACGGCCCGCGGCCACCGCACCGACGAGGAAGGCGCCGAGCGCGCAGCCGCTGGCCGCCACGGAGAAACCGGGGGCACCGGCAGCGGCGAACCCGATGAGGACGACGTTGCCCGTCATGTTGGCGGTGAAGACGTGCCCGAGGCCGAGGAAGCTCACCGCATCGACGAAGCCGCTGACGACGGTGAGGGCGGCCAGGGTCACCACCAGAGGTGGCAGTGGACGATCGGGCTCGCTCATGGGCGCTCCACCTTCCCCGCGACCGCTGCCGGTGCGATGGTCACGGCTCCGTCAAGGTAACGGAGCCACTAGTCGGACCAGAAGCGGTCGCTCTCCTCGGGAAGCGCCTCGACCATGTGGTACTCGGTCATGCGCCCCTCGTCCGAGAGCCGAATGAGGATGCCGGCGAAGTTGTGCAGGGACCGACCCTTGCGCTCGGCGCGGATCTCCACCATGAAGAGGACGGTCGATGCAGTGATCTCGTGGACCTGCGTCACGTTCGCCTGGAACGTGTCGGCCATGGCGGCGAAGTCGGGGAACCTCCGGCGGAGGTTGTCGCTGCCCTCCACGAGGTCCGTTCCACCGGCTGCGTTCGTGATGAACGCCCGGACCGTCGGATCGAAGCAGGCGGCGACCGTCTCCATGTCCGAGGCCTCCATCGCAGCGACGAAGCGGTGGACGAATGCGCTCGGTGACTCGCGGTCCATGGCTCTCCTCCCGTGGCGGTCCACTTTCTGATCTCGATCGCTGCGTTGGAACGGCCACACGGTACCGGTCGGGCTGTGGCGCCTGGTGGTGGATGTCTTTGGGGCGAACGCTGCCCGATTGCGGGCGACCGTTCACCCCGATGAGGGAGCGCATGCCCCGGGTCCCAGCCCACCAGGTGACGACGCGCAACCTCGGCGCTGCGTACCCCTTCATTGCCGAGGCGGGGCTCGGACAGCGCGGCGTCGTCATCGGTGACGACCTCTTGGGTGGTCCCTTCGTCTTCGATCCCTTCGAGCTCTACGCAACGGGAGCCATAAGCAATCCCAACATGGTCGGCTTTGCATGCGCCAGATCGGGCGAGGGCAGAGTCAAGCCCAGTGCCGCTGCCCCAATGCGGCCCTGGTGGCACCGAGCACGGGGCGCCACGGAACGCTCCGTGTATACGGCAGGGCCCGCCAACGATTTCTAATGCCGGTCGCTCCGCTTACGACAACTTTCCGAGCTCTTCCGTCGCCTGGCTCTCGATCCTGGCGTAACCGTGCTGAGCTGCGCTCGACAGCGCGTCTTCCAGCAGGCTGCGGGCTCTGTCGACGTCGCCGCCGCCATTGCGTCGACGAAGCATCTGCCCCCGCTGCAAGTTGGTGAGAGCTCCGTACAACCGCATCCGGCCACGTGCGTTCAGTTCCGCAGCTTCCGCGAAGAACACTTCTGCCTCGTCGTAGCGGCCGAGGACGGTGGCCAGCGCTCCTAGGTGCGAGGCCACCGACGGCTCCGGAATCAGGCCGTTGTGCGGGACCTGGTCTCGATAGGGGAGGAGCAGCTGGAAGAGCAGAGCGGCGTGGGCCTCTTCTCCGAGCTCCCCTGCCACCCGGGCGCACACGGAGACGGCGTCCAGCCAGGAGGTATCCTCTGGAAACGCAAAGGACGTCGCCGCGAGATCGTCGAGCATCTTCCGAGCCGCCGAGATGTCGCCCGAGTGCAGCGTGACCTCGGCCAGCGTGGCTTTGAGGCTCGGTATTGCTGGGTTGTCCCGGGCGGCATCTGTGACCAGGGCCATGAGTTCTCCGTATCGCCCCTGCCCGAACCGGACGCACATCAACTGAACGCCGTAGAAGCTCAGGGCATCGGGCTGGCCGATCGCGGCACCGATCTCGAGGGCGGCCTCGGCCAGTCGTTCCGCTTCGGCGTTATCGCCACGGAGCATGGCTTCGGAGGCGGCGCGATAGGTCGCCTCCCATCGGAAGACGGGATCACCGAGCTTTTCGGCGAACGCTTGCTCTTGGGCAACCAATTCCGAGGCGTGATCGAATCGTCCGGCCCGGACGAATATGGCGTAGCCGGCAGGGCTGCGTGACGCAGCGAGGTGGTCCCCAAAGCGTTCGGCGGCGGCCACCGCTTCGTCGTGGTCGGCCAACTGTATGGCCAAGGTGGAAGGCGCGAAGAGTGACACGCCCGACCGGTGGACCACGTCGACGAAGGCACGGTCGTCGCCGAGCCGACGGGCGATGGCCTTGGCTTCGTCGGCCAATGCCACGCGGCGTTCGAGTGGTGCGCCGTAGTTCAGCTCCGCGCACAGGGAGGCCAGTAGCCGGGCCCGTTCGGGGCTGTCATCTGCCGGCAGCGCGGCCAAGGCGGCTTCGAGCATTTCGACCTTCTCCGTGTCGACCTGGCCAAAGCTGGTGAACCAGCCGCGGTTGTTCTCGAGCGCGGCCCGGGCCAGGCGCGCAACATCGCTCGCCTCCCGGGCCGCACGCGTGGCCGCGAGGAGCGTGGAGCGGGAATCAGCGATGCCGGCGCGGCGCTGGGCGGTGCCGAGGGCGATCAGCAGGTCGAGCCGCGTGCTCGGGGCGGTGTCCCCGCTCTGGGCGACGAGATCGAGGGCCTGGGTGAAGTAGTCGACGGCCTCCTCGGGGGCGAGCGCGTCGAGGGCGGCTTCCCCGGCCCGGCGGGCGTAGTCGATGGCCTTGGCCGTGTCAGCCGGCCTGGTAGCGAGGATGAAGTGGCGCGCCAGCTCTCCGAGGCGCAGGTCGTCGCGCCCAACTTCAAGTTCCTCGAGGGCCTCGCCCACCACGCGGTGTAAGCGGGTGCGCCGGGTGAGGCCGAGGTCCTCGTAGAGGGTGTGCTGGATGAGTGCGTGCGAGAAGCTGTAGCGCCCGGGCGCATAGGGCAGTTCGAAGACGAGCGTGGCCCGCTGAGCCTCGTCGAGTAGGTCCAACAGGTCGTCCTCGTCGCGGCCCGTGGCGGCGGCGAGCAGGTCGAGGTCGAAGTCGCGGCCGATGACCGCCGCCGCCCCGAGCACCTTGGCGGCTGGTTCCCCGAGACGTGCCACCCGGGTCCCGATCACAGTGCGCACGCTTTGGGGCAGGACCACGGTGTCCTCTGGGTCCTTGGCCACCCAGCGCCCCGTGGCGTCTTGGACGATGGCGCGCGATTCGGAGAGCTCGCGCAACACCTCGGCGACGAAGAAGGGATTGCCGTCGGTCTCTCGGTAGACCTGGTGAGCTAGCGCCACTCCGGTCTCGTCGAGCTCGTGGCCGGCCGCGGACTCCAAGAAGGCCACCACGTCGGTGTCGTTCAAGCCCTTGAGTGCGAGCGTCGAAACCCCCACCGGCTCTCGGTGCAAGGCCCCGAGTGCCTCACTGAGGGGGTGCGCCGCGGACAGCTCGGCGTCGCGGTAGGTGCCGAGCACCAAGAGCCGGGCGGTCGAGGTGTTGGCTACCACGTGGCGCAGGAGCTGGAGGCTCGGCTTGTCGGCCCAGTGCAGGTCGTCGAGGAACAGGATGACCGGGTGTTCGGCGCCCGCCGTTTCGAGCAGGCCGACTACCGCCCCGTAGAGGAGGTATCGCTCGGTGTCGGGATCGGTGCTTTGCGGGGCGGGCAAGTCGCCCAGGCGCCGTCCGAGCGCGGGCACCAGGCGGGACAGCTCCGACCCGTGGGATTCCACGTGGGCGCGCAGAGTGGATTCCCGGGCATGGGTGACGAGATGTCCGAGCGCCTCGGCGAAGGGGCGGTAGGGGGAACCGCCCTCTTCGTCGGACCGCCCGAGCAGCACGATGGCCCCTGCCTCGTGGGCGCGGCGGGCGAGTTCGGCCACCATGGTGGTCTTGCCCTGCCCGGGCTCCCCTGAGATCAGCACCAGCTCGCGTCCAGCCCCCGAGCTCACCTTCTTCAAGGCGTCGCTAAGTAGGTCGAGTTCTTGGTCCCGCCCGATCACCCCCACACCGGGGCGGTGCGCGAGACGCGCAGGAAGCGGCACCGTTGCTCCCGGCCCGGTGTCGCCGGCAATGGGCTCCCAAGTCACCTCGAGCGTTTCGACCGGGTCAGCCAGGCCCTTCAGCTCGAACTGGCCGAGAGAGGTGAAGCTGTGGAGGGACCGTCGTCCAGCATTCGCCCGCACGAGGTCGGTCACCAGGATTTGCCCAGACTCCGCCTTGGCACACAGGCGCGCTGCTTCGATGACGGGGTCACCGAAGTAGTCGTCGGCTTCCCTTGTGGCCTCCCCGGTGCTTACCCCTACCCGGATGCCGAGAGGGCGCCCGGCGCCCGCGTTGTCGTGATCGACTCCTTGTTGCATGGCCACCGCACACTCGAGGGCGTGCGAAGCCGTCTGGAACACCACCATGAGGCCGTCGCCCAGGTT
>CAWDOU010000004.1:0-95468 GCA_963804055.1 uncultured Acidimicrobiaceae bacterium | reverse complement strand
CAAGACCCGGTACCCGCTTGACGGAGTGACTCCGGTACCTCCTTGACGCTGGTTTTCCTCAGGCCACCTTGGCCTTACGGGGCCGACCCTGGGGCGTGGCGAAGGCGCCGTGCTCCTTGGAGCGGTCGTGACGGATGGCGTGGACCCGGACGACCTTGCCCTTGGCCGAGATCTGGACCGAGCCGGCCACGATGGCCACGTCGACGACCTGGCGGGCCCAGCTGCGCCCGACCCGATAGCCGGCCCCGGCGAAGGAGACCGATCCGCCCTGGTCCACCCGGCGGGTGACGCTCATGCCGGAGGTGGGCGGCCGGGAGCGTCCCGAGCGTGGAGCACGTTGAGGCGCTGATCCCTTGACTGCTCGCCGCCTCTCGGCGTGGGTCGCGACGAGGACACCGGCGTGGAGGATCTCGACAAGCCCTGAGCGCACCACCACCTCGACGGGTTCGCCCGCAAAGGTCGCTCCCACCCGATAGTGCAAACCCCCGAGCCCAATCGAGCCACGCTGGTCGACCCAGCGGTTCACTCCGGGCGGGCGCTGCGAGAGCGGAACCTCGTCGGGAATCTGTGGCATCTCGAGGTCGGCGGGTCGGGCCGTCGCCAGGGCGAAACGCTCAGCGGGCGGTCGATCGCCCAGCGACTGGTGCGGGCGGTTCGTGTTGTACTCGGCCACCCATTCATCGAGAGCTCTTTGGAGCGCTTCGATGCTCTGGTGCACCCGGTCGTGGTCGACCAAGAACTCCGAGCGCATGGTCTTGTGGAATCGCTCGACTTTGCCCGTCGTGGTCGGCGAATACGGAGCCGTGAGCAGATGGCGAATGCCGTTGTTGGCGCAGATTCGGTCGAAAAGAACTGGTCCGGGACCTTGCCCGAATCGAGCAGTAAACACCTTGCCGTTGTCAGTCAAAATCTGGTCCGGGACACCGTGAGTGCGTAGCGCCCACTGCAGCGCCTCGCAGACCGGCCTCGCTGTCGCCCGGGCAACGACGTGGGCACAGATGCAAAACCGGGAGTGGTCGTCGACGCCGGTGACCACTTTGACCTCGGTGCCGTCGGCGAGATGGAAGCGCCCGACGATGTCCATCTGCCACAGCTCCATTGACCGGCTGCGCTCCCAGCGCTTGTAGTCAGAGCGTGAGCGCTTGCGCTGGGTGGGCTCTAAGAGGTGATGGCGGACCAAGGTGCGATAGATCGAGGAGCGTCCAGGCACCGGGAAGCCCTCCTTGGCCAGTTGGGTGCGGATGGAACGTGGTCCCCATCTCGGGTGCGCCCGACGCAACTCGACCACTCGGGCCTCCATGACCGGGGCCATCTGGTGCGGGCAGCTCTCGGGTTTGGAGCTCTTGTCGGCCAGCGCCGCCATGCCGCCCTCGGCATAGCGACGGAGCCACGTGTGCAACGTCTGACGAGAGACTCCGTTGCGGCGTGCCACGTCGGTCACCGACATTCCGTCAAGGACTTCGATGACCGCCCGATAGCGCTGTTCCACCAGCTTGAGCTCCACCAACACGGTCGGCCTCCTTCGCATCTGTCGACGACTGCGTCAACAGCGAAGAAGGTGGCAACCGCCACGTGGTGGACCCTCGCAGGCACGAAGTGTCAAGCAGGTACCGGAGTCAGTGTCGCCCAGGTACCGGAGCCGCGTCCGAAAGTGTCAGGCAGGTACCGGAGCCACGCTGTCAAGCATGAACCGGGAATTTCACAATCGCCGATGACAATCTTGGTGGTCAACTTGGTGGTCAACCGAGACCGTCAGCCGGTCGACAGCCCTTCTTAGCCCCATGACCTGGTCTTATATTGCGCGCTCGGAGGGATTCGAACCCCCAACCTTCTGATCCGTAGTCAGATGCTCTAGTCCGTTGAGCTACGAGCGCTGGGTGAGACAGGACAGTGTACCGGAGCCCCGGTCGGGCCCCCGAGGCGCCCTCGACCAGGTCAGACGCTGATCGGCAGCTTGGAGTAGCCCCGGACCGTGCTCGTGTGGAGCGGCACGGCTCCGGCCATGTCCACCGACCACTCGGGGAACCGCTTGAAGGTCTCCTCCAGGGCGATCCGCCCCTCCGTCCGGGCCAGCGCCGCGCCCAGGCAGAAGTGGATGCCGTACCCGAAGGACAGGTGGTGGTCGAACTTCCGGTGGATGTCGAAGCGTGTCGGCGTCCGGGTAGGCCCGCTCGTCCCGGCCCGGCTGAGCCCGTGATCATCACGACCTTCGAGTGGGCCGGGATCGTGCCCGCCGTGCACCTCGACGTCCTCGATGCACCAGCGGCTCTGCACCGGCGACGGCGCCTCGTAGCGCAGGACCTCCTCGACGGCATTGGGGATCAGGCTGAAGTCGGCCACCAGCTCGGCCCGCTGGCCCGGGTTGTCGTCGAGCGCCAGGGCCGCCCAGCCGAGCATGCGGGCCACCGTCTCGGTGCCGGCGCTGCCGATGAGGGCGGCGAAGTTCACGGCCTGCTCCATGGTCAGCCGGCGGGCCACGCCGTCGTCCTCGGTGATCTCCATGTTCACCAGGTCGGTGAACATGTCGTCGCGCGGATTGGTCTGCCGATCGGCCAGCGTCCGGCCCAGGTAGTCCATGAAGCTGAACATCGCCGTCTGCGAGATCTCGTTAGACATGCCGGTCTCGGGGTCGAGGTGGAAGGACTCGTCGATCCAGCCCCGGACCATGTCGCGGTCCTCGGGCGGCACACCGAGGAGCGCGGCGATCACGTAGGCGGGGACCCGGGCGCCGAAGTCCTGCACGTAGTCGAACGAGCTGCGGCCGACGAGGCCGTCGAGCAGCGTGGCGCACAGGGCGCGGATGTCGTCCTCGAGCAGCTTCATGCGCCGCGGCGTGAAGGTCTTGGAGACCAGGCGCCGGTAGCGGGTGTGCTCGGGCGGGTCCATGAAGATCATCATCTGCATGTCGATCGGGTCGGCCGTGATCATCTCCATGACGGTGCCATGCGAGGAGACGAACGTCTTGGGGTCGCGGCTGAAGGCGTCGACGTCGGCGAAGCGGCTCACGGCGTAGAAGTCGTACTGCTCGTTGTAATAGAGCGGCTGCTCGTCGCGCAGGCGTTTCCAGATGGCGTGGGGGTCGCCCTTGTACTTCTCGTCGAGCGGGTCCCAGGCCAGCGGCTCGGTGTCGACGGCGGTCATTGCGGTCCCCCTTCGACACCCACGTGGTGCTGGTCCCAGAGCTTGATGCCACCGAGGATCCCGGCACTGTTGTCCACCACGGTGATGCGCTCGAGCACGTCGCCCAGGTCCCGCCGGTTCACCCGGGAGGCGTTCCCGCCTCCGATGTAGAGGTGATCGAAGAAGCACAGCGCATCGAGGTAGGCGATGGCCTTGCGCACCCGCTTGTTCCAGCGCTCGTCGCCCACCTTCTTGCGGGCGGCCTCGCCGACCTGCTCGTTGAAGGTGTCGCCCTTGCGGAACTCGAGATGGGAGAACTCCATGTGGGGCATCAGGCTGCCGTCCATGAAGAACGCCGTGCCGAAGCCGGTCCCGAGCGTGATCACCGCCTCGAAGCCCTTGCCCTTCACGACGGCCAGGCCCTGGACATCGGCGTCGTTGGCCACCCGGCAGGGCTTGCCGATGGATTTGGCGAGCGCGCCGGCCAGGTCGAAGTCCGACCAGGCGCTGACGAGCTTGGCATCGACCTTCGTGCCCGGTCCCTTCTCGCACACGAAGTGCGGGGCGCTGAGGACGTGGCCCTGGCGGACCATGCCGGGGAAGCCGCACGAGACGCGGTCCCCCTCGGGGAGCTTGCGGACGAGCTTGGTCAGCGTGGAGACGAGCTCGTGCGGCGGCATGGGGTAGGTCGTCGGCACCCGGACCCGGCCGGCCACCGGGCGTGCCGTCCTTGTCGAGGACGTCGGCCTTGAGGCCGGTGCCGCCCACGTCGATGGCGATCGTGAAGGGGTGGGCGTGGGGGGAGTCCTGCTCCTGTGCGTTCCTGCTGGGGCGTCAGTCACCGCGACGACTGTAGTGATCTGGGGCCGTCATCCGGCGAGGACGTCGTGGAGGATGTCGCGGAGCATCTCCCCCAATTCCTCGTTCGTCGTCGACTCGAACGCGTCGCCGGCCAGGAAGAGGCTGGAGAAGATGACGCCGAAGGACGCCGACATGCGCACCCGGTCCCGCAGCGGCAACCGCACGTCCTCGAGGATCCGGCGGAACTGGTTCTGGATGTCCTCGTGCTCGGCGTCGTGGTCCTCGCGGTGCAGCTTCTCCAGCGAGGCCTGGTTCCGTTCGTGCATGAGGAAGATCTTGCGCTGGGTCAGCATCTCGCCGACGATGTCGTCGAGCAGCTCCTCCCATAGCGCCAGCGTGACCGGCCCCTCCCCGATCCGCACCAGGGCGTCCTTGCCGAAGTCGTGCAGGCGCATGTGCAGCGCCATGAGGATGTCCTCTTTGGATTCGAAGTGGTAGTAGAGGGCCGCCTTGGTGACGCCCAGCTGCTCGGCGATCTGCCGCAGGCTGGTGCCGTCGTAGCCCTGCTCGGTGAAGAGGTCGAGCGCCACATCGAGGATGCGCTGGCGGGTGTCGACGGCCTGGGCTGGCCGGCGGGGCCGGGGCGTCGATGTCGGTGTCAGTCAGCGGGCCGATGTCCGGCTCCTCGCCGATGACGGCCTCGAGCTCGCCGATGGCGTCTTCCTCGGCCTGGACAGCGTCGGCCCGGGCCTGGTCGTCAGCCGTCTGGGTCACGTGTTCTGGCTCTCCGGTGTCGTCTGATCAGCCATCTCGTCTTGCACCTTACCCGGGAATTGTCCCTCTGCCTACTTGACGACAGGTAAGTATACCGCTTACCATGCCCTTGGACAAGAGATTACTTAACGACCGGTAAGGATGTCTATGGCTACTGATGTGATGATCCAGGCGGAGGGGCTGACCAAGCGCTACGGCTCGACCCAGGCGCTGGCGGGCGTGGACATCTCCGTCCCAGCGGGCACGATCCTCGGGCTGCTCGGCCCGAACGGCGCCGGCAAGACGACCGCCGTGCGGGTCCTGACCACGCTGGCCCGGCCCGACTCGGGATCGGCCACGGTCGCTGGCTTCGACGTGCTGCGGAGCCCGGCCGAGGTGCGGCGCCACATCGGCGTGGCGGCCCAGGACGCGACGCTTGGACCCTCTGCTGACCGGGCGCCAGAACCTGGTGCTGATCGGCGAGCTGTCGGACATGGGCCGGGCCGCCTCCCGGGCCCGGGCCAAGGAGCTGCTGGCGCAGTTCGAGCTGACCGACGCGGCCGACCGGGTGGTCAAGGGCTACTCGGGCGGCATGCGCCGGCGCCTGGACCTGGCCGGGTCGTTGATGACCCGTCCGCCGGTCCTGTTCCTCGACGAGCCGACGACGGGCTTGGACCCGACTTCCCGGCAGCGGGTATGGGAAGCCATCCGTGAGCTGATCGGCGAGGGCGTCACCGTCCTGCTGACGACGCAATACCTGGAAGAGGCGGACGCGCTGGCCCACGACATCGTGGTCGTCGACCACGGGCGGGTCATCGCCCAGGGGACGCCGCTCGAGTTGAAGCAGGCGAGCCGCGGCGCCCGCCTGGAGGTGACGCTGTCGGAGCCGAACCCTGCCGCCGTTGGAGCCATGGCGCCGTTGGTGGCGGGTGCCGTTGCGGTAAGCGACGACGGACGGCACCTGAGTGCCGGCGTCGACTCGTCGACGGGGCTGGCGACCGTGGTCGTCAGGGCGCTGGACGACGCGGGAGTGCTGGTGGACAACATCGAGGTGCGGCAGCCGTCGCTGGACGACGTGTTCTTCTCGCTCACCGGCGGCCACATCGAAGGAGACGAGCCTGCTGAGGGCGACGAATCCGGGTCAGGTTCGGGTTCTGGCTCGGGTTCGGGGTCGGGCGTTGCGGCCGGTGGTTCCGCCGGTCCTGTCGGGTCCGGCGAAGGCCGCCACGAACTGGAAGGAGTACGCGCATGACGACCGCAACGCTGACGCCGTCCGCCACCGGGTTCGACCGGCCCCATTCGGGCGGGAACTTCCTCGGTTCGCTGGCGGACATCTGGGCCATGACCCGGCGCAACATCGTGCACATTTCGCGGGAGCCGATGCAGCTCTCCGACGTGACGATCCAGCCGCTGCTGTTCACGGTGCTGTTCGTCTACATCTTCGGCGGCGCCATCCCGATCCCCGGCGGCGGCAGCTATGTCGACTTCCTGCTGGCCGGGATCCTGGCGCTGAACCTGACGACGTCGACCATGGGCACGGCGATCGGGTCTGAGTACCGACCTGCACGAGGGCATGATCGACCGCTTCCGCACGCTGCCGATGTGGCGCTCCGCGGTGCTTGGTCGGACGCTCCGCGGCCGACTTCCTGACCTCCGTGGTGTGTGCCGCCATCGTGGCCGTCACCGGGCTCGCCGTCGGTTGGCGGCCCGGTGCGAACGCCATCTCGGTGGTCGGCGGCTTCGGTCTGCTGCTGCTCTTCGCCTACGCGGTGGGTTGGGTGTCGGCCTGTGTGGGGCTGAACTCCAAGAGCCCGGAGTCGGCCGGCTCATTCGGCTTTATCGTCTTGTTCCCATTGACGTTCGTGTCCAACGCGTTCGTGCCGACCCAGCACATGCCGGGGTGGCTGCAGGCAGTCGCCAACTGGAACCCGGTGAGCGCCGTCGTGGCAGCGACCCGGGACCTCTGGGGCAACCCGAACCCGTCTGCCATGGTCCAGGCCTGGCCGATGCAACACCCGGTCGAGGCGGCACTGATCTGGTCGGTGGCGATCCTGGCCGTGGCGTGCCCACTGGCGGCGCACTTCTTCAAGAAGCGGACGACGGAGTAGGCGCCAACCCAGGCGTGTCCCGTCACGCCTGAGACTTCTCGCAGCTAGGGACTTTCGCCTCTTCGGTTTGTCACTACCCAGGAATACCCTCCTAATTGGCGAAAGGAGGCGCATGGACGACCTCACGAAGGGATACCGGGAGGCACCTGAGGCGGCGGGTGAGATCGATTGGCCTGTTCCGGAGAGCGATGCTCCCGATATTGGCCCTTGGATCGCCTTCATGCGGGGCGAGGACCTGCCATCTCGCGGCAGCGCCTCCCACGGCAAGAAGCCCGGAATATTCGTCGGGCTTCGGAGACGGGAGCGATCGCAGGCAGTTCTCTAGCCCGCTAGGGCCCCGGGCCTTCAACGGGAGTCCAGGCCTCTCAGCGGCTCAGAACTTCATGGGGCGGAGTTGGTGGTTCGGGTCGAGCGAGGCACGCTCTACGGTTCCATCAGGCCGAACTGGTTGCCGACGTCTCGCGCCCGTTCCAGTTCAGGTACTTCCTCGTTCAGGAGGACCGCGATGTCACGCAGCGAGAATCCGGATAGTGCTCTGATGGCCCGGTAGGACGCTCGCATACTCCTCACGTCTGCCGACTTGGCCTCTCCGATCGCCGACAGTGCCTCACGGACCAGACGGTTCTGGTGCTCACTGAGGATCGCCTCGCAATCGTGCGTGACGTAATAGAACCGGACTTCAAGATCGTCGAGACACCGAGCCACCTGGGCCTCTACCGCGGCCAATGAATCGCCTTTGAACACCGGGGTGCTGCGAGGCAAGACGTGGTTGCCGTCTGTCTGAACGACCTTCGCCGTCCATTTCTTGCCGGCTCGGGCGAAAGTCACACGAAACTCCGTCATACGTAGGAACGGTCGGGCGGATGGGTTACCTGAGCATGACACCAGCCCAAGGATCTCCGGCAGGCCGTCCGGGCGGATCGATAGCCTCCCGATCGTGACTGAACCATGGATGGGAGACGCCTGCTCCCTCGTCGACGCCTACCGGGCGGGCACCATTTCGCCCACCGAGGCGCTCGAGGGGTCGCTGGCCGCCATAGCCGACTCCAAGCTGAACGCGGTGTGCTTCGTCGACGAGGAGCAGGCCCGGGAGGCGGCGGCGTCGGCTGACGTCAACCTGCCGTTCGGCGGCGTGCCGATCGGCGTCAAGGAGCTCGACCCGGTCAAGGGCTGGCCCCAGACCGAGGCCTCGCTGGTCTTCAAGGACCGGATCGCCGAGTACGACGGCACCATGACGGCCCGCCTGCGCCAGGCCGGCGCCGTCCTCGTCGGGCAGACGACCGCGTCGGAGTTCGGCGGCATCAACTGCACCTACACCCGGCTGCACGGCGCCACCTCCAATCCCTACGACCTGGAGCGCACCCCCGGCGGCTCGTCCGGCGGGTCGGCCGCGTCCGTCTCGGGCGGGCTGCTGCCGCTCTGCACCGGCGGTGACGGCGGCGGCTCCATCCGGATCCCGGCCGGCTTCACCGGTCTCTTCGGCCTGAAGTCGACGTTCGGTCGCATCCCGAAGGGGCCGCACACCGAGATCGAGCCGCTCACCGCGGTACTCGGGTGCCTGTCCCGCTCGGTGCGCGACGCGGCGCGCTGGTTCGACGCCTGCAACGGCGCCGACGAGTACGACCCCTTCTCGCTGCCACGGGTCGAGGGCTGGGAGGCCGGACTCGGTCAGCAGGACCTGCAGGGCAGGCGCGTCGCCGTGTCGGTCGACCTCGGTGCGGCCATCGTGGCGTCGGCGGTGCGGGAGAAGGTGGACGAGGCGGCCGACCTGTTGATCAAGGACGCCGGCCTCGAGCGGGTCGACGTCCCGATCGCGCTCCCCCGCGGCGGCCTGGAGTGGGCGCTCGCCGGGACGGCCAGCCTGCTCGTCGGCCTGGGTGACCTCTACCCCGCCTGCGAGTCCGAGCTCACGCCCGAGATCATGCTGGCGTGCAACATCGCCACCAACCATTTCAACGTGGACACGGCGAAGAACATCGAGGCCTTCCGGCGCCAGATCATTGTGCAGATGGCCGAGCTCTTCGAGCAGGTCGACTTCATCATCTGCGCCACCAACCCCGACGTGGCCTTCGCCGCCCAGGGCCCGATGCCGACGACCATCGACGGCGTCGACCTGGTGGCCGAGCACGGCTTCGAGGCGGCGGTGGGCAACAACGGCGCGCTGACCATCCCGGCCAACACGACCGGGCACCCGGCCGTCGCCATTCCCGTCGGCCTCGTCGACGGGCTGCCCGTGTCGATGCAGATCATCGGCCGGCGCCACGCCGAGCAACTGCTGCTCGACCTGGCCCGGGTCGTCGAGCGCGAGCGCCCGTGGCCGCTCGTCGCGCCGGGGGTGCCGATCTAAGACGGCGGTCGTCGGTGGCCCCGCCGCGGCCGTTGCGGGCGGAACCAGGGCGGCGGCCTCTCCGGAAAAGACACAACTTGCACAATTCCTTGTGCTTTTTGGGCGTCGCTGCGGCTTTCCGACGAGGTAGAGGCGGTGTGCGGTCGCGGTGTCCCGACGCGGCTTCCGGGTCGCGGACGTCGCGCACATGGGGGCTGACCGACCCTTCGGCCCGTCGCCCAACACGCGTCTGGCCACGAGTTTTGTTGTTGCGTTGTGTCGCGCGTGTGACTTTCGGTACCTGCGGAAAAACAACCGTTTGTCCTACCCTGGACTGAGAAATGGCGGAAGAAATGCTCTTTACCGTCGCTGGCTCCGTCGCGATGCCGGCGCAGATGATCTCGCTCGAGGAAGCGGGACTGGAGCAGCGCGCCGATCTGCAGGAGTGGGTGCTGTCGAATCCCGCCATCCTCGGCCCCGCCGTCAAGGTCGTCACCTTCGAGTTCGACGGGCTCCCGCCGGCCGGCGGCGCGGCCCGCGACCGGGTCTCCGTGCTCGGGCTCGGTGCCGACGGCCGCCTGGTCGTGGCCGAGCTCAAGAGCAGCCGGTCCGCCGACACCGAGGTCTCGGCGATCAAGTACGCCGCCGCGGTCAGCCGCATGCTGCCCGAGTCGCTGGCCGAGCACTACGCCCGCTTCCAGTCCCGCCGTCAGACGCCGCATGAACCCCGAGGAGGCGCTGGCCGAGTTGCAGGCCCACGCGCCCGACCTCTCACGCGAGTCGCTGCAGCGCCCCCGCATTGTGCTGCTGGCCCGGGACTTCTCGGCCACCGTGACCGCCAGCGTGGTCTGGCTGAGCGAGATGGGCCTGGACATCGCACTGGTCCAGATCAGCGCCTTCCGCTCCTACATCTACGGGCAGCTCGGCAGCAGCAACGTCCCGATGATCTCCGTCAGCCAGCTCTACCCGCTGCGCGAGGTGGAGGAGTTCACCATCAGCCCGGAGCGCCAGCTGGCCAAGGAGATCGCCGAGTCCAAGCGGCGCGTGCAGGACGCCGCGCTGGTGCGGCGGCTCGTCACGACCGAGTCCGTGGCCGACGGCACCATCTTCACGCTGAGCCCGCGCACCGACCTCAGCTTCGACATGCGCAGCCAGCTCGAGGAATGGCTCGACGAGGATCCCGCCCGGCGGACGGCGCACTGGCAGAACAACGTCAACGCGCCGCTGGTGTGGGACGTCGACAAGGCGGCGTACACGCCGGCCGGTCTTGGTGCGGCACATCATTGAGCTGGCCACCGGCGTCACCGGTGCACTACTCGGGCACGCAGTGGTGGCGCGACCCGACGGGCTGGAACATGACCGAGCTGGCCGGGCCGCTCGGCGGGGGCAAAGGCGCCATGTACCGCGAGTACTGGTCGCGCTGGCTCGACCGCGTGCGCGTCCGCCACCCGCAGTGGACGCAGATGACCACGCTGCCGGCGCAGAACTTCATCACCCTGCCCTCCCCCGTGCGGGGCACGCACTACGGGCTGAGCTTCGCCGCCGGCGGTCGCCTGCGGTCGGACTTCTACGTGGACCTGGGGTCGCCCGAGGCCAGCGCGGCGCAGTTCGACGTGCTGCAGCTCCAACAGGACACGGTGGAGTTGCTGTACGGCGCGCCCCTGTCGTGGGAGCGCCTGCCCGACCGCTCCGCCTACCGCGTGGCCGACTACAGCGAGGGCGACATCACCCAGGTCGAGGAGTACCCGTTCTTCATCGACTGGATGATCGACGCGCAGGAGCGCCTGCGGCGTGCGGTCAACTCGGTCCTGCAGACGGGCGAGCCGCCGGAGGACGAGGGCTTCGACCGGCGCTGACCCCTACTTAACTTTGGCGAGGGGTCAGCGCCGGCCGGGGCCTTACGTCGCGACGTACGACGAGGATGTTGCGGCTGGATGGCTGGCGGACTCGACGGCCGGCGGACGGGCGGGCACTACGTCGACCTTGAGCTTCCAGGCGGTCGCCGAGCGGACTACGTCGTCTTGAACTTCCGACGGCATGGCACGACCACCAGCCCGGCCGTCCACAGCAGCGAGGGCACCAGGTAGTACGACACCGGGTGCCCGAGCAGCGCCTGCGCCTGCGGTCCACCGGTGAGGAGCCGCACCGTGTTCACCATCTGGGTCATGGGCTGGTTGTTGGCGAAGGCCTGCATCCAGCCGGGCATGGTCGACACCGGCACGTACGCCGACGAGACGAAGCTCAGCGGGAAGACCAGGAACGAGAGTCCCTGCGCCGCCTGCGGGCTGCCCGCCATGAGGCCCATGGCGATGAAGAGCCAGACGAAGGCGAAGCCGTAGAGGATGGTCAGGCCGAACGCCGCCACCGCGTCGAGGTTCGTGCCGGTGATGCGGAACCCGACGGCGAACCCGGCCACCGTCATGACGATGACGCCCCAGGCGACGAGCGCCGTATCGGCGCCCACCCGGCCCGAGACGATCGACAGCAACCGGATGGGCAGGCTGCGCAGCCGGTCGAAGAGCCCGCCTTCCTTGTCGTCGGCCACGCCGCTGGCCGCACTCATGCCCTGGAACAGCACGCCGGTGACGACGAAGCCGGGCACCAGGAAGTCCACGTAGGACAGCCCGCCGGTGTGGCCCACCGCGCCGCCGAAGACGTAGCGGAAGATGAGCAGGAAGAGCAGCCCCTGCGCCGTGCCCGCGATGAGCAGCGCCGGCGAGCGGACGAACTTCTTGAGCGTGCGGGCCGCCACCTGCTCGGTGGCGACGAGGAACGATGCGCCCTGGTTGGTGACCGCCCCGGTGGGCGTCGGTCGGGACTGGCGCGGGTGGTCGAGGGTGATGGTCATGCTGCGTGCTCCTTCGTGGTGGGGTCGTCGGTCGGGTCGGTCGTGGCGGCGTCGTCGGTGCGGCGCCCGGTGAGGGCGAGGAAGACCTCGTCGAGGGTGGGCCGGCGCAGCGCGATGTCCTCCACCGGCACCTCGGCCTCGTCGAGCGCGCGCACGACGACGGGCAGCAACTTCGAGCCGCCCGGCGCGGCGAGCGAGCACCGGCGCGTGGCCGGGTCGGTCGACGGCTCGGCCATGCCGAGCGAGGCCAGCACCTCGGCGGCCCGCTGCATGGTCGGAACGTCGACGGTGTGCAGCTCCACCATGTCGGCGCCGACGCGCGACTTGAGCTCGTCCGGCGTGCCCTGCGCAATGACGCGACCGCCGTCGATGATGACGATGGCGGTGGCGAGGTGATCGGCCTCATCGAGATACTGCGTCGTCAACACGATGTCGGTCCCGCTCTGGCTCATGGCGTGGACGGCGTCCCACACCTCGTTGCGGCTGCCGGGGTCGAGGCCCGTCGTCGGCTCGTCGAGCAACAGCAGCCGCGGCGAGCCGACCAGGCTCGCCCCGAGGTCGAGCCGCCGTCGCATCCCGCCGGAATAGGTCCGGACCTGGCGGTCGGCGGCCTCCACCAGATCCATCTGCTCGAGGATCGCTTTGGACGAGGCCACCGCCTCGGCACGGCCCTGGCCGTACAGGCGGGCGACCATGACGAGGTTCTCGCGGCCCGTCATCATCTCCTCGACGGCGGCGGACTGGCCGGCGAGGCCGATCATGCGGCGCACCGCCATCGGGTCGCGCACGACGTCGTGGCCGTTCACGACGAGGGTGCCGGTGTCGGGCGCCAGCAGCGTGGCCACCATGCGGATGAAGGTGGTCTTGCCGGCGCCGTTGGGACCGAGGATGGCGACCGGTTGTCCGGCCGGCAGGGTGAGGGTCAGGTCGGAGAGGGCTTGCACCTTCCCGAATTTCTTGGAGAGGCCGTCGGCCTGAATGAGCGCGTCCATGCCGCGACTCCTTTCGTGGGTTACGGGTCGTCGTCTGCTGCGACCGCTGTCGCTGTCGCGGTCGCTGTGTCGTTGCAGAGCTCGTCCCACGGAGGCCGCCTACGCTCTCAAGTGCTGCCTCGGGCGAAGGTCCCTCGTGGATCGGGCTCGTGGTCGTACCGGCCCGGGGTCGCGTGTTCCCGCACGCGGCCTCGGGCCATCTACTCCTTACGTCTTACGGGGTCATTCCTTGGGGAGTTCGAAGGTGAAGTGCACCTCCTCCGGGTCGAAGTCCTCGGTCTGGAAGAGCGCGCCACAGGTCGAGGCCCTCGAGGGTGCCGTTCTCCATCTCGTCGGCGAGCGCCGTGACGAACCGCAGCTCGGCGACGAGCTGGCCCTCCTCGTACTCGGCCTCGAGGCCGAAGATGCGCGGCAACCCTGCGTCGTGGGCCGCCTTCTCCACGCCCCGCAGGGCGGCGAGCTTGACGGTCAGCATCTTCGGCGCGGTGCCGGAGCGCCGCCAGAGCGTCGTCGGGATCGAGGGCGGCGATGAAGGACAGGCCGGCCATGAACGCCGGGTACTCCTTGCTCGGGCGTCCCGACGAGCTCGGTGAGCCAGTCGGTCATTTCGAGGGAGCCCTCGTCGGTGATCTCGTAGACGGTGCGCTGGGGCCGCTTGCCCTCCCGGACGGTCCCGGTGGCCTTGATGAAGCCCTTCTTCTCCAGCGACTCGACGACCGCGTAGAGGGAGCCGTAGTTGAGGCGCACGCTCTCCTGCTTGGCCCGGGCCCGCAGGGTCTGCGCCACCTCGTAGGGGTGCATGGGCTTCTCGTACAGGCAGACCAGGACCGCCAGGGCGAGGGGGTTGGAACGGGACCACCTGGGGCATGGTCGGTCAGTATATTCTGATCAGAGTAATCTGTAAAGAGTGCTCTACGCGACGTCCGCTTAGTCAGCCTGAGGCCAGCGCCAGTTATCCCCGTGACGGGGTTCGTCTTTTTCGGCAGTGACGAGGCCGACAGTTCTGCCAGCGTCTTCACCTGGTTGGAGCAAGGGAGCCATCTTCGGGGCCGGCCCATCGCTGTCGGTGGCGGAGTCGTGCTCGCGGCGCCGTACGACAGCCAGGAGCTACGGCGTCCGTGGCGGCATGCCGGGATGGCGGGCCCGCCAGCTCTGCAACGATCTCGTCTTCGTCGGTGGCCACTTCGAGCGGTATCAACGGTTCGGCGACGAGGTCATGTCCGTCTTCCACGACTTCACCCCCCGGGTCGAACGGGTGTCGATCGATGCAGGCCTTCCTCGACCGTCACCGGACGGTCTCGCCTCTTCGGAGCGCCTACCGAGATCGCCATGGCCATCCGCCGACACGTCGCGACGAAATCGGCCTTCCACTGTCCGTTGGCGTCGCCCGCACGAAACACCTGGCCAAGGTCGCCTCGCAGGTGGCCAAACCCGACGGCATCGTTGCGATGGCCCCAGAGCACGAGACCGAATTCCTCGAACCCCTTCCCGTCGGCCTCATCTGGGGCGTCGGGCCCACGACGGAACGTCGCCTCCACGATCTCGGGCATCGACAGATCGGACAGTTGGTCCAAGGTCGGCAGTCCGATCCTCGCCGGCCTGCTGGGAGCGAGGTCGACCGGTACGAAACTGGCCGCTCTCTGCCAGTCGATGCCCATCGACGCTCCAGCTGCTCCTCACGGTTCTGATGTCGCCGCTCGTACGCTCGCCTGGCCGAACCTCCAGCAACGCCCAAGTCCAGAGGGGGAGCTGGAACCTGCTCGAACGGGCCCGAGGCCGGCGCTTCTGCCGATCGGCAGCGAACGCAAACGACGGTCTTTGTGGTCGACTCCCACCAGGCATGCTGACCACGCTCGATACCTTCACCGCACGCCCGACAATGGTCTGAGCGCTGCAAGCAAATAAGGCGGGCTGCCGAATTGGTCCATGCGGGGTCGCCCTCTATGGCCGGCACCGTAGCGATGTGTCGGACCAAGCGCCGTAGGTCCCGAGAATCACCCAGCCCGAGCGGCATAACCTCCCTGGTCGTGGCCCCGACCATCCTGCACGTCGCACCGCATCCCGACGACGAGGCCGTCGGCTGCCCGGGCGCCCTGCTCCATCTCAAGGACCGGGGCTGGAACGTCGTCAACCTCGTCGCCAGCCTGGGCTTTTCGGACCAGTGGGTGCGCCGCCGGGCCGAGACGGAGGACGCGGCGGCCCGGGCCGGCTTCGAGCCCGTCTTCCTGGAGCCGCCCCTCAACCTCGACCTCGACGGGGACCTCGCACTGGCGACCCACCGCGTCGCCACCGAGCTGCCCAACATCGTCGAGGAGCACGGGGCGTCCATCGTGGTCTCGCCCTCGCCCCACGACGTCCACCACGCCCACGAGGCCGTCGGCCGGGGCGTCCAGCGCGCCATGGCCGCCCTGCCACCGACCGCTCGTTGGTGGATGTGGGGCGTCTGGGGCGACCTGCCGGCGCCGAACCTCTACTACGGCTTCGACCAGGCGGTCCTCGACCGGGCCCTGCACATCCTCGACGCCTACGGCGGCGAGCTCGAGCGCAACGACTACCGGCCGTTCCTCACCGGTCGGGCCGCCGCCAACGCCGTCATGGGCTCCGAGCGCGTCTTCGGCTTCGGCTCCCCCGCCGCCAGCCCACGCCCGTACGCCGACCTCGTCACCGAGGTCCGGCTCGTCGACGGGCGATTCATGGCGTCCGAGCCGCATCATCTCGACCAGGGGCCCGAGCCGTCGGCGCTCTACGACGTCGACCTGACGCCCTGGCTCGACTCGCCGACCGTCCACGAGATGGTCGGCTACATCCGCGAGGTCCGCGACACCCCGGCACCGTGACACCCCGGCACCGTCGACGTCGTGACGTCGTGACCGCGCCCCTCGTCACGCTCACGCCTCGGCTCGTCGAGGACTTCGAGCGTGACGGCTTCGTGGTCGTGCCGGATCTCCTGACCACCCACGAGCTCGACCGCTTCGGCGAGGCCGTCGACCAAGCCGTCGCCCGTCGCAGCGGGCACGACGCCCGCACCCTGTCCCAGAAGACTCGATACGAGCAGAGCTTCGTCCAGTGCCAGAACCTCTGGGAGGACTGCGACGACGTCCGCCGCCTGACGTTCCACCCCCTCGATCGCCGAGGCGGCGGCGCGCCTCCTCGACGCCGACGCGGTCCGTCTCTGGCACGACCAGGCGCTCTACAAGGAGGTCGGCGGGCGCGAGACCGACCCCCATCAGGACCACCCGTACTGGCCCATCGTCGAGACCGACACGATCACCGCCTGGATCCCCTTCGACGGCTCCACGCTCGAAGTCGGCGCCATGGGCTACCTCCCCGGCAGCCACCGGCTCGGCGTCCACGAGTTCGTCGACATCTTCACCGGCAGCGGCAACGACCCGCTCGAGCCGCGACCGAGCTCGCCGCCATCGCACCGGTCTTCGTCGAGGTCCCTGCGGGCTCCGTCGCCTTCCACCACGGCCTGACCTTCCACTTGGCCCGCCGAACCGGACCGGTACCGTCCGTCGGGTGCACACGGCCATCTACTTCGCCGACGGGTCGACCCGCGGCGCCGGCCGCTACCCGCACCCGTCGGTGGAGCGGGCCGGCATCGCCATGGGT
Organism: uncultured Acidimicrobiaceae bacterium; assembly: GCA_963804055.1. Classification (GTDB taxonomy): domain Bacteria; phylum Actinomycetota; class Acidimicrobiia; order Acidimicrobiales; family RAAP-2; genus Bog-473. The sequence goes on along the minus strand of CAWDOU010000004.1, from coordinate 78,908 downwards.
GCCGTCATCGCCAGCGACGTGACGCCGATCGCCTGGCCCCGCCCCGACGGCACGCCGCCCGATCCCCCCGGCGACGACGTCGGAGCGGCGAGTCGGTGACGCTGCAGTTCGATGCCATGCTGCCGGCCCAGCCCCTCCGCCAGGCCGCAGAGCTCGGGCGACGGGCCGCCGCGGCCGGACTCTCGGGTCTCGTCGTCACGGAGGCGGGACGCACGGCGTACCTGACCTGCGGCGCGCTGGCGGTGGCCGCCGACATCGACATCCTGACGGGGATCGCCGTCGCCTTCCCGCGCAGCCCCATGGTGACGGCGTCCACGGCCTGGGAGCTGGCCGAGGCGAGCGGCGGCCGCTTCCGCCTGGGGCTCGGATCGCAGGTGCGGGCGCACATCGAGCGTCGCTACGGCGCCGAGTTCGACCCTCCGGGGCCACGGCTCCGCGAGTACGTCCTCGCCCTCAAGCAGATCTTCGAGGCCTTCCGCACCGGCGGCCCGCTCGCCGTGGAGGGCGAGTTCTACAACTTGTCGCTGCTGCCGGCCATCTGGGCGCCGGGCCCGATCGCCTGTGCCGACCCGCCGGTCGACGTCGCCGCCGTCAGCCCCTGGATGCTCCGCATGGCCGCCGAGGTCGCCGACGGCGTGCACATCCACCCGCTGAACACGCCGACCTACCTGCGCGAGACGGTGCTGCCCAACCTCGAGGCCGGCGCCGCACGCTCGGGCAGAACGGTCGACGACCTCGAGGTCATCATCCCGGCCTTCCTGGTGGTCGGCGACACCGAGGCCGAGCGCGCCGTGTGGCGCGAGCGGGCCCGGGTGCAGGTCGCCTTCTACGGGTCCACGCCCAACTACGCGTTCATCTTCGAGCAGCTCGACCGCGAGGACATGACCGACCTCCTGCGCCAGCACCAACGGGCCGGCGACATTGCCGGCATGGCGGCGGAGATCGACGACGACCTCCTGGAGAACTTCGTCACCGAGGGGCGGTGGGACGACATCGCCGACAAGGTCGTGGCCCGGTACGGCGGCGTGGCCACCCGCGTCGTCAGCTACTTCACCGGCATCGATGTCGTGGGCGATCCCGACACGTTCGAACGCTGGGGCACGCTGGCCCGGAAGGTCAGGAACTCCTCTTAGCGCTCGCCGTCCCCTTGGCGTGTCGACCGAACTTCCGTCGCTTGGCTTCTTGGGCTCGTCCGGCGCCTCGGCGGCCAGTTCGGCATCGAGATCGGAGAACGCCCCGCCGATGTCCTCCTCGTACTGGCTGATGATCGCCATGCGGTCCGCGCCCACGACGCCCCGTCTCTCGACGGGTGCGTCGTCTTCGGTCCAGTCGACGTCACCCTCCCCGAAGAGATCGATGATGTCATCGTCGTCGGTCACAGCCGCTGTCGCGACCTCTGCCCCAGCCACGGTCGTCCGGACCGGCGCAGCGTGGCGGCGGTCGAAGAGCGTCGAGATCCGATCGTCCATGGCGTCCAGGTCGGACATGGCGGCCGAGAGGGCACGGTGCAGTTGAGGGCTGTGATCGGGCTCACCGTGTTCCACCTCCGCGCCGTCCACAGCCGTCCGCACCGTCCACACCGTCCGACACCGTCCACACCGTCCAGCAGCCGGCCGTGCACGTCCGTCCGCACCTCGTCCGGCCAGGCCGTCCCGCTCCACGAGCGCTCCTGGTCGGCGTCGTCAGGGTCGGGCTCCCAGCCCGCGGCTTGCATCGGCCATCGTCGTCCTCCTCCGATTGCCCGGATCCCCCTCCGAGAAACAGCGTGCGACGTGCGGACTTGGGATTCTGGGTCCCCGCAGACAGCAGCGGACCCGCCTCCCGGACGCACCGTCTCGATGCGGAACGCACGTCACAACCAGAATAGGATCGCAACGCTCCCCGCCGAGAACCACAGGGGACCAATTGATCGACAACAACGACGTATGGAAGGACTGCGGTGGCTATCCAATTGAAGGCAGGGGCGAGGCTGCGGAGTGCGACCGACGCCTGCGAGGTCGTGGTCGTGAAGGCACCCGCCGACCCGGTCGACCTGCGCTGCGGCGGCCACCCCTTCCTGCCCGCCGACGCCGAGCCCGCAGTCGGAGAGCATCGTCGCCGGCTTCGAGGGCCCCACCCAGTTGGGCAAGCGCTACAGCGACGACGAGCTCGGCCTGGAGCTGCTGTGCACCAAGGCCGGCGAAGGCGCCATCTCGGTCGGCGAGACGATCCTCGCCGTCAAGGGCGCCAAGCCGCTGCCCGCCTCGGACTGACCGTCACAGGAAGCCGGGGGAACGCCGTCGTGAACATCGCCATGCTGCTCGAGATGGCGGCCGAGGGCGACCCGGACCGCATCGTCCTTGGCTCCCGCCATGGGGGGATCACCGCCTCGGATCTCCTCGAGCGGTGCCGGCGGGCTGCCATCTACTTCGAGAAGAGCGGCGCCGAGATCGTCGGCTACTTCGGCCTGAACGCCGACACGCTGCCGGTGGCACTCTTCGGCGCCGCGCTGGCCGGCGTGCCGTTCGCGCCACTGAACTACCGCGCCCCCGACGAGCAGCTGCGCGGCATCATCGCCCGCGTCGAGGGCGGTGTCATGATCGCCGACGACGAAGAGGTGGCGCGCCTCGAGAGCATCGGCGCCGCCAACATCATCACCAAGGCGGCGTTCGAGGAGGCCATCGCCGAGCCGGTCACCGGCGAGCACCCGTTCGTCGACCCCGAGGAGATCGCCGTCCTGCTCTTCACGAGCGGCACCACGTCGGAGCCCAAGGCGGCCATCCTGCGCCACCGCCACCTGGTCTCGTACATCATCTCGAGCGTCGAATTCCTCGGCTGCGAGCCGACGGAGGCGCAGCTGATCTGCGTGCCCTCGTACCACATCGCCGGCGTCTCGGCCGTACTGAGTTCCTTGTACTCCGGACGTCGCATCATGTATCTGCCGTCCTTCGACGCCACGGCCTGGGTCCAGCTGGCGGCGGACGAGGAGGTGACGCACGCCATGGTGGTGCCGACCATGCTGGGTCGGATCCTCAACGCCATCGAGGAGACGGGCAGCACACTGCCGACCCTGCGCCATCTCTCCTACGGCGGCGGGCGCATGCCGCTCGAGCTGGTCGAGCGCACGCTGACCGACATGCCCCAGATCGACCTCGTGAACGCCTACGGCCTCACCGAGACCAGTTCCACCATCGCCATGCTCACCCCGGACGAGCACCGGGAGGCCTTCGGCAGTGGCGACCCGGCCATCCGGGGGCGGCTGGGGTCGGTCGGGCGTCCCCTCCCGTCCCTCGAGGTGGAGGTGCGCGACATCGACGACGTGGTCCTCCCGGCGGGCGAGAAGGGCGAGATCTGGGTGCGCGGCGAGCAGGTGGCCGGCGAGTACGTCGGCAACAACACCCTCACCGAGGACGGGTGGTTCCGCACCCGCGACGCCGGGTGGTTCGACGAGCACGGGTTCCTCTACGTCGACGGGCGGCTGGACGACGTGATCGTGCGAGGGGCGGAGAACATCTCGCCGGGCGAGATCGAAGAGGTCCTGATGCTGCACTCCGCCGTCGCCGAGGCAGCGGTGGTCGGCATCCCCGACGCCGAGTGGGGCGAGGCGGTGGCGGCCGTCGTGGTGCTGCACCCGGACGGCGACGCGACGGAGGCCGAGCTGCAGGACTGGGTCAAGGAGCGGCTGCGCTCCACCAAGATGCCCTGCGTGATCGCCTTCCGTGACGAGCTCCCCTACTCGCCGACGGGCAAGCTGCTGCGGCGGGTGCTGCGGGACGAGCTGTCCACGTCCGGTTCCTGATCCGGGACGCCGCCGGGGGACTCCGTCGCGGGACGCAGCGCGACGCCGCAGCGAGCCCGCGTCTTACGAGTCGCTCGTGATGGCGACCCGGTCGGCATAGAAGGCGACATGGTCCCGGATGGCCTCGACCGCGCTGTAGGGCTCGGGGTAGAACCAGACCGCTCCCGCCCCGTCGCCAACGCCGTCGCCGTCCCCCGCCACGATGTCGAAGTAGGACGCCTCACCCTTGTACGGGCAGTAGGTGTGGTGGTCGCTGGCCCCTAACAGCCCCTGGTCCACGTCGGCGAGGGGGATGTAGAGCACGGCCGGGTAGCTGGCTTCGCGCAGCTCGAGCGCCCGGTCGGTCTTGGCGATGACGGCGTCGCCGCGCCGGACCGTGACGTGCCCCCGGTGGGGCTCGATCGTGATGGGGTGATCAGGTCCGGGCTCCAGCACGGGTCGGCTCGTCGCTCATGGATGCTCTCCTACGTCGTCGGAAGGGTCTCCTCTTCAGTGTGCCGTGCGATGAGCCGACCCGAACCGCTGGCGAGGATCCGGGAAGACCGAAGGTCGCCCAAGAACCCTTGTCCGCCCGTGCGCCTGGCCCGGTTATTGAGTATCCTTAATCCGTGATCCACTCCCGGGGGGAGCAACACGACGGTCGGCCCGAACCGAGCCATCGCCGGGAGCACCCGGCCGTCCGGCAACGACCTCAATGAACACCTACGTCGAATTCCTCCTGCTCGGGCTGGGCAATGGCGGCGTCTTCGCCGCCCTGGCCATGGCGCTCGTCGTCACCTACCGCTCGTCGGGAGTGCTCAACTTCGCCACCGGCGCCCAGGCCCTGTACGCGGCATACACCTACTCGCTGCTGCGTAACGGGCAGCTCCTCATCCCGATCCCGGGCTTCGGGCCGACCGTCAGCGTCGGCTCGGACCTCGGCTTCTGGCCCGCGCTCCTGATCACGCTGGGCATCCAGGCGGTGATGGGAGCCGTGGTCTACCTGCTCGTCTTCCGCCCCCTGCGCAACCACCGCCCCGTCGCCAAGGCGGTCGCGTCCATCGGCCTCATGGGCGTCCTGACCGCCGTCGTCACCTACCAGGTCGGCACCCAGGTCGTGCTGGTCAACCCGATCTTCCCGCAGAACCATGTCAAGTTCCTCGGGATCGACATCTCGACCGACCGCCTGCTGTTGGCCGGCACGATCATCGGCCTCGGCATCGTCCTGACCGTGCTCTTCCGGTTCACCCGCTTCGGCCTGGCCACCCGGGCGTCCGCCGAGACCGAGGTGGGCGCACTGGTCAGCGGCCTCTCGCCCGACCGCATCGCACTGGTCAACTGGATCATCAGTTTCGTCGTCTGTGGCATCGCCGGCATCCTCATCGCACCGCTCGTGCCCCTGCAGCCCGGCACGTACACGCTGTTCATCGTGCCGGCCCTCGCGGCCGCGGTCGTCGGGCGCTTCCACTCGCTCGGCTGGGCCATCACCGCCGGCCTCGGCATCGGCGCGCTCGAATCGCTGTCCGTCTACGTCAACGGCGTGCATCCGGACTTCCCCGCCGGCGCCGGTGAGCTGATCCCCCTCGTCCTCGTGCTGGTCGTCCTGGCCTTCCGCGGCCAGACCATGCCGAGCCGCGGCAGCCTGATGCAGGTCACGCTCGGCCGGGCACCCAGGCCGCACTGGCGCATCGCCACCGCCATTGTGGGAACGGGCGTGGGCATCGCCGCCATCTACCTCTTCACCGGCAACGACCGCGCCGCCCTCTACTCGAGCTTCATCACGGCCGTGATCTCGCTCTCGCTCGTGGTCGTCACCGGCTACACGGGCCAGATCTCCCTGGCGCAGCTCACCCTGGCGGGCGTCTCGGCCTACATCCTGAGCACGTTCGCCTCCTCATGGGGCATTCCGTTTCCGGTCGCGCCGATCCTTTCCGCCCTCGTCGCCGCGGCGGCCGGCGTCGTGATCGGCATCCCGGCCCTGCGGGTGCGCGGGCTCATGCTCGGCGTCGTCACGTTGACGTTCGCGGCGGGGGTGGAGGCGATCTGGTTCAACAACAACTCCATCGATGGCGGCGCGTCCGGCCTGAACATTCCTACCCCTCGGTTGTTCGGCATGGACCTGAGCATCGGCTCGGGCAAGGACTTCCCCCGACCGGCCTTCGGCATCCTCTGTCTCGTCGTGCTGGTGCTCGTGGCACTCGGCGTGAGCTGGCTGCGCACCAGCCGCCTGGGCACCGCCATGCTCGCGGTGCGGTCGGACGAACGCTCCGCCGCGGCAGCGGGCATCAACGTCGTGCGCGTCAAGCTGATCGGCTTTGCCATCGCCGCCTTCATCGCCGGGCTGGGCGGATCGTTGTTGGCCTACCAACTGGGCAACGTGACGTTCCAGGACTTCGACGCCTATCTGGGCCTGGTCACGTTCTCCATCGTGGTCGTGGCGGGCATCACGTCGGTCAGCGGCGGCATCGTGGCGGGGTTGCTCGCTTCGGGCGGCCTGCTGGTGGCCTTGATCTCGTCGGGAGTCGGCAGCGGCGGCGTCGACAACTGGTACGGCGTCGTGGCCGGCATCGGCGTGATCCTGACCGTGATCTTCAACCCGGACGGCGTGGTGGGCCCGACGCACCTCTTCCTCGAACAACAGCGGACGAAGGGCGCACGAGCCCGGCCGCAGGGTGCCCTCGTGCCGACCGTGGCCGCGGCCTCGGTTCCACCGCGGGCTCCCAAACCCGCGTCGATCCCTCGCGTGGCCCCGGTTTTCGAGTCCACCGGCATCATTGCCGCCGCACCCGACACCCCGCTGCTCGAAGTCCTGCACCTCACCGTCCGCTACGGGGGCGTGGTCGCCGTCGACGACGTCAGCTTCTCGGTGCACCAGGGCCAGATCGTCGGTCTGATCGGCCCCAACGGCGCCGGCAAGACCACGACCATCGATGCGCTGTGCGGGTTCCACGGTTGCGAGGGCAACGTGCTCCTGGTCGGTGAGAACATCGGCGGTTGCGCGCCGCACGTCCGGGCCTCCCTCGGACTGGCCCGCACCTTCCAGCTGGCCGGCGTGTCCGACGACCTCACCGTGGCGGAGAACGTGCAGGTGGGCCAGCAACGGTCCAGCGGGAACGACCCCGAGGCCTTGGATCGGATCCTCAAGGACCTTGGGCTGTCCGACATGCGCGACCTGCAGGTGTCGATGCTCTCCCAAGGTCAGCGCCAGCTCGTCTCCGTGGCCCGCGCCCTGGCCGGGTCACCGCGCCTCCTGCTCCTCGACGAGCCGGCGGCCGGCCTCGACAGCACCGAGAGCCTGTGGCTGGCCGAGCGGTTGCGGGCTGTGCGCGACGCCGGTGTGACCATCCTCCTGGTGGACCACGACATGAGCCTTGTCCTGAACCTGTGTGACGTGATCGACGTGCTCGACTTCGGAGCATTGATCGCACACGGGACCCCGGAGGAGATCCGCCACAACGAGGTGGTCTCGACGGCGTATCTCGGAGCCACCCACCAACGACTGGCCGTGTCGTGAGCGACACCTCGTTGATCGACGGCACGGGCGACAGAAGCGGCGGCGGCGACGGGGACGCGGACACGCCTGTCCTCGAGGTGCAGGGACTCGACGTCGGCTATGGCAAGTTGACGGTTGCCCGCGACATCTCCTTCTCCCTCACACCGCGCACGGTGCTCACCATCCTCGGGCCCAACGGCGCTGGCAAGACGACGCTGCTCATGACCCTGGCCGGCTTCCTGCCGCCGCGTGCGGGCACCATCACCTTGAACGGGCAACCCGTGCGCGGCTCGTCGCCGCGCCGCATGAACCGAGCCGGCCTCGTGCTCGTCCCCGACTTCCGCGCCCTGTTCACCGAGCTCACCCCCATTCAGAACCTGAAGCTGGCGGCCAAGGGAGCCGACCTCGACCCCGTCTTGACCCTCTTCCCCGCCCTGCAGCGCCGCGAGAGGCTGCGCGTGGGCGACCTCTCCGGCGGCGAGCAGCAGATGCTGGCCATTGCACGGGCACTCGTGCAGTCACCGAAGCTGCTGCTGATCGACGAGATGTCGATGGGCCTGGCCCCAGTGGCGGTCGAGTCGCTCATGCCGGTCATCCGCCAGGTCGCCGACGAACACGGCGCGTCCGTGATCATGGTCGAGCAACACGTCCAGCTCGCCCTCGAAGTGGCGGACGAGGCCATGGTCCTCGTGCACGGCAGCATTGTGCTCTCGGGACCGGCCGCCGACTATCGCAACGACATCGGCGCGGTCGAGTCCGCCTACATGAGCGGGTCGGTCTCCGCGAGCTAGTCGCCGCCCGACCAGCCGACGACGTGCACCACATCGAAGACGAGCACGGCCGCAAAGGTGGCCGATTCGTAGTGCGCGTACTTGGCCCGCAACGCCGCCTCGTATGCGGCGACGTCGTCGACTAGCGCTCGGACCAGGCGCGCTCTCACCCACCACAGGCGGGACCAGTTGTCCGGGTCCCAGTGCTCGCAGAGCAGGGTGGCGGCCGGGTCGCGCTCGAGGTTGGCCATACGGCCGAGCTCGGTGGTCGATTTGGGCTTGACGGTGTCGACGGGCGTGGCGATGCGTGCCCCGACGTCGGCGAGACACGTGGGCACGGCGTCGATCGCGCCCGTTGCGTTCGTCGTACAGAGGATCCCGTGGTCGGCTGCTCGCAACCGAGCCCAGCATTCGTCGGTCGTCAATCGCACGGAGTGAGTCTTCCAGGACGCGCCACGGGGGCGGCCCTCCCGACCAGAGGTGCCGCCCCCGCAGCAAGGTCCGGGGGAGCCGGCGGGGCCGGCTGCCCGGATGTTCCCCCTAGAACAGCGGCGTCGGGTTGTAGACCTTGATCTGCGTCACCTTGCCGGACTTGCCCTTCTGGACCACGCCGATGGCGGCGCCCGCCGAGCAGACCGACTTCAGCAGCGGAATGGCGGTGCCGTTGCAGGTGAAGGTGAGACCGCCCGAGAGCGGGATGGTGACGTTGGTCGCACTCGCCGTCGCGGCCTTGACGCCGGCCGCCGTCACGGGCTGCGTCGACCCCTTCATGATGGCGCCCAGGGCGAGCACCGGCGTGACGCCGTCAGCCTGGTTGCTGCTCACGTTCGGGTTCGGGTTCACCTTCGGCGCGAACTTCTTCATGAGGAACGCGTACTGCGCGTTGTCCGCCTTGGACGAGGCCGCCGAGGTCGTGATGTACGAGCCGGTGAGTGCCTTGTCGAGGGTAGGCGAGTTGAGGATGCTGGGGTCCTGACAGGTCGAGAGCACGTATCTCGGGATCTTGAGCCCGAGGGTGTTATAGGCCTGCAGGAAGGACGTGCACAGGGTCACGTCGCCCACCATGCCCACCGCGTTGGCGCCACTCGACACTGCCGTCTGCATCTGCGGGCTGATGTCGGCGGTGCCCTGGTTGACCGGCACGACGTCGAAACCGACGCCGGCCGCCTTGTAGACCATGGCCCCGAACACCTGTGCACCCTGAATGGCGGCCGGCACGTTCTCGACGAGAAAGTCGACCTTCTTCAGGCCGTGCTGCTTCGCGCTCAACGCCATCGCACCCAGATAGGCCGGGAAGCCGCCCTCGAGGTCATAGGCACCCGGCGTGGTGAGCTCGGCCGTCGAGCCGCCGCTCACGGTGATGTACGGAATGCCGGCGCCCACGATGGTGGGTACCTCGGTGGCGCCCTGCCCGGTGAAGGGCTCGACCACGGCGACCACGCCGTGCTGCACCATGTCGTTGGCGCATGTCTGGCCGCCCGCCGGCGTCGATTGGTTCTCGCACACGTAGAGGGTGACCTTGTGACCGGCGAGGCCGCCGCCGTACTTGTTCATATAAGCCACTGCTGCCTTGGCGCCCTGCTCGACGAGGGCCGCCGTCCCGATGGCGCTGCTCCCACCGCCGTCCGTGATCATGCCGACCGTGACGGGCGACTGGGTGGCCGGGTCGGGCGTCTCGCCTGCCGGCGTCGCCGCGCCGGCGGTGCCGACCGCTGCCACGCTGGCCGACAGGGTCATGGCGGTGAGCGTCGCTGCGCCGAGGAGGCTCATGGCGAGTGCTTTTCCGCCCGCTGCCCCTCGTGCCCGTCCGGCCCGTCGGTCGCCAAATCGCCTGATCGCACCTGATGTGAGCACTGGTTCCTCCTCGGGTCAGGGGGCGGGCGATGTGCTCATCGAGCCGCAACCAGCCCCCCGGAGGCTGCGGTGAAAAGAGGATACCGTTTAGCGGTTCCCAGGGTCAACATACTGCAACATTGGTTGAATTTCCTGGCAGGGACGGGGGAATTTTCTGGGATTGCGTGGTCGGCGAGGTCGTATTGGGGCAACTCTTCTCATGCTGACAGGCTGGGGACCACGTGAGTGGCGGCGGGCGGGGCCGGGTCGCCCCGGCCCGCGTTCTGCGATCATCACGACGTGAGAAAACCGTTATGGAGGGTGGACTGAGAAATGGGGAGCCTGGACGGGAAGGTGGCGGTGGTCTCGGGTGCCTCGAGCGGATCGGGTGTCGGGATCACCCGGCGCTTCGTCCAGGAGGGCGCCACGGTCGTGATGCTGGCCCGGGCGAGACAGCGCCTCGAAGAGGTGGCCGCCGAGTTCGGCTCGTCCGCCGTTCCGATCGCCACCGACGTCGGCGACCCGGACAGCGTCCGGGCGGCCTTTGCCGCTGTGGAGCGTCAGTTCGGACGGGTCAACGTGCTCGTCAACCACGCTGCCGTCTATCGGCCCTGCGCCGTCGAGCTGTTGGACGACGACGACATCACCCGGCAGATGGCGACCAACTTCTTCGGACCCGTCTACGCGTCGCGGGCTGCCATCCCGTTGCTCCGGGCGGCCGGTGGAGGCGACATCGTCAACACGTCGAGCGAGTCGACATTGCACCCGTTTCCGATGCTGTCGCTGTACGTGGCCTCGAAGGCGGCGCTCGAGGCGTTCGGCAAGGTGTTGGCGCAGGAGGTACGCGACGACGACATCCGAGTCACCACGGTCGTGCAAGGGACGGCGGCGGGCGCGGGCGGCGGTGCCACGGACTTCGCGTGGGACCCCGAGCACACTGCCGCTGCACACGCCCTGTGGACCGAACGGGGTCTCCTCGGCGAGGTACTGGGTCGCTACAGCGGACAGAGTGTCGACGACATCGGCGACGTGCACGTCTTCATCGTCACCCGCCCAAGGGAGCAGCGGCTCGACACGGTCCACGTCCGCAGCTTCTGAAGGGTTTCCTTCCTCAGCCGGTGCCGGTGAGTGCCTCCGCGTCGGCCAGGGCCCGGACGAGGTTGCGCTGGGCCCGGAAGTGGGCATCGAGTCCCGAGTGCGCGGTCAGAAGGTCCCGCTTGTCACCTGTGCGGAAGAGGTGGCCGCCCGTCCGACTCGACATGCAGGCGCCCAGCGCGAAGAAGACGCGATAGTAGGTCACGGCCCACTCGTCGGTCGCCTCGGGTGAGCCACCGGCGGCGCAGTAGGCGGCGATGAAAGCCGGCCACTCCATGAGGGCGGTGGCGGCCGGCCAGGCGGCGGCGAGCTCACGGGCAGGCGGCCCGATTGTGGCCGCCTCCCAATCCACCAGCGCCGTCACTCGTTGACCCTCGACCAGGGTGTTGTGGAGCCCGAAGTCGCCTTGGAGGAGGCACAGCGGGCCCGACGGAACGACGTCGTCGATGTGGTCCAGCAACCACCGGCGCGCCGCGGGGACGGCAACGATGGGTGGTCCGCTCAGCTCGCCCAGTCGGCTGGCCATGCCGTTCACGGCGGCGGACAGGGATGCCTCGTTCACCTGGGCGTCGAGGTCGAGGCCCGTCCCGACCAGCGTGTCGAGAGGGACAGCGTGCAGGTGGGCGAGCGCCGTCGCCAGCTGCGTCCCGATGGCATGGCGGTACTCCTCGGGCGGCCGGGCCAGGTCGGGGAAGTACTCACCGGCCTTCTCGCCCCGCACCCGCTCCATGACGAGCAGAGTGGAGGTACTGGCGCCGTCGGGGTCGGGGTCGGGGTCGGGGTCGAGGTTTCTGGCGTCGTCCGCGAACAACGGCCGGGCCACAGGGACCCCTCCGTGGTCGTGGACAGCCCGCAGAATGGCGAACTCGTCGGAGGCCCGTGTCGCCAGCAGCCCGATGGGCCGGTCCTTGCGCACGATGACTTCGGCCGGGAGCTCGGAGGTCCCGGACATCGCGACCAGGAGTGTCTCCTTGGAGCGACCGCCGGGGACCACGTCCAGCCGGGTCACGCGGAGGTCCGGTGAGGCCGGGAACCGGCGCCGGAAGTATGCCGTCAGCTGATCGGCGGTCACCGAACATTCCGTCGGGGAGGCCGAGCCGTCGAGCGAGTGCTCCTCCTTGAGGACGACCTCTCGGAGTTCGTCGACGCGCTCGAGGAAGCGGCGCTCGACATCGACGAGGTCACGACAGCGGGCTTGTTCGGCCGGGTCGGTGCTGTCGACCTCGGCCGCGACGACGTCCGCCGCCTGTCGGCGCAGCTCGACAAACCGCTCGGGCGAAGCGGCGTTGGCGACAGGCTCTCCCAGGAGCGTTGCGAACTCGCCGCCGAACTCTGTGCTGAGGGCAGGCCCCCATTCCTCTTCGACGATGAATTCGGCCAGAATGCGATCCACGAGTCCGGCCGCGTCCTTGGCCGTGGCACTCGTGAGCTCCGGTGCGAACACGCTTGCGATCGTGCCCCGCAGCTGGCGGTAGTAGAGCGCCCGGTCGTCGGCCGGCTGCCTCACGACGGCCGGACGATGCCGTTGGTCATAGCCTCGTTGAGCACGAACCCTGGCGCGTGCGAGCCTTTGCGGGCGTTGAGCGTCGTCTCGAGGAAGCCCCACCCGCCCGGGACACCGTCGACGGTGACGTCACCGACAGACTCCCAGCCGTGTCGCTGCGCCGTGACCCCGATCATCCCGCCGATGGTGTCGATGCGCACGACCGTCTTCCCGCCGCCCTCCAGGTCGTAGTGGACCTCCGCCGCAGGACAGGACACCGAGTCGTCGCCGACCTGTACCAACATGGACGCATCGGCGACGGGCATCTTTGCGCCGCCACGGCTGAGCGACCCGACCCGAAAGAAGCTCCCGTTGGAACCGACCATGGAGGCGAACCGAAAGTGCAGTGCGTCGTCGCCCTCCCCGTGCGATCCGCCGAAACTGCGGCTCGAGACGAAGCTGTCCCAGCGCCGCACGCCCCAGGAGTGGTCTCGCCACGCCGGCGCGTCGACGACCTCCGCCTGGCGGCCGTCCAGCTCCACCGTGCCGGTGACCCGGCAGGCCACGTGGAAGTTGTTGGAGAAAATGGTGCCCGTCGCCCCCGTCGCGCCCGAGAAGGTCTTGGCGTTGGCAAACGACCGCTCCCCCTCGTCGGTGATGACGAAGTCGGCCCGGCAGCCGTCTCCGTCGAGGGCGTACCGCAACGCCGTGCCGTCGTGGAAGATGCGCTGCGGACCCGCGCAGACGCCGAAGACCCCCGTCGCCGGGTCGTCCAGGACCACTTGCTCGAGCCCCTCGCCGTTGCAGCGGAAACGGGTGCCGTCCTCGCTGTACACGCCGCACCACAGGTTCGATGTCCGTCGATTGGGCTCGTTGCCGATGCGGTGGTTGCCCCCCAACCCGCTCGAAGGATCGCGCCACGCCAGGTAGGCCGACTCCTGCCAATCGGGGTCGTCGCCCGCAGGATGGAGCCCCTCGTCCGCAACAGTCGAGGTCGGGTCGTCGACGGGCACCGATGCTCAGGATACGGAGGCCGGACCGCCCACCGCGGCCCCGTCACGCTCGACGATCACTTGTCCGAGACCTTCTCGGTCCCTTCGGACGCCGGTATGTCGGGATTGCAGATGTAGCGCACGTTGGCGATCGTCATGTCGCAGGCGGCGAAGCTGGCGGAGACGACGATGTCGGGCACCAGCCGGTCGTCGCCCCAGGCGGCCGGGTCGAAGGAGGTGAGCGACGGTCGCCCCCGGTCGGCCCGGCGGAACTCGTACTCGGAGTCCACCTGGACGATCCGCGGCACCCACAGTCCGTCCCGTTCGATGCGGGCCAAGTGCATGCCCGGCGGGTACTGCACGTCGTGGCCGGTGACCGGGACCGGATCGACCAACGACACGTCCAGGATCGTCCGTGACCCACGTCCGCTGTCGCTCGCAGCCTCCGACACGGTGCAGTCCACCCGGTCGTGGAACCGCCGCAGCGTGATCTCCCCCGGCGTCACCCGGAAGCCCCACGAACGGGCCAACAAGGAGGAGAGTTCCGGGTTGTCGCACCGGGCCGAAATCAGATAGGCGCGGGGACGCACGCCCGAGCGTGCGGTCAGCCGAAGCTGGGCCAGTGCAAACGGCCCGAACGAGCTCTCCTTCGCCCGGTAGACGAGGAACGAGATGACTGGCGGAATGGTCGGGTTCAAAGCCGGCGGCACCAACGACTCCCGGTCGGCCACCCGCACCTCGTAGAGCACCTGCAGGATGTCCACGTCGTCGACCCGCAGCTCGACACCGTCGTCGAGGACGACCTCCGGCGAGCCGTCGATCAGCGGGCGGATGTCCAAGGAACCGGCGAGTGGCATCAGGCCACCCCCGCCCCGGCGGGCACGCCAGCTCCCGCAGCCACGACAGGTCGTCGTGATGTCCCGTCTCTGGTCTTGAAGCGGGGCATGACCTCCTCGGCGAACAGCCGCATGGAGTCGAGCACGTACTGCTGGGGCACCACCTCCATGAACTGGTGGATGAAGTTGATGCCGTCGAACCCGACGTTCTCCCACGCCGTGATGGCGTCGGCCACGTCGTCGGGCGTCCCCATGGTCACCCCCTTGAAGGCCTTGGCGGCATCGCCGGGCGACCCGGACTCCCGCCGCAGGGCGGGCAGCAACCCCTCCGACGGGTACGAGTGCGTCGGCAGGACCTCCTTGGCCGACAGGAGCTGCGCCGCCATGTAGGAGAACATCGACGCGACCTTGAGCCCGTTGCGCCGGCCCAGGTCGCCGTCTTCGCAGCACGACAGGAAGTTCACCGTCAGGACCTTGTCGTTCACGAAGGCCCCCACCGGGTCGCAGGTCTCAATGTGCTTGCGGTAGTTCAACACCTTCTTCTCCGAGTCGGCGAACCCTCCCGGCGACAATCCGAGGCAACCCAACCCCCGGTCGGCCGCGTCGATCTCGGTCCCCGGCGACGTCACGGCCACCCACATCGGCGGGTGCGGCTTCTGCAGCGGCTTGGGCAGGATGGCGCGCTCGGGCATGGAGAACATGCGCCCGTTCCAACCGAAGCGCTCCTGCATCCACATCTTGGGGATGACCCGGACGAACTCGTCCCAGGTCTTCTTGGTGTCGTCGGGGTTGGCGCCGAACCCGCTCAGCTCCGGCCACGTCGCGGAACGGCCGGTCCCCAACTCCAAACGTCCGCCCGAGATGATGTCGAGGACCGCCGCCCGCTCCGCCACCCGGATCGGGCTCTGGTACTGCGGCACACACGCCACCACGCCGTGCCCCACCCTGATGCGCTTGGTCATGGTCGCCGCCGCCGACAGGAAGATGTCGGGGCCCGAGCAGTGCGAGTACTCCTCCAAGAAGTGGTGCTCGACGGCCCAGATGTAGTCGAAGCCGAGCTCGTCGGCCAGGCGCACCTGCTCCAGCGCGTTCTCGTAGACCTGGCGTTCGGAGTCCGCCGTCCACGGACGTGGCACCGACAGCTCCATGAACAAGCCGAACTCCACGACTCGCCTCCCCGTCCCTTGCGCTTTTGTTAATGGTGATTAAACTTTAAGCATGCCGCATGGGCGGAGTCAACGAGTTCGGCCAGATTTCTGAACGATGACTAACATCCGTGCCCATATGGGATCGCAGGGGGAGGTCGCCAAGACCAAGGGCGAGCGGACCCGCGCCGCCATCATGGCGGCCGCCACCGAGCTCTTTCGCGAGCGGGGCTTCCGCGAGACGAGCCTGGGCGACATCGGCGCCGCCGCCGGCGTCAGCGGTCCGGCCATCTACCGCTACTTCGACAGCAAGGGCGAGCTCCTCTCCGTCCTGATCGAGGAGGCGGCGGTCATCTGGAGGGGAACGGTCGACGATGTCCTCAACGAGGACATGCCGCCGCTCGTCACACTCGAGCGGTTGATCGACGCCGCCATCGTGTTGCAGTTGCGCAACGGCAATCTGCGCGACGTCTTCGTCAAGGAGTACCGCTCGCTGGATGACGATGCCCGGCGACGCGTGGCCCGGATCGAGCGTGTGCGCATGGCCGAATGGGTGCACCTGCTCTGCGAAGTCCGGCCCGGATTGGGCGAGGACGAGGCCCGGGCCGCGGTCACCATGCTCGATGGCATGCTGCGCTCCATCACGACCCTCGACCGATCCGACCCCGAGTTGCTGGCACGAGTGATGAAGGACATGGTCTTCGGCGGCCTGCTTGCCGTCGGCCTCCCCAGGCCCAACGCGTTCGTCCCGGCGACCACGATCGCGACCGCGACAACGACTGCGTCAGCATCGGCGACGGTATGACGGACGTCGTCGCCGAGACGGACGTCCCTTCGGAAGAAGCCTTCCGTGAGGAGGTCCTGACCTTCCTGCGCGCCACGCTGCCGGCCAAGGGCGGCGAGCCGAGCGGCGCCGTCTCGTTCGGCGGCTCGGGCCTCGCGCGTTCCGTCGCCTACCAGGGCAAACTGGCCGATGCCGGCCTGGCCGGTATCACCTGGCCCGCCGAGTACGGCGGGCGGGGACTGCCTGGCCGCTACCAGCGCATCTACGAGCGGGAGGCCAAGGCATTCCAGGTCCCACCTCGCTCGCTCGAGATCGGGCTTGGCATGTGCGGACCGACGCTGCTGGTGCACGCCAACGAAGAGCAGAAGAAGAACTTCATCCCGCCCCTACTGAGGGGGGACCATGTCTGGTGCGAGCTCTTCAGCGAGCCGGGCGCGGGCTCGGACCTCTCCAGCGTGCAGACGCGGGCGAGGCCGGACGGCGACGAGTTCGTGCTGCAGGGCCAGAAGGTGTGGACGTCGGGCGCGCAACACAGCGACTACGCGGCATGTCTCGTCCGCACCGACGCCTCGCGTCCCAAACGCGAGGGCATCACCATGCTCATCGTCGACATGCACGTGCCGGGCATCACGGTGCGGCCTCTGCGCCAGATCACCGGTGAATCCCACTTCAACGAGGTTTTTCTCGACGAGGTTCGGGTGCCCGTGGCCAACGTGGTGGGCGAGATCAACGACGGCTGGCGCGTGGCGCGCTCCATGCTCGCCTTCGAGCGCCAGGCGCTGGGCAACATGGGCGGCGGGGGTGGGAGCAAGGGCGGCTTCACCGCTCTGGCCGAAGAGGCCAAGCGACGCGACCTCGCCCACCGCCCCATCCTCCGTGATCGCCTGGTGCAGCTCCGCATCCGCCAGATAGTCCTGCGCCACCTCACGGGCTACCTGGCGGGCACGGCCAAAGGGGGCGACGGCGCGGCCGCGTCGTTGCTCAAGCTGGCCATGGCCCAGCTGGTCCAGGAGTCGGCTCTGGTGGCGGCCGAGACGGCCGGCATGCACGCGACGGCGTGGACGACCGACGACCCCAACGCGGGACGGTGGTCGGACCAGTTGCTGAGCTCGCAATCGGCCTCGATCGGCGGCGGCACGAACCAGATCGTGCGCAACGTCATCGCCGAGCGGGTCCTCGGCCTGCCCCGTGATGAAGAAGGTGACCTCATGCCGGGCGATCTCGGCGGTGGACGAGGCCGGGACGACGACCGCAGCGGCGGCAGCGACGGCGGCGGCGACGGCGACGGCGACGGCGGCGGCGATAGCGGGTGGAAGTCGAAGGCGGGCACAGGGACGACTCGTGGCCACTGAGCATCCGCCGGTGCCGATCCCCCCCGGCGACCAGGCGCAGGTGCTCGGTGGCCTGCGGGTCGTCGAGATCGGGCAGTACGTGGCGGCGCCGCTGGCAGCAACGATCTTCGCCGACCTCGGGGCCGAGGTGACCAAGGTCGAACGGCCGGGGGGCGACCCGCTACGCGCCGACCCCGCCCGCTTCGCCGCCTGGAACCGGGGCAAGGAGACGATCGAGCTCGACCTGCGCTCGACCGCCGGAGCCACGTCGTTGCGCGACCTCGTCGACGAGGCCGACCTGTTGATTGAGAACCTCCGTCCGGGCGCGTTGGACCGCCTCGGGCTGGCGCCCGCCGCCCTGCGAGCGAGCCGGCCGCGCCTCGTGACCTGCTCCATCAGCGCCTGGGGTCCCGACGGCCCATCGCGCGACGAGCCGGGGTGGGAGCCGCTCGTGCACGCCCGGGCGGGCGCGCAGCAGGGCCTCTTCACGGGCGACGATCCGATCTGGCTCCCCTTCCCCGTCGCCAGCGTGTCGGCGGCGCTGGTGGCGGTCATGGGCGCCGGGGCCGCGCTGATCAAGCGCGCCTCGACCGGCTACGGCCAGCACGTCGAGACGTCGCTCCTCGATGCGCTGCTCTTCCTCAACGCCGCCGCCATCTTCCATAGAGAAGGACGGCGTCCCCGGATTGTGCGCCAGACCAAGTCGCCGATCCTGCGCGTCTTCGACACGGCCGACGGGCGCGCCGTCATGGTCAACCTCAGCGGCACCGAACGCTGGCGCGAGCTGTGCCGACTGCTCGGCCTGGACGACGGCGGGCTGGACTACTCGACGCCCGAGGGCCTCGCCAAGCTCTCCGACCGCGAGTGGAACCGGGACGTGTTGGAAAAGGTCATCAAGGCTTTCGGCTCCCGCAGCGCCGACGAATGGGAAACGGCGCTGCTGGCGGAGCCGGCCGCCGTGGCCAAGTGCAACTCCCTCGCCGAGTGGTTGGCCAGTGAACAGGCCGGCGTCGACGGGCTGGTGGTCCAGGTCGACGATCCCAGACTGGGGCGGGTGCCGCTGGTCGGCCCGCCGGTACGGATCGCCGTCGGGTCCGGCACGCGTCGGCCCGGCCGCCGGCACGGTGCGGAGCAGGGCGCGCTCGGTGGGCACCGCATCGTGGACCTCTCCTCCTTCTGGGCCGGACCCCTCGCCTCGCGCCTGCTGGCCGAGCTGGGCGCCGAAGTCGTGAAGGTGGAGCCGCCCGGTGGCGAGGGCGGGTTCCAGATGATGCCGGTGCTGCCCAATATCTATGTCGACGCCAATCGCTCGAAGCGGGGGATCGTCCTCGACCTCAAGACCCCTGAGGACCGGGTGCGGCTGCTCGACCTCGTCGCCGCGTCGGACGTGGTCGTCGAGAACGCCATGGCGGGCGCCTGGGAGCGGCTCGGGCTGGACGAGGGCGCGCTGCGTGCCGTGAATCCCGACCTCGTCTACGCGAGGGCCAAGGGGTTCGGCGTGGCCGGGCCGCTGGCCGGCCGGCCGTCGTTCGATTACGTCGTCCAGGCGGCGACTGGCATGGAGATGACGCAGGGTGGCGGCGTGCGGCCGGTGCCGGTCAACTTCACGGCGAACGACTACGGGACCGGGTTGTTGCTCGGGGCGGGCGTCGTGCTCGCCTTGTTGGGACGGGCCCGGGGCGTGGCGGTGACGGGGGTGACGGCGTCGCTGGCGTTGACGGCGACGGTGTTCCAGTCCGAGGACGTGGCGGCGTTGGCGACGGGTGACGGGTGTCGTGCCCGATCGGGTCGGCGCGGACTTGTGGGGGCCGACGATGTGGTCCCATTTGTATCGAGCCAAGGACGGGTGGTTGACGGTGTGCTGCGTGACGGATGCGCACCGGACGGGGCTGCTGCGGGCGTTGGGACTGTTCGGCGGGGACGATGGCGGGGACCGGGTCGACGGCGACGGGTCGGCCGCGCCGCTCGTCGACGAGGTCGCTGATGCGGTCGGGCTGCTGACGGTGTCGGCGGCGCTGTCGGCGATGCGCGTCGAGGGTGTGCCGGCGGCGGTGAGCGTGCACCCGTCTGCCGTTCCGGACGACCCCCAGGTGGTGGCCCGTGAGCTGCTGCGCCGGTACCGCCACCCGGCGGCGGGACGCTTCGTCCAGGTCGGACTGCCCCTGTCGATGTCGGTCGACGCGCCGGCGGTCAAGGGTCCGGCTCCGACGCCGGCTCCGGTGCGACGGCGGATCAAGAAGACGACGACGTCGGCGGCGGCGACGTGAGGGGGCGACTTCGTTGAAGATCGACAGCGGTCTCGGTGCGGAGCTGCCCCGGGTGGCGGACCGGGTCGGTGCGGCGGAGGCGGCCGGGCTCGACTGCGTGTGGGCCGCCGAGACGACGAACGATCCGTTCCTGTCGCTGACGTTGGCGGCCGAGCACTCGACGTCGGTGTCGCTCGGGACCGGGATCGCCGTGGCGTTCGCCCGCAACCCGATGAGCATGGCGTACACGACCAACCAATTGCAGGACTACTCGGGCGGTCGGGTGGTGCTGGGGATGGGATCGCAGGTGCGACGGCACATTGAGAAGCGCTTCAGCTCCCCGTGGTCGCACCCTGCGGCGCGGATGCGTGAATACGTGCTCGCCCTGCGGGCGATCTGGGCCTCGTGGAACGACGGCGCGTCGTTGGAATTCGAGGGCGACTTCTACACACACACCTTGATGACGCCGGTCTTCGCCCCGCCGCCGCATGCGTACGGAGCGCCCCGTGTGTTCCTGGCTGCGGTGGGGCCGCTGATGAACGAGGTCGCCGGTGAGGTGGCGGATGGTGTCATCACGCACGGCATCTGTACGTCGCGGTACTTGCGCGAGGTGATCCTGCCGGCGGTGGAGCGGGGGTTGGCGACCGCCGGGCGTGACCGGGCGACGTTCGAGGTGACGTGCCCCGGATTCATTTCGGTCGTGGAGGACCCCTCGAAGATGGAGAAGGCGCGTCGCGCCATGCGGAACCACGTGGGCTACTACGCGTCGACGCCGGCCTACCGGCCCGTGTTGGAGCTCCACGGCTGGGGGGACCTGCAGACCGAGCTGTATGCCTGCTCGAAGAACGGCCGCTGGGACGAGATGGCGCGGCTCATCGACGACGAGGTCCTCGACACGCTCACGATCGTCTGCGCCCCGGACGCCCTGGCCGGCGAGGTGGCCGCCCGCTACGGCGGGCTGGTCGACCGCATCAACGTCTCGTGGTGGCGCAAGGACTGGTGGCCCGACGTCGAGCGGGAGCTTCGGGCTCTGTGAGCGGGACGACCGGCAGGGCGACGACGACGCCGTCCAAGGACGTCAAGGGGTTTACCGGCCCCGGGTTCGAGCCGATGGCCGAACTGCTCGGGACGGGTGCGACGCTGACGTTGGGCGACCGGGAGCGCCGGGCCGACCTGGGCGAGGGGGGCGGTGCGTTCTGCGCCTTCGTCGATGGGGAGTGCGTCGTGGACGTCTGGACCGGGGTGGCCGGACCCGGTCGGGCGTGGGAGGAGGACACTCGCGCCGTCATCATGTCGTCGACGAAGGGCATGACGACGTTGTGCGCCCACATCCTCGAGGACCGGGGCGAGCTCGACCTCGACGCGCCCGTGGTCCGCTACTGGCCTGAGTTCGGTGCGGCCGGCAAGGCGGCCACCACCGTGCGCCAGGTGCTCAGCCACCAGTCCGGGGCCATCGGCGTCCCCGGCGCCGACCAGTTGCTGTCGTGGGACGGGCGCGGCTGGGACGACGGCGAGGCCATCGCCGCCGCCATCGCCGGGGGCGAGCCGGCGTGGGAGCCCGGCACCCGCCACGGCTACCACGGGGTCACGTTCGGGTGGCTCGTCGGCGAGCTCGTCCGGCGCGTCAGCGGGCAGACCCTGGGGACGTTCTTCGACGCCGAAGTGGCCGGTCCCCTGGGCGTCGCCTGCTCCATCGGCACTCCGTCTGACGAACTCCCAGCGGTGGCGACGGTCGTGGAGTTCCCCGTGAGGCCGGGCGCGCAGAGCGCGCTCCGGGCCATCGATCCCGAGTCGAAGTCCGGCCGCTCGGTCCTGGCCGGCGCACACGGCAGCATGTTCGCCGACGAGACGGGCCGGGCGCGCTTCGCCGACTTCATGAACACCCCGAAGGTCCTGGCCGCTGAGATCGGGGCGTTGGGCGCCACGGCGACGGCCCGCGCTCTGGCTCAGACGTACGCCGCCCTGGCCGACGGCGAGGAGCTCGTCTCGAGGGCGTCGGTGGAACGGTTCCGCACCGAGCAGGTCTGCGGTCGTGACGCCGTCATGGGCGTCCCGACCCGCTGGGCGGTCGGCTACTCGCTGGAGCCGCCCGCGCTCGTCCCGGGTGCACCGCCCATGCACGGGCCCCACGAGGGAGCGTTCGGCCACATGGGCGCCGGCGGACAGATCGGGTTCGCCGATCCGTCGGCTCGTGTCGCCATGGGCTTCGTCCGCAACCACCTGGAAAACCAGGCGCTCCCCCTCATGGGCGCGGTGCTGGTGGAGATGCTGTACTCGTGCCTGGACGCGCGTGACAAAGGGGGCGCCGGTGTACGCAGCTGAGCATGCCAGGGAGCACCCGGACCAGCCCGCCATCATCATGGCGCCGTCGGGGCGCACGCTGACCTTCGCCGAGTACGAGGCGGGTGCCAATCAGGTGGCGCACGTCCTGCGCGAGACGGGCCTGCGCAAGGGCGACCACATGGCGATCTTCATGGAGAACCACCCGGCCGTGCTGCTGGCCGAGGCGGGCGCCGAACGCACCGGGCTCTACTTCACCCCGGTCAACTCCTACCTCTCGGCCGAAGAGGTGGCCTACGTCATCAATGACTCCCGCTCCCGCGTCGTCGTGACGTCGACGGCCAAGGCGGACATCGCCCAGCAATTGCCGGCACTGTGCCCCGACGTCGAGCGCTGGATCATGGTCGACACGACCGGTGCCGGCGGAGTCGTCGACGGCTACGAGTCGTGGGACGACGTCGTGGCCACGCAACCGACGGACCATGTCCCGGCGGAACAATTGGGCGCCCCCATGATGTATTCGTCCGGAACGACGGGGCGACCCAAAGGCATCCTCCGCCCCATGTACGACATCCATCCTTCCGAGACAAGCATCGCCGTGCTCGGGATCGCCGCACTGTGGCGGTGCCGCGAGGGCATGGTGTACCTGTCGCCAGCGCCGCTGTACCACACCGCCCCGCAGGTGAGTGTGGCCATCGCCCTGCGGATGAAGTCGACGGCGGTCGTGATGGAGCATTTCGACCCGGCGCTGTATCTCGAGCTCGTGGGGCGCTACGGGGTCACGCACTCGCAGGTCGTGCCGACCATGTTCACCCGCATGCTCAAGCTGCCCGACGAGGTGCGTGCGGGGGCGGACCTGTCGTCGCTCGAGGTCATCATCCATGCCGCCGCGCCGTGCCCCGTGCCGGTGAAGGAGCAGATGATCGAGTGGTTCGGGCCGATCCTGCTCGAGTACTACGCGGCGACGGAGGGCAACGGGTGCACGTTCATCACGTCGGACGACTGGCTGGCGCACAAGGGCAGTGTCGGGCGGTCGGTGCTGAGCGACATCCACATCCTCGACGACTCCGGGCAGCCGTGTCCGGTGGGTGTGTCGGGGACCGTGTGGTTCGCCGGCGCCACCGACTTCGAGTACTTCAACGACGCCGAGAAGACGGCGGCGTCGCGGCGGGACGGGGGTGGGACGTCGACCGTGGGCGACGTGGGGTATCTGGACGAGGACGGGTACCTGTTCCTGACGGACCGCAAGGCGCACATGATCATTTCGGGGGGCGTCAACATCTACCCGCAGGAGACGGAGAACCTCCTGGTGACCCACCCCGCCGTGATGGACGCGGCCGTGATCGGCGTGCCCGACGAGGATCTCGGGGAAGAGGTCAAGGCCGTGGTGCAGCTCGTCGACGGGGTGGTCGGCGACGCGGCTCTGGAGGCCGAGTTGATTGCGTTCTGCCGTGCGCATTTGGCGCACTTCAAGTGCCCGCGCAGCGTGGACTTCGTGGACGAGCTCCCTCGGCTGCCGACCGGGAAGCTGTACAAGGGTGTGTTGCGCGAGCAGTACTGGGCCTCGCACGACACCCGCATCGTGTGAGCGACGGCGCCGTCGGCTTGCCCGACGACCTGGTGGCATGGATCGAATCGGTCGGTGGGGGGCGCGTGGTCCTGGCCGACCGCATGCCGGGTGGGGCCCGCAAGGAGGCCTGGTTCATCGACCTCGAGGACGCGAGCGGTGCGATGTCGTCGTGTTTCCTGCGCTACGACCGTTCCGATCCGGCCCGGACGAAGGACCCGTGGACGCTGCACCGGGAGGCGACCGTCTATCTGGCGTTACAGGACGGTCCGGTGCCGGTGCCCCGGGTGTTCGGCGTGCATCCCGTGCACCAGGCGATGTTGTCGGAGCGGGTGCAGGGCGGGAACTGGTTCTCCCGCATCGCCGACCCGGCCGAGCAGGAGGCGACGGCGCGGGACTTCATGACGAAGCTGGCCGCGTTGCACTCGCTGGACGCGTTGGCGCTGGACCTTCCCGCGTTCCCTCCCGTGGGCAGTGTCGCCGATGCGGTCGGCGCCGAGCTCGACGAGTGGGACCAGGTCCTGGCGGCGCGTGGCGGGACGCCGGACCCCGCTCTGGCCTTCTCGCTGCGTTGGCTACGTGGGCACATTCCTTCCTACGACGGTCCGCCCGTGTTGGTGCAGGGGGATACGGGGCCGGGGAACTTCATGTATCTCGATGGGAGGGTGACCGCGGTCGTCGACTGGGAGTTGGCGCACCTGGGCGACCCCATGGATGACATCGCATGGCTTTCGTTGCGGGCGACGCAGGAGCCCTTCACCGACTTTCCGACCCGCTTGCGTGAGTACGAGGCGCTGTCGGGCAACGTCGTGGACGAGACCCGGGTGCGCTACTACCAGGTGATGGCCGAGACCAAGCTCCAGGTGATGGGGCACCGGGGACCTGACCTCGACGACGACGGCGACGGCGAGCCCGGGCCCGGGGGCGAGGGCGGGCGGGGGCGGGGGCGGTGGCGACGTCGGCAACGGCTTCATCTACCAGGTGCTGCACCGGCGTCTCTGGCTCGAGGCGTTGGCCGCCGCCAACGGGCTGGAGCTGGCTCCCGCTGAACCGCTACGAGCCCGGGATGCCCACGACAGCGACTGGATGTACGACGCCGTCCTGACCCAGTTGCGCGACGTGATCGTGCCCCGGACGACGGATCCGTTGGCGCAGGCGCGTGGGAAAGGAATCGCTCGCCTGGTCAAGTACCTGGCGCGGGTCGACCGCTACGGCCCCTTCTACGAGGAGTGCGAGCTGCAGGACCTCGAGCAGGTTCTGGGTCGGCGCCCGGACTCCGTGGCCGGCGGGCGAGCAGCTGCGGCCGAGGCCGTGGCGACGGAGGCGGTGTCGGAGGAGGATTACGTCCTGACCCTGTGGCGCCGGATCGCCCGTGAGACGGAGCTCGCCAGGCCTGCGATGGGCGTGCTGGCGGACCGACACTGGCCACCGCTCCGATGAGTACCGCTTTCGGCGTCGACCTGGACCGGCTGCGGGCTGAGCGCACGTATCGAGACCTCGTGCCGGCGGACGACGACTTCCACGACGAGGAGCTCACTGACCGCTGGTGGGAGACCGAGACGTGCTGGTTCTCATGGAACGTGCCCGAGCGCAACCTCGGCGGATGGACGTACTGCCAGGCCCGTCCCAACGCCAACATCTGCAACGGCGGAGCGTGGGTCTGGGATGACCACGCCGCCTACCCCTGGGAGTTGGCCTATCGGGCCGAGTACTCGGGCCTGCACCTCCCACCTCGGGCGGAGCGGGACATGCGGGACTTCGAGTGGCCCAACGGCGTCCACGTCCGAGTCGTCGAGCCGTTGACCAGCTATGCCGTCCGCTACAGCGACCCGGGTGCGCTCGAGGTCGACCTCGTCTTCGAGGCCATCATGGCGCCCAACCCACACCCAAACGGCGTCGCCCCGTTCCTCAAGGGCGCGCACTTCGACCAGGCCGGCCATGTCACGGGGACGATGGTGCTGCACGACGAGGAGATCCCGATCGACTGCTATTCGGTACGGGACCGGTCGTGGGGGCCGCGTCCACTGGGACGACCGAAGCCTCGACGTGCAGCGCAGTCGGACGTGGCAGCGACGGAGTCGGAGCGGGCGGGCCGGGACGTTGGTGAGAAGGGTTCGTCAGCCGGGTCCTTCGGCGGCGTCGGCTACTCGTTCTGCGCGGCGGGACCGGGAGACGCGTGGCTCGTCTACGCCATCCCCGGCCCCGAGGTCGAGCCGATCGTCTGCGGCTTCCTGTTGCGTGGTGGCGAGTACGGGCACATCCTGGCGGGCGAGCGCCGGGCCACCTTCGACAAGCAGACGGGGTGGCCACTGTCGATCGAGCTGGAGGCGGTGGACGAGTTCGACCGCCGGCTCTCGGTCCGTGGTGACGCGGTCAGCCGGCACTGGCGCGGCCACGGCGGTGACTCCCTGATGCGGTGGAGATGGGACGGCGGCGTGGAGGGCTGGGGCGAGGACCAGAGCTACTTCAGCCGCGACCAGTGGGAGGCCAACCGCCGACGGTAGCGTCGCCGGCATGCATCACTACCTGGCGGCACCGCCCGTTGCCCGCTGGCTGTTGGTCGCCAGTGCCGTCGTCTGGCTCGTCATGGAGCTCCAGAAGTCGACGAACACCCGGGCCGAAGCGACGGCGGCCGACAAGGGCAGCCGTCTGTACATCCGGGTCGCCTCCGTCGTGGGCGCGGTGGGCGCCGTCGTGTTGGACCGCAACCTCTCGTCCGGCCGGATCAGCCCCGACGTGGCGTGGGTCGGCTTGGTGATCTTCTGGTGTGGCCTGGCGCTGCGCTACTGGAGCTTCCGGACGCTCGGCCGATACTTCACCTTCACGGTCCAGACGAGCGCCGACCAGCCCGTGATCACCGACGGCCCGTACCGATTCGTGCGCCATCCGAGCTACGCCGCCATTCTCCTTATGGTTGTGGGGGTCGGCATGTTCATCGGGTCCTGGTGGGCCCTTGCCTGGCTGACGGCGAGCGTGTTCTGCGGCCTTCTCCTCCGGATCCGAGTGGAGGAGGACGCCCTGCGCCAGGAACTCGGAGACCGCTACGACACCTACGCGTCCGGCCACAAACGGCTGGTGCCCTTTATCTGGTAGCCAGGCCCGCCCAGAGCGGCGACGGGCGCGACGTCATGGCGCGCCCGGTCGGCGCGACGAAGGTCAGCTCGTCGTTGGCGTCCCCCGTCAGGGACCAGCCGTTGCTGTGCACGCGGTGATGGTGGAACTCGCAGAGCAAGGCCAAATTGTCCAGGTCGGTATGGCCACCCGCTTTCCAGAGCACCACGTGGTGCACGTTGGTGAACGTGACGTTCGTACAGCCGGGGAACCTGCAATGTCGATCCCGTCGCATGATCTCCCGGCGTTGGGAATCGGTCGGGAAGCGACGGGCCCGGCCCTCGTACATCGTGTGCCCGACGTCGTCGTCGACGGCCACGATCACCGTGGCGTCGCAGGCGAGCCGTCGCACCGTCTCGCCGCTGATGAGGCCATCCTGCTCGAGCTCGCCGGCCAGCTCCGACGACTCGTCCGCCAGGGTCTCGAGGGGCACATGCACCACCACGACATGGGGGCTCGCCCCATGCCGGCCGTCATGGCCGGACCGGATGACGTCCAGGAAGGCGTCGCAGACTCGCTGGTCCCACGGAGTCTCGCCGTCGGAGGGGACCTCGCGGGCCCGGGACTCGAGGCACGACCGCACCTCGGCGTAGGACTCGGCCGGCAGCTGCGCCGTCACCGTCCGGCAGGTGTCGTTGAAGCGGACGGACCGGGCCTCGTAGTCCGTCTGCGCCCGGGAGCGCGGCACGCCCCGCTCCGTACGGGCCACCTCGTGCAGTTCCTTGACCGTGCATTCCTGCGCCTGGGCGGCCAGATCCCGCTCGTTCCTTCGTGTCGCCACGTCGGCCACGGCGCGCACCTTGTCGAAGGTCAGCTCACCGCTCGACAGCCCGGCGGCCAGGTGTGGCAGGGCGGAGAGCCGCTCGGCCACGTGGGCGAAGGCGCGAGCGGTGGCGAGGGAGACGCCGCAGCGCTCCACGATCCAGGCGGCGACCGATGTCGCCCCCTCGGTCCGCCAGCCCTCTCGCTTGTCCAGCTCGGCGGTGAGCAGAACGAAGGTCCCCGCCTCCGAGGCCATGCGGCGGGAGGACGCGGCGGCCTCCGCCATGATCGCCTCGGTCGACATGGTGGCGACGTCGTCCATGTCGGGGAACGGTCCCGCCGGGTCAGGGAAGTGTGCGGAAGTGCGCCATGGTGAACGTGCGACGTGCGATGCGCCACCCGTCGACGGAGCGGACGAGTTCGTCGTCGTACCAGCCGACCGGGTTGAAGCCGCTCTGGCCGTCGGGCGCCAGCAGGATCCCGTCGACGTAGCTGCGGGCGACGGCACGGTCGCCGTCGTCGCGCACGTCGATGGCGATGTTCGAGATGCGGTGCATGGTGTGGCCCATGTCCGTGTGGGCGCCGTTCATGAAGTCCGTGATGGCGTCGGCGCCGTCCCACGAACCGATGTCGCCGTAGTCGGCGCGACAGTCCGCCGTGAAGCAGGTCCGGAACAAGGCCCAGTCGCGGCGGTCGATGCCCGTGGCGTAGCGGACCAGGACCTCGGCTATGTCCTGCTTGGACGTGCGGACGGACGGGGACGGCATCAGGCGCTCGGCGCGTCGTGGTCCATGGTCGCGCTGGCCGCCTTCATCATGAGGTCGACGGCGTCGTTCCGGGGCAGGCCGCCGAGCATCTGGAGGCCGGCGCGGAGCTGCTCGCCGACCATCCAGCTCGGACCGTGGGCCAGGTGGGCGAGCGCGTCCCCGACGACCTCGTCGACGGTGGCCACGCCGGGGAGCGGGGCGTCGGGGTCGTCGACGAAGCCCCGCTCCGCCCGCAGGCGGCGCAACGCCGGCGTGTCCGTCTCGCCCAGCACCAGGCTGAGGACGTCGACGCCCTGGGGGTGGAGCTCGGCCCACAGCGCCTCGGTGAAGACGACGTCGAAGGCCTTGGTGCCGCCGTAGATCACCATGTTGGGCGCGC
This sequence comes from uncultured Acidimicrobiaceae bacterium, assembly GCA_963804055.1. Lineage (GTDB taxonomy): Bacteria > Actinomycetota > Acidimicrobiia > Acidimicrobiales > RAAP-2 > Bog-473. The sequence goes on along the minus strand of CAWDOU010000004.1, from coordinate 50,277 downwards.
CGACGAAGGCGGCGCCCGAGCTCAGGACGATGATGCCGCCTCGCCCGTTGGCGGCCATCGGGGCGGCGAAGTGGTGGCACATCTCGACGAGGACCGTGCAATTGCGGCGTACCATGGCCGTCGCCACCTCGACCGGGTTGGCCAGGAACGGCTGGTAGTTCGGGTCCGCCCCGGCGCAGTACATCAGCAGGCCGACGTCGAGGTCCTTCGTGGCCGCCGCAACCGTGTCCATCCCCGACGGGTCGGCCAGGTCGACGGCGACGGCTCGGACCTGGACACCCGACTCGCCGTGGATGGTCGCCGCCACCTCGTCCAGGACGGCTTGGCGACGGGCCAGCAGCACGACGTTGACGCCTTCCGTGGCGACGGCGGCGGCGAAGGCCTCTCCGACGCCCTCGGAGGCCCCGGCGATCACGGCCCATGGCCCGTACGACTCGACGAATGTCATGGCGTCCACTCCTCACCTGGTCGGACGCCGACGACCATACGGGACGGTCCGACGAGACGCGTGTCCCCGACGCTGGTCCCGCTCTCCTACTGCAACGTCACGGGAAGTGCCCGGAAGCCACGCAACGCCTGCACAGGCTTGTACTCGAGCCGGTCCCGGGGGACGGCCAGCCGCATGTGCGGGAACCGTCGCACCAGGGCGCCGATGGCGATCTGCCCTTCGAGCCGGGCCAGCTGGTTGCCCAGGCAGAAGTGCTTCCCGAAGGCGAAGGTCAGGTGCCGGTTGGGGTCCCGGCCCAGGTCGAGGGCATCAGGCCCGTCGAATACGGCCTCGTCCCGGTTGGCCGAAATGATCATGCCCATCACCTTGGAGCCCTTGGGCATGGTCGTGCCCTCGATGGAGACGTCCTCCAATAGCGTCCGGGCCGTCCCGCACGGCACGGGCGTCGTGAAACGCAGGAGCTCCTCCACCGCCGACGCCGTCAACTCGGGCTCGTCCCGCCACCGCTCAGCCTGGTCGGGGTGCTCCATGAGCGCCACGGCCGAGCTGCCGATCAGGTTCGCCGTCGTATCGTGCCCGGCCAGCATCAGCAGGAAGATCATGGCGATGACCTCGTCGTCGCTCAACGAGTCGCCGTCCTCGTTGGCCTCCAACAGCCCCGAGATCAGCCCTTCGTCGGGCGCGGCACGGCGCGCTGCCGCCAGCCGCTCCAACACGGCGTAGAGCCGTCGGGCCGTCGGGATCGTCCGCAACGCGTCGAGGACCGACCCGCTCCCCAGCCGGACGACGAACCGTTCCATCAGGACATGGAACTCGTCCCGGTCCTCGTCCCCCACGCCGAGCATGGTCGAGATCACCGACAACGGCAGCGGCGTGGCGAACTCCGCCACCAGGTCCACCGTCGAACTCCCCCGCCGCCCGAGGTCGTCGACGAGGTCGTCGACGATGCGCTCGATCTCCCCCGTCATCTGCTGCACCATGCGGGGCGTGAAGGCCTTGTTGACGAGCCGGCGCAGCCGGGCGTGATCGGGGTCGTCCTTGTAGACCATGGAATTGGTCAGCAGACGGAACATCCGGGGCAGGTGCCGCATCATCAGCCCCGACCCACCCGTGGTCGGGTCGCTCGAGAAGCGCACGTCGTTGTGCAGCAGCAGGACGTGCTCGTGCCGGGTGAGCATGAACCCGGCGCCGCCCATGAGCTGCTTCGAGTACGCCGGCGAGACGGCCGGACCCCGGCGAAGCGCCGCGTAGCGTGGGAACGGATCTACGAACATGACCGGGTCGGCCAGATCCGTCACCGTGCCGTTCACCGGCCGTTTCACCTGGGGCTCAAGGCTCCGGACACCTATTCAGTATACCTATTACTGATGCCCGACGCCTCGTCGTCCCTGCCGCCCGCACCCCCGAGCTGGAGCTGTCCGTCCTCCTACGCGTCATGCCGCTCCGACCTACGCTGACCCCGAGCGACCTCGTCGACTACGTCGTCGAGAACACCTTGCGCGAGTAGTACCAGACCGCCAGCACACTCAGGACCACCGCGAACGCCGCCAACGCGCCGATCTCCGGCAGGGTGTCCCCAAACGACGCATGATCAGAAATCAGCTTCACGAACGCGTCCATCGCCCACGCCTGCGGCACGATATGCCCCACGTCCTTCACGGTCGTGCTCACCGCGCTCAACTGGTAGACGCAGCCGCCCAACATGCCGGCGATGATGGCGACGATCACCGCTGTGGCAATGGCCTGCTCCTGCGAGCGCGCCCAGGTCCCGATGATGACGGACAGCGCCGCGATGCTGATCCCCAGGAACACAATCACGAGGAACACGCTGAGCGGATTGCCCCAGTGCACCCGGAACAGCACGTATCCCACGAAGATGAGCCCGATCGCCATGCTGACCGCGGTCACCATCATGCTGGCCATCTGACCGAACACGATGGAGCGTTTCTTGACGGGCGCGGCTGACAAGCGCTGCAGCACTCCGAGCCGGCGGGTCTCGACCATGCCCGCCGCCAGCACGAGCACGGCGATACCCATGAACAGCACGAGGTTGGCCGGCGCCACGTACCAGAACGGGCTCAACGGCGCCTCGACCGGCGTCGCCCGCAACGTCGTGTCGGTGAACTTCGTGTTCGACCCCTCGGCCGCCATCAGGTCCATCAACGCCACGGCATCGGTGCGCGCCTGCACGGCGTCCGTCGTCGACGACTCCACCAGGAACTCGGCGCTGCACCGAGTCACCGGGTGCCGGCAGCTGGACGATCCCCGCCACCACCCGGCCCCGCAGGATGTCGTCGGTCAGATCCGTGCGGCTGTTCTCCACCCGCACCTTGATCCCGTCCGTCGTCTGCGCCAGGTGCAGCAGGCGCGCCGACGGATGGTAGAGGCCGATCGGCTCCTTGGGACTGCCCTCCAGCAGCCCCGTGATCAGGATGATGACCACCGGCACGAGCGTGCCAACGATGAGCAGCCGGCGGTCGCCCATGGCCCGACGCAGGTTGACCCAGATGACGGCGAACACCTCAGGGTTCGACCATCTTGCGCACGCGCATCATGGCCAGGCCGCCCGCCACCACGGCGATCACCAGCAGAATGACGAAGGGCCCGATGATGCTGCTGGCCGGTTCACCGAGCTGGTCCAGGCGGCCGAACCCGACCAGGGCCCACCCGTTCGGCGTCCCCAGGGCCAACACCTGGAAGGCGTCGGGCAAGGAGCCCGACGGCAGCAGGTTGCCGCCGACCAGCGCCAGGAAGAGCCCGACCAGCAGCGTGATGCCGAAGGCCTGCTGCTCGGTCTTGGCCAGCGATGTGAGAAACACCCCGATACCGCACATGGCGGCGGTGGCGCCGATGGCCATCAACAGGACCCCCAGCAGGTTGCCCCAGTCGGCTCCGAAGCCGTAGGTCGTGACGGCCCAGATCACGAAGATGGTCGCCATGCCGGTGATGAAGATGGCCAGCAGCTTCCCGAGGACGATCTGCGTCGGCCGCACCGGTGCCGCCGTGATCCGCGCCAGCGTGCCGGCCGACCGTTCCATCAGCAAGGAGCGCATGCCGAGCCCACTCCCGATGAAGAGGAAGACGACCGCGATATTGGGTGCGAAGAAATTCAGATTGACCTTGCCACCGTGGCCGACGTCCTGGCTGTCGATGGACACGGTCGCCGGGGTGTCCGCCTCCGTCGCTTCCGTCGCCTGCGTGTGGGGTACCCGGCCGGCGTACATCACGCTGGCCATGCCAGCCGCCACCGATTCGGCGTACTCCTCACCCAACGGTGACGTCCCCTTGGTCACCACGTCGAAGCCCGGCGTGTGCGTCGCGCCCGGGTCGACGATGGGGACGAGCAGCGTGTGCAAGCGAAGCTGGGAAGGCAGGACGGCCACGCCGCCATCGAGGGCGCCACCGGCCACGGCGTCTTTGACCGCCTGCTGGCTGGGCAATGTGGTGACCGTGACGTTCCTGGGAAGCTGGCTGGCGGCCAGCGCCGCCGAGAGCATCTGGGGCGAAGTCCCCGCCACGCCGATGTGCACGGGGGCCACGTTGGCCCCGCCGGCGAACGACAGCCCCAGGACGGCGGCCATGAGCAGCGGCGCCGCCAGGCATCCGATGAGGACGGAGCGATCGCGCAGCCGGCGGTGCAGCTCGTTCCACGCGATGACGCGGATCAATCCCGGAGCTCTTTCCCTGTCAGGCTCAAGAAGACGTCCTCGAGGTTCGGCGTGCGCACCTCGACGCCCGTGAGATCGACGCCGTGCTTCGTCGCCACCGCCACCACCGCCGACAACACGGCCGGCCCGTGGTCGGTCGTGAGCTCCAGGTTGCCCTCGTGCTCGTGAACGTTGTGCACGTTGTGGAGCTCGAGGCAGGCCGCCGACAGGACGTCGAGCGAGGCGGCCTCACAGGACAGGTGCACCTTGTCCTGGCCGCCGTGCGCCACGATCAGCGCCTCGGCGGTCCCCTCGGCGATCAGCCGCCCGTCGTCGATGATGCCGATGCGGTCGCACAGCCGCGCCGCCTCTTCCATGTAGTGCGTCGTGTAGAGGACGGCGATGCCGAGACGTCCGACGGTCTCCAGAATGGCGTTGCGACTCTGCGGGTCGACCCCCACGGTCGGCTCGTCGAGGACGAGCAGCTTGGGCCGGTGCAAGAGGCCGGCCGCCATGTTGGCCCGTCGCTTCATGCCGCCGGAGTAGGTCCCGATGCGGTCCTTGCCCCGATCCGCCAACCCGACCAGTTCCAGCGTCTCGCCGATGCGGCCCTGGAGCTCCTTGCCGCCCAGGCCGTAGAGCTGGCCGAAGAAGGTCAGGTTCTCGACGGCGGAGAGGTCGGGGTAGAGGGCGAGGTCCTGGGGGACGTACCCCACCGCCGCCTTCGCCTCGAGCGTGCCGCCGGCGAAGCCGTCGACGGTCACTACTCCCTGGTCAGGGATGATGAGGCCGCACAACATGGAGATGGTGGTGGTCTTCCCGGCGCCGTTCGGGCCCAGCAATCCGTAGCACTCGCCCATCCCGATGGAGAAGGACACGCCCTTGACCGCCTCACGGTCGCCGTAGCTCTTGCGCAGGCCCTCACAGCGCAACATTGACTGCTCCATGCACCCTCCCCATGGGAAAAGAGGACCCTCTTTTTTGCACCCTAGCAGAGCGGGTCAGCAGCCTCAGGTCGACATCTGCATGGAGGGAGCACCGGGAATTCCCAGGTCCGACGGCTCAACCGACGGCACTGACGGAGGGGTTAGGGGTGATGCATTGCGTTTCGAGCGGGCCTCACCCGTCGGCGAGCCGCAACGGGTAGGAGTGCGCCGCCACGGCCAGGATCTCAATGCGATCCTCTTCCAGGAGGAAGCCGGCGGCGATGGCCGCATCGAGCGACGCGCCGAAACGCTCCAGGTACTCGTCTTCTCCTCCGGGATAGAGCGTCGACAACGTGGCATCGTCGAACGGATCGGTACGGCCGAAGAGCATGGCGAAGCTCTCGCCGCTCTGACCCAGACCGCCCATGACGGCGGACGGCACGTCGACCCATGGCGTGCGGATCCCGCCCTTGGCGATGCCGTGCTCGTCGAGCACGTAACCCGTCCGCTCCTCGTCGAGCTCGAGCGACGGGGCGGACGGAGGCGACTCCCCGCCCGCCGCCCACCGGACCAGGTGTCCGAGTGCCGCTTGCGCCACGTAGTGCTGTTGGGGGCCGGCGTTGATCGGCGTATCGGTCTGCCCGATCATGAGGTTCCTGGTCGGACGCAGCAACTCGGCCATGCGCTGGGCCGTCAAGGTCCCGTCGTCGTGCCGTCCCGCGCTGACCGTGTAGGTGTCGGCGTGTGCCGCGCCCGCCATCTCCCATACCCGCAGACGGTCCGAGTCGGGCTGTTCCGCCAGCCCTCCTCCGAGCAGGACGACATCGGTCTCGCTCTGCAGCACGAGGACGGGCACCCGGGCGTCGTCGCGGATGCGCTCGCCCCGCGACGAGATCGCCACCCGCGTCGCCTCCATGCCGAGCCGCTGCGACGCCGGGATGAAGACGCCGTCGATGGAGACGCCTGATGCCGGCCGGCCGTGCACGAAGAACCCGTCGAACAGCTCCGCGTGCGGGTCGATGGCGTTGATGTAGGTCACCAGGCAGGCGGCCGACTGCGACTCGCCCGCCGCCAGGATCTGCGTGGGTGCGAGGCCGCCGAGCGGATTCTCGTCACTCGGCAGCTGCAGCAACCGGCCGACCTGCGTGAAGATGTCGAAGGACCAGTCATCGCCGGGGTGCTCGAGATCCTTGTAGCGCTCGGGTGCCAGCAGCTTCAGATGGATGCTCTCGACGAAGCCGCCGCCGTCGATGCCGACCTTCTGGGCCGACACGCCCACCCAGGCGTGTCCCGCCGCGGTCAACGAGCGGTGGAAGAAGCCCCAGTCGGGTGCGGCATCGATGCCGGCGGAGACGTTGTGCCATTCGACGACCACCGTGCCGCTGAACCGCAGCGGATTCGACGGCTTCCGCACCACAAAGCGGGTCCGGAACGGAGCCTCGGCGGCCGGGGTCACCTCCCACCGTCCGTCCTCGCCCCTCTCCCCCTGCAACGCGTACGAGCCCGCCGTCCCCTCGAAGCTGAACTCGGTCTCCTCGTACCCGAGCGTGGCCAGGTCGTAGTCCCGCATGACGTCCGGCGCGGCGCCCGGCATCTCCCGAAACGCTGTCTCTCGTGTCGTGGCCACGATGATCCTCCCTGGGTCGGCGCCGCTCAGGCGGCGGCACCGAGGATACGGCGTCGCCGAGGCTTGAGGCTTCGGAGGGCCCGTGCTACGCATCACCCATGTTCACGATGCGCTTCTCCCAGCGGTCGGCGACCGCCGATCCGGCCGCTCGCGCCGACCTCTACGCGGCGACCATCGACATGTGCGCATGGGCCGAGGACAAGGGCGCGCTGGCGGCCATCCTCAGCCAGCATCACGGAGCCGACGACGGGTACCTGCCGTCGCCCGTCCCACTGGCGTCCGCCATCGCGGCGAGGACGAGCACGCTGCCCATCACCGTCGCCGCGCTTCTCCTCGCGTTGTACGAGCCCGTGAAGCTCGCCGAGGATCTCGCCGTGGTCGACCTGATCAGCCGGGGCCGCGTGTCCTACGTGGTCGGGATCGGCTACCGCGACGAGGAATTCGACATGTTCGGCGTCGACCGCCGCGGCCGCGGCCACCTTGTCGAGGAACGCATCGGTTTGCTGCAGCGCCTGTGGTCGGGGGAGCAGGTCGACGTCGACGGTCGGGCAGTCAGGATCACACCGCTCCCCTTCACACCCGGCGGACCGATGTTGGCCTATGGGGGCGGTACCGAAGTGGCAGCGCGACGAGCGGGCCGACTCGGCCTGATGTTCATGGCCGAGTCCCACGACAGCACGTTGGAGAGCGCCTATCGCGCCGAGGGGGGCGCCAACGCACCCGGCGCGTTCTTCGCGCCGCCCGGCGTGCCCAACACGGTCTTCGTCGCGGACGACCCCGAACGGGCATGGGCGGAGATCGGCGAGTACCTGCTCCTCGACGCCCTCAGCTACTCACAGTGGAACGCGCACAGGGAGGGCACGGTGTCGATCTCGCGGGCGCCGACCGTCGCGGCACTGGCCGCCGAGAAGGGCGCCTACCAGATCATCACCCCGTCCGAGGCCCGGGAGCTCGTGGGGGCCGGCAACCCGCTCGGTCTCCAGCCCTTGGTCGGTGGGATCCCGCGCGACGTTGCCTGGCCCTACCTGGAGGCCGCGGCGGCGGTCTCGGCGGCGGCGTCGTAGCAGGTCTCACTCAGCGGCTCCTTTCGCCGCCGCCGTCGGGTCAGGCGCCGCCTGTAGCCTCCGCAACGGCGACCCCGGATGCGACCAACGCGTCGATCTCGGCGGCGGGAACCCTGAGCTCGGCCAGGATGTCGCGGGTGTGCTCCCCGACGTGCGGGGCCCGGAACCGGGGGCGGGGCGGCTCGCCGTCGAAGTCGGCCGGTGTCGCCAGCATGGGCATGCTGCTCTGCTCGTCGGGCACATCGACCACGGACTTCGCCGCCAGGAACTGCTCGTCGGAGATCACGCCCTCAATCGTGTTCACCGGACTCCAGAAGAGCTCGGGTTCGGCGTCGAACGCCACGGCCCATTCGTCGAGCGGCCGGGACGCGAAGATCTCGTCGAGCAGGCTGATGAGCTCGCGGGCGTTGATGGCCCGACTGGTGAGGGTGGCGAAGCGCTCGTCGGTGAGCCATTCGGGATGCCCGACGGCTCGGGCCAGGGCGGGCCAGTGCCGGTCGCCCTCCAGGCCGACGATCCAGAAGGGGCGGCCGTCGCCGGCCGTGTAGTTGTTCACGACCGGGCTGTACATCGTCTCGCGCACCCCGACGTCGAGCGAGCGGCCCCACATGAGCATGATGTTGAGGTCGAAACCGATGGTGTAGCAGCCCTGGCGCATGAGGGAGGTGGAAACGACCTGACCGCGACCGGTACGGGTTTGCTCGACCAGTGCGGCGCTGATCATGGCGGCGCAGGTCATGGCGGCCGAGTGGTCTCCCATGCCGCCGCGCTGGAAAGGAAGCGGCCCGCCGGGGGCACGCAATGCCTCGGCGATCCCTGCCCTCGACCAGAAGGCGGCGACGTCGTAGGCACCACGGTCCGCTTCGGGACCTTCCAGGCCGTAGCCGGTGATGATGGCGTAGACGAGGCTGGGATGGCGCTCGTGCACCTGGTCCGGGCCGAGTCCGATGCGCGCCAGGGCAGCCGGACGCAAGTTCGTCAGGAAGACATCCGCCTCGGCCACCAACTGATGCGCCAGTTCGATGCCGCGCTCGTTCGAGAGATCGAGGGCAATGGCGCGCTTGCCCCTGTTGTCCAGCTCGAACACGGGGTTGGACGGCAGATCACCGCCCAGGACGTTGAGGAATGTCCGGCACGGGTCGCCCTCGGGCGGCTCGACCTTGACGACGTCGGCCCCCCAGTCGGCCAGGATCCCTCCGGCCCCCGGCCCGGCGACCCACACCCCGAGCTCGACAACCCGGATGCCGTCGAGCGGGCCGCTCACGCGACTGGAGTTGGTCTGCTTGGCGTTGGCAGGGCTGGCATTGATCCGCGTGCCGGAAGAATTAGTGCGCGGGAGCCGGCGTGCGCTTGACGGCCTTGCTCAGGTCGGAGGACTTGATCACGCCCGTGACCTTGTCCTTGGGCCTCGTCGAGCGCACCGACACGTCGTGGCCGGCCGCGTGCTCCCGCAGGGCCCCGACCGTGCACTTCTCGCGTCCCCCGAGGACTGAGAACGGGTCGTAGGCAAAGTGGCGCATGGCGTTGCGATGCGTCATGCGATCGATGTCGTGATCGCTGACGCCTTCGAGATACAGACCCAGTTCCTCCGGAGAGAACGGCCAGGTCGAGTCGGAGTGCGGGTAGTCGCACTCCCACATCACGTTGTCCATGTTCAGGAACTCGCGGCTCGCCACTCCGAAGCGGTCATCGATGAAGCACGTCAGCACGTGCTCGTCGAAGACCTCGCTCGGCAGCTTCTCCCCGAAGTCCTGGCCGGTCCAGGTGTGGTGCTGCTTGTACTGGTAGTCGATGCGCTCGAGGAAGTACGGGATCCAACCGATCCCGCCCTCGGACAGGGCCACCCGCACATCGGGGAAACGACGGAAGACCGACGACCAGATGAGGTCCGTGGCGGCCTGGACGATGTTGATGGGTGTCAGTGTGATCAGGCAGTCGATGGGGGCGTCGGGTGAGGTGATCACCATCTGCGAGGACGAGCCGATGTGCATGCAGGCCACGACCCGCTCGTCGCTGCAGGCCTCCCAGAAGGGGTCCCAGTGGTCGGAGTGCAGGCTGGGCCAGCCGAGCTTGGAGGGGTTCTCGGAGAAGGTCACCGCGTGGACACCCTTGGCCGCCATCCGCCGGACCTCGGCTGCCATGACCTCGGGGTCCCAGATGGCCGGCAGGGCGAGCGGAATGAAGCGCCCGGGGTGCGAGCCGCACCATTCGTCGACATGCCAGTCGTTGTAGGCCTGGATCATGGCCAGCGCCACGTCCTTGTCCTCGGTCCGGGCGAAGAGCTGGCCGCAGAACTGCGGGAAGGACGGGAAGCAGAGCGCGCCGAGCACGCCGTTGGCGTTCATGTCCTTCACCCGTTCGTTCACGTCGTAACAGCCGGGGCGAATGTCGCTGAAGGAGGTGGGCTCAATGCCGTACTCGTCCTTGGGCCGGCCCGCCACGGCGTTGAGGGCGACGTTGCCGATCTCGGTGCCCTCGTAGCTCCAGACGTTGGTCCCGTCTTCCTTGGTGAGGAATTGTGGAGCCAGGTCGGCGTACTTCTTGGGCAGGCGATCCTTGAAGAGATCCGGCGGCTCGACCACGTGGTCGTCGACGCTGACCAGAACCATGTCGTTGATGTTCACGTGTCCCCCTTGGACCTCGCTCGACGTCGCCGGCCGGGCGATCCCGGTCTTCCTGTCTTCGTGCAGCATAAGGAAGGGCGGACCCGGTCCGCCCGGCGCGTTGTCACGACAGTCTGGTGCAATTCGACGACTCTCTCCGTCTCGGTGATGAGCGAAGAATTCTGTCGATCCTCAGAAAGCCGCGCCTGCTGGGAGTTCAGGTCCGGAGCCAGCAGGGGTCAGCGGTACTTGGTCTCGGACTTGTCCCGCGGCGCGGGTGGATTCGACGGGTAGTTGCCGATCAGCGTGTAGGAGAAGCCGTTCTGCAAAGCGGCCGTCCGGGTCAGGTCCAGCGACTCCCAGATGGCCCGGATCGTTCCCTGAATCGCCTTGGGATTGCGCCGCGCGATCGACAGTGCGATCTCGCGAGCCCGGTCCCGCAGGGCGTCGCGCGTCACGATCTCGGTCACGAGGCCGAGGCGCAGCGCCGTCTCGGCCGTGATGCGCTCCTCGTTCCCCATGAGCGCCCAGCGCAGGACGTCCCCGAGCGGCACGCCGCGGTGCAGCATGCCGACGGGCTCCAGCGAACTGACGATCCCGACATTGGCATGGGGATCGAAGAACAGTGCGTCCTCGGAGCAGATGATGATGTCCGATTCGTTCAAGAAGTACTGGGCCCCGCCGGCGCAGAATCCGTGCACCGCGGTGACCACTGGCTTCCACACCTTGTGGTGCAGCTTCGGGCTCAGTGTCTCGCCGGGGTCGAAGCTGTTCCAGGAGTTCTCCTTCATGAACCACAGCTCCCCTCCCCCGATGTCCACGCCGGTGCAAAAGGCCCGGTCGCCGTTCGCCTGGAGCACCACGCAGTAGATCTCGTCCGTGTCCCGCACGGTCTCCCAGGCCCACTGCATGTCGGCAGCCATGGCGTTGTTGAAGGAGTTCAGGCTGTCCGGCCGGTTCAGCGTGATGGTTGCGATGTTGTCGGCAACCTCGAACAGGATGGTCTCGCGGTCCATTGATCCCCCAGACGGAGTGGTCGGTCGGAATAAAGAGTATCCTTTTCTATCGCACGTTCCGGTTTGCGGCCTGGGCGCGCGGCCGACAGCATCACACACGACCAAATCGACTACAGACAATCCGACAGCCGGCAGGCAGCTGGGTCGGAGCAAATGGAGAGGAACACCTCGTGGAGATTCAGGGCAAGAAAGCCGTCATCGTCGGTGGCGCGTCGGGAATGGCAAAGGCGTCAGCCGAGTTGCTGCGCGAGAAGGGCGCCGACATCGCCATCCTCGACCTGCCGAACACCGCCGGAGCCGAAGTCGCCAAGGAGCTCGGGGGCACGTTCCACGAGGTGAACATCCTCGATGAGGTCCAGACCGAGACCGCTCTGGCCGACGCGGTCGATGCACTCGGAGGGCTGCACATCGCGGTGAACACCGCCGGCGGGGGCGCCGCCAAGCGCACGCTGAGCAAGGACGGCCCGCACCCGCTGGACACCTTCCGCCAGACCATCGAGCTGAACCTGATCGGTACGTTCAACCTCAACCGCCTGCAGGCCTTCCACATGTCGACCAACGACCCGGAGGACGGCGAGCGCGGCGTCATGATCGACACCGCCTCCATCGCCGCCTACGAAGGGCAGATCGGCCAGGTGGCCTACGCCGCCGCCAAGTCGGGCATCGTCGGCATGGTGTTCACCATGGCCCGGGACCTGGGCAGCCTGGGCATCCGCGCCATGGCCATCGCGCCGAGCCTCTTCGCCACCGGCCTCACCGAGGGCATCCCCGACGAGTTCGCCGCCACGTTGACCAAGGACGCAGCGTTCCCCAAGCGGCTGGGCCGGCCCGAAGAGTACGGCAAGCTCGCCGTGGCGATCGTGGAGAACCCGATGCTCAACGGTCTGTGCATCCGGCTCGACGCCGGCACGCGCTTCGCCCCCAAGTAGGGACGACCGGGCGTCGGAGCAGGACGGACAGGAGCGAGGGGACGTCGTGACACCGGTGCGGTCGGTCGACCTGCGGATCGACGTCACGGAGGCAGCCGGACTGGGAGAGCCGGCCCATATCGCGCTCACCGTCACCGCGCCCGAGGCGCCGCTCCCGGATGCGCCCGTGGTCTGCTTCGCCAAGCCGGGAGCCGGCTACAGCCGCGGGTACTACACCGAGGACCTGCCCGGTCCCGGACCCGGCGCCCAGGCCAGCTGGCACGCGGAACGCGGGTGGATCTTCGTCTCCGTCGACCACCTCGGCGTGGGCGAGAGCTCGCTGCACGATTCCGATCGGCTGACGTTCGCACCCGTCATCGCGGCCAGTGAGGCCGCCGAGGCCGAAGTGAGGCAGCAGCTGGCGGCGGGCACCCTCATGGACCGGCTCGACCCGGTGGCCGACGCGCTCACCATCGGCATCGGACAGTCGATGGGTGGTGCCTTCACCATCGTGCAGCAGGGACGGCACCACGGGTACGACGGGGTCGGCATCCTCGGCTACAGCCCGCTGCGGACGCAGCCGCCGACCGCTCCGGGCTCGCCGCCCCTCACCTTCCCCTGGGTCCCGCGCGACACGCAGCTCTCCGAAGGCATCTTGACCAACGGGCCGGCGCTGGCGGAGGCGGCGGAACGGGCGGGCGCGGAGCCGGCGGTGGCGCTGCCACCCGATGCGCAACCGATGGCATGGCCCTTCCACTTCGACGACGTCGACCCGGCCGTCGTGCGGCGGGACATGGAGGACTACCCCGCCCGGCACGGCCACCTTCCGCCGTGGGGATCCGCCACCATCCCGGGCACGGCTGTCCTGTGGTGCCTGGCGCCCGGCTCCACGCTGGCCGAGGCGGCCGCCATCCGAGCGCCCGTCCTCGTCGCGTTGGGCGAGCGCGACGTCCTTGTCGATCCGCGGGGGGAGCCGCGGGCGTACGAGTCGGCGGCCAGTGTCGACCTCTTCGTGTGCCCGCGCATGGCACACATGCACAACTTCGCGGGGACGCGGGAGCTGTTCTGGCGCCGTATCGAGACGTGGGCCGAGTGGGTCCGGGCGGTCCGGGACGACCGGCGTGGCGCCGGACGGAACGCGGCAGGCTGACGGCATCAGCTCGGCGCGTCCGACCAGAGCCGCCGCTCGCTACGTCACCAACCGGAACTGGTAGGAAGCTGCGGTCACGGCGCGGTCCCCGTCGCCTTCGTCATGAAGGACGACCCGCACCGCCATCGCCGTCGCCGTCGCCGTCGCCTCCCGTCGGGCCCGCTGATCGTCTCCGTGTCGGCGCGGAAAGGACCGACCTTGCCCCGGGCGAGGAACATCACGTGCGAGGAGAGCGCTTCGACGCGATCGGCTGTGGCGACCGGTGCGCCGGCGGCCGCGTCCAAGGCCGCCGTCTCCAACAGGATGAACTGCGGGCCGAGGTGCAACGCCGCGTCGGGCGAGGCGACCTCCGACGAGAGCACCGGCAACGCCCAGTGACCGTCGGCGCGGCGTGCGGCGCCGAAGACCTGCCACAGGGGAGGAAGATCGGGGCCGTCCTCGACGATGATCGGCTCGACCTGCATCTTGTCGAGCCCGGCGGGCGGCGTGCCGATGCTCACACCCTGACCCTGCGTCAGCGCCAGCACCCGGTTCGGCCGGTCGGCATCGACAATGCGCGAACGGCTGAAGCCCATCCGCCTGCCCTGCTTGACGACCTCGGACTCCACCGCGATGCGGCGGACGTCCCGTCCCGGATCGAGGACCTGGCAGGAGTGGATCACCGGGTTTGGCACCGCCTCCAAGTCGCTCCTGCCACCGCCCTCGGGCGCGGCGATGCCCAGGACGGCGAGGAGGATGGCACCCGTGGGGCTGCGCATGTCGCGGCGGATCGTGACGGTGTCGTCGGCGGGTCCGACGTCCATGGACGACCACTGCCGGCCGATGTAGCGGTAGCTCAGCAAGCCGCCCCAGCGCCGGCGCAGCTCGGCGGCGTACGCGTCGGGATCGTCGAGCAGTTCTCTGATGTCCCTGGGCATCGCTCGCCTGTCTAGCGCAGTAGGCGGCAGACCGGTCCACTTGCCCTGGGGCCGCCGCCCTGCGCAGGCTTGAGCATGGACCTGGCCGCCGATCTGCGCTCCCTGCTCACCCTGGAGCGGGTCGACAAGGACCTGTTCCGCGGTCGCAACGCCAACTACGGCCCCCGTCGCACCCTCTTCGGCGGGCAGGTGGCGGCGCAATGTCTCCTGGCTGCCGCGGCGACGGTCGAGCCGGGCCGGCTGCCGCACTCGTTCCACGGCTACTTCCTCCGGGCCGGCCGGAGCGACATCCCCGTCATTCTGGAGGTGGACCGGGACCGGGACGGGCGCTCCTTCTCCGCCCGGCGTGTGGTGGCCATTCAGGACGGTGAAGTCATCTTCTCCATGGTGACGTCGTTCCACGTGGAGAGCGACGGCACCCGGTTCGACGACGCGCCCCGCCGGGATGTGCCCCCGCCGGACGACATCGCCAACGGCGGGTGGAACCCGCTGCTCGACGTGCGTCCCGTGACACCGACCGACTTCCTCAAGGGCGTGTTCACCGACTGCCTGTGGGTCAAGTCCGCCGTCTCGCTTGGGGACGATCCGCTCCTGCACCGGGCCGGACTCACCTATCTGTCCGACCTCGGGACGGGCTTCGGCCAGCAGGACCGCAAGCTCGTCGGGCGGGGTGGCCCCTCCATCGACCATTCCGTGTGGTTCCAAGAGGACATCCGTGCCGACGAGTGGGTGCTGGTCGACCTGCGACCGGTCAAGGCACGCAGCGCGCGCGGCGCCTACCACGGCTCGTTGCGGGACCGCAGCGGCGCGCTCGGCGCCACCATCTATCAGGAGCAGCTCCTCCTCCCCGGTTCGGCGGCCGACATGCTGGCCGGCGTGCTGCAGGACGACGAGGACGTGCCCGCCGGGAGTCGCGACCCCGAAGACGTGGCGGCGCGCCACGCGGCGCGTGGGGAGCACCCTGCCGGGAGCTGATCCACCGGGCGACTGTTGGCGCTGCGTCGCCCTGCAGTGGCAGGGTGGCCTGGTTCCCCACCGACAATAGAGGATACTCTTTCTGCCATGCCGATCGCCATCACCGAAGACCACCGGACCCTGGGCCAGACGGCCTCGGACTTCCTGGCCAAGCACGATTCCCGAGGGGCCGCCCGGGCCCTGCTCGACGCCGAGACCGAGACCCTGCCTGCGTTCTGGGGCGACATCGCCGACCTGGGCTGGCTGGGCCTGCACCTGCCCGAGGAGCGCGGCGGCTCGGGCTTCGGCCTGCCCGAGCTGGTCGTCGTCGTCGAGGAGCTCGGCCGGGCGTTGACGCCCGGGCCCTTCGTCCCCACGGTGATCGCCAGCGCGGTCATTGACGCCGCCGGCTCCGACGAGGTGGCGGCCCGGCTGCTGCCCGGTCTGGCCGACGGGTCCGTCCTGGCCGGCATGGCGCTCGACGGTGACGTCACGGTGGCCGACGGTCGCGCCGCCGGATCGGTTCCGGCGGTCCTGGGCGGCGGCCTCGCCCACATCCTCGTCCTCCCCGCGGGCGACGACGTCATCGTCGTCGACGTGTCGGCCGGCGGCGTGCACGTGGACGTGCCGGCCAACCTCGACCCGACGCGGCGCGCGGCGCGGGTGACGCTCGACGGGGCGCCGGCCGACCTGCTCGCCGGTGGTCGGCGGGCCCTGATCGATCTGGCCCGGCTCATCGCGGCCGCCGAGGCGACGGGCGTCGCGAACGAGTGCACCGAGCAGGCCGCCGCCTACGCCAAGGTGCGCGTGCAGTTCGGGCGGCCCATCGCGACGTTCCAAGCCGTGAAGCACCACTGCGCCAACATGCTGGTCGCCTCGGAGCTGGCGACGGGTGCCGTCTGGGACGCGGCGCGCGCGGCGCACGAAGGCGCCGACCAGTTCACCTACGCCGCCGCCATCGCCGCCGCGCTGGCCCTGGCCGCGGGCGACGAGTGCGCACAGCTCAACACCCAGGTGCACGGCGGCATCGGGATCACCTGGGAGCACGACGCGCACCTGTATCTCCGCCGGGCCACCGCGCTCGAGGCGTTCGTCGACGGCGAGGCGGCCGCCCGTGAGGTGACCGACCTCGTCCGGGCCGGCACCGCACGCACACGCACCATCGACCTGCCACCCGAGGCCGAGCCGATGCGCGACGAGGTGCGCGAGTTCGCGCAGCGCATGCAGGGGCTCGACGCCGCGGCGCAGCGCGACGCCATGATTGAGACGGGCTACGTCATGCCCCACTGGCCCAAGCCCTGGGGCCGGGACGCCGGCGCGGTCGAGCAGCTCGTCATTGAGCAGGAGTTCGCGGCCGCCGGCGTGCGGCGGCCCCAGTACTCCATCACGGGCTGGGTCATTCTCACGCTGATCCAGAACGCCACCGAGGATCAGGTGGAGCGCTGGGTGCTGCCCGCGCTGCGCCAGGACGTCATCTGGTGCCAGCTCTTCAGCGAGCCCGAGGCCGGGAGCGACGCCGCCGGCGTCAAGACGCGGGGCACGCGCGTCGACGGCGGGTGGCTGGTCAACGGCCAGAAGGTCTGGACGAGCGGCGCGCACTACGCCAGCTTCGGGTTGGCCACCATCCGTACCGACCCCGAGGCGCCCAAGCACAAGGGCATCACGACCATGGTGATCGACATGCATGCCGAGGGCGTCGAGGTGCGCCCGCTGCGCATGACCACGGGGCAGTCGGAGTTCAACGAGGTCTTCTTCAACGACGTCTTCGTGCCCGACGACGACGTCGTCGGCCCGGTCAACGGCGGGTGGACGGTGGCCCGCGCCACGCTCGGCAACGAGAGCGTCTCCATCGGCGGCGGCCAGGGCGGGCAGGCCACGCCGGCCGGCGCGGTGATCCCGGCGTTCGATGCCCACCCCGAGCGCCTGCCCGGCGGTGCCGGGCGTATCGGCCGCTACATTGCGCAGACCGAGGCCATGGCGCTGCTCAACATGCGCACGGCCCACCGCGCCCTCATCGGTGGCGGACCCGGCCCCGAGGGCAACGTCACCAAGCTCGTGCTGTCGGAGATCGGCCACGAAGCGTCGGCCATCACGGTCGCCGTCAGCGGCCCGGGCGCCCTCTTCAGCGATGGTGTCGGAGCGATGGTGTCGGCCATGGTGCTCATGCACCGGGGCATGTCGATCGCCGGTGGCACCTCCGAGATCAAGCGGAACCAGATCGGGGAGCGGATCCTCGGTCTCCCGCGCGACCCGCTCATCAACTAGCTACCCGGGACGCGAACCGGCGCGCCGCCCTGGTCCACCCCCGGGCGGGGGCCGGGTCCTACGCTGGTGCGCGGCGATGTCCGGCGCGTTGGAGCGCCGGCGGATCCGGAGGGCGCCATGACGGACACTTCGGGGAAGGCGACGACCGCGTTGGCGAAGCCGACCACTGCGTTCACCGTCTCCCCGGACGATGCGGCCCAGGCTCTGCGCATGGGCTGGATCCTGGCCGAGCTCCGGGGCCGTCTCGACCCGCAGTGCCAGTACAAGTCCCGCGTCGCCGGCACGCAGCCACCCCCGACGCTCCTCCTCGAGGCGGCCAACGAGCGCAGCCCGGTGGAGGGCCAGATCGAGGCCACGAAGATCCTCTCCACCCTCGGCGAGCTCGATCTCCTCACGATCGACATCAAGACGCTCAGCAGCCGTGACGAGTGGGGCCCGGTGCCTACGGGAGGCGCCACCGTGCAGACACCGGACATGCTGCGCTTCCTGGTTTCCCGGCTCATCTACTCCGGGGACACCAAGGAGTACGACAAGCTCGACGCGACGCTGACGACCAGGCCCATCCCCACGGGCGAGCCCGCGGACCAGGCCGGATGGTGGCTCAAGGTGCAGTGGTTCCTGTGGGCCTGGGACGAGGCCCTCCAGGACCAGTTGGCCGCGGGGAACTTCGGCACCGCGAGCTCCTATGAACTGGGTCGGGGCCTTTCGGAGTGTTACTGGGGGGCGATGAACGTCACCACCGACGAACAGCTCCAAGAACAGTGGTCGTTCTACCTCGGCGAGGGCCGGGTCGAGGCGCTGCGCGAGCTCTCGCTGCGCCTGGCCCCCGTCTTCAACCCCTACACCGCGCCCGCCGTCATCGCCAGCGTCGAGGCGTGGGGGAAGGTCGTCCAGTCCAAGACCATCAAGGTCACACTCGACGATCTCGGCATCATGGAAGGGCAGGCACGGATCTGGCGTGATCTCCTCGTGACGGGGCGCGACCCGAGGACGCTGGTCGAGCCCTCCAAGTTGGAGGCGGTGGCCCGTGACCCGCGGCCGATCATCAAGGCCTTCGGGTGGGAGCTCGCCACTGCGGCCGTGCTGGCCGCCGTGCTCGCCGTCTCGCTGACCTACTTCTCCAGTCAGTCCCGTGCCGTGCTCGCCGCCTTGGCGACGGTGGGGATCTCGGCCAGCGCGATCGTGAGCTGGATCAAGTCCCGCGCCCAATCGGTGGCCGTCCGTGTGGGCTCAGCCGTGGACCAGTCGGTCGTCAACGACGCCGTGAACAAGGCGGCCCCGCTGATTCCACCTACGACGCTGCGCCACCGGATCCTGCTTCCGTTGGACCACCCGTCCTAGCCCCGGTGTTCTTGGCCGGTCTCGCCGGAGCCTGCGCGTCGCTAGCCCCCGAAGATGGTCTCCGGGGACCGCCAGTCGGTCGAGACGAAGCGGTGGGCGATCAGCCAGCGGTCGCCGACGGGGACGAAGCGGTCACGGTAGCGACCCATGTGGTCGAGGCCGATGTGCGTGATGACCGTGAAGTAGCTGGCCACCACCGCCTCGTCGGGCCGAAGCGACTCGAACCTGATGTTCGTGACGTTGTGGCGCACGATCCGGCGCGGGCCGCCTGCATCGCGCTGCTTCGCCGCATCAGTCTGCGCCTCGGTCGCAGCGGAGGTGCCACCGAAGCGCGCCATGATGGCGGCCCGGCCCTGGAGCGGCTCAGCCCCGCGGATCTCGAGCACCCCGTCCTCGCAGAAGGCGCCCGCGAAATCCTCGAGGTTGTACCGGTCACCGCTGTGCGTGTATTGGGCCAGCGTGTCCCGACATCCCTCGCGGGCGATGAGCTCCCACAGTTCCACGCGGCGATCCCTCCTCGTACTCCGGTGCCGACCGGTGCGGACGGCGCCCGATCCTATGCACAGGGGTGCGTCCCGACAGACGGTCCCCACGTACCCGACGCGCCGGCTGCCTGCTTCTAGAGTGCGGCTATGGCTGACGCTGACGCCCATGGCGGCCGGGTCTCCGGCGTCTGGAACCTTCTGATCGGCCCACCGAAATCTGCACTGGGCGGCGGCAAGGATCGCATCACCCCCGTCGAGGGGCTCTCGGCCCTCTCGCTCGACGCGCTGACGTCCGTCGCCTACGGACCGGAAGCCATCATCCTCGTCCTGGCGGTGGCCGGTGCCGGGGCGCTGCACCTGGTGCTGCCGATCACGATCGCCATCGTCGGGCTGCTGGCCATCCTGGTGTTCTCGTACCGGCAGGTGATCGACGCCTACCCGATGGGTGGCGGCGCCTACGCCGTGTCGCGGGCCAACTTCGGCGCACACGTGAGCCTCGTCGCTGCCGCCTCGCTGGTCGTCGACTACACGCTGACGGTCGCGGTCTCCATCGCCGCGGGTGTGGCCTCCCTGCAGTCCGCCTTCCCGGGCCTGGACGGGGCGACGATCCCGCTCTGTCTCGGGATCCTTCTCTTCATCATGGTCCTGAACCTCCGTGGGCTCGGCGAGACGGCGCGCGCCTTCCTGTTGCCGACGCTCCTCTTCATCGTCGGCCTGCTGGCCATCATTGCGATCGGCCTCATCCATCCACTCGGGCTCAACGAGTCGCAGCTCGGCACATCCCAGCTGCCGACGACGGGGCTGAAGGCCGTGACCTTCCTGCTCGTCCTGAAGGCGTTCTCGGCCGGATGCAGCGCGCTGACCGGCGTGGAGGCCATCGCCAACGGCGTGCCGCTGTTCCGGGAGCCCCGGACCCTCCGGGCCAAGCGGACCGAAGTGCTCCTCGGCCTCATCCTCGGCGCCATGCTGCTCGGCCTGGCCGTCCTGGCCAAGCGCTGGCACATCGGCCCCCGGTCCGGGCAGACCGTGCTGAGCCAGATCATGGCGATGTCCGTCGGGCGCGGTTGGGCGTACTACATCATTTCGATCACCATCACGGTCGTCCTCGCCCTGGCCGCCAACACCTCATTCGGCGGCCTGCCCGTCCTGGCCAGCCTGGTCGCCCGGGACAACTACCTCCCGCACCTCTTCACCATCCGGGGCGACCGGCAGACCTTCGGCAACGGCATCTTCGTGCTCACGGTCTTGGCCGGTGCGCTGCTGATCGCCGTCGGCGGCAACACCAACACACTCATCCCCCTCTTCGCCATCGGGGTGTTCATCGGGTTCACGCTCTCCCAAGCCGGGCTCGTCGTCCACTGGCGGCGCGAGCGCCCGGCGCACTGGCGCCGGCGCGCCAGCATCAACGGCTTCGGCGCCGTGATCACTGCCATCGCCACCATCGTCTTCCTCGTCTCCAAGTTCACCGAGGGCGCCTGGGTCGTGGTCATCGCAATCCCGGCTTTCATCTGGCTGTTCCTGCGCATCCACGCCTACTACGAGCGCTCCGCCAAGGAGCTCCGCTTCGACGAGGACCCGGGCCGGCCCGCACCCAAGCGCACCATTGTGGTCGTGCCGGTCAACCGCATCTCCCGGCTCACCGAGCACGCCCTGAGCGAAGCCGAGTCACTGGGTCAGGAAGTCATTGCGGTGACGGTCATTCTCGAAGGAGCCGACGAGGGCGCCGCCACCCAGGCCGAGCATTTCTTCGACCACTGGAACAGGTGGAACTGCGGCATTCCGTTGAAGGTGCTGCACACCGAGTACGCCTCCGTCGTCCAACCCATCGTCGCCTTCATCGACGAGCTGCGCGCCGCGCACCCCGACGACCAGCTCGTCGTCCTCATACCCATTGTCCGCCCCACCAGGCTGCGCTACCGGATCCTCCACAACCAGATCGACCTGGTGCTCTCGGCTGCGCTGCGGAACCGCGACGACGTCGTGGTCGCCCGCGTCACGGTGCCACTGGAGCGGCCGCAGCCCGAAGCTCGGGACGCGGTCCCGCCGCCGACCGATTCTCGGGCTGGGCCCGGAGCCGGTACCCCCTGACGCTCCGGCTCAGCGTCCCTTCCACACGGGATCGCGCTTCTCAATGAAGGCCGTCGCACCCTCCTTGGCGTCCTCACTGCCGAACACCTTGGGCTGCCATTCCGACGCAAGCACCTTGGCCCGCTCGAGATCCGTCGACGCCGTCCGCACCATCTGCTTCGTGGCCTTCAGCGCGAGCGGGCCGTTCTTGGCGATCCGCTCGGCCAGCGCGACGGCGGCGTCGAGCACCTCGGCCGGAGGGACGACCTGATTGATCAGGCCCAGGGAGAGCGCCCGTCCCGCGTCGATGGAGTCGCCCGTGAGGGTGAGCTCGAGCGCCACGGCGAGGGGGATCCGCGTACTGACGAAGACGCCGCCGCCGGCGGCGAAGAGCCCCCGCTTGACCTCGGGCACGCCGAACAGCGCCGCGTCCGAGGCGACCACCACGTCGCATCCCAGCAGGAGCTCGAATCCGCCGGCCACGGCGGTGGCGTTGGCCGCTCCGACGATCGGGACCCCGATCTCCCCGCTGGTGAAGCGCACGAAGCCGCGCATGGCATCGGGATTGCCGCTGATCCCACCGGAGCTGCCCTCGGCGAAGCCGCGCAGATCCATGCCGGCGCAAAAGGCGCGGTCGCCCGTCCCGGTCAGCACCACGGCGCGCACGTCGGGATCCTTCTCGGCGTCGAGCATGGCGAGACCGATGGCCGACAAGAGTTCGGGGTTCAACGCGTTGCGGGCCTCGGGTCGGTTGAGCCGCAGCACCTCCACCGCCCCCCGCCGTTCCTTGACGAGAACCGGCTCAGCCGGCGCCTCCGCCGCAGTGTCCGTCATCAGGCGACAACCTTTCTCTCGCAGATCGCGTTGGCCTCGGCCGCACGGGGTGAGGCCCGCTCAGTATGGCCGTCGCGTCGGGACGACCCAAAGACGGCGGCTCGGACGTACGCTCCCGTGGCCGGCACGTGCCGGCGGGATCCACTGCCCTGTTCAGTATACTGAATTGCCCCGGCGGACAACTGAGGAGACACGCGTGGCAGAGCCTTCGACGGGGAGCAGCGAGAGTGAACCGGCGATCCTCACCGACATCGTGGACCGGGTGGGGACGATCACGCTGAACCGGCCTGCCCGACGCAACGCGCTCAACGGCGAGCTCATCGCCGCCCTCGACGAGGCGGTCCAACGGATGGCCGACGACCCGGGCGTGAAGGTGGTCGTTCTCACCGGTGCCGCCCCCGAAGGTGCCCACGGTGGGTTCTGTTCGGGGGGCGACGTCAAGAGCGGAGGCCGGGGAGGGCCGGGCAGCGACAAGGGCGTTCCACCCGACGCGCTCTCCGGAGACCTGTCGCGCCACGACCGCCATGCGGCCATGCTCCTGCACCTCATGCCGAAGCCCTCCATCGCCATGATCGGGGGGCCGGCCGTGGGAGCCGGCTGCAGCCTCGCCGCCGCATGCGACCTTCGTTTCGCGTCGGAGGACGCCGTCTTCTCGGCCGGTTTCTCGCCCAACGGCCTGGCGGGCGACTACGGCGGCTCCTTCTTCTGGACGCGCATCGGCGGGACGGGCCTGGCTCGGCGCCTCTACCTGCTCAACGAGAAGATCGCCGCTCCCGAAGCGCTCCGGCTCGGCATGGTGCACGCCGTCGTGCCGCCGACGGAGCTGCGCGCCTATACGGCCGGTGTGGCGAGACAGCTCGTGCAGACACCGGCGAGCGTCCTCGCGCTGGTCAAGGCAGATCTCAATGCGGCGGAGGACGAGGTGGAACGCAGGCGCTGGCTGTTCGCGCATGAGTCCGAGAACCAGCGCGCGGCGGGCCAGGCGCTGGCCCAGCGGATGGGACGGAAGCGGGAAGAGGACACGGGTTCGGGCGGCGGCTGACCTCCCACGCGGCGCACCGGCTACCCCTTGGTGGCCTTCGACCCGGCAGTGGTGGTTGACGCAGGGTGCAGGTGTGAGACGGCCGCTCCAGCCGATACGTGCAGGTCGGCCGACGCCGAGGCCAAGGGCCCGCTCCAGACGGCCACTGTTGCTGCAACGGCGCACAGGACGCCGGCGGCGGCGACGGCGCCGCCTCCGCCTCCGCCTCGCCCCGCCTCTGACTTTGCGCATCCGTGCACTCTGGTCCGGAACTCTGTGGGTACGACCAAGACCGCGTAAGAACACCCGAAGATCCCTCGACGCCGGGCCGTTGCTCCCAGGGCGGAGACAACCGCCGAGACCCCTCTCAGTCGGCGCCGCCCGCCTTGCGTTCGGCGACGATCTCGTGATGGCGCTCCAGCATCTGCACGGCTTGCGCCGCCAGGTCAGCGGGAGGATCCGGCAGGCGGACGGGCCCATGGGCCCGGCTCGGCAGGGCGACGGTCGCCTTGGCCGGGCACGTCACCGTGTCCCGCTGGTTCGTGCCACGCATTTCGATATCCACGACGCAGCGACCGTCCTCCTGCCGTTTGTCGACCACCTCGCCCGTCAGCACGTGGGTGTCGCCGATGTAGTTGAACTTGCGTATCTCCGAGGACTGCGACACCAACCATCCGTCGTCGCCGATGTAGTCGGTCATGTAGTGACTGAGCCAGCAGTCGCGCATCACCCCGTAGTCATAGGCCATCGGATTGCCGATGGCCTGGGCCCATGCATTGTCCCAGTGCACCCGCTGCGCGACATCCGGTACCCCGTATTCGTTCTTGACGTAGAAGGGGGCGATCCGTTGACGGTTCTTATAGGCGATGCGGTTGGCACACGGCTCGTACGGGACGAAGCCGTACCCGCCGGCGTGGAACACGATCATGTCGGTCGTCGTGAGCGGTCCCTTCGCCATCGGAGTCAGCGCGTCGCCGACGTGCACGTCCTCCCAGTAGCGCGGCGTCGACCCCCGCACCTCCTCGGCCGCGTAGACGGCGTCGATCCGCTCCATGTCCTCGTCGGTGTACACCGCCGGTTCGATGGAGGAGTACTTCCCCTTCTCACGGGCCGTCTTGCGCTCGGTGTAGATGGCGAGCGTGCGCGAGATGGCGACGATCTCCGCCCGCTGGTTCATCTTCACGCTGGTGTAGGTGGTGAGGATCGACCGTTCGGCGAACTCGGACTTCTTCTCGACGACGGACTCGGTACCGCCGAAGCTGTACAGGCCGTCACCCTCCTGGAGTGGGCGGAACCACTGCCAGGTGCTGCCGGACACGAAGACGTGGATGCCGCGGAACGACGGGCGCTTGACCTTCTCCTTGTGCGGGTCGCCGTAGAGCGGCCGGTTGAGGGCGATGGCAATCATCGGGGGCGAGATCTGGCCGCCCCAGCGGGTCGTGGTCCCGTAGTCCTCGGACGTGAACAGCGGGTTGTCGTCTCCGTACCCCCGCGCGAAGTTGCGCATGACGTCGGGGGTCGCCGTCGTGAGGAACTCGCGCCCCCCGACCGGCGACCACCGGCCGACGAGCGCCTTGGCCCGCTCAATGTCCTCTTCCTTGAACTGGTAGTCGGTGGCCTTCTCGAACTCTGCCGATGTGGTGGACGCCATGGCTCCTCTTCTGCGCGTCTGCGCGGCCCGGTCCGGATCTGCCGCTTCGCCTAAAGAGGATACTAAAAGCCGACCGGGACGGCCACCGCCTGCCCGGAGACGCCCCCGGGGTGGCACAGGACGGGTAGCCCGACTCAGCGCATGAGAGCGCCCAGCGCCTCGAGGTGGCGGCGCATCCGGTGCCGGGCGACCTCGCGATCCCCGGCCGCGACGGCGGCGGCGATCCCCATGTGGGTCCGGAGCACCTCCGCCTGGATCTCGCGCTGCGTCTTCGGCGCCAGGCGCTCGATCTGGTGCAACCGGCTGAGCCGGATGAGCACCAGCGCCACCAGGTTGAGCACACGATTCTGTGCCGCGGCCGCCACGGCCGCGTGCAGATCGTGCACCGCCTCCACCCGCTCGGCCGGGGTGGCGTTCTCCTCCCGCGTCAATGCGTCCTGCAGGCCGGCCTTGCCCGCCTCGTCGATGCGCTCCGCAGCCAGGTCGGTGATCGCGACCTCGACCCCCGTCCGCATCTCCGCCAACTCGGGCAGCTGCATGCCCCGCCGCACCAGGTAGATGGCCGTCACCTCCGTGACGGCGTCGGCGCTCGGGGCCATCACGAAAAGTCCGCCGCCCGGACCGCGTCGCATCCGTGCGATGTGGTGATGCTCCAGCAGGCGCACCGCTTCACGGAGCAGGGCCCGGCTGACGCCCTCGCGCTCGATCAGTTGCGGCTCGGTACCGACCAGGTCGCCGGGCTGCAGTTCCTCCGCCACGATGGTCTGCGTGATGTGGCGCGCCACCGTCTCGGCTCCTTTTCCGAGCCCCGTCTCGGCGAGCACCACCGAGTCCGGCAGGAGCTGGCGGGTGGAGCGGCGGCGGCGGAAGAACTCGGCTTCGGCCTGCAGGTGCTTGCGCATCCGCCTCCGGGCGAGCCCGGCATCGCCGGCGATGAGCGCGTCCGCGATCATGGCGTGTGCGTGGACCGCCTCCGTCTCGACCGCGCTGCCCAGTCGCTGCCAGTCGGGCGAGTAGAGCTGGGCCACCTGGTTGAACACGTCCACGAATAACTCGAGTCCGGCGTTGTGACTCATGGCCGCCACCAGCGCGTGCAACTCACGCGGATCGCTCTCCGGCTCGACCGGATCGCTCTGGGCGAAGCGCCGCAGCTCGTTCAGCTCGAGCTCGTCCATGCGCTCCGACGCCAGCTGCGTGGCGAGGTCCTCCAGGATGATGCGCGCCTCGAAGATCTCATCGAGGCGCGCATCCACCCGGTGCAGGTACAAGACCACGGCATCGATCACCGCGCCGATGGTCGGCTCGGTGATCACGAGGCCACCGCCAGGTCCACGGCGGGTCCGGGCGACCTGTTGATGCTCGACGAGCCGGACCGCCTCCCGGAACACGGCGCGACTCACCTGATAGCGCTCGAGCAGGTCGGCCTCCGATCCGAGAACCTCCCCGACGGGCCACCCCAGTGCCATCACGTCCGAGATCATCCGGTCGGCGACCTTGGCCGCCCGCTTCGCGTTCGAGTCCGCACCCGGCCGGGGCACATCGCGGGCGGCCGTCGGCGTCGTCATCAGCCAAGCCTACCTGGTGCTCAAACCTGATTTCTACGCTTTGACCTGGACGTTCAGGAAAAGAGTGGTCCGAAAAATGGGCCCTCTAACGGCTCTGGTTAATCTGAAAACATGATTTGCGAAAAGTCCTGCCGGTGACCGCGTCGCTGGCCCCTGCTCCCAGCGACCCCGTTCCCACCCCGCCGGCTCGGCGCCCGGGGTCCATCCGCCGGACCTCCACCATGCTCATGTCCTGGCCCGGCGGCCTCGGCACGGAGCTGCATCTGAACGGACGCGCCCGCGATCTCCTGACCCCCGTGGCGGGCGAACCCGAGGTGTTCGCCGCCACGACACTCGACGCCGTCACAGGACAGACGCGCGACATCCAGCAGATCGACGCCTTCCCGGCCGTCGACGGGTTGGAGCGACTCCTGGGTTGTCGGGCGGGAGGCAATCTCCGCAAGACGATCGCCCAGGAGCTTCCACATGAGCTGGAGGCCGGGACTCCATTCACACTCCTTCTCGACGATCTTGCCGGCGCCACTCTGATCGCCGGCTTTGCCTTCTTCGTCTGGGCCGACGAGATCCCCGGGTTCCACGAGCGCATGACCGCATCGCCGCCGGTCATGGTCGGCATCTGCTCAGGCTTCCAGCAGGGTTCGAGCGCGCTGCATCCCGACGGCACGCTGAAGGGGGTCAGCACGAACACTCCTCGGCCGGGCCCCTTGGCCGACCCATCCGACCCGATGGGCTGGCACGAGCTTCCCGACCACCCCGCGATCGCCATGCGCCGGGCCCGGCGGATCGACGTGTGGGAAGAGGGCGGAGAGGTTCGGATCGACGCCATGTTCCGCGACAGCTGCTGGAACCCCCAGGGTGAAGAGGCAGTCGTCCACGAGTACGAGATCTTCGGAACGGCGGACCCGGAGGCAGGGACACTTACCGCAGTGCGCGCCGTTCCCCGCGTGCTCCCCTACCCCGAATGTCCCGGTGCCGCAGCGAATGCACCCCTCATGGAAGGCACCCCACTGCGCTCGCTCCGCCGAGAGGTCCTGGAGCGCCTACGCAACACCGACTGTTGCACCCATCTCAACGACGCGCTGCGGGCGCTGGCCGAGGTGCCGGTGCTCGCCGCGTTACTGCCTTCAGCCCGGGAAGTGTAAGAGCGCAGTCGCCGGTGACCACCGACACCGCGTCATCCCCAACGGCACGGTCCGGTCGGCCGCGCCGCTTCGAGGCAGAGGACGAGCTCCGCCTCCTCCTCGACGCGGCGCTCCTCGTCATGGAACGCAACGGATACACCGATGCCGCAGTGGCTGACATCCTGCGCGAGGCGGATCTCTCTACGCGCTCGTTCTACCGGCACTTCGAGTCCAAGGATCAGCTCCTGTGCGCGCTGTTTCGCCGTGAGGCCGATGCGGCGGCGGCGCGACTCCGGGCCAGCGTGGACGCAGCCGGCACCCCGCCGCAGGCGCTCCATGCCTGGATCGACGATGTCCTGAGCTTCGGCCACCATCGGGCCAGGGCTGCACGCATCAGCGTGCTCGGCTCACCCGGCGCCATGAAGGCGGACGGTTACGCCGAGGAGATGCGCCACGCATCGGAGGTCTTGACCGCGCCGCTCGTGGCGCTCCTCCAACGAGGGGTCGCCGACGGGTCGCTCCCCCTCGCCGACCCGGCGGCCGACGCGCCGCTCATCCAATCCGTGGTCTGGGCCGCGGCCGGCCTCAATCAGGCCCGCGCCGGTGTCGCATCGGTCTCTGACGCAGCGCGCCAGGTGCACTCGTTCTGCGAGCGGGCGCTCGGGGCGGCGTCCCCGACCTGAGACCGCACGGACGGCGTCCACGACTCGGCGCCGGCCGCCCCGCTCGCGGCCGTCAGAGCGTGGCCGGCTCCGTCAGCGACCACAGCACGGGTTCGCCGTCCTCGACCTGCACCACGCCGTCGATCTCCAGGACACGCAGATGCGACACCGCCTCACCCACGGCGGCCCGTCGCATGAAGCCTGCGATGTCCTCCCAGGGGCGGGACCATTTCATGTGCTGCGCCACGTCCCATGCAGTGTGGGGTCCCTCCCGCAGGATGGCGACCACCTCGCCGAAGCGTTCCCGGTGGTGCTGGCGCAGCTCCTCGAGCCGGGTGTGCAGGTCGTCGAAGCGGTACTCGTGCGCCGGCAGCACCTCGCTCACCTGGTAGGGCTCCAGCTTGTCGAGCGAGGCCAGGTAGTCACCCAGCGGGTTGGCGCCGGCCTGCGGGTGGTACGGGATGTTCGGCGTGATGCGCGGCAGCACGTGGTCGCCCGACAGCATCAGCTCCTGGGTCGCCTCGTAGAAGCACAGGTGCCCCGGCGAGTGGCCCGGCGTCCAGATGGCAGTGAGGTCCCAGCCCGGTACCTCGGGCCGTGCCCCGTCCTCGAACAGGATGTCGGGCACGACGGCGTCGACCAGTTGTCGAACGGGCATGGCGGCGTTCTGCAAGGGCTCCAATTCCTCGGGTGGCGCGCCCATCCGGCGCAGCGCGGCGGCCACGCGATCGAGCAGATCGTCGGGCTCGTCGTAGCGATCGTGAATGAGCTCGGCGTCCGCGGGGTGCAGCGAGATCCACGCGCCCGACGCCTCTCTGATGCGCCCGGCCAGTCCGTAGTGATCGGGGTGGATGTGCGTGACCAGGACCCCCTGGACGTCCGCCACCTCGCAACCCATCTCCTTCAGGCCGCTCGACAGCGCACCGAGGGCATCGTCGGTGTTCCACCCGGCATCAATCAGGTAGGGCCCGCGGTCGGTCTCGAAGACGTAGACGAGGACGTAGCGCAACGAGTTGTTGGGCAGCGGGACCGGAATGCTCCAGAGCCCGTCCCGCACTTTCTCGACCCCGGGGAAGGGGTCGTTGGCGGCGGCCGCGCCCCGGGCGCGTTGGGCGTGGGGCGGACTCGGGGCGTGCTGTTGGTGCTTGTGCTCGTGGCGTGACGTCGAGGTCACGACGGGGTCTGGCCGCGGGGCTCCCGGGGGAGGCCCAGTCCCCGCTCGGCGATGAGGTTGCGCATGATCTCGTTCGACCCTCCTGCAATGGTCCAGGCACGAGCGTAAAGGAAGGCGTCCTGCCAGCGCCCATCCTCCTCGGCCAGCTCGTCACCTTCCACCGCCATGGAGCGGGGGCCGAGCAGGGCGAGGGCCGCCTCGTTCACCTCAAGGTTCAGCTCGCTGAACCAGATCTTGGCGATGGGCGCGTCGGCTGGCGTGATCTGCCCGTTCATGGCCTTGGTCGCCATGCGTTGCCCCAGGTGGCGCTGGATGCGGGAGCGGGCCGCCAGGTCGCCGATCTGCTGCCGTACCGCTCCGTCCGCAATGGCCGGTCGTCCCTGCCTCCGGGCGTGCCGGGCCAGTCGCACCAGCCGCTGCCCCGGGTCGTTCCCCCCACCACCTCCCGCCGAGCCCACCCCCGTGCGCTCCTCGGCCAGGCTGGCGCCGGCGACGCGCCAGCCCTCGCCCGGTGCTCCGATGATGTTGGCCGCGGGGATCCGGACCTCGTCGAAGAAGACCTCGTTGAAGTCGGTTGTGCCGGTCATCTCACGCAGCGGACGGACCTCGACGCCCGGGCTGTGCATGTCGAGGATGAAGGCCGTGATGCCGCCGGCACCCTCCACGGGCTCAGTGCGGGCCAACAGGTAGCCGTAGTCCGCCCACTGCGCCCACGTGCTCCACACTTTCTGCCCCTGGACCACGAACTCGTCGCCGACCTTGGTGGCGCGGGTCTGGAGCGAGGTCAGGTCACTACCCGCATCGGGCTCGCTGAAGAGCTGGGTCCAGATGTGATCGCCCCGGGCCAGGAACGGGAAGTACGTGGCGCGCTGCTCCGTCGTGCCGAAGTGCTTCAACGCGCCTGCGACGAGAGGGTTGCCCAGAACGTACGGGACCCCCGCCGCACCGAGCTCCTGCTCCAGAATTCGCTGCTCGTGCGGGTCACCGCGCTCGACGGCGAACCGGTCGAGCCGGTAGCCGGCGTCGTACAGCTCGGCGACATAGCCGCGCAGTCGCTCGACGTCATCGGCCCGGTCGGGCACACGCACCCCGGTGCGCTGCCTCCACGTGAGCGCGGGCTTGTGCGCGGCAATGAACACACGCAGCGTCGCCCGGTACGCGTCGTACCCATCGGGGATGGGGGGAACGATCACATCCACGTCGTCAACGACCCCCGCCCGGCAGGACCTCGTCCCCTACAGTCGCCTCGAGCAGGCGGACGAGCCGCTCTCGGTGCCACGCCCCGTCGCCGTAGAGCACCTGATTCGCCTTGGCCCGCCGCATGAAGAGGTGGACGTCGTGCTCCCAGGTGAACCCGATGCCGCCATGAAGTTGCAGCGCCTCACCGCACAGATGGGCGAACGCGCCGTCGACATACGCCCCTGCGGTGGCCACGGCTTCGGCCGCGTCGTCGAGGCCGTCGCCGAAGGCGAGGGCGGCGTAGTACGTGGCGGCCCGCATCGCTTCGAGCTGGAGGAGCAGATCCGCCAACCGGTGCTTGATCGCCTGAAAGCTCCCGATGGTGCGGCCGAACTGCACCCGCTTCTTCGCGTAGTCCACCGTCGCGTCGAACAGCACGTCCGCCGCCCCGACGGACTCGGCCGCCTGCAACACGGTGGCGAGCGAGAGGCAGAAGTCGACCGCGTCCTGCCCGCCGGACAACAGGTTGGCGGCCGGAACCGTGACTCCGTCGAAGCGAACCTCGGCGAAGCGCCGCGTTACGTCGAGCCCCGAGATCGTCCGTTCCGACAGGCCGGCCGTCGGGCGCGGGACGATCAGCTGGCACAGCGCACCGGCCGGATCGATCGCGCCGACCAGGAGGATCGAGGCGTTCTGTGCCGCCTGCACGTAGCGAGCCTCGCCGTGCAACCGCCAGCCGTCGCCCTCCCGCTCGGCCCGCACCTCGACTGCTCCCGCGTCGGGCGATCCGTCGCCACTCAGGCACCAGGCCGCGGTTGCCTCTCCACTCGCCAAACGGGGCAGGTGCTGCAACGCCTGGTCCTCGGTGCCGAAGCGTGCGATGGCTCCGGCCACCACGTTGCAGGGCACGAAGGGACCGGGGTTGAGCGTTCGCCCCAGTTCCTCGCCCAGGACGACGAGGTCCACGACCGGCTGCTCCGTGACGCTGCCCCCTTCGTACTGGGGTGGAATCAGCATCGCGGCCCATCCCAACGCCGCGCCCTGCCGCCAGATCGCCGGGTCGAAGACGTCGGACTCCTCAATCGACCGGCGCACGTCGGGCAGCGATTGGCGTTCGGCCAGGAAGCGACGCGTGGTCTCCCGCAGCAGTTCCTGGTCGTCGCCGAAGCCGAAGTCCACGGTCAGCGGCTCCCGATCGGCGCCATCAGACCCTGCGCTCCGCCGACGCCCAGTACTCGTCGCGCAACAGCCGCTTGTACAGCTTCCCCCCGTCGGTCCGTGGCAGGTGATCCCGGAAGTCGACCGTGCGCGGGCACTTGAAGCGGCCGATGCGCTCCTGGCAATAGGAGATCAATTCGGCTGCGAGTTCGTCATTTGGTTGCACACCGTCAACGACCTCGACGACGGCCTTCACCTGCTCGCCCCATTCCGCATCCGGCACACCGATGACCGCGACATCGCCCACTGCCGCATGCTCCGACAGGACGCCTTCGATCTCGGCCGGATAGATGTTCACGCCCCCACTGATGATCATGTCCTTGGCCCGGTCCCGGATGAACAGGTAGCCGTCCTCGTCCATCAGACCGACATCCCCCAGGGTGAAGGCCTTGCCCTTGCTGACCGACGCCGTGAGCTCGGGGTCCCCCTTGTAAGTGAAGGTGGCGCCGCGCTCAGGCTCGAGGTACACGTCACCCACCTCCCCGCGCGGCAGTTCGTTGCCGTCCTCACCGAGGATCTTGACCTTCATACCGGCGACGGAACGTCCCACCGTGCCCGGCTTCTCGAGCCAGCGGTACGGCTTGGCGATGGTCGCCGCGCCCTCCATGCCCCCGTACGTCTCCCAGATGACCGGGCCCCACCACTCCATCATCTGCTTCTTGACCTCGAGTGGGCACGGGGCCGCAGAGTGGACCACCACCTCGAGGCTCGAGACGTCGTAACGATCCTTCACCTCCTGAGGCAGGCGCAGGAGTCGCACGAACTGGGTCGGCACCATGTAGCCCGTGGTCACCCGGTAGCGGGCGATGGCATGGAGTGTCTCCTCCGGGTCGAACTTCCCGAGGATGGCCACCGCCTGCCCGACGTTGAGGGCGCCGAGGTAGAAGCCCTGGCAGCCACCGTGGTGCATCCCGGCCGAGACCAGGTGGACGCCCTCCAGGGGCTGGAACTGGAAGGCGTGGCCAAAGGACTTGGCCCCGTCCGCCGCCACGGACGGGTCGACCGTGCGCGAGCGTGGCCGGACCACCGCCTTGGGCTGTCCCGTCGTGCCCGACGAGTAGTTGATGGGGAGTCCCAGAACCCGGTCGGATGGCTCCGTCGTCGGGTGGCCCTCCACCAGGTCCCTCTCACTGGTGAACCCGGGAATCGCACCACCGACCGAGACGCGCAGTGCGATCGACCCTGTGCCCGACATCTGCTGCACCCGCCCGGCGAAGTCGTGATGCAGCACAAGGGCCACGGCCTCGGAGTGGTCCACGATGCGCTGGATCTCGGCCGCCGAGAGCGCTGGGTTGAGGGCGATGGAGGCGAAGCCTCCCTCCTGCGCCGCCAGCTGCCAGCACAATATGTCGACGTCGTTGGGCAGGGCGTAGGCGACGATGTCGCCCGCCTTGAGACCATGACTTCGCAGCCCGTGCACGAGCTGATGGGCCCGCCCGGCGAGCTCGGCAAACGTCAGCGTGACCCCCGACGGGCACGCCACGACCGCCGGCTGCTGCGGGTACTCCTCGGCGAGATACCAGAATCCGAGCCGCCGGTCCCAAGGGTGTTGCATGGCGAATAGAGTATACCCATAATGTCCTTCAAGGGCCTGGCCAGCGACGATCCGACCGCCGCCGCAACCTCGCACCCTTCGCCGTCGCCCTCCGACGCCGACTGCTGGGTCTTCGATGTCGACGGCTGCCTGGTCGACTCGTTGACGGGCTCGTCGCTCCGGCCTGGCGCCCGGGAGCTCCTCGACCACCTGGCCCTGCGAGGCACCCTCGTCCTGCTCTGGAGCGCCGGGGGCGACGCCTACGCCCGGGCTCGCGCCGAGGCGTTCGGCGTGGACCACCTCGTCGGGGGATTCTTCGCCAAGGACGGCCGTGATCCCGAAGGCTTCTACCTGACCGCCCACCTGCCCCTGCCCCCCGCCAGGAGCTCGACGGTCTTTGTCGACGATCGACCCGAGGACCTTTCCCGCTCACTCGCCGTCATCGCAGTCTCGCCCTATCTGAGCGACGACTCCTTCGACAAGGGCCTCAGCACCGCGGCCCGCCGCGCCGGACTGGGCTGGCCCACGTCGGGGGCCCCCAATAGGGTGCACCCATCTCCGCCACCGGCGACCGGGAGCACGAGCAGATCGGGGACATGACCATGACTGGCCCATTGCAGGGAGTGCGCATCGTCGAGGTTGCCAACTGGACCTTCGTGCCCGCGGCCGGCGCGGTCCTGGCCGACCTGGGCGCCGACGTCATCAAGGTCGAGCCACCCAACGGCGACCCGCAGCGGGCCCTGCTCAACATGCTGAACCTCGGCGGCGGTGGCCCGAACCCCTTCATCGAGATTCCCAACCGGGGCAAGCGCAGCGTCACGGCCGACCTGTCCACCGACGCCGGACGCCAGGCCCTCGCCGCCATCGTCAAGACGGCCGACGTCTTCGTGACCTCCAACCTCGCCCCGGTTCGCGCCAAGCTCCGCATCGACGTCGACGACATCCGGGCCATCAACCCCGACATCATCTACGTGCGGGGGACCGGATGGGGGCCCGAAGGTCCGATGGCTGACGTGGGTGGATACGACATGGCCTGTGGGTGGGCCAGCAGCGGTATGGCCTACAAAATGACCCCGGGCGGGATCGAGCCGCTGCCGCAGCCCCCAGCATTCTTCGACCTCCAGGGCGCCAATACCATCGCGGGCGCCATCGGGTTCGCGCTCTTTAAGCGCGCCAACACGGGCGAGACCTCCGTGGTCGACGTCTCGCTGCTCCATGTCGGCATGTGGGCCCTCTCGCCCGACATCACCGGTTCCCCGTATATGGGTGACATCGCCAACTACGGCGACAGGACCCTCGCACCCAATCCGTTGGTGAACGGCTACGCCACCAAGGACGATCGCTGGATCTACTTCGTCTGCCTCCAACCGGACCGCTTCTGGGACGAGTTCTGCACCCTCCTCGGACGTCCCGACCTCATCACCGACGCCCGCTACGACAGCGCCGCGCACCGCTACGAGAATCGGCAAGCGCTCGTCCACGAGCTCGACGCGGTGTTCGCCACCTTGACCCTCGACGACGTCAAGGAGAAGTTCAACGGCTTCAGCGGCGTCTGGGCCCCCGTCCTCAGACCTTCCGAGCTGCACACGCACCCCCAGGTCGAGGCCAACGGCTTCCTGCCCTCGGTGACGGCACACGACGGCAGCGACTACCGCATCGTGGCGGCGCCGGCGCATTTCTCCGGCCACGTCACCGCGCCGCCGGGACCGGCACCCGAGTTGGGGCAGCACACCGAGGAGGTCCTTCTCGAGGCAGGCCTCGACTGGGATGCCATCACTGCGCTGCGTGAGGGCGGCGGCCTCGGCTGACCCCGGCTGACCTCGGCTGACCTCGGCTGACCGTAGCTGAAGCGGTCCTCAGTCGACGAGCTCGTCGACCAGGCCCCAGTCGAGCGCCGTCGCGGCGTCGATCGTCTGCGCGGAGAACGCCAGCCACGCCGTCCGCAAGCGTCCGATCCGGTGGGTCAAGCTGACCGTCCCGCCCGCTCCGGGCACCAGGCCGAGCCCGATCTCGGGCAGCGCAATCTGCGTGTCGTCCGCCGCCACCACCCGGTCGGTGAACGCAGCAAGCTCGATCCCGGACCCCATGCACGCGCCGTGCACATAGGTCGCGCTCGGCTTGCCCAGCCGAGAGATGGTGCGCGCCACACTGCGTTGCAGGCGGACGATGTGCGCCGTCGCCGGATCTGATCGGCTGCCGAATTCGTCCAGATCGCCCCCCGCGGAGAAGGCCCTGCCCTCCCCGTGCAACTCCACCCGGGTGACCTCGGATGTGGCCGCCGCCAGCGTGAGTGCCTCCACGAGCTCGTCGCGCATGGCTGCGTCGAGCGCGTTCAGCCGATCGGGCCTGGTCAGCGTGATCGAGAAGGTCGCGCCCTTGCGCCCTGTCCGCACCCGCGGCCCGGCATCGCGATCGGTACGCGCCGCCCGCGTTGCGCGCCACGCCGCAAACTCGGGGCCCGACTGCAGCACCGAGTACGCGGCCGACTCGGCGACGAGTCCATCGCCCACCGAAAGGCTCTGCTGGCCGCGCAGCAACAACGCCAGCGTGGTGGCGGCGATGGGATTGGTCGATACGTGCTCCGTGATCCGATCCAATGAGGCGTCGCCTGCATCGACGACCACGTCACACAGGTCGAGCCAGCGGTTGGCAACCTTCCCGTGGCGGACCCCCACCACGACGAAGGGCAGGCTCGCCCGGGCGTCCTTCGCTGCATCACCCGGATCCGTCAGACCGTCGTGCAGATCGACCAGGACCCCGCCGGTTCGCTCAGGAGTGATGTCGCTGCCCAATTCGGCGAGCAGTGCTTCGGCGCTCAGGGGTTCGAGGATCGCGAGACGTTACCCTGCCGACGTGGACGACCCCCGAGTGGAGCGCTGGGCCGCCAGCGGTGCCATGGCCCTGACGGGGCTGCCCGACGAGACCTTCGGTCCCCCGGAGTTTCTGGTGGAACGCGTGGCGCAGCTGGGCCGGCACTTCTCCGGCCTGGACGTGCTTGCCCTTCTCGGCGAGCGCGCCGCGCTCATGGGCCTCTGGCGGCGCGGCGCCACGAGCTGTGGCGGTAGTTGCCGCCTGCTCCCCTGTGCCGGCGGGACCATGGCCGTTTCGCTGCCCCGCGAGGAGGACATGGACATGGTTCCTGCCTGGCTCGAGCTCGACGACCCACCCGTCTCCGCCCCTGCCACGTGGTCCGCCGTGGCCGACGTCCTGCTCCAGCGCGACCCCGACGTCGTGCTCGAGCGGGCGTTGCTCCTGGGGCTCCCCGTGGCGCTGGTCGGCGAAGCGAGCCGGCCGCGCCTACCGGGCCACGATCCCCGAGCCGGAGTGGTCCCGCTTCGACTCGGGGAGGCACCTCGACGACCCGATGCCACGGGCGCGCTGGTCGTCGACCTTTCGGCGCTGTGGGCGGGCCCTCTCTGCGGCGACCTGCTGGCAGAGTCCGGCGCCAACGTCATCAAGGTCGAGTCGACGCAGCGACCGGACGGCGCACGCCGCGGCCCTCGCCCGTTCTTCGATCTTCTGAACGGTCGCAAGCGGTCGGTCGCGCTCGACCTGGAGACCCAGGCGGGTGTGCGCATCCTGCGCGACCTCGTCCAACAGGCGGACGTCGTCATTGAGGCAAGCAGGCCGCGTGCATTGGCGCAGCTCGGCATCGACGCCCACGACGCCGTGGCCGGCGGTGGGCCCCGGGTCTGGATCTCCATCACCGGCTACGGCCGCTCCGGGGCGGACGGCGGCCGTGTCGCGTTCGGCGACGATGCCGCCGCTGCCGGGGGCCTTGTCACCCGGACGCACGCCGGTCCGTTGTTCTGCGCCGACGCCGTCGCCGACCCGCTGACCGGCCTCACCGCGGCCGACGCCTGCATCGACATGCTCCGCGCGGGCGGACGCTGGTTGCTCGACATCTCCATGGCTTCGGTCAGCGCGGAGCTCGCCGGGCCCACCCTTCCGGTGTCCACCGCCCTCACCGTCGCCGAGCCCCACGCCCGTCATGTCGTCGCGGAGGCTCCCGACCTCGGGGCCGATACGGCGCACGTCCTGGCCGAGCTCGGCATTGAGGCCTAGCTCCAGGCCAGGTTCTTGACCTCCGTGAAGTCCTCCAACCCGTGGCGACCCCACTCGCGCCCGAGACCGGACTGCTTGTAGCCACCGAAAGCGCCACTCTGCCCGATTCCCGTGAACGTCGACCCCCAGCCGGGACCCTGCCCGCCACCGGGACCGACGTCGGCCAGCGGCTCCGCGCCGACCTTTTGTACCGTGACCAGTCCGGCCCGGATCTGGCGGGCGACGTTGAAGCCGCGCGAGTCGGACGTCGACACCACGCCGCCGCCCAGGCCGTAAATGGAGTCATTGGCCAACCGCACCGCGTCCTCGTCCGATCCGGAGTACGGCACGACGGTGAGCACCGGGCCGAAGATCTCCTCCTGAGCGATCCGCAGGTCGTTGTTGCTCACGAACACCGTCGGCTCGAAGTAGAAGCCCTTGTCCATCCCCTCGGGTCGCTTCCCGCCACACAGCAACTCGGCGCCCTGTTCGAGCCCCGAGGCGACGTACCCCTCCACCCGCGCCCGTTGCTGCTCACGGATGAGCGGGCCCAGGACGGTGCCTTCAGCCCGAGGATCGCCGATCGTGATCATCGGTCGCATGGCGTCGAGCCCTTCCTTGTAGGCGCCGAGCAGGTGCTCGGGCAGCAGTACCCGCGTGTGGATGACACAGCCCTGGCCGCAGTGCATCAGCACCTGCCCGAAGCCGATCGAACGGGCGTAGTCCTCGCCGACGTCGTCCAGCACAACGGTCGCGCTCTTGCCCCCGAGTTCCAGCTGGACCTTCTTCAATGTCCCAGCCGCCGACCCCATGATCCGGCGCCCCGTCGCGGTGGATCCCGTGAAGGTCACCATGTCGACCATCGGATTCGACGTGAGCTCGTCGCCGACCTCGCCGTGCCCGGTGATCACGTTGAGGACGCCCGGCGGAATGCCGGCCTCGGCCGCCGCCGAGGCGATCATCATGGCGTCGAGCGGCGTCCACGGGTGCGGCTTCAACACCACCGTGCAGCCCACCGCCAGCGCGGGCGCCACCTTCACCACGTTGAGCATGAAGGGGAAGTTGAACGGGGTGATGGCGGCGACCACGCCGATCGGCTCCCGCACGATCGCGCTCCCGCCCAATCCGGTCGGCCCACCGGTCGGCATGTTGTTCTCGACCCACGGGAAGGAGTGCTCCACGAGCGCCGCATTGGAGCGCAG
Source organism: uncultured Acidimicrobiaceae bacterium (assembly GCA_963804055.1). GTDB lineage: Bacteria > Actinomycetota > Acidimicrobiia > Acidimicrobiales > RAAP-2 > Bog-473. Next base: position 11,654 of record CAWDOU010000004.1, on the reverse strand, counting down.
CATCCCGATGGATCCCGCCCCCTGCACCGCATCGGTGAGAAACCCCGTCGAGCCTGTCTCGGCGATGATCAGGTCGCGCAGTTCGCCTGCCTTCGCCTCGAGGATCTCGGCCATGGCGATCAACTTGGCCGCCCGCTCCGCCGGCTTCATGTAAGGCCACGGGCCCTCGTCGAAGGCTCGCCGTGCCGCCTCGATCGCCCGCACCGCCGTCTTCGTCGATGCCTCGGGGACGGACCCGATGACAACCTCGGTGGCGGGATCGATCACCTCGATTGATCCCGACGCCCCCTCGGACGTCCATGCGCCGTCGATGAACAGTTCGTAGTCCCAGGTCATGTGTTCCTCCCCATCCTCAGATCAATCGCCATCGGCAACGTCGTCTCGTCACCCGTCACGCGTCCCAACTCAACTCCAACCGATCGACCCCGTAGAGGCCGCCGCCGTGCTCGGTCACCTCGACCCCGGGGGTCAGCCGGTAGTCGGGGATCACCCGGTGCCATTCCTCCAACGCCACCCGCAGCTCACGCCGGGCAAGATGCGACCCGAGACACCGGTGCGGTCCCGCCCCGAACGCGATGTGGTTGTTGACCGGACGGTCGAAGCGCACCGTCGCCCCGTCCTCGAAGACCGCCGGATCGCGTGTCGCCCCGCACAAGGGCGTGAACACCATGTCGCCCTGGTGTAACGGGCACCCGTGGAAGTCCCCGTCCTGCATCACCTTGCGGGCCGGCGCCACGAAGGCGAACTGGCGCAGGAACTCCTCCACCGCCGCCGGCACGACGGCCGGGTCCTCGGCCACCCGCCGCCGGTCGTCCGGGTGCGTCGCCAGGTGCCAGAACGCGTACGACAACTGGATGGAGACCGTGTCGAGCCCGGCCATGAACATCAGGAGGCACCACGACAGCAGGTCCTCGTGCGGAATCGGCAGCCCGTCGATGCGCCACTCCAGCGCCGCCGACAACAGATCGTCGGCCGGCGACCGCCGCTTCTCCTCCATCAGCTCGGAGAAGTAGCCCATCACGGCCATCATCGCGTCGAAGGCACCTGCCCGCTCCGGGTCGTCGACCGACGGGTGCAGGATCTGGTGCTCCCACGTGAGGAATTGCTCCAGTCCTTCGAGCGGCAGCCCCATCAGCTCCATGAAGATCGTCGTCGGATAGCGCCAGGCGAAGTCCCGGAGGAAATCACACTGCCCGGCGGGAGCGATCTCCCGCACGAGTTCGACACAGCGCTCCCGGACCCGGTCCTCCAGGCGCTCCATGGCGCGGGGCGCAAAGTGCGGCGCCAGCAGTTGCCGCCACACGGTGTGCTCGGGTGGATCGAGCATCTCGGGGATCCACCTGTACGGCGGGTCGGGGTCATGCACCGTGACCACCGTGCTGGAGAAGATGTCCGGATGCTGCAGCGCGTCCCGGATCAGCGCGGCGTCCGTGAAGACCCAGAACCCGTCCCCGTAGGTGCTGCGCACGAACGGGTGCTCGGCCCGCAGCGCGTCGATCTCCTCGGCGTGGGACAGGACGGGGCCCGTGCCGGCCTCGTTGAAGTCGTGGACCGGATAGGACTCGCTCACCCTCACCCCTTCCCTCCCCTTCCCTATTCAGGACACTCTGTTCGCCAGAGTAGCGAGATTCTGGTGGAGCCGCGCCAGTCCGCCCCGGCCGCTCCAGGCGGGTGTGACCTCCTCGTGTGGGGATACGGTGACGTCGGATCGACCTCACGATTGGAGACGCCATGACCCTCGCCGACCACATCAGCGCACCCCTGCGACACGCGGACCGCTTCTTCATCGGCGGCGAGTGGGTCAAGCCCTCGTCGGACGCCGTGATCGACGTCATCGACTCCACCAGCGAGGAGCTCTTCTTCAGCGTGGCGGAGGCCCAGGAGGCGGACATGACGCGGGCCGTCGGGGCTGCTCGCCAGGCCTTCGACGAGGGACCGTGGCCGCGTCTCAGCCACGAGCAGCGAGCCGAGTACCTACGCGCTCTCGCCACCGAGCTCGAGAAGCGCACTGACGACCTGGGCCAGATCTGGCCCCGGGAGTCCGGCGTCCTCCACGCCGTCGCACAAGGATCCGTCGCCGGGGCGTCGGGGACGTTCAACTACTACGCGGGGCTGGCCCAGACCTTCCCCTTCGAGGAGGAGGCGCGACCCAGCATGGGTGGCAAGTTCGGTCTCCTCGTCCGCGAGCCGGTGGGCGTCGTGGGCGCGATCATCCCCTGGAACGCCCCCCTCGGCCTCATCTCCTACAAAATCGCCCCCGCCCTCCTGGCCGGTTGCACCGTCATCCTGAAGGCCTCACCCGAAGCTCCGGGCGAGGCCTACGTCGTGGCGGAGACCGCCGAAGCGGTCGGCCTGCCGCCGGGTGTGCTCAATGTCGTGACGGCGGACCGTGAGGTCTCCGAGCTCTTGGTGCGCGATCCCCGCGTCGACAAGATCACGTTCACCGGGTCGACGGCGGCCGGGCGAAAGATCGCCTCAATCTGCGGGGAGCGGATCGCCCGCTGCACGCTCGAGCTGGGCGGCAAATCCGCCGCCGTCATCCTCGACGACATGGACCTGGCCACAGCGGCCGCCTCGCTGGCCCGGTCCGAGTGCTTCCTCACCGGACAGGTCTGCTCCTCCCTGACGCGGATCGTCGTCAGCCAGAACCGCCACGACGAGCTCGTCGAGGCCCTCGCCGGCATCTTCTCCCAGGTGCAGGTCGGCGATCCCTTCGACGCCCAGACCAACATGGGTCCCCTGGTCGCCGAGCGCCAACGTGACCGTGTCGAGGGCTACATCGCCAAGGGCGTGTCGGAAGGAGCCACGTTGGCGGCCGGCGGCGGCCGGCCGAAGCACCTCGACCGCGGCTGGTTCATTGAGCCGACGGTCTTCGGCAACGTGGACAACTCCTCCACGATCGCCCAGGAGGAGATCTTCGGCCCGGTGCTCAGCGTGATCCCCGCGCAGAACGAGCAGGACGCCATCGCGATCGCCAACGACACGATCTACGGGCTCAACGCATCCGTCTTCACCAATGATGTCGAGCGGGCCCGTGACGTCGCCCGCCAGCTGCGCTCCGGGACCGTCGGCCACAACGCGTTCCGTACGGATTTCGGCATTGCATTCGGCGGCTTCAAGCAGTCGGGTATCGGCCGCGAGGGTGGCACAGAGGGGCTGCACCCCTTCTTGGAGACGAAGACCGTCATCTTGGAGGATCGACCCGCCGAGTACGGCACCGCCTGAGCCCGCCTCCCCCGATGCAGGGCCGGCCGGGCCCGGCTGGCGCCCCGCGCGCCGCATCGGGGAAGCTGCGTGGGTCACGTACGCAGGGGAGGGATCCACGTTGTCAGACATCATGGAGGGTGTTCGCATCCTCGAGGTCGCCGAGCACACCTTCGTGCCCGCCGCGTCCGCCATCCTGGCCGACTGGGGCGCCGAGGTCATCAAGGTCGAGCACCCCGAGCGCGGCGATGCCATGCGCGGGCTCGCCTCCAGCGGGGTCATGCCCTCCATGGGCGCGGTGCACGTCCTGCTGGAGCACTCCAACCGGGGCAAGAAGAGCATCGGGATCGACGTCAGCACGGAGAAGGGCGTCGACCTCATCTACCGCCTCGCTGCCACCTGCGACGTCTTCCTGACCAACAAGGTGCCCGCCGTGCGCAAGAAGCTGCACATCGAGCTCGAGGACATCAAGGCCCACAACCCCAACATCATCTACGTGGCCGGCACCGGCGCCGGCGAGCGCGGGCCCGAGGCCGACCGCGGCGGCTACGACTTCTTGAGCTACTGGTGCCGCGCCGGCAGCGCCATGGGTACCACGCCCACCGACGTCGACTACCTGGCCGGGCAACCGGGACCGGGCTACGGGGACTCCATCGGGGGCATGACCATCGCCGGCGGCATCCTCGGCGCGCTCTTCCACCGCGAGCGCACGGGCGAGGCCCTGCCGCTCGACGTCTCCCTGCTCGGCGTGGGCATGTGGGCCATGAGCCCGGCCATCGCCCTGTCGCTGCAGCTCGACATGCCCTGGCGCCCCGGTCCGAGCAAGGGGGGCGGCATCAACCTCCCGAATCCGCTCGTCGGCACGTACCTGACCCAGGACAACCGGTTCCTGGCCTTCTCGTGCCTGCAGGGATTCCGCTACTGGCCGAGCGCCTGCCGGGTCATCGGCCGCGAGGAGCTCATCACCGACGAGCGCTTCTCCACGCACGAGCAGCTGGCCGCCAACGCCGCCGCCGCACGCGCCATCCTCAAGGAGACCTTCGAATCAGCACCCCTGAGCGAATGGCGCGAGCGCCTCGAGGCCTTCGAGGGCCAGTGGGCCGTGGCCCAGGACAGCATCGAGGTCACCAAGGACGTCCAGGTCGAGGCCAACGGCTACCTCGGCGAGACGGCCACGGCGGATGGCACCCCGTTCACCTTGGTCACGACGCCGGTGCAGTTCGGCGGAGCGCCGGCCGCGCCCAAGCGGTCGCCCGAGTTCAACGAGCACTGCGAGGAGATCCTCGCCGACATCGACTGCAGCGAAGAGGAGATGATCGAGCTCAAGGTCGCCGGGGTCCTGGCCTGATGCATGCACGAGCCGTGATCCGTGAGCGACCCCCGCACCATGGCGTTGCTCTTCGTCGAGTGCCAGCGCGGGGTCATCGGCGACCTGTCGGTCCTGCCGGCGCTGGCCGAGGCCGCGCAGCCGGCGCTCGCTGCAATGGCCCGCCTCGCCACCGGCGCGCGAGGCGCCGGGGTGCAGGTGGTGCATCTGACCTACCTCCCACTGGCCGGCGGCCGCTCGGCCAGCCAGCGCTCACCGCTCATCCGCGCCACGGCCTCGACGGCGGCCTGGCGCGAATCGGACGACTGCGCTCGAGATCGTGGCGGACATCGGTGTGGGTCCCGACGACCTGGTGCTCCCGCGCCACCAGGGCATCTCGCCGGTGCACCGCACCGAGATCCTCACGGTGTTGCGCAACATGGGGGTGAGCGATGTCGTGGTGGCCGGCGTGTCGACGAACCTTGCCGTCCCGCTCGTCGCGGTCGGCGCGGCCGACGAGGACTTCGGCGTCACGGTGGCCACCGACGCCACGGTCGGCACCCCGCCCGAGCATCACGCCTCCATGCTGCGGCACAGCCTCGCCTTCGTGGCCCGCCTCGCCACCACCGACGAGCTGCTGGCCGAATGGTCCGGCCTGACGGCCCAGGAGGCCCGCTCTTCAAATCCGGATCGATGTCACCCCGGCCAGGCGATGGCCTTGGTCTCGAGGTACTGCTCCAGGCCCTCGATCCCGCACTGGCGGCCGATCCCGCTGTCCTTGTACCCGCCGTAGGGCGAGTCGGCGCCGTACCAGAGGCCGCCGTTGACACCGATGGAGCCGGTCCGGATCCGCCGGGCGATGGCGGTGGCCCGCTCCTCCGACGCCGACACCACGCCGCCCGACAGGCCGTAGTGGCTCTCGTTGGCGATGCGGACGGCGTCGTCGTCGTCCTCGTAGGGGATGACGCACAGCACCGGCCCGAAGATCTCCTCCTGGGCGATCGTCATGGAGTTGTCGACGTCGACGAAGAGGGTCGGCTCGACGAACCATCCCTTCGGCTGATCGGCCGGGCGACCACCGCCGAAGACGAGCTTGGCGCCCTCCTCCTGACCCTTGGCGATGTAGCCGAGGACACGGTCACGCTGCTTGGCGCTGACGACGGGGCCCATGACGACGGCGTCGCTGGACGGGTCGCCGTAGGGAATTCCCGACATGCCGGCGGTGATGAGCTCCACGCCCTCGTCGTAACGGGAACGGGGCAGCAGCAGGCGCGTCTGCATCGCACAGCCCTGGCCGGCGTGGACGCACACCATGGCCGCCATCGGTACGCTCGAGGCGAAGTCGGCGTCGTCACAGACGATGAGGGCCGACTTGCCACCGAGCTCCAGGAAGACGCGCTTCAGCGTGGCCGCGCCCTTCTCCATGATCCGCTTGCCGGTGGCGGTCGATCCCGTGAACGAAATCAGGTCGACCTTGGGTGACAGCGTCAGCTCCTCGCCGACCAGGTGGTCCGACGACGTCACGACGTTCACGACGCCGGCCGGGATGTCCGTCTTCTCGGCGATGAGGCGACCGAGCCGGGTGGCGTTCCAGGGCGTGTCGGGCGCCGGCTTGATGATGGTCGTGTTACCGGTGGCCAGGATCGGGCCCAGCTTGTTGAGCGTGACCTCCAACGGGTAGTTCCACGGCACGATGGAGCCGATCACGCCCATGGGCTCCTTGATCACGCCACGCCGGCTCTTCATCCCCATCATCTCGGAGTTGGGGAGCGACCGCTCCCACTCGAACTCGTCGATCATCTTGGTCGGCCAGCCCAGAGCCTCGTCGATGGGCCAGTCGACCTGCGCCGCGAACGTCATCATGCGCGGCGAGCCGACCTCGGCGATGATCTCCTCGCGGTACGCCTCGCGCTCGGCCTCGAGAGCGGCCTGCAGCTGCTCCAGGCAGCGCTTGCGCAGCGCGTGGTTGGTGGACCAGTCGGTCTCGTCGAACGCGCGGCGGGAGGAGTCGATGGCCCGTCGCATGTCCTCGGCCGAGGCGTCGGCGACCTCGCCGAGCACCTCCTCGGTGGCCGGGTTGATGTTCTCGAATCGCTTGCCCGACGCGGCTTCGACGAGCTCGCCGTCGATGAGCATGCGCACTTCGCCGCCGAGTTGGTCGGTCATGTTGCGCCCCTTCCTCTGGAATCCAGGCGAGACTACGAAGCGTCGGCTCGAACGGTCAAGGTGGCCAGCCGTGGCAGTTTCCTGCCTCTCCTGAGAAAACGACCCCGGCGGACCGGCCGGCCAAGAAATCTCCGAGGATCGTGTCGATTCCGAGGAACCCTGTTCGACGCTCTGCCAGAGTGAGGCGAAAGACGCCTCGCAGAGAAGAAGGAGCACCGTCATGCGATACCTGGGTTACACGCTTGCCAGCGAGGCCGACATCCCGTCCGAGCCGCCGCCTCCCGAGCTCTACGAGACCATGGGCAAGTTCGTCGAGGAGGCCGTGAACGCCGGGGTGATCGTCGCCACCGGTGGCATCGCCCCCACATCGGAGGGCGCCAAGGTCTCGCTCCAAGACGGGGAGTTCACCGTGGTCGACGGCCCCTTCACCGAGGCGAAGGAGCTGGTCGGCGGGTGGGCCCTGATGGAGTGCCGGGACATGGACGAGGCCATCGAGTGGACGAAGCGCTTCCTCAGTGTGCTCGGCGGCGGCGAATGCCGCGTCCGACCGGTCACCTGATCACAGACAGGTCCCGCCGATGCCGGATGGTTGAATCGGTGGCGTGCCAGCCACCGATTCGACCGCCGGCGTCGAGGCGGTCTTCCGGTTGGAGTTTCCTCGGGTGGTCGCCACCTTGGCGGCCTTCGTCGGCGACATCGGATTGGCGGAAGACCTCGCACAGGACGCGTTGGTCGACGCGCTTGCGCCAGTGGCCCCGCGACGGCACCCCGGAGAACCCGGGCGCCTGGCTCACCACGGTGGGAAAACGCAAGGCCGTCGACCGCTTCCGCCGTGACCGGACGCTCAAAGAGAAATACGCCCGGCTGGGCCGAGAGCTTGAAATGGCCGTCTCGCTCCCATCCGACGAGGAGATCGATTTCGATTCGGAGTCGAAGCAGGAGATCGACGACGACCGCCTTCGCCTGATGTTCGTTTCCTGCCATCCCGTGCTGCCCGTCCCAGGCACGGACGGCGCTGACGTTGCGCCTGGTCGGCGGCTTGACGGTTCCCGAGATCGCCCGCGCCTACGTGGTGCCGGAGCCCACCATTGCGCAGCGCATCGTCCGCGCCAAGCGGACGATCGCAGAGGCAGGCGTACCCTTTCGAGGTCCCGCATGGCGCGGACCGGGCCGCCCGCCTCGGTTCGGTGCTGCAGGTGATCTACCTCATCTTCAACGAGGGATACGCCGCCACCGCCGGGGACGACTGGCTGCGGCCCGGGCTCTGCGCCGAAGCGCTCCGACTCGCCCGGGTGCTCGCCGCCCTGGCGCCGGAAGAGCCAGAGGTCCTCGGCCTGGTGGCGCTCCTCGAGTTCCAGTCGTCGCGACTGCGCTCCCGCACTGGGCCGTCGGGCTCGCCGGTGCTGCTCTTGGACCAGGACCGGCGCAGCTGGGACCGCCTCCACATCAGCCGGGGCGAGGAGGCACTCGCGCGCGCCGAGCTGCTCGGAGCGTCCGCCTGGTCCCGTACACCCTGCAGGCGGCGATCGCCGCCCGCCATGCCCGCGCCTTCCGTCCCGAGGACACGGCGTGGGACGACGTCGTGGCGCTCTACGGCGAGCTCGCTCGCACAACACCATCACCGATCGTCGAGCTCAACCGCGCGGTCGCGGTCTCCATGGCATCGGGCCCGGCGGCTGGGCTGGAGCTCGTCGACCAGTTGGTCGAGACGGGCACGCTCGAGCGCTACCACCTGCTCCCCAGCGTCCGCGGCGACCTGCTCGACCGGCTCGGTCGCCATGAGGAAGCCGCCCGTGAGTTCGACCGTGCCGCAGCCTTGGCCACCAACGCCCAGGAGCGCATGCTGTCCGAGCGGCGGGCCCGAACCAGTCGAGCCCACGCCCGGGATCCAATGGCGGAGAGCATCACGGATTCCGACCGGACCTGAACGGAAACCACCGCTTTCCCTGCGCCCACCACGGCCGCAGCTGCACCCGCGCCGGGGGCAGGGTGCCGTAGACCAGTACGGCACGGCCCCGGGGGAGGCAGCGGAGGGCCTCGGGCGGCAGGAGACGTCGAGGGGTGATCGTCGACGTCGTCGAGCGCTTGCCCGTGGCGTCACGCGTGATCGACGGGTGCGAGGCCTCCTCGTCCCCGATGAGCCGGCTGGCGTAGTCGAGCGTGTCGGGGTCGGCGATGCCCGGCAGAAACAGCTTGGCCCGGTGGTTGTTGAGCACCGTCGGCGCCCGGGCGCCGTAGCGGCCACGGACCTGCGCCAGGTCCTGCCAGACCGTGACGATCTGGATCCCGTGCGACGCACACGTCGCCGCCAGACCGTCGAGTTCGGGCAGCGGCGCGATGTGCGCCGCCTCGTCCAACACCACGAGAAGCGGCGGGTCCAGTGGGCGACCGGTCCTTCGTCGCTCAGGTGAACGCGTGCGACAGCACCGCCTGGGTCAAGGCGGTGAAATAGCCGCGCAGCCGGCGCTGGTCGTGGGCCGGCGCACACAGATACAGCGTGTGCGAGCCTGCCGAGCAGGACCTCCGGTTCGAACGATCCCCGCCTGCCGGCCCGGGCGGCGGTGGGCGAAGGGTGCGAGCACCGTCTCGGCGGTGGTGTAGATGGAGCTCGGGTGCGCTCGTCGCGACACCAGGTCGCCTCGGCGGCGTGCAGGACCTCGGGCGGGGCGCCGCGCTCCAAGATCGTGGCCACCTCAGCGGCCTCCTGTGTGTCGACCCATCGCACGACGTCGGCCATGGTGCGGCCGTCGAGCGCCGCGGCGGCGAAGAGGGGCGCCAGGAGCTTGGCCGGCGTGGCGTACCAGAACTCACCGTCAGCGGTCGTCCCTTCGCCCTTGGCCGCTTCACACAGCTCGGCGGCGGCCCGGCACGCCTCCCGCCACTGGTGCACAACCGGTCAAAGGCGACCAGGTTGCTGGCCCGCGCGCCGGTGGAGCCCGTCGGGTCGATGCACCACACCTGGCCCTGGCGCGCCCGTGTGCCAAACGTGCTGCGGAGGAGGTCGCTCTTCACGCTGGCGGCGAGCACCGGCCCCCGCCAGCCCAGGATCGCCGGAACCGCGAGGCTCGTCGTCTTCCCGCTCTGGGTCGGCCCGATCACGACCAGGGACTGCGCCGTCTCCGCCGCCAGCCCGGTGAGCCGGGCCACACCCGGCAACACGCCGAGGAGGAGGCGGCCCGGCGGGAGCGCCCTCGGCCGCCACCCGCAGCGGCCGAGATCGCGCCGCCTGGCCCAGCGGGCACCCGGCGCAGCGCATCGCGTGGGCGGCCCCTCTCACGCCCTGGTCGCCCCCTGCCAGGACACACCCTGCCAGACACACCGGCAAAGAGCGCGCCGCCGAGTGCCAGCGGCAGGACGACGTCGGGCAGGCTCGCCACCCCCTTACCCCGCGGCCATGGCGGAGTCGGTATCCACGATCGCTCGTTCCATCGCGCTGAGGCGGTGCTGCACCAGGAAGGAGCGCTGCCCCACCTTCCACAACGCGATGCCCCGCCGGAGTTGCGGCAGCAGATCGGCCTCCGTGACCGACAGCGAGAGGAGTTCCGCGGCTGCCTCGATCTCACCGGGCGACTGCGCGTAGACCACGCGGGTCTCCGAGTCCGAGAGGAGGCCCTGGGCCAGGGCCACCTGCTCGGAGTCCGACGCGCCGACCGAGCGAAGGTCCGAGACCCGGTGCAGCACCGCGACGTTGGAGACGCCGAAGGCCCGGGAGAGCTTCCACGACGACTGCAACCAGCGCGCCACCCCCAGGTTCGACAGGATGGCCCAGGCCTCGTCCACCACCACGAAGGTCGCGACCGCGTGCCGATGACGGGCCGCCGGCACTCACGGCCGTACGGGCGAGGGCGGCCTGGAGCCACGCCGTGGCGCACGCCATGAGCACGCCCAGCGCGGCCGACGAGTACGAGCGCGGAGAGATCCAGGACCACGAGCGGTGACGAGAGGTCGAGACCGGCTGTCGTCGGCCCGTCGAACATGCCACGGAGGTCGCCGTGGACGAGCCGGCGCAACTCCAGCGCAACGTCGCGCCCGTCCTCGAGGAGGTCGCGTCGCTCGGTCCGCAGCGAAGCGGGCGGCGTCGCTCGTCGGGGTCAGCAGGGCCTCGACCACGACCGGCACCGTGGGCACGGCGCTGCCCGCGCGTGGCTTCGCCGAGCGCCGCACCCAACGCGGCACGCTCACGCGGGCATCAGGGCACGGCCGAGACAGGCACTGGCCAGCGACGAGAGCAGTTCCATCCTCCGGCGTCCGCCGGCGTCGGACCCGTCCTCACCATCGGCATCGGGCCCGGGGTCCAGCGGGTTCAGCCGTATGGCGCCGCCCGGGCGCAATGCCACGGGACGGACGCCCCACGCATCGGCAAGGTCGCCGTACTCACCTTTGGGGTCGACCACCCAGGCCCGCCGCCCGAACACGGCCTGACGCCAGAGGAACGTCTTGACGAAGGCGCTCTTGCCGCGGCCGATCTGCCCGAACACCACCATGTTCGGATTGCTTACGACTCCCGCGGCGTAGAGCTCGAAGGGGTCGAAGACGAAGGAGCCGCCGAGCAGGTCGTCGCCGATGACGACGCCCCGTTGGCCCAGGCCCGCCTCGGCGATGAACGGGTACGCCGCGCCCGAGGTTCCGCGTCGTCACCTGGTGCGCCGGCAACTTGGGCATGCGCTCCCTCATCGTCGGTGAACGGTCGCCCCGAAGCGGTCAGGAGGTGTCAAAGGTGCCTCGGCCCCGCCGCCGACAGGTCGCGAGGACGTTCGGAACTATCGGATTTCCTTCGGCTACGCTCCCTGCAACCGGGGGCGCACACGTGAGGAGGGTCATGCCGGACACCGAGCACGTCACCGTCCTATTCACGGACCTGGTGGGCTCGACGGCGCTGGCCTCCTCCCTCTCTCCCGATGCGGCCGACGAAGTACGTCGCGGGCACTTCTCGGTGCTCCGCCACGCGATCGCCTCCTCGGGGGGCACCGAGGTCAAG
>CAWDOU010000003.1:0-459286 GCA_963804055.1 uncultured Acidimicrobiaceae bacterium | reverse complement strand
ACCAAAGAAGTCCAGGTAGCTGAGGCTGCCCCCGTGCGCCGGTCGTGTGGCTGCGCGAAGCGGGAGGCGAGCGGGAACCAGACTCAGCTCATGCGGTCACGCGGTCATGCGGTCATGCGGTCATGCGGTGACGAAATCCACACGAGGCGACGCTCGGGCAGACGGGCCACCTGATCATGATGGCATTCCATCGTGGGGGCAGAATCGATCTGTCGCTCCACCGCTTGACTCATTCGGTGCCAAGAGTGTCCCCACATGCGGGCAGAGTGACACCGTGCCGCTTTCCAAAAGCGGCGGCCCGCTCAATCGAGGGCCCAAGGACCCAACGTTTTCGGGTCAGCTCGAGTCGAGCTCTCGACCTTCAGAATTCTTGGTGGATGGTCGTAATATCCCACCACGGCAACTGAGGAAGGTGAGAAATGGATGTCCGCTCGGCGAGGGATGTAGCACCGGTCATCGAACATGCCGGGACGGTCCCGGTCTGGTGGCTGATTCAGCCCGGTGAGCTCAAGGATGCGACCAGTGGCGGATTCCTAGAGCTCGTCAGCGAGTGGGAGGTTGCCGGCGGTGGACTCGTCGATCCCCACTCACATCCCACTCACGAGTTCTATTACATCATTTCCGGACGCGGCATCATGAAGATTGCGGAAGAGGAACGCGAGGTCGGACAAGGAGATCTGATCAGGATTCCGCCGGATACCGTCCACAGCATTTGGCCCCTGACGGAGAATTCTGGACTCCGGGGCCTGGCCTTCGCCGTCGGCATCGAGGGAGCCGGTCCGGTCGATTACACGGGCTGAGACAGGAGTGCGGTACCCGGTCATTCGCCCGTTCCCTGCCGGGAAGGAGTGCGTTTTCGGAGGGAGCTCAATAGGCCGAGTACGGATCGTGGAGTGGTTCATCGATCAAACCCCGACGACTCGGTGAGCCAAGCCTCTCCATCAATGCCAGATCCCTGATTTGCGACAGCATCGCGTCTTTGGCATATGGGAAATCCTTGCAAGACCTTGAACGAGCAGCCGCAGGGGGACTCTTGTCGGCAGACGAGTGTGACCAAACGATTCGAGATACAGCGGCTTCTGCTGTCGTGGGGAGCATCGGAATCTCCGGGTCCAATTCCTTGCCCGCTGCCGAGTCACTTCAGCGGAAGGCTGAGGTCGCAGACCAAGTCGTCGGGATTAGCAGCGCGCTGGTCTGCAATGAGCACCTGACGCAGAGCACCCGAGGGTTGCCTGTAGTGCTCTCTGGCCCAGGCGTAGAGGGCATCGACGGCGGGCAGCATCGCCGGCCCGTCCATATCCTTCATGGCAAGGCGGATGAAAGCCTCGTCGTGGGCCGCCTCCACACGGGTCTCGATGTCCGGCCCGAAATCCGCCGACTCCTCAGGCGGAAGAGCAACTGGACGGCATAGCTCGACTGGGCCATCACTGTCGTCGCTGACCTCGCCATAGAAGATAAGGAACGGGCAGCCCGCGATCCCCTTGAGGCCTTGTCCGGTCGAGCGCAGGCGGGCGAAGGCGTCGTCGAAGAAGGCGTCGGTTTCGTTCGCGTGAAGATGCCGACTGATTGCAGCGAGCCGGCGTTCGGGAATGCTCCGAGTCTCAAATGTGTAGCTTGCAATTTCTGTTCCTTTGAGTCTGGCCTGGATGTAGGAGACGATCGCCCGGCGCTGAGCCGTGGTGGACTCGACCTGAGCCCAGTACCGTCCGATTTCGTCGACGGCGTCTTCGGCCGACATCGCCAACACCTCGGCGACCACGGCAAGAGGCATGTCGAGGCGCCGGAGCTGTCCGACCAAGCGAGCAGGCTCGACTTGATCCTCGCCGTAGAGGCGATATCCGTTTGCAGGGTCGATCTGCGCGGGCACTAAGAGCTCGAGCTTGTCGTAAAGGCGCAGCGCCTTGGCTGACAGCCGGGTGCACTCAGCAAACTCGCCGATTGTCATGAACTCCATGGTCCTCCTCCAGGGCGGCGCGATATTCCCGACCGCACGACTTTGCAGCCTGACCCAGGGACAAGGTCAAACGGCGAACCGCGGCGGGACGGACCGTGGAGGGCAGATTCGCCGCCCGGAAGCAACCCGTATCTCTCGGCCGATGATGCTCTTCGCCGAAGTACGTCACTGGACGGCACGTGTCTCCTGACCGCGATGAGGCTCCCATCTGTGGTGGCCCCGTCCAGTGCCGGGCGGGTTGTGGCCTCGCGACACGATTGGGGCAGGGGCGCCAGGTCGAGGGCCGTGTCGTGAGGGGAGGCTGCCCACGAGCCGTTTCGACGAGGGAGTACCCGGTTCGATCACCCGGAGTTCAGTGTGACTTAATGGATTGCGAAATTTACGAATCCATAGATACCATGTCTCCATGCCCCTTTCCACGCTGGGTCAGCCTGTCTATGTCGCCAAGGCCGAGCTGTTCCGTGCCCTGGGCCACCCGGCCCGGATCCGCATCCTCGAACTGCTGGCTGACGGCGACCAGTCGGTAAGCACGCTGCTGGCCGACATCGGTATCGAGCCATCCAGCCTTTCCCAGCACCTGGCTGTCCTGAAGCGGATCGGACTGGTCGAATCGAGCCGCAAAAAGAACGCGGTCACATACCGATTGGCAGACACCTCGGTTGAGCAGTTCCTGGCTGCGGCGAGGACCGTGTTGGCTGCCACGCTCGGGAAAGCTCGCCTCGCCCTTGAGGAACTCGAAGGAATCTGATGCGCCACAGCATGGCCAGCGCGTGGCGCTGGGCCGCACAACTCCTGCCGAGTACGTCCGACTACAAGGGACTACATCGCTCGTGGCGGGGCGATTTACTGGCCGGGCTCACCGTTGGCGTCGTGGCCCTCCCTCTCGCTCTGGGCTTCGGAGTCGCTTCGGGGGTTGGCGCAACAGCCGGCATCGTGACAGCGATCGTGGCGGGCATCGTGGCTGCTGTATTCGGTGGCTCGTCGGTCCAGGTGTCCGGGCCGACGGGGGCCATGGCCGTCGTGCTCGTGCCCATCGTGGCCCACGACGGCGTGGGCGCAGTCGCCAGCGTTGCCATCATTGCCGGCCTGTTTGTCCTGATCATGGGTCTGGCCGGGCTCGGCCGGCTCATCCAGTTCGTACCGTGGCCCGTACTCGAGGGCTTCACCGTCGGGATCGCCGTGACCATCGCACTCCAACAAGTCCCGCTTCTGTTCGGCGAAGCCAAAGGGACTGGGTCGACCGTGCTCACGTCGGCCTGGCAAGCCGTCAGTCGCGCATCATGGAGCACGGCGTCGGCCACCGTGCTCCTCGGCGTCCTGGTCGTCGTCGTCATGGTTGCCTGGCCGAAGGTCACGAAGCGGGTTCCGTCTTCGATCGTGGCCGTCGTGGCGGTGACCCTCGTCTCTGTGCTGCTCCAACTCTCCGTCCCGACGATCGGTGTGCTGCCCCACCACCTCCTCGCGCCGAGGATCCCGGATCTGGGACCATCGGCCATTCGGCATTTTGCCGGACCGGCTGTCGCCGTTGCCATTCTGGCGGCCGTCGAGAGCCTGCTGTCGGCCCGGGTAGCCGACGCCATGACGGGTTCGACCCGCACCTCGGACACGCGAGAGATGCTCGGTCAGGGGTTGGCCAACGTGGCCACAGGGCTCTTCGGAGGTATGCCGGCCACGGGGGCGATCGCCCGAACGGCCGTCAACGTGCGAGCCGGAGCCCGTACCAGGGTCGCCGCGATCATGCATTCGCTCGTCATCATCTCGGTCATCCTGCTTGCCTCGCCTGTGGTCACCCGGATCCCCCTGGCGGTGCTCGGGGGCGTTCTCGTGATGACGGCCGTCAAGATGGTCGACCACGCCCGGGTGCTGTCGGTCGTTCGAGCCCATGCCTCTGAAGCGGTTGTCTTCGTCCTCACGGCGGGCGTGACGGTGGCAGTGAACCTGGTGACCGCCATTGAGGTAGGCCTGATCGTCGCTGGAATTCTCTCGCTGCGGTCGATCGCCTCCGGATCCGGCGCCACTCAGGAGGAACTCGCTGAGCATCACGATGGTCCCGTCGACGCCACGGCGCTGCTCTCCGACCACATCGCCGTGTTCCGACTGGACGGAGCCCTCTTCTTCGGTGCGGCGCCCCGATTCCTCGAGCAGTTCCGGCAAGTCGAGGGGGTACAGGTCGTCGTCCTGCGGCTGAAGGGCCTGACCTTCATCGACGCCTCCGGGGCCGATGCCCTCTCCCGGATCATTGACGAGCTGGACCGGCGCGGAATCACGGTCCTCATCAAGGGCGCCCGAGCCGAACACGGGCGCATCCTCACGACGGCAGGCGTCCTCGCCGAAGTCGACGCCAAGGGGCACCTCTTCGACGACCTCGATGCTGCCATTGCCCATGCCCGACGCCACGTCGACCGGCACGGCACTGTGGATGAGGTCGGAGCCGCATAGGTCATCCCAATCGTCGAGGCGTGGCCCGTCTCAACCATCGGCTGAGCGACGGGAGTCAGCCAGCCCTCTGACAAGTGTCGGCCAGCCATCTGAGGACTTCTTCTCGCCGAGTGAGAGCGATGAGGTGGCCCTCGTTGGGGAAGGAAACGAAGGATGAGCGAGGTATGCGTTGCGCGAGGACTTGACCCCATGCCTCAGGCACCATCTTGTCGACCGAGCCCTGAAAGATACAGACCGGTGTCGACAGATTCTCGGGAGCGAAACCCCATGGAGCGATAGCGGCCCGATACTCGTCCACGACGCCGTGGGGATTGGCCGCACCCTCACCGAGGATCGTCGGGAACCAAGGACCCTGCTCTTTGACGGCCTCTGCTTCGGCGCTGGGTAGTCCCCGCACCGACGCTGCAAGGAGAACTCGAGGGGCGTGCTTCGAAAGCCAGCGAGTACCGGTTGCCGTCACGCGCACCGCCATCGGTGCCTTCTGGGCGAGAGTAGCGAGGGCATAATCGAGGCGGTTCGACTGCTTGAAGGTAACCGGGTCGTCGAGAGGCGGACACCCGGCGATTACGGCACACGCAGTGACCCGTCCCGCGAGTGCGAATGCAGCGGCAAGCGCGTATTGCCCGCCTTCCGACCAACCCATGACCCCCAGAGAGCCGACTTCCAGGTGATTGAGGAGCGGCACGAGGTCCGATCGGACCCAGGGCAGCAATCCGTGACCCGCGAGTCGATCGGTGCGGTGTATGCCGGGCCGATCTGGTGATATGACGCACAAACCCAGAGACTGGGCAATGCGGTCGGCGGGCCTGAAATCGTGGCCACTCACCAAGCCGCCGTGGCAATTGATCACCGGCAGACCTTCAGGGTCGCCATAGATCGCGTATCCCACAGCGCGGCCGTCGGGGAGTTGAAGCATGTGTTCACCGCGTGTCATGCGCCGATTGCCTCACAAAGAGTGGTCATCAGGTCCTTCGGAATCGAGAAGATGTCTCTTCAAAGCCTGCATTCTGGGAGTCCAGAGATCAATCGTCTGCCCCTTCCCGACGATTGGGGACACCTGGGGGCGGAGGCCGAGCCTCAATCACTGCCCTCGCTCGACAGTCCGCGCCCACGTTCCGAGAGAATCTGTGCGATGCCGACTGCATCGACGGTCACTTTGAGCTCTGTTCACCCGGCAATTTCATCCGCTCACCGCCTCGCCACACGTGGGTCACATTGGAGGGACTTGCAAGGATTCCGACGTCAATGCTGGGATCGCCCGAGAGGGCGATGACGTCCGCGTCGTAACCGGGCTGGAGCTGTCCCGATCGGGGTGCCTGGGGGCCGAGTGTTGATGGTGCCGTCGCGGTTGCCGCTTCGATCGCCTCGAGCGGCGAGAGACCGTACTTGACGAGGTAGCCAAGCTCCGCGCCATTTTGTCCCCACCGGGCTGGGGTCGTTGGGCCGGAACCCGCGACATCGGTCCCCGCTGCAATAGGCACTCCATGTGCGTGCGCAATTCCGATCGCTTCAGCGTGGCGATCGGCGACCGCGAGCAGTTTACGCTGGGCATAGTCGGGCAGTCCCGCTGCCGACCCGTAGGCGAGGAACTCCTCGACGATCAGGCGGGTTGGCACCAGGACAGCGTCGCACTCCCGCATTGCCTCGGCACACTCGTCGTCGAGGTACGTCCCGTGCTCAATGGTGCGGACACCGGCCGAGAGCGCGGCCATGATGCCGGGCTTGCCATGACAATGAGCAGCCACGATGCGCTCGGCCTGGCCGGCCTCCTCGACGATGGCGCGCAGCTCGTTGTGGCTGAACTGCTGGTGGATCGGATCGTCAATCTGGCTCATGACACCGCCCGAAGCACACACCTTGATCAATCGGGCCCCTTCGCGAAGCTGGAGCCTGACGGCCCGTAGACACTCAGGCACGCCGTCGCATTGTCGGAGTATCCCGATTCGGTCCGCGAGATCACAGACCCAGTGCGCCGGGTACATGTGCAGATCGGCATGGCCACCGGTCGGGCTGAGCACCGCTCCGGCCCCGAACACGTTGGGACCCTCGACCGTGCCCTCCGCGACCGCCCGACTGACCCAGACCCCGAGTCCGCCGACCTCGCGGACACTTGTGAACCCGGCCCGGAGAGCGGCCGCAGCGTCCTTGGCCGCCCGCATGGCCGTCAATGCGGGTGGATTTGTGGCCAGTTCCGCCAGATCCGGCGTGAATATGCCCATGAAATGTGCGTGGCAGTCCCATAGTCCCGGCATGACCGCGGGGACCCGGTGGATGCTCGCACGGGGCGTAGCGGGCGCTCGAACGATCGGTCCTGCGAACGTGATGATGGGCCCGTCGAGCACGACGCAGCCGTCGCGTATCGGCTCGCCGCGTCCGGGAATGAGTGTGTCCGCCTCAATGCGTTCCATCGGGCCCCTTCGGATCGGCACGCAGCAGTTGAGAGGAGAGACTAAATCGTCAAGGGTGAATGCAACCATCCGAAGGCTCCAAGGCCGATCCCGGCCTACTGGGGCAGGTTGGACGCGGAGAGACTGTAGGCGTGGGGATCCCTGATCAACCCAGAGGAGAGTCCACTCCATGGACAGATTGAGCACCTCGGTCAGGGCTTGAGGCGGAATCCGATGGCCCAGGTAGTTCTCACCGAGATCCGGGCGGCTTCCATTTGATTTCGGTTGAAGCCAGTTGGAGATCCGCCGTCAGGTCTTCGGCTCCAGGCTTTTGAGCACGAACTCCCCGTTCTCGGTGTAGGTGGAAGAACCGAAGGGCGTTTTTGTGCGGACCTGAATGCTCCGCCGGTTCTGGAGGGGGAGCCCAGATTCGGCGTCGAACCAGAGATCGTCGCGTTCTGTGCCGACCTGTGGCCCACTCAACTTCCACTGCACTTCGACATGGACGGCAGGGACCTTGTGGCCGGCGATGGTCAGGTTCGGCTGGCCGACAAATCGGGTGGCCCCGGCACTCACCAAGTTGCCGTGTATCTGCGTCGACGTGCCTCTACAAAGGGCGGGCCAGGATTTCCCCGCTGCGCTCGAGGAGGGGATGCTCAGCAAACCCGGCGAACACCGCAATGTCGACAGGTTGGTCTCGGCCAAGGGCCCGACCATCCAGCGCTGCCAAACCTGTCCACCGGTCTCCACGAGGCCGGTGGGGTGTCCGCAGTAGGTCCAGCTCTGCCAGTGGTTGGTGGAGTAGTCGATGCGGAAGCTCCAGCATCCGTCTCTTTGGATTTCGACGGTTCCCGGCAGGGTCGGCCCTTCGGGCTGGGAGAGGGGTGGGAGGCTCAGGGTGTCGGTCCCCGAACCCTGATACGAGTACACGCCCGGAAGCGGGTGGGTGCCCGGATCGGCCGCGGGATCTGAGTGGTAGCGCCCAAGGGCCTGGCTGACGCTTACCGGGTGGGCTCGACCTTCGATGGTGAGTACTACTGAGACAAGGACGAAGAGGATGACCAAAGAGAGCAGGATCAAGAGCACAGTGCGGACCCGGTGGTGCCGGACGGGGTGCTCGGCCTCGACCGGTCGAGGCGCCCCTCCTTTTGAAATGCGCGCGTCGGAAAGCCCCACGTAGTCATGGTGGTCTCAAAGAGACCCGCCGAATAGAGACCAAGGTCCTCGCGGCACCGAACTGATCATGTCTGTGCGCTCAGGAAGCTCGCTCGATCCGGCGGGGGAGTGGCACTGCGACCTTGCACGGCAAAGGACACCTTCCTCGACTTCGCCGGGTATCCCTTCGATATGTCCGTGGTGATGCGCCCGCCTGGCCGAGGCCGAGGCATAGGCGCGATCAGCCGGTGTCTCCCGAGGCGCAGCTTGACTGTCGGAAAAGCCAAAGGTTTCGATATCGGGGGATCGCAGCCGTGCCGCATGGTGCTGGGCAGGGCGTCGCCCTACGACCCAAGGGAGGCGGTCCTCTCTGTCCTTCAGGTAATCGTCGCCGAGTAGTCGGGGACGTAGTGGTACCGGTCGCGGGGAGGTCGCTGATAATTCCCGACGGGCGGGCGGGGAGGAAGCTTGACCTTCGGAGGCTTGCGGGCGTCGTACGGCACGACCGACAGGAGGTGAGCGATGCAGTTGAGCCTGGCTCGTTTCTTGTCATCGGCCTCGACCTCGTACCAAGGGGAATCCGGTAGATCGCAGTGAGCGAACATCTCGTCCTTGGCCCTGGAGTAAGCCACCCAGCGGTTACGGCCCTCGAGGTCCATCTCACTGAGCTTCCAACGCTTCAGGGGCGCGTTGACGCGCTCTTTGAACCTCCGCTCCTGCTCCTCGTCGCTCACGGAGAACCAGTACTTCAACAGAAGAATGCCGTCGTCGATCAGCATGCGCTCGAAGGCGGGACACTGGCGGAGGAAGCGGTGGTACTCCTCCTCAGTACAGAAACCCATGACCCGCTCTACCCCGGCCCGGTTGTACCAACTGCGGTCGAACAGGACGATTTCCCCTCCGGCGGGAAGGTGGGCGATATAGCGCTGGAAGTACCACTGCCCCTCTTCGCGGTCGCTCGGAGCCGGAAGGGCGGCGATCCGGCACCATCGGGGATTGAGGTACTCGGTAATGCGCTTGATGACGCCACCCTTGCCGGCGGCATCGCGACCCTCGATCACGATGACGAGCCGCTGATGCTCGTCGCGGACCCACTGCTGCATCTTCACCAGCTCCTCTTGGAGGTGCAGAAGAGCCTTGTCGTATGCGCCATTCTCAGCCATGCGCTCATCCTGCCATTCTCGAACCCATGACCTCTGGACCAGGCCACCGACCACACCGAAGTGGCCCCTGCCGCCGGACCTGGGCGCTGGCGGCTGGACATCTCAAGCAAGCACCCTGAGGGCGGGGCCCAATCCGGCGGATCGCTTCCCCGCACAAGTGGAATCTGGCGACGAGTGGACCGTCGAACGTCAGCTGGCGGACAAACCCAAAGCCGTCGTCGACATCTCTACGCGCTTCATCGGGATGGTCACCGCATGCCGGGCCCTCCACGGTCAGTGTCACCAAGACAGCCATTGCGATCAAGGGACCCACCGGGGTTTCGCCGGGGCTAAGCCCCGCAAGGCCTTCCTGGACGGGTTTCTTGACCTACAACGAGAAGTGCGGGACGAAAGGTTCCTGCGGGTGTCGCCGTACACCATGAGCTCTACGTCCATCAGTTTCGGATGACCCGTGCGGCGCAGCTCGACGATTCCTTTGCAGCCCTCATAGAGGGGGCATACCAAGTCGGATGTGGTTCGCACCGGCACACTCGGAAGACGCCCTGACCGCCCGGCCGCACCCGGGGCCCGGTGCGTGGGCCGTGTGCGTTCGGCGCACGCCGGACGAGGCATGAAGCGAGTCGTTCGCGAGGGTGACGCGACGATCGCCGCCGTCGAGCGGCGGAGGGGGCGGGACCGTGCAGCAGCATCATCGAGACGCCATCGAGCGTTGGGCCGAGGCCGCCGCCGCCGACGACGAGGTGCTCGCCGTGGTGGTGGCTGGTTCCCTCACCGAGGGGTACGGCCTCGCCGACAGCGACGTCGACGGGTTCGTGATCGTGACCGACGAGGCGTTCGCCCGTCGCCGAGCCAGCGGCGAGCTCACCTTCTTCTCCGCCGAGCTCTGCGACTACGAGGGTGGCTACGTCGACGCCACGTACGTCGACCGGGCCAATCTCGAAGCCGTCGTGGGGCGAGGGAGCGAGCCGGCCCGATCGGTGTTCCTGGGGGCGATCGTTGCCTGGTCGTCCGACCCATCGATCGAAGCCCGGGTGCGCGCGGCGTCCGCCTATCCCGAGGCCGGCGTCGAGCAGCGCATGGCCCGCTTTCTCGCGCAGGCCCAGGCCGCCCAGTGGTTCGTGGGCGAGGCGGCCAAGCGCGACGACCCCTATCTCGCCGGATGGGCGGCGAGCAGGCTGGCGCTGTTCGCGTGCCGCCTGGTGCTGGCCCACAACCGAGTGCTGTACCCGTACCACAAGTGGCTGCTGCGCACCGTCACCGAGGCGCCCGACCGTCCCGACGACTTCGTCGATCTGGTGCGTGCCTTGGCGCTCGAGCGGCCTCCAGCCGCCGCCGAGGCGGTTGTGATGTCACTGCTCTTGTTCCGCGAGTGGCCGCAGGCTCCCGCCGGCTGGTCGACCCAGTTCATACTGGACAGCGAGTGGAACTGGCTCGACGGCGAGCCGCCGATCGACGATCTCTGACCCGGCCGCGGCTGGTGAGGATCGACAGAGGTTTTCCGACCGTCCGACGCAGTGCTGACCGCGCGAGCGGACAGAGGATCTGGACGCCGTGCCAGGTTTCGGCCGCGAACTACGCCTCCCGCTCAAGCGGCTGGTCGGCGCCGCCGTGATCACCATCCGCCAGAAGCGGGAAGAAGTGGCCGGCGACGCCCCGCAGGAAGCCGACGATCAACCTGGGCGTGAGTTCCGATCCCGGGTCGTTGAGCTCAGCCGGGAGCTTCATCTCCAACTCCCTGGCTCTCGCAATGAGGGCTGGCCCCATCCCCTTGCCGAGGGTGCTCAAGCCCTTGCCCACCACCTCGGGATCGAGGGTCCACGCCGGCACGGGAAGCGCCTTGACGGTGGCCCAGGTCTCGGGGTCACGCGGGGTTGTGAGTGAGAAGACGTGCTCGAACGTGCGGGCTGCGGCATCCCGGCCGGTGAGCGCCTCGCCGAGTCCCCATTTCTTGCGCAGTGTGGCGATCAAGGACGTGTGCCGGTACTCCTCGTTGTACACCGAACCCGGCTCGACCCAGGGCGACACGATCACGGCGGGCACCCGGTACCCGGAGCGATCGAAGGTGAATCCGCACTCGCCGGGAGGCGCCGAGGGGTCGGGTGGCGGAACAGGTCCGGGAGGAACGTGATCGTAGGTGCCTCCGGGCTCGTCCCAGCCGACCAGCAGCGCGGTGTTCCAGACGTTGGCACCCGTGTCGGAGGTGGCTGACCGGTAGGCGTTGAAGACCCGTTCCAGGAATGCCTCGCCCGACAGTGTCGACGATGGGCTGTCTACCTCGATGTCCACTTTGTCCGAGAACGAGCGTCCCATGGCGGGGTGGTAGTCACCGTGTCCGGCCAACATGTTCGGCTCAATCAGGGAGAAGTCGGGAAGCGAGCCCGCTGCGGCATCCCGCTCGAACTCGGCGAAGGGCACGAAATGGGTGGCGAAACGGTCCTTCAGCCGGGGATAATGGATCAGTCCGGTGAAGGACAGCGGCATGGGCTCCATGACGTAGACCTTCCAGGTCTTGCCATGGGCCTCGAGCCGTTCGAAGATCGTCTCGGCGTCGTTCTTCGTGAACCATTTCCTGAGTGGGCTGTTCACGACGGCGCCCGACGAGGTGGCCGCAGTCCAGAACGAGCGGTTCATGAACGTCTGCGACGGGACCTCGCAGAACCAATGGTCGAAGACGCCGAAGTCGCGGGCAAGTCCGTTGAGCACGGGGAGCTGTTCCGGGGTGTAGCCCGTCATGATGTGGGCGTACTCGTCGTAGGTCGGCTGGCGGCCGATCTCCCCGGTGAACGTCGAGATGTAGTCGGTCACGAACCCATCCATCGTCGGAACGGTTCCCGGAGCCGGGGCATTCCACGGCGCTGTGACTGCCTCCCCGATCTTGAGCCGGTTCTGGTCGTCGACGATGTTGAACAGCTGCGTGTTGGTGTGGAAGTACTCCTCGCCCGAGTCAGGATTTGGTGAGTCCATGTCAGTGGCGACGGTGTAGGGAACGACCTTGCGGTCAGCTCCGTGCTCGGCCCAGGCGGGGATCGGGTTGCTCAGGTTCTTGCCGATCACGCCCTCGAAGGTCTTGCCGTCCTCCGGACCGTAGAGATGTCCGAGGACATTGTCGAGGGAGCGGTTCTCGAAGAGCACCAATACGACGTGGTCGAGGGCATGGGACGATTCGGGCGTCGACATCGGCTGCGACTCCTCACCTCACAGACTCCAGACGGCAGGTGGCGTCGCACTGTAGTCCCAGACGGTTGAGAGACGTCGCAGCTCGGTCCGATGTGAGCGATTCGGGCCCCGTCCCCCTGGTGAGGCAGGGGAGGACCTGCGTGCCCTCTTGCTGGAGTGTCCAGGCTGCACAGTGCCTGGCGCGTCGGTGACGAGCGGAACGTCCCGATCGCTGGGGTTGTCGCCACCGTGTTCGGCGATCTTCGAGTCGGTCGTGCAGATGGAGCCGACCCCAGACCGGAGTGTTGGAGGTGGCCGTCCCCCCTGCGTCGTTGCCGCCGGGGCGGTATGCACGCAGCCCGGAGTCCGACGCCCGAAAGACGGAACCGCACAGGTGTCGGCCAGGTGGAGGAGTATGGACTACCGCAACATCGACTCAGCCGCTTCCGTGAGCGGAGCGAGTCGCAATCCGAGGAGGTGCGAATTGGCTGAGCTCAATGAGCCCGGAGAGATGGTGCTGACGCATTTCATTGTGTCGGACGACGTCGAACGCTCCAAGCGTTTCTATACCGAGGTGCTCGGCGGGAGGGTGGTCTTCTCGGGAGACGTGACAAACGTGAACGTGGCGCTCGCCAACAGCTTCATCGTGATCAATGTGGGCGGAGGTCCCACCGACGACAAGCCCACCGTGACCCTCGAGACCCCGCCCGATCCGGATCGCACCAGCAGCTTCCTCAACATCCGGGTCAAGGACATCCATGCCAAGTACGAAGAATGGAAAGCCTTGGGTGCTGTATTCCTCACCCCGCCCAAGCAGCATCAGTACGAGATTCGTTGCTACATCCGCGATCCCGACGGTCATCTGATCGAGGTGGGGCAGACCACCGACCCGCAGGGGGACTGGTCGCCGTGGTAGCGCTGTGGTGCCGATGGAGGTCGCGATCGTCGGAGGCCTCGGGGGTCGTCTTCGATGCGCCGGCGGCCGCACCTGCAGAACGATGCCGAAGGTCGGGCAGAATGAGTGGAGTACAGCTGAAGGAGAAGAGAGATGACACCACCCAGGGACGAGCTTCCCGTCGTTGAGGATCCAGAGCCGTTGGATCCTGAGGATGCCGCCGACGTCGCTCCGCTCGACAGCGAAGTCGACTTCGACGACGAGCAGGAGGAAGATCAGCTTCCGCTCGACGAGAAGGAGGCATCCGAGGCAGGAGTCCTGCTCGACGATCCCGAAGCCCTCTCGGAGGAGGACGACGAGTAGTCGGGTCGCGGTCACGGGCACGGAAAAGACCGAGCACGGGGGAACGAGTCGATGGACCAACCGACTGCCGATGACGCCTTGAGGAGGTTGGAGCCCCTCGTCGGCGAGTGGGCTCTCGAGGCCGCACCGCCGGGCGGAGAGCCCTGGCCCGGGGGTGGGACGTCCACCTTCGAGTGGCACCCGTCCGGCGCACATCTCGTTCAGCGCACGACGGTTGCCGTGCCCGAGGCTCCCGACAGTGTCTCCGTCATGGGTTGCGATGCTGCCAACGGGACGTATTTCCAGCTCTATGCCGACGAGCGCGGGGTCTGCCGGGTCTACGAAATGTCCATCGGCGACGGTGCATGGAGGCTCTGGCGGGTCGGTGAGCCGTTCGCACAGCGCTTCAGCGCCACGTTCGCCGAAGACGGCGACACGATCCTCGGCCGCTGGGAGATGTCCGAGGACGGCGTCACGTATCGAACCGATTTCGACCTGGTCTATCGCAGATCGGCTCCGTGACGGGCTGATGCTCGTCGTTGACGCCGCCAACGTCATCGGATCCCGTCCCACGGGTTGGTGGCGGGACCGGGCCGGTGCCGCCCGCACCTTCGTGGGTCAGGTGCGCGCCGCGGTCGAGTCCGGGCGAATCGCCCAACCCGTTGTCGTGATCCTCGAAGGAGAGGCACGCGCCGGTGTCCCCGCCGGCGAGGCCGATGGCGTCACCGTCCTGCACGCGGACGGCACCGGCGATGACGCGCTCGTTGCAGTCGTGGCGGATGCCTCCGACTCCGATGTCACGCTCGTCACGGCGGATCGCGAGCTCCGTCGGCGGGCTGAAGCCCTGGGTGCCGAGGTGGTCGGACCCGGCTGGTTGCTCGACCGTCTCGAGTCGCGATCGGTCGGGAACGGGTGACCGGCGGGTCGGCGTGTGCGGCGCCGGGTCGCCGCTGACCCGTGACGTCGCCAGACACCGTCTCATCACACGCAGGGAGACGCCTTGAGAAAGAGAGGGGGCGGGATGATGCGTGTACCCGTACACAAGGGCATCGGCATGCACCCCGCCCCCCGACAATCCTGGCGGTTGGCTCCGCCGGCGCAATAGAGCCGTCCGACCCGCCTGGCACAACGTCGGGACAACAAACCGGGTCCCGCCGGACGCCGAATCACCACCGCCGCCGCCCCTGATTTCCGGTTCGGTCATACCCTGAGCAGGCTCAATGCGGCTCCAAGGCGCCGGGATGGCGTCGAGATCCGTGCGGTGACCGGCCGTGGCTGCCCCGGGCCAGGCCGAGCACCCTGCGCACGCGGCCGCGGCGGCGTGGCCCTGCCCGGGGAGGGGCCGGCGAGGCGGCCAAGAGTCCCCGTCCCGTAGGGTTTCGCCATTCCGCGAGAGGAGCGCACCGTGACGCGAGCCGATGAGAACCGACAGCTCATCGAAGGGTTCTGGGCCGATCTGTATCGGCAGGACTTCGCTGCGCTCGGCGCCCGCTTCGACGAGAACGGCGAGTACACGGACATCGTGACTCCTGCGGACGACGTCGCACGCGGGCCCGCCGAGATCACCGCTCGTTTGCGGCTCGCTTTCGACAAGTTGTCCAAGTTGTTCGACGAGCCGCGTCACATGGTGGCGGGTGACCAGGTGGTGATGACCGAGCACATCGAGCACTGGGAATGGCCGACCGGCGAGACCATGGCACTCGACGTGGCCTCGGTGCACGAGATCCGCCATGGGAAGATCATCCGGTGGTGGGACTACTGGGATATGAACGTGCTCACCGCCGCGGCGCCCCAGTGGTGGTTCGAACACGTCCTGCAGGGCTGGAAATAGCCCGGGAAAGGCCAGGTCAGTCAACGCTCGGACAATCGTGCTGCACCTACGCGCGGTGGAGGCCGACATCACAACGGTCAGCGTTCGACGCGGAGGGAACAGACATGCCTGAGAGACATCTGGATTTTGAGTTCGAGGTGGGGGAGGCCGAGCGCCACAACGTGGCCTTCACATTCGATCAGCTCTGGGGTCCACTGAAGATCTCCGTCGACGGCGAGCCGGTCATCAAGAAGCTCTCGGTATTCAGCCTGCGGCGCACCGGGCGCTACGAGTTCTCGGTGGGCTCCAGCGAGCCGCACGAGGTCCGGATCGAGAAGACCCGCAAGGCGCTCATGGGCGGGTTCCAGGGCCAGGAGTGTGTGGCCTACGTCGACGGCAGAGAGGTCGGGCGTTACTCCAACGCTGCCTAGGTCATCGGGCCGATCCGCGACCCGGCGTGGTCACCGCCCGGTCCACACCGGCGGCCGCTTCTCGAGGAACGCGGCGACCCCTTCCCGGGCGTCGGCCGACCCGGCCGCGGTCCGCAGCGCCCGATCGGTCTGTTCCCAACCCAGGTCGTCGTCGGTGGCGATGATGTCGTTGACCGCCGCCAGGCATGACTGCACCGAGACGGGCGCGTTGGCGCAGAGCTGTCGCGCCAGGGCCAGCGCCTCCTCCAGCGCCCGGCCGGGCGCGGCCAGGACGTTCACGAAGCCCACGTCATAGGCGCGCGCTGCCGCAATCGGGCGGCCGGTGAGGATGAGTTGCCGGGCGACGTTGAGGGGGAGGGCCCTGGGCGCCCGGAACAGGCCGGCGCAGGTCGGGACCACGCCGATGGCCACCTCCGGCAGACCGAAGCGCGCCGAGCTGGCGGCCACGACCAGGTCACAGGCCAGGACAACCTCGAGACCCCCGCCGAGGGCCGGGCCCTCCACGGCGGCGATCAAGGGCTTTGTGCGCCGGCGCCGGATGAGGCCGTACTCCCCGCCGCGCGGCGTGTCGTAGTCGCCCCCGGCGGTCAGGTCGCTGCCCGCACAGAAGAAGTCGGGGCCGCCGGTCAGGACGCCGGCCCACAGGTCGGGATCGTCGTCCAGCTCGTTGAGCGCGTCGTCGAGTGCGTCGGCCATCGCCCTGTCGATGGCGTTGCGCTTTGGGGCCCGCTCCATGGAGATGACCAGCACCCTGCCCTCGCGGCGCCGCCCGACGCGGTGACCGGTGTCGTCAGTTTCCTTCACGCCTGCTCCCGTCCCTCGACGTGCAACGGGGCCAGGATACGGCGGCCCCCGGCCGATGCTCCCATCGCGACGGTGAGCGTCCGTCGAGGACTATCGCTCGTCGGTCCGGTCGTGCAACCAGATCTGCGCACCCCACGAGTCCTCGCCCGCCTCCTCCATTCGTTGGTGCAGGGTCACGTCAGCGTCGGGGTCGTCGGCACGGAGGAGGTCGCTGCCGTCGCTCGCCTGGCCTTCGTCGATCCGGGTCGGTGTCGCCATCGGTTCCCCGTCGGGCGGATCGTCGTAGGACTCCCGGTCGCCGTCACGCACCAACCTGGTGGGGATGCCCGCCGACATCCAGCGGGCGTCGTGCCGTCCGAACGGGTCGGTGTACCACCCCTCCATGTGCTCGTCGGCCACCATGCCTCCTCCGAAGGGACGGGTTCCCTGGCGTCACAGTACCGAGCAAGGGCCGGACCCGATTGCAAGGGGGGATGAGCGTGGCCCGACGGGGGCATGAAGCCCTCACGGGAGGCCCGCCGCCTACCATGCTGGCGGTGATCCGGTTGTCCACGAATTGGTTGGCGGGCTGATGGGCCGTCGGATCCGCTGGCTCGGCGTGATCATGGTCGTCTGCCTCGGACTGGTCGTGGCGCAGCTGGTCAACATTCAGTTGGTCAAGGCGAAGCAGCTCCAGTCCTCGCCGAACAATCCCCGGATCGCCGCACAGAGGTACATCAACCCGAGGGGCACCATCTACGCCGCCGACGGCACCGTCCTCGCCAAGTCGATCAAGACACCGCCCGGGACGGACACGACGAACTACGCGTTTCAATACGTCCGTCAGTACCCCCAGGGTCCTCTGTATGCGGGCATCACGGGCTATGACTCGGCGCTCTACTACGGCACGGCCGGCATCGAAGAGGAGTACGACTCGTATCTGAGCCCGCACCAGCAACCGCCACAGACCCTGAGCCAGCTGATCTTCCGGCAGCAGCAGCCACTGACGACCGACAACGTCACCCTCACCGTCCAGCCGGCACTGCAGAACGCGGCGTGGCAGGCGTTGACGACGCTCCCGCCTGGCGCCAACAAGGACGGGGCGGTGGTGGTGCTCCAGCCGTCGACCGGCGACGTCCTGGCCATGGTCTCGAATCCGACGTTCGACCCCAACCCGCTGGCCAGCACCTCACTGCAGGCGGAGCAGCTGGCCTACTTCAGCTACATCCAGAAGGACCACGAGGGCTTCTTCCCGCTGCGGCCCATCGCGAACCGGGAGACCTTCCCTCCGGGTTCCACCATGAAGGTCGTGACGAGCACCGCCGCCTACAACCTCAAGCCGGCCCTGGCGGGTTTCAACTTCCCGGTCGCACACTGCGTCAAGTTCTCGGACTCCGTCGTCCAGTTGTGTGACCAGTCGGGGCCCTGTGGCGGGACGATGACCCAGATGCTCCCGTTCTCCTGCGACCCCGGCTACGCCGAGCTCGGCGTGCAGCTCGGCGTCCCGATCATGACCAGGCAGTCCGAGCTGTTCGGGTACAACTCGGTTCCCGGGATCGACCTGCCGGGTACGTCCGAATCGATCTTCCCGCCGCTGGCGCCGAACTCACAGGCCTTCTTGGGGCAGAGCTCCATCGGGCAGTACGACGTCCAGACCACCGCGCTCCAGAACGCCATGGTGGCGGCGGGGATCGCCAACAAGGGCGTGCTCATGACACCCCACCTGATGTCGGCCATCCACACCTCCCAGGGCTCGTTGGTGCAGACCTACACCCCGAAGGCGGAGTCCACGGTGGCGACGGCACAGGCGGCCCAGCAGGTGACCTCGCTCATGGAGGGCGTGATCCAGGCCGGTGGCACCGCCGCCGGCGTGGGGTTCCCGTCCTATCTGTGTGCCGCGGTCAAGACGGGGACGGCACAGACCGACCCCACCACCGGACTGACCGACACCTGGATGATCGGGTTCGCCCCCGCCAACAACCCGCAGGTGGCGGTGGCGGTCGTCGTGCCGCAGCAGGCCAACAGCTCGGACGGCGCCAGCGTGGCCGGGCCGATCATGAAGGCCGTGCTGACCGCTGCGGTGCCCCAGACGTCGGTCTCGCAGCCCTGCAACGTGCAGCCGGTCCCGACGTCGAGCTTCACCTCGGCTCCCTGAGCCACCGGTCGTTCCGCAACTGGCGTCCCTACTGGGGGACTACGCTATCTGCATGCCTACGCAGGTAGTGAAAGGGAGCACCGGGGAGGAGATCCGGTCGGCCGTCGGGATGCTGAAGCTGCTGGCAGACGAGACCCGGCTGCGGGTCATCTGCGCCCTGCTCGAGGGTGAGCACCCGGTCAACGAGCTGGCCGAGCTGGTGGGGGCACAACCGGCCGCCGTGTCCCAGCACCTGGCCAAGCTCCGCCTCGCCCGCCTCGTGCGCAGCCGGAGGGAGGGCACCCGGATCTACTACGTGCTCGATGACGCCCACGTCCGCCGGCTCGTCCAGGAAGTGCTGTCCCATGCCGACCACGTGACGCCGCATGGCTGACGGCCACGACCACCACGCCGGGCAGACCTCGGTGGACACCGACCGCCGCGCCCTGACCGTTGCCCTGGCGCTGCTCGTCGCCTTCATGGCGTTCGAGGTCGGCGCAGCCGTGGCCTCGAACTCGCTCGTGCTGTTGGCCGACGCCGGGCACATGCTGGTGGACGTCGGTGCCATCGCCGGCTCGCTCATCGCCATCCGGCTGGCCGCGCGACCCGAGACCGGATCGCATACCTACGGCATGAAGCGGGCCGAGATCCTCGCCGCGGCCGGCAACGCCATCGCGCTCGTCGTCGTATCCGCCCTCGTGACCTACGACGCGGTGGTCCGGCTCATCCACCCGTCGCCGGTCAACGGCACCGTGCTGATCGTTGTCGCCGCGGTCGGCGTCGCCGTCAATCTGGCCGCCACCATGACGATGGCCCGGGCCAACCGGCGCTCACTCAACGTGGAGGGCGCATACCGCCACATCCTGACCGACCTCTACGGGTTCGCGGGCACCCTGCTCGCCGGCGTCGTGATCGTCATCTGGGGCTTCGACCGCGCCGACGCCATCGCCTCGCTGGTCGTCGTGCTGCTGATGCTCAAGGCGGCGGTGGAGCTCCTGCGCCCGTCCCTGCGGATCCTGCTCGAGGCGACGCCCGACGACATCGACGTGGAGGAGGTCCGGCAGCATCTGATGGAGCTGCCCGAGGTGCAGTCCGTGCACGACCTGCACGCCTGGACCCTCTCCTCCTCCCTCCCGGTCCTCACCGCTCACGTGGTGGTCACCGACGAGTGCTTCACGACGGGCCAGGCGGGCCGTGTCCTCGATCATCTGCAAGAGTGCCTCTCGGACCATTTTGACGTCGCCCACTCGACCCTGCAGTTCGAGTCACCGGGGCACATCGAGCACGAGCTCGGAGGGCACGCCTAGCGACTGCGCCTCGGCGGCTCACCGGGGCGGCGGCTCCACACCCGCCACCAGCTCCACGTGCTCGGTCATGGGGAAGATGTCGAAGGCGCGCAGCCCGGTGACGCGCCAGCCCTCGTCGAGCAGGACGCGGATGTCGCGCCCGAACGAGGAGGGGTCGCACGAGACGTAAATGAGCGTCCGCAGTGTCTGTGCGTGCGCCGCCAGGGCGCGCATGACGGCGACCCCCGCGCCCTCGCGGGCGGGGTCGAGGACGACGACGTCGGGGCGCCCCAGCGCTGACTCGACCACCGCCGGCGTCACCTCGCCCTCCAGGACGCGCAGGGTGGGGAACGTGGCACCGTTGTGCCGGGCATCGGCGCAGGCGCGCCGGTCCCGCTCGACGGCCAGGACGGACCCCGAAGGCCCGGCGGCCTCGGCCAGCGCGACCGAGAACAGGCCGGCGCCGGCGTACAGGTCCACCACCGCTGCGCCCTCGCACGGGCCGGCCAGGTCGAGGACCGCCCGCAGGAGGGCCGTGGCGGCACCGGTGTGGACCTGCCAGAAGACCCCGGGCGACACCCGGTAGGTCCGTCCGTCCACGGTGGCATGGACCGCACCCGGAGGATGGCGGACCTTCCCGGCGACGACCACGCCGGTGCCCAGGTCGGGCAGGCGCGGCGCCGAACGGCCCCGCGGCGTGATCGAGACCATCGCTTCGGAGGGCCGGCTCCCGGTGACGACCTCCAACTCGGTGACGCCGGGCCACAGGACGTCGAAGGCACCCGTCGCGGTGACGGCGGGGCTGGCGATGGGGCAGTCGTGGATGTACTCCATGCGGTGCGAGCGGTGGCGCCGGAACCCCACGGCGCCCCGGCCGTCGACGGCGACCCGCACCCGGGTGCGGTAGCCGAGACCCGCGCTGTCCCCGGGGACCGCCTCCACGTCGACGGTCCGGTCCACCCCCGCCAGGCGCGCCAGCTGCTCGGCGATGCGGAAGGACTTGAGGCGACGCTGGGCGCCGATCTCGACGTGCTGGAAGTCGCAGCCACCACAGCGACCGGGCCCGGCGTGCGGGCAGGGGGCCTCGACCCGGTCGGGGGAGCGGGAGAGGATCTCGACCGCGTCGGCTCGCAGGAAGGACGACGTGCTGGCCGTGACCCGGGCCCGGACCCGTTCGCCGGGGAGGCTGTGGCGGACGAAGACCACCTTGCCGTCGGGCGCCCGGGCCACGCAGCCCCCGCCGGCGGCGATGGCACCGACCTCGAGCTCAAGGAGCTCGGGGCCGCCCACATCTGCCTCGCCCCCCTCGGCCTCGCCGGTTTCGCCCGGCGTGGAGGAGTCGGGCAAGGTGGGCACGTCGGCAGAGCGTAGATCCGGCCGATCGGGCAGAATTTCTGTCGAAGCTGTCGATCCGGGGTGTTCCCGATCGTCGTCAGGGCGAAACGGTCAACCAACGAGCAAGGAGAACACCATGCGATACCTTTTGCTGATTGCCCTCGACGAGAGCGCCGGCGCCCGCGACGGCGAGGCGGAGGGTGCGGAGATCGCGCCCGAGTACGCCGCCTTCATGAAGGACATGGCCGAGCGGGGCGTGCTGCTGGGCGGCGAGCGACTGCGCCTGACGAGCGACGCCACCACGGTGCGGGTCCGCAACGGGGAGACGCTCACGACAGACGGTCCGTTCGCCGAGACCAAGGAGCAGCTGGCCGGCTACTTCCTCGTCGACTGCAAGGACCTCGACGACGCCATCGACGTCGCTTCCCGGATCCCCGGTGCGCAGACCGGTTCGATCGAAGTGAGGCCGATCTGGGAGATGTGACGGCCGACGTCGAGGCCGCCGTTGCCGGGGCGTTCCACGAAGAGTGGGGCCGGGTCGTCGCGACCCTCGTCCGGCTCACCGGCGACTGGGACCTGGCCGAGGAGTGCGCGCAGGATGCCTTCGCGACCGCGCTGGAGCGCTGGCCCCGCGATGGCATCCCGCGCCGCCCCGGCGTGTGGCTCACCACGGTGGCGCGCCACCGGGCGATCGATCGCGCCCGGCGCCGCCGGCTGGGCGAATCCAAGACGCAGGAGGTCGCGGTCATGGCTGCGGGCGCGTACGACGATGAGGGCGACGAGGTGATCGACGAGGAGGTGCCCGACGACCGGCTCGGTCTCATGTTCACCTGCTGCCATCCGGCCCTGTCCTTCGAGGCGCAGGTGGCGCTGACCCTGCGCACCCTCGCCGGCATGACGACCCCCGAGATCGCCCATGCCTTCCTGGTGCCCGAGGCCACCATGGCGCAGCGACTGGTCCGGGCCAAGCACAAGATCCGCAATGCGGGCATTCCGTTCGCCGTCCCTCCCCCGCATCAGTTGGTCGAACGCACGGGTGCCGTGCTGGCCGTGCTGTACCTCCTCTTCAACGAGGGCTACTCCGCCAGCTCGGGCACGGACCTGGTCCGCCGCAGCCTCACGGCGGAGGCCATCCGCCTCGGCCGGATCCTGTGCACGCTCATGCCCGACGAGCCCGAAGCGCTCGGCCTGCTGGCCCTCATGCTGTTCCACGACGCCCGCAGCGCAGCGCGTCTCGACGGCGACGGCGACCTCATCGTGCTCACGGACCAGGACCGCACGCTGTGGGACGTCACCGCCATCGACGAGGGCCGCACCCGCCTCGATGCCGCCCTCCGGCTGCGCCGACCCGGTCCCTTCCAGGTCCAGGCCGCCATCGCCGCCTGCCACGTCAGCGAGGACGGGCCGACCGATTGGGCCGAGATCGCCGGCCTCTACGACCACCTGTTCGCCATGACCCCGTCTGCGGTCATTGCGCTGAACAGGGCGGTGGCGGTGTCGATGAGCGAGGGCCCCGATGCCGGCCTGGCGTTGCTCGACGACATCGATGCGGACGGCGAGCTGCGCGCCTACCACCTGCTTCCCGCCGCGCGTGCCGACATGCTGCAGCGGCTCGGCCGCCGGGCCGAGGCCGCCGACGCGTACCGCCGGGCCTTTGCCCTGGCGGGGACCGACGCCGAGCGTCGCTACCTCGAGCGTCGGCTGCTCGAAGCGACGGCCTAGCGCCGGCAGCGCGGCAGCGCGGCAGCGCGGCAGCGGGCCAGCCACAGGCACGCACCGACTGCCCGAAGCGCGCCGCGTGGCGCGCCGGTTTGACAGGCGGACAGGCCGTTGCAATCGTCTCGCCCGGACCACCGCCCCCCTGGCGGGCGGTCCGCGACGAGCGCGAGAGGACGACCGGACCATGTTGCAGGACAGAGTGGCCATCATCACCGGAGCGGGACGGGGCATCGGGCGTGAGCACGCCCTCCTCTTCGCCTCCCTCGGGGCCAAGGTGGTCGTCAACGACCTGGGTGGCGCGGTCGACGGCTCCGGCGCTGACGTCTCGGCGGCACAGTCGGTGGTCGACGAGATCACCGCCGCCGGCGGGCAGGCGGTCGCCAACACCGACAGCGTCAGCTCCTTCGACGGTGCCAAGGCGATGGTCGACCAGGCGGTGTCGACGTTCGGTGATCTGCACGTCGTGGTCAACAACGCGGGCATCCTGCGCGACCGCATGCTCGTGTCGATGAGCGAGCAGGAATTCGACGACGTGATCGCCGTGCACCTGAAGGGGACGTTCAACCTGACCCGGCACGCGGCCGGGGTGTGGCGCGATGCGGCCAAGGCGGGCACCGTCACCGACCGCGCCATCGTCAACACCAGCTCCGGTGCGGGGCTGCACGGCAACGTCGGCCAGACCAACTACTCGGCGGCCAAGGCGGGCATCGCCGCCATGACCGTCGTCAACGCCATGGAGCTGAACCGCTACGGCGTCCGGGCCAACTGCATCGCTCCGGTGGCGCGGACGCGGCTCACGATGCAGACGCCCGGAATGGGCGAATCGATGCAGCAGCACCTGTTCGATCCCGAGAACGTGTCGCCGTTGGTCGCCGTGCTGGCGTCGGCCACCTGCCCCTTCAACGGCCAGGTGTTCAGCGTCTACGGCGGATCGGTGGGGATCTACGCCGGCTGGTCGATCGCCGACTCGGTGGACACCGACGACCGCTGGACCGCCGAGACCCTGGCGACCGCCATGGACAAGCTGCCGCGGACGGTCGAGGTGAACAGCCAGATCGCCGAGCTCGGCAAGCACATGGGCCGCTGATCACCCGGCCGGACGCGCCTGCGTAGGCTCGTTCCCGGTGTCACGAACGGGTGGGGTTGACGATGCGCTCCTGCAGGCCGCCTGCGCGGTGGCGGACGTCCACCCCCTCCTGTGCGCCGTGGCGCACCGGACGGGAGACCTGTCGCTGCTCCGGGAGGAGTTCGCGCCGGACCAGGCCCAGCTGCTCGTCCCCGGCCGTGGCCTCGCTGCCGAGCAGGAGGCGGCGGCACGGGCGCTGGCCGGCGCCGCGCTGGCGGACCATCTCGCGGCGGGCCGGCCCGACCATGTGCTGACACCCGGGGAACGGCGGCGCATCTACGGATTCCTGGCCGGCGCGGGCGTGGCCGAGCACTGGGACGGCTTCCTCACCGAAGAGCTCGCCCTCCCGGGAACCGACCCGCGTGCGCCCACGTGGCATCTCGGCGAAATCGGCGCCGCGTTCCGCTGTGCCGTGATCGGGGCAGGCGCCTCCGGCCTGGCGGCGGCACACCGACTGCGCCAGGCCGGCGTCGCGGTCACCGTGTTCGAGAAGAACAGCGACGTGGGCGGCACCTGGCTCGAGAACGTGTATCCGGGCTGCCGCGTCGACGTCCCCAATCAGCTCTACAGCTTCTCCTTCGCCCAGACCAACGACTGGGTCTCGCGCTTCTCGGCCCAGCCCGATCTGCTGGCCTACCTGCAGGCGATGACCAAGGACCTGGGTCTGGTGGAGTGCATCCACTTCGGCGCCGAGGTGACCGAGGCCCGGTTCGACGACAGCGACCGGACCTGGGCGCTCACGGTGCAGGTCGGCCCCGAGGACGAGGAGACCGAGGTCTTCGACGGCATCGTCTGCGCCGTGGGCCAGCTCAATCGGCCGTCCTTCCCGACCATCGCGGGACAGGATCGCTTCGCCGGACCGTCCTTCCACTCGGCGGCATGGGACGACGCGGTGGAGCTGGCGGGACGGCGCGTCGCCGTCATCGGGACCGGGGCCAGTGCGGCCCAGTTCGTCCCGCACCTGGCGGAGCAGGTGGGCCACCTCGACGTCTACCAACGCACGCCGCCCTGGCTGCTCCCGACGGACAACTATGGCGACCCGTTCCCGCCCGAGTTCCACGACCTGCTGCGGCTCCTGCCGATCTACGGGCGCTGGGACAGGCTCTGGCAGTTCTGGCTGATGCACGAAGGGCTCCTGGTGGCCGCCCGGGTCGACCCCGAATGGGACGAGCACACCGAGGCGGTGAGTGCCGGGAACGACTTCGTGCGCTCCATGCTGCTCAATGTGCTGCGGGGGCAGGTGGCGGACGACGCGCTCTTCGAGAAGATGGTCCCGCACTTCCCTCCCTTCGCCAAGCGGGCGCTGCGCGATGACGGGCGCTGGGCGGCGGCCCTCAGCCGCCCCGACGTCGACCTCGTCACGACGCCGATCGCCGAGGTCACCGCCCATGGTGTGCGCACACGGGACGGGGAGGAACGCCCGGCCGACGTGATCATCTACGGGACCGGGTTCAGCGCCTCGGACTTCGTGGCGCCCATGCGGGTCTTCGGCGCCGGTGGGGTCGAGCTCAGCGAGGAGTGGGGCGGGGACGCCCAGGCCTACCTCGGCATGACGGTGCCGGGGTTTCCGAACTTCTTCATGCTCTACGGGCCGAACACGAACCTGGTCATCAACGGCAGCATCCTGATCATGGTCGAGTGCCAGGTGCGCTACGCGGTGGAGGCGATCGGGCGGTTGCTGCGGGACGGCCACCGGACCATGACCGTGCGCCGCCAGGTGCACGAGCGGTACGGCCGCGAAATGGAGGAGGGCAACGCGCTGATGGTGTGGGGCGTGGCGGACGTCCCGACCTGGTACCGCAACCCGCGCGGGCGCGTGACGCAGAACTGGCCCTTCGATCTGCACACGTACTGGGCCCGCACCAGGGATCCCGACCTGGCCGACTACGAGTTGGACTGAGGCCGACGGTGCCCAGCCGCCAGCTCGCCGACATCCTGGCCCTCGTCCCGCCGGACTTTGCCGACCCCGACGCGGACTACCGGGCCGTGCGGGCGATGCTGGCGCCCTTCCACGGGCACCCGGTGCCGGCCCATGTCACGGTGACAGAGGTGGCGCTCGCCGGCGTGCGCTGCGCGTGGTACGACGACACGCGCCAGCCGCGGCGCGACCGTGTCGTGTTCCACTGCCACGGCGGCGGGTTCGTCTCGTGCCCGCTCGACGACTATCACTTCTACGGCGCCCTGCTGGCCGAACAGCTCCAGGCGCGCGTCGTCATGCCGGACTACCGGCTGGCCCCCGAGCACGCCTTTCCCGCCGCGCACGAAGATTGCCTCGCCGCCTACCGCGGGCTGCTGGACGGCGACGTCGACCCGGCGCACCTGGTGGTCAGCGGCGACTCGTGCGGCGGGCTGCTGGGTTTGGGCGCGCTCCTGCTGGCGCGCGACGAGGGCGTGGCGCTGCCGGCCTGCTTCCTCTCCATCTCGGGCTGGTTCGACGTCTCGGTGCCCGATCCCGTCGGAGTCGACGGCGATGACCCGTTCCTCACGGCGGACTGGGTCCGCCACCGCGGGCGCGACTACGCGGCGGGTCAGGTGCCGCTCGCGGACCCCGCCCTGTCTCCCGCGCACGCCGATCTGGCGGGCCTTCCCGCGCTCTACCTCCCGTCGGGGGAGCACGACACCCTCCGGCACGGGACCGAGGCCCTGGCCCGCGCCGCGGCCGCGGCCGGGGTGGCCGTGGCGGCGGAGTCGTGGCCGGGCATGGTGCACGGCTGGCAGGGGCTGGTCAGCGCCGGCGTTCCCGAGGCGGCCGCGGCATTCGCCCGGGCCCGCGACTATCTCGACGACCTCGGGGTCTGACGCTCAGGCGCCGAGGATGGTCGGGTCGAGCTCGCGCGGGCGATCGGCGAGGAGCGCTTCGAAGCCACCGTCCTCCATCGCTGCCATCACTCTTCCCCCCGGGCCCTCGTGTCGACACAGGAGGCCCGCTCCGGCGACGAGGTGTGACAGGGCAGCCGCCATTTATGCTCCGGGCCCTGCGGAACAGGGTCAGCTGACGATGTCGATGGGCGTCCCGGCCGGGATCACCGACAGCTCGGCCAAGTCGGCGTCGTGCAGCCGGATGCACCCGTGCGAAATGGCGGCGCCCGTCGTCCCGATCAGCGAGTCGTCGTACGAGGTGATCGGCCCATGGATCCCGATGACCGCGTCGCCGGTGTCCTCCCAGTCGGTGATGGTGTCGGAATGGTCCGAGGTGACGAGCACGAAGGGGCCGTAGCCGGGGCCGGGCGAGGGGTACTGCATCGGCACGAAGTACTGCCCGGGGGGCGTGGGGTCGTCGGGCGCGCCGATGCCGGCGGGGAAGTCGTACAGCTGCTCGCCGTTGTCGTAGACCTGCAGGTGCATCGTCGTGAGGTTGACGACGATGGCGTACGTCGTGGTCGAGAGCGTGACGTCGCTCTGGCGCACCCAGATCGTCGAGCCGTTGGGGCGCTGGGCCAGGCGCACGTAGAGCCACCCGGGCTCGCTCGTGATGACGGGCAGCTTGGAGGGGTACCCGTACCACGATCCGGGGACGGTCATGGACGGCGCGGCGGACTCGGGGGAGGCGTAGCCGGGGATCGCGCCGTTCGTGGTGGCCACCAGCGTGCTGGCCGGCGGCCCGGCCGGCGCGGGCGGCGCAGTCGTCGTCGTGGTGGTCGTCGAAGGGACCGCCAACGCTGCGTGGTGCGTGCTCGTCGGCGCCGCCGGGGTCCCCGAGAAGACGCCGACGGCCGCGACGACGAGCGCGGCGATGCCCAGCGCCATCGCCCCTGATCCCGCCAGGACCACGACCCGCCGCCGACCCAGACCCATCCCACCTCCGATTCGGGGCAAGCGTACCGGCCGTTGCACGGCCGGGGTCAGCGGGGGTGGGAGGATGCCGGGCATGGCCGAGCGCCGGTACATCGCCTCGGGCTCACCGTTCGAGCCCACCATCGGCTTCAGCCGGGCGCTCCGCGTGGGGGACCGCGTCATCGTCTCGGGAACCGGCCCGGTCATGCCGGCCGGCCTCTGCCCCGACGATCCGGGAGCGCAGGCGCGGCGTTGCTTCGCCATCATCGAGGCGGCACTGGCCGAGGCCGGCGCGTCGCTCGACGACGTCGTGCGGACCCGCATGTACATCACGTCGGCCGCCGACGGCGACGCGGTCGGCGCCGTGCACGGCGAGATCCTCGGCCACGTGCGCCCCGCGGCGACGATGGTCGTCGTGGCGGGATTGCTCGACCCCGCCTGGAAGGTGGAGATCGAAGCCGAGGCGGTCGTACCCTAAGAGGCGAGACCCTCGACGGCGGCGGCGATGATGTTGGTGCCGCGCAGATCGCCTGCGAGGCCCGACTCCATGCGGTTCATGACGTAACACGCGGTGAGCTCCGCGTCCTGA
Source organism: uncultured Acidimicrobiaceae bacterium (assembly GCA_963804055.1). Classification (GTDB taxonomy): domain Bacteria; phylum Actinomycetota; class Acidimicrobiia; order Acidimicrobiales; family RAAP-2; genus Bog-473. The sequence continues at coordinate 430,808 of CAWDOU010000003.1, read as the reverse complement.
TCCATGACGATGACCGAGCCGCCGTACCCGCCCCAGTAGCAGGCGTGCGGGCCGATCGGCATCTCGGGCGGGTTGCTCAGTCCGTAGCCCATGCCCATGCGCTCCTGCACGCCGAGTACCTTGTCGATGCCCTCGGCCTGCACCTCGAAGATCGGGTCGGTGCCCTCGGCGGAGAGCAGGCGCACGCCGCGGGCCTGACCCCGTCCGGCGATGATCGACTGAATGGCGGCGACCGAGCGGGCATTGCCCTGGCCGTTGGCGGCGGGGATCTCGGCGCGCCGCCACCACTCCTCGTGCGCGTTGCGGGCATCGATGGGCGGGTTCATGAACGTCTTGAGCATGAGCTCGGAGACCTGACCCTCCATGGAGGCCGGATCGATGGGCGGCGGCGGGATGACGTTGGACACGCGGTGGTCCTCGCTCGCCGGGAGGCCGATGAAGAAGTCCGCATCGAGCGGCTTGGCCACCTCGCGGGCGAACCAGGCGCCGATGCTCTCGCCGGTGATGCGGCGGACGATCTCGCCGATGAGGTACCCCTGCGTCACCGCGTGGTACCCCGATGCGGTGCCCGGCTCCCACCACGGCGCCTGGGCGGCGAGCCCGCTGACGCAGAGCTCCCAGTTGGCCAGGTCCTCCGCCTTCAGCGGCTCCTCCCAGCCGCTCAGCCCCGCGGTGTGCCCCATGACGTGGCGCACCTCGATGTGCTCCTTGCCGTTGGCGGCGAACTCGGGCCAGTAGGTGGCGACGGGCGCGTGGAAGTCGAGCTCCTTGCGGTCGGCCAGCATGAGCGCGACGAGGAACGTCATCGTCTTGGTGGTCGACCACACGTTGGTGATGGTGTCGCGCTCCCACGGCCGCGTCTTCTCCTCGTCGGCCCAACCGCCCCAGATGTCGACGACGGGCTCTCCGTGCACGAAGACGGCGACGGAGGCGCCGAGGTCGGCCCCGGTGTCGATCTGGTCGGCCAACGTGCGGCGGACCGCTTCGAAGCGCGGCTCGCAGGTTCCGTGCACCTCTGCCATGGGGACCCCCTTCTCGTGTTCGTGGGCCGGGCGGGATGGACGCAGGTGGGCGTCACCTGCCGGCGTGCGCAACCTATTGACCCGGGGGCCGGCGCGCCAACGCGGGCCGCGGGACGGCGGTCTGTAACGTCGGTGCATGGAGCGCCCCGATGCCGTCGTGGTCGGCTCGGGGCCCAACGGCCTGGCCGCCGCGCTGACCCTGGCCCGGGCGGGCCTCGGCGTGGAGGTCTTCGAGGGCGAGCCGACCATCGGGGGCGGGACCCGCACCCAGGCCCTGACCCTCGACGGGTTCCGGCACGACGTGTGCTCGGCGGTGCACCCGGCGTTGGTGTCGTCCCCGTTCTTCCGCTCGCTCGACCTGGCCGCCCTCGGCGTCGTCATCCGCCAGCCCGACGTCGCCTTCGCCCATCCGCTCGGGAACGGCCGGGCCGCCGCGCTGTACCGGGACGTCGACGAGACCGCCGGCCATCTCGGCGGCGACGCCGACGCCTATCGAGACCTGGTGGGCCCGCTGGTGGACTGGCTCGACCGCATCGTGCCCTACGTCCTCGGGCCGATGCGCAGCGTGCCGCGGGACCCGCTGGCGCTGGCCCGCTTCGCGCTGGTCGGCACCCCGTCGGTGCAGCACACATCCCGGCGCTTCAGCACCGATTCGGCGCGGGCCCTCCTGGCCGGCACGGCGGCGCACTCCATGGAGCCGCTGAACGCGCCCCTCACCTCCGCCTTCGCCCTCCTTCTCACCGCGCTCGGCCACGGTGCCGGCTGGCCCGTCGTGGCCGGGGGCAGTGCCGCCATCGCGCAAGGGTTGGCCAGCGAGCTGCGGCGCCTGGGCGGTGTCGTGCACACCGGCAGCCCGGTGACCTCGCTGGCCGAGCTCCCGCCGGCGCGGGCGGTCCTCCTGGACACCTCACCGCGTGCCTTCATCGCCCTGGCCGGGGCGCAGCTCTCCCGCCGGGCCGCCCGGCCCTGGGCCCGCTTCAAGCCCGGCCCCGGCACGTGCAAGGTGGACTGGGCGCTCGACGGCCCGGTGCCCTGGACGGCGGAGGCCTGCCGCCGCACCGTCACCGTCCATGTGGGTGGCACGTTCGACGAGGTGGCGCGCAGCGAGGCCACGGTAGGGTCCGGGCGCCACGCCGAGCACCCGTTCGTCCTGGTGGCCCAGCCCTGCGTGGTCGACCCGACGCGGGCTCCGGAGGGGAAGCACACGCTGTGGGCCTACTGCCACGTGCCGAACGGCTCGAGCGTGGACATGTGCGAGCGCATGGAGGCGCAGATCGAGAGATTTGCGCCGGGCTTCCGCGACCTGGTGCTGGCCCGGAGCGTGCGCACCGCCGACGAGGCCGAAGCGCACAACCCGAACCTGCTGGGAGGCGACGTCAACGGTGGTGCGGCCACACTGCGCCAGACGATCTTCCGGCCGGTGGCGCGCTGGAATCCCTACCGGACGCCGGTCGAGGGTGTGTACCTGTGCTCGGCTTCGACCCCGCCGGGGGGCGGCGTCCACGGGATGTGCGGCGTCGCCGCGGCCGAGGTGGCCCTGCGGGAGCGCTTCGGAGGGGTCAGGCGATGACGGTGACCGGGCCCTCGGCCGTCAGGCGGTCCAGGACGTACCAGGCCTCGATCTCGTCAGCCACGCAGGACCGGAACTCACCCTGGGCCACGACGTAGCGCAACCAGCAGGGGTGGATCCGGAGCGTGTGGGCCCATGACGTCGACGCCACCTCGATGTTGTCGACCTCGCTCGTGAGCTCGTAGCGCCACCGGGCGCCCGGGTGCGATCGGTTCGCCGTCGCGATGAGACGCCGCACCATGCCCTCTGCCACGTTCAGGCTGTTCGTCATTGTGTCCCCCCATGTGCTGCCCGGCCCAGGTGGTGGGCCGGGACTCCCACCGTGGAGTCCCGCCGCCGCCGTGCTGGACGAGGCGACTGCACCCCACGATGACCTGTTCCAGGAGGAAGAACGGGGCCGGGGGGTTGCAATCACGGTGCTTCCGGAGAATCCACGGGGTGGGCGGCCCTTGACGTCCGGCTTCTCAGGCCTCGCCCCGGCCCCGGGTCGCTTCGTCCCGGCGGGGGAGCTCGACACGGCGGGTGGTGCTGACCGTCTCGAGCAGCCTCCGGTCGTGGGAGACCAGCAGCAGCGTCCCGCTGTACCCCTGCAGCGCCGACTCGAGCTGTTCGATGGCCGGGAGGTCGAGGTGGTTGGTGGGCTCGTCGAGGACCAGGAAATTGACGCCCAGGGCGGCGAAGGCCGCCAGCTCGGCCCGGGTCCGCTCGCCCGGGGAGAGGGTCGCCCCGGGACGCAGGACCGCGTCGGCGCCGAGCCCGAACTTGGCCAGCTGGGAGCGGGCCTGGTCCCTGGGGAGGCCCGTGGCGGCCGTGAAGGCGTCGGCCAGGTTGGAGCCACTGCCGAGGATGCGCCGGTCCTGGGCCAGCTCGCCCACCACGACGCTGGGCCCCATGCGCCGCGTCCCGGCGGTGAGCGGCAGGCGGCCCAGGACCGCCTCGACGAGGGTCGTCTTGCCCGACCCGTTGGGCCCGACGAGCGCCACCCGGTCGGCCCAGGCGATGTCCAGGGTGAGTGGACCCAGCGTGAAGCCACCCCGCTCCATCACGGCGTCCTCCAGCCGGACGACGACCTCGCCCGAGCGCGGCGCCTCGCTGATGGTGAAGCGCAGATCCCAGCCCTCCCACGGCTTCTCCACGGCCTCCAGCGCGTCCAGGGCGCGCTCGGTCCTGCGGGCCCGCCCGGCCAGGCTCTCCGTCCGGTTGATCCTGAAGTCGCGTTGCGCCTTGTCGTTGTCGCGGGGATGCCTCTTCTCCCGGGCCACGCCGCTGCTCGCCCACTGGCGCTCGCGTTGGGCGCGCCGGCGGAGCTCGGCGCGTTGTGACTCGTAGACGGCGTAGTCCTCGAGCGCGTGCGCCTGCCCGGCGGCCCGCTCGCTCTGGTACGCCGCCCAACCGCCTCCGTACACGCTCCCGCTGCGGGAATGCTCCTCCAGCTCGAGGACGTCGGTCACCGTCCGTTCGAGGAAGGCCCGGTCGTGCGAGACGATGACCATGCCGCCGGTCCGCCGGGCCACGATGTCCTCCAGGCGGGACAGGCCGTCGAAGTCCAGGTCGTTCGTCGGCTCGTCGAGGAGGGTGATGTCGAAACGGGCGAGGACAATGGCGGCGAGGGCCACCTTGGCCGCCTGCCCGCCCGACAGCGTCGCCACCGGCTGCGCCGCGATGCCCTCCGGGAGCCCCACCTGCGCGCACGCGCTGACGAGACGGGCCTCGAAGTCCCCGGCCGAGACCGTCTCGTAGCGTTCGAGCGCGAGGGCATAGCGCTCCTCGGCCTCGGACCCTCCCGAGGCCAGGCCCGAAGCCGCCGCCGCCAGCTCCGCCTCGGCGCCGGCGACGCCGGTTCGCCGCGTCAGCGCTGCCTCGACCGTCTCGTCGCCGGCCGGGGCGTGTTCCTGGCTGAGGTAGCCGACGGTGGCGGTCGGCGGGTCCACCCGGACCTCTCCGGCGGTCGGGACCGACAGGCCGGCCAGGATCTGCAGCAGGGTCGACTTGCCGACGCCGTTCGGGCCGACGACGCCGAGGCAGGTGGCGGGACCGATGGTGAACGACACGTCGTCGAGCACCGTGTACCCGCCCCTCTCGTGGTGCAGGTGACGGGCGACCAGTGTCGCGAGTGGTGCGGCGGTGGGAGGAGGCATGGAGAACTCCGGGAGAAGACGGCGGGACGACGGCAAGTGAATCCGGTCGCAACGTGGTGCGGCCTCCGGGCGCGTCGTGCTCTATCTCACGGCACAGAGTGTATCGCCGGGGAGCCCCCGGGCGGGCAGGTGTCGGCTGCCACAATGTGGCCGGTGGTGGGTCTGCACTCGACGCGGTCACGTCTGGTGGCCGCCGGCGTGCTCGTGCTGGTGCTGGCGTTCGTCGCCTTGACGCTGCGCCTCTTCGTCTACCCGGACCTGAACGCACCCGAGCGGTCGGATGCGATCGTCGTCCTGGGCGGGAACGGCGCGGGACCGTTCGATGAGGGGGTCGCGCTGGCCCGGGAGCACTTCGCGCCGACCATCGTGCTGTCCCTCGTCCCCGGCTACTCCTGTGGCCACCGGACCTCGCTGCCCGAGGTGACGAGCGTGCATCTGCTGTGCTTCCGGGCCGACCCGCAGACCACGCAGGGCGAGGGCAGGGCGATCGCCCACCTGGCGGCACTGCACGACTGGCACCGGGTCATCGTCGTCATGCCGACCACGCAGGCGACGAGGGCGCGGCTGCGCATCGGGCGCTGCTACGCGGGACGGGTGCTCGAGGTGGGGGTCACGCCCCCGGGGTTCTGGGCCTGGGTGCGCGGCATCGTCTACGAGTGGCCCTCGCTCCTCAAGGCGCTCGTGCTGCAGCCGACCTGCTGAGGCCTTTAGAGAAGCGACGGGATCGCAACCGTCCGGCCACGTCACCGTGTGGGGGCGCGTTGTACCGTGCACGGGGGACGCCGGTGGGGGACCGGTTCGAGGGGGGAGCAGTGCAGGTGAGCGCCCGGGTCGTCGAGGCCTTCGATGTACCGACGACCGGCGCCGCCCCTGTTCGAACGGCACCGGTGCCCGACTCCGTGCCGCGCCGTCGCATCCCGCAGCGCGCGATCGAGATCGTCGGCATCGTCATCGGCGTCGCGCTGGTGGCGGCCGTGGCGCGCGCACACGACCTCTCCAACGACGAGTTCTGGTCGCTGGCCGCCGGCCAGTGGATGCTGGCCCACCACGCCTTCATGGGGCTGGACCCGTTCAGCTACACCGAGTCGCACCATCGCTGGGTGACCGACGAGTGGGGCTCGGAGATCGCCCTGGCCGCGCTGTTCCGCGCCTTGGGGAACGCGGCCTACGCGGTGTACGCCGTCGTCCTCGGCGGGCTCTGCCTCGTGAGCAGCGCCGCGTACGCCCGGGCCATGGGGGCGCGGGGCGGCCGGGTCACCGCCATCGTCATCCTCCTGGCCGTCGGCATCGCCGGGATCGTCGCGGGCGACCGGGGCCTCGACTTCTCGCTGGTGTGGCTCCCGCTCGAGCTCCTGCTCCTGGCCCGGGCGCGGGCCAACCCGCGTTGGCTGCTCCTCCTGCCCGTACTCTGCCTGGTCTGGGTCAACACCCACGGCTCCATCCTGCTGGGGCTCCTCGTGCTCGCCGTCGAGCTCGGGTGGTCGCTGACCCCCGAGCGGTTCGTGCAGCGGATCGGCGGCATCCACCAGTCGCCCTCCCCCGGGCCCCTGGCGCTGGCTCTGCTGGCGAGCCTGGTCGCGTCCTGCGTCACGCCCTACGGGCCGGGCCTGCTGGCCTACGACGTCGCCGTGTCGCGCAACGGCCAGATCGCGCAGTACATCAGCGAGTGGAACTCGCCCAATTTCCACTCGGTCACGACGCTGCTCGTGTACTGCCTCCCGCTGGCCGTCCTGGTGGTGTGCATCTGGACGCGGCGCATGCCGCTCCTGGAGGTGTCGGTGGGCGTCCTGCTCTTCGTCGGGGCGATCCAGACGCAACGGCTCGCCGTGTACCTCATGGTCGTCGCAGCCGGCGTGGCCGCCGTGCTCCCGGCCCGGCCTGCGTGGGGGACGACGGCGCGGCGCTGGGCGGGAGGCGGGTTGGTCGTCCTGGCCATCGTCATCCTCGCCATTCCCGCCGTGCCGGCCGGACAGGTGGCGTCGTCGCAACCGGTGGCGGCGTTCACGTATCTGCGCACGCACCCCGGCCGCATCTTCACCGAGTACACGTGGGGCGACTATTCGGTGGCGCGCCACCGCGCCACCTTCGTCGACGGGCGCACGGACCTGTTCGAGGGCCCGGTCCTCACCGAGTTCATGGCGGTCACCAACCTCACCCGGGACCCGGACCCCGTGCTCTCCGCCTTCCATGTCTCCTACGTCGTGTGGGCGCCGCACACACCACTCGCGCTCTACCTCGAGCGCGATCCCCGTTGGCACGTGGTGCACCGCACGTCGGTGGCGCTGGTCTTCGCCCGTCGCTGATCAGAGGGCCAGCGTCGCCTCCAGGCCACGCAGGTCGCCGTCCTCGTCGGTCCAGGTCTCGACGCCCACGTACCCAAGGCGGTCGAGCGCGGGCGCGAGCAGGTCGGCCTGGTCGCCGCCGAGCTCGAGCAGCAGGGCACCGCCCCGGCGCAGGAAGCCGGGGGCCTCGGTGACGACCCGGCGCAGCACGGCGAGGCCGGCCGGGCCGCCGTCATAGTGCGAGGCATCCTCGAACGCCAGGGTGTCGCGGGGGAGCAGGCGCAACGCGGCGGAGGGGACGTAGGGCACGACGGCGACGACGACGTCGGTCACACCCCGGAACGACGCCGGCACGCCGGCGAACAGGTCACCCTCGAAGGCCTCGACGCCGTTGGCCCGGGCGCACGCCACCGCACGGGGATCGCTGTCGGTCGCCACGATCCGGGCCGCCGGCCTGGCCCCGGCGAGTGCCGCGGCCACGGCGCCCGAACCGGTGCACAGGTCGATGGCGCGGCCGTCGTGGGGGAGGCGGGCGCCGGCACGCCGGGCCAACTCCAGGCTCTGCCAGCGGGGCACGTACACCCCCGGGTGGACGGCGACGCTGCGGTCGCCGAAGTCGGCCCGGCCCGTGACCCAGGCCAGTGGCTCACCGGCCAGGCGCCGATCGGCCAGGGCGCGCGCCGCTGCCGGGTCGCCGGCGGCACAGGCGACGAGCTCGCACGCCTCTTCGTCGGCCGCGACGAATCCCCCCGCGCGCAATTGCGCCGTGAGCTCGGCCAGGAGGGGATCGGGTCGCGCCGTCAGTCGAGCATGGCCCCCGCGGTGGGCGTCCCGTTGCCGGTGGCCTCCTCCGCCGCGTCAGCAGCCGGGGCCGGGGCCGGAGTCGATGCCGCAGCGTGATTGGGCAGGAACAGCGTCGGGATGAAGGCGAGCAGGATGGCACCGACGGCCCACCAGAAGGTATGGGCGAACGCGGCCGCCACGGGGTCGGCCACCGCCGGCGGCAGCGTTCCCGTGGTGGAGATGACGCCGGTGCTGCCGCCGGCCTTGGCCGCCGCCGGCCCGAGCTGCGACACAATCTGGCGCTCGAGCACCACGGCGAAGAGCGCGGTGGCGACCGAGCCGCCCACCTGGCGCACGATGTTCATGGTCGTGCTGGCCTTGGGGATCTCGGCGTGGTTGAGGCTGAAGTAGGCGGCGGCCGTGACCGGCATCATGGTCAGGCCGAGCCCGAGGCCGCGCACGAAGAGCGTGCCGGCCAGGAGCACCTCGCTCGTCGAGGTCGTCACGAACGCGAAGGGCACCGTCGCGGCGGCCATCAACAGGATCCCGAACGGCACGATGCGCCGCGGCCCGACCCGGTCCGTCATGCTGCCGGACCAGCGCATGATGCAGGCGGCGCCGATGCCCTGGGGCGCCATCAGGAGCCCGGCCACCCAGGCCTCCTGGCCGCGGGCGATCTGGTAGTAGAGCGGCAGCAGGAACATGGAGCCGAAGAGCGTGAAGCCGAGCATGAAGATGCAGATGTTGCCGATGGTGAAGCTGCGGTCCTTGAACAGGTGCAACTCGAGCAGCGGGTTCTTGATGTGCAGCGCATGGAGGATGAACGCGGCCATCAGCACGATCCCCAGCACGAAGCTGACGATGACCGACGTGCTCGTGAAGCTGCCCGTGGTGCCCACCTCGGCCAGGGAGTAGACGAGCGCGGCCAGCCCGGGGGAGAGCAGGCAGAAGCCGAGCGTGTCGAACGAGGCGGGGAAGCGCTCGTCGGTGTCCCACTTGGGCAGCCAGCGGCTGGAGAGGATCAGCGTGACGATGCCGATGGGAAGGTTGATGTAGAAGATCCAGCGCCAGCTGAAGTTCGACACGATCAGTCCGCCGATGACCGGCCCCAGGATCGGCCCGAGGACCATGGGCACCCCGATGATGCTCATGACGCGGCCCATGCGCTGCGGCCCCGCGGCACGGGCCAGGATGGACTGGCCGACGGGGAGCAGCATGCCGCCCCCGATGCCCTGCAGCACACGGAAGGCGATCAGCGAGTTGGCCGACCAGGCCACGCCGCACAGGCAGGACCCCACGATGAAGAGGCTGAGCGAGGTCATCCAGACCAACTTGGCGCCGAAGCGGTCCACCGCCCACCCGGTGACGGGGATGACGAGCGAGAGGGCGAGCAGGTACCCCGTGGCGACCCATTGGATGGTGGTGACCGAGACGTGGAAGTCCCGGCCCAGGGTGGCCAGGGCCACCGCCACGATCGTGGTGTCGAGGATCGACATGATCGAGCCCAGGACGACCACGCTCGAGGTGCGCCGCAGCTCGGGCGTCAGGGTGAAGGGCGTGGCGGCGCGCCCGGAGGAGGCGGGCCCGGAAGAGGCGGGTCCGGAAGAGGCGGAGGCGGATGGAGAGCTCATGGGATTAGTTCATAATACTCAAAGGTATGGAGTTGTCAAAGAGTTTCCCCGGTGGGACAATCTGCCCATGGGAGCAGCAGAGGACGCCTTCGAGCGTGTGCGCCGGGTCGCCTTCGACGCCGAGCACATGGAGCGGATGGCGGCGCTCGGCTCCCGCCTGAAGTTGTCGCCCGGAGTGATCAAGACGCTGATGCGGCTGGGCAAGCAGGACGGTGTGTCCATGGGTGACATGGCCCGCGGCATCGGCGTCGACCCTTCCTACATCACGGCGCTGGTCGATGACCTCGACGAGCGGGGGCTGGCGCGCCGGGAGCCGGCGCCCGACGACCGGCGGGTGAAGATCATCGTGCTCACCGACGCCGGCCGGGCCCTCGCCGACGAGATCGACGCCGTGCTCTCGGTGCCGCCCTCGGCCTTCTCGGCCCTGTCGCAATCGGAGCTGCGTCAGTTGCGTGACCTGCTCGACAAGGTGGTGGATGCGGCTGGCCGCGACCCGCGGCCACACCACGTGGCGGCGGCGTCCTGATCCTGCCGCCGGGCATGGACCGATAGCGTCGGGCCGATGGGGGCCGGGGTCGATCGTTTGGAGCCGTCCCTCTCTGGGAACGCGGGGTGACGATGCCCGTCATCAGCGTGGAGCATCTGTCCAAGTCCTACGGGGACACGGTGGCGGTGCGTGACGTCAGCTTCGAGGTGCACAAGGGCGAGGTCTTCGCGTTGCTCGGCCCGAACGGCGCCGGCAAGACCACCACGGTGGAGATCCTCGAGGGATTCCGCGACCGGAGCGGCGGCTCGGTGCAGACACTGGGCGTCGACCCCGCTGATCACAGCACGCAGCGCTGGCTGCGCACCCACATCGGGGTCGTCCTGCAGGAGCTGGCGATCGAGCCCTACTACTCGGTGCGCCAGGTGCTCTCGCGCAACGCGGGCTACTACCCGAGCCCCCGACCGGTCGACGAGGTGATCGACCTCATCGGCCTGCGCGAGAAGGCGGACGAGCGGATCAAGAAGCTGTCGGGTGGCCAGCAGCGTCGCCTCGATGTCGGCCTCGGCATCATCGGCAATCCCGATCTCCTGTTCCTCGACGAGCCGACGACCGGCCTCGATCCCGCCGGCCGACGCGACACCTGGGATCTCATCAAGCGGTTGTCGTCGGCCGGGACCACCGTGCTCCTCACGACGCACTACATGGACGAGGTGGAGGCGCTGGCCCACCGGGTGGCCGTCCTGTTCGGCCAGGAGATCGTGGCCAGCGGCACGCCGTCCTCCATCGGCGGGCGCGACCAGGGGGCGGTGACCATCCGGTTCCGGTTGCCCGGCGGGGTGACGCTGGGCGAGTTGCCGTTTCCGGCCGAGCCGGCGGCGGGCGAGGACCACGTGCTCATCCATACCGACGACGAGCTGCGCGTGCTGCACGACCTGACGGGCTGGGCCCTCGACGGCGGCCACGCGTTGGCGGGGCTGTCGGTGCTGCGAGAGTCCCTCGAGGACATCTACCTGGGCCTGACGAGGTCCGATTCGTGACGGGGGAAGACTCGTGACGGGGGAGAGCACGCTGGACGCACCGGTCAAGGGGTCGTTCCGCGGCATGGGCGACCTCCCCCTGGTGGCGCGCCAGGTCGGCTTCGAGCAGCTGTCGTTCTGGTTGAACCCGATCGGCGCGCTCATGACGATCGCCTTCTCGGTCGTCTTCCTCGTCCTGCTGGGCGCCACGGCGGGCACCTCGACCGTGAGCTCCTACGGCCACATCAAGCTCATCGACTATTACGTCGCCGGCTTCTGCGCCTACGGCGTCATGTCGGCCTGCTTCACCATCCTCGCCATCACGCTGGTCAACCGGCGCGAGGTCGGCCTGCTGAAGCGGCTGCGCCTGAGCCCGCTGCCCACGTGGATGGCCATGGCCGCGCTGCTGCTGAATGCCATGATCGTCGCCGCCCTCGGCGTCATCCTGCTGCTCGTCGTCGGGCGCCTCGGCTACAGCGTGCACGGGCCTGCGCACTGGCTGCCTTTCATCGTGACGCTCGTGGTCGCCATGCTCTGCTACAGCGCGTTGGGGGTGGGGATGAGCACGCTGGTGCCCAATGCCGACGCGGCCGGTCCCATGGTGAGCCTGACCTTCTTCATCCTCGTGGCGCTGTCGGGGCTGTGGTTCCCGATCCCACCCGGCTCGGGGCTGGCCACCTTCGCCAACTTCTTCCCCATCCGTCACCTGATCAACGCGTTGGTCGCCTCCTTCACCGGGCAACCCGGCACGCCCATGTGGCCGTGGCACGACCTCGGCGTGATCGCCATCTGGGGAGCGGGGGGCGCGGTCCTGGGTCTTCGGCGTTGGAGCTGGTCCCCGAAGCGGGGCTGATCAGCAGGTCAGTCCGCCGTCGACCACGACCACCTGGCCCGTGAGGAACGTGTTGGCGGGGTCGGTCAGGAAGAGGACGGCCCGTGCCACGTCGTCGGGCTCGCCCAGGCGGCCGAGGGGCGTGCGCCGGGCGATCTGGGCCAGCTGGTCCTCGTCGAGGCCGTGGCTCATCTCCGTGCGCAGGTAGCCGGGCGCGACGCTGTTCACGGTGATGCCCCGCGATCCGAGCTCCCGGGCCAGCGCCCGGGTCAAGCCGTCGAGGGCGGCCTTGGTCGCCCCGTAGACCGACAGGCCGCGATACCCCGACAGCCCCACGACCGAGGAGATGTTGACGATGGCACCGGCGCGCCGGGCGAGCATCACGCGGCTCGCCGCCCGGGTCACGTAGACGGTTCCCTTCAGGTTCAGATCGATCACCTGGTCGAGCGCCTCGTCCCCGAACAGCCCGATGACGCCCTCACGGGCGACGCCGGCGTTGTTGACCAGGACGTCGATCCCGCCCCAGCGGACCGCCGCCTCCTTGACGAGGCGGTCCGCGTCGGCCGGGTCCGAGACATCGGCCGTCGTGAAGTGGAAGCGCTCCTTGCACTCCGGATCTTCCTGCCAGGCCCTGACGGTGTCGGTGGTGGTGCGGGCGCACGTCTCGACGCAGGCGCCGGAGTCGAGGAAGGCCTGCACCAGTCCCGCCCCCAGGCCCCGACTGCCACCGGTCACGAGCGCAACGCGGGGCATGGCTTCCCTCATGTCCCCCTCACGGTCTTGCCGCCCCGCGTCTCGAGGGCGTCGACCAGCGTGATGCTGCGCGGCTGCCACGCCCGGGGCAGATCGGCTGTGGCGTCCTTCACGGCACGACGGAGCTTCTCCGCATCGGCCGCCGCGACTCCACCTGTCGGCACGACGTCGACCGCGACGATGGCACCGGTCAGCGTGCTGGGCCGCCCGTACACGCGTGCCGCGTCGACATCGGGCAGGGCCAGGATCCGTTCCTCGACCGGCAGGGGATGCACCTTCACGCCCCCGACATTGATGATCTCCGACTGGCGGCCCCGGAAGAGGATGCGCGTGCCGACGATCTCCACGAGGTCGCCGGTCGGCCGCCAGGCGGTGGGGCTGGGGGTGTCGCCGTCGGGCTCACCCGCGTACCCGAGCATGCCGGCCTCGGCGCGCACCCACAGCTCGCCGTTCTCGGCCCGCACGTTGGACGTCGGGTTCGACGCGCTCCACAGAGCCGAGATGGCGATGCCCGGCTGGCCGTCCTTGACCGACGTGATGGAGCCGAACTCGGTCGATGCGTACACCTGGGACACGCGGGCGAGGGGAAAGCGCGTGCGCAGCTCTTCGAGGAGGTCGGCGGGGCTGGCCTCCCCGCCCAGGGTGATCTGCTCCAGCTGAGGGAGGTGGGCCTGGCGGCTGCGCGCCTCCGCCAGCAGGAAGCGCCAGAAGGTCGGAGTGGCGCTGACGCACGTCACGCCCTCGGAGAGGAGTGCGTCGAGGCCGTCCTTCGGCTGTCGGGGAAAAGGTGCCACCAGCGTCGCCCGACTGGCCAGGACGTGCAGCAGGACCTGGATCCCGGCGAACTGGTGCGGGCCGTAGGCGAGCAGCCAGCGCTGTTCGGGCATGGGCCGGATCGTGGACAGTGTCCGGGCGAGGACGCGCCAGTCGTGACGGGCCGCCTTGGGCGCGCCGGTCGTCCCGGTGGTCCGGATCACGAGCGGTTGGGGACCGTCCGACGGCTCCATGTCGCCGTCCTCGGCCAGGAGCTCCTCGGGGCGGACGACCTCGAGCGAGCCGTCCCCGATGTCGCTGCGCCGGGTCACGATGACGGTGTAACCGAGCGCGCCGGCCTCCTCGGCCAGCGCCCGCGCATCGGTGTCGGGCTGGTACTGGCACGGTTCGGCGCCGGCCAGGGCGGCGCCGGCGAGCAACCGCAGCACCCACGCCGCATCGGGCTCGGCGACGGCGAAGTGCGTCAACCCACGGCGCCGCAGTGCCGTCGCGATCCGCCGGGAGTCATGGAGGAGCTCGCCGTAGGACAGCGTGCCCCCCGGTGTGACCACGGCGGTCCGCTCGGCGGCGCCGGGGTCGGCGGCAGCGGCCTCGAGCAGATCGATCATTCGGTCCGTACGGCCGCATAGAAGGCGACGATGTCGCCGACGGTCTCGGGCAGATCACCCCCGGCGGAGAACGGGTCGGAGCCGAGCTCGTCCTCGAGCATGGCGGAGAGCTCCGCCGCCTCGAGGGAGTCCAGCCCGAGCCCGTCGCCCCACAAGCCTGTGGCGTCGGTCCATCCATCGGCGCCCTTGTCGGTGCGCCCGAGGAAGTCGCTGATGACGGCCTGCACGTTGTCCACTGGTGTCCTTTCGATTCGTTGTCGGTGGGTTCAGGCCTGCTTGGTGGCGGCGAGGATTCCGTATCCGAGGGTCTCGTCCTTCCAGAAGGCCTCGAGGACGTGCGTCGACTCGACGAAGTCGTGCACGCCCTCGTCCGCCATCAGTTGCCGCAGGGAGTCCACGTGTTGGTCGACGTTGGCCCTCCATGCCGCGAACGTCGGCAAGGTCGGCAGGCTGATGTCCGTCGAGTCGGTGATCGTCAACCCGAGCCGGTCCAGGGTCGTGGTGTAGCCGCCCAGGGGCTCCATGTGGGCATCGCCGAAGGCTCGCCGGAGGAGGGCGAAGTCCTCGCGCCGGTCCCGCACCTCGAGGAACGGGATGTCCCGCTTGCGGATGATGTCGCAGAGCACGAGGCGACCTTCGGGTGCCAGGACGCGCACGCACTCGCGGAGCAGCGCCTCCTTGTCGCGCATGAGGTGCGACGACTCCAGGACCCAGACGACGTCGAACGAACCGTCGTCGAGCCCGTTGGCGGTGCCGTCCCGCTGCTCGAAGATTGCGCCGCTGAGGCCGCGCGCAGCCGCCAGTGCGGTGGCGGCCGTCACGCCACTCGAGCTCGTCGTGATGCCGAGCACCGACGCGTCGAACGCAGCAGCCAGATCACACGACTGGCGCCCGGTCCCACATCCGACGTCGAGGACTCGGTCGCCGACTCCGACGGCGGCCCGGTCGAGCATGCACCGGGTGAGGGTTTCGGTCGCCTGCTCGAGCGGCCTGTCCGGCTTGTCGAAGAAGCCGTAGTGGAACTGCGCGCCCATGATCAACTCCCAGGCGCGGTGCACGTGGTCGTAGTGCGCGGCGGGCGCGTGTGTGTCCGTCTTCTCGGTTCCCATGTCCCGTTCCTCCGTCCCGAGCGACGACGTCACATGCCCCGTGGGGGCATGGTCCGGCCGTCACGGGCTGTGGATAGAGTTGCGCTCTCCACCTTCTACAAACGGACCACCGGGGTGATGCTTGCGGCTCGTCTTGGCAATTTGCATGCTCGTGCTGCCGTCCCGATACAAGGTCTACCTGGGCAGACGGCTGCTGGGATGGGATATCCACCCGACCGCCTACATCGGTCGGAGCGTGATCCTCGTGCGCCATCTCTCCATGGGCCCCGGCGCCAGCATCGGCCCCCTGAACGTCATCAGGGACCTGGAGGAACTGCGCCTGGGCGAGGGCGCCAGCATCGCCGCCCGCAACTGGATCACGGGGTTTCCCCGCTCGCCCGATCCCGCCACCGACGCCTTCCCGCACTCGCCGAACCGACGGCCGTCGCTGATCATGGGAAAGCGGGCGATGATCACCATGGCGCACGAGATCGACTGTGCCGACCGCGTCGAGATCGGCGACTACAGCTCGGTGGCGGGGTTCCGGTGCACAATTCTCACCCACAGCCTGAATCTCGTGCGTGACCGCTTCGTCACCGGATGCGTCGAGATCGGCCCTCACGCTGCGGTCATGTCGGGCTCCACGCTCCTGAGCGGGACGAGGGTCCCGGCCCGCTCCATCGTCTCGGCCGGCTCGGTCGTGAACACGCTGCTCACCGAGGAGCTCACGTTCTACAGCGGGAACCCGGCCGAGGCGGTCCGGACGCTCCCCGAGACACTGGGCTTCTTCCACAGGGGTGCTGGTGGTCCGGAGGTTCAGGCGTAGGACGCCCGCCCGCCGGTCGTTCCTCGTCCGTGATGATCGGTCGAACCACCGCGGACACGTCCTTGTATCTGGACCTGCTCAAACGCAGTCTGACGGGGTCCCTGGCCGAGGACAACGACAGCATCCTCGGGGGTGTGCGGACGGCTGGTTCGACGACCTGGAAGCGCAGGCTGGCCAACCTGGTGGGGGACGTGGCGGCACGGGCCAACGTGGAGATCGTCTACAAGAAGCCCTACGACCCCGAGCTGCGTGAGATCGGGCGGGACTGGCCGTCGCGCGCCGAGTCGATGATCGGGCTGCGTCGCATGGACAACATCGAGCACTGCGTCCAGACGGTGATCGACGAGGGCGTGCCCGGCGACCTGCTCGAGGCCGGCGTCTGGCGCGGTGGCGCCTGCATCTTCATGAAGGCCAACCTGGTCGCCCGGGACGACTCGAGCCGCGTCGTGTGGGTCGCCGACTCGTTCCAGGGCCTGCCGGCGCCGAACGAAGCGCTGTTTCCCGCTGACAGTGGTGACGACCTGCACACGCGCGCCGGTCTGAGTGTCGGCGCCGATCAAGTCCGGCACAACTTCGAGCGCTACGGCCTGTTCGACGACCGGGTCCGCTTCCTGGTCGGGTGGTTCAAGGACACCCTGCCCACGGCTCCCATCGACGCGCTGTCGGTCATGCGACTCGACGGCGACATGTACGAGTCGACGTGGCAGGCGTTGGACGCTCTGTACCCCAAGCTCTCACCGGGCGGCTTCTGCATCATCGACGACTTCGGGAGTCACCAGTCGCAGGCCGGCCAGGCCGTGCTCGACTACCGCAGGGCCAACGGGATCGACGAGGAGATCGTCGACATCGACGGCTTCGGCGCCTATTGGCGTCGGAAGAGTTAGGTCAGCCTGCGGACAGCCGGCGCCGCTGCGCCAGGGAACGTGGGGCTGCGGTCGGGGAGCGGGCGGCCGACTCTCTCCGTCGCGGTCGGGAGGACGTCGTGCGCATAGTCGTCGACGGCTTGCCGATCCGCGGCGACAACAGCCTGCGCATCGTCTCGGAGCATCTGCTGTCGGCCTGGCCGCAACTGGGAGGCGCCGACGAGATCCACCTCGTGATCCGTGCCGGTGCCTCCATCGCGGTCCCGGACTCGGTGACGGTGCACGAGGTGCCGTTCGGCCGCTTCCCCCTCATCAGCCGTCTCCGGGCGCAGAACGTCGTCCTGCCGCGGCTGTGCCGTTCGTTGCAGGCGGACGTCCTCCTCGCGGTCCTGCCGAATACGGCGGTCACGCCCGTGCCGTGCCCGCGTGTGGTCATGGCCTGGGACTTCCGCTATCGGCTGCGGCCCGGGCAATTCACCAGGAAGACGCTCGCCCTGCGGCGGGCCAGCTACGCCATCGGATACCGGCAGGCCGACGGCGTCGCCAGCATCTCGGGTCGGACGCGGCGAGACCTCCTGACCTTCCACCCGCGGCTGGCCGGTGTCCCGGTGCGGGTCACGCACCTCGGGGCCGACCACGTCGACGACTGGGCCGCCACGCCGGGGGTGGCGCCGTACGCCATCGCGTTCGGCCATTTCGGGAACAAGAACGTGGAGCTGGTCCTGCAGGCGTGGGCGGAGCTGCAGCGCATCGGGTCCGACCTTCCGCTCCGCATCGTCGGCGTGCCGGAGGGTGACCGGGAGCTCCTGCAGTCGGAGGTGGCGCAGGCGGGCCTGGCCGAGCGCGTCTCCATCAGCCCATGGCTCCCCGCGTCGGGATTCCGTGAGCAGTTCGCCTCGTCGAGCATGGTGGTCTTCCCGTCGGATTTCGAAGGCTTCGGCCTTCCCGCGGTGGAGGCGCTGCGCCTCGGGATCCCGGTCGTCGTCACGCCCGAACCGGCGCTCCTCGAGGTCACGGGTGGCCACGCCACGGTCGTCGACGGTGCGGGCCCGCAGGCGCTCGCCCTGGCCGTCGAGAAGGCCCGCCACACCACGCCGGAGTCGATTGCCGCCGGGCGGCACCACGCCGCCGCCTTCACCTGGGCCAACTGCGCCGGGAGCGTGCGGGCGCTGCTCGGAGAGGTCGAGGTGCCGACGCGCCGGTGGCGCCTGCGCTCCGTGCCTGCTCGTCTCGGAGCCGCCCTGGCGGCGGCCCTCCTGGTGGTCGGCGGCGCGACGACGCTGTCCTCTTCACTCGACTCGTCGCGCGGGCGTCCGCCGGCGGGGGGCACGGGGACCAGCACCGTTCCGAGGTCGTCTCGGAGCGGGGCCCCTGTCACGACGTCGACCAGCGGTGCGGCACCATCAGGAGCGCCCACGGGCACGGGCGGCGGCTCGCAGCCGACCGGGGGCGCCACGACATCCGGGATCGGCACCCGGAGCACGACGTCGCTGGCGCCGGTCACCGTGCCGCAGATGTCCACGCCTTCGGTCATCGTCCCCTCGGTCACCGTCCTCCCGTTCACCGTCCCCTCGGTGTCCGTGCCGACACCGGCCTGTTCCGCGTTGCCCTGCGTCGTCGGCGCGGCGGGGCAGTCCTGTGGGTGCCCCTGATCAGCCCCAGCTGCCGTCCCCGCCGGCGAAGCGGTCGTTCAGCCTGCCGGCGAGCCGCGGAAAGTGCTTCTTCACCCGTTCGTACTCCTCGGGCAGCACGATGCGCACGCACTTGGCGCCCTCCTGCAGGAGCCCACGGCCCATGCTGCGCCAGGCCGAACGGCGCCAGCGGTCGTAGGCCGCGGCCTCGGACGCCTCGAAGGGCGTGGGCAGGGGCACGGCGCTGTGTTGGCGGTCGCGCCCGTAGGCGCGGCGCAATTGGCGTGAGATCGCCCTGCCCCGGCTGTCGTGGGCATAGGGGTACGGAGGAGCGGGCGGCAGGCCGTCCTCGTAGGACGACAACACCGCCGCGTACTCCTTGCAGAGCTGCAACAGGACGCTGTCGTCCTCGACGAGATGCGCGTAGGAGTCGGTTGCCCGCAGCGACAGCTTCTCCGGCGCGCTCGAATCGAACGCATGGAAGTGGAAGAGTCGCAGCTGCTCGCCCGTGGAGGCGATGCGGTACCCGTCCCCGTCGAGCTCCAGCGGGCGTTCCCACACGTTGGCGACGCTGACGTTGTAGCCCGCGTGACGGAAGCTGGCCGCCTGGAAGTGCGAGCTCCCGATGTCCATCCACTTCTGGTCGACGAACAGCCCGGCCAGCGGGTCGTAGAGGCACTCCGTGCTGAGGTGGGACCACCACCATTCGAGTGCAGGCCGCGACCGCCGGTCGACGGCGCAGAAGCCCAGGTTGTTGACCCCGACGAGGAGCAGGTGGCCGTCGGAATGGTCCGCGCCCACAGGCGGCGGCCCGAGGAAGTGCGGGGTGAGGAGGATCCCCTGCGCCGACGCCTCCAGCGCGCCCGGCAGCTCCACCATCGGCGCGGTGAGATAGGTGTCGGGGTCGAGGTACACCGCCTGCTCGGCGTCGTCGAGGAGCCTCTGGAGCAGGAGGGGCTTCACGGCGGTGGCGAACTCGACCAGGTCGTAGGACATGGCCAGCTCCCAGACGCGGCGCCGTGAGAGGCCGAGCGAGGCCGTGCTCAGGCACTCGACGCCGCCGGGCGAGGGCAGGCCCTCGTCCTCCGCCACGTCGATGAACAGGATCCGCAGGATCGCCCCGTCCTCGTGGCGGCGCAGGCTTTCGGCCAAGGCCAGGGCCTTGGGCAGGTAGTTCGTCGAGAGAATGGTGCAGTAGGTACGCGTCATGACGGGCCGTACCTTGACAACGCCGGGAGGAGGCCTGGTCCTACGGCCCGATTGGGCTAGAAGAGGGCGGTGAGCCCCGCCGAGACCGCGCCGACCCATTTTCGCCCCGCCACCTACGCCGCCAGCGACCCCGACCGGCCCGCCGTGATCACCGCCGCCGGCGAGATCGTCACGTTCGCCCAGCTCGAGGAGCGTTCGAGCCGGTTGGCCCAGGCCCTGTTCGCCCACGGGCTGCGGCCCGGGGACCACGTGGCGGTCCTCCTCCCCAATGACGCGCGGACCCACGAGGTGGCGTTCGCCCTCCAGCGTTCGGGCCTCTACTACACCATGGTCAACACGCACCTGGCGGCTGACGAGGCCGCCTACATCGTCGTCGACTGCGGTGCCGGCACGTTGATCACGTCGGACGCGCTGGCACCCCTCGCCACCGAGCTCGTCGAACGGACCCCCGGCGTGGCGCTGCGGCTCATGATCGGCGCCACCCCCGCCCCCGCGCACACGTCGTACGACGAGTTCGTGGCGCCGTGGCCCGCCGAACCGCTCGCGGACGAGGTCGAAGGCTCGGCCATGCTGTACTCGTCGGGCACCACCGGCCATCCCAAGGGCATCCGGCGGCCGCTCACGAACCTGCCCTTCGGCTCCGACGTCGTGTTGTCCGGCATGCTCGGCGGGATCATGGGCTTCGGCCCCGGCGACGTGTACCTCAGCCCCGCACCGCTGTACCACTCCGCCCCCCTGGTGTGGTCCATGACGGCGCAGCGCATGGGCGGCACGGTCATCGTGATGGAGCACTTCGACCCTGAGCAGTGCCTGACCCTCATTGAACGCCACAAGGTCACGCACGCCCAGTTCGTCCCCACGATGTTCGTACGCATGCTCAAGCTGTCCGACGAGGTCCGTCACGGGTACGACCTCTCGTCGCTGCGCTCCGTCGTGCACGCTGCGGCGCCCTGCGCGCCCGAGGTCAAGCGCCGCATGATCGAGTGGTGGGGGCCGGTGATCCACGAGTACTACTCGGGCACCGAAGGCATGGGCATGACGTGGATCACCGCCGCGGAGGCCTTGACGCATCCGGGCTCGGTGGGCAAGGCCATCTGGGGCGAGGTGCACGTGTGCGGCGACGACGGCGAGGACCTCCCGACCGGCGACGACGGCGTGGTGTACTTCGCCGGGCGCACCGGTGTCGCCACCTTCCAGTACAACCACGACCCCGAGAAGACCCGCCAGACCTTCAACGACAAGGGATGGGCGACGCTGTGGGACGTCGGCCACGTCGACCACGAGGGCTACCTGTACCTGACCGACCGCAAGCTCTTCATGATCGTGTCCGGCGGGGTGAACATCTACCCGCAGGAGATCGAGGACGTCCTCGTGCTGCACCCGGCGGTGGCCGACGTGGCGGTGTTCGGCGTCCCCGACCCGGAAATGGGGGAGGAGGTCAAGGCGGTCGTCCAGCCCGCCCCCGGCGTGGTGCCCGGGCCCGAGCTCGAAGCAGAGATCATCGCCTTCTGCCGGGACAACCTCTCGCACTACAAGTGCCCGCGCACCGTCGACTTCACCGACCTGTTGCCCCGGGGGGAGAACGGGAAGCTCTACAAGAAGGCCCTGCGCGAGGCCTACTGGGCCAGCTCGGCCCCCAGCGCCAGCTGAACCTCGGGGGGCGGGCGCACGTCGGCGTACCAGGCCAGGCCCAACGCCACGACGGCGCCGAACAGCAGGACGTTGGTGATGCCCACGGCCTCCACCACCGGCCCGATGAGCAGGTTGCCGACACCCACCGTCCCGCCGAAGCCCATCATCCACAACGCCATGACCCGGCCCCGCACGTTCTCGTGGACGCGGGCCTGCAGCGTCGTGTTCAGCGCGGTAATGAAGGCGAAGTAGAAGGCGCCCGTGATCGCCACGGCCACGTCGGCCGGCACCGGGCTGCGCTGGAGCGCGAACAGGCACAGCGAGAGCGAGTAGCCCACCAGGCAGACGCGCACGAGCAGCGGCTTGGAGGTCCGGGCGAAGACGGTCCCGATGGAGATGGCGCCGAGCAGCGCCCCGGTGCCGAACGAGGCGTACAGGATCCCGTAGTCGGCCGACTTGGACAGGTTGATGCCCAGGTTGTGGGCGGCCACGACCGGCATCTGCCCGATGAAAGCCAGCGCCAGCAGCGAGAAGACGAACACGGTGACCAGGCAGCGGCCCACCACCCGGTCGTGCCGCGCCACCGTGATGCCGGCGGTCAGCTGGCGCCACCGGCTGGCCCCGGTCGGCGCCTGCAGCACGGAGGGGAGCGTGACGAGCAGCAACGCCGCGATCACGAAGAGGTAGGTGGCGGCGTTGCCGACGAAGAGCCATGCGGGTCCGACCAGGGAGTAGAGGAGCCCGCCGATGACCGGCCCGATGACCCGGGAGGCGTTCATCTGGGCCGAGTTCAGCGAGATCGCGCCCGGGAGGTCCTGCTTGCCCACCAACCCCGGCAGCACGGCCGAGTACGCCGGCCCGAACATGGCGCTGCCCGCGCCCACGCCGAGCACCATGATCACGAGCAGGACGTGTGAGGGGTGCGGGGAGGCGGCGACCGCCGCCACGCCCAGGGAGAAGACCAGCTGCTCCACCGACAAGATGATCAGGAAGCGCTTGCGGTCGATCTTGTCGGCCAGGAGGCCGCCCACCATGGGCAGGACCAGGGTCGGTCCCAGCTGGGCGAAGATGATGACGCCCACGAACGTCGCCGAGTGCGTGAGGTCGTAGGCGTAGGCGCCCAGGACGACGTTCTGCATCCAGGTGCCGATGTTCGAGGCGAAGGCGCCCAGGAAGACGATGCGGAAGGTGCGGTGCGACAGGGCCGCCCGGGCCGTGCCGCTGCGGGCCGGGACGACCGCATCGCCGTCGACGACCGCGTCCTCGATCTCCTCGAGGGAGATGACGCCGTCTTCGAGGCGGTCGTCGGGCGAGGGCGGCACCCGCCCATCGTACGGGGAGGCCGATCAGGGGCCGGCGGCGGAGCAGATGCTCCCGCAGGGCACGGAGAAGGCCGTCGCGGGAGCCATCGGCACGGTGAGGGACGACGCCGCGCCCGTGTTGCGTTGCACCTGGTAGATGCCGCCGATCAGGTGCGGCATCTGGGCCACGGTGGGGAACAGGTGCGGTGTGTCGCCCGTCGTGATGGTCACACGGAGCCGCCACCCGGCGGGCAGCTCGGCCATGGTCGGGAAGATCGTGATGTCCTGGCGCGTGACCTGGCCGGGGACGATCGGCTGCCCGGACGCCTGCGTGAGCGGGTGCACGGGCAGCAGCATCTGGCCACTCGCCGTCGTCCAGCTGCGGCCCTGGTCGACCGCCCGGTCGTCGCCGTCGAGCGCGCCCGATGACAACGGCACGCTGTCGCCCGAGGGGGAGACCGCCTCGACCGTCGCCGCCAGTTCGGTGTCGGTCCCGGTGGAGGTCGTGTACACGGTGGCGTCGATCGGCCCCGCCACCACGACGGGCGAGTCGACGGGGGCCGTGGTGTAGGTCAGCGCCCCGGGCCCCGTCCCGAGGGTGACGTCGTTGAGGTCGCAGGGGTCGTTCGTGTCCAGTGACTGGAATCCGAGCGCCAAGGCCCCGGCGCCCCATTGGTCCGTCTGGACGTCGCACGGGCTCGTCGTCCCCGTCCAGGCCACCGTGTCGGAGCCCGACACCGCGGTGGGCGCCTGCGGCAGCAGGTCGCCGTCGTTCTGCGAGAGCGCGTCGCTCCCGCTCCGCCCCGCCGCGAAGTAGTAGGAGGTCGGCGTGGCGGCCGGCAGCGGCCACTGCGCCGCGTCCACCCACGACCCGCCCGAGTTCTGGATGTCCAGGTGCAGCGGCGTGGTCGTCGTGGCCAGCGGTGTGTGCTCGCCGAGCAGCCAGGTGTCGAACCACTCGAGCTCCAGCGCCGAGATGTTCACGCCCGTCCCCGTCGTCACGTGCTGCCAGGGCCCCATCAGCAGCTGGTAGCGCGGCGTCACCGCCTGCCCGGGTGTCATGGCGGCGTACTGCGAGCGGCCGTCGGCCAGGTTCTGCAGGCCGACGTAGTTGAGGGGCTCGCCCTGTTCGAAGAGGTCGTTCCACCCGCCCACCAAGAACGCGGGGATCCGGTCCTTCACGACGGCGGAGAGGTCCTGCGCCGGGCTGCGGGCCGCCCAGTAGCTCTGGTCGAACGCGTCGTCGCCCTGGCCGGTCTCGACGTCGAGGACGAGCTTGAGGAAGGACACGAGGACCTGGCTGTGCGAGGCCTCGGTCGGCGCCAGGTCGGCGAGCCCGGCGGCCAGGGCGGAGGAGTTGCCGCTCTCGGCCGCCTCGATCAACGGTTCCAGTGCGGGGTTGGAGAGGTTCAGCCCGGAGAGCAGCGCGACGTAGGTGGCGGCGAACTCGGTGTCGGGGATGCCGCCCTGCGTGACGGTGTCCGAGAAGAGGTCGTTCCCCGAGATGATCGGGAACATCGCCTTGATCGGCGAGCCGCTCCCCGCCGCCTCGACGGTCTGGAACTGGTTGATCCCCATGTAGGACTCGCCGAAGAGCCCGACCTCGCCGTTGGACATCGGCAGCTTCGCCGCCCAGCGTGCCAGCGTGGCGCCGTCGGTCGACTGCACGGGATCGAACAGGTCGAACGTGCCGCCCGAGTCACCCGTGCCGCGCACGTCGGCGATGACCACGATGTACCCGCGGTCGACGAGGTACTCGACGTTCGTGTTCGCGATGGCCGAGGCGTCGACGATGAACGCCTTGCCGTACGGCGTCTGCTGCAGCAGCACCGGGAACAGCCCGCCGGCCGCCGTGGTCGTGCCGGCCGTGGTGGGGAAGTACACGTCGGCCCGCAACACGGTGCCGTCCGACATGGTGACGGGCATGTTCAGCAGCGACCCCGTGCCGTACGTCGCCGGCTGGGGCGACCAGGTGGCGTTGGCGGCCCTCGCCGTTGTGTCCGCCGCGGCCGTGCTCGCCCCGAGACGCTGCGCCGGCTTCGCCACGGGGGCCGGGCCGCTTCCGCCGGGTATGAACGGTGCCACGGCGAACGTCGAGAGCGTGATGACGAGCGCGCAGGCGCCCATCACCAGGCGCCAGGGCACCGTGCCCTTCCAGCGGGCGATCCGACTGCGGTAACTGGACATCCCCCCGACCTCCATCGTCTGGGTGGGAAACGGCCGAGAGTCGCCGTACCTGCGGTCAGGCCCTCCGGGGCGGCGCCAGGGCGTTGACCAGCAGGGCCACGCCGACGCCGAGGACGAGGCCGAAGATCAGGGCCAGCACCGTCCACTCGACGGTCTTGGGCGAGACCGGCTTGCTGGGTGCCGTCGCCGTCGAGATGACCTGGCCCGCCTCGGTCGTCACGCCCTGCGATGCGTAGAACTGGTAGTTCTGCAACTGGTTCTGCAGGGTCGCCAGCTGGCCCTGCAGGTCCCCGAGCTGCGTCTCGTCGGGGGTGACGTTGGTCGTCGCCGGCGCACTCCGGATCTGGGAGTTGAGGTCGGCGATGGCGAGCTGGAGCGTGTCGATCTTGTTCTGCACCTGGGACTGCGCCGAGGTGAAGGTGTCGGCCGTCTGCTTCTGCTCGAAGCTGATGTAGGCGTGGGCGTAGGCGTTGGCGGCGGCCGCGGCCGCCTGGGGGTCCTTGGAGCGGACCGAGACCTGGACCACGTCGGTCGTGCCGACCTGGGTGGCCGTCACGGCGGGGGCGCCCGGCAGCGTCTTGGCCACGAGCTGGGCCACCGAAGCGCTCTCAATGACCTCGATCCCGTCGGGCACGTCGGGGATCGGCGCAATGGCGGCGGGGGAGTTGGCCTCCACCAGCGTCTGCGAGATCGGAGGTTCCAGCAGCACCGAGGCCGACGCCTGGTAGGTGGGCTTGGTCAGGACGCAGTAGGCCAGGGTCGCCCCCACGCAGATGGCGGCGACCACCAGGACGGTCACCCTCTTGCGCCACAGCAGCAGGGCATATTCACGCAGCCCGGACGGTTCGGTGCCCGGCGGGGCCGGGCTCCTGTATTCGCGCAACCCGGGTTGCTCAACCTCGAGAGGATCGCTCATCGTGTGCGGAACGTGGCGCAGCGCCTGTTCTTGCTCCCGTTCATCCAATCGGATGATCCGTAGGCAAAGGCGGTGCCTGCAGTTTCCGTTGCGTGGGGACGAAGGTGAAGGAAGACCTCTTCGTGGTCGCGGGCGCGCCGTTTCGTGGCCGCCGGGCTGGTGCTCCTGCCCCTGCTCCACTACCGCGTCGGCAACTCCTTCGACCTCAGCGACCTGTGCTTCCTGGTCGCCGCCTGCTTCTTGATCCTGAGCCGGCGCCCGCCGGCCAAGGCGCCGCCGGCGCCCGCCTGGTACTTCGGGTCCTTCGTCTGGATCCTCGCCGGCGTCGTGGCGTCGGCGCAGGCCGTCTCGAAGACGGCGTCGTTGCAGGTCGTCGTCAACGCGATCTTCGTGTTCTTCGTGCTGCAGTGGATGCTGCGCCAGCTGCTCGACAGCGCGGCACGGATCCGCTCCGCCATGGTCGCCTTCGTCCTGGGCTCGACCGCCTCGGCGTTCGTGGCGTTCCTGCAGACCGAGTTCCACGTCCTGGGCTACAGCCACCAGGCGAGCCTGGAGGGCTCGCGGGCCGTCGGCCTGAGCAACCAACCCAACATCGCCGCCGTGACCTTCGCGCTGGGACTGGTCTTCGCCATCGGCCTCGTCGTCGAAGTGGGTCTGCGCCGGTACTGGTACGTCGGCGTGTGCATCGCCGTCCTCGCCGGCGCCCTGATCTTCAGCGCCAGCGTCTCGGGCATGACCAGCACGCTGGTGGGCTGCTTCGTGCTCTTCATCACGCGCGGCTTCCGGTTGCGCACCGTCATCAGCGTGGTGGCGGCGCTGGCCGTGGTCTACATCATCGCCATCTCGGTGCAGTCGAGCGGCAGCCATTTCGACCTCAACCCCATCGCCCGCATTGAGCAGACGACGGGACAGAACACCGGGTACAACACGGTCAACCCGCGGGTGGCGACGCTCGAGCACTCCTGGAGCGGGATCGTCCAGAGCCCGATCATCGGGCACGGGCTCGATCAGACGACGATCGCGGTCTACTACGACGCCGACGTCGGCGTGTACTACCCGGCGCACAACATCGTCATCCTCTACTGGTTCGCGGGCGGCATCTTCATGGTGGCGGCCGGCGCCCTGATGATGGGGTCGTCGCTCAACCGCCTCCTGAAGGGCCGGCTGCGACAGGGCAGGGGAGGGGACCGCGCCCTGCGCGACACGGTGCTGGCGGGCTGTGTGACGGTCCTGTTCTTCTCGTTCCAGTCACCCGAGATCGTCGACCGCTGGCTCTGGCTCCCGTTCATGCTGGCGCTGTGCTTCCGTGCCGATCGTGGTCGGCGGGAGGAGCCGGCGCGACCCGAGCCCGCACCGATGTCCGAGCCGATGCCCATGCCGTCGCCGGCCGCCGCCCATGAGCCGCCGCCCCACGAGATCGCCGAACCGCTCCCCGTCCTGCGCCGCGTCAGTGGGACGGTCCGAAGGAGGTCATCATGACTCCGCCGCCCGGCCTCGGCGAGATGTTCGACGACCGCATCCTGGGCCTCGACAGCGCCCATGTCTTCATGGTCAGCGCACAGGCCGTGGCCGCCCGCTCACGCGTGGTGGCGGAGGTGGGGTGTGGCCGGGGAGCCCTGGTCGACGGGGGGCGACCCGGTGGTGCCTGGCAGGACCTGCGCGGCGAGGGCCGCACCGTCATCGGCATCGACATCGAGGACACCGGGGCGCAGAACCCCGTCATCGACGAGTTCCGCCTGATCGGCGGCGACGGCCGCTGGCCCCTCGACGACGGGTCGGTGGACCTGGCCGTGAGCGACTTCGTGCTGGAGCACGTGACCGCACCGGAGGACTTCGTGCGCGAGCTCGCCCGCGTCCTGCGCCCGGGTGGGGTGTTCATCGCCCGGACCGTCAGTCGTCACTCGGTTCTGGCGGCCGCCGCCCGCGTGGTCCCCAACGTCCACCACGCGAGGGCGCTCGAGCGGCTGCAGCCCGGCCGGGAGGAGCGCGACGTCTTCCGGACCGCCTACAGGATGAACACGCGCAAGGACCTCGCCCGCCTCTTCGGCGATGACTTCGAGCTGGCGCTCGCCCGCCGGACCGGCCTGGAGCAGTACTGCAAGCCCTGGCCGCGCCTCCGCCGTGGCGTGGCGCAGGTCGAACGCCACCTGCCCACCTCCATGTGGATGGCGCTCGTCGTCTTCGCCCGCCGCCGCTGACTCTCCCAATTGGCGGCCGTGCGCCGGCAATTGCGCACGGTCCCTGAGACGGGGCCGCAGGCATCGGGGGCCGGAGCCGTTCTGCACGTGTGCTCATCCCGGCGAGCCGGCCCCATTTGCGGCAGCAAGCTGACGCCTCCCCGAGCGTTCACTTGATATGACCACGGGAACGGACCGGCGTCCTTCCACGAGGCGGGGGACCGCGTCGTCGCAGCGGGTGATGATCCTCACCATCGCCGACCAGGGTGCGTCGAGCGTGTCGAACTTCGCCCTCGCCATCATCGTGGCGCACTACAGCTCGGCCAGCGCGCTGGGCGTCTTCGCCATCCTCACGTCCACCTACGTGCTCAGCCAGGGGCTGGTGCGCAGCCTCTCGAGCGACTGCCTGCTCACCCGCTCGGAGTCCGACGACTCGCTGCGGTCGAAGTACGAGCGGGGCGGCTACCTGGCCGCCATCGTCCTCTCGGTCTCGCTCGCCGCCGTCATCGCGGCCGTCAGCGGCGTGCTCCCGCACGAGTTCACGCTGCCCTTCATCGTCTTCGCCGTCTCGTTCCCGCTGATGGCCTGCCAGGACTTCGCCCGCTTCATCGGCATCAGTCGCTATGACCCCGCCTACGCCGTCCGGCTCGACCTGGCCTGGCTGGTGCTGTTCCTCGTCGCGTACCTGGTGCTCAAGGCCTATGGGCTCACGACGTTGGCGTGGCTCTTCGGGGCCTGGAGCGGCGCCGGAGCCCTGGTCGGGCTCTGGACGCTGCGGGCCCATCTGGCGCGCACGCGCCGCGGACGACTGCTGCGTTTCTGGGACGAGAGCGAACGGGGCGTCGGGCTCCGCTTCGCCGGCCAATTCATGCTGGTCACCTCCTGGACGTACTTCATCTCGTACCTGCTGCTCTTCGTGCTCCCCCTGGCGTCCATCGGCGTGTTCAAGCTGTCCCAGCTGGCCCTGGGCCCCATCACGGTGCTGCTCACGGGGGTGCAGTCGGCGCTGATCGCTCTGGCCACCAAGCGCTTCCAGCTCGATACGCACAACGCCGTCCGGTTCCTCCTCTGGGGCGGCATCGGCTCGTTCCTCTTGACCATGGTCTGGACGGGCCTCGTGTACGGCGCCCCCCTCCACGTCATGGCGGGCCTGTTCGGTCGCAACTGGGCGGCGGCCCGGGTGATCGTGCCCTACGCAGGGCTGGCGGTCGCCTTCACCAGCTTCGCCAACGCCGCCATCTCGGGACTGCGCGCCATGCGGGCGGCCGGCGAGAACCTCCGGCTCTCGTTCGTCATGGTGCCGTTCCTGTTCGTCTTCTCCATCGGTGGCGCCGAGCTCTACGGCACGCGGGGCGCCGCCGGCGGCCTGGCGATCGCCGGCGCCATCTACACCGTGCTGGCCTGGCACGTGCTGGTCAAGGTTGCCCGCGTCTTCGTCCCGGGGACGAGCGCGGTGGTGCAGGACGTGGTGGCGGAGGTCTCCGAGCCGTGACGACGTCAGCGGTACTGGACGTCCACCCGCACCGGCGGGACGGCCGGCGCACCGCCGGGGGAGTGGAGCCGATCCCGCACCGCCGCCACGTCGCGGCAGGCGACGACGTTGAGCGTCGGCGGCAGGTCGTCGGAGTGCCAGGGCGACAGCCCGCCGTCGAGCAGGTAGATGCTGTACCCGACCTCGTGCAGGAACGCCCGCACCTCGGCCGGCGTGATCCCGAAGTGCTCGCAGTAGCCGGCGTGTTCGAAGAGCAACACCGGCGAATGGTCCGACAGCAGCCGGCGGGCCCCCTTCATGACGAGCAACTCGGAGCCTTCGACGTCGATCTTTATCAGCGCCGGCGGATCGCCACCGACCAGCTCGTCGAGCGTGGTGACCGGTACCGTCATGCCCGTCCGGGCCGCGTCCTCCCCACCGGCGGAGGGGGCGAGACGGTTCAGCACGTCGCGGTCGAGCACCTCGAACGTGGCCTCGCCGGCCACGTCGCTCACGGCGGAATCCACCACGTCGATCTCGAGATCGTTCAGCGCCAGGTTGGCCAGCAGGTCCTCACGCACCGGAGGGAACGGCTCCACCGCGGTGATGCGTACGCCGGGGATCCGCGTCCCGACGAGCGTCGAGAACACGCCCACGTTGGCGCCCACGTCGACGAAGTGGTCACCGGGACGCAGGTAACGCAGGCAGAACTGCAACTCCTCCCACTCGTGCACGCCGTCGTAAATGGTCCACACCGCGCTGAACTGCTTCGGCCGCACCACGAGCCGGGTCAGCCCGTCCACCGTCACGATCGCCTCGCCGCTGCCGTGCCGCGTCCGCCAGTGCCACTCGATGGCGCGCCGCTCGGCCGCCATCCGGCCGCCCTTGTTGGCCGGGTGCCGGGCGATCTCCCACACCCAGTGCACCGATCGCTGCGCCCGGTGGGCCAGCCGGCGCGCCGGACCGGTGTCCTGCTCGAGCCCGTGCACGCCCGGTGTCTAGCAGAGGCCGCACCGCGGTGACCAGGCTGCCGAGCGCGCTGCGCCCGCTCTTCCCGTGGATCAAGACGGGCGTGCTGCACGCCACGCAGGCCCTCAGCCCCTTGACCCGCCGCCTGCCCGGCGGGACGCCGCCGCGCCACGTGGCGCGCTCCGCCGCCGACTACGCGCGCACCCACGGTGGCGTGGAGGTGGTGGAGGTGGCCGCCGCCCTGGATCTGCACCGCCCGCTTCCGGCGGGGCTCCCGGCCCTCCACCCGGGCTTCGGGGCAGACCATCACATCGCACCCAATGTGGTGGCCAGCATCCGGCGTGGCCGCGTCCTGGCGCCCTACGGCGCGGTGATGGCCGAGGACGACACGCTCCTCTTCGACCTGTCGCCCTACTACGGCGCCGTGACGCCCTCGCAGCACCCGGTCTTCTTGCGCTGCCGCCCACCGGCGGTCACGGATGTCCCCGGATCGGTCGGCGTCCTCACGACGCGGGGGAGCGAGAACTACTACCACTTCCTCACCGACGTCCTGCCCCGGTTGGAGCTGCTGCGGCGGGCCGGGGTGGAGCCTGATGCGTATCTCGTGAACCGCTCGACCCGGTTCCAGCGCGACCTGCTCGACCAGCTCGGTCTGACGGCGGACCGCTGCCTGGGTGGCGAGAAGTACCCCCACGTCCGGGCCGACGAGCTCGTCGTGCCGTCCGTGCCCGACGATCAATTGCGCACGCCCCCCTGGATCGTCCCCTGGTTGCGCGCCCGGTTCCTCCCCGCCGACGTCCGCCCGCCCCACCGCCGGCTCTACGTGAGTCGGGGCACGGTGCCGCACACCCGACGCGTCGAGAACGAGGCCGAGCTGGTGGCCGCACTGACGCCCCTGGGCTTCGAGGTCGTCGATCCCGGAGCGCTGTCGCCGGCGGACCAGGTGCGCGCCTTCGCCGAGGCCGAGTACGTGGTCGGGCCCCACGGTGCGGGCCTGACCAATCTCGCCTTCGCCCCGCCCGGCGCGGCGGCGGTCGAGCTGTTCGCCCGCGACTACGTGAACGAATGCTTCTGGGCCCTGGCCTCGACGGTCGAGGGTCTGCGCTACCGCTACCTGGTGGGCGACGGCTCCCCGGCCCGGTCCCGGCGGAACCGCGGGGTGGCCTCGGACATACGGGCCGACACGAGGCAGGTCCTGCGGCTGCTCGAGGAGCTCATGTGATCGTCGTGCACGACTACTCGGGACACCCGGGGCAGGCGCAGTTGAGCCGGGCGTTGGCCCGGCGCGGCTACGACGTCACGCACCAGCACTGCCCGTCGTACGCCACCGGGAAGGGCTCGCTGCAGAGGGAGCCCGATGACCCGCCGACGCTCTCCTTCGAGCCGTGCGCCATGGACGGTGCCTTCGCCAGGTACTCGGCGCTCACGCGCATCCGCCAGGAGTTGTCCTACGGCCGGCGTGCGGCCCGGGCCATCGCGGCCAAGGACCCGGAGGTGGCGGTCATCAGCAATGTCCCCCTGCTGGCCCACTCGGTCCTGGCCCGCCGGCTCGCCCGGCGGGGTGTGCCGATGGTCTTCTGGCATCAGGACATCTACTCGGAGGCCATCGGCTCGGCGGCCCGCCGGCGCCTGCCCGTGGCGTGGCCGCTCGTGGCGTGGGTGGCGCAACGCGTGGAGCGGAGGATCGCCCGGCGCAGTCACGCCGTCGTCGCCATCTCGCCCACCTTCTGCGAGCGCCTCGCTGCCTGGGGAGTGGCGGACAAGTCGACGGTCGTGCCGAATTGGGCCCCCATCGATGAGCTCCCGACGGTCGACGCCGACAATGCGTGGCGGTCGCGGGTCGGGCTGAGGGGTCATCCCATCGTGCTGTACTCGGGCACGCTGGGGTTGAAGCACGACCCCAGTATCTTGGCGCTGGTCGCTGAGCGGCTTGCGTCGACGCACCCCGATGCCCGGGTGGTGGTGATCTCGGAGGGCAAGGGGCGCGACTGGCTCGAGGATTGGAAGCGTGCGCAGAGCGCCGACAACCTGGTGCTGTTGGACTTCCAGCCCTACTGCGACCTGCCCGCTGTGATGGGGAGCGCCGACGTGCTGATGGCCGTGCTCGAGCCAGATGCGTCGCAGTTCTCGGTGCCTTCGAAGGTCCTGACGTATCTGTGCTCGGGCCGGGCCATCGTCGGCGTGCTGCCCCCGGACAACTCGGTGGCCGAGGTCCTCCTCACGAACGGCGCCGGCCTCGTGGTCCGCCGTGACGACGCCGCCTCGTCGGTGGCTCGGCTCCTCGACGACGATGAGGGTCGTCGGGCCATGGGTCGGGCGGGCCGGCGCTATGCCGAGGTGGCCTTCAGCCCCGAGACCGCAGCGGACCGTTTCGTCGAGGTCTTCGATGACCTCGTGGGTCGTCCCGGGCCCCTGGATGGACCGCCGGTTACCGGCAGACAAACAGTGCGTGACCTGGGCATGTCCTGGCAGGGCGGCAGGTTGATCGATGCGGCCGGGTCGTCCACCATGACCGGGTCGGACACCGACGACAAGGTGACAGCGTCTGGGCCGTTCCCCCATCACGTGAGGTAGTCGAGGGTCAGGGAGGAACATTTCGATGACGAGCGTGCTGGTGACCGGGGCGGGTGGCTTCATCGGCGGCCACCTGGTGGCCCGCCTGCGCGACGAGGGCGTCGAGAACGTCCGGGGCGTGGACCGGGTGCCGCTGGCGCAGTGGCATCAGCGCTTCGACGATGTCGACAGCCGGTGCGCGGACCTGCAGGAGCTGGCGGCCTGTCGCAGCGCCTGTGAAGGGATCGATGTCGTCTACAACCTCGCCGCCGACATGGGCGGGATGGGGTTCATTGAGAACAACAAGGCGCTGTGCATGCTGTCGGTGCTGATCTCCACCCACATGCTGGAGGCGGCCCGTGAGGCCGGCGTGCAGCGGTTCTTCTACTCGTCCTCGGCCTGCGTCTACGCCGCCGGGAAACAGGAGTCACCAGAGGTCGAGCCCTTGCGCGAGGCCGATGCCTATCCGGCCATGCCCGAGGACGGGTACGGCTGGGAGAAGCTCTTCAGTGAGCGAATGGCCCGCCACTACTACGAGGACTTCGGCCTCGAGACGCGGATCGCCCGCTATCACAACGTCTACGGGCCCCACGGCACCTACGACGGTGGGCGGGAGAAGGCGCCGGCCGCCATCTGCCGCAAGGTGGCGGCCGCCGTGCTCGATGGCTCCGAGGCGATCGAGATCTGGGGCGACGGGAAGCAGACGCGCAGCTTCACGTACATCGATGACTGCGTGGAGGGCACGTTGCGCCTGACGGCCAGCGACATCCGGGAGCCGCTCAATGTCGGGTCCGAGCAGCTGGTCACGATCAACGAGCTCGTCGACATCGTCGAGGACATCGCCGGAATCTCATTGAAGAGGAACTACAACCTGTCGGCGCCCCAGGGGGTGCGGGGTCGCAACAGCGACAACACCCTCATTGAGGAACGACTGGGCTGGGTGCCGTCGGTCAGTCTCCAGAACGGCCTGTTGCACACCTATCGTTGGATCTTCAATGAGATGTCCGAGGGTGCCACCCTTCGCAATGGTGGCTGACGCACGCCGGCCGGAGCGCAGTTGAGGTGCGGCTCGCCCTCGCCCACCTCTTCGCCATCCTGCCGATGCCGCTCAAGCGGATCGTCGGACGGTGGGTCTACGGCTGGGACATCCATCCCACCGCCTACATCGGGCCCAGCGTGCTCACCCTCCGACATCTGTCGATGGGCCCCGGCGCCTCCATCGGTGGGCGCAACACGATCACCAACGTCAACGAGCTGCGGATGGGCGAGGGAGCGACCATCGGCTCGGGCAACATGGTCAAGGGCTGGTGGGACCACCCGGAACAGCCGTTGGCAGAGCGCGACCCCTCACTTATCCTCGGTGATCACGCCCAGATCGCCTCGTACCACTACATCGACTGTGTCGACACCTTGGAGCTCCGCCCCCACGCCGCGATCGCGGGCTTCCGGTCGACGGTGTTGACCCACTCCATCGACCTCATGCGGGACAAGTACGTCGTCGGACCCGTCATTCTCGGCGAGTACGCAGTCGTGATGTCCGGCTGCATGTTGCTCGCCGGCACCCGGGTCCCTCCGCGCAGCATCGTCTCGGCGGGATCAGTGGTCGACACGAAGCTGTCGGGGGAGCTCACGCTGTTCCGGGGCAACCCGGCGGTGGCGGTGCGAGATCTGCCGGACAGGCTGGGCTTCTTCCATCGCGGCCGACTGCCGGCCGCCCAGAAGGCCGAGCGGGCTTAGCCCCGGGGGGCGACGACGGCGGCCGCCAGTTTTGCCGCCGGGCCCGTCACGACGGCCCACCGTGGATCGGGGCGCGACACCATGACCCGGCCACTGGGGCCGACGACAGTGAGCTCGTCGTTGGCGTTCCCGGTCATGGACCAGCCCTTGCGATGGACGACGCCATGGTGGTGGCGGCACAGGAGCACGAGGTTGTCGAGATCGGTGCCGCCGCCCGCCCGCCACGGAACGACGTGATGGACGTTGATGAAGGTCGAGGCTGAACAGCCCGGGAAGCGACATTCCCGATCCCGGCGTTTGACCTCACGGCGCTGGGCATCGGTGGGAAAACGCCGGGACCGTCCCTCGTACATCGTGTGGCCGACGTCGTCGTCGACCCCGATCGCGATGGTGGCGTCACAGGAGATGCGCCGCACCGTGTCCGCATCGATCAGGCCGTGACCCTCGAGCTCACCGGCCAGGCCCGATCGGTCGACCAGGGTCGCCATCGGGACGTGGACCACGACGAAGTACGGGCTTCCTGTCGTGGCCGGCCTGGAAGAACCGACGACCTCCAAGAAGGCGTCGCACAGACGCTGATCCCAGCGCGCGCCCTCGTCGGCGGGGACCTCCTTGGCGCGGCCCTCCAGAACCGTCTTGGTCTCGGCGTAGGACTCGGCCGGGAGCTGGAGCGACATCGTCCGGCACCCGTCGTTGAAGCGCAGGTAACGACCATCGTGCTCCGAACGGGACGACCGGTGCCGGGTATCCGGCGCGGTGACGCGGGCGGCCTCGGCCAGCGCGCGCACCGAGCACTGCTTGGCCTGGTCGCACAGTCGGCGGTCGGTCTCGGGAGCGGCGACGTCGGCGACGGCCCGCACCTTGTCGAAGGTGATGTCGCCCGCACGGAGTGCGCTGACGAGGTGGGGGAGGTCAGAGACCTGCTCGGCGACGTGGGCATAGGCCCGGGCCGTCGTGGTCGAGATCCCGAAGCGCTCGGCGGCCCACGCCGCGATCGACGTCGCGCCCTCGTCCCGGAAGGCCTCGCGCCGGGCGACTTCGCCCAGGCGCTCGACGATGCGGCCGTCGAGGGCGGCCCGTTGCCGAAAGAGCTCGTCGAGCTCCCTCGAGAGATCCTCGTCGGACAGCCCAGCCACATCGAGCGCTGCTGTGGTGTGCTGGGCCATCGAGGAGTGAACGGTCGCTCGACCGCCGGGAGTCAGCCGATCAGATCAGCATCATCCCCACGTGACGACGCTGCTGGCCACGATGTCGCGTGACGACGTGCCCACCAGCACCTCGTAGCGGCCGGGGTCGGACCGCCAGCCGTGGGTCTCGACGTCCCAGTAGCGGAAGGCGTCGGCACCGAGGGGCACACGCACGGTCGACCGGGCGCCGGCGTCGAGGGCGACCTTGGCGAACCCGGCCAGCTCGCGGTCGGGGCGCCGCACCAGGGACTCTGGCGCGCGCACGTACACCTGCACCACCTCCGTACCCCGCCGCATCC
Organism: uncultured Acidimicrobiaceae bacterium; assembly: GCA_963804055.1. Taxonomy (GTDB): domain Bacteria; phylum Actinomycetota; class Acidimicrobiia; order Acidimicrobiales; family RAAP-2; genus Bog-473. The sequence continues at coordinate 394,866 of CAWDOU010000003.1, read as the reverse complement.
CGTTGTTCACGACCGTGACCGAGACGCCGTCGCCATCGGCCGCGACGTCGTCCACGACGAAGTCCCCGTAGGACAGCCCGAAGCCGAACGGGAAGAGCGGAGCGAGGCGGGTGGTCTCGTAGAAGCGGTAGCCAACCAGGACGCCCTCGCCATAGACGACCTTCCCCTCCACGCCTGGATACCGGTCGCCTTCCACCCCGAGGCCGGCCGGCCCGTCCTCCACCCGGGCGGGGAACGTCACCGGCAGCCGGCCCGACGGCTCGGCCAGCCCGACCAGCATGTCGGCCAGCGCGTCGGCGCCCTCCTCGCCGGGGTACCACGTCATCAGGACGGCCCCGGCCTCCGCCGCCCATGGCATCTCGACCGGGGAGCCGGCGTTGACGACGACCACGGTCCGCCGGTTGACGGCCAGCACCGCCTCGACCAGCTCCCGCTGGCGGCCGGGCAGCGAGAGGTCGGGCCTGTCGTGGCCCTCGGACTCCCATTGCCCGTTCGAGCCGACGACCACGACGGCGACGTCGGCTTCGGCGGCGGCCGCAACGGCGCGCTCGAATTCGTCGCCCGTGTCCGGCGGCGACGCCCCGATGCGCGCCCCCATGATGGGCGAGGACGACGAGCGGGGCCAGACCTCCACCACGAGCTCGTAGGTCCGACCGGCGGCCAGGTCCATCGTCACCTCCACCGGCTCGCTGCCCGCCCCGTAGAAGGTCGAGCCCCGCACGGGGTCGGTGTTGTCGACGACGACGTTCCCGTCGAGGCGCAACACCGCCCGCCCGGCACTCTCCAGGCCGAGCCGCCAGGCGCCCGACACGTCGGGCACGAAGGCCGACGAGAGTCGCACCGAGCACGCGCCCACGCTGAGCTCGGGCAGCGGTGGCCCGATCCACATGACGCGGGCGGTGTGCGCCGAACCCGTGGCCACCGGCTCTCCCGAGAGATCGGCAGAGTCGAAGTAGTCGATGCGCACCGTCTCGTCGGCCAGGAGGTGCAGGTCGATGGACGGCAGACCGCGGTCGATCCGGCACCCGACCTCGGAGACCACCGCGACATCGGGCAGGCGCTCCGCCAGCGCCTCGTCCACCCGTCGCCGCCGGTGCGGTGTCACCTCGGAGCTGCCGCCACCCATGGCGAGCGCCGCCGCATTGGGCCCGACGACCGCCACCGTGCCGATGCCGCCGGTATCGAGCGGCAGCAGCCCGTCATTGACCAGCAGCACGGTGCCCTCGACCGCAACCCGGCGGGCCACCGCCCGTCGTCGGGGATCGTCGTCCTCCTCTTCGTCGGGGCTCGTCGCGCCGCCCCCGAGGATCCCGACACGACCCATGAGCCGCAGCACGTTCCGGGCCTGCCCGTCGACGACCGACTCGTCCACCTCGCCGGAGCGCACGGCGGCGGCCAACGTCGGCCCGAGCCAGGCCGAGGGACCGGGCATCTCGAGGTCCAACCCGGCCAGCGCGGCCGGCGCGGTGGAGTGCGTCCCGAACCAATCGGACATCACGAGCCCGTCGAAGCCCCATTCCCGCCGCAGCACGCCGCCGATCAGATCGGCCTGCTCCCCGCAGTACACCCCGTTGACCTTGTTGTAGGCGGTCATCACGGACCAGACGCCGGCCTCCCGTACGGCATGTTCGAAGGCGACGAGGTGGATCTCCCGCAGGGCGCGCTCGTCCACCTCGGCGCTGATCGTCATCCGCTCGTGCTCCTGGTCATTGCAGGCGAAGTGCTTCACGCAGCAGGCGACCCCACCGCCCTGCACGCCCTCGACGTAGGCGCCGGCGATGCGGGCCGTCAGCAACGGGTCCTCGGAGAAGGATTCGAAGGTCCGCCCGGCCAGTGGCGTGCGCACGATGCACACCGTCGGCCCCAGCAGCACGTGCACGTTCTTGGACCGAGCCTCGGCGGCCAGGACGGCGCCCATGTCGCGGACGAGCGCGGGGTTCCACGTCGAGCCCACGGCCATGCCGCAGGGGAGCGACAGGGAGCGCCGGCCGATGAGGCTGTCGCCCCGGACGCCCGACGGACCGTCGGACACCTTCAAGGCCGGGATGCCCAGGCGTTCGACCGGCGGGAGGTACCACATGTTGGCGCCGGCGGTCAGCGACGCCTTCTCGTCGAGGGTCATGGCGCCGACGAGGCGCTCGATCTCATTCATGTCTTCCTCCATCACCAGGTGTCCACGAAGGGCCGTCGTCCGCCGCCGCCGCCGGTCGTCGCCGCATCGAGCGCGGCCACGAAGCGCCGCCGCGTCACCGCGGGGTCGATCACGTCGTCGATCTCGAAATGCTCCGCCACGTGCACGGCCTTTCCGTGCGCGTACGCCCGTTCCACCATGGCGTCGAACGCGGCCGCCCGCTCGGCGGGGTCATCGATGAGGTCGAGCTCACGGCGGAACCCCAGCCGCACCGCGCCCTCCAGGCCCATGCCCCCCAGCTCGCCCGTGGGCCAGGCCACGGTGAAGATGGGCCGGCGGAAGCTCCCGCCCGCCATGGCCTGGGCGCCCAACCCGTACGCCTTCCGCAGGATCACGCAGCAGAACGGCACGGTCAGCGACGCCCCCACGACGAACATCCGGCTGACGTGGCGCACCAGCGCCGTCTCCTCGGCCTCGGGCCCGACCATGAACCCGGGCGTGTCGCACAGCGAGAGGACGGGCAGCCCGAAGGCCTCGCACAGCTGCAGGAAGCGGGCCGCCTTGTCGGCGTTGGCGGCGTCGATGGCGCCCGCCAGGTGCATCGGATTGTTGGCGATCACCCCGAGCGCCCGCCCCTCCACCCGGGCCAGTGCCGTCACCAGGCCGGGTGCGAACGAGGGCCGCAGCTCGAGCACGGACCCCTCGTCGGCCACGATCTCGAGCGCCCGCCGGACGTCGTAGACGCGGCGCCGGTCCGTCGGCACGACATCCCGCAGGCGGTCCTGGTCGGGCGCCGTCCACTCCGGCACGTCACCTTGGAAGTACGACAGGTACCGGCGGGCCACCTCGACGGCCTCCTTCTCGTCGGCGCAGAGGACATCGACCACCCCGTTCGGCACCTGCACCGCCACCGTCCCGATCTCCTCCGGGCGGTACACGCCCAACCCGCCCCCCTCGATCATGGCGGGGCCGCCCATGCCGATGTTGGCGTCGGGAGTGGCGATGATGACGTGGCAGCATCCCAGCAGGGCGGCGTTGCCGGCGAAGCAGCGTCCCGACACGATGCCGACGAGCGGCACCTTCCCGCTCAGCCCGCCGAAGAGCGCGAACGCCTCGGTGTCGAGCCCGGTCACGACGGCCATGTCGGTGTCGCCGGGCCGGCCGCCGCCACCCTCCGCGAAGAGCACCACGGGGATGCGCAGACGTTCGACGAGCTCGAAGAGGCGGTCCTTCTTGCGGTGGTTCATCTGGCCCTGGGTGCCGGCCAGGACGGAATAGTCGTACGACAGGACGGCGCAACGATCACCGTTGACCCGGCCGATGCCGGCCACCAGGCCGTCGGCCGGCGTGTTGGCGACGAGGTCTTCGGTGCTGCGGCGCGCCCGTTGCGCCGCGATGACGAGGCCGCCGTACTCCTCGAACGAGCCGGGGTCGCACAGGTCCTCGACGTTCTCGCGCGCCGTGCGCCGCCCGCCGGCATGGCGGCGGGCGGTTGCCTCCGGGCGTCCGGCGTCGAGCGTTCCCTCTCGACGGGCGCGCAGCTCGACGAGCTCGGGACGATCGCCCGCCCGAACACTGTCCGCCGTGGCGTCGCCGTCCTCCTCGTTCGCCGGCGGAGCATCCTCGTCGAGGACGAGCACCACGTCCCCGGCCTGCACGGCGTCGCCCACCGTCACCGCCACGGCACGCACGGTGCCGGGCGCGCCCGCCTCGACGACGTGCTCCATCTTCATGGACTCGAGCACGACGAGGGCGTCGCCTGCCCGCACCTGGTCGCCGGGACCGGCGTCGACGCGGAGCACGGTGCCGGCGAAGGGCACCGTGAGCTCGGTCAGCCCTCCCACAGGGGCGTTGGCACCTCGAAGCCGACCTCGGTGCCCCAGGTGTTGCGGTACGCGACCTCGTGGACCGGCCGCCGCTGGGCCACGCCCCAGGTGCCGGTCGGATAGCCGAAGCTCACCGTGCCCGAGAGGATCCATCCCTGGTCGTCGGGCACGCCGAGGATCTCGAAGGTCTCGGTCGGGTGGAAGAACTGCAGGAGCGCCGTCAGGCAGGTCCCGACGCCCTCGGCGCGCGCGGCCAGCATGGCGTTCCAGACGGCGGGATAGATGGAGCCACCCGTCGGGTCGTACTGCGAGAACGGGAACAGGTAGAGCGGCACCGTCTCGAAGTGGTCGGCCAGCCACTGGGCCGAGCGCTGCACCTTGAGCATCTGCACGGACTCGGGCGCCTCGGGGTCGGCATGGGCGGCCTCGAGCTGGTCCTTGTAGACGGTCTTCCAGAGCTCACCCATGGCGTGCTGGTAGAGCGGGGCCAGTGCGGCCTTCTTGGCCGGGTCGTCGACCCAGAGGAAACGCCAGTTCTGCTGGTTGCCGCCGGAGGGGGCCCGGATCGCCGCATCGAGGATGCGGGCCTGGACGTCGAGCGGGATCGGGTCGGGCCGGACCCGCCGCATGGCACGGGTCGTGTACAGCGCTTCGTGCAGATCCATATGCCCGGCACCTTACGTCGCTCCGCCGTCAGCCGACGGCTGCGTCGCAGATGTTCGGCGTCACCGCGATGTCCTGTCCCTTGTTGTAGGGCCCGTAGGACCCCGGTGGTGCGACCCAGACGTGTCCCGCCGCGTCGTACTCGATCACGTACGACGTCGTCTTGGGCGCACTCGCCATGAAGGGGCCGCCGCCGCCGGCGGCCGTGAGGGGCTGGTAGTTCGACGCGTAGGTCGCGGCGCTCCAAGGTGCCGGAGGCGAGGGATAGGCACCGTGCTCGGCCTGGTAGGCGGCCAGTGCGGTGCTGACGCCCTGGGCATTCGCGGTGCAGGCCGCGGTCTCCGCCGGCCCCTGGTCGGGCAACGACACCGACGATGACGTGGTCGTCGTCGTCGTGGCGAGGGCGGCCGGGGTCGACGACGAGCCACAGGCCGGCACGGCGACCAGCAACAGCAGCAACGTTCCGACGCAGAGGCCTTCGAAGGACCGAGCCCGCGTTCGATCGATGCGTCCCATGCCACCACAAGCATGGCATTCAGGCGGTGGCGCCCTCATTCACCGCCTGCAGACGCTCCAGTGCGTCCACGTACTCCTCGACCATCCCGAGCACGACGTCCTTCGTCCGCCGGACCGACGTCGCCCGGCCGATGATCTGTCCGGCGGGGTTGAAGTTCACGTCGCGGGCCTCCTCGGGGTAGGCGTGCCCGCGCGACACGCAGTCGATGGCCACCATCATCTGCAGCGGCATGCCCAGCGGCTTGGGGTTGCCCGGCGCCTCCCAGGCGTCGGTCCAGTCGTTCTTCAGCAGCCGGCAGGGCTTGCCCGTGAAGGAGCGGGAGCGCACCGTGTCGCGCGACGTCGCCTTCAGGTACGACTCCATCTGCTTCGGCGGCACGTCGGCCTCCTCGACGGTGAGCCACAGCGACCCCGTCCAGACGCCGGCCGCACCCATGACCATGGCCGCCGCCATCTGGCGTCCCGATCCCACGCCGCCGGCGGCGAGCACCGGCAGGGGAGCCACCGCGTCAATGACCTCGGGCCACAGCACGATGGAGCCGACGTCGCCGGTGTGGCCGCCGCCCTCGGACCCCTGGCAGATGACGATGTCGACGCCCGCCGCCTTGTGGTTCAGCGCGTGCTTCACGGAGCCGGCCAGGGCGGCGATCAACATGCCGTGGTCGTGCACCTGCTCGATCACGTCGTCGGGGGGCGTGCCCAGCGCGTTGGCCACCAGCTTGACCTTGTCGTGGCGCAGGATGACCTCCACCAGCGGCGCCGCGGTGGCCGCCGTCCAGCCGAGGAGCTCGCGCCGGGGGCCGCCCTCGAGCTCGGGCACGCCGTGATCGGCCAGGATCTTCTTGGCGAAGGTGCGGTGCTCGTCGGGGATCATCGCCCGCAGCTCCTCCTCGAGCTTCACCGGGTCCAGCTCGCCCATGCCCTCGTACTTGCCGGGGATGACGATGTCGACGCCGTAGGGGCGGTCGCCCACGTGCTCGTCGAGCCAGGTCAGCTCCACCTCGAGCTCGTCGGCGCTGAAGCCGACGGCGCCGAGGACCCCGAGCCCGCCGGCGTTGCTCACCGCGGCGGCGACGTCACGGCAGTGCGTGAAGGCGAAGATCGGGAACTCGATACCCAGGCGTTCACACAGCTCGTTGTGCACGGGATGCCTCCTCTTGGCGACCGGTTGCCCGGGGCGTCCCCGGGAACTAGAACAGATTCTACTTTTCGCGGGCCGGCCCTGCAGGTCCGGACCGGCCGGACGATTTCGCAGATCCACGGGGAGGAGCAGCCAGCTATGCCCATTCGCACCGATCCGGTGCTCCCCGAGGAGGACTGGCAGCTCCGCCTCGACGCGCCCGAGGACGGGTCGGGCGTCGGCACGCTCACGCTCGACTACCCCGAGAAGCTCAACATGTGGTCCTGGGAGGCCACGCGGCAGCTGGGCGTCCTGGCCGACCGGGCCCGCTTCGACGACCGCATCCGCGTCCTGCTGGTCAAGGCCGAGGGCCGCGCCTTCTGCGCCGGCGTCGACCTGGGCATGCCCGAGGACCGGGTCACGGGTCGCTCGCCGGCCGAGAAGGTGCGCAACTACTACGAGGGCATCCGCTGGGTGCACGAGCGCTTCCGCGTCTTCCACGACCTGCCCCAACCCATCGTCGCCGCGGTCCAGGGCTACTGCCTCGGCTTCGGCTTCGAGCTCGCCCTCATGTGCGACATCCGCGTGGCGGCCGACGATGCCGTCTTCGCGCTGCCCGAGGCGCAGGTCGGCGTCTCCATCGACGCCGGCGGCGACCTCCGCCTGGCGCACGAGATCGGTGCCGGGCACGCCAAGCTGCTGGCGCTGACGGGTCGCCGTATCAGCGCCGCCGAGGCCGAGCGCCTGGGGGTCGTGCAGCAGGTGACCACGCGTGAGGAGCTCGTCCCGACGGCCGCCGCCATCGCCGCCGACATCGCCGCCAACGCCCCCCTCGCCGTGCAGTCGATCAAGCGCACCATCGACGCCTTCGCCTACCGGGGCCTGTCCGAGGCGCTGCGCTTCGAGGCCCTGAGCGCGTCGGTCGAGTTCGTCAGCGACGACATGCCGGCGGGCTACGCCGCCAAGGCCAAGAAGCAGCAGGCCGAATTCGAGGGCAAGTAGTGGGACTGCCCGAACCGCCGCCGGCGGGGTCGTCCTTCCTCCCGGCCGACACCTTCGCCGGCACGACCGCCATCGTGACCGGGGCGGGCACGGGCCTCGGCAGGGCCATCGCGGTGGAGCTGGCGCGCGCCGGCGCCGCCATCGGCGTCGTCTCGCGCTCCGAGGAGCACCGCCTGGCAGGCGTGGCCGCCGTGGAGGCCGTCGGCGGCCGGGCGGCGCACGCGGCGGCGGACATCCGTGAGCCCGAGCAGATCGCCCAGGCCTTCGACACGGTGGAGCAGTCACTCGGGCCGGCGAGCATCCTCGTCAACAACGCGGCGGCCAACTTCCCCGTGCTCGCCGCGTCCATGCGGCCCAACGCGTTCCGGTCGGTGACCAACATCGTGCTGGACGGGACCTTCTTCTGCAGTCAGGAGCTGCAGCGCCGGCTCGCGGCGCGCGGCGCGGCGGGATCGATCGTCAACATCTTGGCCACGCAGTCCTTCACCGGCGGGCCCGGCATGGCGCACAACGCCGCCGCCAAGGCGGGAGTGGGCAACCTCACCAAGTCGCTGGCGGTGGAGTGGGCGCCCGACGGCATCCGCGTCAACGCGTCGGCCCCGGGCCTCTTCCCCCACGAGGACATGCGCGACGACCTCAAGGCACTGCGTCCGGAGGGCGAGTCGGTCGACGCCAGGAGGAGCCCGGCGGGCCGGCTCGGTCGGCTGCACGAATTGGGCTGGGCCGTCACCTGGCTCTGCTCGCCCTACGCGGCCTTCGTCACGGGCCACACGCTCGTGGTGGACGGGGCCAACTGGTTGCGACGCGACTTCGTGATGCCCGAGTTCACGCCGGTGGCGGACCAGCTGTCACAGGTGCTGCGCCCGGACTAGGTGTGCGACTCTAGGCGATGCGCTCCTCGTCCTGTTCCTGGTCGGCGAACTGGGTGCGGTAGAGCTCGGCGTAGAGGCCGTTCTCGGCGAGCAGGCTGGCGTGGGTGCCGCGCTCGACGATCCGGCCGCCGTCGATCACCAGCAGCTCGTCGGCCTCGCGCACGGTGGAGAGGCGGTGCGCGATGACGAGTGACGTGCGGCCCGTGAGCGTCTCGCGCAGCGCGCGCTGCACGGCCGCCTCGGACTCGGAGTCGAGGTGGGCCGTCGCCTCGTCGAGCACGACGATGTCGGGCGCCTTGAGCATGAGGCGGGCCAGGGCGACGCGCTGCTTCTCGCCGCCCGAGAGGCGGTAGCCGCGCTCGCCGATCACGGTGTCGAGGCCGTCGGGCAGCTCGCCGACGAGGTGGCCCACCTGGGCCTGCGCCATGGCGTCGAGCAGCTCGGCCTCGGTGGCCTGCGGGCGGGCGTAGAGGAGGTTGGCCCGCAGGGTGTCGTGGAAGAGGTGCGGGTCCTGCGTCACGACGCCCACGACGTCGCGCACCGAGGCCATGGTGGCGTGGCGCACGTCGACGCCGCCGAGGCGCACCGTGCCCGCCGTGACGTCGTAGAGGCGGGGGACCAGCATGGAGATCGTGGTCTTGCCGGCGCCGGACGGGCCGACGAGGGCGACCATCTGCCCCGGCTCCACGGTGAAGGAGACGTCGTGGAGGACTTCGTTGCGGGCGCCCGATTCGAGCACCGCCACTGATTCGAGCGAGGCCAGCGAGACCTCGTCGGCGCTCGGGTAGGTGAAGCTCACGTGGTCGAAGGAGATGGACCCCCTGCCCCGGGGGACGTCGACCGCGTCGGCGTCCTCTTCGATCATGGGGACGATGTCGAGCACCTCGAAGAGGCGCTCGAAGGAGACCAGGGCGGTCATCACATCGAGGTTGACGTTGGAGAGTTGTGTCAGCGGCCCGTACAGGCGGGTCAGGTACGCGGTCAGGGCGACCAGGGTCCCGATGGAGAGTGCGCCGTCGATGGTGGCCACGCCGCCGAAGCCGTAGACCAGCGCGGTGGCCAAGGCGCCGGTCAGCGTGAGGGAGACGAGGAAGAAGCGGGAGTAGGTGGCCTGCGAGATGCCGATGTCGCGCACCCGGCCCGCCTTGGCCTCGAAACTGGTGGCCTCGGACTCGGGGTGCCCCAGGAGCTTGACCAGCATGGCCCCGCCCACCTGGAAGCGCTCCTGCATCACCATGTTCATCTCGCTGTTGAGGTTGTAGCCCTCCTTGGTCAGCGAGCCGATGCGCTGGCCCACGAAGCGGGCCGGGACGAGGAACAGCGGCACCAGGACGAGCGCGGCCAGGGTGATCTTCCAGCTGAGGAAGAACATGGCGGCCAGGACGATGACCACGGTGACGAAGTTGCCCACGACGTTGGAGAGCAGGTCGGTGAAGGCCTGCTGGGCGCCGATCACGTCGTTGTTGAGCCGGCTGACCAGCGCGCCGGTCTGGGTGCGGGTGAAGAAGGCCAGCGGCATGCGCTGGATGTGGCGGAACACCTTGGAGCGCATGTCGTAGATCAGGCTCTCCCCGATGTAGGCCGAGATGCGGCGTTCGGTGAGGACGAGTCCGGCGTCGACGACGGCCAGGACGGCGACCAGCACGGAGAGCCAGATGACCAGGTCGGCATTGTGCTTCTCGATGCCGTTGTTGATGATCTCCCGCAGAATGAGCGGGCTGACCGCGCCGACGGCGGCGTCGATGATGACGACGGGGAGGAAGACGGCGAGGATGGCCCGGTAGGGGACGGCGAAGGTCAGCATGCGCCGGGCCGTGCCCTTGGCGACCCTGTGCTGCAGCACGGCACGGTCCTGGCGCATGGAGCGCATGCCGCCCCATCCACCGCCGCGGCCGCCTCCCATGGCGTGGCCCCGCATACTCATGCCTGCAACCTACTGTCGGCGCCTCGCAGGTCCGGCTGCGGGCGACGAGATCACCCGGCGGCGGATGAAGGTGACGATGAGGAAGGCCAGGGCGAAGACGGCCAGGGCGGCGACGACGCCGGCCATCACGCTCGAGCCCTTGATGGCCAGTCCGTTGGCGCCGGGGGAGACGTGGCTGACCAGCTGCGCGTGAATGGTGCCCGAGCGGAGGCGGGTGCTGGCCGAGGCGACGGCGGGCCCCGCCGTGACCGACCACGCGATCGCCGCTCCCAGCAGTGCTGCCCAGACCCGAAGCTGCCGCACGAGCATGACCTCCCTCGGTGCCACCAGCCCGGGCCCACTCCGCACCGGCTGACGATCTCGTTCACAAGGGAAACGGAGGCTGCGGCGCTCTCTTTCGCGCGAGATTCCCGGCAACCCCGATGAGCCGCGAAGCCCCAGCTCCGACGCGTCGCGGAGGTGACGAACGGGGGACCGTCAGTAGGCGCCGATGCCCCGGGCCATCGTCTTGGGGGTCTCGAACATGATCTTGAGGTCCCACCACAGCGACCACGAGGCGACGTAGAGGTAGTCGAGCTGGACGAGGTCGTTGCGGGTCAGGTCGTTGCGGCCCGAGACCTGCCACAGGCCGGTGATGCCGGGGCGCACCTCGAAGCGCCGGGTGGCCCAGCCCTCGACGTTGGACTCGCTCGGGATGAACGGGCGTGGGCCCACCACGGACATGTCGCCCTTGAACACGCTGATGAACTGCGGGATCTCGTCGATGCCGGTCCGGCGCAGGAAGGCGCCGAAGCGGGTGATGCGGCCGCTCTCGTCCTTCTTGTTGCGCAGCTCGTGCAGCGGGCGGTCGGGGTCGTCGAGCGCCGCGGGCGGGGCGGGCTCCACCTCCGTCCCCGTGGTCATGGAGCGGAACTTGGTGACGGTGAACGGCTCGGTGTTGCGGCCCATGCGCACCTGGCGGAAGAAGACCGGCCCCGGCGAGCTGAGCTTGACGCCGACGGCCACCATGAGGAGCAGGGGCGCGCTCACGAGCAGCACGGCCGAGCTGATGCACAGGTCGAAGGCCCGCTTCATGCACGTGTCCCACGTGCTGAGGTGCGGTTGGGCGATCTCGAGGAAGGGCAACCCGGCGAGGTCGGTGAGGCTGGAGCGCCAGCTGATCAGCTCGTAGTAGCGCGGCACCATGGCGATGTGCACGAAGTCCTGCAGTTGGCGGTAGACGTCCATGGCCTCGACGGAGAACTCGTCCCGGGCCGCCACGAGGACGCGGTGCACGTCGAGCTGCCGGCACAGGCGGGGGAGGTCGACCACCTGCCCCAGCGCGTCGGCGTCCCGCTCGTCGGCGATGCGCCCGACCAGTGTCATCCCCGGGTCCTGGCGCACGCTCAGCATGATGCGGTCGGCCGTGGTGCCGGCGCCGACCACGAGGACCCGGGTGGTCGTCAGCGTGTGCAGGAAGTAGCGCAGGATGATGCGGCCGACCGTGATGCTGGCGATGGTCACGATGACGGCCATCACCAGCTGCGTGGCGTACGGCTCGGACGTGGCGAACAGGACGTGGAACAGCGACCCGATGGCGAGGGCGAGCACGCAGCCCTCGCCGACACCGAAGGACAGCTCGCGTATCTCGAGGAACGCGCTCGGCTGCAGCCGGCGGTGGGTCACCCGGTAGATGCCGCCCGAGGCCAGCGCGATGACCACGGCCACCGGGAAGAGGGAGTCGATCTCCATGTTGGTGACCAGCTGGCGGGGGGCGTTGACCGGCACGGCGGACAGGTGGGAGAGCAAAATGAGCGAGAGGGGGAGGGCGATGCAGGCGCAGACGAAGTCGCAGCAGATCTGGACGAGTGTCAGCTCCCCGTCCGTGATGGTGCGGTAATTGGCGGCGAGCTGGGCCCGCTCACTGACCTCGACCTCTTGATCCGAGATGCTCATCGCCGACCCTCCGCCCGTGGGAACGGCCCGGGGCGTCCCGACTGGCGGTGGGTCAGGCCGTCACGTTGAGCCGCCCCCGACGGCATGGACGCCGCCGTCGACGTGCAGGATCTCACCGGTCGTCATGGGGAGGAGGTCGCTGAAGAGGGCCAGGCAGGCCTTGGCGACCGCCGTGGAGTCGTGGATGTCCCAGCCGAGAGGCGCCCGGTCGGCCCAGGTGTCCTCGAAGGCGCTGAACCCCGGGATGGACTTGGCGGCCATGGTGCGGACGGGGCCCGCCGCCACCAGGTTGACCCGTATGCCGGCCGGGCCGAGCTCCTTGGCCAGGTAGCGCGAGAGCGACTCGAGCCCGGCCTTGGCGACGCCCATCCAGTCGTAGACGGGCCACGCCACCGTCGCATCGAAGTCGAGTCCGATCACGGACGCGCCCCCGTCGTTGCCCGCTGCCTTGAGCAGCGGGAGGAAGGCGTCGACGAGCGCCTTGAGCGAGTAGGTCGAGATCTGGAACGCCGTCGAGACGTCCTCCCAGTCGGCCGCGAACATGCCGCTGCCGAGGCAGTCGGGCGGCGCGAAGCCGATGGCGTGCAGCAGGCCGTCGAGGCGGTCCCAGCGCTCGGCCAACGCGGCGCCCGCCGCGTGCAACTGCTCGGGGGACGTCACGTCGATCTCGAGGACCTCGGGCTCCTGCGGCAGCTTGCGCGCCGTGCGCCTGGTGAGCGACAGGGCGCGGCCGGCGCCCGAGAGCACGACGTCGGCCCCTTCCTCCTGGGCCAGGCGGGCCACGGCGAAGGCCAGGGATGCGTCGGTGAGGACGCCCGTGATCAGGAGCCGCTTGCCGTCGAGGAGTCCCACTGCGCCAGGAGGTTATGCGAAGGTAGGGGCGTGCACGTGGGAATCCTCGGTGGGACCGGTCCGGCCGGGCGCGGGGTCGGAGTCCGGCTCGCCGAGTCCGGCATCCGGGTCACGCTCGGCTCGCGCGATGCGGAGCGGGCGGCCTCCGTGGCCGGCGAGGTGGTGGCTCGCTGGCCCGATTCGGACCTCGAACTGGGCGGGGCGGACAACGCCGGCGCCGCCGCGGCCGACCTGGTCATCGTGGCCACGCCCTGGGACAGCGCCATCCAGACGGCGCGGGCGCTGCGGGAGCCGCTGGCCGGCAAGGTCGTCATCTCCATGGCCAATGCGCTGGTGAAGGAGGGCCGAGAGATGCTCGCCCTCATTCCGCCCCGGGGCTCGGTGGCCGCCGCGCTCCAGGCGGCGATCCCCGAGAGCCTGGTGGCGGCCGCCTTCCACCACCTGCCCGCCTCGGAAATGGAAAACCTCGAATCGGGGTTGGAAGCGGACGTGCTGGTGTGCTCGGACTACCCGGAGGCGACGGCGGCCACGGTCGCCCTGGTGGGGCAGATGCCGGGGCTGCGCCCGCTCGACGCCGGGAGCCTGAGCCAGGCCGCCGCCATCGAGGCCTTCACCGCCGTCTGCATCACGCTCAACATCAAGCACAAGGCGCACTCCACGCTGAGGATCGCCGGGCTCTAATCGTGCAGCTGTACGACACGGCGCGCGCCGAGGTGGTGGCGTTCGAGCCCGGCCCGCTCGTGACGATGTACTCGTGCGGCATCACCCCGTACGACGCGGCGCACCTGGGGCACGCGGCCGTCTACCTCTATTTCGACATGCTGCAGCGTCGCCTGCGCGACGCCGGGCACGAGACCAGGTGCGTGCGCAACGTGACCGACGTCGACGACGACATCCTGCGCAAGGCCCGCGAGCTGGGCGTGCACTACCTCGACCTGGCGGCGGAGGAGATGGCGCGCTTCGACTCCGACATGGCGCTCCTCAATCTCCTGCCGGTGTACTCCGAGCCGCGGGCGACGTCGGCCATCTCCGAGATCCTGTCGCTCATCGGCGATGCGCTCGAGGGCGGGTTCGCCTACGAGTCGGGCGGCTCCGTGTACTTCAGCGTGGCCACCTTCCCCGCGTTCGGGCGCATCAGCGGATTCGGCCGGGACCGCATGCTCGAGCTGGCGGCCGAGCACGGGGGCAACCCCGGCGACCCCAACAAGCGCGACCCGCTCGACTTCGTGCTGTGGCAGCCGTCGTTGCCCGACGAGCCGGCGTGGGAGTCGCGCTGGGGGCCGGGGCGGCCGGGCTGGCACATCGAGTGCTCGGCGCTCGTCCTGCGCGAGCTCGGCGAGACGATCGACATCCACGGCGGCGGGCGCGACCTCGTGTTCCCGCACCACGAGTGCGAGACGGCACAGTCCGAGTCGGTGACGGGACAGCCGTTCGTCCGGCTGTGGTTCCACGTCGGGCTGGTGGGGCTGGACGGGACGAAGATGTCGAAGTCCTTGGGGAATCTCGTCTTCGTGGGCGACCTGTGCAAGGAGTGGGATGCGGCCGCCGTGCGCCTGGCCCTGCTCGCGCACCACTACCGGCACGACTGGGAATGGCGCACCGACGAGGACATGCCGGCGGCGGCGGCCCGGCTGGCCCTGTGGCGCAGCGCACCCGACGACGGCTCCGACGCGGCGGGGCTGGCCGCGGTGCGGGCGGCGCTCGACGACGACCTCGACACGCCCGCCGCCCTGCGTGCACTCGACGAGGAGGCCACGGCCGGGCGCTCGGTGGCCGCGGGAGCGGAGCTGCTCGGCGTCACCCTCTGAGTGGGCCGGGCCCCGGGGGGTGGTCCAGTACCCTTGGTGGACCACGAACGGAGTCCGGACCATTGGCCGGCGGAGCAGGAGAGGGTCCACCATGCCAGGCGTCATCTCGGTCGGTCTTCCCGATGGTTCGACACGGGAGCTCACCGAGGGCACGACCGGCATCGGGCTGGCCCAGTCCATCGGGTCCCGCCTGGCCAAGGCCGCCGTCCTCGTCACTGTCGACGGCCGGGAGACCGACCTGGAGCTCCCGCTGCCCGACGGGGCGCAGGTGGCCATCGTCACCAGCGACTCCGACGCGGGCCGCGAGGTGCTGCGCCACTCCACCGCGCACGTGATGGCCCAGGCCGTCCGCCGGCTGTGGCCCGGGGCCAAGTACGCCATCGGGCCCGTGATCGAGAACGGCTTCTACTACGACTTCGAGCTGCCGGGCGGTGCCCACTTCAGCGAGGACGACCTGGAGCGCATTGACGCGGAGATGCGGGCCATCGTGAAGGAGGACCAGCCCTTCGTGCGCCACGAGCACACGTTGGAGGAGGGGCTCGAGATCTTCGCCGACCAGCCCTTCAAGCAGGAGATCATCCGGGCCGTCGGGACGGGGGCCGACGAGGTCGACGCCGCCGGCCCGGTGGTCAGCACCTATCGCAACAACGACGCCTTCATCGACCTGTGCCGCGGGCCGCACGTGCCGTCGACCGGCCGGCTGGGCCACTTCAAGTTGATGCGGGTCGCCGGGGCCTACTGGCGCGGCGACGAGAAGCGCGAGCAGCTGCAGCGCATCTACGGGACGGCGTGGGAGTCCGAGAAGGCACTGGCCGCCCACCTGCACCAGCTCGAGGAGGCGGAGCGCCGTGACCACCGCAAGCTCGGCGCGGAGCTCGACCTCTTCAGCTTCCCGGAGGAGATCGGCTCCGGTCTGGCCATCTTCCACCCCAAGGGCGGGACCATCCGCCGCCTCATGGAGGAGTACTCGCGCCGGCGCCACGTGGAATCGGGCTACGAGTTCGTCAACTCGCCCCACATCACCAAGAGCGCGCTCTTCGAGCAGTCGGGCCACCTGGACTGGTTCGCCGAGGGCATGTACCCGCCGATGGAGCTCGACGGCGGGCAGCAGTACTACCTCAAGCCGATGAACTGCCCGTTCCACATCCTCGTGTTCAAGAGCCACCAGCGCTCCTACCGCGAGCTGCCGATGCGGCTCTTCGAGTTCGGCACGGTGTACCGCTACGAGAAGTCGGGCGTGCTGCAGGGGCTGACCCGCGTGCGGGGGATGACCCAGGACGACGCGCACATCTTCTGCACCCGCGAGCAGATGGACGCCGAGCTCGTGCGCACCATGCACTTCGTCCTCGACCTGCTGCGCGACTACGGGCTGCACGACTTCTACCTGGAGCTGTCGACCAAGCCGCCCGGCAAGGCCGTGGGCTCGGACGAGGACTGGGAGGTCGCCACCGAGGCGCTGCGCACCACCGCGCTCGAAATGGGCCTGGAGCTCGTCATGGACGAGGGTGGCGGCGCCTTCTACGGCCCGAAGATCTCCGTGCAGGCCCGCGACGCCATCGGCCGCACCTGGCAGATGTCGACGGTGCAGCTGGACTTCCAGCTGCCGCAGCGCTTCGGGCTGGAGTACATCGGCGCCGACAACCAGCGCCACCAGCCGATCATGATCCACCGGGCGCTGTTCGGCTCGGTGGAGCGCTTCATGGCCGTGCTCATTGAGCACTACGCCGGCGCGCTGCCGACGTGGCTGAGCCCCGAGCAGGTCCGCGTCATCCCGGTGACCGACGCCCACGCCGACTACGCGCAGTCCGTGGTCGACGCGTGCGCTGCAGGGGGTCTGCGGGCCACGGTCGAGGGCAGCGGCGAGAAGATGGGGGCGGTGATCCGGCGGGCCAAGCTGGCCAAGATCCCCTACGTCCTCGTGGTGGGCGATCAGGACGTGGCGGCGGGCTCGGTCGGGGTCAACCGGCGCGGCTGGACGACCAAGCCCCAACAGCTCGTGCCGGTGGCGGACCTCGTCGCCGAGGTCGTCGACGAGGTCGAACGCAAGGGCCTGCCCGAGGACCGGGCCCCCGCCCCGTCGTGAGCCTCGAGCACCTCTGGGCGGGGTGGCGCCGGGAGTACATCGTGGAGGCGACCGAGCGGGAACGGGCCGGCGGACTGTCGCACGACGAGGCCGACTGCGTCTTCTGCCGCTTGGCGGCGAGCGGCGCGCCGTCGGAGGACAACCTCGTCGTGTGGCGGGGTGACAAGGCGTTCGTCGTCATGAACGCCTACCCGTACGCCAGCGGGCACGTGCTGGTGCTGCCGTTGCGCCACGTCGGGTCGCTGGCCGACCTCACGGCCGGGGAGTCGAGCGAGATCTGGGCCGCGACCCAGAAGGCGGTGGCGGCGATTGAGTCCGCCTACGAGCCCGACGGCCTGAACATGGGTGCCAACCTCGGACGGGCCGCCGGCGCCGGGTTGCCGTCCCACGTGCATCTCCACGTCCTGCCGCGCTGGTCCGGCGACACCAACTTCATGACCGCGGTGGCCCGAGACGCGTGTCATGCCCGAGACGCTGCAGCTCTCCTGGAAGAGGCTCCGCGACGCCTGGCCCGGATAGCCCGCCGACCGGGGGAGCCGATGTCGGCGCCGTCCGCGGCGAGCAGGCCCTCTCCATGCGCCCGGACGCGCAGCTGGCGCTGGCGGCAGCGGAGTCGCTCGACGGGACCGTCGCCCGCCGGCGCCTGCGCCGGCTGCTGCGCACGGCGTGGCCGACGCTGCGCATCATCGTCGGCTTCGGCCTGGTGGTCTTCGCCCTGTGGGCGCTCTCGTCCAAGACCTCCGAGCTCGAGGGCTTCGACACCGCCTTCGCGCACTTCAACTGGTGGTGGGTCCCCCCGGCCGTGGTGGTCGAGATCGGCTCGTACTTCTGCTTCGCCGCCATGCAGTTCGAGCTCCTCGGCGCGGGTCAGCTGCGCGTGCCCTGGAGCCCGTTGGTGAAGCTGACCTTCGCCTCGCAGGCCATCACCAACTCGCTGCCGATCGGCAACGCGGTGTCCTCGGTGTACGGCTTCCGCTGGTTCCGCCGCTTCGGCGCCGACAACACGCTGGCCGTCTGGGCCCTGGCCGGGACCCTGGTGGCGGCGACCGTCAGCCTGTCGCTGGTGGCCATCATCGGACTGGGCGTGGCGGCGCAGGAGGGCGCCTCGCTCGACCTGGTGCCGGTCCTCATCGGCACCTTCCTGGTCACCGTCGGCATCGGGTCCCTCTTCGTCTACGAGCGGCCGCTCCACGCGGTGCTGTCGGGGGCCGTGAAGCTGTCGGTGGCGGTCACCGGACGGCCCCGGGGTGACACCGTCGAGCTCATCGACCGCATCACCGACTGGATGACAGCCGTGCGCCTCAGCTGGACCCAGATCGGGCGCATCCTCGCCTGGGGCACGGTCAACTGGCTGCTCGACTGCGCCTGCTTCGCCATGATGTTCCTGGCGCTGGGAGCGCCGATCCCTTGGAAGGGCCTTTTGCTCGCCTACGGCGCCGGCCAGCTGGCGGCCTCGCTCCCCATCACGCCGGGCGGCCTCGGCGTCGTCGAGGGCTCCATCACCGTGGCCCTCGTGGCCTTCGGCGGGCCCGAGGCGAGCACGGCCTACGCCGTGCTGCTCTACCGCCTGATCAGCTTCTGGATGATCCTCGCCGTCGGCTGGCTCTTCATCGGCCAGCTGGCCCTGCAGGTGCGGCGCGGCCGTTGGCCCCGCCAGGCCCTGGCCAGCGAGGTCGAGGCCGGACCCGAGGCCATCGGGGTCATCCAATGAGATGCCGGGCCGCCCCCCTCGCCGCCGCCCTCGTCCTGGCGGCCACCCTCCTGGTCTCGTGCTCGACCGCACGCACCGACTACGGCACCAGCGACGCGTCCTGCTACCTCGCCCTGCCGACGGCGGCCAAGGCCGTCGGCGGCCACGGCCACCTGGAGGGCGTGCGCAAGTACACCCTGAGCAACCTGCGCAGCGTGGCGCCGCGGCTCTACAAGAGCCTGGCCGACGATCTGTCCAAGAAGCAGGGGGTCTGCATTGCCGGGTACTCGGGCCACTTCAGCGCCAAAGAGGTCTCCAAGCCGCTCGGCCGGCCCACCGGCACGTTGGCCGTGGCCGTCGTGAGCACGCCGGGCAACACGCTGCTCGGCACGCTCATCCTCACCAAGCTGCCGGTGCGCTTCCAGCACACCCACCCGTTCTGACCCCAGATCAGCCCTGCAGCCGGGGGATCGACGCCATGAGGTGTTCGGGCACGGCGTCGTAGTGGTCGTAGGCCACGGTGAACGAGCCCCGCCCGCCGGTCAGCGCCCGCAGGTCGACGGCGTAGCGCGTGAGCTCGGCGGTGGGCGCCGTGGCGGTCACCGTCTGGTAGCCCTCGTCGGCGGGATCGGTCCCGATGATGCGGGCCCGGCGCGCGTGCAGGTCGCCGAGCACGTCACCCTGGCACTCGGCCGGGATGGTGACCGACAGGCGGGACACCGGCTCGAGCACGATCGGACCGGCCTCGGCCATGGCCGCCCGCACGGCCAGCGCCGCCGCCATCTTGAAGCTGACCTCGTTGGAATCCACCGAGTGTGCCTTGCCGTCGTCGACGGTCACGGCGATGTCGACGACGGGGTAGCCGTGCATGCCGCCACCGGCGAAGGTCTCGAGCACGCCCTTCTCGACGGCGGGGATGTACTGGCGGGGGATGGCACCGCCGACCACCTCGTCACGGAACGCGAAGCCCTCGCCCCGACCCAGCGGCTCCAGGCGGAGATGGCACACGCCGAACTGCCCGTGGCCGCCCGACTGCTTCTTGTGCTTCCCCTCGGCCTGGGCGGCCCGGGTGATCGTCTCGCGATAGGGGATGCGCAGATCCTCCCGCTCGACGTGCACGTTGCACTTGCGTTCGAGCCGCTCCAGGGTCACAGCCAGGTGCACCTCGCCGCTGACGCCGAGGATCGTCTGGTGCGTCTCGTCGTCGCGGGCCACGTTCAGCGAGGGGTCCTCCTCCTCCAGCCGGTGCAGCGCCGACATGAGCTTGTCGTCGTCGGCCCGCGTCGCCGGCTTGACCGCCACCTGCAGCGCCGGTGCCGGCAGCGTCGGCGCCGGCACCACGACCGGCTGCCCCCTGGGCGCCAGTGTGTCACCGGTCCGCGTCCCGTTCAGGCGGGGCACCGCCACGAAGTCGCCCGCCACCACCGACGTGGCCGGCGCCGTGGCGCGCCCGGCGATGCCCTGCAGCGCGTGCAGCCGCTCCTCCTCCCGCGTGCGCGGGTTGACGAGGACGGCGTCGGGCTGCAGCGTGCCCGAGACGACCTTGCAGAGCGAGATCTTGCCCGTGTGCCCGTCGTTGAACGTCTTGGTCACCGTGAGCAGCGTGGGGCCGCTCGGATCGCAGGCGATCTCCGCCGTCTCGGTCCCGGCCGTGGCCAGGACGGGCGGGCGCGAGCCCGGGGTGGGGCACAGCTCCTCAATGAGGCGGGCCAGGCGGTCGACGCCGACCCCGCTGGCGGCCGAGCAGCACAGGACCGGGAACACCGCCGCGGACGCCACGCCACCGGCCAGGCTCTTCTCGAGCTCCCCGTAGTCGAGCGTCTCCCCGTTGAGGTAGCGCTCCATCAGATCGTCGTCGCCGACCACGATGCCCTCGACCAGTTGCTCGTGGACGGCGTGCTCCTCGTCGACCAGCTCGTCGGGGATCGGGCCCTCGTGGCCGACGGGCGGCACGGTGCCGTCGACCGCGGTCCCCGCCGCCGGAACGTCGTAGTGCGTGGCCGTGTCGTCGAGCAGGTCGATGACCCCGTGGAAGTCGGCTTCGTGCCCGATGGGGAGCTCCACCGGCGCCACGCCGGCGCCGAAGGAGGCCCGGATCTCGGCCAGCGTGCGGTCGAAGTCGGCGCGCTCACGGTCGAGCTTGTTGATCACGATGACGCGGGGCACGCCGAGGCGGGCGGCGGCCCGCCAGGCGTCCTCGGTCTGCGCCTGCACACCGTCGGTGGCGCTCACCACGATCACGGCCAGGTCGACGTTGGCCAGTGCGGTGACCATCTCGCCGGCGAAGTCGGCGTAGCCCGGCGTGTCGAGCAGGTTCACCTTGACCCCGTTGACCGTGAAGGGGGCCAGGCTGGTCGAGATCGACAGTTGGCGCGCCACCTCCTCGGGCTCGAAGTCCATGACCGTGGTGCCCTTCTCGACCGACCCCCGGCGGGCGATGGACCCGGTGGCGGCCAGGAGCGCCTCGGCGAGCGTGGTCTTGCCGGCACCGTGATGGCCGACGAGGGCGACGTTGCGGATAGCGGTCGGGTCGTGTGGCACCTGGTCCTCCGTCCTCCGTCCGTTCATATGAACCGGCTCGTTGGATTCGAGTGTACGACCGCTCGTGCGGCGCCGCTCGTGCGGTCAGCCGGGGCCCGGCGCGGCGGTGTGCCCCGCTCCCTCCTGGGCGGCCAGCGCGGCGTCGTACTCGTGGCGGATGGAGTAGCGGATGAAGAGGGCGAGGGTGTCGACCAGGAGGACCCACACGGCCTTGAGCGAGATCGTGCTCCCGAACCGCTCGCGGATCCCCACCGGGGCCTCGACGATGCGCGTGTACCCGAGGCGGCGGGCCAGCACGAGCAGCTCGAGGTCCAGCGCGAAGCGGCTCTCACGCAGGAGAGGCAGGACGGCGGCGATCACCTTGCGGTCCACCAGCTTGATCCCGACCTGGGTGTCCTTGACGTGCAGCCGGAACAGCACGCCGATGAGGTGCTGGAAGCCCCACGAGTAGAGCCGGCGCAGCGGCGGGTAGTGCACCGAGGAGTCGGGGTGGCGCTTGCTCCCGATGATGATGTCGGGCTCCAGCGACTCCATGATGGAGACGAAGGGGGCGAGCAGCTCGGGCGAGATGTCGCCGTCGGCGTCGATGAAGCCGAGATACCGCCCACGCCCCATGCTGAGCCCGGCGCGCAGCGCGTGGCCCTTGCCGACGTTGGTCGGGAACGACACCCGGCGCACGACGCTCTCGGGGAAATCGTCGAGGGTGAAGGGGCTGCCGTCGGTCGAACCGTCCGACACGGTGATGATCTCGAAGGTCATTCCGGAGGAGTCGAGCACCCGCACCATGTCCTCGACCGTCGTACGCAGGCGGTCGCCGGGGTTGTAGTACGGCACGACGATCGACACGTCGAGCGTGGCGTCGGGGAGCACGGTGCTCCCGGCCACCGTCTCGGGCACCAGGGTCGGGTCGGGTCGCCGCGCTCCCGCACTCCTCGGCTCGGACACCGGCACCATCACCTCACGTGCGCCCATCGGGCGATCTCGGCTGGCGAGGCTACCCGACGCTGTCAGGATCAGAATGCCGGCTCCGGTCCCCCGAGGCACCACCCACGGTGATGGCCTCCGACCCGGCGAGACGGCCTCCGTCATCGCCCTCTTGGTCCCGGGCCCGCTGTCGGTTTGAACGGCCCTGGTGACGCCGGCGGCGGAGGCCGGAGCGGCCAACACGTGCCGGCGGCCAGCGCGATCAGGGAGACGGAGGCGATCATGGCAGCCCGGGTTGGGGATTCCCCGCACCGTCCAGTCAGGTGCTGCGACCAGGAACGGAGAACCCATCGGGCGGGCCCAATGGCCGTGCCCGCAGGATGCAGGGCCACCGGCTCCGGGGGACCGGATGGTAAACTTTTGTTTGCAGCGCCGGAACCCAGTCCTGGGCCCGCGCACGACGAGGAGCTTCATGTTCGACGGTCGTTGGCGAACTGCCGTCGACCGGACCACCGGTCCGGTCGGCCAGACACTCCACCGCCATGGCATCACCGCTGATGTGCTCACCGCGACCGGCCTCGTGTCGGCGACGGCCACCGCCGTCCTGGTGGCTTCGGGCCACCTCCACCTCGCCATCGTCTTCTTGATCATCACCGGCATGCATGACCTCTTCGACGGGCCGGTCGCCAAGGCGGCGGGCACGGCCTCGGTGCGCGGTGCCTTCTTCGACTCGGTCACCGACCGCGTCGCCGATGCGGTCCTCATGTTCGGGTGCGCCTGGTACCTGCTCAACCGCGGGGAGGGCGACCTCGCCCTTCTGCCCATGGCCATCCTGGCGGTGACCGCGCTCGTCTCCTACGAACGGGCCAAGGCGGAGTCGCTCGGCCTCTCGGCCAAGGGCGGCCTGATGGAGCGGGGCGAGCGCATGTTCCTGCTCGGTGTCGCGTTCTTGAGTTCGGTCATCTTCGTGCCCGTGCTCTGGATCCTGCTCGTCCTCGTCTCGTTCACCGCCATCTCCCGTTTCGTCAAGGTCTGGAATGCCGCGTCCGGTCGCGACGCCGTGATCCGGCGCCGCATCGAGGCTTGGCGCGAGGGTCGGGTCGACTCGCGCTGGCGGGCCTGGCGCGAGGCGCGTGAGACGACCGGCGTGCCACGCGGCGAGCTGGCCCGGACGACCGGAGCCCCCGTTGGCCGCTGGCGGGCGCGGGCGCGACGCCAGGAGACGGTGAGCAGTCGTTCGGGTCGCACGCTGCGGGAGCGTCGCCGAGCCACCCGCGGCCAGCACGCCGGCGATCGGCGCAGCACCCGCCGCACGCCGCCCGCTTCCTGATCAGCCCGATCGAGCGGCCCGCGTGACCGTCCCCGGCCGCAGTCGCGCCCTGATCAAGTACCACATGTACCGCGGCATGGCCGCCGGCATGGGCCACATTCCCGAGCCGCTCGCGCAGGGCGTGGCGCGGGGGGTGGCCGGGATCATGGCGCGGCGCGGCGGCCCTGCGCTCGCTATGAACGAGCGCCACATGCGGCGCGTCCTCGCCTCCGAATGCCCCGATGGGGTCGAGCCCGACCCCGCCCTGGTGCGGCGCTGGAGCATGCGCACCTTCGACTCCTACGCGAAGTACTGGTGCGACGGCGCACGGCTGCCCTACGAGACCGAGGCCGGCGTGCGCGCCCGCTTCCAGCTGCTCGAGGGCCGCGAGTACCTGCGGGCGGCCCTGGAGCGTGGGCGCGGCATCGTCATGGCGCTCCCGCACGTCGGGAGCTGGGAGTGGGGCGGCTACTGGCTCGCGCTCGAGGGCACGCCGATGTCCGCCGTGGTCGAGCGCCTGGAGCCAGAGGAGCTCTTCGAGTGGTTCATCGGCCAGCGGGCGGCCATGGGACTCACCGCGGTGCCGCTCGGCGAGGGCGCGAGCTCGGCCCTGCTGCGAGCGCTGAAGGTCAATGAGATCGCCGGACTCGTCAGCGACCGCGACATCGTCGGCAACGGCGTGGAGGTCGAGTTCTTCGGGGAGAAGACGACGCTCCCCGCCGGAGCCGCCACGCTGGCCCTGCGCACGGGGGCACCCCTCCTGGCGGTCGTCGTGTACTCGGGCCCGGGCAATTCGCACACGGGCGTCGTGCACCCGCCGCTCGACACCTCCCGCCAGGGCAGGATGCGCGAGGACATCGCACGGGTGACCCAGGACATGGCGACCGTGTTCGAGAACGACATCCGCGCCCACCCGGAGCAGTGGCACCTCTACCAACCCAACTGGCCGAGCGATCCTCGATGAGGATCGCCATGGTCTCGCCCTACGCGCTCGACAGCGTCGGGGGCGTCCAGGGGCAGGTCACCGGGCTGGCGCGTGCGTTGCGCTCCCGCGGGCACCACGTCACGGTGGTGGCGCCGGCGAGCCGGGGCGACGCGGTGCCCGCGGCGACGGGTGACTACGACGTCATCGGTCGCCCTCTGGGTCTGCGCTCGAACGGGTCGGTCGCGCCCGTGGCGCCCTGGCCGACGGCCGCCATCCGGGCCGAGCGGTTCGTGCGCCGCGGCGGCTTCGACATGGCGCATCTGCACGAGCCCCTCGCCCCCATGGCGGGGTACGGGCTGGTGCTCAGGCAGCCGCTCCCGATGGTCGGGACCTATCACCGGGCCGGGGTGAGCCGGTGGGTGGGCCCCCTGCACCCGCTCACGAAGCTGGTCGGGCAGCGCCTGCAGGTCCGCGTCGCCGTCTCGGAGGCGGCCCGCCAGACGGGCCTGCGCGAGGGCGGCGGCGAATTCGAGGTGCTGTTCAACGGGGTGGAGATGGACCGGTTCGAGTCCGCCGCACCCGACCGTGACCCCGGGGGTCGTCCCGCCGTGCTGTTCCTCGGTCGCCACGAGCCGCGCAAGGGCCTGCAGGTCCTCCTCGACGCCTTCGCCCAGGTGCGGCAGCCCGCGGTCCTCTGGGTGGCGGGCGCGGAGCCCGGGGCCGCGGAGCACCGGTCGGCCCCGGAGCGGGTGCAGTGGCTGGGGCGGCTGAGCGACGAGGAGGTGGCGTCCCGGCTGGCGGGCGCCGACGTGCTGTGCGCACCCTCGCTCTACGGCGAGTCCTTCGGCATGGTCCTCCTCGAGGGCATGGCGGCCGGCTGCGCGGTGGTGGCCTCCGACATCGAGGGCTATCGCAGCGCGGCCGGCGGGCACGCCACGCTGGTGCCGCCCGGCGACGCCGGCGCCCTGGCCCGAGCCCTGGAGTCGGTGCTGGCCACCGGCCCGGCGACGACGGCGCGCACCGAGGCCACGGAGTACGCCCGGGCCTGGTCGATGGACGCCCTGGCCGGGCGCTATCTGGAGGTCTACGGCCGGGCGATCGAGCGCTTCGGCGGCCGGGGCTGATGGGGCCGGTGAGCGCCAGGTCGTAGGCTGCATGGCCTCATGGCCGATCAACAGGAGGGTGCGGGGACGTCCGGCGGCGCGAACCGCTCCGGCAATGGCGGCAACCGCAACCCGAACAGGAACCGCAACCGCAACCGCAACCGCTCAGGCGGTGGCGGTGGCGGTGGCAATCGATCCGGTGCCGGGGGCAATTCCGGCGCCCGGTCGAGCGCCGGCGGCCAGGGGCAGGGTCAGGGCAATCGCCAGCGCGCCTCGCAGGGCTCGGGCCGGGGCTCCGGCCGGGGCGGTGGCGGCAATCGTTCGAACTCGAGGCAGCGCAGTGGCCCACCGCGGTCCTCCGTCGCGTTGGCGCCACCCCCTCCGCTCGAGCCGCTCCATGTCGAGCCGACCCTCGGCGCCCCCCAGGTCTTCCCGGCCGAGGTGGCGGCCAACCGCCGCCGCGCCATCACCTTGTGTGCGGTCTCGGCGGTGCTGCCCGCGCTGCTGCTCGGCGCGCTCGTATGGGTGACGCTGTCGATGATCGTCGGTGTCGTCGTGTTCGTCGTCGCCGGCGCCGCGGTGATGTACGCCCTGTGGCGGCTGGCCCCGTCGGTCGCCCTCAACCGCATCGGTGCGGTGCCCATCGACGAGCACGACGAGACCAGGCTGTGGAACGTCACCGAGGGGCTCTGTGCCACCTTCGGGTTGAGCATGCCGACCCTGTGCGTCCTCGACGACGATGTCCCCAACGCCTGCGCGCTCGGTCGCGACGCCCGGCGCTCGGTCGTCGTGGTGACGACCGGGCTCCTGCGCCGCCTCGACCCCATTGAGCTCGAGGGCGTGATCGCCCACGAGCTGGCCCACGTCAAGCGGGGCGACAACGGCGTCTCGTGCATCGGCATCACGCTCGCCCGGATCTTCGGCGGGGCGTCCACACTGCGGCGCTGCGTCGGGGAGAGCCGCGAATACCGGGCCGACGTCGTGGGCGCCTCGGCCGTGCGCTTCCCCCGCGGCCTGCTGGGCGCGTTGCGGACCATGATGGCGGCCCCGCCCCCGGCGGAGGGGTCCTTCTTCGCCACGGCGGCCCGTTTCGGGCCCACCCGCTGGGTGTGGATCGACCCCTCGGTGGGGCACCGGGACGAGGTCCTGCTGCCCGGGGATCTCGATGCCACCTCGGTGAGGGCCGCGGCACTGAGCGAGTGGTGAGAAGGGGCGGCCGGCCGGCCTCGTAGACTGGTTCCATGACAACCGGGACCTTCACCGTCAAGCGGGGATTGGCCGACATGCTGCGGGGCGGCGTCATCATGGACGTCGTCAACGCCGAGCAGGCCAAGATCGCCGAGGACGCCGGTGCCGTCTCGGTGATGGCACTCGAGCGGGTGCCGTCCGACATCCGCCGGGACGGTGGCGTGGCGCGCATGAGCGACCCTGTGTTGATCGAGGGGATCATCGAGGCCGTCACCATCCCGGTCATGGCCAAGGCCCGCATCGGGCACTTCGCCGAGGCGCAGGTGCTGCAGTCGCTCGGCGTCGACTTCATCGACGAGTCCGAGGTGCTGACGCCGGCGGACGAGGCGTACCACATCGACAAATGGCCCTTCACCGTGCCGTTCGTGTGCGGCGCCACCAACCTGGGCGAGGCGCTGCGGCGCATTGCGGAGGGCGCGGCCATGATCCGCTCCAAGGGCGAGGCCGGGACGGGCAACATCGTGGAGGCCGTGCGCCACCTGCGCTCCATCCTCGGGACCATCCGTGCCCTCACCCAGGCCGACCCCGCCGAGCTCTACGGCTGGGCCAA
The DNA here is from genome assembly GCA_963804055.1 of uncultured Acidimicrobiaceae bacterium. Lineage (GTDB taxonomy): Bacteria > Actinomycetota > Acidimicrobiia > Acidimicrobiales > RAAP-2 > Bog-473. The sequence continues at coordinate 367,844 of CAWDOU010000003.1, read as the reverse complement.
GGAGCTCGCGGCGCCGATCACGCTCGTTCAGGAGATCGCCGCGTCCGGGAAGCTCCCGGTGCCGCTCTTCTGCGCCGGGGGCATCGCGACGCCGTCGGACGCCGCCCTCGTGATGCAGCTCGGCGCCGAGGCCGTGTTCGTCGGCTCGGGCATCTTCAAGTCGTCGGACCCAGCCCGGATGGCCTCGGCCATCGTCGAGGCCACGGCGCACTTCACGGACGCCGAGCACGTGGCCAAGGTGTCGCGCGGCCTCGGTGAGGCGATGCGGGGGCTCGAGGCGTCGCAGTACGGCGAGCATCTCGCCGACCGGGGGTGGTAGTCGGGGTCCTCGACCTGCAGGGGGACGTGCGCGAGCACCGGGCCGCACTGGCCGAGGTGGGGTACGCCACCCGGCCGGTCAAGCGCCCGGAGGATCTCGACGGCCTGGCAGGGCTCGTGTTGCCGGGCGGGGAATCGACGACCTTGTCCATGCTGCTCGAGTCGACCGGCCTCTTCGACGCCATCGCCGCCCGGGTCGGCACCGACCGGCCGCTCCCGCTCCTCGGGACCTGTGCCGGGCTCGTGCTGGTCGCCGCAGAGGTGCTCGACGGGCGGGCGGACCAACGGACCTTCGGGGTGCTCGACGCCGTCGTGCGCCGCAACGGCTACGGGCGCCAGGGGCAGTCCTTCGAGGCCGACATCGTCTTCGGCTCCGGTGAGGGACCGCCGTTGCCGACCGTCTTCATCCGGGCCCCGGTGGTGGTCTCCGTCGGCGAGGACGTCGACGTCCTGGCCACCCTCGACGAGGTGCCGGTGCTCGTGCGCCAGGGGACCGTGCTGGCCTCGTCGTTCCATCCCGAGCTCACGGCCGACCGGCGCGTCCACCGCCTCTTCGCCGAGATGTGCGGGTCGGACGACGACGACGACGTCGTCGCCGCCGGTGGGCTCTTCGGGTAGTTGCGGCGCTACGTCCTCACCGTCACCTGCCCCGACCGGGTGGGCATCGTCGCCGCCGTGACGGGCCTCATCGCGGCCCGCGGTGGGTCGGTCCTGCAGGCGGGGCAGCACGGCGACCTCGACTCGGGGCGCTTCTTCCTCCGCATCGAGGTCGTGGCGGAGTCGCTGCCCCAGGGCTTCGGCCCGGCCGAGCTGGCTGCCGCCTTCGAGCCCGTGGCCGTCGAGTTCGACATGCGTTGGCGCCTGAGCGACACCGACGTGCCCAAGCGCGTCGTGCTCTTCGCCAGCAAGGAGGACCACTGCGTCGCCGATCTCCTGTACCGCTGGCGTGCCGGCGAGCTCGAGTGCGACATCCCCTGCGTGATCTCCAACCACGAGGACCTCAGGCCTCTGGTCGAATGGCACGGGATCCCGTTCCGCCGGGTCCCCGTGGGGAGCGACCCGGCCGCCAGGGACGCCGCCTTCGAGGACATGCAGCGCATGCTGGTCGAGGAGCGGGCCGACGTCGTCGTCCTGGCCCGCTACATGCAGATCCTCCCGCCGTCCTTCTGCGCCGGCCGGGAGGGCCGCATCATCAACATCCATCACTCGTTCCTGCCGTCCTTCGCCGGCGCCCGTCCCTATCACCAGGCGTTCGAGCGCGGCGTCAAGCTCATCGGCGCCACGTGCCACTACGTCACGGCCGAGTTGGACGAGGGCCCCATCATTGAGCAGGACACCCGGCGCATCGACCACGGCGACACCGTCGAGGAGCTCCGGCGGGTGGGGCGCGACGTCGAGCGGACGGTGTTGGCCCGTGGTCTGCGCTGGCACCTGCAGGACCGGATCCTGCTCAACGGCCACAAGACCGTCGTCTTCCCCTGACTATCGCTCCCGGTGGGCGACCAGGGCGCCGATCCGGTTGCTCACGACCGCGTCGACGCCGGCGGCCAGCACCCGCGTCATGTCCGCAGGGTCGTCCACCGTCCACGTCGACACCCGCAACCCCGCCCGGTGCGCGGTGGCCACGCCCTCGGGGGTCACCAGCCCGAACATCGGGTTCCAGTACTCGGCCCCCAGCTCGCGCAGGAGCGCCAGGGGCGGTTCGGGGCCGTCCGTCCAGGTGAGCCCGATGCGGGCCTCGGCCGACCGGGCGCGCAATTGCTGCAGCGCCGCCACGTTGCCCGTCACGAAGAGGCAGCGGTCGAGCGCCCCCGCGGACCGCACCGCCTCCAGCGCACCCGGCACGACCTCGCGCCGGGTGAAGTCGACCATCAGCGGCAGCGGGACCGCCCCGAGCGCGTCGGCGAGGGTGGGGATGCGGACCTCGCCCTGGCCGAGGGCCACGACGTCGGCCAGGTCCACCTCACCGACGGAGACCCCGAGTCCCCACAGGCGCTCGAGCGTCTGGTCGTGCAGGACGACGATGGCGTCGTCGCGGGTGCGGCGCAGGTCGATCTCCACCATGTCCGCACCGAGGGCCGCGGCGGCGGCGAAGGCGGGCAGCGTGTTCTCCCGGTGGCCGACGGGCTCGCCCCGGTGGGCGATGGCGATCACGTCCTGGCGGCCGCCTAAGCGTTGCCGGCGTAGACGGCGCCCGCCACGTTGGCGATGATCTGGTTCAGCGCGGGCTCAATAAGGGTGTCCACCGCAGCCTGGGTGATGTGCACCCCGTCGGGGCCGCGGGCCACGAGCCCGTCCACCACGGTGGAGTAGCCGCCGTTGGGGTCGAGCACGGTCCACAGGTCGTCGATCGACACGTAGGGGTACTGGGCCGCCACGGCCTCGACGATCCGGTTGTAGTCGTCCACCAGCGCGTTCGGCGTCCCGTCGGCGAAGTAGGGCGACGTGGACAGAATGACGGCGCCGCCGTCGGAGTGGGCGATCTGCACGGCCTGGGCCAGGTTGTCCTGAATGAACGACGCGTAGGCCGGGTTGGCCAGCGTGGTGTACGTGCCGTTGAACTGGCGGTCCTGCGTCTCCCAGTACCCGGTCTGAATCACGGTGACATCGGGGTGGAAGCGCGACACGACCCATTGCAGCTGCCCCGCCCACAGCGCGCAGGCCCCCGGGCTGAGGTAGACCGAGCCCGGGTTGCTCCACGGAATGGTCGGCTCGCCGTCGGTGTAGCCGCAGCCGGCGGCGGCGCCGTCGTCGACGGCGTAGGGCGGGCTGGTCTGCTCCACGTAGCTGCCCTCGTAGAGGGAGAGCGAGTCCCCGGAGAAGGCCACTCGCTGCGTGCCCTGGTGCGTGGCCTGCGGGCCGGTCGCCTCGTTGATGATGGAGACCGCGGGGGGGATCGGATTCGACAGCAGCTGTGGGAACAGCGGGGGATGGAGGGGCGACTGCGCGCTCCCCGAGAACTGGGCGTCGCCGTAATTGAAGACGCCGTTGTCCGCCGCCACCAGCCAGTAGCCGCCCCCGTCCTGCGTCGGGGTCATGCCCACGATGGGCTCGCTCAGGTGGATGCCGCCGGTCGAGCCCCAGAACTGGGCGTCGCCGTAGGTGAAGATGCCCCCGTCGGAGGCGACGAGCCAGTAGCCGCCCCCGTCGGGCATGGCCGCCATGCCCACCACGGGCTTGTTCAGATGGATGCCGCCGGTGGAGCCCAGGAACGGGGCGTCGCCGAAGGCGAAGATGCCGCCGTCGGAGGCGACCAGCCAGTAGCCGGCGCCGTTGGCCGCCGCCGCCATGCCCACGATCGGCTTGTTGAGCACGATGCCGCCCGTCGAGCCCCAGAACTGGGCGTTCCCGAAGGCGAAGATCCCCCCGTCGGAGGCGACCAGCCAGTAGCCGCCGCCGTCCGGCGTGGGCGCCATCGCCACGATCGGCTTGTTGAGCGCGATGCCACCGGTGCCGCCGAAGAACGGCGCGCCGCCGAACGAGAAGATGCCGCCGTCGGAGGCCACGAGCCAGTAGCCGCCGGTGGGATCGGCGGCCCCGCCCACGATGGGCTTGGACAGCGACAGCCCGAGCGTGTCGCCGTCGTAGGCGGCTCCGCCGAAGGTCAAGACGCCGCCGGCGGCGTCGACGATGGCGTAGGAGCCGTTGGTGGCGCCGGGGATGGTCGCGGCGGACGCCGCCCGCGATGGCACCGTCGCGACGAGCGCCGACGCGGCCAGCAACGCCGCCAGGCCCAGGGCGACCCGGCGGCTCGCCTTCCACATCGACGATCCGCCTGGCATGAGACCGTGATCTTAGGGAGGGCCAGGGGACAGGTTGACGCGCCCCCCTCAGAGCAGGCGCAGCTGCTGGCCGTTCGCGGCCGGCGCCCCGGGTGGCGGCGTCGGCGTGCCCCTGGAGCGGTTCGGGCCCGTCACGCCGCAGCGCCGCGCCGCCACCCGCACGATGCCCTCCACCCGTTGCCGTTCCTCGTCGGGCTGGTACCCACCCCGCCGGAAGCGCTCCCGGTGCAGGTCGACCAGGTCCGGCCGCTGGCGCCCGAGCCACTCCATGTAGTGGTCCCGGACCGTGCCGCGCAGGTGCAGTGCCACGCCGGAGATCGACTCCGCCCCGGCCTGGGCGCAGGCCTCGACCACCTCGTTCAACTGCGCCTCGCCGTCGGAGAGCCCCGGCAGCACGGGCGCCACCAGGACGCCGCACGGGATGCCCATGGTGGTCAGGCGGCGCAGGGCCTCGACGCGACGGTCCGGTGGGGGAGTGCCCGGCTCGGTCAGCTTCCACACCGCGCGGTCGAGCGTCCCGATGGAGAAGCTCACGCCAACCTCGGTGCGCGCGGAGGCCGCCGCCAGGACCGCGGCGTCGCGCAGGATGAGCGTCGACTTGGTCAGGATGCTGAAGGGGTTGCGGGCGCCCGAGAGGGTCTCGACGATGCCCCGCGTCAGGTGGTACTTGCCCTCGGCGTGTTGGTAGGGGTCGGTGTTGGTGCCCATGGCGATGTGATCGCCGTCCCACGCCGGCGCCCGCAGCTCGGCCCGCAGCCGCTCCACTGCGTTGACCTTGACGACGATCTTGCGCTCGAAGTCGGTCCCGATCCCGAGACCGAGGTAGTCGTGCGTCGGCCGGGCGAAGCAGTAGACGCAGGCGTGGCTACAGCCTCGATACGGGTTGATCGTGTGCCGGAAGGGCATCCGGCTCTCCGCCGGCACCGTGTTGATGACGGTGCGGGCGTTGACGTGCAGGAACTCCATGCCGGCGTAGGCGCCCCTGCCGACGTGGCGCTCCGCCACCCGCTCGTCGGCGAAGAGCGTGCCGCCCGCCTCGTTCTCGGCCAGGACCCACCGCATCCGGCTACGATAGCGAACAGATGTTCGCAATTCAACGGGCAGGGTGTCCACAAAAAGAACCAGGTCAGCCAGTAATCTCGACCGCACTGTGGTGACCAAGACCCGCGGCGGCACCGCGACGCGCCCCCCGCCAAGAAGGCTGCAGCCCGTGGCAAGCGGAACCCGCCGCCCCGGCCGCCCTTCTGGCGCGTCCAGGCCCGGGACCTGTGGGCCGTCGGGCTCATCACGCTGGGCGTCCTGTTGGCGCTGGCCCTGTGGGGCAAGCAGCTCGGCCCGGTCGGCCACGCCGGCGACACCGGCCTCGGGCTGCTGGCGGGCTGGGCCCGCGTCCTCCTCCCGCTCGTGTCCTTCGGCGCCGGCCTGACGCTGTTGCTCGACCGGCCCGCTCCGGCCGACGCCGACGAGGACCACGAGGGGGCCGATCCCTGGCGCCTGGCCGTGGGCACGGTGCTGGGGCTGCTCGGCGTCTGCGGCCTGGCCGAGCTGGCCAAGGGCACGCCGGCGTTCTCGGACTCGGGCGCGCTGCGGGACGCCGGCGGCTATCTCGGCGCCGCCGTCGGGCGCCCGCTGCACGCCGGCCTCGGCCCCGCCGGCGCCGCCGTCCTGCTGGTGGCCGTGATCCTGGTGGCCATCCTGGTGGCGACCGGCGTCTCGCTCGCCACCGCCGGCCGGGCGCTGGCCGCGGCGGCGGCGAACATCGGTCGCACGTTCTCCGCCCTGTGGCAGGGCAAGCCCTTCGTGATCACGTCCGACCTCGGCGCCGACGATCCGGTCGAGGCCGCCTCGTCGGCCCGGGTCCCCTTCGACCGGGAGGACGACGAGCTCCCGCCCGACGAGGAGGACGAGGAGCCGGTCACGGAGCCCGATCCCATGCCGGTGCCGGTGGCGTCGGTTCCCGTGCCGCTGGCCCCGGTGCCGGCCCGGGCGCCGGGCGCATGGGCGCTGCCGAGCATGTCCCTGCTGCAGGCGTCGAAGAAGATGCGCCAGGACCAGCGGCAGATCGACGCCCTGGGCGAGGACCTGGTGCGCGCGCTCGAGGCGCACGGGGTCGAGACCAGGCTGGTCGGCTGCCGGGTCGGTCCGACCGTCACCCGCTACGAACTCGAGCTCGGCCCCGGCGTCAAGGTGGCCCGGGTGACGAGCCTGTCCAAGGACATCGCCTACGCCATGGCGTCGCCCGACGTCCGCATCCTCGCCCCGATCCCGGGCAAGTCGGCCATCGGCGTCGAGGTACCGAACCGCACCCGCCAGCTGGTGTCGCTGCGCGACATCCTCGAGTCGAACGAGGCCAGGCCGACCGCCACCACCCATCCGCTCGAAGTCGCCATGGGCCGCGACATCGCCGGGCGGGCCGTCATGGCGAACCTGGCCGAAATGCCGCACATCCTCATCTCCGGCTCGACGGGCTCCGGGAAGTCGTCGTGCATGAACTCCATCATCACGTCGATCCTCATGCGGGACACCCCGGACAAGGTCAAGATGATCCTGGTCGACCCCAAGCGCGTGGAGCTGGGCCAGTACGACGGCCTGCCGCACCTCCTCAACCCGGTCGTGGTCGACCCCAAGAAGGCGGCCAACGCGCTCGCCTGGGCGGTGAAGGAGATGGAGCGCCGCTACGACATGCTCGCCGAGAACGGCGTGCGTGACATCACCGGCTACAACCAGCTGGTCGAGCAGGGCCTCATCGCGCCGCCGCCGCAGTCGGACCGCCGCCGCATGCGCGAGGTCGCCGCCCGCGCCCTCGGCGAGGAGCACGCGGCGGTCGACGACGAGGCCGAACTCGACGAGGAGCCCGAGCCGCCCCAGCCCCTGCCGTTCATCCTCGTCATCGTCGACGAGCTGAACGACCTCATGATGGTGGCGGCCCGCGACGTCGAGGACTCCATCGTGCGCATCGCCCAGATGGCACGCGCCGTCGGCATCCACCTGGTGATCGCCACCCAGCGCCCCTCGGTCGACGTCATCACGGGGGTGATCAAGGCCAACATCCCGAGCCGCATGGCCTTCTCGGTGTCCTCGTTGGCCGACAGCCGGGTCATCTTGGACCAGCCCGGCGCCGAGCGCCTCATCGGCAAGGGGGACATGCTGCTCCTGACGGCGTCCTCCAACATCCCGCGCCGCCTGCAGGCCCCGTGGGTGTCGGAGGAGGAGGTGCGTGATGTGGTCCGCCACTGGCACGCGCAGGGTGGCCAGGCCGAGGCCATCGTGGGGATCGAGGGCGTCGACGACGGCCCGTCGATGAGCGACGGCCTCGACGGCGACGACGACGAGCTGCTCGTCCAGGCGCGGGATCTCGTGGTGCGCTCGCAGCTAGGGTCCACCTCCATGCTCCAGCGCAAACTGCGCGTCGGCTTCGCCCGGGCCGGGCGCCTCATGGACCTCCTCGAGCAGGCCGGTGTCGTCGGCCCGAGCGAGGGCTCCAAGGCCCGGGCCGTCCTGATGACGCCCGAGGAGCTCGACGGACTCCACGGGACGTGAGCGCTGAAGCACCGGCGCCACCCTTCATGGTGGCGCCCTTCCTGCTCGACTCGTTGCGCGAGCCGGCACCACCCCCTCCCGAGCACGGCAGGCGTCGCGGGCATTCGCACCGCCGCCGGCGCGGGCGGCGGCGGGCCCTCCTGTTGGCCCTCCTGCTCCTCGTGCTGGCCGCCGGCGCCTATGTCGGCGTCCGGCTTTCCACGCCGGAGCCGGCGCCCGCCGTGACCGCCTCGCTGGCGCGCTCGGTGCACATCCCCACGTCTGCCGTGACGCTCCCGTGGCCGACGGTCGGCCAGGGCGCCGTCGCCGTTCCGTCCATCGGCGTGAACCTGGCGTCGGGGCCCGAGACCCCCGCGCCGGTGGCCAGCCTGACCAAGCTCATGACCGCCTACGTCGTGCTGCACGACCACCCGCTCGCGCTCGGCCAACCCGGTCCGACGATCACGGTCACCCAGGCCGACGTCGACGACTACGACAGCGCGACCGTCAACGACGACTCCAACGCGGCGGTGACGCTCAACGAGCAGATCACCGAGTCGCAGGTGATGAGCGGGCTGTTGGTGCACTCCGCCGACAACTACGCCGACCTTCTGGCCACCTGGGACGCCGGCAGCATCCCGGCCTTCGTGGCGAAGATGAACGCGACCGCAGCCCGGCTCGGCATGACCCACTCGCACTTCGCCGACGCCAGCGGCGTCGACCCAGCGTCGCAGTCGACCGCCTCGGACCTGCTCAAGGTGGCCGCCCTCAGACATGGCCGACCCCACGTTCGCCTCCATGGTGCAGCTCTCGTCCGTCACCCTGCCGGTGGCGGGGACGATCTCGACCTACACCCCCCTGCTCGGCGTGCAGGGGGTGATCGGAGTGAAGTCCGGCTTCACCACGGCGGCGGGTGGCGGTGACGTGCTCGCCGTGGAGCGCACGGTGCACGGCCGCCAGGTCCTCCTCCTGTCCGCGGTGACCGGGCAGACCGGCCCCATCGTGTTGGCACAGGCCGGACTCCACGCTCTGGCGCTGGTCGACGCCATGAGCCCGTTCATCGGCTCCACCCGGGTGCTCGCCGGCCATCAGGTCGTGGCCCACGTCGGCGAGGCGGGGACCACCATCGGGGCCACGACGACCGCGGCCGCCTCCATGCTCACCTGGCCCGGCGTCAGCGCCACCCGCGTCTTCGTGCCGGCACGACACGTGGCGAAGCAGGCCCGCCGCGGCACCGCGGTCGGGACCGTGGTCGTGAGCCTCGGCACGCAGCGGGTCGCGGTGCCGGTCCGGCTCACGCAGGACATCCCACCCCAGTCGCTGCTCCAGCGCCTGTCGTGAACCGCCTAGCCTGACGCCGTGCGTGCCCGGGCCCCCGCGTCGTCAGCCAACCTCGGCCCGGGGTTCGACACGTTGGCCGTCGCGCTCGAGTGCTACGTGAGCGTCGAGGTCGAAGAGGCGCCGTCGCTCAGCGTGCACAGCGAGGGCGAGGGGGCCGGCCTGTTCGACGATGCGTCCCATCTGGCTGCCCGCGTCGTGACGGACGTCCTCGGACACGACCGCTTCGCTGTGACCGTGCGGTCCCAGATCCCGGTCGCCCGCGGACTGGGCTCGTCGGCTGCGCTTGCGGCGGCCGCGGCGGCGGCCGCCGGTGCCAAGGATCCCTTCGCGGTCGCCGCCGCCTACGACGGGCATCCGGAGAATGCGGCGGCGAGCGTCTTCGGCGGCCTCGTCGCCGCCACCGTGATGGACGGTCGACCGGTGCAGGCGTCGCTCGCGCTCAGTGAGGAGCTGAGCTTCGTCGTCGTCCTACCCGAACGCGACCTCGCCACACCCGCGGCGCGTGGCGTGCTCCCCGAGTCGCTGACGCGGGCCGACGTGGTGTTCAACCTCGGCCGCATGGGCCTCCTCGTGGCGGGCCTGGCCGATCCCGCGGTGCTGCTGCCCGGATCGACCGACGACCGCGTCCACCAGCCGGCACGCACGGCGCTGTTCCCGGAGGCGCCCCGGATCCTGAGCGCCCTCGTCGACGCCGGCGCGTTGGCCGCCAGCTGGTCCGGCGCCGGGCCCTCCCTCATCGGCATCGTGCGGGCGGGTGCCGCCCCGGCCGTGCTGGCGGGCGCGGAGGCCGCACTGGCGGCGGCGGGGGTGCCCGGCCGGGCCATGGCGTTGCGGGCGGACCGCCGCGGCATCGTCTACGGGGACGAGGCGGAGGTGCCGCTCTAGCTCAACGAACCGTTCAGCGCGCCGACCTGGCCCTGCAACTGGGTGATGGCCGAATTGACGTTGAACGTGTTGAGCACCTGGTTGTAGTTGGCCTGCGTCGGCTGGGCGTCGCCGAGGATCTCCAGGCTGTTCGCCAGTGTCTGGGCCGAGTTGAGGGCGGCGGTGACGTCCGCCTGCGGCGCCGTGACCTTCTGGTGGCGGGCGAGCAGGTTGGCGTAGGTGTGGATCTTGTCCCCGAGCGCGCGATCGGCCGTCTCGAGGCACACGACCGGGGTCGACTCCTTGGCGCAGGCGGCCACGGCCGACAGATAGGTCTGCATGGCGGTCTGGACGGCCTTGTCGGCGCTGCGCAGCGAGCCGTCGGCGTTGCCGCCGGACTGCGGGCCCGAGCCCCCCGAGCTGCAGCCGGCCAGGACCAGCACCAGGGGGACCAGGGCCACCCCCCGGCGGGCCCGGCCGAACACCTGCGTCACATTTCGATCCACCCTCAAAATCTAGGCGCCCCTGTTCCCTAGACTTCGGCGGTGGCCCGGTCCTATTTCATCCGCACCTTCGGGTGCCAAATGAACGAGCACGACTCGGAACGGCTCGCGGGGTTGCTGGTGGCGGACGGGCTGGAGCCTGCCGCCTCCATGGAGGAGGCCGACGTCGTCGTCCTCAACACCTGCTGCATCCGGGAGAACGCGGACCAGCGCCTGTACGGGACGTTGGGCCGCCTGAAGGAGCTGGTGGACGCCAGGCCCGGCCTGCAGATCGCCGTCGGCGGATGCCTGGCCCAGAAGGACCGCGAGCGGATCCAGGAGAAAGTGGGCTGGGTCGACGTGGTGTTCGGCACGCACAATCTGACCAGCGCACCGGGTCTCCTGCGCCGGGCGGAGACCGAGGGCCCCGTGATGGAGATCCTCGACGCCCCGGCACCCGAGGCGGGGAACAACCCGTTGTTGGGGCCCGGTGCGGTCCGTGAGCTTCCCTACGCGGCGTGGGTGAACATCCAGACCGGATGTGACAACTCGTGTGCCTTCTGCATCGTCCCGTCGGTGCGCGGGCAGAAGCCAGTCGTGCTCCCGACGACATCGTGGCCGAGGTGGAGCTCCTCGCACGGAGCGGGGTGACCGAGGTGACGCTGCTCGGCCAGAACGTGAACTCCTACGGTCGCGACATCACCCGGCGCCGGCCGCTCTTCGCCGACCTGCTCCGCGCCGTCGGCGCGGTGGACGGCATCGGGCGTGTGCGCTTCACGAGCCCGCACCCCAAGGATCTGCGGCCCGAGACGATCGCGGCCATGGCGGAGACGCCCGAGGTGTGCGAGCAGCTGCACCTCCCGCTGCAGTCGGGGAGCGACCGGGTGCTGCGCGCCATGCGACGCGGCTACACCGCGCAGCGGTACATGGACCGGCTCGCCGCGGCGCGTGCCGCAATCGAGGATCTGGCGGTGACGACCGACGTCATCGTCGGCTTCCCGGGCGAGACGGAGGAGGACTTCGAAGACACCCTGGCCGTGTGCGCCGAGGCGGGCTACGACGGCGCGTACACCTTCATCTTCTCGCCGCGTCCGGGAACGCGGGCGGCCGCCATGGAGTCGAGCTTCGTGCCCCCGGACGTCATCGCCGAGCGCTTCGCCCGGCTCAAGACGGTGGTGGACCGCTCCGCCCTGGCCCGGCACCAGGCCCGCGTCGGCCGCACCGAGGAGGCGCTGGTCGAGGGCGTCAGCCGGCGGGACGAAGCGATGCTGACCGGCCGCACCCGGCAGGGCAAGCTGATCCACTTTCCGGCTGGAACGGCGGCCGGGAGCCCGGCCGCGGGCGCTCTGGCGCGCGTGACAGTGACCGACGGCCACCCCCACCACCTCTCGGGGCGCCTGGAGGAGGTGGTGGCGCGGCCCCGGCATCGCGTGCTGATCCCGGTGGCGAGCGCTTGACCGCGGTCGCACTCGTCGGCGTCACCGCCTCGGGCAAATCGGAGACCGCGCTCGAACTGGCCATCCGGCGCGGTGATTGCGAGATCGTGTCGATCGATTCGATGTGCGTCTACCGCGGCATGGACATCGGCACCTCGAAGCCAGGGGCCGAGGCGCGGGCCGCCGTGCCGCATCACCTTCTCGACCTCGTCGAACCGGACCAGGACTTCACCGTCACGGAGTTCCAGCGGGCGGCGCGGGAGGCCCTCGAGGGCATTGCGCGCCGCGGCCATCACGCGTTGCTGGTCGGGGGCACGGGCCTCTACCTGCGCGCCGTGGTCGACGACCTCGAGATCCCGGGCCGCTATCCGGACGTCGCCGCTGCGCTGGAGGCCGAGCTGGACGAGGGGCGGGCCGAGCCGGCGGACCTGCACGCCCGCCTGGCCGCGCTCGATCGCGTCGGCGCGGCGCGCATGGAGCCGACCAACCGCAGGCGGGTCGTGCGCGCGCTCGAGGTGACGCTCGGGTCGGGCCGTCCCTTCTCGACGTTCGGGCCCGGCCTGGGCGCCTATCCCGAGAGCGGGACGCCCCAGGTCGGACTGGCGCGCCCACCCGGGGAGATCGACCGCCGGATCGAGAACCGCTTCGGGCAGATGGTGCAGGCCGGGCTGGTGGACGAGGTGCGGGCCCTGGCGGCCCGTCCGGCCGGCATCTCACGAACGGCCCGCCAGGCGCTCGGCTACCGGGAGGTCCTGGCCCACGTGGAGGACGGTGTGCCCCTGGCCGACTGCCTGCAAGAGGCGGTCAGGCGGACCCGCCAGTTCGCCCGGCGCCAGGCCTCGTGGTTCCGTCGCGACCCCCGGATCAGCTGGGCCGCCGATGTGGCGGAGGCCCAGGCGCTCGTGGAGAGGGCCCTGGGCCCGCACGGTTGAACCACGCCAGCTGCGAGAATGGTGGGATGCGGGCGAGCAAGCACGAGGGCGCGGGAAACGACTTCCTGGTCGTGTTGGATCCCGAAGACGCCATCCGGTTCTCGGTGGCCCAGGTGCGCCTGCTCGCCGATCGGCGGCGCGGTATCGGGGCCGACGGCATCATCCGGGTCGGGCCCGGTCGCGACGGCTGCGACCTCTCCATGGAACTGCACAACGCGGACGGCGGCCTGGCCGAAATGAGCGGGAACGGCATCCGGTGCCTGGCCCAGGCCGCGGTCGACGCCGGCCTCGTCACCGGTCCTCGCTTCACCGTCGCCACCGGGGGTGGCCGCCGGACCGTCGAGTACGTGCCGGGGACCGACCCGGGGTGGGCGAGTGCCAGTGTCGACATGGGCCCGGCGCGGCTCGGCCCGGACCAGCCGCAGGAGTTCGACGACCGTCGGGTCCGCACCGTCGACGTCGGGAACCCGCACCTGGTCCTGCTGGGGCCCGACACCGCTGCAGTCGACATTGCGGAGCTCGGGCCCAAGCTCCAGGCCGCCTTCAGCGGTGGGATCAACGTCGAATGGATCACGCCCACCCGCGACGAGCGGGGGGAGCTCCTCGATTTCCGGGTCTGGGAGCGCGGGGCGGGCGAGACCCTGGCCTGCGGCACCGGCAGCGTGGCCGCCGCGGCGGCGGCCCGGAGTTGGGGCGCCGTGCGCGCTGCGGGCACGGTGCGCGTGCGCAATCCGGGCGGGATCCTCGAGGTCACTCTCGGCGACGACGAGGAGGCGGCCACCACCCTCGCCGGGCCGGTGCGCAAGGTGGCCGACGTCGACATCCACCCGGGGATGCTCTCTTGAGCAACGTGCTACCGGGGACGCTCATCGAGCGCACCTTCAGGGAGCGGATCATCCTGGTGGGCGTGATCTTCCCGGGCCGGACCGAGGAGATGGTCGCCGAGGAGTTGGACGAACTGGCGCGCCTGGTTGACAGTGCCGGCGCCGATGTGGTCGGCCGTGTCGTGCAACGGCGCAATGCTCCCGACGCGGCGACGTTCGTGGGCCGCGGCAAGGCAGAGGAGATCGCGGCCCTGAGCCGGAGCCTCGACGCGGACACCGTCGTCTTCGACGACGACCTGACGCCCGCCCAGCACCGGAACCTGGAGAAGCTCTTCGGCCGGACGGCCATCGACCGGACCGCCGTGATCCTCGACATCTTCGCCCAGAACGCCCGCAGCCCCGAAGGAAAGGCCCAGGTGGAGTTGGCGCTGCTCCGCTACCGGTTGCCTCGGCTGCGCGGCCGCGGCTCGGCCCTCAGCCAGCAGGCCGGTGGCATCGGCACCAGAGGCCCGGGGGAGACCCAGCTCGAAGTCGACCGCCGGCGGCTCGTCCGCCGCATGCACAAGCTCGAGGCCGAGTTGCGCGAGGTGGAGCGCACGCGCACGCTGCAGCGCCGCAGCCGCGCCCGGGGCCGCCACCGCGAGCTGGCCCTCGTCGGCTACACCAACGCGGGCAAGTCCACCCTGCTCAACCGATTGACCGATGCCGGCGTTCCGGCCGAGAACCGGCTCTTCGTCACGCTCGACCCGCGCACACGCCAGCTCTCGCTCCCCGGCGGCGAGACCGTGCTCGTCACCGACACGGTCGGCTTCGTCCGCAAGCTGCCGCACGAGCTGGTCGAGGCCTTCCGCTCCACCCTGGACTCGGTGCGCCTGGCCGACCTGATCGTGCACGTTGTCGACAGCACCGCGGTCGACGCCGAGGGGCAGATGGCCGCCGTCCGCGAGGTGCTGCGCGAGATCGGCGCGTCCGACGTGCCCGACCTTGTCGTCATCAACAAGGCCGATGCCGCACCCGAGGAAGCCAAGGCGCTGGCTCACGCCAACGAGGGCTCCGTCCTCATCTCGGCCCGTACCGGCGAGGGCGTCGACGAGCTCCTCCGCGTGCTGGGTGACCGGCTGCGCGGCTCGGACCGCGTCGTCCAGCTCGTCGTGCCCTGGGCCCGCGGGGACGTGCTGGCTGCCATCCACCGCGAGGGCGAGGTCGTGGCTCAGAGCGACGGCGAGGAGTCGGCCACGCTGCAGGTGGTGTTGGACGACGTCGGGCGGGCCCGCTTCGCCGAGTTCGTGACCGTGCCGTGACGTTCCGTCTGCCGCCGTATCCCTACGACCGGTTGGCCGGCCTGGCCCAGGTGGCCGACGCCCACGAAGGGGGCATGGTCGACTGCTCCATCGGGACGCCCTACGACCCACCGTTGCCCGCCGTGGTGGAGGCGCTGGCCACGTCCGGCAGCGAGCGGGGCTATCCCGCGTCGGCTGGGAGCGCCGCACTGCGCGAGGCCGCCGCCGCCTGGCTGACGCGGCGTTTCGCCCTCGCCGACGGCCCGCCAATGGCCCTCGCCGCCTGCGTCGGCACGAAGGAGTTCGTGGCCTCGGTGCCCCAACTGCTCCGCCTCCGCACGCCCGGGAAGGACACCGTGCTGTACCCCGCGGTGTCGTACCCGACCTATGCCATGGGGGCGCAGCTGGGCGGGTGCCGCGCCGTCCCCGTCCCGGCCCCACCCGGACGCCTCGGGGGGCTCGACCTCGACGCCGTCGCTCCCGAGGACGCGGCGCGCGCGCTGCTGCTCTGGTCCAACTCGCCGTCGAACCCGACCGGGGGGCTCGGGGACCTCGGGGCCGAGGCGGCATGGGGGCGCGCCCACGGCATTCCGGTGTTCTCCGACGAGTGCTACGCGGAGTTCACCTGGGACGGGCCGGCCCGCTCCGTGCTCCAGCACGGCCGCGACGGCGTCGTCGCGGTGCATTCACTCTCGAAGCGTTCGAACCTGGCCGGGGTGCGCGTGGGCTTCTATGCCGGCGACGCCGAACTGGTCGAGTTCCTCCGCGCCGTGCGCCAGCACGCCGGCCTCATGGTTCCCGGCCCGGCCCAGGCCGCCGGTGTGGCGGCGCTGCGCGACGACGAGCACGTCGACGCCCAACGGGAGCGCTACCGCGCCCGGCTCACCTTCCTGGCCGGCGTGCTGGGGGACTACGGCTGTCCCGTGGCGCTCCCCGAGGGTGGCTTCTATCTCTGGGTGCCGGTCCCGGCCGGCCGCTGGGCCGACGCCTGGGCCATGGCCAAGGGCCTGGCCACCGACGGCGGGCTCCTGGTCAGTCCCGGGGATCTCTACGGCGACGGCGGTGCGGGACACGTGCGGGTGGCGGTGGTCCAGCCGATGGAGCGGTTGGCGCTGGTGGGGGAGCGCCTCGCTAGGGTGCGGCATGGCTGATCTGCAGGCGAGCATCGAAGAGTTGTGGGAGCGCCGCGGCGAGTTGTCCCCGGCGGACACGGACGCGGCCAAGGTCGTCGAGGAGGCCATTGAGCTGCTCGACACCGGCCAGGCCCGCGTGGCCGAGGTCGACACCACCACCGACCAGGTGGTCGTCCACGAGTGGCTCAAGAAGTCGATCCTCATGCTCTTCTCGCTGCGCGGCATGGAGACGATCGAGGCCGGGCCCTTCGAGTACGCCGACAAGTTGCCGCTCAAGCACGGCTTCGCCGAAGCCGGTGTGCGCGCCTTGCCGGGCGCTTCGGCCCGCTGGGGCTCGTTCCTCGGGCGGGGCGTGGTGCTGATGCCCTCCTACGTGAACATCGGCGCCTGGGTGGGGGCGGATTCCATGGTCGACACGTGGGCCACCGTGGCGTCGTGCGCCCAGATCGGGGAGCGGGTGCACCTGGCCGGCGGCGTCGGCATCGGGGGTGTGCTCGAGCCTCCCAACGCCGTGCCCGTCGTCGTCGAGGACGACGCCTTCGTGGGCAGTCGCTGCATGGTGACCGGCGGTGCGCGCATCGGCCGGGGCTCCGTGCTGGGTGCGGGGAGCTTCCTCGACCCCTCCATCCCCGTGATCGATGCCGAGACCGGCGAGGAGATCTCGCGCGGCGTCGTGCCTTCCTGGTGTGTCGCCATCCGGGCCAGCCGGCGGCGCGAGTACCCCGGCGGGGAGTTCTTCGTGCCCTGCGTCCTCGTGATCAAGCGGCTCAGCGAAGGCGAGCGCCACGACAAGGCGCAGCTGACCCAGGTCCTGCGGGACCACGGCGCCAGCACCTGACCCGATGGGCGATCTCCTCGCGGCCACGCGCGACCTCATGGCGGTCCCCTCCCCGAGCTGGGGTGAGGCCGCGCTGGCCGACCACGTGGAGGACGCGCTGCGGGGCTGCGCCTGGCTCGACCTCGAACGGATCGGCGACAACGTCATCGGCCGCACCGCGCTCGGACACCCACAGCGCCTGGTCCTGGCCGGACACCTCGACACGGTTCCCGCCAACGGGAACGCCACGCCGCGGGTGGAGGGCGACACGGTGTGGGGGGTCGGGGCGTCGGACATGAAGGGCGGCCTCGCCGTCATGCTCGACCTGGCGACGACGGTGCGGCAGCCCGCGGTGGACGTGACGTGGTGCTTCTACGCCCGGGAGGAGATCGGCCGCGCCGACAGCGGGCTGCTCGAGCTGTGGCAGAAGAGGCCGGACCTCCTGGCCGGGGACGCCGCCATCCTCGGTGAGCCCACCGCCGCGCTGGTGGAGGCGGGCTGTCAGGGGACGATGCGCGTGCGCGTCACGCTGCGCGGGGTGCGGGCGCACACCGCCCGGCCCTTCACCGGTCGCAACGCCATCCACCGCCTGGCGCTGTTGCTGCAGCGTGTGGCCGATTGGCCGGGCCGCGAGGTCGTGCTGGACGGCTGCACCTACGCCGAGCAGCTCCAAGCCGTGGCGATCGAAGGGGGGGTGGCGGCAAACGTCGTCCCCGACGAGGCGCGGGTCACCCTCAACCACCGCTACGCACCCGATCGCGACGCCGAGCAGGCCGGCGCCTTCCTGCTGGAGCTCCTACAGGGCACCTGGGAGCAGGCAGACGGCGACACCTGGGAGGTCCTCGACGCCGGCGACGGCGCGCCGCCGTCCCTCGGCCACCCGCTCCTGGGCGCCCTGGTCGAGAAGAGCGGCGCCCCGCCCAAGGCCAAGGTGGGCTGGACGGACGTGGCCTCGTTCTGGGAGCACGGCGTGCCGGCCGCCAACTTCGGTCCCGGCGACCCGCTGCTGGCGCATCACCCCGACGAGCGGGTCTCGGCGGCGCAGCTCGAGCGGGCCCGCGCCGTCCTGGCCGCCCTGATCACCTGACGACGATCGTCCCCTTCATGTACTGGTGGATGGTGCAGATGTAGCTGTACGTCCCCGCCTTCGACGGCGCGGTGAAGGTCTTGGTCTGGCCGGGGCCGATGTCGCCCGTGTCGAACTGGCCTCCCGTGGCGGTGAGGGTGTGCGTCACGGAGTCCTTGTTGGTCACCCTGACGGTCGCCCCGGGGGCCACCGAGGCGCTCATGGGCGAGAACATGAAGTTCGAGATGGTCAGCGCGTTCGTCGACGTGGCGGCGCTCGGGACACTGGACGTCGGAGACCCCGCTGATCCCGATCCACCGCGACTGCAGGCGGACAGGAGCAGCGCGCCCGCCAGGACCAGGACGAGCGCACCGCCCCTGTACCGTCGCATCGGTTCGCGCATTGCTCAGACCGCCATGGAGGTCGGGTTGAACGCCAGAGGCGTTCCCGAGGACGTCTGCGCGCCGGGGTACATGCCGAGCACGTAGTAGAGGATCGCGATGTGCTGCATCTCCACCGGCTGGATCGACGACGACAGGCCGATGGCGGCGCTGCTCTTCAGCTTCGCCGTCTCCGCCTGGTAGGTCTGGGCGGCAATCGTCTCGAGCGTCACGGCCAACTGAGCCAGCCCTACGATGTCGGTGACCTTGGCGAAGTCCGACTGGACGGTCGGCGTCAGCATCGGGTTCGTCACCGTCACGGGCGCCTTGCCATGGGACTTCAGCACCGCGTTCCAGGCCGCCGCGTGCTGCTGATGCTGTCCCTTCACGGTGGTGGCGAAGGTCGCCACAGCCGGCGGCACCGTGCCGAGCTTGCCCTGCGACGCCGCGGTGAGGCCGGCTGTGTAGGCGAAGACGGCGAGATTCTCCAGGCTGGCCGCGACCGCTGCCACGGCGAGGTCGCCGGTGAGACCGGGTGGGGGGAACGCAGAAGCCTTCACGGCTGACAGCCGGCGGCTCGACGCTGCAGCCAGCGTCGGGACGGCGCCGCTGCCGACCGCCAGCGCGGCACCGCCGGCCACAACGGCGCCTGCTCCCATGAGAAAGGTCCGGCGGCTGCTGCCGCGCATGTCGGCGAGCGCCTCCGCCATGGCGGGCATGCCCACGTCGTGGTGCAGCGCGTCGAGGTCGCTCGTCTGGGCCCGCAGCTCCTGCTCGGTGCCCGCGTACGTCTTGGATGTGTTCTTGCTCACTTGACGGCTCCTTGTGCGGCCGGGGCGGCACTGTTGGTCTTGTAGAACGCGTTGGGGAAGCCGACGCTGCCGGCTGCGGCCGGGAGCATGGCGGCGGTGCCGGATGACAGCGAGATCAGCTGCGGTGCGCCCGCCATGAGGAGGGCCTGCACCGCCAGCAGGACCGAGACGTGCTGCGCCTCGATCCCCATGATGCTCGCCAGCAGGGCCTTGTTCGTCTCTCGCTTCGCCAGCACGGTGTCCTTGACGTAGGTCTCGGCGGCAATGTTCTCGAGCTCGAGGGCCAGGGCCACCACGCCGAGCGCACCCTGGGCCGCGGTGGCGGAGCCGAGGCTCGCCACCGCCTTCTTGACCACCGGGACGAACGCCGGGTCGGGCTTGTGCTGTGCCTTCCCTCCCAGGCTCTTGATGGCGGCGTTGAACGCGTCGGCGTGCTGCGCGTGCTGGCCCATGGTGACCTGGGCGAACTTGGTCACGACCGGGTTGGCCGACGAGCCACCGATGTAGGGCAGCGTCAGGGCGGTCGTGTAGGTGGAGACGGCCAGGTTCTCAATGGAGGCGGCGGTCTGGAGGATCTGGACGTCGCTGGAGCTGCTGGCCGATGCGGCCGAGGCGAGCGCTCCGGCGAGGACCGCCCCGCCGGCGGCGCCCAGGAGGACGGTGCCGGCCAGGCTCGACGTCAACGCCCGCGTGTGCGTCTCGTGGAAGGACTGGTTCGCCCCAGCGTCAACGTCGCGTTGCGCGCGTGACGTCTCAGTGAGCTCGTCGAGCGCCTCGTGGGTCGGGCGCAGTGCGTCCGCCTGGAGGTCTTGGGACTCTTCGAGCAACTCGGCGAGCGCTCGGGGATCTGCCGTCATGAATGTGCTCCTCGCTCAGTGGATTGACCGCTATTCGGAGGCAACCCTGTGGCGGATGCCGGAAAGTCGAAGTGGAGTTGAACCCCTAGGAGGGGGAGAGGCGCGCCACGGCGCGCGTCAACAGATGCAGGTCGCCCTGTCCCGGCAGTCGATCGACCCGGCGGTCGATGCGCTCCAGGATGTCGGCACCCTTGTTGCCGTCGAAGAGGTAATTGACGAGGAACCCGACCTCGCGCCTGGGCATGACGCCCGAGCCGACCGGCCGCCACCAGTGCGACAACGCGAAGCGCGTCATCTTCTGCGCCTTGGGACTGTCGCCGAGCCGGCGCGCCGCCTCCGACGCGTAGAAGTCGATGTGCCCTCCCTCCTGCTTCATGATCCGCCGCAGCAGCTCGCGCAGGGTGGGGTGTCCCGCCACTTCGGCGAGCCGGGAGTAGCCGGCCTGGGTGGTCCACTCGTTGATGGCGCCCCAGGTCATGTGCAGCGCAATGAAGGCGCGCCCAGCGAAAGCCGCCGAGGCGATGGTGCTGAGCGTGCTCGCCGCCTGGCGGCGCCGGCGCCCATGCCGCAGCGCGGCGATACGCGGCGCACCCGCCTCCTCCCCGTGCGCTTCGAGGACCTGTCCGATGGCCTCACCGTGCCACATCTCCTCGAAGACCCAACACGAGAGGAAGGAGGTGATGGCCGGGTCCTGGTGCGCCGGCGTCAGCAGGAGGTCGCGCAGGTAGCACACCGTGTGGTGCTCGACGTCGTGCATGTAGCGCAGCGACCGCAATGCGTGGGCGGGCAGCGGCTGGTCCCTGAAGTCGTCGAAGTTGATGCCTTCCAGGTCCAGCCGGCCGGCCCGGGTCTTGTAGGAGTCGATGGTCGTTCGCATGGCGCCTACTATTCGGAACCCAGGTTCTGCCCGGATGGGCGAAATTCGGGACATCCAAATTGGGAAGCGGGTCCGAACAGGTCCGACATGCCGCCGATCGACGAAGTGAGCGATGCGCAGCTGGTGACCTCCATCGCCCGGTACAGCGAGGTGGCCCTGGCCGAGGCGTACCGGCGCCATGGCGGCGCGGTCTTCGGCCTGGCCAAGCGGGTGCTCAACAACCCCACCGACGCCGAGGACGTGACCCAGGAGGTCTTCCTCCGCCTGTGGAACCAGCCGGACCGCTTCGACCCCGCCCGCGGGTCGTTGCGCTCGTTCCTGTTGGCCCAGGCGCACGGCCGGGCCGTGGACGCCGTGCGCTCCGCGAGCTCGCGGCGTCAGCGGGAGGCACGCGACGCCTTTCGCACGGCGGAGGCCGGCTACGACATGCAGCGCGAGGTCTGGGACATGGCGGTGGCCGATCAGGTCTCCACTGCCATGGGGGAGTTGCCCGAGGAGGAACGCCGGGCGATCGAGCTGGCCTATTTCAACGGCCACACCTACCGGGAGGTGGCGGAGTTGCTCGACCAGCCCGAAGGAACGGTCAAGAGCCGGATCCGCAACGGCATGCGGCGCATGCGTGCCGTGCTGGCGGACGCCGGGGTGCGGGGGGTTGACGCGTGATGTCGCACGACGAGGCCAGCGATCTTCTTGGGGCGTACGCCCTCGATGCGGTCGATGGCGACGAGTACGCGGAGCTCGAGGAGCACCTGGAGTCGTGCCCGCGTTGTCGCGGCGAGCTGGACGGCTTGCGCGAGGTCGCGGCCGCCATGGGGAACTCGGTCGAGCCGGTGCCCGAAGGACTGTGGTCACAGATCGCCCTGCGGCTGCCCGAGCGCCAGGAGGGCGGGGAAGCACCACCGATGCCGCGGCTGACGTCCGAGGCCCGCTCGCCCTTCCGGGTGCCGGCCGAGGGCCCGACGCGGCGGCACCGCGTCATGGTGTCCACCATCGGCGCCATCGCCGTGGCCGCGGCGGCCGTCGCGGTCGTCCTGGGCATCGGCCTGGTGCATGCCGACAACAAGGTCACCGGCCTGCAGGCCGACCAGGCCGCCGCCTCGCCCAATGTCGCTGCCGCGTTGCGGGCGCCCGGGCACCGTGTGGTCACGCTCGACTCCAGCACGCACACGGAGCAGGCGAAGGTCGTCGTCCTGCCCTCCGGACAGGGCTACGTGGTGTCGTCCTCGCTGCCGTCGCTCGATGACGGACGGACGTACCAGCTGTGGGCGATCGAGGGGAACCAGCCGATCTCCCTGGGTCTGCTGGGCCGTTCGCCCGGGCGGGCCGCCTTCATCATGGCGGGGTCGACGCGCCCGTCGCGCCTGAGCATCACGGCCGAGCCGGCGGGCGGGTCCGTGTTCCCCACCGGCCCGATCCTGGCCACGGGGACTGTCTGACGCCAGGGCGCAGCTGTTAGGTTCGCTCCTCATGTCCGAGGAAGAGGCACCCAAGACGCGCAAGCCCATCGAGATCTTCGCCGAGGCGGAGCCGATCAAGCTGGGCTCCATGTTGCTGACCCTCGTGGAGCCCCACCGCGGCCACGAGGTGGCCTACAACCGCTGGTACGAGCGTGACCACTTCTACTCGGGCTGCATGGTCGGCCCGTACAACTTCGCCGGGCGCCGCTTCGTCGCCACCGCCGACCTCAAGGCGTTGCGCGACCCCGACCCGTCCGCCATCACGGGCGAACCGGGCCGGGGTTCCTACATCTCGGCCTACTGGGTCCTCGACGGCTACTTCGACATGTGGAACCGCTGGGCCCTGCGCCAGGTGAACGCCTTGCACGCCGCCGGCCGGATGTTCCAAGAGCGCGACCACGTGCACACGCTCCTCTACCACTACCGGTGGGAGCACCGCCGCGAGCCGGACGGTGTCCCCGTCGAGCTCGCCCTCGACCACCCCTACCGCGGCTTCGTCACCGTCTTCATCGACCGGGACGACTCGGTGACCAACGAGGAGTTCTGGTCCTGGTTGCGCACGGAGCACCTACCCGCGCTGATGCCGGGGAGCGACGCCGACCTGGTGGCCGCCTTCACACCGGTGGCGCTCGAGGTGGACGCCCCGGGGGACGTGCCCCGCGAGAAGGCGCGGGACAACCGGACGGTGCTGCTCTGGTTCCTCAACACGCCACCTGAGGTGGCCTGGGAGCCCGTCATCGCGGAGCACCGGCGCCAGGTGGAGGCCGCGGGCAAGGGGACGGTCATCGCCGCCCTGCCGTTCATCCCGACCATTCCCGGCACGGACACCTACACCGACAAGCTCTGGGCCGACTGACTTCGTCGGACTTCGTCTGACCTCTTCAGCCCCGGGCCAGGATCTCGACGTGGGGGATGACGATGACGGCATCGTCCGAGCCGGCCCAACGGAGCCAGGCCTCGGCGATGCGCTGGAGCTCGTCGGTGTCGCTCAGCCCGTACTCGACTGCCTGCTCGGCGATGCGCGAGTAGCGCACGCGGTCGGCCCACAGCCCGCCCCACCAGGCCCGGGACTCGGGGTCGGCGTAGGTCCAGGTCGAGCTCGACACTGTCACGTCGGAGAACCCCGCCGCATGCGCGTGGCCGAGCAGGCGTGGCCCGATGCGCGCGTCGTGGCCGTTGCGCTCGGTCACCGCGTAGTAGAGCTCGAGCCAGCGGTCCAGGACGGGATCGGACGGCGCCCAGCTGAAGGCCCCGTAGTCCGAATCCCGGGCGGCCAGGACCCCGTCGGGGTCGAGCACCCGGCGCAGCTCGATGAGCGCGGCCACCGGGTCGACGACGTGCTGGAGCACCTGGTGCAGGTGGATCACGTCGAACGAGGCGTCGGGGAAGCCCAGGGCGAAGAGATCGGCCACCTCGAAGCGCAGGTTCTCCAGGCCCAGGTCGCCGGCGTGCTCCTGGGCCCGGGCCACCACGTCGGCGGCCGCGTCGATGCCGACGGCCTCGCCGGGGGCAACCAGGAGCGCCAGGTCGGCCGTGATGGTCCCTGGCCCACACCCCACGTCGAGCAGGCGCTGACCCGGGCGCAGGTGGGGGAGCAGGTACGCGCTCGAATTCTGGGCGGTGCGCCAGGAGTGGCTGCGCAGCACCGACTCATGGTGCCCGTGCGTGTAGGTCATGCGTACATTGTGGCGTGCCCGAAATGCCCGAGATGCAGGCGCTGTCCGAGCGCCTCGACGCCCTGCTGGCCGGTCTGGCCCTGCGCCGGGCGGACCTGCTCGGCTTCTCGTCGCTCAAGACCTACGCCCCCTCCCCGGATTCCCTGAAGGGCCACCGCCTTCTCTCGGTCGGCCGTCGGGCCAAGTACCTGGTCTGGGAGTTCGACGACGGGACGCGCCTGGTGCTGCACCTGTCCCAGGCGGGCCGGCTCGACATCGAGCGGCCGCCGAAGAAGACGAAGCCCCGGGGCGCCGTGGCGCGCCTCGTCTTCGGCGAAGGTGACGCCGGGCTCGACGGGGAGGGCGTGGCCGTGCTGGTGCGCGAGTACGGCACCCAGCGCAAGGCGTCGTGGTGGGTGCTGGCGCCCGGCGACGAGGGACCCCTGGCCGGCCTGGGGCCCGAGGTCGGCAGCGAGGCCTTCGCGGCGTTCATCCGCACCAGCGACTCCCGCCGTCACCTCACGACCGACCTGCGCGATCAGCACGTCGTGGCCGGGATCGGCCGGGGTTGGGGCGACGACATCCTGCACCGGGCCAAGTTGTCGCCGTTCGCCTCGCTGCGCTCGCTGACCCCCGAGCAGCGTGATGCCCTGGTGACGGCGGCGACGGACGTCCTGGCCGAGGCCCTCGCGCTCGAGCGCGGGCGCGAGGGCGGGTTGTCGGAGTCCAAGCTGGGCGGCCGCTTCAAGGTGCACAACCGAGTCGGGGAGCCGTGCCCAACCCCGTGCGGCGACACGCTGAGGCGGGTCTCCTTCGAGTCCTACGAAATGGCCTACTGCCCCACGTGCCAGACGGGCGGCAAGGTGTTGGCCGACCGCCGTCTGTCCAAGCTGCTCAAGTAGCGATCAGTTCAGCTGGCGCACCACGGTGACGACCTTGCCGAAGATCGTCACCTCGTCGGGTGCATCGAAGACCATCGGTTCGTACGCGGCGTTGGCCGGCGTCAGCACGACCCGGCCGCTCTGGCGGCTGAACGTCTTGACCGTGGCCTCACCGTCGTTGATGCCGGCGACCACGACGTCGCCGTTGTTCGCCTCGGGCTGCTGGCGCACCACCACGTAGTCGCCGTCGAAGATGCCGGCGTCGATCATGGAGTCACCGCGCACACGGAGCATGAACGAGGGCCCGCTGCCGGTGAACTGCTCGGGCATCGGCAGGAGCTCCTCGATGTTCTCCTCGGCCAGCACGCCGGTGCCCGCCGCCACCTCGCCGACCAGCGGCACGTTGTGCACCGCAGAGGCCGGCAGCCGCGAGGAGGTGTCGGGGTCGAAATGGACCTGGATGGCCCGGGGCTTGGAGGGGTCCTTGGAGAGGTAGCCCTCGCGCTGGAGCACGGCCAGGTGGGTGTGCACGGTGGCCGACGACGCCAGGCCGACCGCCTCGCCGATCTCGCGCACCGAGGGCGGGTAGCCGCGCTCGCGCTCGGCAGTCGGCGATGAAGTTGAGGATCTGCAGCCGTTTCCCACTCAGGACCTCGGCCATCGGCGTCTCCTTTTGGTGCCCACCCCGGCTTGGCGCCGGCCCCCTCCCGGGGGCGAACATCCGTTCGTGACGGACCAACCTACCGAAGTGGGGCGGCCAAAGCAAACATCTGTTCGTATGGAGTTCGCAGAGATGCATTTCCGACCGATAGCGACAACACCTATGGCGCTGCCAGGCACGTGCCCCAGATCCAAGAAGACGGCGCTGCGTGGCTATGAGCCGCTGGCGGCAATGATCGGGCCGTTGAGGTGCGTGCCCGACATGCCTCCGTCATAAGGCGCGTCGCCGAAGCTGAACACATCACCCTTGGCGTCGGTCACCCAGTAACCCCCGCCGTCCGAGGAGGCGAAGATGGACGTGGCTGGATTGAAGCCGCCAGTCGAGCCGGTGGGCACGTTGCCGGAGAGTCCGAGCCCGTTGGCGTCGCCGTAGGCGAAGACCTGACCGTTCGCGTCAAGCACGTAGTAGCCCCCGCCGTCGGGAGTGGCTACCGCCGAGGTGATGGCCGAGGACTGCTGGCCGGGGGCCCCGAAGTACGGCGCGTCGCCGAACGTGTAAACGCTGCCGGTGGAGGTCACGAGCCAGTAGCCGTTGCCTGACGCGTCGGGCATCACCGCAACCGCGGCACCCGAGCAGCCCCCGATCCCTGGGCAGGACCCGGCGTAGTGGGCGTCACCGAAGGCGAACACGCCACCATCGGAAGCGACCATGAAGTAGCCGCCCTGGTCGTGGGAAGGCACCATTCCGACGATCGGCGCGTTGAGGCTGTGCGGCTGTCCAGAACCTGCCGGGTGCAGGCCGAGCCCCGGGATCGAGCCGTAATACTCGGTATCTCCGTAAGAGAAGACGCCCCCGTCTGAGGCGTCGAGCCAGTACCCGCCACGGTCACGCGTCGGGACGATGCCGACCACCGGCCTCTGGAGCACCAGCGACCCGGTCGAGCCGTAGAACTGGGCGTCACCGAAGGAGAACACGCCACCGTCGGAGCCGACGAGCCAGTAGCCGTGCCCAGTCGGTGCCGTCACCGCCGTGCTCGTGGCAACCGGGTGCGGCGGGGAGCCAGTGCTCCAACCGACGAGCGCACAGGTTCCTCCAGAGCACGACGCAGCGGTCCCCTCTGTAATCCCGAGCATCGGCCCGGCGGCTGTACCCATCACAGAGAGGCCACCACCGGGAGCGCCCGAGACGACCACGGCCGGCGAACCGGCACCGATACCACCGCAGATCTGGGTATCACAGCTCAGCGCGCCGATGGATGAGGTACCGCCGACGCCCAAAGAGTCCCACGAGGCCCCACCGTTGTTGGTGCTGGCGACCACACCGGTCGACCCGTTGGTTCCGCCGGCTTCGCACGCGTTC
This sequence comes from uncultured Acidimicrobiaceae bacterium, assembly GCA_963804055.1. Lineage (GTDB taxonomy): Bacteria > Actinomycetota > Acidimicrobiia > Acidimicrobiales > RAAP-2 > Bog-473. Next base: position 341,111 of record CAWDOU010000003.1, on the reverse strand, counting down.
GCGCTCCAACAACTCAGGGTGTAGAGGTTGCTCATCCCGCCCGGGGCAGAGGCAGAGGTCCATGACGTCCCGCTGTTGGTGGTGGAGAAGACGTACGCGCCGTTCTGGCCGTCGGGACCGAGGATGGGCCCACCCATGAGGCATGACGTGGTCGACCAGCAAGTGATCTCCGGCATGAGCCCGAAGTCGCCCGAGGCCAGCCAAGAGTTGACAGCGGTCCAGGTTGCCCCGGCGTTGATGGTCAGAAGGATCGCTTGCTCTTCCGTGGCATAGCAAACAGACGACGACGGGCAATCGATGTCGAGCGTCTGGCCGTCGGGCAGACCCGAGTCGCCGAGCTGCGACCAGCTTGCTCCACCGTTCGTCGTTTCGAACGCGTAAGCGTAGAACGAAGACACGGCACCGAGCGCAAAGCAAGTGTTGGCCGCTGGGCACGAGACCCCGGTCAGCTCGAGGTTGGCGGGAGAAGCAATGGTCTGGCCAGCTACCCAATTGCCGCCGTCGCTTGCGATTGCGTTGTCGCTCGAGGCGGTGAACCCGTTCTGGCCGACGGCCATGCAGTTCTGCGCGCTCCAGCATGAGACGGAGTTGAAGCCGCCGCCGTTAGGGAAGGTGGTCGTTGCCCCGCTTGGTGACGCCGCCAAGCCGAGGGCACCGGCGAATGCGGAACCGACAGTCAGGGCACCAGCGGCGAGGACGCCGCGAACGCCTAGGCGGCGGCAGGTCGTCAGAGTCAATGCTCGGGTCTGATTCCGCATCTGGGTATGCCTCTCTTTCCGGTGTAGAGACACACGTCCCGCCACCAAATAGAGGTCGCCACCACTGCGGAACCCGTACCGCAAACAAGGGGCAACCACTCCCACCGGAGGCCCAGGTTTGCACAAGGCGCGCCCCTCGAGAGGCGCGTGTGAGTGACGTGATGATGCAATTGGGGCTGCGCGTCCCGGGTTGCAACACGCTGCGAGCTGGATGAAAGCTCGCTGGCGCGCGCGGCGCGAGTTCGGACGATCCAGACGTTGCTGGCAAGCCGCGGCAGTTGTCAAAGATGAGCTCGCAAAACACCGAGGAGCCGCACGCGTCGGTTGGTATGCGGGGCCCAGAGAGGCTCAGCGTGTGCCGGCCAGGACCCCCAGCTCGGCCAGCAACTCGTCCCGAAGCTCGTCGAATGCCTCGCCTCCGACCCGGCGCGGTCGCGGCAGCTGGACGGTTCGGTCCACCGAGATCTTCGAGTCCCGCAGGACCAGGACCCGGTCGGCGAGCACAATGGCTTCTTCGACGTCGTGGGTGACCAGGAGCACGCCAGGGTGATGGCGGCCGCAGAGCTCGGCGACCAGGCTCTGCATCCGGAGCCGGGTCAGGGCGTCCAGCGCAGCGAAGGGCTCGTCGAGGAGGAGGAGCTGGGGCTCGCGGACGAGGGCCCGCGCCAGAGCGACCCGCTGGGCCTCCCCACCCGAAAGGGTGCCGGGCCAGGAATCGGCCTGCGCCTCCAGGCCGACCTCGTGCAGGGCAGCGACGGCACGGTCGCGGGTCGATTCGGCGCGGGGGAGCCCGAGCACGACGTTGCGCCAGACCTTCATGGACGCCACCAGCCTGGGCTCTTGGTAGACGACGGTGCGGACCTCGGGGACGAGGACCTCGCCCGCGCTTGCCACCTCGAGGCCCGCCAATATGCGGAGCAACGTCGTCTTGCCGCTGCCTGATGCACCGAGCAGGGCGACGAATTCTCCCTGGGCGACCGTCAGGTCCAGGTCGGCGAGGACGTCGCGGTCACCGAATCGCTTGGTGACACCGACCACCATGGCTGCGGGCTGTGTCGAGGGAATGTTCATCGAACCGCCTGATGACGGCGCCACGGCATCGTGTAGCGCTCCAATATGCGTACTGAGATGTCCGCCGTGATGCCGATGAGTGCGTAAATGATGATGCACACGACGAGAATGGGGATCTGCTGCAGGCTGTTCGCCTGCGACACCAGGTAGCCGATGCCCTGGCTGGCGCCGATGCTCTCAGTGAAGACGAGTGCGATCACGGAGATCCCGGCGGAGAAGCGCAGGCCCGTCATGATGGAGGGCATCGCGAGCGGCACGACGACGCGCCGGATCAGTTGCCATCCCTCCACCCCGAAGCTGCGAGCAGCCTCGACGACGCGACGATCGACGTTGCGAACGCCGTTGAACGTGTTGAGGTACATCGGGAACAGCGTCGCCAGGGCGATGAGGTAGACGTGGGACGCCTCGCCGATGCCGAACCAGACGATGAACAGGAAGATCAGCGCCGGGTAGGGCACGGTGCGGAGCATCTGGAGCGACGCGTCGAGGAGCTCCTCGCCCAACCGGTAGAGGCCCACGATGATGCCGAGGATCAGGCCCACGCCGGCGCCGAGGGCGAGGCCCTCGAGGGCGCGTTGGATGGAGATCCCGACGTCGCCGATCAGGTCCCCGTGCAGCAGTAGTTGCACGAAGGCGTCCCAGGTGGCACCCGGCGTCGACAGCACGGTCGGCTCAATGACGTTCGTGACGGTCAGGATCCACCAGGCGATGAAGATCGACACCGGCACGGCCAGGCGGATCGCCAGCGAAGCGCGACGGGACCGGCTCCCTCCTTCGCCGACGCTGAGGCTGACGAGCCCGACGGGTGCCCGCTGCCCAGCCGGGGCTCCCGCGACCGAGGGTGGCGCGGCCCGGTCGACCGGACCTGATGTCACCGCGGATCCGGCGGGAGTTCCCGTGAGGCCCACCGTCACGAGCTGAGCTGTGAGTTCTTGGCCACGGCCTTGTTGAACGGGAGGTCGAAGATGCTCTTCACGTTGAGCGTGCTCGGAATGAGCCCGAGCTTCTGGAAGGTGTTGGCCTCGGTCTGCTGATAGGCGATGACCGACGGTGTGATGGGCGTACCCACGGCCTGGACCGACGCGACCGCAGCCTTGGCCACCGCCAGCGTGACGCCGTACGTCTTCACATACGTCTCCGCTGCGAGCTCGGGATTCTTCCGGAGGATCGCCGACGCCGTGTAGAAGCGCTTGATGAAGTCCTGCAGAGCGGCGGCCTTCTGGGGATTGGCGAGTGCGGCGTTGCTCGCCGTCAGGTAGCCGAGCACCTGCAGGTACCCGACACCGCTCGCCAGCACCCTGATCTTTCCGGTGGCCAGGTCGAGCGCGGTGAGAGGCTGCGAGATGACGGCGGCGGCGACCTGGCCGTTGGTCACAGCCGTCGACGCGCTCGTCACGGGCAGGTTGCTGATGGTGACCGCGCTGTAGGGGATGTGGTTCTTGGCGAGGTATTGCACCAGGAAGTACTGCTCCACCGTGCCCTCTTGGACCGCCACCGTCTGACCTTTCAACTGCGCCGCGGTCTTGATGGGCGAGTTCGCCGGCACGACGATGTCATAGGGGGATGTCTTTGCGTTGGCGCCCTGCGTGATGGCGACCACCTTGACCGGGTCACCGGACGACTGGGCGAATATCGTCGGCGTCTCGGCCATGTCCCCGAGGTCGACGGACCCGCCGGTCTCGGCGGCGATGACCGGAGGCCCGCCGATGAAGTTGCTCCAGTTGACCGTGTAGGCCGCACCCTTGAGGGCGTCGGTGGCCGCGAAGATCGTCTGGTACTCCTTCAGCTGGTCGCCGAAGTTGAGCGTCACACCGCTCAACGAGACCTGCTTGGTGCCGGCCGAGGCGCTGCCGGCGCCCAGGCCGACGACGAGGCCGAGCGGAACGACGAACGCGACCAGGCGGCGCAGCACCGCGGCGGGTCGTCGGGATGGGGAGGTGAGCAATGGCACAGGTGTTGGTCTTTCTCTGGTCGGGGCCGCACGCCGCCGGACCGGTTGGGGGGAAAGCCGGTCCGGCGGCGGTCTACGGCGGGCTAGAAGGGCTTGTCGCCCTGGATGGTCACGCGCTGGATGACACGGTGGGCGTCGCCGTAGTCGCCGATGGCGTAGTGCATCGTCGTCCGGTTGTCCCAGAATCCGAGGTCGCCTTCTTCCCAGCGATAGCGGACGATGTACTCGGGTGTGGTCATGTGGTCATAGAGGAAGTGGAGAAGGGTGTCGCTCTCCTTGGTGGTCAGGCCCTTGATCCGCTTGGTGAAGCCCGGGTTCACGAAGAGGTTCCGTCGCCCGGTCTCCGGGTGTGTCCGCACGACAGGGTGCTCGGTCGGCGTCAACTCGGTGAAAGTCACCCCGTCCCACTCGCCTTGGCCGACCGCTTGGAGTAGCGAGCCGAAGGCGCGGGTGCCGTCGTGGACCGCAGTCAGCCCGTCGACCAGTTCCTTCATGGGAACGGAGAGCCCTTCGTACGCCGCCTGCGTGTCGGCCCAAAGGGTGTCACCGCCGGCGCGGGGGATCACGATGGCGTTGAGCACCGAGCCCAGCGGCGGCGTCTCGACGAAGGTGACGTCGGTGTGCCACCGCTCGCGGTCGCCCTCCTCGCGGCCGACGCCGTAGTTGGTGAACTGACGCGCCTTCGTGTAGTCGATCTCGAAGACCTCTTTGTGGTCTTCGATCCCGGGGATCACAGGATGCGCCACAGTGATCGGGCCGAACGCGGCGGCGAAGTCCTTGTGCTCGTCCGGCGACAGGTGCTGGCCCGGGAAGAAGATGACCTTGTAGTCGAGGAGGGCCTGACGGACGGCACCGAGCGTGTCGGATCCGAGCGGTTGATGGAGGTCGATGTTGCGGATCTCGGCGCCGATCGTGCCCGAGAGGGGCTCGATGTCGAGTTGGACGGAGGTCGCGGTGGTCATGGGCGTTTCCTCTGGGTGTGCGGGCGGGAGGGTGTGGCTAATGATGACTAATCCTATCGGAAATAGAAGAGTCATATGCATCGCCTGTCACACCCCTTCCCTAGGTTGAGGACCGGTGCGAACAGCTGTTCGACGAATCGGTTGACAGCGAACAGGTGTTCGTGGTCCAATCTTCAGAAAGGCGAACAGGTGTTCGAAAGAGGGAGACGCCATGACGGTCGCATATGAGCTCGATTTCGAGACGTACCGCCCCGCGCTGTACGTCGTGCCCGACCAGCCGGCGCGGACCGCACCTTCCCCCCGGGTGGTCCGTCGCCGGGTGGTCCTCGCCGTCGCCGTGGCGATCCTCCTGGTGCTGCTCGCCCTGCCGATCCGCGCCCTCGGCGGGAGCACGCTGGCCCAGGCGGCGCCGGCGCAAGGTCAGGAGTACATCGTCAAGGCGGGGGACACGCTGGCCTCCATCGCGAACCGGGCCGACCCCGCCCACGCCGCCTCGCTCGTCGGGCAGCTCGCCCGCGAGACCGGCACGGGCTCGGTCGTGCCGGGGGAGCACATCTTCATTCCCTGACTATCGTCGGCGGTGTGCGGTGTCCCTGGTGCGGTGTCGATGACGACCGCGTGGTGGATTCACGCCAGGCCGAGGAGGGTGGGGCCATCCGCCGCCGCCGAGAATGCCTCGGTTGCGAGCGCCGTTTCACGACCTTCGAGCGGGTCGAAGAGGTCCCGCTCTGGGTGGTGAAGCGCAGCGGTCTCCGTGAGCCCTTCGACCGGGCCAAGGTCGTCGAGGGTGTCCGCGCGGCCACCAAGAACCGTCCCGTCACTCCCGACCAGATGGAGGAGCTGGCCCAGGCGGTGGAGGACGCGTTGCGCGCCGAGACGACGGAGCCCACCAGCCAGCAGGTCGGCGTCGCCGTCCTGGAACGCCTGCAGAGCCTGGACGACGTGGCCTATCTCCGCTTCGCCAGCGTCTACAAGGGATTCGAGGAGGCGGGCGACTTCCAGCGGGAGGCGGGGTTGTTGACCAAGACGACGGAGCCGAAGCGGAAGTGATGGAGGAGACGCCCGGTACCGTCCTGGCCGTCTACGCCCATCCCGACGATGCCGACGTGGCCTGCGGCGGGACACTGGCCCGGTGGGCCAAGGCCGGCAGTGCGGTCCACCTGATCGTGTGCACCGACGGCGGCAAGGGGACGACCGACCCCGCGGTGGAGCCCCGGCAGCTGGCCGTGGAGCGCGCCGCCGAATTGGAGTCGTCCTCCGCACTGATCGGCCTGTCCAGCGTCGAGAACCTGGGCTTCCCGGACGGAGAGCTCACGGACTCTGACGACTTCCGGCGCACGCTCGTCCAGCGGGTGCGGGCGTTGCGCCCCGACATCGTCTGTGGCCACGACCCGACCGCCGTCTTTTTCGGTCGGGACTACTTCAACCACCGGGACCACCGGATCGCCGGGTCCGCCTTGCTCGATGCCGTGGCTCCCGCCGCGGCGCTGCCGCTCTACTTCCCCGACGCCGGCCCGCCACACCAGGTGTCGACCGTGCTCCTGTCGGCGACGCTCGAGCCCGACGACTGGGTGGACATCACCGACACCATCGAGACGAAAGTATCGGCGGTCGAGTGCCATCGGACGCAGTTTGCCGGCCAGGACGGGTGGGCTGGCGAGGCGGTGCGACGGCGCGCGGCCGAGGAGGGCCGACGGGCCGGCGTCACCTACGCCGAGGGGTTCCGACGGTTGACCCTCGGTGGTTGACCGGCCGAGCCTCCCGACCATCCTGCACATCGACATGGACGCGTTCTTCGCGTCGGTCGAGGTGCTCGACGACCCCTCTCTGGCCGGCAAGCCCGTGATCGTGGGTGGGGCCGGCGCACGTGGTGTCGTGGCCTCCTGTACCTACGAGGCGCGCGCCTACGGGGTGCATTCGGCCATGCCGTCGGTGCGGGCGCGCCAGTTGTGCCCGCAGGCCATCTTCCTGTCCGGTCGCCACAGCCGCTACAGCGAGGTGAGCGGGGAGCTGCACAAGGTGCTGGCCGACGTCACGCCCATGGTCGAGCCGATCGGTCTCGACGAGGCGTTTATGGACGTGGCCGGCGCGGTGCGGCTGCTCGGCCCACCGGTCGAGATCGCGCGCGGCCTGCGGCGTCGGGTGCACGACCAGCTGCACCTGGAGTGCGCCGTGGGCATCGGACGCTCCAAGATGATCGCCAAGCTCGCCTCCCGGGCGGCCAAGCCGCGCGCCAGCCGGGCCGGGCTCCAGCCGGGACCGGGCGTCTTCTTGGTGGAGCCGGCCGACGAGCTCGCCTTCTTGCACGGGCACGCCGTCGAGGCGCTGTGGGGCGTCGGCCCCGCCACGGCGAAGCGACTGCACGATCTGGGCGTGCGCACGGTGGGTGACCTGGCCGCGCTGCCCCTCGACACCGTGGTGCGCCGCCTGGGCAAGGCGAGCGGCGCCCACCTGGCCGCGCTGTCGCGGGGCGAGGACCCCGACCCTGTCAATCCGAACCGCCCCAACAAGTCGATCGGGCACGAGGAGACCTTCAGCCAGGACCTGGTCGACCCCCATGAGCTCGAGCGTCACGTGCTCCGCATGGCCGACTCGGTGGCGACCATGCTGCGCGGCGCCTCCAGCTCGGCCCGGACGATCACCGTCAAGGTCAAGTTCAAGGACCTGTCCCTGCAGTCGCGCTCGCACACCATGGAGCGGCCGATCGCCACCGGCGGCGCCATCGGGCAGGTGGCTGCAGCACTGCTGGCGGGCGTCGATCCGGGTGAGGGGATCCGCCTCCTCGGCGTCAGCGCGTCGGGTCTGGCGGCCGGTGGGATGGACCAGCTCTCCTTCGACCTGGGGGACGGGTTGTCCGAGGACAACCAGAGCGCCACGGCACGTGAGCAGTCCTGGCAGGACGCCACGGCCGCGGTGGACGCCATCCGCGACCGCTTCGGCCGGAGTGCGGTCGGAGCGGCCTCCATGGTGACCGAGGACGGGGTGCAGGTACCGGCCCGGCGCGACGCGCCGTGGGGGCCGGACGACTGAGGGGCCGGGCAGCACGGCCCTGACTCAGGCATCCCGAGCAGGCTCGGTGCTCTACCAGACGCCGGGGATCAGCCTCCATGTCACCTGACTGCGAGACGTTTCGGATCGAAATGCTCCGGAGGAGGCAACCAGCCTGGAGGAACAGATAGGAGGCGTGCATCGGGTGCCGGACGATCGCGTGAGGCGCGGCTCTTCGGTTCCCACGGACGGTTCAGCGGACAGATTGTCGTGGGTGTCTGTCGTGGTCCGCGTGTGCACGTCCCTCTGCGCCCTCGAGCCCGCTGAGGCGTCGCTCGACCGCAGCGTCGAGACTGAACCGGCCTGATCCGAGGAAGGCGACGACCAGGGCCAGTCCCGCGAGCGCCAGGTTGAGTTGGTAGCCGGGCGGCGCCGTGTGCGAATTGATCCCGGTGGCCCAGGTCACCGTGATCATCGCCATGACCATGTCACCGAAGAGCGCAATTCCCGCGAGGCGCGAGAAGAGGCCGAGACCAACGGCGATGCCCCCGAAGAACTCGATGACCCCGCCCACCACGGCGAACAGGCCACCCGGATGGAGGTGGGCCGACTGCGAGAAGTAGGCGGAGGTGCCGTGAATGCCGGGCCCGTTGAACCAGCCGAAGAGCTTCCCCGCTCCGTAGTAGATGAAGATCCATGCGAGCACGATGCGTGCGATGAGCAGCGCACAATCCGCCGGCAGCTGGGATGTGGCACGGGTGCTCACGATGGCTTCGAGCAGGGATTTCCACGAGCGCCACCGTGTTCCGATCGACCCGGTCACCACGGAGCCACCCTCCTTGCTCTGCGCGTCCACCGCCGTCAGAGCCCACCAAGCGCGCGCTGCGCCTGTATCTCACGTGGCTGCAAATCCGGGACTCCGGCCGCGGGGGCAACCGATGATTGCCGAGCGTGTGCGCGGACCGGCCGGAAGGGCGCGACCAACTGAGCCACGAGGACCGAGAGGTGATGTGGTCGCTCGGACTCCTGTTCGACGATGAGCGGGCGACCGGGCAGCCCGGTGTCCGACCTGATCGTCTCGTCCGTCGGGAAGACTGCCCGGTGGAACATCTGATCCCAGATGGTCAATGTGAATCCGAGGTTGACGTCCTGCGGCCCGTCCACCTTGTGATGGATCCTGTGAAAGTTGGGGCTCACGAAGATCCTCTCCAGGGGGCCGAAGCTCGCCCGCGTGTTGGAGTGGGCGAAGGCGACCATCCCCCCATAGAGCACGAGCACCGTGACCGAAAGCGCGCCGTTCGAGAGGAGGACCACTCCCGGAACCAATGCCAGTAGGTAGGAGACGTGGATCAGCGGGTGCGTGCGAAAGACCGTGAGGACGTTCATGTCCTCCTGTGAATGGTGGAGCTCGTGAAAGCGCCACAACATCCGCACTCTGTGGTTTGCCAGGTGCACCGCCCAGTTGCAGAAGTCCATGACGATGAGGATGGCCACAATCGCACCCCAGCGAGGAAGCGCGCCCATTCTCGGCATGACGATCCACGGGATGCCCTGTCGGACGAGCGCCACGAAGGCGAGGCTCAGTGCCGTCACGAGGGGCGCCACGACGAGCGCGTTCAAGACGGTGAGCAGGAGATCGTGGCGATGACCACGGGCGAACAGGGGCCGCCGCTGTGCCGGCCAAATGCGCTCGACGACCATGAAGCAACCCAGGATCACCAGTGCCAGCGGACCCACCAGCACCACCCGGAGCAGTGTCACCGAACCGGTGAAGCTCTTGCCTCCCCAGCCTTCGTTCCACCCGAAGGCGATCAGGACGATGGCCAGACCGGCAATGGAGAAGGCCGGGAGATAGAGGCGTGGCCGCGGGCGATCCTGCGACCCGCTTCTCTCGGGAGGAGGTTCTTCTCGCTGTTCGGTTTCGGCCGGCCGGCCGGGAGCCAGGAGCAACGTCGTCATCATCATGGCTCCCGCCTAGAACGCCGCGCCGCCGCCGCCGGCGCTGGAACCGGAGTTCGAGCTGGAGCCTGAGCCGGCCGCCTTCTTCGTCACGACCGCCGTCCACCTACCCCACGTGTCGGTCACGACGCCGTTCACCTGGCCTGCTGCCGTGTCTCCGGTGAAGAAGTAGAGCGGCCTTCCGCCGTACGTGACCTGGACGACACCGTTGCGCTTCACGGTGCCGAGCTTTGCAGCGCTCACACCGGAGCCGGCCTTTGCCTTGGTCACTCCCGCAGGAAGCACGAGTGCCGGCCACACCTTCAAGCACGCGGCCGTGCATGCCGTGCTGCTTGGCTTCAAGGTGTAGAGGGTCTTCCCGCTCACGAGAATCGTGCCCATCTGGGCGTTCTTCGTGGTCGAGACGGTTACGGCGCCGGCGGCGCCGGCCTCGGAGGAGGCGAGAACCGACAGTGAGATCCCGCCGACGGCCACGATCGCACCCGCCCATCGCGCCAGGGCGGCTCGGCGAACTGAATCCTGGTTCTGAAGCTTCTTCTGCATGTCCGTACTCCTGATTCGGTCTTGAGGCTTTCCCTCATCAGCAGTACGGACAAGCGCCCGGAATGGTTCATCTTTTCAGCGACGTCACCGTGGCATGCGGCCGGTGGGGACGTCCGGGTGGCGAATGTGCTCCTCCTGCGGGTCGGAGCCCTCAACCACTCGACGCTCGTCCAGGAGCAGCCTCTCGGCCGGCTCCGTTCTGGGCCTCCGAAGCGGGCGGGATCACGAGCGCGGCCAGAACCGGATCCAGTACCCGTGGGGATGGGTATCGGCCAGGCGCTCGGCTGGATCTCCGTTCGGGCCCACGTGGACCAAAGCTGTGGCGATGTCGGGCCCTTTGCGGGGGACGGGCGACGGCGGGGTGGGGAGCCCCGGCGTCTCATCGGGGCTCTCGGCGTACAGGTAGTGGACAGGTCGGCGCGCGTCCAACGCGGCAATCTGGGCGGCGAGGCTCCGTTGCTCGTCCTCGGTGAGGTAGGCGGCAACCCAGGAGTGGAACACCACCAGAGGACCCCTGCCCGGCATGGTGGCGATGACGCCGGGGAGGTCCGTGAGCATGTCACCGCGCTGCAGGCGCGGCGGGTGCGTCGAGGACCGCACATTGGCCAACGCGGCGCGCAAGCGCTCGAACCGGGGCAGGTTGTCGGGCCATAGACAGGCCAGCAGCCAGCGGGCCTCGTCGTCGGAGAACGGGTCGACCGGGGCAAGATCGAGACCGACGCCGCGCCGCCACGTCGGGCAGCCTGAGCTCGGGCAGATCCGTCACAGTGCCCCGAACCGTGCACTCGAGGGCGACGGTCGCACCGGGCGCGCCGGCGGTGCGCACGATGGCTCCCTCAGGGGAGCGGTAGGTGTAGCCGTAGTCGTCGAAGAGGAGGTTGAGGCCCGCCGAGGTGCCGAGGTCGAGGACGGACAGGGGCTCGCCCCACCCGTACTGTGCCGCGATGTGCCCGAGGCCGGGCAAGAGGGCGGTGCAGCGCCCGATCTCGTTGGTCTGGGTCGAGCGGGTGGCGATCAGCCGTTCGAGCTCCGCGCGGTGTCCACCGCAGAAGTCGGTGAAGGCTGCAGCGACATCACCTGAGGATGTCCGACCGGCGGGCAGCCCGCGCACCAGGCGAACGGTGTCGTAGAAGTCGGCCAGGGGGTGCCCGACCCCCGACAGGAGGAGGAAGTGCACGGCCGCCAGGAGGAGGAGGGGCCGGCGCTGCATGAGCGGTGCGCCGTCGAGGAGCGACAGGACCCCCTGATCGTTGGCGACGGACCGGGTGATTGTGGCATAGGTGGTGCCGCCGTCCCGCTCGACCGTGGCGGCGAACCGGCGGAAGTGTTCGGCGAGCGGCTGATCCCCGTGCACGCCGCTGCTAGAAGCTGGCGGGAAGAAGCGGGCTGACCGCTCCGAAGAAGAACCAGAGGAGCACGAGGGTTCCCACGGCACCGACTCCGTAAATCAGCCAGCGCCGGCGTCGGAAGCGCCAGGCCGCCAAGAAGATGCCCGTGATGACCAGTGCGGTCACGAAGCCCCAGAACAAGGCGTCGGTCAGCGAGACGTCGGAGTTGCCGGCCAGACTCTGGCTCTTGGGGTCTGCGTGCAGCGAGTGCTGCGCCGGCAGGCCCGAATTCTGGAAGAGCTGCGTGTGGGCCAGCGTGGCCTGCACCACGAGGCGTGTCGTGGCGCTGAAGCGCGGATTGCACGTCGTGAGAGTGAGTTGGTTGGCGATGACGTTGTCCACGACGCTCGTGTCGCTGGGCGACACGACGAAGCTCTTGGTCGTGTCGTACACGAAGATGCCCTGCAGTGTGGTCAGGACGATTGGGTCGCCCACCTTGACCGAATCGAGGTTGTAGAAGGGGTGGCCGTAGGTCGTGCGGTGCCCGGCGATGGAGGCGTTGCCGGCCTGGCCAGGAAGCGGCGTGCCGGTGTAGTGACCGGGGCCCTTGCGCAGGTCGGGAGTGTTCGTGCCCTCCACCACCACCTGGTTGATGCCGATGACCGGAATCCGGATGTCGCCGACCGGTTCTCCTTCGGGCGGGGCGGTGGTGGTGGGCGCGGCCACCGGTGGCCCCGTCGGCAGCTTGTCGAGTGCCGATTCCTGCGCGAGGGCACGCTTGATGGCGTCGTTGCTCGTCTCCTGCTGGAGCTGGGTGCGCAGCCCCGACTGAATGTGCGCCTCCTGCACCGACGTGCCCCAGATCTGGTACGCCGTGAACAGGAGCAGCAGGACGCCCAGCCCGATCAGGACCCGCCCGAAAATGTCGACGACCCGCCGAAACGTAGACATCACCGCAAGATTAGGGCGAAGGGGGACCCGGCCTCGGTCACCCCGCTCCTACGCCTGGACGGTGACCAGCGTCCCCAGCGGCGTCAACGGATACACAACCTGTGCATTGGCGACCGGCATCTCGACGCAACCGTCGCTCTGCGGGAACCCGTACGACGAACGGACGAAGCCGTGCAGGGCGTCCCCGCCGTGGAAGTAGCTCACCCACTGAATGCCGGGGTCGCTGTAATGGGACCCGTCCGGATTGGTGCCGGTCATCGTCGTCACCGTGTAGCGGGCGTACACCGGCCACGTCCCGTTCTCCGTACTGGCTCCGGCCACCCCGGTGTTCACCGGCGTCGAGTAGACGGGCGCTCCGTCCTTGTAGACGGTCGCCGTCTCAGGGAGCGACTGGCTCACGAGGACGTAGTCCCATGAGAGGGCATCACCCTTCCCGCTCTGCACGTCTGCCAGGAGATCGGTCCACACCTGTGGTCCGGCGACCCCATCGGTCTTGAGGCCGTTCTGCGATTCGAAGTTCATGACAGCACCCTGAGTGATGACGTTGTTGGTCCCGGGTGTCCACAGCGTCTCGAGCGCGAGCGGCTGATTGGGCCAGCGCCAGGTGAACGACCCCACCTGGTCGTTGCCCTCCTGGGTCGGTGATGTCAGTGGCGAAGCAGGCGTGAAGGTCAGCGGGAGATAGCCGAGCTCTGCGAGCAGTTGCTGGAGGCGCAGAGTCGAGCCGGGCGCCACCGTGAACTGTGATGTGACGGACTGCGCCAGGTGCTGGCCTTCGGAGCCGACGACGCCGGAGGATCCGCCGGGCACCGTGACCGTCTCGGTGGCGCCGGGCACCAACGGCCCGCTCGCCTGGTACTCGAGCAGCGAGGGCGACAACACCGCCCACGTGCCGGCGACTGGCGGGTCGAGCGTCGGCATGGGGCTGCCCGGGGCGAGGTCGGTGGAGAACTGGACGGTGACGGTGGATCCTGCTGCGACGTTGGCCCCGGTGGGCGAGACGGAGTCGACGGTCAGCGCGGGAGGTGGTGCCGACGGCGTGGCGGCGGCCTGGTTGCTGTGTAGCCGGTCGACTGCGACGAACCCCCCGGCCGCCAGGGCGAGCACGACGACACAGACGACGGCGATCAACCACCGGCGTGGGCCGCTGCGCGCGCGTACGTGTTCGCCTGCCATAGCAGCGGGGATTCTACTGGGGAAAAGGGAAGCCTAGAGTCCCAATTCGGCCTCAATTTGCTGGGTGACTTCTGAGAGGCGGCTGGCATCGGTGACCTTTCCTCCGCCGGACTCCCGGACGTAGAAGGCGTCAACGACCATTTCCCCGAGCGTCGAGACCCGGGCCGAGACCACGTCGAGGCCGGAGTCGAAGAGGGCGCTGGTGATGCGGTGCAGCAGTCCGATTTCGTCCGGGGCGCGGATCTCGAGCACGGTGGCGGTCTCGGAGGCCTCGTTGTCGATGGTGACGTCACTGGCCGGGAGGTGGGCGGCGGACCGGCGCCGCAGCGGGTAGATGCGCTCGCGCTCGGAGAGCTGCTCGCCGAGCGCGAGCCGGTCCGAAAGCACCGCAGCCAGGTCCTCACGCAGCTTGGCCGTGTCGGGCCACGTGCCGCGGGCCACCTCGACGGTGAATTCCTCCACGGCGACCCCGTCCTCGCCGCTGATGTTGGCCGCCCGCACGTCCATCCCATTGAGGGCCAGCGCCCCGGCGACAGAGGAGAACAGACCGGGCCGGTCCGGCGCGGCCACGATGACCCGTGGGGGCTCGAGCGAGACCGACGGGAGACCTGTGCCACGCACCTCGGCCATGAGCTCCCGGTTCGCCTCCAAAATGCGGTCGGGACCGGCGGGCTCGGTCTCGCCCTGGAGAACGCGGTCGGTGCGCTCGACGAGGTCGGCGACCAGTCCCGCCTTCCAGGCGCCCCAGGCAGAGGGGCCGGTCGCCCTGCTGTCAGCTTCGGTCAGGGCGGCGAGAAGATGCAGCGTCAGCCGGTTGCCCGCTGCCTCCGCGACGCGCGCAATGGTCCTGGGATCGTCCAGGTCGCGTCGGGTCGCAGTGTCGGGCAGCAGGAGATGGTGACGCACGAGATCGACGAGGACCGCGACATCGTCATCGTCGAACCCCATCCGCCGGGCGATGCGATCGACGACCTCCATGCCCACGGTCGTGTGATCGCCAGGGAAGCCCTTGCCGATGTCATGGAGGAGCGTCCCGACCAGGAGGAGGTCCGGGCGCTCCACGGTATCGGTGAGCCCCGCCGCGAGCGCGGCGGCTTCGAGCAGGTGACGATCGACCGTGTAGGTGTGGTAGGCGTTCCGCTGGGGCTTGTTGCGCACGGCAGCCCACTCGGGGATCAGGCGGACGAGCAGACCGTGCTGGTCCAGCGACTCCATCTTGTCGATGGCGGGTCGCCCCAGGCCGAGCAGGTCGACGAAGGCAGCGCGGGTCTCGTCCGACCACGGGTCGCCCGGCGGGGGCATGCGATCGGCCAGGCGGTGCAGCGAGGCCTTGGCGATGGGTCGGTCCGCCCTGGCGGCGGTGGCCGCCAGGCGTAGCGGCAGCGAGGTGTCGACGGAGACCGGGGCGAGCGAGGTCAGGGCGATCTCCCCGTCGACCTCGGTCATGTCAGGTCCGAGATCGACCGGACCCTGTACTCTCGCTCGGTCGGGCGCGTGGCGGTGGAAACGCCGCTTCGGCTCCGGGCTGGGGTCCCACAGGCGACGGCGGCGCCAGGCGTCGTCGCTGACCCAGGCGATCTGCCGGCCCGCCGTCGAGACGGCCAGCATCAAGGCGTCGGCATCGGCGAACCCGAGCACGTCCGCCACCTGATCCTGGTCCTGCAGGAGGAGCTTGTCGTGCTCTCGTCGGGCCAGCCGATGGAGCTCCACCCTGATGTCGGTCAGGAGCCCCGTGGCGCTCTCAATGGACTCAAGATCCGCGTATTCGGACAGCAGGGGAGCGAAGGCCGAGATTGCCCGGAGCACGCTGACGTCGCGCAACCCGCCGTGACTCTCTTTGAGATCCGGCTCCAGGAGGAAGGCCACGTCACCGGCCACGGCGCGCCGCTCGGCCATCTGACGTTCGAGCACGGGCAGGTACTGGGCACCGAGCCGGCTGCGCCAGGCCGCGCGCGCCTTCTCGAGGAGCGGATCGGTGACCTTCGGCTCGCCCCAGATTCGCCGGCCGTCGAGCAGCCCCAGCGCGACGCGCACGTCCTGAGCGGCAGCGCTGAGCACCTCGGAGGGCCGGCGGACGGAGTGGTCGAGATGGACCCCCTCGTCCCAGACGGGGTACCAGATGGCGTCGGCCACCTTCCCGATGTCGCGGTGCCCGTTGTGGACGAGCACCACATCGAGGTCGCTGTAGGGGCAGAGCGAACCCCTGCCGTAGCCGCCGACGGCCACCAGGGCGAGGTGGCGGCGGGCATCCCCGGCGGCCCGTTCGGCCAGGCCGGAGAGCCAGGCGTCTGCCTCAGCGGAGTAGCGCCGACAGAATTCCTGTCCCCGCAGCCCCGGCTCTGCCAGGAGTTGGCTGCGCCGATCACGGAGTGACGTCTCGGCCACCATGGCGGGAACGTAGCATTGGGTCTGTGAGCAGAGACGTTGAAAGCAGGGAGGGCAAGAGCCCGATGACCTTCACCCACGCCGTCGCCATGACGGCGGTGGGCGTGGTCGGGGTCATCGTCGCCTTCTGGATCCTCAGCAGCCTGGCCGGGATCATCTTCTTCTTCGTGAAGATCGCGGTGGTCATTGCCCTGATCGCGGCCGTTTTCTGGGTGGTCTCCCGCTTCCGGAACTAGCAGGGAGCGGACCGGGCCTGTCCCGGGGCAGACGCCCAGGCGGGGGAACGCAGGTGGTTAGGCTGGCCGCCCGTTCGTGAGCAAACGACGGCGGCGTGGCCGAGTGGTTTAGGCAGGGGCCTGCAAAGCCCCGTACGGCGGTTCGATTCCGCCCGCCGCCTCCAGGATCTTCCTGGTCAGGCGAAATGATGCGCATGACCGAGGCAACGGCGCGGCGCCGACGCGACGCGACCCCGCCTCCCGGGGGGCCAGAGGTAGCGGGGTCGCGCGTGGCAAGGACTGGTCTACCCGCTCTTCATGACGGCCTCGTTGCGGTTGGCGCACGTCTCTGTGGGAATCCCGTAAGAAGGTCCTAAGGCGGGAACACTGCCGATTCGATGCCCTGACGGGACGCGAGCCGAACCTCGCGGGGACGCCATCACCGGGTACCTCCGGTCGGGGAACCGGGGTGCGTCGGTCGATTCGGCACGAGTTGTCGCTGGGTTGTCCAGGCACGGTACGAACGGCCCTATGGATCGACCGAAGCGATCGTAAGAATCGCTGCAGAGGCGGTCCCGGCGTACCAAGGTGGTGCGAGTCTGATCTGGCCGACAAGAAATCGACATGGATCAGGAACTCGACACTCAGCAATGGCTCTTGAAGGCGGCGGGAGATCTGCGTCGGGTGACCAATGCCGAGACCCGTTTCTCGGCGGCGATGAGCATGAACCATGTCACCATGCTGGCGGCGGCGGACGAGCTCGAGGCGGCGACCAGGGAAGCGCTGGCGTGGATGCGGGGGAACCCCTGCCCGGACCGGGAAGTCGGCGGACGTGTCGGATTGATGCTCAGCACCTGTGCCGAGGTCGCGTTCACGGCCGAGCGTGCCCTCACCAATCCGTGTGCCGACATTGAGGCGGTGTTCGGTCGCCTGGGTGACCTCCTGGCCATCATCGACTTCCACTCGGAGACCCTCAAGGCCTGGTAACGAGCCCCACGTCAGCGCGCCTGCACGTCGACCACGACCGGCGGGAGCGTCAGACCGCTGGTGGTGCTGAGGTCGATCCGCAACGCGTAGGACCCAGCCGCTGGAGCCGTGACGCCGACCGCTTCGGTGACCGGCGTGCTCGGAGAGGCGGGGCAGTTCACGCCACCCACGCCGGCCGGCACGATCATGGTCCCCGAGGAGGGCGTCACCGTCACTCCGCCCGGATCCGGTACGGCCTGCCAGTGGACGGTCGTCCGCGCGTCTCCGGCCAACGCCAGGCCGATCTGGATCGTCGACGGCTGCCCGGCGGTCACCGTCGTCGCGCCGCTGGGCTGTGAGAACCCGACGGCCGGGAGCTCGCCGGTCCCGAAGGATGGTGGCGCTGCTCCGGGTGCCGAGCCCCAGCCCGGGTCCGCCGTGTCCGACAGGCTGTAGCGCAGGGTCCCGCCGGTGGTCAGAGCGGACGCGGGCAGCCAGGGCAGGTCCCAGTTCCCCGCCGTGGCCCCGCCTGCCGGTGCGCTCTTGCAGGCGCCGGCGGCGCCGGACGGGTGGGAGATCCCCGAGACCGTCAGTGCGTGGACATACGGGCGGGTGGCGCTCGCTCCCGGCGACTGCTCCACGAGGTGCCGGCCGTCGGGCAGCGTGATGCGCACCGAGGAGAACAAGGGGCTGGCCAGGGCCAGGTCGGCGGCGCCCGGAGTGACCGGGAACAGCCCGAGGGCGGCCCAGACGTACCAGGAGGACAGGGCGCCCAGGTCGTCGTTCCCGGGCTCGTCCACCGGAGCATCGGCGTACTCGCTGTCCGCAATGGCGCGTACGAAGCGCTGCGTCTCGTCGGGAGCTCCGAAGAAGTCGAACTCCCACGGGGCCCATTCGTCAGGCTCGTTACCGGACCATTCCTCCGGGACGTTCCGGGTGGCGTTCAGAGAGGACATGAAGGCCTCGAGCTTCCCGGCGGCAGCGGCGTCACCGCCCATGAGCGCCGCCAGCGCGCCGAGGTCCTGGGGGACCGACCACGTGTACTGGACAGCATTGCCCTCCTCGAATCCGGTCTGCCCGCCCGGCTCGAGCTGCGACGCCTCGAAGGCCGCGCCAGGGGGGAAGCTGCCGTCGGTGCCGCGGGCCTGAATGAAGCCGGTGGCGGGATTGAAGAGGTACTCCCAGTTGGCGGCCCGCGCGCTCATGGTGGAGGCCAGCGAGCGTTCGTGCTCCGCCGCCGCGACCTGGGCGATGGCGAAGTCGTCGATGGCGTATTCGAGGGTGACCGAGCCTCCGATGGAGTAGTCGATGGATGTCAGGTCGAGGGAGCCCGCATTGACGTAATGCTGCGACAGGTACTGGCTCAGGTACTGCCGCTCTATCTCGAGCCCGTGGTCGGTCTCGTTCTCCGTGGCTCCCTTGACCATGTACCTGAGCGCCAGCGGCACGTCGAAGTTGTGCACGCCCATGGCCAGCGCGTCGGCGATGATGGGATCGGCCGAGTCGCCGTTCATCTGTGACTCGTCGCCCCCGACGATGGCCCACTTCGGGAGCCATCCCGTCTGCTGCGCGTCGTCGAGGAGGGACTCGACCATGTCACCGACGGCCTGGGGTGCGACCAGGGACTCGAGTTGTATCTCGCTGCGGTAGACGTCCCACTCCGAGAAATTGGCGTAGACCTCGCGCCCGGCGGAAGTGTGAACCTTGCCGTCACTGCCTGCGTAGCGGCCGGAGACGTCGGAGACCACGTTCGGGAAGAGCAACGAGTGGTACAACGCCGTGTAGAAGATGTGCTGCTCGGCGGCGGTGCCACCCTGGACGGCGACGCGCCCGAGCAGGGCGTTCCAGCGGGCTTGGGCTTGCGCCTCCACCCGCTGCACCGACCAGCCCGCATCCTCTGTCCGGAGGTTCTGCATGGCGTCCTGCGTGCTGACGAAGGAGATGCCGACCTTCATCAGCACGTCCCGCTCCTTCGTCGTGTCGAACGTCACGAAGGAGCCACAACTGGTGCCTCTGCAGCTGGCGCTGCCCGGGGCGACGCCGGCGGCGTTCCAGGTTCCCGCCGACGAGAACGGCCGGTCGAAGAGCGCGACGAAGTGCAGCGTGTAGTTGGTGCCCGTCCCGCAGAACTGCCCGCTCGACACCTCACCCTCGACCTCGTCGTGGCCCACGACATGGACACTGGAGGCTGTGACGGGGTTGCTGCTGCCTGCCACCTTGAAGAGGATGTTGGACGCAGTTCCGGCGGGGAAGGCGAAGCTCGAGATCCCCGATCGCGTGGTGACCGCGAGGGACACGGAGATGGGGGATTGGCCTCCCAGAGTGACCTGGTAACGCCCGGGGGACGCGTGCTCCTGTTCGTGGGAGAAGGCGGCGGTCGTCGTAGCGGGTGAGGCGACGGCGCCTTCGGTGGGCAGAATGGGGATGTCCTGGTACGACGGGCAGCCCGTGCCGCTCAGATGGGTCAGGCTGAAGCCGTTGATGGCGGAGTCGTCGTAGGCGTAGCCGCCACCCGCCTGCACGGTGTTCGGACTGGTGTCGGGGCTCCACTGGATCATGCCGAAGGGGACATCGGCGCCGGGGAACTCCCCGACGGTTCCGGGGCTCACGGGCCCGGTCGCCGTGCCGTCGAGAGGGTGGACGAGCGCCGCCGGATCGGCGCCGGCGGCGGAGGGCGGCTGGCCCGCCGCAGCGGCAACCGAAAGACCCGACGCAGCGGTCGTCGTCAGGGCACCGAGCAGCGACAGCACGGCCATGAGCACGCGGCGTCGGGAGGGTCGGACCGGTCCGTTCATCCGCAGGACCGTAGCAATGGGGACTGCGTAGCGACGGGTCGGCCTGGGGGCGGGATCGGCCCGGTCCCGCGTGGAGCATCCGCGCCTGTGTTACAACGCGCTGGCATGCTCGACCTCGTGGGTGCATGGCCGACCGGAGAGGTGCTGGGGCTCGACTTCGAGACCACCGGGATCGATCGGTTCAACGACGTCCCGGTCTCCTACGCGCTGGTGTCGGTGGTGGGGGGCATCGTGGTCCGGAGCTGGTCGGGTCTCATCGACCCGGGCCGCGAGATCCCGTTGGAGGCGACAGCGGTCCACGGCATCTCGACGGCGCGAGCCCGGGACGAGGGCATGCCGCTGGCGACGGCCATCTCCCTCGTCTCCGACGCCGTCGTCGCCGCCTCGGCGCGCGGCGTCCCGCTCGCCGGGATGAAGCTCGACTACGACCTCACGATCCTGGAGACCCAGGCGCGTGACCTGTTCGGGTCGGGTCCGATCGAGCGGGGATGGTGTGGGCCGGTGCTCGACGCCGGCGTGATCGACCGCCACTTCGACCCTGACCGGAAGGGCCGGCGCACCCTGACCGATCTGTGTGGCCACTACGGCATCGAGATCGGCCATGCCCACGACGCGACAGCGGACGCCATCGCGTCCATCGAGGTGCTCTTCGCGCTGGCTCAGCGGCACGACGTGCTGTGGACGTACGATCTCACGCGGCTTCACCACGACCAGATCCACTGGCACCGGGAGTGGACGGCCAGCTGCGACTCGTGGCGACTGGCCGAGGGCAAGATCCCCATCGATCCGCGCGACTACGTGTGGCCGGTGGCCCCGGTGGCATTGCCGGCGGCCTGAGCACGACCTGGTCAGGTCTTGAGCAGGTCCCAGACCATGTCGACGCCCTCGTTCTCGGCCAGGACGACCTTGGCCGGGTGCTGCTTGTCGATGTGGCCCACCAGGCCGTTGTAGACGGAGTAGCCGATCAGTTCCTGCAGCCGGCGCGGGAATGTTTTGACCAGGGTGGGCGGTATTCCCAGCTGCTGATTCTCCTGCTGGCGGATGTAGCCGGCGCAATAGTTCATGGCGATGCCCACCCGCCGGGTGTCGGTGCGATTGGCGCCGCCGCCGTGCCACAGGCTGCCGACCCAGACCAGGACGCTGCCCTTGGGCATTTCGGCGGGGATGCTCTCGTAGTGCTCCAGCGGGTTCGGAGCCTCGTCGCGCAGATGGCTCCCCGGAATGATGCGGGTGGCGCCGTTCTCCTCGGTGAAGTCGGTGATGGCCCACATGGTGTTGCAGATGATCGGGACGTGGGGACGGGTGAGGGGGATCAGCTGGTCGTCGGCGTGGATCGGTTGCGCCTGCTCGTCGGGCCCGATGGCGATGGAGGAGAGTGACGAGATCAAGAGACCAGGATCGAGCACGGCCTCGACCACGGGGAGCACGTTCGGGTGCACCGGGATCTTCTCGAAGGTGGCGCCGTGGACGAGCAGGTTGTACACGCGCATGGTGCGGACGCCCTCGAAGAGGTTGTCCGCCGGCTCGGTGCCCAGGTCGTGCTCCAACGCGAGGAGTGCCTCGTCGATCTCGTCGACCAGGTCCGGCGCAATGGCGTCGGGCAGGATGGTGTAGCCGTCCTCGGCGATCCGCGTGAGATGGCTTTCGAGCTGGGGGAGCGGGTTCACCGAAGTGGAGCCGTGAGGTGCGTGCTCGGTGGGGGTCACGACCTCAATTGTAGGGAGGATCTTCCCGTGCCGCCCGGGGTGCGGAGCGGCGCAGCCGGAAGGTGAATTGGGCCGGTGATAAGGTCTTCTCAGACGGGCCGTTGGCGCAGTTGGTAGCGCACTTGCATGACGCGCAAGGGGTCACAGGTTCGAGTCCTGTACGGCCCACCATTTCAGAGCGTTTCGTGAGTGTCGGTCCACCAGATCTGTTGCGGCCGACCGTATCGCTGCCATCGGGGCTCGGCCGCTCCGCCCGAACGCCACAGGCTGGGCTACGTTCTGTCGATGGTTGAGGAAATCGCTGAGGCGGTGCGTTTCGACCAGGCCAATGTCGCGCAGCGCAGCATGCGGCTTCTGGCTGGAACGCGGCCTATGGCGTGGCTGTTCGCAAGGGTGCTGCACCACCTCGATGGTCCCGTGCTGCGACGCAGCGTCGGGCGTCACTCCGTTTCGGCCGCCCTGACCGGACTACCCATCATTGAGCTCACGACCGTCGGTGCCCGTTCTGGCGAATCACGGACCTTGCCCCTCGTCGGAGTGCCCGATGGTGAGCGGCTCGTGCTCGTCGCCTCAAACTACGGCAAACAGCAGAATCCGGCCTGGTACTACAACCTCAAGGCCAATCCGCGATGTAGCACCACCTTTCGCGGTCAGCGTCACGAGATGGAGGCCTATGAGGCCGAGGGCGAGGAACGCCAGCGCCTCTGGGAGTTGGACGTGTCGGTGTACCCGCCACGAAACCACTACGCACAGCGGGCCGGAAACCGCCGCATCCCGGTCATGGTCTTGCAGCCGGCACCCAAGCCGACCGGCTGACGAGCCCGGGACGCTTGGCGACCTGAAGCGTCGAGATGGATCTGGAGAGCGGGTTGCCACGGTGCTGCGGGCCTTGCCACCCCGAGCGGCGGTCATGGGGCAAATCGGCCGCATCCGCCGGGACGCCATAACGTCCCTTCTCGTGACTGCTCCGAGGATCGCGGATCTGATTCGCGCTCATCGTCAACGCTGGGGGGGATCATCGACCGAGGTCGCGACTTTTGGGGCGATTGGTGTCGAAGGAGTCGCGGCATGGTACGAGCGGATCTGCACCGCAGTCCTGGGGCTCCCGGCCAACCGGGCCCTGTTTTTCGGCGCGTCGGCCGGGTGCGTTGCGGGCGTGGAGCTGGCCGACGGCCGGGAGGTGGTCATCAAGGCCTACCAGGCTCGATGGAAGCTCGATGCCCTCCAAGCGGTCTCGGTAGCTCAGCACCGCCTGTCCGCAGCCGGGTTTGCTTGCCCGATTCCAGTGGTCCAACCGTTGCGGTTCGAAGGAGTGGTCGCAAGTATCGACTTCCTACTTCCCGATCCCGGAATGCGACTCTTGGATATGGACGAGATGTCGGACTCGGCTCGGAGCCTGGCGCAGTCGATTTCGATACTTCGCGCTGAAGATCCCGGGCCGTGGACGGATACGCACGCAATGGACCGACCGGGCGGATCTCTCTATCCGATCCCTCACAACCCCCTCTTCGACTTCACCGTGAAGGCCGAGGAGGCAGCATGGATCGACGACTTGGCGACCATTGCCCTCGAGGCCCAAGACCGAGATGACGCTCCTCCGCAGATGCTCCACGGCGACTGGTCGGCCCGCAACATCCGGCTGGTCGATCATCGCCTTGTCGCCAGCTATGACTGGGACAGCCTCGGGGCGTTTCGCGAGAGCAAGGGCGTGGGAATCGCGGCCGCAACCTGGCGCTCAAACGGAGAGAGAGAAGACCCACCAGCGCCCGACTCCGAGGAGATCAGTTCGTATCTTGAGGCGTATGTCGAGGCCGCCGGCGGATCCCGGGGGCGGCAATGGCGGACCGCGGCCATGGGCTCCGCGCTGTACACATTGGCCTACACGGCGCGGTGCGAGCACTCGCTTGAAGCCAGGAATCCCCGTTATCGGGCCCGCCGTGCCCGCGACACGCTCGTCGCTGACCGACGCGGCTTCCTTGACGCGTTACAGGAGCCGTGACACGGGGCGGTCAGCTGACGCTCTGTCTGCCCTCTCTGCCGGCCTGGGCGCACCAACGAGCTTGAATCCATGGTTTTACGGAAGGGACTCCATCATGGCGAGTACCTCGTCTCGTCGGTAGCCCTGTGAACGGGCGAACTCCAGAAAGTCCTTCAGGCGGACCATGACGGCGCTGCGCTCTGGCGTACCGGCCACCACGATGGCCCGGCCCCGGCCAAGCTCCAAGAGTCCCTCGTCTCGAAGAACGCGCAGAGCCCGCAGGACGGTATTGGTATTGACGCCGAGCACGGCGGCCAGATCCTTGGCCTGGGGAATGCGATCTCCAGGATCAGCTTCACCGTCTGCGATGGCTCGCCGGATCTCAGCGGCTACCTGATCGTGGAGAGGCATCGGATCTGACCGGTCAACTTCAGCGAGTTCCAACGTATCGGACTCACCTTCCCGTGGTGGCTTGACACGATCCATGAAGCCAATAATAGTAGCGTTATGGTTGTTGTCCAGACCCCGCCCGCCCGGAACTCGGACGGGGTCCCCCCCGATGCTGAAGCTCTCTTCAAGGAGGCCAAGCAGCGCGAGCGAAAGCGGCGTCTTTCGTACGTCGGTGCGACATTGACTGCCTTCCTCGTGGTGGCCCTTTCCGTGGTCGCCGCCACGGGCGGCCTGTCGTCCCCGGGAGGGGGCCGGGGTTCGGGGACAGGCATTCCCATCGAGGTTGCGTCCAACGCTCGGACCCACGACTATCAGCTGCCAACAGACGGTTGGAAGCCCGGAGACGGAGCTGTGACGGCGGCGCTTTTCGGTCGATTTCACGCCACACTCGCTCCCGCGGGTGCATGTGCATGGATGGGTGCGCCCGGCGAGGGCACCGTCTACCTCTGGCCAGCGGGGTATCGGGTCCGATTCGACCCCACGGAGCTTCTGAGCCCGAGCGGCAAGGTCGTCGCCCGTCAGGGCCAGAAAGTGTTTGCGGGAGGAGGCGTGTATTCCAGGCAAGAAGTGGCATCACTCTCTCCAAGGCCCCCGATTCCTGATCAGTGCGGCACCGCCGACGATGTCGTCCTGATCGAATCCTCCGTCAGTTCACGCACAGATCAGAGATAGCCGGACCGGGTGCTCGGGTTCGCCGGGAAGGCGACGACGCGACCAGTCCGCGTGAGCGGCACGCGGACGCAGGTTGCAACTTCGTCCATGATCTGCTCAGGGAAGAGGTCGACCCATGACGACGGCATCCCAGAGTTCACCGTTTCTACGCCGATAATGCCGGCGTTTCAGTCCCTCCTCGACGAAACCAGCCCGGCGGTAGAGCTCGAGTGCAGCTGCATTGTGAGGCCACGCTTCCAGGGCCATTTTGTGGGATCCGGCGTTGGTCGCCCACCCGATGGCAGCGTCGAGCATCGTCCTCCCCAGACCCATGCCCCGCCACCCGTCGATGATCAGCATCCCGATGTCGGCGACCCCGTAGGAGGCGATTTCAATCGAAATGTGGCCGACGACACCGGGACCACCCCCAGGGGACGTATCGGCGGCCAACAATGCCGACGACTCCTCTAGGGAGAGCCGCTTCAGCCTCTCGCGACGAGCTGCGCGATCGAACGGCACCTCGGTCCCGATCCAACGGCCCTCCGCTGCAACGACCCACATCTGTTGGACCAGGCCGTCCAGATCTTCTTCGATTGCCGGCCGGACGATTGCCGCCTCGGCAATGGGACGATGTTCGGATGCCATCGCCTCAGCTTGTCTCCGTCAGAGCGACATGCGCCACTGGCGGCCTGAGCTGAATCATCCGCGCGTCGACATGCCCCAGCTGATCAACCACCGGATCCAGCGGGACACCGGCATCGCACAGTAGTGAATGCCGCAGTGCATTGTTCGCCCGGCCGCCTTGGGCGAGCTCCGGAATGCGCCAACCCTGGCAGCTCGATCGCAACCCCTAATGTCTGCCGCTATGACGATGCGGCCGGCCACGGGAGAAGACAGCCGAGCCGCTGTTCCCGAGGTGTCGGTCAAGACGCGGTCAGCGCGGTTCTTCCCGGTGGTGGCGATTCTGATCTACGGGATTGTGGCGGCGGTTGCCTACCTTCCGTCGTTTCCCGGCGATCCGAACCACGTGCCCACATGCGCCTGCGGGGACTTGATCCAAGGCGCCTGGTTTCTGCGCTGGACTCCATTTGCAATTGCGCATGGTCTGAATCCCTGGTCGACCAATTTCATCGACTACCCGTCGAACGTCAACCTCGCGCAGAACACCACCTATCCGCTCCTCGGAGGGATCTCCACTCCGATTTCGCTTCTCTTTGGTCCGATCGCGAGTTTGACGTTCCTCCTCTGGGTTTCGATGGTGGCATCGGCGTCGTCAATGTTCCTCGTGCTGCGTCAGTGGGTTCGCATGCCGGCGGCAGCCTTCTTCGGCGGCCTTGTCTATGGGTTCTCTCCGTACATGGTCGGCCAATCCTTCGGACATCTCAATCTTCTCTTCGTCCCCATTCCGCCGCTGATCCTCTTTGCACTTTCCGAACTCCTCGTCAATCAGCGATCTGGAGCGCGCAAATGGGGTCTCGCGCTCGGGCTCCTGGCCGCGGCCCAATGTTTCATCTCTGCTGAGGTATTCGTCACCACGGCCATCATGTCGGTCATCGGCATCGGTGTGCTCGCTGCCCTCTACCCGTCATCCGTCCGGCAGCGCGTCCCCCATGCCTTACGCGGATTTGCATGGGCGGCCCTCGTCTGTGTCCCCCTGGTCATCTACCCCCTGCTCTACGGCGCCCTCGAAGTAAACGGATATGTCGGGTCTGCTCATGGCACCTATCCGTTTCAGGCGGATCTACTCGGCTCCCTCGTTCCGAACGGCAGCTTTCTCGTTGCGCCGCACGGCCTCGTCGCGATCGGCAATCGTTTCATTGCCGGCGACGGCGTCGAGAATGGCAGCTACCTCGGAGCCCCCCTGCTCATCGTCCTCATCGCCATATGCGCACGGTGGTGGCGCCTCGGGCTCGTGCGCTTCGCAGCCCTCATGACCGTGGCTGCGTGGCTTCTGTCTCTCGGACCACGCTTGACGATAGATACGCACGAAACGTCACTTCGTCTTCCATTTGACGTCTTGGAACATCTCCCAGGATTCGTCAGTCTTGAATCTGCACGGTTTTCGCTGTATGAGGACCTCTTCGTGGCGATCCTCCTGGCAGTTGGGATGGACCAGCTCGGTCGTTGGTGGACGCGCAACCCTGCGGGCCACCGGGGGGTGTCACGTGGTGTTGCAGGCATGGTGCTGGCG
Source organism: uncultured Acidimicrobiaceae bacterium (assembly GCA_963804055.1). Lineage (GTDB taxonomy): Bacteria > Actinomycetota > Acidimicrobiia > Acidimicrobiales > RAAP-2 > Bog-473. The sequence goes on along the minus strand of CAWDOU010000003.1, from coordinate 314,087 downwards.
CTTGTCTGCGCGGTGGTCGCCGTTCCGCTCATTCCTCGGTGGCCTCACCAGGAATACACGGTCAGTTCTCCCGGGTTCTTCTCATCGAGCGCCGCGCTTCGGATCCCGAAGGGGAGCGTCACTCTCACGTATCCGTATCCGGACAACCCGAATGTCCAAGGAATGCTCTGGCAGGCGACGGCCGGAATGAGGTTCCGGCTGATGGGCGGGTACGCAGTCGTCCCTGGAGCGAGGCGCGTCGCATCGTTCGACCCCTTTCCTCCAGACCTGCAGATGGTCCCAGCGACGTTGGTCGGCGATTATCTCGGCCAAGCTCCGGGCTTGGTCGTTCCGGGGTCATCTCGGGCAAGCGCCGAAGAGGTCCGGTCCTTTCTCAAGCGCTACCAAGTGAGGACAGTCATTGCGCAACGCGTCGGCGTGAACCCGTCCGCCGCCTACGCCTTGATCGAATCGGCACTGGGCACTCCACCGCGGCATACGGGTGGAGTGGATGTATGGTTCGACGTCCCGGCCGACCTCAGAAGAGCGGCCGCGTCGCAGGGCTGACGCCGGATGGGAGGTCTCGCCGCCTGTTTGGTCGAGGCAGGTCAGGCGGCGCAGGCGCCGTGGTCAGTCGACGCCGAACCAGCGGCGCCGGCGTGAGGCGCCGAACTCGACCTTCGAGGCGACGATCTCCTCGGAGGCCGGCGTGAAGGAGCCGAACGGGGTGGGGCCCGACAGGAAGTTGGCGTCGAACCGGGCCACCCGTGCACCACCGAACTCGATGTAGCACGTGGCCGTCCCCTGGTAGGGCGCGGGCGCGTCGCCACCCCTGATCTGATGGATCAGCACCTCGGCGAGCGTCCGGGCTTCGCCTTCGGCGATGGCTCCCACCCTGGGCACCGGTGCGCTGGTCACGTCGCCTACGGCGTAGACGTCCTCGAACTTCGTGGCAAAGGTCCGATGGTCGACGGGGATCCAGCCGTCCTCGGCGAGCGCGGATTCCTCGACGACCCGGGGGGCCCGGTGCACGGGGATGCCGAGGAAGAGGTCGTAGTGCATCGTCCGCCCGTCCTCCAGCGTGGCGGTCCTGCTGGCGGGTTCGAGAGCGGTCACCTTGGACTGTGGACACCATTCGATGTCCCGTTCGCCGGCGGCTTCGAGGATGCCGGCCGACGCTTCGGGTGAAATGGGAATGGGTGTCCCCATGGGGCTCACGATCTTGATGCTGGACGTCGCCCGGACGCTCCGTTGCTCGAGGAAGTCATGCAGCATGAACGCGGTCTCGAACGGCGCGGCCGGACACTTGAAGAAGTTGCCGAGCACCCCGATGATGACGTCGCCACCCGCGAAGTCAGGGAGGCGCTCACCGACCCGCGCCGCCCCCTCGACCGAGTAGAACTCCGTCCCCTCCTCGACCATGCCGGGAGTTGCCGCCGGGTCCAGATCCGCCCCCAGGGCCACGACGAGAATGTCCGGGTCGTAGGTCGACGCATCCGTCGTGACGCGACGGCGCTCCGGATCGATGGCGAGGATGGTCTCCTGTACGAACCGAACGCCTGGCTTGTCCAGGTGGGCATAGGGCACGCGTACCCCGGCCAGATCCGTCCGGCCGAACAGGAGGTCGAGCTTCGAGAAGCCGAAGACGAAGGCGTCGTGGCTGTCGACGATCGTGATGTCGACCTCGCCCGGCACCTCGTTCGACAGCACGGTGGCCAGTTCGAGGCCGGCAAAGCCGGCACCGAGTATGAGCACGGTCTTCATGGCGTCTCCGTTCCCCCGGGAAGCGGCGCGTCATTCGCCGGACCCGGTCCCTTCGGTCGCGACAAAGTCTGCCATGGACCGGCTGACAGTGGACTGAGGACGCCGAGCCACGAACGTCGCTCAGGTGCGGAGCTCGAGACCTTCGAACGAGCCGGATTCCCGCCAGTCGGCGAGGAGCGCGAAGAACGACATCGGGCCCTTTCCGTAGGAGCTCCCGATGAACCCGTCGGCGGAGGGCTGGCCTTCGTTGTTGTAGTACCCGGGCGTGCACTGTTGCTGGAAGGCCCGGATGTCCCGCGCTGACTCGGCGAGCTGGACGAGCCACCGGTCCTCGCCCTCGGCGGTCGCCTCCACGGTCGTGACGTCGTGATCGATGGCGTGGCGCAGCACGTGGCACAGGTGATCGCTGGCCTCCTCCAGCAGGTGGGGGTAGTTCACCGTGAAGCCACCCTGGGCATGGCCCAGCACGAACATGTTGGGGAAGCCGTGGACGTGCATCCCGTGCACGGACCTGATTCCGTCCTTCCAGTGTTCCGAGAGGCTGCGCCCGCGGGACCCGACGACGTCGTAGCCGGCCCGACGGGCGTAGCCGGTCCCCACCTCGAAGCCGGTGGCGTAGATCAGGCAGTCGACCGCGTACTCCCGTCCGTCGACGACGACGCCGCCACTCGTGATGGCGTCGACCCCCCGCCCGTCCGTGTCCACCAGCGAGACGTTGGGACGGTTGAAGGCCTGGAGGTACTCGTCGTGGAAGCAGGGTCTCTTGCAGAATTGGCGATACCACGGCTTCAGGGCTTCGGCCGTGGCTGCATCCTCGACGACCCCGTCCACGCGCCCCCGGATCTGTTCCATCTTCTCGAAGTCGGCCAGCTCCATGATCGCGGCCAGGTCGCGGCCGGCCCCCGGGGACTGGTCGCGCAGCCTGTTCACCAGGCGCCCGAGGATGTCCGTCCAGCCGTCGTTGACGAGGTCCTGTTCGGCAAAGCCGCCGGAGGTCAGCAGCGTGAAGTTCTCCATCCGCTCCCGTTGCCATCCGGGCTGCAGGGCGGCCGCCCAAGCGGGGTCCGTGGGCCGGTTCGCCCGGACGTCGACGGACGACGGGGTCCGCTGGAAGACGAACAGCTCACGGGCCGACGCGGCAACGTGCGGAACGACCTGGACGGCGGTGGCGCCGGTGCCGATGATGCCGACGCGCTTGTCCGCCAGCCCGTCGAGGCGCCCGTTGGAGTCGCCTCCCGTGTAGCCGTAGTCCCATCGACTGGTGTGGAAGGCATGACCACCGAAGTCGTCGATGCCTGCGATGCCCGGGAGCTTCGGCCGGTGCAGCGGGCCGTTGCCCATCACGAGGAACCGGGCTGACATCCGGTCACCTCGATTCGTCATGATGATCCAGCGCAGCCTCGTGTCGTCCCACTCAATACCGGTGACCTCGGTGGAGAGGCACGAGCGCTCGTACAGGTGGTACTGCCGGGCGATGCGGTGGCAGTGCTCCAGGATCTCCGGGGCCCGGGCGTACTTCTCGCTCGGGACGTAGGAGGTCTCCTCCAGCAGCGGGAGGTACACGTAGGATTCGACGTCGCATTGTGCCCCGGGGTACCGGTTCCAGTACCACGTGCCGCCGAAGTCACCGCCCTTCTCAATGATGCGAAAGTCCTCGACGCCCGCGTCGGTGAGCCGGGCGCCGGTGATCAGGCCGGCGAAGCCGCCGCCGATGACCGCCACGGTGACGTCGTCGACCAGCGGCGGACGATCGACCGGTTCGGTGTAGGGGTCGTCCAGATAGGAGGCGAACTGTCCGGCGACCTCGACGTACTGGGCGTTGCCGTCCCGTCGGATCCGCTTGTCGCGTTCGATCCGGTACTTCTCGCGCAGCGCGTCGGGATCGAAATCTGCCGCCGTGTCGTCGGTGCTCACGATGGCGTGCCTCCGCAGCCTGCGCGTCCGTGCATCAACCCCTCTTCTCTTCGGCGATGCAGCGTAGCGCCGTCATGGCGGACGCCCGAGAAGAAGGCTGCTGCTCTGGCTACCCCTGATCCCCGGGACCGGCGTCGTGATCGTGGCCATGGCCGTGACTCTCGAAGAACGGGATCTGGAATTGCGGCGCCGGGTCGGGTGCCGTCGTCGTGGTCGTCGTCGCACCCGTCGGCTGCAGGACGTTCACGACATTCTGGTACTGCCCCGCGGTGATGCCACCGCCGTCGAGGAGGACGCCGGCCAGAGAGAGGGCCTGGTTCGCCGAGGCCTCCCGGTCCGGCCCGGGAGGTTGCGCAGCCGTGGCCTGGAGCGCGCTGGCGAGCGCCCCGTCTCCGGGGAGGCCTCCGTCGGCCAGTGACGTGGCGAGGGCGGTGATGGCGGTGCTCTCGGCATCGGGGGCCTGCTGCGCGCTCGCACGGGTGACGGCCTGGGTCCGGGGACGCGTTGCGTGGTGGGTCGCCGCGGGGGCGGGTGGCCCGGTGGATCGCCCGCTGTACTCGTGCCGTGCGAAGAGGGCAGCAGCGAGGGCGAGGGCGAGGACGGCGACGGCGACGCCGCCCAGGACCAGGCGCCGCCGTCGGACCCGGGCGCGCGCATCCGCCCGGTGGGCGGCGGGGGATGTGGCGAGGATGGCTGTTCCGGCCGCAGGCGGCTGCCGCAACGTGGCGGTCGTCAGCGGCTCGGATCGGCGCGGGGGTGCCGCGACCGGTCGCGGACCGGGAACGCCGCTGCGCAGCGATCGCAGCATGTCGTCGGCCGAGGAGAACCGTCCGCGCGGATCCTGGGCCAGGGCGCGGCAGGCGACCGAGCGAAAGGGGAGGGGGAGCTGCTCGGTCAGCGCGGCGTCGGGGCCGAGCCGCTGTCCGGTCAGCGCCTCGACCATGACCGCGCCCACCGAGTACAGGTCGGATTGGACGGTGGCGGGACGGGCTGACCTGCGTTCGGGAGCGAGGTAGCCCGGCGTGCCCAGCACGACCCCGGTCATGGTCATGTCATCCGTCGCCGGAGACGGGTCCGTCCGCATGTCGAAGCTCTTGGCGATGCCGAAGTCGGTGATCTTCGTATGCCCGTCCTGCTGCAGGAGGATGTTGCTCGGCTTGATGTCCCGATGGAGCACACCCCGTGCGTGGGCGGACGCCAGCGCGGTGAGTGTCTCGGACACCACGAGGAGGACGCGCTGCGGCGACAGCGGCCCCCGGGCGATGATCTCGTCGCGCAGCGTGCTGCCCGGCAGCCGCTCCATCACGAGATACGACGACGCGCGGTCCTCTCCGAAGTCCAGCACGGCGACGATGTGGGGATGGATCAGCCGCGCCGCGATGAGCGCCTCTTGCTGGAAGCGTTCGCGCATCCCGGGCAGTGCGCGGGTCTCGGTCCGGAGGATCTTCACCGCTGCCGGGCGCTCGAGGCGCTCGTCGAAGGCATCGAAGACCCGGGCCATGCCGCCCTCGCCCAGCAGTCCCTCGATGCGGTACCGCCCGCCGATCAGCGGCGCCGTGCGCGTCTCCACCCCGGTTGTGTACCCGCAGAGGCGGTGCGGTACTCGTCCCCGGAGGCGGGCCGGATCCGGGCGGCACCCCCGGGCGGTGGCGGTGGTCGCACCGCCGTGTGAGCCGGTTGATCAGGCCAATGCGGCCATCTCGCCCATCAGCGTCAGTGCGTCGGACGGGGACGGGTCGCCGAAGTCGCGGTAGAGCGCGTGCACGTTCGCCACGACACGCTCCGCCTCGCTCCACCCGGCGTAGGGGCCCAGATCGATGTCGCGGGCCGCGTCGAGGGGTGTCATGCCCGCGTCGAAGCGCACTCTGGCCTCCTTGGCCAGGAGCTCGAAGTACCCCTTCAGGTCGACCAGCGCGGCCGCCGTGGCCAGCGGGCCATGGCCCGGGACGACCACGCTCGGCTGCAACGCGAGGACGCGGTCACAGGCCGCGATCCAGTTCGCCACCGGTCCGGCCCACACGATCGGGTGGCCGCCGTGGAACAGGATGTCGCCGGTGAAGACGATGCCCTCGTCGGCCAGATGGACCACGGCATCACCCTCGGTGTGGGCGGGGCCCACCTCGAGGAGCGAGACGGCGCGGCCGCCGACCTCCAGGTCGAGCTGGCGCTCGAAGGTCCGCGTGGGCACGGTCAGCGGGACGTCCTCGAAGGAGAACGGCGCGAAGATCCGCTGGACGAACCGGCCGGCGGCGCCGAGCGAGTCAGCTGCGCGCAGCATGGCCGCCATGGTCGAGGGCGGGAGCTGCAGCATCTCCTCGGCGCAGCGGGCTGTGGCGATGATCTCCGCATCGCGCATCAACGCGTTGCCGTAGCAGTGGTCGCCGTTGGCGTGCGTGTTGACCACCGTCGCGATGTGCTCTGCGACGGGGGTCCGGGCCCGCATCTGTTCGAGCATGTCCGCCGTGAGGCGGAGGTCGAACAGGGTGTCCACCAACAACGAGGTGCCGTCCCCGCCGATCAGCCCTGCGTTGGACCAGCCCCAGCCGCCGTCGGGCTGCAGGTAGGCCCACACCCCGTCGCCGATTTCGTGCAGACCCTTGGTGTAGCCCATCGGCCGCAGGGAGGTCTCAGTAGACCCAGACGGTGGTGCCGATCGGGTCGATGTTGGCCGCCCAGACCCAGTTGATGGCCTCGTTGCTGATCCGGGCGCAGCCGTGGGAGACCGGTTCCGGTGGCACGGAGGAGTCTCCGTGGATCGCATAGCCCTCGTAGAAGAACCGGGGCCGGAACAAGGTGCCGAGCGAGTCGGTCACCGTCCCGTCCACCACCCGGAAGGTGCTGAAGACCCCGGTGGGGGTGATGGCCACGTTGGTGGAGCCGTCCTGGGTGTATGTGTACCCGCCACCGGTCGAGGTGTTGAGCGTCCAGAGCAGGTGGTTGTTGTTGACGACCATGATCAGGTCGTTCGCGAGGTTGATCTGGATCTCGTAGCCCGACTCCGGCCGCGGCTGGGGGACGATCCCTGCTTCCAGGGCACCCCAGGTGGCGGGCCCGACGACGCCGTCGCGCGGGAGGTTGGCCGCCTTCTGCAGCGCCCACACCGCCTGCTGGGTGCTGTCGTCGAACGATCCGTTGGTCGTGTCGACCCAGTAACCCAGGGCGAGCAGCTGCGTCTGCAGCGAGGCGACGGCCGCGCCCACCGAGCCCAGTTGCACCGTGGGCGGGATCGGCGGGGGAGAGGTGGGCAGGAGCCAGAAGCCCTGGCCCGACGGCGTGGCGGCAATGGCCCGGATCGGGTTGGTGCCGGCCTGGCCGCCCATGGCCCCGATGTAGGGGGCCCCGAAGTTGAAGACGCCGCCGTCCTTGGCGGCGAGCCAGTACCCATTGGCCGTGCCGGCGATGCCGACGATGGGCGCGTTCAATGGCGTGCCACCCATGGAGCCGAGGAACGGAGCCGTGCCGTAGTTGAAGATGCCGCCGTCGGAAGCGACCAGCCAGTAGCCGCCGGCACCGGGAGCCGCCGCCATGCCCACGATGGGCTGGTTCAGGTGGATGCCCCCGGTGGAACCGTAGAACTGCGCGTCGCCGTACGCGAAGATGCCGCCGTCGGAGGCCACCAGCCAGTAGCCGCCGCCGTCGGGCGTGGCGGCCATGCCGACGATGGGCTGGTTCAGCTGCATCCCCCCGGTCGAGCCGTAGAAGTGCGCGTCGCCGTAGCTGAAGATGCCGCCGTCGGAGGCCACCAGCCAGTACCCGCCACCGTCGGGCGTGGCGGCCATGCCGACGATCGGCTTGTTCAGCTTGATGTTGCCGGCCGACCCCAAGAACGCGGCGTCGCCGTAGTTGAAGATCCCGCCGTCGGAGGCGACGATCCAGTACCCCTGTCCGTCGTGCGTCGACGCCATCCCGACCGGCGGCGCGTTCATGGTGAGCCCGCCGGCGGGTCCGAAGAAGCCTGCATCACCGAAGTTCACCGGCTGGGCGACGTTGTCGGGGTAGGTGGCCGCCGATGCGGTACTCGGTGTCACGGCAAGGAGTGCCGGCACCAGGGTCAGGCAGCCGACCAGCAGGGCGAGCAGCGAGCGCAGGGGGGTCGTGCGGGGTGCGTCCCGGTACGGTGAGGCGGATGCGGTGTCGTGGGCCGGCATGGGGGCTCCTTAGGGTCGGCTCCGGGCGTCTGCCCACGGTCGGCTGCGACCACCCTGCCGGGTGCCGCCCGCGTAGGCACTGATCTGGTCGAATGCGTCGCTGAACTGTAATCCCACTCCCGGCTGGTCACACAGCCGGTGTGCGCCGGGCGGGCGGGTGCCCTGGCCGCGGCCCGGCCCGGCGGTGGCGTCTGCGGCCCGCCACCGTGATTCCCCTGCTCGGAGACACGGATCGGCGGCACGGCCGGGTCAGTCCGGGCGCTCCCAGTGCACGACGTCCTCGAGCTCCCCGCTCTCGACGTCGTAGACCAATCCCGCGATCAGCTGCAGCCGGGACAGGTAGGGGGTCCCGGCCAGCAGCGCCACGTCCTCGCGCAACGCGGCCGCGTGGTCGTCGATCGCCAGGAATCCCAGGTCGGCTCCCGTGAGCTCGCGCAGCTGGGCATCGGTCACGCCGACGAGCCCGCATTTGGTGTGCTGCATCACCACGGCCGCGTCCACGCCGAGGACACCGCTCGAGAGGGCGAGGCTGCGCAGGACGTCCTCCGTGACACGGCCCCCGGCATTGCGGATGACGTGGGCCTCACCGAGATGCAGGCCCAGCACCGCGAAGACGTCGATGCGGGCGTCCATGCAGGTGACGACCGCGATGCGGCGACTCGGCTTGGGATCCGTCACGTTGGCCCGTGCGGCGGCGTAGGCCTGGTTGGCGGCGAGGAGTTCCGTGATCCGTGTCGTCATGCGTCCGCAGGACCGTAACAGCACACGTGACGGCGGGCAGGCGTCAGGGGCGTTCGGCGAAGCCCTCTCCGCGGTGCTCGTCGAGCGCGGGGACGAACCGCGCGGCCCGCGGCAGCGGGAGGCGGATCGGGAACCGGGGGAACGGCGCCGCGTCCAGCATCCCCTGGCGGTCGAGCACCGGGGCGACCGGCACACCGGCGGCGGCCAGGCGCGCCACCAGCTCGTCGCGGGACTCGGGTGCGATGGCCTGGGCCACGGCATGCTGCAGTTCGGCGCCCCGTTGGCAACGCTCCTCGAAGCCGAGCTCCGCCAGCGCGCCGAGAGAGAGCTCCCCGCACAGGCTCACCCAGAAGTGCTGTTCGTTCATGACGCCGAGGGCCACCTGGCCGCCGTCGGCCGTGGAGAAGAGGCCGTATCCCGGGATGGGCGGCGACGGCGCGTCGTCGTCCGCCGACCTGGCTCCGGCCGGTCCCGTCCAGGTGGCGAGCACATCGGTCATGGAGACGTCGAGATACGTGCCTTGACCGGTGGCCATGCGGCCCAGGACGGCTGCGCAGATCCCGAACGCCGCACTCAGGCCGGCCGCCAGGTCGCCGATCGGGAGTGGAGGGAGTTGCGTGGCTGTCCCGCCCTGCGGCGTCAGCGCCCCCGACCAGGCCTGGTAGTTCACGTCGTGACCGGGCAGCGCGGCGCGCGGATCGTCCTGCCCGTAACCGGAGATGGAGCAGTAGACGATCTCCGGGTTCAGCGCCTGCACCGCGGCATGGTCGAGCCCGAGGCGGGCCAGCACCCCGGGGCGGAATCCCTCGACGAGGACCTCGGCCTGCGACGCCAGCTCCAGCGCCCGGGCCCGGCCGGCCTCGTCCTTGAGGTCGAGCATCACGCTGCGCTTCCCTTCGTTGACCGCGGCGAACAGGCCCGGGTAGAACCGCATGGGGTCCCCGCCCGGCGGCTCGACCTTCAGGACATCGGCCCCGAGGGGAACCAGCAGCGACGTGGTGTAGGGCCCGGGGCGCCAGATGCTCAGATCCAGCACCCGGAGTCCGGAGAGGAATGCGGTCGTCGCCATCGGCCCAAGTCTTGCATCGGGCTGCGGGTAGCCTCATCACGTGCTGGGCTTCTTCTCCTTCACCGAGGTGACCGACCCCTCAGGCCACGAGGCCTACAACGCCTGGCACCAGCTCGACCATCTCCCCGAGCAGTTCACCATCGAGGGGATCAACTTCGGGCGGCGTTGGGTGCGCTCCCCGCGCTGTCGTGCGGCCGAGTCGGCGACGGGCAGCCTCCTCGACCGGTTCCACTACATGACGTTGTACTTCCTCCGTGACGAGGACGTGGTCCCGGAGTTCTTCGCGCTGGCAGAACGGCTGTACGCCGAGGACCGTTTCTTCCGGGCGAGGCGCGCATTGCTGTCCGGACCATTCGAGGTGGCCGGCCGCTGGGCCGCGCCCCGCGTCGCCGTGTCGCCCGAGGCGGTCCCGTTCCGGCCGGCCGAGGGGGTCCATGTCGTGGTCGGGCCGCCCGTCGACGGTCAGGAGCTCGTGGATCACCCCGGGGTGGCCGGAGCCTGGCAGTTCACCGACGCCGAGCACGACAGGACGATCACCGTCGCCTTCGTCGACGGGGACCTCTGGCAGGCCTCCGCCGCCCTGGAAACGGCCGGTGGGGAGTCCCCCGAGTGGGCGGGCCCGCTGGAACGAGTTGATGCCTTCCGCTGGGATTGGTTCGCTACGCTGACGCCCCAATGACAAGTCAAAGCAAGTCGAAGGCCGAGCGCAGAGCGGAGAACCAGCGCAACGCGGCCGAAAAGCGCGCCGCCGAACAGCGGGCGAGGCGGATGCGCATGGGCATCCGGATCGGTGGTGCCGTGGCGGTGATCGCGCTCGTCGTCGTGCTCGTCGTCGTGGTGACCGGCGGATCGAACAGCGCCCCGCCGCCGTCGGCGAAGAACCCGCACATCGCGCTCGAGCCCATCCCGGCCTCCATGTCCGCATCGTGGGTGCAGCCGCCGGCGGGGACGCCGGGTCCCGAGACCATCCCGGTCCCGAGCGGACCGAAGCTCGCCACCCTGCTCAATGCGGCGACCGGGCAGAACGTGGACGGCATCCAGTGTCAGACGAACGAGCAGTTGGTCCTGCACGTCCACACGCATCTGACGATCTTCGTCGACGGCAAGGCCCAGGTGATCCCCTACGGCATCGGTATCCCCGGCTTCCAGGCCGTCCAAACAGCCGGTGGGCCCTTCGTCCAGACGGGGAGCTGCTTCTACTGGCTGCACGTGCACGCCAACGACGGGATCATCCATATCGAGTCGCCGAGCACCACGGAGAGCTTCACGCTCGGCCAGTTCTTCGACGAGTGGGGCATCCCGCTCAGCAAGACCCAGGTCGGCCCGGCCACGGGCGCTGTCACCGTGTTCTTCACGTCACCGGGCAAGAAGGCGCAGCTCTATACCGGCAACCCCAGGGACATCCCGCTGGGTGATCACTACCAGATCCAGTTCGACGTCGGGACGCCGATCGTGGCGCCCGTGCAGATCACCAACTGGGGTGGGCTGTAGAGCGAGGGCGAGCTGAGCGGCGCGTCGGCTACCCGACGCGCCATTGTGCAGCGGATTCGGCGTTGTGGTCGCCTAGCAGCAGGGAGAAGATGGCCGCCGCCCGATGGGGGAGCAGGGAGAGGTGGCCCTCGTCGGGTACCAGGTTGACCGTCGCCTGCGGGATGTGTTGTTTGAGGAACGCCCGGTAGGCGGGTGGACCTGTGTTGTCCTCGGCGCCCTCCCAGATGTCGACCGGCGTGCGGATCTCCTCGAGGTCGAAGCCCCACGGTTCGCCGAAGATCCGGTAGTCCTGCACGCAGCCCTCGGTGCCCTGGCGCATCGCCTCGCGCACGAAGGCCAGCGCGTGATCGGGCGGGCCCCATTCGGTCAGGACCGTGCGATCCGCCGGAGGGAACGAGCGCAGGATCGCACGGAACAGCCGCGCGTTGCTGGCGTTGACGATGCTCACCTTCATGAGGGTCGAGGCCAGCCAGGGCGAGTGCTGGCTCAGGAACAACAGCGTCCGGTCTTCCACGCTGAGGCCGCGCGTCGTCCCGTACTGGTCCAGCGGGACCGCGCTCGAGAGCAGCGCCGCCGCCGTCACGCTGCCGCTCATCTTGGCGGCGCAGACGGCGGCGTAGGGGCCACCGGCCGACCAGCCCATCACGGCGAAGCGTTCGATGCCCAGGGCGTCGGCCAGGTGCGCGACGTCTGCCGGCCAGTCGAGCAGGCGGCGTCCCGGCTGGTACGTCGAGAGGCCCATGCCGGGACGGTCGGGGGCGACGAGGCGGACCCCCGTGGCCACCGCCGCCTCGTGCGCCGGAGCGGCATCGAGCCGTGAGCTGAGGCCGCCGTGAAAGCTCAGGACCGGGAAGCCGGTGGGGACGCCGTACTCCTCGTACGCCAGGACCCGTCCGTCGGGCAGCGTCACCGACGCGGTCACCACGCCGTCGTTCCCCGGGCCGCGCCGCGGACGCACAAGGTGAGGTGGTGCCGGATCCGTCCGGGTTCAGCAGGTGCCCGCACGAGAGCACGCTATAGGGTGCGGGCATGAGTCCGAACGTCGACGAATTGGTGGATGGCCTGGTGGCCGACTTCCCGCCGGGCACGACGCCGCCCCAGCAGTTTCTCGGCGAGCAGTTCGACCGCGGCCTGGCCTGGCTGCACTTCCCGCCCGGCTCCGGCGGCCTCGGCCTGACGCCGCGGGACCAGCAACGGGCTCAGTCCCGCCTCAACGCCGCCGGCGCGCCGTCGTCCGGCTTGCGCAATCCAATCGGCTACGGCATGTGCGCGCCCACGATCGCCACCCACGGGACGCCGGAGCAGAAGGAGCGCTACCTGCGTCCGCTCTTCAGCGGCGAGGAGATCTGGTGCCAGCTGTTCAGCGAGCCCGGGGCGGGCTCCGACGTCGCGGGGCTGTCGACCAGGGCCGAACGTGACGGCGAGGAGTGGCTGCTCAACGGACAGAAGGTCTGGACCACGCTGGCGCACATCTCGTCGTTCGGCCTGATCGTGGCGCGCACCAACCCTGATGTCCCCAAGCACAAGGGGATGACGGCGTTCCTGGTCGACATGAGGGCACCGGGCGTCGAGGTGCGGCCGCTCTTCCAGATCACGGGCGAGGCCGAGTTCAACGAGGTCTTCTTCACCGACGTGCGGATGCCCGATTCGGCCCGCATCGGCGGTGAGGGTGAGGGCTGGCGGGTGGCGGTGACGACGCTCATGAACGAGCGGGTCTCCATCGGTGGTGGCGTCGGGCGCCGCGGCGGCGGACCGGTGGCCGAGGTCATCAAGCTCTGGAAGGAGCGCTGGCAGGGCGACACCTCCCCCCATGCGCTCGCACTGCGCGATCGGGTCGTCTCGAGCTACATCCGCATGGAGGCGCTGTCGATGACCAACGCCCGCGCCGCCCAGACCCGCAAGGCGGGGACCCCCGGTCCCGAAGGGTCGGTCGCCAAGCTGGCCTTCGCCGAGGAGAACAAGCGGATCTACGACCTCTGCATGGACCTGCTGGGCGCCGACGCCATGCTCTTCCCGGCGGGTTACCCCATGGTGCGGCCCGACCTCGTCGGCATGGGCTCGCCCGACGTCCGCAAGATGTTCCTGCGGGTACGTGCGAACTCCATTGAGGGCGGCACCTCCGAGGTCATGCGCAACATCCTGGGCGAACGGGTGCTCGGCCTGCCGGGCGACGTCCGCAACGACAAGGACCTCCCTTGGAAGGACGTCCCGCGCAGTTGAGTGCGGGCCGGTCGTGACGGGGGCTGACCTCAGGGCCGAGAAGCGCGCCGCGGCGGAGACCGCCGCGGCCATGGTCGAGGGCGGCATGCTGGTCGGGCTCGGGACGGGTTCGACGGTGGCCGAGCTGGTGCCCGTCCTCGGCGCGCGGCGGCTCGACATCGTCTGTGCCGCCACGTCGCCCGCCACCGAGCAACAGGCCACCGCCCACGGGCTGATCGTCAAGCCCTTCACCGACATCGACCGGCTCGACCTGGCCATCGACGGCGCCGACCAGGTGGCTCCGGACGGCTGGCTCATCAAGGGGGCCGGCGGGGCCCAGACCCGCGAGCGGATCGTGGCCGCCGCCGCCGATCGCTTCGTCGTCATCGTGTCGTCCGACAAGCCGGTGGAGCGGTTGCACGCCCCGGTGCCGCTCGAGCTCCTGGCCTTCGGCCTCGGGGCGACCCTGCGGGAGCTTCCCGACGCCGTGGTGCGGCAGGCGCCCCCGACGCCCGACGGGGGGGTGCTCGCCGATTACCACGGCGACGTGGACGACCCTGCGGCGCTGGCCGCCCGGCTCGATGCCGCCCCCGGCGTCGTCGGCCACGGGCTGTTCCCGCCGTCCCTGGTGTCGACCGTGCTCATCGCCCGGGGCGACCAGGTGGAGATGCGCCAGATCGGCTGAGCGGGAGGTCAGGCCCGCGTCGGGGCGGCGCGGAAGGTCACCGGCAGCGACGTGGGGGAGCGGAACACGTCCCCGCGGATGTGGGGATCGTCGTCACCCGGCCGCAGTGCGACATCCGGCAGCCGGTCGAACACGCGGTTGAGCAGCGCGCGGGTCTCGAGCCGGGCGAGATGCATGCCGAGGCACATGTGCGGGCCGTGCGCGAACGCGATGTGCGGCACGGCCGGCCGGAAGATGTCGAACGATTCGGGGTCGTCCCAGCGGCTCTCGTCGTGGTTGGCCGAGCCGATGTGGGGGGTGATGCTCTCGCCGGCTCCGATGGTGACGCCCGCGATCTCGACCTCGCACGTCGTGGTCCGGTTGATGGTGAGCAGCGGTGGCTCGCAGCGCAGGCCCTCCTCAATGGCCTGGGGCAGGAGCGAGCGGTCGCTTCGCACCGCCTCGAGCTGCTCGGGATGCGTGAGGAGCAGGTAGAGCAGGTTGCCCGAGGAGCGGTAGGTCGTCTCGGCTCCCGCCGGCAGCAGCAGGCGCAGGAACGAGTAGATGGCTTCGTCCGTCAGCTTCTCCCCGTCCACCTCGGCGGCCACCAGGTCGCTGATGACGTCCTCGGCGGGGTGGGACCGTCGCTCGGCCACGACAGCGGCGAAGTAGTCGCGCAAGGCCTCCGACGCGGCCAGGCCCCGGTCGATGTCGGCCACCAGGCCGATGAGCTCCACCGACCAGCGCTGGAACTGGGGGAAGTCCTCCTCGGGCAGCCCGAGCAGGCGAGCGATGACCCGCACCGGGAACTCGAAGGTCAGCTGGCGGACGAGGTCGGCCTCACCGTCGGCCGCGAAGCGGTCGATCTGCTCGTCGATGATGGGGCGGATGAACTCGGGCTCCCAGCGGGCCAGCGCCTTCTCGCGGAACGCGTGGGCCACCAGGTTGCGGTGGTTGCGGTGCTCGGGGTCGTCCATGCCGAGGATCATGTGGCCCATCACCATGCCGATCGTCACGTCGTAGCCGGTCGAGGTGAACGTCTTGGCATCACGCAGAATCCGCGAGCAGTCGTCGTAGCGGTAGGCGATCCAACCCGGTTCGACGTCGATCCCATCGGGCAGAGCCTCGGGGGAGATGGTCAGCCCCTTGTGCACCGGCGTCTCACGGCGGCGCGTGACGAGCTCGGGGTAGGGGTCCCGCGTCGTCCCCGCCACGACGTCGTCAAATGCGTTGAACGGGTCGTAGTCCTGGGCGTCCGAGAGTGCCATGGTGCGTGTCCCTTCGGCGGGTGTTCGGTGACGTCGCTGTCAGGCTACGGGCGTGGCGACGGGCCTGCACGCGTCGCCGGACCGGGCGACCCCCCGGCCCCGACGGCGTAGGCTCCCCCCTGCATGCAGACACTCCGCACGCCCGACGACCGCTTCGCTGACCTGCCCGGCTACGACTTCGCCCCCCACTACGCGGAGGTCGCCGACGCCGAGGGGGGCACGCTGCGGGTGCACTACCTGCGGGAGGGGGATCCCTCGGCGCCCGTCGTGCTGCTCATGCACGGCGAGCCGTCGTGGTCGTACCTCTACCGCACCATGATCCCGGTCCTGACCGGTGCCGGATTGCAGATCGTGGCGCCCGACCTGGTCGGCTTCGGGCGTTCGGACAAGCCGGCGGCGCGTGCCGACTACACCTTCGCCCGCCATGTCGAGTGGATGCGCGAGTTGCTCTTCGACCGGCTCGACCTGACCGACATCACCCTGGTGGGGCAGGACTGGGGCGGCCTTATCGGTCTGCGCCTGGTCGGAGAGCACCCGGCGCGCTTCGCCCGGGTGGTGGCCGCCAACACCTTTCTCCCCACCGGTGACACCAATCCGGGTGACGCCTTCTTCGCCTGGCAGAAGTTCTCCCAGGAGGTCGACGTGTTCCCGACCGGCGGCATCGTCCGCGGCGGGTGTGCCAAGCCGGTGCCGCCCGAGGTCGAAGCGGCCTACGACGCCCCCTTCCCCGACGAGTCCTACAAGGCGGGGGCACGCCAGTTCCCGCTCCTTGTCCCGTCCCGGCCCGACGACCCCGCCCATGACGCCAACGTGGCCGCCTGGGTGGGCCTGGCCGCTTTCGACCGGCCCTTCCTCTGCGCCTTCAGCGACGGTGACCCCATCACCAAGGGGGCCGACCGCAACCTCAAGGAGCGGATCCCCGGGGCGCAGGGGCAGCGCCATACGACGATCGTGGGCGGCGGGCACTTCCTGCAGGAGGACTGCGGGGAGGAGCTGGCCGCCGTCGTGGCGTCGTTCGTCGCCTCCACACCGTGACCAGCGAGCACAGTGTGGTCGTCGTCGGCGCCGGCTTCTCCGGCATCGGCATGGCGGCTCGCCTGCGCTCCATGGGCGTCGACGACTTCGTGGTCCTCGACCGGGGCAACGACCTCGGTGGCACCTGGCGGGACAATTCCTACCCCGGCGCCTCCTGCGACGTCCCCTCCAACCTGTACTCCTTCTCCTTCGCTCTCAATCCCGGGTGGACGCGCGCCTTCTCCTCGCAGAGCGAGATCTGGGACTACATGCGCGACTGTGTCGACCGTTTCGACGTGGGCGGCTTCTTCCACTTCGGCCAGGCCGTCGAGGAGGCGCGTTGGGACGACGCCGGCGCCCGCTGGGTCGTGCGCACCGCGGGGGGAGACGAGTACGCCGCGCCCGTCCTCGTGTGGGCCACCGGGTCGTTGAGCGAGCCGTCCATCCCGGACTTCCCGGGCCTGGACGACTTCCGCGGCAAGGTCTTCCACTCGGCACGCTGGGAGCACGGCTTCGACCTGACGGGCAAGCGCGTCTGCGTGGTGGGGACGGGGGCCTCCGCGGTGCAGTTCGTGCCGCAGATCGCGCCCGTCGTGGAGCACCTCTACCTGCATCAGCGGACGCCGCCCTTCGTCGTCCCCCGCCGGGACCGGCCCGTTTCGGGCCTGCGCAAGCTGGCGTACCGCCGGGCGCCCTGGCTCCAGCGGCTCTCGCGGCTCCGCATCTACGCCATGTTCGAGGCCCTGCTCTCCGTCTTCGTCGGCCACGGGGAGCGGCGCAAGGCTGCCGTCCGCAAAGCTGCGCTCGACCACCTGGCCAAACAGGTGCCCGACGAGGCGCTGCGCCAGAAGCTGGTCCCGCACTATCAGCCGGGCTGCAAGCGCCTGCTGCTCTCCGACGACTACTACCCGTCGCTCACCCGGCCCAACGTGGAAGTGGTGGAGTCAGCAGTGGCGTCGTTCACCGCGCACGAGGTTGTGGGGCACGACGGCATCGCCCGTCCGGTCGACGTGGTGATCATGGGGACGGGATTCGAGGCCGCCGAGCCACCCTACGCCGAGCACATCGTGGGTCGCGACGGCGTCCGCCTCGCCGAGCACTGGAAGGCAAACGGCGTCGAGGCCTATGCCGGCTCCACGGTCGCCGGCTTCCCCAACCTCTTCTTGATGATCGGTCCCAACTCGACGCTGGCCCACAATTCGATGATTTACATGATCGAGTCGCATATCAACTACATCGCCAGCGCGCTGGCCTTCCTGCAGCGGCCCGGCGTGCGGGTCGTCGAGGTCAAGCCGGCGGTGCAGCGGCGGTTCAACGAGCGCCTGCAGGCGCGGCTCGCGCACTCGGTCTGGGTCGAGGGTGGCTGCGGCAGCTGGTATCTCGACCACCGGGGCCGCAACACGACGTTGTGGCCGGACCACACCTGGAAGTTCCGCCGGCTGACCCGGCGCTTTCACCCCGGCGAGTACACCGTCCGCGCGTAGGCCCGCCAGGCCAGCGCGCACAGCACGAAGGCGAACATGGCGAGCGCGCCCACCTCGGGCAGCACGGCGGTGAGCCCGTCGTGGTCGTAGATCAGCTTCACGAACGCGTCCATGGCCCAGGCCTGCGGGACGACGTGGCCCACGTCGCGGACCACCGGACCGACCACCTGGAGCGAGTACATGCATCCGCCCAGCAGCCCGCCCAAAATGCCGAGCACGACGGCCAGGGAGATGGCCTGCTCCTCGGTGCGCGAGCGCATGCTGACCAGCGCGGCCGCACCGGCATAGGCGAGCGACAATGTGGCCAGGACGAGGAACACGGCGGCGGCATTGCCCCAGTGCACGCCGAAGATGAGCTTGCCCACCACGAGGAGCCCGAGGCTCTGCACGGCGGCGACGCACAGGCTCGTCGTGATCAGGGCCGCCACCACCGAGCGCCGCCGCACGGGCGCCGCGGCCAGCCGTTGCATGAGGCCCAGACGCCGCGACTCCACCACCCCCGAGGACAGGAGCAGCACCGTGATGCCGAGGAACAGCACGAGGTCGGCCGGCGCCACGTAGGAGAACGGGCTGAGCGCGGCCGGCACCGCGGTGTGGGCGAGCGTGACGTCGGTCACGGTCGTGCGCGTGCCCTCGGCCGCCATGAGATCGAGGAGCGCCACGACGTCGGTGCGGGCCTGAACGGCACTGGTCGAGGCGGATTCGCTGATGAAGGCGACCCGCTGTGCGCCCGGCGCCGCCGGGAGCCCGACGAGCCCGGCCACGACCCGTCCGCGCAGAATGTCGTCTCCCAGCTGGGCCCGGTTCGGCTCGATCCGCACCTTCAGGTCGCCGGTCTCGTGCACCAGGTCGACCAGGCGCGGCGGTGGATGGACGAGCCCGATCGGCTCCTTGGGACTCCCCGCCAGGAGCCCGGTGACGAGAATGAAGAGCACCGGGAACGCGGTGGCGACGAAGAGGAGGCGCCGGTCGCCGACGGCACGCCGCAGGTTCACGCGGACGATGGGGATCACGGGGTCACCATCGTCCGCACCCGGGCCATGGCCAGGCCCCCGGTGACGAGCGCGATCAGGCAGAGGACGAGGAACGGGCCGAGGACCGAGGACACCGGGTCCCCCAGCAGCGCCAGGCGCCCGAATCCGACCAGGGCCCAGCCGTTGGGCGTCCCCAGGCTGAGCACCTGGAGCGCCTCGGGCAGGGCGCCGGGCGGGAGCAGGTTGCCGCCCAGCAAGGCCAGCAGGAGGCCGACCACGAGGGAGGCGGCGAAGGCCTCCTGGGGCGTCCGGGCGAACGAGGTGAGGAATGCGCCGAGGCCGCACATGGCGGCGGTGGCCCCGACGCACATCAGGAGCACCCCGAGCGGGGCGCCCCAGTCCGCCCCGAAGGCCGCTGCCGTGGCGCCCCACACGAGCAGGATGGACGCCAGCCCGGTGGCGCCGATGGCCACCAGCTTCCCCCACACGATGGCGCTCGGCCGGACCGGCGCGGCAGCCAACCGCGCCAGGGTCCCCGTGGAGCGCTCCAGCAGGAGGGACCGCATCCCGAGGCCGCTCCCGATGAAGAGGAAGACGACGGCGATCGACGGCGCGAAGTAGTCGAGCACCGCCTTGCCGCCGTTGCCGAGCGTGCTGGCCGAGACGGAGATGGCGGCGAGGTCGGTGGCCGTCCCCGGCCGGAGGCGACCGGCGTAGAGCCGGCTGGCCAGCCCGGCCGCCACCGACTCGGCGTACTCCTGGCCGAGCACGGCGTCGGCCCGGCCCACGACGTCGAAGCCGGGCGAGGGTGTGGCGCCCGGCGCCACCATCGGAATGAGGAGGTGCGACAGGCTGTGTGGGCTGGAGTGGACGATCACGCCGCCGGCCAGCATGCCGTCGCCCACCTCGCGCGTGACCGCGGCCGCGTCGGGGACGAGCCGCACGTCGACGTTGCCCGGCAGCTGGCTCGCCTGCACGGCGGCGCGCAACAGGGCCGGCGTGGTGCCGGAGACGCCGATCGGCACCGCGGCGCGCGAGACGTTCCCCGCGAAGGCGAAGCCGAGAATGGCGGCGATGGCGAGAGGCGCCACGAGGCAGGTGATCACTGCTGAGCGGTCGCGCACCCGCCGGCGCAGCTCGTTGGCGGTGATGACGGACGCTGTCAGTCGCCGCGCTCCCGGCCCTGGGTCCCTGTCCCCACCCGCAAAAGCTACCTTTGGCGCTCGTGATCACGCTGGAGCCGGTGGGAGTCGTCGTCGGTGGCCGCTCCGAGCCGATCGACGACGACTGGGGCGGCGTGCGGGCGGTCATCCGCCTCGACGAAGCCCAGTTCGGCGAGGAGGCGGTCGCCGGGCTCGGCGCCTTCTCCCACCTGGTGGTGGTCTTCCAATTCCACCGGGTCGATCCTGCCGACGTGCAGTCGGGCGCCCGGCGGCCGAGGGGGAACCCGGACTGGCCCGAGGTGGGCATGTTCGCGCAACGGGCCAAGATGCGGGCCAACCGCCTCGGCGTGTCGACCTGCCGGCTCCTGGGCCTCGACGGTCTCGACCTGCAGGTGCAGGGTCTCGACGCCATCGACGGTTCGCCGGTGCTCGACGTCAAGCCCTACATGCGGGAGTTCGAGCCACCCGGCGCCGATGTGCGCCAGCCGCCCTGGTCCGTCGAGCTCATGCGGGGCTACTACTGAGCGCTCCCGGCCGGCCTCAACGGGCGTGTAACTTGCCCGCGTGACTTCGCCGAACATCCTCGTGATCATGACGGACGAGGAGCGCTACCCGCCTCCCTACGAGGGCGAGTCGCTCGCGCGCTTTCGCCGCGAGCAGCTCGCCGCCCGCCAGTCCATCCGTGACGGCGCTCTCGAGTTCCACCGGCACTACGCCGGCTCGACAGCCTGCCTGCCCAGCCGCACGACGCTCTTCACGGGCCAGTACCCCTCGCTGCACGGCGCGGCGAACACCGACGGCATGGCCAAGCAGGCCAACGACCCGGACATGCGGTGGCTCGACCCCAACTCCGTCCCGACGCTCGGGGACTGGTTCCGGGCCGGCGGCTACGAGACCCACTACCGCGGCAAGTGGCACATCTCGCACGCCGACCTGATGATCCCCGGCACGCACGAGGGCCTCATGGCGTCCGACGAGACCGGCGCGCCGATCCCCGAGGCGGTGGCCGCCTACAAGGGCGCGGACCGGCTCGATCCCTACGGGTTCTCGGGTTGGATCGGCCGTGAGCCGCACGGCGCGGCGAAGGCGGACTGTGGCGTGGTGCGCGACGGCGTCTTCGCCGAACAGGTCGTCGAGCTCTTCGGCGACCTGGCGGCGGCCCGCCGTGAAGGACCGTGGCTGGCGGTGGCATCCTTCGTCAACCCGCACGACATCGCCTTCAACGGCTTCGGCTGGCAGACGTTGCTCGGCTACCCGCCGGTCGACGACGACACGCTGCCGGCCATCCCCGAGGCGCCGTCGCAGGCGGACTCCTTCGCCGGGCGACCCGCGTGTCAGGAGGCGTTCGTCAAGGCGTGGCCCGCCATGCTCTACGAGCAGCCGACCGATGAGTCCTACCGGCGCCTCTACTACTACCTGCACAAGCTGGTGGACCGGGCCATCGGCCGCATCCTCGAGTCGCTGGAGCAGTCGGGCATGGCCGAGGACACCGTGGTCGTGTTCACCTCCGACCACGGCGATCTCGTGGGCGCCCACGGCGGCCTGATGCAGAAGTGGTACAACGCGTACGACGAGGCCATCCGCGTCCCGCTCCTGGTGCGCGGGCCGGGCATCGCCGCCACTGCCGAGGGCGTGCAGACACCGACCAGCCACGTCGACCTGCTGCCGACCCTCCTGGGCCTGGCGGGGATCGACGTCGAGCGCGCCGCGGCGATCGTCGCCGTGGAACACGACGAGACCCAGGCGCTCCCTGGTCGCGATCTCAGCCCTGTGCTGCGGGGGTCCGTCACGGCCGACTCGCTGGCCGAGCCCCTCTACTTCATGACCGAGGACGACGTCGGTCGGGGCCTGTCGCATCTCGGTCTGGTCAGCGGCGAGGCCTACGAACCCGTGCCGTTTCCCTCGCACGTCGAGTCCGTGATCACCAGCCTGCCCACCGGCGCCGACGGCGGGGCCGAGGTCTGGAAGCTCAACCACTACTACGAGCGGCTCGACGAGTTCGACCAGGCGCACGGGTTGCCGCCGAACCCCTTCGCCTCCCCTCCGGCCGAGCCGGCGTGGGAGCTGCACAACCTGACGGCGGATCCCGAGGAGCGGCGGAACCGGGCCACCGAGGCCCGGGACGTGTTCCGCGACCTGCAAGGCGTGCTGGACGAGCAGCGCGAACGCAAGCGCCGCCTGCCCCACTTGCGCAACCGGCCGGCCTGACGCCGGAGTTCGGGCCTGCCGGCGGGCGGCCTGACGTCAGTCGAAGCTCGGCCTCCGGTCCCGGGTGCGCTTCAACTCGAAGAAGCCGTCGGTCCCGGTGCAGAGCAACACGCCGTCCCACAGCCGTCCCGCCGCCTCCCCCTTGGGCGCGGGCGTCACCACCGGGCCGAAGATGGCAAGCCCGTTGTAGTGGATGACCGGCGTGCCCACCTCGGTGCCGACGGGGTCCATCCCGGCCCGGTGCGAGGCCTCCAGGGCCTCGTCGTATTCCTCGGAGGTGGCGGCGCCGGCCAGCGACGCCGGCAGGCCGACCTCGGCCAGCGCCTCGGCAATGACCGTCTCGGCCTCACCCTCGGCCCGTCCCCGCTGCTCCAGGTGGAAGCGGTTGCCGATCGCCGTGTAGAGGGGGAGCAGGATGTCGGGCCCCTGCAGCTGCTCGGCGGCGATGCAGACGCGCACCGGCCCCTTGGCCCGGGCCATGCGCGCCTTGTACTCGTCGGACAGCTCGTCCCGGCCCGCGTTCAGGATGGCCAGCGACATCACGTGCCACCGGGTGTGGATGTCGCGCACCTGCTCGACCTGGAGCATCCAGCGCGAGGTGATCCAGGCCCACGGGCAAAGCGGGTCGAACCAGAAGTCCGCAGTGTCGAGGTCGCTCATGGGATCCCTCCGTCGACTCGCAGGATGGCCCCGGACGTGTAGGAGGACGCGTCCGTGGCGAAGTAGAGCGCGGCACCGACGATCTCGTCGGGCTCGCCGGCGCGTCCCAGCGCGTGGCGGGGCATGCCGTGCTCCCGGGCCGCCGGGCCCCAGGAGTTCTCGGCGATGTCGGTGAGGAAGGGGCCCGCCATGATGCAGTTGACCCGCACCGTCGGCCCGAAGGCCTTGGCGAAGCCCTCGGTCAAGGTGTTCAGGCCCGCCTTGGCGGCGTCGTAGGGCAGCATGTCAGGCGCGGGGCGGAGCGAGCCGGTGCTCGAGACGTTGATGATGGATCCACCATACGGGCCGTCGGCCATTCTCGTGCCGACCAGCGCGGTGAGCCGGAACGGCCCTTTCAGGTTGACGCCGATCACCTTGTCCCAGAGGTCCTCGCTCACGGAGGTGAGGTCGGGGTACAGCGGCGACATGCCGGCGTTGTTGACCAGCACGTCGACGCGCCCGAAGGCGGCATAGGCCTGCTCCACCAGGCCGTCGATCTCGTCCCAGTGCCCGACATGGCAGGCCACGGACAGCGCGCGTCGGCCCTTGGCCTCGACCGCGGCGGCCACCTCCCGGCAGGCCTCGAGCTTGCGGCTGGTGACGACGACATCCGCTCCGGCGTCGGCGAACGCCAGCACGATGGAGCGCCCCAGCCCGCGGCTGCCCCCCGTGACGAGGGCGACCTTGCCGGCGAGCGGGCCGTCGGTCATTGCACCAGCGCGGCGACGGCGTGCGTGACGGCCTTGCCCATCGGGATGTGCAGCGACTCGTTGGGCCCGTGGGCGTTGGAGTGCGGGCCCAGGACGCCGGTCGCCACGAACTGGGTGCCGGGGAAGCCCCGCTGGAGATCGGCCAGGAACGGGATGGAGCCTCCCTCGCCGACGTAGCCCGGCTCGCGCCCGAAGCGCTCCTTCGAGACGGCCGACAGCGTCGCCGCGATGCCCGGCTCCAGCGGCGGGGCGATCCACCCCTGGGCCGCCGCCTCCATGTCGATGGTGACGTGCGCCCCCTCGTCGGTGCGGATGGCCGAGATCAGCGCGTCGGTGGCCACCTGCGCGTCGACGTCCGGCGGCAGCCGGAGCGAGAACTTCAGCGTGGTGGACGGCCGGAGCACGTTGCCGCCGTCCTGCGGCTTGGGCAGCCCGTCGGCGCCGGTCACCTCCAGGGCGGCACCCCAGGTCCGGGCGACCAGGCGGTCGACGGGGTCTGGCGTGAGCAGGTGCAACCCGTCGACGACGGGCGCCGCGCTGTCGGGGAACTCGGCCGCCAGCGCGGTGAGGTTGGCCCGGTGCGCGTCGGGGATCCCCGCCCCCTGCAGTTCCGGCAGGAGGATGCGGCCATCCGTCTCGTCCTCGATCTGCGACAAGATCCGGCGCAGGATGCGGAACGAGGACGGGACCACGCCACCGCCCTGCCCGCTGTGGATGCCTTCGGTCAGCACGTCGACCTTCACCGTGGCGACCACGTTGCCGCGCAGCGACGACGTCAACCACAAGCGGTCGTAGCTGAGGCCACCCGAATCGAGGCAGATCACGAGCCGCGGCGTGCCGATGCGCTCCTTGAGGTTCTCCAGGTGCGCGGCCAGGTCGGGGCTGCCGCTCTCCTCGCTGGCCTCAATGAGGACGAGCACGCGGCCCTGCCCGCCGCCCGCCGCCACCAGACCTGTCGCGGCGGCGAACGTCGCGTAGCCGTCGTCCGCGGTCCCGCGCCCGTAGAGGAGGTCGCCCTCGCGCACCGGCTCCCACGGCCCGAGGCCGCTGCGCCACTCGCCGAGAGGCGGCTGCTTGTCCATGTGGCCGTACACGAGGATGGGGTCCCCGCTGCCGCCGTTGTCGATCAGCAGGAGGGGCGTGCGGCCCGGCAGCGTCACGATCTCGACCGCGAGCGCAGGCTCCTGGTCCGTGACCCAGGCCGCCAACAGCGCGGCCGCCGCCGCGATGGCGCCGCGCTCCTCCCAGTCCGGGTCGAAGGCGGGGGAGAGGCACGGGATCGTCGTGTACTCGCTCAGGGCCGGGAGGATCCGCTTCTCCCAGGCGGCGTCGATGTCGATCATCACGCTCCGACCACGGCGGCCAGCCGGTCGAGCGATTTGGACATGCCGGTGGCGGTGTGCTGGCCGATCTTGGGATTCTTCAAGAAGAACGCCTGTTTGTCGCGGCTGAGGTCCCACGACTCCGTGACCTTCGTCCCGCCGTCCACCGGTTCGAACTCGTAGCGCCAGACCCGCCCGCCGAGGAAGTGGCCGAACCGACCCGCCAGCACGGTCTGCCACGCGATGCGCCGGTCCTGCTCGAATTCCACCACGGTGTTGGTGACGGAGTAGGGCACGCCCATCTTCATCGACATGCCGAAGGTCGAGCCCAGCGCGAGCTGGTGGTTCTCGCCGTCCTTGACCTTGACCAGTTGACCGGAGCCGTCGATCTCGGGGTGACGCGAGGCGTCGGCCACGACGGCGAAGAGTGACGCCGCCGGCGCGTTGATGACCCGGTCCACGCTGACGACCGTGTGCTGCGGGCTCTGTGCCATGCCTGACCTCCGTGGGACGACGTCGACGGCGAGACTAGATGGCGTGCGCCACCAGGTCGCCCAGCTGCACCCATTCGAGGGTGGCGGCGTGGGTGGAGGCCAGCACGACCGGTGGTGCCATGCCCGCCTCGAACGCCTCCTGCCAGCGGGGCGCGCAGAGGCACCACTGGTCCCCGGGCTGCAGGCCGGGGAAGCCGAACTCGGGGTGCGGCGTCGAGAGGTCGTTGCCCACCGAGGCCGAGAAGGCAAGGAACTCCGCGGTGACCCGCGTGCACACCGTGTGGACGCCGACGTCCTCGGCCCCGGTCGTGCAGCACCCGTCCCGGTAGAACCCGGTGACCGGATCGAAATTGCAGGGCTCGAGTGCTTCGCCGAGGACGTTCTGGGCCATGGGCCATTTGAGCACGGCGGGCGCAGCGCGCCCCAAACCGCCAGCCCAGGGAGCGTGGCCGGTGCGCGTGCGCCCCTGTGCCCCTGCGTGCCGGTCAGGGCCCTGCGTGCCGGTCAGGGTTGGGGGACGGGCGTGCCGTCGAAGCGGTCGAACCAGGCGAAGGAGCTGACCGGCGCCCGGCGCAGCCGGCGGGGAGCGGTCACGGGCCGGCCCAGCGCCACCAGCGCGGCCACCGCCACCGTCGGGGGAATGCCGAACAGGGCGCGCACGTCGTCCTCTCGGCGCACCGGCATGGTCGTCATGACACCACCGAGCCCCTCGGCCCGGGCGGCGAGCAGCAGGCTCCACACGAAGGGGTAGATGGAGGCACCGCCGGCCAGCGTGTAGCGCGGCAGGTCGCGGTCGACGGCGGCGAGCGCGGCCAGGTCGGCCAGGACGAGCAGGAGGGCGGGCGCGGCATGGAGCGTCTCGGCGAAGCCCGGCGACGCCGCGCCGGCCTCGGCGAACGACCCGGCGCCGGCAATTGCCGCCTCCTCGGCGGCGCGGTCGGTCACGGGCGCCCAGGGCACCAGGCCTGCGGCCACCATGGCGAGGTACTCGTACCAGCCGCTCAGGTACAGATCGCGCAGCGCGGTGCGGGCGGCGGGGTCCTGCACGACGATGACGCGCCAGCCCTGCCGGTTGCCTCCGCTCGGTGCGAAGCGGGCCGTGTCGAGGAGGCGGGCCAGCA
The DNA here is from genome assembly GCA_963804055.1 of uncultured Acidimicrobiaceae bacterium. Taxonomy (GTDB): domain Bacteria; phylum Actinomycetota; class Acidimicrobiia; order Acidimicrobiales; family RAAP-2; genus Bog-473. The sequence continues at coordinate 287,661 of CAWDOU010000003.1, read as the reverse complement.
CCACGTCGTCGACGGGGTCGGGATGGAACTGGCGGGCCGCACCGGTGCTGCGCAGCGTGTCGACGAGGTCGAGGTCCACGGGTGGCCCACCGTAGCGGTCGGTCGGTGCGGTGGGTAAGAGTGCGGGGGTGACTCCGACTTCATGGTGGCGGGAGCTTTGCCGCTGGCCCCTCGTCGTGGCGCCGATGGCCGGCGGCCCCTCGACGGTCGACCTCGTGGTCGCGTGCGCCCGCGCCGGTGCGCTCGGCTTCCTGGCCGGCGGGTACAAGACGGCGCCCGCGCTCGCCGACGACATGGCGGCCGTGCGGGCGGCCGGGGTGGAGCACTTCGGCGTGAACCTGTTCGTCCCGGGCGGGCCGACGGGCGACCCCCTCGGGCTCGCCGCCTACCTCGCCGCGTTGGAGCCCGACGCCGCCGCCGTCGGGGCGGCGCTCGGCCAGGCAGCATGGGACGACGACCAGTACCCCGACAAGGTCGGTGCCGTGCTGGCCGCTCCACCCGCGGTGGTCAGCTTCACCTTCGGGATCCCCTCGGCCGACGTCGTCCGCGGGCTGCAGGCGGCCGGCTCCGTCGTCATGGTCACGGTGACGACTCCCGAGGAGGCGTCGCTCGCCCTCCGCGCCGGACCGGACGCGTTGGCCCTCCAGGGTGCCGAGGCCGGCGCGCACCGGGGCAGCCTGGTGAACGAGGACCGCGCCGACGAGGACAGGCCCGTGCGGGCGCTGCTGGCGGCGGTGCGACGGCGCACGCTGCTTCCCCTGGTGGCGGCTGGCGGAGTGGGTGGTCCCGAGGACGTGGCCGACCTGCTGGCCCGGGGCGCGGACCTGGTCCAGGCGGGCACGGCGTTCCTGCGCTGTCCCGAGAGCGGCGCGCCGGGTGTCGTGAAGGATGCGCTGGCCGCCGCGACGTTCACCGGGACGGCGCTCACGCGGGCCTTCAGCGGGCGGCGGGCCCGGGCACTCGTCAACACCATGGTCCGGGAGCACCCCGGTGCGCCGGCCGCCTACCCCGAGATCAACAACGCCACCCGGCCGCTGCGCGCCGCGGCGGCCCGGGAAGGGGACACCGGGCGCATGAGCCTCTACGCCGGGACCGGGTTCCACCGGGCCGAGGCGCGTCCGGCCGCCGAGGTCGTGGAGCGGCTGGTCTCGGGGGTGCGCGCGTGAGCGCGCGGCGCACCAAGACGATTGAGTTCACGCCACCCGACGAGGCCGGTGTGGCCCAGGAATTGCGGGCGCTCCGCAGCGCCGGCAGCGGCTGGATCAACCTCATGCCCGGGATCGACGAGGAGGCCTCCGACGTGCACCCCCGGGCGGGCCTGTTCGCCTTCTTCGGCAACAACGCGGCGCCGGTGACGATGACCACCGTGATGCCGCCCAGGACGGACCGGCGCGCCAGCGAGGGGCTCACCATCGGCATCATGCATCCGACGGGCGGCAAGGCCGTGGCCCGGCTGGCCGAGGCGGGCGTGGCGCTGCCCGACGGGTGGGTGGTGCGCCAGGACCACGCCCGGCGCGGCCTCCTGGTCCGCACCCCGGTCGAGGTGGCCGAGCCGGACGTCATCGGGTGGTCCGTGCGCGCCGGCACGGCGTTGTGCCGGGCCGAGATGACCGGCCGCTGGCGTGCCGTGGTCTACCTTCCCTGAGTGGCTACCGGGGCGACACGCGACGATGCCGCGCTGCAAACGGGGCTGGCGCGGCTGGGTCGAGGCTTTCCCCGATGTCGTCCGCGACTTGGCGGGCACGGCCGGCGCCGCCACCGGTGGGCCGCCGGTCCTGACCGGCCTAGCCCGGGCCCAGGGCGGTCAGGCCAACGAGACGGTCCTGGTGGACATCGGCCCCGGGCATCCTGGTCTGGTCGTGCGCTTGCCGCCGCTGCAGCCGACGTTCCCCGACTACGACCTCGGGCCGCAGGCGCTGGTCCAGAACGCCGTGGCCGCGTCGGGCGTGCCCGCTCCGGCGCCGGCGGTCGTGGTGGCGGATCCCGAGTGGATCGGCTCGCCCTTCCTGGCCATGCCGCGCCTGGCGGGTGACATCCCGGGGCCGGCCCCGTTCTTCGACCCCTACGTCCGTGACGCCGGGCCCGCCCGGCAGCGGATCATGCACGACCAACTGCTCGACGTGGTGGCCGACGTGCATGCCGTCGACTGGCGGTCGGCCGGCCTCGGCGCGGTGCTGCCGGGGGTGCTGCTCCGCGACGCGGTGGCGCGCTGGGCGGCCTATGTCGAATGGTCGTCAGAGGGTGATCCGTTGCCGGCGCTGCAGCAGGCGCTCGACTGGTGCGCCCGCCACGTGCCCGAGGAGCGCGACGCCGTCCTCCTGTGGGGCGATGTCCGCCTGGGCAACCTCGTGTTCGATCCGGCGCGGCACGTCACCGCCGTGCTCGACTGGGACCTGGCCTCGCTCGGCCCGCGCGAGATGGACCTCGGGTGGCACTTCGGCCTCGAGTTCATGATGGAGGCCTTGTTCGGGGGTCGCCTTCCCGGCCTCTCCGTCCCGGACGAGGAGCTGGAGCGCTACGAGCGCCGGACCGGGTACGAGGTGAGGGACCTGGCGTGGCACGAGGTGTTCGCCCTCGTGCGCGCCCTGGCCATCAACGATCGGCACCAGCGGATCACCGGGGCCACGCGCCGGCACCAGAACCCCATGGGCGACATCCTGCTGGCCCGGCTGGAGTCCGCCTCCTCCGGCGCCGGGTGAGGCCGCCCGCCCTCGGTCAGGGCAGCGGGTCGAGCAGCGAGAACCCCATCACGCCGGCCTTGGAGACCTCGTAGCACAGCGTGTCGTAGGGCTCGACGAGGCCGTAGGTCACCTCGCCGTCGCAGGTGATCCGGCAGTGGTGCTGGTCCTGTCCGGCCAGTCGACTGCGCACAGCAGGGTCGTTCACGTCGAACGTCTCGCCGTGGACGACGACCTCGTCGCCCGTGGCCACCGGCATCCCGTGCCAGACGTCGCCGTCGGGTGTGCCACCGTTCGGCCCTCCGTACATGCCGCAGCGAAGGAACGCGATCTGGTTGCCGAGCCGCTCGAAGGTCATCGTCTTGACGGCGCCGTCGGCGAACACGAGATCGACCTCGCCGCTGTGGAGCAGATTGGTCTCCGGCTCGAACCGCATCCGGTGCACGCGTCGGGCCAGGGTGCCGCTGCGCTTGCGGGCGTCGCCGAGGTTGTAGAGCACGTGGTCGCCCCAGATGCCGAAGTCCTCGAACTCGACCCACTCGCCGCTGTGCGGGTGCTGCATCCCCATGTAGCGACCCGGCCCGCCGACGCCGTCGCGCGTGCCCCAGTGATGGTCGCGGGTCCCGAGGTGCGTGGCCGACCGCAGATCGATGCGCGCGCCGTGGGCGTCGACCCAGCCCTCCTGGCGCCCGAAGCCGTCGTAGCCGGCCACGGGACTGACGGCGCGGCCGCCCACGATGATGCCGGCACCGAGTTGCCGGAACACCGGGCGCTTCGTATCGAGCCAGGTGATGTCGTAGGCGATGCCGTGCCCGGTGTCGTCGAGCGTGAGGCGCCACCGACGGAAGGCCTCGAGGATCTCGAAGTGGAAGGGGCCGACCGTCATCTCCATACGGTCGTCCGGGCAGCGTGTATGGGCCCGCACGGTCGTGTGCCGTCCGCGCACGTTGACGATGGCGAAGGCCTCGGCGGTGCCCAGGTTGGGGTAGAAGGCCAGGCCGATCACGACCAGGAGCTCGCCGACCCTGTCCTGACACGTGAACCACACCCGCTCATAGGCCTGGGCATCCGGTGTCCACATCACCCGCACCGGGTAGGGCGCGTTGTGGATCAGGAACTCGTCCAGGCCCGACAGGGGGGCGTGCTCGTGTGAGGCGGGGTACGGCGAGGAGCCCCGATGCTCGGTGCGTTCCGGCTCGGCGGGTGCGGTCATGCGCCCGAGGTCGGGGTGTCGTGGGGAGGGGGCGTCCGCATCGCGCAGCACAGTACGCTCGGAGCGTGTCCGGGGACCAGCGCGACCAGATCGACCTCTCGGACGTCGACCCTCGGGACGCCGCGTTCTTCCTCCGGGACGACTACTTCGACGTCCTGGCACAGCTGCGTGCCGAAGAGCCCGTCCTGCAGTGCGGGCCGGGCTTCTGGGCGATCAGCCGCTACGAGGACATCCGCACGCTCAGTCGCGACCCCGCGCACTTCTGCTCGGGACGCGGCGCCCTGGTCAACGACCCGCTGCGGGGGAGCGAGGCGTCGTTGTCGTCGCGTTCGATCCTGCACATGGATCCTCCCGAGCACGCCGCCTTCCGGGGGCTGGTCAACCGACGGTTCACCCCGCGTGCCTTGGCCGGCCTGGCGGAGTCGATCCGCAAGACGGCGTCGACGTTGCTCGACGCCGTCGAGACACGCGAGGAGATCGATTTCGTCGCCACGCTTGCGGCGCCGTTCCCGCTCACCGTGATCGCAGAGCTTCTGGGGATCGAGGAGTCGGACCGGGAGGACTTCCGCCGCTGGTCCGATGCCGCCATTGAGTCGCCCGACCTGCCGCCCGACGAGACGATGGCTGCGCTCGGTGAGCTCTCGGGCTTCATCGTCGGGCACATCCGCTCGAAGAGGGCCCGCCCCGCAGACGATCTGGTCTCGCTGCTCGTCGGCAGTGAGGTCGGAGGATGCCCGCTCAGCAACGAGGAATTGTTCATGTTCCTGCTGACGTTGCTGGTGGCCGGGAACGAGACCACCCGGACGCTGTTGTCGGGAACTGCCGTCGTCCTGCACGAGCACCCCGCGCAACGCGCCGCCCTCGCCGAGGACGCATCGCTGCTGCCGGGGGGAGTGGAGGAGTGCCTGCGCTGGGTCACCCCGGTCCACGCCTTCTGCCGCACCGCGACCGAGGACGTGGCGGTGGCGGGCGTCCCCATCGCCGCCGGGGACTATCTCTGCATGCTGTACGCGTCCGGGAACCGCGACGAACGGGTCTTCGGGGACGACGCGGCGCGTTTCGACGTGCGCCGGCCCGCCAACCCCATGCACGTCGCCTTCGGCTTCGGCGAGCACGTCTGCCTCGGCGCGAGCCTGGCCCGCCTGGAGGCCCGGATCTTCGTGGAGGAGTTCCTCGGACGCTTCCCGCGCTACGCGGTCACCGGAGTGGCGGAGCGGGTCCGGTCGACGACGGTCGCCGGCGTCCGGTCGCTCCCCGTCGTGCTGGCACCACCAGGTTGAGCACCGCCGGCGCCTTGCAGCACCGCCTGGCGTAATTCGTCGAGCAGCAGCTCGACCGCCGCCGCGTCGGCGCTGAGCCGGAGCCGTCCGTCGCGGCGCTCCGAGCGCACCAAGCCGTTCTCCCGCAGCACCTTGACGTGCATGCTCACCGTGGGCTGGGCGAGCCGGAACACCTGCGCCAGCTCGCCGACGGTGCTGGGCGCCTTCGCCAGCGAGTGCAGGATCGCCAGACGGGTCGGGTCGGCCACCGCCTTGAGACGTCGGGCCACCGATTCGGTGCGGGCCCGCGCGGCGACATGGTCCTGGTTGACGCCGACGCCGATGATGACCAGGTCCGGCACCTCCATGTACATGCTCGAGCCGAAGAACAGGCAGGGGACGAAGAGGAGTGGATGACCGTCCTCGACGCCGGCCAGGATCGTGGGCAGGCGCTCGTCGAGGATGTCACACCCTCTCGGTATGAATGACTCCAGTGACCGGCCCCGCTCGTACTGCGCCATGAGGGTGCGCCCCGCCTCCTCCACGATGGGTAATGCCTGTTGCCACATCTCGTCGACGGGTGCCCAGACCTCTTGGAGGAGGGCGACGTACGAATGCAGGAGCCCAGGAGACTCGCGGAGCCGGCGGAAGCGGTCGAGGAAGATCTCCCGGTCCTCGGGACTCTCCGACGGCATGGACAGGTCCAGCGGGATCGTGCCCACCGCTCGTTCGATGCCGGCCCACAGCTCGTCGGGATCGGTCGAGCCGACCACTCCGCCATGCTGGGCCAGCACCTGCATCTCGGAGAAGCACATCTCCTCCGCGCTGTCGTCCCAGAAGGTGCGCACCCGGTCTGCCAGGTCCTCCCGACCCTTGAACATCTCGGCCAGCTTCGGATACCGGGCCTGCATGGACGGACGGGCGGCGACGGAGAGGAGCCACGAGAGATCCGTCACCAAGGACGGGGTGGCGCTCACGGCTCTGGTCCTGGGCCCGGCGGCCTCTTCGGTTAACATAGGCATAGGCCTATATTAGAATATTCTTGAATTCATGTCAACCATCGGTTAGACTTGAGTCTCGTTGGGTGAGATTTGTGATGCGGCAAGCAGTAGGAGCAAGTGAGGTGAGCAGATGATCCAGACCAGGGCAGTGCAGTCGCAGGCCGAGTCCCACCGGCGGGATCTGATGGCTTCGGCAGGTTCGCGGCGGACCCGCCGCGACGAAGTGGCGACCCCCGGGGTCGCCGCGATGCAGCGCTCGGCCACCGGACTCCCGGTAACCGGTGGCCGAGCAGTGCACCGGGCCGTGGCACCTCGCCTCGGAGCCTGGTTGATCGACTTCGGGACGAAGCTCGGAGGGGCGACGATCCGCACGTCTTGAGTCCGGCCATGACCGGCCGCCGCGCCATCCGGCCGTCCGGCCGGGCTCGGGGGTCCGTGACATCGGCAAGAGTTGTGCCGTGCCGCCGTCCCGCAACGTCCTCTTCATCACGCTCGACCAGTGGCGCGGGGATTGCCTGTCCGCACTGGGGCATCCGGTCGTCGAGACGCCGACGCTCGACGCTCTCGCCGGCCGGGGCGTGCTCTTCGCCAATCACTGGGCGAACGCGGCACCCTGCGGTCCGTCCAGGGCCTGCCTGTACACCGGCACGTATCAGCACCGCAACCGCTCCATCCTCAACGGGACCCCGCTCGACGCCCGATTCACCAACGTGGCACTGCTGGCCCGGGCCGCGGGCTACGACCCGGTGCTCTTCGGGTACACGGACTCCTCGGTCGATCCGCGCACCGTTCCGCCCGGCGACCCGAGGTTGTTCAGCTACGAGGGCGTGCTGCCGGGATTCCGCGCCCTGATCGAAGATCCATGGGAGCAGGGGAGCCCGGCGTGGGGGCGGTGGCTGGCGTCCCAGGGCTTCGACGTCCCCGCCAACCCCCACGACCTGTACCAGCCGGTCGAGGGGTTCCCGGGGGCAGCCGACCATGGTGCAACGTGGGCTCCGGCGCGTTTTCCGGTGGAGCTCTCCCAGACGAGCTTTCTACGGCAGTCCGTCGTCGAGTGGCTGGAGCGCAACGGCGAGACCCCGTTCTTCGTGCACGCATCCTTCATCCGGCCGCATCCGCCCCGCCGGAACCCGATCGGGTACCACGACCGCTACGCGGCCGAGGCGGTGGGGCCGTTTTCGGGGTGCGCCACGGTCGAAGAGGAGGGGGCGATCCATCCTCTCGGTGCGCTCGCCATGGGCACCCCGGAGGTGGGCGCGCCCCGGGACGAACGCGAGCGCCGACAGGTGCGGGCGACGTACTACGGGGCACAGCGAGAAGTGGACGACGGCCTGGCCCCGCTGTTCGAGTACCTCACGCGCAGCGGTCTGGCCGACTCGACGCTGGTGGTCCTCACCAGTGACCACGGCGAGATGGGCGGCGACCATTGGCTGCTCGAGAAGCTCGGCTTCTGGGACGAGAGCTATCACGTCCCGCTGATCGTCGTGGACCCGCGCCGCCAGGCTGACGGGGCGCGGGGGACGATCGTCGATGCGGTGACCGAATCCGTCGACGTGCTGCCCACGATCTGCGACTTCATGGGGGTCGAGGTGCCGTTGCAGGCGGACGGGTGGTCGCTCGGCCCGTTTCTGCGCGGCGAGCCGGCACCTGCGCACTGGCGCGACACGGCACACTTCGAATGGAGCTTTTCGGACCCGGTCAACCAGGTGGCCGAACGGGCCTTTGGCATCCCGATGAGCCACTGCGCCCTCGCGGTGTCCCGCGGGCCGCGGTACAAGTACGTCCAGTTCGCGGCCGATGCCGGGCTGTTGCCCCCGCTGTTGTTCGACTTGTCCCTCGACCCGGAGCAGCGTCACAACCTCCTGGTCGAAGAGGGGGCGGGTGCCGGCGTGGCCGCCTGGGACGCCACCCGGGAGTTGCTCCAGTGGCAGATGCGCACGGCCGAACGAACGCTGAGCAGCAGCTTCCTGGACCCCGAACGAGGTCTTGTCGAAGCGCGTGACACCTGGCGCTGAGGACAAGATCGTCGGCGCGATTGTGGAATGCTGACGCCTGCTCGTCACGAGGAGGCTGTGCGCGGTGCCTGACATGCAGGGAAAGACCGTGGTCGTCACCGGGGGTAATTCCGGTATCGGCTTCGAGACCGCGGCCGCCCTGGCGTCGATGGGTGCCCGCGTCCTGCTCACGGCGCGCAACGCGGACAAGGGGCGCGCCGCCGTCGCCGCGCTCACGCAACGGCTCGGGGGGAAGGGCCGGGTCCAGCTCGTCGTCTTCGACCTCGCTGATCTGGCCTCCGTCCGGCGCGGCGCAGCGGAGATCCTCGAACAGGCGCCCAGGCTGGACGTGCTGGTCAACAACGCAGGATTGGTGCTGACCGAGCGCGCCGAGACGGTGGACGGCTACGAAGCGACGTTTGCCATCAACCACCTCGGGCCGTTTCTCCTCACCAATCTGCTGCTGGAGCGCATGACGGGGTCCGCACCGTCTCGCGTGGTGAACGTGGCGTCCACCGCCCACAACGCGGCCCGGAAGGGCATCCCCTTCGACGACCTGCAGTCGACCCGGTCGTACCGAGGGATGCGCGTCTACGGCGAGTCGAAGTTGGCCAACATCCTGTTCACGCTGGAGCTGTCCCGGCGCTGTGCGGGCCGCGGGCTGACCGCCAACTCCCTGCATCCCGGCACCGTGCGAAGCGGCTACGGAGGCGATGGCGACACGCGGGGCTTCTTGGCCTTCGGGATCAAGATCGCCAGTCCCTTCTTCCTCTCGCCGGCCAAGGGCGCCCGCACGTCCGTCTACCTGGCGTCGTCGCCAGAAGTGGAGGGGGTCAGCGGCGAGTACTTCGTCAAGTGCAAGCCCAGAAAGCCCCGCCGGTGGGCCCAGGACCCCGAGGCGGCGGGGCGGCTCTGGCAGGTGAGCGAAGAGCTCGTCGGCCTCCGTCCGGCCGCGGGGGCCTGAGGATGCGCGTGCTCGTGACGGGAGCCGCCCGCGCCATCGGGCGGGCCACGGTCGAGGTCCTTGCCGCGCGCGGCCACGACGTGGTGGCCACCGCCCGCGACCCGGACCTCCTCGACGGGCTGCCGGCCGTCCAGTACCTCGAGCTCGACGTCAGCGACGACGCCTCGGTGCGGGCTGCCGTGGCGGAGGCGGGCGAGCTGGATGCCGTGGTCAACAACGCCGGCCTGCCCGGCTCGGGCCCGCTCGAGACCTATCCGCTCGACTCGTTCCGCCGGGTGCTCGAAGTGAACACCCTCGGCCCGTTGCGCCTCGCCCAGGCGGTCGTGCCCCACTGGCGAGACCGCGGTAGCGGCGTGCTCGTCAACGTCAGCTCCGTCCAGGGCAAGATCGGAACGCCACTGGAGGGGCCGTATGCGGCGTCGAAGCATGCCCTCGAGGCGCTGTCGGAGACGCTCTACTTCGAGCTCGGCCACTTCGGCATCCGCGTCGTGATCATTGAGCCGGGGTACATCGCGCCAGGGATGAAGCACGGCGACGACCACCGGGGTCCTGCGCTCTACGCGGACCTGCACGCGCAGTGGAGCGGAACGGCCGTGACCCTGACCGGACCCGACGGACGTCCGGGGCCCGAACTGGTGGGGATGGCGGTCGCGGACGCGTTGGAGGATCCGGCCACTCCGTTGCGGGTCGAGGTCGGCGACGACGCGACGATGGTCCTGCAGCTGCGGCGGACGCTCAGCGATGCCGAGTTCGAGGGCACCATGCGCCAGGCGCTGGGGCTCACCTGGTGAGGGGAGACGCGACGTGGAGAAGCTGATGTACCTGACGTGGCTGGGTGAGAAGAGCTCCCGAGCCGAAGTCGCCGACGTCCTGCTCGGCTCGGTCGCCGGGGAGCTGCTCGCCCTGGACCCAGGCCGTCTGACGATCGATGTCTGGGACCCCGAGAGCGACATCCCCGCCCCCGTGCCGACCCCCGAGGGCGAGACGCCGCTGCACGGGGTCGTGTCGCTCTGGGTGGATTCCATCGAACAGCGGAGCCCCTTCGAGCGGGTTCTGGAGGCGGCGGCGGTGCGCCTGGCCGGCTACTCCGTGGTGGAGTCGCTCTACCGTGACTACGGGGGAAACCAGTGGGCGAGACCCCGCGACTGGCCCGACGGGGAGCGCTCGCCGGGAGTGCTCACAGTGGCACTCCTGCAGCAGCACCCCGATTTGAGCTTCGACGAGTGGATGACGCGCTGGCACACCAGGATCTCTCCCATCACCGAACAGATCCAGCCCCGGACCCGCTACGTCCGCAACGCGGTGTTCCGGCCGATCACCGCCGGCGCGCCGCCCCTGGCCGGGATCGTGGAAGAGGCCTGGCCATCGTTGGCGCACGTCACCGATCCGATGCTGTTCTATTGCGCGGACGGAGACCCGGGACGGATGCAGGCCAACGTCACGCAGATGATCGAAGAGATCAACGCCTTCGTCGACCTGAGCACCTTGCGCAGTGTCACCATGAGTGAATGGATACTGAAGTCATGACACAGAAGTGGAGCCGGGAAGAGCTGGAGCAGGCGCACCAGCACTACATGGAGACGGCAGGGCGCTGTGCCGCCAGCGGTCAATGGCGGGACTGGGCCGACCTCTTCACCGAGGACGCCGTGTACCTCGAGCACACCTTCGGCACCTTCCATGGCCCTGATGAGATCTATGAATGGATCAGCCCGCTCATGGCGGAGTGGCCCAACAAGGACATGAACGCGTTCCCGCACGCGTGGTGTGTGTGCGACGAGGAGCGGGGCTGGTGGGTCTGCCGGATCGAGAACCGAATGAAGGATCCGGGCGACGGGTCGGTGCACCAGGCCCACAACATCACTGTTCTGCACTATGCCGGCGACATGAAGTTCTCCTATGAGGAGGATGCGTACAACCCTGCCGCCTTCGGCCCGATGATCCAGGCCTGGACAGAGGCCTACACCGCCAACGGGGGGACGCCCGGGTGAGGGTACGGCGCGGGCTGCTCGTGGCGCCCCCCGAGTCGACGCACTGATGCCGTACCACCCGATGAGCGACGCCCAAGTGCATGCCTTCTTGACGGCGCTTCCGGCGCGGACCGCCAAACTGGCGACGGTCCGGCCTGACGGACGACCCCACCTGGCTCCCGTCTGGTACGACCTCGACGAGGACGGGTCGCTCGTGTTCAGCACGGGAGAGTCGACCGTCAAGGGCCGGAACATCCGGCACGAACCGAGAGTCTCCCTGTGCGTGGACGACGACCGTCCGCCTTTCAGCTTCGTGGTGGTGGAAGGCACGGCCGAGATCAGCGACGACCTCGACGAGGTGCGGTCGTGGGCCAGCCGGCTCGGCGGCCGCTACATGGGGGCAGAGCGGGCCGAGGAGTACGGGAGCCGCAACGGCGTTGCGGGCGAGCTCTTGGTGCGGGTCCGACCGGAGCACGTCGTCTCGGCCGTCGACCTGGCGGACTGAACGCGCGGGCAGTCAGGCGGCTGCCCGAGTCGGACTCAGGTCGTGGCGCCCGCGCCCGAACCGGTCAGGACTCCCGGCGCCAGGCGAGGGAGACTGGCCCGTCGTTCGGCGGTGAACAGCCCGAGGGGCGTGATGGCCACCGCGAGAAGCATGGCGATCAGCAGGAGGTCGGTCAGCACAAAGGTGTGCAGCATTCGCATGTAGACGCCGTGCACCGTCGTCATGCCGACGAAGGCCCACAACGTGGAGATCACGATGGAGGCTGTGCGGAGGCGACCGATCGCTGCCGGGGCGACCACGATCACGCCCCAGGTCACGTACCAGGACCACACGATGGGTCCCAGCAGCGCGAGGACCAGGAGGGTCACGCCCAGGCAACGGACGACCCCGTCCCGGGGCGACCGCAGCAGCTGGCGCCACCCGACGTAGGCGGCGACGAGCAGCCCGAGCACCATGAAGACGGGTCGCACGGCCAAGGTCGAGATCGGGACCTGAGCCACGTGGCTGACGATGGAGACCGAGCGGGCGACCAGATTGATCGGGGTCACTCCGGTGAAGGTGGCGTCGGCGGTCGTGGTGGTGCGAATCCAGCCCCAGCCGGTACCCGACACCAGCGAGACCACCTCCATGGTGGCCAGCGCGATCAGCCCCGCTCCTGCGGTATACCCGATGCGGCGTCGGAGCGATGCCTCTCTCCCGGCCCAGACCCAGCCGAGGAACAGCACACCGAGCATCGCCGGTGATTTCACCCCGGCGGCAAGTGCGCACAGGATCACTCCGGGCACCGTCCCGAAGCGTTTGGCCACGGCCAGCCCGGCCATGAGGAGCCCGACCATCAACGCATCGTTGTGCGCGCCCCCGATCAGAGCCAGCAGGGCCAGAGGCGATCCCACCCCGATCAGGACGGCATGGGCGGGGTCGTGTTTGAGCGATCGCGCCAGCGTCGGCGTGGCCGCCACCGCCAGCGCGAGCCCAGCCACCTCCAGGAGGCGCAGAAGGACGAGGTCGGGCAGGATCTGGTGACCTGATGCCTGGTCGAGCAGCCCGTCCACGCTCAAGAAGGTGGGGCCGTAGGGTGACTCCGTACCCGACCACACCGTGTCGGCCATCTGGTTGAACGGCGTCGCGCCGAGCACCTCGGGCCCGTACGAGTACGGGTTGATGTGATGGCTCATCATCTCGCCCTGCGCGGAGTAGGTGTAGACGTCCCGGCTGAAGAGCGGAGGCGCGAGAAGGAGAGGGACAGCCCAGATCGCCACGACGAGCACGACGCGCTTCACCGGGAAACCGCGGTGCTCATTGAGGTGGCGGAGGAAGCCGAACCAGACTCTGCTCAGAAGGATGAGCCCGCCGAACACGAGTGCCAAGGAGGCGATGGTCGGGAGGGAGCTGCTCGAACCGAACGAGCCAAAGGGCCCGCCCGGCATGCCGAAGAACCATGCGCCGGCAAGATGGGTCTCGAAGGACTGGCCTCCGAAGACAGCCCCAACCACGATTGCGGAGCTTCCGACGAGCCCCAGGAGCGCGGTGCGCACCAAGCTCAGCCGGCGCGCCGCTTGCCCCGGCGCGTCAACGTCGACGCTCTGGGGCGGTGTGGGAGTGGTGATCGCGCTCGGGGAAACGAGCTCCATCGGGGGATTCCTTACTTGAGCCACCGGGGTGTCTCACCGCGGGAGCGGAAGTCTTCATGAAACTGAAGCGATTCTGTCACAGCTAGGGCGGTTTTCGGGAGCCGGGAGCCTTCTCGGATCCCATTCTCAGGCCTCTCCCAGAGTACAGGAGAAGACTCGGCTTGTCACGCGTGTGACATCTGTTTGTCATGAAAATGGAAGGTGCCTGCGTGCGGAGTCCGATCCCGAGGAGCGGCGCCTCTCGGGTCCGGCATGCGACAGCCCACCGACCCGGCGCCCTTCCCGGGAGGGAATCCCCACCGGGACGACCATGCTGAGCACTGTGCAGATTCACCGGGCGAGGGGCTAGCTTGCGCCGATTGCGCTGCGCCCGTTCCTCCCCCCTCACGCGCGCGGTCAAGGAACCCCGGAAGGCAGCCCCCCGCCAGTGAACCGACTCCACGCACACCTCGGACCGCTGTGGCCCTACGTCGTGCTGATCGCCATTCCCACCGCGACGTTCGTCCTCCCCGACCTGATCGGCGGACATCTTCTGATCACCGGGGACAACCTGCAGCAGAATTTCCCCCTCCACGTCCTCGTGGGCTCCATGCTGCGTCACGGCCAGCTGCCGTTCTGGAACCAGTACATCTTCAGCGGCACCCCGCTCATGGCCGACTTCAACGCCGGGGCGTTCTACCCCCTGACCGCTTTGTTCGTGGTCCTGCCCGACCGCGCCGCCTGGGTGGCCACCGAGGTCGTTCTGTTCTCGGCCATCGCCGTCGGCATGTACGTCTTCTTACGGGCGCTGAAGCTCTCGACGGTGGCGTGCGTGCTTGCCGCGGCGACCTACGCCTTCGCCGGGCCGGTCCTGAGCCAGGTCAACCACGTGGACATGACGGAGGGCTTCGTCGCCATCCCGTGGATGCTGCTGGCGGTCCTGCACATCGTCCGTGACGGCCGTTGGCGATGGAGCATCCTTCTCGGCATCGCATATGCGACGGTCATTTTGGCCGGGGCGCCAGAGGCGATGCTCGATGAAGCGCTGCTCATCGCCGCCTTCGCCGTCATGTCGGCGGGGCTCAATCGAGACCGATGGTGGCGGGTGCTCACGCGGTGTGGCGCCGGGGCTGCGCTCGCACTGTCATTGGCCGCCATCCAATGGCTGCCTGGTCTTGAGGCCATCCGCAGTTCCCAGCGGGGGAGTGGGGTCGTCGCGGCGGCGGGCAGCTATCCCCGGCCCTTCGCCATCCTGGGCTTGGTCCCGTACATCAACGGGGGGTACGGGCATCTCGGTGAGGCGCAGTTCTTCAGCCAGTACAACCTGCCCGAGGTGGGCATCTATCTCGGCATTCTGCCGGTGATCGCGCTCATCACGCTGCTGAACCCCCGCTGGCCCAGTCGGATCCCGCCGCGTGACCGCCTCACCTGGTACGCCGTCGGGCTGTTCGGCCTTCTGCTGGCATTGGGGTCGAACACGCCTCTGGAGCATGTCTTCAACGCCCTGCCGCTCTACGGGCACCAACGACTCCAGAGCCGCAACATGATCACGGTCGCGACCGCGGTCTGCGTCCTGTTTGCCGGCTGGATCGACCGTACGAAGGCGCCCGCGCTGCGGGAGCCCATGACCCGCTACGACCGGATCATGGCCCTGATCCCGCTCGGGGCGGTGGCGGGTCTGGCCATCTGGGCGTTGGCCTGGCCGCGCACGCTGGTGTGGACGTTTGCGGGAGTGGCCCTCCGCGGCAGCGAAGCCGAGACCGTCCGCGAGGCGACCCTGATCGCCCTCGCCTTCTGTGCCGGCGCCGCGCTCCTGGTCTGGATCCGCCCGCGTCTGTCGGGAATCTCCTGGGCCCGTCTGGCCGCCGTCTTCGTGGTTCTCGACGTGGGGCTGATGGGGGCGACCAGCCAGCTGACCCAGACCCCGCCCAACGACCTGCTGTCCGGAACGACGCCGATCGAGAAGCTGATGGCGGCGAAGCTGCCGCCCGGTGGACGTCTCGTGAACTACGACCCGCAGACCTATTCCAGCTACCCGGGCAGCCCGCAAGGGGTGCCGGACCTCAACATCATTCCGGGCCTGCCGTCGGTGTCCGGCTACGCATCGATCGTCAACGGAGACTACGAGTCGACGACACACACCCACGAGCAGGACGATCTCGACATTGGCCAACTGTCGTCGGGGACGCTGGGTCGGCTCGACCTGCGCGAGGTCGTGACCGTGCCCGAGTACTTCCTCGTTCCGCTCCAGGCGGCTCCGAGCTCGTTCGACGATTTCGTCCAGATCCCCGAGAACTTCGGTTCGGACCCGACCCTCCCCCGAGGGTACGGCGCCAACTTCAACGACACCGCCTACCCCTTCGACCCCGGGCCGCGCCCTGCGCTGGAGGCGGGGAAGACCGCCTCCTGGTTCTACGGGGAGTCCCTCGAGCCTGAGTCCGCCACCCTCGTCCTGGACCAGCCCGCCGCACCCGGAACGGCTGTTCGGTTCGGGGCGCTGCTGGCGGACGGATCGACCCGCTGGGGCGGGGCGGTCCCCGTGCCGGCGGGCGCCACCGCGGTCACCGGCCGCCATCCTGGTGGCGCCGCCATCGGGCTGTCGGTCCGGGTAGTGGCCGGCGCACTCCCGTCCCAGCGCGCCGCGATCTCCGTGCTGGGGCACTCCTACGAGCTCTCGGGATCGTTGTCCTCGGCGTTGGTCCCCGGCCCGTGGCAGCTGGCTGGGATGTCGCAGGGGTACGCGGTGTTCACGCTGCGCAAGCCGGCCGAGCCGATTGTCGCCTCGACCACCGCCGGCCGACGACTGCCCGTGCGTGTGCTCTCCAGCACGACGAAGTCCGAAGACGTCCGCGTCGACGCTCCGGCGTCCTCGACGGTGACCCGCTCCGTGGCGTGGGACTCGGGCTGGAGTGCCACCGTCTCGGTCAACGGAGGGGAGCCCCGGACCATCCCGGTCAATGACTTCGACCTGGTGCAGCAGGTCCGCATCCCGGCCGGCGACGACCTGATCTCGTTCCACTACCGGCCACGCCACCTCTTGCTGGCCAGCATCCTGAGCCTGGGCACGGTCGTGCTGCTGGCGATCCTCGCCGCCTGGTTCTCTCGGCGACTGCGCCGCCGACCATCGACGTCACCGGTTGCCGGGGCCGTCCAGCCCGCAGCGCCCGATGCTCAGGAGGCGATGCCCGAACGGGTGGGCTGAGCCGGTGCGGCGCCGATCAGCAGAAGGGGTGCGCAAGAGTCAGGAGGAACTCTCCTTCATCGGCGCCCCACATCCCTTCGACCACGAATCCGGCTTCGGAGAGTTCGCGTTCGACGCGTTCGGGGGTGAACTTGGCGCTGATCTCGGTCAACAGGTCCTCACCCTCGTCGAAGCGCACCGTGATGCCCGCGCCGGCGAGCGAGACACGGCTGGCCTCGTCGGCTCTGAGGCGCATCTCGATCCATTGCTCGTCCTCGTTCCACAGGGCCACATGGCGGAAGCGGTCGGGATCGAAGTCGGCCCCCAGCTGCTCGTTGAGCACGTGGAGCACGTTGCGGTTGAATTCCGCCGTCACGCCGGCGGCGTCGTCATACGCTGCGACCAGTCGTTTTCGGTCCTTGACCAGATCCGTCCCGATCAGCACGGAATCGTCGCTGGTCATGGTGCAGTTGAGGTCGAAGAGGAAGCGAGAGCGTTGTGCCGGGTTCAGATTGCCGATGGTCCCGCCGAGGAACGCGATCAACCTTCTTCCCTCGGTCGGGATCTCGCCGAGATGGTGGTGAAAGTCGCCGATGACCACGTGGATGTCGACCGCGCGAAACTCGCCGGCGAGGGTGGCGGCTGCGCCCCGCAGGAACTCATCACTGACGTCGAAGGGGACATACCTCGCCAGCAAGCCGATCTCCTGGAGCGCTGAGAGCAACACGCGGGTCTTCTCGCAGGCACCGGCACCGAGCTCGACCAACGTGTCGGCCTTCGACAATTCGGCGATCGAAGGGGCATGGGCTTCCAGCAGGGCACGTTCGGCCCGGGTGGGGTAGTACTCGGGAAGTTGCGTGATGTCCTCGAACAGGCGACTGCCCCGCTCGTCGTAGAACCAGACCGGCGGAATGGACTTCTGCTCGCTCTGAAGCCCCTTCAGCGCGTCTGCCAACATCTGGCGACGCGCCTCTTCGGGCGTGAGATGGACGTCGATCGTGTAGTCCACGGGCTCAGGGATCCCGGGCCAGCCGCAAGCCGCTGAAAGCCCAGCGCGCACCGGGCGGGAAGAAGTTGCGGTAGGTCGAACGCACGTGCCCGGCCGGTGTGGCGCAACACCCACCGCGCAGGACGTACTGGCTCACCATGAATTTCCCGTTGTACTCGCCAACCGCTCCCGGGGCGGCGCGGAATCCCGGGTAGGGCGAATATGCGCTGGAGGTCCACTCCCAGGTGTCGCCGAACAGCCCGTTGGAGGAGATCGCCGGCTTCGGGTGCGGCGCTCCTGCGGTCAGGACGTCGTCGTGCAGGAGGTTGTCTCCCTCCCCGTGGGCGAGCGCGGTCGTCTCCCATTCGGACTCGGTCGGCAGGCGCATGCCGGTCCAGTGGGCGAACGCGTCGGCCTCGTAGTAGCTGATGTGGCAGACGGGCTCGTTCGGGTCGACCCGCCGTGAGCCGGAAAGGGTGAACTGGGTCCACTGCTCAGGGTCGTCCGGGTCCCGGGACCAGTACAGCGGGGCTTCCCACTTCTGCGTGTTGACGACCGCCCACCCGTCGGAGAGCCAGAACTCGGGCCGGCCGTAGCCGTCGTCCTCCATGAAGGAGAGCCACTCGCCACACGTCACGGGACGGTCGGCGAGGCCGAAGGGCGTGAGGTGCACCGTGTGCACGGGATACTCGTTGTCGAAGCCGAACCCCTGGCCCCGGTGCCCGACCTCGACCGGTCCGCCTTCGTGCTCGAGCCAGCCCGCCTTGGGCGGCGCAATGCTCGGCTGCGCTCCCGCGTCCGCCAGGTAGACGGGATGCAGCGGATTTCGTGAGAGCACGTGCTTGATGTCCATCAGGAGGAGCTCCTGGTGCTGCTGCTCGTGGTGCAGTCCCAGGGTGATCAAGTCGGCGAGACCGGGCTGATCCGGCCGGCGCAGCAGGGGGGCCATCCCCTCGTCCACAAAGGAGCGGTACCGGGCGATCTCGTCGATGCCCGGGCGCGAGAGGAAGCCCCGCTCGGCACGGGGATGTCGAGCACCTACCGCCTCGTAGTACGAGTTGAAGATGTAGGCGTAGGCATCGTCGAACGCCGAATAGCCGGCTGTGTATTCCCCGAGGATGAACGTCTCGAAGAACCAGGTCACGTGGGCCCGGTGCCACTTCGTCGGACTCACGTCGGACATGGTCTGGACGGTCTGGTCCTCGGCGCTCAGCACCGAGGCCAGGCGCTCGGTCGTCGCCCGAACCCGGCCGTACGCGCCTGGCAGATCGGACGGCGTTTCTCGACCGGTCATGTCCATCGGTTCCGTCCCTTCGCCACCCCGCCCGGAGCGATTGCACACGCGGGCTGCACGGTTCCGATCACCCTACCCAGGTGCGCCCGCAATGAGACGCGATCGGCCGAAGTTTCACGCAAATGCCAGGCGATCGCGTCCTGTACGGCCGGGCAACCCGAGGGTGGCCGGGTGCGAAGCGGAATCCGGGTGGATTGCAGGACCGGGGGGCAGCTCCCCAGGCGGGCCGCATGCCCTACTCTCGCGCCGTGGTGGGAGACAGGCTCTCGCGCGGCGAGGTCGACGGGTATCTGGGTGCGGTGGACTGGCTGCGCGGCATCCTCGGTCGGGCCGAGCTCGTTGCCGTCTGGAGCGAGCCCAGCGCCGTTGCGTGCTACAGCGTCGGCGGCATGGCCGCGCACGCCGTGCATGGTGTCGTCTGGCTTCAGCAACTCCTGACCGACGTGGAGCCCGTCGGTCTCCGAACGGTCACGGTGGGGGATTTCTTCGGGCTCAACCGGGTCGGTGATCTCGATGCCGAGGCTTCCGAGGACGCCTTCTCGGCCTCTCTGCGGGCCGCGGCGGAAGGGTTCGCCCGTACCGGCGCGGCCACCGTGCGGGCGGCTCTGACCGCGTTCGCGTGATCAGCTGGTGGATCTGTTGGACCAGGCGGCGGCGTCGCGGGCCGTGGCCGTCATCCGCGTCAGCGGCGCGCAGGTCCCGCTGCGCGACTATTTGCGCACGCGGGTGCTCGAACTCGTGGTCCATGGCGACGATCTTGTCTGCAGCGTGCCGGGCTTGGCGGCACCCGAACCACCTGCGGACTCGTTGGAGATCTGTCTGGCCGTGTGCCTCGACTTGGCACGGTCCCGGGTAGGCGGACTGGCCGTCCTCCGGGGCTTCACGAGGAGCGAACGGGCCCTGCCTGGGGCGCTCCGGGTCCTGTGAGCCGTTCGGAACGCCTGGCTCAGGCCAGCACCTTGTGGCGGAAATTCCGCAGTCCGAGCGTCAGGAAGATGACGCTGAAGGCGACGATGGCGGGATAGATGATGTACAGGTGCATGTGCGCGGCGTCAGTGAAGGCGGCGCGCATCCCGTCGTTGATGTAGATCAGCGGGTTCACGAGGACGATGATCTGGAGCCAATGCACCGGCCCGGCCTTGACCGGAGCCAGTCGCGTCCACTGGTAGTAGGTGCCACCCAGGAAGGTGATCGGGAGCACGATGAAGCCGAACATGAGGCCGAGGTTGCGTGGCTCGAACGACGTGCCGAGGAGCAGCCCGAGCGACGCCATGCACACGCACGACAACGGGACGAGCGTCAGGATGAGGAGCCAGTGGAGGTTGATGTGCGCCTCCACGCCGGCGGCGTGGACGACCGAGGCGATGGGCAGGACAATGGCAGCCGAGAGCAGTCCCTGAGCGCCGCCGGAGATGACCTTGGAGATTGCCACGAGCCAGATCGGACAGGGTGCTTGCACCCTGTCCTCGATCTCACGCGTGAAGCCGAACTCCTGGGCCAGCGGCATGGCGACGGCTTGGATCCCCTGGAACATGATGGAGAGGCCCACGACGCCCGGCACGAGGACCGTGGCGAAGGCCGATTCGGCGCCGGGGACACTGCTGCCGCCGATGCCCTGTCCGATCTTCGGAAAGACGTAGAGGAAGACGAAGCACAGCAGGAAGGGTTGCACCAGCGTGCGCACGGTGAATTCGATCTTGTGCTTCCACAGGACGACAAGGTCGCGTTGGATGAGGGCGCGCAGCGACGTGCGGCTGGCCGCAGTGGCCGAACGGGTCGGTGCCAACTCGACCCGGTGGGTCCCCGGCGATCCGAACGTGGTGGGAGCGAGCGTCTCGGACGTGGTGGCTGCCATCAGTCGCGCAGCTCCTTCCCGGTCAGGCCGATGAAGACGGTCTCGAGTGTGGGCTCGGCCACGGACAGATCGGCCAGGGCGAATCCGCCGGCCTCGGCCGCCTCCACCACGCGTGGGACGAGTCGATCCGCACCGCGCACCTGCAGCTCAACGCCGTCGGCGAGGGCGCGGGTGCGCGTCACGCCTTCGAGCCGGCTCTCGAAGGCTTCGGCCAGCTGATCAGCGTCACCCGCCGCCTTGACCGTCACGATGGTGTCGGCGCCCACGCTGCGCTTCAGGTCCGCTGGGGTGTCGAGGGCCAGGATCTTCCCGTGGTCCATGATCGCCACGCGGTCGCAGAGCTTGTCCGCCTCTTCCATGTAATGGGTCGTCAGCATGATGGTCTGGCCCTCGGCGTTGAGCCCTTCGAGTAACTCCCACAGAGCGAGGCGGCCTTGGGGATCGAGCCCCGCCGTGGGTTCGTCGAGAAAGAGCACGGCCGGCCGGTGAAAGATGGCACGGGCGACCATGAGACGCTGCGCCATCCCACCCGAGAGGGCGTAGACGGATGCCTTGGCGAAGCGCGTCAGTTGGAACCGCTCGAGCAGGTCATCGGCCGTCTGCCGCGACTCCTTCGCCGCCATGCCGAACAGGCGCCCGTGCCAGTAGAGGTTCTCGAAGGGAGTGAGCTGGCGATCCAGGGTGTTCTGCTGGGAGACGACCCCGATGAGCTGTTTGACCAGAGTCGGATGCTGCACGACGTCGATGCCGGCGATGAGAGCCTGACCACCTGTCGGGATGACCCGGGTGGTCAGGACTCCGATCGTCGTCGTCTTGCCGGCGCCGTTGGGGCCGAGCAATCCGAAGACCTCGCCCGGGTCCACGCGGAGGTTCAGGCCGTCGACGGCGCGAAAATCCGTGCCCGAGTAGGTCTTCGTGAGGTCGACCGTCTCGATGATGGGTGACCCGTCTCCGGGTGCGGCGCCATCGGTCGGCGTGGCTGTGGTCGTCGTGGTCATGGCTCCTTCAGCACAGTATCGGGCGGTCCACTCGGCGGTCGCTCAGCTCGCCGCGAGGCGCCAGCCCGGTCCCGCCTCAGTCCTCGGCCAGGATCTGGTAGAGCTCCTTGCGGGCCTTCTGGATCACGCCGATGCCGCGCTCGATCTGCGCCTTCTCGCCGGCGCCGGCCAGCTGCTTGGCCGCACTCATGAGCTGTCCCATGCCGAGCCGCAGTGTGCGCACATCGTCGTCGGACTCGCCGGCGTCCTGCCAGGGGAGCCGTGCCTTCGCCGCCTCCTCCCGACCGGTGTCGGTGAGCGTGAAGGTCCGGCTGCCATCGACCTCCGAGGACTGCACCAGCCCTTCGTCTTCGAGCATCTGGAGGTGCGGGTAGACCGAGCCGGGGCTCGGACGCCACAGACCTCCGCTCATGTCCTCGAGCCGGCGCATGACCTCGTAGCCGTTGCCCGGCTCGTCCCGCAGGGCGGCCAGGATGGCCGTGCGGATGGCGCCGCGCGGCATGCGCCGTCCACCGCCCCAGCCACCGCGTCCACCGCCCCAGCGGCCACGGGGGCCGCGCATGCCGCGCCCTCCGAAGTGGTCGTGGAGGTGCTCGTGGTCGTGACCATGCTCGTGTCCCCGCTCGTGATCGTGATCGTGTGTCATTTGGAACTCCTTGTGAGTGGTGGGCCCGTCCGGGCCTGACCTGTTGTGGTCTTCTTTGTAACTCAATGATATATCGCAATATTCCATGAGTGTCCACATATTTCTCCGATGCACGGGAGAGTGCGGCAAGAGTTCTGGTGCATTGAGCCTGTGAGCTGGAAGAACATGCCCGGTGGCCGCCAGGGGCCGGGTCGATCGCCACACCGGCCTCGTGTGAGGCGGGGCCCTGTCCCGCATGGCCCGACGGCAGGCCGTCAGCGCAGGCGGATGACGTTGCCCGTCACGAGGGCCGCCGCGTCGGAGGCCAGGTAGGCGATGACCTCGGCCACCTGGCGGGGCGCGGCGACGCGCTGTCCGGCGGACCGGGCCATGGCGGCCGCCCGCTGGTTGATCCAACCGGTGTCGGTCATCGGCGGGTGCACGATGTTGGCCGTCACGCCGAACGGGGCCAACTCCGCTGCCGCGCTCAGCGTGAAGTTGACCTGGGCCGCCTTGGCGGCGCCGTAGGAGACCTCCTCGGGAAAGCCTTCGGCCCCGCCCGAGGTCAAGCCGATGATGCGGCCCCAATCGCCGCGCCGGGCCACGTGGCGGGTCGCGAACTCGGCGATGAGCAGGGCGGCAGCCCGGGCATCGACGCCGAAGACGCTGTCGATCGTTGCTGCGCTGACCGGCGCCTGGGCCAGGCCGAAGCGGTTGGTGGCGCCCGCCACGAACGTATCGCCCACCCATCCCGAGGCGTTGTTGACCAGAATGGCCACCGGTCCCAGCTGGGCTTCGGCGGCATCGAACAGGGCGGGGACGCCGTCGGCGTCGGACAGGTCCGCTTCCACCGCGGTGGCGCGGCCACCGGCGGCCCGGATCGATTCGGCGACGTTGTCGGCTCGGGCCATGCGCGTGGCCCGGTAGGCCGCCGGCAGCGCGGGGTCGTGCAGACCGCCGAGCTCTTCGTTGCGGAAATAGGCGCACAGGACGGCGTTGCCCTGCGCCGCCAGAGCCTTGGCCGTCGCGGCGCCGATCCCATGGTTGGCACCCGTGACGAGGGCCACCCGGGTGTGGGGTGACCCGGCCGCGCTCATCGCAGGCGGGACAGGCGGTCGAGCGCCTCCTCGGCCTCGGTGACGAAGCGCCGGACGAGCTCGCCTGCCGGGACCAGCTCGGTGATGGCGCCGACGCCCTGCCCGGCCGGGTAGCACTCCCGGTCCAGGTCGACGCCCTCACTGAAGGAGTCACCGCCGAGGTGCATGGCGCCGGCACCGTAGGAGACCCCGAGCTGCTCCGGGAACTTCTTCAACTCCTCGGGATGGGCGTCGTAGTGATCCGTGTACGCGTTGCGCACGACGCGCATGGTCTTACCCGAGTAGGCGCGGCTGACGGTGGTCTGGTCCTCCCGACTGGCCAGCAGCCTGTCCTTGTACCCCAGGACGCTGCGCGCCTCGGGGGTGGCGATGAAGCGGGTGCCGACCCAGACGCCGTCCGCGCCGAGGGAGAGCGCGGCGGCGAGGCCGCGCCCGTCGAAGATGCCGCCGGCCGCCACGACCGGGACGCGCTCGCCCACTGCGTCGACGATCTGTGGCACGAGGGGCATGGTCGCCACCTGGCCGGTGTGGCCGCCGGCCTCCGTGCCCTGCGCCACGACGAGGTCACACCCGGCCTCGACGGCCCGCACGGCGTGCTCGACCTTGCCGCACATGTTGACCACCAGCACGTTGGCCCGGTGGCACTGTTCGATCACCTCGGTGGGGACGCCGAGAGCGGCCACGAAGGCGGTGGCGCCGCCGTCGATGATGATCTGCACCTGCTCCGCCATGCTGCCCGGCATGGCGGTGAGGAGATCCACCGCGAACGGCTTGTCGGTGGCCTGGCGCACGGCCGAGATCTCGGCCTCCATGGTC
This sequence comes from uncultured Acidimicrobiaceae bacterium, assembly GCA_963804055.1. Classification (GTDB taxonomy): domain Bacteria; phylum Actinomycetota; class Acidimicrobiia; order Acidimicrobiales; family RAAP-2; genus Bog-473. Next base: position 263,616 of record CAWDOU010000003.1, on the reverse strand, counting down.
GCGCTGCTCATCGTCCCCGCGCCGAGGCAGCCGAAGCCTCCCGCCTCCGAGACGGCCGTCACCAATTCGGAGTACGACACACCCCCCATCCCGGCCAACATGACGGGGTGCTCGACGCCGAGCAGCTCGGTGAGGCGAGTTCGCATGGGTGCCCTGGCCCTCCTTGATCTCGAACGTGCGTTGCCTCCAGCCGGCATCCGCCGCGGGGACCGTAGCGCGGTCGGCGGTGGCCGCCCGGAGGAGTCCGGCGGTGCCGGGCGGCCGGCTGCCCTTGGTTGCATTTTGAGCAGGACGTTCCTACTCTGAGTCGATCGTGGCAGACGGGGGAGAGGTGGGCGTGAGCACCGTCGCAGCACCTCCCATGGCGGACGCGATCACCAAGCGGCGACTGTGGGTGATCCTGGGGGCGTTGCTGCTGGGCATGCTCTTGGCGGCGCTGGACCAGACGATCGTCTCGACGGCACTGCCCACCATCGTGGGCGACCTGCACGGGGGGTCGCACCTGGCCTGGGTGGTGACCGCCTACCTGCTGTCGTCGACCGTCTCGACGCCGCTGTGGGGGAAGCTGGGCGACCAGTACGGGCGCAAGAACTTCTTCCAGGCCTCCATCGTCATCTTCGTGGTCGGGTCGGCGTTGTGCGGCCTCAGCCACACCATGACCGAGCTGATCGCCTTCCGGGCCCTGCAGGGCCTCGGCGGTGGGGGACTGATGGTCGGCGCGCAGACCATCATCGGTGACGTGGTGTCGCCCCGCGACCGGGGTCGCTACGTCGGCCTGTTCGGCGCCATGTTCGCCGTGGCCACGGTGATCGGGCCGCTCATCGGCGGACTCTGCGTGACCTACCTGACGTGGCAGTGGGTCTTCTACATCAACCTCCCGCTCGGGATCCTGGCGCTGTTCGTCACCGGTGCCGTGCTCCCCGGACACCTGAGCAAGGTCTCGCACGCCATCGACTACGCCGGTGCGTTGCTGCTGGCCACCTCGGCGACGTCGCTGATCATCTTCGCCAGCCTGGGTGGCATCTCGTGGCCCTGGCTGTCGGTGCCGAGCGTTCTCACCGCGGCCCTCGGCGTCGTGCTGGCCGTGGCGTTCCTCTTCGCCGAGCGCTACGCCGCCGAGCCGGTGATCCCGCTGAAGCTCTTCCGCGAGCGGGTCTTCAACGCCGCCAGCTCCATCGGCTTCGTGATGGGATTCGCCATGTTCGGGGCCCTCACCTTCCTGCCTCTGTACATGCAGATCGTCAAGGGCGTCAGCCCCACGGCGTCGGGACTGCGCATCCTGCCGCTGATGCTCGGCATGCTCGGCGCGTCGGTCCTGTCGGGACGACTCGTGACCCGCTGGGGCCGCTACAAGGTCTTCCCGGTGGTCGGCACCGCGTTGATGACGATCGGCGCCTACCTGCTGTCGATGATCGATGCGTCAACGAACGGCTGGGTCCTGGCCGGCTACATGTTCGTCTTCGGCGTCGGCATGGGACTCGTCATGCAGGTGCTCGTGGTCGCAGTGCAGAACGCCGTGTCCTACCAGGACCTCGGGGTCGCCACGAGCAGCTCCGTGTTCTTCCGCATGATCGGCGGCTCGTTCGGCACGGCGGTCTTCGGGGCCATCTACGCGATCGTCTTGAACCACACGATCGCCCCAACCCTGGCCAAGGTCCCGGCATCGGTCCTGAGGAGGTTCAACCCGCAGACGATCGATCCGGGCGTGATCGCCCAGTTGAAGTCGACCGCCAGCGGGCTGTTCTTCTACACCAAGTACATCGACGCGGTCACCCATGCGATCCAGGTCGTCTTCCTGGTGGCGGTGCCCATCGCATTCCTGGCCTTCCTCCTGAGCTGGCTCCTCCCCGAAGTGGAGCTGCGCAAGACCGTCCAGACGGTCGACGTCGGCGAGGTCAACGGATTGCCCGATCACCGGACGTCCCTCCAGGAGATTGAGCTGGCGCTCACCCGGTTGTCCGACCGGGAGAACCGGGTGGAGCTGTACTCCACGCTGGCGCAGCGGGCGGGCATCGATCTGCCCCCACGCGCCTGCTGGCTGCTCTACCGGTTGGCCGATCAGCCTGCGTGCACGGTGAACGACGTGGCAAAGCGGTTGAAGGTGGGCGCCGACCTGATCCAACCGGGGGTCGACGGGTTGTTGGCCGCCGGCCTGATTGAGGAGCGGCGCCGCGGAGTGGACTGTGACCTCTACCTCACGGCGGCCGGCACCACGGCGCTCGAGAAGCTGACCGACGCGCGCCGCGCCGGCCTCACCGAGCTCCTCGAAGGCTGGGACCCCGAGGAGCACCCCGAGATCATCGCCATGGTCAAGGACCTGGCTCACTCGCTGCTGGCCGACGACGAGCGCCTGGTCGCCGACGCCATGCCACACGTGCCGGCCGGTGTGTCGGGCGGCGGCGGCGGTGGTGGCGGCGGCTGACGGTCCCGCCCTCAGGTCCCGGCGGTCGTCGGGTCGGGCCCTGCCCGCAGCGCCTGACGCAGTGAGGCCAGGGCGTCCGGTGGGGCCGCTTCGGCATCGAGCCCGATGAGCGCGGCGCCGAGGACCGGTGGCGCGTCGAGGCGGACGAGGACGGCGTGGGGTGCCGCGGCCCGGATGCCGTTCTCGACGCGACGATGGAATGCCGCGTCCGCGGTGTCGAAGATCCCGCCCCCGAGCACGACCTCCACGGCCTCGTCCTCGACGTCGAGCCGGACGACGGCGGCGCGGACGAACGCGGCGATCTCGTCGGCCAGGAAGTCGGCCGCCTGGCGGGCGGGGGCGTCGCCCTCGGCGGCCGCGTCGAGCAGGACCCGGGCGAGCTCGAACAGCCGGGCGTAGGGGAGCGTGCCGCTGTAGATGCCGGTGAGCGCGGCCTCGGGATCGGGCGTGCCGAGCTGCGCGGCCACCCGTTCACGCAGCGTGGTGGCCGGGCCGCGGCCGTCGCCGGCGCGCAGGGCGAGGCCGAGGGCGCGCAGGCCGAGCCAGGCGCCGCCCGGGGCGAAGTCCCCCGACAGCTCGGCCAGGGCAGGGAAGCGGACTGTGCGCCCGTCCGGGCCGACGGCGGCGCAGTTCATTCCGGTCCCGCACACGACGCCGATGCCCCAATCGGCCGTGGTGCCCGCTCGTGAGACTGCGAACGTGTCGTTGCGCAGGATGACGCGCTCGGTCCAGCCCAGCGCCTCGATGGCCGGCGCGAGCTTCTCCTCGTCCACCGGCAGGTCGAGTCCGGCCAGGCAGTAGACGCCGGTCGGGCACAGCGGCATGGAGGCGCCCGCGCACTGCCCGGCCGCCATCACCGCGGCCAGCGCCTCCGTCAGAGCGTCGATCGTGCCGCGGAGGCCGACGAGCTGATGGTTGCTCGGGCCGACCCGGGCCCGTCCGAGGACGGCGCCCTGTCGTGACGCGAGGACGACATCGGTCTTGGTGCTGCCGCCGTCGAAGGCCAGCACGGCCGGCGCGACGGCGGGGGGCTCGGACACGGACGGATGTTACGTTGCGCTGCGTGGGCACCAAGGTGGTCGTCGTCGGCGGCGGGAGCACGTACACCCCCGAGCTGGTCGACGGTCTGTGTGACCTGGAGGACAGGATGGTCGTCGACGATCTCGTCCTGCTCGACCCGAGTGAGCTCCGTCGGGAGGTGGTCGGGGGCCTCTCCGAACGCATCCTGCGGGCGAGGGGGTGGGGCGGGACGTTCGACACGACGGCGGACCCCCACGCCGCACTCGAGGGCGCTGATTTCGTCGTGGTCCAGCTGCGCATCGGTGGCCAGACGGCGCGTCATGTCGACGAGACCCTCCCCGTGGGCTACGGCTGCCTGGGTCAGGAGACGACGGGCGCGGGCGGCCTGGCCAAGGCCCTGCGGACCGTGCCGGTCGTGCTGGGACTGGCCGAGGAGATGGCGGCCCGGGCGAATCCGGGCGCGTGGCTGGTGGACTTCACCAACCCCGTGGGGATCGTGACCCAGGCGCTCCTCGACGAGGGCCACCGGGCCGTCGGCCTGTGCAACGTGGCGATGTGGGCCCAGCGCCGGATCGGGCACTATCTGGGCGTCGACCCCGATGCGGTGGCCGTCGAGCACGTGGGGTTGAACCACCTCACGTGGATCCGCTCGGCCCATGTGGCGAGCGTGGACGACCCCGGGCCGGACCGCCTCGACGACCTGTTCGAGCGTTTCGGTCCCGAGCTGGAGCTCGAGAGCGGCATCCCGATCGACCTGCTCCGCCTGCAGCACGCGCTGCCCTCGTACTACGTGCACTACTACTACCAGCACGACGCCGAGGTGGCCGAGCAGTCCGTCCCGGGCCACCGGTCCCGGGCCGATGTCGTGGCCGAGCTGGAGACCAAGCTTCTCGAGGAGTACCGGGATCCCGCCCTGGTGTCGAAGCCGGCGGCGCTCTCGTACCGCGGGGGCGCCTACTACTCGCTGGCCGCCGTGCGTCTCATGGCCTCCTTGCATGCAGGGACCGGCGACGTGCAGGTCGTCGACATGCGCAACGACGGCGCCATCCCGGGACTGCCCGACGACGCAGTCGTCGAGACCACCGCGGTCGTGGACGCCACCGGCGCGCACCCTCTCCCGCAGCGGCCGCTGTCACCCGAGATGCTCGGGCTGGTCCAACACGCCAAGGCCTACGAGCGCCTGGCGGTCAAGGCCGCCTGCTCGGGGAGCCGCGACGACGTGGTGCGCGCGCTGTTGGCCAATCCGCTGGTCGGGCAGTACCCGCTGGCGGCCGATCTGGCCGACGCGCTGTTGTGGGCCAACCGGGAGCACCTTCCCCGATTCTTTCCGTCGTGATCACGACTCCACGGAGCGAGGAGGGGGGCGAGACAGGGCGCGGCTATCGTGAAGCTGCAGCTGCGGGACTCGCAGCTGCGTGGGGTGCCGGGAAGACTGGTCGGCAGAGAGTGAACCCGTGCCCATGACAGCCGCCGCCTCCGTCGCCCTCCCGGTGCGCGCCACGCCCTGTCCTCTCGGATCGACCGCGTCCTCGTGACCGACGTCGAACAGCTCGTGTCGCCGGAGCCGGCGCGCGTCGGCAAGGACCGCCGTCAGTTGCCGAGCTGGCGCTGGGAGGAGTTGCGGACGACATTGTGGGTCGTCCCCAGCATCTTGATCGTGGCCTCGTTGTTGCTGTTCCTCGTCACGTTCCAGATCGACCTCTCTGCTTTCCACAAGCATTTGACGCTCCCTCGCTGGATCCGCACGGGGAGTGCCGATGCCGAGCGTCAGGTCCTCATCGCCATCGCCGCCGCGGTGATCACTGTCGTGGGCGTGGTCTTCTCCATCACCATCCTTGCGCTCACGCTGGCATCGCAGCAGTTCGGACCCCGCATGCTGCGGAACTTCGTCCGCGATATCGGCAACCAGATCACGTTGGGTGTCTTCGTCGGCACGTTCGTGTACTCGGTGCTCGCGCTGGTCTCCATCAACAGTGCAAGCGCGGCATTCGTGCCGTACCTCTCGACTTCGGTGGCCGAGGCGCTGTTGATGGTCGACATCGCGGTGCTGATCTACTTCATCCACCACATCGCGAAGTCGATCCAGCTGCCCGAGGTGATCGCAGGAATCGCCCGCGACCTCATCAACTCCATCGACGCCGAGTTCCCCGACGCCGTCGGTGCGGATGTCGAGTCCGCCGAGCACCCGCATGCCGGGAAGTCGGTTCCCGAACTGCTGAGGCTGCTCGATGAGCGCGGCGCCGCGGTGCCGTCACAGGTGAGCGGCTACATCCAGTACGTCGGGTACTCCCAGCTGATCGGGATCGCGACGCGGACCGACTCGGTGATCCGCCTGGAACACCGCCCAGGCCACTATCTGGCCACCGGCCGCTCTCTGGCGGTCGTGTGGCCCCGGGGAGCGGCCCCCCAGGTCGCTTTGGCCCTGTCCAAGGCCCACGTGACCGGGCCGCACCGCACGCTCGTGCAAGACCCCGTGTTCGCCATCGACCAGTTGGTCGAGATCGCCATCCGGGCGCTTTCGGCTGCCGTCAACGACACGTTCACCGCCCTGACCTGCATCGACTGGTTGTCGGCGGGTCTGGGCCGGATTTCGGGCAGGGTCCTCGACGAGGGCGTCTATCGCGACGCCGCGGGCCACGTGCGCCTGATCGAGTTCGATCCGTCGTATGCCCGCATGGTGAATCGTGCCTTCGACAAGATTCGCCAAGCGGCCTCCGGAATGCCGGCGGTCCTGATCCGCCTGATGGACTCTCTCGGCTCGATCATGCTCGACACGACGTCACTCGAGCAGCGAGACGTCCTCCGACGCCAGGCCGACATGGTCCTTCGCCTGTCCGAGCGTACGGTCGCGGAACCGAATGACCTCGAAGAGATCCGGTTCCGGTATCGGCGCCTGCCCGGCGAGGACGTCTTTGCCGAGCAGCCCCATACCTGGGCGAAGATGGATCTCGCCTGACCCATCCGGCCGGGTCCGGTGTCCAGAACCAGCCTCGAACTACCCGCCGGCGTTGTCGGTCGGCGACGTCGTGGTCGAGGCCGGCACGGTCGTCGTGGTGCTGCCGGCGGTCGTCGTGGTGGTGGTGGTCCCACTACCGCTCCCCGACGAGGGTGCGGTGGTCGTCGCGGTGCCGGCGCCCGTGGACGACCCCGCCGCGGTGGTCGTCGTCGTGGCCGGAGGTGCCGCCGGCGCAACGAAGGGCACGGTCTCGCTGCGCATGGTGGTGAGGCTGGCCGCCGGTGTCGGCGACAGGTTGGTGCAGCTGCGGGCGGCGTTCCAGCTCGTGACGGCGGTCGTCGCCGGGGCGCCGCTCAGCGGCTGGGGCACGCCGTCGAGGATGGTGGCAGGGCGCCAGACGGCCCCGGTGATGTGGCGTCCCTGCGCCGTGACGATCAGCGTCCCGCTGTCGGTCTCGGGGGCGGTGTCGTCGTAGAAGGCGAGGTTGCCCAGGCCGTAGTCCACGTACGACGCGCCGAGATAGCCGGCGCCGAGGAGCACGTGGGTGCCCGACCCGATCACGATGTCGGCCCCGGCCTTGACGAGCTGTTCGGCCAGCGGCTCCTGCTGGGGATCGGGGCAGGCCTGCGTCTCGGTGCCCCAGTGGACGTAGACGATCACGGTGTCGGCCGTGCGCCGCACCTGCTGGACCTCGCGCACCAACTGTGTGGGGTCGATGGCCGAGGCGACGCCCGGTTGTGTCGACGACGCCGTCCACGTGCTGACGAGATTGCCGGCGATGACCTGTGTCGCCGTGATGACCGCCACCCGCTGACCGTCGATGGTGACCCGGTAGGGCGCGAAGGCCTGTGCCGCGGTGTTGCCGATGCCGATGATCGGATAGCCGGCCTGAGAGGCGATCGTCAGGTTCTGCGACAGGCCTTGAGGCCCGCAGTCCATCCCGTGGTCGTTGGCCTCGGTGGCGACGGAGATGGTGGCGCTCTTGAGCGCCGTGACCGCCGACGCGGGCGCGTCGAAGATGTACGGCTTGTTCTGCGGTTCGGGGCAGGTCCCGTCCGTCACCGCGGTCTCGAGGTTCACCATGCGCAACTGCGTCCCGGAGAAGAGCTGCGGGATGGTCGTGCCCAGAGCGGTCGAAGGGTTCTTGGCCAGGTTGACACCGACGGCGCCGGCGAAGTGCACGTCGCCGCCGAACCCGAGGGTGACGGTCTTGCCGTTGCCGGTCCAGTCCGGGTTCAGCGGCGAGTGCTTCGGGTACCGCTCCGCCGCGGCGACGGCGTGGTGGGTGGCAGGGGCCTTGGGGGGCGGGCTCGAGCCTCCGGAGAAGAACGCGAAGTAGATCAGCACCAGGAGGACGAGCGCGCCCCCGACGGCGAACTGGCGGCGCCGGCGCATGACCCTTCGTGAGACCACGTCGGCACTATGGCACAGACTCCGCCCGCGACTCCGGGGCGGAGGCTTGCTGACCAGCGGCTTCGCGCGCCTGGCGCGCCTGGGAGACCGGCGCGCCGTGTGCGGGCGGCGGGCGCGGACCGGTCGACCGGTTCAGGTCGTGGACCCGGCGGCCGGGGCCGGCCACTGGGCGTCCCGATGCGACACCAGGGAGGCGACGAGCCCCCTGCACCCGGCGGCGATCATGTCGCGGCAGTCGTCGAACACCGCGTCGTCGCCGTAGTAGGGGTCGGGGACATCGGCGGCGGCGCCCGCGGCCGGGTCGAAGGAGCGCAGCAGGGCCAGGCGGGCGGGGTCGGCGCCGAGGCTGCGCAGCGTCTGCTGGTGGCGGCGGTCGAGCGCGACCAGGAGGTCGAAGGAGCCCAGCTCGGCGGACACGACCTGGTGGGCCACGTGCCGGTCGTCGGGATACCCCGCACGGGCCAGCGCGCTCTGCGCCAGCGGGTGCATCGGCTCGCCCTCGTGCCACGGGCCCGTGCCGGCGCTGCGCACCTCGAGGTGGTCGGCCAAGGTGGTCTTGTCAGCGAGCGGCGTGGAGGAGGCCAGTGCCCGCGTGACCACCTCGGCCATGGGTGAGCGGCAGATGTTCCCGGTGCAGACGAAGACGATCCGATAGGGCGGCTCGCCGATGGGCCCCGGGGGTACGACGAGGCCACGGGGGCGGGAGGGAGCGGGCTCGGGTCGGCTCACGGTGCGGCGTATTCGTCGCGCAGGGCCTTCTTGACGATCTTCCCGGTGCCGGCGCGGGGCCAATCCGTTCGGCGCTCGAGCTGCTCGGGGATCTTCTGGGTCATCAGCCCGGCCTCCCGGCAGAACGAGACGACGTCGGCCAGCTCGAGCCCGTCCGAACCCTCGGCGAGCTGGACCACGGCGCAGACGCGCTCACCCCGCTCGGGATCGGGCAGCCCGATCACGGCCACCTCGACCACCTCGGGATGGGTGTAGAGCAGATCCTCGATCTCCTTGGCGCTGATGTTCTCCCCCTTGCGCACGATCACGTCCTTCAGCCGCCCGGTCAGGTTCAGGTGCCCGTCGGCCCGCAGCCGTCCCAGGTCGCCCGTCCGGAAGTAGCCGTCCTCGTCGAAGGCCTCCGCATTGAGCGCCGGGTCGGTGTAGCCGTGGAAGACCATCGGGCCCTTCACCCGCACCTCGCCCTCCTCGCCCGGCCCGGCCGCACGGCCGTCCAGCGTGACGATGCGCACGTCGGCGCCCTCCACCGGCTTCCCGTCGGTGTTGGCCAGCTGTTCGTCGGTGTCGTGCGGCGAGCCGTTGGCGATCATCGGCACCTCGGTCATGCCGTACCCGTGCACCACGCCGCGCCCGCCGATCTCGTCGCGCACCTCGTAGTGGACTTCGGGCGGCTTGGCGGCGCCGCCCCCGGACATGAGTCGCAGCGTCGGGAGGATGGGCTCCGTCGGCGTCTTGCGCTGCTCGCCGAGGTACGCCACGTAGAAGGCGGTGCTGCCGCCGACCATGGTGGCGCCGTACTGCCGGAAGAGAGGGAGCACGTCGGGAGCCGAGAACGCCTCGACGAGGATGGCCGGGAATCCCATCGACAACATGGTCACGAGGTAGTCCGGGCCGGCGATGTGCGCGAAGGGGAAGGCGATGGAGCCGACGTCGTCGGGCCCCATGTCGAGGGCGCGGGCGAGGCCCCAGCCGCCGGCGATCAGCGTCTGGTCGGTGTGCTGCACCCCTTTGGGGTCGGCGGTCGACCCGGACGTGTAGTAGATCCAGCGGATCGGGGCGTCTTGGGCGGCCGTCCCCTGGGGCGGCGGCGGGAGTGTGGCCGGGTCGCCTTCGGGCAACCCGCCGTCGGTGGTCAGGATGGCCGGCGGGGTGGCGACCCCGTCGAGGGCCTTCTCGGCGATGGCCACGTAGTCCGTGCCGCGCCACGAGGCGGGGATGACGAACAGCTCGGCCCCGGTCTGACGTAGGGCGAAGCCCACCTCGCGCTCGCGGTAGAGGTGGATGATCGGGTTCTGGACAGCGCCGAGGCGGGCGAGGGCGATGGACAGGACGACGGCCTCGATCCGGGTCGGCAGTTGCCACGAGACGATGGAGCCCGTCGTGATGCCCCGGTCGTGCAGGCCGGCGGCGACCCGCTCGACGCGGGCACGGAACTGGCCGAAGGTGAGCGTCTCGCCGTCCGCCGCGATGAGCATGGGATGGTCCGCCGACACCTGCGCTCGGCGGTCGACCAGCTCCCACATGGTGCGGGCGCCGGTGAGTATGTCGCTCGTGGTCATGACCCTCCTTCCGGGACCACTCTCATAGCAGCTGGCGGCGGGGGGTCGGGCTGGCCGCCGCGCCGCCGTGGCCCCGGCCGGGCAGAATGGATGCGTGGCGAGACCCCCAGTGCACTCGGAGGACCATTCGGCCGAGCCCGACGGGGGCCGCCGGGAGGTGGACCGCAAGCGGCAGGCCCGCATGGTCGGCATCCTCGTGGCCGGCATCCTGCTGGGCTGGTTCGCCCTGGCCAACATCAGACGGGTGCAGATCGACTTCTGGGTCTTCCACCGCCAGGCGCCCCTGATCGTGGTGATCCTGATTTCGGGCCTGCTCGGGGCTCTGATCACGTTCCTGCTCATGCGGCGCAGGCCGAAGACGGAGGCGTAGCGGCCGGCCCCGGGGAGCGGTCCGGCGGGACGGCGGGGCGACCTCGACTGCCTGGGCACGAGCTGTGGCGGTCATTGCAAGTCGATGACCGCGTGCCCATCCCCGCCGGCGGGTTCTAAGCTGCAGGCGGTGGAGACAGCCGTTCAGGCAGGCACGAAGGGGCACGAGCTCGTTGTCCGCGTCCCCGGGGCGTGTCAACATGGTGCGCAGGTGGATGTGGAGATCCCAGGGGGTAGGTGGTAGTGCCGCTTTCCGACCATGAACAGCGCATTCTGGCGGAGCTCGAGGAGTCACTGGTTCGCCAGGACCCCGAGTTCGCGGAGCGCGTGCGATCGGAGACGGTGTACCGGCACGCCGGCCGCTACTGCAAGTGGGCCGCGGTCACCTTCGTCGTCGGTGTGGTCATCCTCGTCGCCTTCTACAGCAAGTCGGTCATCGCCGGCTTCGTCGGCGTCGTCATCATGTTCGCCTCCGCCGTCTGGTTCGAGCGCAACCTGCGCCGCATGGGACGAGCGGGCTGGCACGACCTGACGCGCTCCAAGGACGGGGACGAGAAGGCTGAGGGAGCGACCAACGGGATCGAGAACGCAGTCAGCGACGCGCGTGACTGGTTCCGTTCCCGCTTTCACCGCCGCGACACCTGAGCATCGCTCCGGGCCGGTTCCGGTCCGGGCCGGCGCTGCGCACCTGATTCGTATGGCGCGGTCCGGCACCCGTCCGCGGTAACAATCCTCCCGTGGCAGATCTCGCCCTCGCCGTCGATGTCGGCGGCACCAAGATGGCCGCCGGGCTCGTCGCCCCTGATGGCACCCTGCTGGAACGGGCGATGCGGCCGACGCCGGCGTCCTCGGGCCCGGACGATGCCGAGGTGCTGTGGGCGGCGCTCGCCGGCCTCGTCGAGGGCATCACGGCGCTGGCGGGACCGGGCGACCGGCTCGTGGTCTGCGGGACCGGGTGCGGGGGACCGATGCGTGCCGGGGGCGACGAGGTGTCGCCGCTGAACATCGAGGGGTGGCGGTCCTTTCCCCTGCGGACCCGCCTGGCGGGACTGACCGGGCTCCCCACGTTCGTCGACAACGACGCCAAGGCACTGGCGCTGGGCGAGGGGTGGGTCGGCGCAGCGGCCGGGCTGGACGATTACATCGCCATGGTCGTGTCGACCGGCGTGGGCGGCGGCATCGTGCTCGACGGCAGGCTGCTCAACGGGCGCCTCGGCAACGCGGGCCACATCGGTCATGTCGTCGTCGTGCCCGGCGGCCGCCCCTGCTCCTGCGGCAGCCGCGGCTGCTTGGAGGCCGAGGCGTCGGGCACCGCGTTGGCGGCGCTCACGGGTCAGCCGGCGCGGCTGGCGTCGGCTGAGTGGGTGGCGCGCACGGGCATGCTGGTCGGTCGCGCCGTGGCGATGGTGGCCGACCTGCTCGACCTGTCGCTGGCCGTGGTGAGCGGATCGGTTGCATTGGGGTTCGGCGAGCCGTTCTTCGCGGCGGCCCAGTCGGAGATGGACCAGCTGTGCCGGATTTCGTTCGCCCGCGGGGCGCGGGTCGTGCCGGGCGGCCTGGGGGACGGGGGCCCGCTCGTCGGCGCGGCCCGGGTGGGGCTGTGCGGGGCGGGGTTGGCGTGAGCGGCGGCGTCGGCGGGCCCCGTGGCGGGAGGCGTTGGGGCAAAGATGCCCGGGTCGTGGTGCGGGCCGTGGGGCCACATCCCGGCCTCTGGTGGGCGTCCGCCGGTGCCCTCCGTCGCATGGCCCGGCGGGGCTGGTGGCGCCGGGCCCCCTTCCTCCCCCTCCCTGGGGACGACTACTGGCGCTTCCGCCTCGTCACCGCCTACGGCGGGGACGGCGAGACCGGGGAGCTGACCCCGGCGGACGTCCTGGCCTACGTGCGCTGGTGTCAGAGGTCACGCCCCCGCCGCGGATAGCCTCTCGGGGGTATGGAGCGGGTGCTCCTCCTCAATGCGACCTACGAGCCGCTTGCCCTCGTCTCGGATCGCCGTGCCGTCGTGCTGATGCTGGCGGGGCGGGCCGAGGCCGTCGCCATCCGCGACGACTGCAGCGTCTTCCATTCGGCGCGGCTCTCCGTGGACGTCCCGTCGATCGTCCGGCTCTCGCACATGGTGCGCATCCCGCGCTGGGCCCGCACCCCTCCCGTCACGCGGCGCTCCGTCCTGCGGCGCGACGGTGGGCTGTGCGTCTACTGCTCGCAACCGGCAGACACCATCGATCACGTCATCCCGCGCAGCAGGGGAGGGACGCATGACTGGTCCAACGTGGTCGCCGCCTGCAAGCGGGACAACCTCGTCAAGGCGGATCAGCTCCTCTCCGAGCTGGGCTGGACGATGAGCGTGAAGCCGGCGCCGCCGGACGGGCACCTCTGGCGTCTGCGGCACCTGTCGGATGTGGACCCGTTGTGGGAGCCGTATCTTGCTGCGGCATCCTGAGGCTTGCCCTCTCCTCCGTCCCTCTTCGATGTCGAGCAGTTCCGGACCGAGACGCGGCGGGTGGTGGTCGCCCGTGACGTCGACGGTCCGACGTTGGTCCTCGGCAGCACCCAGTCGGCTGAGCTGATCGACGCCCCTGCGGCACGGGAGCGTTGCGTCGAGGTGACCCGGCGGCGTGGCGGGGGAGGAGCGGTGTATCTCGGGCCGGGGGAGCAGCTCTGGCTCGACGCCTGGATCCCCCGGGACGACCCGCTGTGGGTCGTCGACGTCTCGGCCGCCGCCGAATGGGTCGGGGCGTGGTGGAGCGAGGCGCTGGGCGCCAACGGACAGCGCGGACTCGAGGTCCACCGTGGGCGATCCGTACCGGGCGACATGGGCGACCTCGTGTGCTTCGCCGGTCGCGGGCCCGGTGAGGTGTTCCGCGGCGACCGCAAGGTGGTCGGGCTGTCGCAATGGCGAGCGAGGGAGGGGGCCTTGTTCTCCTCGTGCGCCTACCTGCATTGGGATCCAGCGCCGCTGCTGGCGCTCGTCGACGTCGGCGAGGAGGCCCGTCCCGAGCTGGCCCGCCGGCTGGCGGCGCTGGCGGCCGGCCTGGCCGACCTCGACCCACCCGCGGTCGACCCAGGGCGCGTCCGGGCGTCGTTGCTCGCCACGTTCCCCGACTTCGGGTGACGGAGCGGCCGGGCGCCTAGCGCCGTCGAGGGCCGGCCGGGCTCGCTCCGTCCTCATCCTCTTCTCCACCGTCGTCCGGCTCTGCCACGTGGGTGGGCCGCGCCCGGCCGGGTCCAGCCGCCGGAAGAGGCGGCGGAGAGACGGTGCGGCGGCCGTCCGAAGGGTCGATTCCACGGCCACATGACGGTTGGGGCGGGCGGGGGGTTTCAATTGCGTTGCAGTGGGTCCTGGTGGTTGTGCAGTGGGGGAAAAGGGTTTAAAGTGGCGCGCAGTGGTGTGAGGGGGCGTCGGAGGACGCAAGCCGGGGAGCGACGTGGGAGATACAGCTGGTGGCAGGCTTCGTAGGGAGATACGAGCATTCGCTCGACACCAAGGGCAGGGTGATCCTGCCGGCGAAGTTCCGCGGCCAATTCGAGCGGGGCGGCTACCTCACGCAGAACTCAGAGGGCTGCCTGGCGCTGTGGACGCCCGGGGAGTTCGAGCGGCAGATGCAGGCGATGCAGGAGAAGTCGGACTCGGGTCGCCACGATCGGAACCGGGCCCGTATCTGGGCGTCGAACTCCGCCGAGGTCGAGATCGATCGGCAGGGGCGCATGCCGATCCCCGCGCATCTGCGGACGTTTGCCCAACTCGAGGCCGAGGTGCTCGTGCACGGAGCCATCGACCGGGTGGAGCTGTGGAACCCGGCCGCCTGGACGGAACGGGTGCTGCCGGAGGAGAGCTGGCTCCTGGACGACGAGGACTAGCGACACCGGAGACGACGACAGACCCAACAGAAAGGACACGCCACACGACCCTGAAGACATCGACATCGATCCGCAGGACGCACTGGACCATGTGCAGCTCCTCGACCGGCGCGCTGGAAGGCCACTCCACCCACCTCCACGTTGGTCGTTCGGAACTCCACCTCCCTCTCGACCCACCGGCCGGGGGGCTGCAGATGGCCCACTCGTTCGAACACATCCCCGTGCTGCGCGACGAAGTGGTCTCGCTGTTCGCATCCGTCCCTCCCGGGGTGGTCGTCGACGCGACCATCGGCGGCGGCGGCCACGCCGCGGCACTGCTGCAGGCCTACCCGGCACTGCGCGTCGTGGGGTTGGACCGCGACCCGGCGGCACTCGAGGCGGCCCGGGAGCGGCTGTCGCCCTTCGGGGACCGGGTCACGCTCGTGTCTGCACCCTTCTCCACGCTGGAGTCCGTTCTCTCGGGGCCCGGGTTCGGGCCACTGGCCGGAGTCCTGCTCGACCTGGGTGTCAGCTCCCCGCAGCTCGACTGGGCCGAGCGGGGCTTCTCGTTCCGCGAGGACGGGCCGCTCGACATGCGGATGGACCCGACCGGCGGCACGACGGCCGCCGACCTCGTCAACTCCCTGCCGGTGGGCGACCTGACGGCGCTCTTCTTGGAGAACGGGGAGGGAAGGCTTTCCGGGCGCATCGCCCGGGCGATCGTCCAGGCCCGGCCACTGACCTCGACGAGGCAGCTGGCCGAAGTCGTGGCGTCGGCCGTGCCGGCGCCGGCCCGCCGGAAGGGTCACCCGGCCCGGCGGGTGTTCCAGGCCCTGCGCATGCAGGTGAACGACGAGCTGGGCCAGCTGGCGGCTGCGCTCCCCGCCGCCCTGTCGCACCTGGCGGTCGGGGGCGTGTGTGTCGTGATCAGCTACCACTCGGGCGAGGACCGGCTGACGAAGCAGGTCTTCGCAGAGGCCGCCACGGGCGGATGTGTCTGCCCACCTGGCCTGCCGTGTGTCTGCGGAGCAGTGGTGCGGCATCAGCTCGTGTTCCGCGGCTCGCGCAAGCCGTCGGCAGCCGAGGTCGCCGCCAATCCGCGGTCCGAGAGCGCGCGCTTGCGTGCCATCGTGCGGACGGAGGCGGACGGCGCGGAGGACGCGGACGACGCGGACGACGCGCGCGACGCGGGCGGAGCAGCCTGATGGCGCCTCCCCCCGCGGCCACGGCGACGGCAACCCGCCGGCATGCCGCAACTGCTGCGACTCCGAATGCTGCGCCCCGCCCTGCGGGACGTGGCGCAGATGCTCCATCGACCCGGCGCGTCCCGCTCCGAGTCGTCCCGACTCGCACCCGGCGCGGCATTCGAGGGGGCCGCACCGCGGCGAGTCCGGGAAGGCTGCTCACCATCATGGCGGTGAGCATGGTGGTGGCCGCGCTGCTGGCGGTCGTCGTGGGGCAGGCCCTCCTGGCCAATGGCCAGGTCAGGCTGGCCGGCCTGCAGCAGGAACTGGCGCGGGCACAGAGCGCGAACCGCCAGGCGGAGTCGGCGGTGGCCAAGCTCGAGACCCCGACGCGGATTGTGGCGGATGCGACGACCCAGGACGGCCTGGTCGCGCCCGCCAGCATCATCGAGTTGCCCTATGTCTCCTTGTCCGTGCCCCTCCCCACCCCGAAGGTGACGCCTGCACCCGCTCCACCACCGCCGACAACCTCCTCGGCGGGTGCGGGCGCGCCTGCGGGGGGTGGCACGACGGGCACGAGCAGCACCTCGGGCGCGACGAGCGCATCGGGGTCGTCGACCGCCGCCACAACGACACCGACGTCGACGCCGTGAGTGTGACGACCCGACACGAGGCTGACCGCGCGCGCGCTGGTTCAGGCCGCCAGAGCAGCGCAAGAGCGGGACAGGGCAGTGCGAGAACGGCCGCGGGCCGGAGCCAGGGACGCACCGCGCGTCCCACGACTCCGTCGCCGGGGCGGGCGTCGTCGACCGGCACGCGGACGCCGCCGCGGGCGCGGCCCGCTCGTCCCGCCCCGCCGGGACGACGGCAGCCTGCCGTACCCCGCCGTCCCGTCGCCGCCACCGCAGCCCCGTCTGCCCGACCCCGTCCACGGCCACACCGCCCACCGGCCAAGGTCTCCCCGTTGCGTCAACGGCGCGGCTGGGAGAGCGGGACCTTCACCCGCCGGGTGCGACTCATCCGCGGCGTCCTCATTCTCGCGATGCTGTTGGTCGTCGCCCGCCTGATCGACGTCCAGGTGCTGCACTCCGGCACGTACCAGGCGGCGGCGCGGGGGGAGTCCTCCATCTCGGTGGCGCTGCCCTCGTTGCGCGGTGGCATCTACGACCGGGACGGCGCGCCGCTCGCGCTCTCCGTCCCGACGGACGACGTCGTCGCCGACGACTTCCAGATCGCCCACCCTGTGCAGACGGCCAAGGCCCTCTCGCCCATCATCCACGTGCCCGAGGCGACGCTGGCCGCCGAGCTGCACCGGCAGACCGGCTACGTGGTCCTGGCCCGCCAGCTCCCCCAGTCGACCGGGCAGACGCTCACGGCGGACTCCTTCACCGGGATCTCGCTCATCGCCGACTCCAAGCGTGAGGTGCCGAACGGGAACCTGGCCGCGCCCGTCGTGGGGTTCACGAACGGCGCCGGGAAGGGCGCGGCCGGGCTGGAATACGGCGACAACCCCCTCCTCGCCGGAAAGAACGGCAGCGAGACGATTCAGCAGTCGCCTGCCGGCGTGACCCTGCCACAGTCGCCCGCGACCCAGCTCGTGGCGTCGAGCCCGGGGACCGGTCTGGAGTTGACCCTCGACTCCCAACTCCAGTACGAGTCCGAGCAGGCGTTGGCCAAGGCCATCGAGACCTCCAACTCCACCAGCGGCACGGCCGTCGTCATGGATGTGAAGACGGGCCAGATCCTCTCCATGGCCAATCTCGTCGCCACCCATCCGGCGGCGCTCGGTGCCACGCCCGCGGCGGCTCCCTCGGACCCCGGAGGCGTGGTGCCGATCGGCCCGAAGGACGCCATCAACGAGGCGGCCAGCAACCTGGCGTTGACGCAGCTCTACGAGCCGGGCTCGGTCTTCAAGCTCGTGACCTTCTCGGCCGCGCTGCAGGACGGCCTCATCAATCCCAACTCCGTGTTCACGGTGCCCGACCACATCAGCCTGGACGGGTCGACGTTCCACGACGCCGAAACCCACCCCACCGAGCAACTCACCGCCACGCAGATCCTGGCGCAGTCGTCGAACATCGGGACGTCGGAGATCGCCCAAGGCGTGGGGGAGCAGCGCTTGCTCAACCAGGTCAAGACGCTCGGCTTCGGCCAGGCGACGGGGCTGAACTTCCCGGGTGAGTCCCCGGGGCTCCTGGCGACCGCGGCCCAGTGGGAGCCCACGGACTACGTGTCCCTGCCGATCGGCCAGGTCGACGCCGTCAGTGCGCTGCAGGTGCTCGATGCATACAACGCGGTCGCCAACGGCGGTACGTACGTGGCGCCCAAGCTCATTCAGGCCACGGTCAGTCCGTCGGGTGGCGTGACGTCCACGGCCCCGTCGGCGACCCACCAGGTCTTCTCGCCGTCCGTCGACGCCGAGCTGTCCACCATGTTGGAGCAGGTCGTGAACGAGGGCACGGGGACGAGCGCCGCCGTGCCGGGGTACACCGTGGCGGGCAAGACGGGCACCGCGCAGATCCCGACCGCCGGCCACGACTCCTACATCCAGGGCGCCTACATGGCGTCCTTCGTCGGTTTCGCTCCGGCCGCCAACCCCACGCTGTCCATGATCGTGGTGCTCGACCGGCCGACGCCCATCTTCGGCGGCACGGTCGCCGCGCCGGTGTTCTCGCAGATCATGAGCTACGCGCTCCACCGCTACGACATCCCCACCACCCCCGGCGTCCAGACGCCCGCCGCCACGCCCGGCACGGCCCCGGCGTCGACGTCCGACCAGGCGCAGGACATCACGTGATCCTGCTGGACACGCCCGTTGCGGCCGTCTCGCAGGGGTGTCCGCGGCATGCAACGCTGTCAGTTCGCCCATGCCACGTGTGCCCATGAACCTCCTCTTCGACGACATAGAGGTGATCGAGTCCGTCGGCGACCCCTCCGCCGTGGAGGTGGGGGGTATCTCGCACGACAGCCGCCGGGTCGTCCCCGGCGACCTCTTCTGCTGCGTGCCCGGCCGCATCAGTGACGGCCACGCCCATGCCGCCGAGGCGGTCGACCGGGGTGCCATCGGCCTCCTGTGCGAGCACTTCATCCCCGAGCTCATCGACCACGACGTGGTGCAGACCCGGATCGCCCCGGGGACCATGCGACCCGTCATGGCGCGGCTGGCCGCCGCCTTCTACGGCTACCCGGCCCGTGACCTTTCGATGATCGGGGTGACGGGCACCAACGGCAAGACGACGGTGACGCAGCTGTTGGGGGACCTCCTCAGCGCCGCCGGCCGGCCCACCAACGTGATGGGGACGCTCTCGGGGACGCGCACGACACCGGAGGCCACCGAGGTGCAGCGGATTCTGGCCGGCGTGCGCGACCGCCAGAAGTCCGACGGCCATCGCCATGCCGTGGCCATGGAGGTCTCGAGCCATGCGCTGGTGCAGTCGCGGGTCGAGGGCATCCACTTCGACGTGGCCGTCTTCACCAACCTGAGCCACGACCATCTCGACTACCACGGGACCATGGAGAAGTACTTCGAGGCGAAAGCGACGCTCTTCACGCCGAGCCACGCGCTGCGCGGCGTCGTCAATGCCGACGATCCCTGGGGCCGGCGCCTGCTGGAGCGTGCCCGCATCCCGATGATCGCCGTGCGGCACGCGGACGCCACCGACGTCGTGCTGCGCCCGGGCCATTCGGAGTTCACCTGGCGCGGGCAGCGCATCACGACACCGCTCACCGGCGCCATCAACGTCGACAACGCGCTGCTGGCGGCCGAGGCCGCACTGGCCCTCGACGAGCCGGAACTCGGGCCGGCGGCGATCGCGCGGGCCATGGGCCACCTGGGCCCGGTCCCGGGACGCCTGCAGGTCATTGCCGCGCCGGGGCCGTCCTCCAGCCCCGACCGGCCGCCCTTCACGGTTCTGGTCGACTACGCACACACGCCGGCCGGGCTGGAGGTCGTGCTCGGTGAGGGCCGTGCGCTGGCACGTTCCGGCCGGGTGCTCTGCGTCTTCGGCTGCGGCGGGAACCGCGACCGCGCCAAGCGCCCCCTCATGGGCGCGGCGGCGGAGCACCTGAGCGACCTGGCGTTCCTGACCTCAGACAACCCGCGCGACGAGGATCCCGAGGCCATCATCGACGAGGTGGTGGCGGGGATCCCGGGCGGGCGGGCCAACCCGCGCATCGCGGTCGAGCCCGACCGCGGCGTCGCCATCCGTCTGGCCCTCGCCGCGGCCCGGCCGGGCGACGTCGTCATCATCGCGGGAAAGGGCCACGAGACCTACCAGGAGGTGGCCGGAAGGCGCCTTCCCTTCGACGACGCCGTCGAGGCCCGCCGGGCGCTCACGGTGCGCTTCGCCTCGGATCCGAGGACCTGGATGACGCCGCAGGAGGGGATGCCGATCAGTGCCGCGACGGCACGCGCCGAGCCGTCCTCCCGCCAGGCTCCCTCGGAGGCCTGACGACACGTGCTCGGGCTGCTTGTCTCGGGTGGGATCGCCCTCTGGATCGCCATCCTCTTCACCCCCTTCCTGATCCGCTATTTCCGCAAGCGCGAGCTGGGCCAGCACATCAGGGAGGACGGTCCCGCCTCCCACTCCGCCAAGGCGGGGACGCCGACGATGGGGGGCATCGCCATTGTCGCGGCGACGGTCCTCGGGTATGCGATCGGGCACATCGGCACCGAGATCCGCTTCTCGCGCACCGGCTACCTCGCCATCGGCGCCGTCGTGGCGTTCGGGCTCATCGGTTACCTCGACGACTACATCAAGGTCCACCACAAGCGCAGCCTCGGCCTGAACAAGCGGGGCAAGTCGGCCGCGCAACTGGTCTGCGCCCTCGCCTTCGCCGAGTTGGCGGTCCACTGGGCCCACACCTCGACCGCGCTCTCGTTCACCCGGGCGGACGCCATCGGCATCAACATGGGCCCCTACCTGTGGGTCCTCTTCGCCGTGCTGGTCATGGTCGGATCGTCCAATGCGGTGAACATCACCGACGGAGTGGACGGCCTGGCGGCGGGAGCCGGGACGTTCTGCTTCGCCGTGCTGTCGATCATGGGCTACTGGGTCTTCCGCCACTACGTCATCTACCACGTGCTCCCGGCCTCGGCCATCGACCTCTCGCTGGTGGCGGTGGCGCTGGCCGGTGCCTGCATCGGGTTCCTGTGGTGGAACGCGGCCCCCGCCAAGATCATCATGGGCGACACGGGCTCGCTGGCCATCGGCGCCGGCCTGGCGGCGGTGTGCCTCCTCCTCAACCTCGATCTGCTCCTGCTGGTGATCGGAGGGCTCTTCGTCATGGAGACCGTCTCGGTCATCATCCAGATCATCAGCTTCCGCGTGTTCCACCGGCGCGTCTTCCGCATGGCCCCCATCCACCATCACTTCGAGCTCGGGGGCTGGCCCGAGACCACGGTGATCGTCCGCTTCTGGATCCTCGGCGGGCTCTTCTGCGCGCTCGGCCTCGGCATCTTCTACGGCGACTTCCTCACGGTGGCCAAGTTCACGTGACAGGCGCCGCGTCGGACGGGCGCGCCCCAGGGCCTGACCGCGCCGCGGTCCGCCACTTCGGGCGCGCGGTGGGGGAGACTGCAGTCATGCATCGGGTGTCGGACCGATCACAGCAGCGCGCCCGCGCCCCGAGGGGATGGGCGCCGTGACGCCGTCCCGCAGCATCGCCCCGCCCGAGCGGCACACGAGACCGCGGCCGCGCCGTTCCCCGGCGGCCAAGACTGCGGCCGCCGCGCCGCGCTCGGCAGCGCACCGCGAGGACGCCCGGAGCGCCGGCATGGGCATCCGCATCGGCAGCCACCGCGTCTCCGTCTCGACGCTGCTCCTCGTCGACGTGGTGCTGCTCTGCCTCATCGGGCTCGTCATGGTCGGCTCGGCATCCTCGGTCATCTCCATCGCCACCTACGGCTCGCCCTGGGCCATCCTCATCCGCGAGGCGATGTGGATGGCGATCGGCGCCGTCGCGTTGTGGCTGGCCGTCCGCCTCGACTACCGGAAGCTGCGGCGCTTCAGCCCGCTGATCCTGCTGGTGACGTTCGGTCTCCTCTTCGTGGTGCTCGTCCCCGGCCTCGGCGTCCACGCCATGGGCTCGAGCCGCTGGGTCGGCTTCGGGCAGTTCCGCCTGCAGCCGTCCGAGCTGATGAAGCTCGCCCTCACCCTGTTCGCCGCCGACTTCATCACCCGCCGCCTCGACGAGGATGCCGCCGACAGGCGGATCATCGGGCCGCTCCTGATCGTGACGGGGTTCGCCTGTGTGCTGATCCTGGCCCAGCCGGACATGGGGACAGCGATGGTGCTGGGCTTCATCGCGCTCGCCCTCCTGTTCGTCTCCGGCGTCCGGCTCGGGCCGGTCATGAAGGTGATGGCCGCGCTCGCGGGCCTGGCCCTGGTCGTGGCGGTGGCCTCGCCGTACCGCCGGGCCCGGCTGCTGTCGTTCATGGACCCCTCCGCGCACAGCTCGGGTTCGGGGTACCAGGTCATGCAGTCGCTCATCGGCCTGGGCTCGGGTCACTTCGTCGGCTCGGGCCTCGGGGGCGGCCAGGCGCAGTGGGGCTTCCTCCCCAACGCGCACACCGACTTCATCTTCTCGGTCATCGGGGAGCAGCTCGGGATCGTCGGCGCTCTCCTGGTGCTCGGCCTCTTGGGCGGGTTCATGTGGCTCGGCATCCGGGCGGCCGTGCAGTCCGCCGACCGCTTCGGCGCGCTGCTCGCCCTGGGCCTGGTGGCCTGGGTGGGGGCGGAGACCCTGATCAACGTGGGGGCGGTGGTGGGTGTGCTGCCCGTCACCGGGATCCCGCTCCCCTTCATCTCCTTCGGCGGTTCGTCCCTGGTGATCACCATGGCGGCGGCCGGCATCCTGATCAATGTCGCCCGGCAGGGCGAGAGCGTCACTGCGTTGCGGGTCGCCGGGTCGGGTCGGCGCCCGTCCGGCACGGCCCGGGGTCGGTGAGCACACGGCGCGGCACGGTGATTGCGGGCGGAGGGACGGGCGGTCACATCGTCCCCTCGCTGCAGATCGCGCGCGCCCTGGTTGAACGGGGGCACGCCGCGGACTCCATCGAGCTCTACGGCTCGCGTCGCGGACAGGAGGCCACGACATGGCCGGCGCTCGAGTTCCCTCACACCTTGCTGCCGGGTCGCGGGCTGCGCCGGAGCATGCGCCCGTCCGCCTGGTGGTCCAACCTGGGAGCCGTGGTCGGCCTGGCGTGGGCCTGTGTGCACGCCCTGGCGTCGTTCCTCCTCCGCCGGCCCCGCGTGGTCGTCGTCGTGGGCGGCTATGCCAGCTTCCCGGCGGGCCTGTCGGCGGTCCTCACCCGCGTGCCGCTGGTCTGCATGACGACGGACTCGGTCCCGGGAGCCGTCAACGGACTTCTCGGCCGCGTCGCCACGGCGAACGCGGTGGCCTTCGCGGGAACCGGCCTGCCCCGCTCCGAGGTCACCGGCACGCCGGTGTGGCCCGAGCTGGCGACACTCGACCGCACGTCGGAGGGCCGCGGCGCCAGCCGCCAGGCTCTGGGCCTGCCTCCGGATCGCCAGACGGTGGCGTGCGCCGGTGGCTCGCTCGGCGCCCGTCAGGTCAATCGCGCCGTGGCCGACCTGGCCGCAGCCTGGGCCGCCCACGGCGACCGCACGCTCTACCACGTCACCGGCCGACGTGACTACGAGGCGTTCGTACCCGCCCCCGCCGGCGGAGCGCCCGCGACCGAGGGCGACGGGGGAGGCCTCGACTACACGGTGGTGCCCTTCGAGGACAAGATGCCGGACTTCTACAACGCAGCCGACGTGTGCGTCGTCCGGGCCGGCGCCATGACGGTGGCCGAGCTCCTGGTGGCCGGTGTCCCGGCCATCCTCGTCCCGCTGCCCGGCGCGCCCCGCGACCACCAGACCCGCAACGCCGAGGCCCTCGTGGCCATGGGCGCGGCCGTGCGCATCCCCGACGGCGAGTGCGACGGCCGCCGCCTCGCCCTCGAGCTCGATGCGCTCCTGGCCGATCCGGACCGCCTCCGAGCCATGCGCGATGCGGCCCGGCAGAACGGACACCCCGACGCGGCCGCCCGCGTCGCCGAGCTGGTGGACGCCCATGCCCGCTGACGGCGCCCTAAATCTCGGGGTGCCCCGGCGCATCCACATCGTGGGCATCGGCGGGGCGGGCATGAGCGCCATCGCCCTGGTGCTGCGCGACATGGGCCACCGCGTCTCGGGCTCGGACCTGAAGGACTCGCCGGTCGCCGAGCGCCTCCGCTCCCACGGCATCACGGTCGCGGTCGGGCACGGACCGGACCATGTGGCGGGCGCCGACGCGGTGACGTACTCGCCCGCCGTCCAGGCCGAGAACATCGAGCTGGCCGAGGCCCGCGCCCGGGGCATCCGGGTGGCGCCCCGTTCGGAGATGTTGGCCGCCATCTGTGCCACGCGCCGCTGCCTGGCCGTCACGGGCACGCACGGGAAGACCACGACCGCGTCCATGCTGTCGCTCATCCTGGTCGAGGCGGGCCTGCGGCCCTCCTTCGTCATCGGGGCCGACGTCAACGAGATCGGGACCAACGCAGTGTGGGACTCGGGCGAGTGGCTGGTCGTCGAGGCCGACGAGAGCTACGGCACCTTCCGGGCGATCGCCCCCGACCTGGCCGTGCTCACCAACGTGGAGCCGGACCATCTCGACTACTACGGGACCTTCGACGTGCTGCGCGCCGCCTTCGCCGACTTCGTGGCGAGTGCGCGGCTGGGCGCGGTCGTGTGCGCCGACGACCCCGAGGCACAGGCGATCGGCCGTGAGCACGGCGCGACCACGGTGGGGGCCGACCCCGGATCGACGTATGTCATGGAGCACCTCGATCTCCAGCGCAGCTCCGTGTCCTTCACCCTGCGGGGGCCCGAGGGAGAGATGGGCACGGTCGCCATCGGCGTGCCGGGCTTGCACAACGCGCGGAACGGGGCGGTGGCGGTGGTGGCCGCTCTGCAGGCGGGGGCTCCCTTCGCGGCGGCCCAGGCGGCGTTGGCCCGCTTCGCCGGTGTCACACGGCGCTTCGAGTTCCGCGGGCAGGCCAACGGGGTCACCTTCGTGGACGACTACGCCCACCTTCCGGCCGAGGTGCGCGCCGCGCTCGCCACCGCCCGGACGGGAGGGTGGGCCCGCGTGGTGGCGGTCTTCCAGCCGCACCGCTTCTCCCGTACCGCGGCACTGGCGCCCGAATTCGGGTCCGCCTTCGCCGACGCCGACGTGCTGGTGGTCACCGACATCTACAGCGCGGGAGAGCGTCCCGTGCCCGGCGTGTCGGGCCGCCTGGTGGCCGACGCCGT
Organism: uncultured Acidimicrobiaceae bacterium; assembly: GCA_963804055.1. Lineage (GTDB taxonomy): Bacteria > Actinomycetota > Acidimicrobiia > Acidimicrobiales > RAAP-2 > Bog-473. Next base: position 238,831 of record CAWDOU010000003.1, on the reverse strand, counting down.
CCGGGACCAGGACCCGCGACTCCCGGTGACCTACGTGGCGGGCTGGGAGGAGTTGCGCCAGACGGTGGGCGCTGCGCTGCGACCCGGCGACCTGTGCCTCACCCTGGGCGCGGGCGATCTGACCGCCTTGCCCGACCAGCTGCTCGAGTCACCCCAGTGGTGACGCGCTGGGAGTGGCGACCGTGACGCCGGACGACGGACACCGGTTGCGCGCCCTGGCCGAAGCCGTGGGCGATCGGGCCACGCTGGGCAAGCCGTTGGGGCCGCTGACCACCTATGGCGTCGGTGGACCGGCGGCGCTCTATGTCGAGGTGGAGGGTCCCGAGGACCTCGCCGCGGTGCGGCGGGCGGCGCGGCAGTACGCGGCGACGCTGACGTCGCGCCCGGCGGTCTTCGTCCTCGGGCGCGGCTCCAACCTGCTGGTGGCGGACGAGGGGTTCGACGGGATCGTGCTGCATCTCGGTACCGGTTTCGGCGGCATCGACCTGCCGGCGGGGACGGCGGGGGAGGGTGCGTCCCCGGCGGGCGCCCCGGGCGTTCCCCCGGGCGTCGCCCCGGGCGTCGTACGGGCAGGAGCGGCCGTGGCGCTGCCGGTGCTGGCCCGCCGCGTGGCCGACGCGGGATGGAGCGGGTTGTCGTGGGCCGTCGGCGTCCCGGGGTCGCTCGGCGGTGCGGTGCGCATGAACGCCGGAGGCCACGGCTCGGACATGGCGTCGTGTCTGCTCCGCTACACCTGGGCCGACCTCTGGAGTGAGGCCGGCGGGACCGACGAGGTGGGCCGGCTGGACTACGGGTACCGCTCCTCCTCGGTGGCGGACTCCCAGGTGGTCCTGTCGGCTGAGTTGGCCGTCACGAGGGGTTCGGCGGCCGAGGAGGAGGCGGCGGTCAGCGCCATCGTGAAATGGCGGCGCGAGCACCAGCCGGGAGGTTCCAATGCCGGCTCCGTCTTCACCAACCCCGAGGGCGACTCGGCGGGAAGGCTCATTGAGGCGGCCGGATTGAAGGGCTTCCGCCTGGGCACGGCGCACGTGTCGGAGAAGCACGCCAACTTCATTCAGGCCGACAAGGACGGCCGGGCCGACGACGTGCACGCCCTCATGATCCACGTGCGCGACGCGGTGGCGGAGCACAGCGGGGTGGTGTTGCAGGCGGAGGTCCGCCTCCTCGGCTTCGGTGGCGGGGAAACTGGTGCCGTGGACGGGAACGGTGGGGCTTCGGGGCTCCAGCACGAGGCGACACGGTGACGGCCGGCGAGGGCTCCGGCCGCAAGGACTCCACGGGGGAGAGCAGGCGCGCGCGCCGCATGGACCCGCGCATCTCGGCCCGGCGCACGGCGGTCATCAGGGAGCAGGGCCGGCGCCGCCTGATCATCGCCGGCACCGCGCTCGGGGTGGCGGGCCTCGTGGTGGGCGGGTGGTTCCTCGTCCACACCCCACTCTTCTCCGCCCGTTCGGTCACCGTCACCGGCAACCTCCACGAATCGGCGGCCGAGGTGGTGGCACAGGCCGGGCTGGCCGGTCATCCGCCGCTCGTCGATGTGAACACCGGGGCCGCGGCCGCCCGCCTGGAACAGCTGCCCTGGGTGCGGGCCGCCACGGTGCACGTGTCGTGGCCCGACGGCGTCCACATCGCCGTGACCGAGGAGACGGCCCGCTTCACCGTGGCCACGCCCGCCGGAGCGTGGGAGTCGCTCAGCAGCGACGGCAGGGTGCTCGGCGAGTCGGCCACCCGCCCGGCGGGCCTGCTGCTCCTCACGCTGCCCGAGCCCCCCGGCCAGCCCGGGACACTGCTCTCCAACAAGGACGCGCCCGGGCTCCGGGTCGCCTCCACGTTGCCCCCCTCCTTCGTGGGGCAGGTCACCGGCGTCACCGTCGAGCCCGCCGGCTGGGTCCAGTTGGCCCTGACCACGCCCATCGTGGTGGACATCGGCACCACGTCGGAGCTCACCGCCAAGTACGAGGACGTCACGTCGATTCTGGCCGGGGCCACCCTGCACAATGGGGATGTGATCGACGTCAGCGTCCCCGATGCGCCGACCGTCACCTCAGGGTGACCTAGGATGCTTGACCTGCCTGAACACCCACCCGTATGGTGGGGTCACGTTCCCGCACCGTGAACATCAACCTTCCCCAGAGGTTCAGGGATTGGTGGCTGGTCGCAGTCCGCGGGCGACGTCTGGCGGAGACCACCAGCGAGTGACCGGTCGGCGATCGACCCGAGGACGAGGGAGTTCATGACGACCGTGCCTTCCCAGGGCAACTACCTGGCAGTGATCAAGGTCGTCGGCGTCGGTGGCGGTGGTGTGAACGCTGTCAACCGGATGATCGATTCGGGGCTGCGCAACGTCGAATTCATCGCGGCCAACACCGACGCGCAGGCACTGCTGATGAGCGACGCCGACCTCAAGCTGGACATCGGGCGCCAGCTCACGCGCGGGCTGGGCGCGGGCAGCGACCCCGAGGTGGGCCGGCTGGCGGCCGAGGAGCACCGGCAGGAGATCGAGGACGCGCTCCAAGGCGCCGACATGGTCTTCATCACCGCCGGCAAGGGCGGTGGGACCGGGACCGGTGCCGCCCCCGTCGTGGCCGAGATCGCCAAGAGCCTGGGCGCCCTGACCATCGGTGTCGTCACCCGCCCCTTCACCTTCGAGGGCCGGCGCCGGGCGATGCAGGCGGAGAAGGGGATCCAGATCCTCAAGGAGAAGGTCGACACCCTCATCGTCATCCCCAACGACCGCCTCCTGACGGTCTCGAACGACAAGACCAGCATGGTCAACGCGTTCAAGATGGCGGACGAGGTCCTCATGCAGGGCGTGCGCGGCATCACGGACCTCATCACCGTGCCTGGCCTGATCAACACCGACTTCGCCGACGTGAAGATGGTCATGACCAACGCCGGCACCGCCATCATGGGCATCGGCTCCTCCATCGGCGAGGGGCGGGCGGCCAACGCTGCCCGGGCCGCCATCACGTCGCCGCTGCTCGAGGCCTCCATCGAGGGCGCCCGCGGCATGGTGCTCAACATCGCCGGAGGCTCCGACCTGGGGCTCTTCGAGGTGAACGAGGCCGCCGAGATCATTCACGCCGTGGCCCACCCCGACGCCAACATCATCTTCGGTGCCGTGATCGACGACAACATGGGTGACGAGGTGCGCGTCACCGTGATCGCGGCCGGCTTCGAGCGTTGGGAGGAGGGCCCCGGCCCGGCGTCGAAGGCCGAGGACCTGGCCGCGTCGATCTTCTCGACACCCGAGCCCGTGGACATCTTCGCCGATGCCACCGGTTCGGAGGAGGAGCTCGACCTGGGAGACGACGATTTCGACGTCCCCTCCTTCCTCCGCTAGCGACGAGGTCGCGCGGAGGCTGCTGGCTGTCCGGGAGCGCATCGAGCGCGCCGGGGGTGATCCGTCCCGGGTGCGGGTGATCGGCGTCACCAAGGGCTTCGGCCCCGCGGCTGTGCAGGCGGCCCTGGCCGCGGGAATGACCGAGCTCGGGGAGAACTACGCGGCGGAGCTGGAGGCGAAGGCGGCCGCGGTCGGCGACGACTCGGGGGCGGTCTGGCACTTCCTCGGGGCGGTGCAACGGAACAAGGTGGCGCAGCTGGCGCCGCTGGTGGGGCTGTGGCAGAGCGTGGCCCGCGCCGCCGAGGGGGATCGGATCGCCCGCTTCGCCCCCCAGGCGCGGGTCCTGGTGCAGATCGAGACCACGGGCCTGCCGGGCAGGAACGGCTGTCCTCCGGAGAAGGCCGGGGATCTGGCCTCACGACTCGGCGATCTCGGACTGGACGTCCGGGGCCTGATGACGGTGGCGGCACCGGGCGACAGAGCAGCCAAGGAGGCCTTCGAGACGCTGGCGCGGCTGGCCGACCGCCTTGGGCTGGAGGAACGCTCCATGGGTATGAGCGACGACCTCGAGGCCGCCGTGGCCGCAGGCACGACGATGGTGCGCATCGGGCGGGCGCTCTTCGGAGCGCGGCCGCCGGCGACCGCAGCATGAGGTGGAGCCTCACGGGCGACCTCTGGTGGAGACCGACGTGAGGCTGAGCAGGAGCGTGAGCGTGGTGGGAGCGCGGGGCCCGGGCCGTCAGGACCCGCCTGGGTTGCCGAGCAGGCACTACGCTGTCCGAGGACAGGAGAAGGAATGTCACCCTCGTTCATGAAGAAGACCATGGTGTATCTCGGCCTGCTCGACGACGAGTATGACGAGTACGACGACTTGGAGGACCGTGCGCCGCGCGGGTTCTCGGCCGCGACCAGGGTCGATACCCGATCCCAGGACCAGGACCAGGCCGAGGAGTTCAGCGGCGGCATGAGCAGGGTCCGGACCATCCCGCGCGAGTCGGCCCAGCCGAGCCAGCAGACCAGGTCGGCGCCGAGCAACGTGGCCCCGCGGCCGACCGCCGTGCGGGCCGTCCCCGTGGACCCCACCATGAACCCGACCGGGCCCGCTCCGGCGGCCGCCTCGGGTCGCGTGCATGTCGTCGCCCCGTCGCGGTTCGGCGACGCCAAGGAGATCGCCGACCGCCTCAAGGACAACCGGCCGGTGATCGTCAACCTCCAGATGGCCGATCGTGACCTGCAGCGGAGAATGATCGACTTCTGCAGCGGGGTCACCTATGCGCTCAGCGGTGAGATGGAAAAGGTGGCGGACCAGGTCTTCCTGCTGGCACCGACCAACGTCAAGGTCTCCGACGAGGAGCGTCAGCGACTGGTTGAGCGCGGTTTCGGCCGCGACTAAACGAACTACCCTCGGGGGCCGATGAGCATCTTTCATCTCCTCGCGTGGCTGATCGAGGCCTACATCTGGCTCATCATGTTCCCCTACGCGATCCTGAGCTGGTTCAGGATCCAGCCGGGGACGACGCTGGCCCGGATCCAGTACTTCCTCTATCAGGCGACGGAGCCGGTCCTGCGCCCGGTGCGCCGGATCATCAAGCCGATGGGCGGCCTCGACTTCTCGTTCCTGGTCGTCATCCTGGTTGCGCAATTCGTGCTGATTCCCGTGCTCCTGGCCTGATTCCTCCATACCTGGCAAGGTTTGGAGGGGTGGGTACACTGGAGATCCATGGACAATTCTCAGGCTCCCTCATCGATCCTCGACACGCTTCGCACAGTGGAGTTCCGCCTCGGACTGAAGGGCTACAACGTCGACGAGGTCGATGAGTACCTCGACAAGGCGGCCCAGGAGGCCGAGGGTCTCCAGGATCACGTCCGGCAGCTGAACGAGCGGTTGCGCCAGGCGAGCGAGCGCATCGCGCAACTCGAGCGGGACAAGCGCGCCGCTCCGGTGGCGGCCGACAGCGAAGAGGGGATCGCCGCTGCTGCGGCTGCGGCGGCCGCCACGGCGGAAGCCAACGCGCTCTCCGACGAGACGCTGCAGCGCACACTCCTCCTGGCGCAGAAGTTCGTCGACCAGACCAAGCGGGAGAGCGAGGCCGAGGCCGCGGCGGTGGTCGCCCAGGCGGAGGAGACGGCGCGGGCCGCCATCGCCGCCGCCGAGGCGACGGCGGCGCAACTGCAGGCCGAGACGCATCAGAAGCTCCGCGAGGAGGTCACTCGCCTGGAGGCGACGCGCACGGAGCTGGCCACCGACGTCGAGAGCATGGCGCGCCACCTCGAGTCGGAGCGCAACCGGCTCCGCGGTGCCCTGTCCGACATCCTCAAGTGGGTTGACGAGAACGTGCAGCCCGCCAATTCCCTCATGGGCGTCAAGCCCAAGGCGGCATCGCCACAGGCGCCGCACGACCAGGACGCCCAGCAGCGACTGCCGGAGGCCGACGACGGCCCGCCGACCCTGAACCTGCAGAGCGCGTCGGTCTCGGGAGCGCCCCGCTCCCTCTGACCCCTCCCGAGCGGGCGGCGGGGCTTGTTGCCCCTGTCCCTCGCGTTCCGGTATCGTCACCCGCTCCCCGGGCGAGGTTCTGCTCGGTGGATCCGGCCACCTGAGGTGGTCCGAAGGAGGGAACGATGACCCCAGCGAGCAAAGGTGCCCAGGTCAAGCGGGCGCCGACGTCGCGGGCGGCCGCCGCGACGACCTCCCGGGCCGGGAACAAAAAGACCTCGGCGAAGGTTGTTGCAGCAGCCACAAAGCGTCCCGCCCCCACAAAAAAGAAGGCAGCTCCTGTTGTGAAGAAGGCAGCCACCGCGGCAAAGAAGCCCGCATCGTCAGCCAAGAAGTCGACCGCTCCCTCGAAGAAGGCCGCCACGGCGGCCAAGAAGTCGGTGACGTCGAAGAAGGCGGCACCGCCACCGAAGAAGGCTGCACCCGCGGCGAAGAAGGCCGCGCCGGCCAAGAAGGCGTCGCCCGCTCCGGCCACGGCGAAGAAGGCGACGGCCAAACCGGCGGCCAAGAAGGCGTCGTCGGGCTCCAAGGCAGCGGCCGGGAACGGAGCTGTGGCGACGATCGCCCCGGCCCGCACCACCTTCACGCCGAAGCCCAAGGCGCCGCCGCCCGTCCGGCCCAAGACGGGCCCGTACGCCAAGGACCTCAAGTTCCTCGACGAGGTGCGCGAACTGCTCCTGGCCGATCGCGCCATCTACCAGGAGCAGGCCACCTCGCTCCGCGCCGAAGCGGACTCGCTGGCGCTCGAGCGTGAGCCGGGCGATGTGCAGTTCGACGAGGAGTCGGGCGAGGGCGGCACCGTCACCGTCGACCGTGAGCGCAACCTCGCCCTGTCGGGACAGGCGAGCCTGGCCGTCGAGGAGATCGACGACGCCCTGAAGCGGATCGACGACAAGACCTACGGATACTGCGAGCGTTGCTTCCAGCCGATCCCCAAGCCGCGCCTGCGGGCCTTGCCGTATGCCCGGCTTTGCGTGGCATGCAAGAGCGGCGGCCTGTCGCGGCGCTGACCCGCTTCGGCGTCCTGGCGTTCGCCATCGCCGTCATCGTGGTGGTGGCGGACCGGATCACGACGTCGCTCGCCGTCGACCATCTCCACGGCGTGCGTCACGTGTGGGGCCCGTTCGGATTGGCTCTGACCTACAACTCGGGATTCGCCTTCAGTCTCTTCAGCGGGCGGGGCACCGTCGTGACCGTGGTGTTGTGCATCGGTGTCGTGGTCCTGGCCTTCGTGGTCGGTCAGGTCCGCAGCCTGCCGCTGGCGGTTGGATCGGGCCTCGTGCTCGGAGGCGCCATCGGCAACCTGAGCGAGCGCATCGTCGGAGGCCCCGGGGGCCAGGTGCCCGACTTCGTCACATTGCAGTACTGGCCCACCTTCAACCTGGCTGACGCATGTGTGACCATCGGCGTCATCGTCATCATCGTGGCCCTCCTCCTCGGCGGTCGGGCTCCGGCCCGGCCCAAGGTCGAGGAGGCGGCGTGAGCGGGAACCCGGGACACGGCTCGGTGCCTTCGCCGGATCGGGCCGGTGAGACGATTGCGACGGAGGTCCCGGCGTTGTTGGCAGGCATCCGCGCCGACCGGGGTGTGGCCATGGTGGCGGACGTCTCGCGGGCCGCGGCGGCCGGACTGATCGCCGAGGGCCGCGTCCTGGTGGACGGTACCCCTGTCTCGGTGGGCCGGGAGATCCTGCGCGAGGGGGCCGTCCTCACGATCGTTCTCCCGGCCGCCCGAGAGGCCGGGGTCGCAGCGGAGCCCGACGTCCGCTTCGAGGTGGTCTTCGCGGACGAGGCGGTGGCCGTGGTGGACAAGCCGGCGGGGCTCGTGGTGCACCCGGGCGCCGGTCACGACGAGGGGACGCTCGTGGGCGGGCTCCTCGCGGGTTCCCCGACCTGGCCGACCTCGTGGCGGCCGGGGTGTGCCCGCCGGACCGGCCGGGGATCGTCCACCGCCTCGACAAGGGAACCTCGGGCCTCCTGGCCGTCGCCCGGACCGAAGAGGCCTACCGGTCGCTCGTCGACCAGCTGGCGACACGGACGATGGAGAGGCGGTACCTCGCCCTGGTCGAGGGCGAGGTACCCGACGACCGGGGCGAGGTCGAGGCGCCGATCGGCCGCTCGGCTCGCACCCCGACGAAAATGGCCGTGACCGCGTCGGGCAAGCCGGCGCGCACGGGGTACACGGTCCTGGAGCGGCGTCCCGGCGAACGGCCCACCACGCTCCTCGAGCTCGCGCTCCAGAGCGGAAGGACGCATCAGATTCGTGTGCACATGGCGGCCATCGGGCACCCGGTGGTGGGGGATGCCCGCTACGGAACCCCCGACAAGCGCCTGGGATCGGGGCGGTTCTTCCTGCACGCCTTCAGACTCGGATTCGCACACCCGGTCACGGGTGTGCGCGCCGAATTCACGTCACCGCTGCCCGAAGACCTGCAGGCCTACCTGGACCGGTGAACCCCGGCCGGCGAAGTCCGAGCAGGAGCCCGGAGGACCGTTGGCCTCAGGCCGCCTGGTGGATGCCGACCACGTCGGCATCGAACGACAGCGCGGCCAATGCCTCCTCTTCGGCACGGCGCACTCGTCGGACGCCCACACCGAGCCGCTCCGCCGTGGACTGCAACGAGGCGGGGGAGTCGCCGTCGAAGCCGAAACGGAGCCTGAGCACGTCGCGCTGCAGGCCGGGCAGACGCTCGACCGCATCGCGGACCCGCTCGTAGACCATCGTCTCCTCGACGTCGGCCACGAAGTCCGAGTCGTCGGGGGCGACGAGCTCGCCCAGTGTGGTCGAGGACTCCAGTGCGGCGGGCTGGTCCAGGGAGGCGGTGACGCGGGCCACGTCCTCGAGGGACTCGCGCTCGTCCGCGGTGAGGCCCGTCGCCTCGTCCAGCTCGGCCACCGTGGGCGCGCGGCCCAGGGTGCTCGCCAGCTCGGACTTCGTCAGCTCGAGGCGCTGGATCTGCTCGCCGACCTCCAGGGGGATACGGATGGTGCGACCGTGCTGCTGGACGGCGCGCTGGAGGGCCTGGCGGATCCACCAGGTGGCGTAGGTCGAGAACCGGAAGCCCCGCTCCCAGTCGAACTTGTCGACGGCCCGCATGAGGCCGAAGGTGCCCTCCTGGACGAGGTCGGCCATGTCGACCCCCCTGTCCTGGTAGCGCCGGGCCCAGTGGACGACCAGCCGGAGGTTGGCGGCCACCATCTGCTTACGGGCAGCATCGTCACCGGCCACGACCCGCTTGGCCAGCTCCACCTGCTGCTCGTGGTCGGGCATTGGGAATTGGTCGAGGTCTCGCAGCATCAGCCCCAATGTGTCCGATGTGCTCACCGCGCTCTTCATCATCGCTCCAGACGTTCTTCGCTCGCTCTCAGTCGTACGTACCCGGGCGAAACCGGGATGAACCTGACGGGTATAACCGAGGGGGCCTCCGGATCATTCCATCGGGGTGTTCGCACCGAGTTGCGTCGATTTCCGGCCCGTGGTGGTGTACGCCCCATGCCTGGCCGGATGGTGCTGCTCCGACACGGTGCCACCGAGTGGTCCGAGAACGGAAAACACACGGGGCGCACCGATATTCCCCTGCTCGCCCTGGGCTATGAGCAGGCAAAAGCCGCAGGAGCGCTCGTGCGCCAATTCGGGCCCACCACCTTCGGGCAGGTCCTGACCAGCCCGCTGGTCCGGGCGGAGGAGACGTGCACCCTGGCCGGTTTCGACGGTGAGCCCGATCCCGACCTGATGGAGTGGGACTACGGCGCCTACGAGGGGCTGACCAGCGCCGAAATCCGCCAGCTGCGGCCCGGCTGGACCCTGTGGGACGAGGGCGTGCCCGAGGGCGAACGGGCGGCCGACGTGGGTCGGCGGGCCGACCGGGTCATCGAACGTGCCCGCGCGCTCGAGACGGACACACTGTGCGTGGCGCACGGGCACATCCTCCGCGTCCTGACGGCCCGCTGGCTCGGTCTGCCGCCCGTGGCCGGGCGGTTCTTCCTGCTGCGAACCGGAGCGGTGTCGGTACTGGGCTGGGAGCTCGACTGGCCGGCCATTGAGGCGTGGAACCTGAGGGGCTGAGAACCGAGCGAGCGACCGCTCAGACGGTCGCCGCCACGCCCCCCTGGGCCCGGGCGACCATGTCCGCCAGGCTGTAGGACTGCAGGTGGGTGCGGATGGTCTCCCCGACGTCGGCCCAGACCGCCAGCAGCACGCACTGGCCCTCGTGGTCACAGGCGCCGTTCTCGTGGGGTTCGCCGAAATCGCCGGCCGCAATGGGGCCGTCGACCGCGGAGACGATCTGGGCCAGGGAGATCTCCTCGGGGGGCCGGGCCAGCACGTAGCCGCCGCCCACGCCCCGCTTCGACCGGACCAGGCCGGCTCCCTTGAGAGCCAGGAGGATCTGCTCCAGATAGGGCTGGGGCAGGGCGGTGCGGACCGCGATGTCCCGGACCGAGGTCGGCGTCTCGGCCCCGTGCAGGGCGAGCGAGAGCAGCGCCCTGCTGGCGTAGTCACCCCGCGTGGAAACCCTCACACCACGCGATCCTACCGGCCCATTCGTGGGTAGAGGGGGTGCGTGGGTCGTAGGGTGTCCCTTCGTGACTGACGGCGCAACGGCCCAGGCGACGGCGCCATCGGACGAGGAGCAGGGCGCGCGGCCTGGTCAGCCGCCGGAACCGGTCCTGCCGGACTGGGGCGGCGCAGGCCTCCACCGCGTCGTGCCGACCCTGCTCGGGGAGCTGGCCGACCCGGGCCGCACGGCGCTGCCCGGATGGTTTCCCGAGCCGGTGGCCGGGGCGAACCAGATCGTGCTGCTCGTGATCGACGGCCTCGGAGAGGTGCAGCTGCGGGAACGGAGCGGCCTGGCGCCGATCCTCGCGGGGGGTGCCGGGGGACCCATCACCTCCGTGGCCCCGAGCACCACGGCCTGCGCCCTCACCACGCTCGTGACGGGGAAGGTGCCGGCGGAGCACGGGGTGGTCGGCTACCGGGTGGCCGTCGACGGCGACGTCATGAACGTGCTCCAGTGGTCCCTGCGCGGCGTCGACGCCCGCATGTCGGTGCCGGCGTCGACATTCCAGCCCTGCCAGTCGTTTCCCGGGGCGCAGGTCCCCGTACCCGTGGTGACGCGTCAGGACTTCGGGCCGACGGGGTTCACGGCGGCGCATCTGGGCGATGTGGACCTTCACCGCTGGCACACGCCGGCCGGGCTCGTCACTGCGGTCCGCGAGCTCACGGCGGGAGGAGCCCCGTTCGTCTACGCCTACTACGAGGGTATCGACAAGGTGGCCCACGCCGAGGGGCTGGGTCCGTACTACGACGACGAGCTGCGCGCGGTGGATCGCCTCGTGGGCGACGTGCTGGAGGCGATCCCGCCCGGGGCGGTGCTTGTGGTGACGGCCGACCACGGACAGGTCGAGGTGGGCGACTCGGTCGAGCTGATCGGTCCCGAGATCATGGAGGCGGTCACGCTGATCAGCGGAGAGGGCCGGTTCCGCTGGCTGCACGTCCGGCCCGGTGCGACAGCGGACGTGGCGGCGGCGGCGAAGGCCCTCCACGGCGACGTCGCCTGGGTGCGCACCAAGGAGCAGATGATCGCCGAGGACTGGCTCGGCGGCGTGCCGTCGGCCGAGGTGGCGGCACGGCTGGGGGACGTGGCCCTGGTGCCGTTCGCGCCGACGGCCTTTCTCGACCCCGCCGATACGGGTGAACTGCGGCTGAAGGCGCGTCACGGGTCGCTGACGCCGGCGGAGATGTCGATTCCCCTGTTGGGGTGGCGGGCACCGTGAGCAGGATCCCGCCGGTGGCAACATGGGCCGATCGCCGCCCCGGAGAGCACGGGGAGCGACGACCCCGACGATCACGAAGAGCGCGTGGAGCGCACGGAGACGGAAGGCACCATGGCTGAAGCGACGCAGGACGACCGGAGCGAGACGGAGGCCGAGGCCGGAGGCGGGACGCAGCACGACGGGGCGGCAGGGGTCGTGTCACCCGACGAGGTCCTGGCCGGCGGCAGCCGGGACGAGGCGGGGGAGGAGCGCCAGACCGAATCCGTCAACGAACCGGCCAAGGTGCTGCGCATCGGGTCCATGGTCAAGACCCTGCTCGACGAGGTGCGGTCCGCACCGCTCGACGAGAAGAGCCGGGTGCGGCTGCGTGAGATCTACGAGCAGTCGATCCGTGACCTCTCCGAGGTGCTGTCACCCGACCTGGTGGCCGAGCTCGAGCGGATGGCCCCACCGTTCGGCAACGACGCGCCGAGCGACGCCGAGCTGCGGATCGCCCAGGCCCAGCTGGTCGGTTGGCTCGAAGGGCTGTTCCACGGGATTCAGGCAACCCTGATGTCGCAGCAGATGGCAGCGCGGGCACAGCTCGAGGAGATGCGCCAGCGGGGCCTGCCCTCGGCGGGGGAGACCGGGCGCACCGGGGCCTACCTGTGAGCTCGCCGGGGGAGGAGTGGTCAGTGGCCGACGCGCAGCCACGAGGTACATTGCTTAGCCCGGAGCGAATGACACCGGTGTAAGTTCCACGAGACGTGGCGAAAGGAGGGCCGGTGTCGGAGCGGTCGTTTACGCATCTGCACACCCACACCGAGTTCTCCATGCTGGACGGCGCCGCCCGGGTGGGGGACTTGGTCGCGGCCGCCGTGGCCGACGGCCAGCCTGCGCTGGGCATCACCGACCACGGGAACATGTACGGAGTCCTCGACTTCTACAAGGCCTGCCGCGACCAGGGGGTCGTGCCCATCATCGGCACCGAGTCCTACATGGCGGGCGAGTCGCGCACGGAGCGCCCGGTGCGCCGGGGCCGCGTCGACGACACGGGCGGTGATGTCGAGGGCGGCCAGAAGCTCTACTACCACCTGACTCTGTTGGCCGAGACGGTCGAGGGCTACCGCAATCTGATGCAGCTGTCCTCGGCGGCCTATCTCGAGGGCTACTACTACAAGCCCCGCGTCGACTGGGAGCTGCTCGAGCGCCATTCCACCGGACTGATCGCCACCACGGGATGCCTGGGCGGCGTGGTGCTGCAGGCGCTGCTGGCGGGCGACGTCGAGGGCGCCGAGAAGAAGGCGGCCCGGCTGCAGGACATCTTCGGCAAGGAGAACCTCTTCGTCGAGATCCAAGACCACGGCATCGCCGACCAGCACAGGACGAACCCGCAACTGATTGAGATCGCCCGCCGGATCGACGCACCGCTCCTGGCGACCAACGACAGCCACTACACCCACCGTGAGGACGCGGTCGCCCACGACGCGCTGCTGTGCGTGCAGACGGGCGCCCTCATCTCGGACACCAACCGCTTCAAGTTCGAGGGCACCGAGCACTACCTGAAGTCGGCGGCCGAGATGCGCCACCTCTTCCGCGACGTCCCCGAAGCGTGTGACAACACGCTCCTCATCGCCGAGCGCGCCGACGTGCAGATCGAGTTGGGCAAGCCGAGCCTGCCCGAGTTCCCGGTGCCCGACCGCTTCAGCGGCGACACCTACGAGGAGAAGGCGCTGGCGTACCTGCGCGACCTGACCTTCGAAGGTGCACGGGAGCGCTACGGGTCGTCGTTGCCCGCAGAGGTGGTGGAGCGGCTCGACTACGAGCTCAGCGTCATCGGGAACATGGGCTTCGCCGCCTACTTCCTCGTCGTGTGGGACCTCATCCGCTTCGCCCGGGAGTCGAACATCCGGGTGGGGCCGGGACGCGGGTCGGCTGCCGGGTGCTGCGTCGCGTACTGCCTCAAGATCGTCGATCTCGACCCGATCCGCTACGACCTCCTCTTCGAGCGCTTCTTGAACCCGGGCCGCAAGCAGATGCCCGACATCGACATGGACTTCGACGAGCGCTACCGCGCCGACGTCATGCGTTACGCGGCCGAGAAGTACGGGAGCGACCGCGTCGCCCAGGTCATCACCTTCTCGACGATCAAGGCCCGGGCCGCCGTGCGCGATGCGGCACGGGTGCTCGGCAAGCCCTACATCGTCGGCGACCGCATCGCCAAGGCCATGCCACCGCTCGTGATGGGTCGCGACACGCCGTTGCACGCGTGCATCACCAAGACCGACGGCCACGAGGAGGGCTACGCCGCCGCGGCCGAGCTGCGGACCATGCGCGACGAGGACCCCGACGCCAAGGAGGTCATCGAGGTCGCGCTCGGGCTCGAGGGGCTGCGCCGCCAGGACGGCATCCATGCCGCCGCGGTCGTGATCTCCCGGGACCCCTTGACCGACTACCTGCCCATTCAGCGCAAGCCGGGCGCCGGCGAGAATCCCGAGGACGCGCCGATCGTCACCCAGTACGAAATGCACGGGGTCGAGGACCTCGGGCTGCTCAAGATGGACTTCCTGGGCCTGCGCAACCTGTCGGTCATGGAGCGGGCCCTCGACCTGATCGAGGCCGAGACCGGCGAGCGGCCAGACATCGACGGTGTCGACCTGGCGGACGAGCCGACCCTCGAGATGCTCCGGCGCGCCGAGTCGATCGGGGTCTTCCAGCTCGAGGGCGTGGCGATGCGCCAGACCCTGCGCGCCCTGGCACCCACGAGCTTCGACGACGTGGCCGCGCTGGTCGCCCTGTACCGCCCGGGACCCATGGCCGCCAACATGCACCGGGACTATCCCGAGCTGAAGAACGGGCGCAAGGAGCTCACCTACCTCCATCCGGACATCGAACCCATCCTGAAGGACACCTACGGGCTGATGCTCTACCAGGAGTCCGTCATGCGGGTGGCCCAGAAATTCGCCGGGTACAGCCTCGAAGAGGCCGACAACCTCCGGAAGGCCTGCGGCAAGAAGATCCGCAAGCTCATTGCGGCCGAGCGCGAGAAGTTCATCGCCGGGTGCATCACGGAGGGCTACGGCGAGGAGCTGGGGACGCAGCTCTTCGACATCATCGAGCCCTTCGCCGACTACGCGTTCAACAAGTCGCACTCCTACGGCTACGGGCTCGTGGCGTACCAGACGGCGTGGCTCAAGGCGCATTACCCGGTCGAGTACATGTCGGCGTTGCTCACGTCGGTGAAGGACAACAAGGACAAGACCGCCGTCTACCTCGCCGAGTGCAGGTCCATGGGGATCGAGGTCCTGGTGCCCGACGTGAACCGCTCTCTGGCCGAGTTCGCTCCGGACATCACCGTCGCCGAGGACGGTACCCGCCGCCCCGAGCAGTCGATCGTCTTCGGCCTGGCCGCAGTGCGAAACGTGGGCGAGAGCCTGGTGGAGCGGATCGTGGCCGAGCGCAACGCCAACGGCGCCTTCGAGGACATCTTCGACTTCTGCGCCCGGGTGGACCCGGTGGTCCTGAACAAGCGGACCATGGAGTCGCTGGTCAAGGGGGGCGCCTTCGACTCGCTGGGGCACCCGCGCCAGGGCCTGTGCCTGGTCCTGGAGTCCATCGTCGACCGGACGCTCGAGCGCCGCAAGGAGCAGGACCTCGGCATCACCTCCCTCTTCGCGGCCTTCGAGGACGAGCAGGCCGACCCCGGCTGGGGCGGGGTCAAGGTGACCATCCCCGATACCGAGTTCGACAAGGCTCAACGCCTGGCCTTCGAGAAGGAGATGCTCGGCCTCTACGTGAGCGATCACCCGCTCATGGGCTACGAGGCGGCCATGGCCCGGCACACCGACTGCACCCTCTCCGACATGCGCGAGGACGACACGGCGGTCGGTGACCGCGCCCCGGTCCGGTCGGTGGGCGGCGTCGTGACCGAGCTGAAGCGCTCGTACACCAAGAAGGGCGACCTCATGGCCCGGTTCGTGCTGGAAGACCTCCAGGCGGCCATGGAGGTCTTCGTCTTCCCCAAGACGATGGCCGAGTACGGCGCCCTGATCGAGAACGACGCCATCCTGGTGGTGCGGGGGCGGCTCGACACCCGTGAGGAGGAGCCGAAGATCGTCTGCATGGAGGTCTCCCGCCCGATCCTCGAACGGGGTCAGGAGAACCTGCACATCACCCTGCCCCTCGGCGTGCTCACCGATGCCAAGGTCGACGGGCTCAAGGACGTGCTGAGCGGGCATCCGGGTCAGTCGCCGGTCCTGCTCCACGTCGGGGCCAAGGTCCTGCAGCTCCCACCGGAGTTCAACGTGGACTGCCGGAACGGACTGGTGGGCGAGCTGAAACGGCTGCTGGGCCAGAGTGCCGTCCTGTCCTGAGCGGGCCGCTTCACGGAGGGAAAGAGCCCCTGAACTGGGGCGACGGGTGGTGTAGCAGACCAGCACCGCCCTCTGCACGGTCGGGCCGGTTGGGATCGCTCGGAGCACAACCAGTAGACTGACCCCATGCCGATCGTAGTGAGCACCAAGGATTGCACTGCGCTCAGCGATGCTGAGCTCGTTGAAATGGCGGATCTTTGTGCGGACCGGCCACCCGGTTTCGACATCGGCTATCTCTCCAAAGAGCGTGAGGCGTGGGTGCTGATCACCCAGGCCCGCGAGGGGAACAAGCTGCGGGGCTACTCGTTCTGCACCCTCGAGCGCATCGGCGGCACCCCCTCGCTGCTGGTGGGACTGGCGCTGGTCGACCGCACCTCGCGGGCGGAGGCGGCGCTCAAGGGCATCATGGCGGACCAGTACCGCCGGGCCCTTCTGGCCTTCCCCGACGAGGACGTCCTGCTGGGGACCCGCCTGCTGAACCCCGAGGGTTTCCGCGCCTTCAACGGGCTCCAGGACGTCGTGCCCTTCCCGGGGCACAAGTCCTCGGGCGAAGAGCGGGCCTGGGCCCGTCGACTCTCGAAGCGCTTCGGCTGCGAGAGCCGGCTCGACGACCGCACCTTCGTCCTGAAGGGCGACGGCTCCGTCGCCGGCGGGCTCGACTTCTACGCCCCCAAGGTCAAGATCCCCGAGGGGGTCGAGACCCACTTCGAGACCTTCAAGTCCGACCGGGGCGACCGTCTCGTCGCCTTCGGCTGGGCCATGGCCGAGGACCTGGCCGGGGGCAAGCTCGGCCGCTGACCGGAGCGCCCGGGGCTCAGCCCCGCGGCAGCACCGCGGCGCACACCTTGTAGCAGTGGCCCTCCCGCGGGGGACTGACCGTGACCAAGAGGTATTGCGGATCGAAACCCAGCGCGGTGGCGAGGCTCTTCCCGCTCAGGCGCTCGCGCCGGGCCGCATCGAGCGCCCGGGCCGCGTTGCGGTCCTCCACGGGGAGCCAGACGTCATCACGGTCCCACCCGAAGCGGACCCACGTCGTGCCGTCGGCCTGACGCCGGATCAGCTGCGGCCGCCGGGTCGGCTCAATGAGCGCCACCGAGGGCCGGAAGCCGCGGAACTCCCAGTAGGGAGCCGAGGGCCCGGGGAATCCGAGCAGTGGCCCGTCCGGCGAGGCCACGAGCCGCCGCAAGAGCTTGCGCAGATGGCGGCCCCGCAACGTGCCGACATGGCGCGGCAGGTCGGCCACGGTGGTCGCCTCGGGACGCGCCAGGTCGTCGCGCTCGGGATCGGCGGCCAGCGTCACCTCGACGACGTCGAAGGTGCTGATGTCCGGTTCGTGCCCTTCGGGCCAGGGCACGCGCACCCGCATGACCGTGCGGGTGGCCAGGTCCACCACGGTGGTGTCCTCGACCGTCGAGGAGAGCACGAGGAGGTGGAGGGTCGAGCCCCCCGCCGTCGGGACGCGTTCCTTGCGCCGGGCCGAGCGGCGGAGGAGGCGGGTCGGGTCGGTGTCGGTCTCCGGCGGCCTCCGGCGGGGGCCCGCCGTCTCGGTCTCCATCTGGTCGTGCATGGCGTCGCCGGCCTCTCCGTCGCCGGTTCCCGCACTGCCGCCGGCGTTGTCCGTCCTCGGATCCATGGAGGGCTCGCTCATCCGACCAGCGCCTCCAACTGGCCCGCCAGGGTAGCGGTGTCCGGCGCGGGCACACGGCACGAGCGCCCCTGGCAGACATAGGCCATGCCGGGCTCCGCCGGGCGCCCGGCGAACAGCGGCCCGCCGTCGTCCTCGCCCCACGCCACCACGGCCGCCGGGAGCCACGCCCCGCGCACCTCGGCGAGCAGGTCCGGGCGTTCGCCGGTGACCACGATCTCGTTGCGCCCGTTCCACATGGGCAGCGCCGCCACCATGTCCGCCAGGGCCCCGGGGTGCCGCTCCAGCAGCGGGCCCGCCAGCGTCACGGTGCGCTCGACCGCCGCTTCCAGCCGAGGGTCGTCGACGAAGGCCCCGGCGTGGAGCAGCGCAGCGACCGCGACCGAATTGGTGGCGGGGACCGCACCGTCGAGGAACTCCTTCGGGCGGACCACCAGCGCCTCGGCGTCACTGCCCGTCGTGAAGAACCCACCCGACGCCTCGTCCCAGAACAGGTCCAGGAGCTGGTGGACAGCCTGGACGGCGCGCTGGCGCCAGAGCGAGCGGCCCGTCCACTCCGAGAGCCGGAACGAGGCCTCGGCGAGCCACGCATAGTCGGCGGCCACGGCGAGGTGGCGCGCTCGCCCGCCTTGCCAGCTGCGCATGAGACGCCCGCCGTCGTACATGGAGGCCCAGAGGAAGTCCCCGATCTCCTCGGCCCGTCGACCGTAGTCGGCCCGGCCGGTGGCGCCCGCCACCTCGGCCAGGGTGGCCACCGTCATGGCATTCCATTCCGTCAGCACCTTTTCGTCGCGCGCCGGCTGGACCCGCTCGGCGCGGGCCGCCGCCAGCAGGCGGCGGGCCTCCTCCACCTCGGGTGGGCGCGTCAGCGGGGACCCGACGGGGCGGACAGGGATGGAGCGGCCCTCCCAGTTCCCGCCCGGGGTGATGCCGTACCACTCCGCCGCCGGCGCCACGAGGGAGGCGGGGAGGATCTCATGCAGGTCTTGCACGGTGAAGGTCGCATGCGCGCCCTCGATGCCGCCGGCGTCGGCGTCGAAGGACGAGTAGAGCGCGCCCTCGGGGGTCGAGAGATCACCCAACACGAAGTCCAGGGTCTCGGTGACGACGCCGAGATACTCCGCCCGCCCCCCGTCCTGCCAGGCGTGCAGATAGGCGCGGGCCAGCTGGGCCTGGTCGGTGAGCATCTTCTCGAAATGGGGCACCAGCCAGAGGGCGTCGGTCGAGTACCGGCAGAAACCCCCGACGAGATGGTCGTAGATGCCCCCGGCCGCCATGGCGTCGAGCGTGCGCAGGCCCATGTGCCGGGCGTGCGGGGCATCGGAGCCGCCGTGCCGGGCCTGCCGGAGGCACAGCTCGACGAGGCTCGGCCGCGGGAACTTGGGGGCGGGCCCGAAGCCTCCCCACTCGGGGTCGAAGCCCGTCGCGATCCCGCTGACCACGCGCTCGACCAGCGCGTCGGGGTCGGGCCCGCCGCCCGCGGGCGTCCCGGCCAGCCGGAGCACCGGCACCGCACCCGCACCCGCACCAGCGCCGCCGTCCCCACCGCCGGCTGCCTCCTCCTCGCTGCGGAGCGCCTCGGCCAAGCGCAGCTCCCGCTGCACGGCACCGACCAGGGCGTCGGCCTGCTCGAGCACCTGGGCCCGCTCGTTGCTCCAGGCGTTGCCCAGCGCCTCCACCACGCGGCGGAACGACGGCATCCCCTGGCGGTCGACCGGCGGGAAATAGGTCCCGGCGTAGAAGGGGCGCCCGTCGGGCGTGCAGAACACCGACATCGGCCAGCCCCCGGACCCGGTGAGCGCCTGTGTGGCGGCCATGTAGACCGCGTCGAGATCGGGACGCTCCTCCCGGTCGACCTTGACCGAGATGAACGACTTGGAGAGGACCGCCGCCGTGTCGGGGTCCTCGAAGCTCTCGTGCGCCATCACATGGCACCAGTGGCAGGAGGCGTAGCCGATGGAGACGAAGAGCGGCTTGTCCTCCTCCCGGGCCCGGCGCAGGGCCTCGTCCCCCCAGGGGAACCACTCGACCGGGTTGTCGGCGTGCTGGCGGAGATACGGGCTGGTCTCGTCAGCCAGGTGGTTCACGGCCGCGATGCTACGGCTCCCCGCCCGGGCCGCCGCACACGACCGGTGCCGTGCAAGGCTCGGGCGATGGAGCTCGAACTCAACGGAAAGACGGCACTGATCACCGGGGGGAGCCGGGGGATCGGCCTGGCCACGGCTTCCCGATTCGCGGAAGCCGGCGCCAACGTGATGATCACCTCCCGTAAGGCCGACGATCTGGCCGAGGCGGCCGCAGGGCTCGTCGCCGGGGGCGCGCCAGAGGAGCAGGTGGCCTGGACGGCGGCCCACGTCGGCCGGCCCGAGGACGCCCAGGCCTGTGTGGCCGAGACGCTGGACCGCTTCGGCCGGCTCGACATCCTGGTCAACAACGCTGGGACCAACCCGTACTTCGGCCCGATGATCGACATCGACGTGGTGCGGGCGCAGAAGACGTTCGAGGTCAACCAGCTGGCCATCCTGGTCTGGACGGCTGCCGCGGTGAAGGCGGGGTTGCGGGGCTCGGTGCTCAACGTGGCCTCCATCGGCGGCCTCGGGGTCGAGCCCGGCATCGGCTGGTACAACGTGACCAAGGCGGCGGTGCTGCACATCACCCGGCAGCTCTCCTTCGAGCTGGCCCCCGACGTCCGGGTCAACGCACTGGCCCCGGGCCTGGTCAAGACGAAGCTGGCGGCCGCACTCTGGGAGGGCCCCGGCGAGGACAGGATCGCCGCCCACATCCCCCTGCGCCGGCTGGGCCTGCCCGACGACATCGCCACCGCGGCCTTGTTCCTCGCCTCCGATGCCGCCTCGTGGATCACCGGGCAGACGTTCGTGGTGGACGGCGGAACGACGGCGCAACCCTCAGGTGGTGTGGGCTGATCGGCCCATGTCACAACCGGGGGCTCTGTCCCGTCTGACCGGGTGACGGAGA
This sequence comes from uncultured Acidimicrobiaceae bacterium, assembly GCA_963804055.1. Classification (GTDB taxonomy): domain Bacteria; phylum Actinomycetota; class Acidimicrobiia; order Acidimicrobiales; family RAAP-2; genus Bog-473. The sequence goes on along the minus strand of CAWDOU010000003.1, from coordinate 218,244 downwards.
ATGCACTGAGCTGGCGAAGGGAGCACCCATGGCACATGTCCCACTGCAGGAGAACCCCCGAGGCTTCGTGGCCCGCCTCGCCACGAGATACACGAAGCGCCGTTTCGGCCAGATGGTCGAGCCGACGGAGGCTGCGGCCCACCACGCCGGCGTCCTCGTGGCCATGGGCAGTCTCGAGACGGCCGTCCAGCTCGGATGGAAGAAGCTCGACCCGACGTTGCGCTGGCTCGCCGTGCAGGCCACAGGGATGCAGATCGGCTGCTCGTGGTGCGTCGACTACGGCTACTTCGAGGGGATGCACCGGGGCGTCGACCCGGCCAAGGTGCGGGCTGTCGGGGCCTGGCGGACCAGTGCGCTCTTCGACGAGCGCGAGCGGGTCGTGCTCGAGTACGCGGAGACGGCGACTGCCTGCCCGGCCGAGATCTCCGACGAGCTGGCCGCCCGCATCAGGGCCCAGCTCGGTGATGCGGAGTTCGTCGAGCTCGCCGCCTGGGTGGCGCTGGAGAACTTCCGCTCCCGTTTCAACGCAGGCCTGGGCCTGCGCAGCCAGGGCTTCTCGGACAACTGCGGGATCCCGGGGCGGGCCGTCGGCCCCCATGCCGTCGCCTGAAGTGACGTTGCCTGACCTCGATGCCGACGCGGCGGCCTTCGAGGAATGGCGCCCGCTCCTCTTCGGCATCGCCTACCGCATGTTGGGCAGTGCGGCGGACGCGGAGGACGTCGTCCAGGACGCCTCCTTGCGCTGGCTGCGCCGCAACGACCACGAGGTCGAGTCGGTGCGCGCGTATCTCGTCACCATCGTGACCCGGCTCTGTCTCGACCAGCTGAACTCGGCCCGGTCCCGTCGCGTGACCTACGCCGGCCCGTGGCTGCCCGAACCGGTGCTGGTCGACGAAGAGGACGCGGCCGAGCAGGCCGACTCGCTGTCGTTGGCCTTCCTGGTGCTGCTCGAGGAGCTGACGCCACTCGAGCGCGCTGCCTACCTGCTGCACGACATCTTCGGCTACTCGTTCGAGGAGGTGGCCCGCTCCTTGGGGCGGAGCCCGGCGGCCTGCCGCCAGCTGGGGGCGCGGGCACGCAAGCGGATCGAAGAACGGCGCCAGCGCTTCGATGCGGATCTGCGCCAGGGGCGGGCCCTGACGGACCGCTTCCTCGCCGCCTGCCGCGACGGGCGACCTGTCAGGGCTCCTCTCCATGCTCTCCGACGACGTGGTGGTGTGGACGGACGGCGGCGGCAAGGTGAGGGCGGCCATGCGGCCGGTGGTCGGGCCCTACCGCAGTTCGCGGTTTCTGCTCAATGTGGCCAAGAAGCTGCACGGGGCGCCCCGCGCCACCGTCCTCAACGGGCAACCGGCCACGGTCTTCGTGCATGAAGGCGCCGTGGTCGCAGCCCTCGTGCTCGACATCATGGACGGGTCCATCGTCGGCGTCCGCTCCGTGACGAACCCGGACAAGTTGGCCCGCCTCAGCTCCCGGCTGTTCGGGAGTGCATCTGAAGATCTGACCTGAACCTTCAGGGTCGCCTGCCTTCGGACCGGCGTTCGGGGGGGCCTAGAGGTACTGGCCGACTGACGTCATCGGCGCCCATGCTTTCTCGTGTCCAATCCCTTCTCGCAGTGAAACCAGCTCGGCCAATGTGGCCTCGACCCCGCGGAAAGGGACCTGGTTGCCGAGCCACTCTCGGGCTTCGCTCGCCGTCAGCTTGCCGACTTCGATCTGCGCGATGCAGCGACCGGGCCTCACGATGGCAGGGTGAAGCCGGGCGACCGGTTCGTTGGTCGTGAGAGCGACCAGAATTGATCTCCCCTGACCGAGCAGGCCGTCGGTCAAGTTCAGCAGACGGGCCAGACCCTGACCTGAACGCTCCTTCGCGCCGGCCGTGATGAGCTCGTCACAGTCTTCGAGGATCAGCAGTCGAGACTTCGCCGCCTTCAGCTTTCCTGCGGGGTCCGCCTCGGAATCCTCGTCTTCGTCGTCGAGCGCGACGCCGAGCAGGTATGCAGGATCGCCGAAGAGGCGCTCGGGATCGACCACGTAGTCGAATCGGCACCAGCCCCGCCAGGCGTCGGCCAAGGCTCGCAGCGCCGTGGTCTTGCCGGTGCCCGGGGGGCCGTGGAGCAACAGGAGCTTCCCCGACACATGCCCCTGGGTCCGGCCCATGAGGTCGTCGAGCGCTCGGGCGGCCGTTCTCGTGTAGTTGGCCCGGATCTCCTCCCAGAGCCGAACTTCGACTCGGCGCTCATGGCGAACGGGCCCATGGCGCCCCTGATGCCAGAAGCCGACGGCGGCCTTTGCGTGATCGACCGCTTTGGGTTCTTCGGCTCCCGCCTTCGAAGCGGCGAGGATGTCCTTCGCCAACTGTTCGGACACCGCGAGCACGGTGATCCTGGCGTTTCCGTGAGCCCACCGAACGACACTCGAGACCCAACCGGGACCGCTGGCCAGCACCGAGCGGGTCCCGTCGAAGACGGCGACCCGATCAGGCTCGGTACCCGCCGGCAACAACGAAGCAGTTTCACGGGCGCGAGCCAACGTCACACTCTGTGCGTAACGGTAGTGGCCGGAGATGTAGTGCTCTACGAAGAGGAGATCATTGGCATCGACAACCGAATCAGCGTCGTCGAAGGACATCACTCTTTGCGAGGTGCGTGGAATCTTGTTCATGATGATTGCCTCTGGACGCGATGGCGCGTCACATCGTTGACCAACGGCCCTCAGGCCAATGGTCCTGTGTCGGTTCTGTGTTCTTACGGTTCGGGGTCAGGCGCCTGCGATCGACGCCGACGGCTCGCTCAGCCGAAGAACGGGCGCGACGGCATCAGTCGTAGGCACCGGACGAAGTCCGAATGGAGTGGTGCACTTGACTGAGCCATAGTCGGCTCACTCTGACGAACCCGACTTTGAAAGTCAAGAGGATTCCCAGGATTTGCACCAACCACCCCCACAAAGCCATATCGCACAGGTGCCGACTGCCCCACGGGTGTGCTGGGTGGCTCTGAAGGCCACGGTTGTGGCGAACATCCCGGGACCACAACGTGCGGACGGAGAGGCCAACTCGACAGATCACGACGACGGATCCATCTTCATCGCCGTGGTGGGGCAACCTGCGCGCTCAGCCTCCAGGCGCAACGCGTAGGTGCACGGTGACGCTTCTCGTGCCCGGTGACAACGTCACGGTCCCGCTCCCTTGGTCGATCCGACCGGCCGAGGTGGTCGCTATGTTGTCGACGAACTGCGGCAGCTGGAAGAGCACCGGGCCTGCAGGCGGCTGGCCGCGCAGCGCCAGCGATACCGACTGGCCTTTCGACGAAATCCTGAGGGTCAGCCTTCGGCCATCGGTTGTCGGGAAGTTCGTCACCGAGATGGTCCGGTCATTGCCGAGCCACTGAGGGGCGACTCCCCGGCCCACAACAAGGGCGCCGTCGGTGCGCACGGCCACCAGCGAGGCCAGCAGCACGCCGTTGGCTTGCGACATTCCCCAGGCGTGCGGGGAGGCGCCTTGCCCGGTCGCGGGGTGAAGTCCGATCCACGGGTTCTTGGTCGAGGGGGCAGATGAGCTCTCCCACCATGAGTATGGACCGCTCTGGCTGTGAGTGATCATGAACTCGTAGCTCAAGATCCCCTGATCGCGGTGGTGCTGGCTGGCAAGGCCGGCCGTCCCGTAGCCGGCGTTGTACGCCGTGGAGTAGTAGTCACCGGGAAATCCGCCAAAGGTGTTGGGTGGGAGCTTGCCCCTGAGGCGGCCGAAGCCGTAGTCGTAGGTGGCGTCGATCATGGTCGCGCCAGGGCCGTTGACCGTCGCTCCGAAAAGGGGCGCGTCCCAGGCCCAGGAGCCGAGTGGGGACATCCAGTTGGCGTCCTTGGGGTCCTTGCACCGGTTGGCCGTGTTGGGTCGGAAGATCGAGCAGGGGACGTAGTCGAGGTGGTAACGGGCGATGGTCGCGTCCAGTGCCTTGTTGGTGGCCGAGAGCAGGCTGGCGTACTGCTCCGTCGCCCAGGCCTCTTCGCGAGCGTCTCCTACGCGCTGCGCAAGATAGCGGTACGCGGCAAGACCGATGAGGGCCGAGTAGTCATCGGTCGTCCAATAGCCCTGCGTGTCTATGTCGTTGGTGGCCGCCATGATCCCCGTAGGGCTGGTCCTCCCGGCGGCGATCGCGTGGGCGGTGTCCTCGATGCTCGGCTCCGTAGCACCGAGCGGCCCCTCCGAGTCGAAATTCTGCTTCACGAAGGCCAAGTCTCCGGTCTTCATCAGGTAGATGGCCCAGGGCACCGAGTACGTCCAGACCCCGTCGTTGTAGAAACCCTCGCCCGGTTGTTCCATGGCGTTGCGCGCTTCGAGGAGGAGCGCGTCGGCGTCGGTGAAGTAGCCCTGGTTGAAGAGATTGGACAAGATGCCGATCACGTCGTGGTTGAACTCGGCCTCGTAGCCGTTGACCCCGTCGTCCAGTTGGTCGCCACTGCGGGCGATCTGCGTATAGATGAACCCGCTGCGGTAGGCGTCGTCGAGGGACCGATCGGGGACGCTGATCCCGGTGATGGCGGCCAGCTGGTCATTCCAGAAGCTGGCCATGTGAGCGAAGTGCTGGTCGAACGTGCCGGCGCCGGCCAGGGCGGCCGCGCTCGGCCACGGGTAGGTTGCCCCGAAGCGGTCCGAGGCGATCACGTAGTCGTGATCGACCGAGGCGTGGGGCGCGACCGCGTCGGGCGCGGCATCGAGCGGCACCAATCCGGGTGAGGGCTCGGGGTCCACCTCGACCACATGGTCTGTCGTGTTCGTCACGGCAACCCGGCTGTAGACGGCCACAAAGGCGTCGCCGCCGAATACCACCTCGTCGCAGAACTCGGTGATGGAGACCTTGGCGCCGTCCCGACTGAACGATGTGATCTGCGCCGGGAGGTAGCCGTCGGCATCGGTCCATGTGGTCCGGCCACCGTCGTAGACGCCGAAGCCGTAGTTCTTGCCGAAGCCTATGGCGTCGTTCCTCAGGAGGGTGTCCTGGATGTAGAACACCCCGCCGAGGCAGGTGACGACTCCTTGCTGGTTGCCCTCCCAGCCGATCTCCGACGCGGTGCCGTCGATGCCGGTGAAGTCGGCGTCGGCAGGTCGGATGCTCAAGGCGCAGTCGTACTTGCTCGCCGGTCCGCTTGTGGGCGCGGCGGTTGACGTGATGGCCGCGGGCGCGGCCATCGCCGGCGGCTCCGGTGCAGCTCCGGCGAGCAAACCCACAGCCGCCACGAGGACGACCGCTGCCGCCGCCTTCCTTCCCCCACACATGACCGTCACTCTTACATGCCGCGCCGCGGGCAGGACGAATCTGCATGCATTCTCGTATGTCGCCGAGCCGCCGTGATGCTCTCCCGGCGAACGGGGCTCCCTCTGCTCATGCTCACCCTGACGACGCAGAAGGGCCGTAGTCCTCTTCGCGCGACTGCATCCTCCCGACGAAGGGGTTGCACCGGGTTCGATTGCCCAGACGGGGCCACCCAGCCGGGGTGCCTCACCCGAGGGTCGGGCTGCTGATCACTGGTCACCATCGATTCGGCGGCCCGACTCAGCGGCCCTCAGCCGCGCCTCGAACCGGCCCGCGGGGGCACCCTTTCTCCGGTCGAGCCAATACGGTTCTCAGGTGCCAAGGAATTCACGGACTGCACGCTTGGAGCGCAGGACGTAGAGCACGACGTGGTCCGCGTGCCCGGACAGGATTCCGAGCTCCAGTTCGCGCTCAGAGCGGTGGCCTCGCCAGATGCGCCAGGCCAGCGACCATTCTTCCCGCAGACGGCGCAAAGCCGACTCGTCGCAGCCGTTGGGCAGCTGGAAGCCAACCGGACGTCTGCGAACCCCGCGGACGAGTGCTCGCCACGCACAGACCCACCATGGCGTGTCGAGGAACACCGCCGTGTCTGCGCGCTCGAGCCGAAGGTCGAGGGTGGCGTGGTAGTTGCCGTCGAGAATCCACTCGTCGCTGGTGACCAGGTCGCGCTGCTTCTGGCGCCACTCGTCCTCTGAGGGTTCCACCCAGCCCGGTTTCCAGAAGTGGACGTCGAGATGGATGACAGGAAGGCCCGTCTTGAGCGACAGCGCTCGCGAGAACGTGCTCTTGCCGGCTCCGGCCACGCCGGTGACCACGACACGTCGTCCGACAGGCATTCAGGGTGCGATGTTTCCTGCTGATCGAAGTACCCTGAAGAGGTCATTGCGCACCAGCGCATACTGCCGGATTCCAGCTGGATGGGTAGGCATTCCGCCCATCCGGCGCTATGGGGCAGGGCCAAAGCGGCGACAGAATGGGGCGTGGGCACCAACGAGAACGTCCATGTCGTGGTTCCTCGCCGTTGCTGTCGCAAGGAGGTAGAACGCACCCTCCGAATCAGACACGGGGCGTGCTCCCCGAGAGCGGCGTTCAGTTGGGCGATGCCATCTGATGGAGATCCGACGAGGATCCCTTCCACGTCCATCCAGAGGGAGGGCTGAATCTCCGTCTCCTCCGGCAGTCGTCCCGACTGCCGCGGCGAATCACACTTGGCCGAGTTCGCCGTGCTCATTGACGACGGAGTGATTGTCGACGGCTATGCAGGCCCCCATCGGGCGGAACATGAGGAGTACGAGGCGCGAGCGCCGCTGCACTTCCTGCGGCGCCACCCTCCAGACGACTTTCGTGCCGACGATGCGGTACGGCCAGAATCCGGCGGGGTGCTGGCGGGTCGGTCCTATTGCCACGGATGTGGTCGGGAATACAGGCCCTGAGGAAGTGGACGGTGCCTTTCTCCCGGCGGCAGTGTATGGGGGCAGACTGTCCGTTCCGTGAGCGGGGATCAGTTATCGGCGTGTGAAGGTCAGATGGGTGACACCGCTGGGTGACGAGACCGCCTCGCAGTTGTAGCGCTCCTCGATGCCCTCGAGGTCGTCCCACAGTCGAACGCCGCGTCCGAGAAGGATCGGCACTAACACGACGTGGAGGGTGTCGATGAGGTCGGCCACGAGAAATTCGCGGACGACCGTCGGACCACCGCCGATGCGCACGTCAAGTTCGCCTGCGGCCTGCCGGGCGAGGTCGAGAGCCTCCCGGGGAGAGGCGTCGATGAAGTGGAACACGGTGCCGCCCTCCATCTCGATCGACGGGCGCGGATGGTGCGTGAGCACGAACACCGGCGTGTGGAACGGCGGGTTCGGCCCCCACCACCCGCGCCACTCCTCGTCAGTGCCGAGATCGGTCCACGGGCCGGCCTGCGGGCCGAACTTGCCCCGGCCCATGATCTCGGCACCGAACCCGACATTGAGGCGTTCTGCGAACGCGTTGTCGACACCGGTCGTACCACCTGACTGACCCATGATGATCGTGCGCCCGAACCGGGTGGGGAACACCCACTCGTGCAGACGATGGCCGGCATGCCCGAACGGGGCATCGAACGTCAAGCTCTCGCCGGTCCCGAAACCGTCCAGGGAGATGGAGAAGTTATGGACACGGACCTGGGGCATGGCGGCCTCCGAAGCGTTGGGTGTTTGCGATATCGACCCGTTGACGCTAACCCCGAACGAAGTCCCGCCGTCTGACCCCGAACAGGAACCAGTCCCGGCGTTCTGGGCTGTCCGAGTCCCGGCTGACTGGGCCAACCCACGCCGTGGCCGACGGAAGGTGGATCCGCAAGTGGTGATTATCGGGGCTCTGACCGGCCCGTTGAGAAGGCGGCGAAACCCAGGCGTCCATCAGCATTCAACGTGACCCCCTCAACGCCGAACCGCTCGGCCAGGAGGCCCGGCACCTGGGTGCGTGCGACCTCGGTGACCTCCGACGCCCCACCTACCGGGCGCTCCACGAGGACGGCCTGCTCGTAGACGAACAGGGAGAGACAACGCTCCGGGCTGCGGCGACCGACGAACACCCCGGTTACGAATGATGACATCGGATGGGTGGCGGTGTACCAGTTGCTGACTTCCACGTCGATGACCGGCACCGGTGCCGGAATGAAGCCGTACATGTCTTTCCAGCCGCCGTCTTGGAACACTTGCAGGACGAACTCAGGCCCGTCCTCGACCAACCGGTAGAGCCAGCCCGACTGGTCGGTCTCGATCCCGACCTCGAATGGCACAGGGTCGAGCAACCCTCCGCCGCCGAACCCGACGTCGGCCAGCCATGACCGACCACCCTCGGTCACGCGTAGCAGGAGGTGGTCGAGGGGGCGATCGTCACCGGTGCCGCCGATTCGCACCCGAGCCAGCATGAGGTCGACCGGGCCGAGCCCCAACTTCTCGAGTGCGGCTTTGAGCAGCATGTTGTGCTCGAAGCAGTAGCCGCCACGCCCGCGACCAACCATTTTGTCGGCGAGGCTGTCGACGTCGAGCACCACGGGCCGGCCGGTGCTCGGATCGAAGTTTTCGAACACGATCTTCGTTGCATGGGCCCGATGGACAGCGGCGAGGCTGGACTCCTCAGCGCGGAGGCCCAGGCGGTCCAGGTATGAACTGAGATCGAAGGCCACGAGAAAACGCTAGACCCTGAGAATTCGTGCCGCGCTTCGGATTCGGCCTGAGAGGCGAAACGTCTGGTCACGGAATCGGCGAAGCGGGACGCCTGACTGGTTGGCTCGCAACCTGGGTTCGTGCCCACCTTGCTCGACTCAGCATGCGCCCCGGGTTCCAGGGTGGGGTTGGTCTAGCTATTCCAGCAGCGTCTTCGATTCGCGAGAGCGTGTTCCAGAACATGCTCAGGCAAACGAGCAGTACGGAGAGATGCGCTGGCCGTTGTGGTGTTCCGAGGCCGCCTACTGCCCTGCGTCTGACTTCGTCCTCGTCGTCACGAACCGACGGAGGAAGGGCAAGACATTCTCGCTACCAGAGTGTCGCCGACCGGGAACCGAGCCAGGGGACGGGCGAATGAATCCGCCGCACTGATCCCGCAACGGTTTCGTGATGGTTCAGTTGCGGATGTCCAAGACTCCTTGAAGGAGTTCCTCCCAGTGTACGTTCTGCCACCCCGACTTCTCCGCCTCGCCTTTTGCGACGTCGGTGGCCTCTTCGACCCACAGGAGCTCGATATCTTCTCCGGGTCCGATCTTCTGGTCGCCTTTGACGACCTGGCCTGGCACACCTTTGCCCCTCTCGACCAAGGAGCCAAACTCAGCGCCCAGCCAGATGTCCTGCCATTCCTCATGCGTCTCTTTTAGCCGGACGGCAACGTCGTGCAGAACCGAATGCTTCGAGCCTTCGGCCGTCTTGATGGCCCAGTGCAAGCAAAACCTCGACCGGCGATAGTCACCATCCGGCGTCGAGGACTCAACTTGGTCCTTGTAGCCGTCGAGCTTGCGTCGCTGATCGTCAGGGAGGATCTCGCCCAGGTTGTTCATCAGACCCTTGACGATGGGGGATGAACCGGTACTCGTCGCTTCGTGAGCCATGCGTTCAGAGGCTACTGGCTGAAATATTCGGAGCAGCGCCGGTCGCCGAGGTACCAGGTCTCGCAGCGCCTGCTGACAAACGTGAAACGCCGGGGATTGGCCCGCGGACGCCGATCAATCCGGTGGTGGCCGCCCCGCGGCGTGGCGGCACCTGTCCCGTCGCATCGGGTCACTCTTGGTGCATGACCAAGGGACATCGGAGCCACAGGTGCGGAAGTTGTCCAGGTGACACGCGAAATGATGAGGATCTTCCCGCAATCAGCTGGATCGGGCGCGGCCTCTTCCGGGCCTCCAAAGGCGTCGCCAGCGCTCAACCCCGCTCGCACAAGAGCCAACCTCTATCGCCATTTACTGGGTCTGGGTGCGTCTATGCGCCCGGGAGACGCCACACGCTGACATGCCAAGGGCTCTCACCCGTGAACGGCGAGCGATCCCACCAGCCCCATCGATGTTCCAGCGTCATTCCCGCGATCCGAGCCATCAAGTCCAACTCAGCCGGCCACACGTATCGGAACGGAGCCGTGAACTCCGTGAAGCTGCCATCAGAAAGTCGGTTGAAGTGCCGCGAGCGGGAGAGCTGTTTGTGTGTGCGGTCAATGAAGTCGTCGATTCCGATGTAGTCCTCTGTCAATGCAAACGCGACACCTACGTTGCCGGGCGGGAGCTGGCGAAGACCGGGCACGCTGGTCTCTATTACAAAGCGGCCCCCGGGTCGAAGGTGCCGGGCAGCGTTCTCGAAACACGCCACTTGTTCGTCCTGCGTCGTCAGGTTCTGGATCGTGTTGAAGACCAGGTACACAAGGGAGAACTCGCCCTCCATGAGTGTCACGGCCATGTCGCCTTCGACAGCCGTAATGCTGTTCGCTTCCGGTTTCGACCGCAGCACGTCGAGCATGTCTGCGGACAACTCGATCCCGGCGACCGGAACACCCCGGGCAGCCAATGGAATAGCGACCCGGCCAGTCCCAATAGCGAATTCCATCGCCGCTCCGCCGTCGGTCAACTCGGCCAGACAATCGACGGTCGCTTCGACAACGCCGTCGGCGAACATTCCCGTCCCAGGTTGGTCATAGGTTCTGGCGATCTCGCCGACGAATCGGTTTTCGGGCACGCTTCAGCTTGATCCTGCTTGAGTCACCTTGCAAGGTCCCCGCCCTACCCCCTGCGCGCCGGACTATCCCACCGTCCTGGCGTCCGGCACACCCGGGAGGGAGCCGAAATAGGTGCGCCAAGAATCGTTCTCCAGTAGCCTTCGAAGGGTGAGCGGACGGGCCCGGTATGCGAATCAGGCCCACAAGATCCGCGTGACTGACGGCCACGAGGCCGACGCCAAGGCGGCGCAGTTGCGCAAACGTCCAAACCGGATCGGGCTGTTCTTCCTCAAAATCCTGGGTTTCCGGGGTCAGGTCCCTGCGCCGACGGATCAGAGGGGTCATGTCGCACCGTCTCACGAGCATCCCGGGCACCGCGAGCACTCAACCCCCGACAAGTAGCAGTAGCAGCGAGGGCGACTGCCCCATCGTTCCGCATGTTGGTTGGCACCCTCTCCGTCGTCGGGGACGCACTCCAACGACTGCCGTTGGGGCTCCAGCCAAAGGGAGCGGATGGTCCAAGTTGGCTAGCTGCCGGTCCAGTCCGTCCACGTGCATCCCCATGTACTCCTTGTCCGCCCACGGTCCGACCGCACCTTCGGCAACCTCTTCGACGCTTTCGACCGGGTCACCTTCCCAAATACAAATCCCAAGGTGTGGTCGTCGTTTGACGCATGGATCGGCAACGCAACATGTGACGGAAGTCCAGCTTCGAGCGCCTTCGCCGGCGGCTTCGAAGCCCTTGGGGTCATGGATGCGGTGGATAACGGTTACAACACGGTCTCCCTGGTCTGACGGTCAGTCTGCGTAATTCGCAGTCCGCCTCCCTGATGACATTCTGCGAATCCGCTGTTACACGCGCGCGTCACCTTAGGAATGTCCCGTCGCCAGCTCCCGATGATGCACAGCCGGCTATCCAGGCTGTCACCGGAGGGCCTCCTCGAGACTTCCTGCGGAATGGCGCCCGCTCCCGGCGTTCCGGGCTAGACCCGGCTCACGCTGAAACCACTCCATATCGGCGCCGCCGAGATTGTGGTCGGCCAGATTGCCCCAGGTCCGAGTTGCGTCAGCCAGAGTTCCCGTACGTGCGCCGAGGGAGGATAAGCACGACAGCGCTGCGCTCTTCGAAGATCACTCGGTCGTATTCGGGCCAATCCTCATGAGTTCCCCCAGCGGCTACGAAGACCTCTCGAAGCAGTAACCGCAGCCTTTCGGCATCCACGTTCGGATCGGGGTCGTCTGGTCCAATGACCTGGGCCTCCCCTTCGACGGCCGCCCATCGCCAGCCGACCCGAGCGACAATCGTGGCCCGGGGGTCATTGCGCAGGTTGTCGAGCTTGCGCAGGCCGCGGGCGACGAGGCCCACCACGGGCACGTCAGTGACCGGGTGCTGCAAGACCCCGGCGTTGACGACCGAGGCTGCCACGCTGCCATCCCGACGGATGGAGCTGAGGACACACAACCCGTGGTCAAGAGGTACGAGGTCGCGGAACACGGAAAGTTCTGCCACAGGGACTCCATCCTGATCCGCGCAAAACCCACTTGCGCTCGGACCTGAGTGTACGCGCAGATGGCGCGGTACACGATCAAAGGTGAGACTTGGCTGGTGGCGCATCCGACGTACTCGGGCACCATGCCAGAGGGCCACGGCGGCCTCCCACTCCTTCGATCTGGCACGATTGTCCGGTGAATCTAGACGAGGTTGAGGACTGGTTTACCGACCCGTTCGGTCACCACGAGTCTCGGTGGATGTCATTCGGAAAGGCCACGGACCGAGTCCGTGATGGACGCATAGAGGGCACGGATCCTGTTCCCAGCGGACCATTCTCTGCGAAACCGCAAAGGGTCAGATACGTCGAAGGTCCAGCCGATAGCGGACCTGATGAGCTTCTCAAATCCAAGGGCGGCATCGCCGTCCCTGGAGGCGTTGTAACGATCGAGCCTCATCGGACAGAAGGTGACCGTGTCCCGAAGGCAAGAATCCTCTTGAGGGCAGCGGTGCCACGTGGCGCATTGGATGTGAAGAGGGACGTTGTCGTCTGGGATGAGGGTCACGTGCATCAGCTCTACCGAGAAGGCCCATACGATGCAATCACCGTCAAACGGCCGCTTGAGCGGATTGTGGCAGAACTCAATCGGGACGGTACCGACCAGTTCATCAGCAGTCGCGGTGGAGGCGCTTCTCGACTTCTCTCAGTGACACGGACGACGTCAACTCAGATGTATGAGAAGGCAGCACTTACGGGGATCGAGTACTACTGGGAGAAGGTCACCCGGATCTTCAGGCGCCGCTGAGTGCAGAACCACGGCCCTGACCTGAGTGGCTGGTCTCCGAAGCTGAGAAGGTCCAGTCCCGGCGAAAAGGGTCAGCCCGGATTGGACACCGTGCAGACTGGCCGAGTGCGAGTGGAGATCTATGTCCGGCCGAATTCATCAACGCCCAACGTCGGTGGGGACTTCGACGGGGCACTCGTCGTTCGCGTCGTTGAGCCGGCAGATGGCGGACGAGCGACCGAGGCCGCCCTGAGGGCCGTTGCAGCGGCAGCTGACTTGCCACGCCGCTCAGTGACGCTGTTGAGGGGCCCAAAGAGTCGCAAGAAGCTGTTGGAGATTCGAACCACATCTTCGGGTGTTCGGCGCGTCCAAAGAGCACTTGATCTATTGCGTTGCGGGGGACCTGAATAACCGTGCCGCTCCGTCCCGTCGGTGTACGGGGACATCTGCGATCGGCTCGGTATCGCGGTCCAAGTTCTACTCCGACCAATCAAGCGGGGCCTCGGGGACGCCAACGGATCGCCGTGTGCCTCGGCCTCGTTCCGACCCTGCGTTGCGCCGTCGCAGAGGGGACTCAGGTTGGTCAGCCGGCAGGAGAGTGGATCCAGCGCCTGCGCGACCTTTACAAATTCCGTGTGACGTCTAGACGGTGGTCCGTAATAGGAGGTCTCCAACTGTCGAAATCCTTTCTCGCCTGACAGCGTCTGTATCGAACGCATCCTTGGCGCAGATCAGCTGTCCGGATTCAGCGTTGCCGTGTTGTCCTTCGAAAGTGGAGAATTCTCAATTGGTCCCAGTCGTTAGATGGACCGCCCGCGTGAAAGTCGGATGTCACACCCTTCCGGCGAACGGGGACTCCTGGCCTAGGAGTCGAACTTCGCTTCTCCAGAATGATCCTCTAGGTCCAGATGACCCTGGATCGTTCGGCAGCGGCTCGAACCGCAGACCCGTCGACGACGGTGCTCAACTCTCGGGTCGCCGGTGCGGGAAGTGCAACAAAAATCTCCAGCGGGCCGTCCGGTGGTAGTGGATACACCCAGACATTGAGCGTCCACGCGCTGCCCCCGCCGCCACCTCCCGCATATCCGACATAGGGCTGAGTCGGAAGCCCCAGTTCGTCTTTCGGCAGGTTGTAAATGCCTGGCAGTGCGCTCCGCCCACCGACACGGCCATCGGCGAAGCGGACGCCAACTCTAGGCATCATCGTTGGTCCGCGGTGCATGGCTCGCAATTCAGCGGGCCGGTGAGGATCGAGGAGCATCAGCAGATTGATGCGGAAGCCATTCGGAAACACATCTAAGTGCGGCACCGCAACGACAATGCCGTCGTCTTGCTGCAGGACGGCATCAAGGGCCAACGTGGCGGGGAGCGTGCCTTCAGAAGGTCGATCCCAGGCTGGAGGAAACCATCGATGCTCAGGGTGCTGCGCGGGTTCAGGGGGCGGAGGCAAGGGATCGAAGAAGCTCATGGCTCGTCCAAGAGTATTTGCGCATCGACACCCTGCGCTCGACCCTTGGTTCGGGGGTCTGAAGGGTAGCCCCGAAGTGCCGCAGAATGGCACCCAGTCTTGTCGTTTGGAGGCAGTCCAGCAGAGTCAGGTCCCCTCCAAATGCAATGCTCGGAAGCGTGAGTCGGGAGTCAGGAGTGGATGCCGAGGCTGCAGCTTCGATCCTCTCAGAAGTGACGGGGATGCCCTTTCGCCATGTGCGTCAACTCAGTGGCGGCGAAACCGGAGCACACCAGTTCCTCCAACCGGACGGCCGACCGATCGTTGTGAAATGGGATACGACGCCCGATGGCCGTGCCTTTCGAGGTGAGGCGGTCGTGCTCTCCGAGCGACTTCGATCTGAGGCGGGCTGGCCAGTCCCCACCGAGTCAGTCATAGATTCCGAGGAAATCAGTTTCATCATCCAAGACTTCATGCCGGGAACTCCGCCCACGGCCCTCGATCATGGACTGATTGATCGGCTCTTGAATCTTCACTCACGCCGTCTCGGATTGGCAGAACCACAGGATTCAGCCCGTTGGCCCGAGAACCTCATCACCACGCTCGCCGTCGGTGGGAATGGCTATTGCCGCCACGAATCCTTCCGTGAGTACGACGAGCGAACTCGATCCTTGATTGGGCGAATCGAATCCTTCGGGTCCTCACTGAAGGGCGCGGACTTCATCGGCCACGATGTGGTCCATTGGGATCTTCATCCGGGCAATCTTCTCATTGAGGGCGGCGTTCTTTCGGCGGTCGTGGACACCGACTTCGCCATCGTGGGAGATGCTGGCTTCGACTTGGTGATGTTGGCCCTGACCAGTCTCAATGTGGAGTGTGAGCCGGGAGTCCGGTCCCGTCTCTTCGCCGAGGCTTTCAACGACCTCGATGAGTTGAGGGCACAGGCGTACCTGGGGCATTTGTTCGTCCGGCTGATCGATTGGCCGATCCGGCGCAACCGCCCGAAAGAAGTGAACTTCTGGTTGGCGCGAGCTGACGAGCTGCTCACAATCTGAACCAGTCGTGGTGGGACCAGGCGAACACCCATGCCATTGTTGTGGCGGCGTTGGGAAAGACGGGCCGTTCGTAGGGATGTGCGTTCGCAAGCGGTCTCGTAGTCTGAGACGCACTATGGACCAAGTCGCGCTCGGGCTGGCGAACAAGCTACTGAACAAAGCACAGTCAACGAGCTTCGACGCCGAAGCCGCTGCCCTGACGGAGAGGGCGTACCGGCTGTTGGCAAATGCCCTCAATGACCACGACAGCCAGACCCCGTCGGATGGGCTGCCCCGGAAGAGGGAACGCCGGCACCTTCGAGACCGACGATCGAGTTCTCCCGCGGAATGTGCGGAGGCATACTCACGGGCGCCGAAACAGGCGGCCACCTACAGACGCAGCCAATGGATCGACCTGCCGGGCAGAAGAGGCCAGATCGACCTTACGGTCTGAGGCGGTGCGGCCACGATCGGCGAGACCGTAAGTCTTGGCCGCTCGTCCGCCATTTACCGTCCTCTTGTTCCTGGCGATTCATCTGTAGTCACCCGTAGCTGGCGTACTGGGCATCTGGAATCCCCGGGCTGCCGCGCCTTGTTCCTCAGACGATTGCTGGTTGAACTGAAATTCAGGGTTTGGTATCCAAGGAGTGCGGTCGAAATCGTGATGCATGTGGCAATGAGAAACAGCATTCCCTCCACCCGGGGCCACGTCGAGGGCAGAAATGGGAAGCCCTCGAAGCTTCTGGTCAATTCACATCGACGGCGAACCTGATCTGAATGCTCGTTCGACAAGGCTGACCTATCCGCTGGACGCGACTGGTCCTCGGGTACCGTCGCCGCCGTGAGCCGCACATCCGATCCCTGGGCCGACATCACGGCTGACCCTCGAGAGAGCGCCCGTGCTGAGGCCAATCGGCACCCCGAGGTGGAGGGGGTGGCGGGGCTGGGAGTCGTCCACCGGGCATCAGGATTCACCGGCCGGGTGGTGGGGCTCCGCGGCAACGCAGTGACGCTGCGATCCAAATCCGGCCAGGTGCGGATGTTCAACTTGGTGCCGGGTGCCTTCGCCGTTGGCGGGCGGGTGGCAACACTGGTCCCGCCTCGAGTCGAATCCGTCGCCGCTTCACGCACGGCATCCGGTTCGGTGGCTGTCGGCGGACATCAGGCCCGGGTAGCTCGGGCCAACCGAATTGTTGTCGAAGGGATCCACGACGCGTTGCTGGTCGAGCGGGTCTGGGGCGACGACCTCCGGGTGGAGGGGGTTGTGGTCGAGCGTCTGGACGGGATCGACCATCTGGCCGCCGAGATAGCGGCCTTCGGGCCGGCAGCAGGCCGTCGCTTGGGCGTCTTGGTGGACCACCTGGTTCCCGGCACTAAGGAGAGCCGCCTGGCCGAGGAGGTGGCGCATCCCCACGTCTTGGTGACCGGCACACCCTTTGTTGACGTGTGGCAGGCGGTCAGGCCGACCGTAGTGGGACTGACCCACTGGCCGACTGTCCCCAAGGGCCAGGACTGGAAGACCGGCATTTGCCGAGCGCTGGGCGAGCCCGATCCGGCCACCTGTTGGCGGCGGATCTTCGGATCGGTGCACAGCTACGTCGACCTGGAGCCCGCGCTGGTGGGCGCCGTTGAGCAGCTCATTGACTTCGTCACAGACCCTCTTTCCACCAACTCAGATTGATCCCCTCGGCGGCTCCAGGTTGAGAGAGTGCGTTCTTTGATCTCGTTCAGCTCCAACAGGTCAGCTGGGCCAACCTCGGGCCGCCGAACACAGCGAGTGAGCGACGCCAGACGGTCGGCGTCGCCGCCGTTCCGGCAGCGTACTGGGGCACTCTGCTCCCTGACGTGGGCTGCTCTGTGTGTGAAATGAAGTGACGAGCAGAGCGGCCTCGCCCGGGCAGGACAGAGCCACTCACTCGACGACGCAGCCGCCGAACTCTCGTCGTTTACGCTCAGGGCTACCCGTACGGCCAGCTTGCTCCCAAGCCGGCGCAGGTCGTCCGCATGAGTAGCGCCGCGACGTCGTAGCTACTTTCCAGCTATCTCCCGTGCCTCACCCTCCAAGGACACGAGGGACTCAAGTGAAAGAGCGGTCTGAGTCTGCAAGATGAAGGCTCCACGACTCCCGATAGCGAGAGCCGATTTGTGAGCCGCCGTCTCGTCGGGATATTCGACAATGCTGAGCAGGCAGTTGTCGCTCATCAATACGTACTGAGCTTTGACCGACCCGCCACACTTCGCGACGATCTCGTATGCCGCCGTCTGTTCAGCGGCACGATCGTCGTCGCTCATATCGTCCCACTTGGGAGAGAACGTCAGCTTCGAAGCGCTCAAATGGGCCATCTGCGATGAACCCCCTTTCTTTTCCCCGGTGTCACGCGCACCGTTGATTGGAATGGCCTAACAGACTGTTGTTCTCTTCTGCAACTGGGATGTGAGCGGCTCAGATAGACCCTGGCATCCCCGGCGCTGCACCAGGTTCAGCCGTCTTGATGTCAACATCAACCTGGGACCCCAACAGGACACTGTGACATCACCCTCGACACGAAGCTGGTTGTCCTGATCCTCGTCGCGTAGCGGCCAGCACCCCGCTCATAGCTGTGGTGCGGTGTGGTGCGGGTGTCGCCGTCATTGGCGTATGGGGCTACCCCCGAAACGCTGCCTGGAATCGCAAGTAGAAGGCTGCGAACACCAGGACGATGCCAACATTTGCCAGCAGCCGGGCGCAGACGTCGTGCCTAAAGATCAGGGGTCTCGACTCCGACCACGGTGGTCACAAGAGCGATGACGTAGATACTGGTGGCCAAGTGTCTTCCCACGCTGCGAGCCCGTTGCCGTGTGGGAGGTGGTCCTGGCAGGCAGTGCCCACCGAACTCGGCGATCGTGGACGGTGCCGACCCAATCATCCATCCCGGGCCTACGCTTGAGGATCAGCTCGCCGGTCCAGACGACGCCGAAAGGAACCTGATGCACGACGGCAGCGGCCAGCTCATACGACAGGTCCTCATGTACGCAAAACCTTGGCAGCGCTACGTGATCGGCGTCTTCATGGTCGTCGGCGGTGTCGTGCTCATGCTGATCGGGCACATCGCAGGGGGTCTGCTCACCGCGGGTGGGGTGTACCTCCTATGGCGGATGATTCGCAACCGGTTCCGCCGGAGTAGCTCGATCACCGGGACGGCAGATTAGGGAGCATTGTGCCCTATCCCAATCTCCTTCCGAGTCCCAGTTTCAAGCCGATCGCGTTCACCTGGCCGACCGCATGACCGCCACCGACGTGGCCCGCTACAGCTGACCTTCGGTTATCCACACTCGCAGTCCGAAGGGTGCGCTCCGGCCCGGCGGACCTGGGGCAGTGTCGAGAGATCGAAGTGAGGCGCCTCCGCAGTCCCTATCTACGGGAACGTCGAGCTGACATTGTTCCGAGTGCTGAAATCAGCGATCGATGATTCCCGTTCCGGTCTAGCTGTGCTTGATCTTTGGCCAGATGATTGGCGGTCGGCGCAATTCGCACATAGGCCGCTACAGCGAAGACGCATCCGACCAGGTAGAGCCAGAAATGACCCGTTGCCACGGTGGCGGCGAGTCCGATGAAGGCTGGGACTTCGCCCACTCCTACCCAAAGGAAGAAGCGAGATCGATACGACGCCAAAAGAGACGCATCGCTGCTTCCGTCGAGCGGGCGCTCTGTCAGCCGGGCGGCGACCATACCTGCGATCCCGACGGCCACAAGTATCGAGGCAATCAGATAGGGGCTCAGATGTAACCGATGACCCTCGATCTGATGCGAATTCTGAACTGTGTAGAACGCAATCGTCACGCCGATCATCACAAGCGCTCCGGCTAGTCCGACCAACAGAAACCAGAACTGCCGGACGCCGTCGATGCCGCCATTGGCTCCACCGCCATCGAAGGCCACGCCAGAGAATATCGACCAAGCGGATTCTGATGCCTCCTTGGCGCGAGGGGACCAAGCAACCGGCGGTAGGGAGCACGGTCCTTGTGACCTATGGGACTATTTCGATCGTGTCGCCATTTGCGGTGATCCTGCTGCTCATAGCCCTGGCCGGCTCCATATGGGTCGCCTACGCCATCACCCGGTATGGCCTCATCCCGGCCTTGCGGACACTGGGGCGAAACGACCTCTTTCGCGAAATGTGGCAGAGAGGAGGATGGGTTTGCCGACTCAGCCTGTTTGGAACAGTCGTTGCTGTACTGATCGGGGGTCTGGCGGTGTTGCTGTTCATCAACGACTTCGTTTGGCAAGGGGCAGTGCTCTACGTCGTCGCCATGACGCTCGCTGTCGTTTGCAATCTCGCGCAAAGGCGCGCCGTCAAAGCGCATACGCAACATTCGAGGTGAACTGACAGGTGTCAGTGATGCCAGATCTGGCGGGGCTCTGATGTAGCGCTGGATTGAGACGGGTGGCCATCGAGCGGAGGTTCGTCGGCGAGCCCCAAAGTGCCGTTCAGCCACGCACAGGTCCGGAGATCGGGGGGACACGCTGCAGTCCTGCGGTAGAACTTCACGTGTCCCCGACGTGGGCCTACCATCTCCCCATGGCGAGCGTGATCCTCTACAAGGAGATCATCACGCGGTCGGGGCGAAATATCGGCGGACTGCGGGCACCCTTCCGGTCTATGAGAGCGAGCCGGGCCGCAGTCAAGGTAACGGTTGATGGCCAGCGATACGACCTGCGGAGCACGGTTCCCCATTCGATCGACCTCGCTCCCGGTAGGCACGAGTTCATCGCAACGGGCCGCGGTTTTGCACGAGCAGCTGACCAGGTCGATGTTGCTCATGACGATCTGATCGTCGCCATCAGCCCGGACTACACCGTCTCAGTTAGTCCGGATACACCCCTGGGTTCACTCCGAATACACCCCGTCAAGGGGCCGGAGGAGCTTCAGCCGTACCGCTTCTACAAGGGACAACCCACTTCATATTTCCGGCAATCGGTCGTTCTTACGCTGTGGGTGTCAATGGTTCTATCCCTGGCTTGCATTCTGGCTGGTCTCGCCTGTCTCGCACTGGTCGTTTACGGCTTCATTGCCCGAGATTGGCGAGTCGGCATCATTCTGATCCTGCTGAGCTCGTTGCCCGCCCTATTCCTGACACGTGCGGGCCTCGGTGGTTGGGTTACGGGCTGTCGGTTCATGAGGCTGCCTGCAAGCTGGCGGGAACCAGCGACTTCATCTCCGGTGGGGTAGCCCCGAAGTGTCGTTAGGCGCCAGGCCGGTGCGGCTTCGAGTGTGAACGGCAGCCCAACGTCGGTCCCATTCGAAAAACAGTGCTTCGACTCGGACACCGTGGCGGTTGAACCGATGCGGAAGCGTGATCAGCGTTCGAGTGCACGCCGCCGCACTTTGCCCGCAGCGGTGCGGGGGAGGTCGTCCACGAGCACCAGCTCCTTCGGGGCAGCCCAGGGAGCGATGCCATCGGTGACCATCTGCCGGAGCTCGTCGAGCGACGGGCCATCATCGGCCGGTACGACCCAGGCCACGACGCGCTCACCCCACTCCGGGTCGGGTCGCTTCCAGACGGCGACCTCGGCCACGCCGGGGTGCGCCACCAGGATGCGCTCGACCAGATCGGGCCAGACCTTCTCCGCGCCCGTAGTGATGACGTCGTCGATGCGGCCCGAGACCACGAGCTTCCCCTCGGCGTCGAGGTGGCCGGCATCGCCGGTGGCGAACCAGTCCCGGGCGCCGTCGGGTCCCGTGACCCGGCTGTCTTCCCCGTCCCGGTAACAACGCAGGAGCATGGGAGCACGGAGCAGGATCTCCCCGCCGTGCACGTCCTCGAGTCCCTCTGGCCCGGACTCCACCCGCGGCGAGGGACGCACCGCGACCTCGACCCCGTCCAGCGGCCATCCGTCGTAGACGACACCGCTCCCGGTCTCGGTCATGCCGTAGGTGGCCACGACATTGGGTGGGAGCGCGTCGGGCACGCGACTCCCGCCGAGGAGGACGCACGTGAAGACCGAAGGATCGAGTCTCTGCAACGCGGTCGTCACCAGGGACACGTGCGTCACCCTGCCCGAGCGCCCCGCCTCTTCGACGATGTCGGCCTCGAACCCAGGAAGGGCCACCAGGGGAGTGCCGGTCACGATGGCGCGCGTCACGACGGCCAGGCCACCGATGTGGGCGAGCGGAAGGCAGGCCATCCACACGTGTCGGTCCGGATCGATTCCGAGTCGTTTCGAGGTCGCCGTGGCGGAGGCGGCGACGGCATCGTGCGTGAGAACCACACCTTTGGGCTGACCAGAGGTCCCCGAGGTCGCCACGACCAAGGCGTCGCCGTGCTCGACGCCGACACCGTCGGGCAGCGCATGCTGCTCTCCGTCCGAGCCGACGATCCGCGTCGGCCGCAGTGCGTCGAGCAGCACCTGGCGCGCCACGGGTGGGAGCCGGGGATCGAGCGGAGCGGCGGCATCGCCCGTGTCCCAGATGGCCCGTAGCGCATCGACGAAGCCGATCCCCCCGGGAAGGTCGAGTGCGACGAGCTCAGGCACCGGCCAGTAGCGTAGGCCGCCGTGCAGACCGTGGTCACCGGCAGTCCTCATGATCCCCTCGAAGAGCTCCGCCCGCTCCCACTCCCGGCCTGGGAGTCGCGCGGGTCGTTCCAGGACATCCGTTACGACGTTGCGGAGGGCATCGCGAAGCTGACGATCTGCCGACCCGAGCGGCGCAACGCATTCCGGCCCCAGACGCTCTTCGAGCTGACGGATGCCTTCACCATGGCCCGGGACGACCCCGATGTCGGGGTCGTCATCCTGTGCGGCGAGGGGCCCGACGCGTTCTGCTCGGGCGGCGATCAGAAGATCCGGGGCGACGACGGCTACATCGGCGACGACGAGGTCGCCCAACGCGGCATCGGCCGTCTCAACGTCCTCGATCTCCAGATCCTGATGCGCCGCATCCCCAAGCCGATCATCGCCATGATCGCGGGTTACGCCATCGGCGGGGGGCACATCTTGCACCTCGTGTGTGACATCTCGATCGCCGCCGACAATGCGCGATTCGGGCAGACTGGGCCCAAGGTCGGGAGTTTCGACGGGGGGTACGGCTCGTCGATCCTGGCTCGCACCATCGGACTGAAGCGTGCGAAGGAGGTGTGGTTCCTCTGCCGTCAATACGATGCGGAACAGGCCCTGGACTGGGGACTGGTGAACACGGTCGTCCCGCTGGACGATCTCGAGCGCGAGACCGTGGCTTGGTGCCGTCAGATGCTGACGCTCTCACCGATTGCGCTGCGCATGATCAAGGCGGGCATGAACGCGGCCGACGACGGTCTGGCCGGCGTGCAGCAGCTCGCCGGTGACGCCACCATGCTCTTCTACATGACCGAGGAAGGGCAGGAGGGTCGGAACGCCTTCGTGGAGCACCGGCCCCCGGACTTCTCGCGCTTCCCGCGTCGCCCGTGAGCCCCCCGCTCAAGCTGTGGGTGGCGGGCACGCGCCCGCGCACACTTCCCGCGGCGATCGTCCCCGTCGTCGTCGGCACCGCGGCGGGCTATCTCTCGAGTGGAAGCCTCGTCATCACGACATCCGCCAGCTCCAGCTCCTGCCACGCCACGGCGTGCGCCGGCTTCGACCGCCAGCTCTCGTGGCTCAACGCCGCCCTGGCGTTGATCGTGGCACTGGGCATTCAGATCGGCACGAACTACGTCAACGACTATGCCGACGGCGTTCGCGGGACCGACGAGCACCGGGTCGGGCCCGTGCGGCTCGTGGCGGGCAAGCTGGCCTCGGTGCGGGAGGTCAAGATTGCCGCCCTGATCGCCTTCGGCGTCGCCGCACTGGCCGGCCTGGGCTTGGCCGCCCGAGTGACGTGGTGGCTCGTCCCGATCGGTCTCGTCTGCGGCATTGCGGGGTGGGCCTACACGGGCGGGCCCCGCCCGTACGGGTACCTCGGCTTCGGCGAGCTCTTCGTCTTCGTCTTCTTCGGTCTCGTGGCGACGGCGGGCTCTGCCTATGTCCAGCACGCCCCGTTCGTCGTCTCGGTGGCCGGGCACCTCTTCGTCTATCAGTACGACTGGTGGTTCGTGTTCTGGGTCAGCGTCCCCGTGGGCCTGCTCGCGACGGCCCTCCTCCAGGCCAACAACCTGCGCGACATCGCCACGGACACCGAGTCGGGCAAGAAGACGCTGGCTGTGCGCCTGGGTCGTCGCGGGGCGGGCGTCCTCTACTGCTTCACCTTGATGGGCGTGGCGCTCTCCATCGGGATCGTGTCCAGCTACCAGCCCTGGTCCCTCCTGGCTCTCCTGGCGTTCCCTGTCGCCATCGTCCCCGTGCGCCTGGCGCTCGGCGACCAGGAGGGTCGGGCGCTCCTCCCCATGCTGGGCACGACGGCCCGCCTCCAGATCCTCGCCGGGGCGCTCCTCGCTGTCGGCCTTCTCGTGTGAGGCGCTCGGCGCCATCCCCTCATGGGGCGCCCGATCCGGGGGCGTCGAGCCAGTGACGCACGATCCGGGCCGTCTGCTCGGGTTGAGCCAGGTGGACGGCATGGCCGCCGCCGGGAACCAACGACGCAACGCCGTGGGGCACGAGCCGCGCCACCCGCAGCGCGTGCGAGGCGAAGCGGATGTCGTCCGACCCCGCCAGAGCGAGAACGGGACACGGGAAGCCAGGGAGTCGATCCCACAGGGGTGCTTGGGTGCCGGTCCCGCACAGCCGCAGGCTCGAAGCCAGCCCGGCCGCGGTGTTCCGCATCCGTTCGGTGCGCTGCGCGGCGCCACTCGAATCCAGACGCTCGAAGAGAGGTCCGCGCAGCCACGCGTCCACGAAGCGCTCGACATCGCCGGAGGCCTCGAGTTCGTCAGCCAGGCTCTCGTCGGACTGCCGCCGCCGCTCTCGTTCGGCGGAATCCTCAATGCCGGCAGTCACGCCGATGGTCACGACCCGGCGCAACGGCAGGTCCGTCCCGATCGCCACATGCAGGGCCACCCGGGCACCGAGGGAGTAGCCGAGAATGGCTGGTGGCCCATCGCCGACCTGGCTCCGCACGGCTTCGGCCACGAGGCCGGCGGTTGCCGGCAGGTCTGCTCGCACCGAGCCCGAATCGCCGTGACCGGGCAGATCGACGGCGACCAGGGTGTGCGACTCGGCGAGCAGGTCCGCCAGCGGGCCCCAGAGTCGCCCCGTCTGCGTAAAGCCGTGCAGGAGCACCAGCGCCGGACCGGAGCCGCGCAACTCAACATGGAGGGGCACGTCGGGTGAGCGTACAGCTCACCTTCACGAGCACTCTGGTGGACGAGTGGGTCCGTCTCGGTGTCACCGATGCGGTCGTCTGTGCGGGCTCGCGTTCGACGCCACTGGCGCTCCCCATCGCGGAGCGACTCCGCGTCCACGTTCGCCTCGACGAGCGCAGCGCGGCGTTCTTCGCCCTCGGGCTGGCCATGGCCTCAGGCAGGCCGACGATCATCTGCGTGACCAGCGGCACGGCCGCGGCGGAGCTGCACCCGGCCATCGTCGAGGCGTACCACGCCCGTGTCCCACTCATCGTGTGCACGGCGGACCGCCCGCCTGAGCTGCATGACACCGGCGCACCGCAGACGACCCAGCAGGACGGCCTCTTCGCAGCGGCCGTCCGCTGGGCTCACGCACCGGGAGTGCCCACCGAAGGACAGGAGAACACCTGGCGGCCCCTCGCAGTCAGGGCATTCGAGGAGGCGATGCACGGGGCGGCCGGCCCTGGGCCCGTGCACCTCAATCTGGCGTTCCGCGAGCCATTGACCGGGACGCCGGCACCCCTCCCGCCACGTCAAGGCCCGCGGGTGGTCGTGAGCGCCGGACGACGGTCGACGCCGACCTTGGAGATGGAGCCATTGCGCGGGAGGGGCATGATCGTGGCGGGCGGCCCATGGTCACAACGAGCGGATCCGACCCTCGTGGCCGGCCTCGCCGACACGCTGGGCTGGCCCGTGCTGGCCGACCCGCTCTCGGGAAGTCGATTCGACGGGTCGATCGCCGCCGCCGACGCCATCGTCCGCACGGAGCCCCCGCTGCCGGAGTGCATCGTGTTGTTGGCGACCCCGTGGCTCTCGCGTGCGCTCGGGACGTTCGTCTCACGTGCCGCCGTGGCGGGCGCCCGGATCGTCGTCGTCGATCCGTTCCACCAATGGGCCGATCCTCTCCGGGTGGCGACCGAGTTCCATCAATGCGAGGTGGACCGCTGGCTCGACGCCGCCCTGACGACCTCGGCGCCATGCGATCCGCAGTGGCTCGACTCGTGGCGGGACCGCGAAGTGAGGGCGCAGGGTGCGATCGCCCAGGTGCTGGGCAGCGATCTCAGCGAGCCGCTCGTGGCGCGGGCCGTGCACCGCTATGCGGCGGACACCGGTGCGACCCTGGTGGTGGCGGCATCCATGCCGATCCGGGACCTGGAGTGGTACGCCGAGCCGAGTTCCACACCACCTCGGGTTCTGGCCAACAGGGGCGTGAACGGGATCGACGGCGTCGTTTCGACCGCGCTGGGGGTCGCGGCATCAGGGAACGGACCGGGTGCCCGGACGGTGGCGCTCATGGGCGACCTGACGTTTCTCCATGACGTTTCGGGGTTGGTCAATCTTCCGGAGCTCCCGTGCACCATTGTCGTCCTCGACAACGGAGGAGGGGGGATCTTCTCGTTCCTGCCCCAGGCGACCTCTGTGGAACCGGCGGTGTTCGAGCAGCTCTTCGGAACACCGCCCGCGAGCGACATCGGTGCGATTGCGCGCGGGTTCGGCTTGCCCGTCCACGAAGTCTCGGCGTTGTCGCAGCTCGAGGGAGCCTTGGCCGCCCCGACGCCGGCGCTGGTGCGCGTGAGAGTACCCGGACGGGCACAGAATGTTGCGCTGCACGATGCGATCAATCAGGCGGTCCGTCTCGCGCTGCCGTAAGCCCCGGGGAAGGGGTCGAGGTCGATCGTCGCCCGGTCGGGCTCTGAAAGGTCAACTCAACGTTCGCATTACCGGAGACCTTCCATCCCATCTCGTGGACGCAGCGATGAAGCTGGTCGCACAATTCGACGAGATTCTCGAGGTCGGTGGGCCCGCCGTCGATCCAATGCCGCACATGGTGGACGTCGGTGAATTCGGTGTGGGTGCAACCGGGAAACCGACAGCCTTTGTCGCGTCGTCTGATCTCCAGACGCTGACCGTCGCTCGGGTCACGGCGGGCCCGGCCGAGATTGAGGCTGCGGCCGTCGGCCCCATCGGCTGACACCAGTACCTTGGCGTCGCAGGCCAGCCTCCGGGCGACTCCACGGGAGACGGGCCCCATCACGTCGAGCTCTGCACCTCCATCCGCTCCGGCCAGGAAGGCCAGGTCGGCGTGGACCACGACGGTGGGGCGGTTGCGCCGGGCGCCACCCGCCTGGCCCGCTCGTGCGGCCGTTCCCGATGTCGTGCCCTTGACGCCCTTGTCGACCGCGTCGCCCCTGCAGACGGCAACCAGGGCATCGGCCATCCGCTGGTCGAAGGGCGTGCGGTCTCGTCCCTGGCGAGCGGCCGCTCGGGCGATGAGGGAGCTCTTCACGACGACGTACTGATCTTCGGGGAGCGCCCCCGTCAGTGTCCGGCGGCGGTCGTCGAAGCGGAGGAAGCGGCGGGCATAGGCCCCCGTCGACCGCTCGTCGGACTGGTTCCGGGCCGCCAGCGCCAGCTCGCGGACCTGTTTGGCAGACCAGTGCGTCGCCTCTTCGGCCAGCCGCGCGTCGGTCTCGGGCTTGGCCACCTCGACGAGAGGCTTCACCTGGTCGAACGAGAGCTTCCCTTGCGACAGGGCATCAGCGATCCTGGGGAGGGACGGGAGTTTGGCGGCGGCGGTGACCCATTCACGCGCGGTGGCGGCCGAGACCCCGCACCGGTGGACGAGCCAGGCGACCATGGACGTGGCGCCATCGACTCGCCACGCCCGTCGCCGGTCCAGCTCGGCCACCGCCGCCAGCAGCTGGCTCTGATGAGCCGAGATCGCACGGTGATGTTGGGTCACGCTGGAGACGAGGGCCTCGGTCCGCCTCGACACCGTGCCGGGGCGGGGTCCGTCTCGGAGAAGGGAGGGTGCCATGCCGACGGTGAACGGTCGCGGTCGGACGTCGGATGCGGTGACCGCGCCCGACCGCCGCACGCCGAGTGGGCGCTGCGCTGGCTCAGCGATACCGGTCGGCGGGGACCCACTCTCCGTGACTGCGCACGGGCAGCCGTGCCGGGAGGTGGATCACCGCCTCCGGCCGGCGCCGACCGAGGGCGGAGGCGTCGAGGACGTAGATGTCACTGGCGCCGCGGTTGGCGTCGTCGACGACGGTGAGCAACCACCCTTCGTCGTCGCTGTGGCCGTCGGCCGCCCGGACGAAGAGCGGCTCGCTCGGCGTGCGCCCCGGGCCGGGGTTCCATGACGCGGTCTCGTCCTTGGCCAGGTCGAATTTCAGCACCCCGACCGGTTCGGCCTCCGCTGTCCAGCGGTCATGTCGGTCCGGTCCGCCCGGGGGCAGGCCCGACCGGGAAGGGACCGCAGCCCAGGCGGTCTCGAGGGAATAGCCGTGGCGAAACACGGCGCCCTCGCAGAAGGGGTCCATGCGCGGGTATTCGACGGAGCGTTCGTCGATCTGTGTGCGTTCGATCCGGTCGCCCACGATCCGCCAGCGCTCCAGCGTGCCCAGGGTCCCGCCGATGCCCGAGAGCGCCAGACCGGCCGGCGCGACCACCGACGCCGAGAGGTCGACGGGCTGTCCGGGCTCTGGGACGCCGTAGCAGCAGGCGTAGAGCACGATCGCCCCCTCGGCCCCGCCCTCGTCGTAGGCACCGAGCACGTGGGTCACGAGGCAGGGATCGAGCCGTATCCATCGCACGGCTTCCGCCGTTGCGTCCGCCGCCCCGTCCGCCGCGGGGTCCGGGCCGCCACGGCGACGCACCACGCCGATCCAACCGGGGGCTCCGGGCACCCAGCCGAAGGGAACGGCGCTGCGAGCACCGGCGACACCGCCCGCCAGGCGGGTGGTCGGCGACTCAATGAAGACGACGTGTGTCGTCGTGACCCCGATGTCGTGCTGCCAGGTGGCCCGCTCCAACTCCACCGTCTGCGCGGACCGCAACGCACCCGACGCATCCCATTCGCCGATGCGCAGGAAGATGCCCTCCCGGTCATCGACGGCGCCATCACCGTCTTCATGACTGCCGTCATCGACCGCGAACAGCACCCGGCCGCCGTCGGCGGCCAGACGGTGGACGTGCGAGGCGATCGGGACGGTCAGCCCGCCGCCGAACTCTTCGGGCTCCAAGAAGCGCGAGTACTGCAGGGGGATCCCTGATTCGGCGAGGGCGAGCACGGATCCCGCGTGCCAGAAGACGCCGGCATCGGCAGCGGACTCCTGCCGCTGGTACCAGACCGCCTGGCCGTCCCGGATCTCCACGGCGTGCAAGGCCCCGGGCGGCTCTGTCGGGCCGTCTCCGGAGCGATCGTCGCCGTCCCGGCTGTCGCCGTCGCCCCCGTCGGCGCCGCCCAGGATCGCAGCCCGCGCCCCCCACGGCCACGCCGGCCCCACTCGGAACAGGGTCCCTTGCAGGTCGGGGGGCAGCGAGCCCGACATCGGGAGGCGCAACGCCCCGTTGGTCCCGATCACCGGGCCATCCGAGCATCCCGAGACCACGGACAGAGACCCATGCGGCCGTTCAACCTACCTGCGTATGGCAAAGTCGAGGCATGCCCACGCTTTCGGAAGACCTCACCTTCCGCGGCCTGATCCACCAGATGACGGACGCGGATCTCCCGAAGCGCTTCGACCAGCCCGGCCTCACCGTCTACGCCGGCTTCGATCCGACCGCCGACAGCCTGCACGTGGGAAACCTGATGCAGCTGTGCACCCTGCGCCGGTTTCAGGAGGCGGGCCATCGCACCATCTCCCTCGCCGGCGGCGGGACCGGGATGATCGGCGACCCCGGAGGCAAGCAGGACGAGCGTCAGCTGCTCAGCCTCGAGATCATCGAGGGCTACCTGGAGGGGATCCGCCCCCAGCTCGGCCAATTCCTCGACCTCGACCGGGCCCTCCTGCTCAACAACGCCGACTGGCTCAGCACGTTGTCCACCCTCGAGTACCTGCGTGATGTGGGCAAGCACTTCACGGTCAACCAGATGGTGGCCAAGGAGTCGGTGAAGGCGCGGTTCGAGCGTCCGGATCAGGGGATCTCCTACACGGAGTTCAGCTACATGCTGCTGCAGGCCTACGACTTCATGCGGCTCCATGTCGACCACGGCTGCGACGTGCAGTTCGGCGGCAGCGACCAGTGGGGCAACATCACCATGGGCGTCGACTACATCCGCCGCGTCTGTGGCGACGAGGTCTGGGGCTTCACCACCCCGTTGATCCTCAAGGCCGACGGGACCAAGTACGGCAAGTCGGAGTCCGGCACGGTCTGGCTCGACCCGCGGCGCACCAGTCCCTTCACCATGTACCAGTTCTTCCTCAACACTCCCGACGAGCAGGTGGGCGAGCTCCTGCGCTTCTTGACCTTCCTCGAGCACGACGACATCACCACGCTGGACCGCATGACGACGGAGCAGCCCCAACGCCGGGAAGCGCAGCGGGCCCTGGCCCGTTCCGTCACCGGGCTGGTGCACGGCGACGCCGAGGTGGCCAAGTGCGAAGAGGCCTCGGCTGCGCTCTTCGGGGAGGAGATCGCCGGGCTCAGCGAGGAGATGCTGCTGGCCGTGACCGAGGACGCGCCGAGCACCACCGTCCCGAGGGCCGAGCTCCTCGACGGCGTCACGCTGGTCGACCTGCTCGAGCGCACCGGTCTGGTGAAGTCCAAGAAGGAGGCGCGGCGCACCGTCGAGCAGGGAGGCTCCTACGTCAACAACGTCCGCCAAACCGACGACGGTCGCACCTTCGCCTCCGGCGATCTCCTCCACGACCGGTATCTCGTGCTCCGCAAGGGCCGCAAAGAGGTCCACATCGTCAAGGCCGTATGAGGCGCCGTTTCATCGCCCCGATACTCGTGCTCATGACGACCTGTGCCCTCACGCTCACCTCCTGTGCCGGCGCGGACCAGCAGGGCTCGGCCTCCCACCGCATGTCGGTGTGGGTCAGCGGGACCAGCCTGGGGGAGGACATCGGCACTCTCATCGCAGACAACGAGCGGATCCCCGAGGACGTGCCGCACGGGACGGGCGCCCTGCACGCGGCCTGCGCCACCATGCTCAACGACGCCGAGATGGCCAACACCAACCTTCCGTCGCCCGACCCCGACGTCACCGCGCTGTTGACGAAGGCCTACAACGACGAAGGGACGGCGGCGAACCAGTGCTACTCCGCCGGCGCCACCAACAAGAGCCTCCTGGCCCAGTCGTCGCGCAACGCCATCAAGGCCGAGGCGATCTATCAGCAGGTCCTCCAGCGCATCCGCCAGATCGACGGCCGCACCCCTTCGACCACCACCACGACGGACAACTCCTCGGGGAGCATCTTCGGGTGACCCCGCCGTCCGACCCCGCCGCCGACGACCTCGACCGCCACCGCCGCCGTGTCCTGTGGGCGCTCCCGACCGGCCTCTACCTGATCGGCAGCCGTCACGGCGACGAGGTCAACATGATGACGGCCAACCTCGTGGTCCAGGTCTGCATGGAGCCCAAGCTGGTCGGCGTGGCGCTCGAGCACGAGTCGGTCACGGCCGGTCTGGTGAGGTCCGGCGGCGGCTTCACCGTGTCCCTGCTCGCCCGCACCGACCGCGACGTGGTGCGCCGTTTCGTGAAGCCCGTCAAAGACGTTGCGCGCGCTCCGGAGGGCACCGTCCTCGCATTGTCGGGCCACCCCGTCACGGAGGTCGGACCGCGTCGCCTCCCGATCCTGACCTCGGCGGTGTGCTACCTCGACTGCGTCCTGACCAGCGCGGAGCCGCTCGGCAGCCACGTCTTCTGCATCGGGGAGGTCACCGGCGTGGGGGGCGAGCCCGCGGAGGTGCTGCGCATGGAGGACACCCGGATGCACTACGGCGGCTGAGCCCGGCTGCGCCCGGCCCACCCGCAGACTCAGCCCGATTCCGCCTCGCCCCGCTCCGCCGGCGGCCGCAGGTCGACGCGCAGCGTCAGGATCCCGTCGACCAGCTCGGCCTCGGCATCGCCGATCATGGCGTAGTCGGCGAAGTCCTGCTGGGCCTGCTCCCGAAAGCGCTGGCGCTCGGGGCCCTCGATCGGCGGCATGCCGCGCGTGCGGACCGCCTCGGCCCGGGCCCTGAACCGGGCCACCATCTCTTGCGGGTCGAACCCGGGCATGGGGTCAGGTTAGAGGTTGCCCATGTCGCTCAGCGACCACTCAGGCCACGCGGACGAGCACCGCGGGCTCCGGCGGACGGCCCCGGCCCCGGCCACGCACATCCACCGTGACCTGCGCCACGGTGGGCGGGCCGCCCACAACCACTACAATGGACGGGCGGTCGACGGCCCCGTGCGGTCCGGCCTCAATGAGGGGCGGGGCGCTAAATGCGGTCCGGGTGTGACAAGGAGTTCTCGTGAAAAAGGGACGCCATCGGCGCTTCGAAGAAGCGCGCAGTCTGAAGCGGTCATCGACGGAGTCGACGGGACGGTGTGCCGAGTGTGGGGCTGAGCCCGATGACGTCCACGCGTCGTGGTGCCTGGCTGAAGAGGACAAGTACGACCGCATCCTCGGTTCCATGCCGACCAGCGCCGTGGCCGACGACGACCCGCTGAACGACTGACGCCGGCGAACTCCGTCTCGCTGCTAGCCCGCGGCCGGCCCGTCGTCCCCGCGGTTGCGCACCGCCGGGTGCGGCAGGGCGACTCCCTTCGTGCGCAGCCGGTCGCGTTCCTCCACCAATTCCACGAAGTGGTCGTAGGCCTTCTGGCCGACCATCTTGGTGAGCTCGGGCTGCATCTCCCGGTAGACGGGCTTGGTGCCGACGAACGCCTCGGGCGACTCGGTGCACCACCAGTGGAACTCGCGTCCGCCCTTGCCCCAGTGCCGGCGGTCCCACTGCCGGATGACCGAGGTCACGTGGCCCTCGTCGTCGTCGACCGCGTCCTCACGGCGCAGGGGGAGCTGCCAGCAGACCTCTGGCTTGAGCGTCATGTGGTCGACGCCGCGGTTGGAGGCCGCAATGTGGAAGGCGCATCCGACGCCCCCCGCAAATCCGGGCTTGTTGAGGAAGATGCAGGCGTCGTCGACGAGCCGGGTGACGGTCTCGCCGCTCTTGTTCTCGTGGATGACGCTCTTCTTGGTGCCGTGGTTCTGCCACTCCTCGGGCGTGAGGGTGGCCGCCGCCTTCTCGACCCGGCGGGCGTCCTTCTTGTTGACGAGGTGGGCGCCGTAGCTGCAGCAGCCCTGCACGAGCTCGGGTGCGGGGCCGGTGAGCACTCCCTGGCAGCCGTTGCCGAAAATACAGGTCCAGTTGCTCGTCAGGAACGTGACGTCGAAGACCCACGTCCGTTCCTCCTCGTCGTCCTCGAAGCTGATCCACTCGTGCGTGTCGGTCGGTGTCGTGGCCACGGCCAGGCACGTTACAGGGTGTGCACACGAGGTCGAGGCGCTGCGGCCGGACACCCTCGGGTGCAGCCCAGCGGCCCGGGCCGGACGGGGGACCGCACGCCGTAGACTGGCTGCCATGGCCACGACCACCGAAGATCTGCCGACGACCACCCCCGTCGTCACGCTCACTCCCGAAGCGCACAAAATCGTGCAGGATGCCATCGCGCAGGAGCCCGACCCGGCCAGCCTGGCCCTGTGGCTCGAGGTGCGGGGCGTGCAGGAGGGGTCCTTCATCTACGACCTCTACTTCCAGGCCAGCTCCGATGCCGACGAGGGCGATGCCCGGCACGCCCAGGACGCGCTCGAGGTGATCATCCCCTCCGCGAGCATCGACCGCCTTCGTGGCGCCCGGCTCGAGTGGTCCGAGGCCGACGGCGGCGGGCTCGTGCTGGTCAACCCGAACACCCCGACCCCCGAAGAGGCGTCGCCGAGCGTCCCGCCCGAGGTCCTGGCCAAGGGCATCACCAGCCCGCTCGCCCTGCGTGTGATCGCCGTGTTGGAGCAGGCGGTCAACCCCTCCATCGCCAGCCACGGCGGCCGGGCCGATCTGGTGGCGCTCAACGACGAGGACGGCAGCGCCTATCTGCGCCTCTCGGGCGGGTGCCAGGGGTGCGCCATGTCGCAGATGACGTTGCGGCAGGGCATCGAGACGACCCTGCTCGAAGAGGTGCCCGAGCTCTCGCGTGTGCTCGACGTCACCGACCACGCCGGCGGGGACAACCCCTTCTACCAGTAGGCCTCTCGAACACCGCAGGGCTCCGGGACGGCACGGGCCGTCCGGTAGCGTTGCTGTGTGCTGCGCTTTCTGACCGCCGGTGAGTCCCACGGCCGCGCCCTGGTCGTGATCGTCGAAGGACTGCCCGCCGGGTTGCCCGTCGAGGCCTCCGACATCGCCGAGGAACTGCGCCGGCGCCGGCTCGGCTACGGGCGTGGCCCCCGGATGCGCTTCGAGGCGGACGAGATCTCGCTGGTGGGTGGCATCCGGCACGGCCGCACCCTGGGCTCGCCGGTCGCCGTCGAGATCGCCAACACCGAGTGGCCGAAGTGGACGGAGGAGATGTCCCCCGAGCCCGGGGCCCCGTCCAAGGTGCTGACCCAGCCCCGGCCGGGGCACGCCGACCTGCCCGGCATGCTCAAGTACGGCTTCGAGGACGCCCGCGACGTCCTCGAGCGCGCCTCGGCCCGGGAGACGGCCGCCCGCGTCGCCGCGGGCACGCTGGCCAAGCTGCTCCTGCACCACCTCGGCGTCTCCATCGTCAGCCACATCGTGGCGCTGGGGGAGGCCAGCACCGGCCCCGGAGCGCGCGCCCCGGGCCCGGCGACCTCCATGCGGTCGACGCCAGCGACGTGCGGTGCTTCGACGCGGCCGGCGAGAAGGCGATGATCGCCGCCGTCAAGGCAGCCGCCAAGGTGGGCGACTCGCTGGGCGGCGTCGCCGAGGTCCTGGCCTACGGCGTGCCCGTCGGGCTCGGCAGCCACGTGCACTGGGACCGCAAGCTCGACGCCAACCTGGCCCAGGCCCTGATGTCGATCCAGGCCGTCAAGGCGGTGGAGATCGGGGAGGGGTGGGCCAACGCGGCGCGCCGGGGATCGGAGGCGCACGACGCCATCCACTACGACGAGGCCGAGGGCTACGTCCGGCCCACCGACCGGGCCGGCGGGATCGAGGGCGGCATCTCCAACGGCGCCCTGCTGGTGGCCCGGGTGGCCATGAAGCCGCTGGCCACGCTGAACCGGCCCGTGCTCCAGACGGTGGACGTCGTCACCAAGGAGTCGACCGTGAGCTTCCGCGAGCGCACCGACGTCACGGCCGTGCCGGCCATGGGCGTCGTGGCCGAGTCGATGACCGCGCTGGTGCTGGCCACCGAGGCGCTGCGCAAGTTCGGAGGCGACTCCCTGGCCGAGCTCGTGCGCAACCGCGACGGCTTCGTGGCCTCGCTCGGCACCACGCCGTCGTCCGCCGTGGGCCCTCCGGCAGCGGACGCGGGTCCGGACAGCGCCGCCGGATGACCCCCCGCATCCTGCTGGTCGGGATGATGGGCGCCGGCAAGACGACGACGGGCCGGCTGCTGGCCGAGCGCCTCGGGTGGCGCTACCGGGACTCCGATGCCGACGTCGAGTCAGCCACCGGCCTGACGGTGCCCGAGCTGTTCTCCCGCGACGGTGAGGCGGCCTTCCGCAGGGCCGAGGCGTCCGTGCTCGCCGCGGCCTGCGCCGACCCCGCACCGTCCGTGGTCTCCGTGGCCGGCGGCGCCGTGCTGAGCGAGGACAACCGCATTCGCATCGCAGCCGGCGGCATCGTCGTCTGGCTGCGGGCGCGACCCGAGACGCTGGCCGCCCGCGTGGGAGACGGGACCGGCCGACCGTTGCTCGGTGACGACCCGGCCGAAGCCCTCGCCCGCCTCGACGCCGTGCGCGCTCCGCTCTACGCAGAGGTGGCGGATGTCGTGCTCGACGTGGACGAACTGGACCCCGCCACCGTGGCCGACCGCATCATCGATGCCATGGACGCGGCCGCCGGCCCGGTCATCGACGCCGACACCACCACGACCGCCGGCCCGGGCCACGCCGGGTAGCGGGGGAGCGAGCGATCCGGTGCACGCCCTCTCCGTCGACCTGGCCGAGCGCTCCTACCCGGTGCTCGTGGGCCCCGGCGCCCGCCACGAGGTGGCCCGCTTCGTCCCGCCCGGCGCCAAGTCGGCCGTGATCGTGACGCAGGACTCCATCCGAAAGGCCGGCTGGGTCGACGACATCGACCCCGGAGTCCCGTCCCGGGTCTTCTGCATCCCCGACGGCGAGGCGGGCAAGACGCTGACCACGGTCGAAGAGCTCGCCCGCTTCTTCGCCGTGGCCGGCCTCTCGCGGGCCGACGTCGTCGTCGCCGTCGGCGGCGGGATCGTGACCGACGTGGCCGGGTTCACCGCCGCCACGTACCACCGGGGCACGGCCTACCTCAACGTGGCCACCTCGCTGCTGGCCCAGGTCGACGCCGCCATCGGCGGCAAGACGGGTGTGAACCTGCCCGAGGGCAAGAACCTCGTGGGCGCCTTCTGGCAGCCCAACGCCGTGCTCTGCGACACCGAGACGCTGTCGTCGCTCCCGCCGCGCGAATGGGCCTGCGGCCGGGGCGAGATCGCCAAGTACGCCTTCCTGGGTGACGCCCCGACAGCGGACCAGCCCGTCGAGGAGCAGGTGGCCCGCTGTGCCGGCATCAAGGCGGCGGTGGTCGCCGAGGACGAGCGCGAGGGCGGCCGCCGTGCCATCCTCAACTACGGCCACACCCTGGCCCACGCGCTCGAGGGCGCGGCCGGGGCCGACCATCCCGATTGGGATCTGCGCCACGGCGAGGCCGTCGCCATCGGGATCCTGTTCGCCGCCCTGCTGGCGCAGCGCCTCGGCCGCATCGATGCCGACCGGGTCGCCGAGCACCGCGCCGTGGTCGGCAGCTTCGACCTGCCCACCGAGCTCCCGCCGGGTGCCGAGGTCGCCGAGCTCCTCGCGTTCATGGGGCGGGACAAGAAGGCGCAGCAGGATCTGACCTTCGTGCTGGACGGGCCCGACGGCGTCGAGGCGGTCCGGGGCGTGGCCGCGGCGGACGTGGTCGCTACCCTGGCTGTCATGGGTGCCCGCGCATGAGCCTCGTCCTGCTCCTCTCGGGGCCCAACCTGAACCTGCTCGGCGAACGGGAGCCTGCCGTCTACGGGACCGACACCCTGGACATGCACGTGGCACGCGCCCAGGCGGCCGCCGCGCGCCTGGGTCTCGAGATCGAACACCTGCAGAGCAACCACGAGGGCGACCTCGTCGAGGCGGTCCACGCCGCCCGCGGCAGGGCGGACGCGCTGGTCGTCAACGCCGGCGCGCTGAGCCACACGTCATGGTCGCTGCACGATGCGGTGGCCGCCTTCGAGGGCCCCGTCGTCGAGCTGCACCTGTCCAACCCCGCCGCCCGGGAGCCCTTCCGGCACACGTCGGTGCTCGCGCCCGTGGCGTCGG
The DNA here is from genome assembly GCA_963804055.1 of uncultured Acidimicrobiaceae bacterium. Lineage (GTDB taxonomy): Bacteria > Actinomycetota > Acidimicrobiia > Acidimicrobiales > RAAP-2 > Bog-473. The sequence continues at coordinate 181,493 of CAWDOU010000003.1, read as the reverse complement.
GGATCATCGCAGGCTTCGGCGGGCTGGGCTACGAACTGGCCGTCGACGCCGCGGCCGCACTCCTGAAGGGATCCTGACACCTATGACGACCACCGCCCGCGCCAACCCCTACGCGCCCGCCACCACCGCCCTCCCGGAGATCACCGTCACGGGCCGGCTCGACCGCCTGCGCGCCGCGTTCGACGAGCACGAGGTCGACGCCCTCGTAGTGACGACGCTGCCCAACGTCCGCTACCTCACCGGCTTCTCGGGCTCGGCCGCCGTCCTCGTCGTGACGAAGGAGCTGGCCCTGTTGACGACCGATGGCCGCTACCGCACCCAGTCGGCCGAGCAGCTGCAGCGGGCCGGTGCGGCCGACGTCGAGATCGTCATCGGCGCCGGGGCCGACCAGCGGCAGGCGGCCGTGGCCGCGCTCGATGCCGCCGCCTCGGGGCGCATCGGCCTCGAAGCGGGCAACGTCACCTGGAGCGCACAGCGCAGTTGGGCCGACGCGCTGGGGGGCGACAAGCTCGTGCCGACGGCCAATGCGGTGGAGGCGCTGCGCGAGCGCAAGGATGCCGCCGAGATCGCCCGCATGGAGCGCGCCGCCGCCATCGCCGACGCCGCCCTGTTCGAGGTGCTCCCGCTCATGAGCCAGGGCATCACCGAGGAGCACTTCGCCCTTGAGCTCGATACCGCCATGCGCCGTGGCGGTGCGGAGAGCACCGCCTTCGAGACGATCGTCGCCGCGGGGGAGAACTCGGCCAAGCCGCACCACCACCCGGGCGCGCGCCGCATCAACGGGGGAGACCCCGTGGTGGTCGACTTCGGCGCCACGTTCGAGGGGTACCGCTCCGACATGACCCGTACGTTCTGCGTCGACGCGGAGCCAGAGGGCGAGCTGGCCCGCATCTTCGACGTGGTCCAGACGTCACAGGCGGCCGGTGCCGCCGCCGTGCGCCCCGGCATCGCGGCGAAGGACGTCGACGACATCTGCCGCCGCATCATCGCCGACGCCGGCTGGGCCGAGCGCTTCGAGCACGGCACCGGGCACGGCGTCGGCCTCGATATCCACGAGGCCCCGACGGTCAGCCAATTGGGCACTGCTATCCTCGCCCCCGGCTTCGTCGTCACCGTCGAGCCCGGTGTCTATGTTCCCGGGCACGGCGGCGTCCGTGTCGAGGACACTCTGGTGGTGACCGAGGACGGCGCCCGCCCCCTGACCCGATTCACAAAGGACATCCATGGCAGTCTCGACCAATGACCTGAAGAACGGCATGAGCCTGGACCTCCCCGAGGGCCTGTTCAGCGTCGTCGAGTTCCAGCACGTGAAGCCCGGCAAGGGCGGTGCCTTCGTGCGCACCAAGCTCAAGAACGTCCGCAGCGGCGCCGTGATCGAGCGCACCTACAGGGCGGACGAGAAGCTCGAGCAGGCGATCATCGACAAGCGGGACATGCAGTTCCTCTACCGCGACGGCACCGACTACGTGTTCATGGACACGACGAGCTACGAGCAGATGCAGGTCCCGCCCGACGCGCTCGGCGACGCGCCCGACTACCTCAAGGAGGGTGACGCGGCCAACGTGCAGATGTACAACGGCGAGATCGTGGGCGTCGAGCTCCCGGCGGCCGTGGAGCTGACCGTGACCGAGACGGAGCCCGGCATGCAGGGCGACCGCGTCTCGGGCGCCCGCAAGCCCGCCACCCTGCAGACCGGCCACGTGGTCCAGGTCCCGCTCTTCGTGAACATCGGGGACGTGATCAAGGTCGACACTCGCTCCGGCGAGTACCTGACCCGGGCCTGACGGCCCGGCCGCCTCGCCGAGCCGCCGCAGCCTCGGGCCGAGGACGGGAACACCACCGATGACCGACGTCGCCCCCCGCCACCAGCAGCGCGAGCGCGCCCTCTCCCTTCTCTACGAAGCCGAGCTCAAGAACGAAGGGGCGCTCGACGTCCTCGACGCGTTGGCGGTGCCGCCCGATCCGTACGTGCGGACCCTGATCGAGCACGCCGTCGCCACGCGCCAGGAGGCTGACCGCCGCATCGCTGACGCCTCCGTCGGCTGGCCGCTGGAACGCATGGCGGTGGTCGACCGTATCGTGCTGCGCCTGGCGGTCGCCGAGGCGCTCGACCCTGAGGGGCCCCCGACCGCCGTCGTCATCGACGAGGCGGTGGAGCTGGCCAAGGAGTACTCGACGGACGAGTCCGGCCGCTTCGTCAACGGGATCCTCTCGACGATCGTGGCCGACATCGGCCCGCGCTGAGAGCACAGTGGCCGGCCCGCGCGGCGCAGAGCCGCGCTAGAGTTGGCGTCTGACCGTGAAGTGAGTCCCGTGAGGCTCACACGGCAGGAGGAGCAGTGGCCGAACGCGAACGCAGTCAGTACGCGACCCCTCGGGGGCGTGTTCGTGGCCCACTCCCAGGTCCTGACCTCGTCCGATGTCCTGCGCGCCCTCACGCGCATGTCCCACGAGGTCGTCGAGCGCAACGGGGGAGTCGAGGACGTCGTCCTGGTCGGCCTCCAGACCGGGGGAGTGCCGCTCGCCACGAAGATGGCCGAGATACTCCGCCAGATCGAGGCGGTCGACACCCTCCCCGTCGGCAGCCTCGACGTGGCCTTCTACCGCGACGACATCGGGCTGCGTCCCGTCCTCCCCGAAGCCGTCACCGACATCCCGGTCGACCTGGCCGGGAAGGTGGTGGTGCTGGTGGACGACGTCCTGTTCACCGGCCGGACGATCCGTGCCGCTCTGAACGCCCTGAACGACTTCGGCCGGGCCCGGGCCATCCAGCTGGCCGTCATGGTCGACCGCGGCCACCGCGAGCTCCCGATCCGGCCGGACTTCGTCGGCAAGAACCTGCCGACACGTGCGCGAGGAGATGGTCGACGTCGGCGACGACGGCGTCTGGATAGGCAGTCTGGAGGACAAGTGACCGCAACCCAGCACCTGCTCTCGGTCGCCGACCTCGGGCCTGCCGGCATCGGCGAGGTCCTGCACGTGGCCGAGGCCTTCGCCGAGGTCGAGCGCCGGTCGGTGCCCAAGGTCCCGACGCTGCGCGGCAAGGTGGTCGCCACGCTCTTCTTCGAGGAGTCGACCCGCACCCGCCTGTCCTTCGAGACGGCGGCCAAGCGGCTCTCGGCCGACGTGCTCTCGCTGGCCGTCGCCAGCTCTTCGGTGAAGAAGGGCGAGAGCCTGCGTGACACCGTCGAGACGGTCGAGGCGATGGGGATCGACGCCATCATCATCCGGCACGCGTCGGCCGGCGCGCCGCACCAGGTGGCACGCTGGGTCGAGCGGGCCCACGTGGTCAACGCCGGGGACGGCTGGCACGAGCACCCGACGCAGGCCCTCCTGGACTGCTTCACGGTGCGCCAGGTCCTGGCCGAGCGCAAGGGTGCTGCGCCCGACGAGCTCGGCATCTCCTGCTTCGAGGATCTGCGCGTCCTGATCGTCGGCGACGTGCGTCACAGCCGGGTGGCCCGCTCCGAGGTGCTGGCCTACACCGCCCTGGGAGCCCACGTCACCCTGGCGGCACCGGGCAGTCTGCTGCCGCCGTCGCTGGAGGGTTGGCCTGTCGAGGTGGCGACCGACTTCGATGCCGCCTTGGGCGACGCCGACGTGGTCTCGCTGCTGCGCCTGCAGGCGGAGCGGGGGAGCGGGTCGTTCGTCCCCAGCCTGCGCGAGTACACGGCCGGGTGGGGTCTCACGGCGCGCCGGGCCGAGCGGCTGGCCGACCACGCCATCGTGACCCATCCCGGGCCGATGGTGCGCGGGGTCGAGATCGCCTCCGACGTGGCCGACCTGCCGCGCACCGTGGTGACCCAGCAGGTGGCCAACGGCATCGCCGTGCGCATGGCCATCCTGTTCCTGCTGCTGGGCGGGGAGCTGCAGGGCGTGGCGGAGGTGCCGGCCGTTGCCTGAGCCCACACTGGTCATCCGTGGGGGCTCGGTCGTCGGGCCACAGGGAGTGACACGCAGCGACGTCGCCGTCGCCGGTTCCGAGATCCTCGCCGTGCACCCCTCCATCGAGGCGCCGCTGGGGGCCACGGTGCTCGATGCCACCGGCTGCCTGGTGGGCCCCGGGCTGGTCGACCTGCACACCCACCTGCGCCAGCCGGGGCGCGAGGAGGCCGAGACGGTCGAGACCGGCGCCCGGGCTGCCGCCCTCGGCGGCTACACCGCCGTGGTGGCCATGCCCAACACGGAGCCGGCCATCGATTCGGCCGGGGTGGCGTCCGAGGTGCTGGCGCTGGGCCGCGACTGCACGGCCGAGGTGGCGGTCGCCGGGGCCATCACGATGGGCCGCGCCGGTCACGCGCTGGCGCCGCTGGCCGAGTTGGCCGCCCTCGGCATCACGCTCTTCACCGACGACGGCGCCGGCGTGCAGGACGGCGCGCTCATGCGGCGAGCCCTCGACTACGCCAAGGGCCTCGGCGTCACCCTGGCCCAGCACTGCGAGGACAGCTGCCTGGCCGCCGGCGGCGCCATGCACGAAGGCAGCTGGTCCAGCCGGCTCGGCATCCCCGGCATGCCGGCGGCGGCGGAAGAGGCCATGGTGGCCCGTGACATCGCGCTGTCCCGTCTCACCGGGGCACCGGTGCACTTCCTCCACATGTCCACGGCCGGCTCGGTCGACCTGATCCGCCGGGCCAAGGAGGAAGGCCTCCCCGTCACGGCCGAGGCGGCGCCGCACCACATGCTGCTGACCCACGCGCTGGTGGCGGGGTACGACCCGGTCTTCAAGGTGAACCCGCCCCTGCGCACCGACGAGGACGTGGCTGCCGTCGTCGCCGGCCTGTGCGACGGCACGATCGACGCCGTGGCCACGGACCATGCGCCGCACGCCCCCGAGCTCAAGGACCTGCCGTTCAACGACGCGCCGCCGGGCATGCTCGGTCTCCAGACCGCGCTGCCCGTCGCCTGGGAGGTCCTGTCGCCGCTCATGGGCCCCGAGCGCGTCTTCGCGCTCCTCAGCGCACAGCCCGCCGTGATCGCCAAGCTGACGGCGACGGACCCGCGCCGCGCCGGCCACAGCCCGCAGGGCGGCCCGGTCGAAGCGGGCGCGTCGGCCAACCTGTGCGTCTTCGACCCGGCTGCCTCCACCGTGGTGAACCCGGCGGGTCTGGCCAGCCGCAGCCGCAACACGCCCTATGCCGGCCGGACGTTCGCCGGGGCCGTACGGCACACGGTGCTCCGGGGCGAGCCGGTCGTGATCGACGCGATGGCCCAGCGGTGAGCGCGGGCGAGACCGGCTACGGCGACCGGCCGGCCGCACGTCTGGTGACTGCCGACGGCGCGGTCTTCTCCGGCGAGGCGGCCGGGTCCCTCGTGCCAGTGGCGACGGGCGAGCTCGTGTTCAACACCGCGATGAGCGGGTATCAGGAGGTCATCACCGACCCGTCCTACGCCGGGCAGGTCATCGCCTTCACGAGCACCCACATCGGCAACTACGGCACGAACGCCACGGACGACGAGGCCGCCGCGCCGCACTGCCGCGGCGTCGTCGTGTGCGACCTGGCCGACGAGCCGTCGAACTGGCGCGCCACCGAGGCGTTGGAGCCCTTCCTGCGCCGGCACGGCATTCCCGCGTTGACCGGTGTCGACACCCGGCGCCTGGCCCGGCACGTCCGCCAGGCCGGTGCCGTCCCGTGCGCCTTCGGCACGGCCCCTGAGGTGGAACTGCGTGTCGCCGCTGCGGCAGCGGTCGGCACCGACGGCATGGATCTGGTCGCCGGTGTCACGAGGAGCGAGGTCACCGTTCATCCGGCCAGCGGTGCCGGCGCCGGCGCCTCGGGGGACCTGCGGATCGTGGCCTACGACTTCGGCGTCAAGACCACGATGGTCCAGCTGCTGACCACGCTCGGCACCGTCACCGTCGTGCCGGCGGGCACGGCGGCCGACGACGTGCTGGCGCTCGAGCCCGACGGCGTGTTCCTCTCCAACGGCCCCGGCGACCCCGCCGCCCTCCCGGGCCCGACCGCCGCCGTGGCCGACCTGGTGGGACGGGTGCCGCTCTTCGGCATCTGCCTCGGCCATCAGATCCTGGCGACGGCGCTGGGCGGGTCGACCTACAAGCTTCCCTTCGGGCACCACGGGGCCAACCACCCCGTGCAGCGCCTCGAGACCGGCGTGGTGGAGATCACCAGCCAGAACCACAACTACGCCGTGGCAGCCGGGTCCATTCCCGACGCGGAGACGACCCACGTGAACCTCAACGACGGCGTGATCGAGGGGTTCCGCTCGCTGACGGCGCCGGCCTTCTCGGTGCAGTACCACCCCGAGGCGGCGCCCGGGCCCCACGACGCCCGCTACCTCTTCGGCGCCTTCCGCGACCTCATGTTGGCCCATCCGACCCGTTCCGCCGGTGCCGGCGCCGGGGCACGCTGATGCCACGCCGCGACGACCTGCAGTCGATCCTCGTCATCGGGTCCGGCCCGATCGTGATCGGCCAGGCCTGCGAGTTCGACTACTCGGGGACGCAGGCCTGTCGGGTACTGCGGGAGGAGGGCTACCGGGTGATCCTGGCCAACTCCAACCCGGCCACCATCATGACGGACCCCGCCACGGCGGACCGGACCTACATCGAGCCGCTGGACCCCGAGATCCTGACGGCGATCATCGAGAAGGAGCGCCCCGACGCGCTGCTGCCCACCCTCGGCGGGCAGACGGCGCTCAACCTGACCATGCAGCTCGTCGAGCTCGGCGTCCTCGAGCGCTTCGGCGTCGAGGTCATCGGCGCGCGGCCCGAGGCCATCACGACGGCTGAGGACCGGGACCGCTTCAAGGCGGCCATGGAGGAGATCGGCCTGGAGGTGCCGCGCTCGGGCTTCGCGCACTCCCTGCAGGAAGCGGAGGAGATCGCAGCCGACATCGGCTTCCCGATCATGGTGCGCCCGAGCTTCATCCTCGGGGGGAAGGGGACGGGCATCGCCGAGGACCCCGCGCACTTCGGCCAGCTCGCCGCCGAGGGCCTGGCGGCCAGCCCGGTCGGACAGATCCTGGTGGAGAAGTCGATCGCCGGCTGGAAGGAGTACGAGCTCGAGGTCATGCGCGACGCCGCCGACAACTGTGTCGTCGTCTGCTCCATCGAGAACTTCGATCCCATGGGCGTGCACACCGGCGACTCCATCACGGTCGCCCCCGCCCAGACGCTGACCGATGTGGAGTACCAGGCCATGCGCGACGACGCCTTCGCGTGCCTGCGCCGGGTTGGTGTCGAGACCGGCGGCTCCAACGTGCAGTTCGCGGTGGAGCCGTCGACCGGCCGGCGCGTGATCATCGAAATGAACCCCCGCGTGTCGCGGTCGTCTGCGCTGGCCTCGAAGGCCACCGGTTTTCCCATCGCCAAGATCGCCGCCCGGCTCGCCGTCGGCTACCTGCTCAACGAGATCCCCAACGACATCACGAAGGCGACGCCGGCGTCGTTCGAGCCCACGATCGACTACGTGGTGACGAAGATCCCGCGCTGGGCCTTCGAGAAACTGCCGGGGGCCGACAACCGCCTGGGGACCCGCATGCAGTCGGTGGGCGAGGTGATGGCCATCGGCCGCACGTTCTGCGAGTCACTGCAGAAGGCGCTGCGCTCGCTCGAGCAGGGCCGGGCCGGGCTCAATGCCGATCCCACGGAGACCGCGCTGGACGACGTCGCACTCGACGAGCTGGTCGAGCGCATTGCCATCGCCACGCCGGAGCGCATCTTCGAGCTGGAGGCCACGTTGCGAAGGGGCCTCGGGGTCGACGAGGTCGTCGCCCGGACCGGCATCGACCCCTGGTTCGTCCGCCAGCTGGCCCGCATCGTGACCGAGCGCGGGCGCATCGCCGCCGCAGCGTCGCTCGGCCCGGCCGACTTCCGGCGGGCCAAGCGGCTGGGCTTCTCCGACGCCCAGCTGGCCTATCTGCGGGGCCTCCCCGTCGCGGACATCCGGGCGGCCCGGATGTCGCACGGGGTGCGGGCCACGTTCAAGACCGTCGATACCTGCGCCGCCGAGTTCGAGGCGTTCACCCCGTACCACTACGCCACCTACGAAGAAGAGGACGAGGTCCGTCCCTCCGGGCGGGCCCGCGTGATCATCCTCGGTTCGGGACCGAACCGCATCGGGCAGGGCATCGAGTTCGACTACTGCTGCGTCCACGCCTCCATGACGCTGCGCGACGCCGGCTACGAGACCGTGATGATCAACTGCAACCCCGAGACGGTCTCGACCGACTACGACACCTCCGATCGCCTCTACTTCGAGCCGCTGACGGACGAGGACGTCACGAACGTGCTCGATGCCGAATTGGCGGCGGGCGGTCGGGTCGAGGGAGTCATCGTCTCGCTCGGCGGGCAGACACCGTTGAAGCTGGCCGGCTCCCTCCCGCCGGAACTGGTGCTCGGCACGAGCCCGGCGTCCATCGACCTGGCCGAGGACCGCGAGCGTTGGAACGCGCTGTGCCACGAGCTGCACATTCCGCAGCCTCCTGGCGGCACCGCCACCACGACGCCCGAAGCGCTGGCCGTCGCCGGACGGGTCGGCTACCCGGTCCTGCTCCGCCCGAGCTACGTCCTGGGCGGGCGGGCCATGGAGATCGTCTACGACGACGACGGGGTGCGGCGCGTCATGCAGTCCATGACGACCGGGGCGTTGGCGCGCGAGGGCGGCGTCACGGCCGACCGCCCCGTGCTGGTCGACCGCTTCTTGGAGGACGCGGTCGAGGTCGACGTCGACGCCGTGCGCGACCGCACCGGCGAGATCCTCATTGCCGGGGTGATGGAACACGTCGAGGAGGCGGGGGTGCACTCCGGCGACTCCGCCTGCGCCCTGCCGCCACAGACGCTGCGCACCGAGGAGGTCGACGAGCTCGAACGGTACACCCGGGCGCTGGCCGACTCGCTGGAGGTGTGCGGCCTCATCAACGTCCAATTCGCGGTGAAGGACGGGCAGGTCTACGTGCTCGAGGCCAACCCGCGGGCCAGCCGGACCGTCCCGTTCGTGGCCAAGGCCACCGGCGTGCCCCTGGCCATGGTGGCGTCCCGCCTGATGGTGGGCCAGACCCTGAGCGACCTGCGAGCCGAGGGGCTACTGGGTCCCGACGTCGTCGGCCGCGTGCCGGTGCTCGACCACGTGAGCGTCAAGGAAGCGGTGCTGCCCTTCGACCGCTTCCCCGGCGTGGACACGCTGCTCGGGCCCGAGATGCGTTCGACCGGCGAGGTCATGGGTGTCGACAGCACCTTCGGCCTCGCCTTCGCCAAGAGCCAGATGGCGTCCGGGACGCGCCTGCCCGACGCGGGCACGGTGTTCTTGTCCCTGGCCGACCGCGACAAGCCGGCGGGCCTGGAGGTGGCCCGCGCCTTCAGCGGGCTCGGGTTCTCCCTGGCGGCGACGCTGGGAACCGCCGGGTATCTGCGTTCGGAAGGGCTGGTCGTCGACACCCTCGTCGCCAAGGTGGGGGAAGAGGGTGTCGCCTCCGATGCCGTCGAGCTGATTGCGCAGGGCAAGGTGCAGTTGGTCGTCAACACGCCGCGCGGCCTGGGCCCTCGGGCCGACGGCCAGCACATCCGCACCGCGTCGGTCGTGTACAAGGTGCCCTGCCTGACCACGCTGGCGGCCGCCCGTGCGGCGGCGGCGGGCATCGCGGACGCGCGCTCGCATCCGCTGCAGGTGCGGGCACTGCAGGATCTCCACCCGGCGCCGACCGGGACGTCGCAGTGAGCGCCGCTCTCGACGAGCACCGGGCGGCGACGCTCGCGACGAGCGTCGGGAGCGTCGCCCTTCCCAATCCGGTGTTGACGGCGTCAGGGACGTCGGGCCACGGCACGGAGCTCGCAGAGTACGGGGCGCTCCACGAGCTCGGCGCCGTGGTGGTCAAGTCGCTGTCGGTGGAGCCGTGGGGCGGCAACCCCGCGCCGCGGGTGCACGAGGTCGGCGCCGGCATGCTCAACAGTGTCGGACTGCAGGGACCGGGACTGGCGGCGTGGGTCGCCGACGACCTCCCGGCGCTCCACGCCGCGGGCGCGCGTGTCGTGGTGAGCATCTGGGGTCGCTCGGTGGCGGACTATGCCGAAGCGGCCGCGCTCGTTGCGACGGCGGCGTCGACCGCTGCCGGCGCGTGCATCCGCGCGCTCGAGGTGAATGTCAGTTGTCCCAATGTGGAGGACCGGTCGCGCATGTTCGCCCACTCGGCCGACGCCACGGCCCGGGTTCTCGAGGCCACCGCCTGCGGAGTGCCCCGCTGGGCGAAGCTCAGCCCCAACGTGCCGGACCTGGTGGAGATCGCCCGCGGCGCCGTCGAGGGCGGCGCCGACGGGTTGACCCTCGTGAACACGCTGCTGGGCCTGGCCCTCGACATCGAATCGGGTCGGCCCGTGCTGGGAGCGGGCGGGGGCGGCCTGTCCGGCGGTGCGGTGCACCCGGTGGCGGTGCGCGCCGTGTGGGAGTGCCGGGCCGCCTTCCCGGAGCTGCCCATCGTCGGCGTGGGCGGCGTGTTCTCGGGCCACGACGCGGTGGAGCTGCTGGTCGCCGGCGCCGATGCCGTCCAGGTCGGCACCGCCACCTTCCGGGACCCCAGGGCGCCGTGGAAGGTGCTCGGCCAACTGGCCCGGTGGTGCGACGCCCATGGCACCACCGTGGGGGACATACGCCGGCGCGCGCGTGACCGCGTGCGCGACGGGGCTGGCGCCGGGGTCGAGCAGGCTGAGACGCCCGCCGTGGCCGGACCGACGAAACAAGAAGGAGGACGTCATGGCTGACAGCTTCGGGGACAAGGTGTCCGCCGCGGTGGCGGCGACTGGACCGCTGTGTGCCGGGATCGATCCCTCACCCGCTTTGCTGGCGAAGTGGGGACTGCGCGACGACGCGCAGGGGCTGCGCTCGTTCTGTGCCGCCTGCGTCGAGGGCTTCGCCGGTGCGGTCGGCGTGGTCAAGCCACAGGTGGCGTTCTTCGAGCGGCACGGCTCGGCCGGCCTGGCGGAGCTCGAGTTGCTCATCGCCGAGGCGACCGCGGCCGGCCTGATCGTGATCGCCGACGCCAAACGGGGCGACATCGACTCGACGGCGGCGGCCTACGCCGATGCGTGGCTCGGGACGTCCAGCCCCCTGGCCGCGGACGCCGTCACCGTCCACCCCTATCTCGGCCTGGGCGCGCTGGCGCCCCTGGTCGCCCTGGCCGCAGCCAACGGGAAGGGGGTCCTGGTGGTGGCCCGCAGCTCCAACCCCGAGGGCAGGGACCTCCAGCAGGCCGTGACCGCCGCCGGGCCCCGTGTGGAGGACATGCTCCTGGGCGAGATCGCCGCGCTCAACGGCTCGCCCGATGTCCCGACCGGGACGGTCGGGGCCGTGGTCGGTGCGACGTTGGAGCCGTCCGTCTTCGCGTTGTCCCAGCTCGGAGGGGTAATTTTGGCTCCTGGGTTGGGCGCCCAGGGCGCCGGGCCCGCCGACATCGCCGCCCGTTTCGCCGACTGCCGGTCCGGCACGGTGCTGCCGAGCAGCTCCCGCGGGCTCCTCAACGAGGGCCCCGATCCCGCCGACTTGCGCCAGAGCGCACGCTCGCTGAACCGCGAGTTGGCGGCCGCAATGGGCTGAAGAGGGAAAATGGGTATGAAGCGGCCTGGGCGAGGCGCTATGGTCTCGCCATGCCGCAACCTCCCGCACTCACTCCAGAGCAGCGCGCAGCTGCACTCGAAAAGGCTGCCAAGGTTCGCCGTGAGCGGGCCGAGGTCAAGGACAAGCTCAAGATGGGCAACCTGTCGTTGGCGGACCTCCTCCAGGAGGCGGACTCCAACGAGACCATCGGAAAGATGAAGGTGGTGTCCGTCCTCGAGTCCCTGCCCGGTCTGGGCAAGGTCAAGGCGCGCCGCCTGATGGAGACCGTGGGCATCAGCGACAGCCGCCGGCTCCAGGGGCTCGGTGCCAAGCAGCGCGAAGCGCTGCTCAAAGAGACCGCGCGCTGAGCCCAAGATCACTGCGCCGCACATCTTCGTGCTCATCGGCCCTGGTGGGGCCGGGAAGGGCACGGTTGCCGCAGCGCTGATCGCGCAGGATCCCACGCTCTGGCTCAGCCGGAGCTGGACCACGAGGAATCCCCGGCCGGGCGAGCGCGAGCGCAGCGCGTACGTCTTCGTCGATCGCCCCACCTTCGAGGCGGCCGTCGCCCAGGGCGGCTTCTACGAATGGGCCGAGTTCCTCGACTACCTGATGGGGACGCCCATCCCCGATCCGCCTCCCGGCTCCGACGTCCTGCTCGAAATCGACGTGCAGGGGGCCGAGCAGGTGCTGGCCCAGCGCCCCGATGCGACCGTGATCATGTTGCTTCCGCCGTCGTCTGCCGTGCAGGCGGAGCGGTTGGCCGCCCGCGGCGATGACGCCGAGCACATCCGCCGCCGGGTGGAGCTGGGGCGCTCCGAGGTGGAGCGTGGGGCGAAAATCGCAGCTCACACGGTCATCAACGATGACCTTGGTCGGGCCCTGGCCGAGGTGACGGCTATAGTTGACCGGACTCGATCGGCTGCCCCCTGCGCCGCGAGCCCGGAGGAATCCTGATGGCCCAAGGCCGCCACACGCTCATGGACCCACCCATCGAAGAGCTCCTGGACAAGGTGGACTCCAAGTTCACCCTGGTCGCCCTCGGATCGGCGCGCGCCCGCCAGGTCAACTCCTACTACAACAGCCTGGGCGAAGGCCTCGGCAAGGTGGTCCCGCCCCAGGTGGCGTCGGTGTCGGGCAAGCCCGTCTCCATCGCCTTCGAGGAGATCGCCGCCGGCAAGGCGACGTTCACCCGCCCCGACCCCGAGGAGGAGGCGGCGCTCGCCGCCGCCATCGCCGATGCGGCCGAGGCCGGCCTCCTGGGCGAAGCCGAGGCCGGCGCCGAAGAGTCTGAGACCGCCGAGGTGATCGAGGTCCTCGGCGTCGGGGGCGACGACCCGGCTGCGAGCTAGGCGCCCGACGGACCAGCGCGGCGAACAGCGTCGATGGCTGGTGGCCCCGGAACGGAGGACCCGCCCGTGAATGCAGACCACACCCCTGCTGCCGCCCCACGCGTCGTTCTCGGTGTCTGCGGTGGCATCGCCGCCTACAAGGCGGTCGAGGTCTGCCGGCAACTCGTCGATGCCGGTGTGCACGTGACGCCGGTCCTCACCGAGGAGGCGACACGCTTCGTGGGCGCCGTGACCTTCTCGGCCTTGGCATCCGAGCCGGTGCAGCGGTCCCTCTGGGAGGAGTCGTCACCGATTCCGCACACCAGGTTGGGCCAGCAGGCCGACCTGATCCTCATCGTGCCGGCGACGGCGCACACGCTGGCGCGCTACGCGGCAGGACTCTCCGACGACCTCCTGTGCGCCACGCTCCTGGCCACCCGGGCGCCGGTGCTCGTGTGTCCCGCCATGCACACGGAGATGTGGGAGCACGCGTCCGTGCGGGACAACCTGGCCACGCTCGAACGGCGTGGCGTCGAGGTGATCCCTCCCGAGAGCGGCCGGTTGGCCGGCGGCGACACGGGGGAGGGTCGGCTTGCGGATCCGGATGTGATCGTGGCGCGCGTCCTCGAGCGGCTGGGGCGCGGGACGCGGCGAGACCTCCATGGGACACGCGTCGTCGTGAGCGCGGGCGGTACCCGTGAACCACTCGATCCCGTGCGCTTCATCACGAACCGGTCGTCGGGCAAGCAGGGGCACGCCATCGCCATCGCGGCGGCGCGGCGCGGCGCGGCGGTGACGCTGGTCACGTCCTCGCCCCTCGCGCTCCCGCCCGACATCTCGTCGGCGGTGACCCGGATCGACGTGGAGACCGCTGCCGACATGGAGCACGCGGTCGGCGCCGCCGCCGAGAGTGCCGCGGTCGTGATCATGGCCGCCGCGGTGGCCGACTTCCGCCCGAAACGTTCGGCGGGGACGAAGCTCTCCAAGGACGAGGGGCTTCCCGAATTGGTACTCGAGCAGACGCCGGACATCCTGGCCGGGCTGGCGGCGCGACGCCGTCCGGGACAGGTCCTGGTCGGGTTCGCAGCGGAGACCCACGACGCCGTCGAGCGGGGCCGGCGCAAGCTCAGCCGCAAGGGAGTCGACCTGCTCGTGGTGAACGACGTGAGCGCGCCAGGTTCGGGGTTCGACCACGACACCAACGCGGTCGTCATTCTGGAAGCGGACGGGACCATGCAGGAAATCCCGCTGACCTCCAAAGATGCAGTAGCAAACGCCCTATTGGATAGGGTGATCGCCCACCACAACGAGAAGCGGAGCACCACGTGAGAACCACATTCACCTCGGAATCGGTGACCGAGGGCCACCCGGACAAGATGGCCGACCAGGTCTCCGACGCCGTCCTCGACGCAATGCTCGAAGGCGACCCCGCCAGCCGGGTGGCCTGTGAGACGTTGCTGACCACCGGCCTCGTGATAGTGGCCGGAGAGGTGACCACCTCCACCTATGTCGACATCCCCGCGCTGGTGCGCGACACCGTGTGCGAAATCGGGTACGACAACGACACGTACGGCTTCAACGGCAAGACGTGCGGCGTCCTGGTGTCGCTGGACGCGCAGTCCCCGGACATCGCGCAGGGCGTCGACGCCGCCTTCGAGCTGCGGAGCGGCAAGGGCGGGGAGGACATCCTCAACGCGCAAGGCGCCGGAGACCAGGGGATGATGTTCGGGTACGCCTGCGACGAGACGCCGGACCTGATGCCGCTGCCGATCTGGTTGTCGCACCGTCTCTCGGAGCGGCTGGCCCAGGTGCGACGCGCCGCCACGGTGCCCTACCTCCGCCCCGACGGCAAGACCCAGGTCTCGGTCGTCTACGAGGACGGCCGCCCGGTGCGCATCGACACCGTCTTGATCTCGACGCAGCACGCCGGCGGGATCGACCTCGAGGAGCAGCTGCGCCCGGACCTCACCGAGCACGTCATCACCCCGCTGCTTCCCACCGACATGGACACCGAGGGGCTTCGCATCTTCGTGAACCCGACCGGCATCTTCGAGCTGGGCGGTCCCCATGCTGACACCGGGCTCACGGGACGCAAGATCATCGTGGACACCTACGGCGGCATGGCCCGTCACGGCGGCGGCGCCTTCTCGGGCAAGGACCCCTCGAAGGTCGACCGTTCGGCCGCGTATGCGGCGCGCTGGGTGGCCAAGCACGTGGTGGCATCGGGGGCCGCCAAGCGGTGCGAGGTCCAGGTGGCCTACGCCATCGGCGTCGCCCACCCCGTCTCGCTGCTCGTCGAGACGTTCGGCACGGAGACCGTCGACCCCGAGAAGATCGCCGACGCGGTGCGCGACCTGTTCGACCTGCGCCCCGCCGCCATCTCGCGGGACCTCGATCTGCGGCGTCCGATCTACAAGAAGACGGCCGCCTACGGTCACTTCGGCCGCTCGGAGAAGGAGTTCACGTGGGAGGCCACCCCCCGGGTGGACGACCTGCGGTCCGCCCTGGGACTCTGAGCGGGCGGTCGCTCCCCTGAGGGGAGCCGTCGGCCCGTGGCGGTGAAGTTGACGACGCAGGGCGACGGCAATGGTGTCGGGGCACGGGTCGTGCGCGTGCGCACCGAGGTGGCCGCGCTCGCCAAGACATTCGACTACGCGGTGCCGGCGACCTGGCACGACGACGTCCAGGTCGGCTCGCGGGTGCGGGCGCCGCTCCACGGGCGGACCGTGCGGGGCTGGGTGGTCGATGAAGACGTGGGGACGCCGGCGGGCGTCGAGGTCCTTCCCCTCAAGTCGTGGCTCGGGTGGGGGCCGCCCCCCGCAGTGGTGCAGTTGGCCGAATGGGCGGCCTGGCGTTGGGCCGGACCCGCCTCGTTCTTCCTCCGGATCGCGTCGCCGGAGACGATCGTGCGCACCCTGCCCGCGCCGCCGCCCGCGCCGCCTCCCATGTCGACCGGCACGCCGGCCGCCCCGCCGGCCCGCGCCGAGCTCGAGCTGGCGCAGTCCGGGCTCACCGTCGTGCGCGAGCCCCCGCTCACCGACCCGATCGACCTCGTGCTGTCCGTGGTGGGGGACCCCGCCGTGCGTGCCCACGGCGGCAGCGTGCTCGTGCTCGTGCCGTCCTCGGGATGGGCGGAGCGGCTGGCGTCACGCTTGGTGCGCCGTGGGTACCCGACGGCGGGCACCTGGGAGCAGGCCCGCTCGGGCTGGCCCGTCGTCGTCGGCAGCCGCGCCGGGGCCTGGGCGCCCGTCCCCGTGCTGGCGGCTGTGGTGGTGCTCGATGCGCATGATGCCGCCTACCGGGAGGAGAGCGCCCCCACCTACAGCGCAGTCGACGTCGCCATCGAGCGGGCCCGCCGCGCCGGGGTGCCCTGCCTCCTGGCGTCGCCCGTGCCACCGGTGTCGCTCGCCGCCCACCCCGGGGAAGTGACGCTGGCGCCGACGCGGGCGCAGGAGCGGGCGGGGTGGCCCGTCCTCGAACGGGTCGATCGTCGTGGCGCCGACCCACGCAGCGGCATGTTCTCCGAGGAGTTCGTCCGTTTGGCCCGTGCCGTCCTCGACGATGCCGACGCACGCGCCCGTGGCCCGCTCGTGTGCGTCTACAACCGGACCGGCGGTGCCCGCCTGCTGGCGTGCCGCCACTGCGGCGAGCTGGCGTGCTGCGCCCGCTGCGGCGCCGCGGTGAACCAGCCACGAGGCGAGGACCTCCTCCGGTGCCCGCGCTGTGACGAGACGCGCCCGGTCGTCTGCGCGTCCTGCGGCCGCCTGCGCATGAAGACCCTGCGCGCGGGCGTGAGCAGGTTGCGCGAGGAGCTGGCCGCGCTCCTCGGTGCCGAGGTGGGCGAGGTGGCCGGCCCGCAGGCGGCCGGGTCGCCGGCGCCGGCCCTGGGTGCACCCGTCCTGATCGGGACCGAGGCCGTCCTGCACCGCGTGCGTCGGGCCGCCGCCGTGACGTTCCTCGACATCGACCTGCACCTGTTGGCGCCGCGCCTCTCCGCCACCGAAGAGACGTTGGCGTTGTTCGTGCGCGCCGCCCGCCTGGTCGGCGCCCGCGGCGCCGGTGCACCGTGGGCCCGCATGCAGGCCCAGACGCGGGTGCCCGACCACCCGCTCCTGCTGGCGGTGGAGCGCGGTGATCCGACGCCGGTGCTCCAGGACGAGGTGGCGATCCGCCGCGCCTCGGCGCTGCCCCCGTTCGCCGCGTTGGCGCTCGTGTCCGGCGCGCTCGCTCCGGCCTATGCCGACGCGCTGCGCCTGGCCCTCGAGGTGCCACCGCTCGCCGCACCCGCACCCGCCGGTCCCCACGCGGCCGTCACGCTGGCACCGTTGGGCGACGATCGCTTCCTCCTGCGGGCCGACGGCCACGATCCGTTGTGTGACCTTTTGGCCCGGACACCCCGACCGTCGGGGCGAGGGCTGCGCGTCGAGGTGGACCCGGCCTCTCTCTGAGCCGGGAGCAGGGGCCGGGGAGTGCTGGGCTGGGCCGGGACGCCCAGGGGCCACCGGTAAGATGAGGAACCATGTCGAGTCTGACCATTCGCCAGTACGGGGACCCCGTGCTCAAGGAGCGCACCCGGGAGGTGGACGACATCGACGGTGCCGTGGCCAGCCTGGTCGATTCCATGATCGAGACCATGTACGACGCCCCCG
Source organism: uncultured Acidimicrobiaceae bacterium (assembly GCA_963804055.1). GTDB lineage: Bacteria > Actinomycetota > Acidimicrobiia > Acidimicrobiales > RAAP-2 > Bog-473. The sequence continues at coordinate 163,970 of CAWDOU010000003.1, read as the reverse complement.
GGACCGGCCTGGCCGCCAACCAGGTCGGCGTGCAGCGGCGCATCTTCGTCTACGACGTGGGGGACGGAGCGCGCACCGTCATCAACCCGCGCATCGTCGAGAGCGACGGTGAGTGGACGTACGACGAGGGCTGCCTCTCCGTCCCCGGTCTCAGCTGGGAGATCGTGCGGCCGAACGCCGTACACCTCGTGGGCCTGGATCTCGACGGGAACGAGATCTCCATCGAGGCGACCGAGCTCGAGGGCCGGGTGTTCCAGCACGAGCTCGACCATCTCGACGGCATCTTGTTGGTGGAGCGCCTCAACGAGGATCAGCGCAAGGAAGCGCTGAAGATCCTGCGGGCCCGCACCTTGGACCTGCCGGCGTCCGATCCGGACGGCTTGGCCACCCTCTTTACCCGCTGACGCGGCACGGGCCCGTCCCGTGCCGCCGGATCACGTCCGTTCCGTTCGTCCTCGACGCCGACCGCGTCTGCCCTACGGTGAACGGGTGGCCCGACTGGCGTACCTCGGCACCCCCGACATGGCGGTACCGCCGTTGCGTGCGTTGGTCGACGCCGGCCACGACATCGCACTGTGCGTGACGCGACCCGACCGCCGGCGCGGCCGTGGCAAGGAGGAGACCCCGAGCCCGGTCAAGGTGGCGGCCACCGAGCTGGGGCTCACCGTCTCCCACGACATGGACGACCTGGCGACCGCTGGCGTGGAGCTCGCCGTCGTCGTCGCCTACGGGCGCATCATCCCGGTCCGGCTGCTCGAGCAGGTCCCGATGGTGAATCTGCACTTCTCCCTACTGCCGCGTTGGCGCGGCGCCGCACCGGTCGAGCGCGCCATCCTTGCCGGCGACCGTCAGACCGGTGTGTGCCTGATGAAGGTGGAGGAGGGGCTCGATACGGGTCCCGTCTACGCGGCGCGGACCGTGCCACTCGACGACGACGTCACGCTCGACGCGCTCCGCAGCGAGCTCGTGGCGGTGGCCAGCACCTTGGTGGTGGAGGCGCTGGCCCACGGCGTTGCCGGCCTGCCCGACCCGGTTCCCCAGGCGGGTGAGGTCACCGTGGCCGAGAAGATCAGCAAGGAGGACCTGCATCTGGACTGGACGTCGTCGGCCGTGGCACTCAGGCGTGTGGTGCGTCTGGGCAGGGCGTGGACCACCTTCCGCGCCAAGCGGTTGACGGTGCTGCAGGCTGCTGTGGGCGTCGGCGAGGACCAGCGTGTGCACGGCCCTCCCGGTTCGCTCCACGGTCCGGTCGTCGCCACGGGCAATGGGAGCCTGGTGCTGCAGAAGGTGCAGCCCGAGAGCCGTTCTCCCATGTCAGCCGACGAGTGGCTGCGCGGCGTCCGGCCTGCGGTCGGCGAGCGCCTCGGGACGGACTTAACATGAGAGCGGTGACCGTGACTCCGATCGACGGGTGGAGCCCCGACCAGTACGAGCGGTTCCGCTCCGAACGTCGACAACCATTCGACGATCTGCTCACCCTCTGTCACCCCGTCCCTGGTGGCCGCGTCGTCGACCTCGGCTGCGGCACGGGGGACCTGACCAAGATCCTGCACGAGGAACTGGCCGCCAAGGAGACGGTGGGGATCGACTCCTCGCCGGCCATGTTGGCCCGGGCCCAGTCGGCGCACGCAGGCGTGCCGGGCCTGTCCTTCGCGCAAGGCGACATCGCGACGTGGCTCGACGAGGGGCTCGACCTGGTGTTCGCCAATGCGTCGCTCCAGTGGATCGATGACCACCTCAACCTGTTGGCGCGCATGCGTACCGCGCTCGGTCCTGACGGGCAGCTGGCCTTCCAGGTGCCGGCCAACTATCGCCACCCGTCGCACCTGTTGGCCCAAGCGGTGGCCAACGAGCCCCCCTTCATCGATGCGCTCTACGGGGATGTCCCCGAGGATCGCGGCCGTTTCGTGCTCTCTCCCGAGCTCTACGCCGATCTGCTCTACGAGTTGGGAGCGAAGGATCAGGTCGTCCGGATGGAGGTGTACGGCCACGAGCTCGAGTCGACGAGCGAGGTCGTCGAGTGGGTCATGGGAACCCTGCTCACCCCGTATCGCAAGCGGCTGACCCCCGAGCTGTTCGACGCGTTCGTCGAGCGCTACCGGGAGCGGCTGATCGAAGAGCTGGGCGAACGCGAGCCGTACTTCTACGGGTTCCGGCGCATCCTGTGCTGGGCCCGCTTCGCTTGAGCCGCGGCGCCAAACGGATGGAGGGATCGACGACACCGGGCCGCCACCCCGGCCGTACCGGCGACCTGCGCATCGCGCCCTCGGTGCTCTCGGCCGACTTCGGCCTCCTCGCCGAGCAGGTGGGGGAGGTGGCCCCGTCCGCCGACTGGCTCCACGTCGACGTGATGGACGGGCACTTCGTCCCCAATGTCACGATCGGTCCACCCGTGGTGGCGTCCTTGCGCCGCCACACGCCACTCTTCTTCGACTGCCATCTCATGATGACCGAACCCGGTCGATACCTGAAGGACTTCGCCGACGCCGGCGCCGACGGCTGCACGGTGCACGTCGAGATCGGCGGCACCGACGAGCTCGTTGCGCAGATGCGGAGCCTGGGCCTGCGGGCGGGGTTGGCGCTCAATCCCGACACCCCTTTCGCCGCGGTGCAGCCCTACCTGGGTGACGTCGACCTCGTGTTGTGCATGACGGTCTTCCCGGGCTTCGGCGGGCAGAGCTTCATTGCCCACGTCATGGACAAGGTGACCCAGGTGCGCGCCGCGGTCGACGCCGGCTCGCTCGCCGTCGATATCGAGGTGGACGGCGGGATCGACACCGCGACGGCGCCCGTGGCGGTCGCGGCCGGCGCCAACGTGTTGGTGGCCGGGAGCGCCATCTTCGGGCAGCCGCGGCCGTGGGAGGCCGCCGACGCCATCCGGGCCTCGGCCCGCGCCGCGCGTGGGGAAGGGTGACGATCGGCCGGGCCGTCGTCGCCGGCGGCGGGGTGGTCGGCAGCTGGCATGCGCTCGAGCTGGCGGAGGCGGGCTTCACCGTGGACCACCTGGAAGCCGAGGCGGGTCCGACGGGCGCCTCGGTGCGCAACTTCGGCCTGGTCTGGGTCAGCGGACGGCGCTCCGGCGCCGAGCTCGACGCGGCGCGACGCGCCCGCCGGCGTTGGGAAGAGGTCGGCGCGATGGCACCCGATCTGGGCTTCCGCCCGATGACCTCGCTGACGGTCGCCACCGACGCGGCCGCACGGGGCGTGATGGAGTCGTTCGCCCGGCATCCTGACGCGGCGGCGCGTTCCATCGCGTTCTTGGAGCCCGACGCGGTGCGGGCCTGCAACCCCGCCGTGCGGGGTCAGGTCGAAGGGGCGCTGCACTGCACCGAGGACGCCGTCGTCGAGCCCCGCCAGGCACTGCACGCGCTGCGGGAGCACATCGCGGTGCGGCACGGGGAGCGCTATCGCTTCCACCCGCGGTGTCGGGTCGTCCGCGCCGCGCCGCACGCGCTCGTCGACGCGACCGGCAAGCACTGGGGGAGCGACATCGCCGTCGTGGCCACCGGCGCCGCCTATGACCATCTCCCCGGCACCGAGGCGTTGGCGGCCCGTCTCCGCCGGGTGCGGCTGCAGATGGTGCAGACGGCACCCTTCGCCGCCCGGCTGACGACGTCACTGGCCGACGCGGACAGTCTGCGCTACTACCCGGCCTACGAGGCGGCGCCGCTGGCCGAGCTCGGGGACCAGACGCCGCTGGCGGCCGAGCACCGCCTGCAGCTGCTGCTCGTCCAGCGTCCCGACGGCGGGCTGACCATCGGGGACACCCATGCCTACGAGGAGCCGTTCGACTTCGCGCTCAGCGAGGGTCCGACCCACGAGCTGCTCTCCCGGGCCCGGCGGATCCTCGGGGCGGAGCTGCCACCGGTGCGCCGTCGCTGGGAGGGCATCTACGCGCAGTGCGTCGACGGCGCCGTCTGCCTGCGCGAGGAGATCGAGCCGGGGGTCTTCTTCGTGACCGGCCCGGGCGGGCGCGGCATGACGTGCGCGCCGGCCATCGCCGCCGACACCCTGCAGGCGGCGGGAGTGGCGGGAGCGGCCGCGTGATCGGCCCCTACGCTCTCGTCTGCCTCGATATGGCGGGCACGACCGTGCGCGACGACGGCGCCGTCGATGCGGCATTCACCAGCGCCCTGGCCGCCGTGGGCGTCACGCCGGGCACCCGCTCCTACGAGGAGGCCGAGCTCGTCGTGCACCAGACGATGGGCTGGTCCAAGGCGGACGTGTTCGCCACCCTGTTCGAACCCGATGAGGCACGGGACGCGACGACGGCCTTTGCCGCCGCCTACGAGGCGATCGTCGCCGCCGGCGAGGTCGGCGAGATCCCCGGCGCCCGGCAGGTGCTGCGCGCCCTGCGCGCCGCCGGGGTCAAGGTCTGCCTCACCACAGGCTTCGCACCCTCGACCCGCGACGCGCTCCTCCGGGCCCTGGGCTGGGGCCCCGACGTCGACCTGGCCCTCTCGCCGGCCGACGTGGGCCGGGGGCGGCCGGCACCGGATCTGATCCTCGGCGCCATGGCCCGCCTCGGGGTGGACGACCCGCACGCCGTGGCCGTGGTGGGCGACACCGTGAGCGACCTCCAGGCCGGCAACGCCGCCGGCGCCGGGATGGTGGTGGGTGTGCTGAGCGGCGCCCATGACGCCGCGACGCTCGAGGCGGCGTCGCCCACGGCCGTGCTCGCCGACGTGACGAGCCTGGTCGCCCTGCTCGGCCGGGCATGATGGCGGACAATCCGACCCTCTGACCAGGCACTCTCGACAAAAACTGAAACGTGTTCTATTATTGGCCGCACAAGGACGGGCATCCGCCCCGGGCAGGGACCTCACCATGAACGACGTCGAGCACATGCGCCGGGCGCTGGCGCAGGCGGCAACGGTCCGTTCGAGGACGGCGCCCAACCCCTGGGTGGGCTGCGTGATCGTCCCGCCGGGCCCTGTCTCCGACGACGGGACGGTGTACGCCGGAGCCACCGCACCTCCCGGCGGACCCCACGCCGAGGCGGCAGCCCTGGCCGCGGCCGGAGAGGCCGCCCGCGGCGCGACCCTGTACGTGACGCTGGAGCCGTGCGTCCACCACGGACGCACCCCGCCCTGCAGCGACGCCATCATCGCGGCGGGCGTGGGCCGGGTCGTCGTGGGCATCGAGGACCCCGACGAGCGGGTCGCCGGCAGCGGCATCGAGGCCCTGCGGGCCGCCGGCCTGGAGGTCACCGTCGGGGTGGCCGCAGACGAGGTGGCCGAGCAGCTGGCCCCGTACCGCAAGCACCGGACGACCGGAAAGCCCTGGGTCGTCCTCAAGATGGCGGCCAGCCTCGACGGCCGCACCGCCGCGCCCGACGGCACCAGCCGCTGGATCACGGGAGAGGCCGCCCGCCGGGACGTGCACCGGCTCCGCTCCGTCTCCGACGCCGTCCTCGTCGGGGCAGGCACGGTCCGGGCGGACGACCCCGCGCTGACGGTTCGCCTCGACGACGGGGTCGAGCGCGAGCAGCCGCTGCGGGTCGTGCTGGGCCATGCTCCGGCCGGCGCCAAGGTGCGCCCTGCCCTCGAGCTCGGGGGCGATCTGGGCGACGTGCTGGACGAGTTGGGCCGTCGTGGCGTGCTCCAGCTCCTGGTGGAGGGCGGGGCCACCGTGGCCCACGACTTCCACGCCGCAGGGCTGGTCGACCGCTACGTGCTGTACCTCGCCCCGGCCCTTTTCGGGGGCGATGACGGCCGCCCGATTTTCGCGGGTCCCGGGGCTGGCACAATTGGTGACGTGTGGAAGGGCAGGCTCGTGTCGATAGAGCAGCTGGGTGAGGATCTTCGAGTGGAGGTGGCGGCCTGATGGCGTTCTCGAAGGTGCAGGAGGCGATCGACTCCATCGCGCGGCTGGGCATGGCGGTGGTCGTCGACGACGAGGATCGCGAGAATGAGGGCGACCTCGTCATGGCGGCCGAGGCGGCGACGCCGGAGAACATCGCCTTCTTCCTGGCCCACACCTCGGGGGTCATCTGCGTGCCCCTGCTGCCCGAGCGGGCGGACGCCCTCGAACTGCCCCTGATGGTCACGGCCAACACGGAGGCCCAGCGCACGGCCTTCACCGTCAGCGTGGACTACCGGCACGGCACGACGACCGGGATCTCGGCGACGGACCGGTCGTCCACCATTGCCGCCCTGATCGACCCGGGCACGCGTCCGAACGACCTGAACCGGCCCGGGCACATCTTCCCGCTGCGCTACCGGACCGGCGGCGTGCTCAAGCGGGCGGGCCACACCGAGGCGACGGTCGACCTGGCCCGCGCCGCGGGGCTGACCCCGGCCGGAGTGCTGTGCGAGATCGTCACCGAGGACAAGTCCGAGATGGCCCGGCTGGCCGACCTCGAGACCTTCGCCAAGAGGCACGATCTGCCCTTCATCTCCATCGCAGACCTCATCCGCTACCGCCGGCAGAACGAGAAGCTGGTGCGCCTCGTGTCCGAGGCGCGCATCCCGGCCGAGGGCCGCGAGTTCCGGGCGTTCGTCTACGAGTCGGTGCTGGACAACGAGCAGCACCTGGCGCTCGTCATGGGCGACGTGGCCGGGACCGAGGACGTGCTGGTGCGCGTGCACTCCGAATGCCTGACCGGTGACGTCTTCGGCTCGCTGCGCTGCGACTGCGGACCACAGCTGCAGGCTTCGCTCGATCTCATCGAGAAGGAGGGCCGCGGCGTCCTCATCTACCTGCGCGGCCACGAGGGGCGCGGCATCGGCCTCGGCCACAAGATCCGGGCCTATCAGCTGCAGGAGGAGGGCCACGACACCGTCGACGCCAACCTGCAGCAGGGCCTGCCCGTCGACAGCCGGGAGTACGGGATCGGCGCCCAGATGCTGGTCGACCTCGGCGTGACCACCATGCGGCTCATGACCAACAACCCCGTCAAGTACGGAGGCCTCGAGGGGTTCGGCCTCGACATCACCGAGCGCGTGCCACTGCAGCTCGCGGCCAACCCCGAGAACATCGCCTACCTGCGCACCAAGCGCGAGCGGATGGGACATCTGCTGCACGGGCTCGACGACGTCCTGTGACGGCCTCGTGTGCCACAGTGAGGGCGTGAACCCCAGCGCATCCGCCATCTGATGGCAGAGTCCGACCTGGTGGCGCTGCCCGACGGCGCTCTCGACCACGTGGCGTCGCGCGTCGGGGCCAGCCTGCACGGCTCGACCGACGGCACGGGTCTGCGCGTCGGCATCGCCTGTGCCGAGTTCAACGGCGGCATCACGCTGCGGTTGCTGAACGGCGCGCTGGACGCGCTGGACGGGGCGGGCACGGACCGCCGTGACGTGACCGTGGCCTGGGCGCCCGGAGCGTTCGAGCTTCCGGTCGTGGCACGGGCCTTCGCCCATGCCGGCAAGGTGGACGCCGTGCTGTGCCTCGGAGCGGTCATCCGGGGCGACACCGGTCACTACGACTTCGTGGCGGGGGAGTGCGCGTCGGGTATCCAGCAGGTGCAGCTCGCAACCGGGGTGCCGGTCGTCTTCGGCGTGCTCACCACCGACACGCTGGACCAGGCGCTCGTGCGCTCGGAGCCCGACGAGACCAACAAGGGTCGAGAAGCCGCGTTGACGGGTATCGAGATGGTGCGGCTGCTCCGCAGCGCACCCCTGTCGTAGCGCATTCATCGGCCGTTCACAGGGTCGACACCGCGCAGACACGTCGGCCCCCTACGGTGGCATTGACCAGCTCGGCCGCCAACTTGGCCGGCACCGAACGAGCGCAGGAGAGCGACATGGGTGAGACGGCGCCCACAGTGGAGACGACACCCCCAGACCTGGGCACCGACGACGTCGCCGCAGATGCCGCCGCCGTCCATGGCGTCGTCGCCGAACCGGATGCCGATGCCCTGACCGATGCCGACGACGTCAGCGGTGCCGGCGACGTCACCGATGCCGGCACTCCGGTCGACCCGGCCGAGATCCGCTACCGACCCGGCGTCCGGCGTGAGGGCGCCTTCGTGGTCCGCTACGTCACCATCCACGGGTACCGGCGGGCCTACGTCAAGGCCGGGTCGGGACCGGCACTCCTCCTCATCCACGGCATCGGGGACAGCTCCGACACCTGGAGGCCGGTCGTCGAGCAACTGGCGGAGCACTACACCGTCATCGCACCGGACCTCCTCGGGCATGGACGCTCCGAGAAGCCACGGGCCGACTACTCCGTGGCAGGCTTCGCCAACGGGATGCGCGACCTCCTGAGCGTGCTCGAGGTCGACCGGGTGACCGTCGTCGGGCATTCGCTGGGCGGCGGTGTGGCGGCCCAGTTCGCCTACCAGTTCCCGGATCGCTGCGAGCGCCTCGTCCTGGTGGGCAGCGGGGGAGTGGGACGCACGGTCAGCCCGCTGCTGCGCGTGGCCGCCATCCCGGGCATCGAAGTCCTCATGCCCTTTCTCGGCCTGCCGCCGATCCGCTTCGCCAGCCGCCTGGGCGCCGAACTGTTGCGCCTCTTCGATACCGCACTCGGGCGCGACGCCGAGGAGATCCTGGCCGTGTTCGACGCGCTCCCCAACACGGAGGCCCGCATGGGGATCCTCCGGACCCTGCGCTCGAGCGTCGACTGGAACGGTCAGATCATCACGATGGTGGACCGGGCCTATCTGGCCGAGGGCATCCCGACGCTCATCGTGTGGGGCCGCCGCGACGCCATCATCCCGCTGGGCCACGGCCGCCTGATCCACACCGTGATGCCGGGCAGCGAGTTCGAGATCTTCGACGAGGCCGGGCACTTTCCGCATCACACCGACCCGGCGCGTTTCGTGCGGGTCCTGCGCGGGTTCATCGAGCGCTCCGAGCCCGCCCGTTACGAGCAGGGCGAGTGGCGGGACCGCCTCCGGCGCGGCAGGCGCGTCTACGAGGCGGACCCCGAGGCGGCGGCGGCCGTCGTCGAGCTGTCCACGATGGCATCGCCCCGGCCGGGCGAATAGCCCGATTTTCGCCACTCGGTAGGGTGCCCGTCGTGGACCGAGGCCATGAGGAGGAGGTGCTGCACGGCGGCGTGGCCAACCGGGGCCTCGTCGTCCGTGTGGGGCCGCACGTGCTGCGGCCGTCGAACCCGCATTCGGAGTCGGTGTTCGCGTTCCTGCGCCAGGTCCGCTCCGCGGGCTTCGAGGGCGTGCCCCTGCCGCAGGGGATCGATCCCGACGGGCGCGAGCGGCTCGAATACATCGACGGCGACGCGCCGGCCGCCCCGTACCCCGTGTGGGCCTTGGCGGACGGGGCGCTCGTGTCCGTGGCCGAGCTCATCGCCCGCTTCCACCGGGCGGCGGCCGCGTTCGACGGCAGCGGGTCGGAATGCAGCTGGAACCGCGAGATCGCCGACGCCCGCGGCGGCCCCATCGTCTGCCACAACGACATCTGCCTGGAGAACGTGGTGTTCCGGGACGGCGTCGCGGTCGGACTGCTCGACTTCGACTTCAGCGCGCCCGGCCGACCGGTCTACGACCTGGCGCAGTTCGCCCGCATGTGCGTGCCGATCGACGACGATGAGAGCGCGGCGCTGCTCGGCTGGGACCGGCCGGACAAGCCGTCGCGGCTCCGCTTGGTGTGCGACAGCTACGGGCTCGACGGCCGGGGACGTGCTGACCTGCTCGAGATCCTCGACGATGCGATGGAGCACAGCGGGGAGTTCGTCAAGCGTCACGCGGAGCTCGGCGAGCCCGGCTTCGTCATGATGTGGGAATGGATGGGGGGCCAGGAACGCTGGGACCGCCGCCGCCGTTGGTGGGCGCTGGAACGTCCGACCTTCGTCCAGGCGCTCGCGTAAGGGTCGGTGCAGATGATCAGTACAGGATGATCTGCGTGCAGCGGTAGGACGCCATGAGCCGCTCGGTGGTCTCGTTGGTGATGGTGGCATCCCAGACCTGCGTGGTCCGCCCGAGGTGCAGCGGCGCCGCGGTCGCTGCGACCTGCTCCCCCTCCCGGGCGCTCGAAATGAAGTTGGCCGTGCAGTCGACCGTCGTGAAGCTGCGCGCCCCCTCGGGCCAGTGGTGGCTCACCCCGAAGGCACACAGGGCGTCGGCCATGGCGAGGACGACGGGCGCCCACAGGAAGCCCGTGCCGGCGATCAGGTCGTGGGTGACGGTCAGGCGGGCCACGGGGTCACGGTCCTCGTCGGGCAGGGGCACGTCGATCCCGAGGAGCTGCAGGAAGTTGCGGGCGTCGTAGGGCGGTGGCACGGACACAGCTTGCCCGACCGGCGCCGTCCCGGCCCGGGCACGCCGGCGCGTCTGCGAAGATCTACCCCCATGCTCCGCCTCGTTCTGCCCAAGGGATCGCTCGAACGCGCCACCATGCAGCTGTTCGAGGACGCTGACCTGGCGGTGAACCGGGCCTCCGACGTCGCCTACCGCGCCACCATCGAGGACCCTCGCATCGACGAGGTGCGCATCCTGCGGCCCCAGGAGATCCCCGTCTACGTGGCCGACGGCCTCTTCGACCTCGGCATCACCGGGCGCGACTGCATCGAGGAGCGGGGGAGCGAGGTCGTCTCGCTCGGTGAGCTCGCATACTCCAAGAACACCTCGAACCCGGCCAAGGTCGTGTTGGCGGTCGGGGCGGACTCGCCCGTGCACAGCCTGGCCGAGCTCGCCGCGGAGGCGGCCCAGCGGCACGAGCGCCTGCGCGTGAGCACCGAGTACCCCGGGTTGACCCGCAAGGCGCTCGAGGCGGCGGGGATCGAGGCGGACATCGCGCTCTCCTACGGCGCCACCGAGGCCAAGGTGCCCGACATCGCCGATGCCGTCGTCGACATGACCGAGACCGGGAGCGCACTGCGCGCCGCCGGCCTGCGCGTGATCGAGACGCTGCTGGTGTCGCGCACCGAGCTCATCGCCAACCCCGCGGCGGCGGCCGACCCCGACAAGCGCCACGCCATGGAGCAGATCCACACGCTGCTGCAGGGCACCCTCGAGGCGCGGGGCAAGGTGCTCGTGAAGCTCAACGTCGAAGCGGAGAACCTCGACAAGGTGCTGGCCGTCCTCCCGTCCATGCGGGCGCCGACGATCTCGGAGCTCTCCGGCGGCGGGGCCTTCGCGCTCGAGGCGGTGGTGGCCAAGTCCGACATCAACATCCTCATCCCGGCGCTGCGCGACCAGGGTGCGTCGGACATCCTCGAGATCCCGCTGTCCAAGATCGTGCACTGAGGTGGGTGGCCCCGTCGCCGCCGCCGGACCGCACCAGGGGCGGGTGTCGTCCTTCGACGCCGCCCGGGGGCTCGGCGCGGTGGAGGACGAAGACGGGACCAGCTACGGCTTCCACGCCACCGCCATCGCCGACGGGAGCCGGCGCATCCTTGTCGGGACGACGGTGGTCTTCACGGTGAGCCCGGGACACCGCGGGCTCTACGAGGCGCGGTCGCTGGTGCCCGTCTCCTCCTGAGGCTCCCACCAGGTGCCGCCGTAGAAGCCGGCGAACACCTCGAGCGCCGCCTCGACGCCGCCGCGGTCGCCGGTGGCGAGCAGGTCCAGCAGCAGGCCGCGGGTGACCGCGAGCCCCAGGCGGCCATGCGTCCGCGCCATGTCTGCGGGAACGCCCAGAGGCTCCGTCAGCGCCACGTTGGCCTGGAGCCAGTGCTCGACGTCGTTGTCGAGGAGGGGCCGGATCGCCTCCTCGCCCTGCAGTGCCCGCCCGTAGAGGGCGAAGAACAGGCGCTCGAAGTCGCCCAACGCCGGGTCGGACAGGTAGGCCCACGACCGCCGGATCAGCGCGTCGGCCTCGCCGGACGCGTCCCGTCCCAGCGCCGCCAGGCGTTCCTCTGTTCTGGCCTCGACGGCGCGCACCACCGCCAGCAGGAGACCGTCCCTCGATCCGAAGTGGTACAGGAGCATGCGGTGGCTCGTCCCGATGGCCTCGGCGATGCGGCGCAGGCTCTGGTCCGCCAGGCCCTCGGTCGCGAAGTACTCGACGACCGCGTCCAGCAGGCGTCGACGGGACGGGCTGGCCACGGCGGCGCCGTCGTCGCCCTGGCCCCCGGCTTCCGCCGTCTCCGTCTCCGCCTCAGTCCCCGCCATTTGTCTGCTCATGTACCAAATGGTACATTCCCGGGGACACGGTGGAGGGACCGAAGGGAGAGCGCCATGGCGCAGAAGGTGATCGACGAGACGGCCGAGACCGGCGCCGATCCGGCGTCGGTGTACGCACTCCTGGCGGACGGTTCCACCTGGCCCCAGTGGTCGCCCCTCGGCTCCTTCGAGCTCATTGAGCCGGGGGCGGGGTCGCCGGAGGGCCTGGGCGCGGTGCGCCTGTTCACCACGGGCCGCCACAAGAGCCGCGAGCGCGTCGTCACCTGCGAGCCCGGGAAGGCCTTCGCCTACGTGCTCCAGTCGGGCCTCCCCCTGCGGGACTACAGGGCGGTCATCACGCTGACCCCCGGCGGAGGCGGCACCACGATCAACTGGCGCTCGACCTTCCGGCCGAAGGTGCCCGGCACGGGCTGGATCTACCGCCGGGCCCTGGGCACTTTCATCCGGCGCACCGTGGAGGGGCTGGCCACGGCGTCCGACCGGGCCCGGGCCAGCGCGACCGGGCCTCCTTCCGGCCGTCCCTAATTCAGGTCGTGGCCGGCGCTGGCGGCGCCCTCCGAGGCGCTCTTCTCGGCCCCCTCCAGGCTGACGAAGGCCAGGCGGAGCTGCGACAGCGATTCGAGCAGGGCGGGCTCGGCCTCCCCGAGCCGGCCGCGCAGGCCGTCGAGCAGGGCGCCGAGGCCGTCGATGGCCAGGCGGGCCTGGAAGAGCTGGGGCGGGCTCTGCGAGAGGTAGATGGCGGCCAGCTCGAACAGCCCGTAGCAGTGGTTGGCCACGACGACCTCGGCCGGCGTGTGGGCCAGCTGGGCCCGCATGGCGTCGACCTCGGCCTGGGCCGCCGCCTGCTCCTCGGTGAGGGGGGCCTCCGGTGACGTCGGAGTGACGTCAGTGTCGCCCGGCTTACCCGGGGGCGAGGAGGCGGCGTCGTTGCCCTCCGGATTGACCCGATGCTCACCCGACGGTGTCCACAAGCTGCTCATGCTGGTACCCTATGCTCCTTGACTACATGGAAGCGGGGCCCCCACTGAGCGGCCTCCACCTGGCCACCACCCTGCAAAAGCGGGGAGCACCGTGCGCCAGGTCGATCGCCTCTCTGCCGCGGGCTGTGCCCGTTGGTCGGCCTCGCTCCACCGATTGGCTTGCGGAAGGACCGCGGGCCCGAGTGAGAGGTGTGATGACGCATCGTCGCTGAAACCACAACTGAGCACCGGATCAATGACCGAATCCGTGCCCGTGAAGTCCGGCTCGTGGACCCCGACGGTGTGCAACTAGGCATCAAGCCGCTCCCCGAGGCCCTGGCGATCGCCAAGGAGCTCGATCTCGACCTGGTCGAAGTCGCCCCCATGGCCAATCCGCCCGTCTGCCGGATCATGGACTTCGGCAAGTTCAAGTTCGACGAGGCCCAGCGGGCCAAGGAGAGCCGCCGCAAGACGGTCCACGTCGGGATCAAGGAGATGAAGTACCGGCCGAAAATCGGCCCGGGCGACTTCGACACCAAGACCCGCCAAGTGGCCAAGTTCCTGGGCGAAGGGCACAAGGTCAAGATCACGATCATGTTCCGAGGCCGCGAGGTGTACCACCCCGAGCACGGGAAGCGGATCCTGGACCGCATCGCCGAGCAGATGGAGGGCGTGGCCAAGGTGGAGGCCGAGCCCAAGCTCGACAACCGCAACATGATCATGGTGCTCGCCCCCGACAAGCGGGCCCGTCAGGCCGCCCAGTCGAGGGCCACGAACCAGCAGCGCACCGACAAGCCGGGCGCCAGTGCCGCACCGCCAGCGGCTGCCGACCCGGCAGCGGCGAAGGGCGCGACCGAGGCGGGCGAGACGGCGGCCCCCCTCAGCGGGGGCAACGGAAGTGCGTCGGCTGCGGGTGAGGGCAATGGAAGCAGCGACGTCGCAGCATCAGCCGAAGAGGGATGACGCAATGCCGAAGATGAAGACAGACCGGGGCGCCGCCAAGCGCATCAAGGTGACCGCATCGGGCCGTTTGCGCCGGCGCAAGGCTTTTCGCGCACACCTTCTGGAGAACAAGAGCAGCGTCCGCACGCGCCGGCTCGGCCGCGAGGCCGATATCAGCAAGGCGGACGAGCGGGCCACGCGCCGGATGCTCGGCATCTAGCCCAGGCGATCGCCACCGCGCTCCGGCGCACACCCATCCGACACACCGAGAGATCTTGAGAGGAGCACCCCCATGGCCAGAGTGAAGCGGTCCGTCCACGGCCGCAAGCACCATCGCGCTGTCCTCGAGCAGGCGAAGGGGTACTACGGGAACAAGAGCCGCTCCTACCGGGCGGCCAACGAGCAGCTCATGCACTCGATGCAGTACGCCTTCCGGGACCGTCGCGCCCGGAAGGGGGACTTCCGCAAGCTGTGGATCCAGCGCATCAACGCAGGGGCCCGCCAGCACGGCCTGAGCTACAGCCGGCTCATCAACGGCCTGCACCTGGCCGGCGTGGAAGTCGACCGCAAGGTCCTGGCCGACCTGGCCGTCAGCGACGCCGAGGCCTTCGGTGCGCTGGTGGCGACCGCTCAGGACGCGCTGGACACTGCGCCCGTGGCCGAGGTCGCTTCCTGACCCAGCGGCTGGCCTTTTCGCACCGGCGGGTCCGCCGGCTGCGCGGGCTGTTGCAGAAGCGCTCGTCCCGATGGGCCGAACGCGCCTTCGTGGCCGAGGGGGCTGAGCTCATCCGGTGCGCCCTCGATGCGGCCGTGCCCGTCGAGTCCCTCTACGTCTCTCCGGACGGCGCGGACGACCGCGGCGTCCAGGCGGTCTGCCGGCGCGCCGAGGCGGCCGGCGTCCGCGTCTTCCCGCTCGCGGCCGGCGTCCTGGAGCGGGTGGCCGACACCGTCACGCCCCAACCGGTGCTTGCCGTGCTGCCCATGCTCGACGAGCCGGCGCTCGGGACCGACCCATGGAGGGCCCGAGAGGGCGCGCTGATCGTGGTCCTGGTCGACGTGCGCGACCCGGGCAACGCCGGCACGGTGCTGCGGGCGGCCGACGCCTCGGGGTCGGCGCTGGTGGTCTACGCCGGCGAGTCCGTCGACCCCTACAACCCCAAGACCGTGCGCTCGTCGGCCGGCTCGCTCTTCCACGTGCCTCTGGCCGTGCGCCCCGACCCGCGCCTGCTGGCCACCGAGCTGTCCGAGGCGGGCTTCCGGACGCTCGCTACCGTCGTGCGCGACGGCGAGGACTACGCCGGGCTCGACTGGTCCGCGCCGTCGGCCGTGTTCCTGGGCAACGAGTCCTCCGGGCTCGATCCCGCGCTGGCCGGTTCCCTCTCCGGTGCGCTGGCCATCCCCATGGCCGGACGCGCCGACTCGCTCAACGTCGGCGTGGCCTGCGCCGTGGTCTGCTTCGAGGCCTTCCGGCAACGCCGGGGCGGCGGTGCCGCGCCACGTAGCATCGAGGACGGCGGAACGGCGCACCCAGGGACCTGACGACAGGGAATTCGGCGACATGGCACTCGACAACGTGGACTTCGACATCGACGGCATCACCGCCGACGGTGCGCGGGCGATCGAGGGCGCGGCGTCGAGCGAGGCGCTGAACCAGGTCGATATCGAGTTCCTGGGCAAGCGCTCCGCGCTGACCCGGGCCCACCGGGCCCTGGGCGGCCTCGACCCGGAGGCCCGCAAGGAGGCCGGCCGCCGTCTCGGTGAGGCGCAGGCACAGCTCAGGGCGATCCTGGCGGCGCGGCGGGCCGAGCTGGCCGAGTCCGAGCGGGCCGAGGCCCTCCTGGCCGACCGTCTCGACCTGACCGAGGTCATCGCGGACCAGGTGCGCGCGGCGCCGGCACGCGGGCACCTGCACCCCGCCAGCCAGGCCCGCAACGACCTCGAGGACGTCTTCGTCGGCATGGGGTTCACGGTGGCCGAGGGCCCCGAGGCGGAGACGGACTGGTACAACTTCGAGGCGCTGAACATCCCGCCGGCGCATCCGGCCCGCGGCATGTACGACACGATGTACCTCGACATCGGCGAGCCCGAGACGGTGCTGCTGCGCACGCACACGTCGCCGGTGCAGATCCATCTGATGGAGGCGGCCGTGCGCGACGGCTCCCTGCCGATCCACGCGGTCATGCCGGGCAAGTGCTTCCGGCTCGACACGCCCGACGCGCGCCACCTCCCCGTCTTCAACCAGATCGAGGGGTTGGTGGTCGACCGCGGCATGACCTTCGGCGACCTCGCCGGCACCATCGAGGCCTTCACGGAGGCCTACTTCGGCCCGGGCATGCACTCCCGCCTGCGACCGGCCTACTTCCCCTTCACCGAGCCGTCGGCCGAGTACGAGATCACCTGCACGGTCTGCCTGGGCGAAGGGTGCCGCACCTGCTCGCACACCGGCTGGATCGAGCTCGGTGGCTGCGGCATGGTCGACCCGGCTGTCTTCGCCGCCGTGGGGATCGACGCCGACGTCTGGTCGGGCTTCGCCTTCGGGTTCGGCATCGACCGGCTGGCGCAGATGCGTCACGCCATTCCCGACATGCGCTCCTTCCTGGAGAACGACATCCGCTTCCTCTCGCAGTTCTGACCTCGCCCGACAACGAGAAAGTCTTCCGTGCGCGCTCCGCTCAGCTGGCTCCGTGATTTCGCCCCGTTCCCCGACGACGTCGGGGTGCTGCGCGACGCGCTGGACGACCTCGGCCTGGTGGTCGAGGCGATCGAGTACGTGGGTGAGGGCCTGGGCGAGGTGGTGGTCGGCCGCGTGCTCGAGATCCGGCCCATCAAGGGCGCCGACAAGATCCGCCTCACCGTCGTCGACGGCGGCGGGGCGGAGCCCCTCGAGATCGTGTGCGGCGCCACCAACTTCGAGGTGGGGGACCGGGTGCCGCTGGCGCCGGTCGGCGCCATTCTCCCCGGTGACTTCGAGATCAGTCAGCGCACGCTGCGCGGCGTGACCTCCAACGGCATGCTGTGCTCGGGCAAGGAGCTCGGGTTGTCCGACGACGGCGCGGGCCTGCTGATCCTGGGCGAGGAGTCGCCGGGCGAGCCGGGCACGCCCATCATGGAGGTACTCGGGCTGCAGGTGGACACGGTCTTCGACATCACGGTCGAGGGCAACCGTCCCGACGCCTGGAGCATGTCGGGCATCGCCCGCGACCTGGCGGGCCGGCTCAGGCTGCCGTTCGAGCTGCCCGAGGCTCCCGCGCCCGCCGCCAGCGGCTGGCCCGTGGAGACGGCGGCCAGCGCGTCAGTCGAGTCGGCCGACCTCTGTCCGCGGTTGACCGTGTCGGTGCTGCGCGGCGTGACCGTGGCTCCGTCGCCGGGCTTCATCGCCCGGCGCCTGCTCCTGGCCGGCATGCGCCCCATCAACAACGTCGTCGACGCCTCGAACTACGTCATGCTCGAGCTGGGCCAGCCCACCCACCCCTACGACCTGTCGCTCCTGCCCGGGCGGGGCCTCAGCGTCCGGCGGGCCCGGCCGGGCGAGACGATCGAGACGCTCGACGGGGTGGAGCGCACGACGGGCGTCCAGGGCCGGAGCCTGGGCGACACCGGGGAGGACTGCCTCATCTGCGACGCCGAGGGCACGCCGGTCGGCATCGGCGGGATCATGGGTGGCGCCTCGTCGGAGATCGCGGAGACGACGACCGAGGTGCTCCTCGAGGCGGCCTATTTCACGCCCATGGCCATCGCCCGCACGTCCAAGCGGTTGGGCCTGCGCACGGAGGCGTCGGCCCGCTTCGAACGCGGCGTCGATCCGTGGGGGATCGAGCCGTCGGTGCGGCGCTTCTGCCAGCTGCTGGCCGAGAGCTCCCCCGGGCTCCAGGTGGCCGACGGCCTGCTCGACGTGCGCGGGGAGGTGCCCGAGCCGTTCGTCATCGCCGTGCCGATAGCACGGGTGCACAGCCAGATCGGCGTCGCGCTCGGGCCGGCGGAGATCGCCCGTCTCATTGAGCCGATCGGCTTCACGGTGCTGGAGCAGGAGCGTGACACCTCCGACGGGGTGCTGACCGTGGAGGTGCCGACGAGCCGCCCCGACATCCGCCCCGCGCCGTACGGGATCGACGACGTGATCGAGGAGGTCGCGCGCACCTTCGGCTACTCCAACGTGCCCAGCCGCGTGCCCACCTGGCCCCAGCCCGGACGCCTGACCGCGTTGCAGCGCTCGCGGCGTGAGGTCAAGGACGTCCTGCGCGGCCTGGGTGTGTCGGAGGGTTGGACCGACACCTTCGTGTCGGCCACGGCGCACGACGACGTAAACCTGACCGGTCCGGCGGTGCGGGTCACCAACCCCCTCGATGCCGAGAAGCCGTATCTGCGCCGGTCGTTGCTGCCCGGGCTCCTCGGCGCACTGGCCTACAACGCCGGCCGGCGCCAGCCCGATGTGCGCCTCTTCGAGGTGGGCGTCGTGTTCTCGCATCCCGGGGCGGGCCTGGCCCGGATCGTCGAGCGGAGCGGGGCCGGCGGCGCCGAACGGGCCGAGTTGCCGGGCGAGCGCGAGCTGCTCTCGGCCGTCTTCGCCGGTGAGGGCGATGACGCCCGTTTTGCCGTTGCCGCCTGGCACGTCCTGGCCGACGCGCTCCGTCTGGACCGGGTGCGCCTGATCCCCCCGGGCGACGGCACGCCGCCGCTCCCGGGCCTCCATCCGACGCGCTCCGCGCATCTCATGGCCCGGGCCGGCAGCCTCGACGAGGTGACCATCGGCGCCGTGGGGGAGATCGACCCCGCCGTGGCGGCGCGGTTCGAGCTGACCCGCGCCGCGGGCGGGGGGACGGCGGCCCGGCGTGTCGGCTGGCTCGAGGTCGACCTGGGTGTGCTCTTCGACGAGGAGAAGGTCCCGCGCCGGGTCACGATCGGAGGCGCGGTCAGCCGCTTCCCGTCGTCGGACATCGACCTGGCATTCGTCGTGGAGGACCGGCATCCGGCCGATGCCGTCGCCGACACATTGCGGACTGCCGGTGGTGATCTCCTGGAGTCCGTGCACCTGTTCGACGTCTACCGGGGCGCCGGCATCGACGACGGTGCTCGCAGCCTGGCCTATCGGCTGCGCTTCTGCGCCGACGATCGGACATTGACCGACGAAGAGGTGGGCGTGCTGCGCGCCCGCTGCATCGACGCCGTGGCCGAGGAGTTCGACGCCGTCCTGCGCTGAGAGGCGGCCGAAGTGGCGTCCGCCGTGGCAAGGTGGTCCCATGGAGACCCGCCTCGTCGACCCGGCGGACGACAACGAGCTGGCTGAATGGACAGGGGTCCTGCGCGCCAGCGACGAGGACCTCTGGCCCGACCAGATCGGGTTCACCTTGTCCGACATCCGTGCGTTCGCGCAGCACCGCAGCCGCTCGAAGCGCTTCGACCTGTTTGCCGCGCGCGAGTCGGGCGGACCGATACTCGGCGTGGGCATGATGGAGATGCCGTTGCGCGACAACACGCGCAGTGCCGAGGTCACGGTGGCGGTCCACCCCGCGCATCGGCGCCGTGGCGCCGGGACGGCGATCGTCGAAGCCATGTCCGAGCACGGACGGTCCGACGGGCGTCTCGTGCTGAACTCCATTGTGGACGTGCCACTCGAGCAGGCCAACCGTCATCCCTCCTTGTCGTTCGCGCCGAAGGTCGGCTTCGCGGCCATGCTGTCGGGCAACATCCGGCACCTCACCGTTCCGATGGACGCGGCACGGATGGGGGAGCTCCGTTCCGAGGTGGCCCGTGCGCGTGATGCCGAGGACTACCGCGTGCTCACCTTCGAGGCGCCGTGGCCGGCGGAGTACCTCGACGACCAGTGCGCGCTCTTCCAGTGCATGTCGACCGATGAGCCCCACGGCGACGAAGGCCACGAGGAGGAGACCTGGGACGCCGAGCGGGTCGGCGAGAACGACGCCCTCCGGGCCGCCCGCGGTGCCCGCTACCTGATCGCGGTGGCTCAGCACGTCCCGTCCGGCCGCCTCGTCGCCTGCACCGAGCTCTGCATCGGCGCCGGGTCTCCGGCACAGGCCTTCCAGATGCTCACCGTGGTCGTTCCAGCGCACCGGGGCCACCGCCTGGGGTTGGCCGTCAAGCTGGCCAACCTCGCCCAGCTGGCCGAGCGCGCGCCCGACGTGCGGCTCATCGTGACCGGCAATGCGTCGGTCAACGCCCCGATGATCGCCGTGAACGACATGATGGGCTTCGCGCTTGCCAGCGAGGGAAACTTCTGGCAGAAGGAGCTCACGGTCGTCTAGGAAGGTGGCCCCCGGAGGGGGAAGGAGGTGGTGTCAATGCCAACCGGAACTGCGGCGTTGCCGTGGTGGGCCGACGCGCTGCTGATCCTCGTCGCCGCCGTGATCGTGATCACGCTGGTCGTGCTGGTGGTCGAGATGATCCGGAACATCGGTGCCGGCCGGAAGCACCATCAGTCGCCCACCCACGACACGGAGGACCTCAATTCGCCGGTCGCATGAATATGCAGAAGTATGTATACTCATGCGATGAAGGCAGGGATCCTCGGGGCATCGGGCTACACCGGGTCCGAGCTGCTGCGCCTGCTCGCCGGCCATCCCGAATTCGAGGTGGCCGTAGCCTCGGCCCATTCGCACGCCGGTGAGGCTGTCGGAAACCATACGCCCTCGCTGGCTGCGGCCTATCCGGGACTGGTCTACGAGGAGAGCGATCCCGCCCGCTTCGACGGGCTGGACCTGGTGTTCTGCGGCCTGCCCCATGGAGAGTCCCAGCGCATCGTGCCCGAGCTCCGGTCCCGGGTGGGCGTCGTCGTCGACCTCGCCGCCGACTTCAGGCTCAAGGACGCCTCGCTGTATCCCCAGTGGTACGGCGAGGAGCACGCCGCTCCCGCGCTCCTGGCCGACGCCGTCTACGGGCTCCCCGAGCTGTTCCGCCAAGGCCTCGCCGGGGCGACCCTCGTCGCCGCCGCCGGGTGCTATCCGACGTCGGCCGGGCTCGCCCTGGCCCCGCTGGTGCGGGCGGGCCTGGTGCAGCCGACCGGGATGGTCGTCGACGCCGCCTCGGGCGTGTCGGGCGCCGGCCGTGGGCTCAAGGAGTCGCTGCACTTCGGCACGGTCGACGAGGACTTCGCGGCCTACGGCCTGCTGACCCACCGCCACACCCCCGAGATGGAGCAGATCATCGGGGGAGAGGTGCTCTTCACGCCGCACCTCGCACCGATGGTGCGCGGCATCCTCGCCACCTGTTACGCCCGGCCGATCACCGGAACGAGGCCGACGACCGGGTCGGTCATCGCGGCTCTCCACGACGCCTACGACGCCGAGCCCTTCGTCGTGGTGACCGACGAGCCCCCCTCGACCAAGGCCACTGCGGGCTCCAACGCGGCCCATGTCACGGCGCGGCGTCGATCCCCGGACCGGCTGGGTGCTCTCCTTCTGTGCCCTCGACAACCTGGTGAAGGGCGCGTCGGGCCAGGCGATCCAGTGTGCCAACGCGGCCCTCGGGCTGCCCGAGACCACCGGCCTGCCGGTGGCCGGGATGTACCCGTGAGCGTCAACGCACCCGAAGGGTTCGTCGCGGTCGGGGGCTACGCAGGCATCAAGGCGGCCAAGGCGCACGACGTCGCCGTCGTGGCCACGGCCGACGGGAGAGCGGTGCCCGCCGCCGGCGTGTTCACGTCCAACCTGGCGGCGGCCGCGCCGGTCCAGGTGAGCCGGGCCCACCTGGCCGCCACGGGCGGCAGGGCCGCCGGAGTGATCCTGACCTCGGGCAACGCCAACGCCGCCACCGGGGTGCCCGGGCGGGAGGCGGCCGAGCGACTCTGCACCGCCGTGGCGGGTGACATCGGCGCCACCGCCGAGGAGATCCTGATCTGCCAGACGGGCCTCATCGGGATCCCGTTTCCCATCGACCACGTCATCCCCGAAATCGAGCCGATCGTGATGGCGCGGACCGGACGCCCGGAGTCGGCGGCCGAGGCCGCCAAGGCCATCATGACGACGGACACGGTGCCGAAGGAGGTCGTGGTCGCCGGCGACGGCTTCACGGTGGGCGGCATGGCCAAGGGGGCGGCCATGCTGGCGCCGAACATGGCGACCATGCTCGCCGTGTGCACGACCGACGCGGTCGTCGACCCGGCCACCTTGCACGAAGCGCTCCGCGAGGCGGTGGTGGCCTCCTTCAACACGATCACGGTGGACGGCTGCACCTCCACCAACGACACGGTGCTGGTGCTGGCCAACGGACTGGGCGCCACCCCGTCGCGGGCCGTGCTGACGGCTGCGCTGTACGAGGCCTGCCGGTCACTGGCGGAACAGATGGTCGAGGACGCGGAGGGCGCGACCAAGGTGGCGCACGTGCACGTCCGGGGCGCGGTCAGCGACGAGGCGGCACACATCGCGGCCCGCAAGGTGGCGGACTCCATGCTCGTGCAGTGCTCGCTGTTCGGCGAGGACCCCTACTGGGGACGCATCATCTCCGAGCTCGGCTCGGCCGGGACGCCCTTCGACATCGACCGTGTCCTGCTCGCGTACGGGAGCACCGTCGTCTGCGCCGGCGGCGTGGGCGTGCCCCACGACGCCGCGGCGGTGGCCGCGCACATGGCGGGTCGCCACATCGTCCTGGACTGTGACCTCGGGCTCGGCTCGGGCGAGGCGGTCGTCCTCGGGACGGACCTCAGCTACGGCTACATCGACGAGAACCGGACGACATCGTGACGGCCCGCGAAATGCCGGTCGTGCCGCCCAAGGTCAGCCGGGCCGAGAAGGCGGCGGCGGCCAAGACCGCCTCCGTGCTCGTGGAGGCGCTGCCGTACATCCGCCGCTTCTTCGAGAAGATCGTCGTCGTCAAGTACGGCGGCAACGCGCTGCATGCGGCACACGGTGCTGGCGGCTCGGACAGCCCAGAGGGCGCGGCCGGGGCGAGCCTCGACGACGCACTGGCCTCGTTCGCCGAGGACGTGGTGCTGATGCGTGCCGTGGGCATGCTCCCGGTCGTCGTGCACGGCGGCGGACCCCAGATCGGCGCGCTGATGGAGCGCCTGGGCAAGGAGGCGGAGTTCCGCCACGGCCTCCGGGTCACGGACGCGGACACCCTCGACATCGCCCGCATGGTGCTCGTCGGCAAGGTCAACCGGGACATCGTCTCCGCCATCAACGTCCACGGGCCGATCGCCGTCGGATTGTCGGGCGAGGACGCCAACCTCATCACGGCTGCGCCGCACCAGGCCGACATCGGCTTCGTCGGCAACGTGTCGATCGTCGACCCCATCATGCTCGAGCGGCTGTTGGCCGAGGGTCTGATCCCGGTCGTGGCGACCATCGGGGCCGACGAGTCGGGCCAGGCCTACAACATCAACGCCGACACGGTGGCCGGAGCGTTGGCCGAGGCGCTGCAGGCCGAGAAGCTGATCTTCCTGACGGACATCGAGGGGCTCCGGGTCGTGGCCGACGATCCGACGACGGTGATCCACCACGCCTCCGCGGCGGCCGTGGACGAGATCGTGCGCGACGGGGGAGTGCAGGGCGGCATGATCCCCAAGGTCGAAGCCTGCACGAGCGCGGTGCGGGCCGGCGTCGCCCAGGCCCACATCCTCGATGGCCGGGAACCGCACGCGTTGTTGCTCGAGCTCTTCACCGACTCCGGTGTCGGGACGATGGTGGTGCCATGACCGCCGCCCGCTCCGGCGCCGAAGCCACCGGCGCCCCGTCCGAGCGCTCGTCGCTCATGCGCACCTACGCCGAGCCGCCCGCCACGTTCGTGCGGGGCCAGGGCACGGTCCTCTACGACGCCGACGACACCGAGTACCTCGACTTCATCACCGGGCTGGCCGTGGTCTCGCTCGGCCACGCCCATCCGGCCGTGGCCGACGCCGTGGCCGAGCAGGCGCGCACCCTCAGCCACGTCTCGAACCTCTACGGCAACACGCTGGCCCCCGAGGTCGCCCGCACCATCGACCGGCTCATCAACGGCGGCACCGGCCAGGCCGGCGGCCAGGTCTTCTTCGCCAACTCGGGCGCCGAGGCCAACGAGTGCGCGCTCAAGCTGGCCCGGCGCTGGGCCGGTCCCGGCCGCCACGTCGTGATCAGCGCCGACAACGCATTCCACGGCCGCACGCTGGCCACGCTCACCGCCACCGGCCAGCCCGAGAAGCAGGCGCCGTTCGTGCCGCTGCCCGAGGGGTTCGTGCACGTGCCCTATGACGACGTGGCCGCGCTGGACAAAGCGCTCGACGCCGACACCGTCGCCGCCGTCCTGCTGGAGCCGCTGCAGGGCGAGGGCGGCGTCGTGGTGCCGAGTTCGGACTACCTGGGCGCGGTGCGCTCGCTCTGCACGGAGCGCAACGCGCTGCTCATGCTCGACGAGGTGCAGACCGGGCTCGGCCGGACCGGGCACTGGTTCGCCTTCCAGGCCCAGGGGCTCGAGCCCGATGTCGTGACGATGGCCAAGGCGCTCGGCAACGGCATGCCGGTCGGCGCCTGCTGGGCCCGGGCGGAGGTGGCGGCGGCCTTCGGGCCCGGGGACCACGGCTCGACGTTCGGCGGTCAGCCCCTGGCGCTCGCCGCGGTCAGGGCCACGCTCGCCGTCATGGAGTCCGAGGACGTCTGCCGCCGCTCCCGCCAGGGGGGCGAGCGCCTCGCCACCGGTCTGGCCGTGCTCCCGGGTGTCACCTCCGTCCGCGGGGCCGGCCTGCTGCTCGCCGCGCAGCTCGAAGCGCCGGTGGCCAGGGAAGCGGCCGCCTGGGCCCTGGCTCACGGCCTGCTGGTGAACCCGGTGCGGCCCGACGCCATCCGCGTGGCGCCGCCCCTGCTGGTGCGTGAGGACGAGATCGACAAGGCGCTGGTGATCCTGGGCGAAGCCCTGGCGGCGACGCTGCCCTCCAGCGACGGGCCTCGGTAGGGGGCGGCACATGCGCAACTTCCTCGACCTCGACGCCCTCGGTCCCGATGCCTGGGAACACCTTCTCGACCTGGCCCTGCAGCCGCCGACCCCGCCGGCGCTGGCCGGCCAGGGCGTGGCGCTGCTCTTCCAGAAGCCGTCGGCGCGGACGCGCAACTCCACCGAAATGGCGGTGGTCGACCTGGGTGGCCATCCCGTCTACATCCAGGGGGCCGAGGTCGGCCTCGACGAACGGGAGACGGCGGAGGACGTGGCGCGCACGCTCGCCTGCTACCACCGCGTCCTGTGCGCCCGCGTGTTCGAGCACTCCATGCTGGTGCGCATGGCCGAGGCGCTGCAGCGGAGCGGCTTCGACGTCCCCGTCGTGAACCTCCTGTGCGACAACGCGCACCCGTGCCAGGCCGTGGCCGACGTCCTGACCATGCGAGAGGCGCTGGGTCCCCTCTGCGGTCGCGTGCTGACCTACGTCGGGGACGCCAACAACATGGCGCGGTCGCTGGCCAAAGCGGGGCTGCTCGAGGGCATGGAGGTCCGCTTCGCCTCGCCGGCGGCGTACACGTTCCCCGGCGACGAGCTGGCTGCGCTGCAGGCCTTCGCCGATCGGATCGGCCGGGGGGGGACGGTGCAGATGACGGACGACCCGGACCAGGCGGTCAAGGGCGCCACGGTGCTGTACACCGATGTGTGGACGAGCATGGGCCAGGAGGAGGAGCGGGCGGACCGCCTCGCCGCCTTCGAGGGCTTCACCATCGACGAGAGCCTGGTCGCCCGCGCGTCCGACGATGCCGTCGTGCTGCACTGCCTGCCGGCGCATCGCGGCGAGGAGATCACCGACGGCGTGCTCGAGGGCCCGCAGTCGTTGGTCTGGCGCCAGGCGGCCCACCGGCGCACGGCCATGCGGGGCGTCCTGTCCTGGGTCGTGGAGGGGTCGCCATGAGCGGCCAGGCGCCCGGCCGGCTGACCAAGAACCAGCGGCAGCACCGCATCACCAAGTTGCTGGAGTCGGAGCCGGTGACGAACCAGGCCCAGCTGGTCGCCCTGCTCGGGGAGCAGGGGATCGAGGCGACCCAGACCACGGTGTCGCGCGACCTGGAGGATCTGGGCGCCGTGAAGGTCCGGCTGCCCGGGGGCGAGACGGCCTACGCACTGCCCGAGCTGCCCACCCAGCAGATCGCGCCGGAGGACCACCTGCGCCGCGTGCTGGGGGAGTGGGTGGTCGAGGTCGCGCACTCGGGCAACCTCGTCGTGCTGCGCACGCCGCCGGGCTCCGCGCACGTGGTCGGCTCCGCGCTGGACCGCAGCGGGCTGGAAGAGGTGGTGGGCACCGTGGCCGGGGACGACACCGTGCTGGTCATCGTCGAGGAGCACATCGGCGGCGCGCCCATGGCGGACCGCCTGCGCGACGTCGCGGGCATTGTCGTCACGAACAAGACCGCATTGAATGGGAAGGAAGAGGACTGAACATGACTGACCGGGTGGTACTCGCCTACAGCGGCGGGCTCGATACGTCTGTCGCCGTGCGCTGGCTCATTGAGAACGAAGGTGTCGACGTGGTGGCCGTGGCGGTCGACGTCGGGCAGTCCGCCGACCGCGGCGGCGAGGACTGGGACGCCGTACGCAACAGGGCCCTGGCCGCCGGGGCCGTCGAGGCCGTGGTCATCGACGCCCGCCACGAGATGGCCGAACAGTTCTGCCTGCCGGCCCTGCAGGCCAACGCCCGCTACGAGGGCAAGTACCCGCTGGTCTCGGCGCTGTCGCGGCCGGTCATCGTACGCCACCTCGTCTCCCAGGCCCGCCTGCACGGGGCCACGGCCGTGGCGCACGGCTGCACGGGCAAGGGCAACGACCAGGTGCGCTTCGAGGTCGGGGTGCGAGCGCTGGCGCCGGATCTCGGCATCTACGCCCCGGCCCGGGTGTGGGGGCTGACGCGGGAGGACTGCGTCGAGCTGGCCGCCAAGTGGGACATCCCGATCACCGTGACCAAGGAGAAGCTGTACTCCATCGACGACAACCTCTGGGGCAAGGCCATCGAGTGTGGCGCCATCGAGGACCCCTGGGCGCCCGCGCCCGACGATGTGTACACACTCACGCGGGTGCGCGAGAGCGACCCGGTCGAGACCATCGTGGGCTTCGAGTCCGGCGTGCCCGTCAGCCTCGACGGCACGGCGCTCGGGCCCTATGACCTGATCGCCCGACTGGGCCAGATGGCCGGAAGCCGCGGTTTCGGCCGGCTCGACATGATCGAGAACCGCCGGGTCGGTATCAAGAGCCGCGAGGTCTACGAGTGCCCCGCCGCCCTGGCGCTGATCATGGCGCACGCCGACCTCGAGGACCTGACGCTCGAGCGGGACGTGCACCACGAGAAGGCCCGCCTCGAGCCGCGCTGGGCCGAGCTGGTCTACGACGGGCTGTGGTACTCGCCCCTGCGCTCCGCGTTGCAGGCCTTCATCACCGAGAGCCAGCGCCATGTCACGGGGGAGGTGCGCCTGCGCTTCGCCGCGCCGGGAACCTGTGCGGTGGTGGGCCGGCGCAGCCCGGTCGCGCTCTATGACCACGACCTGGCGACCTACGATGCGTCGGACAGTTTCCGGCACGCCGACGCCGAGGGGTTCGTCCGGCTGTGGGGGCTCGGGGTGGCCACGTGGTCGGCCCGCCAGGGACCGGGAGCGCAGACGGGTGTCGAGGTGCCACCGCCGGCGGAGGCAGGAGAGGTGAGGGGAGAGCATTGACGCTCTGGGAGGGTCGTATCTCGACCGGCATGGCCGACGCCGTGGCCGCGTTCACCGTGAGCCTGCCGTTCGACCGGGCCCTGGCCCACGACGACCTGGCCGGCTCCCGCGGCGCACGTCAAGGGCCTCGGAAAGGCGGGCATCCTCAGCGACAGCGAGGTCACCACCCTGGTGGAGACCCTCGACATCGTCGAGGAGGAGTTCACCGCCGGCACGTTCGTGTTCGCGCCCGGTGACGAGGACATCCACACCGCCGTTGAGCGGCGCGTCACCGAATTGGTGGGCGACGTCGGGGCGAAGCTGCACACGGGCCGCAGCCGCAACGACCAGGTGGCCACGGCTCTGCGCCTGTGGTGCCGCCGCGCCCTGATCGGGGTGGCCGACGAGATCATGGCGCTGCAGGACGTGCTGGCCCAGCGGGCCCGCGAGGCCGCCGACGTCTACCTGCCCGGCTACACCCACATGCAGCGGGCCCAGCCGGTGCTCCTGGCGCACCACCTGCTGGCGCACGGCTGGGCGCTCGCCCGCGACGTCGACCGGTTGGTGACCACCGTGGACCGCCTCAACATTTCGCCGCTCGGTGCCGGCGCGCTGGCGGGCTCGTCATTGCCGCTCGACCCCGACTACGTGGCGGCCGAGCTCGGGTTCCACGGCCGTTTCGAGAATTCCCTCGATGCGGTGTCCGATCGCGACTTCGTGGCCGAGGCGCTGTTCGACATCGCCCTGCTCGGAGTGCACCTGTCACGGATGGGTGAGGAGATCGTCCTGTGGTCGACCGAGGAGTTCGGCTTCTGCACGCTCGACGACGCCTATGCCACCGGCAGCTCGATGCTGCCGCAGAAGAAGAACCCCGACGTGGCCGAGCTCGCCCGCGGCAAGTCGGGCCGCCTCATCGGCCACCTCAACGCGGTGCTGGTCACGCTCAAGGGCCTGCCGTTGGCCTACAACCGCGACCTGCAGGAGGACAAGGAGCCGATCTTCGACGCCGTGACGCAGGTGACGCGTGCCCTGATTGCGCTGCGTGGCGTCTACGAGACCGCCTCGTGGAACGAGGAGCGCATGCAGACGGCGGCAGACGGGCCGGCGGCCTCGGCGATCGACCTGGCCGAGATGCTCGTGGAGCAGGGCATGCCCTTCCGCCAGGCCCACGGGCTCATCGGTGGGCTGGTGCGCGAGTCGCTCGAGCGCCACGTGCCCCTGGTCGAGCTGGTCGCGGCCCACCCCGATTTGGGCGAGACCGCCGTGGAACTGCTCGAGCCCGGCGTGGCGGTGACACGCCGGCGCACCCCGGGAGGGGCCGGTCCGGGCCCGGTCGGCGAACAGGCCGAGCGATTCGTCCGGCGGCGCGAGGTCGACCGGGCACGATTGGCCCAGTGGCGGCCGGCGGGGGGAGCTCCCTGACGTGCGGGGCGGGCGCCCCTCACCGGGGTGGACGTGTCGGTTCCGCGGCACAGCCCCCGTGTCAGGCAACACTGAGGTGAACGCTGCAAAAAGATCCACGTTTTCGGTTGTGTCGGAGGGGACCAGGGTGAAGGCTGTAGCCATCGCCACATCGACGAGGTTCCCCGAATCGACGAAGTGCGCTGGAATCCGCCTCCGAGGGTCAGCGGGGGGAGACGGGATCCGCGGCGTATCGGGAAGCCGCGCCGAGTCCACCGGAAACCCTCACCATGTGGAGATGTACCTATGCAGCGGATGACCGGCATCGACCCGATGTTCATCTACTCCGACACCCCGGAGACACCGATGGAGATCGCCTACGCCTGCCTCTTCGATCCCTCCTCGCTCCCGGGCGGCTACAGCTTCGAGCGCGTCACCGGCGTCCTGGAGACCCGGATCCCCACCCTGCCGCCGTTCCGGCGCCGCCTGATGCCCGTCCCGCTCGGGCTCGATCACCCGCGCTGGGTGGACGACCCCGACTTCGACCTGACGAACCACCTCCACCGCGTGGCGCTCCCGGCTCCCGGCGGCGACGCCGAGTTCCGGGCCAAGGTGTCCCAGGTGATGAGCCGTCCTCTCACGCCCGAGCAGCCGCCCTGGGAGATGCACGTCGTCGAGGGCATGGCCGGCGGCATGATCGGTCTCATCGCCAAGGTGCACCACTCGGTGGTGGACGGCGTCGCCGGTGCCGAGATGCTCGCCAAGCTGCTCGACCTGACGCCCGAGGGCAGTGCGGTCACCGAGCCCTGCCCGCCGTGGGTCCCGGCCCGGCTGCCCTCGCAGACGGAACTGATGACCGACGCGCTCCCGAGCTTCCTCCGCAGCCCGCTCCGGGGCCTCGCGGCCGCCCGCGAGGTGGGGCGCACCGCGGTCCGACTGGCCCGTTGCGCGCTGGACGACCGGCTCGGCCCGGTGTCGATCCCCGTGGGGGCGCCCGACACCTTCGAGTCACCGGTGGGGGCCGCCCGGGCCGTGTCCTTCGCCGAGCTGGACATGGAGGACGTGCGGATGCTCAAGGCTCGCTTCGGGTCGACCATCAACGACGTGGTGCTCGCCGTCTGCTCGGGGGCGCTGCGGGCCCATCTGTCGCGGCACGGCCAGGATGTCGAGAGCCCGCTCGTCGCCGTGGTGCCGGTGTCGGTGCGAGGCGACAGCGACGGCGCCGCGCTGGGCAACCACCTCTCGGCCATGTTCGTGCCCCTCTCGAACGACCAGAAGACCCCGCTCGAGCGCCTGCGCACCGTGACCGCGGCGAGCGCGTCGTGCAAGGGGCAGGAGCGCGCCGTCGGCTACGGGCCCATGGCGACCCGACTGACCGAGGCGGTGCCCCCGGCGGTGGTCAAGCCGATGATCCAGCTCGGGGTGCGCTCGGGCGTCCTGCGCAAGGTGCGCGCCGGGAACCTCATGGTCTCCAACGTGCCCGGACCCGACTTCCCCCTGTACTTCGCCGGCATGGAGCTGCGCGCCGTGCACCCCCTCGGCCCGGTCATCGACGGGGTCGCCCTCAACATCACCGTGCAGAGCTACTGGGACTCGCTCTTCGTGGGCGTCAACGCCTGCGCCTCGGCCGTGCCCGACCTCCCGGGCCTCACCGACGCGATGGTGGACGAGCTCTCGCTGCTGTGCCGCATGGCGGCCGGAGCGGGCGAGCCGAACCCGGCGGCGCGGGCCCGCCTGGCCGCCTCGGGGCAGAGCCCGGCACCGACGCCGGGGGCTGTCCGCCGGGTCGGGGCTCCGACGCCGATCTGAGCGGGGGCCGACCTCTCGCTGGGCCCGCACCCTGTGCGCTCTCCGTGTGCGCAAGGTGGCGCGGCGCCGTCCCGCTGCGCCAGGGTGGCGCCGTGGAGCGGTCGGAGCTGGAGGGCAACCCCGTCACGCTGGCGCCCTGGCTCCTGAACAAGGTCCTGGCCCGGGGGGACCGCTCCGGACGCATTGTGGAGGTCGAGGCGTACCACGGGGCCAACGACGCGGCCTCCCACGCCTACCGGGGCCCGACCCCCCGGACCGCCGTCATGTTCGGGCCTCCGGGGTACCTCTACGTGTATTTCACCTACGGCATGCACTGGTGCGCCAACGTGGTGTGCGGGCCCGACGGGGAGGCGGCCGCCGTCCTGATCCGTGCCCTGGAGCCGCTGGCCGGGGTGGGGGAGATGTGGAAGGCCCGTCCGGCGGCCCGGCTCGAGCGGGATCTCTGCAACGGGCCGGCCAAGCTGTGCCAGGCGCTGGGCATCACCGGCGCCGACAACGGGGCGGACCTCCTGGCCGGCCCGCGGCGTCCCCGGGCGGCGGCGGGCGCGGAGCCGGGCCTCGTCCGCCTGCTGGACGACGGGACACCGCCGCCCCGCCGTCCCGGCCGTGGGACCCGGATCGGCATCAGGGAGGCGACGGAGAAGCGCTGGCGTTTCTGGGTGCCGGGAAGCCCGTCCGTCTCGCGACCCTGAACCGGCGCGGCGTGGCCGACAGCCCCCTGACCTGGGCCGACGAGGTTCATCGTCGTGTCACCACCCTGTCACGGCCGTGCAACAACGCTGGTGCATCATGCAGCCATCGCATCGTGGTGACATGCGGTAGATCGACGGCATCAGCAGGCGGTGCACGCCTCCCGAGGCGCCTGGTGGCGACAGGTGGGGAGCGGAAAGCCCGTTGAGCTTCGAGCACCGGGTGGCATGCGGAGGCCGTTTGGCGGGCCGCATGCCACCACTCGGTGTGGCTGCGATGCCAGCTTTTCGGAGGGAACCGGCCGTTCGAGCGGGCATCCGTCGGGGACGACGGGTGTCCCGCTACGATCGGTTCCAGCGGCCGGAGCCCGGGTCACCGCCCGGCGGATCTCGCGGCCCGAAACGCGTTGACGCTCTGTCACGCGCCTGCTACAGTGACACTCCCGTCGGAACGGCCCCCCAAGGCCCTCCGGCAGCTGAAGGAGACTCGCCGGCATCGTCCGGAGCAGTCCTTCGGCACACCCGGCACCAACACCGGCTGGACTGGTGTGTGCCCGGTCGCTCCTTGAAAACGGAATAGTGAGAGCCAAAAGCCAGTGCGGGCAATTCATCCGGACTCAAACGGATGGGTTGTACGTCAATTAGCAATACGCAGTACACAGGCCTCGGAACCTTCGGGGGAAGAAGCCTGTGGTCACAAATAGTTCGAGTCAAACTATGGTGACTCTCTGATTTTCGGGAGGTTCTGTCCCCTGTTTGGGACCGGACCGAACGTAAGTCTCGATGGAGAGTTTGATCCTGGCTCAGGACGAACGCTGGCGGCGTGCCTAACACATGCAAGTCGAACGCGCTCCATTCGGTAGCAATACTGATGAAGAGCGAGTGGCGAACGGGTGAGTAGCACGTGAGCAACCTGCCCCGAAGACTGGGACAACACCGGGAAACCGGTGCTAATACCGGATATCCCTATCGGACCGCATGATCTGATAAGGAAATGGATTCCGCTTCGGGAGGGGCTCGCGGCCTATCAGCTAGTTGGTGAGGTAACGGCCCACCAAGGCATCGACGGGTAGCTGGTCTGAGAGGACGATCAGCCACACTGGGACTGAGACACGGCCCAGACTCCTACGGGAGGCAGCAGTGGGGAATCTTGCGCAATGGGCGAAAGCCTGACGCAGCAACGCCGCGTGGAGGACGAAGGCTTTCTGAGTTGTAAACTCCTTTCAGCAGGGACGATAGTGACGGTACCTGCAGAAGAAGCACCGGCCAACTACGTGCCAGCAGCCGCGGTGATACGTAGGGTGCAAGCGTTGTCCGGATTTATTGGGCGTAAAGAGCTCGTAGGCGGTTTGATAAGTCGGGTGTGAAACCTCCAGGCTCAACCTGGAGCCGCCACTCGATACTGTCATGACTAGAATTTGGTAGGGGACCACGGAATTCCTGGTGTAGCGGTGAAATGCGCAGATATCAGGAGGAACACCAGCAGCGAAGGCGGTGGTCTGGGCCGACATTGACGCTGAGGAGCGAAAGCGTGGGGAGCGAACAGGATTAGATACCCTGGTAGTCCACGCCGTAAACGTTGGGCACTAGGTGTGGGGACTATTCAACGGTTTCCGTGCCGCAGCTAACGCATTAAGTGCCCCGCCTGGGGAGTACGGCCGCAAGGCTAAAACTCAAAGGAATTGACGGGGGCCCGCACAAGCGGCGGAGCATGTGGCTTAATTCGAGGCAACGCGAAGAACCTTACCTGGGTTTGACATGTAGGGAAAAGCCGTAGAGATACGGTGTCCTTCGGGGCCTTACACAGGTGGTGCATGGCTGTCGTCAGCTCGTGTCGTGAGATGTTGGGTTAAGTCCCGCAACGAGCGCAACCCTTGTCCTATGTTGCCAGCGGGTAATGCCGGGGACTCGTAGGAGACTGCCGGGGTCAACTCGGAGGAAGGTGGGGACGACGTCAAGTCATCATGCCCCTTACGCCCAGGGCTGCACACATGCTACAATGGCTGGTACAACGGGCTGCTATCCCGCGAGGGGGAGCCAATCCCAAAAGCCAGTCTCAGTTCGGATTGGAGTCTGCAACTCGACTCCATGAAGTCGGAGTCGCTAGTAATCCCGGATCAGCAACGCCGGGGTGAATACGTTCCCGGGCCTTGTACACACCGCCCGTCACACCACGAAAGTCGGTAACACCCGAAGCCGGTGGCCCAACCTTTTAGGAGGGAGCCGTCGAAGGTGGGATCGGTGATTGGGGTGAAGTCGTAACAAGGTAGCCGTACCGGAAGGTGCGGCTGGATCACCTCCTTTCTAAGGAGTGCTATCGGCCCTTTCGAAAGTTCTTTCGAAAGTGATGTCGATCACTACCCAGTTGAACACTGGTTACTCGGGCGCTCTCGTATACCGGCAGATGGATGGCCGCCTTTGACACCCTCGTGGTCGCCGCTTCGGCGGAGGGCACAAGACAGTCGGAGCCCGTCACCCACGGATCGGTCCCTGCGGAAGCGTTCGGAACTCTCACTATTCCGTTTTGAGGGAGTGGCCTTCGGGTCGTTCCCGGTGATGTCCCTTCGGCGCTCGTCTGAGCCCGGGGTGGGGCAGCGCCCGGTTGTCGAGTCGAGCCCTTCGGGAGCTCCTCGAGGCCCGGGTTCCTTCCTTGTCCTCGTGTTCATGTTCGACGCGTGCCGGCGGTGACCGCTCACCCCGTGCGTGCCCTGGTCGGGCGGTTTGTTCCGGCTGCTCTCCGTTTTGGCTTATTCGACGGAGGGTGGTGACGGAGATCCGGCCCCGGTGCGCACTGTGCAGCCCCTTGAGAATTCCAAAGCGAGCACGAGCATCTTTGTTCTCCAAGCTACAAAGAGCCAACGGTGAATGCCTTGGCGCCTAAAGCCGAAGAAGGACGTGGGCGACTGCGAAAAGCCACGGGAAGCTGTCTACCTAGCGTCGATCCGTGGATATCCGAATGGGGCAACCCAACACCTGTCATGAGGTGTTACACCCGCCTGAATGTATAGGGCGGGGCGAGGGAACCGGGTGAATTGAAACATCTAAGTAACCCGAGGAGAGGAAAACAACAGTGACTCCCTGAGTAGCGGCGAGCGAAACGGGAAGAGCCTAAACCGTGCCGGTGTTAAAGCCTGATGGCGTTGCCGGTATGGGGTTGTGGGATTCGAGGGACGGGGCATCAGACCTGTCACGGAGTTACAAATCCAATGTCTAGTGGAATCAGTCAGGAAAGCTGAACCAAAGAGGGTAATGGTCCCGTACACGAAACACATTGGACTCCGCTTGAACACCCGAGTAGCGCCGGATCCGGGAAAGCCGGCGTGAATCTGCGAGGACCATCTCGTAAGGCTAAGTACTCTTAGGCGACCGATAGTGAACTAGTACCGTGAGGGAAAGGTGAAAAGTACCCCGGGAGGGGAGTGAAATAGTACCTGAAACCGTTGGCTTACAAACAGTCAAAGCGTCGTAGCTCCACCGTTGCCATGATCCCTTCGGGTGAGATTGGTGACACATGGTGGATGTCTGCCGTGATGGCGTGCCTTTTGAAGAATGAGCCAGCGAGTTACGGTGTGTGGCGAGGTTAACCAGCGATGGGTAGCCGAAGCGAAAGCGAGTCTGAATAGGGCGTTGAGTCGCATGCTGTAGACCCGAAGCCGAGTGAGCTTGCCATGGGCAGGCTGAAGCGAAGGTAAGACTTCGTGGAGGGCCGAACCCACCTAGGTTGAAAACTGGGGGGATGACCTGTGGCAAGGGGTGAAAGGCCAATCAAACTCGGTGATAGCTGGTTCTCCCCGAAATGCATTTAGGTGCAGCGTCGGGTGTTCAGCATCGGAGGTAGAGCACTGGATGGGCTAGGGGGCCTACAAGCTTACTGACCCCAACTAAACTCCGAATGCCGATGCTCAAGAACCCGGCAGTGAGACCACGAGGGATGAGCTTCGTTGGTCGAAAGGGAAACAGCCCAGACCGCCGGCTAAGGCCCCAAATTCTTGACTAAGTGGAAAACGATGTGGGAACGCAAAGACAGCCAGGAGGTTGGCTTAGAAGCAGCCACCCTTAAAAGAGTGCGTAATAGCTCACTGGTCGAGTGGTCCTGCGCGGATAATGTAACGGGGCTCAAGTCAAGAGCCGAAGCCGCGGATTTCCGTCTTTAGACGGGAGTGGTAGGGGAGCGTCGATCTCGCAGAGAAGCGGCGGTGTGAACCGTCGTGGAGCGTGGTCGAGTGCGAATGCTGGTATGAGTAGCGAGAGAGGAGTGAGAAACTCCTCCGCCGTAAGCCCAAGGGTTCCTGGGGAAGGCTAATCCTCCCAGGGTAAGTCGGGAGCTAAGGCGAGGCCGAGAGGCGTAGTCGATGCACAACTGGTTGATATTCCAGTACTACCGTGTCCGCGCCCATTCCAATCCAGGGGTACTAAGGGGATGACCTTCGGGTCGAACCGACCAACCCTGGGGCGGACAGCAAAGGAGCGACACAGGAAGATAGGTGAGCCCAGGCGTTGGTTGTCCTGGGGTAAGCGTGTAGGGAGGGATCTAGGTAAATCCGGATCCTGTACATCCTGAGACGCGATGCCGAGCCATCCCAGGCGAAGTCACTGATTCTATGCTGTCTAGAAAAACTTCTAGCGAGCTGACACGGTACCCGTACCCCAAACCAACACAGGTGGGCGGGTAGAGAATACCAAGGCGATCGGGAGAACTGTGGTTAAGGAACTCGGCAAAATTCCTCCGTAACTTCGGGAGAAGGAGGGCCTCGATAGGGTGATGGACTTCGCGTCCTGATGCCTGAGGGGGCCGCAGAGAATTGGGGAAAGCGACTGTTTACTAAAAACACAGGAGCGTGCGAAGTCGTAAGACGATGTATACGCTCTGACGCCTGCCCGGTGCCGGAAGGTTACGGGGAAGGGTTAGTCTTCGGACGAAGCTCTGAACCTAAGCCCCGGTAAACGGCGGCCGTAACTATAACGGTCCTAAGGTAGATTTCCCATAGAGTGCAATGGGTGCTGCCCTCCGCATCGGCAACGATGCGGTGAGTAGTCGGCCATATGCTGGAAACTCCGAGTATCCGACGGTACTCATTCATGTCACAAGCAGCCTTTAGGGTTGTGTCATGAGTAGTGACAATCCGTTCGGTGCGGACAATCAGCAGGAAAGGCTTGGTGTGATGAGCTGGTCGAAAGGCCGGCTCGAGCATCGAGAATCCTCAGAGACCAAACGCCGACCACCTCACAGGTCATATAGGTAGTCCCTGTGAGATGAAGTTATGGTCCGGTCCCTACGGCGACGTAGGGAGATCAGCGGAAACGACTGGTCCGCTAATCACTTGAAAACGTTTGAGTGATTGGTTGTAACAGATTGAGCGAAATTCCTTGTCGGGTAAGTTCCGACCTGCACGAATGGCGTAACGACTTTCCTACTGTCTCAACCACAGACCCGGCGAAATTGAAGTACGAGTAAAGATGCTCGTTAGCTGCATCAGGACGGAAAGACCCCGTGGACCTTTACTACAGCTTGATGTTGAGTTTTGGTACTATTTGTGTAGGATAGGTGGGAGACTTTGAAGCATTGGCGCTAGCCAGTGTGGAGTCAACCTTGAAATACCACCCTTTTAGTGCCGGGACTCTAACCTCGGTCCGTGATCCGGATCAGGAACAGCGTCAGGTGGGTAGTTTGACTGGGGCGGTCGCCTCCTAAAATGTAACGGAGGCGCCCAAAGGTTCCCTCAGGCTGGTTGGCAATCAGCTGTCGAGTGCAATGGCAAAAGGGAGCTTGACTGCGAGACCTACAAGTCGAGCAGGTGCGAAAGCAGGGCATAGTGATCCAGCGGTTGCTTATGGAAGCGCCGTTGCTCAACGGATAAAAGGTACCCCGGGGATAACAGGCTCATCTTCCCCAAGAGTCCATATCGACGGGAAGGTTTGGCACCTCGATGTCGGCTCGTCGCATCCTGGGGCTGAAGCCGGTCCCAAGGGTTGGGCTGTTCGCCCATTAAAGCGGTACGCGAGCTGGGTTTAGAACGTAGATCACACTGCGTCTCCAGGGAGTAATCCCTGGATGTTTTACTGGCTCATATCGGTGAAACCCTGAATGAAACAACCGAACGTTATGTTCAGGGCAATACCGAGGGAAGGCCAACACAATGGATGTATGTACGGCGTCCTATGTTGCAGGATTTCTGGATGGCGATGGAAGTATTCACTTCCAACTCGTCAAGCAGAAGGAGTATCGGTTCGGCTACTACATCCGAGCCACGATCTCCTTCTCGCAGTCCACAACGTCTCGGCACGGTCTGGAAAGCATCCAGTCCCTGCTCGG
This sequence comes from uncultured Acidimicrobiaceae bacterium, assembly GCA_963804055.1. Taxonomy (GTDB): domain Bacteria; phylum Actinomycetota; class Acidimicrobiia; order Acidimicrobiales; family RAAP-2; genus Bog-473. The sequence continues at coordinate 126,240 of CAWDOU010000003.1, read as the reverse complement.
TGGTGGTGGGTATCTGCGAGATCGAGGGACCGGAATGAGTGATCTGGTGATCACGAGCCGGCCCGCCCTTCTGCGGATTCTCCAGGAAGTCGAGCCTTACGTGATCTTCAAACGAGAGCACGTCGGCCGAGCTCTTTCGATTCTCCCTCAGCTGGACCGAGTGAGAGACCCGGAAGTTTTCCTGCATCTGGCACGCCAAGTAGATGCATTTGCAACCCTAAACTATTCGAAGACGAAGCGGATATCCGCCGTAGATGTTGAGCGACATCTACGTAGCATGGGCGTGTTGTGCCCCTGTAACGACTTCTTCGCCAGCAACAGCGAAGAGATGGCTTCTTCAGGCTGATACCCCAGCCCGTGGACCCCCACGGAAGCCATAACACGCCAGCCCCTAGAAACAGGGTGGAGGTATAGTCTATGCCCGCAGTAATGCGGGGTTCACATGCGTGAGACAGTTCGGTCCCTATCCGATGCAGCCGTAGGAGATTTGAGAAAGGCTGTCCCTAGTACGAGAGGACCGGGACGGACGTAGCTCTCGTGTGCCAGTTGTCCTGCCAAGGGCACGGCTGGTTTGCGACCTACGGGTGGGATAAGCGCTGAAAGCATCTAAGTGCGAAGCCCGTTTCGAGATGAAATCTCCCACAGGGTTAACCTGGTAAGGCCCGTGGCTAGACGACCACGTTGATAGGCCGGAGGTGTAAGTGCAGCAATGCATTCAGCCGACCGGTACTAATCGGCCGAGGGCTTGGAGATCTACTCGCTCGTGCTCGCTTTGGAACGCTCAGGGGCTGCGGAAACGCAGCCTCACGCGTGGCCCTGTCTGTCGATGAACCGACGGACGGATGTGCCCCGCGGAGTGCAAGATTTCCGGTGGCCATGGCGGCGGGGAAACACCCGTTCCCATTCCGAACACGGCAGTTAAGCCCGCCCGCGCCGATGGTACTTGGGGGGAGGCCCCCTGGGAGAGTAGGTCGCCGCCGGGATTTCTCACGAAACCCCCTCTGAGCTTCGGCTCGAGGGGGTTTCGTACGTTCTGAGCCGGTCGCATCGCGGGCACAACTGCAGGCGCCGGTCACCAACGGGAGTTCGAACCGCTGCGATACTGCCGCCTATGCGGCCCGAGCGAGCGCCATGACGAGCCGCCGGCTGCGGGTGCTCCCGATGCGTCCCCGGGACATCGACGAGGAGCACCGGGCCTCGACCCCGCTCGAGCTCCTCTTCGACCTCTCCTTCGTGGTGGCCGTGTCCCAGGCGGCCGACCAGCTCAACGCCGCCCTGGGGGCCGGCCACTTCCACACCGCGATCGTGAGCTACCTGCTGGTGTTCTTCGCCATCTGGTGGGCCTGGGTCAACTTCACCTGGTTCGCGTCGGCCTACGACGTCGACGACCTGCTCTACCGCCTCTTCACCTTCGTCCAGATCGTCGGGGTCCTGATCCTCGCCGCCGGGGTCGACAGCGCCTTCACCGCGGGCAACTTCACCATCATGACGATCGGCTACGTCGTCATGCGCGTGGCCATGGTGGCCCAGTGGCTCCGGGCCGCCGCCGGTGACCCCGCAGCGCGGCCGGCCGCCCTGCGGTACGCGGCCTGCATCAGCATCCTGCAGGTCGGCTGGGTGCTGCGCCTGTTCCTCCCGCAGCCGGAGTCCCTGTGGGCCTTCTACGCCCTGGGCATCGGCGAGATGCTCGTGCCCTCCTACGCCGAGCGGGCAGCGCACGGTGGCACGCCGTGGCACCCAGGGCACATCGCCGAGCGGTACGGGTTGTTCACGCTGATCGTGCTGGGGGAGTGCATCGCCGCCGTGACGGTCGCGCTGCACAGCGCGAGCCGGTCGCACGGCGTCTCGGCCGGGCTGGTGGCGGTGGTCGCCGGCGCCGTGCTCCTCGTCTTCGCCATCTGGTGGTGGTACTTCGAGAACCCGGCCGAGGAGGGGCTGCGCATGTCGCGCCAACTCGCCTTCATCTGGGGCTACGGGCACTACGTCGTCTTCGGGTCGCTGGGCGCGTTGGGGGCGGGGTTGCAGCTGGCGGCGGCGGGCTCGCACGGCGCGCTGTCGTCGACCGAGGCAACCACGGCCGGGCTGGCGGTGGCCGTGCCGGTGGCTGCGTATCTCGTCGTGACCGCGGTGCTGCAGGCCCGCCTCGGCCGGCAGTGGGCCGGTCGCGTCCCGGCCGTCTGTGGCGCCTCGGCTGTCGTGCTCGTCCTCGGCGGGTGGGCCAGCGGGCTCGGGATCGGCATGGCCACGTTGTTGATGGGCGTGGTGGTGGCGGCACTGGTGGCGTGGGACGGACTCCGGCGCGACCTGGTCCGCCCCGGTGGGAGCGACCGTGACCCCTAGAATCACCTGATGCCGCAGAACTCCTCCCAGCCGAATCGCCGCGCCTCCTCGGCGCGGTCGGGCGGGTCCGGACGTCCGGCGCGACCCGGCGGCGGGGGCGGCGCCGGCGGCCGCGGCGGCACCGGCCGCCCATCGTCGCGGAGCAGCGCCGGCGGGGGAGCGGCGCGCCGGCCGGCCAAGCCGGGCGGCACCCGCAGCGGAGGTGGCGCAGGCAGTGCTCGCGGCGGGAGCGGCGCGGGCACGGGCGCGCCTCGCAGCCGAGCGGCTTCGCAACGGCGGTCGCCCGGGAAGGGCGCGGGCCAGGCGGGTCGGCCCAGGTCGGCGGGCACGGGGCGCACGACGGGCACGGGCACGGGCGCGGGCAGCAGCGGCGCCGGCGGCGCACGCAGCGATCGACCGAGGTCCGGGCCGCCGCGCTCGAATGCATCGAGAGGTGCGGGAGCCCCGAGAACGGGAGCCCCACGTTCAGGCGCCGCCCGCACTGGGGCACCCCGCACTGGCGCCCCCCGCTCGGGCGCCCCGCGCTCGGGCCCGCCCCGCGAGGAGCGCCCGCCGCTTCCGCGCAAGGCCGCCGGGTGGGGCAACGTCGCCCGCCGGGGCGCGCACCAGGTCAGCAGCCGCGGCACGGACGAACGCCCCCGGGACGACTCCGACGAGCGGGAGCGCCGCCGTGGCGCGCCGCGGCCGAAGGCGCCGGCGCAGTGGACGAGGGACGACGGCGCGCGGGAGTGGGAGGACGACGAGCCGCGCCCGGCGTCACGCCGAGGCGGCCGGGCCGCTGGCGCGACCAGCAGTGCGGCCACCGCCGAGGCCACCCGGGCCATCGCCGCCCTGACGCAGAAGCACACCCTGCCGCTCGAGATCGCCACCGAGATCCGCAACGCCGCCGACGTGGCCACGGCCCGCCACCGCGAGCATCTCGTCGACCGGGCCGAGGCGGCCTACGGCGCCTACGAGCGGAACCGCTTCCAGGACGCCATGCGGGCCATCAAGCCCGTGGCGGACGAGACGCCGGGCGTGGCCGCCGTGCGCGAGCTGGCCGGGCTGGCCGCCTACCGCTGCGGCCGCTGGCGCTCCGCCGCCGGGCACCTCGAGGCCTTCGGGCGCCTGAGCGACTCGGCGGAGCACCTGCCGGTGCTGATGGACTGCCAGCGGGCGCTGCACAAACCGAAGAAGGTGGCCGCGCTGTGGGCCGAGCTCCGGCAGAGCTCACCCGACCCCGACGTGCTGGCCGAGGGCCGCATTGTGGCGGCGGCATCGCTGGCCGACTCGGGCGACCTGAGCGGGGCCATCGCCATGCTGGCCAATGCCGGCGCGTCGAAGGCGCTGCGCAACCCCTCGGAGCGCCACGTCCGCCAGTGGTACCTGCTGGCCGACCTGTACGAGCGGGCCGGCGACGTCCCCAAGGCCCGGGAGTACTTCGAGCGGGTGTTCCGCACCGACCCCGAGGCCTACGACGTGGCGGAGCGCCTGCGCGGCCTCGGACCCGAGCGCCGGCCCCGGGCACCGCGGCGCACCAAGGCCAAGACGGCGACCTCGACCAAGACCGGGCCACCGCCCACGCCCAAGAAGGGCTGACCCCTCAGGCCCGGGCCGGCGCGACGCCCCCTCAGGGCGCCGCCGTCGTGGGCGTCGTCACCGCCGGCGCAGCGGGAGGCGCCGCCGTGGTGGTGGTCGTCGCCGGAGGAGCCGTGGTGGTGGTCGGCGGGGGCGCGGTGGTCGTCGTCGTGGTGGTCGGCGGCGGCGCCGTCCCGAAGTTCGGGCCCTCCACGGTCACGAGCGTTCCAATGGGGGTGAGCGGCCAGACCAGCGCGGCGTCGGCGTAGCTCATCTCGACGCAGCCGTTGCTCTGGGGGGTGCCGTAGGAGGACCGGATGAAGCCGTGCAGGGCGTCGCCGCCGTTGAAGTAGCTGGCGTAGGGGACGTTGGGGTCGTCGTAGGTCGAGCCGTCGACGTTGGTCCCCTTCATGTCGGAGTAGCGCACGTGCTCGAACACGGCGTAGGTCCCGTCCGTCGTGTCGGCGCCGGGCGCCCCGCTGTTGACCGGGATCCCGACGTACTGGGCCACCCCGTTGTTCCACAGGGTGAGGTTCTGCGGGACGACCTTGTTGACGAGGACGTAGACGTAGGGCGTGGCGCTCGCCTTGTCGTTGATGACGTCGTTGATGAGCGAGGTCCACACGGTCGGCCCGGCGATCCCGTCGACGGCGATGTTGTTCTGGGTCTCGAAGGCCTCGACGGCCGCCTTGGTGATCTCGTTCGAGGTGCCCTGGGTCCATTGCGACGTGAGCTGTGAGGGGAGGCCGCCCCAGCGCCAGGAGAAGGTGCCGGGCTGGTCCACGGCCAGGTCGGCCCGGTCGGGTGCGGGGCCGCTGGGCGTGAACGAAACCGGGAGGTAGTCGAGCTGGGCGAGCAGCTGCTGGAGCCGGAGCGTGTCGCCGGCCGCCACGCCGAAGGCGACGGAGCGCGAGGACGCCGAGCGCGGCGCCGGCCGTGGAGCGCAGTCCGTGGGCGCCGCCCGGGATGTTCACCGTCACCTGCGAGGAGGGGATGAGCGGGGCGGCGAGATCGAAGGTCAGCGTGGTGGGGTTCGTCTGCACCCATTTGCCCGAGACGCTGGGGGTCACCGTGGGCGCAGCCTGCTTGAGGGCCACCGGAGCGGAGAAGGTCAGCGAGATGGTGGCGTTCGACGCCACGTTCTGGGTGCCCGCGGCCGGAGTGGCGGACTTCAGGTAGAAGGAGCCCGACACGGGCCCGGGCCCACCCGAGCCCGTCGTGGCCCCCTTCGAGCTCGATGCGTCGGACGGGCCCGGATGCTTCGGCGTCGACCCGCCGGTGGTCAGGAGCACGACGACGACGATCACGACGGCGGCACCGACCAGGAGCACCCACGGGCGCAGGCGCAACGGCCTGTCCGCACGGGACTCGAGAACGTTCATGGCCTCCGCTCGCTCAAGACGTCGCCTCACTCGCAAACCCAATTGGCACCCGTCAGCGTATGGGCCGGAGCGGGGCGCGATGCGTCAGGGGTAGCGGAATTGTGATGAATTCCAGGCGTCATCTGGGTGACGGCGCACGGACGGCGCGGGGAAACCGCCGCTTCACCCCCTCGGGGCTGCTTCTGACCCTCCGGTAGCATGACGCGCATGAGTCCCAGCACTGCGAGCACCGACATTCAGGCGCTTCTCGGCGACGATGCGGACGCCCTCCTCGGCTACACGGCCAAGGCGTTCCCGGCCGAGCACCTCACCCTGCCCGGGCCCGACTACCTCAGCGAGGTGTTCACCACCAGCGACCGCAGCCCCACCGTGCTGCGGAACCTCGGCTGGCTGTTCGACCACGGCCGCCTCGGCGGTACCGGCTACGTGTCGATCCTGCCGGTGGACCAGGGCATCGAGCACTCGGCCGCGGCGAGCTTCTCCAAGAATCCGGCCTACTTCGACCCGCTGAACCTGCTGGAGCTGGCGCTGGCAGGCGACTGCAACGCCGTCGCCACCACACTTGGCACGCTCGGCCTGGCCTCGCGCAAGTACGTGCACCGCATCCCCTTCATCGTGAAGCTCAACCACAACGCGTTCTTGCACGTGCCCAACACGTACGACCAGATCATGTTCTCCGACGTCCGCCAGGCCGCCGACCTCGGCGCGGTCGGCGTGGGGGCCACCATCTACTTCGGCTCCGACGACATGGACCGCGAGCTGCAACAGGTCGCCGAGGCCTTCGCCGAGGCGCACCGGCTCGGCATGTTCACCGTGCTGTGGTGCTATCTGCGCAACCCGGCCTTCCAGAAGGACGGCGTCAACTACGAGGTGTCGGCCGACCTCACCGGGCAGGCCAACCACATGGGCGTCACGATCGAGGCGGACATCATCAAGCAGAAGCAGCCGGAGAACAACGGTGGCTACAACGCCATCGGCTTCGGCAAGACGGACCCGCTCGTCTACGAGCAGCTCACCACCGACAACCCCATCGACCTCACCCGCTGGCAGGTGGTCAACTGCTACGCCGGGCGCATCGGCCTCATCAACTCCGGCGGCGAGTCCAAGGGCGACAGCGACCTGGCCCAGGCGGTCCGCACCGCCGTCATCAACAAGCGCGCCGGCGGCATGGGCCTCATCGTGGGCCGCAAGGCCTTCCAGCGCCCGCTCGCCGAGGGGGCCGCCCTCATCCACAGCATCCAGGACGTGTACCTCGACAAAGAGGTCACGATCGCCTGACCCCTGGCGGGGCCGCCTCGCCTGACCCCTGGCGGGGCCACCTCGCCGGCCGCCGGGCTGCTCCCGGAGGACGGGCACGGTCCGCCCCGGGCCGGCGGCACAGATGAAGACTGAATGAAGAAGACCCCCTGCGGGCCGGGGTTAGGATTGCCTCCAACGAGCAATTCGGACGCAGAGTGCCGCGCGCCGTCGCGGCGGAGTGCGCTGGCCCGCTGGAGTGAGCCAAGACTCTGACGTCCGCGAGACGAGACGAGGCAGCCCGTGGCATCGGGAACGCAACACGAAACAGAGGTATTGGACCAGGTCATCGTGCGCTTCGCCGGCGACTCGGGTGACGGGATGCAGCTGACGGGGGACCGGTTCACCACGAGCAGCGCCCTCATGGGCAACGACCTCTCCACCTTCCCGGACTTCCCCGCCGAAATCAGGGCCCCGGCCGGCACGGTCAACGGGGTGTCCGCCTTCCAGGTCCATATCTCGGACCACGACATCCTCACGCCCGGCGACTCGCCCAACGTCCTGGTGGCCATGAACCCGGCCGCCCTCAAGGCCAACATCGAGCTGATGGCCAAGGGGACGGTGCTGATCGTCAACAGCGACTCCTTCGAGGAGCGCGACCTGGCCAAGGCCGGCTACGCCGAGAACCCCCTGACCGACGGCTCTCTGGCGGCCTACACGGTCTACGAGGTGCCCATGACCTCCATCACCCAGGAGGTCTGCAAGGAGGCTGGCGTCAAGCCGCGCGACGCCGAGCGCTCGAAGAACTTCTTCGCCCTGGGCCTCATCAGCTGGATGTACACCCGCCCGGTCGAGCCCACGGTCGAGTGGATCAACGAGCGGTTCGGCGGGCGGCCCCAGGTGGCCGACGCCAACACCCGGGCCTTCCGGGCCGGCTACGACTTCGGCGAGACGGCCGAGCTCTTCGAGTCCAACTACGAGGTCCGCCCCGCCACCTTCGAGAAGGGCGAGTACGTCCAGGTCACCGGCAACCAGGCGCTCGCCTGGGGCCTCATCGCCGCCGCCCGGCTGGCCGGCCTGCCCTTGTTCTTGGGGAGCTACCCGATCACCCCGGCCTCGGACATCCTCCACGAGCTGAGCCGGCGCAAGGAGTTCGGCGTGCGCACCTTCCAGGCCGAGGACGAGATCGCCGGCATCGGCGCCGCCCTCGGTGCGTCCTTCGGCGGTGCGCTCGGGGTCACCACCACCAGCGGCCCCGGCCTGGACCTCAAGTCCGAGACGGTCGGGCTCGCCATCAACCTCGAGCTGCCGCTCGTCATCGTCGACGTCCAGCGTGGCGGGCCGTCCACCGGGCTCCCCACGAAGACCGAGCAGGCCGACCTGCTCCACGCCATGTACGGCCGGCACGGCGAGGCGCCGCTGCCGATCCTGGCGCCGCAGACGCCGAGTGACTGCTTCGCCATCGCGATCGAGGCCGTCCGCCTGGCCGTGAAGTACCGCACCCCGGTGATCGTCCTCTCGGACGGCTACCTGGCCAACGGCGCCGAGCCGTGGCGCCTGCCCGACCTCGATTCGTTCGCCCCGATTGAGCCCGCCTTCGCCACGGAGCCCAACCACGTCGACGACGCCGGCAACGAGACGTTCTGGCCCTACGTCCGGGACCCCGAGACCCTTGCCCGCCCGTGGGCCCCACCCGGCCTCCCGGGGCTCGAGCACCGCATCGGCGGCCTCGAGAAGGCGGACGGCACGGGGAACGTCTCCTACGACGGCGTGAACCACGAGCGCATGGTCCACCTGCGCCGGGACAAGATCGCGGGCATCGCGTCCGACATCCCGCCGGCCGAGGTCAACGACGAGACGGGCGATGCGCAGCTGCTCCTCGTGAGCTGGGGCTCCACCTACGCCGCCGTGGCGGCCGGGGTGAAGCGGATCCGGGCCCGCGGCATGAAGGCGGCTCACGTCCACCTGCGCCACCTCTCCCCGCTGCCCCCCGACCTGGGCGAGGTGCTGCAGCGCTACACGCAGATCCTCGTGCCCGAGGTGAACCTGGGCCAGCTGAGCCGGATCCTGCGCGCCGAGTACCTGGTGGACGCCCAGACCATGTCCAAGATGCAGGGCGTCCCGTTCCGCGTCGGAGAGATCGAGGCAGCCATCACGGCGCTGCTCGGAGGGAAGTCATGAGCGAGTCCAACGGCGCCACCGCCACCGCCATCCCCGTCACCGCCCGCAAGGACTGGACCAGCGACCAGGAGGTCCGTTGGTGTCCCGGCTGCGGCGACTACTCCATCCTGGCCGCCGTGCAGATGCTCATGCCCGACCTCGGGGTGCGGCGTGAGAACACCGTGTTCCTCTCGGGCATCGGCTGCGCCGCCCGCTTCCCGTACTACATGAACACCTACGGGATGCACTCCATCCACGGGCGCGCGCCCGCCATCGCCACCGGCCTGGCCACCTCGCGTCCCGACCTCGACGTGTGGGTCATCTCCGGTGACGGGGACTCGCTGTCCATCGGGGGCAACCACCTCATCCACGCGCTGCGCCGCAACGTGCGCCTCAACATCTTGATGTTCAACAACCAGATCTACGGGCTGACCAAGGGCCAGTACTCGCCGACGTCGGAGGTGGCCAAGGTCACCAAGTCGACCCCGTTCGGATCGGTGGACACCCCGTTCAACCCGGTGTCGCTGGCGCTGGGTGCCGAGGCCACCTTCGTGGCCCGGACCCACGACATGGACCGGGCCCACATGCAGGAGACCTTCCGGCGGGCGCACCAGCACAACGGCGCCGCCTTCGTCGAGGTCCTGCAGAACTGCAACGTCTTCAACGACGGCGCCTTCGAGAAGATCACGAGCCGCGACGCCCGCGCCAACATGCTCATCCCCCTGCAGCACGGTGAGCCCATCCTCTTCGGCGGCGAGGGCGAGGAGCGCGGCGTCGTCCAGCGCGCCGACGGCAGCCTCGAGATCGTGTCGGTGGCCGAGGTGGGCCGCGACGCCCTGCTCGTCCACGACGAGAAGCGGGAGGACCCCGGCCTCGCCTTCGCGCTCTCCCGTCTGGCCCGCGGCCCTTACGAGCCGACCCCGATCGGCGTCTTCCGTGCCGTCGAGCGCCCCGAGTACGGGTCACAGATGTCCGAGCAGATCACCGAGGCCCAGGGCAAGCGTGGCCTGGGCGACGTGGAGGCGCTCCTGCGGTCCGGGTCGAGCTGGACGGTCGACTAGGGCGCGACCTCGCCCAGGCGGGTGAAGGTGTTGCAGTAGAAGAGCCGCCCACCGGGTGGCCGCCAGTCCGCCCATTGCGTGTAGTCCGGGCTGTCGAGCCCACCGAGGCGCGGCGCCACGTGGTCGATCATGGTGGTGAACGTGGCCTCGGCCTCCGCGTTGTCGAACTCGTAGAAGTGCATGTAGCGCGGGTCGGCCGCGGCGGCGTTCTCGTAGACCGAGATCTGGGTGAAGCCCGGGATGGCCGCCGCCGCGATGTGGCGGATGTGGACGAAGTCGCCCCAGTCGCGCAGGCTGCGGGCCAGCTCCGGGGTCCTGGGGCTGATCCACACGATCATGAGCCCCAGGGTCGGTGTGCCGGTGAGGATGCCCTGGCTGGGTCGTGGAAAGCGGTGGAAGGTGTGGGACTCCGAGACCGTGGGTGGCGGGGCCGGGGCCTCGTACCCCTCACGTGCCTCGACCACGAGAAGGGAGGGGCCGTCGCGCACGCGCCTGGGCAGGTCGGTGCGTTCGAACGCACAGTTGTCCCACCATGTCACCCGTTCGACCCCCGGACGCTGCGCCATCTGGTGCGCCCGGGCGTCCGCCTCCTCCGGCGTGGCGTCCCCGAGCTCGAGGTGCAGCAGGGCGCTGGGGCGGTCCTCCACCTCTAGGACGCCGGACGGGCTTCGACCTCGTCCCGGATCCGTTCGAGCGTCGTGCGCATGCCCTTGCGATTGACCTTGCCCCGCGACCAGCCCCACAGGGCCCAGTAGAGGCGGAGGCCGAGGGTCGGGCTCAGGGTGAAGGACTCGGTGACGTCACATCCTCCGGCCGCGGGCGCGATGTCGTAGCGCCACACGTTCAGCGGGGGCTTGCCCGCGCTGCCCACCCCGAAGGCGAACGCCTTGCCGGGCTCGCAGGTCGACACGGTGCAGGTGGTCCAGTAGACGGGCCCGATCCCGTTGCGCTTCACGTGACCCCGGAAGCGGGCGCCCACAGCCGGCCCGGTCGCGCCCTCGACCCATTCGGCCTCGAACGTCTCGGGGCTGTAGCTCCCGATCCGTGTGACGTCGCTCACGAGGTCCCACACGGCCTCGGGCGGAGCCGCCATGTGGATGGTCACCGAGTCGTGCATCAGGTCACCTCAGGGGAGCTCGAGCGACCGGAACACCATGCCCGTCCGCGGCTTGGGGCTGAAGAACGTCGTCTTGGGAGGCATGCGGCGGCGCTCGTTGGCCCACTCGTCGATCTGTGCGACGGTCACCGGCCGGAGGAGGAAGGCCGCCTGGCCCTCGCCGTCCCGGAGGGCCTCCATCGCCTCGGCGACGCTGTGGCGGTGCATCACCTCGTGGGGTGGCAGCGCCGCCAGCGCCGTGGCGATGAGGTTGGAGTCGAGGTCGTTGCCCGCCTGCTCCTGGACCTCGGCGTGCGGCAGCAGCAGGTAGGCCTGGCCGCCGGTCACCAGGGCCAGCGAGTGGGAGTCCGCCAATGCCCCGAGCGTGCGGTCGTCCGCCGCGCCGGCCCGCACCACGTCGAACCATGGGGCGAGTGCCCCGACGAGGTCGAAGTCCTCGGGCAGCCCGCTCACCGTGCGGTGAATGGCCCCGACGGTCAGCTGGTCCTCCGCCAGCTCGACCACGAGGGCCATGACCAGGTCGTAGGGCCCGGGGGCGCCGCCGTTGGCCTGGCGTCGCTCCGCCTGGTAGGCCCGTGCCGTCTCGTAGCGGTGGTGTCCGTCGGCGAGGACGACGGGTGCCGTGGCCAGCGCGGCGCCGACCGCGGCGACGGTGTCGGCGTCGCTCAGCACCCAGAGCTGGTGCCGGACCCCGTCGTCGTCGTAGACATCGGCCACCGGGTCGTCGTCCGTCGGGTCGAACGTGGCCGTCACGCCCGCCGCCATGGAGAGGCCCCAGATGGGGGACAGGTTCGCCCGCGTGGCGCGCAGGAGGTCGAGCCGGTCGCTCTTGGGCTTGGGGAGCGTCTGCTCGTGCGGCAGGATGTCGCTCTCCTCGCCGGGCTCGGCCAGGCCCAGCGCCCCGATGACGCCCGTCGTGGCCCGCCCGGAGGTGTCGGTCATGCGGTAGGGATAGAGGCTCGGGACCGGGTCGGGCACGAGGATGCCCTTGTCCTGCCAGCGGACGAACAGGTCGGTGGCCACGGTGTAGCGGTCGCGCCGCCCCGAGAGATCGGCTTCGGGCAGCTCGACCAGCACGGCGTTGGCCCGGTGTCGTGAGGCCAGGTGGTTTCGCTCTGTGGCCGAGATCACGTCGTAGGGCGGGGCGATGACCTGCGCCAGCGGTGCGAGCTCGGGTTGGTAGCGCAGGCCCTGGAACGGTTCGAAGCGCGGCACTGCGCCACTCTGGCACACGACAGACGGAGCCGTCGCGGGGCACTCCCTAGACTCTTGGCCGTGGACGACGACGGCCTGGACCGCATCCTCACCGTTCCCAACGTCATCACTCTGGTGCGGCTCTTGTGCATCCCGCTGTATCTGTGGCTTCTCTTCGGCGCGCACCGCCAGACGGCCGCCGCCGTCCTCCTCGCCGTTCTCGGCGCCACCGACTGGGTCGACGGCTTCGTGGCGCGTCGCTACGGCCAGGTCTCGACTTTCGGCAAGGTGCTCGACCCGACCGCCGACCGCATCCTGGTGGGGACGGCGGTGATCTCCATCATGGTCTACGGCGCGGTGCCGCTCTGGTTCGGCCTCGCCACCATCGCCCGCGAGGTCCTGGTGTCGGCCATGGTGCTCCTGCTGGCCTCGCTGGGCGCGGCGCGCATCGATGTGTTGTGGGTCGGCAAGGCGGGCACATTCGGACTCATGTTCGCCTACCCGACGTTTCTCCTCGGCTACGGGACGGCCGGCTGGCAGGAGCCGATCCGGATCATCGGCTGGGTGACGGGCCTGGTCGGGCTGGCCCTCGCCTGGTGGGCGGCCGGGAGCTACATCGGCCCCGCCCGGCGCGCCCTGCGCGAGGGCAGGGCGGCACGCAGGAGCCCCGTATGAAGGCGGTGATCATGGCCGGCGGTGAGGGCACCAGGCTCCGCCCGCAGACCTCCAACCTGCCCAAGCCGATGCTCCCCCTCGTCGGCCGCCCGATGATGGAGCACATCGTGTCGCTGCTGCGGCGCCACGGCATCACCGACATCGTGGTGACGGTCGCCTTCCTGCCGAACGCGATCCGCAGCTACTTCGGCGACGGCAGTGAGCTCGGCGTCTCCATGGTGTACGCCACCGAGGAGACACCGCTCGGCACGGCCGGGTCCGTGCGCAACGCGCGCGAGCAGCTGACCGAGCGCTTCCTCGTGATTTCCGGCGACGTCCTCACCGACATCGACCTCACCTCGGTGATCGCCTTCCACGAGAAGAGCAGTGCGCTGGCCACCATCGCGTTGTGCTCGGTGGAGAACCCGCTCGAGTTCGGCATCGTCATCACGCGTGAGGACGGGACCATCGAGCGCTTCCTCGAGAAGCCGGGTTGGGGCCAGGTCTTCAGCGACACCATCAACACCGGGATCTACGTGCTCGAGCCGGAGATCTTCGAGCGCATCCCCGAAGGCCGGTCGGTGGACTTCTCGGGGGAGGTCTTCCCGGCTGTCCTGGAGGCCGGGGAGCCCCTCTACGGCTATGTGGCCGACGGGTACTGGGAGGACGTCGGGACGACGGCGGCCTACCTGCAGGCGCACGAGGACATCCTCGACGGCAAGGTCGACGTCGACGTGGCCGGCTTCGAGCTCCGTCCCGGCATCTGGGTCGGCAAGGGCTCCTCCATCGATCCCTCGGTCCGGATCGAGTCCCCGACCTTCGTGGGCGAGAACTGCACCATCGACGAGGACGTGGTGCTCGGGTCGTACACCACGGTGGGCGCCAACACGCAGGTGGCGGCCCGCGCCGAGGTCCAGCGGTCGGTCATCGGCGAGAATTCGTACCTGGGGCCGGCCGTGCGGGTGGAGGGCGCGGTCCTGGGCCGATCGTGCGATCTCCGGGTCGGGGCCCGCGTCGAGCCCGGAGCGGTCGTGGGTGAAGGCTGCCTGATCGGGGCCCACGCCGAGGTGCGCAGCGACGTCAAGGTCTATCCGGGCAAGGTGGTGGAGGCGGCGGCCCAGGTCAACGCATCCATCGTGTGGGAGTCCGGCGGGTCGCGCACCCTGTTCGGGCCCGAGGGCGTGCAGGGCATCGCCAACGTCGACATCAGCCCGGAGCTGGCGGTGCGCCTCGCCAAGGCGTGGGCCTCGGGATTCGAGAAGGGCTCGTTCATCACCGCCTCACGTGACACCAGCCGGGTGGCACGTGTGCTGAAGCGGGCCCTCATGGTGGGATGCAATTCGGTCGGCGTCAACGTCAACGACCTCGAGCTGGCCACGGTGCCGGTCACGCAGCACCACGTGCGGATGCGCGGAAACCGGGCCGGCCTCACCGTCCGGTTGAGCCCGGACGACCCACAGTCGGTGGTGATCCGCTTCTTCGACGAGCGGGGCATCGACCTCTCCGAGAGCGATCAGCGCCGGGTGGAGCGCATGTACCACCGCGAGGAATTCCGACGGGTCACCGCCGGTGAGATCGGGGACATCGACTTCTCACCCCGCACGATCGAGCTGTACACCGCCGACGTCGTCGAGGCGTTCGGGCTCCGCCGCGACGCCGGGCGCCAGCTGAAGCTCGTCCTCGACCTGTCCTACGGCGCCGCCAACTTCGTGATGCCCAACCTGCTCTCGAAGGTGGGCGCGGACGTCCTCAGCATCAACCCCTATGCCCAGACGCCCGGCATGATCTCGGTGGACCGGGCAGCCAGCGAGGCGGGTGTGGCGGACGCCGTCCGCGGTTCGGGGGCGGACCTCGGCGCGGTCATCGATGCCGGAGGGGAGCGGCTGACCCTGATCGACGGGACGGGACGCGTGCTGTCTCACGACGAGGCGATCATGGCCTTCATCGACCTGTCCTCCACGACGGGCGACATGCGTCGGGTGGCGTTACCGGTGACGGCGAGCGACCGCACCGTGCGTCGCTGCCGGGAGCGCGGGGTCGAGTTGTTGTTGACGCCGCTGTCGCCCTCGGGCCTCCTCCAGGCCGCGGCGTCGGGCGGCGTGTCCTTCGCCTCCGACCGGCGCGGCGGCTATGTGTTCCCGGCGTTCCTGCCGGCCCTCGACGCCGCCGCCGCGCTGGCCCGCCTGGTGTCGCTCCTCGAGGAGAGCCCGGCCTCCCTGTCCGAGATCGTCGACGCCACCCCCGCCATGCCGATCCTGGAGGGCGAGGTGCCCACCCCCATGGAGCAGAAGGGCCTGGTCATGCGGACCCTGATGGAGCAGCTCACCGACGAGGGCGCCGAATTGGTCCTGGTGGACGGCATCAAGGTCGTCTCCGAGCAGGGGTGGGCCCTGGTCGTGCCCGACCCCGTGGACCCGGTCACGCACGTCTGGGCCGAGGGTGCGGACCTGGCATCGTCCGAGGAGTTGGTGGCGACCTACGTCGAGCGCATCGCCCGGACGCTGCCCTGAGCATCGGGCCTGCGGCCCGTGCCGGGTGTCCGGTATGGTCGCCCCCCATGAACATCCCCGACGACCTCCGATATTCAGCGGAGCACGAGTGGGTCCGCCAAGAGGGGACGGCGGTGCGGATCGGCATCACGGACTACGCCCAGGACGCACTCGGGGACATTGTGTTCGTCGATCTGCCCGCCGTCGGGAGCGAGGTCGAGGCCGGGGGACAACTCGGCGAGGTCGAGTCGACGAAGTCGGTCTCGGAGATCTACGCGCCGCTGGCCGGCACCGTCACGGCGGTGAACGACGCGCTCGCGGCAGCGCCCGAGGCGATCAACCAGGATCCCTACGGCGACGGCTGGCTCTGTGAACTGGAGCTCGCGGCGGGCGCGGACCCGGGCAGCCTCCTCGATGCGGTCGCCTACGGTGACCTGACCACCGACTGACCTGGCGTTCGGGGTTCTGATGAGGGCAGGAGAAGTCGCTCGTGGGGTGGGGTACCGTGGACGCCGTGTTCTGTCACAACTGCGGGCACCGCAATCCGGAGGGCGTCAACTTCTGTTCCTCGTGCGGCCATGCGCTGCTCGCGGACGGCGATGACGCCACCATCACGCTCCACCCGACCGACGAGGGGGAGACGTCAGAGGACCACCCCGATGTCACCTTGGTCGAAGTCCCGCACGGCGCCGGCGTGCTCGTCGTCACGCGCGGCCCGAACATCGGCTCGCGGTACCTCCTCGGTGAGAACGTCGTGAAGGCGGGCCGTCATCCGGAGAGCGACATCTTCCTCGACGACATCACGGTGTCGCGTCGGCATGTCGAGATCACCCCGGCGGACGGGGGCTACTCGGTCCGCGACGTGGGCTCGCTGAACGGGACCTATGTGAACCGGGAGCGCATCGACGAGGTGCCGCTGGCGCCGGGCGACGAGGTGCAGATCGGAAAATTCAAGCTCGTCTACCTGGTGGCGGGCAACGAGTGAGCAGCCGTACCTACCTCTCCATCGGTGACGTCCTGACCCTCCTGCGGGAGGAGTTCCCCGACGTCACGATCTCGAAGATCCGGTTCCTCGAGAGCCAGGGCCTGGTCAACCCCGAGCGCTCGCCCTCGGGCTACCGCAAGTTCTTCGACCACGACGTCGAGCGCCTGCGCTGGGTCCTGCGCCAGCAGCGGGAGCACTTCCTGCCGCTGAAGGTCATCCGGGATCGCTTGGCGGACGGGGACCTCGGTGACGATGTCGGTGCCGAGCGGCCGAACGGCAAGGCGGCACAACCCGCGGATGCCGTGGCAGTGGCCGGTGTCGCGTCGGGACACGCACACGAGCAGCCGACCAAGGCAGACGAAGAGGCGATGGCGCGCATCCTCGCCGACGCCTCGCGCCGAGCGGCCCGGCTTCCAGAGGAGAAGCAGGCGAAGCCGGGACTCCAGGTGGTGGCCGAAGGCGACGCGCCGAAAGGGCCGGCGCCCGAGTCCGCCGCCCAACCGGTCGGCGCCTCGGCCACGCCACGCCGTACAGCGGCCGAGCGGCGTCACGACGCCACGACGACCCTGACCGGCCGTCCGGCGACACCACCTCCACCACCACCACAACCGTCTCCCGCGCCCACAGGGCGCACCAACGGGGCGGCACTGCACCGGACGCCGGATGCGCCGACGCCGCCGCGTCCTCCGGCGGCACAGAGCGCGGCAAGCGCGCGCAAGGGAGACGCCAAGACGGCCGAGGCCGCACCGGCCGCCGCGTCGGGCCCTGCCGCGGCGATGGTCACCGGCGCGAGCCTGTCGGCTGATGAGCTGTGTGCCGCCAGCGGCCTGTCGCCCCAGGAGCTGGCGGGGCTCAAGGGGTTCGGTCTGGTGGAGTGCGTGATGGTGGCCGGGATCGAGACCTACGACGAGGATGCCCTCACGGTGGCCAACCTGGCCGCGGCCTTCCGGGCCTTCGGGATCGAGCCGCGCCACCTGCGCCTCTACAGGAATGCCGCCGATCGGGAGCTGGGTCTCATTGAGCAGGTGGTGATCCCCCTTTTGCGCCAACGGAACCCCGAATCACGGCAACGGGCAGTCGACGGGGCCGATCAGCTCGCTGCGCTGGGGCAATCGATGCGGGCCACCCTTCTTCGCCAGGCACTCCGCCGCCATCTGGGGGGGTGACGCGAGCCCGGAATCGGGCGCTACATTTCAGTCATGGTCCGTGTCCTTCTTCGTGCCGTCAGGGTGGACCTGCAGTCGAACACACCGGTGCTCCTCCTGCAGGAGACCGAGGGTGAGGGGCGCACGCTGCCGATCTTCATCGGGAGCCCGGAGGCAACGGCCATCGCCTATGCCCTGCAGGGCGTGACGATGCCTCGTCCTTTGACCCACGATCTGATGAAGGACATGTTGGGTGCCCTCGACATCAACGTGGAGCGGGTCATCATCACCGAGTTGCGTGCGTCCACGTACTATGCCGAGATGCATCTTGTGCGCGGCAACGAGCGGACTGTCGTCTCGAGTCGACCGTCTGACGCAGTGGCCGTCGCCGTGCGGACCGAATCGCCACTCTTCGTGTCCGACGAGCTGATGGAGTCCGAGGGGATCATCCTGGCGCTCGACGCCGAGGAGGAAGAAGACGACACCCCCGACGAGCTCGTCGGTCAGTTCCGGCAGTTCCTCGACTCGGTACGGCCCGAGGATTTCGAGGGGTGACGTCCTCCCGTTGGGCGCTCGCCATGGTGGCGTGCGCCGGGGTGGCCCTCGCCGCGTGCAGCAGCAGCCCGAGCAAGCCGAAGAACGTCACCACGACCACGCGCGCCGCCACGTCGACCACGTCCGCACCCACCACGACGTCGACCACGGCCGCCACCACCACGACGACGACGGCAGCCGCGTCGTCTGCCTGTAGCCACATCACCGCATCACCGGGACAGGGCGAGGGTGGGGCGGGGACGATCACCGGCGTGATCACCGTTACCAACACGGGGACGACGCCGTGCTCGGTCCACGGGTACGCCACGATGGCGCTCTTCTCGGGCAGCGGAGCGCCGCTCACGGTCACGATGGTCGACGGCCTGAACGTCGCGGTCTCGAGCGCGGCCAATGCGCCACCCTCGACGTTCTCGGTTGCGCCGTCCTCCACGGCCCAGTTCGCCTACCAGTACTCCGACGTCCCCACGGGCTCCGAGACGAGTTGTCCCGTCTCGGAGTCCGCCTCAGTGACGATGCCGGGATCGACCACGGCTTCGCCGTCGTTTCAGCTGGCCATCGGGCCCTGCAGCAACGGGACGATCAGGGTCTCACCCGTCTACGCCGGCTCCTGATCAGCCTGGAGGTACCGCCCTCGCCGCGGGGTTGACCAGGATCCGGCCTCGCACCGCGGCGTCGAGGACCCGGTCGAGGGCTGCGGTGAGCCCGTCGAGTCCGATCTCCTCGTTCACCATCTCCTCGCAGTGCTGAAGCGGGAAGGCGTCGGCCATGTCGCGCCAGAGGGCGCGCCGTTCCTCGATGGGCGTCGTCACGGTGTCGATGCCCAACAAGGCGACGCCGCGGACAATGAACGGATAGACGGTCGTCGTCAGATCGTTGCCTCCGGTCAACCCGCTGGCGGCAACGGCTCCGCCGTAGCGGACCGTGCGCAGCGCTTCGGCCAGGGCCCTCCCGCCGACACAGTCGACGACGCCGGCCCACAGCTGGGGACCCAACGTCCGCCCGTCGTCCTCGGTGAACTCACGTCCCACGACCCGGGCGGCCCCGAGCTCCTTGAGGTAGTCGTGTTCGGCCGTCTTGCCGGAGGAAGCGACGACCTCGAAGCCGGCATGTGCCAGCAGCGCCACCGCCGCGCTCCCGACGCCACCCGACGCGCCGGTCACCAGGATCGGCCCGTCGTCGGGCGTGGTCCCGTGATGGACGAGGCTGCGCAACGACAGCAACGCCGTGGAGCCGGCCAGACCGATGATGGCGGCCGTCCGGCAGGTCAGGGCGTCGGGAAGCGGGACGACCCAGTCGGCCGGCACACGCGCGTAGGCGGCGAATCCGCCGTGACGGTCCACGCCGAGGTCGTAGCCCTGGACCAGGACGCGTTGTCCGGGGGTGAACTCGGCACTGGAGCTCTCCTCGACGCTGCCCGCCAGCTCCACGCCGGGGACGAGCGGGAAGCTCCGGGCCACCCGGTTCCCGGGTCGGGTGACCATGGCGTCCTTGAAGTTGATGGCGGACCATTCGACCCGGATGAGCACCTCCCCCTCGGGGAGGTCGGAGTCGGACAGCTCGACGACCGCGGGGCGGATGACCGCCCCCTCCTTGGAGAGCAGGTAGGCCGCAAAGCGCACGTGCTCACTGTAGAGGGCGGTGCCCCGGTCTTCGGGTACGTCCGGTTGCAACGGGTACGTTCGGACCGTGACCACGTTCGTAGGTTATGGGGGTTGGGACTCTCCGTTGGCCGCGGGAGACGTGGCCCGCGCCAAGGTTTCGTTGTCCGAGGTGTGTTCGGACGGGGAGGCGGTCTACTGGCTCGAGTCCCGCCCGGCTGAGGCGGGTCGCACCGTGGTCGTGCGGGCGGATGGCGATGGGCTGACGGATCACTCGCCGCAGGGTGTGAGCATCCGCAGCAGGGTCAACGAGTACGGCGGTGGGGCTCTGTGTCTCGTGCCCGGCCGGTCGGCCGGTGCCTTCGCCTATGTCGACCAGTCGGATCAGCGGGTCTGGTTCTGTGACGGCGCGGCAGGTCCGGAGGCATCCGGTGCGGCGGCGCCGGTGGCGCTGAGCAGCATGCCGCCGGCCGACGAGATCCACCGCCACGGTGGGCTCAGCGCGACGTCGGACGGCGAGTGGGTCCTGGCCGTGCGCGAGGTCCACGCCGCAGGTACGGAGCGGCCGTCGCGCAGCATCGTGGCCCTGTCGACGCGCGGCCCATCGCCGTGCGAGTCCACCTTGGTCGAGGGGCACGACTTCTTCGGCGCACCACGGGTGCATCCCGCCGGCGACCGTCTTGCCGTGGTCGCCTGGGACCACCCGGACATGCCGTGGGACGCCTCGATCCTCCTACTCCAGCCCCTCGGTCACGCCCGCTGCGGCGCGCACGCGCACGCGCGGCTACGGGCCGCCGGCCCGGCGCGACGCGTCGCCGGCGGCCCCGACGAGTCGGTCGGTCAGCCCGACTGGGGACGGGACGGGACGATGCGATTCGTTTCGGATCGGGCGGGTTGGTGGCAGCCCTACCGCCACTCCGGCCGCGTCGGCGATGCGCGGGAGCCCGTCCGGGTGACCGCTGCCGAAGCCGAATTCCACGGGCCCGATTGGGTACTGGGCCAGCAGACGATGGTCGAGACGGCGGATGGGACGCTGGTGGCCCGGATGACGGCCGCGGGGCGCGATGCCCTCGTCCGACTCGACGGCAACCATGCGACGGGGCCGCAGCAGGTGGCCCAGCCCTGCGTCTCCATTGCCGCGCTCTGCGCGCACGCGGACGGCGTCGCCCTCATCGGCAGCACGCCCGAGGTGCCGTCGACCGTCTGGATCTGGGGCGCCGGGGGAGGGGCCAGCGCGCTGCGTCCCGCAGCCGCGGTCTCGCTGGGGAGCGACGACGTGGCGACAGGGGAGCCCTTCGTGCTCACAGGGCGGACCGGACGCCCCGTGTACGGCACGCTCTTCCGTCCGACGCGACGCGCCACGCAGGGGCCGGACGGGAGCGCCCCCCCGCTGATCACGTGGTGCCACGGCGGCCCGACGTCGTCGTGCCAGGCCGGGTTGGACCTGACGGTGCAGTTCTTCACGACCCGGGGCTTCGCGGTGGCTTGCGTCGACTACGCCGGCAGCTCAGGTTACGGGCGCGCCTACCGCTGCGCCCTCTGGGGCCTGTGGGGCGTCGCCGACTCCGAGGATTGCCTCGACGCTGCGCTCCACCTGGCCGCCCAGGGCGAGATCGATCCTCAGCGGATGGCCATCCGGGGTGGCAGTGCAGGCGGCATGACGGCCCTGAACGCACTGGCCGCCGGGGAGGGTTTCGCCGCCTGCGTCTCCTGGTACGGCGTCACGGACCTGCTGGGCCTGGTCGCCACCACCCACGATTTCGAGGCCCACTACACCGATCGGCTGATCGGGCCGCTCCCCGAGGCGCGCCAGCTCTACGAGGAGCGTTCGCCGGTCCAGCGCGCCGGCTCCCTGCGGGGCTCTGTGCTCCTGCTGCAGGGGACCGAAGACCCCGTGGTGCCGGCCGCACAGGCCGAGGGCATGCGCGAGGCCCTGCGGGCAGCGGGAACCCACTGTGACCTGGAATTCTTCGAGGGCGAAGGGCACGGCTTCCGGCGGGCGGACACCCTGACCGCATGCCTGGAGGCCGAATTGGCGTTCTACGTCCGTCAACTCCACCTCTAGGATCACCCGAGGGTTCCTTTCCGCGTCACCCCTGTGTGCGAGGCTTTTGCGAGGCCATGCTCGAACAATTCCGCGACGACGATCCCGACCTGGGCCTCACCGGTGGCCGAGCAGTGGCTGCGCCTGTGGGGGCGCATCAAGCGGATCCCGCCCGAGCTGGGCGACGCGCTGTTGTACGGCGTCAGCGCGCTGTTCGCCCTCCTCACCATCGCCACGTCGACCAACGCGCTGTACCAGGTGTGGGGTCGCATGGCCCTGCTGCCGTTCTTCTTCGGTGCCGTGGCCTCAGGTGTGCTGGCCGCGACCGTGCGGCGTGCCCGCCGCCGGCAGCCGGGGCACGCGCTGACGAAACGCCAGCACCGGCGCGCGTGGCTGACGCGGATCGTGGTGGCGGTCTGCGTGTTCGCCGGCTCCCTGGCCATTCCGCTCGGCTTCGAGATCCTGTGGCGCTTCGACGGCGTGGCCGGATCCCACCAGCAGCCCGAGGTCGTGACGGTGGAGGTCGGTGGACAGGACCTCGTGCACGATCAGGACCCGTATCACACGATCGTCCGGCTGCCCCATGCGGTCCGGTACCACCCGCCGGGTCAGCCGGACTTCGAGGGGTTCCTGCCGTACCTGCCGCTGATGGCCGTGGCCGGCATTCCGAGTGAGATCTGGCCCAACAACGGGCTGAGCGACGCCCGGATCTTCTTCTGCCTCACGACGCTCGCCGTCGCCGCCGTCGCGCTCTACCTCTGCCGGGCCGACGGGCGGCGGAAGATCCGCGCCCTCCAGGCGCTCATCATCCTCCCCCTGGCCTCGTTGCCGTTGGCCACGGGAGGCGACGACATTCCGGTCGTGGCGTTCCTGCTCCTGGCGATCGTGCTGGCTCAGCGGCGACGCCCGTTCGCCTCGGGTGTCGTCTTCGGCATTGCCTCCGCCATGAAGTTCACGGCGTGGCCGTTCGCAGTGCTGGCGCTGTTCGCCGCTCGAGGGCGGCACGGCGAGCGGCGGCCGTTCTCCATGTTGGCGGGGATGATCGTCGTTGCCGTCCCCACGATCTTCCCGTTCGCACTCAGGGGCCCGTTCGCGCTCATCGACGACGTCGTCCTCTTCCCACTCGGTCTGAGCAAGATCCCCACGACGGCCGCCAGCGCCCTGCCCGGCCACGTGCTGGTCAGCGAGTTCCCCTCGCTGAGCAGGGCGCTGCCCCTGGCGGTCGGGATCGTGCTGGCGGTGCTGCTGGCGCGCCACCTCTATCGCCGCACCCCGGGCACGGCGGCCGAGGTCTGCATGATCGCCGGCGTCGTGATGTCCGCGTTGATCCTGCTGGCCCCCGATCCACGCGTGGGCTACCTGCTCTACCCGATCAACTTCTTCGTGTGGGCCTATCTCCTGGCCGAGCCGGCACCGCCCACCGACCTCCTGGCACCGGATAGGGGCACGGCGACGATCGCCAACGCGGCGACGGTCTGAGCGCCCGCCGACCCGGCGCGCCCGAGGGCGCGCTGACTCGGGGTCGGGAACCTGGAAGAGCCGGACGGTGAAGTCGGTCGTGCCGCGCGCCGGGCCGCCCGCGCTGAAGCTCGTGGCGTTCACCGTTGCACCCATCTCCCAGTAGTAGCCGTCCGAGCCGGCGAGCTTGCCCAGGACCTCGAGCGCGCCGGGGTCGTTCCTTGCCGCGCCCTGGTCCGCGATCTGCCAGCCCTGCTGCTTCATGTCGGCGGCGTAGAAGGCGAGCAGCGCCGCCTGCGAGTCGCCCGAACGGAAGGTCACCTGTGCGTCGTACTGGCCCGCCCCCGCGCTGTTGTTCTGGTGCGAGACGCGCACCGAACCGGCGGGGAGGGAGACGGCGTTGAGGATGTTGTTGGGCGGCTCACCCGTGGTCACGATCGGCGCGAGCATCCCCGCGGCCTGCACCGCGCGCAGCGAGATCCCCGGTACGACGACGGCGGAATCGGAGTGCTTGACGGCAGCGGGGGACTGGGTGGAGACGATCCCGATCGTCACGAAGACGACGAGGATCAACGCTGCGAGGCCCACGACGATCATGGCCGGACGCATGGAGATCCCCCCGGGGGCCGGGGGTCGCTGCGGTTCGGTGACGTCGCTCATGACGCTCCAAGCCTATGGCGACGCGGACCACCCGAAATGGTCGAGTGGGCCGTGCCCGGCGCCCAGCCGCCACGACGCGCCTCCGGCCAGGGCCCGGGCCACGAACGCCTTCGCCTGCGCGATCGCATCAGGCACGCTGGAGCCCCTCGCCAGGTGGGCGGCCACGGCGGCCGAGAGGGAGCACCCCGTGCCGTGGTCGTTCCCTGTGTCGACCCGCCGGCCCGGCAGGACGACGATCCCTTCGGGCCCGGCCACGACATCGTCGGCGGAGTCGGTGAGATGGCCGCCCTTCACCACGACGTAGCGGGCGCCCGTCTTCCTGATGCGCTCGGCCACGTCGACGCGGGCGTCGAGCGTCGTCAGGGACTCCACCTCCGTGGCACCGAGGACGGCCGCCTCGCGCAGGTTCGGCGTGACCACCAGGGCGTGGGGGAGGAGCAACTGCAGATAGGCGGCGACCCCCTCGGGCTCCAGGAGTCGGTGACCGGTCGAGGACACCAGCACCGGGTCCACCACCAGCTGGGGCAGCACCCCGCGCGCCGCCAGATCGGCCACCGCGGTGACGATGCCGGCGGTGGCCAGCATCCCCGTCTTGACGCTGCGCACGGCGAAGTCGCCCAGGACCGCCTCGACCTGTTGCTGCACGAATGCGGGCTCGAGCGCGACGACACCGCTCACTTCCGCGGTGTTCTGTGCGGTCACCGCCGTGAGGGCGCACGTCCCGTGCACGCGCAGCGCGGCAAATGTCTTCAGGTCGGCCTGGGCGCCGGCACCCCCGCCCGAGTCCGAACCGGCGATCGTCAACGCCGTGGGCGGTGTCTGGTCCGGCACCGAGCCACCATAGGCGGGGGCCGGGGTATCGTCGTCCGGTGACCCGCAACGACGCCGGTCCCGACACGCCAGTGCCCACCGAGAGTGGCCTCTGCATCGCCGGTGAGGTGCTCGGATCCCGCCTCATCCTCGGCACGGGAGGCATGACCAGCCTCGACGTGTTGTCCGCCGCCCTCCGGGCGTCGGGAACCGCCATGGCCACGGTCGCCGTCCGGCGCGTCGAGGCGGCCGGTCGGGGCTCCTTGTTGTCCCTCCTGTTGGACCAGGGCGTGCGCGTGCTCCCCAACACGGCCGGCTGTGCCACGGCGTCGGAGGCTGTGCTCACGGCCAAGCTCGCCCGGGAGGCTTTCGGTACCGACTGGGTCAAGCTGGAGGTGATCGGCGACGACCGCACCCTGCTGCCAGATGCCGTCGAGCTGCTGGCCGCGGCCGAGCAGCTCGCCGAGGACGGCTTCGTGGTGCTGCCCTACACGACCGACGACCCTGTCCTGGCCTTCCGCCTGCAGCAGGTCGGCTGTGCGGCGGTCATGCCGCTCGGGTCCCCGATCGGGAGCGGGCTGGGCATCCGCAATCCGCACAACATCGCCCTGCTGCGCGAGGCCGTGGAGGTCCCGGTCATTCTCGACGCCGGCATCGGCACGGCGTCCGACGCCGCCCTGGCCATGGAGCTGGGCTGTGACGGCGTGCTGGTTGCCACGGCCGTCAATCGGGCCCACGACCCCGTGGCCATGGCGGGGGCCATGCGACTCGCCGTGGAGGCGGGCGCCGAGGCCCGGCGGGCCGGTCGCATTCCTGTCCGATTCCACGCCGAGCCCTCCAGCCCACGGGAGGGGCGGGCGGACTTCGCCGGGGGTGCTCCCTCGTCCGTTTGACGCGCCCCGGTCTTGACCGTGATGGTTAGGTCACCCTAACTTTGAGTGGGTGAAAAGGCCCAGGTCGGAGAGGCAGCGGCTGTGACGCCGGGCATCGCGGCCCATGGCCGTGGCGGCGGCCGGCGCCGGTTGCCCCCGGCCCTCACGGCCGGAGCCGTCCTGGTGTCGGTGGCCGTGCTGCTGCCGTTGGCCTTTCTGATCGTCCAGGCCGTGCAGGTCGGCTGGGCCGAACTGCACCAGCTCCTGTTCCGGAGCCTCACCGCCACGCTCATCTGGAACACGGTGTCGCTCGTCGTGGTCGTCACGGCGCTCAGCGCTGCCGTCGGGACGCTGGCCGCGTGGTTCGTCGAGCGGACCGACGTCCCGTTCCGCCGCCTCCTGGCGATTCTCGTCGTCATCCCGCTCGGCATCCCGGACTTCGTCGTCAGCTTCGGTTGGAAGGCGATCTTCCCGTCCATCGCGGGCTTCTGGGCCGCGGTGCTGGTGATGACCCTGGCCGTCTATCCCTTGGTCTTCCTCCCGGTGGCAGCCAGCTTGCGTGCCGCCGACCCCGCACAGGAGGAGGTGGCGCGCAGTCTCGGGCTGGGCCGGGTGCGGACGTTCTGGGCCGTCACCGTGGGGCAGGCCCGCCTGGCCATCTTCGGCGGGGCCATCTTGGTCGGGTTGGTCGTGCTCGCCGAGTTCGGCGCCTTCGAGATCCTGGGCTACCAGACGCTGACGACCGAGATCTACAACGAGTTCCAGGTGGGCTTCAACGAGCCCGCCGCCTGCGCCCTCTCCCTCATCCTCGTGCTGCTCGGCGCGGTGCTCCTTGCGAGCGAGGGCAGCGTGCGAGGACACGGGCGCTCGTCGCGGCTGGGGGCGGGCGCGGCCCGGGAGCTTCGACCCCTGCCACTGGGGCGCCTCCGTGTGGTGGCGTGCGGTGGCCTCGGACTGCTCATCGCCCTGGCGCTCGGCGTGCCGGTCGGGGCCATCATCTTCCTGTTGTTCCAGGGAGGGAGCAGCACGCTGCCCGCTGCGGCCTCCCTGCCCGACGCCACCTTGAACACATTCGGCTACGCGGCGGCGGCCGGTGTGGTGGCGACACTCGCCGCGGTCCCGATCGCCCTCTTGTCGGTGCGCTTCCCGCGCCGCCGTGTGCTCGGCCTGGAGCGATCCAACATGGTGGTCCTGGCCGTCCCCGGCCTCGTCATCGCGTTGAGCCTCACGTACCTGACCGAGCATTTCCTCCAGGGCCGCTTCTACCAGTCCAGCCCGCTGCTCGTGGTCGCCTACGCCATCATGTTCTTCCCCCTGGCGGTCGTGGCGGTGCGTGCGGCCGTGGCGCGCGCACCGGTCGGGCTGGAAGAGGTCGCCGGGTCGCTCGGGGTCAGCCGTCGCTCCGTGTTGTGGCGTGTCACGCTTCCACTCGTGACCCCCGGTCTGGTCGCCGCATTCGCGCTGGTCTTCTTGGAGACCGCGACCGAGCTCACGGCGACGCTGGTCCTCCACCCGACCAACGTGGAGACGCTCGCCACCCAGTTCTGGGCCTACGAGTCGAACGTGTCGTACGACCAGGCCGCCCCCTATGCGGCCGTGATGGTGCTCATCGCGGCCGTGCCGGGGTACGTGCTCGGCCGTTGGTTCGACCGACAGCCCGCTCGCATGGGGGCAGCCGGCCAGGCCACGATCGACGCGTCGAGTCCCGTGGGGCGGACCACACTGGTGCCGACGTGAAGGATCTCCGCATCGTCGGCGTGGCCAAGGCATTCGGGCCCCAACCGGTCCTGCGCGGAGTGGACCTGGCCGTTCCGCCCGGTTCGTTCACGGCGATCCTCGGTTCCTCGGGGAGCGGGAAGACAACGCTGTTGCGGATCGTCGCCGGCTTCGAGCGGCCCGACGACGGAGAGATCTTCATCGGACAGGATCTGGTCGACGACGCCGGCCGGCGCTTCACGCCGAGCGAGCGGCGCCGCATCGGCTACGTCCCACAGGAGGGAGCGCTCTTCCCGCATCTGAGCGTTGGGCGCAACGTCGCCTTCGGCCTGCCCCGAGGCCCGGATCGCCGGAATCGGGTCGACGAGCTCCTCGAGTTGGTGGGGTTGTCCGGGTACCGCCGGCGCTACCCCCACCAACTCTCCGGCGGCCAACAGCAACGGGTCGCCCTCGCCCGGGCGCTCGCCATCGGGCCCGAGATCGTCCTCCTCGACGAGCCCTTCTCCTCGCTCGACGCCGCCATGCGATCCTCGGTCCGATCGGACGTCCACGCGGTGCTGCGCCAGGCCGGCACGACTTCGATCCTGGTGACCCATGATCAGGACGAGGCGCTGTCGATGGCGGACCAGGTGGCCGTGTTGCGGCATGGCGTCATTGCGCAGCTCGACACGCCGGCGGCCCTGTACGGCCGGCCGGGCGACGTGGATCTGGCGCAATTCCTGGGGGAGTCGAACGTGCTCGAGGGCGAGGTCCACGACGGGCGCGCGACCACGGGATTGGGCAGCCTCGCCGTCGTCGCCGGGAACGGGTCGCCGCACCAGGGGCGGGCCCGGGTCATGGTGCGGCCGGAGCAGATCAGGCTCGATGACCCTCCCGGCGGCGGGGTGACGGCCCGGGTCCAGAGCTACGAGTACTACGG
The DNA here is from genome assembly GCA_963804055.1 of uncultured Acidimicrobiaceae bacterium. Classification (GTDB taxonomy): domain Bacteria; phylum Actinomycetota; class Acidimicrobiia; order Acidimicrobiales; family RAAP-2; genus Bog-473. The sequence goes on along the minus strand of CAWDOU010000003.1, from coordinate 98,288 downwards.
CCACGATGCCGTGGTGCGGGTTCGCCCCGAAGCCGGGAGCCTGCCCGAGCTGGTGGTACGGGTCACGGGCGGCCAGCCGCTGGAGCCTGGCCGCCGGGTCGGGCTCTCCGTGCTCGGAGCGGTCCTGGTCTGGCCCTGGGAGCCGTCGGGTCCCGAGAATCCTCCCGAATGACGCAGTCGTAACTACTGCTTTGTCGTCCGCCGTGCAGTAGAGTGCCCGGTTGGAGTGGCAGCGCAGGAGTGGGATTGCAGGGAGGTGTGATGGTCGACGACGCCGTACCCCGTGTCGGGGGGTTTCATGGGCCGCAGGTGTGTGGTCTCGTGGGGATCTCGTACCGGCAACTCGACTACTGGGCCAGGACGGGGTTGCTGCAGCCCTCCGTGGCCGCGGCCAAGGGGAGCGGCTCGCGTCGGGTCTACGCCTACTCCGACGTGCTGGAGCTCAAGGTGATCAAGCAGTTGCTCGACTCGGGGGTGTCGCTGCAGTCCGCCCGCCGCGCCGTCGAATGCCTGCGCGAGGGACTGGGCTCGGACCTGGCGTCGGCCAACCTCGTTCTGACGGGGACCAGCTCGGTGCTGGCCCGCTCCAACGGCGAGGTCGTCGACCTCTTGGCCGGAGGGCAGGGCGTGTTCAACATCGTGCCGCTGGCGGGCGTGGTCGAAGAGTTGGACGCCGACATCGTGAGTCTCGACGCCGCCACCAAGGACGCGCCGGCCAAGAGCCGGCCCACCCGAGTGCACGCGCGGGCCTCGGGGGAGTGACCTCGACGGACCACGCGCGTGTCGGGCGCCTGCATCACCCGGCTTGCGTGCCCGCAGGGCAGGTCCGTTTCGCCCATCCGTCCGAGCGCCTCTTCGCCACCCTCCTCGACCTCTCGGGAGAGCGGTGGGAGTACGAGCCCGTCGAGTTCCCACTGGCGTGGGACAGTGACGGCTCGCCCGTCTCCGGGTTCCGGCCGGACTTCTATCTGCCCCGTCGCGGCGTGTTCATTGAGCTGACGACGGCCGATCAGCGGCTGGTCACCCGCAAGAACCGCAAGGTGCGTCGCATGCGCGAGCTCTACCCCGAGGTGCCCATCTCCATCGTGTACCAGCGCGACTTCGCCTCGCTGATTGCGTCACACGGTCTGTTGTCCGGAGCGGCATAGTCTGGCTGGGTGACGACCGTCGACAGTGCCGTAGGCCCGCTGCGGGTCTCACCGCTGCACGCGTCACACGTGGCCCTCGGGGCCAAGATGGTCCCGTTCGGCGGCTGGGAGATGCCCTTGGCGTACCCCTCGGGAACGGTGGCCGAGCATCGGGCCTGTCGTGCCTCTGCGGTCGCGTTCGACGTGAGCCACCTCGGGACCGTGCGCGTCCACGGCGGCGATGCCTTCGAGCACCTCCAGCACTCCTTGAGCAACGACCTGACCCGTATCCATCCCGGTCGGGCCCAGTACACCCATCTCCTCGACGAGGACGGGTTCGTGGTCGACGACATCATCGTGTGGTGGGTCGACGAAGAGCGGTTCGACGTGATGCCCAACGCCTCGAACACCACCGATGTCGTGGCGGCCCTCGGTGGGAGCGACGTCACGGACGAGCGGGCCGTCATCGCCATCCAGGGGCCCGAGGCGCGCTCGCGCCTGGCCCAGATGTCGCCGGAGGCCGCCACGGTGCATCGCTTCGCCGTGGCGCGCTTCGAGTGGGCCGGTGCCACGTGCCTGGTCGCCGGCACGGGGTACACCGGTGAGGAGGGTGTCGAATGCGCGGTTCCCGCCGAGGCGGCGGCGGCCTTCTGGGAGGCGGTGTTGGCCCAGGGCATCGCCCCGGCGGGACTCGGGGCACGCGACACCCTCCGCCTCGAAGCGGGGCTCCCATTGCACGGCCACGAACTGGGCCCGGGCATCACCCCGCTGCAGGCAGGCCTGGGCTGGGTGATCGGGTGGGACAAGGGTGCCTTCACCGGCCGCGCCGCCCTGGAGGAGGAGCGGGCGAGCGGCCCCGCTCGGCGGCTCCGGGGCTTCGTGGCCGACGGGCGGCAACCGCTCCGGGACGGCTCGCTGCTGTTTGAGGGCGTGGACCAGGTCGGCATCCTGACGAGCGGCAATTTCTCGCCCATGCGGGAACGGGGGATCGGGCTCGGCTTCGTGGACGCCGATGCCCGCCTGCTGGACGGGGATGCGATCACCATCGTGCAGCGCGGGCGGGACCTCCCGGCCCGTCTGGTGCGACCGCCGTTGTGGCCCATCCGGGAGGAGAGCGAATAGCCCGGGGACACCGGGCGTCGGGAGGCCGTCCGGTAGAGTGGGCCACACAACTGAATACGCCGTTTGAACCGGAGCGCCAGAGTCCCCGCAGCATGCAGGCGAGGGGACGCCGGAGGAGCAACTCTCCCCGAGAAACTCTCAGGCCGACATACCGCTCCGGCGAGGCAACTCTGGAAAGCGGGCGCCCGACGTCCGCACCGAAGGTGGAAGCCGTGCTCGTCACGGTGAGGCTCTCAGGTCCAGTGACAGAGCGGGGAGGACGTCCGACCAGTTCCGCGTGAGCGCGGGACACTGAGGAGATCCCCGTGAGTGAGCAGTCCGTCGGCAACCGGTCCGAAGCCCTCGAGCCCTTCGAGGAGTTCGTGCGTCGTCACGTCGGCCCTTCGGACGAAGAGCACGAGGGGATGCTCAAGGTCCTCGGCTACGAGTCGGTCGACGCGCTGGTCGACGCCGCGGTTCCGGGCAGTGTGCGGAGCCTCGGCACGCTCGACCTCCCGCCGGCTGTCTCCGAGCACCGGGTGCTCGACGAGCTCCGGCGGCTCGCCGCCGCCAACACGATCGCCGAGCCCATGATCGGTTTGGGCTATTCGGGGACCATCACGCCGGGAGTCATCCGGCGCAACGTGTTGGAGAGCCCGGCGTGGTACACGGCCTACACGCCCTACCAGCCCGAGATCAGTCAGGGTCGATTGGAGGCCCTCCTCAATTTCCAGACGATGGTGACCGATCTCACCGGGCTCGACACGGCGAACGCCTCGTTGCTCGACGAGAGCACCGCAGTGGCCGAGGCCGTCACGCTCATGCGCCGCCGCGCCACCAGCGAGTCGAACCGGGTGATCGTCGACGCCGACTGCCTCCCCCAGACCATCGCCGTGCTGGCGACGCGCCTCGGTCCACTGGGTCTCGTCGTGGACGTCGTCGACCTGGGAGCGGGTGCGCCTCCGGGCGACTACTTCGGGATGGTGCAGCAATACCCGGGATGCTCTGGCGCCCTGCGGGACTTCGAGGCCCTGACGACCGAAGCGCACGTCAAGGGCGCGCTGGTGACCGTCGCGGCCGACCTGCTGGCGCTGACGCTGCTCAAGCCGCCGGGGGAGTGGGGTGCTGACGTCGCCGTCGGCTCCTCGCAGCGCTTCGGCGTCCCGCTCTGGTACGGCGGGCCGCATGCGGCGTTCATGGCCGTGAAGAGCGGCCTCGAGCGCGACCTCCCGGGACGTCTCGTCGGGCTCTCGATCGACGCGGAGGAGCGGCCGGCCTACCGGCTCGCGCTGCAGACGCGTGAGCAGCACATCCGCCGCGAGAAGGCAACGTCCAACATCTGCACCGCGCAGGTCCTGCTGGCGGTCGTGGCATCCATGTACGCCGTGTACCACGGGGCGGAGGGGCTGCGGGGAATCGCCCGCCGTGTCCACCGGCGTGCCGCTGGCCTTGCGGGCGCGCTCGAGCAGTCCGGTTTCAGCCTCGTCCATCGCGAGTTCTTCGACACCGTGATCGTCGAGGCAACGGGCCGGGCCGCGGCCATCGTCGAGGAGGCTGGTCGCCGCGGGGTCCTCCTCCGACTGGTCGATGCAGACCATGTCGGGCTCTCGTGCGGGGAGACGACCTCTGTGGAGCATTGCGCCGCCGTCCTGGGGGCCTTCGGGGTCCAGGACGGGGCCGAGACCGCCGACAGCTCCATGCCCGAGACCCTCCTGCGCCGGGGGCCGATCCTGGGGCATCCGGTCTTCTCGGAGCACCACTCCGAGACGGCGATGCTGCGCTACCTGCGACGCCTGTCCGATCAGGACTTCGCACTCGACCGCGGGATGATCCCGCTCGGGTCGTGCACCATGAAGCTCAACGCGACGACGGAGATGGAGCCGGTCGGCCTGCCCGGATTCGCCGACATCCACCCGTTTGCGCCGATCGAGAGCACGCCCGGGTATCTGGCGCTCATCGACGAACTGGAGGACTGGCTGGCCCGGGTCACGGGCTACGCCAAGGTCTCCGTGCAGCCCAATGCCGGGAGCCAGGGGGAGTTGGCAGGGCTCCTCGCCATTGCGGCCTACCACCGCTCACGGGGCGAGGAGGCGCGGGACGTCTGCCTCATTCCGTCGAGCGCCCACGGCACCAACGCCGCGTCCGCCGTCATGGCCGGCATGCGGGTCGTCGTAGTGGGAGCGCTGAAGGATGGCACGGTCGATCTGGAGGACCTCCGTCGCAAGTGTGAGGAGCACAGTGCGCGGCTGGCCGCCATCATGGTGACCTACCCCTCGACGCACGGCGTCTACGAGGAAGGCATCGGCGACATGTGCGCGCTGGTCCACCAGCACGGTGGTCAGGTCTACATCGACGGGGCGAACCTCAACGCGTTGCTCGGCCTGGCCGAGCCGGGACACTTCGGCGGCGACGTCTCGCACTTGAACCTGCACAAGACCTTCTGCATCCCCCACGGCGGGGGCGGACCGGGAGTGGGGCCGGTGGCGGTCGCCGAGCACCTCGTGCCCTTCCTGCCGACGCATCCGATGCATCCGCGCCCGGCGCAACGCGACGGCATCGGCCCGGTCAGTGCGGCGCCCTACGGCAGCGCAGGGATTCTGGCCATCAGCTGGGCCTACATCCGGATGCTGTCGGGGGAGGGTCTGGCCCACGCCACCAAGTCGGCCGTTCTGGCCGCGAACTACGTGGCCGCGCGCCTGGCACCGTCGTACCCGATCCTCTACACGGGGAAGCACGCGCTGGTGGCGCACGAGTGCATCCTCGACCTGCGGGGCCTGACCAAGGCCACCGGCGTCACGGTCGACGACGTGGCGAAGCGCCTCATCGACTACGGCTTCCACGCTCCGACCGTGAGCTTCCCGGTGGCGGGAACCCTCATGGTGGAGCCGACCGAGAGCGAGGACCTTGCCGAGCTCGACCGCTTCTGCGATGCGATGATCGCCATCCGGGCCGAGATCGAGGAGGTGGCGTCGGGTCGCTGGGACGTGGTGGACAGTCCGCTGCGCGGGGCTCCCCACACCGCGGCCGCACTGGTCTCGGAGTGGGAGCGGGCGTACGACCGTCGGACCGCGGTCTATCCGGCCGGGCAGACGGCCGCCAAGTACTGGCCCCCGGTGGCCCGGATCAACCAGGCGTACGGGGACCGCAACCTGGTCTGCACCTGTCCGCCTCCCGAGGCCTTCGAGGACTGACCGTCAGAGCAGCGCCATGAGGCCGATGCCGGCGGCGGCAGCGGCGAGGCAGACGGCGAGCCCGCCCAGTGTGTAGGCGGCGGCGATCTGCCGGTGGCCCGTGCGGAGCAGGTGCACGGTCTCCCAGCTCGCCGTGGACCAGGTCGTGTACCCGCCGCAGAGCCCGACCCCGATGACGGCGAGAAGGTGCGACCCGAGGCCGTGGTAGAGCGACAACCCGGTCAGGATGCCGAGGAGGAGCGAGCCCGACCCGTTGACCAGCATCGTCCCGAGGGGCAGCGGGTCGTCACGCCGCACGCCGACGTGGTGGATGAGGACGGCGCGCAGGACGGCGCCCGCGCCACCGGCGAGCGCCACGAGGAGGGCCAGGCCGAGAGTGGGGGAGGAGCTCACGCGGGCACCAACCGGCGGCCGAGGGCATTGCCGGCGACCACCAGCATTCCGCCGACGACGACCGTGGCGGTCAGGTAGACGACGAAGCTCACGATGTCCCCGTCCTTGGCGAGCAGGGTGGATTCGACGGCCAGCGTGGAGTACGTCGTCCAGCCCCCGAGGATACCGACGACAAGGAAGGGGCGGGCGAGGGGGGCGCGGGTCGCCATGTGTTCTGTCAACGGCACGACCAGCCCGATGGCGAACGAGCCGGTGAGGTTGATCAGCAGGGTGACCCACGGGAAGTGGCCCTGCGCGACCGGGTGGTCGGCATCGAGGAGATACCGGGAGACGGTGCCGATCGCAGCTCCCACGAAGATGGCGACCAACGCGGCAGCGGAAAAGCCGAAGCGCGGCACGAGTGCCTGGTCGAGCGCATCCCCCGGCGGGTGTGTCTGTGGCTGATCGTCGTCCAAGGAAGGGCCTCCCGTGCCGCCGCTCAGGAGCCATCAGCCATGTCGGTGTCGGCGGTTTCGGGGCCGAGGCCCCCCGGGGGGACCCATCCCCGGTCGTCTCAGGAATTGTAGCCAACCACACGGCCAGTGATCGGCATGCGCTCAGTCGAGCCGCGGCCCCGGAGCACGGCGGAACTGGAAGGGCTCGCTCGGTCGCCCTGCGACCACGTACCAACATTGACCGGTCGACTCCGCGTCGAGGATGCGTTGAAAGGCGTCGACCACGTCGGCGACATCGATGATCGGGAATCCCATGTCGAGCAGCGTCTGCTCCGATCCCTTGATGATGTTGGTATAGGCGAACGACGGACAGAGCGCATGGACGCGGATGCCATCGGGCTCATAGACCTGGCCCAGGGAGCGGGCCAGGCCGACGACAGCGTGCTTGTTGGCCGCATAAATCGGATCGAACGGAGTGGCCACGAGGCCGGCCATGGATGCGGTCGCCACGATGGTGCCGCCACCGCTCGCCTTGATGGCGGGCCGGGCGGCGGCAATCCCGTAGACGACGCCATCGAGATTGATGGCCATCGAACGCCGGTAGGCCTCCGGGTCGAAATCGTCGCCCATGCCGCACCACGACGTGACGCCGGCATTGAGATGGGCGATGTGGAGACCGCCAAAGTCCTCCAGTGCGAGTGCGACGGCGGCCGTGCTGGCCGAGGGGTCGGTGACGTCGGTCCGAATGAACCGACCGCTGATCTCATCGGCGACCGACTGGCCCCGCGCGACGTCGATGTCGGCGATCACCACCCGTGCGCCCCTCCCGGCCAGATGCCGGGCGACCCCCTCCCCGATGCCGTTGCTCCCGCCGGTGATGAGGGCGACCTTGCCGTCGACGTCGAATGCCATGGGGGCGATCGTAGGGGACCGCTGCTCCGTTCAGCCGAGGAGAGGCGTGGGGATCGGCTGGGCGTGCACCATGCTGAGGTGCTGAATCGGGCGGGTCATGGCGACGTAGAGCAACCGCAGGCCCCGGCCGTCGTGGCCGGCGATGGCGGCGGGCTCGACTACGACGACGGCATCGAACTCCAGGCCCTTGGCTGCGGGTGCGGGGACGATCGTCACCGGCCGGGCCATGGCGTCGCGCTCGAGGACGCCGACCAGGGGGTTTCGCCGGGCGGACCGTGTCACTGCGGCCACCAGGTCCTCGGGGACCACCACCGCGACCAGCGCGTGCTCCTCGGCCAACGCGACCGCCTCGGCCAGAGCAGCGTTGGCCAGCTCGTTCTCGCGCACCAGCATGAGGGTGGGATCGGTCCGGCCCGGCCGGATCGATGTGGTCGGTTGGACGCCCGGGGCGGCGACGGGCAGGAGCCGGGAGGCGAAGTCGAGCACGCGGCCCGGGGCGCGGTAGCCGAGCGTCAGCTCGTCGTGGTGGTACGGGGATGCGTCGGGCAGAAGGCTCCGGACCTCGCCCCAGTGCGCGTACGTCCATGGTCCGGTTGCCTGTGCCAGGTCACCGAGCACCGTGATGGAGCCTGAGGGCGCGCGCCGTGCGATCATTCGAAACTGCATGGGTGTCAGGTCCTGCGCTTCGTCGACGACGATGTGGCCGTAGGAGCGCGTGCGGCCTCCGGTGAGGAAGGCCGCCTCGTCGAGCAGGGCCAGGTCGTCGACACTCCATGCGGTGGACGAGACGGTCGAGCCGCGGCTGCGCAGCAGGAGTTGCCACTCATCCGGCGAGAAGACACCTGCGGCGGCTCGCTCCAATTGCTCTCGTGACGAGAGGAGGTCACGTACCAAGGTGGTGGGGGAGACGGAGGGCCACAGGGTGTCGAGGAGCGACCCGAACTCCTCGGATGCGGTGAGCTCACCCTCGAACCAGGCTTCGTCGGCACCCAGGCGCCCCGAAGAACGGAACGCCGCACGCGCCTCGCTCACCAGGCGTGCGCGCAGGGCCAGACGGCCCGCCTTGTAGGGGCCGGGTCGAGCGACGATGGAGGCCACGAGGTCGTTGACCCGCTCCCGGGTGAGGGTCGCGCGGGCGAAGCGCACGCGCAGAGCGACGTCCTCTTCGAGTGGCTGCCGCCGTGCCTCGAGGGCGCGACGGAGGAGGGTGCCCATGCGCGCGTCGCCCTTGATGCGACGTACGGCCATCGTTTCCTCGGCGCGCACCTTGGCCTTGGGCGCGATGTCGCCGATGGTCGTCTGGACGACCGCCTCTTCTCCGAGGGACGGGAGCACCTGGGCGATGTAGCGCAGAAAGGCCCGGCTCGGCCCGAGGACGAGGACACCTTCGCGACTCAGCTCGGGATGGTTGTAGAGAAGGAAGGCGGCCCGGTGCAGGCCCACCGCCGTCTTGCCCGTTCCCGGCCCGCCCTGGACCGTCAGCAACCGGTCGAGGGGGGCGCGGATGATCTCGTCCTGCTCCGCCTGGATCGTGGCGACGATGTCGAGCATCTCGCCCGTCCGGGCCCGCTCGAGCTCGGCCAGCAGGGCATCGCCGCCCCGGAGCCGGGTGGTCGTATCGTCGTCCTGGCCCTCGCCGAAGAGATCGTCGGCCACGGCCATGACGGCGCCGCGGTCGACCATGATCTGGCGCCGCCGCGTCAAGCCCAACGCGTCCTTGCCACTGGCCCGGTAGAAGGGCACGGCCACCGGCGCCCGCCAGTCGATGACGACGGGATCCGACCGGGTGTCCTCCACGTGGCGCCGGCCGATGCGCCACATCTGGCCGTCCTCCCCGTCGATCCGCCCGAAGAGAAGCGGACGCGGGCTGTCGGCCAGCAGGCCCACCCGCCGTGACAGGGCGGCGACGTAGTCCAGGTCCGGGTTTCCCGCCGCAATCAGGTCGTTCAGAAGCTTCTGGGCGCGTTCCCGCATGGACCCCAGCGCGGCGAGGGCCTGGTCGAGCGCCGCCTGCTCCAGGGCGACCTCGGGATCCGCCGGGGGAGGGGCCACGCTCATCGGGGCCGCGTCCCCACCAAATCACGCGCAAAAGCGCCCGCGCAAAAGTCCCCGGACATTCCGGGGACAGTACTCGATTTGAACCTCCAAAACAAGCCCTTCAGCTGGTATTTCGCCTTCTCGTCCGCCTGGACTTTGAACCTTTAACCGAGGGGCCTTACTGCCGGTCACTTTACTCAATTCCGCACCCCGAAGCAACACCCTTTTCCGATTTTCCATGACGGGGAAGCGGGGGCCGTGTGAACCGGCCGGCGTCCCTGCGGGCCCCTCCGACCCACCACGCCACTGCATCCGGTCCCGCCCGCATACCGGGGGCCGCCGTAGGTCGTCGCCCTGCAGCACCATGCGTCGGCCCGTCCGGCACGGTCCCCACGAGCCCTCAGGAGCCTCCGAAATGTCCTGGGTGTCCCGAGGGCCACGGATCTGTCGACGTCCGAAGCCCTGGGTCCGAAGGCCTGGGTCCGAAGCCCTGGGTCCGAAGCCCTGGGGACATCGAGATCAGATGTCCGCCGTGCCATCACGCACATGTCGCCGTCGGACGCATGGTTGCGTCCGGCATGGACGCGCCCCGGTGACGTGCACACGGTCGGCCCCGGGTTCGTCCTCCGTGCGGCGCATACCGGAGGAGTGGGCCGCGGCGGCCCAGCCTCCCTGCCTCTCCCGAAATTGCTGTATGACTTAACATAATGACCCTTATCGGCGGTACACTGGGAACGGCCGGAAGGGGTTCAGCGCTCTGAGCTGGGACGACCCCTCTCGTCAGTCCGTGGGTGATTCGGGCTCGAAGAGGAACTGCATCACGTCACGCATGGAGCCGTCGACGAGTTCCATACGGATGCCGAGCTCGTCGTCCCAGTGGTACGCGAACGACGTCGGCGTCTGGCCGCCGGCGCGACCGCACAGCTGCAGCGGGCAGCCGCCGGCGCTGAAGGCGCTGCTCTGCGCGGGAAGTTCGTCGCTCCAGAACCCGATGTGGTGCAGGTTGCTCGACGGGTTGCGGACCCAGACGGATCCGGGGACCTCCAGAATGAGCTCCAGGCAGGGCGTCCCCGTCGAGTACCGCATGGTCGTCGGCAGGGTGACGTCGTTGCCGGCCTCGTCCCGGTAGTCGACCGCGTCGAGGTGCATGACCGGGCCCCAGGTGATCCCGAGCAGGCTGCCCAGCTTGGTGCTGGCGGCTTCGATGTCGGTGACGACGATCCCGACGTGGTAGTGGTCCATGGCCGTTCAGGGCTCCCATCGCACGAGTTGGTCGCGCAGCCATCCGTGTTCCCAGAAGCTGATGTCGCCCCCGTGCTCGAGCAGGAAGCGGTGGGCGGCCGTGAGCACGGCGACGGCCCGGGCGTCGTCGGGGTGGGCCGCCACGACCGCCTCGGCCAGCCGGATGGCCAGGGGTGCGTCCTGGCGTGCGAGGGCCGCCTGGGCCCGGTCCAGCACGGCGCCGGTCCCCGCCGCCTCCGTGAGCTCGGCCAGGGCGCGGCCGGTGCTGTCGGGGTAGAGCTCGGTCGTCGACTGCAGCTTGAACCAGCCGATGTAGCTCTCCCAGAGGGTGCGGACCGCCCAGGAGACCTTGCCGTAGCCCTGGCCCACCCGCAGGCCCGGGGGCAGCTCGATCTGCTCCATGAGGGTCCAGACGTCGATGCCGGCATTGAAGCCCTCGAGCGCCGCCCGGTGGACGTAGTCCACGGCGTCGTGCAGGCGGGCCAGGCAGGCGTCGATCAGATCGGCGCCGACGATGGGGTCGTAGCGCCCGGTGACGAGGACGTCGGGGTGCAGCGCCCGCAGGGTGCGCACGCTCTGCAGATACGGCTCCACGAAGCGGTACCGGTCCCCCCGCAGCGTGTGCAGGTTGGGGAAGTGCGGGAAGAGCGGCCCGAGCAGGTTGCTGATCAGCGCCGTGCGGGCCTCGGGGAGCCAGACGATCGCGCTGTCGATCGTCTCCCCCACCGCGGCGTGCAGCTCCAGGCGCAGCCCGTCGGCCTCGAGCTCGAGCAGCTGGTCGAACGTGACGTCGGGGACGGGCTCGGACTGGTGCATGGACACCCCGGGGTTCTCACGGGCGATGCGGCGGGCGTCGGCGCCCAGCGTGTCGAACCAGATGCCGGCCGTGCGCATGCGCAGGGCGCGGATGCGGGCGTCGTCGGCCTGGCAGAGCTGATTGTTCTGCTGGGCCACGTAGGAGGTGCCGTCCTCCTTGAAGAGGTCCACCCCGCCCACGTGGTCGACGTGGGCCTGGGTGGTGATGATGAAGTGGGTGGGGCCGGGCCGGACGGCGTCGAAGACCCTTTTGTGGTGCGGCGCCTCGAAGCCCATGCCGGTGTTGACGATGACCCGGCCGCTGTCCGTCAGCAGCAGGTAGGCGGCGGTGCAGCCACCCGAGCGGTAGATGCCCTCGGCCACGGCGTGCGCCGGGTCGTCGTAGACGGGCTGTAGCAGCTCGCGGCCCGGGCGGGTGTCGATGAGCTCGTCGACCTGCTCGGCGATGCCCATCAGACCTCGATCCGGACGGGGAAGCGTTCCAGGTAGGCCCCGAAGCGCGACCGGACCTCCTCGGGGGTCACGTCGAAGTGGCGGCGGAGGTCGTAGGCGATCCTCCCCTCCCGGCCCCGGGGATGGGCGGCCCGGTACGCCGCGATCTCGGCGCGGGCCTGATCGGTCAGTGCGATGCCGGCACTCCCGTACACCCGTTCGAGGGTGCCGAGCTCGTCCGCCATGTACTCGTCGAAGAACACATCCACGGTGCGATCTTCCGCCAGCAGGTGCCGGTCGCGCAACGAGGTGTCGAGCAGGGTGCCGATACGCTCGGTCCAGTAGTCGCGGTACCACCCGGGCCGCGTCGTGCGGTAGGCCGTGCGGGCGCCGTAGCAGGCCATCGTGATGGTGGACTGCACGACGGCCACCGGGTCCCGATGGGTCACCACGACCGTGGCGTCGGGAAAGGTGTGCAGGAGAGGGCCGAGCTGCTCCAGGTGCTGGGGCGACTTGAGGACCCAGCGCTCCTTGGGGTGGAACCACTGCAGAATCTGGAGCACCGACTTCATGTAGGCGTAGTGCGGTGTCTGGTCGTGGGTCAGGTAGTGGTCGCGCCAGCGCGGCGCCCGGGCCACCCATTCGAGCGTGTAGCTCGAGAAGTCGGGCATCTGCAGCTCGATCTCCTCGTGCACGTGGTCGGGCTCCATGGGGTGCATCACGGCCACCAGTGGGGCCGCGGCCTGCATGGCCTCCCAGGTCCGCTGGCACCTGGCCCAGCGCGGGTCGACGCCGTCCACCTCCATGGGCTCGGTCGGGCTCGGCACCGGCTCGTAGGACTCCCACAGGGGCATGGAGCGGAACCGTGTGTCCGCGGCGAGCAGGTTGACGAGGTGGGTGGTGCCCGAGCGGGGCAGCCCGACGACGATGACGGGCCGGGTGATGGGGATCTCGAGGATCTCGGGGTGACGGGTCAGGAGCTCGTGCACGAGGAGCCGGTTCGACGCGGCGCGGGCGCAGTCGGCGAACATCATCAGCCTCCCGATGCCCGTCCGGTCCTCGTCGGCGTCCATCTCGGCCAGCTGCAGCCCGAGGCGCTCGCCGAAGCCCTCGTCCCCGAAGTCGGCCAGGCCCGTGCGGGCCCGCGCCGCGTCGCACACGGCGTCGACCGTGAGGTCGGTGGGCGTGGACTCCCCGTAGTCGATCGCCATCCGCTGGACGTCGTTGAGCACCGGGGCGCCCAGGTCGTCGATCGTGATGACCTCGCTCACGCCGCATCCTTCATTTGACGAGGTAGCCGCCGTCCACGGCCAGCGTGCTCCCGGTGATGAAGGTGGCGGCCTCGCTCGAGAGGAAGAGCACCGCCGCCGCCACTTCCTCGGGGGTGCCCATGCGCGCCAGGATGGCCCGCCCCAGCTCCTCCTCCAACAGCTGCGGGAAGGCCTGCATCGGTGCGGTCATCGGGGTGTCGATCAGTCCCGGGGCCACCGCGTTGACGCGGATGCCCTCGCCGGCCCAGTGGGCGGCCAGGTTGCGGGTCAGCGCGAGCAGGGCCGCTTTGGCGGCCGCGTAGCCGGGCACAATGGTGGTCGAGCGGAATGCGGTCATCGACACGAGATTGACGACGCTGGCGCCCCCGGTCATCGTGCTGGTCCCCAGCGCCGCTCGCAGGCCCATCGTCAGGCGCATGGCGCCCGCCACGTTGAGGTCGAGCGCCGCCGCGAAGCCGTCGGGATCCCACTCGTCGCGGCCGTCGGGAAAGTTGGCGCCGGCGTTGTTGACGAGCACGTCGAGGCGCTCGAACTCCCCCGCCAGTTCGTCCACGGCCGCGTGGTCGCGCACCTCGAGCTGCCGGTAGGAGAAAGAAGAGAGGTCGCGGTCGTACTGGCCGGGATCGGCGCGGGTCCCCGTCACGGCCACGGCGGCGCCCGCGCGGGCGAACGCCGCGGCGATGGCGTGTCCGATGCCGCTCGTCCCGCCGGTCACCAGGACCGAGGTGCCCTCGAACTCGAACCGCAGCCGGTTGGTCACTCGTCTCCTCCGGGGGTGATCATGACCTTGCCACAGTCCTTCGATCCCTCGAGCAGGGCGAGCCCCTGATCGAACTGCTCGAGCGGCAGGCGGTGGGTGATGAGGTCCGACAGGTCGCGTCGCGCCAGGAGCTCAATGGCGTCCTCGAACCTCGGCGGGTACTCGAAGGACCCCCTGATGGTGAACTCCTTCATCAGCACCTGGACGAAGTTCGTCGGGACGGGCGCGTAGTGCAGGGCGACCAGGGACATGCGCCCGCCGGAGCGGCCCCGTTCGAGGACTTCGCTCAGGAGCCGGTCGGAACCCGATGCCTCGATGAAGACGTCGGTGGCCGGAGTCGGGCCGAACATGAACGGTGCGGTGCCGTGCCGGTGTGCGAGCTCGTCCCACAGGTCGGTCTCGGTGGAGTTCACCACGTGGTCCGCCCCGAACTGCTGTGCCAGCTCGAGGCGACGCGGCGACGTGTCGACCGCCACCACGTCGCGCACACCCCGGTCGGCCAGCGTGGCGATGGCGAGGAGCCCGATCGGGCCGCACCCGAGCACGGCCACCCGCTCCCCCGGTGCCACCTCGGCCTGGTTCACGGCCTGCATGCCGACGGCGGTCGGCTCGGCCAGCGCGGCGACGTGCAGCGCAATGTCGTCGGGCACCGGGAACAGCCGCCGGCCCTTGGCCGCCTCCCGGACGAGGAGGAGCGGGGTCAGACCCCCCTCGTCGGCGCCACTCCCCAGTCGGCCCAGCTCCTCGTCGGCCGGGTGGACGATGACCCGGTCACCGGCTGTGACGCCGTCCACCTCCGCGCCGACCCAGTCGACCACGCCGGCGATCTCGTGCCCCAGCGCCATCGGTCGGCCCGTGATGCCGCCCATGTGCACGAAGGAGACGTCGGTGCCGCAGATCCCGCAGGCGGTCACGCGGACCACGGCGTCGCGCGGGCCCGGTGACGTCGACGGCACATCGTCGAGGCGGACGTCGTGGGGGCCGTGGACCCGGATCTGCTTCACCGGCCCGGGCCCCGTTGGACCGCTCGCGCACTCCCCTCCCCCATGGCTGCGCAGTATGCCGTGCCGGCGCCCCCCGTGTCGTCCCACCGGGCGGCGTTCCCCCGGGGCGCCGGGGTGTGCGAGCCCGGCCGCCCCGAAGGCGCCGCTGCAGCCGCCCGACCGGGTGGGGAGGGTGGAGGCGCCGCTCTCCATCGGACCGCTGTCTGGTCCAACTGTGGCGGTGCGGTCATGGAGCACCGTCGGGGCGGGCTGTGCCGGTTCGTAGAGCCGTGCTCCCCTCCTGTCCCGGACGTCCCGCAACTGAGAACGCCCTGACCAGGGTTCTTATGGCCTTCTTCGACGAATACCAAGCCGGCTCACAGCTGGGCTTCTGCTCATTGTGAAATGGCTCGTCTGGACTGACGGCATGGCCAATACGGGAGATGTCGAGGGACCCGAAACGCCGGTGGACCTCACCGAAGAGTTGCCGCTCGATGACGAGAACGTCCTCGCTCCCGAGCCACCGTCCGCGTGGCGACGCTACCGGTGGCCGATCATCGGTGCCGCCGTCGTGATCGTCGCGGCCGCCATTGCGCTGCCGCTGTGGCTCACGTCGGGCTCGTCGACGGCGGCAGGGCTCTCCATCACGACGGTCACCGTGCCGGTCACGACGGGCACCATTCAGCAGACGGTGACCAGCTCGGGCACGATCGAGCCCGCCAGTCAGGCCGACCTCAACTTCGCCGTCTCCGGCACGGTCACCGGCGTCAACGTCAAGGCGGGGCAGACCGTTTCGGCCGGCCAGGTCCTGGCCACCGTCGGTACCACCGCGCTGACCCAGCAACTCGACGCGGCCCAGGCGCAGCTGACCTCGGCGCAGGACCGGTTGGCCAGCGACGAGGACGCGGGTGCACAGACGAGTCAGATCGACTCGGACGAGGCCTCGGTGACGTCCGCCGAGTCGTCGCTCTCGACCGCCCAGACGAACCTCAATGACGCCTCACTGACCTCGACCATCTCGGGGACTGTCGCCTCGGTCGACCTGACGGTCGGCCAGACGGTGTCGGGGTCCGGCAGCGGTTCGACCGGGTCCGGATCAGCGGGCAGCGGTGCGAGTGCTACCGGGTCGTCGACTGCGGGCACCGGCAGCTCCTCCACCGGGTCCGGATCGTCCTCGGGCGAGATCGTGGTCATCGGGACGGACTCCTACATCGTGAACACCACCGTCGACGACACCCAGATCGGCCAGATCTCCGACGGCGACCAGGTCGACATCTCCCTGAGCGGCAGCGGCACCACGGGGGGCGCCGCCACCGCGGTGGGAGGAGCCGGGGGGACGACGTCCACAGGGGCTTCTGGCGCATCGGCCATCTACGGGACCGTCGGCTCCATCAGCCTGATCGGCAGCCAGACCTCCGACGTCACTACCTTCCCGGTGGTGATCGACGTGACGGGGACGCCGACCGGTCTCTACGCGGGCGCCAGCGCCGACGTGAGCATCATCGTCAAACAGCTCTCCGACGTGACTGAGGTCCCGACCGCCGCCATCTCGTACACGACCGCCGGCCAGGCCACGGTGACCAGGGTCGTGAACGGGAGCCATGTCGTCACGAACGTGACCGTCGGCGAAGCCGAGAGCGGCGAGACGCAGATCGTGAGCGGCGTGAAGTCCGGTGACAAGGTCCTGGAACGCCAGGTCACCTTCAAGGCGCCGGGCGGCGGAGCGGGCGGCCTCTTCGGCGGCACCGGTCGCACGGGTGGCTTCGGCGGCGCCGGCGGTTTCGGCGGCGCCGGCGGCTTCCCCGGTGGCGGCAGCTTCGTGGGAGGCGGCGGAGGCGGGTTCGGCGGATGATCACCGATCCGAGAGGCACTCCCCTGGTCGACGCGGCCCCGGAGGCCGTCATTGAGCTCGAGCGGGTGACCAAGGTGTACCGCACGGGGTCGATCTCGGTCGCCGCGCTGCGCGGCGTGAGCCTCACCATCACGCAGGGCGAGTACGTCGCCATCATCGGCCCCTCGGGCTCGGGCAAGTCGACGCTCATGCACATCCTGGGCTGCCTCGACGTCCCGACCTCGGGGCGCTACCACCTGGCCGGCGACGACGTCAGCCACATGAGCGAGACCGCTCTGGCCGAAGTGCGCAATCGCCGCATCGGGTTCGTCTTCCAGCAGTTCAACCTGCTGTCCTCGCTCACCGCCTGGCAGAACGTCGAGCTCCCGCTGGTCTACGCCGGGGTGTCGCGGGCGGAGCGCAAGGAGCGCGCCATGGATGCTCTCGGCAGGGTCGGCCTGGCGGGAAGGGTCAACCACCGGCCCGGCGAGCTCTCCGGCGGCCAGCAGCAGCGCGTGGCCGTCGCCCGCGCCCTCGTGACCGAGCCCGATCTGATCCTGGCCGACGAGCCCACCGGCAATCTCGACTCCAAGTCCGCCATGGACGTCATGAGGCTCATGGGTGAGCTCTACGACGCCGGCCGCACGCTCGTGCTCATCACCCACGATTCGGACGTCGCGTCAGCCGCCGGCCGCGTGGTGGGTATCCGTGACGGCTTGCTCTCCGAGCGGGACGAGAGCCATCTGGAGAGTCAGAGCATCCCCTCATGAGTTGGCTCGAGACGCTGCGGACCGGGGTGAACGGCGTGCGCAGTCATCGCCTGCGCTCCGCACTGACCGTGCTCGGCATCCTCATCGGCATCGCCGGCGTGATCATCGCGGTCGGCCTGGGGGAAGGGGCCTCCAGCCAGGTCACCTCCGAGATCAACGCGCTCGGTTCGAACGTGCTGACGATCACGCCCGGCTCGAGCACCTCGAGCACCGGGATCCGCGAGGCCCTCGGCTCGGCCTCGACCCTGACCATGTCCGACGTGTCGGCACTCGAGTCCAAGGTCGACGCCCCCGACGTCAAAGCGGTGGCGCCCATCACCTCGGACACCGAGGTCCTGACGGCGGGCAGCGAGACCGCCACGACCAGCGTGCAGGGCACGACACCGAGCTGGCTGGGCGTCCGTGGCCGCACCCTCGCCGAGGGGCGGTTCATCGACAGCGAGGACGTGTCGGACCACACCGCGGTCGGCGTGCTCGGCGCCACCACGGCCTCGGAGCTCTTCACCCGCGGCGACCCGGTCGGCCAGACGGTCGACGTGGGCGGCGTGCCGGTGACGATCGTCGGCGTGCTGACCTCGACGGGCGCGTCGAGCTCGTCCTCCACGACGTCGGACCCCGACGACACGCTGATCATCCCCATCTCAACCGGCGCCGAGCGCATCTTCGGGGGCACATCGCGCAACGCGGTGAGCTCCATCGCCCTGCAGGCCGACTCGTCCTCTGACCTCACCGGTGCCTACCAGGAGGCGGACCACCTCCTTCTGCAGCTGCACGGCATCACCACGGCAGCGGACGCCGACTTCACCATCACGTCGGAGGCCTCGCTGATCGCGGCCAACACCTCGGTGGACCACACGCTGACGATCCTCCTCGGAGGCATCGCCGCCATCTCCCTGATCGTCGGGGGCATCGGCGTCATGAACATCATGTTGGTCTCGGTCACCGAGCGCATCCGGGAGATCGGGCTCCGCAAGGCCCTCGGCGCGACACCCCGGGTGATCCGGCGCCAGTTCCTCGTCGAGGCGTCCGTGCTCGGCATCCTGGGTGGCATCCTCGGCGTGGCCGGTGGGCTCATCGGCGTGCTCTACCTCCCGGGGCTCATCGGCGATCCCATGACCACCAGCCCCACCGCCGCCGTGGGGGCGCTCGCCATCGCCCTGGCCATCGGCGTCCTCTTCGGTGTGTACCCCGCCAGCCGGGCCGCCACCCTGGCCCCCATCGACGCTCTGCGGAGCGACTAGGAGACGACCGTGCACATGCCAGATCGCCACAACGAAAGAGACGAAAGAGAAAGAGGAACGATTCAGATGCAGACACCGACCAGCCAACGCCCCGACCGGAAGCGCTGGGCGCACCTCGTCGGAGGCGGCGTCACCGCGCTCGTGGCGGTGGCGGCTGTCGCGGCCCCCGCGGGCGCCGCAGCGACCTCGACCCGGCCGAGCGGCGCGTCCGGAAGCGTCGCCGCCCTGAGCGGCACGAGCATGGAAGTGCAGAACCCCAACACCGGGCAGACGACTGTCGGCTGGACCGCCACCACCCAGTTCTCCAAGACCGTGACGGAGGCCGTGAGCTCCCTCGCCGTCGGCGATTGCATCTCGGCGAGCGGGACGGCATCGAAGAAGTCCAAGACCACCGTCGCGGCGCGCACGATCACGGTGACGACGCCATCCTCCACCGGGACGTGCAACGCCTTCGGTGGGAACCGCATCGCCGGCGGTGCGCCGGGTGCCGCGTCCGGCGGAGCCGGCGGCTTCGGCTTTCGTGGCGGCTCCGGCGGCGGCGCCGGCGGGGGCTTCGAGGGCGGCGGCAGTGGGACGCGTCCCAGCTTCCCCGGCGGCGGCTCCGGCGCCAACAGCTTCCGCAAGCAGCTCGCCAACCTGTCCATCGTGTCGGGCAAGGTCACCTCGGTCAGCGGGACGACGGTGAGCCTCTCGGGCACCACGCTGTCCCTGGGCAACCTGGGCGGATCCAACAACTCGAAGAACCCCAGCAAGAACAAGAAGCCCGCGACGCCCAAGACGGAGAAGCTCACCGTGACCACGTCGAGCTCGACGACCGTGAGCGCCACCCAGTCGGCGGCCGCCACGGACCTGGCCGTCGGTGACTGCGTGAGCGCCTTCGGCTCGACCGCCAGCAACGGCGCCGTTACCGCCACCACGGTGCGCATCAGCTCGGCGAGCTCCGACGGTACCTGCACGATCGCCGGGTTCGGCGGCCGCTTCGGCGGGGGCGGCTTCCCCGGCGCGGGCGGGCCCGCAGCGGCTGGTGGTGGCAGTGCCTAAGGCGAAGTCGGGCTGGGGCCGATCCGGCCACCGGCGCGCCGTCCTCGTCGGTGGCCTCGTCGCCGTCGTCCTCGTGGGCGGGGCCGTCGCCGCCTGGGCGTCGGTCAGCGGCGGATCGACCGGCTATCGAACCGGGACCGTGACGCGGGCCGACATCGGGACCAGCATGGCCCTCGTGGGGGACGTGCAGCCGGTCAGCGATGCCGCGCCGTCCTTCCAGGTCGGAGGGAAGGTGGTGACGGTCTCGGTCTCGGCCGGGCAAACGGTCACCGCCGGGCAGGCGCTGGCGACCCTCGACACCACCGCGCTGAGCGAGACGGTGTCCTCGGCCCAGTCCACGCTGAGCGCCGACGAGGCCAAGCTCGTCGAGGACGAGGAGAACCAGTCGAGCGCATCGGCGGCGTCGGGCGCGTCCAAGACCCCGTCCTCGAGCACCACGACGACCACCGTCCCCTCCGGCGGGGGGACCGCGTCGAATGCCACGATCACGCAGGACCAGACGACGCTGACGCAGGACGAGGCGACGCTCGACACCGATCAGCAGAAGGAAGGGGCCGATCTGGCCCAGGCCCAGACCGACTGCACCAGCGCCAACACGGGTACACCGACCGGCCAGGCGACGTGTGAGGCCGGGCTCCAGACGGTGTCGGAGGACGAGCAGCAGGTGTCCAAGGACCAGACCGCGGTCTCCAAGGACGAGACCGCGCTGGCCCAGGCCCTCGGCACCGGTGGCAGCTCGTCCTCGGGTGGCTCCGGGGGCACGTCCGGCACCGGCGGCCGGGGGGGCAGCGGCGGGACGCCGGGCACCTCCACCACCCAGGCCGGCCAGGCCAGCGCCATCGCCGGCTCCACCACCACCGGAGCCACCTTGACGGCGGACGTCACGGGCAACACGGGCAGCGGCGGGACCGGCAGCACGTTCGGCGGCACGGGCGGCACCAGCTCGGCGGGCGGGTCGTCCTCGGCCGACACCGACACGCCCGAGCAGATCGCCAGCGACCAGGCCGCCATCGACACGGCGGAGGCCCAGCTGACCAACGCGCAGCAGTCGCTGCAGGAGGCCACGCTGAGCAGCCCGATCGCCGGGACGGTGGTCTCGGTCGGTATCGCCGTCGGCGACACGGTGAGCGCGGACTCCAGCACCGAGATCATCACCATCGTGGGGACCAAGTCCTACGAGGTCCAGGCGACGCTCGATAGCTCGCAGATTCCCTCGGTCAAGGTCGGCCAGTCCTCGTCGGTCGAGGTGGACGGCGTGACGCAGACGTTGGACGGCACGGTCTCGCAGGTCGGTCCGGTGCAGTCGGGCGACTCGGGGTACACCTACCCCGTCGTCGTCTCGCTCCCCGAGTCGGCCAGTGGGATCTTCAGCGGGTCGACCGCCGACGTCAACATCTCGACGGGTGCGGTCTCCCACGTGGTCGCGGTGCCGACCTCGGCCGTCCAGACGGTCGGCTCGGTGAGCTATGTGGAGGAGCTCGACAAGGGCGTGCTCACCCGCAAGATCGTGAAGGTGGGCATGGTGGGCGACGAGTACACCCAGGTGCTGTCCGGTCTCTCGCCCGGGCAGAGCGTGGTGCTGGCCGACTACGCCGAGCCGGTGCCCTCGTCGAACACCGAGACGAACACCTTCGGCGGCGGCCTGGGCGGCCTGGGTGGCGGCACCGGCTTCGGGGGTGGCGGCTTCGGTGGCCTCGGCGGTGCCGGGACCTTCCGGGTCCAGCGCGTCGGCGGCGGCGGCTTCGGAGGCTGACCGCGGGCGGCACGGGTGAGCACGAACGGCGGTACGGTGGCCCGGTGGCACCGATCCGCCTCGACCAGGTGAACCTCGTCGTGCACGACGTGCCGGCCAGCCGCGCCTTCTACACCCGGCTCGGCCTTGACTTCGGTGACGCCGCCGACCCCGTCTGGGACCGCCATCACGTCTCGGCCCGCACCGGCGGGGCTCTCCCGCTCGACGTGGACCTCGACAGCGAGACGTTCGCCGCCAGGTGGAACCGGGGCTCCTCGGGTCCCGGGGCCGTCCTCGGCTTCAAGGTGGGCTCGCGGGACGAGGTCGACGCCCTGGTGGCCTCCCTCGCCACCGACGGCGTGGAGGTGCAGCAGGAGCCCTACGACGCCTTCTGGGGCGCCCGCTACGCCGTGGTGAGCGATCCCGACGGCAACGGAGTGGGCATCATGAGCCCGATCGATCCCGACCGAAAGCGCGACGAGCCCGCACCGTCGTGAGCCTGGCCCCGGACGAAGCCATCGACGTCGTCGTCGAGATCCCCACGGGGAGCCGCAACAAGTACGAGTACGACCACGAGCAGCATGTGATCCGGCTGGACCGCCGCCTCTTCACCGCCACCGCCTACCCGGCGGACTACGGCTTCGTCCCCGACACGCTGGCCGGAGACGGCGACCCGCTCGACGCGCTGGTGCTGGTCACCGACCCCACCTTCCCCGGCTGCGTCGTGCGGGCGCGCATCCTCGGCATGTTCTCCATGCGGGACGAGAAGGGGGTGGACGCCAAGCTGATCTGTGTCCTGGAGCACGATCCCCAGTGGGACGGCGCGCACGACATCGGCGACGTGCCCGAGCACCTGCGCAACGAGATCGCCCATTTCTTCAGCATCTACAAGGACCTCGAGCCGGAGAAGTCGGTCGAGGTCCAGGGCTTCGCCGACCGTGCCGGCGCGCTGGCGGAACTCCAGGCATGCCAGATCGCCTACCGTGCGGTCGAACCATAGAGAGGGAGGGACGACCATGCCGTTTCCGCGCCAGGAGGTCCAGGCGACGGTGGAGCGCTACCACAAGCTGCGCGAGCGGATCGACGAGGGGCTCGAGCCCGACGCGTTCGGCGTCCTGGCCGACTTCTACACCGAGGACGCGGTGTACATCGACGGCGCCTGGGGCCGCATCGAGGGTCGCGAGGCCATCGCCCACTGGCTGGTGGACTCCATGCTCGGCATGGACGACTGGAAATTCCCCATTGAGTTCACGGCGATCGAGGGGAACGACGTCGTGGTCAAGTGGACCCAGATCATGCCCCGGACGAGGCCGGACGGGACGCCGTACCGCCAATCGGGCTACTCGCGCCTGATCTACGCCGGCGACGGCAAGTTCTCCTACGAGGAAGACACCTACAACATGGCCCACGTGCTCGAGGACATCGAGGCCAGTGGATGGACGCCGAACGGCTCCATGAACGTGCCGCCGGCCCACCCGGACCGCAACTTCGACATCCCGCCGGGCGCCCTCGTCAACGAGGGCAACTAGGGCACGACCCCGGAGTTCCCCGAGTTCCCGAACCCGGGGAAGCCGCCACCGCCGAAGGGGTTGGTGCTCGACCCCGAGTTCCCGGATGCCTGCTGTTGCTGCGCTTCGGCCTGGCTCCCCAGGGTCGCGTTGGTCGTCCGCTTGCTGTCGCCCACGTAATAGGTGATGGGGACGGTCTGCCCCGCCTTGGCGTTCTGGACGACCTTCTGCAGGTCGTCGGAGGAGGCGATGGTCGTGCCGTTGATGTTGACGATGACGTCGCCCTGCACCAGGCCGGCCTTGTCCGCCGGCGAGCCCGACACCACGCTGAGGATCACGGCACCCGACGTCGGCGTGAACCCGTACTGCTGGCGCAACGCCGGCGTCAGCGTCGTGATGTCCACGCCCAGGTAGCCGCCGCCGTTCCCGGACTGGCCGCCCTTCTCGAGCTCCGAGATGAGCGCCTCGACGGAGGCGGCGGGAATGGCGAAGCCGATGTTCTGCGACGACGTCCCGTCGCTCGACGTCCCCGCGACAGCCGTGTTCATGCCGATGACCTGGCCTGACGTGTCGATGAGCGGGCCGCCGGAGTTGCCCGGGTTGATGGCGGCGTCGGTCTGGATCATGTTCTGGAGCGTCTCGGTCTGCGTGCCCTCCCCGCCGGCGGTCACCGAGCGCCCGAGGGCCGAGATGATCCCCTGGGTGACCGTGGGCGTGCCCGCGGCGAGGCCGAGTGCGTTGCCGATCGCCACGACGGCGTCGCCGACGACGGCCTTGCCCGAGTTGCCGAAGGTGACGGTCGGGAGGTTCGACGCGCCGTTGATCTTCAGCAGGGCCACGTCCTTGGACTGGTCGTAGCCCACGAGGGTCGTGGGGAGCGCCTTGGTCTGGCCGTACTCGGTCACCGTGATGGTGCCCGTGTCGCCGCCTTCGCTGTAGAGCTCAATCACGTGGTTGTTGGTCAGGACCTCACCGTCGGACGTGAGGATCATCCCGGTGCCCTCGTCCTCGCTGCCGTTCGACTTCACGTCGATGGAGACCACGGAGTGGATCACCTTGTTCACGAGCTGCGGGATGGTCACGTTGCCGCTGAGGACGGCCGCACCGGGAGCGGCAGCGCTCTCGTGGATGGTGACGTTGTCGCCACTGCTGCTGTTGTTGTTGTTCGCCAGCGCGGTGACGCCGGCGCCGATGCCGCCGCCGATCAGCGCCGCCACGACGGCCACCGGCAGCCAGGCCCGGATCCGGCCGGGCGTGCTGCGCCGGGCCCCCGGAGGCGTCGAGCCCGGATAGGTGGCGTCGCCCGAGGGGGGGTAGGTGAACGGGACGGCCATCGGGGTGACCGGGGTGGCGGGGCCGGGGTCGGCGGCCGAGGGCGGCGCCCAGGAGCCGGGTGGTGGTGGCGGATACGAGCCGGCACCGGGCGCCGGAAAGTCCGGCGGCGCGGGCTGTGCGACCTCGGTGGTGTCGTGCGCCGGCGGAGGCGGGGCCACGGGCGGGGGCGCGGCGAACACGCTCCCCTCCCCTGCGCTTGGAGTCGGCTGTGAGGAGAGTCCCTCGGGAGCGGCGGTGTCCCCTTCGGTGGTCACCGCCTCGAGCGGCGTGGTCGTCGGCTCGACGGGCGTGCCGCCGCCCTCGGGCGTGCCGGCAGCGGGATCCGTCCCTGGCTGCTCGGTGTCCTCACTCATGTGGATCCTCCTGAAGGGGACGTGACCGGCCAGCACCGCTGCACGGTGGGGTGGTCCGTCCCGGTGGCTCCCGCAGTCCAGCGGACGTCGTGAACCATGTTACGGGATGGCCATCGCGCCTTGGCATCGGGGAGGGGCGCCAGGCGAGGTAGCGTGTCCGCCGCATGTCACGGCGCATCGACATCGAATTGACGAGCAAGACGGGCGACGGGTCGTGGACCTGGCGGGCCGCCGGTGCGCGACAGCCCAAGGGCACCGTCGACGGCGCCCTCGTGCCGCCCGGAGAAGCCGTCGGCGCGGTACTGCGGGCCGACGTCGAAATCGGCCTGGAGGGGATCGAGATCCTGTCTCTCGCCACGGCGAAGCCGGCCCGCTCCCCCGAGAAGACGGAAGGTCGCATTGAGGTGAAGGGCACGCCGCGGCGCGCGCCGGACGTTTCGGTCATCTTGGCCCCGGGCTCGGACAAGCGTCGCCGCGATCGCGACGACGACGGCGAGCGGCGCGACCGCCGTGGTGGGGGCAATCGCCGCGGTCCGGGCGGCGGCGGCGGAGAAGGGCGCGGTGACGAGCGTGGTGGCGATCGGCCGCCGCGCGGCGCCGGTGGTCCTCGCCGTCCCGGTGCCCGACGTCCCGGTGAGGGAGACGGACGCCCGGCCCGCGGCGAGCGTCCGGTGGCGCCGACATCGACCGTGCACCGCAACGCCATGCTGGCGGCACTACGCCCCGAGCAGATCCCCGTGGCCGAGCAGCTCCTGCGCGGCGGGCTGCAGGCCGTCCGGCAGGCCATCGAGGCCCAGAACACCTCCAACAAGGCGGCCGGCAAGCCACCCGTCGCGTCCGACGCGCTCTTGGGCATGGCGGACGAGCTGCTGCCGGTGGTGCGCCTCGCCGATTGGAAGGACCGCGCCTCGGTGGCACAGGTGTCGGGCAAGGACTACCGGCTGCGCGAGCTCCGGGCCGTGGTCGCGGCGTCGCGCACCGTGAACCTCGACGACGAGGGCCGTACGATGGCCAAGGCGCTCCAGGAGTCGCTGGACCAGCGGACGACGGCCCTGCGCGAGGAATGGCTCGCCCGCATCTCCAACGCGCTCAACGACGGGCGGGTGCAGCAGGCGGTCGAGGCTTCCATCCGTCCCCCCGAGCCCGGGACCCGCTGCCCGGCCGAGCTCGCCGTCAGGCTGGCTGCGGCCGCCGGGGAGGCCATGACGGCCGATCTCGCCCCGGAGGACTGGATGCGCCTGCTCGACGCCGTCGTGGCGTCCCCGGTGCGGCGGACGGTGAAGCCGGCCGGCATCCCCGACGACGAGGTGGCCAAGCAGGCGGCCCGCAATGCGGCCGGTGCCGTCCCCGCGCTGGCCAAGCTGCTCGGGCTGCGCATCCCGCCGCCACCGCCGCGCCGGGTCAACGCCGAGCGACGGTTCAGTCCAACCGGCGGCTGAGCGTCAGGAGGCGGGCCGTGAAGCCCGACGCCTCCAGGCGCTGCTTCGTCGTCCGGTCCCCCGGGAGCGCCAGGGCGTCCATGGCGGCGCATCCACGTGCGCCGCACCAGGCCACCGCAGCGTCCATGAGGGCGGTGCCGACGCCGACGCCGCGGGCGCCGGTCTCCACGTAGCAGCAGGCGATCCGGCCGTTCGTGACGCCCTTGGGCCCCGGGCCCGCCGTGACGGCGAGGAACCCGACGACCGCCCCCTCGTACTCCCCCACCAGCAGCTGGGACCTGTCGCCGGGCCGGGTCCACTCGTCCAGGAGGCTGACGGTGGTGGCGTCGCCGACGAGGGCGGCACCGCCCCGCATGGATTCGGCGGCCACGAGGGCCTGCGAGAGCAGGCGCGTGCAGGCTTGTCGGTCCTCGGCGCGGGCTGGGCGGGCCAGCTCCATCGCCGTTACCCGCTCGACTGCTCGTCGAGCAGCTGGCCGGCCCGGTTGAGAATTGTCCGCCGATTGCGGGTGGAGGCCTCGTAGCGCCGGACGGCGTCGAGTTGCTCGGGACCGAGGCTCTCGAGCCGGCGCACCACCTGGGAGGCGCTGAGCGTGTCGTAGTCCGCCAGTGCCCCGTCGACGACCGCCGCCGCGGCCGGATCGGGAGCCGGTCGCTCCGGGCCCGGCGCCGGCGGTGCGACCTCGGTGCTGCCGTCGGGATCCGCCGTCTTCGGAGGCGTGCCGTTGCCGAGCAAGGACTCCAGGCGCGCCGAGAGCTCCCGCTGCTTCTGGCTGACGACGAAGCGACCGACGAAGAGCGCGTTGCCCAGCTGCATCTCCACGCGGCGCCGCCCTTCGGCGAGCAGCTCGGGGATCTCCTCGACTACCGACACCGCGAGGCCGATCGGTGCGACGCACACATCGAAGGTCCGGCGGAGCGGGCTCTTGTCGGACTGCCCGCCATCGGCGCCACTCCCCTCAGACACAGTCCCGGCAGAGCATCTTCTTTGCGTCCGCCAGCTGACTGGGGTGCTTGACCAGGAAGCAGGAACGGCAGACGAATTCGTCCGGTTGCTTCGGCAGCACGCGCTCGTTGCCCTCGGTCTTGTCCTCCTGATCCGTCGCCTCCTCGTCCTCGGGCTCGTCCTCGACGACCAGGCGCTCCTTGAGGATCACGTCGAGACTGGCCTCGACGTCCTCGTCGTCGGGCTCCTCCTCTTCCTCCTCGTCGTCGCCGTCACCGGACTTCTCGACCACGGCGGCGGGCGACGGCGTCAGGATCTCGTCGACCTCGTCGGTCTCGGCGTCGTCCTCCTCGTCGACGTCGACGACGACGTCGTCATCGTCGTCCTCGAGCGCGTCGTCCTCGAGGACGTCGACATCGTCGATGTCCACGTCGAGGTCGTCGTCCTCGACGACGTCCGCATCTTCTGTTTCGGGGGCCTCGGCCACCACTTCTTCGGCCTTGGCCTTCTTCTTAGTCGGCATTGTGCCGCGGGAGCATAGACGGTTCGCGAGACCGTTCAATCGCTGTGAAGGAGATCGCCGGCCGACGCCCCGGAGGGCAAAATCCGGGAGGAGGGGCGGGAGGGCCCTGGGGTCTTTGGCGCCATCTCGCAGGCCTGGGTGGCCAGGCAAGCAACACGTTCTCTACTCGACCCCCAGGGCCAACCACCGCCTCTCACAGCACATCCCCACCTGCAGCTGTGCAGCGGCGCTTCAGCGCATCTGCAGCGTCCTCAGGGGCGTCGGGGACTGCGCCGTACATTAGGCAAATCCGGGTGGGTGTCGTCAAGGAGTGCAAGGGTGTCCCGACCAGGGGGAACGACGGTAGTTCCTGGTCAATGCGTTGCAGATTTTTCCGACCGGCGGCGCTCGGCCCGCCGCTCGGATTCGAGTCGCTCGAGGTCGGTCGATCCGTGGTCGACGAAGGTCATCGCCTCGGCCAGCGCGCGGTGGCCCGCCACCTCCGCGATCGCCCGGTGCATCTGCTGCGCCACCCGCCGGTACGCGGGGTGTCCCTGCGCGCCCGAGCGCAGCTCAATGAGGTGCATTGCCTCGCGCGCGTTGAACTGCATGACGTAGCGGATGCGGTGCGCCAGTGCCGCGACGTACGACGCCTGCTCGGGAAAGTCGGGTAGCAACGAGCGGTAGAGCTCCTCGGCCCGGCCGATGGCCTCGTCGTAGCGCTCGCCGAGACCGGCGTCGGCGACGAGGTCCGGCATGTCGTAGCCGAGCGCGATGCCGAGGCGCTGCCATTCCATGGTGAGCATGCGGTGGCGCTGCAGGTCGCGGAAGGCGCCGTAGTCCGTCACGAGTTCAAAGCGGTAGTCGGTGCGCTCGAAGGCGCGGCCGGGCCGATGGCGGCGGTTGCGTCGATCGCCCACGTACGCGGTCAACAGCGCGACACGGTCCTCATGGCCGAGCTGGCGCACCCGGCGTGCCGCCTCGCGCTCGCTACAGCCGAGGTGGGAGAAACAGGCCGCGACCAGGACCTTCTCCTCGCCGTCGGGGTCGAAGTCGAGGAGCGCGACCTCGGGCTCGCCGTCGCCGCCGCCACGCGCCGGGACATCGAGCTCGCCGAGCTCGGGCCACAGGCGCGACACCACGCGGGCCGTCGCGTCCCGCGTCGACGACAGGTAGTCGGACCATTCGCCACCGTGGGACGGGACGTCGACGCGTTGAAGGAACGAAGGGATGACCTTGCGCAATTCGTGCAGCATCATGTCGGCGTAGTGACGCGCCTCGGGGAGCGGATGGGCGCGCATGCGGAGCAGCAACTGCTCGTAGGCCTGTCCGGTCCCGTAGATCCCGATGTTCGACAGGGACGCCGCAGGGAGCAGCCCGCGCAGCGCGTCGAGGGACTTGGCCCGGGTGGCCTGGCGGTAGACGAAGTCGCTGTCGCCGGCCTGTTGCGGGAAGCGCTCCGCCACCCAGGCCTGCATCTGCGGCAGGAGCGCGCCGTAGGTGTCGAACACGCGATCCATCTCGCCGACGAAGCGCGCCCCGTGCGCGGAGTCGAGGATCTCGGGCGGGCGGAAGTAGCGGTACTGCCCGTTGTCCAACCGTTGGTTGTAGGCGATGTAGCGCGTGGATTGCTCCAGATACGCCATGAGGCGACCCCACTCGAGCACCTTGGACAACACGTTCGACGCCTGCTCGCAGGCGAGGTGGACACCCCCCAGTTGTGCGACCGAATCGTCGCCGTATTCGACGAAGACCTTCTCGTAGAGCTGCTCGGCGCGCTCCAGTCCGACGGTGGCGTCGACCGTGGCGTCACCCGATATGTCGAGCTCCCCCACGAACTCGTCGAGGAACAGCCGGCGGAGGCTCTTGGGCGAGCGCGAGTAGCGGGCGAAGAGCGCTCCCTTGACGACTTCCGGCAGGTTGACCAGGGCAAAGACCGGCTGGTCCAGGTTGGTCACATAGCGCCGGAGCACGGCTTCCTCGTCGGCCGTGAACCGCTCTTCGGAGTACGGGAACATGCCCGGGTAACCATAGAACGAGGTTGACGCGACGGTCGCGGATGGGGTCAGAGGCCCGGGAGGCCCCCGGCCACGACACCCCTGAGCATGAGGGTGACCGCCTCGCGGGCGGCCGTGGCGACCTCGGTGTCCACCGCCGAATGGGAGACCTGCTGGGCCAGATCGGCCACCGATTTCATGGTGCGGACGAAGTCGCCGGGCGCCAGCTCCCCCACGTCGCGGGCGGCGACCCCGAGGGCCGTCGAGAACGACGCGCCCCGGGCCCAGGAGGCCACGGCGGTGGCCAGGCCGGGGGCGGGCTGGCGGGTGCGGGGCACCAGGTGCAGCTCCTCGATGGCCCGGATGCGCTCGGCCAGGACGATCAGAGCGTCGCTGCGCCAGGCCAGCTCCGCCCGGCGCTTGTCGCCGAGCCGGTCCTGCAGGGGACGGCGCTGCTTCTCCCGCCGAGGGGCCTGATGGCCCGGGACGCGACGGGCCCGTCGGGGCTCGAAGACGACCGTCGAGAGGACGCCCGCCAGCACGGCCGGCTCGGCCCCGTCCAGCACGTCGGCCCCGAGCGCCTCGGCGACCAGGAGGTCGGCCTCGTGGTAGACGCGCGACAGCCGGCGGCCGGCCGGCGTCACGCTCCAGCCCTCCAGGTAGCCCAGGCGCTCCAGGACGGCGACCCGGTGGTCGAGTTGCTGCAGGAGGAGATCGGGCGTGCGGGCCTGCCATTGGGCGAACGACCGCTGCAACACGGCGCTCGCGGTGTCCCGGTCGAAGCGCGACACCAGGTTGACGGCCAGGTTGTACGTGGGGCGGAAGGCCGAACGCAGGTCGGGTGGCGGGGCCGAGGCAACCCGCGCGGCCTCGGCGAAGGTGATCTCGCTGGACCAGGCCACGACGGCATGCCCCTCCTCGTCCAGCCCCCGACGCCCGGCGCGGCCCGTGAGCTGCAGGTACTCGCCCGACGTGAGGGTGGCCCGACCGGCCCCGCCGTACTTGGTGAAGCGCTCGATCACGACGGAACGGGCCGGCATGTTGATGCCGAGCGACAGCGTCTCGGTGGCGAAGACGACCTTGAGCAGTCCGGCGGCGAAGCACTCCTCCACCGTCTCGCGGAAGACCGGGACCAGCCCGGCATGGTGGGCCGCCACGCCGCGCTCGAGGCCCTCGAGCCACTCGTTGTAGCCGAGGACGCGCAGGTCGTCGTCGTCCAGCGGCTCCACCCGGCGCTCGACCACCTGGCGGATGGCGGACCGCTCGGCGGAGTCGGTGAGGCGCACACCGTCGCGGACGACCTGGCGCACGGCGTCGTCACAGGCGGCGCGGCTGAAGATGAAGACGATGGCCGGCAGCATCTCGCGCCAGCCGAGCTCCTCGACCATCTCGGTACGCCGCGGCGCGCGATAGGGCAGACGCGGGCCTCTCCCCCGCCCTTGCCAGTGGGCGGACCGGGGTCCCTGCAAGGCCCGGCGGACTGCCTGGTCGATGCGTATGCCCTCTCCCCCGGGCTGCCCGTTGTCGTGCAGGAGGGGGCAGAGCAGTGTCTCGTCGCCCTCGCGCCGGTGCACGAGGAAGTGGTGCCGCAGCACGATCGGGCGTTGCCGCTCCACGATGATGGAGGTGTCCCCGCGCACGGAGTGCAGCCAGCCACCCAGTTCGTCGGCGTTGTTCACGGTGGCCGAGAGGCAGACGAAGCGCACCTCGGTCGGGCACAGCACGAGGACCTCCTCCCACACGCCGCCCCGGTAGGGATCCTGAATGAAGTGGACCTCGTCGAGCACCACCGTGTGCAGCCCCTCGAGGAGGTCGGAGCCGGCCAGCAGCATGTTGCGGAGGACCTCGGTGGTCATCACGACGACGGGTGCCCGGGGGCGCAGCGTGGTGTCGCCGGTCAGCAGGCCGACGTGCTCCTCCCCGTAGGACGCGACCAGCTCCCCGTACTTCTGGTTCGAGAGCGCCTTGAGGGGCGTCGTGTAGAAGGCCTTCCCCTGGGCCGACAGCGCCCGGTGTACCGCGTAGGCCGCGACCAGCGTCTTGCCCGACCCCGTGGGGGCCGACACCAGCACCGAATGCCCCGCGTCCAGGGCCTCGAACGCCTCGTGCTGGAAGTCGTCGAGGGCGAAAGGCAGGTCGGCTTCGAACTCCGCCGCCCCGGCCGTCCCCTGGACGGGCCACGGGAACGCGGTCAACGGCCGAGCAGCTTCCCGATGCCGATGGAGAGGAAGTAGAAGACGACGAGCGGGATGGCCAACGCGAACATGGAGAACGGATCCGAGCTCGGGGTGAAGACGGCGGCGACCACCACGATGATGATCACGGCCCAGCGCCACGAGTGGAGGAGGCGCGCCGGCGTCACGACGCGGGCCAGCTCCAGTGAGACGAGGATCACCGGGAACTCGAACGTGAGGCCGAAGATCGTCATCATCAAGAGGATGAGCCCGAGGTACGGGATCGGGTCGTAGATCGCCTGCAGGTTGGGGCCACCGACCGACTTCAACCAGCCGAGAGCGTGGGGCAGCGTGATGTACGCCGTGGCGGCCCCCAGGAGGAAGAGGACGAAGGCACTGGCGACGAAGGGCACGGCATAGCGCCGCTCGGTCGCCTTGAGGCCGGGTGTCACGAAACGCCAGATCTGGAAGAGGATGACCGGGGACGACAGCACGAGGCCGCCGAAGAGCGCGATCTTCACGCGCAGCGACAGGCCGTCGAGTGGCGAGGTCACGAAGAGGTTGCAGCTGCCGTTCGAGGCGATCAGGAGCGACGAGCTCCCCTTGGCGGTGTGGTGTGCCGTCGTTGCGTCGACGCTGCAGAGCGGCCGCAGGAGGAAGTGCAGGATCGGTTCGTAGGCGAAGACGGCGAACGTGGCTGCGACCAGGAACGCGATGGCGCAGATGATCACGCGGCGGCGCAGCTCGCCGAGGTGCTCCCCGAGCGTCATGTTGTCCGGGGACGGGCGGCTCTTGCGTTTGGCCGTGAAGGGGAGCGTCACCATGGTCGCCGTGTTCAGTTCAGCGTCGGGTCGCCGGGGACGACCACGCCCGACGGCTGCGCTGACCGGGGCTCGGGCTCCACGTGGACCGGGGTGGGCGTGTGTGGGGGAACCTCCGGGGGTGACGCTTCCTGCGGCGCCTCTTCATGGTTGCCGGTGGCTGCACCGTTGCTGACCGTGCCTGCACCGTCGGCCTCCGCTGCAGCAGCGGCAGCACCATCGGGTCCCGCCGCGGCGGCAGTGCCGTTCCCGCTGTGCGGCGTCGGGGGTTGGAACGAGCCGTCGGGCTCCTCGTCATCTTCGGCCATGTTCGAAAGGTGGTTGAGCAAGGCCGACGGCGAGCGGGCCAGCCGCGCGATCTCCGACGTCGGGGGCAGGTCGGGCATGGTGTTGCGCACCTCGGACTCCATCCGGTGCCGGAACTCGTTGAAGGTGCGCCAGGCGCCGCCGATCTGCCGGGCGACCTGGGGCAGGCGGTCAGGGCCCAGGAGGATGATCGCCACCACGCCGATCACGAGCAGCTTGCCTGGGTCGAGATTCAACATGCGCCTTCACTCTACGGTGCGGTTACAAGGACTGGATGAGCCGCTCGACCCGCTCGTCGTGCGACTTGAAGGGGTCCTTCAACAAGACGGTGCGTTGCGCCTGGTCGTTCAGCTTCAAGTGGACCCAGTCCACGGTGAAGTCACGGCGGCGCTCCTTGGCCCTCTTCACGAACGCGCCGCGCAATCTGGCCCGGGTCGTTTCGGGGGGCTTGGTCATGGCCTCGGTGATGGCCTCGTCGGTGCACGTCCGATCCATTTCGTCGCGCTGCTGCAACTTGTAGAAGAGCCCGCGGCTGCGGTCGACGTCGTGGTACATCAGATCGATCATGGCCACCTTGGGGTGTGCCAGCGACACGTCGTGGCGCGCCCGCATCTGCTCGACCAGCCGGTGCTTGGCCACCCAGTCGCACTCGCGCCAGAGGGAGGTCGGGTCGGCCTCGAGGCCCTTGAGGCAGTGCTCCCACATGTCCAGCGCGCGGTCCTCCTCGGGCGAGAGGCCGCGGCGGTCGCGGAACTTCAGGGCACGCTCGAGGTACTCGGTCTGAATGTCGAGCGCGCGCATCTCGCGTCCGTTGGCCAGCCGGACGCGGCGTTGGCAGGTGATGTCGTGACTGATCTCGCGGATGGCGCGGATGGGGTTCTCGAGCGTCAGGTCCCGCAGCACCGTGGACGAGTCCTCAAGCATGGCCAGCAGGATGGACGTGGTCCCGACCTTCAGGAACGTCGCGTACTCGCTCATGTTGGAGTCGCCGACGATCACGTGCAGGCGGCGGAAGCGTTCGGCGTCGGCGTGGGGCTCGTCTCGCGTGTTGATGATGGGCCGGCTGCGGGTGGTGGCCGACGACACACCCTCCCAGATGTGCTCGGCCCGCTGGCTCAGGCAGAACACGGCGCCGCGGGCCGTCTGCAGCACCTTGCCCGCGCCCGCGTAGATCTGGCGCGAGACGAGGAACGGGATGAGCACCTCGGTGTAACGGTTGAACTCGTCGTTCCGTTCGGTCAGATAATTCTCGTGGCACCCATACGAGTTGCCCACCGAGTCCGTGTTGTTCTTGAAGAGGTAGACCTCGCCCCGGATCCCCTCCTCCCGCAGGCGCGCCTGGGCGCCGGTGACGAGCTGGGCCAGGATCCACTCCCCCGCCTTGTCGTGCACTACCACGTCGCTGATGCGGTCGCACTCGGGTGTGGCGTATTCGGGGTGGCTGCCGACGTCGAGGTACAGGCGGGCGCCGTTCTCCAGGAAGACGTTGGACGAGCGCCCCCACGAGACGACGCGCCGGAACAGGTACCGCGCGACTTCGTCGGGGCTCAGGCGGCGTTGTCCGCGCAGCGTGAACGTCACCCCGTATTCGTTCTCGATGCCGAAGATGCGACGTTCCACCAGGCCAACCGTACTGCCGGCTATGCCAGCAGTTGTGCCAGCTCCTCTTCGTCGATCCGCCGGAAGGTGCGGCGGCCGTTTCCCCGGCTCAGGATGGCCGCCTCCAGGTCACCGGCCGCCAGCGTCCGGTCGGGACCGGCCAGCGCGGTCGTGGTCGCCTTGACGGCTGCCGCCAGGTCCCAGTCGGCCTGCCACGCTGCGCCGACGCGCTCGGTGATCGTCTCGGCGTCGCCGCCGAGGACGGCGAACCGGTCCTCGTCGGTGATCGTTCCCTCGTAGGCGATGTGGTACAGCTGGTCCCCGCCCTCGCCGAGCTCGGCCACCAGGATCTCGACCTCGAGCGGCTTCATTTCGTGGGTGAAGACGTTGCCGAGGTACTGCGCGTAGAGGTTGGCGAGTGAACGGGCGTCGACGTCTTCGCGACTGTAGGCGTACCCCTTCGTGTCGGCATGGCGAACGCCGGCCACGCGGAGCTGGTCGTACTCGTTGTACTTGCCGACGCCGCCGAAGGCGATCCGGTCGTAGATCTCGCTGATCTTGTGCAGCGTGCGCGAGGGGTTCTCGGCCACGATGGCGATGCCGAGGTCGTAGGTGGTGGCGACGAGCGAGCGGCCGCGTGCGATGCCCTTCTGGGCGTACTCGGCCCGGTCCTTCATGACCTGCTCGGGCGCCACGTAGTAGGGCATGCTCATTATGTGCGCTCCGCCTGCTTGCGGGCGACCAGCGCGCCGAAGCGCTCGGCCACCACGTCCTCGGGCACCTCGCGGTAGCCCGCCGCGTCGACGACGGCGATGATCGGGTAGATGCCGCGGACCGGATCGGGGCCGCCGGTGGCGGAGTCCTCGTCGGCGGCGTCGTAGAGCGACTGGATGGCCAGGTCGACCGCCTCGTCGCAGCCCAGGCCCTCCCGCCAGCCCAGCTTGATGGTGCTGCGGGCGTCGCGGCCGCCGGACCCGGTGGCCTGGAAGTCCGTGTCCTCGTAGTGGCCGCCGGTCACGTCGTAGTTGAAGATGCGGCCGGTGCTGCGGGCCGTGTCGAAGCCGGCGAAGAGGGGCACGACGGCCAGGCCCTGCATGGCCAGGGGCAGGTGCTGGCGCACCATCTGGGCCAGCTGGTTGGCCTTGCCCTCCAGTGAGAGGGTGGCTCCCTCGACCTTCTCGTAGTGCTCGAGCTGGACCTGGAAGAGGCGGACCATCTCAATGGCCATGCCGGCCGTCCCCGCGATGGCCACCGCGGAGAAGCGGTCGGCCGGGAAGACCTTCTGCATGGCGTGGTGGGCGATGATGTTGCCCGCCGTGGCCCGGCGGTCTCCGGCCATGACGACACCGTCGAGGTAGCGCAGGGCCACCACCGTCGTGCCGTGCGGCGCCTGCACGGGGGTCAGCGGGTCGAGCGCGCGGGCCGGCGTGTCGGGCTGGCCCGTCGTGATGCGCAGGAGGCCGACGAAGTCCGGTCCCGGATCACGCTCCGGGGGAAAGAGGGGAAGGGCCACGGAGGATTACTGCCCGCCCTTTTGCACATAGTTGCGCACGAACTCCTCGGCGTTGTCCTCCAGCACCTCGTCGATCTCGTCGAGGAGGTCGTCGAGCTCCGCCTTGATCTTCTCGCCGCGCTCGGACGCGGCGGGGGTGGCCTCCTCGACGTCGGCCTCGGCCTCGGTCGTCCGGGTGCTCGACCCCTTCTTCTTCTGTTCCTGTTCTGCCATCGTTGCGTGTCCCCGTCCTGTGATGCGTGCGTTCTTCGCCTACGAGTTGAGCCGGATGAGCAGGTCGGACGGTCCTGTGCTCTCGGCCAGGAGGGCGCCAGTGTGCTCGGCTGTTCCCTTGAGGGGATCCATCATAGGGACGCGCCGCAACGGGTCTGCGCCGACGTCGAAGACGAGGGAATCCCAGTTGGCCGTGACCACGGCGTCGGGCCAGCGGGCCAGGCACTTGCCCCGGAACCAGGCCCGGGTCCCGGTGGGGGGCTCGCCGACCGCGTGGGCGACCTGGGCCGGCGTGACGAGCGTGCGCATGTCCAGGCGCCGGAACACGGACTTGTCGGGGCGGAGGTCGTGGTATTGCAACGCCAGTGCGGTGACCCGCGGGTCCTTCCAGCCGCACGAGTGCCGGTCCTGGTAGGCCAGCAGCAGCTCGCGCTTGGCCACCCAGTCCAGGGTGTCGGCCAGCGAAGCCGGGTCCGACTCCAGGCCGGACAGGACGGCCTCCCAGTGCTCCATCACCAGAGCGCCGACCTCGCCGTCGTCCCCGAGTGCGGCCAGGCCGAACTCCTCGGCGTACTTGCGTGCCGCGCCGAAGATCTCCCACTGCATCTCCAGGGCGGTGGCCGTCGACCCGTCGGTCAGCGCCAACGGGCGGGTCAGCGAGAGGTCGGCCGACACCTGGTGCAGGGCGCGGACGGGGTCGGACAGGGAGAGCTCGCGGGTCGGCCCGGCGTCGTCCTCGACCATGGCGAGCACGATGGCGGTGCTCCCGACCTTCAAGAAGGTGGCGATCTCCGAGAGGTTGGCGTCCCCGACGATCACGTGGAGCCGACGGAAGCGCTTGGGGTCGGCGTGCGGCTCGTCGCGGGTGTTGACGATCGGACGCTTCAGCGTCGTCTCGAGCCCGACGATCTCCTCGAAGAACTCGGCCCGCTGCGACAGCTGGTACTGCACCGTGTCGGGGTCGAGCGCCGCCGTCTCCGTGCCGACCTTGCCCGAGCCGGTGAAGAGGGTCCGGGAGACGAAGTGCGGGACCACGCCGTCGATCACCTTGGCGAAGGGCACGGCCCGGTCCATCATGTAGTTCTCGTGGCAGCCGTAGGAGTTGCCCTTGCCGTCGGAGTTGTTCTTGTGGACGATGGGCGCGGGCTGGTCCGGGATGCGCAGCGCCGCCGCCACCATGGAGCGGCGCAGCACCTCCTCGCCGGCCTTGTCGTAGAGCAGGCACTCCAGGGGCGTCAGGCACTCGGGGCTGGAGTACTCGGGGTGGGCGTGGTCGACGTAGAAGCGGGCGCCGTTCGTCAGGACCGTGTTGGCCAGGTGCGTCTCCACCATGGGGGCGAGGGACCCCTCGCGAGCGAAGCCGCGGGCGTCGTTGCCCGGGGTCTCGTCCTCGAAGTCCCAGCCGATCTGCTGCTCCACGTCCGCCGCGTAGGCGTTGACGAGCACGGAGGACGCCGCGATCGGGTTCTGCTCCGGTCCCGGCGAGAGGATGCCGTACTCGGTCTCGATCCCGCAGACCTTCGTGATGGCCACGGCGCGACCCTAACTTCTAGAGGTACTGGCCGGTACCGACCCGCTCGATGGACCGGCCGCCGTGCACCTCGCGGTCCTCGGTGAGCAGGGTGCGGACGTAGACGATCCGCTCCCCCTTCTTGCCCGAGATCCGCGCCCAGTCGTCGGGGTTGGTGGTGTTGGGCAGGTCCTCGTTCTCCTTGTACTCCTGGCGGATCGACTCGAGCATGTCCGACGTGCGGATGCCGCCCGACTCGCCGGCGATCACCCGCTTGATGGCCAGCTTCTTGGCCCGGCGGACGATGTTCTCGATCATGGCGCCCGATGCGAAGTCGCGGTAGTAGAGGATCTCCTTGTCGCCGTTCTGGTACGTCACCTCGAGGAAGCGGTTGTCGTCGTCCTCGCGGTACATCTCGGCCACCGTCCGCTCAATCATGGCCTGGACGGCCTTGGACGGGTCACCCCCGCCCAGGCGCTTGACCTCGTCGGCGTCGAGGGGCAGGTCCGGCGTGAGGTAGCGGCTGAAGATCTGGCCGGCCGCCTCCTCGTTGGGGCGCTCGATCTTGATCTTCACGTCGAGCCGGCCGGGGCGCAGGATGGCCGGGTCGATCAGGTCCTCCCGGTTGGAGGCGCCGATGACGATGACGTCGCGCAGCGACTCGACACCGTCGATCTCGGCCAGCAGCTGGGGCACGATGGTCGACTCCATGTCGGAGCTGATGCCCGTACCCCGGGTCCGGAAGAGCGACTCCATCTCGTCGAAGAAGACGATGACGGGCATGCCCTCGTCCGCCTTCTCCCGGGCCCGCTGGAAGACCTGGCGGATCTGGCGCTCGGTCTCCCCCACGTACTTGTTGAGCAGCTCCGGCCCCTTGATGTTGAGGAAGAAGCTGCGCACGTTGTCGTTGCCGGTCTTGAGGGCGACCTTCTTGGCCAGGGAGTTGGCCACCGCCTTGGCGATCAGCGTCTTGCCGCAGCCGGGCGGGCCGTAGAGGAGGATGCCCTTGGGCGCCGGCAGCGAGTACTCCACGAAGAGGTCGCGGTGCATGTAGGGCAGCTCCACCGCATCGGTGATGGCCTCGATCTGGGTGTCCAGGCCGCCGACGTCGGCGTAGGTGATGTCGGGTACCTCTTCGAGGACGAGCTCCTCGCTCTCGAGCTTGGGGAGCTTCTCAATCAGCAGCTGGGTGCGGACGTCCATCAGCAGGGAGTCGCCGGCACGCAGCTTCACGCCCAGCATGTCCTCGGAGAGCTCGGCCACGCGCTCCTCGTCGGCCCGGGCGAAGATGACGCAGCGTCGCTTGTCCTCGAGCTGCTCCTTGAGTGTGACGACTTCGCCGGAGAACTCGCCGTCGCGCACGAGCACCACGTTGAGGCTCTCGTTCAGCACGACCTCGTTGCCCTTGCGGATGGCCCCGGGATCGATGTCGGGGTGGAGGCTCACCCGCATTTTGCGGCCGCTCGAGAAGACGTCGACGGTGCCGTCCTCGTTGATCCCGAGGAACGTGCCGTAGGCGGCCGGCGGCTGGGTGAGCTTCTCGACCTCTTCGCGCAGGGCCGCCAGTTGCTCCTTCGCCTGTTGCAGGGTGAACGTCAGCTTCTCGTTCTGCGAGGTGGCCTGGGCCAGCTGGCCCTTCGACTCGAGGAGCCGCTCCTCCAGCGCCTGCACCCGGCCGGGGCTCTCCTGCAACCGGCGGCGGAGCGCGTGGATCTCGTCCTCTGCGTCTGCCAGCTCGGCTCGCAGCGCTTCGGCCTGGGCAGCGGCTTCGTCGGGAGTTGCGGTCACCAGTTGTCACCCTAGCCCTCGTCCCGGCGGGTTTTGCCGACAGTGCCACCGCACGGCCGGTGCACCGGGCTGACCGGCCAGGCGAGTACGCTGGCAGCAAGCGCGAGGCCAGATTGACGGTCCGCGTCACGCCTCACTACGGTCCTCGTGGCCCGTCGGGCGGCTGCGACAAGGGAGAGAGTCAGGTACATGAAGGTCTGGATCGACCAGGATCTCTGCACGGGCGACGGGCTCTGCGAGGAGATCGCGCCTGCCGTGTTCACCCTCCTCGACGACGGCCTGGCCTATGTGAAGGAAGAGGGCGACGTCAAGAACGAGCCGGGTGGATCCGCCGGTATGGCCGCCGTGCCGGCCGACCTCGAAGAGGCCGTGGTCGAGGCCTCCGAGGAGTGCCCCGGCGAGTGCATCTTCATCGAGCGCGACTGACCGCTCCCCGCCGGGCGCCCGCGCCCCGCACGGCAACACCGAGCTCCCCCGTCAGCCGTCCAGCCGACGCGCCGTGGTGAGGAACCCGGTGTGGCCCACCATGCGATGGTCGGGGCGGACCGAACGGGCCTCGACGTGCCAGGTGCGCCGCATCACCTCCTGCGTCTCGGCCAGGCCGAAGGGGACGTCGTCCTCGTCGAGCATCTGACGCAGCAGCGCGGTCTGGTTGATGGTGGGGAGGTAGGCCAGCAGGATGCCGCCCGGGCGCAGCGCCGCCGCCGCGCCGGCGACCACCTTGTGGGGCTCGGGCATGTCGAGCAGGACCCGGTCGAGACCGGTCTCGTCGATGCCCTCGGTCACGTCGCGGATCTCGACCCGGTAGGGCGCGTCGGGGCCCAGCGTGGCGGCCACGTTCGCCTTGGCCCGCTCGGCGAAGTCCTCGCGCAGCTCGTAGCCGACGATCGATGCCCGCCGCGCAGCACGGTCATGGAGAGCGCGCCCGAGCCCACGCCGGCCTCCAGGATGCGCTGCCCCGGTGCGATGTCGGCCGCGATGAGGATGGCGCCCAGGTCCTTGGGGTAGATGACCTGGGCCCCCCGCGGCATCTTGAGCACGATGTCGCTCAGGGTGGGGCGCAGCACCAGGAAGCTGCGCCCGGTCGAGCCCGTGACCCGGCAGCCCTCTGAGGACCCGATGATGTCGTCATGGGCCAGCACGCCGGCATGGGTGTGGAAGCTGGCACCGGCCACGAGCGTGAGCAGGTACCGCCGTTCCTTGGGGTCGATGAGGAGCACCCGCTCCCCTGCCTCGAGCTGCCCCGGCACGGGCCTCAGGCTTCGGTGGCGGGAGGGGTGTTGCGGTCGCGCACCGTGATGAGCACCTGTTCCCCGGGCTTCACGGTGACGCTCGACACGGGGCTGGTGCGGTCGTTCAGGACGCGCCGGAGGAAGAAGGTGGCGCCGGCGAGCAGGAACCAGTACCAGTTGCCGGCGATGCCACGACGGACCCCGGCGCGGAGGAAGCGCCGCAGGAGCAGGTCCATCTCAGAGCCGCCGGATCTCGACCACCGCTGACTTCGCCCGGCCGCGGCGCCGGCCGGCCAGAAAGGCCAGGGTCAGGAGCAGGATGCCCACGGCCCCGGCCACCGCCAGGCCGCGGGGCGCCGCGGCGCGCGCCGTGGCCTCGCCCTCGCCCATGACCTGTGAGTAGGCGGCCTGCAGGTCTTCCCGCGTGATGAGGCGCCCGTTGCTCCCGGGCCTCGTGGTCGTGCCTGCCATCAGCTCGCTCCCTCCTGTCCTTCGATCTCTCTCGCCTCACGCCGGGCGATCACCTCGGGCAGCTTGGCCTTTCCGGGTCCCGCCTGGATGCGCAGCGCCGCCACGGCGATCACGACGACGCCCAGCACCACCGTCACGGCATACGGCACCCACGACCAGTCGCCCGTGAGGGCCGAGCCGGTCTCGGTCTGCAGGAGGCGCAACACCCCCAGCAGCACGAGCAGGAGCCCGAAGGCGAGGAAGAACGACCCGGCGATCCCCATGTAGAGGAAGCGCCCCAGACCCCGTAGCGGCTCCACCACCTCCTGCTTGAGGTAGTCCACCGTGAGCTGGAAGGCGTCGTCTCCCGCGTTGCGCAGCCCGTGACTGCCGTTGTCCGACGATGGTGCCATGAGACGGATAATCCTGGTCCCTGGGCCGGTCCTATGCAAACACCGCCCCGGCGGCCCCTCAGTCGCGGTCCTTGTAGATGTAGGTGGACGTCGCCCGGGCGACCAGCCTCTCGTCCTCCTGGCCGTTGACACGGGCGGTGACGCTCGCCTCCACGAAGGCCACGCGCCGCCCGCCGGAGACCACCTCGGCCGTGCAGGTCAGCTCGGCGCCCGGTGGCACGGCGGCCAGGAAGCTGACCTTGATCTCGGCGTTGGAGCAGAAGACGCGGCGGTCCTGGACGTAGGTCACGGCGGCCGCGCCCATGGACGAGTCGGCGAAGGCCCCGACGAAGCCCCCTTGCATGATGCCGGCGGGATTGGCGAAGCGCTCGTCGGCCCGCATGCGCCAGACGCACCGGCCCGGGGTCGTCTTGTCGATGCAGGTCATGCCCAGGGTCAAGTCGCTGTTTGGGGGCACCTGCATGCGGGAAGCCATGACTGTGAAGAGTAGGTGACGGCCCCGGCGGCCAGCGGAGAGGGACGGTTAGGGTTTGACCATGGCGTTGCAGACATCGACACCGGTCGTGCAGGACCCCAGGCTGGTGGAGCTCGGCATCAACGTGGTCCGCGGCATCGCCATGGACGCCCCGGAGGCCGCCAACTCGGGGCACTCGGGCACCGCCATGGCGCTGGCCCCGCTGGCCCACGTGCTGTGGACGCGCATCATGGACTACGACCCGCACGACCCCGAGTGGCCCGACCACGACCGCTTCGTGCTCTCCAACGGGCACGCCTGCATCCTGCAGTACGCCATGCTGCACCTGACCGGGTACGACCTGTCGCTCGAGGACCTGCGCCAGTTCCGCCAGTGGGGCAGCCGGACCCCGGGCCACCCCGAGGCGGGCCACACGGCGGGGATCGACGTCACCACCGGACCGCTGGGCCAGGGCGTGGGCGACGCCGTCGGCATGGCGATCGCCGAGCGCTGGCTGCGCACGACCTTCGGCAGCGAGGTGTGCGACCACCGCACCTACATGATCGCCGGCGACGGTTGCTTCATGGAAGGCGTCTCGCACGAGGCGGCGTCGCTGGCCGGCCACCTCGGCCTCGGGCGGCTGCTCGCCTTCTACGACGACAACCACATCACCATCGACGGCCCGACCGAGCTGGCCTACAACGACAACGTGCCGGAGCGTTTCGCGGCCTACGGCTGGCGCGTGCGCAATCTCGGTGAGATGGCCAACGACGTCGACGCGCTGGAGGCCGCCATCCGGGAGGCCCTCGAGGAGCCGGCGGACACGCCGGACGCCAAGCCGACCCTCCTGGTGCTGCGCAGCCACATCGGGTGGCCCTCGCCGAAGCTGACCGACACCGCCGCCGCCCACGGCTCGCCCTTCGGCGCCGACGAGATCGCGGTGACCAAGGAGCTCCTGGGGCTGCCGGCGGACCAGACCTTCTGGGTCCCCGACGAGGTCCGGGACTTCTACGGCCAGCAGGTGGCCCGCGGCGCCGAGAAGCACGCGGCCTGGACCGAGCGCTTCGAGGCCTGGCGGGGCGATCGCGCCGCCTGGGACGCCGCACAGGCCGGCCGCGGGCTGGCTGGCTGGACCGACGACCTGCCGTCGTTCGATGCCGGCACCGAGCTGGCAACCCGCCACGCCATCAACAAGTGCATCGACGCCACCGCCGCCAAGCTCCCGGGCCTGTTGGCGGGCTCGGCCGACCTCACCGGCAACAACGGCGTGAAGGTCAAGGGCGCGGAGCGCCAGTCACGCGAGACGCCCGGCGGCATTCAGGTCCACTTCGGC
The DNA here is from genome assembly GCA_963804055.1 of uncultured Acidimicrobiaceae bacterium. GTDB lineage: Bacteria > Actinomycetota > Acidimicrobiia > Acidimicrobiales > RAAP-2 > Bog-473. The sequence continues at coordinate 55,089 of CAWDOU010000003.1, read as the reverse complement.
ATCCGCGAGCACGGCATGGGTTCGGCCATGAACGGCATGGCGCAGCACCGGGGCGTGCTTCCTGTCGGCGGGACGTTCTTCTGCTTCTCCGACTACATGCGGCCGTCGGTGCGCCTCGCCGCGTTGACGGGCACGCACGTCATCTACTCGTGGACACACGACTCGGTCGGCCTGGGTGAGGACGGCCCGACGCACCAGCCGATCGAGCACCTGGCCTCCCTGCGGGCCATGCCGGGCCTCAGCCTCGTGCGCCCGGCCGACGCCAACGAGACGGCGCAGGCCTGGCGGCTGGCCGTCGAGGCCGACGGGCCGGTGGGCCTGGTGCTGACGCGCCAGGACGTCCCCGTGCTCGAGGCCACGGCCGAAAGGGCGCCCGAGGGCGTGGCCCGGGGCGCCTACGTCCTCGTCGACAGCGACGGGCCGCCCGACATCGTCCTGGTGGGCACCGGGAGCGAGGTCCAGCACTGTGTCGCCGCCGCCGCCACCCTGGCCGGCGCGGGCGTGCTGGCACAGGTGGTGTCCTTCCCGTCGTGGGACCGCTTCGAGGAGCAGCCCGACGACTACCAGGACGCGGTGTTCCCGCCCGAGGTGCCGGTGCTGAGCATTGAGGCCGGCGCCACCTTCGGCTGGGAGCGCTACGCCGACGACTCCATCGGGATCGACCGCTTCGGCGCGTCGGCCCCGGGCCAGGTCGTCATGGAGGAACTCGGGATCACCGCCGACCACATGGTGGAGCGGGCCCAGGCCCTCCTGGCCGATCTGGGTGGCTGACCCGGCACCGGCGGTCCGCCGCCGGCGACACGCATCGCGACGAAGGGAGCGGTTCGCATGACCCGACTGCAGGACCTCTACGAGATCGGTGGCCAGAGTGCCTGGCTCGACAACCTGCGCCGTGACTGGCTCGAAGGTGGGCAGCTGGCCGAGCTGCTGGCGCTCGGCGTGCGCGGCATCACGTCCAACCCGACCATCTTCGCCAACGCCATCAGCGGCCAGGACACCTACGACGACCAGTTCCGCACCCTCATGAAGGACCACACGGTCGAGAGCGCCTACTGGGAGATGGCGAGCACGGACATCAACAACGCGCTCGACATGCTGCGGCCGCTCTACGACGACAGCGACGGCGAGGACGGCTACGTCTCCTTGGAGGTGTCGCCGGCGCAGGCCCACGACACCGACAGCACGCTGGTGTCGGCCCGCCAGCTGCACGCGCAGATCGCCAAGCCGAACCTCCTCGTCAAGGTCCCGGCCACCAAGGAGGGCGTCCCCGCCATTGAGACGCTGATCGGCGAGGGCCACAGCATCAACGTCACCTTGATCTTCGGGCTCGACCGCTACGACGACGTCATGGAGGCCTATCTGAAGGGCCTGGAGGCGCTGGTGGCCGCCGGCCGCGAGGACGAGCTCTCCAAGGTGGCCAGCGTGGCCTCCTTCTTCGTCAGCCGGGTCGACACCGAGGTCGACCGCCGCCTGGAGACCCTGGCCGGCGGTGACAAGGGCGACGCCGCCATCCTCGGCCTGCGCGGGACCGGCGCGGTGGCCCAGGCGCAGTCGGCCTACCAACACTTCCACCGCACCTTCGCCGGCGAGCGCTGGGAGGCGCTGCGGGCCAAGGGGGCGCGCGTGCAGCGGCCGCTGTGGGCGTCGACCTCGACCAAGAACCCCGGCTACCCGGACCTGCTCTACGTCGACAGCCTCATCGGGCCGGCCACGGTGAACACCATGCCCGAGCCCACGCTGCGCGCCTTCGAGGACCACGGGACGTTGAAGCGGACGGTGGACGCCGACCCGAGCGACGCCGAGGCCGCGCTGGCGCGCCTGGCCGACGCCGGCATCGACATGCTCGACGTGGAGCAGACGCTCGAGAACGAGGGCGTGGCGTCGTTCGCCAAGTCCTTCGACGAGCTGCTGCAGTCGCTGACCGACAAAGCCGCTACCTTCTGAGCCGAGCCACACAATTTCCTTGGACAACCGAGAGGAGCGCGCATGAAGATCGGCATGATCGGACTGGGCAAGATGGGCGCCAACATGACCGAGCGCCTGCTCAAGGGCGGGCACGAGGTGGTGGCCTACGACCTGAGCGCCGACGCGGTGCAGGCGGCGGCGGCCAAGGGGGCCGAGGCGTCATCGAGCCTGGCCGACCTGGCGAGCAAGCTCGACTCCCCCAAGGCGGTCTGGGTCATGCTGCCGGCGGGCCACATCACGGACTCCACCGTCGAGGAGCTCACCGGCCTGTTCTCCAAGGGCGACGTCATCATCGACGGCGGCAATTCGAACTACAAGGAGTGGAAGGCGCTGGCGTCCAAGCTCGAGAGCACCGGCGTCGGCTTCGTCGACGCCGGCACGTCGGGTGGCGTCTGGGGGCTGACCGAGGGCTACTGCCTCATGGTCGGCGGGACCAAGGAGGCGGTGGCGGTGGTGGAGCCGGCGCTGCTGACGCTGGCCCCCGAGGGGGGCTACGCCCACGTGGGCCCGGTCGGCGCGGGGCACTTCGTGAAGATGGTGCACAACGGGATTGAGTACGGGCTCATGCAGGCCTACGCCGAGGGCTTCGAGATCATGGGCAAGGCCGACGAGTTCGACCTCGACCTCCACGAGATCGCCGCCATCTGGCGCTACGGCTCGGTCGTGCGCAGCTGGCTGCTCGAGCTGGCCGAGCGGGCGCTGCGGCCCGGTGCGGGCTTCGACGACATCAAGGGGGTCGTGGTCGACTCGGGCGAGGGTCGTTGGACGGCGCAGGAGGCGATCGACCGCGGCGTGCCGGCGCCGGTCATCGCCACGTCGCTCTTCACCCGCTTCGCCTCCCAGGAGCCCGACTCGCTCCAGCTCAAGATGCTCTCCGCCCTGCGCAACCAGTTCGGCGGCCATGCCGTCACACTCGAGTCGGGGAAGCAGGGCCTGGAGACCGAGACGCCGACGCCGTAGTGGCGCTCACCCCCGTCGACGACGTCCCCCGTGCCTTCAGCGACGCGGTGCGCCGGGCCTACGCGGCGCGGCCCGGGCCGCGCTTCGCGCTGGTGCTCTCGGGCGGCCCGACGGCCCAGGCCTGCTACGAGTGCCTGGCCGCCGGCTCCGACGACATCGACTGGGGCGTGGTGGACGTCTTCATGGGCGACGAGCGCATGGTCCCGCCCGACGACGCCGACGCCAACCAGCGTCTCGTCCGCGCGTCGCTCCTCGACCGGGTCGGCGGGGTCGGGTCCTTCTCCCCCATGCCGACGGTCGGACCGGTCGACGAGTGCGTGGCGGCCTATCAGCGCACCATGTCGGATCTGGTGACCGGTCCGGGCATCGACCTCATCCACCTGGGCATGGGCCCCGACGGGCACACGGCGTCCTTGTTCCCGGGCGCGCCCACGCTCGACGCCGAGCCCGGGGTGCTCGTCCTGGCCACCGAGGACCCCAACGGGGTCAACCCGCACCCCCGCATGACCCTGACGCTGCCGGCCATCAACTCGGCCCGCCTCGCCGTGTTCACGGTGTCGGGGGTGTCGAAGGCCCACGCCGTGGCCGCGCTGGTACGCGGCGACGACCTGCCGGCATCTCGCGTCCACGCCGGGCAGACGCTCTGGCTGGTCGACGGCGCCGCGCGCGCCGACGCCCCCTAGATTGGCCTCAATGCTCTCCGACGCCGATCTCCTCACCATGCCGCTCGACGACCTCACCGCGCTGGCCCGCGTCGTGCGCGACGGGGCGCACGGGCGCCGCGTCACCTTCTCGCCCAAGGTCTTCATCCCGCTGACCATGCTGTGCCGCGACCGCTGCGGCTACTGCACCTTCGCCAAGGCGCCGGCCCGGGTCACCGCCCCCTACCTCCTCCCCGACGAGGTGCTGGCCATCGCCGAGGCCGGTAGGGCCGCCGGGTGCCACGAGGCCCTCTTCACCCTGGGCGAGCGGCCCGAGCTGCGCTACCCCGTGGCGGCGGAGTGGCTGGCCGCGCAGGGCTACGCCTCGACGGTGGACTACCTCGCCGCCATGTGCCGCCTCGTGGTGGAGGAGACCGGCCTGCTCCCCCACGCCAACGCCGGCGCGCTCGACGAGGGCGAGCTGGCCACGCTGCGCCCGGTGGCGGCCAGCCAGGGCATGATGCTCGAGTCGCTGGCCGAGGGTCTCGACGCCCACCGGGGGTCGCCCGACAAGGAGCCGGCCCGCCGGCTGGCCACGCTGGAGCACGCCGGCGAGCTGGCCATCCCCTTCACCACCGGCATCCTGGTCGGCATCGGCGACGGGCGGGCCGACCAGCTGGCCGCCCTGCGGGCCGTGGCCGCCGCCCACGAGCGCCACGGGCACGTGCAGGAGGTCATCGTCCAGAATTTCCTGCCCAAGCCCGGGACGACCATGTTCCGGGCCGCGCCGTGCCCGCCCGAGGACCTGCGCTGGGCCATCGCCGTGGCCCGGCTGGTGCTCCCGCCCGAGATCCACGTGCAGGCGCCGCCCAACCTCTCCGACGAGCTGGCCCCCCTGCTCGACGCCGGCATCGACGACTGGGGCGGCGTGTCCCCGGTCACGGCCGACCACGTGAACCCCGAGCGGGCCTGGCCGGCGCTCGACATCCTGCGCGAGGCCACCGAGGCGGCCGGCCACACGCTGGCGCCGCGCCTGACCGTCTACCCCGCCTTCGCACTCGACCCGGCCCGGTGGCTCGACCCGGCGTTGCACTTCCCCGTGCTCGACGCGTCCGACGCCGAGGGGCTCGCCCGCGACGCCACGTGGTGCTCGGGCGGCGAGGAGCCGCCGCCGCCCCTGCTCGACCAGACGCCGCCGCCGCGGGGCGCCGTCGCCGGCGGGGCGGTGGCCGAGGTGCTGGCCGGCGTGGCCCTGGGACAGGAGGTGGGCCAGGCCGAGATCGTCACGCTCTTCGGCGCCCGCGGTCCCGAGGTGCGCATGGTGGCCGAGGTGGCCGACGACCTGCGCCGCCGCATCGCCGGCGACGACGTGACCTTCGTGCGCAACCGCAACATCAACTACACCAACGTGTGCACGTTCAAGTGCCGCTTCTGCGCCTTCTCCAAGGGCCCCCTCTCGCTCAACCTGCGTGGCGCCCCCTACCTCCTGGAGCTCGACGAGATCACGCGGCGCGTGGCCGAGGCCGTCGACGAGGGGGCGACCGAGGTCTGCCTGCAGGGCGGCATCCACCCCAACTTCGACGGCGACTACTACCTGCACGTGCTGGAAGCGGTGCGGGCGGGCTCGCCCGACATCCACATCCACGGCTTCACCGCGCTGGAGGTGACGGAGGGGGCGCGCCGGTCCGAGGTGCCCCTGGCCGAGTACCTGACGCGCCTGAAGGAGGCCGGCCTCAAGACGCTGCCGGGGACCGCGGCCGAGATCCTCGACGACGAGGTGCGCGCCCTCATCTGCCCGGACAAGATCAACACCGAGGAATGGCTGGAGGCGCACCGCACCGCGCACAGCGTGGGCCTGCGCTCCAACATCACCATCATGTTCGGCTCGGTGGAGCAGCCGGTCAGCTGGGCCCGTCACATGGTGCGCACCCGCGAGCTGCAGCGCGAGACCGGAGGCTTCACCGAATTCGTGCCGCTGCCCTTCGTGCACATGGCCACCCCGATCTACCTCCAGCGCAAGGCGCGGCGGGGACCGACCTTCCGCGAGACCGTGCTCATGCACGCGGTGGCGCGCATCGCCTATGCGGGCGACATCGACAACATCCAGGTCAGCTGGGTCAAAATGGGTGCCGAGGGCGCGCGCCAGCTGCTGCGCGCCGGGGCCAACGACCTGGGCGGGACGCTGATGGACGAGAACATCTCGCGGGCGGCGGGGGCCCAGCACGGGCAGCGCATGGGCGTCGAGGAGCTCGAGGCCATCGTGGCGCCGCTCGGGCGCCCGCTGGTGCAGCGCTCCACGCTGTACGCGTCGGCGGGCGCGTGATCGACGACACCGAGCAGTCGGCGCGCTCGCGCGCGTTCGAGGACCTCTTCGCCGGCCACCAGCTCTCCGCGGCGCAGGCGCGCGAGCTGCAGGACATGATCGGGTCGCTCAGCGATCTGGCGCGCGAGGGGACGTCGGTCGGCGACCTGAAGATCGCCAACACGGCCCTGGCCGAGATGGCGGAGGCGTTCCGCGTCTTCCGGCCCTACCGTCACATCCGCAAGGTGACCATGTTCGGCTCGGCCCGGACCAAGCCCGACGACCCGATCTACATCCTCGCCCGCGACCTGGCCGCCAAGCTCGCCGCCGCCGACTGGATGGTGGTGACCGGGGCCGGCCCGGGCATCATGGCGGCCGGGTTGGAGGGCGCGGGCCGTGAGCACGCCTTCGGGGTCAACATCCGGCTGCCCTTCGAGGGCGACGCCAACCCCTTCATCGCCCAGGACCCCAAGCTGGTCGAGATGCGCTACTTCTTCACCCGCAAGCTCATGTTGATCAAGGAGTCCCACGCCTACGCCGTCCTGCCGGGCGGATTCGGCACCCAGGACGAGTCCTTCGAGCTGTTGACCCTGTTGCAGACCGGCAAGGCCGAGCCGGCACCGGTCGTCATGGTGGAGACCCCCGGGGGCACCTACTGGCACTCGTGGCTGCGCTTCGTGCGGGATTCGGCCATCGACGCCGGATGGGTGTCGCCCGAGGACCAGGCCCTCTTCAAGGTGACCAACACGCTGGAGGAGGCCGCGGCGGAGATCCTCGGCTTCTACCGGAACTACCACTCCGTCCGCTGGGTGGGCGACCTGTTGGTCCTGCGCGTGCAGGTGCAGCCGAGCAAGGCCGAGCTGGCCGACCTCAACCGGCGCTTCAGCGACATCGTGGTCCGGGGCAACATCCGGGCGGCCTCGGCCTTCCCGCCCGAGCGCAACGACCACCCCGAGCTGCCCCGGCTGGCCTTCCGCTTCGACCGCTTCCACTACGCCCGCCTGCGCCAGCTCATCGACGCGATCAACGAGTGCACGGGGTGACCCGGCCACGGGGCCGACGCGGCCTGGCTGCCCTCGTCCCCCTGCTGGTGCTGGCCGCCCTCGGCCTCGGGGTGCCGGCGCCCTCGTCTGCCGCCACCCCTCCTCCACCGGTGAACTCGGTGGTGCCGTTCGGCAGCACCCCCATCGGGGCCAACGCGGTGGCCGACGCCAACGCGCCGGTGGTCGCCGTGGCGGCGACGCACGACGGCGCCGGCTACTGGCTGGCGGGCCGCGACGGCGGCGTCTTCGCCTACGGCGACGCCGGCTTCTTCGGCTCGGCCGGCGCGCTGCGCCTGAATGCGCCGATCGTCGCCATGGCGGGCACCCCCGACGGCGGCGGCTACTGGATGGTGGCGTCCGACGGCGGCGTCTTCACCTACGGCGATGCGGGCTTCTTCGGCTCGGCCGGCGCGCTGCACCTCAACGCTCCCATCGTCGGCATGGCGGCGACTCGTGACGGCGGGGGGTACTGGCTGGTGGCGTCCGACGGCGGCATCTTCAGCTACGGCGACGCCGGCTTCTTCGGCTCGGCCGGCGCCCTGCGCCTCAACGCGCCCATCGTCGGCATGGCGGCCACGCCCGACGGCGGCGGCTACTGGCTGGTCGCCCGTGACGGCGGGATCTTCACGTACGGCACTGCGACCTTCGACGGCTCGGCCGGCGGGCTGGACCTCAACGCACCGGTGACCGCCATGGCGGCCACGCCCGACGGCGGCGGCTACTGGCTGGTCGCCCGCGACGGCGGGATCTTCACCTACGGAAACGCCCGCTACTTCGGCTCGCTCGGCGGCACGGCGCTGCCCGGCCCGGTGGTGGGCCTGGCCGCGGCGCCGCAGGGGTCCGGCTACTGGCTGGCGCTGGGCTCCGAGCCGCTGGCGGGCGAGGTGGTGGGCATCGACCCCGGGCACAACGGCCTCAACTACAGCGCACCGGGGGTCATCGACCAGCCCGTCTTCAACGGCACCGGGACCGAGCCGTGCGACACCACGGGGACGGCGACCGACAGCGGGTACACCGAGGCACAGTTCAACTTCAACGTCGCCACGTATCTCGAAGACGACCTGCAGGCCGAGGGGGCCACCGTCGTGCTGACCCGCCCCGACAACGACGGCGTCGGGCCGTGCGTCACGACGCGGGCCGCCATCCTCAACGACGCGCACGCCGACGTGGCGGTCGACATCCATGCCGACGGCGGGCCGGCGGACGGCCGCGGTTTCGCCGTGCTGGAGCCCACGGCGGACGGGCCCAACGACGGTGTCATCGGGTCCTCCGCCGCCTTCGCCGCCACGCTGCGCGACGCCTTCGCCGCCGGCACGCCCATGCCCGTCAGCACCTACGACGGCGTCGACGGGCTACAGCCCCGCAACGACCTGGCCGGCCTGAACCTGACGACGGTGCCCAAGGTGCTCATCGAGTGCGGCAACATGCGCAACGCCACCGACGCCGCCCTGCTCGTCACCCCGTCGTTCCAGCAGGCCGCCGCCGCGGCCATGGCGCAGGCCATCACGTCGTACCTCGGCGGCGGCGCCGCCTGAGTCAGGCCGCGGCGGTGCCCAGCGGCGCCCGCACCAGCGTGGTGTAGACGTGGCCCTGCGGCGATGGCTCCGACGCGACGAGGTCGACGGACCCCACGGCGAAGGCCGACGCGAACGGGATGCCCTCCAGCTCGGCCTGGGCCTGCGGGCCCAGCCGGCCCTTGACCCGGGCCAGGGTGAGGTGGCCGTTGAACGGGGGCTCGCCGCCCTCCCGTTCGGGCACCAGCGGCACCGTGGCCCGGCCCACCGCCCCGGCCAGCTCCGCCAGGCCGTGGGCGGGCAGCTGCAGGACCCGCACCCCGGAGAACCAGGCGGTGGCCGGCCCGAGCCGGCACTCCAGTGGCCCGGGCTGGGCCGCCACGCCGGCCTGCAACGCCCGGCCGAGCGGGGCCAGCCGGGCCTCGGCGATGTCGCCCAGGAAGCGCAGCGTGACGTGCCAACGGGTGGGCCCGACCAGCCGCAGGTTCCTGGCGTGCCCGAGCTCGAGAGCGCCGAGGCGACGGCGCGTCGGCTCGTCGGGCCAGGCGGCCACGAAGACGCGCACGTGGCCGGCCGGGGTCAGGCGCCCTCGTCCAGCGGCTCGCGGGCGGCGCGCTCCCCCTCGCGCAGGGCGGCGACGCAGCGCTCGAGGGCCCGGCGGGCCTTGAGGATCCGGCGCTCCCGGGCCAGGGCCTCGCCCGTCTCGGCCGAGTCGGGGTCGCCCGCCGAGGCGAGCCGCAACGCGTCCAGCGCCATGTCGGTCAGCTCCTCCAGCACGCCGTCGAGCCGCTCGGCCAGGTCGGCCACGGCATCGTCGGACCCGCTCACTTCGGCAGTGGCGTGTTCTGCACCGTGTAGTCGCCCTCGGCGTAGGCGGCCCGCATGACCTTCTTGTCGAACTTCCCGACGCTCGTCTTGGGGATCTCAATGAGGAAGGTCCACTGGTCGGGCAGCCACCAGCGAGGCACCCGGCCCACGAGGAACTCCACCAGGTCGGCGGGCGCCGGCGTGCGCCCGGGCTTCGGCACGACGGCCACCAGCGGGCGCTCCGACCACTTCGCGTCGGGGATGGCGATGACGGCGGCCTCGAAGACGTCGGGGTGCGCCATGACGGCGTTCTCGAGCTCGACCGAGGAGATCCACTCCCCGCCCGACTTGATGACGTCCTTCGTGCGGTCCGAGATCGTCATGTAGCCCTGGGAGTCGAGCGTGCCGACGTCGCCGGTGCGGAGCCACCCGTCGCGGAACTTCGCCGGGTCCTCGTCCTTGTAGTACGAGCCGGTGACCCAGGGGCCGCGGATGTCGAACTCCCCCACCGACTTCCCGTCGTTGGGGAGCACGGTCCCGCCCTCGGAAACGACGCGTACCTCGACTCCGGCCACGACCCGCCCGGCCTTGACCTTGTAGTACATGTCGTCGTGCCCGTCGAGACGGCGTGCCGGGGGCAACCCGAAGGCGGCCAGCGGGCTGGTCTCGGTCATGCCCCAGCCCTGGATGATGGTGGCGCCGAAGCGCTCCTCGAACGCCTCGATCAGCGACTGCGGCACGGCGGCGCCGCCGGCGGTGATGCCGCGCACCGTCGAGAAGTCGATGGGCGTGTCGAGGGCGAGCAGGCCGTTCCAGATGGTCGGCACGCCGCAGGCGAGCGTCGGGTGGTGCTCGTTGATGATGTCGGCCAGGCTCTGCCCCATCAGGTACATCTGCGGCATGATCATGTCGGTGCCGCCCATCCAGGCGCCGTAGGGAGTGCCCCAGGCCATGGCGTGGAACATCGGCACGATGATGAGGATGCGGTCGGACTCGGTCATGCCGACCGACGAGGCCGCCTGCTCGGCCATGGTGTGCAGCCAGATGGAGCGGTGCGAGTACACGACACCCTTGGGATTGCCGGTCGTCCCGCTCGTGTAACACATGGCCGCGGCGGAGCGCTCGTCGAGCTCGGGCCACTCGAAGCCGGGCTGCTCGGCGGCCAGCAGCCGCTCGTAGGACAGCGTCTCGCCGAGAGCGGCGGTCTCCCCCTCCCCCACGACGATGATCGTCTCGACGGTCTTGAGGTCGTCCTTGATGGCGGCCAGCAGAGGGATGAGCGAGGCGTCGACGATGATGCAGCGGTCCTCGGCGTGGTTGACGACGTAGGCCAGCTGGTCCGCCGGCAGGCGGATGTTGAGGGTGTGCAGGACAGCGCCCATGGCGGGGATGGCGAGGTACGCCTCGAGGTGGCCCTGGTTGTTCCAGCAGAACGTGCCGACCCGGTCGCCCGGCTCGATGCCGAGCCGCGTCGAGCGCGGCGGCCAGCTTCTCGGCCCGGGTGGCCACCTCGGTGAAGGTGGCCCGGCGGCTCCCGCCCTCCTCGATGGTGATGACGGCGCTGTCGCCGTGCACCCGCTGCCCGTGGCGCAGGATGTCTTTGATCAGGAGCGGGGCGTCCTGCATGGTGCTTTGCATGCCCCAAGTATGACGACCGCGCCCCCGCCGCGCCCGCGGCGGCCCGAAAACGGCGGTGCACCCTCTGGAGGGCGGAGACCCACACCCGCGAGGTGCCCGGCCACGACGTTGCAGGCCAGGGCCGGCGAGACCCCGGCCCTACGGGATCGGGGTCCCCGCCGGACAGCGGTCGATGGCGTGCAGGCCCTCGGTCCGCACGGCCTGCAGCCCGTAGACGACCTGAGGGTCGCTCCAGGACCACACCCGGCCGGGATCGTCGTCGACGCTCGCCACGGTCGGCGTCTTGAGGTTCCAGCAGATCGTCGAGCGCAGCAGGCCACCCTGGGCGTTGACGAGCACGCTGCAGGCCAGGAGCGCGACCGATCCGACGACGGCGACCCGGTAGGCCAACGGCCGGCCGGCCGGCCTCTCCGCACGCCAGGCCGCGATCCAGTCCACGAACGGGATGGACAGGACGAAGAAGAAGGGCAGGGTCTCGGTCATGAAGCGCGGCCCGAAGCTGGTCCCCGCCCACCAGACGGGGAACAGCGCGATCGCCACGAGGAAGCACGGGATCGCGAGTGCGCTCAGCACTTCGAGCGCCGTCAGCGACCTCCGTTTCCGGGCGATCACCAGACCGGCGACGGCAACGAGAACGATCGGGCTGAAGAGGAGCAGGCCCCGCGACGGGCTGACCAGCTGGGCCGCCAGGGACTCGAAGAAGGTCGACGAGAAGCCGACCCTGTTCCCGTCGAGGTAGGGCTGCAGAGGTGTGCCGTAGGCGTGCGCGGTGACGAGGGCCCACGGGACGAGGACGACCAGGACCCCTCCGACGAAGGCGGCCCGCGACCGTCGGGTGGTCTTCCAGAGGACGAGGGCCGTGGCGAGCACCAGGACGACGGCGTTGGTCGGTCGCATGGTGACGGCGCCGGCCAGGGCCAGTCCGGCGATGCCCGGAGCCCAGATGGGGTCCAGGCCGGGTGGACGGTCCGCCGTGTCCCTCGGAAAGAGGTGGTCGAGCGCCACGAGGGCGACGGCGAGGAACAGGAGCGACGGACCGTGCTGCCAGAGCGCCCTCGACGCCGTCGACCACGCGCTGGTGCCGAAGGCGAACGCAAGCCCACAGAGCAGCGACCAGTGACGGCGGACCTTCGCCGGTCCGTGCAGGCGACGGTATGCGAGGAGGGCCAAGGTGGCGCAGGCCATGCCGGTGACGATCGACGCCGTCCAGAGCTGGACCAGGGCCCCGATCTGCGACTGGTTGGCGGCGACGGAGTCGGCGGAGGGACCCCCGACCAGGTGGAGCAGATCGATGACGACGACGGCGGGAACGGTGAAGAGCCCGACGGCCCACGGGTAGGTGGTCAGGAGATGGCCATGGGTGCGGGCCACCGTGTAGCTCTTCGTCAGCACCTGCACGTGCTGATAGGCGTCCAACGACAGCGTGTGGCGGTTGACGATGCTGACGGCGGTCGGGAAGGTCGCGAACGAGTCGTAGTTGGTGACGACCGGAGAGATGGCGAAGACGAAGGTCGCAATGAGGAACACGGCCAAGACCATCTCCCACTGGAGACGCCTCTCCGAACGTGGCGCGGGCGCCGGATCCGCCGACCCGGGCCGATGGGCCGGCCGGGCCGTGCTCCTCAGTGTCTGCGCCGTGGGGTTGCGGACGCTCACGGCATGCGTCCGTCGGTCGTCCCTGCGTGAGCAGGCAGCCGGACGAAGTGGTGTTCGAGGCCAGTCATCGCCATCGGTCATAGAGTCGGCCTGTTCACCGGCCTTCTGAAGCCTGACGCGCTGCTGCCTCCGTGCCCTGCCCGACACAGGCGGCGCGGCCAGGTCGAGCTGTCCCCTGCCGGCACCATGGCGACAGCCGTTGAGTGCCCCTCCACGGGTCCGAGAGGTGCCCAGGCGGTTCGGTTTCCGAAACCATCGCGCTGGCTGCCCCGTATGCCGGGTCAGCGGCGTTGCGAAAGGACGAATTGATGGGAAGCGTGCCCCATCGGGTCGGCGACCTGCTTGCTCCATTGAGGAATGAGACCGACCTCTGAAAGCAAGGCGAGATTCGCCCCCTCATTGAAGTGACTCCAGTACATCGGTCACCGATCGAGTCCCGTGACTTGGTGTCCGGCTCCGAGGAGCTGCCTGGCCACCGGGACGCCTGATCCACATCCTGCATCGAGAACCCGACTGTGCATCGGCAAGTCGTTCAGCATCGCCGTGAGCAACGCGATGTCTTCACCGTCGTGGGGACGGGCCTCCTAATAGGAGGTGGCGATTCGGTCGTAGCCCTCCTGAACGACCCGCTTCTCTGGCGCCACTCCCCCGTTTCTCCGGTCCGGCAGCGGATTCGGGCATGAGAACATTGTCCGATGGGCCGGCTCAGTGACGGCGATCTGCGGCAGTTCGGAAAGGCGGGGTATCTCCTCGTCCCGGGCGTGGTGCCCGAGGGCTTGTTGCGGGCAGCAGAGAGCGAGATCGATCAGGTCATGAACACCGTCGCCCCCGATGAAGGGTCCGGTGGTGCGGGTGCCAATCTCTGGTTCCGCCCTCGTACCGAGTTGCCAGGATGTGACGGCGCGCTGCGTCGATCGGGTGCTCTCGACATCGCTGACGAGTTGGTGGCGCCCTTCGAGCTGGATCACGCGTTCGACCACATCCAAGTGGCGACAACCGTCTCACCCTGGAGTCACGCCCCGGGGGGTCCGCACATCGACGGGCACGGGCCCGATCACGATCCCCCGGCGACCTTCACGCTGCTCGCAGGAATCCTGCTCAGCGACCAGAGCGCTCCGGGCTCGGGCAACCTGTGGATCTGGCCGGGATCACATCTCGAGCACCAGCGACTGTTCGCCGATCGTGGCACCCGGGCGCTCCAGCCGAGCTCCGGGCATCCGACGCTCCTTGTCCCACCCCTGGACCTCGGTCCCGGCACCGAGGTCCGAGGGCGTCGCGGCGACCTTGTGCTCGCGCATTACCTCACGGGCCACAACAAAGGGGGTAATACCAGTGCACACGTGCGGAGGACTCTCTATTTCCGCTTGGCGGTACCGGGCCATGCAGAGCGATGGGAGGACGCTCTCCTCGACCCCCTGATGGAGTTCGCCCCGGTTCGCTCCGCCCTCAGCGACGTGTGACCACCTACGCCTGGCTCGGCGGGCATGCAACAGGCCGCTCGCCAGGGCGATACCCGCGCCGGGCGCTGCCAGCCCCTCCGGGCCGATAATGGGTCCGGGTTCCAGGCTGGAAGGAGTCGCCGTGGCAGTTGAGCTCAACCACACCATCGTCCCCGTACAGGACAAGGAGGCGTCAGCCCTCTTCCTCTCGGAGATCCTCGGTCTCGATCCCCCGAAGCCATTCGGGCCCTTCATGTGCCTCGAGACCGCAAATGGGGTCAGCCTCGATTACGACGACCGGGGTGTCCCAGAGCAGCATCACTACGCCTTCCTTGTCACCGAGGAAGAATTCGATGCCATCTTTGCCCGCGTCGCAGAACGTGGGGTGACGTACTGGGCTGACCCCGGGCACCAGCAGGAAAACCGAATCAATAACCACGGACGTGGCTTCTATTTCGAGGATCCCTCCGGACACAACATGGAAATACTCACGCGACCCTACGGCAGCTGACCGAGCGGCGCTCAGACCCCTCCACCCTCCTCCCGACCGCCGGGAAGAAGGCCACACGGTCCGCCGGTCGGGCGATGTTCTTTTAGAAATCCCCGATTCGCAGGAAACAAACCCTCTCCATGCGACATAGAGAGAGGATCAGGGGGTGACCGAAATGGCAGAGGGCCAAGAGGCGGAGCTCTTCAGACAGCTCTACGACTCCACGCGCGCCCGACTCTTTGCCTATGCCCTTCGCCGGACCAGATCCGCCGAAGATGCCGCCGACGTCACGGCCGAAGTGTTCACGATTGCGTGGCAGAAATGGGACCAGGTCCCCGACCGCGATCCACAGATCCTCTGGCTCTATGCCGTAGCCCGCCGGGTTCTCGCCAACCGGTATCGCAGGATCGAGCATCAACGCGACATCTGGGAGCAGCTTCGCATGCAGGCGGCGCGATCGTTTGCCGGTTCGGTTGCTCTCGAGGAATCGACGCTGGCCACTAACGTCTTCGTTCGCCTGAAAGAGGATGATCGCGAGATCCTCATGCTCGCCGGCTGGGAGGGCCTTAACGCATCACAGTTGGCCTACACGCTTGGGTGCTCCGCCCTCGCTGCGAGGATCCGCCTGCACCGGGCGCGTTCCCGCTTGACCATTGCGCTCGAGACCGCCGGCCTCGGCGACAACACACCAGGCCCCGACCTATCCGACGAACCCATGATCACACAGTCCGAAGGGCCCCGAGAGACATGAGCACAATCACACAGCTGCCAATTCCAGATCCCGTCGATCTCGATCGGGTCGCGGCGTTCACGGCGAACCCCCTCTTTGACGACCTCTTCGAGACGATCGTGCACTCCGACGACCGTCTCGAGCCTGAGCTCATGGGGGATGACACCTCTCTGCGACGTGCCGGGTTCACCACGAAGTCCACGACTCGCCGTCTTCGCACTGCGCTCGTCGCTGCCGGGGTGATCGCTCTACTGGCTGCGGCCCTGACCGCGATCGTACAGACGCAGTCGGTCCAGAACGGCCACGGTGTCAGGGTCACGGTGTGGAGAGCGGCGAGACCGGTGCGCTCCCTCACCCGCCCACTGCCGAAGATGCACTCCAACGGCACATGGCAGCTGGTGGACGACCTTGCGAGCTCGAGCTGGCAGCAGAACACGACAGGTCCGCCTCCGGGTGGCATCACCTGCCCCTCCGTGACGACCTGCTATTCCCTGTCGGAGTCGTACGCATCGCCGAAGGGGGGTGCTCCCCTCCTCGGGGTGTCGCTCTACACTTCTGGCGATCTCGGTCAGACGTGGTCCGTGCTTCCGGTCCCAACCGGGTTCAAACCGAGCAGCGAACTCTCTTGTGGTACGGCCCTGAATTGTTTTGTGGGGGGTCTCTTCGGCCGAACGCCCACACTTCTCTCCACCAGCGATGGCGGGCACCAATGGACGATCGCACCCTTGGGCGGCTCGGGGATTCTTCGTGTGCTCGACTGCACGGATGCACGCACGTGCACCGGAGTGATGATTCCAATTGCGGACACGATCCTGTTCGGAACGCAGGGCCCGGACCCTGCGACGAGCCCGTGGAGCCTGGTACACACCACCGACGCGGGTGCCAGTTGGGCGGGCTTCACGCTGCCTGCTCGTGCCCGAGTCACGGGGTTGAGTTGTGGATCCGCCGAGACCTGCGTTGCGTCCGGCACGGATGGATCCGCTACCAGTGGGCTGATCCCCGGCTTCGTCTTGAGCACGGACGATGGTGGATCCGACTGGCACAGCGGGAATGTGCCCGAGGGGTTCTCATTTGGAGGCCAGTCCCAGGTCTCGTGTTCGACGGCTTCGGACTGCATGGCGATCGGCACGACCAGCATCGCGAACACGAATCAGTGTGGGCCACCCCCACAAACAGCCCCGCCGCCGGGGGGCATTGTCGAGTTTTGCAGCTCCGCCCAGACCCAATTGGTCAGTGCAATCTTGGCGACCAAGGACGGAGGAATGTCGTGGACGGCTCGACCGTTGCCCAGTGACGTTCCCGATCCGCAGCTGGTATCGATCAGCTGCGCCAGCCCGACCACGTGCTGGTTGAGCGGTCAGGAAGCCGTGCCCATCGTGATCGGGAACGTCCACGATGGTGGCTCCTCGGTGATCCTCGGCACCAACGACGAGGGGGCGACCTGGCAGAGGGTGACGTTCTCGGTTCCTTCCGGTGCGCCGAACTACTACGGCCAGTCCTATCTGTCGATGGGTCCGATCGCCTGCCCGACCACCCGGGCCTGTGTCGCAATCGGTGCGGTCGCTCAGGGGTCGAAGAGCACTCCGGTCTACAGCTACAGATCGCCATGACGACCATTCCTCGAGGACCGGCACACTCTCCGGGCGTTGATGCGTCCTCCCGATGCAAGGACCCGGCAGCCCGCCTGCAACGATGGAGGACATGGCCGTCTCCGACCCCAAGACAGACCTGCTGCACTACCTGCGGCAAGTTCGAGAAGGATTCCTCCAGAAGCTCGACGGCCTGTCGGCCTACGACGCTCGCCGGCCGATGACACCGACCGGGACCAACATTCTCGGACTGGTGAAGCGTGTCGCGGGCGTCCAGGCGGGCTACTTCGGCGTGACGTTCGGTCGACCGTTTCCGGATCGCCTTGCATGGGAGGACGATGGGTCAGAGATTGACGACGACATGTGGGCTCGCCCCGAGGCGTCGGCAGCAGACATCGTGGACCTGTTCCGTCGCACCAGTGTCCACGCTGACTCCACGATTGAGGCACTGTCGCTCGATGCCGTGGGGCAGGTTCCGTGGTGGTCTCCCGAGAGAAGCGAGGTCACACTCCATCGTGTCCTCGTACACGTGATTGCCGAGGTCACCGCCATGCGGGCCAGGCCGACATCATGCGCGAGCTGATCGACGGTGTCGCAGGCCTCACGGGGCCGGGAAACAACCTGCCAGCGCGCACAGCAGCGGAGTGGGATGCATACAGACTGAAGATCGAGACCGCTGCTCGAGCGGCACCGAGCTAAGGCGGCGATGCCGGCAGCGCTCCCAACCACACCCAAGGCGTCGCTTCGCAGCGTGTGACCTCGCTGGCGATCAGGCGTCGGCAACCGGCCTGTCGTACAAGAGCATCTCCTCTTCGTCCGGAGCTTGAAATCTCATTGCCCATTCTTCGAGATGGGCACGGGTGATCGGTGCGGCCGTCCACTCGCCCGAAGCAGCCCGACGTTCCGCTCGCTCGATCAGTTCTTCTAGGGCGACGTCGAGATAATGCAGCTCAACCCCCACTCCGAGGCCCCGTGCTCCGAGACGTTTCTCGTCCCGCTCACTGCGTGCCCAGTGTCCCCACTCCAGGATCACGCTCTGTCCTTGGGCGAGAAGGTCCTGAGAATGGATCCACAACTGACCTTCGAGGCGCACCCGGAACTCGTCGTCCCACACATCGGCGCCGAGGACACGCGTCCATTCATCCTTGTCCAACCTGGTGGCGGACATTGCAGCTGCGAGCCTCCGTGCCAGTGTCGACTTCCCCGAGGCCGGAAGCCCGCAGATCAGCACGAGCCGCGTCGATGTTGGGATCCTCGGTGACGATTCCCCTCCTCGGGCTCCTGGGGGCATCGGTGTCTCAGCCCGACGGCCTGCGACCGGTGTAGAGGGCGGTCACAAACCGTCTTGTGAAGACGCCGCCGACTGCGTCCGTGGCGAGCCGTTCCACATCATCGAGAATCCTGCTCTGCTCATCCGGCGGGCGTCGGATGACGGTGGCCATCGATGCGTACAGCGCGCGGGTCTGAACGGGTGTCAGCTGACAGGTCCATGAAATCAGCTGGCTCGTGACATCGTCGAGTTCGGCCCATCGGGTCATATCCCGCCGCCGATGCGACTGGTCGAGCTGGAAGGGGCGGCGGCCCGGTTCGTCAAAAGCGCCCCTCGTTGCAGGGCCCAGGATCTGCTCGACGGCCTGGCTGAATGCATCAGGCTGATCAGGATCGCGAAAGAGTGTCCACCACAGTGCGACCCATCCTCCCGGCCTCAGGGCCCGCCCGAGTTTGGCGAGTCCGACCTCCTGGTCGACCCAGTGAAATGAGGTGGCGGCCACAGCCAGATCGAAGCTGTCCAAGGTGATGTCGGCCTCTTCAAAGCTCGAGATCACCACATCGAGGCTGGCCGATGTCTCGGTGTCCCTCAGGTAGGACGCCATTGAGGGATCGGGCTCCACGGCGGTCACATGCGCGCCGGCACGGAGCAGGTGCCGGGTAACCAGGCCGGTTCCGGGCCCGATTTCGAGGACCCGGGTCGTCGGACCGAGTCTGCAGCGCTCGACGAGGGTGTCGTAGACGGCGTCGGGATAGTCGGGTCTCCCGGCGCGGTAGCCAGCCGGGTCGAGTCCGAAGAGTCGTCGGCCCTCCTCTCGATGCAACGGGCCTGAGGAATCGCGTGGAGGCACTGCCACAGCCTACGGACCGTGATCCTGTCGAAGTGTCCATGGATGCCTTCGACGGAGTGTGCGCGTGCGGCTTCGGACCAGACGCCGACGCCATGTCAATCGGTGGTCCGGTCAGGAACTGGGTGGCGACCATTCCCCCGACGGGTGGTCGACCCTTGGCGCACGGAATGAGAGCGTCCGATGAAGGGCCTAAAAGCTGTCCCTCCTCGGTGTCGGCGATGGGCCCATCGGTCATGAGACCCTCGCAGAACGGCATCACACAGTGGGCGGCGTGTGGCCGTATCACTCAGCTCATGCTGAAGGTCAGCCCAGTCATCGGGAACGTCTCGGTACCGCTGGTGTACGCGACCTCGACGCCGTATTGGAGCTGGGTTGGTACGTCGCTCGCCTTTGCGTAGCCGTTGGCGACCTCCCACTGGAAGGCGGCGAGGATGTTGACGGAGCCCGACGTGACCTGGTTGTCGCGGAAGAACATGTACTCACACTGGCTCTCGTTCGCGCTCGTGCATGGGACCGGGGTGCCGTTGGCGTTGGTCGGCCCGTTGGCGAGGAAGTGATACGGCACGCCATTGAGCGTGAGTGCCACACCTGGCTCGGTCCCACAACCGCCGCTCAGCTGGTTGTTGGCACATTGCGCCCAGTAGGCGTTGCCGCCCGCCCATTGGTTCCAGATCATCGTCTCGTTGGTCCAGTTGTCCGTCCACAAGTCGTAGGCAGCGTCCCAGCCGCCGGCTGAGGGATAGGCCTCGGCGAAGGTGGAGGTGATCGAATTGAACCCCGAGATCGGCTTGGTGGACGGAGTGGCCCGGCCGCCGACGTCGTATTCGGTGTCGGGGTAGGTCTCGACCTGGCCACCGTTGTCGGGCTGGTTGGAGACTGCGTCCCAACTCGACGCGCTGCACACGTTGATCGTCTGCGGACCGTGACTGCCGCTCCAGGCGTCATTGTCCACCCACCAGTTCTGGGTTCCATCACCGGGATCCGTGTTGTAGGTCCCAGTGGCTTCGGTGGTCGAGAAGATCGGGCTCGTGCAGTTGCCACCGGAGCCAGAACCACTGGATGGCAGACTGGTCGTTGTGGTGGTGCTGGTGGTGCTGGTCGTTGTGGTGGTGGCGGGCGGTTGCGTGGTGGTGGTCGATCCACTCGACGCGGTGGTGAACGTTGTTGGGCCTACGCAGGCGAACGAAGGGATGTTGTCACCCTTGCCGCACAACTCATACTGGTAGGTGGTTCCGGGCGTCAGGCCGGTCACGCCATAGCTCAATGCTCCTGACCACGTTGCCGACACGGGACCCGATATTGGTGACGAATATTGGTAGTTGTAGTTGGTTCCCCAGCGCCAATAGAACGAACAGGGAGTCGGAACACCGCCGGCACAACTCGCTTGCGCATTCAGGGTCGCCGTCGTGGTCCCGACCTCGGTCGGTGCAGCGGTGTTTCCCTGGCACGCCGACAACAGGAGCGCGCAGATGACGGCAACGGCCGGAAGAACCAGCCGCGCACGCCTTCTGTCTTTGAGTTGTGTCGATAGCTGCATGACCGACCCCCACTGAATTCGGGCTTTCGAATTATTCGAGTCGCTCGCCGAGGAGATGATGCCCCGCGTTCGTGCGCTCCTTACTTGTTGAAGCTAGTCCTCCGTGGCGGCCCGCGTCCGGTGAAATCTGCCATCCAGGGTCCAGCTGCATCGTCTGGACCTTCACAACCAGGACACAGTCCTACTCAACCGATGACACCGTGCCCTTCTCAACGAGGACATCGCCCTTGTCATGAAGGACATGGCCGAGCCTGGCGACGCGCGAGGCCGACGTGGTCCGGGTCATTGCGACTGTTCGACGTTCACGAAACGATCGTTGGCAGACCGTTCGTTGTCGTGGCATTTGAGGATGGCTTTACAGCTGCGTTCCGACAATGGTGGCGCCCGGGCGCCCCATCATGAAGGCGTTCCTGGGTGGGGCCGTTGCGCTCGGTGCCAGCGCCGCGGTGGTGGGCATCGCGGTGGTGGGTGCGACGCTGACGATGCTCGGTCCCAGCAGTGGGGCCCCGGCCGTCAGCCGGGCGACCGTCTCCTCGATCCCGGCCGCCATGCTCGCCCTGTACCAGCGGGCGGCCGCGACCTGCGACGGCTTGCCCTGGTCCATCCTTGCCGCTGTCGGCACCATCGAATCGGACAACGGCGAGTCGAACCTGCCGGGTGTTCACAGCGGCACCAATGCCGCCGGAGCGATGGGAATGATGCAGTTCGAGCCCGGCACGTTCGCCGCCTACGACGAGCCCATCCCTCCCGGAGGTGCGGTCCCGGCTTCCCCCTACGACCCGACCGATGCCGTCTACGCGGCAGCCCGTCTCCTGTGTGCCGACGGTGGAGCGGGCGGGGCCGACCTGTCCGGTGCGGTGTACGCCTACAACCACTCAGCCAGTTACGTCGCCGAAGTGCTGGCATTGGCCCAGACCTACGCCTCCTCCACCGGCGCGATCAGCGGAACGGGATCGAATGACAGTGCGGGTGCCGTGGCGGTCTCGTGGGCGCTGTCACAGATCGGCACGCCGTATGTGTGGGGTGGCGAGACGCCGGGCGTCGGCTTCGACTGCTCTGGCCTCGTGCAGGCCGCCTACGCCGTGGCGGGCGTTTCACTCCCCCGCGTGGCGCAAGACCAGTACGACACCACGCGGAAGCTGGCTCCCGGTGCCCTCCTGTCCCCGGGCGACCTTGTGTTCTTCGGAAGCGGGCCGGGCTCCATCGACCATGTCGGGCTCTTCGTCGGGGTCGTTGGGGGACAGAGCGTCATGGTCGATGCTCCTCATACAGGCGCCGACGTGCGCGCCGAGCCCTTTCCGGCGACGGTCGGCGCTCCGTTCGGCGGCCTGCTCTTCGTGGGGGCGACGAGGCCGGTGTGATCGGTGTCGTCCATCGGGGGCGGCTCCGCCGTAACCTCTTGATCTATGGGGATCTTCTGGGTCTCAATCCCTGGAGATTCGGGGTCATCGGTTTTGCGATCGGAATGATCGCGACCGTATTCGAACTCGGCGGTGCGGATCGTTTCCTCGGGCTCAGCCTCTTCCTACAGTTCATCCGCCGTGGGCTCTTTTCGGCGACCCGGTATCTGTTCGCGGTCCGACGGTGGCTCAGTGCGCAGTTGCGATTCGCCAACTCGAGCCCGCCTCAACCCTGCTCCCGAGGTCAGTCGCCCACTGCCCACTTCCTCGGGCGCCGAGACCTGCATTCCAGATGGAAGGACAGAAGCTGCCCGAAACAGACCTCTGAGGGGCACTCCTCACGGAGGAGCAGGATGACCCCGGAACGCCAGACCCGGTTACCTTGAGCGGACGCCGGCTGGTCGATCAGACTGCGGTTCGATGTCCCCAGCTCCCGGCCGCCGGCACTCTGAACCGGTGCTCCGCACGGAGCCGGTCATGCAACAAGACCGGCCAGCAGCTCGACGAGTGAAGACAGAGACCTCAGTTCGAAGGTGCTGCCTTCGTCGACGGGCGCTGACGTGATGGACCCACGGAGCACCTGGAACAACCCTTCTACCCGGCGAGGCACATCCGAGGATGCGACCTCGTGTCCCGGGCGATTCAGCCAGAGAGCTGTGATACCCGCCCTGTGGGCACCTGCGACATCTGTGGCCAGGCTGTCGCCGATGCACCAGGCATCCAGTGGATTCACCGCCAGTTCGTCAAGGGCCAGTTGAAAGATCGCCGGATCCGGTTTCGCCACCCCATGCTCCCCGGAAATGACGACAGCCTCGACCAGTGTGCCCACGCCGAGCGCGTTGAACTTGTCGCGCTGCAGATCCGATGGTCCGTTGGTGACGACGGCGAGTGAGACACCGCTCGCTGCCGCGTGCTCGAGGAGACCCGGAACGTCCGGGTAGGGTCGAAACGCAGCGCGGGCCAGCCGCCGATGCTCGGCGAAGGCGAACTCGACGATTGGGTCCTGGGTACACCCGCACATTTCCAGGGCCCGTCGCCACGCCTCGCGGCTGACTGCATAGCCATCCATCTGACCCAGCCAGCACGCCTGCTCAACCTCATGCCACAGCGCGGTCCACGCATTGGCGCTGGCCTCCAGCAGCTCACGTGAACCCAGTCCCGGGTGTGCCCGGGCAACCGAAGTGCACACTCCCTCGACGGCCGCCGGCTGACCTCCGTGATCCAGGAGAGTGCCGTCGAGGTCGAGCAAGAGAGCCTCCGGGCGGCGAAGTCCGACCTCGTACCCCACGACGACCAGTCTGGCCGAGAACACATCGAGCGAGCGGGCTCCCGCTCCTGGTATCTCCAGACGCCGTTTCAGAGGCGACCGAATCGCTCAGAAGACGTAGGGCACCAGCATTTTCGTCGAACGCTTGTAGGCCGGATAGGTCTCGGGAAACTGCCCGGCCAGATAGCGCTCCTCGACGGTCGCGGCATAAATGAAGTAGACCCCGGCCAACGCCGTCGCGATCAGCCAGAACCAGCTCAGCGCGACCGAGGTGCCGATTGTCCCGAGCAAGATCCCCGAGTAGATGGGATGGCGGGTCAGGCGGTAGGGACCACTGGTCACCAGCTCGGGCTCCGCTTTCTGCGACATGGGGGTGCCCCAGTTGTGCCCGATGTTCACGCGGGCCCACACGGCGAACCCGAGTCCCAGAACGAAGAGGACAAGCCCGAACGCGGCTCGCCACGGGTCCGTGTTCAGGCTCGCGCCCCGGAACGCGCCCAATCGGAACAGGATCAGCACCACGACGATGATCAGCGCCCTGATGCGCAGCTCGTGGGACCACGGGATGCGTCCCCTCTTCATGGTGAATGCGGCCGCCAGCCAGTAGACCCAGAACAGCACCCACCCGACGGCGAAGACAAGCTCGATCGCGCGCACCCGGCTCAGACTTCCTTGGAGCACTGGCGCTGTCCGCCAATTGGTGAGGGGTGGGACGGCACGGTCTCAATCTACGACCAGGGCCTACCTCAGTACGCAGCGGTCCGGGTCGGGGACTCCCCGCGCACAGAGAAGCGCCGACCCGCGGGTGGAACGCGCCATGGCGCGCTACGGGACCCGTGCGAGCGACCTCTTGTCGAAGTCGAGCTCCCAGGCATCGGGCATCCGCAAATCGGTCCAGAACGAAAATGGATCATCGAGCCTGATCTCTTGGTCGACCCATATGGTGAGGAACACACCGTGGCTCACGAGGACGAGCGTCTCCCAGGCTCCGAAGTCCGACTTCAGCTGAGCGATCCGACCGATCACGTCCTCACGACGCTCCCACCCTCGGACCACCTCGCCCTTCAGGTATTTGTGAGTGGCATCGGTGACCTCGTCGGCTGAGGCGTACCACGGCTTCTTCACCTCGCAGAGCTGAACCCGCGCGTGTGCGACCGCCAGAGGGAAGGCCAGCTCAGCGGTTTCCCGGGCTCGACGCTCCGGGCTCGTCCACACACGTGCGCTCGAGGAGAGGCCAGTGAGATTCGTTCCGAGAACGCTTGCGTCCTTCCTGCCCTGCTGGGTCAGAGGCCACTCGGTTCCCGGAGTCTCTCCGGTCGTAAGTGGCTCGGCATGTCGGACGAGAAGCAACCGCGTCACCAAAGCATTCTTGCGCAGCCGGAACGCACTCGGACCGGTCGCCCACAAGTGCCCGGTTGGCTCCGTAGGGGGAGCAGGAAGGTGGAGGCTGCACGACCCTCAGCTCCGTCGAAAGAGTGACCATCCGACGCCGGATCATCCCGGAGGCGTAGGGATGGCTCCTTGGTCATCGAAGACCGGACGTTAGGGTTCTGTCGGTGCCTACCGTCGATCCGACTCTCGAGACATCGGCAGCACTTCCGTATCCGGCGCTCGACCCGATCTGATGACATCTGCTGAGGATCCCGACATCCACGCGCAAGTCAGCGACCCCGCGCAGAAACGAAAGCGGAGGCGGAGGCTCGGTCGCCGGGGGAAGCTTGTGCGCACACTGATCGTGGTGCCGCTCGTTGTCGTACTGGTATGGGCGAGCGTTTCGTATTCGGTGTGGATGCTGCGGCCCACGAGCCTCTCGTGGAAGGTGAACAGCGTTGAATGGGCGAGGTACAACGTCCCCTTCGGCATAGGCAACTGGGTCGCCGACCACGTCGAACAGGCCTACTACAGCAGCCAAGCGCCCAAGAAGGGAGGTCCGCAGCTGAAGAGCCTGCCGAAGGTGGGGGCACAGCACACGACGATTCCGGCGACGACGGCATGGCCACCGGCGATCGCCCCGATCTTCTCCACTCCGCTTCCCGGCGAAGGGGTCTGGCAGCCGACAGGACCACCGATCGATGGCGGTCCACCCGTGTTGGTGACGACGTACCGTCCCGACCCCACCTACCCGCAGATCGTGGCCTATGTCGCCTGGTTCGACCACACACGCACCGAGCTCGGCTATTACCCAGGCCGCTATGAGCCGCCGAATGCAGCCGTGCGCGGCCCCGCGATGGTCCCCTACAGCCAGCGCTCTCGCCTGCTTGCGACCTTCAACGGCGGCTTCACCTATGTCGATGGCGACAACGGGTCGGCCGACAACGGTCAAACGAACGAGCCTCTGAAAGACGGCAACGCGACGCTCATCGGGTACACGGATGGTCGCGTGGACATCGTGAATTGGAGCGGCGGGCCGAACCCGGGTCCGGGCGTCGCATGGGCTCGACAGAGCCTGGCTCCGATCGTCTGGAACAGTCAGCTGAATCCTACGTTGGACACCAACCCGGACAGCCCGCAGTGGGGATACACGCTCGGGGGCGTGACCCGGGTCTGGCGCACCGGAGTTGGGATCGACGCCCGTGGCAACCTGATTTACGTTGCTGCGGATTATCAGACCGTGGTCAGCATCGCGCAGATCCTTCAGCACGTCGGAGCGGTGCGGGCAATGGAGTTCGACATCAATCCCGAGTGGCACTCGCTCAACACCTACAACCCGCCAGGCCTCAACCCCACGATGGTCGGGCCCAACCCGAATCAGTCGGCCGACCGCTACCTCGTCCCCGATGACCGCGATTTCTTTGCGGTCTACCGACCCGTTCCGGGCCCGGTGACGGTGCCCTTCGGATAAGGAGTGCCCGCCATCGTGGTCTGGGTGCCACCGGGGGGGACGTCGGCAGATTGTGCACTGGTGCGTCTGGCACAATGCGTGGCTCCTCGGAGGTGGCAAGGATGCCGATGAATTGGTGGCCGAGCGACGACGCTGCCAACGCAGTCATAGACAGTGCGGGACCGTGGCCGTCGCCGTCACCCGTCTCGACGGGGATCTGCATGCCCTTCGACGTCGACAGATACGACGGTCTGGCGGTGGTCGTCGGCTATGGCCGCAACCGCAAAGGACGTGAGGTCCTGGGAACCGACGAGTTTCAGCGGGCTCGGAGCGGCGGGTGGGAGCACTTGTCCGGGAGCGCGAGCGCCTGGTCACCCAGGCTGCGCTGGGACATGCCGGAGGCGAGGGACGCCCTCCACTTTCGACTGGGAGGTTCATCGGGAAGGTCGCCGTTCGACGATCGACGCCCGTTCTCCTTTGCGGTGTTCCTCTGTGGCCCAGCGGTGGCGACCGTCGACGTCGTCCGGCGGCACGGCAGCAGAACGGCCGACGTCACTGCCGGGCCCGGCTGGCTGACTGTCTTGTGGACTCCCGACGACCCGGCCACGGTGACCGCTTCGACTGCAGTGGGGCTGCAGTCCTTTCGCTGGACCTCGCCCGACGGGGTCATCTGAGGCGGGCAGCGGTCGCGGGTCGGGTGCATCTCTTCGCGCGCCTTCGGAAGCATCCCGGCGGGAGGACCGCCGCAGCTCCGCCACTCCGTATCGTGATGGCGTGACTGATGACCTCTGGGCCGGCCTGGCCGGACAATTCGTGGACGGGGCCTATGCCTCGGTCAAAGGGCTGGTGCGCACCTACGTGATGCACCAGCAGCTGCTGGAGCATCTCCCACCGCCGCCGGTCCCGTTGCTCGACGTCGGCGGGGGTGCCGGCCACCAGTCGTTCCCTCTCGCGCAGGCGGGCTACGACGTGACGGTGCTCGATTCCTCCCCGGCCATGCTGGACCGGGCGCGCGAGCGGCTCGCTGCCCTGCCGCCGGAGGCGCAGCGGCGGGTGACATTGGTGCAGGGCGACGGCCTGCATGCCTCCGACGCGGTGCAAGGCCGGCGTTTCGACGGCGTGCTGTGCCACGGCGTGATCGGGTATCTCGACGAGCCGGAGCCGTTGGTCGACCAGCTGTGCCGCTGTGTCGCCGACGGCGGCCTGGTCTCCATCATGACGGGCAACGCCAGGACCATGGCGGTGCGCCCAGCGATGGAACAGCAGTGGGACGAGGCCCTGTCGTCGTTCGACACCACGAGCGGCATCGGGGTCCTCGGTGTGCAGGGGCGGGCCGACACCGTCGAGGAGCTGAGCGAGCTGCTGCATGAGCGGGGCGTTGAGCCCCTGCGCTGGTACGGGGTCTGGCTGTTCGTCGACTGGCTCGACTTCGCCGGGGTCGAGTTGGACCCCGGCGATACGGAGCGGGTGGCGGCAACGGCGGCGGTCGAGCTCGAGGCCAGCCGCCGGGACCCCTATCGCCAGCTCAGCCGGGTCTTCCACCTCGTGGGGCGCCAGGGCCCGAACTGACGGCGGACCGCGGACCGCTGACTGCGGACCGCGGGCACGCGTGGGCCCCCGGAGCAGTCCCATCGTGTCAGCCGGGTCGATGCACGTGCGGCATGGAGCGACCCGGCAGGTCCGAGGGCTCGACCATGGCGCCGCATTCGGGGCAGACCCGGTGAGCCCAGCAGGCGTCGTCGCCACCCTCCGGGTCGCCGCCCCCGGTATCCGCAGTATCCATCGTGATACGATGTTATCGTAGGACGATGGTTCTGCGAGATGCCGACTACGAGGATCTGCTGGCGCTGCGGACCGGACTGCGGCGGTTCCTCCGCTGGAGCGAGCAGCAGGCGGAAGGCGCCGGGCTCACGCCGGCGCAGCACCAACTCCTGTTGGCGGTGCGCGGGCATCCCGATCCCCGGGGCCCGACCGTCGGCGAGGTGGCCGACTACCTCCTGCTGCGCCACCACAGCGCCGTCGGGCTGGTCGACCGGGCCGTGGCCGCCAAGCTGGCCAAGCGTGTGCGGGACCCCGAGGACCACCGGGTCGTCCGCCTGCAGCTCACCGCGGCGGGGAGCAAGCGACTCGAGGCGCTGTCGAAGGCCCACCTCGAGGAGCTGGGGCGGCTCGGGCGCACGCTGCCGACCACCTGGCGGGGGCTGATGCCACGCCAGCCGCTGCACGGCATCGAGACCCGGGTCTGACCCGGGCGCCGCACTAGACGCTGCGGCGCCGCATGCCCCGGTACTGGCGCACCAGCGAGGCCGTCGAGGAGTCCTGCGCCGACAGGTCGGGCGCCGCCGTGTCGGTCAGGATCGGCGCCAGCTCCTTCGCCATGACCTTCCCGAGCTCGACGCCCCACTGGTCGAACGAGTCGATGCCCCAGATCGACCCCTCCACGAAGACGGTGTGCTCGTACAGGGCGACGAGCTGGCCGAGGACGGACGGGGTCACCTTGGGGGCCAGAATGGTCGAGCTCGGCCGGTTCCCCGGCATCACCTTGTGGGGCACCACCGCGGCGGGCGTCCCCTCCGCCGCGATCTCCTCTGCGGTCTTTCCGAAGGCGAGCGCCTTGGTCTGGGCGAGGCAGTTGGCGAACAGGAGGTCCTGCTGCTCGCCCGTGTCGTGCGTGGACTCCGCGAAGGCGATGAAGTCGGCGGGGATCAGTTTCGTGCCCTGGTGGATGAGTTGGTAGAAGGCGTGCTGGCCGTTCGTGCCGGGCTCGCCCCAGAAGATCTCCCCCGTCTGCCCGTCGACGGGCGTGCCGTCGAGCTTCACCGACTTGCCGTTGGACTCCATCGTCAGCTGCTGCAGGTAGGCCGGGAAGCGGGCCATGCGGTGGCTGTACGGGAGCACGGCGTGCGTCTGGGCGCCGAAGAAGTTGTTGTACCAGACGTTGAGCATGCCCTGAATGACCGGCAGGTTCTCGGCCAGCGGCGCCGTCCGGAAGTGCTCGTCCATCGCGTGGAAGCCGGCCAGCATCTCGCCGAAGGCGTCGCGCCCGATGGCGACCATGAGCGAGAAGCCGATCGCCGAGTCGTAGGAGTAGCGACCGCCGACCCAGTCCCAGAACTCGAGCATGTTGTCCGTGTCGATGCCGAACGCGGCGACCCCCTGGGCATTGGTGGAGACCGCGACGAAGTGCTTGGCCACGGCGTCGACTCCGGCGGCGTCGCCCAGGCCGGCCAGCAGCCACTCCCGGGCCGCCGCCGCGTTGGTCAGCGTCTCCAACGTCGTGAACGTCTTGGAGCTGACGACGAAGAGGGTCGTCTCCGGGTCCAGGTCGTGGGTTGCGGCGTACAGGTCGACGGGGTCCACGTTCGAGACGAAGCGACTGGTCAGCCCCGGCTGGGCGTCGTCGGCCAGGGCCAGCGTGGCCATGTGGGGGCCCAGGTCCGATCCGCCGATCCCGATGTTCACCACCGCGGCCATCCGCTTGCCCGTGGCTCCGGTCCAGGACCCGTCGCGGATGCGGTCGGAGAGGTCGCCCATCTTGGCGAGGACCGCTTGGACGTCCCCGACGACATCCTGGCCGTCGACGTGCAGCGCACTGCCGGGAGGCATGCGCAGCGCCACGTGCAACACGGCGCGGTCCTCGGTCGTGTTGATGTGCTTCCCGGCGAACATGTCATCGCGGTGCTCTTCGACCTTGGCCGCCCGCGCCAGGTCGAAGAGCAGACGCAGCGTCTCCTCCGTCGCGCGCTGCTTCGAGTAGTCGAGGACGAGGTCGGCGGCGCCGGCCGTCATCCGTTCGGCCCGCTCGGGGTCGTTGGCGAAGAGGTCGCGCAGATGGCGCGTCGAGACCTCCTCGTAGTGCGAGGCCAGCGCCTTCCACTCCGGTGTCGCCGTGAGGTCCATGGCAGGCAATCTACGGCGCGTCGTGCCCGGCCGCGTCCTCTGAGAGGAAGTCGATCATGGTTGGGATCGCCTTGGCATCCTGCATGAAGAAGCCGTGGCCCCCGTCGAACAGTTCGAGCCGGGCCCCGGGGACGGTGCGGGCCAGGAACTCGCTGTTGGAAGCCGGGGCGATCCCGTCGAAGCGCCCGCCACACACCAGTGTCGGGCACGTGATGGCGCCGAGGCGGTCGGCGGTGTCGTGCGCGGCACGGGCCGTCAGCTGGTTGGTGAGGCCCGGCGGGGTCACGCCCTGGTCGTCGAGCTGCATGCGCTCCGCCAGCAAGCGCACCATCTCGGGGTTCGCCCGCTGCCAGGCCTCGTCCCACCGGGTGTCGATCAGCTGCATGCGCACGCCCGACCGCTCCCCGGGGCTCAGCTCGGCCAGCTCGTGGAGCGGGTAGGAGGCTCCGCCCACCCCGCCGGACGAGGTGCAGGCCAGGACGAGGCGGCGCACCCGTTCCGGGTGCCTGATGGCCAGCTCCTGGGCCACCATGCCGCCGAAGGAGACCCCGATCACCAGGCAATCGTCCCAGCCGACGGCATCGAGCAGGGCCGCGGCGTCGTCGGCGAAGTCCGCCATCGCATAGGGCCAGGCCGGCACGCTGCTCTGCCCGAGCCCGCGCTGGTCGTAGGCGAGGACCTCGAACGTGCTGCCGATGGGACCGTCGGTCAGGCGGGGCTGCTGGCGCAGGTCGCCGCCCGTGCCCGAGATGCACAGGAGGCGCCCCCCCGCTCCTTCCAGCTCGTAGTAGAGCGTGACACCGTTGGCATCGATCCGGGGCATGGCCTGCACAGTACCGATCGGGCGCCTGTCCTCGACCGGCCGTCCGGGAACGGCTTAACGGAGCGCCACCTGCCCGGGCACGATCGGCGCCGGGAGCGACGTGGCGCCCATGAGCCAGCGGTCGACGGCCGCCGCGCAGGAGCGCCCCTCGGCGATGGCCCAGACGATCAGGCTCTGGCCGCGCGTCTGGTCGCCGCACACGAAGACCCCGTCGACGCTGGTGGCCCAGTCGGGGTCTGCCGCCACGGTCCCGCGGGGCCCGACCTCCACGCCCAACTCCTCCACGACGTTGTGGCGCTCGGTGCCGACGAAGCCCATGGCCAACAGCACGAGGTCGGCCTGCAGCTCGAATTCCGTGCCCGGCAATTCTT
Organism: uncultured Acidimicrobiaceae bacterium; assembly: GCA_963804055.1. Taxonomy (GTDB): domain Bacteria; phylum Actinomycetota; class Acidimicrobiia; order Acidimicrobiales; family RAAP-2; genus Bog-473. Next base: position 24,076 of record CAWDOU010000003.1, on the reverse strand, counting down.
CGAAAACCGGGCGCCCGTCCTCGGTCCGCATCTCCACGGTGTGGCCCCGCAGGGCCTGGACGGCGCCCGATCCGTTGCCGACGAACTCCGTCGTCGTGACCGAGAACAGCCGCTGCCCACCCTCCTCGTGCGCCGAAGAGGTGCGCAGGATGAGCGGCCACAAGGGCCACGGGTTGTCGGCCAACCGGTCGCTCGGCGGCTCCGCCATGATCTCGAGCTGGTGCACCGAGGCGGCGCCCTGGCGGTGTGCCGTGCCCAGGCAGTCCGCCCCGGTGTCGCCCCCGCCGATGATGACGACGTGCTTGTCCTTGGCGTTGATCGGCGCCGTGGCCAGCGCACCCTCCTGCACCAGGTTGGACGGTTTCAGGTACTCGAGCGCCAGGTACACGCCCTCCAGCTCGCGTCCGGGCACGGGCAGGTCACGGGGCAGCGTGGCGCCGCCGGCCAGGACCACCGCGTCGAAGGCGGCCTGCACCTCGGCGGCCGGCCGCACCGTGACGTCGGGCGCGCAGGCCGTGCCAAGCCCGCGCTCCTCGCCGGGCTCGACGGCGGTGTCCCCGCGCCCGGCCGTACCCGACGGCGACCCTCCGACGGAGGTCGAGCACTCGAAGGTCACGCCCTCGGCCTCCATCTGGGCCAGCCGCCGGTCCAGCACGGACTTCTCCATCTTGAACTCGGGGATGCCGTAGCGCAGCAGGCCGCCGGGCTTCTCGGCCCGCTCGAAGACGGTCACGAGGTGTCCGGCCCGTGCCAGCTGCTGGGCCGCCGCCAGGCCGGCCGGCCCCGATCCCACCACGGCGACGCTCTTGCCGGTGCGGACGGTCGGGAGCTGCGGGGTCACCCAGCCTTCGTCCCAGGCCCGCTCGACGATCTCGAACTCGATCCGCTCAATGGTGACGGGGTCCTCGTTGATCCCGAGCACGCAGGCGGCCTCGCACGGCGCCGGGCACAGCCGCCCCGTGAACTCGGGGAAGTTGTTGGTGGCGTGCAGGCGTTCCATGGCGCCGGGCCAGTCGTCCCGGTAGACCAGGTCGTTCCACTCCGGGATGAGGTTCCCGAGCGGGCAGCCGTCGTGGCAGAACGGGATGCCGCAGTCCATGCAGCGCGCGCCCTGTTCCTTGGTCTCGTCCTCCCCGAAGGGCTCGTAGACCTCCCGCCAGTCACGCAGCCGCACCGACACCGGCCGGCGCCGGGGCAGCCGCCGCGGGTACTCCATGAAGCCCGTCTTCTTACCCATGTGCGGCCTCCATGACGGCCTGGTCGACCGGGCGCCCCTCGGCCTCGGCCAGCCGGGTGGCTTCGAGGATGCGCCGGTAGTCACGGGGCATCACCTTGACGAATTCGAGCACCTCGTTGTCCCAGCGCTCCAGCAGCGCCGACGCCACGGCTGACTCGGTCTCCACGCCGTGCCGCTCGACCAGCGAGCGCACCGTGAAGGCGTCGGCCGGGTCGAGGGGCTCCACGTCGACCAGCTCGAGGTTCACGCGCTGGCCGAAGGTGCGGCCCGGGTCGTAGACGTAGGCGATCCCGCCCGACATGCCCGCGGCGAAGTTGCGGCCCGTCGGCCCGAGGACCAGGACGAGCCCGCCGGTCATGTACTCGCAGCCGTGGTCGCCCACGCCCTCGACCACCGCGGTGGCCCCGGAGTTGCGGACGCAGAACCGCTCCCCGACCTGGCCCCGGATGAAGACCTCGCCCGCCGTGGCGCCGTAGAGGATGACGTTGCCCGCAATGATCTGCTCCTCGGCCCGGAAGGGCGAGCCCTCCGGTGGGCGTACCACCAGCCGCCCGCCGGACAGCCCCTTGCCGAAGTAGTCGTTGGCGTCGCCGTAGAGGCGCATGGTCACGCCGTTGGGCACGAAGGCGCCGAAGCTCTGCCCGGCCGACCCGGTGAAGGTGAGCGAGATGGTGTCGTCGGGCAGGCCCGCCGCGCCGTATTTCCGGCTGATCTCCGACCCGAGCAACGTGCCCACCGTGCGGTCGACGTTGGTGATGGGCAGGGCCATGGAGACGGGGGTGGCGTCGGCCAGCGCCGGCGTGCACTCCGCCAGGAAGGCGTGGTCCAATGCCTTCTCCAGCCCGTGGTCCTGCTCCACCTGCTGGCGCCGGACCATGGACGGCGGCACGTCGGGCTCCGCCAGCACGGTCGAGAGGTCGAGGCCCGCCGCCTTCCAGTGGGTGACCGCCGCCTCGGTGTCGAGCAGGTCGACGCGGCCGATGGCCTCGTCCAGCGAGCGCAGGCCGAGCGAGGCCAGCAGCTCGCGCACCTCCTCCGCGATGTACTCGAAGAAGGTCTCGACGAACTCGGGCTTGCCGCTGTACTTGGCCCGCAGCACCGGGTTCTGGGTGGCGATGCCGACCGGGCAGGTGTCGAGGTGGCAGACGCGCATCATGATGCAGCCCGAGACCACCAGGGGCGCCGAGGCGAAGCCGTACTCCTCGGCGCCGAGCAGCGCGCCGATGATCACGTCCCGCCCGGTCTTCAGCTGCCCGTCCACCTGTACGACGATGCGGTCCCGCAGCCCGTTCGCGAGCAGCGTCTGCTGCGTCTCGGCCAGGCCGATCTCCCACGGGATGCCGGCGTGCTTCAACGAGGTCAGCGGAGCCGAGCCGGTCCCCCCGTCGTGGCCCGAGATCAGCACCACGTCGGAGTGCGCCTTGGCCACCCCGGCCGCCACCGTGCCCACGCCCACCTCGGCCACCAGCTTCACGTGGACGCGGGCCTGCGGGTTGGACGACTTGAGGTCGTGGATGAGCTGCGCGATGTCCTCGATGGAGTAGATGTCGTGGTGGGGCGGGGGCGAAATGAGCCCGACGCCGGGCGTCGATCCCCTGGTGCGGGCGATCCAGGGGTACACCTTGATGCCGGCCAGCTGGCCCCCCTCCCCCGGCTTGGCGCCCTGGGAGATCTTGATCTGGAGGTCGTCGGCGTTCACCAGGTACTCGCTCGTCACGCCGAAGCGGCCCGAAGCGACCTGCTTGATGGCGCTGCGCCGCAGGTCCCCGTTGGCGTCGGGTGTGAAGCGGTCGGCGTCCTCGCCGCCCTCGCCCGTGTTGGAGCGGGCGCCCAACCGGTTCATGGCGATGGCCAGGGTCTCGTGCGACTCCGCCGAGATGGAGCCGTAGGACATCGCGCCGGTGGAGAAGCGGGCCAGGATGGAGGCGATCGGCTCCACCTCGTCGAGCGGGATCGGGCCACCGGGTGCGGGCTTCAGCCGCAGCAGGCCGCGCAGCGTGCCGAGCTTCTCGGCCTGGTCGTCGACCGTGGTGGTGTAGTCCTTGAAGACGTCGTAGCGCTTGGCCCGGGTGGCATGCTGCAGCTTGAACACCGTCTTGGGGTTGAAGAGGTGGAATTCGCCCTCGCGCCGCCACTGGTACTCCCCGCCCACCTCGAGCTCGCGGTGGGCCCGCTCGGTCGGGCGGGGCTCGTGGGCCTGGCGGTGACGCGTCGCCACCTCGGCCGCCAGGACGGACAGCCCGACGCCGCCGATGCGGCTGGCCGTGCCGGTGAAGTACTCGTCGATCAGCGCGCCGTCGAGGCCGATCGCCTCGAAGACCTGGGCGCCGGTGTAGGAGGCCACGGTCGAGATGCCCATCTTGGACATCACCTTGAGCACGCCCTTGCAGGCCGCCTTCACGTAGTTGCGGCGGGCCTGGCGCGGCGAGACTCCCTCGAGCAGGCCCTCGGAGATCATGTCGTCGATGGAGTCCAGAGCCAGGTACGGGTTGACGGCCGCCGCCCCGTACCCGATGAGCAGCGCCATGTGGTGCACCTCGCGTGCGTCGCCCGTCTCGATCACCAGGCCGACCTTGGTGCGCGTCTTCTCCCGCACCAGGTGGTGGTGGACGGCGGCCGTGAGCAGCAGCGACGGAATGGGGGCCCAGTCGACGTTGGCGTTGCGGTCCGAGAGCACAATGAGGTTGGCCCCCTCCGCGATGGCCTCGGACACCCGTCGCCGCACGTCGTCGATGGCCCGGCGCAGCGACTCGCCACCGGCCGCGGTCGGCGCGCCGGCCTCCCCCGCCTCGCGCACCTCGAACAGGCCGTCGATGGCGAAGGCCTTGAAGCCGGGCGTCTCGCCGCCCTCGTTGACGTACATGAGCTTGGCCAGGTCGTCGCGGTCGATCACGGGCAGTGGCAGCAGGATCTGCCGGCACGAGCCCGCCTTCGCCTCGAGCAGGTTGGCCTCGGGGCCGATGGTGGCCGCCAGCGAGGTGACCAGCTCCTCACGGATGGCGTCGAGGGGCGGGTTGGTCACCTGGGCGAACAGCTGCGTGAAGTAGTCGTAGAGGAGGCGGGAGCGGTCGGAGAGCACGGCGATGGACGTGTCCGAGCCCATGGAGCCGAGCGGCTCGGCGCCCGTGCGCGCCATCGGCGCCAGGATGACCCGCAGCTCCTCGGTCGTGTAACCGAACAGCCGCTGCTGGGTGACGACGCGCCCGTGCTGCGGCGTCAGCATGGTGCGGGCGGGCAGCTCCTCCAAGCGGACCTGGTCCTGGGCCAGCCACTCCTCGTAGGGGTGCTCCGAGGCCAGCTCCGACTTGATCTCCTCGTCCTCGACCAGCCGGCCCTTGGCCGTGTCGACGAGGAACATGCGGCCGGGCTGCAGGCGGCCCTTGCGCACAACGCGCTCGGGCGCGATGTCGAGCACGCCCACCTCGCTGGCCAGCACGACGAGCCCGTCGTCGGTGACCCAGTAGCGCGCCGGACGGAGGCCGTTGCGGTCGAGCACGGCGCCGACCACCGTGCCGTCGGTGAAGCAGACCGCCGCCGGGCCGTCCCAGGGCTCCATGAGCGACGCGTGGTAGCGGTAGAACGCCCGCCGCTGGCGGTCCATCGTGGTGTGGTTCTCCCAGGCCTCGGGGATCATCATCAGGACGGCGTGCGGCAGCGAGCGCCCGCCGAGATGCAACAGCTCGAGCACCTCGTCGAAGCTGGCGGAGTCGCTCGCCCCCGGCGTGCAGATCGGGTAGATGCGCGACAGGTCGCCTTCTATGAGGGACGTCTCCAGCAGGGCCTCGCGGGCGCGCATCCAGTTGCGGTTGCCGGCCAGCGTGTTGATCTCGCCGTTGTGGCACAGGTAGCGGTAGGGGTGTGCCAGCGGCCAGCTCGGGAACGTGTTGGTCGAGAAGCGCGAGTGCACCAGCGCCAGCCCGGACTCGAAGGTCGGGTCGCGCAGGTCCGGGAAGAACTGGCGCAGCTGCTCGGAGGTCAGCATGCCCTTGTAGACGATGGTGCGGGCCGACAGCGACGGGAAGTAGACGTCGTCGACGGCGTGCTCGACCCGCTTGCGCAGCACGAAGGCGCGGCGCTCGAGGGCCATGGTGTCGACCCCGGGTCCCGCCGGGGCCACGAAGAGCTGCTCAATGCGCGGCATGGCGCTCTTGGCGATGTGGCCGAGGTCGCCGTCCTCGGTCGGCACGGTGCGCCAGCCCAGGACGCGCAGGCCCTCCTCGGCGGCGGTGTGCTCCACGACGGTGCGCGCCTTGCCGGCGTCGTCGGCGTCGGCGGGCAGGAAGACGAGGCCGACGGCGTAGCCGCCCGCGTCGGGCAGGGTGAACCCGGCCGCCTCGCTCGCGGCGGAGAGGAAGCGGTGCGGGATCTGCACCAGGATGCCGGCGCCGTCGCCGGTGTTGACCTCGGCGCCGGAGGCCCCGCGGTGCGCCAGGCGCTCCAGGACGGTGAGGCCGCGGTCCACGATGTCGTGGTCGGGACGGCCGTTGAGATCGGCCACCATGCCGACGCCACAGGCGTCGTGTTCGTATGCCGGGTCGTAGAGGCCAGTGGCCATCGGCGTCCTTCCGAGTGAGGAGAAGTTGAACGGATACCGGGACGACGTTGGCCCGAAGTGGAAAGAACAGGATACACGACCGCTCTCGTAGGCTTGGCACATGGGATCACGCGTCCATGTCGTGGGGGGCGGGGTCATCGGCCTGGCCTGTGCGTGGGATTTGTCACGCAACGGTCATGAAGTGACGGTGGTTGCGCCGTCCCCTGGACGCGACGGTGCGTCGTGGGTGGCGGCCGGCATGCTCGCCCCCGTCACCGAGGCGCAATTCGGCGAGTCCGCTCTCACGGCGCTGCTTGTGGACGGCGCCGGGCGCTGGCCCGCCTTCGCCGGCGCGCTGGAGACAGCCAGCGGCCGGGCGGTCGGCTACGACACGACGGGGACGGTGACGGTCGCGCTCGATGCGTCCGATCGCGCCAGCCTGGACGACCTCCTCGCCTATCAGCACGCGCTCGGCCTGCAGGCGCACCGGCGCAGCGCCAGCGAGTGCCGCCGCCTCGTGCCCGCACTCAGCCCCGCGCTGCGGGGCGGCATCGACGTCCCGGGTGACCACCAGGTCGACAACCGGGCGCTGCTCGGCGCGCTCGCCGAGGCGTGCCGCCGCGGCGGGGTGACGTTCGTGGAGCAGCGCGTGGCCGCGTTGGAGGACGGGCCCGCACTCGTCCTGGCGGACGGCCGCCGCCTCGGCACCGACCTCGTCCTCCTGGCGGCCGGGACCGGTCTCCCCGCCATCGACGGCCTGCGTCATGCGGGACTCCCCCCGGTGCGTCCCGTCAAGGGCCACATCGTGCGCCTCGGTCCGCCCGACGCCGTGTCGCCGGTCCCGCTGCTGGCCCGCACTGTGCGCGGCCTCGTGCACGGGCGCTCGGTGTACCTCGTGCCCCGTCCCGACGGGTCCGTCGTCGTCGGGGCCACGGTCGAAGAACGCGGGACCGACACGGCCGTGCGCGCCGGCGCCGTGCACGAGCTGCTGTGCGACGCCCGGGCCATCGTGCCCGCCATCGACGAGCTCCAGCTGCTCGAGACGGCCACGGGCCTGCGTCCCGCCACGCCCGACAACACCCCGCGCATCGGATGGACAGGCCTGGACGGCGTGCTGGCCGCCGTCGGGCACTACCGCAACGGCATCCTGCTGGCGCCGCTCACCGCGGCCGCCATCGTCGACCTCGTGGGGCGGCGGCCGGTGGCACCGCTCATCGAGGCGTTGGCACCCGCATGAGCACCGTGCAACTCCGGGTGAACGGTGAGCCGGCGGAGGTCCCCGTCGGGGCGACCATCGCCGACATCGTGGCCCGGCTCACGGCCGAGGCCGACCCCAAGGGGGTGGCGGTCGCCGTGGACCGCTGCGTGATCCCGCGCTCGGAGTGGGCCAGCACACCCGCCCGGGCGGGCTGCCTGGTCGAGGTCGTGACCGCAGCCGCCGGCGGCTGACCCGGCTGACCTTCTCCCTGGGTGTCGTTGTCCGCGCCGGTCGCCCGGTGCCACAATCGTTCGATGTCCGATGAACCCCGCCCGGGACCGACCGCGTTCGTGCTCGCCGGCGGCGGGACGAAGGGCTCCTTCGAGGTGGGCGTCCTCCAGTACCTGGTCGGCGTGGAGGGGATCGCCCCCGACATCATCACGGCCACGTCCGCCGGGGCGATCGCCGCCACGGTCCTGGCCCAGGCGCGCACGCTTCCCGAATTCGAGGACCGGGTCAACGAGATCGAGGGTGACGTGCTGGCCTGGACGCAGACCGAGCACGTGTTCGGCAAGCAGCCCTGGCTCGGGGCCCTGGACGGCACGGCGCTCGGCCGCGAGATCCACCAGGAGATCACGGAGGGCACCCGCCCGCCCTTTCCCCTGACTCCGTCGACCGTGCTGGCGGGCGACGAGGTCGTGCCGGCCTGCGACACGGGCCGCAAGGGCCGCCGCCAGGCCCGCAGGGCGCGCCGCAGGCGTCAGCGCCATGTGGCCCGCCTGGTGGCGGGAGCCGGCCTCCGGCTGCCCCGGGTCCGCCGCCAGCTGCGCAGCAGCGGCAGCGCGGTCCTCAACCTGGACCCGCTGGAGGATTCGCTGCGCTACGGCAGCGAGGACGGTGTCCGGGCCGTCGACCCCGACCTGGTCGCCCGGCCCGGCCTGCAGCTCCGGCTGGCCGTCACCGCCCTGCGCGCCGGGGTCCTGCGCTATGTGACCGAGGACGGCACGCTCGTGGAGTCCGACGCCCGCACCCCTGCACCGGCCGAGTCCGCCGGCCCGGTCGATATCGTTGACGGCGCCATCGCGTCGGCCAGCGTGCCCATGGTCTTCCCGCCCCATCCGATGGCCGACGACGACTACGTCGACGGCGGGGTCATCGAGATCGTGCCGGTCTCGGCCGCCGCCGCGCTCGGGGCGACCCGCATCATCGCGGTCGTGGCCGTGCCGCTCCGGCTGCCCCGCGACGAGCGGAACTACGCGGCCGCCCCGGCCGGCTACATCGGCTTGCGCTCCATGGGGATGATCGGCGTGGCGGAGCGGCAGATCGCCAACCTGAGCATCCATCTGCCGGAGGGGACGACCCTCACCACGGTGGACCCGGTCGTCGACGTGGTCGGCCTGTTCGAAATCGAGCCGGGGCTCCTGCGCATCAACAAGGACTACGGGTGGCTGCGGGCCGCCGACCTCCTGGCCGACGCCGACGCCGCCATGCGGGAGGACATCGCCGACGCCACGCACGCCATCGTCGAGGCGCGGCGCGAGGCCTGGCGCCTGGAGGAGTCGCTGTGGCGCGCCGGGCGTGTCGGCGAGGGTGACGCGGGCGCGCTCGCCCTCGTGCGCGAGCTCAAGGAGCAGGTCCGCACCCTGATGGACCGGCGCAAGCAGCTCGGCTTCCCGGTGCCCGACGGCTGCGAGGACTGGTGGACCGGCTACGAGGCGCACACGGCCGAGCGCCCGCAGGGTCTGCCGGCACTGTCGTCCCGACGCGACTGGGCGCCAGGCCCCTAGACGGTCGGGCCGCCCATCCACCCCCGCCGGCGGAACACGATCACCAGTGCGACGACCGTCGCCAGATCGAGGGCCACGCTCAGCGCCCAGAAGCTCCAGGTCCCGGTGATGTTGCGTACCAGGTAGGCGAAATTCTGCCCGAAGAAGCCCGTGAGGAAGCTCAGCGGCAGGAAGATGGTGGCGATGATGGTCAGCTGTTTCATGACCACGTTGAGCCGGTTCGACACCGTGGACAGATGGGTGTCCATGACGCTCGAGAGCAGATCCCGGTAGTTGTCGACCTGGTCGGCCACCCGGATGAGGTGGTCGTAGAGGTCGCGGAAGTAACGCGTGCCCTCCTCGGTCAGGCCGGGCACGTCGGTCACTCCGGTGTTGATGCTGGCGATCATGTCGCGCTCGGGCGCCACGATCTTGCGCATGTTCATCAGCGAGCGCTTCATCTGGAACAGCTCGCCGAGTTGCGCCTCCGTCGGCGCCTTCAAGATGTCGTCCTCCAGGGCGTCGATCTTGTCGTCGAACTTGGAGAGGACGGGGAAGAAGCTGTCGACCAGGCCGCCGACGACGAGGTAGACGACGACGAGCTGTGGCGACGCCACGCTGTTCAGCGGGTGGTTGCCCAGCCATTCGCGCACGTGCGCCACCGCCGGGCACTTCCCCCGGTGCACCGTCACCGCGTAGCGGTCCGTCCAGAAGCAATGGACCTCCGCCTTGTCCGTGTTGTCGGGGTCGGCCCCGCGTGCCACGAGGTAGACGAAGCCGTTGTACGTGTCGATGCGGGGCCGCTGCTTGAAGCGCTCTGCCGACTGGACGGCGAGATGATGGAACATGAACTGGTTGCTCAGAAGGTCGCTGACGGTGCCGTCGGTCGCCTCGTCGTCGAGATCGAGCCAGAAGAAGTCGGTGCCCGCCAGTGCCGCCTGGACGTTCTCCATGGTCGCAGGGGTGTCGTTGCCGCCTTGGCGCAGGGTCCCGTGCAGCACGCCGACAGTCTTCCCGTACCCGGCGGCGCCCGGGTGGATGTTCCTCAGGCGAAACGGCCCGGATCGAACGCCGGCGGCAGCGGCGCCTCGTCCGCCGGCAGGTCGACCCCGGCCATGGCGTGCGCGAGGGCCCGTGCCGAGAACGGCCCCTGCAACAGGCCGTTGGCGCCGTGCCCGGTGGCCACCCAGGCGTTGCCCCACCCCGGCACCCGTCCCACAATGGCCCGGTCGTCGGCCGAGGTGGGCCGCAGGCCCACACGGGTCTCGAGGTAGGACGCACCCTGCAGCCCGGGCGCCACGGTCAGGCACTCGCGCAGCAGCTCGTGCAGGCCCGCCGCCGTCACGTCGACGCTGAACCCGGCGGCCGCCTCGAAGGTCCCGCCGCACGCCACCCGCCCGCCGGGCCAGGGCACGAGGTAGTGGGTCAGCAGCGGCTGCACGATCGGCCACTCCCCTGTCTCCGCCCCCACACCGAGATGCGCGATCTGCCCCTTCGTCGGGCCGACGGGCAGCCGCGTGCCGAGCCACTCGCCGACGGCGGCGGTCCAGGCGCCGCCGGCGACGGCGATCGCACCGCACGCCACATTGCCGTGGCCTTCGACCTCGACCGCCTCGACGTGGCGCCCGCCGTCGGCTCCGGCCACCACGCCGTGCGCGGCGCCCGCCACGAACGCCACCCCGCGTGCGGCCGCGGACAGCCGGAGCGCCTCCGCCATGCCGCGCCCGTCCACCCGCGCCGACGCGGGCGTGTGCAGCACGCGGTGCACCGGGGTCAGTGGCGGGAACAGCGAGCTGGCCTCCTCCGGCGTGATCTCGGCGACGTCGGAGGGCGAGCGGCGCAGCACCACCTCGGCGAAGGGGGCGAACCACTCGTCCTCGGTCTCACGCAGGCCGACGGAGAGGATGCCGCAGCGGCCGTAACCGGTCTCGTCGACGGCCGCGCCGTCGGTGGCCATCCGGGCCAGGAGGGCTGGATAGTGGTCGCCTGCCTGCCGCAGGAAAGGCCACAGGGCGCGATCGGTCTCGGCACTGGTGAGCGGCGACAGGATGCCGGCCCCGGCATCGGTGGCCCGCCCCGGACGGCCGGCCTCGATCACCGCCACGCCCGCCCCCAGGCAGGCGAGCTCGTAGGCCAGGGAGAGGCCGACCAGGCCCGCTCCAACCACCGCCACGTCGTAGTGCTCCCCGCTCATGACCCCGAGTCCAGCAGGCGGGCCACCGGCGTGCCAGCGGTGGGGCACGATGAGTCCCGTGCAGGCCGTGCGGACACCCGAGGAGCGCTTCCGCGACCTGCCCGGCTATCCCTTCGGCCCGCGCTCCGTCGAGCTGCCCGACGGGCTGCGCATGCACTACATCGACGAGGGCCCCGCCGGCGGACAGGTGGTCCTCCTGCTGCACGGGCAGCCCACCTGGTCCTACCTGTACCGCACGGTGGTGGCACGCCTGGCCGCGCATGGCCTGCGAGCCGTGGCCCCCGACCTCATCGGGTTCGGCCGTTCCGACAAGCCTCTGGCGCGGGCCGCCTACACGGTGCAGGCCCACGTCGACTGGCTGTCCCACTTCGTCGCGCTCACCGGCCTGGCCGACGTCACCCTCGTCGTGCAGGACTGGGGCGGACCGCTCGGGCTGGGCGCGCTCGCCGCCACCCCCGGCCTCGCCCGCCGGGTCGTCGCCACCAACACGGTGCTGCACACCGCCGACCCTGCGCTGGCGGGCCGGTTGGAATGGGCCTGCCACGCCGGCCCTGACGGCACCGTCGTCGTGGAGCAGATGCTGCTCGACTACCAGCGGCTGACCCAGGAGCTCACGCCCTTCACCCCGAGCCTCTTCGTGCAGGGGGCCACCGCGTCGGACGTGCCGGACGCCGTCCTGGCGGCCTACGACGCGCCCTTCCCCGACGAGACCTTCTGTGCCGGAGTGCGCCAGCTCCCCTTGCTGATGGGACTGACGCCCGGGAGTGCGTGCGCCCGCCTGAACCGGCGCTCCATGGACGCGCTGGCCGCGTTCGACAGGCCGTTCCTGACCGCGTTCTCCGACGGCGATCCTGCCACGCGCTGGCTGGGCCGAGGTGCTGCAGGCCCACGTCCCCGGTGCCGCCGGGCGGGAGCACGTCACCATGGAGCGCGCCGGGCACTTCCTCCAGGAGGACTGCGGGGAGCAGCTGGCCGATGTCGTGGCGGAGTTCGTGGAGGGCACGCCCCCCAGCTGACTACGTGGCGGGTTTCGCCTCGTCCGCGGCGGCCTCTGGAGCGGCCTCCGCCGGTGCGGCGGCAATGGCGTCGGGCGCGTCCGGAGCGCCGGTGCCGAGCTGCGCCTTGAGGGCGGCCAGCTCGTTGTCGACCTGTGCATCCTTGCCGACCTGGTCCAGCTCCTTCTGGATGTCGTCGGTGCCACCCCCGACGTCCTCGAGCACGCCGGACTCGAGCAGTTCGTCCAGCGCGCCGGAGCGGGCCTGCATGGTGGCGATCTTGTCCTGGGCCCGCTGCAGCGAGGCACCCGAGTCGTTGAAGGACTTCGAGATGCCCGCCGTGCTCTCGTCGACCTCCGAGACGGCCTTGGCCGCGGTGTACTGCGCCTTGAGGGTCTCCTTCTGGGTGCGGAAGTCGTTGACGCGCTTCTGCAGGGCGTCGAGCGTCGTGGTCAGCTTCTGCTCCTCCTCGTCGAGCTGCTGGCGCTGCGGCTCCATCTCGTCGATCTGCTGCTGCGCCGCCGCCTTGCGCGAGAGCGCCTCCTTGGCCAGGTCCTCGCGGTTGGCCGAGAGGGCCTGCTTGGCCTGGTCCTGGAGATGGTCGACGGTGTGCTGGAACTGCTCCTGTTGCAGCTCCAGCCGCTTCTTCGACGCCGCGAGGTCGACCAGTGCGCGGCGGACCTGGGTGATCTGCTCGAGCATCTTCTCGTAGGAGAGGTCGAGCATCTCGTCTGGCTTCTCAGCCGCGTCGAGCGCCTTGTTCGTCTTGGCCTGCACAATGTCGTGGGCCCGCTGGAAGATACCCATGGTTCCCTCCCTGAGGGGTCGGTCCGTCGCCCCACCCTAGATTCGAATCAGACCGTCTGTGCTCCCGTCTCCGGGCCTGCCTCGTCCAGCAGCTCCCGGATCACCGTGCTCTTGGCCCGGGTGTAGGCCCGGCGGTCGTGGGGGTACCGCTGCGCCAGCTCGCGCTTCACCGACTCGTAGCGCCGCCGTGCCGCGTCGTCGTCGACCAGGAGTGCATGGAAGCGGCGGTAGTCGACCCATGCCTGGCTGCCCGTCCCCACCACGTGGAGGTGCACCGTGCGCAGTTCCCCCGTGCCCCGCACCAAGAGCAACCCGCCGTCCTCCCCCTGGTCCCCCTCGTAGCCGTAGGCCCCGGTGGCGCACAACCGGCCGACCACGTCATCGATCGGGACGCTGTCCCCCACCGTCGCCACGATGTCGAGGATCGGCTTGGCCTCGATCCCGGGGACCGCCGTGCTGCCGACGTGCATGACGTCGACGGCCAGATCGCCGAGCAGCGCCTGCACCGTCGCGCACTCCTGCGCACCCAGCTCGGCCCAACCCGGGTCGTGGGGCGTCAGCCGGACCTCGGACGTGGCAAGGCCGAGGCGGCCGCCCGCCGACTGCTCCGCCGAGGAGCCGGTCATGTCCAGTCCCGCGCCACTGTGCTGCGAATGTAGCAACGGCCCCGTTCCGGGGCAGGGTCAGGAACCGGAGGCGGCGACGATCGGGCCGTTGAGGTGCGTGGCGGACATGTCGCCGTCGCTGGGCGCGTCACCGAAGGAGGACACCTTGCCCAGAGCGGTCACCACCCAGTACCCCCCGCCGTCGGACGTGGCGAAGATGGCGGATGCCGGATTGAAGCCTCCGGCCGAGCCAGCCGGCATGCCTCCCAGCACGGCCGCGTTCCCGAAGGCGAAGACCTGCCCTGCGCCGTCGAGGATCCAGTACCCGCCGCCGTTGGCCGTCGCCGTGGCGGACGTCACGGCCGAGGCCTGCTGACCCGGCTGGCCGTAGTTGGTGGCGTCCCCGAAGGTGTACACCGCGCCGACACTGGTCACGACCCAGTAGCCGTTGCCGGTGGCGTCGGGCACGACCGCGACGGCGGCACCGCGACAGCCGCCGATGCCCGGGCACGATCCCTCGAAGCGCGCGTCACCGAAGGCGAAGATGCCCCCGTCGGATGCCACCATGAAGTACCCCCCGCCGTCGCTGGAGGGCACCATGCCGACGATGGGCGCGTTCAGGCTGCGGGGCGCACCCGAGCCGGCCGGGCTGAGGCCGCTGCCGGGAACCGACCCGTAGTAGCCGGCATCGCCGAAGGCGAAGATGCCGCCGTCCGAGGCCACGAGCCAGTAGCCGCCGCGGTTCGCCGTCGGGGTGATGCCGACGACGGGACGCTGCAGACGGAGCGCGCCGGTCGAACCGTGGAACTGGGCGGAGCCGAAGCTGAAGATGCCGCCGTCCGAGCCCACCAGCCAATAGCCGTGCTGTGGTGCGGCGGCCGGCGGTGGCGGGGGTGCCGGCGGTGAGGCAGCCGGCGCGTTCACCGTGAGCGTGAACTGCTGGGTGGCCACGGGCGTCACGCCGTTGGCGGCCACGAGGCACAACGTGAACGTGCCGCCGTCCCCTGGCTGGGGCGTCCCGACCAGGGTGGCCGTCGTGCCGCCGGTGTAGTCGAGTGCGATGCTGGCCGGCAGCGCCGAGGGCATGCAGCCGCTGAAGGCGGTGTCGCTGAGTGAGCTGACGCCGGGCGTCCCCGTCGTGGTGACGTCGAACACGCCGGCCGTGCCGGACGAGAACGTGGTGTGGTTGGCGCTCGTGAGAGCGGGCGCCGCCGTGGTCCCGTTGCCGGTGTAGGCGTACTGGTCGGCCCAGGAGACGCCGCTGGTCCCGGCCGCCGTGGTGACGGTGATGTTGACGGTCCCGGGGCCGATGCTGGGCGGGATGGTGGTCGTGATCTGGGTCGCGCCGTAGGTCATGGAGCCGATGCTGGCGACCGTCCCGAAGTCGACGATGGGTGCCGCTCCCCCGCTGGTGAGGTTGGTGCCGTGGATCGTCACGCTGCCCGAGGGAACCTCCGACCCCGTGGCCGGCGAAACCGACGACACCGTCGGTGCGCTCGTCGGGGCGTAGGTGAACTCGTTCACCTGGGCGGAGCCCGTCGGGCTGGACGAGCCGGCCGTCGTGGAGACCGTCACCACGACCTGGTCCCTCGCGGCGCCGGCGGGATCGGCCGGGGCGTCGGCAGTGAGCTCGCCGTTCCAGTTCACGTGCACGTTGGTGGCGGCAACCCCTCCGAAGAACACCTGGGGCGTCGACGCCGTGTTGAAGTAATTGCCTTCGATCGTCACGGGCGTCCCGGCGCCCACGGTCGAGGACGAAGCCGGGAGGACCTGGACCACGTCGGGGGCCGCTGCGGTGGAGGGCGTGGGCAGCGAGCTCGGCGTCACGGCGTCGACCAGAGCGTCAGCAGGATCGTCCTGGTTCATGAAGATCTGCGTGTACTGCCCGGCAGCCGTGTCCGCGTCGCCCATCTGGGCCGTCTGGGTGCCGGTGGTGGACCAGGGGCCGAGGATGTTGTCGCGGTGGCCCCAGCACGAACTGGCGCCGGGCGACGTGCAGTCGAGGTTGGTACCGCCGTACCCGTCGTCGTACATCCAGGCGAAGTCGGCGCCGAGCGGCGTGTAATCCAGGGCGAAGTTCGAGCCTCCCCCGTTGGCCAGGTACCCCACGGGCGGGACGGGGTCGGCGTCGGTCTGCGCGCCGGTCAGCGCGACCGTGTCGAGGGCGGGGTCCAGGCCGGAGAATTGCGAAAGGCCGCGATCGCCACGCTCCTCGTCGGCGAGGATCAGCTGCTGCACGGGGACGGAGTCGCCGGCGTACCCGCTCGGGAGCACCATCGGACCGAGCCCCTCGAGCGAGCGGGCGTAATTGATGTTGTGCAACACGGAGTCGATGCAGCCCGCGCTCGTGTCGTCGACGGGCGTCAGTGTGCAGTCGGGCATGACCTGCGGCGAGACGTTCACGTAGGGATTTCCCGGCGGCACGATCCCGGCAGCGGATGCGTCACCGGGCGCCCCGGCGGCGACGACGACCACGGAGCCCAGACCGGCCACCAGCGCGAGCGTGGCGCGGCTCCACGAGTTCGACGCGCCGCGCGTGCCGGAGCGGTGCTGTCTCACGTTCCGTTCGCCCCCTCGTGCCCGGGAATGGATCAGCTCGGGCAACGTACCATTTCGCGTTCTCCGCTCCGAGAGGACGCTCGGCGAATTGTCTGCCGTTTGCGGGCGGAGGTGTGACGCAACCGCTCTGCACCCGACCGGTCGGCGGCGACACCGTGACGCGGGTCACGAGCGGACGAGGAGGTCGCTGCGCGTGCCGCACGAGCGGTGCCGATTCGCATCGTGGACGGGGCAGGGCGTCGTCGGTTGTCCGTCTGTTGTGCCGGGTTGGGTCCAGTCGGCTCTATTTCGGTTGCGCCGGCGCTGTCAGCATCCTGACTGAGAGCTAGGGATTGCCGGGAGGAACGATGCTGTCTGAGTGGCATCAGAAGGCGGCGTGCCGGGGGCAGGGGCCCGCTGCGTTCGTGCGGGGTCCGAAGTCCGACTACGGGGCCATTCGAGAGCTGTGCGAATCGTGTCCAGTGCGCCGGGAGTGTCTCGAGTTCGCCCTGGCCGACGAGTCACTGACTGGGCTCTGGGGCGGAACGACCGACACCGAGCGGCGCCTGATCCGGCGGCGCCGGGTGGCCTGACGCATTCTCCCGTCTTCAATCGGCCGGGCGACACGAGGACAAGGTCGGCTGCGCCCCCGACGTGACCGGGTCCAGGCCTCGCGTCACATGCCATGCGATGCTGGTGCATGCACGCTCGGAGATGTCGCCGCGCCACGGCTCCCCGATCCGTCTTCCCGTGTGTCGCGACTGCATGCGCGGCGCTCCTGGCGGTCGCGGTCCTCTCGGGTGCCGGGTCCGCGTCGGCCGCGACCTCGACGACGACCGCGGGACATCCGGTCCTGTCGTCAGAGAGCGGTTCCTACGTCTTCACCCTCACATTCGACGGCCTCCAGCGTGATTACCGGCTCCACGTGCCCCCCGCCGCGGCGTCCGGGAAGCCGCTGCCCCTGGTCCTCAATCTTCACGGTGCCACCCAGAACGCCCAGCTCGAAGAGATCACCTCCGACATGGATCCCAACGCCGACTTGAACGGCTACCTCGTGGCGTACCCGGACGGGACTCGCATCGCCAAGGTGCTCACGCCCGATCCTGTGGCCAAGAACGCGCAGTACGGCTGGAACGCGGGCCAATGCTGCGGGCTCCCGGTCACGAAGCACATCAACGACGTCGGATTCCTGCTCAAGGTCATAGCGGACATCGCCGCCAAGACCCCGGTCGATCTGAGACGCGTCTACATGACCGGCATCTCCAACGGCGGAATGATGGCGTACGCCATGGCCGCGGAGGCGTCTGGCCACGTTGCCGCCATCTCGTCCGTCTCGGGGCAGGTGGAGATCCCGGACATCCACCCCTCCCGAGCCGTTCCCACCATGGAGTTCCACAGCGTCAACGACCCGATCGCCACGTTCGACGGGACTCCGAACAAGAACCCGTCGCTTCGCCTTTCCGTGATGCAGGGGATCGACCAATGGGTCAAGGCGGACGGATGCAGGACGAAGCCCGTCACGGGGACCCCCATTATCGGCGCCGCCGGTTCGATCTCGGCGGGGGAAACGGCGACCCTCATCACCTACACGCACTGCCGATCGGGCTCGGAAGTCGCCCTCTGGCGCTTCACGGGGTCCGGTCACGTATGGCCCGGCAGCCCGCTCAACATGGGCCCGAAGAAGGATTGGATCCTGGCCGGTGTCGGCCGGGGCATCATCCTCGTCAACGCCGACGAGACGATGTGGCAGTTCTTCGAGAGGTACTCCCTGCCCTCGAACCCGAAGTAGGCCCGACCCCTGCGGTCGCAGCGCACTCGTCAGGAGATCGACCTCCCCGTCGCCCTCGAGGCGGATCTTGACGGCATCACCGATCGCCGAGATGTCGATGACGATCCGCCCGTTCACCAGGTTCCAAAGCTCGGGCTGATGGGAGGCGGCCCCGAGGCCGAACATCGAGACGTGAACTGGGTTTGTGCGCCCAACGCCCGTTTGGCTCCGAGGTTGTGCCGATGTTGTCCGAATTCTCCGGCCGCTCTCGGACTGTTGGCGAAAACGTCCGGTCGAGCGGGCGCATTCGGGCGCGGGTGGAGTCGGACCTGGATCCGGATCAGGTTCTTCGACGGAGCGACCGAGTGGTCCAGTCGGGTCGGACTCAGCGAGTGAGAAGTCTTCCGAGGAGGGACCCAGCGAGACTGAGGGCCACGGCAGCGATGACACCCAGGAGCCAGAGGTGCTGGACGTCGATCGGGACCTGTTCATGGACCATGGCAAGCCTGCGGTACAAGGCGCCGATCAACAGCACCAGCACCGCCAGTGCCCCGGTCGCAGCGGCGTATCTGGTCGGAGCGGACGGCCGACGAAAGGCGACGATGGCGCCTCCGGCGAAGAAGGATGCTGCGACGAGACAGGCCGCCAAGATCCAGAGATGCGTGGGCTGATCGATCATCGGACGGCCGTGCCAGTCCTCTTCGACGATCATGGTAGGCACGGAGACGGCAAGGACCAGGCAGGCTGAACCGACGATGTCCGCCCATCCTGGAGACTGCGGCGCCCGCACGGTGTCCCAGGATAGGTCTGTGGCGTCCCTTCTCCTCGGCGCACCAAATGCTCGGTGGTGGTGGGCTCGGCCGCTCCTGCGCCTGCCCGTCGATCGCCGACAGATCCAGAACGGAGGGAGGAGAGGAACTGCCGTGGCCGAATGGCCGCCCGAATCAGTTCCGGGCCACGTTCCGCCACGACTCGTGACTGACGTGGAGCGGTTGTACGTGACCCGGTGGCCCAAATCTACCGGCTTGACCCACCAGGACCGATCGCGGCCGAACGGTCGGTAAAAGGCCCCCTTCCAGGGGCCGGCGCCGGCGGCATCGGCTCGCGGCCGCTCTGCGACCTCCATGGTCCGAGCGCGACGACAGGGTGACGGAGTCGTGACCACGACGAGGTCCCGAACGGCGCCCCAGAAATCCCTGTAATTTTCGGATCCGACGAGTGCGGGGTTGGGGAATGGCATTGAAGCGGGAGCGGGTACTGGGCGACATGACCGAGGGGATCGGGACGTGTTCGAAGGACGGGTGCGGCCGGGCACTCACCCGCGTGCACGGCGCAACAGGGATCGACGGGGAGGGCAGGGTCGGCCCCCTTTGGACCTGCAAGGACCATCGGACCGAGCTCTGGATGAAGGTCACCAACGGTCTTGTTGCTCCACTGGAGTGGTGGCCCGACTGACGGTCCTCGCCGGGTTGTGACGAACCGGCTTCGGGGACGCGCTGGGCAATGGTGTCGCCGCAGCGGCTCAGAGACAGCGGGCGGCAACTTCGAGGAAGTCCATCCCCTCATCACCGTGGAAGTCACGCAGGTTGGCAAGGCCCGTCGAGACACGCTCGATGAATCCCCACTGCCAGACGGGATCTGGGTCGAGCCCGCACCACGAGGCCAGCAACTCCGCCCGTTCGTGGACCAGGCGAGCGGTATCGCCGACAAGGAGAGGCCGGTTGTACTCGCGCATGGGAACGGCGAGGTCATGCGCCCGCTCGGACAGCAATCCTTCCGGATCCACGAACTTGAACGTGCCCATGCCCGCGTCGAGCGTGTTCCAGCCATGGGCGTCTCCGTGAACGAGTACCGCCTGCGAGAGATCGAAGGCGGCAGCCCGCTCGTCGCAATATGCAACGGCGCGGTCGACGACGTCTCGCCCGCAGGGGTGGTCAAGGTCCTCCCATGCTGTCCGGATGTGCTCAGCCAGCCAGGCCGCCTTCTCGGTCGCGGGCGGCAAGCCGCAGTCACGATCCACCGGGCGCCAGAACGAGCGGAGTGTCGCTGTGACCGCCTCGAGAATCTTCGGAACCTCCATCCCCAGATCGTCGAGGTTCGGTCCGAGGCGCTCGAGGAGCATGGCGGGTATCGACTCGTCGTGGCGGAGAAGTGCAACACAACCTCGACCGGCCGCGAGCTGGTGCACCAGCACGCTTCGCCTGAACGACTCGATCGGATCTATCTCGGGTGGCATCGCGACCTTGAGGACGCACTCCCGACTCGATTCGTCAGTTGTCGCAACCACGAACGCTGCCGTCCCGCCTCGGAACGAGCTCCCGATCTCGAGACCCCACCGCTCGGCCAGCGTGTCGATCAGACGGGGCAGGTCATCGAGCCACCGCCGCCCGGCAGTCCCCTGGGCCATGGCCCTTTGGCGAACCAGGTCGGGAACCTCGATCGCCGGCACCAAGGCTCCTTCCTAGCGCACAGAGAGCCCCGAAACGGCGCTCCTGCTCTTTCGCACGTCCCTCTGACCCACCCGCACCACCCCGGGGGTGGTCAGGTCGACAGTCGCTCGGTGATGCGGACCGTGATCGTGTCGCCCACGTCCTTGCCGATCCGTTTCCGGATATCGGTCCTGACCGGCAACTTGTGCGTCCCGTCCCCGAGGGCCATGAAGGAACTCTGAAATGGTTCGCCGTCCATTGTTCCCCGTACCTTCACGAGGCCTTTCGTCCCGAAGTACTCAGCCGATCCCTCCATGATCACATAGGTCCAGCCGCCCTTGTCCGGGCTCTTCCGCAAGACGGCTCGAAACATCTTCTCCATACGCCGATCCCCTTCCGCATCACCCACTCGTCCCGCGGAGTCCGCCGGCCCTGACGCAACCGAAGGCCCACAGGAACGTTGACGAGGATAGGCGGGGACAGGTCGTGTAGTCGGAGCATGCAGCTGACCAGCGGTCGGTCGCCTGCCCGTGGGTCGACACCCGGAAGGAGCAATACCAATCCGCCCTGTCCAGACAGATCAGTCAAGAATCCAGCTCGGTAAGCACCTCCGATGATCTTCGTGGCCTTGTGCGCGGGCAGCGGCTCGCCACCTTCCACCTCGGAGATCTCGACGGCGAAGTCCTCGACGGAGTGGACGCCGCCGACCAGGACGTGGCGCAGGGCCTCGCCGCTCGCTTCGGGATCGTCGATCTGCTCGATGGCGGCGCTCACGTCGTGCTTCGGTGACTCGGCTACCGCGTAGACGAGAGCCATGGCCTCCTGGCGTCCGCTCGGGGTGGACACCGCTGGCTCTCGGTCGGGGTTCTGCTGGAGGTCCCACTCGACCAGAGCCTCGTCATAGCCACCCTCTCCGGGGTGCAGCACCCGAGTGGCATCCGACGTCGCTTCTGTCGTCGCATCGTCTGCTTCCTCGTGCTCATCGTGGCGCCGTTCTCGGCGCACGGGAACGACCAGGGTGCCGTCTTCGTTGCGAACGATCGTCACGGTGTCTCTCTCCTTGGCGGATGCGGGCATGGCTCGGTACCTTGACGCCTATACCCGGTTGGGAGACGCATCATCCCTGGAGGAACGATCGCGACCCCCCTGGTCCCGCTGGGGCTGGGGTAGGCACGCAAGTACCGGATGATCCCTAAGATTGCGTACCGGTGGCGACCAAGCCCAGGTGCTCCTTCTGCGGCAAGGACTCAGATGCAGTCTCGCGTCTCATCGCGGGTCCCAACGTGTACATCTGTGATGAGTGCGTGTGCTTGTGCGTCGACATCCTTTCGGAGCACCACGATTCGCCCGAGCAGCCGGGACCTGTTGCCTGAGGCCGGAGGGCGGCGGGAGGACACCTCTTCCGGACGGAACAGTTCGTGGAATCGCCTACGAGGGGCCGGTCCCGTCACATATCGCCCGCCTGCGGGGTCAGAGTCGTGAGAAACAACGATCGAAGGAGACCCGAATGGACGCTCGACTTGACTTCTACAGCAACGAAATTGCCGGACAGTTCAGCAAAAGGATCAACGCGGCGGGGGCACTCGTCACCGCTTCGACGTTGCCGGCGGCGACTCAAGAGCTGGTCAAGATCCGGGCCAGCCAGATCAACGGCTGTGGCGTCTGCCTCGATATGCACACCAAGGATGCCGAGCACGCCGGAGAAGGCACGGTGCGGATCAACCTTGTCGCAGCGTGGCGAGAGGCGACCGTCTTCACCGAAGCCGAGCGGGCGGCGCTCGAGCTCACCGAGCAGGGCACCCGGGTCGCCGATGGAGGCGGTGTCCACGACGACGTCTGGGCAAATGCGGCCAAGCATTTCGACGACGCCCAGCTCGGCGCTCTGGTGTGCCTCATCGCCCTCATCAACCTGTACAACCGCCTCAACGCCATCACCCGCCAGCCCGCGGGTGATTACACGCCTGGTCAGTGGGGTTGAGGGTCATCGCCCCCACCCTTCGTCGTCTTATCGGTGATCCCGGTGGGGTCAGTGTGATGATCCCTTTCGGCGAGGATGCGTGATGGACGAGAACGAAAGGCTGGCAGAGCGCTTCGAAGAGCAGAGGACGCATCTTCGATCCGTCGCCTACCGGATGCTGGGCTCGCTCGCCGAGGCCGACGACGCCCTCCAAGATGCCTGGGTTCGAGTCAGCCGGGCCGGGACGGACGACATCGAGAACTTCGGTGGATGGTTGACCACGATCGTCGCCCGCGTCTGTCTGAACATGCTCAGAACACGCAAGGTCCGACGTGAGGAAGACCTTGAGGTGCATCTCCCTGATCCCGTCATCAGTCGAGAGGGAGACCTCGGACCTGAAGGCGAGGCACTTCTTGCCGACTCGGTGGGCCTCGCTCTCCTGGTGGTACTGGACGCGCTGACCCCGGCTGAGCGCCTGGCCTTCGTTCTCCACGACATGTTCGAACTGCCATTCGAGCAGATCGCTCCCATGGTCGATCGAACCCCGACTGCGGCCAGGCAACTCGCGAGCAGGGCACGGCGTCGGGTGAGAGGTGCCGAAATCCCAGATTCCGACCTCGCTCGTCAACGCACGGTCGTCGACGCCTTCTTCTCGGCAGCCCGCAGTGGTGACTTCGACGCCCTGGTCGCCGTGCTCCACCCTGACGTCGTCTTGCGGGCCGACTTCGGACCGAGCCGCCCTGCTGCGTCTGTGGTCGTCCGCGGTGCGGCGGCTGTCGCCCGGCAGGCGCGCCTCGGTGCCAATCCTGCGGCGGTACTCCGTCCGGCACTGATCAACGGTGCTGCTGGTGTCGTCATCACGCTCGATGGGCAGCCGCACGGCGTCATAGCGTTCACGGTCGTGGATGAGCAGGTCGTCGAGCTCGACATCATCGGGGATCCCGAACGTATCCGCAGAGTGGCTTCAGATGTCCTTGGTGAGGAAGTCCCGGAAGACGGTCCATGACTGTGTGTCAAGACCCGTTACCCGCTTGACGGAGTGACTCCGGTAGGTCCCAGACGCCGGAATCACGGTCGTACCAACACCATCATGAGTCGGGCCGTGTCGACATGCTTTACGTCGGGCCGTGAGGCATGACCCCCTCCCTCCGAACCGGTGTACGGGGGCGAACGCGACAACCAGGATCTAGCCTTCCTCAAATGAGCGCCGCTTCCGAGATCGTGACCGCCTACTGGACGGCAGCGAACGACAGAGACTGGCTCGCATTTGGTGACCTGCTTGCAGACGACGTGGTTTACGAAGGACCACAGACTCGCGAAAGAGTCCGCGGACGCGGCAACTACGTTCGCTTCAACTCAGAGGGATTTCCGGGTAAATGGCATCTGGTCATCATCCAAGTAGTCGGCGAAGGGCTGCACGCCGCCAGCTGGACGGAGTTCACGTACGCCGATGGCAGCACGCAGCCGGGGCTGTGCTTCTTCGAGCTTCAAGACGACGGCAAAATCGTTCACATCACAGACTTCTGGCCCGACCCTTATGAGCTACCCGCACAACGCGCACACCTCGTTGAACGGTACTGAACCCATCCGTTATCGCTTCACGGCCAACTGCTCCACCGTCCCGGCCTTGGGGGGTCACCTATTTAGGGGGCTAATCCGTTGGCCCATTCGATTGACGCGAGAACGTCTCCACCGTCGACCGCGGCGACACTCACCACGCTGTGCAAAGCGTCGCCGTGCTCGTCCGGCTGGGTAATCTGATCCATGAGCAAACGCACCCATTTGAAGCTGTACCTGGGAGGAGGCGTCCAACCCTCTTCGATTCTCCCCCGAGATTGAGCGAGGTCATCCGCCAAAAAGCTGCTGAACCCATCTGTCCAGCCTCGATCGTTCGCCCCCTGGTCGCCCTGAGCATTCCTCAGCTGGGTCTCCGCACGGCTCAAAGCGGCTATCGCCGCTGCTCTTCGATCAGCAGAATCGGCCACGTCTCTCGACACCGGACAATCTTGCCTTGGCTTCGGTTGTCAACACGCCAGAGGACCCAATCC
>CAWDOU010000002.1:0-12006 GCA_963804055.1 uncultured Acidimicrobiaceae bacterium | reverse complement strand
TGTGGCGGTGTTTCGGCCGGGCGGGAGCGCGCCCGACCGGCCGGGACGCGCGAACCGCGGACGCACGAACCGCGACGGGCGGGTCCCGAAGCACGACGGGGAAGGGTCTACGCGGTTCCCGGAGCATGCTCTCGGCCGCTCTGATCGCCGGCACGCTGGGCGGCTCGATCGCGACCCTGACTGATTCCACACCGACCGCAGCCCAAGCCACGTGCACCGACACCTGGACCGGCGGGGCCGGTGACAGCCAATGGACGACGGCGGGCAACTGGTCGACCGGAACGGTGCCGTCCTCTACCGACGACGTGTGCATCGGACCCGGCATGTCGGCCAGCACGACGGTGGACCTGGACGAGGAAGGGAGCGTCACCGTCGACTCGCTGACCGTGGGCGGCGGGAGCGCAGGCACCCAGACCCTCGCCATCGGCACCTCCCCGGTCGGCGGCGGCGGCACCAACTTGCTGACGCTCAACAGCACGACTGTGCAGAGTGGGACGCTGCCCGACGGGAAGATCGAGCTCGGCTCGGCCAGCACCTCCGGTGGCTATGCGGACCTCACCGCACCGACCGGCGCCCCGACCTTCAGCAATGCCGGTGACCTCGTTGCCGAGTCCACCGGTGCCGCAGCCGGTCCGACGAGCGACGATCTCCTCGGGCTCGACATCACCAACACCGGGATGCTGGAGGTCGGCGGAGATCTCGGCTTCGGCCAGGAGTTCCAACGGCCGAGCGCTCCCGGACCCGTGACGCTGACAAACAACGGGACGCTGACCGTGGATTCGGGCGGTTACTTCGAAGTGGAGGGCAGTGGGGCGAACACCACCACCCTTACCGGTGAGGGCGGCACGATCACCAACAACGGCAGCCTCGAGGCGACGGACGGGATCGTGAATCAGGGGGCCACGACGATCTCCGGGAACCCCATCCACCTGCTCGGGTCGGCACTCAACTTCACCGGGTCCGGATCGGGCCTGTGGGACTTCCAGGGCACCACCAACACCGTTTCCGGCAACATGGTCTCCGGACAGACCATTGAGGTCGACGGCGGCACGGACGCGCCCTACCCGGACGAGGATGCGGCGGAGCTCACCGTGCAGGGCTCCAACACGTGGGGCGGCACGGTCATCTTGAACAGCAACGGCATCAGCACGGACTACGCCGACCTCGAAGGGACTGGTACGCAGACCATCACAGCCGGCGGTGAGCTGAAGACCGAAGGCACGACGGGGGGAAACGACCGCTACCTCCGCACCAATATCGACGTGGACGGCGGGACCCTCGACCTGGCCGCCGCCAACAACCTGATGGACTGGGACAACGGGGTGGGCAGCATCACCATCACGGCCGGCAACATGACCGTCGAGGGAACGGCCGAGCTCGACGTGTCGAGTCACTCCACGATCGACGCCGAGGGGGGAACCCTCACCGATGACGGCAGCCTCGTCCTGACGGGATTGCAGGCCACCTTCACCGAGAATGCGACCGACACCTCCAGCAGCACCCAGCCGATCCTCCTGGTCGACGAGACGGGCCTGATCTTCACCGGGCCGGGCAAGGGGGAGTGGGACCTTCAGGGTGGGGCCACGATGACCGGGAACATGGTTGCCGGCCAGACCGTCCGGGTCCTCGGGGGCACGGACACCTTCCCGGACGGAAATGCACCCGAAGGCGACGAAGGCGACACGCAGGTCAAGGTGGAGGGCAGCTACAGCTGGGGCGGGACCGTCATCCTCGACAGTCTCGACGGCCAGGGCTACGCGGCGATCGAAACGCCGGGGACCACGGGTCCCTCCGCCTTTACCGAGACCATCGCGTCGGGCGGCAAGCTGCTCAGCGAACAGGGTGCCGGCGACGACCGCTACCTGGAGTTCAACATCATCAACAACGGCATGATCGACCTCGCTGCCGCCCACACGTTCTCCGACGAGAACAACGTCATCACCAACAACACCACCATGACCGTCGAGGGTCAGTTGATCGGGGACGACTTCGGGACTGGGCCCAACCCGAGCAACGAAGATCCCGTCATCAACAACAACGGAACACTCGATCTCGGCGCGAGCGCCGTGCTGAACGTGTTCAACCTGACCGAATCGGCCAGCGCACACCTCGGGCTGACGGTCGACGGGAACCCCACGAGCGGCGACTTCTCGACCATTCCGGTCGGCACGACGACCTCGTTCAACGGCGATGGAACGATCTCGCTCAACGGCACCTTGGACCTGACGCTGCCGGGCGGGTACTCCTCACCCAGCGTCGGCGACACGTTCACCATCTTGAGCGCGAGCAACTCCGCGCAGCAGCCCACCGTCATGGGCACCTTCACCACGGTGACCGGGGCACAGATCTCGCCGACCACCGCCTTCACAGTGGGGTACGCGGCGCATGTGATGTCCCTCGTCGTCGAGGCCAATACCGCTCTCGGCCCACCCGTGCTGGAGGCCAGCAATGTGAGCGCCCCGACCGCTCCCAGCACCAGCCCGAGTCCCGGGCAGCCGGTCACGGCCACCTTCCAGGTGACCAACACCGGGAGCGGGACCGCAACGGCACCCTGGAACGACTCGGTGTACGTGGGCACCAGCACCACCTACAACTCCAGCGACGTCCTCCTCGAGCGCATCCCCCACACCTCGAGCGTCGGGCCCGGCGACTCCTACAACGTGACCGTCAACGGCTATCTGCCTCCGCTCCCAGCCGGGGGCAACTACAGGCTCTTCGTGGTGCCCGACAGCGGCGGGAGGGTCTCAGATCCCACTGCGGACACGCAGGCGGTCAGCCCCCCGTTCACGGTGTCGCCTCCACCTGATCTCGGTAATGGGGCAGTCAGCACGACGGTTGCCGCCGGTCAGAACCTCTACGTCCAGGTCTCCGTGGGCGACAGCGCCGATACACAGGTGAGCGTCAACCAGCAGGGAGTGGACCTTCTGGCCAGTCCGGGCGTATTCCCGACGGAGATCTCGTCGAAGGAACAGGCATCGGGGTCGGCCGGTCCGGCGACCCTGATCCTGCCCGAGTCGACACCGGGCGTCTGGTACATCGACCTTCACGGTGAGGACAGCGCGGGAGCTCCGCCAGGCGACTCGGTCACGGTCACCGCCGCCACCATCGGGCTCACCGTCACGCACGTCGAGCCCACCAGTGGAAGCATCCTGTCTTCGTCCTCGGTGATCGCCCTGCAGGGATCAGACTTCGGGTCCGATACGACCGTCACCTTGAGCAGGCTCGGTGCCAACCTGAGCGCCTACAGCGTGGACGTGGTCAATTCAACTCTCTTGTACGCCAGCTTCCAACTCGATCTGATCGCGCCCGCTGTGTACGACATCGTCGTCACCTCGCACGGGCGGACGACGACGCTGTCTTCGGCCTATACGGTCACACAAGACGTGATCAATCAGGTCCAGGTCACGGCCACCGGACCCGACGCCGTTCGATTCGGTTGGCCCGGCGTCCTCGCCGTGACGGTGAAGAACATCGGCGATTCCGACGTCACGGTTCCCATCGTCAGGGTCACAGCCAGCGTGCTCGGCGAGGTCGCGGTGCCAGGCTCCACGGACTACGGCCAGTCGGCGGACCTGGTCAATCCGGACTTCTCGTCCAAGGCAACCGGCCCGCTGCCGCCATCCGTCCTCCCACCCGGCGACGCCGCGACCTTCCTCTTCCCAGTGGGTGCCACCCAGGACGAAGGGGACGCAGACATGTTCTATTCGGCGCAGGCCGTCACGAGCGCCGACCCCACTCCGATCGACTGGACGGCCCAGCTGGCCTCCGGCCAGCCCACAGGCGTCTCGGCGGCCACGTGGACCGCAGTGACCAACGACATCTCGAACCAGATGGGGTCAACCGAAGGGTCCTATGCCGCCGCGCTGCCCGTGGTCTTCGCCGAGGCGGCCGGATACGGGATCACCTTCTCCTCTGAAGACCAGATCCTCGGCTACCTGATTCACCGCGCCCTCGCGACCGCGCCCGGAGCCGCCGTGTCGGGGACCTTGTATCTGGGCAACACGTCGACGCCGCTCGCGCAGACCAACATAAGCCTCGCGGATGCAACCGGCGAGCCGCAGTACTCGACGATCAGTTGGTACAACGGCCAGTTCAATGTCTGGGACGTCGCCGCCGGCAGCTACTCGCTCACGGCCGACGGGTACACACCGCGACCCGCCCTATCGGTGACGAGCCCCACGCCCTCCCCGGTGTCGGTCGTCGTTCAGGCGGGAGCGACGTTGAGCGGCACGATCACACGCACCGACAATTCCGACCCCGTCAGCGGGGCCGAGGTGACCGCAACGGATGCGGACGGCACACTCGTCAGCGACCTGACAGGGGCCGATGGCAGTTACCAGATCGCAGGACTCGAGACGGGCAACGTGACCGTGACCGTCTCGGCCACCGGGCTGGCGGAATCCTCGTCCACAGTGTCGGTGGACGCGCCCTCGACGACGACAGACAACATTGCCCTCCAACCAGGCGCCACAGTCGCGGGCACCATCACCGTCCCAGGCGGCGGCAATCCACCCACGGGGACGCTGATATCCGCCTCCCCAGCGGGCGGAGGGGACCCCTCTGATGGCGTCCTCGACAACAGTGGTGACGGTGCATACTCAATCGGCGGCCTGTCGCCTGGTGACTACACCATCACGGCCTCTGCCCCCGGGTTCGGTGACGCAACGGCATCTGTGACCATCGTCGGGAATACTCCGATAAACGGGGAAGATCTGACCCTTTCCACGAGCGGGGTGGTCTCAGGCGTTGTGACGGATGCCGACACCGGACTGCCAATCGCCGGAGCCTCCGTGTCGAGCGGCTCCATGAGCACGATTGCGCCCGTGACCACGGGCGCCGACGGTTCCTTCAGCCTCGGCGGTCTCACGGCTGGTAGCGACCTGCTCTTGGTGTCACCACCGGACGACACCCACATTGTGGGGGAGGCGACGGTGCAGGTCAGCAGCAGTGAACCGGCTACTGCCGACGTGGCGCTGCAGCCCTCAGGATCGATGTCGGCGACGATCGAGGACGGGTCCGGGAATCCGCTTGCCGGCGTCCAGACCACGCTTTTGGGTCCCGGGTTCACCGGTGCTCCCAACGCCATCCAGTCCACCCCCATCACAAGCGGCAACGACGGCGTGGCCACGGCGACCGACCTGCCGCCCGGCTCGTACGATCTGCAGGTCGAGGGTTCGACGGTCGACCACCCGTTTACCATCGAGTCGGGCACGCGGAACCCCACGTTCACCGTCATCGTCCCCGTCGCCGAGGTGGCGGGTTCCGTGGAAGCTGGTGGGACCGGAGTCGCGGGGGTCCCCGTCGACCTGCTCGTCAACGGTCAGTCCGTCGCCGGCACCACAACCTCCGCCGACGGCAGCTACCAGTTCAGTGTGACCCGTGGCGGCCCTATCAGCGTCCTCGCCGCGTCGAATGCGGTTGGTGTCGTCTCTGCTGGTGGTCTGACGGCCACTCTTGGCTCGACTACAGAGGTGCCCACTCTTCAGGCGGGCACCGGCTCGTTGCAGGTCACCGTCGAAAACGGAGCTGGTCCCGTCGACACTGCCACGGTGACGCTCTCACCGAATGCCGGCGTCGGGGCGGTCACCTCCACGACGAACGGTTCGGGCGAAACCACACTCTCGAACCTCACCCCTGGGTCGTACACCCTCACTGTGGGCGACGGGATCGATGCCACCGAGTCGCAGGCGGTGACGGTGACGTCAACCAGCAAGGCCGTGGCGGTGACGCTCGCGGCGGCAGGAAAAATCGCAGGGACTCTCACCGCCGGCGGCTCACCCGTTACTGATGGCTCCATCACGGCGGTCAACGCCTCGGGTGCAATTGCGGGAAGCGCCGTCACTGCCTCCAACGGCACCTACACCATCAGAGACCTGTTACCCGGCGTATACAAAGTGTCCGTCGCTGATCCGGAGGACGTCCCGGCCGTACTCACCGGGGTGACTGTCAATTCTGGCGAAACCGCAGACGGCGACGTCGCCCTGGGTACTACCGGCGAGACGTTGACGCTCGACCTCTTACCGGCTCAAGGCAGCACAGTCCTCCCGGCCGTATTGGTCAATATTGAGGACAGCACCGGCTCGGTGGTCCGAGTGGCCGCACTTGGAGCGGCTCGTGGCGCGTCCGATCTTTCCACGACCCAGACTGTGGCCAATCTGGCCGAGGGTGCCTACACACTTGTGGTCAGTCAGCCAGGTGGCTTGACGACCACTCAGCCGGTGGACGTGACGGGCAGCGGCGCGACCGCCACGATCACCGCGCCGGCGACAGAGGCATTGTTCACCGCATCGGCGGGCACAGAACAGGTGGAGTCGCCCGACACGGTCGCAGCCGTCCGCACCGTCGCAGCCGTCCACACGGTCGCAGCCGTCCACACGGTCGCAGCCGTCCACACCGTCGCAGCCGTCCACACGGTCGCAGCAGTCCTGGCTGACGCACCAGCTGCCACACCGGCCCCGCCCACTGCCGGGCAGCTTCTTGCAGCGTGGGCTGGGTTGGGCCGATCCGTGCCTCAGCGGGCGCCCGACGACGACGACACTCTGACAACCCGGCTACAAACCGACAAGACGGTCACAGTTGATCCCAGCTGCACGGGAGCCGGGGAATTGCTGGACACCCAACTCGTTCTCACTATCTACAACGACCAAAAGGACCAGGCATACCAGGACTGGCTCGACGCCGTGCGGAACTACCAGAAGGACTTCAACATCCAGGCGGGTCTCATCGCGACGCGCGTCGCCAATGCCGCCGCCGCCCTCACTGCGATTCTCGCCGCCATGCCTGAGTACGCCACGGCCGCTGTTGCGGCCGGGGCATCGCAGGCCGCAATCGACGCCACCTCGGTGATCACCGCCGCCACCGGCATCTTCCCGGCTGTATACGGGTACCTCGTGGACCCGTCCCCGGATAACTACGCGACCCTGGAGGCGGGGGTTGGGTCGATCGGATCAGCAGCCGCGTCGTTCACGGCTGATCTGGCTGGGGGACCCATCGTCGGTATTGCCAACGCCATGATCCAAGCCGCCTTCGCCGTCGTCGACGCCGCCGAGGAGATCGAAAAGGCCATGGCTCCGCTCCAGGCGGAGTTGGGCAGCTTGGCCAACGCACAGAACATCTACAACCGGCGTCTCGCCGACGTGAAGACGCAGCTCAATCAGTTCGAGTCGAAGCTGGCCAACATCTCCTGCCCGCCACCTCCGCCCACACCCCCGCTCCCTCCGCCACCACCGCCCCCGATAGTCCCCATCAGGATCCATTCACCCGGTGACCCCAACGGGATCACCGGACCGGCCGGGTACTCGAGCCCAGGTCCGCAGTGGGTGGCCGGTGGGTCGGCGCTCCCGTACACCGTGAACTTCCAGAACGAGCCGACGGCCACCGCGCCCGCGGTCCAAGTGGTCGTGACCGAGCCGGTGCCATCCGACATCGATCCCAACTCTGTGCAGCTCACCGGGTTCGGCTTCGGCGCCAGCACCAGCGTCACCATTCCCGCCGGCCAGCAGTCGTTCTCCCAGCAGTTCACCAACCTGAATCTTCCGAACGCCGACTACCTCGACGTGAGCGGGGTGTACGACCCGCAGGCTGGCGTGATCACGTGGACGTTCTCCACGATCGACCCCTCCACCGGCGACCTCGACAGTGCGGTCAACGCAGGCTTCCTGCCCCCTGACGACGGCGCCGGCGACGGCGAGGGCTTCGTGTCCTGGACGGGGAATGCCATGCCCGGCCTGACGACCGGCACGACGGTGACGGGACAGGCCTCCATCGTGTTCGATCGCAACGCAGCTATTTCGACGCCGGTGTGGTCCAACACCATCGATGCGACCGCCCCGACCGCCTCGGTGGCGCCGCTGCCGGCTACCAGCCCGTCTGGGAGCCTTACCGTGTCGTGGTCGGGGAACGACGGCTCCGGCTCCGGCGTGCAGAGCTACGACGTGTACCAGTCAACCGACGGTGGTCCGCTCACACGGATCCTCCAGGGGACCACCCTGACGAGCACGCAGGTCCCCATCGTCGCCGGGCACACGTACGGCTTCGCGGTGGACGCAACTGACAACGTCGGCAACCAGGGCACGGCCCCCACCGCAGCTCAGACCGACACCGAAGCGGTGAATCCGCCGGCAGCCACGGCGACCACCTTGAACCTCTCGTCTCCCAGCGTCACCTATGGCGCTGAGGGGTCCGAGACCTTCACCGGCACGGTCACCGGACAGAGCGGCGACGGCTACCCAGAGGGGACCGTCACGCTCTACGACGGCGCGACCCCGGTGGAGCTCTGCGCGGAGACTCTGCCCACCGGAAGCGGCGACAGCGTTGGCTACAGCTGCGCACTGACCGCGAGCCAGTTGGATGCGGGCTCGTACTCCGATGTGGACGCCGTCTTCAGCCCGGCCGGGACCTCGTCGTCGAACCCGACGTTCGTCTACACGACCTCGACCTCGACGCCCGCGCAGACCTTCACCGTCCAGCCGGTGTCGGCGTCGACTACGACTTCGTTGAACCTCTCGTCTCCCAGCGTGACCGTTGGCGCTGAGGTATCCGAGACCCTCAGCGGCACGGTCACCGGGCACAGTGGCGACGGCTCTCCCGAGGGGACCGTGACCGTCCAGAGCGGCGCCACGACGCTGTGCAGCGAGACCCTGCCAGCGGGCAGCGCCGACAGTGCGAGCTACAGCTGCAGCCCGTCCAACGGGTCCGTGCTGGCGGCTTCGGCCACGCCGTACCCGGTCACGGCTACGTTCACGCCGGGGACGACCTCGTCGTCGAGCATCGACTTCGCCTACACGGCGTCGACATCCTCCCCGGCTCAGAACCTCACGGTCAATGCGTCGTCGTCGGGCAAGTCGACCACGACCAGTCTCAACGCGGTGATCTCGCCTCTGACCTATGGCGCCGAGAACATCGAGATCTTCAGTGGAAAGGTAACCGGCCAGAGCGGAGACGGCTACCCGGAGGGCACCGTCGCCGTGAAGAACGGCACGGCCACCCTGTGCACCGAGACTCTGCCGGCAGGGAGTGGCGACAGCGCCAGCTTCAGCTGCGCACTGACCGCAGCGCAGCTTGCCGTAGGCACCTATTCGAGCGTGGACGCCGTCTTCACCCCTGGGACGACCTCGTCCTCGAGCTCGACGGTCAGCTATACGGCCTCGACCTCGACCCCGGCCAAGAGCTTCACGGTCAACCGCGCCTCGAAATCGACGACGACGACGCTGCATGCCGTGACCTCGCCGATCTCCGTCGGAGCCGAGACGGCAGAGACCTTCAGCGGCACGGTGACCGGCCAGAGCGGAGACGGCTACCCGGAGGGCACCGTGACCGTGAAGAACGGCACGTCAACCCTCTGCAGCGAGGCCCTGCCCGCTGGGAGCGGCGACAGCGCGAGCTACACCTGCTCGCTGACGGCAAGCCAGCTCGGCGCCGGCACCTACTCCAGCGTCGACGCAATCTTCACGCCCGGTACGAACTCGTCGTCGAATAGCGGCTTCAGTTACGTGGGATCGGCGTCTGCGCCTCCGCAGAGCTTCACGGTGCAGCCCGGCACGACAGCGAACAACCTGCAGATCCAGCTGTCGTCGCCCGGCCTCGTCTCGGGTGTCGGGGGCATCTACCTCATCACGGTCACCAACCACGCCTCGACAGCGAGCACCGGCGCGCTGAGCATCACCGATGCGCTCCCGGCCGGCCTGAGTTACAACGGCGTCCTCCCGATCCCCCAGGGGTGGCGCTGCACGTCGACCAACGGCACCGTGACCTGCACGTCGAGCGCGGCCATTGCCGCCTACGGTGCCGACTATCTGTTCCTGGCTGTCAACGTGAGTACCCGGGCGGGCACCAGTCTCACGAACAGGGTGACGTTGAGCCCGGTAGGGACGCCGGTCGGCAACTACTCGGCGACGGTCACGACCAAGGTGGCGGCGAGGTAGGACGGGTTCCTCCTCCAGGTGGGCACACGACGTCGCAGGCGGTCGGCGTCACGGTGCGGTGAGGGCTGCAACCTCCACGCAGTCCTCATCGCACCGGTGCTCACTCTGCCGAGTAGCCGTCCATCCGGGCCAGGATGCGCAACATGACCTCGTCGGCCCCGGCGCCGATGGAGTCGAGCCGCGTGTCGCGGAAGTAGCGCGAGGTCCAGTGCTCGTCCATGTAGCCGATGCCACCGTGGAATTGGACGGCGACGTCGGCCACCTCTCGCTGCAGCCGCGAGCCCAGCAGCTTGCCGATCGTCGCGTACCGGGTGGCGTCCTCGCCGCGCACGACCGCATCGGCGGTCGTGCGGGCGTACTCCTTCAACACGTCGTGGCGGGCCGACAACTCGGCCAGCACGAACTGCAGGTGCTGGTTGGCCAGCAAGGGGGCACCGAAGGCCCGGCGCTCGCGCAGGTAGTCCTTCGTCCGCTCCAGGGCGAGGGCGATGGATCCCACTTGCTTGTAGAAGGTCATGAGTCGCTCGGCCTGGAACTGCACCATCTGCTGTTGGAAGCCCCGCCCGATTTCGCCGATCGTGTTGGCGACCGGCACGCGCACGTCGGTGAACGACAATTCGGCGGTGTCGCTGGACCACATGCCGAGTTTCTCGAGCTTGCGCGACACGGCGACACCGGGGACGTCGGTCGGCACCACGATGAGCGACATGCCGTGGGAGCCGGGGTCGTCCGAGGTCCGGGCCAGGAGGCAGAGCCAGTCGGCCTGTGTGCCGTTCGTGATGTACAGCTTGGCGCCGTTGATGACCCACTCGTCCCCGTCGCGCACGGCCCGGGTTCGGATTCCGGCCACATCGCTCCCGGCGTCGGGCTCGGTCACCGCAATGGATGTGACGACCTCACCGCGGATCGCCGGTGCGAGATACCGCTCCTTGAGAGCGGCCGACCCGTAACGGGCCAGTGCCGGTGTCGCCATCGACATCTGCACGGCCATGGCCATGGGGACGCCCCCGCAGCTGATCCGTCCCATCTCCTCGCCGGCAATGAGGGTATAGGTGTGGTCCGCGCCCATGCCGCCGTAGGCCTCGTCGTACTCCAGCCCGAGCAGGCCCACCGAGGCCAGCTTGGGGAACAGGTCGTGGGCCGGGAAGGTGCGGGCGGCCTCCCATTCGTCCACGTGAGGCTCGATCTCCCGCTCGAAGAGGTCCCGCAGTGTCTTGCGGAAGAGCTGGTGTTCGTCGCTCTCGATCACCGGCGAACGATACCACCGGCCTTTTTCAGCCCATCGGTGGGGTCCCCCTACACTGCGCACTCGTGACGGACGTGTTGGTCGACGTGCAGCAGGACCACGGGATCCGGACGCTGACGCTCGATTCTCCCGCCAACCGCAACGCCCTCTCGGAGCGCCTCTTGGCGCAGTTGGAGCAGGCGTTGCGTGACGCAACCGGAGACCCCGACGTCCGGGCCGTCGTGCTGACGGGGGCGGGGACGGTGTTCTGCTCGGGCGCGGACCTGTCCGAGCGGGGGTCCGCGGCCCCCAACCGCATGCCGGCCATTCTCACGTCCATCGTCGAGAGCGCGGTGCCCGTGATCGTCCGTGTCAACGGCCATGCACGCGCCGGCGGCCTCGGCCTCATCGCGGCCGCCGACATGGCGGTGGCCGCCGAGGCGGCCACGTTCGCCTTCACCGAGGTCCGGGTCGGCGTGGCGCCGGCCATGATCTTGGTGCCGGCGCTGCGTGTGGTCGACCGTCGCTTCCTCGCCCGGGCCACCCTGACCGGTGCGCGCTTCAGTGCGTCGGAGGCCGCCGCGGTGGGACTGCTCAGCGCGGTCACGACCGACGAGCCCGCGCTGGACGCCTGGGTGGCGGCGCAGACGCTGGCGCTGCGCCAGGCCGCCCCGGGCGCGGTCCGGGCCACCAAGGAGCTGCTGCGTTCGCTCTCCGCCCAGTCGTGGGCCGACGGGCTGGCGGCGGCGGCGGTCACGTCGGCCGAGCTCTTCGCCGGGGCGGAGGCGGCCGAAGGGATGGAGGCGTTCCTGCAGAAGCGCCGGCCCTCATGGGACACCACCACATGAGCGCGCCCAT
>CAWDOU010000001.1:0-1111718 GCA_963804055.1 uncultured Acidimicrobiaceae bacterium | reverse complement strand
TCGGGCTCGCCGGAGGGGGGTGATGATGGTCCGCAACCTCTCTGTTGGGTGCGGAACGAGATCCGTTCCGGCGATGGGAGCGGGCCGTGATCTCGCTACGCAGGATGACCTTGGGGTCGGGCTATCGCTACCTGATGGAGTCCGTCGCTGTCGGTGACGGCGCGCCAGCTCACGGCTCCAACCTGACCCGGTACTACGCCGAGTCTGGAACCCCGCCCGGCGTGTTCTTGGGTGCCGGTCTGGCCGGTCTCGACGACGGGCGCGGGGTCGAGCACGGGTCACAAGTCACCGAGCAGCACCTGTTCAATCTGCTCGGGATGTGCGCCGATCCGGTTACCGGCCAGCCGCTGGGCCGCCAGCCCAACCGCGCCCGGCTGTCCCTGGCCAAGCGGGTGGCCCAGCGGGTGGCCGCCATTCCGGCGCACCACTCCCCCGCCGAGAGGTCCGAAGAGACGGCGCGCATCGAGGCCGAGGAACGGGCCAAGGGCGGCCGGTTCCGCGCTCCGGTGGCCGGATTTGACCTGACCTTCTCCCCCTCCAAGTCCGTCTCCGTGGCTTGGGCGCTCGGCGACCGGGACACCAAGGCGCAGATCTACGCCTGCCATCGCCGGGCCATTGAGGTGGTGCTCACCTACGCCGAGCGTGAGGTGTTCCACTCGCGCTCGGGCATCAACGGCGTCGTCCAAGAAGACATCGAAGGCGTGGTGGCCGCCACCTTCACCCACTGGGATTCGAGGGCCGGGGACCCCCAGCTCCACGACCATGTGGTGGTGGCCAACCGGGCGCAGTCGGTCTCCGACGGCGTCTGGCGCACGCTCGATTCGCGGGGCCTCTACAAGTCCGTGGTCACCCTCTCCGAGATGCACCAGGGTGTGCTCAGTGATCTCTTGACCGAGAAGTTGGGCTGGGGCTGGGACGGGAGAAGCCGGCGCCATTCCGAACGACTCCGCTTTGAAGTGACCGGCGTCTCCGAAGCCCTGATGGCCGAGTTCTCCCAGCGCTCCGCGGCCATCGAGGAACGCAAGACAGCGCTCTTGGGCGAGTTCGTCGCCGCCCACGGCCGCCAACCAACAACGGCGCAGGTGCTCGAGCTGCGGCGCCGGGCCACGCTTGAGACCCGCCCGGCCAAAGAGCATCACAGCCTGGCCGAGATGACAGAGGGCTGGCGCCGACGCGCCGAAGCCGACATCGGCGACGAACCGATCTCATGGGTCGCCGAACTGGCGGACCGCAACGACCTGCCACTACTGCACACGGGTGACCTCGCCGACGGGATTCTGTCGGACGCGGCCGGTGTCGCCGTCGAACGGGTGGCCGAACGTCGGGCCACCTTCAGTCGAGCCAATCTCCTGGCCGAGGTCCACCGCCAGCTCCACGGGGTCCGCTTCGCCTCGCCCGACGAGCGCGTCGCCGTCGGCGAGCGCACGGTCGACCTGGCTCTCGGCCAATCGCTGCTCATCTCGGCACCCGAACTGCACCACACTCCCGAAGCGTTGCGGCGGCCCGATGGGACGAGTCGGTTCCGGGCCAAAGGGCACGAGGTCTACACCACCACCACGCTCTTGGAGGCCGAGGGACGCCTGCTCAACGCCGGACGTCAGTTCGGCGCTCCCGCGGTCACTCCGCGCACAGTGGCCGCCGTCACGGAGGCCAACTTGCCGCGCCGGGACCACACCTTGTCCGCTGATCAGATCCTGGCCATCGAACAAATCGCCACGTCGGGGCGCCGACTCGACGTCTTGATCGGGCCGGCCGGGACGGGCAAGTCCACCACGATGGCCGGCCTGCGTGCGGCATGGGAGACCGAACACGGCGTGGGTTCGGTACTTGGCCTCGCCCCCTCCGCCGCTGCGGCCGAGGTGCTGGCGGGCGAACTCGGCATCGACACCGAGAACACCGCCAAATGGCTCTTCGAGCACCGCCGAGAAGCCGAACGGGTTGGCAAGATCAGGGAACTCCGCACCGCACTCGGATTCCTTCCCAATGTCTCGGATGTCCGGGCCCCACTGCGCCAACGCATCAGCACCACCGAGGACGAGCTCGCCCGTTGGCGCCTCCGAGCAGACCAGTTGGTCATCGTCGACGAGGCATCCCTCGCCGGGACCTTCGCTCTCGACGAGCTCGTGGGCGCCGCCGCGAGAGCGGGGGCAAAGGTCGTCTTGGTGGGCGA
Organism: uncultured Acidimicrobiaceae bacterium; assembly: GCA_963804055.1. Classification (GTDB taxonomy): domain Bacteria; phylum Actinomycetota; class Acidimicrobiia; order Acidimicrobiales; family RAAP-2; genus Bog-473. The sequence goes on along the minus strand of CAWDOU010000001.1, from coordinate 1,109,548 downwards.
CCAGGGCCAGCTCAGCGCGGTCGAGGCCGGAGGCGCCTTCGCCGCCCTGGTGCGCGATCGTGAAGGTCTCGCTCCCGAACTGACCGACGTGCGCCGCTTCCATCACCTCTGGGAGAAGAGGGCCAGCGTCGAGCTCCGGATGGGTTCACCCGACGCCATCGATGCCTACTCGACCAACGACCGGATCGCCGATGGCGACCGCGACCAGATGCTCGACGCCCTGTACTTGGCCTGGAAAGACGATACGGAATCGGGTCAGACAAGCCTGATGATCGCCGGCGACCTTCGTACCGTGAGCGAACTCAACGACCGGGCCCGGGCCGACCGAGTCGTCGCCCGTGCGGTGAGTGAGCACGGGTTGGCGGTGGCGGGGGGAGGAAGAGCGGGGGTTGGCGACCTGGTGATCAGTCGCCAGAACGACCGACGCCTTTCCACGGGACAACACTGGGTCCGCAACGGTGATCGATGGGTTGTCACAGCGACGCATCACGATGGGACGATGACGGTGCAACGGGCGAACGGTGGCGGCGTGGTAGTCCTCCCGGCCGCCTACGTCTCCGAACATCTCGAGCTGGCCTACGCATCGAGCGCGCATCGGGCGCAAGGCCGCACGGTCGACACCGCCCACGCTCTGGTCTCAACGACGACCACCCGCGAAGTGCTCTACGTCATGGCCACGAGAGGTCGGGCATCCAACTGCCTGTACGTCGACACCCACTACGACCCTGACCCACAGACCTCCCACGACCAAGCATTCGAACCGATAAGTGTCAAGGAGGTTCTGGTCGGGGTCTTGCGCAACCAGGGGGCCGACGTGGCCGCCCACGACATGATCCAGCGCCAATCGGCGGAGGCCGAGGGTATGGAAAGGCTGTCCGCCGAATACCTGACGTTGGCCACGATGGCCCAGCAAGAACGCTGGGATAGCCTCCTCGCCCGATCAGGACTGAGTGGCGCAGAACTCGAGACAGTTCGGGCCAGCGCAGCGTACGGCCCGCTTCAGGCCGCCTTCCGCGACGCCGAAGCCCGTGGCCTCGACATAGAGGCCGCTCTTCCTCGCCTGGTAGCCGGCCGATCCTTGGCCGATGCTGTCGACGTTGCCGCTGTACTGCACGGCCGGGTGGATCGCTGGACCCAGGCGGCCGGTGGTCGGAACCGGCAAGCCGACAACCTGATCGCCGGCCTCATCCCCCGGATCCAGCGCGTGAGCGACCCCGAGCTAGCGTACGCGCTAATCGAGCGTGACCAGGCCATGGAAGGGCGAGCCCGTTCACTGGCCGACCAAGCCGTGGAGTCCGGCGAGAGTTGGATACAACGTCTCGGGACCCCGCCAGCTTCCCCGGCCCGGCGCGAACGCTGGATAAGGGAAGTCTCGACCATCGCCGCCTACCGGGACCGCTGGCACCTCAGCGGACAGAACCCAGTTGGCAAGCTGGGCAACACGATCAGTATCGAACAGACGAGTCAACGCCAGCGGGCACTGGCCGCGGCCGACCGTGCCACCGCTCTCAGTCGTGTCGAGAGTAACCAATCTCGAACCATTGGTAGCGCTGAGATACAAGCGCACGTTGACGCGGGAAGAGGCGTCGAGCTGTGAGCAAGCACACGAATGCGAAGGCGATGGCCCAATGGGATGACGAAACGAGGCGATGGCCACGACCTCGGGGGACGGGCTCTCGCTTTCGACGTGTACCATCGCCGCGAGACCGCCATACAGCCCTACAACGTGGCGCTCGTTCTGGAGTAGACCCGCTTCGGCACACAAGGGTTGGTGGGTTTCAGGCGCGCTCTAGGGCTTATGCCCCATAGGCCGAGCCTCGACTGCCGACGAAGTCACGGGCACTGGGGACCAAGCGCCGCGATGGCTTCGTCGAGCAGCGGAAGAGTTCGATCTGGAAGCGGGTCTTCGGGAAAGAACTCCTCATACAGCTGCAATGCCTCGGCAACGCTGGTGATGCCACATCTTTTGACGAGGAAGTTGATGTCGAGGCGGTCCCGCGACCCACGGCCGGCACGCATTTTCATGGCCATCATCGATCGCTCATCGGCGGCGACGATCTCAACGTTCCCCGACTTGAGAATCGGTCGCCAGTTGGGCTCCTTGAATATCGGTATGAACTGTTGAGCCGAGTTGTTGAGCCATTCTGCACCGAGACCTCGTCGTTCACCGATTTCAGCGGCGACGGCGAGAACGTCATCTGTGGGATGCATCGATCCATCAATGTCTCCGGTGCTGAAACGAGCATCGAAGGCAAGCACCATGACCGCTCCGCCAACCAGGTAGATCTTGGCCTTGACGTTGAGAGCGTTGAGTTGGTTTGCAAGCTCGGCGAGTGCCGACTCCATTTCGTCCCGGTTGAGATCAGACACTCTCAAGTTCATCTTCCGCAGCAAACACGCCATGACGGATGAGCGCTCCAGGAGAGTTGGCGATCTCCCAGGTGTGGAATCTCGGGTTCTTGGACAGATACCAAAAGGGTCGATTGAACCTATTCGGGTCATTGGTCCAGCGAGGTGGAGAGATCGCCTTCCTGGCCGCCTCATCTTCGACTATCGCAGCGAGGAAAGCATCCCAACGTGTGTCCTCGACGAGGCTGGGAGCCTGGCTGGTAAGGGCATCGAATCCTTCATGACTTGATCGCCGGAGGGCGTCTTTCAGATCGATGACAGCGCGAAGCGCACCATCCTCACGAATATCGAGTGACCGCCCTTGGCCCGCGTCCCCATACAGCCGATCTCTGATCGTGTTGGCGGTGGCAACCGCACTGTGCCGCAGCAGAGGGGCCAGCCGGATGGCGATCGACTGGCCGGCGGACTCGGCGATCCTGCTCAGGAGAGTGAGTGACGGCTCTCTTTGACCAACTTCGATTTCTGCGATCGTCGATTGAGGGACACCAGCCTTCGCGGCCAAGTCGCGCTGAGTCAGGCCATTGTCTCGCCGCAACTCGCGAAGGATTGCGCTCGCCTCGGCTTTTCCCTCCACGGTGTTATGATACCAGATGACAGATCAGGCTAGACCGGCGGAGTGGGACCGGATTCATGACAACCCGCGGGCCTGCCACGGAGAATCTCCCCCACTATCCAACCCACTATTTGGGTGATACTGGGTGGAAATCAACCGAATCCCTGGATCGACAATGGATATACTCGCAGGTCACAGACTTGGACTGACTCCACAGACTCCCCTGACTCGGACTCTTAATCCGCAGGTTTCGGGTTCGAATCCCGAGGGGCGCACGTTGTGGGGGGCGCACGTTGTGGGCTTGACCGCTTGACCCCCGTTGGGGCGACAGCGGTTGCAAGAGTTGGGTCGTGTCCGGCTCGAGCGTCAGCCCTTCTCGGCGATCGGATCGACGCCCCGGGCGAGTGCGATCAGGTCGCGGCCCGAGACATCCCGTGCGTGACGGCGTTCCGCGGCGGTCAGGTTGCCCCTGGGGACCAACAGCTTCAGACCCCGAGGATGGATCTCGAACTCGAGGGGGGTCTCGAGCTCGAGAGCCTCGCCGTCAATGCCGGCGAATGCTCTTCCCGATCGTGAACGGACCTCGAAGCGCGCCGCGGTGAATTCGTGCCAGTGGCGGCTCCGGCGCCGCTGGCCGAGTGCCGACAGCGTCACCACTTCCGCGGCCTCCCTCCCGGTCGACGCGGTGATCGCGACGACACCGAGCGTCCCTGTATCGAGCCGGCGCCGCTGTGATGCGTCGAGGGTGGCGCCGAGCACGTACGGGTTGTTCGAGACCTGGATCAGGAACGCGCCGTTGACCTCCGTGCCGTCAGGGTCGTCGAACTGCAGGTCGAACGGTTCCTGCGCCGTCCCCAGCATCTCTGGGAGCAAAGCCTTGGTGACCTCCGGCTTCGCGTCGCGGTAGCCCGGCTGTTGCACGATGGTGGCGTAAATGCCGAGCGAGACATTGTTCACGAAAAGCCGATCGCCGACGGTGGCATAGTCGATACGGCGTTCGATACCGTCCCGGAAGGCGTCGAGGCTCAGTCTCGGATCTTCCCGGTCGATCCCGAGGTCGAGCGCGAAATGGTTTCGTGTCCCGGCCGAGACGCAGACGAATGGGAGGTCGTGTTCGATCGCAATGGACGCGACCAGAGCCTGGGAACCGTCACCGCCGGCCATGGCGAGACAGTCGGCCCCACGGGCGACGGCATCTCGAGCCAGTTGTTCGAGGTCGAGCCCGTGATCGAGCATGACGACCTCGACGCCGAGGCTCTGGGCCAGCTCCGCGAGACCGAACTTCTCGACCTTGCCACCTCCGGACCAGGGATTGCAGATGAGAACCGCCCGTCGAGGTCGTGTGACCGTCACCGGCCGACGGGCATCCCGTTCGTGGAGGTGGCGGGCGAGCGCTGCTCTCGCGAACCCCACCGCGGCCACAAAGAGCAGTGCAGTGACCGTGAGTGCGACCACGGGGCGATCACCGTGAGGCTCGGCGCGGATCACGGCGACAACGATGAGAGCCCCGCCCGAGACCACTCCGATGACACCGACAGCCCGGCGGGGCACCCTCTCGGTGATGACCAGCCATGCTCCCCCGACCAGCAAGGCCAGACCGACCAATCCGACGATGAGAAATCCCAGGTTCCGTAGTGCGAAGACCAGGACTGCGACGAGGAGCAGCGCGCCGCATGCGAGCGACGCCACGGCCAAGCCCCTCTCGCGCCAACCGACTGTGAGGGCGGCTTGCCTCACGGCATTACCGACGGGACATGGCGACGCGAGTCGTCTCATCCGCCAGGAAGATCATCGGCTGCGTCGCCTCGACGTCCTCGGGCAATGCGCACTCTCCTCATGCGATGGTCATGCCGGTCGGGATGACGTCCTCGGACACTACGTCTATAACTTCAGGGGTGCCAACGCCCATGACACATGCTCTGGCCAGCCTGAACCGGCCCATTCTCGTCGACCGAGTCGTCTACGCCACCATCACCCTGATGAGCGTCCTCATCATTTACGACGGGTGGCAGCAGCTGCGATTGATCGACGTCGTTGCCGTCATCGCGGGCCCGGTTCTCGCCATGTTCATTGCTCATCTGTTCTCCGGTTCGCTGGCCACACAAGTCGAGCTGGGCCGAGGGCTCACCGGGAACGAGCTGATACCCATCGTCAGATCCGAAGCACTTTCTGCTCCTGTGCGTCCCACCGCTGGCGATCGCCAGTCTTCTGTTTGCCTGCGGCGCGTCGCTCACCGTTGCGATTCGAGTGACCCTGTGGATCGAGGCCGCGTCGTTGGGCTACTGGGGATATGTCGCCGCTCGCTGCGCCGGGGTCGTCGGGTGGCGCGTGCTGGCGCACATCGGGGGCGGCCTGGGCGTCGGGATCGTCGTCCTGCTGCTCCAGGCCGCGCTCCAGCCGGGGAAGGCATTCTCCGCCGGCCTCGCACTGGCATGAGCTCGACACTGCTCGACGCCCGACTTTCAGCAAGACGACGCCGGATGGCGAACCCAGGGGTGACCGGTTGAAACGCCGCGTGCTGTCCGGGCTCTCGTGCCTGGCACTGGGGCTGGCCATTCTCGTGGCGGCCGCAGCCCCGTCGGGTGCCCATTCCACCGGTGCGGCAACCCGTGACGCGGCTCCGGTGAATTTGGCGACGCCGGTCGACATGGCGGCGGGGGCGGCCCATCGTTCGGCCATCGTGCACCGGGGGGACGTGCGCATCGAGGTCCTGACGACGAGCCTGCTCCGACTCGAGTACTCCCCTACGCAGCATTTCGAGAACGATCCGACGGTGAACATCCTCAACCGGCGGATGGCGGTGCCCAGGTATTCGGTCTCCACCGCAGCCGGCTGGCTGACCGTACGGACCAGCCGGGCCACGCTGCGCTACAAGCTTGCGTCAGGACCGTTCACCCCGCTCAACACCTCCCTGCGGCTCGTTGTCCGAGGCCACGCGTCCACGGTGGCACCGACGTGGGACTGGGAGTGCACGTTCGGCCAGGTCTGTCAGGCCGGCGCGGCGACGATGGCCGGCGGGGCAGCCCTGAGCCAGACCTTCGACGGCTACGAGAGCACCGCAGGGTACGCCGGATTCTTCGTCAAGTCGGGAGCCAGCGTCACCTGGCACGTCATCGGCTCCAAAGCAGGCACCACGGTCATCTCCCTGCGGTATTCCAACGTGACCACGCCGCCACTCGCACCGACCACGAGTGCCCTCGACCTGATTGTGAACGGCCGGCTCCAACAGAGCCTCGCCGCCGCGCCCACCTCCGCGGCCGAGCCATGGACGACGCTCACCGCCGCCGTGCCTCTGAAGTCGGGCACGAACTCCATCAAGGTGGTCAGCACCACGCCGAACAGCTTCGATCTGGGCCTCGACACGCTGGCCGTCGGCCCCAGCGGTTCGCCGACACCCGCACTCGCCTCGAACGGGCCGCTCGGGGGGTGGTTCCGGGGGTTCGACACCGACACCTACAACGACCTCCCCGTCTGCGGGCCCGGAGAGTCGGGAGCCACCTGCCAGGCCGTCATCCAGCCTCTCAACACCGACGGGCTCCTCGACACGGCCGGTTGGCGCCTGCTGGACGACACCCAGAGTGCCGTGTGGACCACGAACGGGTGGGTCACGCCCCGCTCTTCCACCGGCGACGTCGAGGACGGGTACCTCTTCGTCTACGGAGACGACTACAGCGGGGCCTTGCGCACGTTGGCCCGCGTGACGGGCGCCGCCCCGCTCCTCCCCCGCAACGTCTTCGGTGTGTGGTACTCCGACTACACGCCGTATTCGAGCAGCACAATCGAGAACACGCTCTACCCCCAATTCGTCCGCAGTGACGTGCCTCTCAATACCCTCTCGCTCGATACCGACTGGAAGGCGCCGAACGACTGGAACGGATGGGAATGGAACCCCTCGCTCTTCCCCTCCCCGTCGTCGTTCCTTCACTGGGCGAGCTCCCATGGCATCGACGTGACGCTGAACATCCACTCGAGCATCGAGGACAACGACCCCAAGTTGCCGCAGACCGAGCGCATTGCAGGAAACGACCTCGCCTCCTCGACCTGCACCAACGGAACGTGCAAGGTGTGGGATTGGAGCTCGATCCCACAGGCGGAGTCCAACTTCGCCCTCCAGCAGCCACTCCAGAGCCAGGGAGTCTCCTTCTGGTGGCTCGACTGGTGTTGCGACGACTCGGTCGTGTCCTCCGACGGGGTGACTCCCGATGCGTGGATCGATCACCTCTACGCCCAGGACATGGTCAACGTCGGTCAGCGCGGCTTCGTCCTGGCCCGTATCGGGGGCTCGAACGGCGAGCCGCAGCAGGTGTATCCGGCGGGGGCGTGGTCGAACCACACGTCAACCCTCGCCTTCACCGGCGACGCATGGGGAACCTGGAACACCCTCGCCGCTTCGGCAGCCCTGGTTCCCGACGAGGCGACGATCGGCGAGCCGTACGTGAGCACCGACATCGGGAGCTACCTCGGCCCGCCTCCCACCCAGGCGGGCGCCGATCCCCCCGACCTCTACGACAGATGGGTCCAACTGGGAACGTTCCAGCCGATCCTCCGGCTCCACTCCAACGACGAGAACCGTCTCCCCTGGGAGTATCCGCAGCCGGTCCAGGGGATCACCGAAACCTTCCTACGACTGCGTGAAGCGCTGCTGCCGTACACCTACACCTTGGCCGCACAGGCCCATCAAACCGGACTCCCGATGGCACGCCCCCTCTACCTCGACTATCCCGACCAGCCCTCCGCCTACCAGAACCCGACCGAGTACCTCTACGGGCCGGACATGCTGGTGGCCCCCGTGACCACGCCCGGGGACACGGTGTCGACCACAGTGTGGTTCCCGCCGGGCAAGTGGGTCGACTTCTTCACCGGCGCCACGTTCAGCGGGCCGTCGTCGGCCACGATGGCGGTGCCCCTCAATCAGATGCCCGTCTTCGTTCGCCAGGGGGGGATCGTGACGGAGCAGCCCTCGACCGGTGGCACCGGACCGTTGCACTCGCTCACCGCTCTCGTCTATCCCGGATCGCGGGGAAGCTTCGATCTCTACGGCGACGCCGGGACTGGTCTGGGCTACACCAAGGGCCAGCGCACCCAGACCCTGATCACCACCTCTTCGAGCACCCCCACCAACGGGCGGGCGTCCGTCCGGGTCACCATCGGTCGCGCCCAGGGCAGCTATCCGGGCGAACCCGGCTCTGTCGCCACCACCATAAAGGTCATGGATGTCACCCGTCCGAACCAGGTCACGGTCGACGGACGGAAGCTCGGCGGCCAGAGCTGGTCCTACGGGGCGTCCACCTCCATTCTCACGGTGGACCTGGGGTCGCACCCCGTGGCGCAGAACGCGCGGGTCGTGGCGGTCGGCGCAACCGTGCTCGCTCCCCCCGGATGAGAAGTCTCGCTACATTGGCACCACTCAGGAGAACGAGAGGAACCGATGTCGTCAACCTCAGGACCCGCGCACCTCAGCGGCCACCACCGAGACACATTGCTGCAGATCTTTCAGCACCCGACGAGTCACAACGTCGAATGGCACGACGTCGTGTCGTTGCTCGGGGAGATCGGGTCGATCGAGCAGCGGCACGACAACATGTTCGTGTTCCGTATCGGATCGGAGTCCGAAGTCCTCAGGCGGCCGAAGGACAAGGACATCGATGCGCAGCAACTGGTCGACCTCCGGCGGATGCTGACGAACGCCGGCTATGACGCCGTTGTCGCCGACCTCGAAGCCAAGGGCAAAGAGGACTGACGTCGAGCGCCACCCGGACAGCCCTTTCGAAACCTTCCCCGACCGGGAACGGGCGGGCAGGGATAGCCTGAGGTTCAAAGGCCACGGGCGGCAGAGGACCCCGGGCCCACGGAGGAAGCGCCATGTCCGCAGATCACGCCGTCCAACCCTGGACGATACGTTCCACGCTCATCGCCGTCGCCGACCTCGAGCGATCGGTCGAGTTCTTCGCAGAGGTCGGCCCGTTCAACGTGATCGCCCGCCAGGACGCGGTTGCAGTCCTCGGTGACGTCGGGACGGGGTCCGCAGTCCTGATCCTGCGCGAAACGTGGAGTCTTCATCAGACTCGTCACGGCCCGCAGTCGCTCGGGCTCCGGTCGATCACCTTCAACGTGGGCTCCCTCGACGAGCTCGACCGCGTGGAATCCGTCCTGCGCGGTCGTGACCGTCTGACCGAGCGTCGCCACGTCGCGGTCGGTGCATCGGAGATCGTCCGTGGACGGGACCCCGACAATCTCCCTGTCACCTTCGTCTACTACGCCGCAGATACGGCCGACGCGGACTACTACGCATCGATCCTCAACCTCATCTACGTCATGGATGCATGAGCGTCCAGAAATCTGGACACCCTCGCATTAGGGCTGGTCACCGGCACAATTCGGCGCCTCGGGCCGTCGTTGCCACCGATTTGCGACGCAGGTCGGGACTATCTCGTCAAGCATGATCGCTGAAACGCCGATTCCCACCCCGTGGAGTCGAAGACCCTCGGCGGAGAGAACATGGTGCCTGGCGAACGGTGGACCCGGCGCGACCTGGTGCTCCTTCTCGCCCTCGGAGGGGTCGCCGTCGTCGCCATCTGTGCCTTCACCCTGTTGACGAGCCACGCCGGGTGGACCCAGTCACTGATCTGCGCGGTGGAGGTCGCCCTGGCGCTGGCCTGCCTGGGCCGTGCCCTCGTCACGCAGCCGGGTCGTTGGGCGTCCCTGGCCCTGGGGGCAGGCCTCCTCGCCTGGGCGCTCGGCGACATCGTCTGGACCTTCGAATCGGCGCCCTCGGTCGCCGACGCCTTCTCCCTGCTGTTCTACCCACTGGCGGGTGTCGCCCTCCTTCTCATGGTGCGCTCCGAGACGGGGGGACGGATCAAGGCCAGCGTCTGGCTCGACGGCGCGACGGCCAGTTTGGGCATTGCGGCCATCTTCAGCGCGATCGTGCTCGACACGACGGTGCGCGCCATCGGCGGAGCGACCGGGTCCGTCGCACTCACTCTGGCCTATCCCGCCGGTGACGCGATCCTGCTGGCCCTGGCACTGGGAGCCGTGGTCGTGCAACCGCGACACCCGGCGCGCGCCCTGCTCTTCGCCGGTGGCTCCGCGCTCATGGCCGTGGGGGCGATCGTCTCCCTGCACCAGTTCTCGCCGAGCGCCGGCCAGGCCGCAGCGCCGCTGAACCTCCTGTGGCCGGCGGCCATGATCTCGCTGACGGCCTCGGTCTGGATTCGCTCCTCGCACACCAAGCGATCCCCTGCACTGGAGAAGTCCGCGCGCGTGATCATCCTGTCCCTCGTCTTTGCGGCCTGTCCCGTGATCCTGGTGCTGGGGAACGTGCAGCACGTGAACGCCATCGCTCTCGGTCTCGCCGGTGCGACGCTGATGGTGGCGGCGGCCCGGATGGCCGTCTCGCTCCGCGAGCAGAGAGCCCTCAACGAATCGCGCCAACACCAGGCCGTGACAGACGAGCTGACCGGGCTGGGGAATCGTCGGCGCCTCCTGGACGAGCTCGAGCAAGCACTGGCGGCGGCTCCCCCGATCGGCACGCAAAGCAGCGGTCTGGCGCTGCTGCTCATCGATCTTGATCACTTCAAGGAGATCAACGATTCGTTCGGCCACCAGACCGGGGACGCGCTCTTGCGCCAGATCGGCCCGCGCATCCGTCAAGTCGTCCGGCACGAGGATCTCGTCGCCCGCCTGGGCGGGGACGAATTCGCCGTCCTCCTCTACGAAGCGGACGCCTACAAGGCCACGGCCGTGGCCCGGCGCATCACGGCGCTGCTCCAGCAACCGATAGATGTCAGCACCGCCAGTCTCCACGTGGGCGCCAGCATCGGCGTTGCGCTCGCTCCGGAGCACGCTCTGACCCCCCACGACCTGATCCGCTGCGCGGATATCGCCATGTACCGGGCCAAGAACGAGCGGGGGTCCTTCGACCTCTACGAATCGGCCCTCGACGACGAGGCCGACCGCTTCGCGCTCATCGAAGACCTCCGGGTCGCGATGCTCGATGGCTCGCTGGCGCTGCACTACCAGCCCGAGCTGGACCTGCGAACGGGCGAGGTCGTCACGGTCGAGGCGCTCCTCCGGTGGCCTCACCCGACCCTCGGCCTCATCCCCCCCGAACACCTCCTGGCGTTGGCCGAGGAGAGCGGCCTCATCCATTCCCTGGCCGCATGGGTCTTCGAGGAAGCCATCGCCGACTGCGCCACGTGGTGGCACGCCGGACACCGCGCCGCGGTGGCGGTGAACCTCCTGGCGACCGACCTGCTGGATTCATCGCTGCCCCAACGAGTCGGCGCACTGCTGACCCAGGCCGGGCTGCCGACCGAGGCGCTCGTGCTCGAGATCACCGAGGGGATGGTGGTAGCGGACCTCACCCGGTCCAAGCGCGTGATCCAGACCCTCACCGACTCGGGAATCCTCGTGTCGATCGACGACTTCGGCACGGGCTTCTCCTCCATCTCGCACCTCAACGACCTGGCCGTCGGCGAGTTGAAACTGGACCGCACGTTCACGTCACGACTGCAGATGGCCGAGACGAGCTTGCGCGACGAGGGCATCGCCCGATCCATCATCGATCTCGGACACGCACTCGGGCTACGCGTGGTGGCCGAAGGCATCGAGCGGCTCGACTTCGTGAGCGTCCTGGCCGCGCTCGGATGCGACCGTGGCCAGGGCTACGCCATCCAAGCCCCCTGCCCGGCCGACCAGATCGATTTTGCCGGGCTGGAGCGGTCGAACGCGATCGCTCCGCCACAGAACGCCTCGTCTCGCTAGCCCGGCTTGCATCCACCCACGAGGCGGTCGTGCACCTGCAGCTCGTCGGCGCTCCCCCGACGCGCGGGCCCGCTCCGACAGACGACCGGCGACTGTAGGGTCCTACCGATGCGAGTGTTGTTGGTCGCGCCACCGGGAGCCGGCAAGGGGACGCAGGCCGAGAAGCTGGCTTCCCACTACGGAGTCGTGCATCTCTCGAGCGGCGAGCTCTTGCGCCAGGCGGTGAAGGCGGGGACCGAACTCGGGATCGCAGCCTCCGAGTATCTGCGCCGCGGTGATCTGGTGCCGGACGACCTGATCTTCGACATGATGATGGGACCGGTTCTCGACGCGAGCCGTCATGGCGGCTACGTGCTCGACGGTTTCCCCAGGAACCTGCGACAGGCCGAGGCCGCCTACCGAACGGCGCAGCGTGACGTGGAGATCGAGTTGCAGGCCGTGATCAACCTCACCGTGTCTCGTGAGGAGCTGACACGACGGCTCCTGGCGAGAGCGGAGCGGGAGGGCCGGAGTGACGACTCCGAGGAGGTCATCGCACACCGGTTCGAGGTCTACGCGACAGAGACCGAGCCACTCCTCGCCTTCTATCGTGGTCGCGGATTGGTGGTGGAGATCAACGGTGAACAGGACGAAGAGCGGGTCTTCGCCGACATCGTGGGCTCCTTCACGTTGCCTGGGGACGGTGAGGGCGTCCTGACGATCGTCCACGACCGCCCGGATGCGTTCTGAGCATTCCGCGCTACGAGAGACCTCGCGCCTCCCGGGCTTCCTTGTCTGCCTTGAACTTCTGGTGCTGGGCCAGGATGTGTGCATGCGACGCCCCATGCGACGGCACACCCGGGTGATGGTGCCGGCACAGGATGTACGGCGTGCCCTCCAGCACGTGATGACCGATACGCCAACAGCCCTTGGTGTGGCAATTGACCTTCCGGACCCCCGTGTAGACGCCCACGGCGACCGCGGTGATCAGTGTCGCCTCGCCCAGGTCCGAGCCGAAACCTGACCAGAAGTTGTAGTACTGGTCCGGTCCGCCGTGCAGGATGCCGGTATGGAGCGCGAACCAATGCCGCGTCGAGTCGAACGTGGCAATCAGCAGCGCCAGGGCCACGACGAGCAGCACGATGATGCCGGCGACCACGATCTTCTTCGTCAGGCTCGTGCCCGGCTCCTCCGCAGCCCCGGTCGGTGGTCCGCTCGGTCCGCCTGATCCGCTCGGGCCGGGCGCCGGATCCGAAGATCCCGCTTGGGTCGTCGTGGCGGAATCAGACATCGGACCCGCAGTCTAGAGAGCGCTCACGTCCGGACGGGGTATCTCGGTTCCCGGCACCCCGGCCCCACCGCGCTCAGTCTTCGAGTGGGATGTCGAACCTGTCGGTGTAGAAGGCGAACTGCTCTCTGATCCTCGCGGGATCGAGCCCGAAGTTCTCGGCCTTGTAGGTGTGCGGCCCGGACCGCTCCTTGGAGCTCTCCGACCACCATTCCTGCATGCGTCGTCGGGCGTCGTCGCTGAGATCGTCGCCGAGCTCGGCGTAGAGCGCTGCGACTGCGGCCATCGGATCGTGCTGCACCTCGGCGAACGACACGTCGAAGAACCGATCCTCGTTCCCGCTGTCCCGAAACGCGATCAGCCGCTGGAGCGAGTAGCTCCAGAGGTCCGAATTGTGGGTGCCGATGGCCACCGGGTCGAGCTTCGTGGTCAACACATTGGACAGCGCCTCGAACACGGCGCACACCGAGGGCAGCACCTTTCCGACGTCCCGGTGCGTCATCACGAATCGTGCGTCGGGATAGACGACGTTCAACGCCTCAATCGAGTGCATGTGCGCGGGGGTCTTGAGCCACCATCGCTCCGGTGGGCAGCGCCATTGCAGCAACTGCAGCACACGCCGGTGATAGCGATAGGCGGGCTCCATGTCGCACGACATCAGCCAGGAGCTGTAGGCCGGGATGCTCGCCATGCCCTCGAAGACCTGCGATCTGAAGTCGAGGGCCATGAGCAGGATGCACTCCTGAGGGCCGGTGGCCGAGGTCGGCAACATGCCGACGAATCCGGGAAACATCTCGTTGGTGATGTCGATGCCCACCTGCGCCTCGGCGATCCGCGGGTCGGTGTGCTCGGTCGCCGTCTCGGGTGGCGGGCAGGGCTTGCCGGCCTCCCACGTGCGCAACGATCGCCGGGAGGTGTCGCTGGCCAGGAGGAAGCTCAGAGCGGTCGAACCGGTGCGTGGAAGACCGAGTCCGAACAGGGGCGCCACGATCTCCTGCTCGGTGATTTCCGGGTGCCGGGCGAACCACTGTTCGATTTCGAGCCGGTTCACCAGCAGGCCCACGATCTGGTCGACCATCACGCTCTCGCCCAGCTCGTTCAGCGCCGACTCGGTCGTGAGCGAGTGCACGAGGACATCGAGGCCCTCGCGCCAGGTGTCCCCACCGAAGTCATCCGATCCCGCCCGCGTCACCGCGGCCTCAATCAATTGATCGACCCGAATCTCCATGGCCCCCAGTCCCCCGCCGCAGACCGTCCCGCGGCGCCCGCGACCTTACGGGACCGCGCTGCTCGGGGCCGAATCCACCGGGCGGAACGACCGCTCCAGATGGGCAGCCGACGGCGCGCCCGGAGAATGTCCCCTGGGAGCGATCCGGGTCAGATGCCCCCTTCGTGGCCCGACTCCGCCATGGCCGCCGGCGGGTGCTGGCGCCGCCGCCCGAAGACCAGGGCGCTCACCACGACCAGGATCATCCCGACTCCGAAGATGCGCAGCCCGATCGACATTGGGCCCTCCCTCCCGATTGATGGCAGCTGGAGGAAGAACTACCCATGGCCACGGAACGAAAACTGGATCGCCCTTCGGAGCCGGCTACGGCGAATCGGACTGCTTCCCTTCGGCAGGCGGATCCGCCCGGAACCCGGTCGATACGTACTGCTCGGGGCGCCGTTTTCCTTCGAGCGCGATGGACGACAGCACCTCCTTGTCGGCCGCCGTGAGCGGAGGCTGCACCATCCCTCTGGGCCAGAGATGGCGGACACGCACCACGTTGAGCTCGGAGGCGTACAGGGTCACCTGTGCGGCCAGGTAGAGGAAGCTGATGAGCCCCAGGACGAGTGCGAACGTGCCGTACTCCTTGCTGGTGTTGCGCAGCGAGTGCTCGACGAGGACGCCGCCCAGATACTGGAGCGCCGTCCATCCCAGCGCTCCGACGATGGCGCCCGGGACCATGTCGCGCCACGGGATCTGCTTCGGCGTGAGCAGCCTGAAGGCGACGACGAAGAGGCCGATATTGACGGCGAGCGAGACCACGACCGCGCCGACGACGGCCCACCCTCCGTGGTGTCCGATGGTGACGAGGCCGGCCAGGATGGTGCTCGCCAACAGGAAGAGCCCGAGCACGACCATCATGCTGGCGGTCCGCCCGAGGCGGGCCAAGAAGCTCGGCCGGCTCACTCCGGGGATGTTCCAGATTTCCGCCTGGGCGTATTGGGCCGTCTGCAGCGCCCCCTGGGAGCCCCAGAGCACGAAGAGGATCCCCACCACCAGCCCGAAGACGCTCCGACCCTGCAAGCCGTGAATGTTGGTGCTGAGCTTCGTCCCGACGACCGGGAATTGCGAAAAGGCCGAGTTCTCGACGCGCTGGACGAAGGAGTGCTCGGAACCACCGAAGAAGCCGAGGATCGTGACCAGGAGGAGCAGGAGCGGGAAGAGCGACAGGAATCCGTAGAAGGTGAGGAGCGCGGCGAGGGAGCCTCCCCGGTCGTCCCCGAACTTCTTGAAGACGCCGACCGCGAACGCAATGGGCCCGATGCCCTGCTGCGCCTCGTCCGCCCTCCGGGCCAGTCGCTCAACGACGTTCATCAGCATCCCGTCGGTCGCCCGCGGTCATCCGCGGACAAGCAGAAGAGGTCAGCAGGAACGCCATCGGTGTCTCCCTCCACGAATCGCCGTTCGTGACTCATACCCCGTGTTGCAACGCCCAACCCGAGACTATGGGTACGGTGGTATCCGGTGACGCCACGGTCCACGGGTCGACGGGGTGGGGGCGAGACGGGGAAGCTCGACACCTATCGGACGAAACGGAATCCCTCCAAGACGCCGGAGCCGATGGGCGGGCGCGCGTCCACGCAGAAGTCCCGCCAGCGATTCGTGATCCAAGAGCATCACGCCCGGAGCCTGCACTGGGATCTGCGGCTCGAGCGCGACGGCGTGCTGGCCTCCTGGGCCCTCCCCAAGGGCCTCCCCGAGACGCCGGGCAAGAACCACCTGGCCGTGCACACCGAGGACCATCCCCTCGACTACGCGACGTTCGAGGGCGACATCCCCCTGGGCGAGTACGGGGGAGGTCGGATGACGATCTGGGACTCCGGCCACTACGACGTGGAGAAATGGACGGATTCCGAGGTGAAGTTCGTGCTCCACGGGACCCGGGGCTCGGGGAGTTTCGTGCTCTTCCGGACGAAGGACCGCGACTGGATGATCCACCGGCACGGCCCGTCCACCCGCACCGACGACATGCCCGGTTCGATCAAGCCGATGCTGGCGGTGGCGGGTCAGCTCCCGGCGGACAGCACGGGATGGGCCTTCGAGGTCAAGTGGGACGGGGTCAGAGCCATTCTCTTCGTCGAAGGGGGCCGTGTCCGGGCCCAGAGCCGCAACGATCTCGACGTCACCGTGTCGTTTCCGGAGCTGGCGGACATCGGGAAGTTCCTGGGCATGACCACCTGCATCATCGACGGCGAGATCGTCGCCCTCGGCGAGGACGGCCGGCCGAGCTTCTCCAGGCTCCAGCAGCGCATGCATGTGGCGAACCAGCGCGAAGCGAAGCGACGATCGCTCTCGGACCCGGTGACGTTCGTGGCGTTCGACCTGCTGTACCTCGAGGGCCACTCCCTCCTGGAGTCGACCTACGACGAACGACGCGCACAGCTCGAATCGTTGCGACTCGCCGGTGAGACCTTCCTCACCACGGACTCGTTCCGCGACGTCTCCGGATCGGACATCCTTGCCGCGACAGTCGCCAACGGGCTCGAGGGTGTCGTGGCCAAGCGACGGTCGTCCCCCTACCGCCCCGGCCGACGCAGTCCGGATTGGACCAAGGTCAAGTCCTTCCGCACGCAGGAGGTGGTCGTGGGCGCCTGGACCGACGGCCGCGGCGAGCGGCGGGGCAGTCTCGGCGCGCTCCTGCTCGGTATCCCGGAAGAGGGTGGGCTGCGCTATGTCGGCAAGGTGGGCACCGGCTTCAGCGCCAGAGAGCGCGCCGCCCTCCTGGCCGACCTCGGGCCACGGGCGACCCCCGAGAACCCGTTCGTGTCCGTGCTCCCCTCGGCCGACGCCGGCGGGGCGCACTTCGTGCGTCCCGACCTGGTGGGCGAGGTGGAGTTCGGCGAATGGACGACGGCCGGTCGCCTGCGCCACCCCACGTGGCGCGGCCTGCGTCCGGACAAGTCGCCCCACGAGGTCGTCGTCGAGTGATGGCGTCGTCGACGCGCACGACCATCGGAGGGCGGGAGCTGTCCGTCTCGAATCTCGAAAAGGTGCTCTTCCCGCACAGCGGCTTCACCAAAGGCCAGCTCATCGATTACTACGTGCGCGTCGCACCCGTGATGCTGCCCCACGTGCGCGAGCGGCCCCTGACGATGAAGCGGTTCCCTGACGGAGTCGAGGGCAAGTCCTTCTTCGAGAAGCACATCCCGTCACACGCACCCGACTGGGTGCCCTCGGTCGAGGTGTCCGCCGGTGGCGGAGAGGACGTCATCCCCTACGCCATGGTGAACGACCTTCCCACCCTGGCCTGGGCGGCCAACCTCGGGACCATTGAGCTCCACGTCCCCCTGTGGCACGTCGGCCGGCACCGCAAGCTCCCGGCGCGACCGGACCACATGGTCTTCGATCTCGACCCCGGGGAGGGAACGTCCATCGTCGAATGCTGTGTGGTGGCCGGCTACGTCATGGACGAGCTCGCCGGCCAGGGGATCGAGTCGTACGCCAAGACCAGTGGATCGAAGGGCCTGCAGCTGTACGCCGCCGTCGGACCACGGACGACATGGGACGGCATGCGGGACCACACCCACGAGATCGCGCGCAAGCTGGAGTCCGAGCATCGGGACCTGATCGTCTCCAACATGAGGAGGTCGCTGCGACGGGGACGCGTCCTCATCGATTGGAGCCAGAACCACCCGGCCAAGACGACGGTCGCCGTCTACTCGGTCCGTGCGATGCCTGCACCCACCGTTTCGACCCCCGTCAGCGCAGCCGAGGTGCGGCGCTGCGCGTCCAAAGGCGACCCGTCGCTCCTCCGCTTCGAGACCGACGACGTGTTGCGACGCATTGAGAAGAACGGGGATCTCTTCGCCCCCCTCGGCCTTTCGTGATCATCGACACGGACACGGACACGGGACCCACCGTCTGCGAAGAGAAATCCACATCGATGGTGAAAGTTGTGGAGAACGTGTGATCCGGACACCGCGGCGAAGTGCGCGCAGCGCCGCCGTCAGCGTGTGACGCGCCTGCGTCGCGTACCGCGGCCGGAACGAAACCGGCTGAAGTTCTCTCGGGTTCGGTCCCGAGAGCCCCCCTCGACCGGTTGTCCCTCCGGGGCGCCGGCCCCCTGGCCAGGTTGGGCGCTTGGCAGGATCTCTTCCCCGTCACCCGCTCCGGCAAACCCCGTGTCGGCAGGCGCAGCGGGCGGTCAGCCCGCGGTGCCGAGGGCCAGGCGGCGCAGGACCTCGTCCACCACCTCCGACGTGGAGGCCTCGCCCCCCAGGTCGAAGGTCCGTACGCCGTCCGCCGCCGCGCCGAGCGTGGCCCGGCGGATGGCGGCGGCCGCTGCCGCGACGGCAGCATCTCCGCGCGCCGCATGGTCCAGCACGGCGGCGCAGGCCAGGAGCATCGCCATCGGGTTCGCCACGTTCTTGCCCATGAGCGACGGCGCCGTGCCGTGCGGCGCCTCGGCCATGGCCACGACGGGCCGCAGCTCGTCGTCGAGGGCGAGCAGCACGGACTCGGCCCCGGCAATGGAGCCGAAGAGCGCCAGAACGAGGTCGGACAGGCAGTCGCCATCCCGGTTGAGGGCCGGGACCACCAGCGGGCTGGCGTTGGACTCGGTGAGCAAGCCCGCATAGGCCGCGTCAATGAGCGTGGGGCGGTACGGCACGTCGGGATAGCGCGCCGCGGCGGCGTCCATCTCCTCCTTCAGCATCCCCTCGTAGACGGTGGAGACGGTCCATTTCGGGCCGCCGTACACGCAGGCTCCCGTCTGGGCCGCGGTGCGGAAGGAGTACTCCGCCACGGAGCGGCAGACGGAGCGGTCGATGCGCTCGGTCCGCCACGCCTGCTCCCCCGTGGAGCCCGGGTCGCCCGTGCGGTGCTCCTCCGCGCCGTAGGCGTCGCCCACGGCCATGCGGACGACGACGATCGGATGGACGACCGACGCCGGCGGGGCCACGCCCGGGATGCGGCGGCCCGTGCGCACGATGACCGAGCCGCCCACGCCCTCGCGCAAAATGCGGTTCGGGCTGCCCACGTCGCCGGTCGTCTCGGGGGTGATGGTGGCCGCCTTGAGCCCGAGGCCCGTCTCGCGCATGACTGCGGCCGCTTCGCGGACCACCTCGTTGGCGGTGGCGCGCCGGTTCCCGAGGGACAGGTCGAACCGGAGCAACTCGACATCGAACCCGAGCAGGCGGGGATCGAACACCCGCAGTGCCTCCTCGAGCAACTCCTGCCCCGTCTCGTCGCCATCACAGACGACGATGCGGCGGTGTGGCGACACAGGGATCAGCGTATCGCCGACGGGAGGCGGGCCGGCCCCTCACCCGCCGCCGCGGGTGACTCAGATGGTTCGACTCTCCGCCCCACGCGCACACTGCGCCCGCAACCAACGACACCACTCGCCCACGCCCTCACCGGTTCGGGCGCTGGCCAGAATGACCCGCGCGGACGGATTCACCGACCGCAGGTTCGCCCGAAAGAGGTCGAGGTCGAAATCGAGGTACGGAAGAAGGTCGATCTTGTTGACGATGACAACGTCGACGGCTCGGAACATCACCGGGTACTTGAACGGCTTCTCCTCTCCGTCGGTCACGGCGAACACCATCGCCCTGGCCTGCTCGCCGACCCGGAATTCCGCAGGACAAACCAGATTGCCCACATTCTCGATGATCAAGAGGTCAAGCTGAGACAGCGGGAGCGGCTCCATCCCGGCCCGCACCATCACGGCATCGAGATGGCACTCTCCGCCAAAGCCGGCGCTCGTGTTGACGAGGGAGATCGCCGCCGCACCCGCTCCTTCGAGCCGGTCGGCGTCGAGGCTCGTCGCGATGTCCCCCTCCAGCACGCCGATGCGCAACGATTCCCCGAGGAGTCCCAAGGTCTGCCGCAGCAGCGCCGTCTTCCCGGCACCGGGTGATGACATCAGATTGATGGCGCAGACGCCGGCACCGGCGAACACTCCGGCGTTCTGGGCCGCCACGCGGTCGTTCTCCGAGAGGAGGTTCTCCAGGATGGCGATCCTGGTCCCGCCCGTCTCCGTGTACCCGGAGTGGTCACCGAGGTCAGCCGTGATCGGCTCGCCGGTGTCGCCGGGGTGCTGGTGGACCGCACCCCCTGGTTCGAGGTGAAAGCGACCCACCGCTACGACTCCGCCAGAGTGATGGACACGACGCGGAGCTCTTCCCCGCTGATCAGCCTGACATCGATCCCGCGACAGCGGCCACAGGCGAGAACCGGCGCATCGAGGATGGTTCTCGTACGGCATGACGCGCACTCGACCGCCGCCGGCACTTCCTCGACCACAAGGACCGCATCCTCGAGAGCGGTCGCAGCCGACACCGCCGCCCAGCCGAACTGGAGCGCGTGCGGCACGACCTGGCGCAGGTGCCCCACCTGCACGGTGACCTGGGACACTGGCCGCCCTTCCGCGTGGTCCGCCGCCGTGCTCAGGATCGAACGACATATGGAGAGTTCGTGCATGGACGGCGCCTCGGGCGGAGCATAACGCCCGGAGTGACGCGGGGCGGCGGTCGCACGGACCCCGCCTGCTGCCCGGGGGGCTCCGAGTTGGACCTCCCTCTTGGGGACGAACGGCCCGTCAGCCGCCTAGTGTCGAGGCCGGACCCTGCGCACGTCCGCGTGTCCGCCCGTGGGACCCGTCGGCGGGGACCCGTCCGCTTCCGGGCGCAGGCCGTTGCCGACACAGGGCCGACGGACGTGATGACGGACGAGGAGGAGATGCCATGTGTCTGGCCATACCGGGACAGCTCAAGGAGATCTCCGACGTCAGCCCTCACCTGGCAACGGTGGACGTCTCGGGAGTCACGAGGGTCGTCAACATCGGGCTGCTCGAAGACGAACCTCTGGCCGCCGGGGACTGGGTCTTGATCCACGTGGGATTCGCGATGTCCAAGATTGACGAGGCCGAGGCCGATCTCGCGCTCGCCTCCCTGCACCTCCTGGGTCAGGCCTTCGACGATGAAATGGACGCACTCAGGCAATCCACCATCTCGGGTGGCACGGGAGACGCGTGAGGCGCTGAGCCATGAGATATGTCGATGAGTACAGGGACCCCACCACGGCAGCCGCGCTGGTGGCCCGCATCACGGCGCTGGCCGCCGACGACGCCTGCACGTTCATGGAGGTCTGCGGCGGCCACACCCACACCATCTACCGGCATGGCATTGAACACGTGCTCCCGGAGAACGTCGAGCTCGTACACGGGCCCGGATGCCCGGTCTGCGTCCTCCCGATGGGACGGGTGGACGACGCCATTGCGATCGCCAAGTCGCCGGACGTGATCTCCGCCTCGTTCGGGGACATGATGCGGGTGCCGGGCCAGGAGGGCAGCCTGCTCGACGCCAAGGCGGGGGGCGCGGACATCCGCGTCGTCTACTCCCCCCTGGACGCGCTCCGCATCGCGGTCGAGAACCCGGACAGGGACGTGGTGTTCTTCGCCGTCGGCTTCGAGACCACAGCTCCGGCGACCGCCCTCACGCTGCTGGAGGCGCGTGATCAGGGGCTCTCGAACTTCTCCGTCTTCTCGAATCACGTGACGATCGTCCCGCCGCTACGGGCCATCCTCGAGTCGCCGGACATCCGGCTCGACGGGTTCCTCGGCCCCGGGCATGTCTCCACCGTGGTCGGACAGCGCCCCTACCGCTTCGTGCCCACCGAATACGGACTGCCTCTCGTCACGTCCGGCTTCGAGCCGCTCGACATCCTGCAGAGCATCGCCATGCTCCTCCTGCAGCGACGCCAGGGCCGCTGTGAAGTGGAGAACCAGTACTCGAGGGTCGTGCGCGAGGAGGGCAATCCACGCGCCCTGGCCCTGTTGGCAGAGGTCTTCGAGCTGCGCCCGCACTTCGAATGGCGGGGTCTCGGCTTCATTGCGCAGAGCGGCCTGAAGCTGCGCCCCGAGTTCGCCGCCTTCGACGCCGAGCGCCGCTACTCCGTCCCGAACGTCCGGGTGGCCGATCCGAAGGCCTGCCAGTGCGGGGAGGTGCTCAAGGGCGTGATCAAGCCCTGGGAGTGCAAGGTGTTCGGCACCGCCTGCACGCCCGAAACCCCGATCGGGACCTGCATGGTCTCCTCGGAGGGCGCGTGCGCGGCGTACTACACGTTCGGGCGGATGCACCGCGAGGCGGCGGTCACGCTCGGCCGGCGCGGCGGGTCCCCCGCGTGAGGAGCGCCACCCCCTCGACGGAGACGGCCCGTCTCCGACTCCGTCTCCGCGTCTCGGGACTGGTCCAGGGGGTCGGCTTCCGGCCCCACGTGCACCGGCTCGCCACCGAGCTCCATCTCGTCGGGTTCGTGGGCAACGACAGTCAGGGCGTGTTCATGGAGGTCGAGGGCGTCACTGGGGCGACGGAGGCGTTCGTCAGACGCCTCGAGACGGACGCGCCCGATGCAGCCCGGGTCGACGGCGTGGTCTCGGAACGCATGGCCGCACGCGGCGGAACGGGCTTCGCCATCGTGGAGAGCCGGGCCAGTGGAACGGTCCGAACGTTCGTCTCGCCCGACCTCGCAACCTGTGACGACTGCCTCCGCGAACTGTTCGACCCACGCGATCGCCGGGTTCGACACCCCTTCATCAATTGCACGAACTGCGGGCCACGCTTCACCATCACGCTCCGCCTGCCCTACGACCGTCCCAACACCACGATGCGCGGCTTCGCCCTGTGCGGCGCCTGCGCAGAGGAGTACGGCGACCCGGCCGACCGGCGCTTCCACGCCCAGCCGATCGCCTGCCCCGACTGCGGTCCGCGCCTGTGGCTGGAGCGCTCCTCCGGCGCCGACCCGGTGACCGGCACGGACGCAGCCATCATGGCGGCCCAGGCCGCGCTGGCGCGAGGCGAGATTGTGGCGATCAAGGGCCTCGGCGGGTTCCACCTGGCCTGCGACGCCCGCTCGGACGCCGCGGTGGCGCGGCTCCGGGAACGCAAGCACCGCGTCGGCAAGCCCCTGGCCGTCATGGCCCGGGACCTGCATGTCGCCCGGACGGTGGCCCACATCATCCCGGCAGAAGCAGCGCTCCTCACCACGGCGCGGCGACCCATCGTCCTGGCGTCCAGGCGTCCCGGCACGCCAGCCGGCGTCATCTCCGCGCTCGTCGCCCCGGGCAATCCACGAATCGGCCTGCTGCTCCCCTACACGCCGCTGCACCATCTGCTCTTCGCCCCCGTTCCGGGTGGCGACCCCGCTGTGCCGGTACCCAGCCTCCTGGTGATGACGAGTGGCAACGTCAGCGACGAGCCCATCTGCTACGACAACGACGACGCCCGGGAACGATTGGGCGCACTCGCCGACGCGTGGCTCCTGCACGACCGACCGATCCATGTGCCCTGCGACGACTCGGTGCTCGAGATCGACCAGGACGGCGGCGAGCTGCCCCTCCGGCGTTCCCGGGGCTACGCACCCCTGCCGGTGCGGCTCCCCGTCGTGGCGCCACCCACGCTGGCCGTCGGGGGCGAGCTCAAGAACACGTTCTGCCTCGCGGCGGGCCACGACGCCTTCATGAGCCAGCACATCGGCGACATGGGAAGCCTCGAGTCCTGGCGGGCCTTCGAGCGCTCCGCCCACCAGCTCGCCGACCTGTACGGCATCCGGGCGTCTCAGGTGGCCGCGGACGCCCATCCGGGCTACCTGACGAAACGCTGGGCCGAGGAGGCCTCAGGGCGCCCGGTGGTCGAGATCCAGCATCATCACGCCCACATTGCCTCCGTCATGGCCGAGCACGGCGTGGGGGCCGGGGCCCGCGTCATCGGCCTTGCCTTCGACGGGACGGGGTTCGGGACGGACGGCACCATCTGGGGCGGTGAGGTTCTCGTCGCGGCGTACACGGACTTCGTGCGCGTCGGGCACCTCGCCACGATCGCGCTCCCCGGCGGCGATGCCGCGGTCCGGCGGCCGTACCGCACGGCCCTGGCCCATTTGCGGGCGGCCGGTCTCGAATGGGCGCAGGACCTGCCGCCGGTCGGCGCCGCGCCGCCGGCGGAGCGAGCGGTGTTGCAGAGCCAGCTCGAGGGCGTCTCCGGATGCGTCGAGACGTCGAGCATGGGACGCCTCTTCGATGCGGTCAGCTCGCTCCTCGGCCTCTGCCACGAGGCCAGGTACGAAGCGGAGGCCGCGCTGCGCCTGCAATGGGCCGCGGCGGCGGCGCTCGACCGGGGCCTCCCGGTCCCGTCGTACCGGTTCGAGACGACCGACTGCGAGTTCGACCCCTCCCCCGTCTTCCATGCCCTGGCGGCTGACCTCCGCAGCGGCGCAGACACGGGCGCCATGGCCGCGGGCTTCCACGGCGCCGTCGCCCGCGTCGTCCGCGACGTCGCCGTGGAGCAGAGGGAGCGCACCGGGATAGGAGTGGTCGCGCTGAGCGGCGGGGTCTTCCAGAACGCTCTCCTGCTCGGCCAGGCCCGCCGCTGCCTCGAGGCCCGCCGATTCCGCGTCCTGACGCATCGGGTGGTCCCCCCGAACGACGGAGGTCTCGCGCTCGGGCAGGCGGCCATCGCCGGCGCTCGCGCAGCCCTGGCGGGGGCGCTGTGACGGCGGAGGACCTGGTCCCCGCCGCCGTGGCCCTGGCCCGTGGCTTCGCGGCCGGGGCCACCCTGTGGTGCGTGGCGCCGCGCTGGCCCGCCCACGCGCGCCACGTCGCCGTCGAATTCGTGCACCCCGTCATCGTCGGCAAGCGGGCCCTGCCGGCGGTCAGCGTCGATGGCCCCGCCGCGGTCGAGACGGTGCGCCTGCTCTGCCGGCCCGGCGACCTCCTCCTCTGCCTCGGCACCGCGGACGACCAGCTGGCACGCGACCTCATCGGTCGGGCCGCTGCATGGGGTCTGACCAGCGTCTGGCTGGGCGTGGGACCGAGTCCCGGACGAGACCACCATGACGCGTGCGCCGACCACGTGGTGTGGCTTCCGGTCGCGCAGCCGGCGTTGGCAGCTCGCTCGGGCGAGCTCGTCCTGCTCCTCCACCTCCTCTGGGAGCTGACCCATGTCGTCTTCGAACATCCCGGGCTGCTGCGCGCGGAGAGCGAACGCACCGTGGACGCCTGCGTGACCTGCGCGGACGAGGGTCGGGTGGCCGAGGTCCGTGCCGTGCTCGCCGGAGGCCGCGTCGAAGTGCTCGCCGGGGGCCACGCCGAGCACATCGACGGCCGCCTCGTCGACGGCCTCCGGCCAGGTGACCTGGTGCTGGTGCACGCCGGGATCGCCATCACCAGCCTCCCGACGGGACGCGGGTCGTGAGCGTCGAGCCGACGAGCTTCCTCTACCCCTTCATCGGGGCCGATGAGCGCGACGCGGAGGCCCTCGTCGCCGACCTCCTCGTCACGACCCGGGCGAAGATGCTGGAGTCGGCCGCACTGCGCGCCGACACACTCGAGCGCTGCGCGGAGCAGGTGGAGCGCGCCGGAGCCGCCATGGCAGAACGCTTCGCCCGCGGCGGACGGCTGTTCAGCTTCGGCAACGGCGGGAGCGCCACCGATGCGCAGGCGACGGCAGACCTGTTCCGCCACCCGCCGCACGGGAGGCCGCTCCCCGCCCTCTCATTGGTGGACGATCAGGCCGTCCTGACCGCCCTCTCCAACGACGTCGGTTTCGAACTGGTCTTCTCACGTCAGCTCATCGCCCACGCCAGGGAGGTCGACATCGCCATCGGCTTCTCCACGAGCGGGGCGTCGGCGAACGTGCTGCACGCCTTCGACGAGGCGCGCCGGCGCGGCCTCCTCACCGTCGGCCTCTGCGGCTACGAGGGTTCGGGCATGGCCACGAGCACGTCCGTCCAGCACTGCCTGGTCGTGCACTCGGAGAGCGTCCACCGGATCCAAGAGGCCCAAGAGGCCCTGACCCTGGCTGTGTGGGGATCGGCCCAAGGACATCTGGCCGCCGCGGCCGCCGCGGCCGCCGCGGACGCTCCGGGGTCGGCGCCATGAACCGATCGGCGCCCGACGACGCCGCCCGAGGCGATGCCGAGGCGGGGAGTGCCCGTGAGGCTGCGGTCCTGGACCGCGTCGAAGCGTTCCGGCGACGGCGCCCCCGACTCCGAGAGGAGGTGGTCACGCTGGCTCACGGGGCCGGCGGCAAGGCGTCGGCCGCCCTGCTCGAAGCCGTGTTCCTCCCCGCGTTCGCCCCCGGCGACCGGGCGGGCCAGCGCCCTGCGCAGACCGACGCGGCCCTCGTGGAGCTGCCGTCGGGCGACCGGCTGGCCTTCAGCACCGACTCCTTCGTCGTCACGCCGCTGCGATTCCCGGGTGGCTCCGCCGGCCACCTGGCGGTGCACGGGACCGTCAACGATCTGGCGATGATGGGGGCGCGTCCGCTCGCGCTCTCGGCCGCCTTCGTGCTCGAGGAGGGGCTCGCGATCGGCGTGCTGCGCGACGTCGTGGCCGACATGGCGGAGGCGGCGGCGACCGCTGGGGTCCGCATCGTCACGGGGGACACCAAGGTGGTCGACCGGGGCGCGGCGGACGGGATGTACATCACGACCTCGGGCGTCGGTGTCGTTCCCGCCGGTCGGGACCTCGACGCCGCCACTGTGCAGGTCGGCGACGTGGTCGTGGTGTCGGGCACCATCGGTGACCATGGGACGGCGGTCATGCTGGCCCGCGGCGACCTGGCACTGGACGCGGACATCGCCTCGGACACCGCGCCGCTGCACGACCTGGTGGAGAAGCTCCTCGCCGCCGCACCCGAGACGCGCTGGTTGCGCGATCCGACCCGAGGCGGAGTGGGAACGGTCTGCAACGAGCTGGCGCGAGCCGCCGACGTCACCGTGGTCCTCGACGAGCGCGCCCTCCCCGTTCTGCCGGCCGTCGCGGCCGCCTGCGAGCTCCTGGGGATCGACCCGCTCTACGTGGCCAACGAGGGAAAGCTGGTCGCGGTCGTGCCAGCACATCAGGCGCAGGCGGCTGTCCGCGCGCTGCGCGCCCACCCGCTGGGCGCCAACGCTGCGCTGGTGGGCGAGATCCACGCCGAACCACCCGGGATCGTGGTCCTCCGAACCGGCATGGGCGGGACCCGCATTGTGGACATGCTCGTCGGCGACCCCCTGCCGCGGATCTGCTGAGAACGGCGCACCCCGGGCGCGCCGAGCAACGCCGTCCCGCCGTGGCGACGCCGCCGGAGGGCATCGCTGGTCGACGGTAGTCTCGGAGAGGAGGAGGTCGGGACAATCGTGACTCGATGCCACAGCTGGCCACGGCGTCCCCGCGAGTGCCGGCACCTCACTGGCAGCGGCATCACGTGACAGCGCCCGACGAGAGCGATGCGGCGGCCGACATCGCCCTCGCACGCGATCTCGATCGCCTTGAGGACGCCATGCTCCACATGGAGCGGGCTCGATCCGACGAGATCTCCTCGGCCCACCCGGACCACCGTGCCGACGCGGTGAATCTCGTGCACTACCTGGCCTTCCGGCATGGTGACGTCCGCACCGTGCAGCGAAGGCTGAGCGCAAGGGGCCTCTCGTCGCTCGGCCGCTGCGAGCCGCATGTCCTCGCAACCGTCGAGAAGGTCCGAGAGCTGCTGATCGGAGGAGCGGTGCGATCGGTCCCGTCGTCGCTGAGCTTCGAGGCAGGGCGAGCGGCCTTGGACCACAACACGGATGCACTGTTCGGGGCCCGCCCGGAGGGACGGGTGACACGCGTCATGGTGACGCTCCCACTCCAGGCCGCGGCCGACGGCGCCTTGGTCCGGCACCTGGTGGCGTCCGGTATGGATGTCGCCCGGATCAACGGCGCACACGATGACCCAGCCGTCTGGACCGCCATGGCCCACAACGTACGGATCGCCTCGGCCGACGTTTCCAGACCCTGCTTGATCTCGGTGGACCTCCCGGGCCCCAAACTCAGAACCGGCCCCTTCGAAGCCGGACCCGAGGTCGTGCGACTCAAGCCCGAGCGCGATCTACGGGGCAGAGCCTTGGCGCCGGCCTCCGCCACGCTGGTCGCCGATCCCTCAGTCCCGTCCGCAACGCATCAGATTCCGGTCGACCCGGCTTGGCTGACCCGAAGACGATCGGGTGACGAGATATGGCTGCGCGATGCGCGCGGTTCGAAGCGACGTCTGCTCGTGACAGAGGTGGGGAGCGTCAGCTGCGACATCGTGGCATGGGACACGACGTACCTCGAAACCGGATGCACCCTGGAATGCAAGGGGGACCGCACCGCCGTCGGGATCCTTCCATCGGTGCCGCAGTTCCACACCCTGCGGCCGGGGGACCTCCTCGTCCTGACCCGATCGCTGACACCGAGTGAGCCGTGGCGTCCCGGACAGTCGGGCGTGGCGCGGATCGGCTGCACGCTGCCCGCGGTCTTCGAGGCGGCCACGATGGGCCAGTCGGTCTTCTTCGACGACGGGAAGATGGCGGGCGCGATTGAGCAGACGGCAGCGGACAGCATCGTCGTTCGCATCACGAGGGCATCGCCCAGAGGAACCCGCCTCCGGGCCGGGAAGGGCATCAACCTGCCCGAAACGGACCTTCCGATCGATGCCGTGACCGATGCCGATCTCCCCCTGTTGCAGTTCGCCGCAGAGCACGCCGACATGGTGGCCGTCTCATTCGTTCGAAGCGAGCACGATGTCGCAGTCGCGCGCACGTACCTGCAGCGAGTGGGCGCCGCCGACGTCGGCCTCATCCTGAAGATCGAGACGCCCTCGGCCTTCTCCCGCCTGCCGGAAATTCTCCTCGACAGCATGCGCTCGCGGCTGGTCGGCATCATGATCGCCCGTGGCGATCTCGCGGTCGAGGCGGGTTACGAGCGCATGGCAGAGCTGCAGGAGGAGATTCTCTGGCTGTGCGAGGCGGCTCATCTCCCGGTCATCTGGGCCACGCAGGTGCTCGACCAGCTGGCCCGGACCGGACAACCGTCTCGGGCCGAGGTCACGGACGCAGCCATGGCTCAGCGGGCCGAGTGTGTCATGTTGAACAAGGGTCCCCATGTCGACACGGCGATCGTGGTGCTCGACGACATCCTGCGCCGCATGTCCGGTCATCAGCGCAAGAAGACCGCCCTGCTGCGGGCCCTGCGAAGCTGGGACGACGAGGGCACGTCGCTCCGGGGCCCGTCCTGATTCAGGCCCAGGACCCCCGCGTGAGCGGCATGCCGCTGCGACCTCCCGGCCCGGGGACCACCCCCAGGACCTGATGGATGGATATCCCACCGTCGTCGAATCCGTTCGCCGACGCCGCCATGTAGAGCTGCCAGACGCGGGCACGCCGCACGCCGACCTCGGCCACGGCTGCATCCCAGTTCCGCTGCAGGTTCGCCACCCAGTGGCGGAGCGTCCTGGCGTAGTGCTCGCGGAGCGATTCGACGTCACGCACCTCGAAGCCAGCCTCCTCCATGGACAGGACGACCCGCCCCACGTCTATCAGCTCGCCGTCGGGGAACACGTAGCGACCGATGAACGTGCGTGGGCCGATGCGCGATCCACCCACGCTCGAGATGGCGTGATTGAGGAGACGGCCCTCCGGCCCCAAGAGGCGGCGCATGGTACCGAAGTACTCCGAGCTCTTCGACGATCCGACATGCTCGAACATCCCAACCGACGCGATGCCGTCGAACGGACCGTCGCGGACGTCCCGGTAGTCCTGCAGGCGGATCTCCACCTGCTCCTCCAGATGGAGGGCAGCGACACGTCCGCGGGCCCATCGGGCTTGCGCGGGGCTCAGCGTGACCCCCACCACGCGAGCGCCGAAGTGCAGAGCGGCATGGATCGCAAAGCCGCCCCAGCCGCACCCGACGTCGAGGATCCGCTGTCCCCGTCGCGTCGCGAGCCCGAGCTTGTGACAGATGAGGTTGTGCTTCGACTCCTGCGCGGCCTCCAGGGTGTCGACCCCGGGCGCGAAGCGAGCGCACGAGTACGTCATTGCCGGACCGAGGACCATGGCATAGAAGTCGTTGCTGACGTCGTAGTGATGCTGCACGGCCTGGGCATCGCGGCTTCGCGAATGCAGCCGGCCCCTCGGTGCAGCCTCTTCCGGCGGAGGTGGGAGCGGGCCGCCGAGAATTCCCAGGCGACGCGACGCCTGCAGCGCCTGCCAGGGCAGCCGCGAACCGACATGGATGTGGGCCGGCGCCGCTGCGTGCAACTGGGCCAGGATTTCGAAGAGGTCGCCCTCGAAGGTGAGGTCGCCCGTGACGAAGGCGCGGGCCAGGCCGAGCTCGCCGGGCGCCCAGAGCAGCCGCCGGACGACGTCGGGCGAGCGCACCTGCAACACGTTGGGACCGGTCGTCCCGAGCGCCGTCCCGTCCCAGAATTCGAAGCGCAGCGGCGGAGGACCACCGAAGAAGTGCCGGAGGAGAGGGGCCACGGCACCCGCTGCGCCGCCACCCCCATTGACCTCTTCAGGAGCGGCGAGGCCGTCCGTCCCGGCCCCTGTCGATTCTGCCGTGGCTGCCCTGGGTTCGAGGTCGGATCGCATGATTCTCCCGGTCAGGGCCCGATTGTACCGTCGCACCTACCCAGGCGGGCCCCCTCACAGCGGAACGCCCGCACGAGGATCCCCGCCGTGGGCATGGATACTCCCGGGTCGGGAAGAATTCCGCCCGAGGAACGATGAGCGACGAACCGAGGGGCGAGGAGACCACCGGCCCACCCAGCCGACGCGCCCTGGGCGCCATGGAGAGCGCCGTGCGGCGCGCCCGGGAATCCGGCGCCCAGCGGCCCTTGCCCACTCCGGCCGCCACGTCTGGAGGGGTCCAGCGGGCCGCCCCGGACCCGCGCGCGACGGCGCCGGTACGACCCGGCGGGGACGCAGTGGCGGCACAGGGGACGAAGAGTCCGGTCGACATCCGACAGCGTTGGCTCATTGCGGCGGTCGCCGTCGTGGCGGCACTGGTCCTCGCCGGCGCCATCGCCCTCGCCGCCGCTCCGGGGAGCAGCCCCCGCGTCGCCGGCGGACCACCGGCGACCGGGATCCACAGCGGTACTCCGGGTCCGTCGTCGCGCCCTTCGACCACGATCGCCAAGGGGAGCCCTCCCGCCTCGACCACCACGACGACGACCGCCGTGGCTTCGACGCCGGGCGCCATGCCCGTCATCAGCGCGCTGGACCCCGCGAGTGGAACGGCCGGTCAGGCCATAGGGGTGAGCGGCGCCAACTTCCTCAGTTCCACCGGCCAGATCGTGGCCACCTTCAACGGACAGGTCGCGCCGACCAGCTGCCCCTCCCAGAATGCGTGCTCGGTGACCGTGCCGCCACTGCCACAGGCCTCGACCGCACAGGTCACCATCACCACGTCGAGCGGCACCTCCAATGCGGTGACCTTCACCTACACCTAGAAAGCCCCGCCCGGCCAGAGCGCCTCGGGCTCCCGCCCCTTCGTCTCCGGTAGAAGCAGGAAGAGAAGGGCGGCCGCGGCGGCAGGGAGAAAGGTGATGTCGGCCGCCCCGGCAAACCGGCTCCCCACGTCAGCGACGGCACCGAACGCCACCAGGCCGCTGACCGCCCCGAGGACGCCGGCGACCGTGATCCAGCCGGTCGCCGACGCACGCACCGCAGTCGGGAACATCTCGGTGAACATGGAGCCCAGGCTCGGGGCGAGCAGCGATCCGGCACAGACGCCGAGCACGTATCCGAGCACGAGGGCGGGCCGTGACCCCGAGTACGTCAAGGCCCCCGTGAGGGCCACCCCGATCAGCGCCGCCATGCTGGTGGGGCGACGTCCCAGGTGGTCGGCCAGCCAACGCCCGGCGAGGAGCCCGATCAGGCCCGTGATTCCCGCCCCCACGACCATGAGCGCAGTGACGTATCCCGCCTGGTGCAGGACATCCTGCGCGTACAGGAACACGAAGCTGTTCGCCGGACCGGTAATCAGCGAAATGGCGAAGGCGATGAGAGCCAGGATCAGCACCCTGCGACGGGAGCTCCGGGCAACGACGCCGAAGACCGGGGTCGGATGGTCCGCGGCCGCCTCCGCCACCATGAAACGGCTCGGCTCCTCGATCCACCTGCGTGCGACGAGAACCACGAGCAGTGGCACGATCGCCAACGCGAAGATCCCACGGAACCCGAGGACCCCTGAGCCGAGGCTGTGGACGATGGCGGAGATCCCCGCTCCGACCCCGTAACCGGCGGCTATCAGCGCGACAGCGGCCGACCGGTCGGATGCCCCCGTCTCCTCCGCTGCCATCACCTCGGCCAGCGCATTGGTCGCACTGAGCATCGGGCGTCCGAGGGCAAAGATCACGACGAACCACCAGAAGTCCGGGCTCCCCGCCGCGGCCACGGTCAGGACCAGGCCCACGATCGTGACCACCAGGATCACCCGCCGACGCCCGAAACGGTCCGCGATACCGATGAGCGGCAGGCTCGCCAGCGAAGCGAGCCGGATGACGGCGAGACCGATGCCGAGGCTGGTGCCCGACAATCCGACCTTGTCGGCGATGGTCGCCCCCGTGCTGATGTGGCCCAGCTGCCGTGACACGTCGCCCAACGCCGCGACGACGCTGAACTGAGCGAATCCCGATGCCAGGGCGACGACGGCGACGGCGACGACCGCCGGGTCGGTCCAGCGATGAAGCCGCAGTCCGCCGGACGCGTCGGGAATCAGCGAGGACATCCGGTCACCGTGGTGGGACCGAACACGGCGACGCCGCGATCACGGACCCGATCATGGGGGCGGTCCGTCCTGAGCGATATCGGCCCGCCGGAGGAGGTCGACCACCGCTTCGTCCGTGGTCGGTGAGAAGTCGAGATACCACTCCCCGACCGCGTAGAAGGGGTCCGGCATCTCCAGACAGAGGGCCGCGTCACACACGTCCGCCAGAGCCGCCACGGCCTGGCGCGCGCCCACGGGCACCGCGAAGACGATCCGCGACGCTCCCTGTGCGCGCGCCACCTGACACGCGGCGCGCGCCGTCGACCCCGTGGCAACACCGTCGTCGACGACGACGGCACACCGGCCCCGCAGGTCGATCCGGGATCGGTCGCCCCGATACTGACGCGCCCGGCGCGCCAACGTGACCCGCTCGGTCTGCTCGATCGCCTCGAGGCCGGCGTCCCCCGCTGCGCCCGTGCCCAACACGTCGGGGTTCACGACGCGGACGCCTCCCTCGCCGATTGCGCCCATGGCGAGCTCGGGCTGCAGTGGACACCCCAACTTGCGGACCATGATCACGTCGAGAGGCGCCCCGAGTGCCCGCGCGACCTCGAAGGCCACGGGCACGCCGCCGCGAGGCAGCCCGAGCACGACCGCCTCCGCAGCGGAGACGACGTCGCCCTGGCTGACCAGGGCGCCCAGACGGCGGCCCGCATCCCTGCGATCTCGGAAACGCATCGTCATCTCGTCCGGGCCACCGCTGTCTCCCCCTCCTCGCCGGAGCGGATCCGATGCACTCCGCCCGGAATCAGACGGTCGGCCCGGGGACAGGGCCCCGGGACCGGCACCTGGTTGCCGAATCCCGACGGCCGCACTCCGCCAGATCGACCACCAGCCGGACGGCCCGCGCCACCCCGCGCGAGGTGGCGGGGCTCAACCCGAACCCCTCGCCGAAGTCCTCCCCGCCCACCCCGACCAGCACGACGCGTGCCGGTGCCGATCCGAGGGCGCGCGCAAGGCGGAACACCTCCACCAGGCCGAACCCGTGGCTGCTCGTCCTCGGTGTGGGCCGCGCGTCGACTTCGGGGGAAGCGTCCATCTCCAATTCGACGGCATGGACCTCCCCCGGCTCGCTGCGGGCATCGATTGCGTCGACGACGATGGCGAGCCGGGCACCGTCCCACAGGCCCAGGAGCTCGAATGGGGTCGAGAGCGGCCCGACGACCTCGGCGGACGCAAAGTCGTCCGGCAGGCGGTCCAACACGGCGGGCCCGGCTCCGTCGTCGCGCCGCCAGACACTGCCGACGGCCGTCACGAGCACGTCGAGCGTTCCTGTCCCCGCCCGGTTCATGCCCGAAGGATCGTGACATCGAGAAAATGCGTCGCGCACGAGATACAAGGGTCATGGTTGCGCACCGCCTGCTCGCTCCTCCATGTCAGCTCGTCGTCGCTGGACTCCAGGGAGACCTGGACGGTCCGCCGGATGTCGGATTCGATCGTGATCTGGTTCTGGGAGGTGGGCGGCACGATCACCGCCTCGGCGATGCAGCCATCGGGGTCGATCGCATAGCGATGGAACAGGAGCCCTCGGGGCGCCTCGGTGGCACCGGTGCCGACTCCGGCACGCTCCGGAACATCGGCGCTCGGGGGGTCGGGTGGCTCGTAGCCCTCGACGAGCGCGAGCGCCTCGTGGCACGCGAACACGAGCTCGACCGCCCGCACGATGATGCTCTGGAACGGATTCGAGCACACGGGCCCCAAGCCGGCCCCGGCCGCAGCCTGCCGGGCCGCATCCGGCAGCTCGGCGGAATTGAGTGCGTAGCGGGCGAGCGGTCCGGTGAGGTACTCCATGCGGCCCTCCAGGCGCGCCTGCAGCGCGGTGGAGCGGGCCACGTGCTCCTCGACGACGAGATCGGCGAATCCGGCCGGCGTGGTGTCCAGCCCATCCGAGGACGCCACCCGACCGGACTCCAGCGGGTATCGACCCCGATCGCGGAGCGCCACGAAGCGGTAGTCGCCCTGCACGTCCGGAAAATCGAACCCGGCGACCCAGTCGACCGTGGCCAGCGCGAGCTCCAGCGTGTCGGTGAGCGGACCTGCCAGCTTTCGGATCTCCGCCCGGCTCGGTGCCCGGTAGAAGCCTCCGACCTTCACGTTGACAGGGTGGATGGGCCGGCCGCCGACCGTCTCCATGATCAGATTGCCCATCTTCTTGAGGGCGAGACCGCGCTCGAACGCGGGGCGGTGCTGCTGCGCCATCTCCACCGCATCTTGGCAACCGAGGAAGTCCGGAGCGTGCAACATGTGGATGTGGAGGGAATGGCTCTGCATCCACTCACCGCAATAGAGCAGCCGCCGCAGATCCGCGATACCCGGATCGACCGTCACGCCGAGCGCGTCCTCCACCGCTGCGCACGCGCTCATCTGATAGGCGACGGGGCAGATGCCGCAGATGCGAGCGGTCAGGTCCGGCGCCTCAATGGCGCGACGGCCACGGAGGAAGGCCTCGAACAACCGAGGTGGCTCGAAGATCTGCAGTTCGACCCCCTCGACACGGCCGTCTCGAATCTCGACCCGAAGTGAGCCCTCGCCCTCTACCCGCGCCAACCCCTGGACCGAGATCGTGCGGCTGCTGTCCGAAGTGGGTGTCATGGCGCCTCCGCATCCGCCGACCGCGCTCCGGCCGATCGGGCCCGCAGCGTCACCGCTTGGCGCCCGAACACCGCGTTGCCCGAGTAGAAGGTCGAGAAGAGTCGTGAGGCGTCGACGGGATCCATGCCCTGGCCGAGCAGTTCCTCGCTCAGCGCTTCGGTGTTCGCACCGCCGACCGGGCCGAAGCACCCGTAGCAACCACGCCCCACGGTCGGGCAGAGTGCACCGCACCCCGCCCGGGTCACCGGCCCGAGACAGGGCGTCCCGTGGGCGACGAGCACACACACCGTGCCGCGCCCCTTGCACTGCTGACAGACCGTGTGATCAGGGATCACCGGGCGCCGGCCGACGAGCGAGGACGTAATGACCTCGAGGAGTTGACCACGGTCGATCGGACACCCGTTCAGCTCGTAGTCCACCGGAACGTGCGCGGAGATCGGAGTCGACGTCGACAGGGAGGACACGTACTCGGGATGGGCGTAGACGACTCGCACGAATTCGCCCTCCTCGGCCAGGTTGCGCAAGGCCTGCACGCCCCCCGACGTCGCGCAAGCACCGATGGTGATCAGCCGATGCGACGCGGCGCGGATGGCCAGGATCCTCTCGGCGTCCTCGGAGGTCGTGATGGAGCCCTCGACCAACGAGACGTCATAGGGACCGTCGACATGCGCGCGGCTCATCTCGGTGAAATGGGCGATCCGCACCGCGCCGGCGAGAGCCAACAGCTCGTCTTCGCAGTCGAGAAGGCTCAGCTGGCACCCGTCGCAGGAGGCGAACTTCCAGACGGCCAAGGTGGGCAGCTCGGAGGTCATCTGTTGCGCTCCATGAAGAGCTCGTCTGCGAGCCCGCCGTAGCGCACGACCGGCCCGTCCCGGCAGACGAGCAGAGGCCCGAGCTGGCAATGGCCGCACAGCCCGACGCCACACTGCATGTTGCGCTCCAGTGAGACGTAGATGCGCCGCGGATCGACTCCCCGGTCCTGCAGGGCGCGGCCTCCGAAGCGCATCATGACCTCGGGTCCGCAGAGCAACGCGACGGCCGTGGACGCCGCGAAGGGCGCGTCGGGCAGCAACTCGGTGACCACACCCACGACACCGTTCCACCCCCGTGACCCGATGTCGACGGACACGCCCACATGGGCACCCGCGCGTCGCCAGGCCTCGATGTCCTCCTCGAAGAGGATCTGGTCCGGCGAACGGGATCCGGCGAGCACGAAGACGCGACCGCGGCCGGCCTGCTGGCGGGCCACGAGGTCCCTGACCGCCCCGCGCAACGGGGCCAGGCCGATGCCACCCGCCATGACCACCACGTCCACCCCGTCCTCCACCTCGTCGACACCCCAGGACGAGCCGAAAGGCCCGCGTATGCCCACGAGGGCGCCCACGGGAGCGCCACAGAGCGCTGCCGTGACGGCGCCCACACTGCGGATGGAGTGCTCCAGCGGTCCAGGGGCTCTCGGAGCGCTCGACATCGACACCGCGACCTCCCCCCGGCCGAACGAGGTCACCATGTTGAACTGGCCGTGCCTGAAGGCCGGAACCGACCCCTCCGTCGGTTCGAGCGAGAGCGTCACGACGTCGGCGGCTTCCTGCCGCCGCTCCACCACCTGGTACGGCGTGGGGACGAGGACCCCCACCGCGTCGGCGCGGGTGGCTGCGTCAGCGGGCATCGCCGGTCCCGTACAGGTCGAGGAGGCGAAGACGCGTGGCCTGGAGACGATCGAGCATGACGGCCGCCAGGCTGTTGAGAAAGGAGAACCCGGCAACCGGGTTCTCCGCCAGAGCGACCCTGAGCGCGGCCGCATCCACGGCCACCGCTTCCACCTCGTCGATCGCACGGGCATCGAATTGGTAGCGGAAAGGAGGAGCCGCCCAGGAAAGCCCGACGAGACGGCCCGCTCCGATCGTCTCGATGACCACCGGGCCCCCGTGGGGAGTGTGAACCTCGATCGCCACCTGTCCGGCTGTCACGAAATAGGCTGCGTCCGCCGGCCTCCCCTCCCGGAACAGGAGCACGCCCGGCTGGAACGAGACCAGCTCCGCTCCCCGGGCAACGAGCTCGACGGTGTCCGCGGGGAACCCCACGAGGAACGCGTGCTCCGCCAGCAAGGTCCGCGCTGTCCGGCTCACGATTCACCAGCTGGCGTGCCGGCGCCGTCGGTCGCCCGGATGGCGGCCGCCTCCTCCGTGATGTCGATCCCGACCGGGCACCAGGTCACGCAGCGTCCGCAGCCGACGCAGCCGGACGTGTCGAACTGGTCCCACCAGGTCGAGAGCTTGTGGGTGAGCCATTGGCGATAGCGGGACGACGTGGTCGGCCGGACCGCGCCCCCGTGCAGGTAGGAATGATCGACGTCGAAGCAGGACGCCCACGTGCGCCGGCGCTCGACCGTGCCGTCCACCTCGCTCACGTCGTTCACGTCGGAGCAGAAGCAGGTGGGGCAGACGAGGGTGCAGTTCCCACACGAGAGACAGCGCTCGGCCACCTCGTCCCACCGGGGGTGGTCCAGGTTGCGGGCGAGCAACGCAGCCAACCCCTCCGTCTGGAGCGAACGACCCATCCCGGCCTGGGCCGTAGAGATCACCTCCTGGCGCGCCTCACGATCCTCCTGGCTCGCCTCGGTCCACCCGACTTCCTCGAGGAGCTCCGCCCCGATATCGGTGCCCACCTGCACATAGAAGCGGTGTGCCCCCGAGAGGAGCTCGGTCAGGGCCAGGTCGTAGCCGGGACCGGCGGCCGGGCCGGTGTCCATGGAGGTGCAGAAGCAGGTGGACGAGGGCTTCCCACACTCGACGGCGATGATCACCGCCCCGGCCCGTCGAGCGGCGTAGCGATCGTCGGGCACCGCACCACCGTCGAGGACCCGGTCCAGCACACTGAGCCCGGCCAGCTCACAGGGCCGCGCTCCCACGATGGCCAGCGGTCGCTCCGGCGGCGGAGGCACCCGGATCGAGACGGCGCCGTCGCCCCCCGACGCCCGGAACACTGTCTCCTCGGGCACGAAGAAGGCGGATTTCCACGATGCCGGCCCGACCGCCCACCCGAAGAGCTCGGCGTCACCGGACTGGTCGAGGCGGTAGCGGCCGGGGGCCTGCGTATCGTGCCAACCCGCGGGCAGGTCATCGGCACCGTCCAGCTCGCCGTGCACGATGGCGCGGTCGCGGGCGACCGGCCCGACCGTTCGGTAACCGCGCTCGCCCAGCAGCACGATCAGGCGATCGAGCCCGCCCACGTCTATGACGGCATCGCCTCCGGCGCGCACCCTCCCCAACCTACGCCGCGAGGCTGCGTGATCGGCCGACTCTGCGACACGGCCATCAGGAACCCTGCTCAGCGCTCTGCCACGGCACCGACGACGGTCGCCAGGTCGACGAGACGGCTGGAGTACCCGGTCTCGTTGTCGTACCAGCCGAGCACCTTGACCAGATTGCCGCTCGCCATCGTCAGCTTCGCATCGAAGATGCACGACGCCGGCGAACCAACGATGTCGCTCGAGACCAGGTCGTCCTCCGAGTACTCGAGCAGCCCGGCCAGCCGGCCCGTTTCCGCCGCGGACCGGTAGGCGTCGGAGATCTCCTGCACCGTCGGCGTCGCACGCAGGGTTGCCACCAGGTCCGTGATGGAGCCGTCCGGCACCGGAACGCGCAGGGACAACCCGTCGAGCCGTCCCGCCACCGCCGGGAGGACCAGGCCCGTCGCCCGGGCCGCGCCGGTCGTCGTGGGGATGATGTTGATCGCCGCACCCCGGGCACGGCGCGGGTCCTTGTGCAGGGCATCGACGAGGTGCTGGTCGTCCGTGTAGGCGTGCACCGTCGTCATGAAGCCCTGCTCCATGCCGAACGCGTCGTCGAGCACCTTGGCCAGGACGGCCAGGCAATTCGTCGTGCACGACGCGTTGGAAACCACGAAGTCGTGCCCCGGGTCGAAGGAGTCCTCGTTGACGCCGACGACGAACGTCGCGTCGGCATCCTTCGCCGGCGCCGAAATGATCACCCGCCGCGCCCCGGCCGCGATGTGCGCGGCCGCCTTCTCGCGGCTCGTGAGCCGGCCGGTGCTCTCGATGACGACGTCAATACCCAACTCCCTCCAGGGCAGCTCACCCGGTTGCGGCTCCATGAGCATGGTCACAGGAGAGGAACCCACCATCATGGTGTCGCGCTCGACCGAGACGGGCACTGGAAAGGACCCGTGGACCGAGTCCCGCGCCAGCAACCGGGCCAGTGCGGCGGGATCGCCCAGGTCGTTGACCGCGGCCACCTCGACGTCGTGGGGCGACTTGAGGGCGGCCCGGAGGAACGCCCGCCCGGTCCGCCCGAAACCGTTGATTGCGACTCTCACAGCCATGATGATCTCCGTCGTCAGGGGGGACCACGTGGCCCCTCCTCGGGATCGTCCCATCGGCACGGGTGTCCGCATAGGGACAAAGGTCCCCGATCAGCCTCCCTTTGCCGGTCTCGGGTGGTGGAACAGGACTCACGTCCCTAGCGGGTCGGGCGTACCGGGGACCTTTGTCCCTGTTTCCGTCGGCAGGCGTGCGGCACGCTAAGGGCATGTTTGCTGTGCGCTTCCACGGACGTGGTGGGCAAGGGGCCGTGACCGCAGCCGAGCTGTTGGCACTGGCGGCCTTCGAGGAAGGCCGGCACGCGCAATCGTTCCCGAGCTTCGGGTCCGAGCGCATGGGTGCGCCGGTCGTCGCCTACTGCCGGATCGGGGAGCGCGAGATCCGGACCCGCGAACCGGTCTCGGCGCCGGATTGCCTGATCGTCATCGACCCCACCCTCGTCCACCAGGTCGACCTCTTCGCGGGACTCGGCCCGGACGGCTACGTGCTCGTCAACTCCACACGGACGCTCGACCAACTGGGCCTGGACTCCCTCGCGGCGCGCTTCCGGCCGGAGCGGCTGCTCACCGTGCCGGCCACCGAGGTGGCGCTGCGTCAGGTCGGTCGCCCGCTCCCCAACGCCGCGCTGCTCGGCAGCTTTGCCGCCCTGACGGGGGAGGTCGCCATCGGCGCGGTCAGCTCGGCCATCCGGGAGCGGTTCAGCCGCACCCCACCGGTGGCCGAGCGCAATGTCGCGGCGGCGGCCGAGCTGTTCCAGCAGGCCCGCCAGGCGCTGACCTCCAACGGGAGGGGGGTGCTCAGTGCTCCGGCAGATTGAGGGCTCGCGCGCCGTCGCGGAGACTGTGGCGCTGTGCCGGCCCGAGATCGTGTGCGCCTATCCCATCTCACCGCAGACCCACATCATCGAAGGGCTGGGCCAGCTGGTGAAGACGGGCGAGCTGACCCCGTGCGAGTTCATCAACGTGGAGTCCGAGTTCGCGGCGATGTCAGTGGCCATCGGGGCCTCGGCCGCCGGGGCCCGCGCCTTCACGGCCACCGCCAGCCAGGGACTGCTGTTCATGATGGAGGCCGTCTACAACGCCAGCGGACTGGGATTCCCCATCGTCATGACCGTGGCGAACCGCGCGGTGGGCGCCCCCATCAACATCTGGAACGATCACAGCGACGCCATGGCGGCCCGCGACGCCGGCTGGGTCCAACTGTTCGCCGAAACGGTCCAGGAGGCGGCCGACCTGCACATCCAGGCCTTCCGCCTGGCTGAGGAGGTCTCCGTTCCGGTCATGGTCTGCATGGACGGCTTCATTCTCACGCACGCCACCGAACGGGTGGATCTCCCCACGCAGGAACAGGTCGATGCGTTCCTGCCTCCGTACGAGCCGCGCCAGGTGCTCGATCCGTCCGACCCGTACTCCATCGGCGCCATGGTCGGTCCCGAGGCGTTCGAGGAGGTGCGCTATCTCGCCCACGCCCGTCAGCTCACCGCGTTGGGCCGTATCGGGGAACTGGCGGAGGAATTCGCGGAGGCGTTCGGGCGCGATTCGGGGGGGACGCTGCACCCGTACCGCAGTGCCGATGCCGACGTCGTGGTCGTGGCGATGGGCTCGGTGCTCGGGACGATCAAGGACGTGATCGACGCGCAACGCGCTGCCGGGCACCGGATCGGGGCGCTGGGCATCACCTCTTTCCGTCCGTTCCCCATCGATGCCGTTCGGTCGGCGCTGCGGAACGCCCGGCAGGTCGTCGTCGTCGAGAAGGCCATCAGCGTCGGCTTCGGCGGGGTCCTGTCGACCGACGTGGCGATGGCGCTGAGCGGGCTGCCCGTGTCGGTCGCCACCGTGGTCGCCGGGCTGGGCGGCCGCTCCATCACCACGACCTCGCTCCGTGGAGTCTTCGAGGCCGCGCTTCACGACGAGCTGGGGCATCTGACCTTCCTCGACCTCGACCGGGGACTGGTCGAGCGCGAGCTCGAGCGCATGGCCCTGCACCGCCACTCCGGGCCCACGGCGGAGAACATGCTGCGCGATCTCGGTGTTGCCTCCTCGAGGATCGGCTGAGCGATGGCCGTCCGCTTCTATCAGGTGGGCAGCTTCGCCGTCGGCAACCGACTGGTGAACCGCTCCGACCGCACCGTCCAGTCCGACGCCGAACGCGCCAACTCCCTCACCTCGGGGCACCGGGCCTGCCAGGGCTGCGGCGAGGCCCTGGGCGCCCGCTACGCCCTCGATGCCGCCATGCGCGCCACGGGAGGCCAGATGGTGGCCGTCAACGCCACCGGCTGCCTCGAGGTGTTCTCCACGC
Organism: uncultured Acidimicrobiaceae bacterium; assembly: GCA_963804055.1. Classification (GTDB taxonomy): domain Bacteria; phylum Actinomycetota; class Acidimicrobiia; order Acidimicrobiales; family RAAP-2; genus Bog-473. Next base: position 1,067,504 of record CAWDOU010000001.1, on the reverse strand, counting down.
CGTATCCCGAGACCTCGTGGCAGCTTCCGTGGCTGCACTCCCTCTTCGGCAATGCCCCCGCCGTGGCGACCGGGGTTGCGGCAGCACTGCGCGTGAAGGGTCGCCAGACGAGGGTGGTGGCACAGGCCGGCGACGGCGGCACCGTGGACATCGGCTTCGGGTGCCTGTCGGGGATGTTCGAGCGCAACGACGACGTCCTGTTCATCTGCTACGACAACGAGGCCTACATGAACACCGGCGTGCAACGCTCCGGGGCCACCCCGCCGGCCGCGCGCACGGCGACGACAGAGGCGGTCGGCCCCCATCCGGGCAATGCCTTCGGGCAGGGCAAGAACATGCCCGAGCTGGCGATGGCGCATGGGATCCCCTACGTGGCGACTGCGACGGTGGCCGACCTCCACGACCTCGAGGACAAGGTGACGCGGGCCATGGAATTCCAGGGCGCCCGCTACATCCACATTCTCGTGACGTGCCCCCTCGGTTGGGGATCCGATCCCAGCGACACCGTGAAGGTGGCGCGCCTGGCCACACAGACCGGGTTGTTCCCCGTCTTCGAGGCCGAGCACGGTGCGGTCGTGCGGACGACACCCATACGTCGGTGGGCGCCCGTCGAGGAGTACCTCAAACTGCAGAGCCGCTTCGCCCACCTCTTCGACTCTCAGGGGAATCCGGCCCAGCCGGACGTGGTCGGCGCGCTCCAGGCGATGGCCAACCGCAACATCGAGCGCTATGGCCTTCTCGAGAGCGAAGGGTCGGCCACCCCGTGACGGAGAAGCCCTTCGCCATCACCCTCGAGGTCGGCTCGAGCCTGGCCAACAAGACGGGCTCGTGGCGGGTGGAGCGGCCCGTCTATGTCGACCGTCTTCCCCCCTGTAGCAACGCGTGCCCTGCCGGAGAGAACATCCAGCAGTGGCTCTACCTGGCCGAGGACGGATCGTACGAGGCGGCCTGGCGCCAGATCATGCTGGACAACCCCCTGCCCGCCGTCATGGGACGGGCCTGCTTCCATCCGTGCCAGAGCGCCTGCAACCGGGCCGAGGTCGACGAGACGGTGGGGATCAACGCCATGGAGCGCTTCCTCGGCGACCGGGCGCTGAGCGAGGACTGGTCGCCCGACCCGGCGGGGCCGCCCACGGGGAAGCGGGTACTGGTCGTTGGCTCCGGGCCGGGCGGCCTCTCAGCCGCGTATCACCTCCGATTGCTCGGGCACCACGTCGTGATCTACGAGGCGTCACCCCTCCCCGGCGGCATGATGCGCTACGGCATCCCCTCCTACCGGCTGCCGCGGGACATCGTGGCGGGCGAGATCGCACGGATCGAGTCGCTGGGCGTGGAGATCGTCTGTGGACACACCGTGGACGATCTCGACAGGACCATGCGAGAAGAGGGATTCGATGCCGCATTCCTGGCGGTCGGGGCGCAACAGGGAAAGCACGTCGACATTCCCGCCGGGGACTCGGCACGCATGCTCGATGCCGTCACGGTGCTCCGTGAGACCGAGGATCGGGAGCCACCGGCCCTCGGCCGCCGCGTTGTGGTCTACGGCGGAGGCGATACCGCCATGGACGTCGCCCGCACGGCGCGCCGCCTCGGGGCGGCGGACGCCGTCGTCGTCTACCGGCGCACGCGGGAACGCATGCCGGCCAACATCGAGGAGGTGCAGGACGCCGTCGACGAAGGCGTTCAGCTCAAGTGGCTCTCCACGATCGTCGGGTCGGAGGGCGACGCCCTGATGATCGAGCGCATGGAGCTCGACGGCGAAGGCTTCCCCCAGCCCACGGGCGTGATCGAACAATTGCGGGCGGACTCGGTCATTCTGGCGCTCGGACAGGAGGCCGACCTCTCGCTCGTCGCCGCCCTGCCCGACATTACGGTGGCTGACGGCGTCGTCCCCGTCGGGGAGGACATGATGACCGGGCAGCCGGGAGTCTTCGCAGGCGGGGACATGGTTCCGGGCGCCCGGACGCTGACCGACGCCATCGGGCACGGCAAGCGCGCCGCTCGGGCCATGGACGCCTGGATGGCCGGCCGCACCTTCGAGCGCCCGGCCCGCCACGAGTTGGCCACCCCGGAGCACCTCAACACCTGGTACTACGCCGACGCCCCCCATGCGGTCCGCCCCCGCCTGGAGGCGGCGCGGCGAACGTCCACCTTCGACGAAGTGGTCGGCGGCCTCGACGAGTCCACGGCACTCTTCGAGGCGCGGCGCTGCATGTCGTGCGGCAACTGCTTCCAATGCGACAACTGCTTCGGCGTGTGCCCGGACAACGCCGTCATGAAGGTCGACGAGGCCCACGGCTACCAATTCGACTACGACTTCTGCAAGGGATGCGGCCTGTGCGTGCAGGAGTGCCCCTGCGGCGCCATCAAGATGGTCCCCGAGGAGACCTGAGCGGTTACCGACGGTGCCGGAGCGGATGGCGGGGCGCCACCCCAGCCGACAGCCCGGAGCGGCCCGGGACGGTGGCCTCCAACAGCATCCGCCACTCCGCCGCCGCGACCGTGTGCCGCACCGCCTCCACGGCGTCCGGGTTGACCGAGATCGAGGTGATGCCGTGACGAACCAGGTGCTCGGCGAACGCCGGCCGATTGGACGGCGCCTGTCCGCACAGCGACGAGGTGATGCCCGAAGACTGGCAGCCCCCGATGATGCGACCTATCGCGTCGAGCACGGCGGGATCCGCCTCATCGAAGACGTCGGCACAGATCTGCGAATCGCGGTCCACCCCCAGCATCAGCTGAGTGAGGTCGTTGCTCCCGATCGACACGCCTTCGATGCCCATGTCGGCATAGGTGGGGATCCAATAGGCGACGGAGGGCACCTCCGCCATCACCCAGACCGGCAGGGAACCCGCCACGGGGCTGGCGTCCACCACATCGAGGCACGCCTCGAGCTCCCAGGCTGTCCGCACGAACGGGATCATCAGCACGATGTTCGACGTCTCCTGGAGCACGCGGGCCAGCACGTCGAGCTCGAGCCGGAACAGATCGGGCTCCCGGACGTAGCGGTAACAGCCCCGGTACCCGATCATCGGGTTCTCCTCGTGGGGCTCGAACCGGTCGCCGCCCTCCAAATTGGAGAACTCGTTGGAGCGGAAGTCGATGCTCCTGTACACGACCGGCCGCGGTTCGAACGCCCTGGTGATGCGCAGCAGCGACTTGGCCATGTCGTCGACGAATGTCTTCTCCTCGCCGCGCTCGAGGAGCTGGCGCGGGTGAACACCTTTCAGGGCGTCCGTCACCATGAATTCCGCCCGCAGGAGGCCGACGCCGTCGACGGGCAACGCGGCGACGTCCTCCGCGTGCTCGGCGAAGGCCAGGTTGACGTAGATCTTCGTCGCCAGGGCAGCCCGCCCCCCGGACCCGGCGGCCTGGGCCGCCACCGCGGGGGCCGGCGCTGCCCCGGTGCTCGGTGCCTCCCCGGCCATGACCGTTCCCTGGGCGCCGTCGACGGTCACGAGCTCGCCGTCGCGCAGCACTGTCGTCGCAGTCCGGGCACCCACGACGGCCGGGACCCCGAGCTCGCGCGACACGATCGCGGCGTGGCACGTCATACCCCCGCCGTCCGTGACGATGGCGGCGGCGCGGCGCATGGTCGGCACCCAATCGGGGCTCGTCATGGGCGCCACCAGGACTTCGCCGGGCTGCAGGCGGTCACCCTGATCGGGCGACTGCAGGATCCGCACCACCCCCGACGCACGGCCGGCCGAGGCCGCCAGCCCCTGCACGAGGAGCGTGCCCTCGGCCGGACCCGGTGCACCGCCGCCCCCGCCGACGGCGGTGACGGGACGGGACTGGACCAGGTACGTGTGGCCCCCCGCCATGGCCCACTCCGTGTCCTGCGGCGAGCCGTAATGGGCCTCCGCCGCCAGTCCGAGGCGCGCCACGTCGGCGACCTCCTCGTCGCTCAGCACCCGGCGACCACCTTCGTCCGCGTCCAGCTCCACCCGCTCGTCCTCGCCGTCGGGTCCGCGCACGATCTTGAACGACTGCGTGCCGACCCGGGCGTGCAGCAGGCGGGGCCCGTCCTTCGCCACGACATAGGTGTCGGGCTCGACCTGGCCACTCACGACCACCTCGCCCTGCCCGAAGGCGGCCTCGATCACGATGTGATCCGCGGCTCCCGTCGAGGGGTCGACCGTGAACATGACGCCCGAGCGCTCGGAAGGGATCATTTCCTGGACGACGACGGCGATGGCCGGCTCAGCGGTCAGAGCCTTGTCCCCGCGGTAGAAGATGGAGCGGGCGCCCCACAGCGAAGCCCAGCAGTCGATGATCCGCGCCAACAACTCCTCGTTGCCCGCGACATTGGTGAAGGTCTCATTCATGCCGGCGAACGAGGTGCCTTCGGCATCCTCGCCGATGCCCGACGACCGCACCGCCACCCGGATCCCCTGCCCCAGGCGCGCGTACGCGTCAATGACGGCGTCCGCCAGATCGTCGGGAATCGACACGGAGTGGACGAGGCTCCGGGCCTCGGAGGCCAGGCGGTCGAGGTCGTCCTGCGCCGCGGTGCCGGCTTCGGCCAGGATCGCCATGAGCCGCTCGCGGATGCCGGACCGACCCATTGCATTGAGGTACGCCCCACCCGTGATCACGAAGCCGGGGGGAACCGGGAGGCCGGCAGCCGTGAGCTCACCGAGGTTGGCACCCTTGCCCCCCACCAGAGCCGTGTCCTGCAGCCCGATCGAATCGAACCATCGAATTTCGTCCACGCTCAAACCTCCGCGGTGCCGGTGACCCCGCGCCACCAGCGTCGATCGTCGCCCATCGGGAGCGGCGTCGATAGGGACGAATGTCCCTGTTTCGCCAGGATATGGGTCTGCGACACTGTCCCCGTGCGTTCGATGACCTTCGAGCAGGCGGTGACGCGGCTCGGGGCCCTGGAGGGAACCGAACCGCGCATCGTCATTTCAGGCAACTCTGCGACGCCTTTCACGCTGGTGCGGGCGCTGACCGAGGCCCGCGAGACCTGCCGTGTCTTCCAGCTCAACGCCGAGTACGACTTTGCCGCACACGAGGGGTTCATCTCCGAAACCCCGTTCGTCGGGCCGGGCATGCGCCATGATCCGATGCTCGACTACCTCCCCATGCGCCTTTCGCTCGTGCCGCGACTCTTCGACACTGTGCGGCCCCCCGATGCCGTGCTGCTCCACACCTCGCGACCCCGCGACGGCAAGGTGTCCCTCGGGATCGAGGTCAACGTCCTCCCGGCCGCCATCGACCAGACGAGAGCCCGAGGCGGGCTGGTGCTGGCGCAGGTCAATCCCCGCATGCCCTACACCTTCGGGGCCAGCGAGATCCCGGTGGACGCGATCGACGGCTTCCTGGAAGTCGACGAGCCGTTGCATTCACCGCCCGAGCAGGGGCCGAGCGATGCAGCGACCGCGATCGGTGAGCGCGTGGCCCTCTTCGCTGCCGACGGCACAACCCTGCAGCTCGGCATCGGGCTCATCCCCACCGTGGCGGCCCGGATGATGTCGAGCCGCCGCGGCCTGCGGGTATGGTCGGAGATGATCAGTGACGGGGTCATGGACCTCGATCACGCAGGAGCCCTCGACGGTGACGCGCCCGTCTACACCTCCTTCCTGATCGGCTCACCAGAGCTCTACGAGTGGGCAGATGGAAACGAGCAGCTCCGGATGCTCCGGACCGAGACCGTCAACGACCCGGCTCGCATTGCCGCCCACCCCTGCATGCTGTCGGTCAACGCGGCCATGCAGGTCGACCTGTTCGCCCAGGCCAACGCAAGCTTCGTGGACGAGCACATCCACTCGGGATTCGGTGGGCAGCCCGACTTCGTCACCGGGGCCCTGCACTCGGCCGGTGGGCACGCCGTTGTCGCAATCCATGCCTGGCACGACAAGACGGATGCCTCGACAGTCGTGCCCGTCCTGACCAACCCGGTGACCTCGTTCCAGCACTCGGCGGTGATCAGCGAGCACGGGTGCGCCGAGCTGTTCGGGCGGTCGGAGCATGCGCAGGCGCAACTGTTGATTGAGCATGTGGCCGATCCCCGTGCCCGCGTCGAGCTCTTCGAGGCGACCCGGCGCCTCGGACTGAGTGATCTCGATTGACTCCCCCTCGCCCGTTGTCCTTCCGTTGCCGCCTTGCGGCGGCCTGCGCACGCCATGGCGCCGGAGCCACCCGGGCAGCGCGAGGATGGGCGGCCGACGGTCGACCGACAACCGAGAGCGGAGCGCAATGACGACGCCAGAACACCTCAACAGCCATCGAGCGCGAGACGCTGGCCCACATCTTCCGGCACCCTTCCGGCCACAACATCGAGTGGCGCGCGGTCCAGTCGCTCCTCAACTCCGCGGGCACCGTCCACGAGACGCACAAGGGTCACATGATGGTCACGATCGGAGACCAGAGCGAGACCTTCGATCCGCGGCACAAGGACATCGATGCCGACCAACTGGCCGACCTGCGCCGCCTGTTGGAGAAGGCAGGCTACGGACCCGCGGGCGCGCCGAACTAGCACAACGCATCCCGGACAACCGCTCTTCTCATCTGATGGCGACGTACGACGTGCTCAGCGTGGGTGACACCGCAACCGATGTCTTCATTCGACTGTCCGATGCGCACGTCACCATCCGCGACGACGACCACGGACACTTCATGGAGGTTCCCTTCGGGGCCAAGGTCCCGTTCGACTACGCCGTGACGGTCGACGCGGGCGGAAACGCAGCGAACGCCGCCGTCGGGTTGGCACGACTCGGGCTCTCGACCGCCATTGCAGCCCACGTCGGGAACGACGACACCGGACGCACCATGCAGGCGGCCCTCGAACACGAGGGTGTCGACACCCACCTCGTGCGCTTCGACCCCAGACTGCAGAGCAACCGCAACTTCGTGCTCTGGTTCGGCTCTGATCGCACGATCCTCGTCCACCACCAGCTCTTCGACTACCACTGGGCCCAACTCAGCCCGCGAGAGGTCCCCCGTTGGATGTACCTGAGCTCCGTCGGTTCGGATGCTCCCGAGTACTACGACCAGATCGTCGCCTGGCTCCGGGAGGAGCCCACGGTGCGCTTCGCGTTCCAACCCGGGACCTTCCAGATCGCCCAGGGTGTCGAAGCCTTGCGGGACCTCTACGAACGGACCAGCCTGCTCATCTGCAACAGGGAAGAGGCGGTCGAGATCAGCGGCGCAGACCACGGCAATCTGCGCGGGCTCCTCGACTCGCTCCACCGGATCGGCCCGGCGATCGTCGTCGTCACGGACGGTCCCGACGGGGCCTACGCGTCGGACGGGTCGCAGCGCTACCGCGTTCCTGCCTATCCCGACCCTGCCCCGCCCGTGGAGCGCACCGGTGCCGGGGACGCCTTCTCGTCCGCCCTCGTCGCCGCCCTGGTGAAGGGGCTCCCACTCCCCGAGGCGCTCTCCTGGGCCCCCGTCAACGCCATGAGCGTGGTGCAGGAGGTGGGCTCGCAATCCGGCCTGCTCAGCCAGGATCGGCTGCGCGCGTACCTTGCGGAGGCACCGGACGCCTACGCCGTCACGACGTGGTGACTCGGTGGCCGACGTGGGACGGCGCATGACGGGACCGCTTGTCCTGGCCGCCGACGTCGGCGGCACGCAGATGCGGGCTGCCCTCGTGGACCGGAGCGGGACCGTCCTGGTACGCCGATCCGCGGCGACACCGGAGCACGCCGACGTCCCGGCCGCGCTGATTGAGCTGATCGGCCTCGTCGGCGCTGATCGGAGCCACGGCGAGGTGTCGCACGCTGTCGTGGGGCTCCCGGGTGCCGTCGACTACGAGGCGGGTCGCCTGCTGTGGGCGCCACACCTCCCCGAGGGCTGGCCCCACCTGCTGTCGCGAGACCAGCTCGCCACACACCTGGGCCTTCCGGTGCACATCGCCAACGACGCCGACCTGGCCGCAGTGGGCGAGGCCGTCTTCGGGGCCGGCGCGGGCAGCGCCGATGTCGCATACCTGACGATCTCCACCGGCATCGGAGCCGGCGTGGTCAATGCAGGCCGGCTGCTCCGCGGACGGCGGTCCCTGGCCGAGGTCGGCCACACCGTCATCGACTGGCGGGCCTGGGCGAGGGGCGCCCCCTCCACGCTCGAGGAGCTCGGGTCCGGCAGCGGTATCGCCCGGATGGCACGCGAGGCCGGGCTCGGGGACCTGGACGCGCGCGCCGTCGAAGCGGCCGCGATGGACGGCGAGCCTCGGGCCCTCGAAATATGGAAGGGCGCCATCGCGGCCTGCGCGGCCGGAACGTCGAGTCTCGTCATGTCCTTCTACCCGAGCACGGTCGTCATCGGGGGCGGATTGGGCCGACGACAGGAATTCTTCGGCCCCGTCCACGACCTCGTGATGAGCCGGCCCGAGCACCACCCGTCCGACCTCGCCATCGTGCGGTCGGCCCTCGGTGACGACGCCGGCCTGGCGGGCACCGCGGCGTGGGCCGGCGCCTCGGGGTCGATCTGAGCGCGCCACTCAGCTTGTGCCAAGCAAAGGACCTTTCTCTCTATTAAGTTCTTCATGTCGCAACAAAACTGCAATGAGACCACCACCAACGGGTGGAGGCCTCGGCGAAGAGGACCCACTTGACCGGGGGGCCCAAGACAAAAGGAGTCAATGTGCGTTTCAGCAGGGCAGGCATGCTCGGGGGGCTCTCCCTCGCGATGTCGGCGACGCTGGTCGGTATCGGGGGTGGAGGAGCTTCGGCTTCCATCCGCACCTCGACGCCATCCAACGTGTCGACCAGTTCCTTCACCAACACCTTCACCTTCATGAAGGAGTTCCAGTCGCTGGCCAAGGCCGGCAAGGGCAAGGTGGCGGCGATCCTCCCGGACACGGTGAGCTCGACGCGCTACGTCGAGTTCGACCAGCCCGACATCACCAAGGCGCTCTCCACCGCAGGGCTGAGCTCGTCGCAGTACGTGGTGCAGAACGCCCTCGGCAGTGACGCGACCCAGTTGACCGATGCCCAGACCGACATCTCGAACGGGGCCACCGTGCTGCTGGTCGACCCGCTCGACTCGGGCGTCGGCGCGCAGATCGAGAGCTATGCCAAGTCGCACGGCGTCAAGGTCATCGACTACGACCGCCTCACGCTGGGCGGCAGCCGGGCCTACTACGTCAGCTTCAACAACGTGACGGTCGGCAAGGTCATGGGCGAGGGCCTGGTCAGCTGCGTCTCGGCGTGGCACGTCAAGAAGCCACAGGTGGTCGTCATGCACGGCGCCGTGACCGACAACAACGCCACGCTGTTCGCCCAGGGCTACGACTCGGTGATCAACCCGTACTTCACGTCCAAGAAGTGGGTCGTCGTGGCGCACACGGCCGGCACATGGGACGGCCCGACGGCTGAGACCGAGTTCCAGGCCGTCTACACGGCGCACCCGAACGTGAACGCGGCGCTCATCCCCAACGACGAGACCGGTGCCCCGATCATCACGTACCTGCAGTCGCAGCACGTCAAGCCCAAGACCTTCCCGACCACCGGCCAGGACGCGACCTTGACCGGGCTGCAGAACATCCTCTCGGGCTACCAGTGTGGGACGGTCTACAAGCCGATCTACCTGGAGGCTCAGGCGGCGGTCGCCCTGGCCCTGTACCTGCGGGCCGGGAAGACGCCACCGGCCTCGCTGGTCAACGGCAAGACCGAGGACACGACGTCCAGCGTCAGCGTCCCGTCCGTCCTCGAGAAGCCCGAGTGGGTCACCACCTCGAACATGAACGCCACCATCATCAAGGACAACTTCGTGCCTGCCTCGCAGCTCTGCGCCGGCTCGTACGCAAGTGCCTGCAAGGCGGCGGGCATCACGTCGTAACGATCACCGGATGGATGGTGCCCAAATGGGTAGTGTCCTCACCACAGACATGCTTCCTGGCCGACCCCTGTCCCATTCGGGCGGGGGTCGGCCACTGGGAGCGGTCATGATGATTCGTTTCCGCGTCGCACAGGGGGCAACCAACGATGACCGAGGGCGCACCGCTGCTGGAGCTCCGGGGCGTGAGCAAGGTGTTCGGTGCCGTCAGGGCTCTGAGTGGCGTCAACCTCACCGTCCAGTCGGGAAAGGTCACCGCCCTCGCCGGTGACAACGGCGCAGGCAAGTCGGTCACCATCAAGACCATCTCGGGCCTGTGGCAGCCCACCGAGGGCCAGGTCATCTGGGAAGGCAAGCCGGTCCACATCCACAGCCCCAATGACGCCGAGGCGCTCGGGATCACGACCATCTACCAGGACCTGGCGCTCTGCGACAACCTGGACATCGTGCAGAACATGTTCCTCGGCCACGAGATCTTGCGACTGGGCCTGCTCGACGAGTCGGCCATGGAGCTGGCGGCCCGCAAGACCCTGTCCGACCTCCACGTGACGACGGTCCGTTCCATCCGCCAGCCCGTGGCCTCACTGTCGGGCGGCCAGCGCCAGTCCGTCGCCGTGGCCAAGGCGGTCATGCAGGAGGCCAAGCTCGTGATCATGGACGAGCCCACGGCCGCCCTCGGAGTGGCGCAGACCCGGCAGGTGCTCGACCTCATCAAGCGGCTGTCGGACAACGGGACGGCGGTCGTCCTCATCTCTCACAACCTGAACGACGTCTTCGAGGTCGCCGACGAGATCGCGGTCCTCTACCTCGGGCAGATGGTGGTGCAGGGCCCTGCCGAAGAGTTCGACCGGCAGGTCGTCGTCGACTACATGACGACGGGCCAATCGGCCCGGGTCGCCGGGTGAGCGCACAATGACCGAAACCATCGACGAACCGGCCACCCCGAAGGACACCCCGCCCGGATCGGCGGACGGTGCCGCCCCGAGCAGCGCCATCGCTCCCGAGGACCTCACGGTTCTGGCGCCCGACGTCTTCGCCGAGTCCATCGGTGACTATCTGCACGCATGGTGGCGGCGCATCCGGAGCGGCGAGAGCGGCGCGCTGCCGATCATCATCGGCCTCATCGTCATCTGCGTCTTCTTCGAGTCGCAGTCGAGCTCCTTCCTGACGGCCACCAACATCGTCAACCTCTTCGTCCAGGCGGCCTTCATCGTGCTGCTCGGCATGGCCGAGCTGTATGCGCTGATTCTGAGCGAAATCGACCTTTCGGTCGGCTTCGTGGGCGCGGTGGGAGCCGCCATCGCGCTCGCCCTCATGGGATCACCACAGAACTGGCCGTGGTGGGCCGCGCTCCTCGTCGGCATGGCGGCCTGCGCCGTTATCGGGGCCTTCCAGGGCACGGTGATCACCCGCCTCAAGATCCCCTCCTTCGTCGTGACGCTGGCCGGGCTCCTGGGCTGGCAAGGGGTCCTGATCTACGTGTTCGACGTGGACAAGGGCGCCGTGGGGGGGGTCATCTCCATTTCGAACGGGGTCATCGACGACCTCGTGAGCGGCAACATGACGCCGGTGGCCGGCTGGATCACGCTGGTCGTCGTCGTCGGCCTGTTCGCCGCAGTCTCGCTCTTCAACGCGGCCAGGCGACGCTCCCAGGGGCTCAGCGTGCCCCCCCTCAGCATCACGCTGCTCACCGTCGGCGCAGCAGGACTGGCCGGCGTCGTGCTGGTCTACGTGTGCAACCTGAACCGGGGCCAGCTCGTCGTCGTCGAGGGCGTCCCGTGGGTGATCCCCGTCATCGTGGTGATCCTGTTCGCCCAGTCGTTCCTCCTGGCCCGCACGCGGTTGGGCCGCTACATCTACGCGATCGGCGCCAGCCCGGAAGCCGCACGTCGAGCCGGCATCAAGGTGGCGCGGATCCGTACCGTCGCCTTCGCCCTCTGCAGCTTCACCGCCGGGCTGGCCGCAGTGGTCTACGCCTCCCGCCTGGGCTCGCTCTCCGTCGGGTTCGACGGGGGCACCTACGTCCTCTACGCCGTGGCCGCCGCGGTCATCGGCGGGGCCAGCCTGTTCGGCGGACACGGAAAGCCGATCCACCCGCTCCTGGGAGGCCTGGTCATCGCCACCCTCACCAACGGGCTGGCGCTGCTGAACATCAGCACGGCGGGGACCGACATCGCGACGGCAGCCGTCCTGCTCGTCGCCGTCGCCGTCGACTCGACACTGCGCCGGAGGGGCCGATCAGGCGAGGCCTGAGCCACGACCGCCCGGGGCGCGCCCTTCGCACCCGGTGGGCCCGGCGCGGCATCGTCGTGTCCCTCTTCCTCCCCTTGGCGCTCGCCCAGGGTGCTTCGGCGTCGCAATCGGCGTCGGGCCCGGCCGGCCCGGCCACGTCCGCGACCGTGGGGGCAGCCGCCCCCGCCTGGACCGTCTACCACGGCGACGGCGCCGGCAGCGGGGTGGCGCCCTCGGTCACCTCCGTCGACGTGTCCTCGCCGGCCTGGACCTCCCCGGCCCTCGACGGCTCGCTGTACGGCGAGCCCCTGGTGTCCGGCGGGCTGGTCTTCGTGGCGACCGAGAACGACACCGTCTACGCCCTCTCGGCAGCCAGCGGCGCCATCGCCTGGTCGTCACACCTGGCCGCGCCCGTCCCGGCGTCCTCGCTCCCCTGTGGCGACATCACGCCGACGGTCGGGATCACCGGCACGCCCGTGCTCGACGCCCAGAGCGGCGAGCTCTTCGTGGTGGCCGACGAGCTCAGCAACGGCCGTCCAGCGCATCAGCTCGTCGGGCTCAGTGCAGCGACCGGCAAGGTGGAGCTGGACCAGAACGTCGACCCGGCGGGCTCCACTCCGTCGGCCATCCTCCAGCGCACCGGGCTCACGCTCGACGCCGGCCGCGTCGTCTTCGGCTACGGCGGCAATTACGGCGACTGCTCGACGTACCACGGCTGGGTCATGTCGGTGCCCGAGGCCGGCGGCACGCCTGCCACCTTCGACGTCGACTCGGGTGCCGGGCGAGTCCCAGGGCGCGGTCTGGATGGGTGGCGCTGCGCCGGCGATCGACTCCAGCGGCAACATCTGGGTCACCGCGGGCAACGGGTCGGTCACCTCCGCCGGCCACGCCTACGACGACAGCGACTCGGTGCTCGAGCTCTCGCCGTCGCTCAGCCTGGAGCAGTTCTTCGCGCCGTCCTCGTGGCCGTCCGACAACGCGCGAGACCTCGACTTCTCGACCGGTGTGGCGCTGCTTCCCGACGGCCACGTGGTCGCCGGCTCCAAGTCGCGCACCGCCTACCTGTTGAACGGGTCGAGCCTGGGCGGCATCGGTGGCCAGGAGGCGGCGCTGGCGGACGCCTGCGGGACCGACATCGACGGCGGCCTGGCGTTCGAGGGCGCCACCGTCTACCTGCCCTGCCAGGACGGGCCGGTCGCACTCCAGGTCTCGAGCTCACCCGCCGGGCTCCGCTCGCTCTGGAGCTCCTCGGTCGGCGGCGGACCGCCCATTGTGGCCGGGGGCCTCGTCTGGACCATCGGCTCGAACGGCACCCTCTACGGACTCAACCCTTCCTCGGGCGCCGTCAGCGCGCAGGCGGACATCGGTGCCCCGGCCAACCACTTCCCCACCCCGTCGGTCGGCGCCGGCCTCCTCCTGGCGCCCTCGGCGGACCGCGTGGTGGCCTTCTCGGCACCGTCGGCCGCAGCCACCGCAGGCACGTCCACCACGACCACGCACCCGACGACGACCACGACGGCCCGCACCGCGCTCGCGGGCGGCACCGACCCGTGGATCCTGGCGGCTGCCATCGGCGGCGGCCTCGTCGTCCTCGGCGTCGTGCTGACGGTGGTCTTCCGCCGCCGGCGGGGCGCCGGCGGGGCGACCCGGTCGTCCTAGCCGCCCCCGTTACCGGGGGACGTGGACGGGCCTCGGGCTGGACGCACTGGTCGTGAAGTTGCCGTCACCGCCGTAGGTGGCGACGACCGAATACGGCGATCCGGCGAGCACCAGCGCCGAGGTGACCGTGCAGGTGGCACTGCCGGAGGCGAGGGTCGCCGTGTTGCCCGTGTCGCACGAGACCGGCGATCCCGAGATCGACGTGATGGCGAACGTCACCGTGCCGGTCGGGGTTCCCGCGCTGGCCGGCGTCCCCGTCACCGTCGCCGTGATGGTGGCGGGGCTGCCCGAGGATGCCGGGGGGCTCACCGTGACCTTGACCTTGGACCCCGTCTGCGAGACGTCCTGCGTGAAGGTCCCCGTAGAGGCGTCGAAGTTGGTGTCGCCCGGGTAGGCCACGCTGACCGTGTAGGGGCCGCTGGCGGCGGAGAGCTCCTGCGGCCCGACGACGCAGGTGGTCTTCCCGGTCTTCTTGTTCACGGTGGTGTTGGAGGTCTTGCACGGGACGACAGTGCCCCCGGCGCTCGTGATGGTCCATGTGGCCGTGCCCGTGGGATCGCCGGCGCCGGGTGCCGCCGCGGCCACGATGGCCGAGAAGCTCGCCGTCTTGGCGGTCACGGTCGGATTGAGCTTCGGTGTGATGGTCACCGTGGACGGCGCCTTGCCGACGGTCTCGGTGAAGGTCGACGACGCCGACGAGTCGAAGCCGGTGGACCCCGAGTAGGACGCGGTGACGGTCAGCGGGGACTGCTCGACGAGAAGCCCCCCGATGGTGCAGACCGCGCTGCCGCCGCTCAGGGTCACGGTGTCGGCCGCGCTCCCGCCGTTCCCGCAGCTCGGCGTGGCGAGATGGCCCGGCCCCTTGGTCGGCACCGGGTCGCTGAAGGCGAACGTCACCGTTCCCGCCGGGGTGCCGGTGGCGGGCGCAACGGCGCCGACGGTCGCCGTGAAGGTCAGCGACTGCCCCGTCACGCCCGGATCGGCCGACGAGGTCACGGTCGTGGCGCTGGCGCCCTTGCCGACGGAGAGGTTCACGGAACCGCTCGACCCGTTGAAGTCGGCGTCGCCGCCATAGGTGCCCGTGATCGTCCCGGACGACCCTCCGGTGAAGGTGGTGCTGCAGCTGGCCGTGTCGGCGGAACCCTCGACGAGCCCGCCGGAGCACAGTGGCCCGCCGGCTCCGCTGAAGGTCACCGTCCCCGTCGGGACGCCCGCGCCGGGCGCCTTGGCCGCCACGGTGGCGGTGAGCGTGATGCTCTGCCCGGCCACCGGGGAGGGCGGGTCGGACGTGACGGCCGTCGTCGTGTCGGCCGGCCCGACCGCCACCGTCGTCGTGCCGGACGAACCGACGTCATCGGTGTCGCCGCCATAGGTCGCCGTGAGCGAACCCGAGGTCGCGCCCGGGAAGCTGGTCGTGCAGCTGGCCGTGTCCGTGCTCCCCCCGGAGAGCGTTCCCGAACAGCTGGCGCCGTCGCCGGAGAAGGCCACCGCGCCGCTCGGCGTGCCGGCACCCGGCGCGGTCGCCGCCACCGTCGCGCGCAGCGTGACCGTCTGGCCCACCACCGGCGAGGTCGGGCTGACGGAGACCGCGGTCGTGGTGGTGGCATCCTGCCCGATGGAGACCGCCTCGGTCCCGACGGAGCCCTGGTCGTCCGTGTCCCCGCCGTAGGCGGCGGAGACGGAGTCGCTCCCGGTGCCGGCATAGGTCCTGGCGCAGGTGGCGGTGGGCGGGCTGGCGTTGTTCAGCGTGGCGGTGCAGTAGGTGGTCGGGCCGTCGCCGGAGAAGACCACGGTCCCGCCGGGCGCGCCTGCTCCCGGCGACGACACGCCCACGGTGGCGGTGTACGTCACCTGCTGGCCCACGACGGGTGAGGTCGGGCTCGACGTCAGCGTCGTGGTGGTGGCATCCTGGTTCACCGTCTCCGCCGTCGTCCCCGATGACGAGGCGTCGTTGCCGTCACCGCTGTAGGTACCCGTCACCGTGTCACCCGACACCGGCGAGGAGTAGGTCGTCGTGCAGCTGGCCACGAAGGGGGCAGACGAGCTCAGGGTTCCGCTGCAGCTCCCGCCGCCGTCGGCGAACGACACCGTCCCCCCCGGGGTGCCCGCCCCCGGGGCCACGACGGCCACCGTGGCCGACACGGTGACCGGCTCGCCGACCACGGCCGGGCTCGGGCTCGCCGTCACGGTGGTGGTCGTGGCGTCCTGCCCCACGGTGACCGAGGTGGAAGAGCTCGACAGCGCGGAAATTGGTGTCCCCCGAATAGGCGGCACCGATGTCGTCCGCGCCCGTCGTCGTGTACGTCTGCTGACAGGTGGCCGTCCCCGACGGGCTCACCGGCACGCTGGCGCACACCGTCGCATCCCCGTCCCCGGTGAAGGTGACGGTCCCGGTCGGCGTGCCCGATCCCGGTGGCGTCACGGTCACCGTGGCCGTGTAGGTGACGGGCTCGCCGACCACGGGAGCCGGGTCGCTGGGCACCACCGCCGTCGACGTCATCGCCTGGTCGACGGACACGGTGCTGCTGGCGCTGGACCCGACGAAGTTCCCGTCGCCGGGATAGGTGGCGGTGATGGTGTCGCTCGTCACGCTCGTGTAGGTCGTCGTGCACGACGCCGTCGCCGGGCTCCCGGCCAGGACGGCCGAGCAGAGCGGGGTCGCACCGCTCCCGTCGAAGGACACGGTCCCGGTCGGGTTCCCTGCACCCGGTGCGTCCGGCGTCACCGTCGCGGACAGCGTGACGGTCTGCCCCACGATCGGTGCCGTCGGCGTGATGGTCAGGGCCGTCGACGTCGACGCGGCGTCGACCACCTCGTCGAGCGCGGCGGCCGATGTCGACGACGCGTCGTTCGTGTCGCCGCCGTAGGTTGCGGTGATCTCGTCACCCGGCGTCGAGGTCGTCGGCGTGTAGGTGCACGACGCGAAGCCGGTCGGCGCGTCCAGCGTCGCCGCGCACAGTGGCGCCGAGCCACCGTCGGAGAACGACACGGAGCCCGTCGGACTGCCTGATCCCGGCGCGTTCACGGTGACGGAGGAGGACAGCGTCACGGGCTCACCGACGACTGCCGGGTCGGCCGGGCTCCCGCCGTTGCTCGCTGACGGTGTCGACGTCGTGGTGGCGTCCTGGTTCACCGTGACCGGTGCGGCCGGCGAGGTCGACACGGCGTAGTTCGAGTCGCCCACGTAGTCCGCCGTCACGTTGTCGGGCGACGACTGCGGCCCGCTGTAGGTGTAGGTGCAGCTGGCCGTGTCGGGCGTCGAATCGTCGAGCGTGCCCGTGCACAACGGCGAGGCGCCGCCGTCGGAGAACGCGACCGACCCGGTGGGCGTCCCGGTGCCGGGTGCGACCGGCGCCACCGTGGCGGAGACGGTCTCGGACTGGCCCACGACGGCGGGCGAGGTCGGGGGCGTCGTCAGCGTGGAAGTGGTGGCGACGGCCGGGGTCGTCGCCGACGACAGCGTCGTCACCAGGATGTTCCGGTACAGGGCGGGGTCGGTGGACCCGATCGTCCAGGGCGAGCTCCCTGTGCCTACGGAAGTCGTCCCCGCATCGGCGACCGTCTTGGGAAGCCGGTAGCCGGCGAACAGCATCGTCAAGCTGCCGTCGGGGTTCTGCACCACGCTGGCGCCATAGGCGCGCCCCTCGTAGTAGGCGCTGATGCCGAGGGCGGTGGTCGGGTGCGCGTCCTGGTAGGACGACGCTGAGAAGGAATAGTCGGTGCTCACGACCGGCGTCGGCACCGACCAGTTCTCACCGTCGGTCGACTGCGCGTAGAAGATCTGGTTGAACGAGTCGCTGTCCCCGTCGGCCGCCCAGGCGCCGGACAGGAACAGGCCGTAGGAACCATCCGGGTTGACGACGATGGAGCCGGCGGACCCGACCCAGCGCATTTCGTCGAGGTCGGCCGTGCCGCCGAGGTCCGTCCCGCCGGCGCTCCCGGCCGTGCCGTTGGCACTGTCGTTGGCGGCGTACGTGTTCAGGTTGGAGGGGCTGACGGTCTCCGCGGGGTTGTTGATGTCGTCGTAGCTGCTGGTCGACGAGCAGATCGCCGGGTCGCTGGTGCCGCAGTTGTTGCCGCCGCTGATGACGCCGCCGTTGGCCAGTCCCGTCGTGCTGAAGTCCACCCCGTCGGTCGTGTAGGCCACCCGCAGCACCGTGAGGTCCTCGTTGTTCTTGAAGAGCTTGGCCGCGCTGGTGCTGCCCTCCCCCGTGAGTCCCAGGGTGGACGGGGGCACCAGTGCGGCACCCGGGGCGCCGATGAGGCTGGTGGATGCGTACTTGTCCGCCTGGTCGGCCGTCGGCACGGTGCACCCGGTGAGCGTGTCTGTCGACCCCGTGGTCGACCCGGTGCACGTCACCGGCACGAAGGTCGACCCGGTGGTGTTGTCTCCCATCTCGACCGTGACCGGGCTCGCCGGCGAGATCGTGGCCGGCATGTCGGCCGACTCGTAGGGCGACGGGGTGAAGGTCAGCGTGAAGCTGCCCGAGCCGAAGGTCGTGGAGGAACTGTTCGTGGTCGTCCCGGCCACGTAGTAGGCCAGTTCCTTCTCGGTGTACATGACGACCGTGGAGCCGGCCGGCGCGCCGGGGTAGCTCGGCAGCGTGCCCACGATCCCGTCCGGCGCCACCAGTCCGCTCGTCACGGTCGCGGTGCTCGGGATGATCGGGTCCGAGGTGATCGGGTCCCCGTTCGCGGCACTCAGGGCGCTCCCGGCGGGCCCCGTGGTGCAGTCCTCCATCTTGTTCGTCGGGTTGGCGTTGGCCTGGTCGCAGTAGACCGCCACGCCGTCGATGTAGGCCCTGTTCGGCGCGTTGTTGTTGTAGGTCGTCCCCGTCAGCGCGTTGGTGAAGCCCTTGGTGGACCCGGTCGCGGTGGTGGCCACGGTGATGGTTGCGCCGCTGGTCCCGATGGAGTTGTTCGGGCCGGGGGAGACGCTGGTGGCGCCGCTCACGTACCCGATGACCTGTTCGATCAGGTCGCCGGCCGCCACGTTGACGGTGCTTCCCGACGGCGTCGTGCACGTCGTCAGCGTGGTGGCCGTGGCGCCCGTGCAGGTGATGACCGAGCTCGCGGTCGGGACCGGGGTCTGCGTCAGGTCGACGAAGCCGCCGGCGATCAGCTGCTCCGGCGAGTTGGCGCTGCCCGTGGACTGCACCGTGATGGTCGAGCTGGTGCCGTGGCTCACCGTCACGGTGGCCGTGCCGCTGGGGACGAACGAGTCGGGGTCGATGCCCGACTTCTCCGACCCGGGCAGCCCGTACGGGGAGGATGGGCTGCCGACGGAGCTCGACAACGTGTGGACCAGCATGCCGACGCCGGTGGCGTCACCGGCGGCCCGCTCCAGGGTGTAGAGCCGGGAGACGCCCCCGACGCTGATGACGTTGGCGTGTCCCTCGCCGTCGTCGTTGGTGTCCGCCGACGGGCAGTAGCCCGGGTCCTGCTCGAGCGCTTCGCCCTCGTAGACCCAGTTGTGGCCGCCGTCGGTCGACTTGGCGATGACCAGCGCCTCGTCGGCGTCCTTGGGGCGGTAGTCGAAGTAGCCGGTCAGGCTGCCGTCGGAGTTCGGGACCACGTGGGGGAAGTAGGCCGGCGCCAGGGGCAGCGTCGTCCCGGCGGGCTGACGCGAGGGGGTGGACGACGGCGTCGACTCGGCGGCCTGGTTCCCGGTCCCGCAGTAGTCGTCCAGGGGCCCAGGCGTCCCGACCACGCCACTGGAGTACGGGGAGACGTTGACGGTGGCGCTGTTGGCCGACGGGTAGACCGCGATGTTGGGCTCGGTCGTGCCGCCGGTCGTCGTCGTCGGGCCGCCGGGGACGTAGGAGGGGACGAGGTCCGACTCGGGGTAGGACGCCGACGCGCTGTCTCCCTGGGACAGGTTCCACGGGGCGCAGCCGTAGCCGGTGCAGCCGGCGGGACTGGTGATCGTCGCCAGCTGCGGAGTTGCGGGCGTGTAGCTCGACGTCGACGCTCCGGCCGGCGACGACACGAGCGCGACCGCGAGTGGCGTGATGGCCACGCCGGCGACGAGTGCCACGGCCAGCCCCCCCTTCAGGAGACGACCTCGACCACCACGCGAAAAAACCTCCATGCGCATCTGCATCCTTCCGCCCACGAGCCACTGTTGAGAACGAGTTGGGAATTCCTACATCGACGGGCGTTGCGCGCGAGGCTGCGACGCGAGAGATTCATCCGCTGTTCGCGGGCGTGTCACGAACATGTCGCCGGTACTCCGTGCGGCCAGGAGTAGTGACGCGCGATCGGCCCCGCCGTCACGGAAGGCGCCGGACCCCCGACGCCCGTCGGGGTCAGTGCGTCAGCGGGCGGAGAGCAGGATCTCGAGCACCGTGCCCACGCCGGCCACCACCAACGAGATCGACACAATGACCGCCATCACCTGCACGAGCGGCCGGTGCATCGGCTCCCAGTCCCCGACGTCGGCGAACTGGTCGAGCACGGCGCCGTCGGCGTCGCCCCAGGCCGCCTCCTCCGGCGCACGGTCGTCGAGCGGCCGCGGCTCCCGCGTGGCGAGATACCCGATGAACGGCCCCACGCCCTCGGGAAAGTGAGGCTGCGGCGGTCCAGGAACGTGGCCCAGCATCGACTGCCACGTTAGCCCTGCGTGCGGGGCCGTGAGCGGGCCGAGGGTCTACCCTCTCGGAGCATGGACGAACGCCAGCAGATCGGCTTCACCACGGCCGAGTCGACCCCTCGCTTCCCGCACGACCCCAAGCCGCCACAGGGCGCGCCCAACGTCGTCGCCATCGTCCTCGACGACACCGGTTTCGGCCACCTGGGTGCCTTCGGCTCGGACATCGGGACGCCCCATCTCGACGGCCTGGCCGCCGGTGGCGCGCCGTTCAACCGCTTCCACGTCACCTCGCTGTGCTCGCCGACCAGGGCCTCGTTCTTCACCGGGCGCAACCACCATGCGGTCGGCATGGGCTTCCTGGCCGACATCCCGCTGGCCTTCCCCGGCTACAACGCCCGGCTGCCCAGGACGGCCGCCACGCTCCCCCGCCTGCTGCGCGACGCCGGCTACTCGACCATGGCCGTCGGCAAGTGGCACCTGACGCCGCGCTGGCAGCGCTCGGCCGCCGGGCCCTTCGACACCTGGCCCCTGGGACTCGGCTTCGAGCGCTACTACGGCTTCCTGCAGGGTGACACCAACCACTGGACCCCGAATCTCGTCAGCGACAACCACTACGTGGAGCCGCCGCGCCGGCCCGAGGAGGGCTACCACCTGAGCGAGGACCTGGCGGACCAGGCCGTCCGCATGGTGCAGGACCAACAGCAGGGGGCGCCCGGCAAGCCCTACTTCTTGTACTTCGCCCTCGGCGCCATGCACGCCCCCCACCACGTGCGGCCCGAGTGGGTCGAGCCCTACCGGGGCGTCTTCGACAAGGGCTGGGACGCCTGGCGGGCCGAGGTGTTCGAGCGCCAGCGCGCCGCGGGCGTGGTGCCCGACGGCACGGTGCTGACGGCACGGCCGGAGTGGGTCCAGGCCTGGGACGACCTCCCGGCCGAGGAGCGGCGCATGCTGGCCCGCCAGCAGGAGGTCTTCGCGGGCTTCCTGACGCACACCGACGCGCAGATCGGCCGGATGCTCTCCTCCCTCGAGGATCTGGGGGCGCTCGACAACACGCTCGTCATGGTCTTCTCCGACAACGGCGCCAGCGCCGAGGGGGGCAAGGCGGGGAGCTTCAACGAGCACCGGTTCACCGCGCACATCCGGGAGTCGATGGACGAGAACCTCGCCCACTACGACGACTGGGGCGGGTTCAGCACCTACAACCACTACTCGTGGGCCTGGGCCTGGGCCGGCAACACACCCCACAAGCTCTGGAAGCGCTACACCTGGTTGGGCGGGACCCGCACCCCGCTGATCGTCCACTGGCCCGGGCGCATCGCGCAGCCGGGCACCGTGCGCGGCCAGTTCGCCCACGCCATCGACCTGATGCCGACGATCATGGGCGCCGCCGGCCTCGAGATCCCGACCGAGGTCGACGGTGTGGCCCAGCAGCCGGTGGACGGCGTCAGCCTCCTGGGCGCGCTCGAGGACCCGGCGGCGCCCGAGGTCCACCACACCCAGTACTTCGAGATGATGGGCTCGCGTTCCATCTACCACGAGGGGTGGAAGGCCACCACCAACCACATCAGCACCGGCATCCTCGACGAGGAGGAGCTGGCCGTCGGCAGCCGTGACTTCGCCGACGACCGCTGGGAGCTCTTCGACCTGACCGTGGACTTCTCCGAGTCGACCGACCGCGCCGGCGACGAGCCCGATCGCCTGCAGCGCCTGCGTGACCTGTGGGACGCCGAGGCGCAGCGCAACCAGGTCCTGCCGATCTCCGACGGCCTGGTCGACCGGTTCGGCGGGTTCATCCCCCCGGCCTGGCCGGCGGGACCGTCGCGGACCTTCCGGCCGGGCGGCGGGCCCGTGGCCGACGAGTCGGTTCCCCTCCTCTGGGGCGGGTTCGACATCACGGCCGACATCGATACCGACCGTGAAGGTGCGTCCGGCGTGGTCTTCGCCCTCGGCGACTGGTTCGGCGGCTACGCGCTCTACCTCGTCGACGGGCGGCCCCATTTCACCTTCGCCCGGGCCGCCGACGCGCTCGAGCTGGCGATGCCCTCACCCCTCGTCGCGGGCCGTCACGGGGTGACCGTCTCCTATGCGGTCGGCCCGGACGGCGCTCCCGGTCGCATGGTGCTGCGCGTGGACGGCGCAGAGGTCGACGGGACTCCGGTGCAGGGCATGCTGCCCCTCGCCGTCCAGCACGGCGGAGCGGGCCTGCGCCTCGGCTGGGACAGCGGCTTCCCCGTGTCCGCCCGCTACGCGCCGCCCGCACGCTTCGAGGGGACGGTCCACGGTGTCCGCGTCGACACGCCGGGCTCGCTGCGGCCCGACCCCCACGACGAGGTGCGCGCCGCGCTGCACGCCGACTGACGCTGGTCAGGCGTCCTGTGGGACGCCCGCCAGCTCGCTGAGCTCCTCGATGCGCCACGTCCCGGCTCCCGCACCCTCTGCCGCGGCCCTGACCGCCAGCCGTTGGAGCAGCGCGTTGACAGGTGTCGCCACGCCGTGCAGCGCGCCCAGCAGGACGATCTCGCCGTTGAGGAATTCGGCCTCGATCGACCCCGTGCCCCTGGCGAGGCTCTGCCAGCTGGAGCCGCCCTGCCACTCCCCCGAGGACGTGGCGGCCATCTGCAGGAGGTCCCCCCGCCGCTCCCGGTCCTCCTCGGACGAGGCCACGTCGATCCCGGCCGCCGCCAGCGCATCCGCGCCCTCCCGTTGCGCCTCCCGTGCCAGGGGCCCGAAGCGGCCTTCGGGGCCGGCCAACGCCTCCACCGTGTTGGCCAGGTTCATCAGGAGCTTGCGGTACTTCCAGCGCATGATGTCGGGCCGGGCCACCGACTGGAACGTCGTGGTGCCGATGGCATCGGCGATCGCCCGGCCGTGGTCGCCCAGGCCGGAGGGGAAGCGACCGATGTCGAGCAGGCCCGAGACGGGCGCGGAGTGCACCTGCACGACGCCGGGTCGGAGTTGGGTGGCCGGGCACATCACGCAGATGCCGTAGGTGTGCGGGAACATCCGCAGCACGCGGCGCTCGTTCTCCACGCCGTTCTGCATGCAGACCACCGGAGCGGTCGGAGGAGCCGCCGGCGCCAGCTGCCGCAGCGCGTGGTCGGTGTGCTGCCCCTTGACGGCGAGCAGGACGACCGGGTCGCCGTCGGCATCACCCTCCCACGACACCCGTGCCGGCTCGTCCACGACACGGACGGGCAGCGTGACCGTCCCGTCAGGCGACTCCAACACGAGCCCGGACCCCAGGGCGCGACCATGGTCTCCTCGTGCAACGAGCGTGACGTCGTAGCCACGCTCGAAGAGGCGGCCCCCGACCGCGCCACCGATGGCACCGGCACCCAGCACGACGAAACGCATGGGGTGCACTCTGCCACGGCCGCGTGCCAAACTTTCACGTGGCGTCCATGAACCCGGTGGAGCGCGCGACCGCGTTGGGTGGCACCTTCGCGGCTGCGCCCCTGCGGCTCGTCGGCGGCCTGGCCGCCCCGGCCCGCGGTGACATGGCCCGCAACGTCCGGCGCGCCATCGGCATCACGGGCGAGCCGGCCCCGATCTCGTCGGACCCCGACGAGTCCTACCTGCCGCCCGGTGGCATCGCCCGTCGGGTCCACAACGACCTGCCGTCGATGCTGGTCGGCGGCGTCAGCGCACTGCTGCTCCAGACACTGCACCCACTCGCCATGGCGGGGGTGGCGGAGCACTCGAGCTATCAGGAGGACCCGCTCGGACGGTTGCGCCGGACCGCGTCCTTCGTCGCCACCACGACCTTCGGCACGGTGGCCGAGGCCGAGAACGCCATCGCGCAGGTGCACCGCGTGCACCGGCGCGTCAAGGGCATCGCCCCCGACGGGCGGCCCTACGCGGCCGACGACCCCGAGCTCGTGACGTTCATCCACGTCGCCGAGATGGCCAGCTTCCTGGCGTCCTCGCAGCGCTACGGCAGCCGTCCCCTCACGCCCGAGGAGTGTGACCGCTACTACGAAGAGGTGGCGCCGGTGGCACTGGACCTCGGGGCGACCTGGGCGCCGCGCTCGACCGCCGAGGTGGAGAGCTACTTCCTGCGACTGCGGCCCGAGCTCTATGCGGGCCCGCAGGCCAAGGCTGCCCGCGACTGGTTGTTGCGCGGCGTCGCCCGGCGGCCGAGCGAGCGCGCCGTCTACTCCCTGGTCGTGGCGGCCGCCATCGGCGTCCTGCCCGGCTGGGCCCGCAAGGAGCTGGGCCTCTCCATCGCCGGCCCGCTCGACCTGCTGGTCGACACCGCGGCGGTCACCCCGCTGACCCGGGGGCTGTCGACGGTGTTGCGCTGGGTCGTCACCCCACCGCCCGCCTGAGGACTCAGGTCGCCAGCGAGAGCCCGCCGTCGACGACGACGACCTGGCCGGTGACGTAGGCGGCGCGTGCGAGCGCCAGGATCACCTCGGCCACGTCCCCGGGCTGCCCCGACCGCTTGAGTGGTGCCACCTGGCTGACCACCTCGCGCACCACGTCCCAGTCGGCCGTCCACGGCGTGTCGACCAGGCCCGGCGCGACGGCATTGACGTGCACCTCGGGCCCGACGACCTTGGCCAGCAACACCGTCATGTGGTTGAGCGCCGCCTTGCTCGCCGCGTACGGGATGGAGGAGCCGGTCGGCCGCACACCCGCCACTGACGCGACGTTGACCACCGACCCGCGTGCATTGCGCAGCGCGGGCAGGGCCGCCACCGTCATGGCCCAGGTCCCGAACACGTTGACCTCGAAGATGCGGCGCCACACGTCGACGGAGGCCGCCGCCACGTCGTGGTGCGGGATCACGGCGGTCGTCCCGGCGTTGTTGACGAGCGTGTCGAGGTGTCCCCAGCGCTCCAGGGCGGCGGACACCAGGCGGTCGGGCACGTCCGGCTCCGTGATGTCGCCCTGGACGTAGAGGGCGTCGGGCAACGAGGCGGCCACCGCCTGGCCCTCCTCGACCGACCGCGCCGAATTGATCACGACGGCGGCGCCCTCGGCGGCGAACGCCCGTGCCGTCGCCGCTCCGATGCCGCTCGACGAGCCCGTGACGACGACGACCCGGCCCTCCAACGAGGGGGCGCTCACCCCGCTCTCACAGGGGCTCGATGCCCCAGCGCGCCGTCCACTCGTGCCCTGGCTCCAGCACGATCACGTCGGTGCCGGTGCGCAGCGCGTTGGGCGGGCAGGTCATCGGCTCAATGGCCACGGCGCGCCGGCGGCGCTGGAGCTCGCCGAGCGTGTCGCCCGTGTACACCATGAGGTAGGGAAATGCCGCATCCACCCAGAGCGACGCACCACCCACGCCCCCGGGGGCGTCGAGGCTGGCGCGGGCCAGCCCGTCGCCATCGCGCTCGAGCGTCGTGTAGGCGGTGTCCAGCACGGTGGGGCCGACGAAGCGCGCCGTGGTGTAATCCCGGTCGGTGCCCTCGACCGCCGTCAACACGCCCGTCGGGAGCCCCCGGTCGTCCATGTCGAGGGTGTGGCGCGCCGGCACGTGCAGGATCGCCCCGTCCACGGTGTCGGCGCCGGCCTTCAGGTAGGGATGGAAGCCGATGCCGAAGGGGATCTCGCCCTCCTCGAGCGACTGCGCCCGCGTCGTGACGGTCAGGCCCTCGCGGCCCACGTGGTACTCCACCTCCAGCAGGAGCGAGAACGGGTACCCCGGCGAGGGATGGAGCTGCAGCCGGAGCGAGAGCTGGTTCTGGTGCCGGGTCTGGAGCGTCCAGGGCATCCAGCGCACCAGGCCGTGGATGGCGTTGCGCCGCTCGGGCTCGTCCAACGCCGCCTGGGCCTGCACCCCGTTGAACTCGTAGCGGCCGTCGGCCAGGCGGTTGGGCCAGGGGGCGAGCACCTGGCCACGGCCCGAATGGGACCACTCGTCGGTGCCGAAGCCGTCGATCACGGGGGTGGGGCCGACCGCGTAGGTCCGGAGCGTGGCCCCGACCTCGCAGACGACCACCTCCTGGCGGCCGTGCCCGATGCGCCACTGCTGCCCGGTCGGAGACGCGATGGAGATCCTGGGCGAGGGCGCGGGCATTGCGAGTGAATTGAAGCAGACCAGGGGCTCGGCGTGGGTGAGGGCCTCTGGCGGCCCGGCGTGACGTCCAGGTGACACGGCCCCGAACGGGGGATGGACGGCCCGGGGCGCGCCAACCCACGGCAGTAGGGTGAGCGGACGTGGGCAGACCGTGAGGATTCTCGTCACCAACGACGACGGGGTGAGCGCCCCGGGGCTGGCGGCGCTCACCAGGGCCCTGGCGGCCTGGGCCGAGCGCTCCGGCGGCCGGCCCCATGACCCGGCGCACGAGATCATCGTGGTGGCGCCGAGCTCCAACTACAGCGGTGCCGGCGCCGCCGTCGGGTCCGTCACCGACCACACCACCATCCCCTATCAGAGAGCCTCTGTCGAAGGGGCCGAGACCGTCGAGGCCTACGGGCTCGACGCCTCCCCCGCCCTCTCGGTCATCGCCGGCGCCCTCGGCGCCGTGGGGCCCAAGCCAGATCTGGTGTTCTCCGGCATCAATGACGGCGTCAACGTCGGCCGCTCGGTGCTGCACTCCGGCACGGTGGGCGCGGCGCTCACCGCCAGCCAGCTCGGGATCAGCGCCCTCGCCGTATCGATGCGCGTCGGCGACGGGCCCGACCCGTGGGAGTCGGCCGCCGACCTCGCGGTCGCCCTCATCCCCCTGCTGGTCGCTGCGCCGGTGCGCACGGTGCTCAACCTGAACGTGCCCCATCTGCCCCTGGCGGAGGTCCGGGGCCTGCGCTGGGCCCGCGTGAGCGGCGCCGGCCTGATCAAGTCGGCGCGGGGCGCCAAGACCTGGGAGGCCCCCAACGTCGAGGAGATCGAGGGGCCGGCCGCGGCCGAGGCGGCGCGCTCCGTCATGGAGGGTGAGCCCGACGAGAAGGGCGAGATCGTGCTCACCGTGGGGTCGCCCTTCCCCCATTCGGGGGATCTGGGGCTGGCCGACTCCGGCGCCGAGGACGCCACGCTCGTGGCACAGGGCTACGCCGCGCTGACCGCGCTGCGCGGCCCCCGGGCCGACGAGGACGAGGAGTTGCTCGCCGGGCTCGACCAGGGGCTCGGACCGGCGCTGGCCGCCTTCACCTTCGCCGGCTGAGGGCCGCCGTCACCCGCCGCTGACCCGGCGGGTCAGTCGTCGTCACCGGGCGGGCGCCGTCGCCTCTTCGTCTCGGAGCGGCGCCGCTTGGCGTCGACGCGTCGCACCTGCGAGCCCTTGGTCGGCCGCGTGGGGGCCCGCGTCGGTCGGACCCGGAGCCCGGCGTCGAGCTTCGTGGCCAGGCGCTGCAGCGCCAGCTCGCGGTTGCGTGCCTGCGACCGCGAATCCGAGGCGCTGGCCCGCACGACGGGTCCCAGATGCTCCAGAAGGCGCGCCCGCTGGCGCGGACCGAGCGTCTGCGAGGCGGCGACGTCGAACTGCACCTCCACCCGGCTGAGCGTGCGGTTGGCGTGTTGCCCGCCCGGGCCGCCCGAGGTCGTGGCCCGCCAGGAGATCTCCGCCAGCGGCAGGTCCAGTCCCCGGTGTACGTGCAGCGCCTCGTCTCCGGCCACCCGACGAGCGTACGGGCACCCGGGTACGCTCCGGAGCCATGGACTACCGACACCTTGGACGCTCGGGCATGCTCGTCTCCGCCCTCTCGTACGGCAACTGGATCACCCACGGCAGCCAGATCGAGGAGGATGCGGCGGCGGCGTGCGTGCAGGCGGCGCTCGACGTGGGCATCACCACCTTCGACACCGCCGACGTCTACGCCATCGGCGCCGCGGAATCGGTGCTGGGGCGGGCCCTCAAGCACGTGCGCCGCGAGTCGGTCGAGATCTTCACCAAGGTCTACTGGCCGACGGGGCCCAACCCCAACGACCGGGGCCTCTCGCGCAAGCACATCATGGAATCGATCCACTCCTCGCTCGCGCGCCTGCAGACCGATCACGTCGACCTCCTCCAGGCGCACCGCTACGACTACGCGACCCCGCTCGAGGAGACGCTGCGGGCCTTCGACGACCTGGTGCGCCAGGGCAAGGTCCACTACATCGGCGTCTCCGAGTGGACCGCCGAGCAGATTCAGGATGCCCTGCGCATGGCCGACGAAATGGGCTTCGACCGCATCATCTCCAACCAGCCGCAGTACTCGCTGATCTGGCGGGTGATCGAGGCCGAGGTGGTCCCGCTCTCCCAGAAGGAGGGCGTCGGCCAGATCGTGTGGTCCCCGCTCGCCCAGGGCGTCCTGACCGGCAAATACCTCCCGGGCGAGTCGGGCCCGCCGGCGGGCTCGCGCGCCACGGGCCCCGAGGGGGGCGAAATGAGCTGGCTGCTGCGCGACGAGGTCCTCGAGCCCGTGCAGGCGTACGCCGCGCTGTGCCGCGAGGCCGGCTACACCCCGGCGTCGGTCGCCCTGGCCTGGGTGCTGCGCAACGAGAACGTCAGCAGCGCCATCGTGGGCGCCAGCCGGCCCGAGCAGATCGCCGAGAACGTCAAGGCGCTCGACGTCGTGCTGGAGCCCGATTTCGTCGCGGCGATTGAGAAGGTGCTCGAGCCGACCACGCTGTTCGACCCCGGCTTCACGCTCAGCCCGGCCACCCGGCCCTGAGGCGCGCCGGGCCGCTCAGCCCGGCGCGTCCCAGCGGGACCTGAACGAGCGCACCTGCAACGTCGTGTGGGTGCGGTGTTCCTCGAAGACGCGGGTATAGCCCGTGTGTGCGATGCGCCAGCCCTCGTCCGTCAAGCGGTACCGATCCGCGTAGAACGCCGTGCCGGCGATCTCGAGGTCGGCCGCCGGCACGATGACCCGGTCCTGCAGATACCAGGTGCCCTCGGCGGTCGTGTCCGAGGTGAGGGTGATCTCGGGGTGATGGCCATGGTGCTCGGTCACCATGCCGGTGTCGCCCAGGACCGAGCCGAGCCAGGTGACGATGGCGTCGCGTCCCTCGAGCACGGTCCTGCCGTCCTCGTAGCCCGCCGTGGCGTCCTCGGTCAGCAGGGCGCCGAGGTCGTCGAACTGCTTGAGGTCGAGCGTCCGGAAATAGGCGTACTTCAGGCGACGGATGGCCTCGAGCTCGGCCGCGGTGTCCACGGGTGCACCCCCTTCGATCTGGCCCGCACAGGCCGCGGCCAGGGTACTTTCCCGGGGAGTTGGCGGGTGGACCGATTCGGGACCACCATCTCCGGGGTGCCCGGGAACCGGAGACGCCAGCGCATCGC
This sequence comes from uncultured Acidimicrobiaceae bacterium, assembly GCA_963804055.1. GTDB lineage: Bacteria > Actinomycetota > Acidimicrobiia > Acidimicrobiales > RAAP-2 > Bog-473. Next base: position 1,038,023 of record CAWDOU010000001.1, on the reverse strand, counting down.
CGCCTACGGCGTGTGCCGGGACGACGCGGGACGGATCCTCCTGGCCCGGGCGTCGCCGGCCATCACCCTGCAGGGCCGCTGGTTCCTCCCCGGGGGCGGGGTGGACCACGGCGAGAGCCCGACCGAGTCGCTGACCAGAGAGATGCACGAGGAGTCGGGGCTGGTCGTCTCGGTCGGGCCGCTGCTCGACGTGCTCTCGGACGTGCGGACGATCCCCGACGGGACCAGCCTGCACACGGTGCGCATCATCTACGAGGTGACGTCCTGGTCGGGCACGCTCCGGCCCGAGGTCGACGGCACCACCGACGCCGTAGGGTGGTTCACACCCGAGGAGGTGCGGGACATGCCGCTGGCTCACTACGTCCAGATCGTCGTGGACCGGCTCGTATGAGCGGGACGGCCCACGGCGAAGCGGCCGGCATCGATCCGGGCCTGCACCACGTGGTGATCATCGGCTCGGGCTTCGGCGGCCTCTTCGCCGCCCGTTCCCTCAAGCGGGCGAGGGTGCGCATCACCCTGATCGACCGGACGAACCATCACCTCTTCCAGCCCCTGCTGTACCAGGTCGCCACCGGGATCCTCTCGGAGGGTCAGATCGCGCCGGCCATCCGCGACGTCTTCCGCAACTATCCGTCACTCCGCGTGATCCTGGGCGAGGTGGAGGACATCGACCTCGAGTCCCGCCAGGTCCACGTCGACGAGTTCGGCAAGCAGATCATGATCGGCTACGACAGCCTGATTGTGGCCTGCGGGGCCTCGAGCTCGTACTTCGGCCACGACGAGTTCCGCACCAACTCGTGCGCCATGAAGACGCTCGACGACGCCCTGGCGCTGCGCGGCAACATCTTCGGCGCCTTCGAGCTGGCCGAGGCCGAGAAGGACCCCGAGGAGCGCCGGCGCCTCATGACCTTCGTGGTGGTGGGGGGCGGCCCGACCGGGGTGGAGATGGCCGGCCAGTTGCGCGAGCTCTCACGGCGGGCGCTCCGGCGCAACTACCGCATGATCGACCCGGTCGACGCGCGGGTCGTCCTGGTCGAGGGCGCGGACGGCCTCAACCGGTCGATGGGCCCGTACCTCTCACGCATGACGGCGCGCGACCTGACGAAGATGGGCGCGGAGATCCACCTCGACGCCATGGTGACCAATCTCGACGAGAAGGGCGTCGAGATCACCAAGCACGACGGCTCGACCGTGTGGGTCCCCGCGGCCACGAAGGTCTGGGCCGCCGGGACGCGGGCCGCCAGCCTGGGGGCCACCCTCGCCGGCGCGGCGGGCGCGGAGACCAACAAGGCCGGCCAGGTCCTGGTCGCTCCCGACTGCTCCCTGCCCACACACCCCGAGGTCTTCGTCGTGGGTGACCTGATGTCCCACGGTGACCTGCCGGGCGTGGCCGAGGTGGCGATCCAGTCGGGTGCCCACGCCGCCCGCTCCATCGTGCGTCGCCTGGACGGCAAGCCGACCAAGCCCTTCAAGTACCGCGACCTCGGCACACTGGCCGTGATCTCCCGGTTCACCGCCGTCGCCAAGATCGGGCCGATCAAGGTCGGCGGCTTCCCCGGATGGCTGCTGTGGCTCGTCGTGCACATCACGTTCCTGACCGGCTTCAAGAACCGGTTCGGTGCGCTCACCCGCTGGGCGGTGAGCTTCGTCGGCCACGGGCGTTACGAGCGGGCGCTGATCGGGCGCTGGGTCGCCCGGACGAAGCACCGCGGCGAACCTGCGTAAGGTTCGGCCCGGAACACTCGACGACCAGGGGGGTCGGCTCATGCCCATCAACGTCACGCCCATTGCCGGGCTCAGCGACGACATCAACGACATCCGCCTGCGCACGGCCCGGATCGTCAACGAGAAGATCCTGCCCAACGAGTCCGTCCTCTGGCACGCCCGTGGGCGCGACGTGACCGAGGCCGAGCGGGCCGAGGCGAAAGCGCTGCGTGCCGACATCCAGGCGAAGGTGAAGGCCGAGGGCCTGTGGGCGCCCCACCTCCCGCCGGAGTACGGGGGCATGGGCATCGACTTCATGGCGCACGCCTACATGAACGAGATCCTCGCCTATGCGGTCGGCGCGGCCTCGCTCTTCGGCGTGGTGGCCCCGAACTCGGGCAACCAGACCATCCTGGTCAAGTACGGCACCGAGGAGCAGAAGAAGAAATGGCTGCTCCCCCTCATTGAGGGGACCATGCAGTCGGGCTTCTCCATGACCGAGCCCGAGAACGCCGGCTCCGACCCGCGCTCCATTCAGACCACCGCCGTGCGCGAGGGGGACGAATGGGTGATCAACGGGCACAAGTGGTTCACCTCCAACGGGCTGGCGGCCGACTTCTTCATCGTGATGTGCCGGGCCAAGGAGTCTGCCGACGAGGAGGGACCCGGGCGCATGGTCCAGATCATCGTGCCGACCTCGAACCCCGGGGTGATCATCGAGCGCGGCATCGGCATCTGGGGCGGCGCCAGGTCGGACCACTGCGAGGTCCGCTACGACCGGGTCCGCGTCCCCGCCGAGAACCTGCTGGGACAGGTCGGCGACGGGCACCGGGCGGCCCAGGACCGTCTCGGCGCCGGCCGCATCTTCCACTGCATGAACTCGGTGGGCCAGATGTGGCGCGCCTTCGACCTGATGGTGGAGCGCCTCCTCACCCGCGAGGTGCACGGCGGGCTCCTCAAGGACAAGCAGTTCATGCAGGGCTTCGTCGCCGACAGCTACATGGACCTGCAGGCGGCCCGGCTGATGACGATCCACGCGGCGGAGAAGGTGGACAAGGGCGACCCCCAGGCCCGCACCGAGATCAGCGCCATCAAGGTCTTCGTGCCGGCGGCCTACAGCCGCGTCGTGGACCGCGCCATCCAGGTGTGGGGCGCGGCCGGCGTGACCAGCGATCTCCCGTTGGCCCAGATGTACCTCGGGGCACGCACGCTGCGCCTGGCCGACGGCCCGGACGAGGTGCACCGCATCCTCATCGCCAAGAACGTGCTGCACCACTACGAGAAGGGCGAGAGCTGGGACTTCGCCGGGTGACGGCCGCGCCGTGACGTGGCGACCCGGACCGGCGGTCTCCGTCTTCGCCGCCGGGCTCTTCGCCGACTCCGTGGCCGTCGTCACCGGCGGGGGCAGCGGGCTCGGGCGCGAGGTGGCCCAGGCGTTCGCCCGGCTGGGCGGGCGCGTCGTGATCGCCGGCCGCACCGCCGCCCGCCTCGACGAGGTGGCGGCGTCGATCGAGCAGGAGGGCGGCAGCTGCCTGGCCGTCCCCACCAACATCAGGGAGCCCGCGCAGGTCGACGCGCTGCGCGACACCGTGTATGCCCGCTACGGGCGGGTCGACCACCTGGTGAACAACGCAGGGGGCCAGTTCCCCGCCCTGCCCAGCACGATCACGGACAACGGGTGGCGGGCCGTCGTCGACCTCAACCTCAACGGGACCTGGAACGTCACGAACCGCTTCATGGGGCCGATGGCAGAGGCCGGATCGGGCGCCATCGTCAACGTGGTGCACACGTTCTCCCTCGAACGGGGTGCGCCGATGTTCGTCCACTCCGGTGCCGCCCGCGCCGGCGTCGTCAACATGGTCAAGACGCTGGCCCCCTATCTGATGCGCCGCGGCGTGACGATCAACGCCTTCGCCCCGGGCGTCTTCTCCACGCCGGGCATGGTCCAGTCCGAGCTGGCGACCGTCGGGCGTACCGAGGCGGGCTTCACCGACGAGCTGGTCTCCGAGGGCACGACGGTCCGGCTGGGCACGGTCGACGAAATGGCCGCCATGATCCTCTACCTGTGCTCCCCCGCCGGCCGCTACGTGTGCGGCGCCACCATCGTCGCCGACGGCGCCTCCATGCAGACCAACTGGGTCACCTTCTTCCCGGAGGAGGAGATGTAGCCGGTGCCGGGCCGTGATCCATGGTGGCGGGGGTGGTGCGCGCCAGCACGGCAGCCGCCACGCACATCACCGAGAACGAGACGATCCCGACCGTCAGCCGCAACGGGTTCTCGGTGAACATTTCGGCGAAGATCCAGACGCTCAGCACAATGCTGACGATCGGGTCGACGATCACCATGCACGGTTGCGAGATGCTGAGCGGGCCCACGTGCAGCGCGGTCTGGCCGAGCACCTCGGCCACGATGCTCACGACGATCAATGCGTACACCGGCCAGTGGGCGAACATCCCCACGAGCCCGAACTGCGAGAGCGTGTCCGTCATCGCCTTGATGAACGTGGCCACGAGCGCCCACAGGATCGCCGTGGCCGCACCCAGGGCCGCCGCCCGGCGCACCGGCGAGCCGGTCCGCCCGATCAGGGCCAGGACGGCCGCCGTCCCGCCGGAAGCGATGGTGGCCCCGACCCAGGCGGAGCTGGTCGGCTGGGCGTGGCCACCCGTGGGCTCGGACACGGCCACGAACAGCGCCAATGTGGCGCAGGTGACGGCGGCGGCCCACCAGGTCACAGACCTGATCTCCTGACGGATCCAGAGCCGGCGCAACACCAGGGCGAAGACCAGCTCGGTCACCAGGAGGGGCTGCACCACCGACATCTGCCCGTTGTGCAGGGCGAGGGCCTGGAAGACGAACGACCCGGCGAGCGCCACCCAGCCGAAGAGCCACAACGGGTTCGAGACGAGGTAGCGGACGAAGCGCCAGCCCTTCGAGTGCCCAGGGTCGCCGATGCTGGCGACGTGCTGCGTGATCATGTTCAGGGCGTTGGAGAACGCCGCCGCCAGTGCGAACAGGATCGCTACCACGGTGCGACCGCGGCAGTCAGCGCAGTCGGGCCGTGCACACCCATCCGAGGTCGTACGTCCGCACCCGCACGTCGTCGAAACCGGCGGCCTGCAGCCGCGGCTCCAGCTCGGTCGGGTCGATCGGGTTGTACGTGTCGTCCTGGTGGAAGGCCGCGCTGCCCTCGCTGTAGATCCCGTCCGCCGCCACGAGGGTGGCGCCGGGGGCGAGCACGCGGGCCAGCTCGGCGAACACCCGGTCCTGGGCCTCGGGCGGCGCAATGTGGTGGAGCATGTGGAAGGAGGCCGCACCGCTGAACCGGTCCGGACCGAAGTCGAGCGCCGTGGCGTCGCCCACGACGACGTCCACGTTGCTGTCCGCCATTCGTATGGAGAGCCCCGCCGCCAGGCCCTCGTCGAGCTCGACCGCGGTGAGATGTGCCGTCCTGGTGCGCAGGATGTCGGTCGTGAACCCGGGCCCCGGCCCGATCTCGATCGCCTCGGCGCCCAGCTCCACGTCCTCCAGCGCGACGGGCAGGATCGTCTCGTGCACCAGCCGCCGCCAGTCCTCGCTGGCGCAGTACTCCATGTGGCCGGGGTTCATGGCGAGACGGTCAGCCCGGTGCCTGGACCTTGTACTCGTCTTTCCACCAGCGCGCCGCGCGCACCTCCTCAGGGTCGGTGCGCAGCGAGGGGTCCTGCCCCAGGTCCGCCGGGGTGGGACCGATGCGATCCGCCACGGGGCGCAGCGCGTCGAGGTCGAAGTCGTAGCAGCGGGCCGCCGTCTCGCCGAGGAGCTTGCGGGCGTCCTCCACCGGGATGCCGCCGAAGTCGCCGCGGAGCCGCTCCTGCGTATGGGGCCAGGTGCCTTCGGGGTGCGGGTAGTCGGTCCCCCACATGACGACGTCGCAGCCGAGGATGTGGCGGCGACGGATCTCCTCGCGCGACATCGTGGACGCGCCGATGAAGATGTTCTCCCCGAAGTAGTCCGACGGGAGCTTGGAGATCTTCCCCTTCAGCAGGGCGGCCATCTTCTTGGTCGTGTGGCCGCCCCCCATGTACTGGTCCCACTTCCACATCATGTCGGCGGCCCAGTAGGCCGCGGCCTCGGTCACCACGTACTTCAGGCGCGGGAAGCGCTCGAACGCGCCGGAGAAGAGCAGGTGCCACATCGGCCGCGCCGCCCACCACACCACTTCGGCCAGATAGATCCCGATGTTGTCGTTGTACTCCTCCTGCGGCGCCTCACCCGAATGGGTGTGGACCGGGAAGCCGACGTCCTGGCAGGCCGCCCACACCGGGTCGTAGTCCGGGTGGTTGTACGGCTGCAGGTCGTGCCACATCGTCGGGACCATGATCCCCCGGATGCCCGGCTGCTCGGCCAGCCACTCGATCTCGGCCACCGAGCGTTCGACACTGTGCGTGATGGGCACCAGGGCGATGCCACCGTGGCGTTCGGGACTGCGGCTGCACATCTCGGCGAGGAACCGGTTGTGCGCCCGCGCCCCGGCGAAGGCCAGCTCGGGGTCGGCGATGGCACCGGCGGACAGGCCGGCACCGAAGGGCGGCGACGCCATGCCGGTGATGGCGTCGGCGTCGGCGAACATCACCTCGGCCGTCACGCCGTCGGCGTCGAGCTCCTTGTCGCGCTGGTCGATGTCCCAGGCGCCGCGCAGGCCCTCCTCGTTGTCGGTCTCCCACCCCATGATGTAGTCGTAGTTCATGCGCAACAGCTCGTCGCGGTTGGCGTGACGCTCGGCCAGGTACTCGTCGAACTGACGGTGGTACGCGGTGTCGAGGTAGGGCCGGTACCCCTCGGCGGGCAGGCCGGCGTGGGCGTCCGCCGAAATGATCAGGTAACGGTCGCTGCTCATCGCTTTGCCCCGAGGACCGAGAGGTCGTCGTAGCGCTGATGGATGAACGGTTCGACACCCGCCCGCGGCACCGGCCCGATGACGCGGCCCACCTGGGTCGACGCCCGCTCGGTCCAGTTGAGGTCGACCATCCGGCGCACCACGAGGTCCGCAATGGGGTCGAGCGGCGCCTCCTTGAGGATCAGCTCGCCCTCGATCGTCTCGTGCAGCCGGGTCCTCTCCGTCTTCTCGCCGTAGACCAGCAGCGGATCCTGGTCGAGGACGCCGGCCTGCTCGCACGAGGGCGACAGCTTGAGCCAGAAGTCGGTCTTCTCCAGCTCGTAGTTCTCCCGGGTCTCCGTCACCGTCCCCGTGATCTCACAGATCACCGAGCCCATGCGGGCGATGTGCGCGGAGACGTGGGCGCCGTCGCGGTGGACCTCCACCTCGGCCAGCTTCTTGGGCTCGCCGTTGATCTCGCGGCCCCCGATCAGGGACTGCTCTGTCGTCATGGGCATGAGGATGGGGTACTCCCCCAGCCGGTCCTCGTGCCGAGCCTGGACGCCGATCCACCCGGCGCCGAAGACCGGCAGGCCCGGCATCTCGACCCGGGTGATGGTGATGCGCACCAGCGGCTCCGGTCCCGGCTCGAGCGGTGGGGGCAGGATGGCGGCCACGATCTCGGGATCGGTCTCGTAGACGGCCGTGACCGCCTCGGACCAGATGTCGGCCTTCTTCGCCTCGATCTCGTGGTTCACTTGCGTGGCTCGGGCGCCGTAACGGACGGTCATGGAAGCTCCTCTCTGCTCACCAGGCACGCAGGATCTGCGTGGGGTCGAACGCGTTGCAGGTCGTCGTGGTCGGCCAGTTCTCGGGTGCCAGCGGCTGGGCGACGTCGGCCACCTGGGGCCCGATGCGGTCACCGATGGGCCGCAGCACCCCGAGGTCGAAACCGTAGAAGGATGCCGCCGTCGACTCCACCATGGCGCGCACCTCGGGCTCGGCGTAGTCGGCGAAGGCCACCCGGAGCGCCTCGGTGGTGTAGGGGTAGCTGCCCTCGGAGTGCGGGTAGTCGGCACCCCACATGACGTGCTCAACCCCGAGCTCCCGGCACAACGGGGCCTCGCTGGGCCGCAGGAAGCTGGCGCCGATCCAGAAATTGCGTGCGAAGTACTCCGTGGGCGTCATCGTCATCTTCGCCGCGGCGGCACCGAAGAACTTCGCTTCGGCCGCGTTCTCCGTCGTCATGCGGCCGTAGAACCAGTCGAGCGTCTGCAGGCCCCGGGGCAGCCATGCCACGCCCTGCTCGGTGACCACGAAGCGCAGCGTCGGGTGGCGCTCGAGCACGCCGGAGAAGATGAGGTGCCAGACCGATCGGTGGCTGAACCAGGGGATCTCAATGAGCATCATTGCCCGCGCCGCCTCGTGCTCCCCGTAATCCGGCAACGCGCTGCCGCCGTGGATGTTGATGGGCACGTCGAGATCGGCGCAGACCTGCCACAGCGGCTCGTAGTGGTCCTCCCACAGCGGCGGCAGATCCGAATTGGGTGGGATCGAGGGCAGCAGAATGCCCCCGAAGGGTCGGTCGAAGGTCTCGGCCGCCCAGCGCACCTCGGCGACTGCGTCTGCCATGTCGTTGGCGAACACCTGAACGATGCCGGCCCGCCGGCCCGGCGTGGCGGCGCAGAAGTCGGCCAGCCAACGGTTGTGGGCCTGCACGCCCGCCCAGCGCCGCTCGTAGTCCTCGGGCGTCGGGGGCAGCGCGACCAGATTGCCCTCGCTGAAGAAGGGCGGCACGGTGTTGGGGAAGAGCACCTCGGCCGCGATGCCGTCGGACTCCGTCTCGGCCAGCCGCCGTGCGCTGTCCCAGTTGCGATACGCAATGGGCGCCAGAAGGTCGGCGAACGGATTGACGTATTCGGCGGCCCAGGCGTCGAACTCCTCGTGCCAGCGGCTGGCCAGGTACGGCCGGTAATCCTGAATGTCGCCACCGGCATGACCGTCGGCCGAGACCACCGTGTAGCGGTCGGGTGCGGGCGCGGTGGCGGTCATCAGGTCAGCGCCGCCGGAGGCAGTTGCCCGGCCCCGATGGCGTCGGCCCGGCGGTGCAGCATCTCCGCCGCCTCGTCCAGCCCGTACCCGATGATGAAGTCACCGCGCTTGACGCCGTCCACGCAGAAACGGCCCAGCTTCCCCAGGTCCATCACCTCGACGGGACGACCCGCCGCCTCGAGCTGCTGCTTGAACTCCTCGAAGGTGGTGCCGGGCGCCGGTGGCCGCGGCCGCGTCCGTTGCAGCGCTTCGGGCCGGTTGCGTTGGGCGGTCCACAATCCGGTGTCGAGCAGACCTCCGGAAGGGTAGAACACGGCCGCACGCAGATCCGTACCCGCTGCGATCAGCTGGTGCGCCAGCGCCTCGCTCAGGCACGAGATCGCCGCCTTGCTCGAGGCGTAGACCGACGCATAGGGGACGGGCGCGATGCCGCCATCCATGCTGGACGTGTTGATCACGACCCCGGGCTCGCCCGAGGCGATCATGCGGGGGACGAACGAGAGCATCCCGTTGGCCACGCCGAAGACGTTGACCGAGAAGCACCAGGTCCAGTCGTTCGGCTCCTGCTCCCAGGGCCGGCCGCCGCCGCCCGAGGTCACGCCGGCATTGTTGAACAGGAGATGGCAGGCACCCTCGTGGGCGAACACGTCCTCCGCCAGTGCCTCGACCGAGGCGGCCGAGGAGACGTCGGTCACGACGCCCCGCACGCTGCCCGCTTCGGCCAGCTCCGCTACCGCCGCCTGGAGGACCGGCTCCTCGACGTCGGCGATGACGACGCGGGCGCCGTCCTCCAACAACGCTTCGGTGATGCCGCGGCCGATGCCGGCCGCTCCCCCGGTGACGACGGCAACCTTGCCGTTCAGATCATCCAACACGTGCCCCCGTTTTCTGACGCCCCGTCAGCTTCCACCATAACGCCCTGCGGCCGCCGGTTCAGGCAGCGACCCCGTGGTCGAGCGGCTCGCGTGCCCCCTCGGTCATCCCCCGTGTCACCAGAAGGGGTGGGATATCGTCGCCTTCTTGGCTCGACACGTGGAGGTGGCGGCAATGAAGCAGCGGGCGATGTTGGTGGGAGTCTGCACCGGAGTCCTCGGTGTGATGCTGGCCCTGGCCCCGCTGGCGGCGGCATCGGCGGCGAAGACCAAGGGCTCCGCGCCCAACAGCGCCATGTGCAAGACGGTCAAGTCCGAGCAGACCGGCTCCACAGCCGCAGCCAGCGGCATCGAAAAGGCGATGACCTCGGGCAACTTCGCGGCCGCGAAGGCGTCGATGCTGAAGGCCTACAACCTCGACTACGGGCAGGTGCAGAAGGCCCTGGCGGTGATCAGGACGGCGCCGCCGAAGGTCCAGGCCGCGTTCAAGAACCTCCTGTCCTATGTGAAGCAGTTCAGGAACGCGATCCAGAACGCCAACAGCCTGCAGGCGATGATTGCGTCCTTCGCCACGCTGGGCAAGAACACGCAGCTCGAGACCGACGGCACGACCATCGCCAACTGGTACGCGGGCGTCTGCGGCGGCGCCCTGATCACGTCGACCACGGTGAGCATCCCGTAGCTCGCACCGTCCACGACACCGCTGCCTGAGTCCCCGCCCACCCTGCACGTCGCGCGGCCCGACGAGGCGGAGCCGCGCCACGAGCTCGCCATGGCCAGGGGGTGGCTCCAGCACCTGCGCGAGAGCGCCATCTTCAAGGTCGAGGGGCTCGACCCGGCGCAGCTGCGCTGGCAGCCCACGCCGGCGGCCAACTCCTTGGGGGTCCTCGTGGTGCATCTCGGCTACACCGAGCGGCTCTGGCTCCGGGCCATCTGCGCGGGCGAGCAGATGGACATGGCCTGGCGGGCCCACATGTTCGAGCTCCCCGAGGGGTGGGGCGTCGAGGAGGTCGTCGCGTTCTACCGGGAGGAGAGCAGGCGGGCCGACGCGGTCCTCGACGAAGTCACTTCGCTGGACCTGCCCTCCCGGGGCGAGTTCCGCCCGACGACGTTCCGCTGGGCCGTGTTCCACCTCATTGAGGAGGCCGCCCGCCACGTCGGACACATGGACATCACCCGGGAGCTCCTGGACGGGAAAGTGGGCCGCTGAGCCCCTTCTGGGAGCGTCCCGGTTCGAGACGGGGGGCGGTGGCCCAATTTCGACCTCCCTGCGCCCCAATGGACCCCTCCCACGTGGGATCCTGGTAGACGGAGAACCGGCAGCGCCGCAAGGAAGGAAACCGAGGTCCCGCCGGGACCGCAGTAATTGGCGAAGTTCAAGTTCGGGGCGTGGGAGGTCGAAAGACGGCCATGGACGTGAAAGCCGACGAGGCAGGGCTCAGCCCTGATCCGTTCGCCACGGCCATTGTTGAGCGGCCCGTGACGGACAGTCAGGGTCAGCTCTTCGGCGACGCCTACCCGACTTACGCCGACACCGACAAGATCCCGGCCGTCCGTGGGAATGTGGCCGCTCCGGGCCCGGCCCGCTGGCTCCGCGTCCTGGTGGTCCTCGTGGCGCTCGTCGTGGTCGCGGCCGGCGCCGCACTCGGGCTCGTGAAGGCCGGTGTCATCGACACGAACGGGACGAGCAGCCAGGATGCGACCCACTCGACCCAGCACCACACCTCGACCGGAGTGTCGACAGCGCCCCTGGTGACCCCGGTCTCGACCGGTAACGGCACCGCCACCTATCGGGTCGACATCGCGGCGTACGCCGTGACGGTCACGACGTCGACCGGTCGCTCATGGGTGAGCATCGGTGCCACGGGTCAGCGCCCGGCCTTTGCCGGCATCGTGAATCCCAACAGCTCCCAGAAAGAGCTCCTCCTCGGTCCCGCGACGATCGACGTCGGAGCGGGTGGGACCAAGGTGATCGTCTCGTCGGGCAAGCGGAGCCAAACGTTGACGCCCATCTCGGCGCCGTTCAGCTACTCGCTCGTCATCAAGTAGGGCTCCGCCGAGCGCCCACCCGGGCGATGACCGCCCACCCGGTCTGAGGCGCAGCGCAACGCACGCCCAAATCGCCACCCCACCCCCGGATGCGTGCCTTCAGGAAACCCCCTGGCGCGTCGATGCCAGAGCCGTGCTCGGCCACCCATCGACTCCCGGTCCCCGTCGCTTCGCGGCCTCTCTCGCCCGCCTGGGCCTGGGCGCGCTGGCCGTCATGCTCCTCGGGATCGGCAGCGTCTCGACCGCCGGCGCCGATACCACCGCCTCATCGACCGGGATCCCGTCGGACAACTTCTGGCTGGCGGACGCGCAGGGTGCCGTCTGGAACTTCGGCAACGCCCCCGCTCTCGGCTCAGCGGCCGGCGTCCCGCTCCACCCGATTGTCAGCATCACCCCGACCCGGGACGAGGGGGGCTACTGGCTCCTGGCATCCGACGGCGGCATCTTCTCCTACGGCGACGCGTCCTTCTACGGCTCCACCGGCAACATCGTGCTGAACAAGCCGATCGTCGGCATGGCGCCGACGCCCGACGGCAGGGGGTACTGGCTGGTGGCGTCGGACGGGGGCATCTTCAGCTTCGGCGATGCGTCCTTCTACGGCTCCACCGGCAACATCGTGCTGAACAAGCCGATCGTCGGCATGGCGCCGACCCCCGACGGCAAGGGCTACTGGCTGGTCGCGTCCGACGGGGGCATCTTCAGCTTCGGTGATGCGGCCTTCCACGGTTCGACCGGGGCTGTCCACCTGGTCCAGCCGATCGTCGGCATGGCCCCGACGCCCGACGGCAAGGGCTACTGGATGGTGGCCTCCGACGGGGGCATCTTCAACTTCGGCGACGCCGCCTTCGCCGGCTCCACCGCCGGCGGGCCCAGCCTCGATCCGGCGGAGCGGGTGGTCCCGACCACATCGGGCCGGGGCTACTGGGTGGAGGAGCAGAACGGCACCGCCTACCCCTTCGGCGACGCCGCGGGCGCGCCACCCACCGAAGCGCTGCTGCTCACCCCGGCCACCCCCGGGGACAGGGCGGTCCTCTTCGCCTTCGCACAACTCGGCAAGCCCTACATCTGGGGCGGCAACGGACCGGTGGGCTACGACTGCTCCGGGCTTGCGTTGGCTGCGTGGGAGAGCGCGGGCGTCGGCTTCGCGCGCGTGTCGGACGACCAGTACCACACCGCCGGCCAGCCGGTGGGGTTGAACGCGCTCACGGCCGGCGACCTCGTGTTCTGGGGAACGAGCCAGACCGACTGGACCACCGTGTACCACACCGCCATGTACGTGGGGGGCGACCAGATCGTCGAGGCCACGGGCGACCATGTGCAGCTCAACTCGCTCGGCCAGTGGGGGTCAGGCGATCTGATGCCCAACGGTCGTCGTCCGTAGACGCTCGGTCGGTGGCCGCTCAGGAACGCCGGATCTGGCGTTCCGGGTTCTCGGGGTCGACACCCCAGCTCGACACCCACGTCGGTGTGATGCGGATGACCTCACGACTCATGAACGGCACCGGCGGGTCGACGTCCTCCAGCGCGACGGCGGTGCCCCGGATCTCCAGGCCGCGCACCACCCAGGGATCCCGCGAGACGAGGTCGTCAACGACGAGCGCAGCCTGGCCGTTGGCCTGCACGTTGCGGAACTTGCGCGTGGCGCCCATGGCGGCGCCACCGACGAGGACGTCACCCGTCTCTTCGTCGAGGAACGCGCCCACAGGGCTGTTCTGGGGAGCGCCGCTCGCATCGACCGTGGCGAGGCGCGCCAGCGGCTGGGTCCGCAGATACTGACGCTCGGTCTGGTTCAGGGTCACTGGCATGCAGGCAGCGTACGAGCTCGCGTGCCGACCGTGTCGTGCGATGTCTCCTGCTTACCGCTGGGATCTGAGCACGTCGAACTCGCAGCCCGGTGAGGACGGGTCGAAGCCGTGCTCAATCAGCCAGCGGGCCGCCACCAGGCCACGCCACGACCACCAGGCTCGGATCACGTCGAGGTCGACGTCGGCGCCATAGCCGGCCACGACTTCGCCGAGGCGCTCTTCGTGTCCGAACGTCAGGATGGCCAGGTCGAACAGGGCGTCGCCCGGGGAGGCGTCGGACCAGTCGATCACGCCGGTGACCTCGTCGCCGTCGACGAAGACGTGGTCGAGTTGCAGGTCGCCGTGTATGAACACAGGCGTCCAGGGCCGGAGCGCGGCCTCGGCAATCGCGCGGTTGCGCGTGACCAGTTCGGCGGGGAGGACACCGTTCGAGAGGAGCCACTCGCATTCGCCGTGGAGGAGCGCTGCGAGAGCTTCCGCACTCTTCCCGGGCCATGGCGGGAGCGGCGCGTCGTGCAATCTCCGAGCGGAGGCACCGGCCGCGGCCCACGCCGCCGCCGACGCCGTCGACGGCTCGCCGAGCCGGCCGAGCGCTGTCCCCGGCAGAGCGGCGATCGCGAGTACATGTGGCTTCCGCCACAGCACCTCCGGTGTCGGAATCGGCGCCAGAGTCATCGCCTCCACCTCGACCTCGGTACGCGTCAGATCGGCGTCGATCTTCAGGAACACGTCACCGACCCGCACCGTGGCGCGCTCGTTGTGGGCGACCACGACCGCCACCTCCACCTCGTCCCTCTCGGGCACGGCCGTCCCTCCTCTCCACTGAGCACCCCGATCGACCGACCGACAGCCCATCACACGTTGGGCTGTCGGTGTGGAGTGGGCTGATCTGCCTACACGGCCGCCGTACCGTGGAGCCCGACAAGGCTGATCAGAACGCAGGATTCTTCCTGTGCGACACCTGGGACAGAAGGTTGGTTGGAGGGCGTTCTCCGTGAGCGGCCCCACCCCGCCCGGCGCCCTGGAGAGACGGCCGCCACCGCCTTGTCGCACGTGCGGAGGTCCGTCTTGCACGAGCCTCGGCGCCTTCGCACCGGCCCATGCCAGAGCTCGCACGAGTCCGGCGACGTCACTGTCCGGGGCATTGCGGGATGGCCTCCAGCGAGTCGAGAAGGAGCCGGATGGCGCCCGCACCCGGCTCTGATCGATAGACATCCTGAAGCATCCGGGCACGGACTCGAGACTGAGTTGGTCACAGTGACGGCGCTCCACGTATGCCGCCGGCCTCAGTCAGGGAGCATCGGCGGCACGCCCGTCGGCGTCGCTGTATCAGGCGGGCCCGTGCATCAGACGGCCTCCTCCACAGGGGCCCCGTCGATCGGTTCGTCCCGCACGACTTCGCCGGCCTCCGCACGGCCCACGAGGTCGAGCACGTTCGTCATGACCTCGCCGAATGCCTCGGGATCGGCGAGCAACCAAGAGTGATTGCCGGGCACCGTCACCACATCGGGATCACCCAGGCATCGGCACATGTCCTCGAACGACGCACGGGTCACAAGGTGGTCATGCTGTCCCCACAGCACCACCACCGGCAGACGCCGCCGTCGCAGGACGTCCAGCTCCACGGTCAGATCGGCCCGCCTCGCGAGCCCCGCCGCAAGCCAGAACGACCGCGGGTCCCGGATCAAGTTCGGCAGCCCCTCGGCCAAAATGACGGGGAGGACGCGGCGAGCCTGGCGAATGGGAAGCAAGTCGGCCGGAAAGTGGATGCCCCAGTCCCACAGCGGCCGTTCCGCCATGGAGCGCACGGTGGAGCCGCTGTGCGCCCACGCCGAACCACCCACAGAGTTGATGAGCACCAGCGCTCGGACGTGGTGCGGGTGGTCGTGGGCCAGTTTGACGGCAACTCCACCTCCGAACGAATGACCCATCGCGAGCACCGGTGACCTCACCCCCACCGTGTCGAGAAATGTCGCCACCCAGTTGCCGTAGGAGGACAACCCGACCGAGGTCGTCTCCAGCCCGGCCGTCCCGCCGAAGCCGGGCAACGCCGGGGCGTAGACGTGTAAGCCGGCACGCACGAGGCGCGAGAGCGCCCTCTTGTATGCCTTGTGATCGAGACCCCAGCCGTGCAGGAAAAGCGCAGGCGGACCCGATCCCGCCTCGCCATAGAACGCCGCACGCCCATCGACGACCGTTTCCTTCCAATCCATCCAGTCCAGGCCCCGCACGAGAGGGGTGACCGGCCGTCCTCCATCCTCCGGACCCATGAATCAACCTTGGGCTCTGACGTATGGCCCACCTAGGGTCAAACGTCCCTTCCCGGCCACGCGAACGTCCCCTCTGTCGCATGGGCTCTCCGCGACGACATCTCATGAGCCGCGCGAGCCAATCGCATTTTTGCTCCATTTGAATTCGAAAGGCTGTCCCTTTCGCAGCGCGACCCACAAGATGTTGTATTTCAGGTAGCGAGAGAGCTCCTGCCCCTGACGCCGGGACAAGGTGCCACCAGTCTCAGGCAGGCACTTCGGGGATAGGCCACTGAGTATCGCCCGAAAGCCAGAAGTTAGGAAGAAGGTCCCTGCTTGCGCACAACCAAGGTCCCTAACCGATTTCAGGGCAACTCGTCACAATCGTTCCTGTGACATGTCCTTCGTGGGGACAAATGGAGGAGAGTTCCCGCCGCCGCGCCGGACCAGCAGCGCTCGATCTGTACTGGATCCCGCTCGGTGCTGGCGCCCACGTTGTTCGCGCGAGCGGTAGGGCGTATGAGCGCCTGTCCGCATTGGTGCAGCACCGGTCCCCGCAGGACCTTTATCACTCTGCCCTGGTGGCCGCTGTTGACGGCGCATCCGTCGTGATCGAAATGACGCCCATACCCGACGCTCGGGGTCGGCGCGAGCGAGGAGTCGTTGCCGAGGGTCCCGTTGGGTGGAGACCTGCAGGTCATCTCCGACTCTTTCGCTACGAGATTCGGCGATGGCGCGGCGGAATGATTCCTGACCTTGCCAGCGCAGTCGGCAGCCCAGTCCATCTGGCTTCCGAAGCCGACGTCGTCAACCAGGCGCTCGCCTTGGTGCCTTCCGTTCCCACGCCGGTCTGGGGACGCGACGAGCTCGGTGTTGGCGAGATGTGGAACTCCAACTCGGTGGTCGCGTGGGTGCTGGCCCGAACAGGTCTCCTCGCGAACGTTTGTCAGCCTCCGAATCATGGGAGGGCACCAGGTTGGAATGCAGGGGTCACAGTGGCTGAGCGGCAGATGACCGAAGTGTCGATCACCAGCCGAGTCGCATCGTGAGGCGTGTCGATGACCGTGCTCTCGTGGGCATGGAGTACTTCACCGGCGTAACCGCACTGGCCGGTGGAATCATGCTTGTGGCGAGGCCGGACGGTTCGTTGCTCCAGGCCAGAGTCTCGGCCCTCACCCGAAGCCCTTTTGCCAACTGGCGGGTGCCGGGAACGCTTCTCGCCGCCTTGGTCGGAGGGGGATTTCTGCTCACCGCAGAATGGCAGCGACGAAGGTTGCCTCACGCACGAGCGCTCTCGACCTTCGCCGGACTAGGGCTGATCGCCTTTGAAGCCGCCGAGCTGGCCTGGATCGGATTTCAACCGCTCCAGGCCGTCTTCGTGATTGTCGGAGCCACTGTCACGGTTCTCGCCGTTCGCCAGGGATCGTCCATGCCTCAGGTCCCCTTGGCTGACAAGGGAGAGGAAAAGATGTCCATCAACGTGGGGAGTACGAAGCCATGACAACAATGAAGGACGCGGCCCGAGAGTTCTTGAGTCATAAGAGGGTCGCGGTCACAGGGGTATCGAGAACTCCCAAGAATCACGGCAGCAATGTCGTGTACAAGCGCCTCCGAGACCGCGGTTATGAAGTGTTCGCCATTAATCCCAACGCCGAAGAAGTCGAGGGTGACCCGTGTTACCGCGACCTGAAGTCGGTTCCGGGCGGAGTGGACTGGGTTGTGGCCGCGACGAGACCTGAGACGACGACCAAGACCGTGCACGAGTGCGCCGATCTCGGAATCGACCGAGTGTGGATGCACCGCGCTATGGGAGCTGGGAGCGTGTCACCAGAGGGCGCGGAGTTTGGTCGGAAGCGGGGAATGACGGTGATTGCCGGAGGCTGTCCATGCATGTTCGACCCCACGGCAGATCCGGGCCACAAGGTGATGCGCGTGATGTGCTCTATGACGGGAGCAGTCCCACGGCGCGTGTAGATGCTTCGGAGAAGTCAAGGCATCCGGCTCGTTACGAACGGCTGCGTTCGTTGTTGAAGAAGTTCACCATCTCGCGCGCGATCTTCCGCACGCTGGGGTCAAGGGGCTTCGGGCCAACCTGCACGAACATGTGCCCCATGTTTTGAACCAAGAGAAGTCGAGCTTGGTCACCGGCTGATTTGAGGTCCCTGTAGAGCTCCACGGATTGCGACTTCAAGACCTTGGTGTCGTCGGTGCCTTGGATCAGCAGGATCGGCGGTGCGTCTGGGGCAACGTAATGCACGGGACTGGCCAGAACCAGGTCTGCATGATCGTTCCTTCCAAAGGCGTCCTCTATGCCCGATGAGCTGAACCCAGAAGCTGCTTGAGTGAGATTGGCTGGTCCGAACATGTCCACGGCCGCCGCGACATTGCTTGGTTCCCTCGCATACGCCCCGACATCGAACCTCGAATGCGACCCTGTGAGAGCGGCCAGCGCCACGAGCTGTCCGCCGACACTCGTACCAAACGCGAAAATCTGGCTCCCGTTCATTCGATAGTGGTTCGCCTTGGCTCGTAGATACCTGATGGCGCACTTGACGTCTTCGATCTGGGCGGGAAAGTGCGACTTAGGGGCGAGTCGGTAGTTCACGCTGGCGACGGCGTAGCCCGCTGAGGTCAATGCGTCGAGAAACGTTGGACTTAGATCCGACTTGTCGCCAGCAGTGAATCCTCCACCGTGGACGTACAGCGCGATTGGAATCGGGCCAGTCGGAGCGGTGCTCGGAATGTAGAGATCCAACTGCTGCGAGTTGCAGTATGTCAGAGTCTTGTG
The DNA here is from genome assembly GCA_963804055.1 of uncultured Acidimicrobiaceae bacterium. Classification (GTDB taxonomy): domain Bacteria; phylum Actinomycetota; class Acidimicrobiia; order Acidimicrobiales; family RAAP-2; genus Bog-473. Next base: position 1,019,648 of record CAWDOU010000001.1, on the reverse strand, counting down.
CGCCGTCTCGAGCGGTAACGACAGGCCGGCGGCTGCGGTGGTCCAGACCGACATCAGCACGGTGACGCCCAACACCGCCGTCAAAGTCAATCGCTGGATCACTCATACCAGTGTTGCTTGGTTGCCCCTTGCCGGCCAGGACCTTGGTCCCGGATGCCCGATCCATGGTGCCCCTGACACACCGGTTCGGGGCGAGGCGATTGGGATCTCGCATCCGCCGTCCCATCCAACATCTCGTGGGTCGGCGTGTGATGACATCGGGCGCGCAGACCGGGGCAGAGAGCAATCACCTCGCCGCCCCAGGTTCATGCAGAGGCGTCTTGATGAGGTCCGACCAGCGGCGATGACCGGAGTTCCGACCGCCTCGTGGCCGGGGCGGCTCAAGGGGCGAGCTCGCCGTAGAAGTAGGACGCCGTGACGCCTCCGTCCATCAGGATGTCGCTGCCGGTGATGAATGCCCCCGCTGGGCCCATGAGGAGCTCCCCGACCGTCCCCACCTCGTCTGGTGTGCCGGCGCGACCGACCGGACTGAGTTCGAGCATGCGGCGATAGCCCTCGCCCCGCGGGCCGGTGAGCTCATCGTTCGCCAGCGGGGTGATGATGATCCCGGGGCTGATCGTGTTGACTCGGGCGCCCCGCTTGGCCCACCGCACGGCCTCGGCCATGACCCGGAGCGAATTGCCTCTCTTGGCCAGTTGGTAGGCGTGCAGAGAATCTGCGACCTGGTCCGCCTGGAGCATCGGCAGGGCGAGTAGCTCATCGACCGGCGTGGTTGCGAGTGCGGCGTCCTGCTCGGGAGTGAGGGCACCCAGACGGTGGCCCGATTGCGAGGCGATCACAACACCTGATCCGCCGGTGGCAATCACGTTCCCGAACTCCTCCAGAACGAGTGCGGTGCCGTAGAGGTCGACGGAGAGGATGGCGGCCGGAGGGGCCTGGCTGGGCGAGACGCCGGCAGCATGGATGACCCCGGTGACCGCACCGAGGTCGAGGGCCGCGCCGACCAGCTCGTGCACCGAGTCCCTCGAGGAAACGTCTGTGGCTCGGGTGCTCACCTCGAAGCCCGCATTGCGCATCACCTCGGCGGCCAACTGGGCGTTCTCGATTCGGAGGTCTGACACCAGGACGTGCTTCCCAGCGCCGACACGCCGGGCAATCGCCTGACCGATCGAACCTGCTCCGAGGACGACAACGACCTCACTCATGAATCCTCCTTGTGCTGATGTGTCGAAAGTGGACGGAGCCCCGTCACTCAGGTCGTCTCGTCCCGGCGAAGGAGCAAGATCGTCACGCCGTGAGCGCCGAGGCCCGTGACGTGCCCGACTGGGTCTGGCCCCCACCGGTCGTACTTGGCGTGGTAGGCAGCGTCGATCCCCTCATGGATCCCAGGGTCGGCCTGAACGAAGTCGACGTCCGCTTCCACGCCGCCCGCCCGGATACGGCCGCGTCGGCTGGCCAGGGCATGGCGATACCACGGACGATCGGGACCACCAGCCGATCGCACGTAGAGACCTTCTCCCACCCGGACGACCCACATGGTCGTGAAGGACCTCAGTGATCCGTCGTCGCGCCGAGCGGCCAACTCCAGTTCGGTGGCATCGCCGATCCGCTTCAGCTCATCGTCTGTCCAGGACGCGCTCACAGCGAGCTCACTCGAACGAGAGACTTGATCGCCCGGCGCTGGTCCATGGCGGCGTACGCCTCGGGGACTCCGTCGAGATCTGTCTCGAAGTCGAGCACAAGTCCTGGGTCGATGCGCCCGGCCAGGACGTCCTCGAGGAGTTCGGGGATGTAGAGACGCGCCGGAGCCGGTCCCCCGCGCCAGCCGACGTTGTGGAAGAACGTCTGGTCGAAGGGAGGAGCGCCGTGTGGCACACCGACGATCCCGATCATCGAGCCGGGACGGGCGACGGCCGCCGCCGTCGCTATCGACTCCTGGGTCCCCACGCACTCGAGAGTGGCATCGGCCCCCACTCCCCCCGTGGCCTCGAGGACTGCATCGATGGCCTCGGCACCGCGGCTCTCGACGATCTCGGTGGCACCGAAGGTTGTCGCCAGCCTCTGGCGGTCGGCGTGGCGGCTGAGGGAGATGATCCGCCCGGCGCCGAGACGCTTGGACGCCAATACCGCTGAGAGTCCGACCGCCCCGTCGCCGACGACCGCAACCGTGTCGCCTGCTTTCACTCCCCCGCACAAGGCAGCGTGGTGGCCCGTCGACATGACGTCGGAGAGCGTCAGCAATGAGCGCAGCACGGCTTCCGCGTGTCCCCCACCTGGCACGGGAACGAGCGTGCTCGAGGCGAGAGGCACACGAACCGCCTCGCCCTGTCCACCGTCCACGGTGCCATCACCGAAAGGCCCGCCCACAATGCAGTTGATGGTTGAGCCGTGCAGGCAGTGGGGACAGCTCATGTCGCTGTAGATGAACGGGGCGATCACCAGATCGCCGCGTGTGATGTCACTGACGTCCGAGCCGACGTCTTCGACGATGCCGATGAACTCGTGGCCGATCGAACCAACGGCGTGCTCGGACTCACCCCGGTAGTACCAGAGGTCCGAGCCACAGACGCAGGCCAAGACGACCCTCACGATCGCATCGGTGGGATGTTCGATGGCGGGGTCAGGGCGCTCGCCGACGACGACGTCTTTGGGGCCTCGGAAGATCGCAGCGCGCATTGTGTTCTCCTCTCGATCGATGGGGCGGTTCGCAGACCGACCCTCGGGTCCATTCAACCGTGGCCCATACACATATGGGAGTCCCGGTTGAGAGGGGTACTGGCAGGGTCTCCCACCCCGAGGGCACGACCCGTAGCCTGGGCAACGTGGACACGAAGGACGATATCCGGGAGTTCCTGACCTCCCGCCGGGCCAAGATCACTCCGGAGGAGGCGAATCTCCCGACCTACAGCCTGAGCAAACGCCGGGTGAAGGGGCTCCGCCGAGAAGAGGTCGCACTGTTGGCAGGTATCAGCGTGGAGTACTACACCAGGCTGGAGCGAGGGAACGCAACCGGCGTGTCCGAAGACGTCCTCGAGGGGCTCGCCCGGGCACTGCATCTCGACGAGGCCGAACGCTCGCACCTCTTCGATCTCGTGCGCGCCGCCAACCTTTCCGCGGCAGGGCACAGCCGGCGTCGCCCGTCGCAGGAGCGAGTCCGGCCAACGGTCCAACGCCTCGTCGACTCAATCGCAGCACCCGCCTACGTCCGGAACCGACGGCTCGATCTGCTGGCCGCCAACGCCCTCGGCTTCGCCCTCTACGCACCGGTCTTCGAAGACACCACCGGGACCCCGAACATTGCCCGCTTCATCTTCCTGAACCAGCGCGCCGGGGAGTTCTTCGTCGACTGGGACGGAATCGCCAATGATGCTGTCGCCATCCTGCGTGCCGAAGCCGGTCGTGACCCCTACGACAAGCGGACTTCCGATCTCATCGGTGAGCTTTCCACCCGCAGCGACGAGTTCCGGGTCCGTTGGGCCGCTCACAACGTCAAGTTCCACCGCACCGGCACCAAAGCCTTGCACCACCCGGTGGTCGGCGATCTGACGCTTGACTATGAGGCTCTCGAGCTGGCCGGCGATGCCGGACAGCGCATTCTCGTCTACAACGCCGAGCCGGCCAGCCCATCCGCCGAATCCCTCGACCTTCTGGCCAGTTGGGCAGCGACGCCAGCCTCTCGGCTGGCCTTTGAGGTCACCGATGACACCCGGAGCTGAAGGAGCAGACCATGGGAGCCACTGAACCGAAGAAGTCGACCGTGAAGGGCCCTGCCGAGTGGTTCACCGGCGACGTCTGGATCGACAGCCTCGCCGAGCCGAACGACGTCTCGACCCTGAACGTGGGCGCGGTGCACTTCACCCCGGGAGCGCGTACCGCCTGGCACTCCCATGACGGAGGTCAGACTCTGGTCGTCATCGAAGGACACGGCCTCGTCCAATCGCGGGGCGAGGACGTCGTCGAGCTGCACGCTGGCGATGTCCATCGGACTGCGCACGCCGTGGAGCACTGGCACGGATCTGCGCACGGGCAATTCATGGCTCACCTCTCCATCACGCAGGGCCCCGCGACCTGGGGCGACCATGTGAGTGACAGCGAGTACGGAACGCCCACATAAGCGCCCCGATCCCGGGGTCAGGCTCCGGACCACAGATACTCGCGGCCGGCACGAACCTCAGATGTCCCGTATCGCGAAATCAGCGTGTTCTGTCGCGAACCCTGCTTGACAGTTGCGAAACGCGAGTGCGATACCGCTAATTCCTACGAGTTGTTGCTTCGCTTGGAGGAGCCGCAGAATTCGCGAAAGCGGACGCGGCAAGCCACAGACCCTCAACGAGGTGCGCCGGACCGGACCCTCAAGCCGAAGGCGTCGTGAATGATCATCCACCGCATGGACCAGAACCCGGGTCGAGGCTCCGGCAGGTCGTGCAGTGTTTGGAGGAATCCGGTCGCGATGACCGCGGCGCAGGCGAGCCAGAAGATCACGCCGGCGGCCAGGACCCATGGCGTGCCGCCGGACGACAGCACGATGGCGCCCACCAGGATCGTGGCGACCGCGACGAGACCCACCCGCAGGGCCCAGACGGCCATCTTCCAGTGTCCGTTACGCTGCAACTCGGTTGGCTCGTCCATGCCGAGTACCGTAGACCGGACGCAGGTTGCGCAATAGGGACCTCGGTCCTCCGAGTCCGGTCACCGAAGCAGAGATTGCGACGCCTGGTGGGCAGTCCTCCGGAAACGCGACGCGAAATGAGCGCGCTCTGTCGCGAAATCCGATTGGACGCCGGCGACATCCCGAGACCCGACGACGCGAATTCTCACGAGCAGTGAATCCGCGTTGAATGTCCGTGGGAAATTCGGGACCGATCACATGAATTGCTCCCGAGGAGAGAGCAAGCACTCGCTAGCAACGCGGACAGCGTCCAAAGGTCGGCGCACTGATGAGGAATCTCCACTCCACTTCCGACTCGGCGGAGGGCCAGAGCTCGGGCACGACGAGGTTCGGTGGGTGCCCAGCGGGCCGGTGCCAAGAGCCCCAGTAGCGCATTGTGATGCTTTTTTCTGCTCTAGAGCCTCTATTTCTGGTCATATTCCTACTGAGAGACTTCGCTCGAGCCTTCGCCCCGTTGCCAGAATTCTGCTGAGTCTCGCTTATCTATACGAATTAGCGCTCTACCTCACTCTTTTATCGACATCTTCCTGCTGAGACCACTCGACGGCCCTCGAGGGCAACACACATTGGTGCTCCACCCGAGACCGGAGCCGCTACCTCACCGGACTCCAAAAAGCTGATGCCGGCGACCCAGGGCCCCGTGGCGAGATGGTGGCTCGTGCCGTCCCCGACAGCCTCTACTGCTTCATCCTCCCAGCAGTTGCCGGCCCGTGCCGACTCATCCCACTCGCCGCGCGAGCGGGATCGGGGTACACCGAGGCCGCGCTCCGGGTGGCAGCAAATCGGGGCCGACTGAGGGCCCAAAAGGGCGCGGCCGTGGTCTTAGCAACCCCTCGGAAAAGACAGGGCTGCGTGTTTCACGAGCAGCCGCTGGTCGACCCGCAGCTCCCGCAGACGTAGCACGAGCCCGCCCGCTGCATGGTGTTGCCGCAGCTGTAGCAGAGCGGCGCATCGAGCTGCTCGGCCCGGGCCAGCGCCTGTGACGCCGGCTCGGCGCCTGCCCGACCGGCGCTCAGCCCGTCGTCGACCAGGCCCACGCTCGGCGTCGCCATCTCCTCCACGCCGGGCAGCGTCGGCTGGGTCCGCTCCTGCGTGGAGAGGATGCCGAGGTCCGAGCGCTCCTCCACCGTGAGGAAGTCCAGTGCCATCCGGCGGAAGATGTAGTCGATGAGGCTGGTGGCGATGCGCAGCTCCGGGTCGTCGGTGATGCCCGCCGGCTCGAACTTCATGTTGGCGAACTTGCGCACGAACGTCGCCAGCGGCACACCGTGCTGGAGTCCGAGGCTGATGGAGATGGAGAAGGCGTCCATGATCCCGGCCAGGGTCGACCCCTGCTTGGAGACCTTGATGAAGACCTCGCCCGGTCGGCCGTCCTCGTACTCGCCCACCGTCACATAGCCCTCGCAGTCGGCCACCCGGAAGGAGAACGTCTTCGAGTTGCGCTTGCGGGGCAGGCGCTCCCGCACCGCACCCACGACGACCGACGACGACGTGCGCTGCTGCTCGCTCAGCAGCGCCGCCTCGAGCTCTGCGATGCGGGCCGCCACGGCGCGGTCACGCGCTTCGGCGTCCGAGCCCGCCGGCGCCGTGTCGCCGCCCAACGCCACTGGGTCCTTCTTGGTCGTCGACAGCGGCTGGGCCACCTTGCAGTTGTCGCGGTAGATGGCCACGGCCTTTATCCCGAGACGCCAGGCGTCGATGTGCAGCTGCTCCACGTCTTCGACCGTGACGTCCTCGGGCATGTTGACCGTCTTGGAGATGGCTCCGCTGATGAAGGGCTGGACCGCCCCCATCATGCGGATGTGGCCCGAGTAGTGGATGGTGTTGTCGCCCATGGAGCAGGCGAACACGGGCAGGTGCTCGGGCGCCACGTGGGGGGCGCCGAGGATCGACATGTTCTCGTTGATGTAGCGCACAATGTCCTCGGACTGCTCCACCCCGTAGCCGAGCTTGGACAGCGCCCGCGGCACCGTCTGGTTGACGATCGACATGGTGCCGCCGCCCACCAGCTTCTTGGTCTTGACCAGTCCGAGATCGGGCTCGACACCAGTCGTGTCGCAGTCCATCAGCAGGCCGATGGTCCCCGTCGGTGCCAGCACCGAGGCCTGCGAGTTGCGCACGCCGTAGGCCTCGGCCAGGTCAACGGCCCGGTCCCAGGACTCCTGGGCGGCCGAGAGGAGCTCGGGCGGTACGACGTCCTCGTCGATCCGGGCCGCTTCGGCCTGGTGCATGCGCAGGACGTTGAGCATCGGCTCGGCGTTCTCGTGGTAGCCGGCGAAGGGCCCCATGCGGGCCGCCGTCTTGGCCGACGTGGCGTAGGCGTGGCCCGTGAGCAGCGCCGTGATGGCGGCCGCCCAGGCCCGGCCGGCGTCGGAGTCGTAGGGCAGGCCCTGGGCCATGAGGAGCGCGCCCAGGTTGGCGTACCCGATGCCGAGCTGGCGGAAGGCCCGCGTCGTCTCCCCGATCCGCTCGGTCGGGTAGTCGGCGTTGCCGACGATGATCTCCTGCCCGGTGAAGACCACCGCCACCCCGGCCTTGAAGCCCTCCACGTCGAACTCGTCGTTCTCGTCGAGGAACGTCAGCAGGTTCATGGACGCCAGGTTGCAGGCGGAGTCGTCGAGGTGGACGTACTCGCTGCACGGGTTGGAGCCGTTGATGCGACCCGTCACGGGCGCCGTGTGCCACCGGTTGATGGTCGTGTCGTACTGCAGGCCCGGGTCGGCGCACTCCCAGGCGGAGTGGGCGATCTGGCGGAACAGGTCGCGGGCGGGCACGGTCCGGATGACCGAGCCGTCCGTGCGCGCCGTCAGGTTCCAGTCGCGCCCGTCGATCACGGCCTCCATGAACTCGTCGGTCACCCGCACCGAGTTGTTGGCGTTCTGGTACTGGGTCGAGTGGCTGTCGGCCCCGTCGAGGTCCATGTCGAATCCGGCGTCACGCAGCACGCGTGCCTTGCGCTCCTCGATCGCCTTGCACCAGATGAAGTCCTCGACGTCGGGGTGGTCCACGTCGAGGATCACCATCTTGGCGGCTCGGCGCGTCTTGCCGCCGGACTTGATGGTGCCGGCGGACGCGTCGGCACCACGCATGAAGCTGACCGGGCCCGAAGCCGTGCCGCCGCCCTTCAGAAGCTCGTGCGACGAGCGGATGCGGGACAGGTTGACACCGGCTCCGGAGCCACCCTTGAAGATGATTCCTTCCTCCGTGTACCAGTTGAGGATGGAGTCCATCTTGTCCTCCACCGAGAGGATGAAGCACGCCGACCCCTGCTGCGGCACGCCGTGCACCCCGATGTTGAACCACACCGGCGAGTTGAACGCCGCCTTCTGGTGGATGATGAGGTACTTGAGCTCGTGGTTGAAGACGAGGGCCTCCTCGTCGTCGACGAAGTAACCGTCCTTGATCCCCCACGCCGTCAGCGTGTCGGCCACCCGGTCGGCCACCTGGCGCAGCGACCACTCGCGCTCCTCGGTGCCGAGGGTTCCCCGGAAGTACTTCTGCGCCAGGATGTTGGTGGCGTTGACGCTCCACGACTCGGGCACCTCGACGCCCAGTTGCTCGAAGGCCACCGTGCCGTCCCGGAAGTTCGTGATGCGGGCGTCGCGGCGCTCCCAGATCACCTCGTCGTACGGGTGCACGCCTTCGGTGGTGAAGTGCCGGCGGATGCCGATCTCGGATCGCTGGGGGGCGATGGCCATGGCGCTGGGGTCCTCCTGTGGTGTCGTTCTGGGGGGTGTCACTTCTTGCTCACTGCCTGCCGGTCGGCGCCGTCACCCCACCCCCCAGTCCAGCGGAGCGGTGTTCGCACGGCGTGTCTCGGATCCAGCGCCCGGAAGGGGGGTTGCGTCGCCTCACCACAAGATGTTGTGGTCGGCCCCTCCCCGAGACACGAGATGATGTGTCATTACAGCACTGTAGTTACGCCCTTGTCAACCAAATGCCTGCAGCATTCATGCAGGTCACGGGCCGTTCGCGATTGTTTGCGCGCGAACCCCGCCCGAGCGGCCCCCAGGGGCGGCGAATACCCGCGAAGCACTACCGTCGGGCCCTCATGGCCAGGGTCGTCGTCGCCATCGATGCGGGCACGACCGGGGTGCGCGCCCTCGCCGTCGACGAGCGGGCCCGGGTACGCGACGTGGCCTACAGGGAGCTGACCCAGCACTTCCCGAGGCCCGGCTGGGTCGAGCACGACCCCGGCGAAATCTGGGACAGCGTCCGGGCGACGCTGGCCGACCTCGGTGCCCGGCTGTCCGATCGGGGCGCCACCGTGGCCGCCATCGGCATCACCAACCAGCGCGAGACGCTCGTCGCCTTCGACCGCTCGACCGGTCGGCCGCTGCACCGCGCCATCGTGTGGCAGGACCGGCGCACCGCCGCGCTGTGCGCCGAGCTCGCCGAGGCGGGCCATCTCCCGCAGGTGCGCGCAACGACGGGCCTCGTCCTCGACCCGTACTTCAGCGCCACCAAGGCGGCCTGGCTCCTCCGCCACGGCGACCTGGCGCTCCTCCCCGACGACCCGAGCCTGTCCTTCTGCACGGTCGACAGCTGGGTGCTGTGGAACCTGACCGGCGGCACGCGCGGCGGCACGTACGCCACCGACCCCTCCAACGCCAGCCGCACGCTCCTCCTCGACACGGCGACGCTCTCCTGGTCCCCCGAGCTCTGCGCGCTCTTCGGTGTGCCGCCCCACACCCTCCCCGAGGTGCGCCCGTCGGCGGGCCGCTTCGGCACGGCGGCTCTGAGCGACCTGGGCCCGGCCTCCGCGGTCCTCGACGGCGTCGCTGTCTCGGGCGTGCTCGGCGACCAACAGGCCGCGCTCTTCGGGCAGGCCTGCTTCGAACCGGGCATGGTCAAGGTCACGTACGGGACCGGCAGCTTCGCCTTGGCCAACGCCGGTCCCGACCGGCCGGCGCCACCGGACGGTCTCACCGTGAGTTGCGCCTGGGACCTCGGCGACCACGGTGACGGCGCGCACGGCCGCGTGGCCTACGCGCTCGAGGGGTCCACCTTCGTCTCGGGTGCTGCCATCCAATGGCTGCGCGACGGGCTCGGCATCATCTCGTCGGCGGCCGAGATCGGCCCCCTGGCCGCGTCGGTGCCCGACAGCGGCGGCGTGACGTTCGTCCCCGCGCTCACCGGTCTCGGCAGCCCGTGGTGGGATCCCCGGGCGCGCGGCATCGTCACCGGCCTCACGCGAGGTGTCGGCCGCGCCCACCTGGCGCGGGCCTGTGTCGAGGCGATGGCCTTCCAGGTGCGCGACATGACCGATGCCATGGCCGCCGCATCGGCCTTCCCACTCTCCGCGCTGCGGGCGGACGGGGGCGCCGCCGCCATGGACCTCCTCCTCGCGCTCCAGGCCGAGCAGAGCCGCATGTCGGTGGCACGACCGGCCTCGCTCGAGTCGACCGCGCTCGGTGCGGCCACCGTGGCCGGCCTGGCCGAGGGCTTCTGGCCCTCGCTGGCAGAGTTGTCCGCGCTCTGGCACGCCGAGTCCGTCTTCGAACCGGAGCTGCCCGTCGAGCTCACCGACGCCCTCCACGCCGGTTGGCGCCGCGCCGTCGAGAAATCCCGAGGCTGGGCCGAACTCGCACCGAAGTAGTGCTACCACCCGTGACGCGGGCGTCCGGACAAGAAAGGCTGTGGAAAGCAGGAATTCAGCGTGTCACGGCTGTTTTGGCTCTTTCACCCGCAGCCTGCGGCGAGCAGAATGATTCTGAATCCCAGCTGGGTGGGTGACTGGCGACGTGATGCCCGCCCGGCACGGTGAGGGGGAGCAGGGAGTACGAGGTGGTACTTGGCGAAGCAGGTCCGCTGCGCGCGGACCACCTGTCCCTCCGGCGGTTGACACGGGCGATCGGGGCGGTCCTGGCCGCACTCGTCGTCGTGGCAGGGACCATTACCGCCTTCGGCGCGGCCGTCGTCAGCCTCGGCAGCGCACCCGCGGCAGCAGCACCGACCTGTACCGCCACCTGGACCGGTGACGCGGGTACGACTGATTGGAACACGGGGACGAACTGGAGCCCCACTGGAGTGCCCGCCACTGGCTCGGACGTGTGCATCCCGAGCGACGCCACCGTCGTCGACTCCAACGTGTCGCCCAGTCTGGACAGCCTCGACGTCGCCCAGGGGGCGACGCTCACCGTCGGCACGCCCACCGGGACGAACGGCCTCAGCCTGACCGTCAACGGCCCGACCACTGTCGAGGGTTCACTGGCCCTCGGCCGTATCCGGCAGCTCCTTCGCCAGCATGACTGTCGATGGCGCCGGCCTGACCGTCGCGTCCACCGGCAGCGTCACCGTGGCCGGGTCCATGACGATGGGGAGCAACGGAAGTGCTCCCGCCGTCATCAACAACGGGACGCTCACCGTGTCGAGCACCGGGACGATGAGCTTCGACGGGACCAGCACCTTGACCAACGGCGGGGTGCTGACCGACAACAATGCGGCGGCGGACAGCATCGCCCTCGGGACGGGTGGCCTCACCTTGACGGGCGGCACCCTCTGCGGGACGGCCCCGTCCCTCAACTCGGGCCCGCTCACCTTCTCCAGCGGGTTCACGGCCGGAGCGAATTGCACATCGGGAACCCAGGACCAGATCCAGGCCCGCACGGGGTCGGACCCCTTGTCGGGGAACATCCCGACGGGCTACACCATCATCGACAATGCGGCCCTCACCACCGCGGCGTCGCTGACCAACTTCGGCGAGGTGCAACTGGCCGGCGGCACGCTGAGCGTCGGCAGCGCAACGACGTTCACCAACAGCGGGTCTTTCGACACCACCAGTGCCAACGGCACGCTCGATGCCGTCGCGACCACCGGCGGCGCGTTCACCACGACGTCGAGTGGTAGCTGGACCGTCGAAGGCAATCTCACCGTCGCGAGTAACGGGAGTTCGCCGGCCCTCACCAACAACGGGACGCTCACCTTGTCGAGCACCGGGACGATGAGCTTCGACGGGACCAGCACCTTGACCAACGGCGGGGTGCTGACCGACAACAACGCGACCGCCGACAGCATCTCCCTCGGGACCGGGGGCCTGACCTTGACGGGCGGCACCCTCTGCGGGACGGCCCCGTCGCTCAACTCGGGCCCGCTCACCTTCTCCAGCGGGTTCGCGTCCGGAGCGAACTGCACCTCGGGGACTCAGGACCAGATCCAGGCCCGCACCGGGAACGACGTCCTGACCGGGACGATCCCGACGGGCTACACGCTCGTGGCCAATGCAACCGTCTCCACCACCACGTCGGTCACCAACGACGGGTCGGTCGTCCTGGCGGGTGGCACGCTCATCATCGGCAGCACGACGACCTTCACCAACGACGGCTCCTTCGACACCACCAGTGCCAACGGCACGCTCGATGCCAGCTCGACCACCGGTGGCGCGTTCACCACGACGTCGAGTGGCAGCTGGACCGTCGAGGGCAACCTCACGATCGGGAGCAACGGAAGTGAGCCGGCCCTCACCAATGACGGGACGCTGACTTTGTCGTCCACCGGGACGATGAGCTTCGACGGGACCAGTTCCCTGACCAACGGCGGGGTGCTGACCGACAACAACGCGACCGCCGACAGCATCTCCCTCGGGACCGGCGGCCTGACCTTGAGCGGCGGCACGCTGTGCGGGACGGCCCCGTCGCTCAACTCGGCCCCGCTCACCTTCTCCAGCGGCTTCACGGCAGGACCGAACTGCATCTCGGGGACCCAGGACCAGATCCAGGCCCGCACCGGGAACGACGTCCTCACCGGGACGATCCCGACGGGCTACACGCTCGTGGCCAACGCCACCGTCTCCACCACGACGGCGGTGACCAACGACGGCGAGCTGCAACTGGCCGGCGGCACGCTGATCGTCGGCAGCGCCACGACCTTCACCAACAGCGGCTCCTTCGACACCACCAGTGCCAACGGCACGCTCGATGCCAGCTCGACCACCGGTGGCGCGTTCACCACGACGTCGAGTGGCAGCTGGACCGTCGAGGGCAACCTCACGATCGGGAGCAACGGAAGTGAGCCGGCCCTCACCAATGACGGGACGCTCACCTTGTCGAGCACCGGGGACCTGAGCTTCGACGGGGCGAGCTCCTTGACCAACGGCGGCGTCCTGACCGACAACAACGCGGTGGCGGACAACATCTCTCTCGGGACCGGCGGCCTCACCGTGACCGGCGGCACGCTCTGTGGGACGGCCCCGTCGCTGAACTCGGCCCCGCTCACCTTCGTCGGGACGCCGACCCCTGGGCCCGACTGCGCCGCTGGTGTCGCCCAGGACGAGATCCAGGCCCGCTCAGGGATCAACGTCCTGACCGGGACCATCCCGACGGGCTACACGCTCGTCGTGAATGCCACCGTCTCCACCAACAGTGCAGTGACCAACGACGGGTCGATCGTCCTGGCCGGTGGCACCCTGATCATCAGTAGCACCAACACCTTCACCAACGATGGCGGCTTCGACACCACGAGTGCCAATGGCACCCTCGACGCCACCACGTCGACGGGCGGAACGTTCGTCAACGGCTCCGACGGCAACTGGACCATCGAGGGGAATCTGACGGTTGCAAGCAACGGGAGCTCACCGGCTCTGACCAACTCCGGCTTCCTCGGCATCGCCCCGGGGGCAGAGCTGAGTCTCGACGGCGGCGTGACCCTGACCAATACCGCTTCGGGAACGGTCGCCTTCGGCATCAGTGGGGTCAATACCTCGACGTCGAACTACGGGATCATCAGCGGCAAGACCAATCTCCAGGGCGGCACGCTCGACCCGGTGGACGACAACGGGTTCATTCCGGTCTCCGGCACCGAGTACTTCGTGATGCTCGGCACCAACACGGGAACCTTCACCACCGTCCTGCACAACGCCACGGCCGACTACTCCCAGAGCAACAAGACCGGGGTGGTCGGTGGGGCACCTGCCACCCCCACGACCACCACGGTCACCAGCACGGTCAACCCTGCCGTCTACGGACAGCCCCTGAGCGTGACGGCCACTGTCACGCCCTCTTCGGGCAGCAACCCGACCGGCTCGGTCACGTTCTATGCCGGCTCCACCGCCATCGGCACCCAGGCCGTCTCGACCTCGGCCGGCACGACCACCGCATCCATCGAAATCTCGTCCCTGCGGGTCGGCACCGACTCGGTCACGGCTGTCTACAGCGGGGACGCGGTCTTCAACTCGAGCACCTCGGGCACGCTGGCTCAGGCGATCGACCCCGATCCCTCCAACGTGTCCATCGCCCCCTCCCCCCCGAGCCCCGTCCCCGGCCAGCAGGAGACCTACACGGTCGAGGTGTCGGCCACCGCACCAGGCGCCGGCACGCCGACCGGTGACGTGTCCCTCACTGACAACGGCACCCCGATCACCGGCTGCCAGAACCTCGTCATGGGGCCGCTCGGGCCGTCGTTCGTGACCTGCAGCGTCACCTACCAGGCCACGGGTTCGCACAGCATCGGTGCCAGTTATGCCGGCGACACCGACTTCACGAGCGGGACCGGTTCACAGCCCGTCACCGTGCAGCCGGCGGCAACCGCGACGGCGCTGACGACCTCGGCCAACCCGGGCCCCCTCGGCGCCCCAGTCACGTACACGGCGACGGTCAGCATCCTCTCCCCCGGTACGGGCACGCCGACCGGTTCGGTGTCGTTCACCGACAACGGGTCGGCGGTCTCCGGCTGCCAGTCGCTCACCTTGCCGGCGACCGGACCCTTCCAGGTCACGTGCACCGAGACGTACGGCACCAATGCGGCCCACCTCGTCGTTGCCACCTACAGCGGCGACACCAACGACGCAACGAGCCACAACTCGCTGAACGAGACGCTCCAGCAGATCGGCACCACCACGAGCTGTCGGTGCCCCGCCCACCTCCACCTACGGCCAGGCCGTCACGCTCACCGCGACGGTCACTCCGTCGCAAAGTGCGTCGGTCGACCCGAGCGGTACCGTCACCTTCGACGACTTTCGGGTCCACCCCGATCGGCAGTGCCGGCGTGTCCACCACGGACGGCGTCACGACCGCGACCCTCACCACCTCGAGTCTCGGCGCCGGTGACCACAGCATTACCGCCGTCTATGGCGGTGACCAGACCTTCACCACCAGCACGTCGTCGACGCCGGCGCTCCTCAGCATCGCGGAGGCGGCGACGACCTTGACGGTGGCCAGCTCGGCCAACCCGTCTGTCATCGGGCAGTCCGTCGTCTTCACCGCGACACTGAGCTCCTCGGCAACCGGGGAGACGGGCACCATCCAGTTCGCCGACAACGGCACCAGCATTGGCAGCGGCACCGTCTCGGGTGGCCAGGCGACCTTGCAGACCTCGTCGCTCGCCCTCGGATCGCACGCGATCACGGCCGTCTACGAAGGCGACGACAACTTCGTCGGCGCCTCGTCGACCAACACCATCAGCCAGGTGGTCAACCAGGCCGCCACGACGACCGGCGTCGTGAGCAGCGCGAACCCCGGCACGGTCGGGACGAGTATCACCTATACCGCCACTGTGACCGTGAACGGTCCCGGTGCCGGACAACCTACCGGCACGGTCTCGTTCAGCGACGGCGGGAGCCCCATCGCCATCTGCCAGAACCTCACCCTGCCGGGCACGAGCCCGCCGTCGGCGACGTGCGCGCAGGTCTACAGCACGAACTCCCCCCACGACATCACCGCCACCTACGACGGCGATCCCAATTTCCTCGGCTCGACGGGGTCGGTCACCGAAACACTGTCCACGGTCTCCACCACCACCTCGGTCGGCGCGGCGCCGTCGACCGCGACCTACGGGCAGAGCGTCGTCATCACGGCCACGGTGGCACCCACGTCAGGAGTCGCCGACCCGACCGGGTCGGTCACCTTCACCGACAACGGGACCACGACCCTCGGCAGCTCGACCCTTTCCACCACCGCCGGCGTCACGACGGCCAGCATCCTGGTCACAACGCTGCCGGTGGGCTCGGACTCCATCTCGGCCTCCTACGGAGGCGGGACGGGCTTCGGGCCCAGCTCCTCCCTGACGTCGGCACCGGTCTCGGTGGCCATGTCGCCCACCACCCTCGGCCTGGGCAGCGCCACCAACCCGTCCACCTTCGGGCAGTCGGTGACGTTCACCGCGACCGTCTTCACGACCACGGGCTCGGGCGAGACCGGGACCGTCACCTTCTTCGACAACGGCGGATCCATCGGCACCGGGAGCGTCTCGAACGGTCAGGCCACCCTCACGACCAGCGCACTGGCGGTCGCCACCCATCCCATCACCGCCAGCTACAGCGGGGACGCCAACTTCATCGGCAGCACAACGACCAGCGAAGTCAGCCAGGTGGTCAACCAGGCTCCGACGAGCCTGAGCCTCCAGAGCTCTCTCAACCCGTCGACCTCGGGCCAATCCGTCACCTTCACGGCGACCGTCACGCCGACGACCGGGTCGGGCGAGACCGGGACCGTCACCTTCTTCGACAACGGCGGATCCATCGGCACCGGGAGCGTCTCGAACGGCCAGGCGAGCCTCATCACCAGCGCCCTGGCTGCGGGCACGCACCCCATCACGGCGAGCTACGGCGGGGACAGCGATTTCGTCGGCAGCTCCACCGCGGGGGCGCTCAACGAGGTGGTCAACTCCGGCCAAGTGGCGACGACGATCGCCCTGACGAGTTCTGTGAACCCGTCGACCGTCGGTCAGAACGTCACGCTGACGGCAAGCGTGGCGCCGGTGGGTGGCGGGACACCGAGCTTCACCGGGTCGGTCACCTTCTCGGAAGGAGCGACGGTGCTCGGAACGAGCCCGGTGACCGGCAGCGGGCTCTCGAGCATCAGCCTCCCGCAGCTCTCCTCGACGTCTGCCATCGGTACCCACCTGTTCACCGCCAGCTTCTCGGGTGGCGGCAACTACCTCGGCAGCAGCACCACGTCGCCCTACAGCCAGGTGGTGGCACCACCGATCTTCATCACCAGCTCAGACGGGAACAACTTCGGCATTGCCAACAGCGCCACCGACGCCTACACGACCGTGCTGAGCAGTAGTGGCACCGGCGGGTGCTTCTGTGCCGCGTCAAACTTCCTTGCCGTCACTCCCGATGGCTCTCGGGCCTACGTGATGCATCCGTCGCAGACGAACACGACGATCTACGCGGTCAACACTGCGACTGGGTCAATCGTCGCCACCATTCCCCTTCCCTACCGGGCTGAGGACCTGACCATGTCACCGAACGGGGCCAACCTCTACGTGGCCGAATCGGTCCCGGGTGAGGTGGTCGCCGTCATCAACACCGCGACCAACACCGTCACGCGGAACATTTCCATCGGCCTCGGCCCGAATGGCACCGCCGAGGCCATGGCGATCAACCCCGCCGGAACGGAGCTGGCCATCACCCAGGACACCGTGGTGACGATGGTCAATCTGACGACGAACAGCGTCACCGCGAACATCCCACTCAACGGGTCCGAAGGTGTCACGTTCTCACCGAACGGGGCGACTGCCTACGTCACCAACGGGTTCCAGGGCGGTGGTGGATTTGGAGCGAACACCGTCAGCGCGATCAACACGGCCACCAACACCATCGGCCGCACCTACTCCGGCATGACCGAGCCCATTGCGGTCGCGGTAACGCCTGACGGGGCGCAGCTGTTCGTGGCCAATGTCGGCACCTACAACGCAGGGGGCGGTCACTACGTGACGACTCCCTATGTGGCAGCGATCAATACGTCATCGGGGACCGAGACCAACTACATGCAGTCGACCATTCCGGAGAATGTCTCCGTGAGTCCCGATGGGAAGAGCGTCTACATCGCGGATTCCGCGTCGGGTCAGGTGGGCATCTGGAACGCGTCGACCCATGTCCAGGTCGGGACCATCGCCGTCGCTGGGCAGCCGGACACGGTCAAGCCATTCGGTGACACCGCGCCGCCGCCGCCGCCACCGCCGCCCCCGGTGAGAATCACCACGACGAGCCTCCCCGGGGCGGCCCAGAGCGTGTACTACAGCACACCGCTGGCGGCGACGAACGGGCAGTCGCCCTACAGCTGGTCCCTGTCGAGCGGAGCGCTGCCGGCAGGGCTCGGGCTGACTCCCTCCGGTTTCATCACCGGGACGCCCTCAGCGACCGCCACTGCAAGCACGTTCACCGTGAAGGTGGCCGATTCCCAGTATCCACCCTCCACGGCTACTGCAACCTTCACCCTTGGCGTCGCACCGGCGTCGACGGCGCCGCCGCCCTGCGGTGGGTCGGCCGCGGCTGGGTACACTCCGGTCCGGACTCCTCCCAACTGCGTCACCGCAACGAACACGACGCCCGGTGGGGCTGCGTCCGCAACGAGCACCAGCAGCACCGGCACCATCACCGTGACGGCACACGGTACGGGCGGGTTCACGATCGGTCAGACCGGAACGGCGCCCCCCGACGTCCCGTTCCGGGCGGCTTCGGACGCTTTCGACCTCGACCTGTCCTCCTCCAACACCTTCACGAGCATCACCGTGACCGACTGTGCGTTGGCCGGTGCGACGAGCCTGCAATGGTGGAACGCGGCGGCGAACTTCGGCGCCGGTGCGTGGCAGGCAGTGACGCCTGCCAGCTACAACCCGCTCTCCCGCTGTCTCACGATCACGTTCAGCAGCACGAGCAGCCCGACGATCGCCCAGCTCGACGGCACCACCTTCGGCGGCGTGTTGGCGGCCGAGACGGTGACGATCACGAAAGGCGGCAGCGCGCCGTACTCCATCACCGGCTCGGTGCTCTCAGGAGCCGTCTCCATCACCCAGGGCCCGTTGGTCACCCAGGTCGCCGGGACGGTGCTCCTGAGCGGGGCGAGCGGCGAGCTCGTGACCGTGACCATCAACACCGCCTGCGTCCTCGGGGTGTGCGGGGGCACGTTCTCGGTGAGCGACCCTCAAGCCGGGACTTCGTTCACGACACCGGTCACGGCGACGCTGGGGCAGGTGAGCGCCAACGGGGCAAGCGGGCAGGGCGTTGTCCTCCCAGGTCCAGGGCTCAAGAATTCGTACCCTCTGAGCTGGAGCGTCGCGATGGCCACGAGCTGATCTCCCGGGCCGGCTCGGACCCGGAGAAATAAAGCAAGTAAATCCTTGTTATATTGAACCCAGAGGAGCGGATCCTCCGCTCGGAAGGGTGGGCTGCCATGAGCGTGGCCATCGTGACAGGAGCATCCCGGGGTCTCGGGGAGGCGTTGGCGACGGGGCTCGCCCGGACCGGGTGGTCGCTCGTGGTGGACGGCCGGGACGCGGTGACCCTGGGCGCCGCAGCAGACCGGATCCGCGCCGCAGCGACGCCGGGCGCACAGGTCGTGGCCGTCGTCGGTGACATCACCGACGAGGCGCATCGCCACGATCTGACCGCCGCGGCGTTCGAGTTGGGCGGCCTCGATCTCCTGGTGAACAACGCGGGGACTCTCGGCACGTCGCCGCTTCCCTCACTGGCCGACTATCCCCTCGACGATCTGCGCATCGCGTTCGAAGTGAACGTGGTCGCCCCCCTCGGCGTCCTCCAGGATGCGCTGCCGCTGCTGCTCGACGCGCCGCACCCCCGCCTCCTCAACGTCACGTCGGATGCCGCCGTGGAGGCCTACGAGGGATGGGGTGGCTACGGCGCCGGCAAGGCGGCACTCGAGCACCTCGGTGCCGTGCTGGCCGCCGAGTTCCCCGCCCTCACCGTCTGGTCGGTCGATCCGGGCGATCTGCGCACTGCGATGCACCAGGCCGCATTCCCCGGCGAGGACATCTCGGACCGTCCCGAGCCGAGCGCCGTCGTGCCGGGGTTCCTCGAGCTCATCGGGAGCGACCGCCCGAGCGGCCGCTACCGGGCCGCTGAGTTGGTCTCGACGGGAGCGGTGGCATGAGCGCGCTCACCATGCCTCGCCTCGACCGCCCGACACCGGCCCGCCTGCCCGAGCTGCACCCGCTGTCGTTCGCCCTGCCCGCCGAGCTCGAGGCGCCCTCCCCGCCCGAGTACCGCGGCATGACGCGCGACGCCGTCCGGATGCTGGTGGCGACCAAGGCCGATGGCGCACTGGTGCACTCCACCTTCTCCGAGATCCCCCGCTTCCTCGACGAGGGCGATCTGGTGGTGATCAACACGTCCGGCACGCTCGCCGCCGAGATCGACGCGACGGGACCCGATGGATCGGTCCTGCAGGTGCATCTCTCGACGCAGCTGCCCGCGGGTCTCTGGACGGTCGAGGTGCGACGCGAGGGGCAGGCCCACCTCGGCGCCGCCGCGGGCGACATGCTCGAGCTGCGCGACGGGGGGCAGGTGTCCCTGCTGGCCCCCTACTCCCCCGGGCCCGGCGGGATCGGCGTGCGGCTCTGGGTCTCCCGCGTCGAGACGCCCGAGCGCCTCCACAGCTTCCTGGCCCGGCACGGCCGGCCCATCCGCTACGGCTACGTCCAGGGCAGCTACCCCATCGGCGCCTATCAGAACGTCTACGCCACGGATCCCGGCTCAGCCGAGATGCCCAGTGCGGGACGGCCCTTCACAGCGGAGGTCCTCACGCGCCTGGTGTCGAAGGGGGTCGGCGTGGCGCCACTGTTGCTCCACACCGGAGTCGCCTCGCTCGAGGCCAGCGAGCCGCCCTATGCCGAGTACTTCCGGGTGTCGCTGCCGACCGCCCACCGCATCAACGACACCCGGCGCTCCGGAGGGCGTGTCATCGCCATCGGCACGACGGTGGTGCGCGCGCTCGAGTCCGTGGTGGACGAACATGGCCACGTGCACCCGAGCGAAGGCTGGACCGAGACGGTCGTCTCGCCAGAGCATCCGGTGCGTTCCATCGACGGCTTCCTCACCGGCTGGCACGAGCCCGAGGCGTCCCACCTCGCCATGCTCGAGGCGATCGCGGGACGTCCGCTGCTCCAGGCCTCCTATGCCACCGCGCTCGAGGAGGGCTACCTCTGGCACGAGTTCGGCGACGTGCACCTGATCCTGCCGTGAGCACGCAACCCGCACGCGATACGGAGGCCGCCGAGCCCGACTCGCCCCTGCAGCAGCTCCCGACCACCCGGCGGGCGATTCTGAACCTGCTGAAGCGCCAAGGCCCGCTCGACGCCACCGCGGTGGCCGGCGCGCTGGCCCTCACCCCGGCGGCCATCCGACTGCAACTGACGCATCTCGAAGAGGACGGGCTCCTCGCCCATCGGGACGAAGCGGCCGAGGGAGCGCGACGCGGTCGTCCCCGCCATGTCTACGAGCTGACCTCGGCCGCCGAGGCGCTCTACCCGAAGCGCTACGGGGATCTCACCACCGAGCTGCTCGGGTATCTCGGCGGCCCCGGCGCCAGCCAGGTCGACGAGCTCTTCGAGCAACGACGTCGACGGCGCGTCGCCGGCGCACTCCCGAAGACAGCCCACCTCCCCTTCGACGAGCAGGTGACCGCGTTGACCTCGATCCTCGACGAGGACGGGTATCTGGCCGAGGCAGAGAAGCTCCCCGACGGCAGTTGGCGGATCACCGAGCACAACTGCGCCATCCTGACGGTCGCCCACGGTTTCTCACAAGCGTGCTCGAGCGAGCTCGCCTTCATCCGTGATGCGCTCCCGGGGGCATCAGTGCGGCGGGTGGCACACCTCATGGACGGGGCGCACGTGTGCGCCTACGTCGTCAGCCCGCCGCCGTCGTCGAGTCCGCCGACCTGATCTCCAGGACGGAGACACCGTCGACCTCGTGGATCTCGCTCTGCAGCAGTTCGACGAGATGCTGCCCACCGATCTCGACGACGAACTCGTCGACCGCCTGCCCGTCGTCGCGCTCGAGGATGTTGATGGCGACGATGTCGCCGCCGACCGCTCCGATCCTGCTGGCCACGAGGCCCAGCGCACCGGGCCGGTCCGGCAGCGCGATCCGCACGACGTAGCCAGCCATGGGCCATAACTTAGGCGCTCAATGTGAACTGCCTGTTTCAGATTGCTTACGAAACGCCGCTGGGCCGCGTCCGTTCCAGCCTGAGTCGCTGGGGCGCGTCCGATCAGGCTGAGGCCACTCCGGCCCGGCCGGGAACGTACTCGTCGACATAGGGACGTTCCGAGAGCCGGGCGATCTCGTGCATCAGCTCGTCGGTGAAGGCCCGGCACTCCGTGTGATCGTGGTTGGCCAGCGGGTCGGAGGGATCCTCCGGGGGGTCCATCCGCATGGGCGCCCCGAAGCGGATGGTGACGGTCTTGAACGGCCGCATGAAGTTCGAGTTCACCGGCTGCACCTCGACCGTGCCGACCACGCCCACGGGCACCACGGGCACTCCGCATTCACGCGACAGTCTCGTGACGCCTGTCCGCCCCTTGTGCACGTAGGGGTCGAGGCTGCGCGTGCCCTCCGGATAGAGCCCGAGGATGTGGCCCTTCCCGAGGACGTCGTTGCGGGCCGTCTCGAGCGCCCGCTCGGACGCACTCCCTCCCGTCCGGCGGATCGGGATCTGCCCCGCGGCCCGGAAGAACCAGGCGGTCTTCTTCGAGTCGAAGTACTCCGCCTTGGCCAGGAACGTCACCTTGCGGCGGACCACCAGCGGAATGAAGAAGGAGTCACAGAACGACTGGTGGTTGGCGGCCAGCACGACGGGGCCGTGCTTGGGGATGTTCTCCCGCCCCTCCACCTTCACGCGCCACAGGACGAAGAAGATCGGGGTCAGGATCCCCTTGAGCACCCAGTACGTCACATGCCAAAGGTACCCCCGGCAGGCGGCCCCCGCACCGGGTGCCGCCTGTGCTGAACTGCACTGCCGGAACCCGCTCGGCGTGGAGGTGCGCACCATGGCAAGTGAAACCCTGATGGCCGAGCCCTTTGTCTCGGGACTCTTCTTCGGCGAGTGCCCACGCTGGCACGACGGCCGCCTGTGGTATTCCGACTTCTTCGACCACGCTGTGTTCTCGGTCTCCCCCGACGGTGACCGCCGGGTCGAGGTGGACCTCGATGGCGAGCCGGCCGGCCTGGGCTGGCTCCCCGACGGCCGACTCCTCATCAACTCGCGCCTCGACCGGGTCATCCTCCGCCGCGAGCCGGACGGGACGCTCGTGGAGCACGGCGACCTGCGGCCATGGGCCACCTGGCACGCCAATGACATGGTGGTGGCAGGCAACGGGCAGGCCTATTCGGGCAACTTCGGCTTCGACCTCGACGGCGTCTCCGACGGCGTGGTGGAGCCGAGCGCCATCGCGCCGGCGTCGCTCATCCGCGTCGACCCCGACGGCACCAGCCATGAGGCCGCCGACGACCTGCAGTTCCCGAACGGCGCCGTCATCACCGAGGACGGCGGCACGCTCATCATCGCCGAGAGCTTCGGCGGTCGGCTGAGCGCCTTCGACCGCGACGCCGACGGCGGCCTGACCAATCGACGGATCTGGGCCACGCTCAAGGGCGTCGCCCCCGACGGCATCTGCCTGTGTGCGGACGGCTCAGTCTGGGTCGCGAACGCGCTGGCGGCCGAATGCGTGCGTGTGGGTGAGGGCGGCGACATTCTCGAACGCGTCACGACGTCGCGGAATTGCTACGCCTGCATGCTCGGCGACGACGACCGGCGCACGCTCTACCTCGTCACCGCGGTCGACAGCAACGCGTCGGTCGCGCGGGCGACCCGCAACGGAGCGCTGGAGAAGGTGCGGACGACTGTGCCGGGCGCCGGCCTCCCGTGAACCCGGCCGGGCACCGCCGGCCCGGCGGTGCGGTGACACATCGGCAGGGCAGGGCGGGATCGCTGTTGACGGCCTTGACCGCTGCCGCTGCGGTCGTGGCGTCCGCCGTCCTCGTCGGCCTTTCGCCCGGGGCGCCTGCGGGCGCGTCGACGGCCCCTCCCTATCTCTTGGCACTGGGTGGCTCGGCCTCGGTGGGCTACCAGCCGACGGCGGCCCATCCGCATGGGCAGGCGACCAGCTTCGGCTACGCCGAGGACCTGGTGCCGCTGGAGCAACAGCGTTGGCCCGGGCTCACGGTCGTGCACCTCGGCTGCCCCGGCGCCACCACCGAGACCACACTCGACGGCGGTGGGAAGTGCCCCTACGCCGAGGGGAGCCAGCTGCAGGCGGCGGAGGCATTCCTCCAGGCCCACCCCACCACGGTCCTGGTGACCATCGATCTCGGCTTCAACGACCTGCTCGCCTGTCTACGCCACGAGGTCGTGGACGCGGCCTGCGTCGGCGGGTCACTCGCCACCGTGCACGACCAGCTCTCGCAGATCTTGACGGGGATCGAGGCGGCGGCGCCGCCGGGCACCCGCCTCGTCGGCGTCGGGCACTACGACCCCTACCTCGGGGACTACCTCCGCGGTCCCGGTGGACAGGCCTTCGCGGTGGCCAGCCTCGGTGTCATGGAGCGGCTCGACGCGGTTCTGCGCTCCGACTACGCCGCGGCGGGAGTGCCCATCGCCGACGTCGCCTCTGCCTTCGATCTCGGGGACCATCACGACATGCGGTGGTCGGGCCTGCCCACGGTGCCCACGGACGTCGCCCGCACGTGCGCGCTGACATGGATGTGCAATGGTCCGCCCCTCGGCCACAACGTGCACCCCGACGACGCGGGCTATCGCGCCATCGCCTCCGCCATCGCCGCGGCAGTCGCCGGCACCTGAGCACGGTCGGCCTCGCCGGCGGCATCCACCACGAGCGCCGTCGGCTCGGCCACCGCGGCGCGTCGACGCCACGGCACCCGGGTCCGCCCGGTGAGCGGCTTGGCCAGCGGTGTGCGGGCCAGCAGCTCCGTCAGTGCGATGCACAGCACGAAGACGACCGCCACCGTGATCGCCGCCACCAGCGGCCAGGGCAGGTACGCGTTGAGATGTTGCCAGCCGAGCCGGCTCATGATCGTGATGAAGAGCACCTGGGCCAGATAGATCCCGTAGGAGTTGTCCGACCCCGACTGCACCATCGCCCGTGTCCTCTTCGACCGGCGCCGGTGCACCAGCGCCACGCCGATCAGATAGATGCAGGCGATGGCGCCGATGTTGAACGGGATCACAATGGGCTGGAAGGGGTCCGAGCTCGAGCCGAGCCACGAGGCCACCCCGTCGGCCGCCATGTAATACCAGACCTCCGCTGCGACGGCCGCGGCCAGGGTGGCCGACACGATGAGGAGCGCGTGCGAGCTGAGCCAGTCGTGGAACTCGTCCAGGTGCACGGCGACGACCATGCCGGCGACCAGATAGAACTGGTACGAGGTCACCTCGCGCGTGGCCCAGTAGCCCTGCATCCAGCCCGGCACGAGGCCCCAGTGCATGGAGGACACGAGGACGATCTGGGCGAGGCCGCTCGCCAGGAGTAGCAGGCCGTGGTGGCCCCTGGTCTTGCGGACCAGGATGAGGAGCAGCGGGAACAGGGCGTAGAACTCCAGCAGGACCAGCAGGTAGTAGAGCTGGTAGTAGCCCGTGCCGAAGAGGTACAGCAGATGGATCGTGTCCGCTCTCGGCGTCCCGTGCTCGCTCGGGAGGCCCACGAGGAAATAGATCACGGTCCAGCACAGGTACGGCACGGCGACCAGAGCGAACCGCCGGCGCCAGAACGTGCGGTGGTCGATCCCGGGGAGATCCCGGACGCTGTAGGCGAGCATGCACGCGGAGACGAAGAGGAACGCCTCCCGCGTGACGTGGAGCAGCTGCAGCGATGCCCCGACGGCCAGCCCGGCCGCCACGGGAGCGAAGAAGAGGAGCGTGTGGGTCGAGACGACGCCGGCCTGCTTGACCGGACGCATGGCGTCAATGTGGTCGAGCCTCTTGCGAGTCCCCCGCACCGGCTGGGCCGGCGCCAGGGGCGACTCGTCCGTGATCACCGTCACCGAAGGTCGAAGGTGTACAGAACGGGCACCTCGGGCGTGTCGAGCAAGCGGCGCTTCACCTTGCCGGTGGCACTTGCGGGCAGCGCCTCCACGACACAGAGAGCGACCGGCCGCTTGGCGCGCACCAGATCCCGGTGGAGTGCCTTCTCGATCCGTTGCGCCGTCTCCCGCGCGAAGGCTTCGGCGGGCTCGCATCCGGCGCCGCCCTCCGGGGCGCGCAGGACGACGAACGCCACGGGTACCTGGCCCAGCTCGGGATCGTCCCGACCGACCACCGCCACCGACGCGACCATGGGGTCGGCGCCGATGGCCTCTTCGACCTCCCGGGGAAGCACCTTCTCCCCGCCCCGGTTGATCACGTCGTCGGTCCGCGCATCCAAATAGACGAACCCGTCGGCATCCCGGTGTCCGAGATCGCCGGTGCGCAGCCATCCGTCGGGGTGAAAGCGGTCCTGATGCGTCGCACCGACGTAGCGGTCGATCACCGACACACCTCGGATCTCGACGTGGCCGATGTGGAACTCGGGCGCCTCCAGCGAGCTGCCGACCGGCTCGGTCTGGCGGACGATCCGAAGCTCCACCCCGACGGGGAGGCCCACCGACCCGGCGCGCCGCGGCACGAAAAGGGGATGGGCCGTGATCTGGCTGGCCGCTTCGGTCATGCCGTAGGTCTCGATGACGGGGATCCTCGTGTTCTCCTCGAAGCGATCGGCCGTCGCGACCGGGAGGGGCGCCGAGGCTGACCGGATGAAGCGGACGGTGGAGGGAACCGTCTCGCCCGCCTGCAGCGTGCTCAAGCGCGAGACGATGGCGGGGACCGCGTTGATCCAGGTGATCGAACGACTGGCCATGAGGTCCCAGAAGCCGGTCCGGTGGAACCGGTCGTCGAGCACCAGGCCCGACCCGGCCACGAGGGCGGACAGCAGACCCACGACCTCGGCATTGATGTGGAAGAGCGGCAACGGGTTGAAGCCGCGGTCCCCGGTCTCGAGCTGCAGGTGGGTCGCAACGCTGCGGGCGGTATGCAGCAGCTTCTCCTGGTCCAACCGGACGACCTTGGGCGTGCCGGTGGTGCCCGACGAGGACAGGACGACGCCGCCCGCGTTGGCCCGCTGCGGGGCCGTGGCCCCCGGCCGCGTCACGCGCCCGTCCTCCAAGTGCTCCACGCGGTCCAGCTCGACCCATTCGCACTCCATGCCGACGGGGGCAGGGAGGTCCGCCAGCACGACGTCAACGCCGGTGCGCCCCAGGGTCACGGCGAGGCCGCCGCTGCCCCCGGCGGGCATGGAGGGATCGAGCGGAGCCACCCAGAAGCCGGCGGCCACGGCTCCGAGGAAAGCATCGGCGAACGCAACGGGGTCGCGGATGACGAGCCCGATCGTGGTCAGCCCGCGGGCCCGGAGCCCTCCGAGCAGGCTCCGCCACCGCTCCATGCTGACCTCGAGCTGACGGAAGGACAGCGCGTCCTCGGTCCGCGCGTGCTCGACGTAGGTGCGATCACCCAGCAACACCGAGCGGGCCCGGATGAGGTCGCACACGGCGACGTCAGGCCCAGACGGCGCGGCTTCGACCGTGAACGGCACGTCGGCGTTGGCGGGCGCTCTCGTGGCGACGGCCTGCATCAGTACATCATCCTGGGGTCGGCGTAGTGCTTGAACTCAATGAGGTTGTCCGAGGGATCGCGCAGTACGAAGGTCCGGTGCACCTCGACGAGCCCGTCGAAGCGGGTGCTCACGTCGGCGAAGAACTCGAGCTTGCGCTGCACGCACAGGTCGTGCACCGCGTCGAAGTCCCGGCCCTCGCGAAAGGTGACCCCGAAGTGCCTCGGGTAGAGACGGAGCTCGGTGGCACGCGGGCCGGGGTCCTCGTCGAGGTGGCAGACCAGCTGGTCCCCGAAGAAGTCGATCGTGATGCGGTCGGCATAGCGCCGGGCCAGCTTGCAACCCAGGCCGCCCACGTAGAACGCCTCCGCCTCGCCGAGATCATCGACCGGGATGGCCAGATGGAAGACGTCGCGGCTCTCCCTCACGACACCGCACTCTCGAAGCATTCGAGAGTGTCGGCCCGGAGGCCCAGCCGGATCGTCTCGAGGCCCAGGAGAGCGGTCGACGCGACGTTGCCCAGGTTGGCGTCCGAACCGATGCGGCGCACGAAGTAGCACTGCAGCTGCGTCGACGGCGCTTCGAAGAGGAGCCGTGCCGGGTCGACGTCGCTCTCCAGGATCTCTTCAATGAGGCCGATGCGCAGCTCGCCGTTGGACCGGCAGATCCCCGAGCTGCCGCTCTCCCGCGACTCCAGCGTCACGAGGACGGCGCCGGCCTCGAGATCCTCGTGGATGCACTCGATCCAGCGGTCCGGTGCCAGACGTTCGGAGCGCTCCGAGTCCTTGAAGCCGACTTCGGACACCACGTTGAACTCGGCCGCCAGCTTGCGCACGTAGCCGGCCTTCTCAATGTGCGAAAGGGCGATGGTCCCGTTCGAGACCTCGACATACCGGCAGTCGAAGCTCTCGCACATTTCGCGAAAGTCATCGAAGCGGTCCTGGAGCACGAACTTCTCGAAGAGGGTGCCACCGAAGTAGTAATCGACACCGGCGTCGTGCAGCACGTCGATCTTGCGCTGGAGATCGGAGGTGACGATCGCCGTTCCCCACCCGAACTTCACGAAGTCGAGGAACTCGGCACCGCTCTCCACGACGTCTTGAAACTGACGCGTCGGCAGACCACCGTCGACCATCATCGTCAGGCCCTTGGTTCTGGGCTTGCTGCTCCTCGGGGGAAGTTGCAACATCGTTTGACGCATCAACGGGCTCCTTGCTGTCTCTACTGCACGACGGCCACGGCCGGACAGGGCCGACCGAGGCTCCACACACTTGCGTTGGGCACCGGGCCCCAGGGCATGGCATCGACGTCGACGCCGCTGTCGTAGGCCTGGGCGACCCGGATCACCCCACCGTGCGTCACCACGACGACGTCGCCGTCCAATGCGTCCGTGTCCACGTCGTCGACGAAGGCGCGGACGCGGTCGTAGAGCTCGCGCAGGGACTCCCCTTCCGGTGGCCGGACGTCGGCGTCGACGACCCGCTCGCCCTCGATCCCCGACACGGCCGTCTCCAACGCAGCGAGCGGACGACCCTCGGCGCCCCCGAAGTTCCGCTCGCGCAGGGCAGGCGCGTCGCGCAACGGGAGGCGCAGAGTGTGCCCGATGATCGCCGCCGTCTCGTGTGCCCGCTCCAGATCGCTGGTGTAGATGGCGGTGATGCGGGCCTTGCCAAGGTGTTCGGCCACCCGGGCGGCCTCACGCCGGCCCTTGGCGGTCAGCACGGGGCCCTCTGCCTGTCCCTGCACGAGCCCGGCTGCGTTCCACGTGCTCTCCCCGTGGCGTACGAACCACAGCGTCGGCTTCGTGTCTCGAGTACTCACCGCTGTCCACAATGCCCAAGTCGTCTGAGCCTGTACTGGGAACGGGAGAAGAAATACATGAGGAAATGTGAGGGATTCGTGAGGTCACGCACCGCACCGGTGTTGCTTCCTGAGTCGAAGCTGAGTTTGCGCGATCGCGCGTGCGCGCCGCGTCGTCGCGGCCCGCTGATGCAGACGCTCAGACGCGTGCTGGTTCGCGCACGGGTGGGACGACGAGATCGACCGCCGCGGTCGTCGCGGCGGTCGCGGACACCTCGGGACCGAGACGGGCTCGCTGTTCCAGCGCGCACCGGTCCGCACAGGACCCAGCGCAAGGGCGTGCGCAACAGCAGCGCCGTGAACAGTGCGGCGCTTCCCATTGTGAGAACGAAGGTCACGGCGACGGTTCCCGCCCAGCCGAGGTGCGGCGTGATGCCCGCATCCCCGAGGCCGGAGCGCACGAGGTTGAGGAAGAGCACGTGGGACAGGAAGATGCCACCGGTCAAGCCGGCCAGGAACTCGGCCGAGAAGACCGGCGCCCCGCGCCCCGGCCTGCCGGCGCTCCGTCGCCACCACATCCAGGCGCCACACTCGAGCGCGGCCACGGCCGCCGTGAACCAGAGGAAGGCCACCGGCTGGTAGAGGTCGGAGGCCCGGCCGGTCGGTGAGCCCGTCCAGACGGCGACCAGGTACCAGAGCGTGGCGATGGCACCCATGACGACCGCGCCGGCGATCACCTGGCGGTACCAACGCTCGACGAACGCGCGCACCTGGTCGAAGTGCAGGGCGACCAGAATGCCCGCGATGAATTGCTCCTGGTAGGTGATCGGATTGCGGGCCCAGGGCAACGTGCTGGCGATATCGCGCGTCCAGTCGCCCACCACGCCGAAGGATGACGTGTAGTGCAGGTCGGCGGCCAGCAGGAGCGCGAAGAGGAGGCTCCCGACCATGAGCGCGCCGTGGTGCGAGCTGGCCCGGACGGCGCGCAGCACGGCCGGGAAGACCAGGTACAGGAGCAGCAGGACGACCACGAAGTACAGCTGGTAGTAGCCGTAGACGGTGTAGTTCCACAGCAAGGACCACGCCTGGTCCCACGCGTTGCCGGTGATCATGGTGAAGACCCAGTAGATCAGCGTCCAGGCGAGGAACGGCACGCCGATCTGCACGTACCGGCGGCGCCAGAATCCCACCGTCGAGCGCGGCCGGGTGATCTGCGAATAGGTCAGCAGGAAGGCAGCGAGGAAGAAGAAGGCCGTGCGGCTGAAGTGCAGCAACATCACGAACGCCCACGCCGTCGTGTTGCCGGACTGGACGTTCCACAGCAGCGAGTGCTGCAGCACGACGGCGCAGCAGGCGATCACCCGGAACGAGTCGAACTGGCTGATATAGCCCCCACCCGCGCCGGGAACGGGAACGCCGGTGGGCGCCGGTTCCCGGGGCACGACCGCTTGTTCCGCACTCGGCACGTGCGGATCCTCCCGCACCCGCCTCAAACCAAGCTGTGAGGGCGCCGGGAAAAGGCGGGGCCCTATCCCAGCTTGGTGAGCGCGGCGCGCAGGTGGCGCACGGCCTGGCCGATGCGCTGCTCGTTCTCGATCAGGGCGAAACGCACGTGTCCGTCGCCGCCGGGACCGAATCCGACTCCGGGCGAGGTGGCGACACCTGCTTCGCTGACCAGGTACTTCGAGAACTCGAGCGAGCCCATTTCGCGGTAGGGCTCGGGGATCGGGGCCCAGACGAACATCGTCCCCTTGGGCGGCACCAATCGCCAGCCGATGCGGTTGAGCCCGTCGCAGAGCGTGTCGCGGCGCGACCGGTAGATCTCGTTGATCTCCTTGGGGTACTCGGGCGCCTCGTTCATCGCCACGATGGCGGCGATCTGAATCGGCTGGAACGTCCCGTAGTCGAGATAGGTCTTCAGCTTCGTCAGCGCCTGCACGATCTCCTGGTTGCCGACGACGAAACCGACGCGCCACCCGGCCATGGAGAACGACTTGGTCATGGTGTAGATCTCCACCGCCACGTCGGTCGCGCCGGGCACCTGCAGGATGGACGGCGGCTCGTAGCCGTCGAAGCCGAGGTCCGCGTAGGCGAAGTCGTGCACCAGGACCACCTCGTGCTCGCGGGCGAAGGCGACAAGCCGCTCCATGAAGGACAGGTCGACGCAGGCGGTGGTCGGGTTGTGCGGGAAGGACAGCACAATGACGCGCGGCTTGGGCCAGGACTCCTCCCAGGCGTGCATCAGCCCCTCGAAGAAGGCCTCACCCGGATCGGGCGCGTCGTCGGACTCGGCGCCGGGGCCCTGCAGCGGGACCTGGCGCACATCGGCACCGGCGAACAGGGGGCCCCAGATGTGGATCGGGTACGAGGGCGACGGCACCAGAGCGGTGTCCCCGGGCCCGACGAGCACCCACATGAGATGCGAGAAGCCCTCCTTGGCCCCGATCGTCGTGACCACCTGGGTCTCGGGGTCGAGCTCGACCCCGAACTTGCGCTGGTAGAGGTCCGTGATGGCGCTGCGCAGCTTCGGGATGCCCCGCGAGGCGGAGTAGCGGTGGTTGCGCGGGTTCTGGGCCGCCTCGGACAGCTTGGCCACGGCCACGTCGGGCGACGGCAGGTCCGGATTGCCGAAGCCGAGGTCGATGACGTCGCGCCCGCTCCGCCGCGAGGCCGCCTTGAGGTCGTTGATGGTGGCGAACACGTAGGGCGGCAGGCCGTTGATGCGACGGAACTCCATCAGGAAAGTCTAGGACCCGTGTCGCGCACCGCCGGACCGGGACATCAGTCCAGCTGGCGTGCGGCGGCCGCCAGCTCGTCGACGTCGACGGGCCAGCCGAAGACCGCCCACGATGCGCCGGCCTCGTCGAGCGCCCGGAGCCGTTCGAGCAGCGGCGTCGTCGCCGACGGCGGCGGGCCGGCCCAGGTCACCTCCACGCCGGGCGGCCCCGCCACTCTCGCGGCGACCAGCGAGGGCGCAGCGTCCCAGACGTTGAGCGCCGCTCCGGCGGCCCGGGCCTCCTCGGTCCGCCCCACCGCACCACCGGCTACCCAGACCGGGAGCCCCTCCCGGGTGAGCCTGCGCCCCAACTCGACCATCTCGGCACGGCGCTCCGCCGCCGAGGTGAAGGGGATGCCGTAGGCGAGGTTCTCCTCCTCGCTCAGCCTGTCGCCCGTCCCGATTCCGGCGATCACCCGACCGGGGGCCAGGCTCTCCAGCGCCCGGAACTGTGCGGCCAGGACGGCGTCGGGGACGAGCCCGACGCGTGCCACCAGGGTGCCGAGGAAGGGCCCGCCCCCGGGGGTCGTCGGTGGGCCGAGCATGGTGGCCAGCGCGCCGAGGATCGGAAAGGGTGCCAGCGCCGGCCGCTCGGGGTGGCCGATCGGCCAGATGTGGTCGTAGCAGAAGAGCCCGTCGACCCCGGCCGCCACCGCGGCGCTGGCGGCGGCGAACGCCGCATCGGGCGTGTCACGGAAGAGGGGCAGCACGACGCCGGTACGCATCAGGCCAAGCCGCCCCGGCGCACCGCCAGGGCACCCCCGACGGCGCCGGCGCGCTCGCCGAACGCGGCCGGTGTGATCACGGCGCGGGGGCGGCGGTCTCCGCCCTCCACCAGCTCGGCGTAGGAGGCCCGGGCCGAGTCCATCAGGAGGTCGCCGGCCTGCACGACACCACCGCCGAGCACGAAGCACTCCGGGTCGAGCACGGCCGCCACGTTGGCCAGGCCGAAGCCGATCCAGGCGCCGACCTGGCGGATGACCTGCTGGGCCGCCGGGTCGCCGGCGGCTGCCGCGGCGGAGACGTCCTCGCCCCGCACCGCCTCGGGGTCACCTCCCGCACGCCGGACCACCTCGCCGAGCCGTCCGGCCAGGGCGGCCTCGCGGGCCAGGAGGCCGAGGCCGGCGCCCGAGGCGAAGCGCTCCCAGCAACC
The DNA here is from genome assembly GCA_963804055.1 of uncultured Acidimicrobiaceae bacterium. Lineage (GTDB taxonomy): Bacteria > Actinomycetota > Acidimicrobiia > Acidimicrobiales > RAAP-2 > Bog-473. The sequence goes on along the minus strand of CAWDOU010000001.1, from coordinate 986,909 downwards.
GCGCCGGCCACACGGGCAGGGGGGGCCGGCGGGGTCCACCACCATGTGGCCGATCTCGCCGGCGAAACCCGCCGCGCCGACCTGGACGCGACCGTCCAGCACGAGCCCGCCGCCGATGCCGGTGCCCAGGGTGACCATGACGACGTGATCGTGACCACGGGCGGCCCCCAGCCGGTGCTCGGCCAGGACGGCGAAGTTGGCGTCGTTCTCGATCAGCACTGCCCGTCCGGGCAGCTGCTCGCCGATCAGCTCGTTCCAGTCCACCCCCTGGGCCTGCGGGAGGTTGGGGGCGAAGCACAACCGGCCCTGACGGTCGACCATGCCCGGCGCGCCCACACCCACCGGTGCCGGCGCCGGCACCGGAGCAGTGGCGGCGAGCTCCCGGTCGAGGTCGGACACCACCTCGGCCACCGCCGCAGCGACGTGGCTGCCCACGATGTTGCGCGTCCCCTTCGGGGTGGCGACGCGGGCCTCGGCCACGATGTCGTCGGACCGGCTGAGGGCGATGCCGAGGACCTTGGTCCCGCCGATGTCGATGCCGTAGGTGACGTCGGCGGCCCCGGGGCCCCCGTCGGGAGTCACGAGGTCGACTCGACCCGCGCCTTCAGCTCTCGCATGGCGGTGGCCATGATGCGGCTGGTCGCCCGCATCTTGATGAAGCCGGGGATGGGCACCCGCAGCTCGGCCTCGACGTGGTACGTCACGTCGGTCCCGCCGCCCTCGGCCGGGTCGAAGATGTAGCTGCCGTCCCACTTGGTGGTGATGTCGCCCTGGGTGAGCTTCCAGGAGAGCACGTGGGGCGCCTCGGCGTAGTCGTACGACAGGGTCATGCTCGTGCTGCGCCCGAAGGCGGCCGCCCGCAGGGTGACCAGGAGGGGGCGACCCTGGTCGTCACGCTCCTTGACCTCGACCTCTTTGATGTCGGCCGCCCACTCCGGGTAGTGCTCCAGGTCGGCCACGACGGCAAAGCACCGCTCGGGCGGTGCCGACACGGACATGTGCTCAGTGGCTTGATCGGCCACGGTCGTGGTTCCTTCCTGTCTGGAGCTGCCAGCTGTGACAGTGCGTCAGATTGCCACTCCGGCCAGCGCCTCGGCCAGCCTAGAAGCGAGAACGTCGTTGTCGAAGGATTCCTGCACCCTAGATCGGGCTGCCCGCCCCATTCTGCGACGGTGGGTGGGGTCGGCCAGGAGGGACCGCAGGGCTTCAGCCACCGCACCTGGGTTGCGGGGGTTGCCCACGACCAGCCCCGTCTCGCCGTCGAGCACGGCCTCGGACGCCCCGCCGCTGTCGCCGGCCACCTGGGGCACCCCGGCGGCCGCCGCCTCGAGGAACACGATTCCGAAGCCTTCCTGCTCCAGACCCAGCCAGCGGTTGTGGCAGGCCATGACGAAGATGTCGGCCGCACCGAGAAGGGCGGCGCGGTCCTCCTGGCTCACCCGCCCGAGCACCTCGACCGTGACGGGGCTCCTCTCGGCCATCCGCCGCAGGTGGCCCAGCTCGCGGCCGTCCCCCGCGATGGCGACCACGAGGTCCGGGTAGGAGGGGGCCAGGCGGTTGGCCGCCTCGATCAGCACGTCCATCCCCTTGCGCGGGACGAGGCGGCTCACGCTCGCCAGCAGGGGCCCGGTGGCGGGCAGCCCGAGCCGGGTGCGCGCCGCCCGGCGCTCGGCCGCCTTGAGGGGGACGATGTCACTGACGTCGACCCCCGGCGGGACCTCGACCAGCGAGGCGGTGAGGTCCGGCACGACGCGGCGGGCCTCGGCGGCGGGATAGCGGCCGGCCGACACGATCAGCCGCGCCTGGCGCAGGACCCGCGCCAGGGCGGCGCGCGAACCGGGCACGCGGCCGGGCACGGTCACCTCGGCCCCGTGCAGGACGACGCCGTAGGGCACGTCGAGCTGCGGCCCGAGGAGCCCGAGCGGCAGAGCCGGATCCAACAGGACCAGGTCGACCTCGTGCTCTTTGACCGCGGCACGCACGGTGGCCAGCGCCTCGGGCGTCGGGAAGAACAGGATCTTGCCGGGCACGCGCTCGATGCGGATGCCGCGCTCGGCCTGTGCGGCGTCGAAGGCGGCCGCTCCGTCATCGGAGCTCGCGGTGAGGACCACGTACGAGGACGGATCGAGCCGGCTCCACAGGTCCCACAGGTAGTTCTGGATGCCGCCGACCTTGGGCGGGAAGTCGTTGGTGACGAGGAGGTGACGCGTCACCGTGCACCGCCGCTGCGGGTGCCGCCGTCGGCGAAGCGTCGGGACGAGGACGGGTGGTGGCGCTCAGCCGGCCTGCGTGCTGAAGCGCAGGGTCGGGACGAGGCCCGCCCGCTCGAGCATGCGCATGGCACGCGCCTCGTCGGCGTCGATGACGACGGCGTCGTCGGGCTCGCGCTCGAGCAGGAAGCTGACGACGCAGTCGTCGCAGGCTGCGGTGTTGCGCAGCGCGCAGCAGTCGCAGTCGATGGTGAGCTCACCCTCGGGCTCGCCCCGGAGCGTGGTGACGCTGGAGAGCCCGGTGTCCTGGGAAGTGCTCTCCGTGGAAGTGGTGGCCGTGGAAGTGGTGACCCTGGAAGTCGGCATGACATTGACCCTCTCTGTTGGGACAGAGCATGCCGAAGGGGTGTGACAGCGGGCGGGGGGGCGGAACCTGTCAACGGACTACCCCGCAGGCAGCGCGCGCAGGGCCGTCCGCAGCGTCTGCTCCATGCCCCAGGCCACGCTCTCGGTGCGCACGCCGTCGGCCGCGGCGACGCTCAGGAAGGGCGGGCCCTGCACCCGGTAGTCCCGGTAGGCCTGTGAGCTCATGACGAGCTCGATGCCGGCGTGGCGGGGCGCGTCGCCGGCCAGCGCCGCGACGGCCTCGGGGCTCTCCTCCCCCGGGCTGCGCGTGAGCACCACCAGGCGGGCGGCGCCGCCGAGGCCGGCGTGCAGCTCCGGCAGGCCCTCCCAGAGGTCCCGGCAGCCGAGGCAGTCCGCCGAGAGGAAGAGGAGGAGCACCGGCGCGGCGGCCTCCACCACATCGATCCGGCAGGAGACGCCGTCGGGAGTGACGCCGACGATGTCGTGGGGCGTCGTGGTGGGGTGGCCGCTGTAGGTGGGGATGGGCCGGAGCCGGCGCAGGATCTCGGCCGGCGGCTCGGTCACGAAGCCTTCGACGGCTCGCCGGGCTCCCCGAGCTCCTCACCGGTCAGCTCCTCGCCGGTGAGCTCCACCACGCTGTTGCCGTGGCCGCACCAGCGGCAGACGACGTCGTCGACGCTGCGGGCGAGCACCTCCTCGTCCTCGACGACGAGGTCGCCGCCCACGCTGTAGTGGTAGAAGGCCTTGGTCTTCTGCGAAATGGTGACGTCGAAGCGGGTGAGGTTGCCGCAACCGTCGCAGCGGTATCGAGGAGTGCCCACGTGGTCCACGGTAGTCCGCGGCCTGGCCGGGCCTCTCCGACCCGGCCGGCGGTGCCCCCGGGGCCTTCATGCGGTTGACTAAATGCGGTTGAGCAGCTCGCTCTTCTTGGCCGCGAACTCCTCCTCGGAGAGGATGCCGCGGCGGCGCAGGTCGTCGAGCTCAATGAGCCGGTCCCGTATCTCGAAGTGGGGGGTGCCCGGAGGGGCGCCCGTACCCGCGGCCGGACCGGCGCTGTCCGCGAGGGCCGCCGGCGCCGGCGACGCCGTCGGAGCGGACCCGCCCACCCCGAAGGGCGGCGTGTCCTGCATGCGATCGTCGTGCGCGTCCTCGTCCTGGTCGGCGTAAGGGGCGCCGTAGCGGTCGTGCGGCTGCATGTCCGCCGGGATCCGCTCGCGCCGTCCGCCGCCCACGATCTCGTTGATCTGCGAGTTGATGACCCGCTGCACCACCGCCGGCTTGCGCATGTACTCCAGGGTCAGCGAGTCGTCCTCACCCTGGACGTCGATGATCAGCGAGCCCGTCCCGAGCACGCGCTCGATCAGCTCCTGGCGGATGTTGACCTCGGTGATCCGCTGCAGCCGCAGCTGCACGGTGTCGCGTCCGATGATGCCCTGGCGCACCAAGATCCGGGTGGAGGTCAGCGCCACCACGTAGGAGCGCCAGCGCACGAAACGGCCGAGCAGCCACAGCCCCGGGATGAGGGCGATGATGAGGATCGGGTAGTTCGTCCAGCTCGGCGCCTTCCACAGGACCAGCAGCACGACGATGCCGATCCACACCCCGATGGAGGTGAAGAGGGGGCCGAAGAGGAAGATCCAGTGCGGGCGCAATTCGGCCAGCAGCTCCTCGTCCTCGTTGAGGAATTTCCGAGGCAGGGCCATCGGATCAGCGTACCGGCGGCCACCAGCCCGGCCGGGGCATCGCCGGCGCTCGCCGTAGGGTGGGCCCATGCCCTATGCCGAGGTGGAGCCCGACGAGGTCAAAGCACGCATCGCCCGCGGCGAGGATGTCTTCCTCCTCGACGTGCGCGAGCCGGACGAGGTGGAGGCGTGGGCCTACCCGATCGGCGTCAACATCCCGCTGGGCCAGCTCGGTGACCGCCTCGACGAGGTCCCCCGTGGCGTCACCGTGGTGGTGGCCTGCCACGTGGGCGGCCGTTCCGCCGTCGCGGCACAGGCGCTCAGCGACGCCGGCTGGGCGGCCGAGAACCTGACCGGCGGCGCCGTTGCCTGGGCGGCCGGGGAGCCTGACGCGTAGGGCCCGCCCCCCGACCGCCCAGTCGTCGGACGGTCAGCTCGGCATGGCGATGGCGAAGGGCACCAGGTTGGAGAACGACCCCACGTAGTCCGTGCCCGAGAGGGTGATGGCGCCGGCGAGGTAGAGCCCCGGAGCCAACTCGCTGTCGGTCATGGAGCAGGTACCGCTCCCCTTGTCGGTGGTGATCGTCACCGAGCACAGCTTGAACAGGCCGGCGTCGCCGTACACCCCGACGGTCTCGTTCACCGCCGGGGTGACCGTCACCGTGAACTTCATCGACGACTCGTCGCCCACCGTGGCCGAGCCCGCGCCGACGTCCAGCGTGGTGACCGTGATGCTGCCCGGGGGCGGCCCGCTCGAGGCCGGTGGCGGCGGTGGTGCCGGTGACGTGGTGGGCACCGTCGTGGTGGGCACCGTCGTGGTGGTCCCGGTCGGCACCGTGGTGGGCGTCGTCCGTGGCGGAGGCGTCGTCGTCGTGGTCGTGTCCGGCATCGGCGTCGTGGTGGTCGTCGTCGTCGCCGGCGCCGGCGCCGGGGCCGTCGTGGTCGTGGTGGGGGCCGGGGCCGTCGTGGTCGTGGCGGGCGGCGGCGGTGCGGTCGTCGTCGTGGGCGCCGGCGGGGGCGCGGCCGACGACGAGCCGCCGCTTCCACCCAGGACGCTCTTGTACTCGGCCAGCGAGTTCGGGAAGTCCGACAGCGTGCTGTTCAGGCCGTTGTCGTTGAAGTTGAAGTAGCTCGCCCACGCCACGTTGCTCGACTTCATCCAGTCGGAGTAGTCGGCGATGAAGGTCGGGTCGTCGTTGCCGCCGTGGTTGTCGCCGCGGTCGATGACGCCCCACTCACCGATGCCGATGGGCTTGCCGGCCTGGGTGGCGAAGTCGGTCAGGCTCTTGAGCGTGGCGGCGTAGCCGTTGGGCGCGTTCCACAGGCAGTTCTCCTGCGTGGCGCTGAAGGAGGTCCCGTTGTAGGGGACGCCACAGCTCGCTCACCCAGGACTGGTCGTAGAAGTCGTTGGTGACGTAGTCGACGTACGCGCTCCCCGGGTACGCCGTGTTGTTGGTCGTTCGAGTCGAAGTTGGCCTCCCAGTACCAGGCCCACTGGAAGCTCGCGCCCGAGACCTGTGCCATGGCCGTGTGGGCGTCGCGGAAGAGGGCGGCGTAGTTGGCGGCCGAGGTCAGGTCGTCGTTGGAGTAGAGGCCGAGCTCTTGGGGCTCCCACATGAGCCGGATGATGGCGTTGGAGAACCCGTTGGAGACGAGGGTCTGGGCCAGGCTCGTCATGTTGGCGTCGTACGTCGACGGATTCGCTGCCAAGGCGGCCATGGCGGCGGCTTCACTCGAGTACCCGCCGCTGGCCAGCGGCACGCTCAGTTCCAGGCGCGAAGAGCCCAGCTTTCCCTTCAACTGCGGGATGAGCCAGGCGATGGTGTTGTCCCAATCGGTCCACGACTCGTTCTGTCCGGCGGCGTAGTCGCTGTAGATGGAGGCGCTGGTGCCCGTCTCGCCGGCGAACGCCGTCGCCCCCGAGGTGTTGGCCGCGCCGTCGTAGCTCCCGAGGAGTGGGACGGTGGTGGCCGAGCTGGAGGTGGCGAGCGGCACGATGACGACCGCCGCCGCGACAGCGAGCGCGGCGAGCCCGCCCAGGAGCCTGCGGCCCGAGGTGAAGGGACCGAACCCTGAATGCCTGACGGGCACTCCCTCGGCGGGGAACCGAAGCGCCGCTCCGTCGAAGTAGGTGGCCGGCTGGGTCTTCGAGTGCCGCATGGTCCCTCCCCCTTGCCAAGGACTTGCACCGTCCGTTGGCGACGTTCGTAGTGATGAACACGGGAGGCGCTTATCTCTTGCGGCGATCGCACGGAGATTGCACCGAGCTGCGGTGAGCAGGAGGAACGCAGGGCGATGGCGCGGCGTGCCTGATCAGCCGCGGCGTCGGGAGATCCCGACGAAAAGATGGATCAGCGTCTCGGCCCGTGCCCCGTTGCCCATCCCCTGCGCCTCAGCACGGCCCGGCCCGACTCTTCACACGGGCTTCGAGCATCACGTCGGCCGGGCGCGCTGCTGAAGCTCCGCACGACGGTCGGCCCTCTCGGCTCAGCACCCGTCCACGGCGACACCGTCGGGCGCTACCCTCTCGGCGCGGTCAGGCCTCCCCGCCTGGGTGTTGACCTGGGCCCAGCCCGGATCGCTTGTCGATGGCGGTAATTCGTTCGTACAGCGTCCGGGCAGTGGTCCGATCGGGGCGGGGCGGCCGAAGTAGAACCCCTGACCAAAGTCGACACCCGCGGCCCGCACGCACTCGAGCGTGGCGTCATCTTCGATGCCCTCGGCCACGGTGTGGACGTTGAACGCCCGAGCGAGGCGGACGATCGCCTCCACCACGTCGCGATTGGCCTGGTTGGTCGCCAGGTCGCGGACGAACTCGATGTCGATCTTGAGCTGGGTGATTGGCAGCTTCTTGAGGTAGACGAGGCTCCCGAATCCTGTGCCGAAGTCATCGATGGCCAGCCCACATCCAAGGCCCGCGAGACTCCGGGCAAACTCCGCCCCGACTCTCAGGTCAGTCATGAGGGCCGTCTCGGTTATCTCGAACACGAGGTCGGACGGATCAGCCCCAGTCCTGCGGATCTCCTCCTCAATGAACGACAACATGCCGGGCGATTCCAGGGACGCGGCCGACAGGTTGCACTCGACGGTCCGCCCCTGAGCCGCCAGTTCGACGCTTCGGGCGACGACCCAGCGGTCGATCTCGGCTATCAGCCCGTATTTCTCCGCGGCCGGCAAGAACTCGCCGGGCAGGGCGATCCCGCCGTCGCGGTCCACCATACGCAGAAGGATCTCCTCTGCGGGATGGGCCCCGCCGAGTGGCACGATCGGCTGCGAATAGAGGACCAGGCGATCCTCGTCCAGGGCGTCGCGGATACGGCCGACCCAGCTGAGAGCCGCCAGCTCGCGCCGCAGTGCCTCCTCCTCCTTCTTCTCTTCGGTGGCGTCCCGGAAGACCACGACCACGCCTTCGATGGCCGCCTCGCTTTGCAACGGCGCGGAGGAGAAGGCCACCGGGAAGGTTGTCCCGTCCTTGCGCGTGAACGTGGCGTCAGAGCTGCGCAGCGTCCGGCCCAGCATGCGGACCTCGAGCAGTGGGCACTCTTCTGCTGGAATCGGTCGGCGGTCTGCGTCTTGGAAGTGGATCGTCTCGTGCATCGGCCGCCCCAGGAGCTCTTCCTCGCCCCATCCCAGCATGCGGCAGGCTGCTGGGTTGACGGAGGTGACCAGTCCCTCCGCGTCCAACGTGTAGAGGCCCTCGGCCATGTTGTCCATGACTGTCTGGCGGAAAGCAATTGCCTCTTTGCGTTCGGTGATGTCCACGACGACGTTGCCGACGCCGATTATCTCGCCGTCGACCTGTACCGGATAGAAGCTCGCCAGGAAGTGGGACACCCGCATGGGTCCGCCAACGATGGTGCGGCTCAGCAAGATGTTGGACACGTGCTCGCCCTTCAGCGCGCGGCGGTAGACATCCTCGAGTTCGGGCCACAAATCCGGAACCGCTTCGGCGACAGTGCGCCCGATCTGTTCGGACACGGTCCGGCCGTCGATGTCGGCCAGCCGCTTGTTGATCCGCACAATCCGCAGATCGTGATCGACCAGCTTGAATCCGACCGGAGCAGCGTCTCCAATGGTCTCAAGAAAGCTGAGCGCCTGCACCGCGTCCTTCTCTGACTGGCGCAGGGACAGCTCCAGGCTCCGTTGGTCGTCGATGTCGGTCGCCGTTCCGATCCAGAAGTCCACCTTGCCGTCGGAGCCGCGCACTGGCTCGGCTCGAAACGAATGCCAGCGGTACACACCGTCGAATCGGCGGAACCGACAATCGACCGCGTATTCCGATCCCGCAGCCACCGCCTCGGCCCAAGCCTCCCGAGCCAGCTCCAGATCATCGGGATGAGTCGCGTTCAGCCATCCACCATCACAGGCGGAAGCCAGATGGGGACCGGTATACGCGATCCCGCGAGGATTCAACGACATGGTCACCCCGTCCGCCGACGCCGTCCACACCACGTGGGGCACCGAATCGAGGATCAGCTGAGCGTCCGCGTCACTCCGACCGGCCGAATGCAACGACCGTTCGAGCGAAAAGCGGGAAATTGAGGGCAATTCTGACTTCACTACAGCAGCGTCGGGACGCACCCGGGGGGTACCTTTAGTGCAAATCCTCACATTTCTGGAGGACGTGCAGCCCGGTGGTCTCCTTCCGAGCGATAGAGGCGGGCGCCCGCCTGTCGGGAGATACCCAGAAGGGCGGACGCGTCCGTGATCGAAAGGCCCTCCTCGTCGATCAAGGCGCGGATGACTCCCACCCGCATCGACTGGATCTCTCTTTCGAACTGGCGAAATGCCTCTGCCGCACCCAGCCGGATGTCCCTGCCACCGCCGCTGATCAGGTCGTCGACAATCTCGCTCATAGGCCGGCCCGCGAGCCGGGCCTCCCGCGCTCTTTGGAGAGGTCGCACCGCAGCCTCTACCGACTCGCACGCAGCCCGACCGCAGTCAGACACCTTCTGAATGGAAGCCACGAACCGATCTTCTGCCATGAGCCCCCGGTCTGACGACCCCGATCACAAGTATGGCGCAAACGGGCGTCTGAAATGACGGAGAGGCCGAATGGAGGAATGTCCCCGTCGCCGCTTCGGGCCAGTGCATCCTCGATCCGAGGGCCCTCTCTCCCACGGACCCCACGCGCCGCGGCTCGCCGCCCTCGCTTGTTCGTTCCTGAAGCCTTCCCGCGGTCGAGTAGCCGACTGGTGGCCGACTCCTTCGTCACGTGAGCGAGGCCCCGACGTCGAGCCCCTGCGTAGGGCTGGTGGGGATCGAACCCACGACCCAGGGATTATGAGTCCCCTGCTCTGACCACTGAGCTACAGCCCCAACGTGGGGTTCTAGCCCACCGTGAGCGCCCGCACCGACATTTCACACTGCGGCAACCTCCCTGGCGGATCGGAACGGCAACATTCCTGCATGGACGGCGAGGGCATAGGGGCCATGCAGGGTCATGTCATCGTCTGCGGCCTGCAGGGCGTGGGCCTGCGCGCGGTGGAGCAGTTCTCGCTGAGCGGCACCCCGGTGGTGGTGATCGACGACGACGCCGACCCCCGCCGCTGGCGGACCCTCGCGGAGTGGGGCGTGCCCCACGTCCAGCGGCACGCGCACCGCGGCGAGGGGTTCGACGAGGCCGGACTGGACCGGGCGAGCGCGGTGGTCTGTGTCGAGGTCGACGAGATCCACACGCTCGAGACGGCACTCCGCATCAAGGAGATCCGCCCGGACCTCCCACTCGTGGTGCAGCTTGCCAACCCCTCGGTGGCGCGGGCGCTCGAACGCGTCTCCGGGCCGGGCAGCGTGCTGGACGTGGCGTCCTTGGCGGCGCCCTCCTTCGTCGAGGCCTGCCTGCTCCGACCCTCACACGCCATTGAGCTCGCAGGGATCGAGTTCGCCGTCGTCAAACTCGTCGTGGAGCCCAAGCCCGAGACGCACGAGACGTTCCGAGCTCACTTCGGCCACCTCGCTCCGGTGGCGATCGTGCCGGGCGGTGATGCGCCGATGGAGATGTGCCCGGGCCGCGACCACCCGCTGCATGCCGGCGACCGCGTGGCGGTCCTCGGCACCGTGGAGGAATTGCAGCGCATGGACATCTCCACCACCCGACCGGCGAGCGGCCCCGCACGCTCGGTCGGGTTGGCCCGCCGCATCCGGCTGCAGGTGGGCATCGCGCTCGAAGAGGGCAACCGCGCGCTGGCCATCGTGGCCTCGGCCCTCTTCGCGTTGATCGTGGCGGCGACGATCGTCGTGCACTACGCCTTCCGCCCCGACGGCACCGCCCCCCACCTCGGGTTCCTGTCCTCGCTGTACTTCACCGTCGAGACCGTGGCCACCGTCGGGTACGGGGACTACAGCTTCGCCCACCAGAGCCCCTGGCTCCTCCTGGGCGGGATTGTGCTCATCGCCCTGGGCGTGGCGCTCGTGTCGACCGCCTTCGCGCTCTTCACCAACATTCTCGTGAGCCGGCGCATCGAGCGGTCACTGGGCCGGCGCCAGGTTCCCGGCATGGTCGACCACGTCATCGTCATCGGCCTCGGCGCGGTGGGCATCAGCGTGGTCCGCCGTCTCGTGGCGGAAGGAGAGTCCGTGGTCGTCATCGAGCGCGACGCCGACAATCGCTACCTGTCTCAGGCCCGCGCCCTGGGTGTCCCGGTGGTCATCGCCGACGCCACACAGTCGCAGACGCACCGCATGGTCAACATCGCCGACGCCAAGGCGGTCGCCGTGCTGACGAGCGCGGACCTCACGAACATCGAAACGGGGCTCTCGGTGCGCGAGTCGCTGGGCGAACGGTGGGACGACGTCCCGGTCGTCCTGCGCGTCTTCGACCGCGAGCTGGCGCACATGATGGAGCGCAGCTTCGGCTTCCAGCACGTCCGCTCCACCTCGGCCCTCGCCGCGCCCTGGTTCGTCGGCGCCGCGCTGGGGCTCGACGTCCTCAGCACGTTCTACGTGGATCAACAGCCGTTCCTGGTCGCCGGCCTGACCGTCGCGCCCAACGGCGGGCTGCAGGGGCTGTCCATGCAGGACCTCTCGTCGCGGACCCGGGTGATCGCCCTCAGCCGTGCGGTGGACGGCGTGCTCGAGCACCCGCCCCGCCGCGGCACCGTCTTCGCCGCCGGTGACACCGCGTTCCTGCTCGGCCCCTACGAGGAGCTTCTCCGGGTCCTGCAGCGCGATCAGACACCCGTCTGAGGACTCGGCATCATGGTGCGCCATGACCACCGTCGAGGAGGAGGCACCGACGTCCTCCGCGACAACGCCCCTCCCGGCGCCGGCCACGCCCCGGGGCAGGTGGGCGGACCGGTTCGGCCCCTGGGTCCTGGTCGCCCTCTCCATGGCCTGGGGCCTGTGGGAGCTGCGGCCCGAGCTCCGTGCCGTGCCCTACCTCGACGACAGCTCGCTCCACGAGCAGATGGTGCGCTCGGCCGCCGCCCGCATCAGCCAGGGCCACCTGCCCCTGACGAGCTGGTGGCCCTACCTCGGGCTGGGCTCGCCCCAGTTCCTCCACTACCAGAGCCTGCCCTCCATGCTGTCGGGCGCCGTCGGGACGTTCGTCGATCCCGACACCGTCTTCCGCTGGTCCCTCTACCTGCTGCTGGCCCTGTGGCCGGTCAGCGTCTACTGGGGCGGCCGGCTCTTCGGGCTGAGCCGCTGGACCGCCGCGGCCGCCGCCGCGGTGGCGCCGTTCCTCGCCTCGGCGGCCGGCATCGGCTACGAGACCAAGGCGTACGTCTGGGTCGGCTACGGCGTGTGGACCCAGCTGTGGGCCGCCTGGACGCTCCCACTGGCTTGGGGCTTCACCTTCCGCGCCCTCTCGGGGCGCCGCGGCGCGTCGGCGTTCTTCGCCGTCCTCTTCATCATGTTGACGGTCGCACTGCACTACGAGACCGGGTACCTCGCTTTCGTCCCGCTCGTGGTCTGGCCCTTCGTGGTGCCGTCGGACCTGTGGCGGCGCCTGGCGCGCGCCGTGGCGCTGGGCGTGGCGGCCGTGCTGGCGTCGGCCTGGGTCATCGTCCCGGTGCTCCAACAGTCCCACTGGGCCGCCCGCAACCAGATCCTGGAGGGCACGGGCCTCGAGAACGGCTACGGCGCCCGCCAGATGCTGTGGTGGCTGATCACCGGGAACCTCTACGACAACGACCGCTTCCCGGCCGGCCTCCACGTCTTCTTCCCGATTGTGACGGTCCTCGTCTTCGTCGGCCTCGGCGTGTGCATCGCGCGCTGGCGCACCTTCGTCGCCGGCCGCGCCCTCGTCGTGATCTGGGTGGTCACGCTGGTCATGTCGTTCGGCCGCACGACGTTCGGGGTCCTCTACAAGGTCCTGCCGGGCAGCAGCGACGTCTTCATCCGCCGCTTCCAGATGGGCGTGCAGCTGTCGGGCATCCTGCTGGCCGGCGTCGCCCTGGTCTTCTTCGGCCGGCTCATCCTGCAGGGGGCCCTGGAGCTGTTCCCGGCGGACCGGCGCGGGTGGGCCGCGGAGCCGGCCGGGCGCGGCATCGTCGCCGGGCTGTGCATCGTCGCGCTGGTCCTCGTGCTGTTCCCGGCGTGGAGCGACCTCGACGCCTACGACGGCCACAACGCCACCAACATCGGTCTGCAGGCCGATGCGGATGCGCAGCAGGGGCCGCAGATCGACCGCCTGCTGGACTACGTGCGGGCGCACCCCAACGGCCGCGTCTACGCGGGGGCGCCGACCAACTGGGGCAACGACCTCCTGGTGGGCGCGGTGCCGGTGTTCAAGTACCTGGAGAGCAAGGACATCGACGAGGTGGGCTACACGCTGCGCACGGCCTCGCTCATGACCGATCCCGAGTTCTACTTCGACGACACCAACCCGGGCGACTACCCGCTCTTCGGCATCGGCTACATCATCACGCCACTCCACATGGCGGCGCCGGTGACGGCCGACAAGGTCGGCTGCACGGGCGACTACTGCCTGTGGGCGCTCCCCCACACCGGGTACATCCACGTCTACGACACGACCGGCACGCTGGCGGCGACGCGGGCCGACGTGGGCTCGCAGAGCATCACCCTGCTGGAGTCACCGCTCCTCGACGAGCAGCGCGACCTCACCGTCGCCTTCAACGGGCAGGCGGCCGCCACCCCGACCGCGGCCGACCCGTCGGCACTGCGAGGTGCACCGGGACGGGTCGTGACCGAGCACGCCGACCTGGACAACGGGATGGCCCGCGCCGTGGTGCACACGACGCGGCGGGCCACGGTGGTGCTCAGCGCCTCCTACGACCCGGGCTGGCACGCCACCGTCGACGGCCGGCCTGCGCCCACGGTCATGGTGGCGCCGGCCCTGGTGGGAGTCGTGGTGGGCCCGGGCGTCCACACGGTGGCCTTCGCCTACGACGGCTACGGCTCCTACGACGTGCTGTTCGTCCTGGCCCTGGTGGTGCTGGGAGCGGTCGCCCTGGCACCCCCGGTGTGGCGCCGGATGCGGCGTCCGGGGACGAGCGCGACGACAATGGGGGGCCATGACGACATCGCCCGGACCTGACTCTCCCCCGTCCACGTCGGCCGCAGCGTCGGCCGCAGGCTCGGCCGCCGACCCAGCCGACATCGTGGTGCGGTTCCTGCGCGCCCTCGCCGCGTTCGACGTCGACGGCGCGCTGGACCTCGTCGACGAGGACATCGAGTACATCAACGTGTCCCTGCCCACCATTTACGGGCGGGAACGGATTGCGCGCATCGCCCGCCCGTGGCTGCGGCCGGGCCGCATGGGCTTCAACGTGCACTTCAACCACGTGGCCGTCGAGGACAACGTCGTGCTGACCGACCGGGTCGACGAGCTCAACTTCGGCCGCTTCGCGGCGCGGTTCTGGGTCTACGGGCGCTTCGTCGTGAACGACGAAGGGAAGATCGCGGTGTGGCGCGACTCCTTCGACTGGCTGGACGTGACGATCGGCAACCTGCGCGGCCTGGCCGGCCTGGTGTCGCCCTCGCTCAACCGGCAGATGCCGCCGGACTGAGCGCCGGTCGCCGGTCACCGGCGCCCTGGTCGCCGGCTCCTACTGGAGGTAGCCCTCCACGGTGCCGGCGGAGCGCTCCTGGGCGGAATCGGGGTCCTGGCCGGCGTGCCGCTTGGCGCGGCGCTGGCGCAGCATGTCCCAGAGCTGATCGAGGGTCACCTCCAGGTCATGCTTGCGCTGCAGCTCGTCCGCGCTGAGCCCCTCGCCGACGTGCGCCTCCTCAAGCTGCTGCTCCTCGGCGGCGAGCTGGGTGATGCGCTCCACGATTTCCTTGTCGTCCATGGGGTCAGTCTGCCCGGCCTCAGGCCGCGGCGCCCAACGAGTCCTCGCCGGCACCGTCCGCCGCCGGCGCGCCCGCCCCGGTCAGAGCCGGGGTGAGCACGTCGGCGATCGTGGCCGCCAGATGGAACGTCATGACGTCACGCACCTCTTCTGGGACATCCTCGAGGTCGTTGCCGTTGCGCTCGGGCAGGACGACCTCGGTCAATCCGGCCCGGTGCGCGGCGAGCACCTTCTGCTTGACGCCACCGATGGGCAGCACCCGGCCTTGCAGGGTGACCTCGCCGGTCATCCCCACCACCGAGCGCACCGGCACGCCGCGCAGGAGGCTGACCAACGCGGTCGTCATGGTGACCCCGGCCGAAGGCCCGTCCTTGGGGACGGCACCGGCCGGCACGTGCACGTGGAAGCGCTTGCCGGCGAAGACGGTCGGGTCGATCCCGAGCTCCTCGGCGTGCGAGCGCACGTACGAGAGCGCGATTTCGGCCGACTCCTTCATGACGTCGCCCAGCTGGCCCGTGAGGGTGAGGCCCTCGGGACCGTCGGACATGCTGGCCTCGACGTAGAGGACGTCACCGCCCGCCCCGGTCACGGCCAACCCGGTGACCACGCCGGGCACGCTGGTGCGATCGGCCGCCTCGAAGTAGAAGTGCGGCCGGCCGAGCCAGCCCCGCACGTCGTCGGCCTCGACCACGACGGGAGCCGTGCGCTCGCCCGACGCGAGCTTGGTGGCCACCTTGCGCAGCAGCTTGCCGAGCTCGCGTTCGAGGTTCCGCACGCCGGCTTCGCGGGTGTAGTCGGCCACGACGGCACGCAGGGCGTCGTCACTGATCTGCACCTCGTCCTCGCGCAGCGCCGCCCGGGTGAGCTGGCGGCGCAGCAGGTGGTGCTTGGCGATGGAGACCTTCTCGGACTCGGTGTACCCGTCAATACGGATGACCTCCATCCGGTCGAGCAAGGGCCCGGGGATGGTGTCGATCACGTTGGCGGTGGCGATGAACAGCACCCGCGACAGGTCGAGGTCGACCTCGAGGTAGTGGTCACGGAACGTGTGGTTCTGCGCCGGGTCGAGCACCTCGAGCAACGCCGAGGACGGGTCACCGCGGTAGTCGGCGCCGATCTTGTCCACCTCGTCGAGCACAATGACCGGGTTCATGGTCCCGGCCTCGCGCAAGGCGCGGACCAGGCGGCCCGGCTGGGCCCCGACATAGGTGCGGCGGTGGCCGCGGATCTCGGCCTCGTCGCGCACCCCGCCGAGCGAGACGCGGACGAACTTGCGCCCGAGGGCGTTGGCCACGGACTCGCCGAGCGACGTCTTGCCGACGCCCGGAGGCCCGACCAGGGCCAGGATCGCCCCCGAGCCGCGCCCGTCCACGGGCGCGAGGCCGCGCTCGGCCTGCAGCTTGCGCACGGCCAGGTGCTCGAGGATGCGCTCCTTCACGTCGGCCAGACCGTCGTGGTCCGCCTCCAGAATCCGCGACGCCTCGCCGATGTCGAGCCGGTCCTCGGACTCGGTGCCCCAGGGGATCTCGAGCACGGTGTCGAGCCAGGTACGGATCCAGCCCGTCTCGGGGCTCTGGTCACTGGTGCGCTCGAGCTTGTCGACCTCGCGCTCGACCGCCTTGCGGACGTGCTCGGGCAGGTCCCTCGCCTCGATCTTGGCCCGGTAGTCGTCGGGGTCCTCGTCGTTGCTGTCGCCGCTGAGGCCGTTGAGCTCCTTGCGGATGGCATCGAGCTGGCGCCGGAGCAGGAACTCGCGCTGCGTCTTCTCCATGCCCTCTTCGACGTCGGTCTTGATCTTCTCGCGCAACGTCACGTCGGCGAGGGTGTCACGGGCCCACCCGAGGACGAGCCGGAGCCGCGCCTCGACGTCGCGTGTCTCGAGCACCTCGACCTTCTGGGTCAAGGAGAGATCGGGCGAGTAGCCGGCCATGTCGGCCAGGCGGCTCGGCTCGTGGATCTCCCGCAGCTGGGCCGCGATGCGGCCGGCACCACGGCTGTGCAAGATGTTCTCGAGCACGGCGCGGTACTCCCGGGCCAGCTCGTTGGCGGCCGGGGTCGGCTCGGGCTCGTCGAGGGGCTCGGCCTCCACCCAGAGGGCGTCGCCGGTGCCGGGGACTCCCGTCCCGATGGTGGCGCGGCGGTCGCCGCGGATGACCACGGCGGGCAGGCCACCGGGGAGGTCGCCCTCCTCCATGACCTCGGCGATGACGCCCACGGCCGCGAAGCGGCCCTCGATGTGGGGCACGAGCAGCAGACGGCCACCGGC
Source organism: uncultured Acidimicrobiaceae bacterium (assembly GCA_963804055.1). Lineage (GTDB taxonomy): Bacteria > Actinomycetota > Acidimicrobiia > Acidimicrobiales > RAAP-2 > Bog-473. The sequence goes on along the minus strand of CAWDOU010000001.1, from coordinate 970,132 downwards.
GGAGCGGGCGGAGTCGACCGCGGCGCGGGCCTCGTCGGACTCCAGGGCCATGGTGAACACCATCCCCGGCAGCACGACCCCGGAGGTGAGCGGCAACAATGGGAGTGTCACGTTCTCGTTCGTCATCAGGCTTCCTTTTGGTACTGCCGGAATGGCAATTCGTCTGACTGGTCAACCATTACGAGGTGGCGCCCATTCCCATCGGGCCCGACTCCCCGGGTGGAGATGGCGTAATCATGTAATGGTGCTATCGATTGTAAAGGGAGAGAGGCCCGGGGCAGGCCGGGTCCAACCCCAGGTGGGAGGCCCGGAGGGGAGGCGGGGCGGCCCACCCAGGGCCTACGCTGGAGGTCTGTGAGCGGTACGGAGACAGTCCCCAGCGGTGCGCCGGCGGGGGGCACGACCCTGGCCCCGTCCCGGCCGGACCCCGCCCTCGACGACGGCGACCACGACCGGATGGCCCACATCGTGCTGGAGGGGTACACCCCCACCAAGGGCAGGAAGAAGGGGAAATTCGTCTCGGCCGGCCCCAGCGTGGTGGAGGGCATCGTCAACGGGACCGCGGTGCGGGCCCTGTGCGGCAAGGAGTGGGTGCCGGGGCGGGACCCCAAGCGCTACGGCCTGTGCCCCACCTGCAAGGAGATCGCCGAGTCCATGGGATGGAAGATCCCGGCCAGCTGAGGGCGGTTGGCTACCGTGCGGTGACCACTGATCCGGGGCCGGGCGCGGCCACCCGAAGGGAGCACGTGTGGCACAGGTCAGCTTCGACGGGGTCACCAAGCGGTTCGGTGACACCACCGCCGTCGACGACCTGACGCTGCACGTCGGCGACGGCGAGCTCCTGGTGCTGCTCGGCTCCTCGGGCTGCGGAAAGACGACCGCGCTGCGCATGGTGGCGGGCCTCGAGGAGGTCACCAGCGGGACCGTCTCCATCGGCGAACGGGTGGTCAACGACGTCGACCCCAAGGACCGCGACGTCGCCATGGTCTTCCAGAGCTACGCGCTGTACCCGCACCTGACGGTGGCCAAGAACATCGAGTTCCCGCTCCGCCAGCGCGGCGTGGACAAGGAGGAGCGCTCGCTCAAGGTGAAGCGGGCCGCCGAGACCCTCGGCCTGGGCCCGTTGCTGGACCGCAAGCCGGGACAGCTCTCGGGAGGCCAGCGCCAGCGGGTGGCCCTGGCCCGGGCCATCGTGCGCGAGCCCCTCGTGTTCCTCATGGACGAGCCCCTGTCGAACCTCGACGCCGCGTTGCGCGTGCAGACCCGGGCCGACATCGTGGAGCTGCAGGCGCGGCTGTCCACGACCACGCTCTACGTCACCCACGACCAGGTCGAGGCCATGACGATGGGCGACCGCATCGCCGTCATGAGCGAGGGGACGCTGCAGCAGGTGGCCGCGCCCGAGGCGCTCTACGCGCGCCCGGCCAACACGTTCGTGGCGCACTTCCTGGGCAGCCCGGGCATGAACCTGGTGGCGGGGATGCTCGTGGAGAGCGGCATGCCCGCCGCGGCGGGCGCGGCCGCCGGCGGGCGCCCCACGTTGAGCGTGGCCTTCCCCGGCGCGTCGGTGGCGCTGCCCGAGGCGGTGGCCGACCGGGTGCGGGGCGCGGGGCCCGACGTCGTGCTCGGCCTGCGGCCCGAGTCGCTGCACCTGAGCGACGACGGATCCATCGGCGCCACCGTCGTGATCGTGGAGCTGCTCGGCGCGGAGACGCACGTCATCTGCCAGACCGAGACGGGCGCCCGGATCATCGTGCGCCAGGGTGCCGTGGCCGCCAAGCCCAAGATCGGCGAGTCCGTGCGCATCGCCGTCGACCCCGACCCCGCGGCGTACCACCTGTTCGACCCCGCCGCCGCAGGGGCCCGCCTGGGGGACCCGGCGTGACGGTGCTCGAGGCGCTGGCCGCCGAGGAGGCGGGCGACGCCGGCCCGGCCGACCACGCCACGCCCAGCCCGGTCAGGTCCCGCCGCCGCAAGGAGGCCCTGCTGGCCTACCTGCTCATCCTCCCGGCCATGGTGGTCTTCGCCGTCTTCTCCTTCTATCCCTTCCTGCGCAACTTCAAGCTGATGCTCTACGAGACGCCGCCCGTGCCCGGACTGCCATCGCACTACGTCGGCCTGCACCAGATCATCCCTACCCTGACCTCTTCGTCGTTCACCGAGAGCCTCCTGACCACCCTGCTCCTCGTCGTGCTGGTGGTCCCCGTCAGCCTGCTGGCCGGGCTCGGGCTGGCCGTGGTGGCGCACCGCAAGCTCAAGGGCATGGCCGTCTACCGGATGATCTTCTCCTCCACGGTGGTCAGCTCGGTGGCCGTGGCGTCGGTGGTCTTCGGCACGCTCCTCAACCCGGTGGTCGGCCTGTTGCCCTGGCTCGGCATCAACCCGACGCCGCCGGCCCTCGAGAGCTCGACGTGGGCCCTCCCGGCGGTGGCGGTCATCACCATCTGGCAGTTCCTCGGCCTGTCCTTCATCATCATGTCGGCCGGGCTGCAGTCGGTGCCCGACGAGCTGCTGGAGGCGGCGCGCATCGACGGCGCCGGCCCGTGGACGCGCTTCTGGCGCATGACGGTGCCGCTCCTGTCCCCCACCATCTTCTTCGCGGGGGTCGTGAGCACCATTTACGCCTTCCAGGCCTTCGGCGCGGTCGACATCCTCATCGGGCCGCAGAGCGCGGCGCGCCTCCACACCAATGTCGTGATCTACAACATCATCAACACGGTGCAGATTGAGAACAACACCGGGGTCGCCGCCATCATGGCCACCGCGCTGTTCCTGATACTGCTCGTGCTCACCATTGTGCAGCTGCGCCTCCTGGAGCGGCGGGTGACCTATGCCACCTGACGCGGAGACGGACACGGATGCGGACGTGGACGGGGCCCCGCCGCCGGCGACACCCGCGGTGGCGACGGCCCCCCGGCCGCCGAGCCGTCTGTGGCGCAACGTCGGCAGCTACACGCTCCTGACGGCGGGCGCCGTCGTCGTCCTGTTCCCGATCTACATCACCATCGTGAACTCGCTCCTGGCCCCCAACCAGCTGGTGCACCAGCCGCCGCCGCTCTTCCCGACCAACCCCCAGTGGCACAACTACAGCGCGGCGTGGAACGCCGGCCAGATGTCGAAGTACGTGACGACGTCGGCGATCATGACGGCGATCATCGTCGTGGGCCAGCTCGTCACCTCCGTGCTGGCCGCCTACGCGTTCGCGTTCTTGACCTTCCCGTTCAAGCGGACGCTCTTCGTGCTGTGCCTGGCCACGCTGATGGTGCCGCTGGAGGTCACCTTCATCACCAACCTCGACACCATCACCACGCTGCACTGGTTCAACACGTATGCGGGGCTCTCCATCCCGTTCCTGGCCACCGGGTTCGGCATCTTCCTGCTGCGCCAGGCGTTCCTGCAGATCCCGCGCGACCTGAAGGAGGCCGCCCTGCTGGACGGCTACGGGCACTTTCGCTTCATGACGCGCGTCGCCGTCCCGCTGGCCCGCCCCTCCCTGGCCGCCCTGGCCGTCTTCTCCTTCCTCGGTGCCTGGAACCAGTACCTGTGGCCGCTCGTATCGACGGGAGGCGGGGATCCGCTCAACACGGTGCAGATCGGGCTGAAGCAGCTGCTCGGCACCCAGGTGTCCCAGATCCCCGTGTCGCTGGCGGGCGCCGTCATCGCGTTCATCCCGCTGGTCATCCTTCTCCTGCTCTTCCAGAAGCAGCTGGTGCGGAGCCTCACCGGGGGTGCCGTCAAGTAGGCCGGCATGCACCCGGCCCCGGGTGCCGCGGGTGCTAGGCAGTGTGCATGCACTCCGTGCGCCTCTCCCGCCTGGCCGCGGCGGCCCTGTTCGTCACCACGCTCTCGGGCACGGCGGCGTCCGCCGCCGTGGGGGGCGGGCCGGCCGGGGCGGCGAGCCTGCCCACCTGCAACCTCAAGGCGCTGGCCAACCACTCGGGCGTCGTGAACATCACCTTCTGGGAGTCGGCCTCGACGGCCAACCTGCCGGTGCTGCAGACCATCACCAACGCCTTCAACTCGTCGCAGAGCAAGGTGCGCGTGACCCTCGTCACGCAGAACGGCGTCAACGACACCTGGCAGAAGTACACCGCGGGGCTCTCCAACGGGCAGCTCCCCGACGTCGTCCAGCTGGCGGACCAGCAGACCCAGAGCGCCGTCGACACGCAGTCGTTCCTGCCGGTGCAGTCGTGCATGAACGCGGCCAAGTACCCGACGAGCGACTACCTGCCGCGACCCCTCGCCTACTGGAAGGTGAACGGCGTGCAGTGGGCCCTCCCCTTCGCCGTCTCGGCGCCGGTCCTCTTCTACAACCAGAACGCGTTCACGAAGGCCGGCCTGAACCCGGCCAGCCCGCCGGCCACCCTCTCGGCCATGGTGGCCGACGCCAAGGCGTTGAAGGCCTCGGGCAGCGGCATGGCCCTGGTCCTCGACTCCTGGCACCTCGAGACCTGGCTGGCCTCGGCGAACCAGCTCTTCGTCAACAACCAGAACGGTCGCAGCACGCGCGCCACCAAGGGCGTGTTCACCACCAAGACGGCCGTGTCCATCTTCAACCAGCTGCGCACCATGGTGCGCTCGGGGTACGCCGCCACGAACCCGGCCACGGGCCCCGACGCCTACGACAACCTGCTCGGCATGGGCAGCGGGAAGTACGGCATGACGATCGAGACCTCGGCCGCCCTCGGCGCGGTCAACGCGCTCCTCGGAGGCGGCAAGTACGCCAACGTGAAGCTCGGCATCGGCGCCTTCCCGACCTACAGCGCGTCGTCCCAGGGTGGGATCGAGCCCGGAGGGTCGGGCATCTACATCTCGAACAAGTCGTCCGCGCTGGAGCAGGCGGCGTCGTGGCAGTACGTGTCGTACCTCATGAACACGCAGAGCCAGGCGACCTGGGCGGCGGGGACCGGCTACATCCCGGTGCGCAGGTCCTCGGCCCGGACAGCCACGGTGCAGCAGCTCTGGGCCACCAACCCCGGCTACAAGGTGGCGTACAACGAGGTCAGCAGCGGGCCCAACACCCCGGCCACCACCGGCTCGGTCATCGGGCCCTACGCCGACGTGCGCACCGACGTGCTCAACGCCGAGATCTCCATGTACACCCAGGGCGTCTCGGCCGCCGCCGCCGTCAAGGCGGCGGAGCAGAGCGTGAACGGCACGCTGGCCGCCTACAACGCCCGGCTGTAGCCCTGCACCCCCGGGCCCAGGCACGAACCAGGGTGCGGACGGCCCATCTCCTTCCCGCCACATCGGCACGTCCGCGCCGTTCCTCAATAGAGCCGAAAGTCACAACGCCGCGCCAAGAGCCGCTCTGCAGGCGGGGGCTTCGGTAATCTCGGCGGTTGAGCGGGGCGCTCCGGGTGGGAGTTCGAGCACCGTTTAGAGGATCGAAGCGCCATGGTGGCTCACAAGACGGACACGGTCGGCCTGGCCGGCTATCAGGCCCTGCTCGCGCGCAGCTCCGAGGGCGTGCTCTTCTGCACGCTCGACGGCACCATCACCGCGACCAACCCGGCCGCCTGCGCCATGCTCGACCTGACCCCCGAGGAGATCTGCACCCTCGGGCGCGACCTCCTGATCGACCAGGAGGACCCGCGCTGGACCATCGCCGTGGCCGAGCGGGAACGGACGGGATCCTCCGTCGGCGTGGCCCGCCTCCGCCGGGGCGACGGCCGCTTCATGGAGATCGAGATGACGTCGGTGAATTTCCGTGCCGAGGACGGCGCGACCCAGACGTGCTGCATCCTCCACGACATGACCGGCCGTCTCGCCGTGGAGCGCGAGCTCGAGGAGTTGAGCGCGCGCCTCCTGCAGCTGTCGCGCGGCGACGAGCTGACCGGCTTCCAGAACCGGCGCGGGCTCCTGGCGACGGGGACGCAGCTCCTGCAGCTCGCCGACCGCAAGAACGCGCCGGTGCATGCGCTCTTCGTCGACGTCGCCAACGTGCAGGAGCTCAACGCGCGCCTCGGCCACCAGGCGGGTGACGCCGCGCTGCAGGCGGTGGCCCGTGCCCTGTCGGTGACGTTCCGCAAGAACGACGTGCTGGCCCGCATCGGTGGCACGCAGTTCCTGGTGCTGACCCTGCAGCTCGACGATGCCGACGGCGCCACCCTGACCGGGCGCATCCACGAGCACCTCGGCGCGCCCGAGACGCGGGCGTTCGTGGGCGCCGCCGTCGAGATCTACTGCGGCTGGACCACCCGCCAGGGCGGTGACCGCACCTCGCTCGAGGAGCTCATGGCCCGCTCCGACTGGGCCATGGTGGAGTCCCGGGAGGGCCGGCAGGCCGCCATCGCCACCTCGACGATCGCCGGCCACTTCCGCCCGCGCCCGTCCCGGGCCTGGGCGCGCTTCCGCCTCCTGCACCCGTTCTGAACAGGGGAGCTCCCTCCGCGGGCGTCCGGTGGCGCCGCGGGCTCCCATTCATGACCTACCCGCTTGGATTTAGCAATCCGCGTGTATTAGGTTCTCCGCATGCTCAGAAACCTCCTGCACCGCGACGCGCCCACGGGCGCCCCCACCCGCCGCCTCCGGGCGGGCCGCAGCGCCGCCATCGGCGCCCTCGCCCTCAGCGGCCTGGCCTTCAGCGCCCTCCCGGCCGGCGCCTCGGGCGGTTCGGTCAACCTGGTGGCGTACTCCACCCCCAAGCCCGCCTACAGCGCGCTGGCCGCCGCCTTCGCCAAGACGAAGGCCGGGGCGGGCGTGACCGTCTCCTCCTCCTTCGGCCCCTCGGGCACCCAGGCCACGTCGGTGGTCGACGGCCTGCCGGCCGACCTCGTCAACTTCTCGCTGACACCCGACATGACCAAGGTCGTCAAGGCCGGCCTCGTCTCGAGCTCGTGGGACCGGACCCCGACCAAGGGCATGGTGACGAACTCCATCGTCTCGTTCATTGTGCGGCCCGGCAATCCCAAGCACATCACCACCTGGGCCGACCTCGTGAAGCCGGGGGTCAAGGTCATCACGCCCAACGTCTTCAGCTCGGGCAGCGCCAAGTGGAACCTCATGGCGGCCTACGGCGCGCAGATCTCACTCGGCAAGTCGCCCGCGCAGGCGCAGGCCTACCTCACCGCGCTGCTCAAGAACGCGGTGGCCCAGCCGGCCAGCGCCAGCGCCGCGTTGCAGACGTTCCTGGCCGGCCAGGGTGACGTGCTCCTCGACTACGAGGACGACGGCCTGTACGCCAAGTCGCAGGGCGAGCCGATCAGCGTCATCACCCCGCCGCAGACGATCCTGATCCAGAACCCGATCGCCGTGACGAAGACGGCCAGCCCGGCCGCCAAGGCGTTCCTGGCCTACCTCCTCTCCCCCGCCGGCCAGACGGTCTGGGGCAAGCAGGGCTACCGGCCCGTCCTCCCGTCGGTGGCGGCGAAGTTCAACTTCCCCAAGCCCAAGACGCTCTTCAGCATCAACAAGGTCGGCGGCTGGACGGTCGTCAACACGAAGTTCTTCGACCCCACCACGGGGATCGTGGCGAAGATCGAGCAGCAGCTCGGCGTCTCCACCGCCAGCTCGTAGTCGGCCGTGAGCAGTACCGGCGTGTCCGTCGACGACCTGGGCCGCCCGGGGGCCGGCGGCGCGCCCGCGCCGCGGCTGGGCTGGGGACGCTGGCGCCGCGACCCTCCCCCGGCCCTGGCCGCGACCGGACGGGCGGTCGGGCGCGTCGGCGGCCCCGCGCTCGCCGTCACCTACCTGTCACTGCTGGTCCTGCTGCCGCTCGCCGCGGTGGTGACGAAGGCGTTCAGCAGCGGCTGGGCCGCGTTCTGGACCGAGGTGACCAACCCGCTGGCCATCGCCGCTCTTGAGCTCACGCTCGTCCTCTCCGCCATTGTGGCGGTGGTCAACTCCATCGCCGGCCTGGCGATCTCCTGGGTGCTGGTGCGCGACGACTTCCCGGGCAAGTCGCTCGTGAGCGCGCTCATCGACCTCCCCTTCGCCCTCCCGACGGTGGTGGCCGGGCTGACGCTGCTCACGCTCTACGGCGTGGACAGCCCGCTCCACGTCGACCTGGCCGGCACGCGGGTCGGCGTCGCCGTGGCGTTGCTGTTCGTGACCCTGCCCTTCTGCGTGCGCAGCGTCCAACCGGTGCTGGCCGAGCTCGATGCCGAGGTCGAGGACGCCGCCGCCTCCCTCGGGGCGACCCGGCGCCAGGTCCTGTTCCGGGTCATCCTCCCGAGCGTGCTGCCCTCGGTGCTGGCGGGGGCCGGGCTGGCCTTCGCCCGGGCCGTCGGGGAGTTCGGCTCGATCGTCCTCATTTCGGGCAACCTCCCGAAGACGGAGGTCTCGTCGGCCTACATCTTCAACCTGGCCCAGAGCGACGACTTCACGGGCGCCGAGCGCGGTGTCGATCGTCCTGGTGGCCATCGCGCTGATCGTCCTGCTCGCCATCGGCTGGGCCCGCCGGCGCTTCGACATCCCGGACACCGTGTGAAGGGCTCCCCCTGGCGCCTCCCGCTGCGTTACGCGGTGCTCGTCTACCTGGCGCTGCTCGTCGTGGTTCCGGTCGGCGCGGTCTTCTACCACGCCTTCTCGCCGGGACTCGGGTCGGCCTGGGACGCCTTCACCACGCCGGACGGCCTCCACGCCCTGCTGCTCACCCTGATCGTCGTCGCCATCGCCGTGCCGCTCAACACCGTCTTCGGCGTCGGGGTCTCGCTCATCCTGGCCCGCCACCGCTTCCCCGGCGCCTGGCTGCTCGACGCGCTCATCGACATCCCGCTGGCCGTCTCCCCCGTCATCATCGGCCTGTCGCTGATCCTCGTCTACGGCAAGACGGGTTGGTGGGGCAACTGGCTGGCCGAGCGCGGCATCACGGTGATCTTCTCGGTGCCCGGCATCGTCATGGCCTCGGCGGCCGTGTCCCTGCCCTACGTGGTGCGCGAGGTACTCCCCGTGCTGCAGGAGATCGGGACCGAACAGGAGCAGGCGGCCCGCACGCTCGGGGCCGGGCCCTTCACGGTCTTCCGCCGCATCACGCTGCCCAACATCCGCCGCGGGCTCGCCTACGGCGTCACGCTGACCACTGCCCGCGTGCTGGGCGAATTCGGCGCGGTGTCCGTCGTGTCCGGCGCCGTCGCCGGCAAGACCCAGACCTACACTCTCTTCATCTCACAGAGCATCGACAACCTGGAGCCGCAGGCCGCCTACGTCGGCGCCGTCGTCCTGTGCTTCTCCGCGCTCATCGTGCTCTCGCTCCTGACGCTGACCGACCGCAAGCGCGACACCTGGCACGGCAGGGCGACCGCATGAGCATTGAGGCGGAGTCCATCTCGAAGCGGTTCGGCGACGCCGTGGCGCTCGACGAGGTGACGCTCGAGGTCCCGACCGGCTCGCTGACGGCGCTGCTCGGCCCGAGCGGCGGCGGCAAGTCGACGCTGCTGCGCATCATCGCCGGCCTCGACACGGCCGACAGCGGCATCGTGCGCATTGAAGGCGAGGACCTGACCCACACGCCGGCGCGCAGTCGCGGCGTCGGGTTCTGCTTCCAGCACTACGCGCCGTTCCGCCACCTGTCGGTGCGGCGCAACGTGGCCTTCGGGCTCGAGATCCGCCACCGCCCCAAGGCCGAGATCAACGCCCGCGTCGACGAGCTGCTCGAGCTCGTCGGCCTGTCCCACCTCGGCGCGCGCTACCCGAGCCAGCTCTCGGGCGGCCAGCGCCAGCGCATGGCCCTGGCCCGGGCCCTCGCCATTGAGCCCAAGGTGCTCCTGCTCGACGAGCCCTTCGGCGCGCTCGACGCCCAGGTGCGCACCCAGCTGCGCCTGTGGCTGCGCGACCTGCACGCCACGCTGCCCGTGACCACGGTGCTCGTCACCCACGACCAGGAGGAGGCCATGGAGGTGGCCGACCGCCTGGCCATCATCAACCACGGCCGGCTCGAGCAGGTGGGCGCGCCGGCGGACATGTACGACCACCCGGCCAACGAGTTCGTGCTGACCTTCCTGGGCTCGGCCACCCGCCTCGGCGGGCAGTGGGTGCGCCCGCACGACCTCGTCGTGCACCCCGTCGCCGAGGGCAAGCCGGGCGCCGCCGCGGTGGAGGGCACCGTGGCGCGGGTGACCCACCTCGGCTTCGAGGTCAAGGTGGAGGTCGACCTGGCGGACGACGAGTCGTGCTGGGTCCAGCTCAGCCGGGGCAGCGCGGCGGAGCTGGGGCTGCAGGCGGGCCAGCGGGTCTGGGTGGCGCGGGCCGATGCCACCACCGGCCCGGACCGCCTTCCCAGCCTCAGCGCCTGAGTCCCACCACCCCGCCGCGCGCCAGGGCGCGCCGGCCGCTCAGCCGACGCTCTGGCGCCGCCCCGGCTGCTGCACCGGCGGCGTCTGGGCCGAGCCGGGGAAGGCCGGCAGCGGCAGCGACGACTGCTGGGTCTGGTAGGCCAGCTGCGCCGCCGTCGCCGACGCCGACGCGGCAGGGATGGACGGTGCCGCCTCGGGCGACTGCTGGAAGGCGGTCGTGAAGTCGCCGAAGGTGCTGCGCCGCCAGTCGCTGATGTTGGGCTCGGTGATGCCCGTGACGCGCTCGACGAAGCGCAGCACCGAGGTGTGGTCGTGGGGCGTGGAGCAGACATAGCCGCCGACGGTCCAGGGCGACACCACGATGGCCGGCACCCGGAAGCCCGAGCCGAGGTTGAGCCCGCCGCCCGGCGTGCCGCCCGGCGAGTCGAGCGTGGTGAACTCGTCCGCCGTGCCCTTCGGGGGCGTGAGGGGCGGCACGTGGTCGAAGAAGCCGTCGTTCTCGTCGTAGTTCAGGATGAAGACGGTCGAGTTCCACAGGTCCTCGTTGGCGGCCAGCGCTCCGATCTTCGAGGCCACGAACTGGGCGCCGGCGGCCGGCAGGTAGGACGGGTGCTCGGAGGCCACGCTGGTCGGGAAGATCCAGCTGACGGTCGGCAGCGTGCCGTTGGCGCAGTCCTCCTCGAAGGCCATGGTGGGGTCGCTGGCGGGCTGGCCGTTCATGAGCGTGCTGACGCCGAACGCGTTCTGGTACAGGCTCGACGAAGCCGGGGCGTTGATGAACTGGCTGAAGAACTCCAGCACGTTCGTCCCGTAGTTGTCGGCCTGCTGGTAGCACTTCCACGAGATGCCGGCGCTCTCCAGGCGCTCGGCCATGGTGGTCCAGCTGTAGGTGCCGTTGGGCGCGTTGTTGTCGAGCGCCGGTCCCCCGGCCAGCCCGTTGGGGTCCACCGTCCCGGTCATCCACATGTAGCGGTTGGGATGCGTCGGCCCGAGAATGGAGCAGAAGTAGTTGTCGCAGATGGTGAACGCGTTGGCCAGCGCGTACTGGAACGGGATGTCGTCGGCCGTGTAGTAGCCCATGGTGAACGGCCCGTTGGTGTCGCTGTCCGCCGCGATGTGCGAGCGCAGCCACCCGTCCATCTCCCCGTTGGCCCACGCCGAGTGCTGCACCTGCCAGGCGTGGCTCAGCGACGGCACGGCCTGGGCCGACGAGTTCGACGTGTCGAGGTGGTACGGCAGCAGGTAGCTGTCGGGGTTGTCCGGGTCGGGCTGGGCGAAGACGGAGCGCCCGTTGGGCAGCCGCATCGCCCGGGGGTCGCCGAAGCCGCGCACGCCCGAGAGCGTGCCGAAGTAGTGGTCGAAGCTGCGGTTCTCCTGCATCAGCAGCACGATGTGCTTCACCTGGCTCAGGTCGAAGCCGGCCGGGTTGGCCCCGGCGATGGCCTTGCGCACGCTCGAGGGCAGGTAGGCGGCCAGCGCGGCGCCGGCCGCGGCGCCGGCCCCTCCCTTGAGGAGCTGGCGCCGCGAGAACGGCGTGGACAAGAAGTTGTCGGCATCAGTGGTCATGGGGAGTCCTCTTTCGTGGTGTCGGGTGTCAAAAACGGGCTTGGGATGGACGGACGGATGGGGCCGGCGGCGCTCAGCGGTGCGGGTGCCGGGTCGACGGTGGCGGCGTCGGGGCCACCGGGCCACCGCCGGCGGCGGTCGGCACGGCGAAGCCGCTGACCACGCGGACCTTGTTGTTGGACGTGTCGGCGATGTACAGGTCGCCCGTGCTGCCGTCCACCGCCACGGCGAAGGGCGTGTTCAGCTCCGCCGCGGCGGCCGGGCCGCCGTTGCCGCTGCTCCCCTTCTTGGCCGCCGTGTCGACCAGCGTGGTGATGGTCCCGCCCGGGGTGACCTCGCGGACGGCGTTGTTGAAGGTGTCGGCGATGAAGAGGTCGCCGGCCTGGTCCAACGCGATCCCCTGCGGGCTGTTCAGCCGGGCCGAGGTGGCCGGCCCCCCGTCACCGCTGAAGCCACCGAGGCCACCGGAGGCCTGGTCGGCCGCCACGTCGCCGGCCACCGTGGTGATGACCCCGCCGGTGGAGACCCGGCGGATGACGTTGTTGCCCGAGTCGGCGATGTAGAGGTTGCCCAGGGCGTCGACCGCCAGCCCTGTGGGCGACGAGAGCTCCGCCCGCCAGGCCGGCCCGTTGTCCCCCTTGTAGCCGGCGTCGCCGTTGCCGGCGTAGGTCGAGATGAGGCCCCTGGGCGTCACCTCGCGGATCACGTTGTTGTACGTGTCGGCGATGAAGACGTCGCCCTTGGCGTTGACGGCCACGCCCTGGGGGCTGTCGAGCTCCGCCCTCGAGGCCGGCCCGCCGAACTCGCCCCGGTCACCCTCGGTCCCGTTGCCGGCGATCAGGTGGATGGTGCCGTCGGTCGTGATCTCGCGCACGACGTTGTCCTCGGTGTCGGCGATGAAGAGGTCGCCCGCCTTGTCCCGGGCCAGCGCCGTCGGCTCGTCCAGCGTCGCCGCCGTCGCCGGGCCGCCGTCACCGCTCTCACCGGTGGCCTCGTAAGAGCCGGCGATGGTCGCGGTGGCCGGGCCGACGATGCTCGCCACGACGTTGTCCGCCGTGTTCGAGACGTCGACGGTGCCGTTGGCGGCGGCAATGCCTTGGGGGTCGTCGAGCGACGCGCCGGTGGGCGCGGTGAACGTCACCGCCGCAATGGTGAGCGGCGTGGCGGCGGACGCCGTGACGGCGCTGCTGGCAGCAGTCGACACGACCGTTCCGCACACCGCGCAGGCCACGACGGCCAGTCGGGTTCGGCTGATGGGCATGGGTGGGCACCTTTCCGTAGTCGTCGCGCATCAAAGCGACGACGCGGTGGTACCCAGGGTTCGTGACGCGCCTTCGGACGAGCCGCGAAGGCGAGATGAAATGAATCTGAACGCTGCGCGGCCCAACGCGGGTGTGCCGGAGGGCCCGCCCGACCAACCGCCGTGTGGCGCCGCGCGTCGTCGGTCGGTTCTGCGGGGCGGGGCGCCCCACCCCTCGGGACGGATCGCGCCGCACGACGTCTGCCGTGACAGATATTGCCGGGTCCGAATCCCGGCGGGAAGCGACCGCCGCCGCGGCCGCCGAGAGCCGGTCGGCGCTCAGGCCGGACGCACCGAACGCCAAGAATGAAATTACACGCATGTAACCCGGTGCCCCCGGCGATCCCGAACGGTCGTTTTCGACACCGGATCGGGTCCCGACAAAAAGAATTTTGTGGATAAGTTGTGGCCCGCCGGCGATCCTGCAGACGCCAATTCCGAAGCTAAAACACCGCTCCCGTAGCAACCGAGTGCCGTAATTCACCTGGTGACAGGGTTTTGACTGGTTGCAAACCGGTTGCAAATTGGGCAAAACTTGTGCGCGGGGAAGGAGAGCTCCGGTCGCACGGTTCCGCTCTCCCACCCCTCGCTAGTACCGAGAGGCGAAGGGAGGTGGACGATGACCTGTGAAGGCAAGTGGCTCTAACCACACTCAAACCAGACAAGTAACCGCCCGTCCCGACGTCGGTACGGGGTGTTGCCTTGTTGCTTTCGACACGGCGGGTCGCCGTCTTTAGCGTTTTTTTGTTTTACGCTGAGGCGGCGCCCGCCGCTGTCGCGCCAGGAACCAGAGGGGAACAAGCCGGCACCCATGCGAGGGCCTAAAAATCCGTCCAGCAGGGCTCCCCGGCAGGGTCCGTGAGCGTCCGGAAACGGGCCAAGCACCGCATCCGGAGGAAGAAGCTCGGTCGTCCGTTCACCCGCCTCTGGGTTGGCTTCGCGACGGCGAGCTCCGGCGACGGGATGACGACAGGGGCGGTTCCGCTCCTCGCCGTGGCCGTCGACCCCCACCCATTCGCCGTCTCCGCCGTGGTGGCGTCGGACAGTCTTCCGTGGCTCTTGTTGGCGCTCCCCGCCGGTGCCTTCGCCGACAGATTCGCACGAGGCCCACTGATGGCCGTCACCAACGTCATCCGAGCGGCGGCGATCGCCGCCGGGGCGTTCCTGATTCTGAGCGACCGGATCACGCTGGCGCTCCTCATCATCGTCGTCCTCGTCAACGCCGGCGGAAGGGCGATCTACTACTCCTCGCTGCAGGCCGTGGTACCCGACCTCGTGCCATCCGACGCGCTCGAATACAGCAACGGCGTGCTGGTGGCCACCGAGGAGGCCACCGAGAACCTGGCAGGACCCGTCGTCGGAACCTGGCTCTTTGCCATGAACAAGGCAATCCCGTTCTTCGCCGACGCGATCGCGTTGGCCGCGTCCTGTCTCCCCCTGGTCGGCTTCCGCTCGAAGGCGCCCAGGTCCGAGGATTCTCCGCCCTCCATCTGGGAGGGGGTGCGGTTCCTGTGGCAGGACAGACGCCTGCGCATTCTCATCCTGATGGTGGCCTGCCTGTCCGGCCTGCAAGGGATGGAGTCAGGCGTCCTCGTCCTGCTGGCCACGACGAAATGGGGCGTCCGGGAGGGCGTCTACGGCGTCTTCCTCGCGGTGGGTGCGGCCGGGAGCCTGCTCGGCAGCCTCTCGGCGAACCGGATGGTGAGGCGATTCGCCAGCGCCCCGACGCTGATCGGTGTCGCCATCGCGTCGGGCCTCGGCTATCTGATCATGGCGGCGGCACAGGGCTGGCAGCTGGCCGGCCCCGCCTACGCGCTGGTCTGCTTCGCCGTCGGCATCGGCGCCGTCGTGGCGAACGCCCTCCGCCAGCGGGTCACTCCTCCCGAAGTGATGGGGCGGGTCGGCGCGGCCTCGCGCGGGATCGTCTGGGGCGCCGCCCCCATCGGCGCCCTCCTGGCTGGAGCCCTGGCCGCACTCGCCGGCCTCCGGTTGCCTCTGGTGCTGGCGGGGATCCTGCAGTGTGTCGTGGCGTTGGCCCTGGCCCGGCCCCTCATCCACAGCCTCCGCGAGGCCAAGGCGCAATCCGCATAGCCCCCGCTCGACTGCCCGGTCCCGGCCCGGTGCACGGCCACGGCCTGCTCGCGCCGGATTTCGTCGTCTGACCCCGAAAGAGCAGCGATCCGAAGCCTCTGGCGCCCAATTGACGGGGCGCGACGCCCAGGCACGCAGCGACCCGGCCTCTCAGGCACGGGCCTATCTCAAGTCTTGAACAGATTCCGCCGATATTTCCACCGTGTTCGCGGATGGCGCCAGGGCCATCACGCCGTACGCAAAGTCGGTGGACTCAATGGAAGCGACGAATGTTCTCGAAGACGGGTCCGTCAAGCCTGGGTCGCTTCCCGTCCCCGCTGCACTCCCCATCGACCCCGAGGCAGGCACGCCGACCGAGAAGGAGGAGCGGCCGGCCTGGCAGACCAAGGCCGCCATCTACGCCTTCTCCGTCTCGTTGGCGCTCGCCGGCGCCGCCCTCTGCCTGATCGGCCCACTCGAGGGACTCGGTCCCGCCCGCGAGATCCTTCCCCAGGGCGCGATGTTCAGCATCATCTGCGTGCTCTGGGCACTCGCCGACGCGATGCCCGTGTCGTTGCACTACCGCGGGAACTCCACCGGAGTCGTCCTGGAGGACGCGGTCCTCCTCCTCGGATTGGTCTTCCTCTCTCCCGGCCTGCTCGTGCTGAGCGTCTCGGCCGCGGTGCTCCTCGTCTTCGGCGTCCTGCGCCGCCAGGCACCCATGAAGGTGACCTTCAACGTCGCCGGCACGGCGCTGGCCACCGCCATCGCCGCGGTCGTCTACCGCGAGCTTCTGGGGGCACATCGTCCGGTCAGCCTCGTCGGCTGGGCCGTCGCTGTGGCAGCCATGATCTCGTACCAGTTCGTCACGGCGCTCTCCATGCGCGTGGTCACCCTCCTGGCCGGCCAGACCGAGAGGAAGCGCAGCCCGATCGTCTACGTGGCTTTCCAGGCCATGCTGACCGCGGCGAGCATGTGCCTCGCCGTCGTGTTCCTCGACGCCGCGTGGTTCGACCCGTGGGCGACACTGCCCCTTCTCCTGGTGGCTGCGCTCATCATCGTGGCCTACAGGGGGTACACCAGCCTCTCCCTTCGCTTCTCGGCCCTGGAGCATCTCTACGACTTCAGTCGCGCGATGGGAACGGCGAGCCTGGAACCGTCGTCCATGAGCGTCGACGTCCTGCAGAAGGTCTGCACGGTCATGCGGGCCCGCCGGGCCGAGCTCATCCTCGCCGAGCCGTCGGGCATCCCCCGCCGGATCACCTTCGACGGCAGCGGGGCGTCGGGCATCGAATCGATCGTCCTGAGCGAATCCTCCATCGTCACCCGGACGATCACCACCGGCCAGGCGTCGCTCCACAGCTCGAGCGCCGAGGACGGCGCGGTCAGCGTGGACCCGGTCATCGGCGAGTACCACGAGGCCCTCGTCGCTCCCCTGACGAACCGCCACACCACGATCGGCGCCATCATCGCCATCGACCGGGACGAGGAGCTGGACAGCTTCGACGACGACGACCTCATCCTCTTCGAGACGCTCGTCGCCCACGCCAGCACCAGCCTGGAGCGGGCCCGCCTGGTCGAGGAGCTGCGCTACGAGGTCGACTCCAAGTCGCACCAGGCGACCCACGACATGCTGACCGGGCTGCCCAACCGGATGCTCTTCTTGAGCCGTGGTGCTGCTGCGCTGAGCGAGAGCAGCGGGGTCGCCATTGTGCTGCTGGACATCGACCGCTTCAAGGACGTGAACGACACGCTCGGTCACGCCATCGGCGACCGCCTCCTGTGCGAAATCGCCGAGCGCCTGCTGCGCGCCGTCTCCGGCCGCGCCACGGTGGCCCGCCTCGGTGGCGACGAGTTCGCCCTCGTCATCTCCGACGTGACCGATCCCGAGCGCGCCATCGAGATCGTCCACGACCTCAACGTCGAGATGCAGCGCCCGATCAAGATGGACGGCCTCACCCTGGCCGTGACCGCCAGCGCCGGCATCGCCATGGCACCCGAGCACGGCGACGACGTGGCCCTGCTGCTGCAGCGGGCGGACATCGCCATGTACGTGGCCAAGGAGCGCCGGAGCACGGTGGAGATGTACTCGGTGGAGTACGACCAGAGCATGCAGCGCCTGCTCATGCTCGGCGGCCTCCTGACGCACGCCCTCGAGACCGGGACCGAGCTCAGCCTGATGTACCAGCCGATCGGGGACGTCCAGAGCCGCGAGATCGCCTACGTCGAGGCGCTGTGCCGCTGGAACCACCCGGTGCAGGGGTTCATCCCGCCGGAGGAGTTCATCGGGATCGCCGAGCAGATGGGCCTGATCCCCCAGATCACCGACTTCGTCCTGCACGAAGGCTGCGCCCAGCTGGCCCGCTGGCGCGACGCCGGCGTCAACATCGGGTTGGCGGTGAACGTATCCGGGCGGGAGTTCGCCGACATCAACCTGGTCGAGCGGGTGGAGGCGTGCCTGCGCGAGTTCGACATCCCGGCCCACCTCCTCACGCTCGAGGTGACCGAGACCGAGATCATGGCCGACCTCGGTGCGGCCACCACGGTGCTCTACGCGCTGGCCGAAAAGGGCATCAAGCTCGGCATCGACGACTACGGGACGGGCTATTCGTCGCTGCAGTACCTGCACAAGCTCCCGGTCAACGAGCTCAAGATCGACCGCTCCTTCGTGACCAACCTGCCGAGCGAGGAGAGCAACCGCATCATTGTGCGCTCGTCCATTCAGATGGCGCACTCGCTCGGGCTCTACGTCATTGCCGAGGGGGCCGAGGACGAGTTGACGTGCGCCATGCTGGCCGAGGCCGAGTGCGACTTCATTCAGGGCTACTACCTGTCCAAGCCGCAGAAGGCCGACGACCTGCAGGAGTGGATCCTGGGCGGCGCCAAGCTCGAGTTCGCGCCGATCAAGGAGATCCCGGACTCCGAGGGCGCGGCGCTCATGCTCATGACCAAGTCCGGCTGACACTCGGCCGACCGCACCGTGACCCCTGCCTGAACCCGGCCCGAACTCGGCTTGAACGCATCGGCGACCCCGGAGTGGGCCACAATGGCGCGGTGCGGAGCCCGACGGTGACCGGCCGCCTGCGGCCACGTTCCGCCGTACGCCGCATCCGCCCGCACCTCGTTCGCAGCGCCCTCCTCGTCGCGGTGCTCTGCGTGGCCGGGGGGGCCCTGGCGACAGGCACCGCCACGCCGGCCCCAGCCGGCGCCGGGACGACCACCACCACGACCCGCCCGCCCAACACGGGTCCCCTGGCGCCCGTCGTCCGGACCGGCCAGCCCTACGTCACTCCGGGCCACCAGGCGACGGGGGGACCGGTCGGGGCCAACCCCTCCGTGTCCAACGGCGTGCAGCTCAGCGTGCTGAACGGCCTGCTCAACGGCCTTCCGATCTTCAACGGCGACTTCGCCGACCCTTACGCCCTCGTCGACGGCGACTCCGTCTACGCCTATGCCACGAGCACGACCACATCGGCCTCTGCGCCGGCGGCCCACATCCCCGTTATCGCCATCACGCGCGACACGGGCTTCGCCGGCCACTACCTGGGCGACGCGCTGCCGACGGTGCCGGCGTGGACCGTGGCCGGATTCCAATGGGCGCCGTCGGTCTGGGAGCGCCCGGACGGGACGTTCGTGATGTACTACTCGACGCCAGCCGCCCAGCCGCTGGACTGCCTGGCCAAGGTGACTGATCCGGGGTGCGTGACCACGACGCACGGGGCCAACACCGCCATGTGCATCTCGCGGGCCATCAGCACCAGCCCCTCCGGGCCGTTCGTGGACGACTCGAGCAGCGCGTTCATCTGCCCGACGGCACAGGGCGGCGCGATCGACCCGAGCATCTTCGTCGCCACGAACGGCACCCCGTGGCTGTTGTGGAAGGCCGACGGCGACTGCTGCAACCTGCCGACGCACATCTACTCACAGCAGCTCTCGGCGGACGGCCTCTCGACGGTCGGGCCGCCGCACGAGCTGATCGGTGCCACGCAGGCCTGGGAAGGCGGGCTGGTCGAGGCGCCGTCCATGGTGCAGTCGGGCAACACGTTCTGGCTGTTCTATTCCGCCAACCTGTGGGGTACGCCGAACTACAGCATCGGCATCGCCAGGTGCGCCTCGGTCACGGGTCCGTGCACGAAGCCCCTCGACCGGGCCTGGCACACCAGCACGAACCAGGCCAACGGCCAGGGTTACGGCGGATCGGAGTTCTTCGTGGCCGGCGGGGGGCTCGTCTGGATGGTCCACCACGGCCTGGTGCCGGGTCAGTCGGGCGACTACGCCGAACGGCGCCTCTACGTCGACCTGATGGTGTTCCCGAAGAAGGGGCTCCCGAGCGTGGCACCCCGGGCGCCGGCGGCGGCGCTGGCCGTGGAGGCTCTCTATTACGACGACCCGGATCTGCCCTCACAAACTCAAGCCGCCTACCTCCACATGGTCTCCATCGTCCCGGGAACCTTCTCGGGCGTGACCACTGCGGCGGAACTCAGCGACGGCCGGCTGGCGTGTACCGACTTCGCTCACCAGGAAGGTGTCAGCGCCATCGCTGACTCCCTCGGGGGGCGCCACCTCTCGGCCTTCCAGTCCTACATCGTGGGCGAGTTCGCAGCCGAATACCTCTGTCCGACACAACTCTCCCACGCCCTCACTGACCTACGCCGTGTGCTCGTCAGCCGCTTACGACAAGAGTGACCGGCTCGAGTCACTTCCTTCTTGAGGGTTCTAGCCCTCTCGCACGAGATGCGGCGGAAGAATGCGCCGACGAAGCCAGATGGAGTGCTCGCACGTAAAGCCGGCACAGTTTCCGGTGCTTCGCGCCGACCGTGCCCGCTCCGAAGGGGTCGTGCTCGCCGTTGCCGGACACATCCATGCAGGGCCAGCCGTCACACTCTCCGTCTCACCAACGCCACCCGGAAGTGAACGACGCATCTTGCCAAACGGTCGTTGTCGACGGCTCTGTCAGTGTCCGGCCCATGTCGACGGCTGACAAGACAATCCGGTCGTCGAAGGTTCAGCTCAACTCCACTGGAACGAAGGGCGGCCTATTGGCCGGCACTGGTGACCTCGGCGGGCACGGGCCACCAGGCGACCCCTGTGACATTCCTTGGAACGGACCATAGATATGCCCAGACGCCATCCCCATCGGACAACGTTTTCGCATGAAGCGTGGCGTTCACGAATTGCGTCTCCGTTTGGATCGCCGAGGCAGATTCACCATATGAAAGCTCGGGGACGAAGACGAATACCACTTGTTTTTCGACGATGGGAACTGACGTGCCTCGAGAGGGCTGCGACAAGGAGTAGACGCTGCGACGTCCGGCAAATCTCCCGAGAATCCCACTGGATACCACGACCTCGGCCCCTGCTGGAGTTTGCTCCAGGACGCCCGTCAAAACTGATCTCGTTCCGACCTGGGTATCCGGCGGCCCCGCAAACACGGTTGGAATTTGCTCGGACGCATACACGAGACACGAGACACACAAGGCGGCGATCAGTGCTCCGGCTGCCCACATTCGGGGTGTGGCCGCTGAAAATCGGGCTGCTGAATGACGAGCGATCGCGCGCATTCGCGTTGCACTCAGCTTCCGTACGATGCCATCTAGAACGAGAAGCGTTCCGACCGGGAGCATCACGTACAACACGATGTTCTGGAAACCAGGCTCTATGAAGGCGGCGTAGTCTTGACCAATTGAAGTCAAGACCACAAGCAGAAACAAGCCGATCACCCATCTCGAAAAGATCCCGATGATGCCGGTCGGCGCAATGTTCTGGAGAACGATGGACCAACGCTGGACAACGAGGTGCCACAAGCGATCCGGATGCAGAAGGGTCTGTTCGATGATGTCGGCCAGGGTGATCGTGTAGGCAGCGGCACCCGTCTTGCCCGTGAGTGTGTGATAGTCGTACAGAAGGGATCCGTTGTTGAAACCACCATATGAGATGGCGACAACCCACGCGATTCCAATAGAGATCCACGCTATGGCGATCTTCCAAGCGCGGGGTCTTGCCAGCACAAGACCAATGGCCAACCCCACCATGTATATCCCGCCGACGTCTCCGCACATGAGAAGCAGGACAAACCATATGGACGCCCGCCGTGTTCGCTCGTTGTAAAGGTCCCTCGCGGCAAGGACGGTGAACAAAGTTGCGATCGTTTCCGCGTGGAAATCGGTGATCGCTGTCTTGTAAGTCCAAGGATTCAGGATCAATAAGAGGAGCACCAGAGAGACTCCAACCCATCGCGGAATACCGTCACCCAAGCCCCGTCGGGCGTGAATGTCGGATACCCAGAGGAGCGCCACTCCTTCCGCAGCGACTATTGCGACGTCTTGAATCAAAAGCATCGGATATGGACTCGGGTCGATCAGCTGAGACAACGACAGTGGCCACACGATGAGCTCGAAGTGATTGCGCAAGAACGACGTGTCATTGATCGTGTCGTACGGGTTCACATGGCCGTGAGCGATTTGAGAGACCGCTTGAAAGTACGTTCCGAAGTCAAGGCCGAGGTCAAATCGGCGGTAGAGGATCACGCTCCACGAAACAAGGAGAAGGAATTGGCAGGCGAGCACCGATACACAGAGAAGGAAAAGCCAGTGTTCCTTCACATATGAGATCGAGAAATATGAGCCTGCGCCTTGTCGGTGCCGACGATGATGTGGGTCCTCAAACCCCGGCAGATCCTCAGGGATGCTCTCGCTGATCGTTCGCTGCTCATCCATGTGCGCCGTGATTCTAAACGAGGGCCGAATCCTCCTGGAGGTTATCGACACTGGTCCCCACCAGGACTTTTACACCGTTCTCCTGCGTTAATCGGCGGTTGTCGTCGAAGTTTGCATCACCCCTCTGAGTCGATCTCCGAACCGGTCGACGGCTCTATCCGTTTGAGCCGGGAGAGCAGGTTCGGATCCGACGCGGTGACGGGTTCCCATCTACCAGCAGCTCTGGCGCCCGACGATGAGCGTCCCTTTCTCTACTCCACGGGCTGCCCAGTTGAGTAGCTCGATGGCGACTCTTGCTGCCTGCAGATCATTGAAGGCAGCCGAAGTGCTCACCCTCACGAACGACATCTACTGGGTCCTCCCGACAAGTCCATCCACACCGGGTTCCACTTGAACGAACCACTGTGCAGAGAGTCGGAGTTCAGATCTGACGTCCGCGTGGCATGCCCAAGAGGCTCCGATTGCTGGTGCTTCATCTATCGGACAGCCGCAACCTAACGACAGCCCTGTCGCCAATCGGCCCTTCTAGATTGTTGCGCTCGGATGGATCCGTGCGATTACGCCAGTTCCACTCGATTCGCTCAGGCTCCAGAATGGTCGAGTACAAACGTCATGTGGCGCGAAGTGGAGGAACGACCCTCGGCTTACCCGACCACCTGCTTCAGCACGGGCGAGGTGCTCCCGAAGGTCTGGCCGTCTCCGACGTACACCGCCGTCATCGCGTTGGTGCCCTTAGGCAGCTTGGTGGTCGACCAGCTGCACGTTCCGTTGTTGAGGACGCAGGACCCGACTCCCTTCGTGCCGTCATTGAAGTTCACAGTGCCGGTCGCATTCGCCGGTGCCACCGTGGCCGTAAGGGTGAGGCCGCTACCGGCCTTCGACGGGTTGGCGCTCGACGTCAGCGTGGTGGCGCTCGACCGCTTGGCGACGACCTCCCCTGTCATGCCGAGGCTCGGGTTCGTGTTGGCATCGCCGCTGTAGTCGGCCGTGATCCAATGAATGCCGGCATTGAGGCCCGACGTCTTGAACGTCGCGACGCCGCCGCCGCTCAAGGAGAGCGGCCCCGAGATCGCCTTGAGCCCGTCGTAGAAGGTCACCGTGCCGTGGCCCAGTGACGGTGCCACCGTCGCCGTGAGGGTCACCGCTTGGCCGACGGTCGACGGATTGGGGCTCGCGGTCACGTTGGTCGCCGTAGCCCGCTTCGTCACGGTTTCGCGGATCGACGACGAGCTGCTCGCCAGCGTGCTGAGATCACCCGAGTAGGCCGCGCTGATGGAGTGCGTCCCCGCCCCCAGCGTGGTGGTCGTGAACGAGGCCACATCCCCGGTCAGTGCCACGGGCCCCGAAATCGCCGTCGTGCCGTCGTAGAACGTCACTTTGCCGTTCGGTGTGGCCGAACCAGACGGAACCGTCACCTTGGCGGTAAAAGTCAGGCTCGACCCGTACTGCACGGTGGGAGCACCCGAGGTCCGGGCGATCGTGGTGACCGTGGGCACGGCGGTGACGGCCGCGGCAAAGACTGTGCCCGTCAGCTCAGCGACCGTCGGGGTCGAGGTCGAGCTCAGCGTGGCAGTCAGGCACGCAGGGTTGCCGGTGGGGCCGCTGGTGGGAGAGACCGCCTCCCAGGCGCTGCCGGTCCACCATTGGAGGCTGGTAGCCCCGTTGAGGTTGCAGTCGGTGACGGTCAGGCTGGAGAAGTTGCTTCCGGAAGCAACGGCGACGTCGAGGAACCCGCCGGGTGTGGAGAATCCCGGGGTCCCAACGGGATCGGACCCGTACTGCGCCACGGTGATCGCACCCTGTCCCCCCGCCTCCACGGTGGTCCCGTTATTGGTCGCCACAGCCGAACCCGACGGGTCGATTGACGTGCCGGAGGCCGAACTCACCGACCCCGAAGGCGGTGCAGGTGGGAACGGAGAGCCCATGCCTGCGTCAATGTCGGGAGTGGCGACTCCCGAAGTGACCGTGACCGGCGTGGCTGAACTCTGTGAGCTCACGCCTTTGTAGTACTGGCCGGGGTAGTTGCCGGCGCTGCCACCTGGGCAGAGCCCTGAAGGTCCGAACTCCACGTCGTAGTTGCCGGGTGCCAGATTACTGATGGAGTAGGTACCGCCGGTCCCGGTGTCGGCAGTGCCGATGAAGCCCCCGCCGACCGGAAAGGCGGTCACGCAGATTCCCTGGAGGTCAGCCGAGGTGGCGAAGTCGGTGACGGTGCCGGAGATGGAGCCGGGCAATTGCAAGGTGATGTTGACTGCGGGGAGCGTGCCACCGCAAGCCGTACCGGCGCAGCCGGTGACCACCCCGCCGGAGACGGTGACGCTCACCGAGGTGGAGGCGTCCGTGGTGTCACCCGTGGGCGGGCTGGCCGTGACGACCCAGGTTCCGTCGGCGAGGTGGAGGCCATAGTGGCCGTTCGTGTCAGTACTGGTGTAGGCGCTGTTCGGCGCCCCCTGCTGCTGCGCGGAGACTCCGCTGTTCTGGGCCGCGCCGCCACCCGCCGCTGCGGACTTGGTCACCGTGCCGGTGACGTTGGCTGTTTGCAAGGTGATGTTGACCGGCCCCGAGCTGGGACTGCCGTTGACGGAGGTGACGACCCCGCCCGAGACCACCACGTTCACTGAGGTGGAGGCATCCGCGCTGTCGTTCATGGGCGGGCTGGCTGTGATGGTCCAAGTCCCGTCAGCCAGGGCGAAGCCGTAGTTGCCATTTTGGTCGGTGCTGGTGTTGTTGCAGCAGAACACGCCCGGGTTGCCCGCCGAGACCCCCGCGTTCACCGCCGGAGTGGTGCCGTTGGACTCGACCACCGTGCCGGTGAGGTTGGTCTTCTGCAAGGTGATGTCGACCGGCCCAGAGCTGGGACTGCCGTTGACGGAGGTGACGACCCCACCCGAGACCACCACGGTCACTGAAGTCTGCGCGTCCGCGCTGTCGCCGTTGGGCGGGCTGGCAGTGATGCTCCAGGTCCCGTCAGCGAGGTCGAAGGCGTAGTTCCCGTTTTGGTCGGTGCTGGTGTTGTTGCAGCAGAAGACGCCCGGGTTGCCCGCCGAGACCCCGGCGTTCACCGCCGGGGTGGTGCCGTTCGACTCGACCACCGTGCCGAGCACGTTGAAGTTGGCCTTCTGCAAGGTGATGTCGACCGGCCCAGAGCTGGGGCTGCCGTTGACGGAGGTGACGATCCCGCCCGAGACCACCACGGTTACCGAGGTGGAGGTGTCCGTACTGTCGTTCATGGGCGGGCTGGCAGTGATGCTCCAGGTCCCGTCAGCGAGGTCGAAGCCGTAGTTCCCGTTTTGGTTGGTGCTGGTGTTGTTGCAGCAGAACACGCCCGGGTTGCCCGCCGAGACCTCGGCGTTCACCGCCGGGGTGGTGCCGTTGGACTCGACCACCGTGCCGGTGAGGTTGAAGTTGGCCTTCTGCAAGGTGATGTCGACCGGCCCAGAGCTGGGACTGCCGTTGACGGAGGTGACGATCCCGCCCGAGACCACCACGTTCACCGACGTGGAGGCGTCCGTGCTGTCGCCCATGGGCGGGCTGGCAGAGATGGTCCAGGTCCCGTCGGCGAGCGCGAAGCCGTAGTTGCCGTTTTGGTCGGTGCTGGTGTTGTTGCAGCAGAAGACGCCCGGGTTGCCCGCCGAGACCCCGGCGTACGCTGCCGGGGTGGTGCCGTCGGACTCGACCACCGTGCCGGACAGGTTGGCCGTTTGCAAGGTGATGTTGACCGGTCCAGAGCTGGGGCTGGCGTTGACAGAGGTGACGACCCCACCCGAGACGACCACGGTCACCGAAGTCTGCGCGTCCGTGGTGTCGCCGCTGGGCGGGCTGGCAGAGATGTTCCAGGTTCCGTCGGCGAGGTGGACGCCATAGTGGCCGTTCGTGTCAGTGTTGGTGTAGGCGCTGTTCGGTTCCCCCTGCTGCTGCGCGGAGACTCCACTGTTCTGGGCCGCGCCGCCACCCGCCGCTGCGGACTTGGTCACCGTGCCTGTGACGTTGGCTGTTTGCAAGGTGATGTTGACCGGCCCCGAGCTGGGACTGCCGTTGACGGAGGTGACGACCCCGCCCGAGACCACCACGGTCACCGAAGTCTGCGCGTCCGTGGTGTCGCCGCTAGGGGGGCTGGCAGTGATGTTCCAGGTCCCGTCGGCCAGGGCGAACCCGTAGTTGCCATTTTGGTCGGTGCTGGTGTTGTTGCAGCAGAACACGCCCGGGTTGCCCGCCGAGACCCCCGCGTTCACCGCCGGGGTGGTGCCGTTGGACTCGACCACCGTGCCGGTGAGGTTGTTGGTCGCTGCGCCCGCATGACCATCAGCCAATCCCAAGGACAGGACACCGGCAGCAATAACGATCATCGCGGCGCACATCACGCCGGCACGCTTCGCAGCTGCGCGGCAGTTCCATGTCCGGTTTCGCGAGGCAGAGAAAAATGTCTGCTCGAAGACGCCCATTGTTCTCTCCCGCTCTCTTGGTTTCCGTCAACCCCGCGTCGGCCGCTAGGTCGGACGCGAAGCCCTGGCTTCTGCGGGAATGTTCACAGGTCTTTTCGGATCGGAGTAGAGGACATTGGTCCCGACTTCGCTGGACGATGGTCCCGGCGGGGCGTACATCTCGCGAGGTGTGCGCGAAGGTTGACTTGTAAAGCTTCCGCGTTGAAAGGGCGAGATACGTCAAGTGGTCAGGTCCTCCTAACCGTCGACATGTTCTCGACTGGCGTGCAGTACCAAGCAGATCAAGCGCCGACCCCGGTGGACTCGATTGACACGCGGCGCTCCCAGCACGATTCCGAGGAGCGCGACTCTGCTCGCCCAGGAGCTTCCTCAGTTCGCTGAGAATTCGAACGTCGTTCCGACCACGAACGGTGCACCGGCAGATCGCACATGTAGCGCGCCTGACCAACCTGGGGGTGGAAGATGGGGTTCTAGAGCTGTCACCGCTGACCAGCGAAAGCGAAGAGAAATGCTCCGGGGGTGAGACTCGAACTCACAACCTAGCGGTTAACAGCCGCTTGCTCTGCCATTGAGCTACCCCGGAAAGGGTCGAGAAATCAGACCCCGAACGATATCAGTGGCCCACACCGCCATCGTTCTCGATCCGCCCCGATGTTCAGGCGTGATCAGGACTCTTCGAGGTAGTCCCTCAGGAGGTGGGCGGCATCGGGTCGGCGAAGCTTGGCCAGTGTCTTGGATTCGATCTGGCGCACCCGCTCGCGGGTCACCCCGAACTCCCGACCGACTTCTTCGAGCGTCCGGATCTTGCCGTCGTCGAGACCGAAGCGCAGGCGCACGACGTCCTGCTCGCGCTCCGACAGGTGACCCAGCGCCTCGCGCACGGCGGCATCCAACAGAGAGCGTGTCGCTGCGTCATCGGGGACCACCGCTCCCCGGTCTTCGATCAGATCCGAGAGGTTGAAGTCGTCCTCGTCACCGACCGGCTGTTCGAGTGACACCGTGTCCTGGTTGATGCGGAGGATCTCGCGTACACGCTCCATCGGCAGCTCGACGCGCTGTGCCACTTCGTCGATGGTCGGCTCACGACCGAGCTCCTGCAGGAGCTGTCGCTGCGCCCACACGACCTTGTTGATCGTCTCGACCATGTGGACCGGGATGCGAATGGTGCGCGCCTGGTCCGCGATCGCACGCGTGATGGCCTGCCGGATCCACCACGTGGCGTAGGTCGAGAACTTGAAGCCCTTGGTGTGGTCGAACTTGTCGACCGCCCGCATCAGGCCGAGGTTGCCCTCCTGAATCAGGTCGAGGAAGGCCAGGCCGCGGTTGCGGTAGCGCTTGGCGATGGACACCACGAGGCGCAGGTTGGCCTCAATGAGCTCGTCCTTCGCCTTGAGGCCGTTGCGCATGAGGCGCTTGTTCCGGGACACTCCTCCGGCATCGAGTAGGTCACTCTCGGGGCCCTCCCCGGACAGCGCCAGCTCGTGGGCGGCCAGCTTGGCTGCCGCCTCGTTGCCCACCTCAATCGTCTTGGCGATCTCGACTTCGAGCTCGGCGTTGAGCAGCGGAACCCGGCCGATCTCCTTGAGATAGGTGTGGACAGGGTCCTCGGAGCTCCCGCCCGTATCGCCACTGGACGCCGTCCGCTTCCCATTGCTCTCGCGCCGGGCGTCCGCCCGCAGAGCGCCGTTGGACTTGGGGACGGCCCGCTGTTCTTTGGGCGGCGTCACCTCGACAATGAGATCCTCTTCTTCATCGGCCACGAGCGCGACGCCCTCGGCGGTGACGCGGTCGATGACCGTCGTGAGCACTTCGGGTGTGAGCTCGACCGTGTGCAACGCCTCGATCAATTCGGCTTGCGTCAAATTCACCCTTGGCCCGTCCGGCCGCCAGTGCCTCTTCGAAGTCAACCTGCGACACGCCGGGCGGCAGCGCGACATGCGCGATCGGCGCCAGCGTGTCGTCGGGCGCGGCCGATGCGTCGACGTCCTCTTCGTCGATCGCCACCGCGGACTCTTCGCTCACCCGTGCCCTGCCAACGTCGGACTCACCCCTCCGGATCTCTCTGAACCAACCACGCTACCAACCGGTCGGCGGCGTCGCGACCAGAGCCCGATTCTCCGAGTTCGTCCAGCCAGTGCTGCACTTGCGCCGTCTCGGCTGCCTGCGCCTGCCATGCGTCGTCGTTCACCCGCGACGCGCTCTCCATCTCGCCGAGGGCGCGTTTCGCCGCGCTGCGAAGCATGGGAGCCACGACGGTGTCGACATGATGGCCCAGGTCAGGGTCGCCCAAGCTGGGCTCTTCGACGATGACGCGTCGCAACAGGCTGGCCACCTCCGGTGACGCGGTCTCAACCGCTTCATGCACGCTGTCGTTCTCGAGGAGCGCGACAAACGCCTGCCGTTGCACGCGGTCGGTGAACAGAACGGCGTGCACCCGATCCACTACATCTTCGGGTCGGTGCACGGCCAACTTGAGTGCCTCGAGCCCCGGCCCAGGTCGCAACGCTGTGGCCAGGGCGGACCCGGTCCCGGCGCCCTCGGGCGCCATGAAATCGCCGTCGTCCTCGGGATAGTCACGGGGCGGCGGCTCCTCCTGAGAAGCGCGGCTCCGGCGGGCCGGCTTCTCGGCCGGCGGGTGGGCCCGCAGGTACTCGAGACGCTCACGGAGTTTGGCCGGGTCGACGTGGCAGAGGTCGCCGAGCTGCATGACGTACTGGTCCCGGACCAGGTCGTCGGGGTGCTCGGCGACGGCCGTGAGGGCCGCCTCGGCCGCCCGGGCCCGACCTTCGGCGGTCCGAAGATCACCGCTCTGCAGCATGCGGTCGACCCGGAACTGCAGGAAGGGTCGGGCCTCCTTGATGGCGCGCGCCAGTGCGGCCGGATCGGTGCGGGCGAGCTCCCCCGGGTCGCTGCCGCCGGGGAGGTCGGCCACGACCACGTCGACCTCGTGCTTGCGCTCCCACTCGTAGACACGCGAGGTGGCGCTCTGCCCGGCGGCGTCGGCGTCGTAGGCGAGCACGATGCGCTTGGCGAAGTTCCGCAGCAGGGTGAAGTGCTCCTCGGCCAATGCCGTGCCGCAGGTGGCGACGGCCCACGGGACGCCGGCTTGAAAGGTGCCGATGACGTCGGTGTAGCCCTCGCACACCACGACCTCGCCCTGCTCGATGATCCCCTTCTTGGCCCAGTTGAGCGCGTAGAGGGTGCGACGCTTCGAGTAGATGGGTGATTCCTGCGAGTTCTTGTACTTGGCCTCGGGGCGCTCGGGCGGGGGTTGGCCCGGAGCCGGCGGCAGGATACGCCCACCGAGGGCGATCGGCCGGCCCGAGGGGTCGCAGATCGGGAACAGCACACGGGCCCGGAAGAAGTCCTGCACACGGCCGCGCCGGTTGACGAAGCCGAGCCCCGAGTCGGAGAGCACCTTCTCAGGGAGCTTCAGTGACGTGGCGAGGGCGTCCCAGTCGTCGGGGGCCCAGCCCAGGCGGAACTGGCGCACGATGTCGCCGTCGTAGCCGCGGGAACGGAGGTAGTCGCGGGCCCGTCCGGCGTCGGGTGAGCGCAGGAGGCGCTCGTGGTACCACTGCACGGCGCGCTCCATGGCCTCGAGCAGCTCGGAACGGCGCTTGTGGTCGCGCCCCATCTCCTGGTCCTCGTGCAGCGTGATGCCGGCCCGGTCGGCCAGGAAACGCACGGCGTCGACGAAGTCGAGATGATCCATCGCCCGGACGAAGGTGATGGCGTCGCCGGACTCCTGGCAGCCGAAGCAGTAGTAGAAGCCCTCCTCGGCGTTGACGCTGAAGGAGGGGGTCTTCTCGGTGTGGAAGGGACAGAGCCCGCTCCAGCGGCGGCCGACCTTCTTGAGGGCGGCGTGCTCGCTGATGAGGGCCACGATGTCGGTGGCCGCCCGGACCTGGGCCACTTCCTCGTCCGGTATCCCCACAGGCACGACGGTACCGCGGCGGTGCCACCGTTCGTTCCTGCGCAGGCCGGTTCTGGCCTAGGTTCGCCCGATGGCCGTGACCATCTACGGCGTCTGCGCCTTGACCTTCATGATGGGCATGTACGCCCTGGAGGGGCGGGGCCGGGTCTTCGTCCTGGCCTTCGCCCTCGGGTGCGCCCTGTCCAGCAGCTACGGCTTCTTGTCGGGGGCCTGGCCCTTCGGCGTGGTCGAGGCCGTCTGGACCCTCATCGCGCTGCGGCGCTACCTGGTCGCCGGCGCCGGCGCTACTTCTTCTCCGCCAGGACGGCCTGGGCCGCGGCCAGACGGGCCACCGGGACCCGGAAGGGCGAGCAGCTGACGTAGTCGAGCCCGGCGTCGTAGAAGAGGCCGATGGACTGGGGGTCCCCGCCGTGCTCGCCGCAGACGCCGACCTTGAGGTCGGGCCGGGTCTCGCGGCCCCGCTGGGTCCCGAGGCGCACGAGCTCGCCGACGCCGTCGAAGTCGACCACGTCGAAGGGGTTCCGCGGCAGCAGGCCGAGCTCGAGGTAGGCGTGCATCATGCGGCCCTCGACGTCGTCGCGCGAGAACCCGAAGGTCATCTGGGTCAGGTCGTTGGTGCCGAAGGAGAAGAAATCGGCCACCTCGGCGATCTCGGCGGCGCGCAGGGCGGCCCGCGGCGTCTCGATCATGGTCCCGATGGTGACCTCGAGCTTGCCGCGCTTGACCGTGCCGGCCTTGGCGCCCCGCGAGGCGCGCGGTGCGGGCTCCTTGTTGACGTCGGCCACGGCGTCCTCGACCCAGCCCCGGGCCAACGCCAGCTCGGCGCGGGTCACGGTCAAGGGGATCATGATCTCGACGATGGGGTGCCCGCCGTCGGCCACCCGCTGGCGCGCCGCTTCCATGAGGGCGCGCACCTGCATGGCGTAGAGCCCAGGCTTGATGACGCCGAGACGCACGCCGCGGGTGCCGAGCATGGGGTTGGACTCACGCCAGGACAGCGCGGCCTCGTACATGCGGCGCTCCTCGGGGTTCAGCCCGACGGTGTCCTCCTTGTGGGCCAGCTCCTCGGTGGAGGGCAGGAACTCGTGCAGCGGCGGGTCGAGCAGGCGCACCGTGACCGGCAACCCGTCCATGGCGGCCAGGATGGCGACGAAGTCCTCGCGTTGGACGACACGCAGCTCCTCGAGTGCCTCGGCCTCCTCGGCCGGCGTGTCGGCCAGGATCATGCGGCGCACCACGGGAAGGCGGTCCTCGCCGAGGAACATGTGCTCGGTGCGGCACAGACCGATCCCCTCCGCGCCGAGGCTGCGGGCGTTGGCGGCGTCGTCGCCGGTGTCCGCATTGGCCCGCACGGCCAGCTTGCCCTTGCGGATGGCGTCGGCCCACGAGAGCACGGTGTTGAAGGCGGCGGGCGGCTTGGCCGCGGTCAACGGCACCTCCCCGGCCACGACGATGCCCGCTCCCCCGTCGAGCGAGACCCAGTCCCCCTCGTTGAGCGTGATGCCGTTGGCTGTCACCTGGCGGTCGCCGAGACGGAGCACCTCCGCGCCGACGACGGCGGGCTTGCCCCAGCCGCGGGCCACGACGGCGGCGTGGCTGACCAGGCCGCCCCGGGCCGTGAGGATCCCTTCCGAGGCGAGCATGCCGTGCACGTCCTCTGGTGACGTCTCGTTGCGCACCAGCACGACGGGCTCGCCGCGCTCGGCCGCCGCGGCGGCGTCGTTGGCCGTGAAGTAGATCCGGCCCACGGCGGCGCCTGGGCTCGCACCGAGCCCCTTGGCCCAGGTGGCGTAGCCGGAGCCGGCGAACTGGGGGTGCAGCACGGAGTCCAGGTGGTCCTCGGTGATGCGCGAGACGGCCTCCTCCTTGGAGATCCCGAGGTCGCTGGGGCGCACCATGTCCACCGCCATCTTCAGCGCGGCGACCCCGGTGCGCTTCCCGACCCGGGTCTGGAGCATCCAGAGCTTGCCCTGCTCGATGGTGAACTCGGTGTCGCACATGTCCTGGTAGTGGCCCTCGAGCCGGGCGAAGATCTTGGTCAGCTCGGTGTGCACCTTGGGGAACTGCTTCTTGAGCTCAGAGATCGGCTCGGTGTTGCGGATGCCGGCCACCACGTCCTCGCCCTGGGCGTTGACCAGGAAGTCGCCGTAGGCGCCCTTGGCGCCGGTGGCGGGGTCGCGGGTGAAGCCCACGCCGGTGCCCGAGTTGTCGTCGCGGTTGCCGAAGACCATGGCCTGGACGTTGACGGCGGTGCCGAGGTCGTGGGCGATGTGCTCCCGGTCGCGGTAAGCGATGGCACGGGGCCCGTTCCAGCTGCGGAACACGGCCTCGATGGCGCCGCGCAGCTGCTCGACCGGCTTCTGCGGGAAGGGCTTGCCGGTGTGGCGCTCGACGATCTGCTGGTAGCTCTCGACCAGGTAGCGCAAGAGCTCGGTCGGCACCTTGGCGTCCGAGGTCGTGCCGGCCAGCTCCTTGGCGGCGTCGAAGAGCGAGTCGAACTCTTCACCGGGCAGCTCCAGGACGATGCGGGCGTACATGGCGATGAAGCGCCGGTAGGAGTCGAAGGCGAAGCGCTCGTCGCCGGTCTGCTTGGCCAGGCCCTCCACGGACTCGTCGTTGAGGCCGAGGTTGAGGACGGTGTCCATCATGCCGGGCATGGAGAACTTGGCCCCGGAGCGGACCGAGACCAGCAGGGGGTCGCTGGCGTCGCCGATGGTCTTGCCCATGGCGTTCTCGAGCCGGGCGCGGGCGCCGGCCACCTCGGCGTCGAGCGCCTTGGGCCAGCCGCCGGTCATGTAGGCCCGGCAGGCGTCGGTCGAGATGGTGAACCCGGGGGGCACCGGGAGCTTCAGTACCGACGTCATCTCGGCCAGGTTGGCGCCCTTGCCACCCAGGAGGTCCTTGAGCTCCATGGGCGGGCGGGCGTGCGTGTGGTCGAAATCGAAGACGAACGGCATCGGGCCTCCTTGCCCTGGCACGGGCGAACCGCGTGTGCGAGCGCGGGTCACTCGAGGGTGGTCGCCCCTCCCCACTTGGGACGGGCCATCCCAGCCTACTTTCCCTCCGGCGGTCCCCCGGAGCGCACTGAGCGGCGCGCCGCGCCCTCCGCAGCACCGTCGGGAGGCGCGTCTTCGCGGGTGACCGTGCCGGCCAGCGTGTCGGCAACCTGACGCTGGAAGACCTCCTTGGCCTGGCGCATGAAGTCGCGCACGACGGCGAGCTCGTCGGCCTTGAAGCGCTGGGCCACCTGGCGCATCTCCTCCGCGACGGGCTGCTGGAGGCCCTGCAGGCGCTGCTGCGCCTCGGGGACGATCTCGACCCAGACGCGGCGGCGGTCCTCGGTGTCGCGGCGCCGGGTCACCATGCCAGCGTCTTCGAGGCGGTCGAGGATGAAGGTGACTGCCCCGGTGGTCAGCCCGCTCTCCTCGGCCAGGTGGCCGGCGGTCATCGGTCCCAGGCGCCCGACGAGGTCCAGGCAGCGCAGGTCGGTCCGGCTCAGCTTCAGCTTCTTGGCCATGCCCTCGTCGAACTCGGTGGCGGCACCGAGATAGCCCATGATTTCCGCGCGCAGCTGTTGCCCCAGCTCCGAGCGAGACCATTGTCTTGACACGTCAATAACTTTATCACTAAGTTTCTTTGGCAATGGCCTATTCTTCGCAACCAACCCTGGCCGTGGAGGCCCACGATCTCGTGAAGGTCTTCCCCCGCGGCAACGTGCGGGCGCTCGACGGGGTCTCCCTCGAGGTCGAGGCCGGCACGGTGCTCGGTCTGCTGGGCCCCAACGGCGCCGGCAAGACCACGGCGGTGCGCATCCTCTCCACCATCCTCGGCCCCGACTCCGGACGCGCCACGGTGCTCGGCCACGACGTGGTGACCGAGGCGGACACCGTGCGGCGCATCATCGGCCTGGCCGGCCAGTACGCCGCGGTCGACGAGAACCTCACGGGCCGGGAGAACATCCAGATGGTGGCCCGCCTCTCCCACCTCAGCCGTCCGGTGGCGGCGCGCCGGGCCACCGAGCTGCTCGAGGAGTTCGGGTTGTCCAATGCCGGGGACCGGGTGCTCAAGACCTACTCGGGTGGCATGCGCCGGCGCCTCGACCTGGCTGCCGCCCTCGTGGCCAATCCGCCGGTCCTCTTCCTGGACGAGCCGACGACCGGCCTCGACCCGCAGAGCCGTCAGGGTCTCTGGAGCGCCATTGAGGACCTCGTGCGGGAGGGCACCACGGTGCTGCTCACGACGCAATACCTCGAAGAGGCCGACCGGCTGGCCCGCGACATCGTGGTCATCGACCACGGGCGCGTCATCGCCCAGGGGACGCCGGCTCAGCTCAAGGCCGACCTGGGCACCTCGGTGGTCTCGGTGACGCTGGGCGAGCACGACGCCGTGGCGCGGGCGGTCGAGCTCCTGGCGCCGCTGTCGGAGAAGCCGCCGCTGGTGGAGAACCTCATCGTCGAGCTCACGGTCAACGACGGCCCCAAGGCCGGTGCCGACGTGCTGCGCGCGCTCGATGCCGCCGAGATCGCGATCGCCGGCCTGGCCTTGCGCGAGCCGAGCCTCGACGACGTCTTCCTGACGCTCACCGGCCACAAGACGACCATCGACGAGCAGGAAGACGGGGAGGTCTCGGTGAAACCGAAACGGGGCTTCGGCCGGGGGCGCAAGAGCGATTCGACCGGCGGGAAGGATGCCGCATGACGACCACCACCCTCACCGCACCACGGCTCGTGGAGGACCAGAGCCCGGGCAGCCGACTGTCGTGGGCCGTGGCGGACATCGTCACCATGGCGAAGCGCAACATCCTCGCCGTGATGCGGACGCCCGAGGCGCTGTTCTTCACGACGCTGCAGCCGATCATGTTCGTGCTCCTCTTCACCTACGTCTTCGGCGGGGCCATCCACGTCCCCGGCGGGCACTACATCGACTTCCTCATGCCCGGGATCTTCGTGCAGACCGTCATCTTCGGCGCCATGGCCTCGTCGTCTGGCCTGGCCGAGGACCTGCACAAGGGCATCATCGAGCGCTTCCGCGCCCTGCCCATGAGCCGTTCCGCGGTGCTGGCCGGACGGACGGTGTCGGACCTGGTGCGCAACGTCTTCGTGGTCGCGCTGATCACGGTCGTGGGCTACGCCGTCGGCTTCCGCATCGGGACCAACTTCGCGCTGTTCCTCTGCGGGGTCCTGGTGATCCTGTTCTTCGCCTATGCGTTGAGTTGGGGCTTCGCCTACATCGGCCTGTCGGCGCCCAACGCCGAGACGGCGCAGGTCATGGTGTTCCCGCTGATCTTCCCGCTGCTCTTCGCCTCGTCGGCCTTCGTGCCGGTGTCGAGCATGCCGGGGTGGCTGCAGGTCTTCGCCGAGCACCAGCCGGTGACCCAGGTCGTCAACGCCTCGCGCTCGCTCATGGTCGGTGGCGTGCTGCACGACTCCGGCGCCGTGTGGTCCGCGTTGCTGTGGACCGTCGGCCTGCTGGTGGTGCTGGCACCGGTCGCGGTGCGCAAGTACCGCAAGGTGGCCTGAGGCCGCCTACTCCTCGCCGGTGCGCCGGCGCAGCTCGCCGAGCAGATCGTCGACGGGGACCCGGACCTGGTCCGTGCTGTCGCGGTCGCGCACGGTCACGGCGTTGTCCTCGAGCGAGTCGAAGTCGACGGTGACGCACCACGGCGTCCCCACCTCGTCCTGGCGCCGGTAGCGCTTGCCGATGCCCTGGGTCACGTCGTAGTCGCACATGAAGTGCGGCTGGAGCGTTTTGAGCACCTGGCGGGCCAGCGGCTCGAGCGTGTCCTTCTTCGACAGGGGGAGCACGGCCACCTGGTAGGGCGCCAGGCGCCAGTGGAGGCGCAGCACGGTACGCGCCTCTCCCCCGACCTCGTCCTCGTCGTAGGCGGCCAGGAGGAAGGCCATCATCGTCCGGGTGGCGCCGGCGGCCGGCTCGATCACGTAGGGCGTGTAGCGCTCGTTGGTCTGCGGGTCGAAGTAGTCGAGCTTCTCGCCCGAGGCGGCGGCGTGGGCCGTGAGGTCGAAGTCGCCGCGGTTGGCGATGCCCTCGAGCTCGTCCCAGCCCCAGGGGAAGAGGAACTCGACGTCGGCCGTGCCGCGTGAGTAGTGCGACAGCTCGCTCTGCTCGTGGTGGCGCAGGTGCAGCTTGTCGGCCGGGATGCCGAGGTCGAGGTACCACCGCATGCGCTCGTCGAGCCAGTAGTCGAACCACTTCTGGGCGTCGGCGGGCGGGACGAAGTACTCCATCTCCATCTGCTCGAACTCGCGGGTGCGGAAGACGAAGTTCTGCGGCGTGATCTCGTTGCGGAAGGACTTGCCGACCTGGGCGATGCCGAAGGGCGGCTTCTTGCGCGTCGTGCCCAGCACATTGGCGAAGTTGGTGAACATGCCCTGGGCCGTCTCGGGACGCAGGTAGGCGATGTGACCCTCGTCCTCCACCGGGCCGGCGTGGGTCTTGAACATGAGGTTGAAGGCCCGGGCCTCGGTGAGGTCCCTGGAGCCGCAGTTGGGGCAGACGCCGTCGATCTTGTCGGCGCGCCAGCGCTCGTGGCAGTTCCTGCAGTCGACCAGGGGGTCGGTGAAGGTGGCCAGGTGGCCCGAGGCGGCCCACACGGCGGGCGGGCCGAGGATGGCGGCGTCGAGGCCGACCACGTCGTCGCGCTCCTGCACCATGGCGCGCCACCATGCGTTCTTGACGTTGCGCAGCATGTTGACCCCGAGCGGGCCGTAGTCGTAGGTGGAGCGGAAGCCGCCGTAGATCTCGGCCGAGGGGAAGATGAAGCCGCGGTGGCGGCACAGCCGCACCACCTTCTCCATCAGGTCGTCGGTGGCAGCCTCGGGCGCCTCGGCGGTCTCTGTCATCGGAGCAGGATACCGGAGCGGATTCTGGCGCTGACCTCGTTGGCCAGCAGCCGGCCCCGCAGCGTGAGCACGCCGCGGCCCTCGATCGGCTCCACGAGGCCCTCGAGCTCCTCGGGTCGCTCCAGGCTGGCCCAGGGCACGCCGCGGGGCGTGCGCAGCGAGAGCGACAGCGCCTCGAAGTCGCGCTGATCCGCCGTGAGCTCCTCGCGCCCGCCCTCGGGCGAGCGTCCCGCCTCGACGGCGTCGACGTAGCGGTCGGGGGTGCGCACATTCCACCAGCGCGTCCCGGAACGGTGGGAGTGGGCAGCCGAGCCGATGCCGACGTAGTCGCCCTGCTCCCAGTAGAGGTGGTTGTGCCGGCACTCGTGGCCGGGGCGGGCCCAGTTGGAGATCTCCTCCCAGTGGTAGCCCGCCGCGGTGAGGACGGCCTCGGCCCGCTCGTAGCGCCGGGCCTCGGCGTCGTCGTCGGGATGGCGCGCCGCGTCGGCGGCCAGCGGGGTGCCGGGCTCGACGGTGAGGCCGTAGGCGCTGAGGTGCGGGGGCGGATGGTCCAGCGCGAGGACGTGCGCGAGCGTGGCGGCCCAGTCGTCGTCGCTCTCGGTGGCGGCGCCGAAGATCAGATCGAGGTTCCAGGTCGTGAAGCCGGCGTCGTGCACCGCGGCGGCGATGGTCTCCGCCGCATGGGGCACGTTGCGCCGGCCCAGCCCGGCCAGCACGTGCGCCTGGGTCGACTGCAGGCCGAACGAGACGCGGGTGACGCCGGCGCGGCGGTACGTAGCGAGATGCTCCGCGTCGGCGTCCTCGGGATTGCACTCGACTGTGATCTCGGCACCCGGTGCGCGCGGGATGGCGTCGAGGATGCGGACCAGGGTGTCGGGGTGGAGGCGGGAGGGGGTGCCCCCTCCGAAGAAGATGGATGTCGCCAGCGCGAGGTCGGCTGCGCCGAAGACGCGCTGCACCTCGAGGACGCAGGCATCCGCGTAGCGCTCCATGAGGTGGTCCCGGTCGGTGTAGGTGGCGAAGGCGCAGTAGTCGCAGCGCTCCCGGCAGAACGGGACGTGGACGTAGACGCCGAAGGGGGTCAAAGCCCGGCCGTCGAGCGCACCGAGCGGATGCGCCGGTCGAGATGCGCCTCCATCGCCTCCGTGGCCAGCTCGGCCACCTCGTCGGCCGCCGGGGGCGGCGGGCCCGCCAGCACGGCGGCCAGGTCCCCGCCCAGGATGCGGCGCAACAGCACGAGGGCCGCCGGGCTCATGTGCCGCCCGCTGCGGTGGGCCCGGCACAGCGTCCCCCCTGCCACGAGGTCGAAGGCCACCAGCTCCACCGTGCCATCGGGCTCGCCGCAGGCGGCACACTCACCGAGAACGGGGCCGGCGCCCTCGAGGACGAGCGCCTTCAAGAAGAACGAGGGCGCGACGAGCGTCGGCGCCGTGTTCGTGTCGGCCAGGGCGCTGAGGGCACCCACCAGCATGGAGTAGAGGCGAGGGTCCGGGTGGCGCTCCTGGGCCATTTGGTCGCTCACCTCCAGGAGGGCGATGCCCCGCGGCATGCGCTCGAGGTCCTCCCTGATCGGGCGGAAGGCGTGGAGCACCTCGACCTGGTTCACGATGTCGAGGTCGCCCCTCCCCTGCCACAGCAGCAGGTCGGTGTGGGTCAGCGGCTCGAGCCGCCCGCCGAACTTGGAGGTCGTCTTGCGGATGCCCTTGGCGACCGCCCGCACCTTGCCGTGCCGCTCGGTGAGGAACACCACGATCTTGTCGGCCTCGCCCAGGCGGTACGTGCGCAGGACGACCCCCTTGTCGCGGAAGAGGCTCACGTGGGGGTGGTCTCGGTGGTGTGGTGGGCGGGGTCGAGCGGGCAGTAGCGCTCGCCCCGGCGCTCGGCCTCGGCCACGGCCCGGCGGGCCTCGGCGGCCCGGTCGGCCGCCTGGTTGCGGGCCTCCTGGGCGGCCCGGACCCGGTCCATCGCCTTCTTGCCGTGCGAGTGGCGGCCGTAGAGGGCGTTCCCTCCCGCGACCAGGGCGGCGATCGCCAGGAAGGCGATGACGGCGGCGCCGGCGCCGGCGTGCCCCTCGGCGACCACCACGATGACGAACAGGGCGATGAGGGTGATCGCTGCGCCGATGGCGATGCGGGTCCACGTCATAGCCCCTCCATTCTCGCAGCCGGGCGGGCGGACGTGGCCCAGGGCGGCTGTTGGGGGCTACGGGTCGACGGCTACGGGTCGACGGCTACGGGTTGACGGCGCCGAAGCGGCGCACCCGGCGCTGGTACTCGATGACCGCCTCGTAGAGGTTGGCGCGGCGCATGTCGGGCCAGAGGGTCTCGGGGAAGACCAGCTCGCTGTAGGCGATCTCCCACAGGAGGAAGTTCGAGATCCGCGTCTCGCCCGAGGTCCGGATCACGAGATCGGGATCGGGCATGTCCGGGAAGTAGAGGTGGCGGCGGATGGCCTTCTCGTCGATCTTGTTGGCGGGTACACCTTCGTCGACCAGGGCGCGCACAGCGTCGATGATCTCGGCCCGGCCGCCGTAGTTGAACGCCATCGTCATCACCATGCGCCGGTTGTGCTTGGTCAGCTCGATCGACTCGTCCATGCGCTTGAGCACCCGCCGGGGCACGCGCCAGTCCCGCCGGCCGGCGAAGCGGATCTGCACGCCCTTCTCGTTGAGCTCGTCGGCGCGGCGCATCAGCAGCGACTGGTTGAAGTTCATGAGGTAGCGCACCTCGTCGGGCGGGCGCCGCCAGTTCTCGGTCGAGAAGGCGTAGAGGGTGATCCACTTGATGCCGATCTCGAGGGCGCCGTTCACCACATCGAGGAGGGCGGTCTCACCGGCGCCGTGGCCCTCGGTGCGGGGCAGTCCCCGGGCGTTGGCCCAGCGGCCGTTCCCGTCCATGACGCAGGCCACGTGGACCGGGACCCGGTCGAGGTCCAGCTCGGACGGGACCGGGTCGGGAGTCCCGTCGGGGCCGGTGCCGTTGGTGGCGGCGCTGGTGGTGTTCGTGGTGGTCTCGCCCTGGCGGTCCCGGTCCTGGTCTCGGCCTTTTCCCCGGACACCCCCTGGGTCGCGGACGGCGGAGGTCACCGGATGAACCTACCGCGGCATTTCGTTGCTGGAGTTCTCGGTCCATGTCGCTGCGACGGTCCCCGCGGCGCCCCCTGTGGCACTGGGCTGCAATTCGTGTTGAAGTGTCGGGACCCCGGCCGGGCGGTGCGGGGTGGAGGATCAAGGAGGGACCCATGTCCGACCCAGGCGCTGCACCTCGCCCCGACACCAACGACATGTTCGCCGTCCACGGCGTGTTCCGCGACACCCTCGGCGCCGCACCGACGCTCGTCGGTGGCATCGCGCCCGACGATGCCGAACGGGTCGCCCTGATCGCCGACTACTACGAGAACATCCTGTCGTTCCTGGAGGCACACCACGACGGCGAGGAGAAGCTGGTGTTCCCGCTGCTGCGCGAGCGCTGCGACGGCGCCGGCCAACTGATGGACGACATGGCGGCGCAACACCACGAGGCGCTGGAACTGCTGGACCAGGCCAAGGTGGCGCTGGCGGCGTGGCCCGGTGGCGACGCCGCGTCGCAGGCGGCGGCCCAGGAGCGGCTGGACGAGCTGTGTGTGCATCTGTCGCTGCATCTCGGCGAGGAGGAGACGAAGGTGCTGCCCCTGGCCGGTGAGTACCTCACCATGGAGGAGTGGGGTCTCCTGCCGGGGCACGGCATGGCCAACTTCCACGGCGACAAGATCTGGCTCATCCTCGGCCTCATCCGGGAGCGCATGACGGACGACCAGCGGGCGGCGATGATGGCGCACATGCCACCGCCGGCTCTGGAGATGTGGACCGGCTTCGGCGAGCAGGCCTTCAAGGAGTACTCGACCGTGGTCGAGGTGGCGGTCGTCAATCACGCCTGAGTCGGGGGTGGGGGCGGGTCTGGGGCCGGGTCAGCCGATCCCGTCGGGATAGGCGAAGGAGGCCTCGCAGGTCACCTGCTCGGTGGTCGCCGTCGGGAGCATGAATTCCACCGGCCCCAGGTGAATGACGTTGCCCGAGGCGCCGGCCGCCGAGGCGGGAACGGGCAGCTCCTGTCGGGTCCCACCGAGGTCGGTCCGGTTCACGGCAACCGCCTCGATCAGCACGACGACGTGACCCTGGTCGGAGAGCGCGGCGGTCCGCGCCGCGGTGCCGCTCCATGTCACCCCGGTCGAATTCGCTTCATGCGCACACTGGGTGGTGACCACGGAGGACGCGGCCGTGCCGCTGTTCGAGCTCGGGACGAAAACGACGCGCGCGATCGTGGCGAGTACGAGCGGAGCCAACAGGACGAACGCCACCGCCCCGACGATGATCGCCGGGGTCCACCGGCCGGCACGGATGGGTTCGGATCGGCGGCGGCCGCCGATCCGGGCTGTGCTGTCGACTCGGTCGGGGTGGTCGGGTTGGTCGCGTTGGTCGGGTTGGCCCGACGACGGTGCGGAGGGGCTCGGGGGCGTCGGTCCCGCATGCGGCATGCTGCGGCCTGCACTGGTGAGCATGGTCGTGGGGGTCCCGACGCGGTCGGTTGCGGGCATCGGAACGCCCCGGACTCCGGCCGCGGCGAGCGCAGACCAGGCCTCGGCGTTCCCCTCGTCGGCCGAGAAGACGAACTCGACCTTGCTGCGGTTGTACGTCGGCCCCGACACCACGATGCAGTCCCGGCCGTCGACGGTCTTCTGCCACATCTGCGCTTCGACTGCATGGAAGAACGTGCTGCGCGCCCGGTCGCGCGACCCGAAGACCCAGTTCGTGACCTGGAACGAATCGGTGCGCACCGCCAGGTCCCACCGGCCGAACTGGAAGTAGGGCCACCGGCTCGGCGCGTACTTGAACTGCAGCCACACCTTCGATTGGAACGTGATCGGCTCCCGGATTGCGGCCCTCCGGGCCGGATCGCGGAGGAAGCGCAGCCGCATCGGCAATTGCACCAACAGCGCCACCACGCCCAACACGACGAAGACGACCAAGAGCCTCGTCGGGAAGATGTGTAGGGAGAAATAGACGAAGAACAGGACAACGCCGAGTGCGACGACTCCCGCTCGGCGAGACGGGCTTCTCGGGTTGAGGGGCGCGCCGAACAGGCCCTGCTGGTACCGGACGGGGGCGCCGGTGAACGGTGTCCGGTCCAGGGCGGGCGGGTCCGGGGCCGGCGGGCCCGGGGGCGGCGGCTGCCC
The DNA here is from genome assembly GCA_963804055.1 of uncultured Acidimicrobiaceae bacterium. Taxonomy (GTDB): domain Bacteria; phylum Actinomycetota; class Acidimicrobiia; order Acidimicrobiales; family RAAP-2; genus Bog-473. The sequence continues at coordinate 927,795 of CAWDOU010000001.1, read as the reverse complement.
CGGTCCTTGGAGGCCCGTCGGTCCCGGGGTCCCGGGAGGGGGGGGCGGGCCCGTGGCGCCGGCGCCGCCCCAATAGCGCTGCTCGCCCCACTGCTGCCCGTCCCAGAAGCGCTGGTAGTTCGGATTGTCCGGGACGGCATGCCAGCCGCGCTCCGGCAGGGGGACGGACTCCCGAGTCGATCCCGTCGCCGGAGCTGGCGGATCTGCCTCGGCTTGATCCCCGTCGCTCACGGAACCTCCCTCAGGTCGCCGGCCGCCGTCCCCGACCAGCCATGATGCCCGCTCGACGAACGCGCGGCCGACATCCGTGCTCCCGGCACGCAGGGCCGCACGACCGGGGCCGGGACGGGACGCGTGACAGCACGGCTGTAGCGTCATCTCCGATGACGGACGAGGACCTCGAGTACTTCGCCGAGCCCGACGGGCTCGACGACCTCGATGTCTTCGGTTCCTCCGGCGGGTCCGAGGCCGAAGCCCGGGAGGCCGGCGACGACGGTGTCCAGGGGCTGGACAAGATCACCGCCCAGATGTCAGGCGGCGAGCACCGGCCCGAGCAACAGGAGATGTGTCGTGCGGTGGCCGAGGCCATGGTCACCCGGACCCACCTGGTGGTCCAGGCCGGGACCGGGACCGGCAAGTCACTCGCCTACCTCGTCCCCGCTGCGCTGAGTGGCAAGAAGGTCGTCGTGGCCACGGCGACCAAGGCACTCCAGGACCAGTTGGCCGAGAAGGACCTGCCCCAGGTGGAGGCCGGCCTCGGCCTCCCGGCACCCCTCGACTATGCGGTGCTCAAGGGTCGCAGCAACTACGTCTGCCTGCAGCGGGTGGCCGAGGTGGGCTCCGGCGGGATCCAAGCCGAGCTCGGCGACCAGGGTGGTCGGGCCGACGAGCCTGCGCCCGCCGAGGAGAGCGATGGAGCCGGGCACGAATCCGAGGGCTCGCCTCCCGAAGGCATCGTCGAGGAGGTGCGCCAGCTGGTGGCCTGGTCGCAGAAGTCCCAGACGGGCGATCGGGCCGACCTCAGCTTCGAGCCCTCCGACCGGGCCTGGAACATGGTCAGTGTCGGCCCCCGGGAATGTCCCGGCGCCTACAACTGCCCCTCCGGTGGACGCTGCTTTGCCGAGGCGGCCCGCGAGCGGGCCTCGGTCGCCGATGTCGTCGTGGTCAACACGCATCTCTACGGAGCGCATCTCGCCAGCGGAAGCGTCGTCCTGCCCGAACACGACGTGGTGATCTTCGACGAGGCCCACGAGCTCGAAGAGGTCATGACGTCGAGCCTCGGCGTGGAGGTGACGCCCGGGCGCTTTCGCTCCTTGGTGACATCGGCCCGCTCACTCGTCGAGCAACGCGACGCCGACCTGCTGGACTCGCTGGCCTCGGTCGGCGATCAGATCGCCGCGCTCCTCGCCGACCGCGTCGGGACGCGTGTGCTGCACGAAGAGGCCCGTCCCCCGGTGGACGATCGCGAACTGGCCGAGCTGCTCGCACGGGGAGCCGAGGTCAGCCGGCGCGTCACCGACGCGTTGCGCAGGGGCGGCGCACAGCGGTCGTTCCTGCCCGAGGACGGTGGCTCCGACGCCGACCCCGACCGCGCCAGCCGCAAGACGCGCACCCTGCAGGCTGCCGTGCACCTGGCCGAGGACCTGCACCGGTTCGAGACGCGCGGTGACGGCGAGGTCGCCTGGGTCGACGGCACCCGCCGCAACGTGCGCCTCCGCCTCTCCCCCATCGATGTGGGGCCCGTGCTCTCCACCATGCTCTGGGGCGAGGTCACGTCGGTGTTGACCAGCGCCACCATCCCGCCCCGCATCGTCGAGCGGGTGGGGCTCCAGGACTTCCCGACAGAAGAGCTCAACGTGGGCAGCCCCTTCGACTACCGCTCGCACGCGCTGCTCTACGTCGCCCGCCATCTGCCCGACCGTCGCGCCCCGGGCGCGGAGGAGGCCCTGCACGAGGAGCTGACCCGGCTCGTGCAGGCGGCCGGCGGGCGGACCCTGGCGCTCTTCACCAGCAAGCGGGCCACCGAGGCCGCCGCAGCTGCCCTGGCGCCCGAACTCCCTTACACGGTGCTCCTGCAGGGCGACCTGCCCAAGAGCCTGTTGCTCGAGAAGTTCGCCGCGGACGAGACCTCGTGCCTGTTCGCCACCATGGGCTTCTGGCAAGGCGTCGACATCCCGGGCCGCGCCCTCTCCCTGGTGACGATCGACAAGCTTCCCTTCCCACGTCCCGACGATCCCCTGCTGCAGGCCCGCCGCGACCGCGCCGGCGGCGGCGCCTTCTCGCTGGTCGACCTGCCGCGCGCCGCCACCCTGCTGGCCCAGGGTGCGGGTCGGCTCATCCGCAACGCAGAGGACCGGGGCGTCGTGGCCGTGCTCGATCCCCGGCTGGCCACGGCGTCGTACCGCGGCGTGTTGCTGGCGACGTTGCCGCCCATGCGGCGTTCGGTCGACATCCACGAGGTGGAGTCGTTCCTGCGGCGGGCGCTGGAGGACGGCGGCGAGTAGCCCGAGTCGGTAGCCGAGTCAGTAGCCGAGGCGATTGAGCATCTCGTCCCGGTTCTGCCAATGGCGCTCCACCTTCACGTGCAGGTCGAGGTAGGTCCCCTCGGGGAGCTCCTCCCGCACGGCAATGCCCACGGCTTTGAGGACCTCGCCACCCTTGCCGATCACGATGGCCTTCTGGGAGTCACGCTCCACGATGATCTCGACGCGGATGTGCGGCCACTCCCATTCGGTCACCCGGCACGTGATGGCATGCGGGAGCTCGTCACGTGTCTTGGCCAGGAGCTGCTCGCGCACCAGCTCGGCCACCCACAGCGCTTCGGGCGTGTCGGTGATGACGTCGGGCGGGAAGAACGGCGGGCCCTCGGGGAGTCGCTCAACGAGGAAGGCGGTCAACGAGTCGACGCCCTTCTTTGTGCGTGCCGACACCGGGAAGTACTCGACGTCGGCCAGTTCGACCGGCGCGGTCAGGGCGTCGACGGCCGCCTTGGCCTGCGTGAGGCGCTCCATCACCTGTGCGTTGTTGGCCTTGTCGACCTTGTTCACCACGACGATCAGGCCCGGTGGTTCGTCGATCTCGTCCTCGTCGCCCTCGCCGATGTCAGAGTCGTCGTCGAGCCGGGCGCGTGCGTCGTCGGCGTCGGCGTCGGTGTCGGTGTCGCCGGGTTCGGCCTCCTGGGCCGCCCGGGACCGGGCGGCCGCCGCCGTGACCCGCTGCACCTGGCGCACCGAACGCTCCAACACTGTGCGGTCCCCCGGCCCGATGGCCGCCGTGCCGTCGACGATCACCATGATCACGTCGACGTCGTTCAGCGCATCGGTGGCCGTCTCGTTCAGCCGCGTGCCGAGCGTGCTGCGGGGGCGGTGGATGCCCGGCGTGTCGACGAAGACCACCTGCGCGTCAGCAGCCGGGTCGTGCAGGACGCCCAGAATGCGATGTCGCGTCGTGTTGGGCCGTGACGAGGTGATCGCCACCTTGGTGCCGACCATGGCGTTGACGAGGGTGGACTTCCCGACATTGGGGCGGCCGACGACGGCCACGAAACCGGAGCGCACCGTCCTCAGTTCCCGTTGTGCGAGACGCTCTCGGCGGCCGAGCCCGGTGTGCCGGAGTCGCCGTCAGCGGGCCCGCCGGTCGCTTCGATCCGGACCCGCTCAATGCGCCGACCGCGGACGTTGACCGCGGTCAGGCGGAATCCGTCCACCTCGACCGAATCCCCGGAGTCGGGCACCCGCCCGACCAGGTCCAGCATCAGCCCGCCCACGGTGTCCCAGGGACCGTGCGGCAGATCGGCCCCCAGCAGCTCGTCGGCGTCATCGACGGAGTAGGCCGCGCTCACGATGAGCGAGCCGTCAGGGAAGCGCTGCACGGTGGGCTCCTCCACGTCGAACTCGTCGACGATGTCACCGACGAGCTCCTCCAGAAGGTCTTCGAGGGTGATCAGCCCGGCGGTGCCGCCGTACTCGTCGACGACGATCGCCATGTGGAACTTCTCTTCCTGCATCTCGCGCAGGAGGTCCGAGACCTCCTTGGACTCGGGAATGAACTTTGCCGTCCGCATGCTCTCGCGTACCGGCTGTGCCGCCTTGCCCACCCGCTCGGCACGGACCAGGTCCTTGGCGTAGGCGATGCCGATGATGTCGTCGATCCCGTCCGCCTCGACCGGTATGCGGCTGAAGCCCGCCCCGAGCGCCGCCTCCAGCGCGTCGCGGACGGTCACGTCCGCCTCGACCGTGACCATGTCGGGACGGGGCGTCATCACCTCGCGCGCCACGGTGTCGCCGAAGTCGATGATGGAGTGGATGAAGGTCCGCTCGTCCTGCTCGATCACCTTCTCCTCGTGCGCCACGTCGGCCATGGCCTTGAGCTCGGAGTCGGTGATGTACGAGCGCGGGAGCCCCTCCTGGTCGCCACCCGCACCGATGATGAGGTTGGCCAGCCCGATGAGAACCGAGGAGAGCCAGCGTATGGGCGGGAAGCGGATGAGCGTGCTGACGAGGGGGGCGCTCAGCAGCGCCGCCCTGTCGGAATGCTGCACCGCCCAGTTCTTCGGGACCGCCTCGAAGAAGACGAAGATGACGACGATTTCGAAGACGATGCCGAGGACGACACCGAGTCCGCCGAAGAGATGCTCGGCCACGATGCCGACCAGGGTGGCGGAGACAAGCTGGCAGATCAGGACCAGCAGCAGGATCGGGTTCAAGAAGTTGGCCGGGTTCTCGACCAGGCGGGCCAGTTGGCGGGCACCCCGCTTCTTCTCGTCGACCAGCGACTTGGCCTTGATCCGGTTCATGCGGACGAGGCTCGTCTCGGCCATGGCCAGGACACCGGATGCAGCCAGGAGCGCGGCGATGACGAGTATGAGGATGGCGTCCTCGGCGTGGAAGCCCGATGCCGCCAGCAGGGTGATCATGCTCAGGCCTCGTGGCTGACCCGGTAGAAGCGTGCGAGCAGCTGTTGCTCGATCGCCTCCATCCGTTCGGCCTCGGTCTCGTTCTCGTGATCCATGCCGAGCAGGTGCAGCAGCCCGTGCACGACGAGCAGAGCCACCTCGTCCTCCAAGGACACCTCGTGCTCGACGGCGTTCCGCGCCGCCACGGCGGGACAGATCACCACGTCGCCGAGCAACATGAGGGCGCCCTGTTCGGGCGATGCCCCCGGACCACTGCCCCCGAGGTCAGGCGAGCGGCCTGTCGGTCCCGGCTCGTCCTCGATCGGGAACGACAGCACGTCCGTCGGACCGGTCTTGCCCAGGAACTGCTGGTTGAGCGCGGCGATGGCCTCTTCGTCCACGAAGAGGAGCGAGACCTCGGTCTCCCCCTTGATCCCCCGCGCCGAGAGCACCTGGCGGGCCAACCCCGCCCAGAGAGCGACGTCCATCGGATGGTCCTGCTGCTCGTCGGCGGCGAAGACGTCGATCGTCACTGGGTGGAACCCGCCCGCCCTTCTGCGACCTCGTAGGCGTCGACGATGTCGGCCACGATTTTGTGACGGACGACGTCCCGGCGGCTCAGGTGGACGAAGGAGATGTCGTCGATGCCACCGAGCACGGGCTCCAGTCCCACGAGCCCGGAGCGGCCACCGGGCACGTCGATCTGTGTGACGTCGCCGGTGACGACGCACTTGGACCCGAACCCGATGCGGGTGAGGAACATCTTCATCTGCTCGGGTGTCGTGTTCTGCGCCTCGTCGAGGATGATGAAGGAGCTGTTGAGCGTGCGGCCCCGCATGAAGGCCAGCGGGGCGACCTCGATGGTGCCGCGGTCCAGCAGCCGCTGGGCGCCCTCGGGCTCCAGGAGATCGTAGAGCGCGTCGTAGAGCGGGCGGAGGTAGGGGTCGACCTTGGCCATGAGATCGCCGGGCAGGAACCCGAGGCGCTCGCCGGCTTCGACCGCGGGGCGGGTCAAGATGATGCGCGTCACCTGCCGGGACTGCAGCGCGTGGACCGCCTGCGCCACGGCCAGATAGGACTTGCCGGTTCCCGCCGGCCCGATCCCGAACGTGATGATGCTCTGGGAGATGGCGTCGACGTAGCGCTTCTGCCCCGCCGTGTTGGGCCGCACCGTCTTGCCGCCGGCGGCCCGCACCACCTCGGAGCGCAGGACGTCACTCGGGCGGATGTCCTCGCGCACCATGTCCATGGCGCGCGCCACGGTCGAGGAGTCGAGGCTGCGGCCGGCCTGCACCATGAGGATGAGCTCGTCGAACAGCTGCACGACCAACTCGGCGTTCGGCCCCTCCACCGAGATGCGGTCGCCCTGCACCACGATCTGGTCGTCCGGGAAGGCCTGCTCAATCTGGCGCAGATGCTCGTCGCGCGTCCCGAGGAGCCCGGCCATCAGGTGGTTGCCGGGAACGAAGCATTCGGCACGCAGGGCCGTGGTCATGGTGCGGTCACGTGATGCCAAGGTGTCCTTTCAGTGGTTCGCCTCCGAGTACGTGGAGGTGGAGGTGCGGCACCGAGTTCATCGAATCGGGCCCGATATTGAAGATGAGCCGGTAGCCCCGCTCCGGCACCGCCAGGCCGGCGGCATCCGCCACGGCCCGGGCGGCCAGCAGCATGTCGGCCAGGACGGGGCCGTCCTCGGCGCTGATCGTCGAGGCGTCCTCGATGTGACGACGGGGAACGACCAGGACGTGCAGGGGGGCGGCCGGGCTGATGTCCTTGAAGGCCACCGTGGTCGGGGTCTCGTGCACCGTCTCGGACGGCACGTCACCTGCCACGATCTTGCAGAAGAGGCAGTCGGCGGGCTCGGTCATGCCCGGGGGTCACCGTCCCTCTGCGCCAGCCTGATCACTGCTCCGAACTTACCGGCCCCCGGGTCCGCCCCGTGACCATGGGGGGTCGTCACGCCGGCGGATCCTGCGCCACCGCCACGGTCCCGGTCCGCAGCGAGGCGAGGAGCGCCCCGGCGGTGACGGCTGCCGTCTCGGCCCGCAGCACGCTCAGCCCGAAGCCCACCGTGGGCAGCCCCGATGCCAGCTCGTCGGTGCTCCACCCGCCCTCGGGCCCGACGGCGACGACGTGCTGGGCCAGCGAGGGGCGGTCCCCACTCAGTTGGGCCAAGACGACCTCGCCCGGTCCCCCCAGTGCGGGGAGATCGGGGAAGGCCACGGTGTCGGTGACCTCGGGCAACCAGACGCGACGGCACTGGGCGGCGGCCTCCCGCGCCACCCGGCGCAGTTTCTCGACGCTGGCCTGGCCGCGTGCGCCTGTCCAGCGGACGACGCTGCGCTCGGTGCGGAGCGGCACCATGCGGTCGATGCCCAGCTCGGTCAGCTTCTGGACCACCCACTCGGGGCGCTCGCCCTTGACCGGCGCAAAGGCGACCGTGAGTGCGGGCTTCGCGCGCTCCTCGACCTGCACGGCACCGTCCCCGCCGACCCCCGCGCCGGCCGTCAGCGCTTCGAGCATCCCCGCGGCACGCCACACGGTGCGCGCCCAGTGGCCGCGCCCGTCGGAGACGATGACCTCCTCGCCGTCACGGAGGCGCAGCACCCGGCCCAGATGGTGTACGTCCTCGTCGGAGAGCACCGGATGCGCCGGGTCGGCCACGAAGACCTGCCCGGACGCGGCCGCCCGCACGGCGACCGAGGCGACGGTGACGCCGGCGCTAGCCAAAGGCGGAGCGCAGGCGCGAGAACACGCCTTCGCCGCCCCCGGCTCCGGACTCGGAGACGGCTTCCCCGCGTGACGCGGCGAATTGCCGCAGCAACTCGTCCTGTTCGGGCGTGAGCTCGGTCGGCGTCGCCACCAGCACGTGGACGAAGAGGTCACCGCGGCCGCGGCCGCGCAGATGGGGCACGCCGAAGTTGCGGATCCGCTCAATGTGGCCGTGCTGCGTCCCCGGCCCGATGGTCAGGTGCTGCGGCCCGTCCAGTGTCTCGACGTCGGTCTCGGTCCCGAGCGCGGCCTGGGCCACGCTGATGGTCAGCGACGTGTGGAGGTTGTCGCCCTGGCGCTCGAACCGTGGGTCGGGGTTGATGACCAGGTGCACGAAGAGCGAACCGCTCGGTCCGCCGCGCTGGCCGGCCGCGCCGCGGTCGGCGAGCCGCAATGTCGACCCCTCCTCCACGCCGGCGGGGACCTCCACCGTGAAGGTGCTCTCCTCCATGCGGCGTCCCTCGCCGCGGCAGTCGGCGCAGGGGGTAGGGATCATTTCGCCGGTGCCGCTGCAGCGCGAGCAGGCGACACTCGTCACCACCTGCCCGAGCAGCGACTGGCGCACCCGGCGGAGCTCACCGGTGCCCTGGCAGTCGGTGCAGGTGACGGGCTCGGTGCCGGGGGCGGTGCCCCGGCCGGCGCAGGTCGCACAGGTGGCGGGCAGGCGGACGGTGATCTCCTTGCGGGCGCCGAACACGGCCTCGGCGAACTCGAGGTCGAGCCGGACCTCGGCGTCGGCGCCCACCTGGGGACCGCGCCGACGGGTGCCGGTCCCGCCCATCTGCCCGAAGAAGGCCTCGAAGATGTCGCCCAGTCCGCCCTCGAAACCGAAGCCGCCGCCGGCACCCGGCTGGGAGCCGAACACGCCCTCGGGACCGAAGCGGTCGTAGCGGGCGCGGCGCTCGGGATCGCGCAGGACCTCGTAGGCGACGGTCACCTGCTTGAACTGGGCCTCGGCCTCGGGGTCACCCTGGTTGGTGTCGGGGTGGAGCTCGCGGGCGCGGGCGCGGTAGGCCCGCTTGATCTCCTCCTCGCTGGCGTCGGGGCCGACCCCGAGCAGCGCGTAGAGATCACCGAGCCCGTCAGTGACGGCCATCGGGCCCCCCGCTGATGCGCTGCCCGAGCCGCTCGCCGACGACGTGCGCGGCGGCCATCGCCCGGGCGTAGTCCATGCGCGTCGGGCCGAGCAGCCCCACCGCGCCGAGGTCCTGCCCGTCGATGGAGACCGGCGCCACCACGACGGCACACGACGAGAGCGGCTCGAAGCCGTGCTCGGCGCCGATGGCCACCGAGAGCCCCCGGTCGAGGACGTCGCGCAGCAGCGACACGACGACCAGCTGCTGCTCGAGGATGGCCAGGACGGAGCGCACGGTCTCCACGGCGTCGAACGACTCGGCCAGGCGGGCCGGCCCCCCGACGAAGACCTGGTCGACCTCCATCGATCCCTCCAGCGAGTCGAAGGCCCGGTGCGCCGCGGTCACGAGCTGGTCGATTTCGGCCGACCCGCTCTTCGGGACGGCCCAGGGCTGGGTGAGCGTGCGCCCGACCAGGTGGGTGGCCAGCACGGTCCCGGCACGGCCGAGGGCGTCGTCGGAGGTGTCGGTCTTGAGGTCGATGGTCCGCTTCTCGACCGCCCCGTCGGAGAGCACCACGACCAGCAGCGCGTGCAGCGGGGACAGCCCGACGAGTTGGACCGAGCGGATGGTGGCGGTGTCGTGGGACGGGCCGACGACCACGGCGGCGTAGGAGGTCAGCTCGGAGAGCAGACCCGAGGCCCGCTCGAGCACCGTCTCCATTTCGCCGTGGACCTGCTCGAAGAACTGGGAGACCTGCTTGCGCTGACTCGGACCGAGGACACCGGGTCCGGTCAGATGGTCGACGAAGAAGCGGTAGCCCTTGTCGGTCGGGATGCGGCCGGCACTGGTGTGAGGTTGGACGAGATACCCCTCGCGCTCGAGCGCCACCATCTCCGAGCGGACGGTGGCGGACGACACCTGCACCCCGGGGAAGTTGGCGACGTGGGAGGAGCCGACCGGCTCGGCGGTCCCGATGTACTCGGTGACCACCGCCTCCAGAATGGCGGCCCGTCTGGCATTGAGGGCGCGCTCGTCGCCCGCAACGTCGGTGAGCGGGACTGAGTCAGGGGACGGGGTCATAGGGTGCCTGGCACTCAAGTCTACCGAGTGCCAGGGCCGGACCCGAGGGCGCTGCGGGCGGGTCCGGGCACAGCCCGGGCGGGCCGTCCGCTCTCAGTCATCACCCAGGCGCAACGCCGAGATGAAGGCCTCCTGGGGCACCTCGACCCGGCCGATGTTCTTCATCTTCTTCTTGCCCTCTTTCTGCTTCTCGAGCAGCTTGCGCTTGCGGGTGATGTCACCGCCGTAGCACTTGGCCAGGACGTCCTTGCGCTTGGCCTTGACCGTTTCCCGGGCGACGATGCGCCCGCCGATGGCCGCCTGGATCGGCACGTCGAACATCTGGCGCGGAATCAGCTCGCGCAGCTTCTCGGCCATCTTGCGCCCGTAGGTGTCGGCCGTGGCCTTGTGCACAATGGTGGAGAACGCGTCGACGGGCGCGTGGTTGATGAGGATGTCGACCCGGACCAGATTGCCCGTCGCGTAGTCCTCCGGCTCGTAGTCCAGGCTGGCGTACCCCTTGGTCCGGCTCTTGAGCTGGTCGAAGAAGTCGATCACCACCTCGGCCAGGGGCAGGACGTAGACCAGCTCGACCCGCTCGGGCGAGAGGTACTCCATCCGGGTCATCTCCCCCCGCCTGCTCTGGCAGAGCTCCATCACCGTGCCCGTGTACTCGGTCGGCGTGATGATGGTCGCCGAGAGCATCGGCTCGTCGATGTGGTCGATGCGGCTGGCGTCGGGCAGCTCGGTGGGGTTGTCGACCTCGAGCTCGGTGCCGTCGGTCAGGAAGGCCCGGTACTCCACGCTCGGCGCCGTGGCGATCAGCGAGAGGTTGAACTCACGTTCGAGCCGTTCGCGCACGATCTCCATGTGCAGCAGGCCGAGGAACCCGCAACGGAATCCGATGCCCAGGGCATGGGAGGACTCGGGCTCGAAGGTGAAGCTGGCGTCGTTGAGCTTGAGGCGGTCCAGGGCGTCACGCAGGTCCGGCAGCTCGTCGCCATCGACCGGGTAGAGCCCGCAGAACACCATGGGCTTGGGATCCCGGTAGCCGGCCAGGGCCTCGGTGGCGCCGTGCTGCGCCGTGGTGACGGTCTCGCCGGAGCGGGCCTCGCCGACGTCCTTGATCCCGGCAATGAGGTACCCGACCTCGCCGGGCCCGAGCCCCTCCACCGGAACGGCCACCGGCGTGCGCACGCCCACCTCTTCGATGTCGTGCACGGCGTTGGCCTGCATGAAGCGCAGCCGCGCCCCGGCGTGCAGAGATCCGTCGACGATGCGGATGGAGCTCACCACGCCCCGGTACTGGTCGTAGGAGGAGTCGAAGATCAGCGCCCGGAGGGGGGCGTCGGGGTCGCCCTTGGGCGGGGGGATGCGGGCGATGATGGCGTCCAGCAGCTCGGGCACCCCCTCCCCCGTCTTGGCCGAGATGTGGAGGATGCTCTCGGCCGGCAGGCCGAGCACGTGCTCGATCTCGAGCGCGCTGCGGACCGGATCGGCCGCCGGCAGGTCGATCTTGTTGAGGACCGGAACGATCTCGAGGTCGTTCTCAATGGCCTGGTAGCAGTTGGCCAGCGTCTGGGCCTGAATGCCCTGCGAGGCGTCGACCAGCAGCACGGCGCCCTCGCAGGCGGCCAACGAGCGCGAGACCTCGTACCCGAAGTCGACGTGGCCCGGGGTGTCGATGAGATGGAGGATGTGCCCTGCGTGCACCACCCGCACGTTCTGGGCCTTGATGGTGATCCCCCGCTCCCGCTCGATGTCCATGGAGTCGAGGTACTGCTCCCGCATGAGGCGGGGGTCCACGGCCCCGGTGATCTCGAGGATGCGGTCCGAGAGGGTCGACTTGCCGTGGTCGACGTGGCTGATGATGGAGAAGTTGCGGATGAGCTCGACCGCAACGGGTCCAGCTGCGGTCACGGGGGGCGGCACGGTCCGTCGATCGTACCGGCCCGGGTCCGCGACCCCGGTCGCCTGGCCAGGGCACTTGGGATGGCCGGGTCGGGCCACCGCCAGCCGAAATAGCGCCGCCACCTGCTACAGTTGTCGTCCGCACCGGTGAGGCCTCGGCCCGCCGCCGCCCCTTTTCGAAGAAGACTGAGGATCGACACGTGGCCAACATCAAGAGCCAGATCAAGCGGAACCGCCAGAACGAGAAGCGCCGGCTGCGCAACAAGTCGGTGCGCGCCGAGCTGCGGACCCGGTCGAAGACGGCCGTCAGCGCCGCGGAGAGCGGTGCCGAGGACAGTGTCGAGGCGCTGCGCCTGGCCGTGAAGCGGATCGACAAGGCGGCGGCGCAGGGCGTCATCCACAAGAACACGGCCGCCAACCACAAGTCGCGCCTGGTGCGGCGGGTGGCGGCGATCGAGGCGTCGGCCGCCGAGTAGCGGCAGACCGCCCGCCCCCTTCACCGCAACCCTTTTCTCGGACCTCCCCGGTCGGGCCGTCAGCCGGCCATGTGGAACGTGAACAGCTTCTCGGGCGCGATGCGCACGCCGAGGGCGTCCGCGCCGTCCAGCCACTCCTCGAAGGCCGGGCCCTGTCTGGGCAGGTACGCGTCGAGCATGGCCTGACGGAGCTCGCCGGAGGCCGGGTCGTCGAGGGGGAACACCTCCGCCTTCCCGTGCACCGTGACGGCGAGCTCCTCGCCCGGCAGGTGGGTGGCGCTGCACTGCGGGCGCGCAGCCAGGTGGCGCAGGCGCACGGAGTCCCGCCCGGAACTGAACCAGAAGGTGCCGTGCAGGAAGTACCCGTCGACCGGCCCGGCCAGCGGGCGCCCGTCGGCGGTGACCGTGGCCAGCACGAGGAGGCGCATACCCCGCAGGTGCTCGGTGAGCTGCAGGGCGGTGAGCCTGCGCTCGTCGGTGATGATGTCGCGCAGGTGTGGTCCGGCGGCCGCCATGGAGGCGTCGAGCAGGGCCTGCAGGCCTGCCATCTCTTCGGGGGTCTCGAGCATGGGCCCAGTCCAGCACCGGGGTGTACACGGGGGCGCCGAAGGCGCAGAATTCAGCCATGACCACGAGCACCACAGTCACCTCGACCGCCGTGATCCCCGTCCTCGTCTACGACGACATCGAGGCCGCCCACGACTTCCTGGTCAAGACATTCGGCCTGGCCTCGGGCGGGCTCCACCGCGACGCCGACGGCACCGTCGTGCACGGTGAGGTCCGCAACGGCGACGCCCCCATCTGGCTGCACCGGGTGACGACCGCACTGGAGATGGGCTCCCCCCGCGACGCTGCCATGTCACACGGCGGGCTGTCCGTCCGCGTCCCCGATGTCGACGCGCACTACGCCCGTGTCAAGGCGACCGGGGCGCGGATTGAGAGCGAGCCCACCGACCAGGACTACGGGCTGCGCGAGTACGGCGTGCGCGACCTCGAGAATCACCGCTGGTGGTTCTCGTCGCCCCTGGACTGACGGCCGGCGCCCGCCCGGCGAAAGACAGGCTAGCGACGGGCGCCGGCCCGCGGGCGTGACGCCCGAACAGGCCGGGTCTGGCGGGCCAGCCGCGCCACAAGGATCTCGATCACGATCTCGGCGTCCATGCCGCTGGCGCCGCGCACGTCCAGGTCCGCCGCCGCAATCAGGTTGATCGCGTCGGCGATCCTGGTGCTGCCGAGGCGCCGCGACTGCTCCAGGGCCTTCTTGGCCACGAACGGAGCTGTGCCCAGCACGGCCGCGGCATCGCGGTCGCTGGTGACGTCGTCGCCATCGAGCAGGAGCATGTTGGAGAAGTGGCCGTGCAGCGTGGCGAGCACCTGCACCGGGGCCAGACCGCCCGCCTCCATCATGCGGTGGAGCACCGTCAGCGCCTTCCCGGGCTCGCCCTGGTCGATGGCGCTGGTCAGCTCGTAGCGCGGGACGTTGCCCGCCTCCCCGAGGTACGGCGCCAGGTCCTCGGCGGTGATCCGGGCCCCCTCGCCGTACGCCGCGCTCAGCGCGCTGAGCAGGCCCTCGACGCGACCGAGGTCCTCGCCGACGTGGCCGGCCAGGAGGTCGGCGGCCCGGGGCTCGAGCTTCACCGGCGCGGTGCGCAGGTGCTCGTGCAACCAGGCCTTGCGGTCCCCCGCCTTGCTGGTCGTCACATCGAGGACCTGACCCGCCGCCGTGATGGCCTTGACGAGTGGTGCGGGAACCGTCCCACCCCCGCCCACGAACACGAGGACCGTCGACGGCAGCGGGTCCCCGATGACCTCGATCAGCCGCGGCACGTCGGCCGTGAGCAGCCGGCCGGCCTCCCGGACGACGATCACCCGCCGATCGACGAGGAAGGGTGGGGTCAGGCAGGCGTCGACGACAGCGCCGACATTGAGCTCGTCTCCCGCTCCCCCACCGATCTCCTCGACGATGAGCGCGTGGTCACCGTCGCCCACCACGTCGTCGAGAAGACTCCGCACCTCTTGGGCCACCAGGGCGGCGTCGTCCCCCTTGACCAGATAGACGGACTGCGCGCGCGCCGCGCTCACTCGGCCTCGCTGATGGCGGCGAGCGCGTCGCGGGCCCGGCAGGTGCCCTTGACGTCGTGCACGCGCACAATGCGGCAGCCCCAGGAGATGCCGAGGGCCGCCGCGCCGATGGAAGCCTCACGCCGCTCGGTGAGCTCCAGATCGAGGATCTTGCCCAGGAACGTCTTGTTGGACGCGGACAGCAGCAACGGGTAGCCGAGCGCGGCCAGTGTGGCGGAGGCGCGCAGCAGGGTCAGCGACTGCTCGGCCGTCTTGCCGAGGTCGAGACCGGCATCGAGCACGATGCGGTCCGCGGGGACACCAGCGGCGCGGGCGCCGTCGGCGCGTTCGGTGAGGAAGCGCGCCACGTCGGTGACGACGTCGTCGTAGTGCGGGTCCGGATCGGCCACCCGCGGGGCGAGGCGGATGTGCGTGATGACGACGGCAGCATGGTGCTCGGCGGCCGCCGGCGCGTAGTCGGGATCGGCCAGGCCGCTGATGTCGTTGCCCATCACCGCGCCCTCGGCGTAACACGCCCGCGCCACCGAGGCGCGCCAGGTGTCGACCGAGACCGGCGTGTCGAAGCGCGCCACCAGGCCGGCCACCACCGGCACCACCCGCTCGAGCTCCTCGGGCTCGGTGACCTCGGGCCCGGGCCCGGCCTTGACCCCACCGATGTCGAGGATGTCGGCCCCGTCGGCCACCAGCTGCTCGGCCCGCCCGTAGAGCTTGTCGAGCTCGAACGTCGCCCCCTTGTCGTAGAAGGAGTCGGGCGTGCGGTTGAGGATCCCCATGACGAGCGCCCGGTGCGTCAGGTCGTAGCGGCGGCCGCCCAGGTCGAGCAGTGGCGACAGGTGCGGCTCGGTCTGGGTGTCGGTCGTCGGCGCGCCCGGGGCCGGCGCGGCCATCAGTACAGGCGCGCCGTCAACGCCCGGCGGTACTCCTTCGTGCGCGGGTCGTCGGGGCCCATGGCCTCCAGGAGGTCCACGAACTCCTGGCGGGCCGCGTCGTCGTCGCGCACCCGGTCCAGCAGCTCGTCCAGCTTGGCCTCCATTTCGGCGCGGTCGGTGCCCGACACGTCGACCCCCGCTTCGAGGAGGCGGGCCTCGGCCGCCAGCGCACGGCTGGCCTCGGTCTCGGGCAGGCGGGCGAGGAGGGCGAGGGCGTCGGCCGCCTCGCCGCGGTCGATGAGGATCCGCGCCAGGCCCTCGGTGGCGGCGGCGTGGTCCGGCTCAAGCTCCAGCGCCTTGCGCAGGGACGCCTCGTCCCCCGCTGCGGCCAGCGTGTCGGCCTCGCTCGGTGCCGGCGCCAGTCGCTGGACGAACGCGGTGATCTGCGCTTCGGGCACGGCGCCGATGAACTGGTCGACGACCTGGCCCTGGCTGAGGGCGAAGACGGCGGGGATGGACTGCACGTTGAACGCCCGCGACACGGCCGGGTTGTCGTCCACGTTGACCTTGGCCAGCTCGACGGCGCCCCCCGTGTCGGCCACGGCCTTCTCGAGCATGGGCCCGAGCGTCTTGCAGGGCCCGCACCACGGGGCCCAGAGATCCACGATCACCGGCACCGTCGCGCTGCGGTCCAGCACGTCGGCCTGGAAGGTCTGGTCTGTGACGTCCATCGGCCCGACGCTAATGGCTCGTCCGACCGGGAGAGACGCCCCCTGTCGGCGCTGGTGGCGGGCACCGTCCGCACCGGATCGGAGCGGCGTCCGGGCGGCCGGGGGACGCGCCGGGCGTCCGACCGGGCGACACGGCACCGATTAGCGTCGTTTGCGTGCCGCAGACGCCGCAGACACCGGACACGCCGGAGGGCATTCACCAGACCGAGGTCACCCACTGGATGCGGGCGCAGCTGCCCGAGATCACCACGCCCCTGACGTTCACGCTGATCGCCGGGGGCCGCTCCAACCTCACCTACCGCGTGGAGGACGCCGAGGGCCGGGCCTGGGCCCTGCGCCGGCCCCCGCTGCACCACGTGCTGCCGACCGCGCACGACATGTCCCGCGAGTACCGGCTGATGACGTCGCTGGGACCGGCGGGCGTCCCCGTCCCGGTGACCGTCGGTCTGTGCACCGACGAGGCGGTCAACGAGCGGCCCTTCTACGTCATGGAGTTCGTGGAGGGACACATCCTGCGCAACGCGACCGAGGCCGAGGCCGCGTTCGACGAGTCGACCCGGCACGTCATCGGGCCCAACATGGCCGACACGCTGGCCGCGCTGCACGCAGTCGATCCCGATGCGGTCGGGCTGGGCGATCTGGGACGGCACGACGGGTACATCGAGCGCCAGCTCAAGCGTTGGCGCGGGCAGTACGACCAGATGCAGGTCGAGGGCGTCGACCACGGCGGGCTCGTCGAGCGGGTGAGCGACGAGCTGGCCCGGCGCATCCCCAAGCAGCAGCGGACGTCCGTCGTGCACGGCGACTACCGCATGGACAACGTCGTGCTGGCCGACGACGGCACCGTCCGGGCCATCCTCGACTGGGAGATCTGCACGTTGGGCGACCCGCTGGCCGACCTCGGCCTGCTGATGGACTACTGGACGGATCCCGACGAATCGGGTGGCGTGCTCCTGGGGCTCGCCCCCACCACGGCGCCCGGGTTCTCGACCAAGGCCGAGCTCAAGGAGCGCTACGACGCGGTGTCCGACCTCGACGTCTCGGGCATCGGCTACTACATGGCCTTCGGCTACTGGAAGCTGGCCTGCATTCTGCAGGGCGTCTACGCCCGCTACGTGGCAGGCGCAGGCGCCGGCGACCAGGGCAGCGTCGACGGGTTCCCGGTGCAGATCGGGCACCTCTTCGAGATGGCGGCCGAGGCGCTGGAGACCGCCCCGTGAGCCCCGAGGGCAACGGGCTCACAGAGATCTTCGAGGTCCACCAAGAACCGGTCCTGCGGGAGCCGATCCTGGTCGTGGCGCTGGAGGGCTGGGTCGACGCCGGCCTCGGCGCCACCACCGCCATCGCAACCCTGCTCGGACAGGGGCACACCGAGCCCATCGTCACCTTCAACGGCGAGCACTTCCTCGACCAGCGGGCCCGCCGCCCGGTGGCCCGCATCGTCAACGGCATCACGACCGAGCTGACCTGGCCGCGCACCGTGGTGCGGCAGGGGACGGACGAGTCCGGGCGCGACATGCTCTTCCTCGTCGGCCCCGAGCCCGACTTCCACTGGCGGGCCTTCACCGACGCCGTGGTGGGGCTGGCCCGCTCCTGGCACGTCCGCATGGTGGTCGGCCTGGGCGCCTTCCCCGCGCCGGCACCGCACACGAGGCCCGTCAAGCTGGCCGCCACGGCGCCGGCGACCTCGGCCGATCTCATTGAGCAGGTGGGCATCGTGCAGGGCGAGCTCGAGGTGCCGGCAGGCGTGCTGGCCGCGCTGGAGCTGGCCTTCGGTGCGAACGGGACGCCCGCGGTGAGCCTGTGGGCACGCGTGCCGCACTACGTCGCCGGCATGCCGTTCCCCGAGGCGAGCGCCGCGCTGATCGAGGGGCTCGCCGCGGTTGGCTCGCTGTCCCTCGATTCCTCCGCGTTGCGCCGCGCCGGCGACAGCTCCCGGCGCCAGGTCGACCAGCTGATCGCCGACAACGACGAGCACCAGGCCATGGTGCGCAAGCTCGAGGAGAACATCGACGCCTCGGAGGGCAACGCCATGGGGGTCGACGCGGTGCCGTCGGGCGACGAGATCGCAGCGGAGCTGGAGCGCTTCCTGCGGGGCGAGGAACAATAGGTGAAAGGGAGCAGGCGCGAATGAAGATCGACGGCGGCATCGGGTTCGACCCCGACGGCATTGCGGCGCAGGCGGTCAAGGCCGAGGAGAGCGGCTACGACGGCGTGTGGTCGGCCGAGACGAACCACGACCCGTTCCTCCCCATCGCCATCGGGGCGGCCGCCACCGAGAAGCTCGAGTTCGGCACGGGGATCGCCGTCGCCTTCGCCCGCAACCCCATGACGCTCGCCGTCCTGGCCAACGACCTGCAGCTCCTGACCAAGGGGCGCTTCATGCTCGGCATGGGGAGCCAGATCAAGCCGCACATCACCAAGCGCTTCTCCATGCCGTGGTCGCACCCGGCGCCGCGCATGCGGGAGCTCATTCTGGCCATCCGGGCCATCTGGAAGACGTGGGAGACGGGCGAGCCGCTGGCCTTCCGGGGCGAGTTCTACACGCACACCTTGATGACGCCTTTCTTCAACCCGGGACCGAACCCGCACGGCAACCCCAGGATCCTCCTGGCCGGGGTGGGCGAGCACATGACCGAGGTGGCGGGCGAGGTCGCCGATGGCTTCCTGGTGCACGGGTTCTCCACCGAGCGCTACCTGCGCGAGGTGAGCCTGCCCGCGCTGGAGCGCGGTGCGGCCAAGGCCGGCAAGACGCGCCTCGACCTCACCGTGTCGTATCCCGGCTTCGTGGTCACGGGTCCGGACGAGGAGAGCATGGCCGCCGCCGCCAAGGGCGTCCGCGAGCAGATCGCCTTCTACGGCTCGACGCCGGCCTATCGCCCCGTGCTCGAGCTCCATGGCTGGGGCGACCTGCAGCCGGAGCTCAACACGCTCTCCAAGCGAGGTGACTGGGTGAAGATGGGCGAGCTGATCGACGACGACATCCTCAACGCCTTCGCCGTCGTCGCGCCGCTCGACCAGGTGGCCGTCGAGGTGCGTCGGCGTTTCGAGGCGCTGGTGGACCGCTTCAGCTTCTATGCGCCCTACAAGGTCGACCCCGAGATGTGGAAGGGCGTGCTGGCCGGGTTCCACTAGCCCCGGCCGGGCCGGGCCGGGCCGGGGCTACCAGCCCAGCTCGCGCAGTCGTGGGTCGTCGATGCCGAAGTGGTGCGCGATCTCGTGGATCACGACCCGGTACACCATGGCCTTGACCTCGTCACGGTCGCGGCAGTGCTCGCAGATGGTCTTGCGGTAGATCGTGATCTTGTCGGGATGCAGCAGCCAGGTGCGATAGCGCGGCGCCGCCAGCGGATGCCCTCGATACTGCCCGAGCCGGTCGGCATCGTCGTGCTCCTCCTCGACCACGATGGCGACGTTGGTCATCGCCGTGCCGAAGGCGGGCGGCAGCGAGTCGACGGCCTCCGAGACGAGCCGTGTGAACTCGTCGAGCGGGACGTCGAATCCGGTCGCTGGCGCGACATGAGGACCGAAGTCGTCCTCGTGGGCGAAGACCTGGGCGTCGAGGACCGGCCGCACCTGGCGCTCTATCTCCAGCGAGTCCGCCAGCCACAGCGCCTCGTCCCGGAGGTGGTTGCCGACGGGCATGTCGGATTCGGCCATCCAGCGCGCCAGCGACTCCAGGGCCATCCCGTGCCTCCCCGAGGCGACGAGATCGCTGAACCAGTGGTGCTGGGACTCCGAGAGCTCCGGGCCCAGGGCGCGTTCGAGCCGGCGCAGTCGCTTCTGCAGCTGGCGGACGTCGATGTCCTGGAGCGGCGCGGCCGGGTCCACCGGCATGGCATGGGCGAGATCGCGCTGCGCCCGCCGGTAGTGCCGGGGGCGGCGCACCGGCCCGGCCGGGCGCAGGAAGTGGACGAGGAACAGGACCATGAGCGCCAGGACGATGCCGATCGGGATGTAGATCGCCCAAGTGTCGGGCTGATGCTCGGGTGCCGGCGCGATGCACGTGGTGGTCGACCCGGCGTCGGTGGTGCAGACGTCGTAGCCCTTGTAGACGCGCAGCCACTCGCTGGTCGGATCGACGACCCGGATCAGCTGGTGGCCGTCGACCAACTCGGTGGTCTCCTGGGTGCTGTCCTGGTAGGCGTGCTGGCCGGCCTGGAAGCCCGAGCCGGCGAAGAACGACGTGGCCGGCCCGAAGCTCCCCGCGTGCTCGTAGGTCCACGAGTCGCACCCGTTGGCGTCGATGCTCCCGACGATCGGGAACCCGCCACCCGCACGCAACGAGCCGTATCCCGAGCCCTGCACCGGCCTCCCCGGCTCGACGCTGCAGTCGGTGCGCCCCGAGGTGTTGCGCACCGGGTACCGCGGCGCGGCCTGCGCCACCCCCGCCCCCGCTCCCGCTCCCGCACCCATCAGCGACCAGGCGAGCGCGGTCAGGCCGGCCAGCGCGACCGGTGCCGCCAGGATCGACAGCCGACGCGGCGACGGGCGGACCGCCGGTGTCCGTGGCTGCGCAGAGGGCCATGTCGGGGAGCCGACCTCGCTTGTCTCGCCAACCGCCATACCGGAGGCGGAGCCTACGGCCCGCCCTGCACCGCGTGCTCTGTCAGGCGACGACGT
Source organism: uncultured Acidimicrobiaceae bacterium (assembly GCA_963804055.1). Classification (GTDB taxonomy): domain Bacteria; phylum Actinomycetota; class Acidimicrobiia; order Acidimicrobiales; family RAAP-2; genus Bog-473. The sequence continues at coordinate 907,302 of CAWDOU010000001.1, read as the reverse complement.
TGACGAGGCGCGGCGGTCGGACGACGACACGCGTCGGCGTGGCCCCGCCCAAGGCCTCGATCACCTTGGCCGAGGCGAGTGCGGCCGCCTCGGCGTCGCCCTCCGAGATGCCGGCGTCCACATCGATGCGGTCCCGCACCTTGCCGTTGACCTGGACGACCATCGTCACGGTGTCCTGACGGACGAGGTCGGGATCGAAGGACGGCCAGGACTGCAGGTGGACCGAAGGCTCGCCGGGGTGGCGCCGCTCCCACAGCTCCGCCGTCACGTGCGGGGACATCACAGCCAGCAACGTGAGGAGCGTGTCGATCGCCTCGTTCCACACGTCGACGTGAGGTTCGGCTCCGGACGCGTTGCCGTTGGTGGCGGCGTTCGCGCCTGCATCCCCGCCGGCGTCGCGGCCGTACCGCTGCACCAGATTGAGGAGCTCCATGCAGTGCGCGACCGCGGTGTTGTACGACCAGCGCTCCACGTCCCTGGTCACGTCGGCGATCGTCCGGTGCACGGCCTGGCGCACGGCCACGTCGGCCGGCGTCTGCTCCCCCGTGCGCAGCGGTTGCTCGGCGGTGCAGGTGCGCCAGAGACGGTCGAAGAAGCGCCCGCACCCCTCAATGACCTGCTCGGTCTGCTCCGACCAGTCCATGTCGTCGAAGGGCGGCCCCACGAACAGATGGAACAGGCGCAACGCGTCGGCGCCCACGGTGTCGAAGTAGTGCTCGGGCGCAATGAGGTTGCCCTTGGACTTGGACATCTTGGTCCCGTCCATGCGGATCATGCCCTGGGCCAGATAGTGCTTGAACGGCTCCCGCTCGATACCGGGCGCCAGTCCCACGTCGATCAGCGCCCGTGTGTAGAAGCGGGCGTACAGCAGGTGGAGGATCGCGTGCTCGATCCCCCCGATGTACTGGTCGACCGGCATGAAGTGCTGCGCGGCGATCGGGGCGAACGGCTGCTCGGTGTTCCACGGGTCGCAGAAGCGCAGGAAGTACCACGACGAGTCGACGAAGGTGTCCATGGTGTCCGTCTCGCGGCGGGCGGGGCCGCCGCAGACAGGGCAGGTCGTGTGCAGGAAGCCCTCGTGCAGGGCCAGTGGGGATTGCCCTGTCGGCAGGAACTCCACGTCGTCGGGCGCAACGATCGGGAGCTGGTCCTCGGGCACCGGCACCACGCCGTCGTCTGGGCAGTACACCGCAGGAATGGGGCAACCCCAGAAGCGCTGGCGCGAGACGAGCCAGTCGCGCAGGCGGTAGTTGACCTTGCGCTCCCCCACTCCCTGCTCCTCCAGCCAGTCGATGGCCCGGGCCTTGGCCGTCGTGATGTCGAGGCCGTCGAGGAACCCGCTGTTGATCTTGGCGCCGTCGCCCGAGTACGCCCCTCCGCCGCTGGCGTCCCAGTCCTCGGGGGGCTGCACGGTGCGCACGATCGGCAGGTTGTGCTGGGTGGCGAAGGCCCAGTCGCGCTCGTCCTCCGCCGGCACGGCCATGATGGCGCCGGTCCCGTACCCCATGAGCACGTAGTCGGCGACGTAGAGCGGGACCGGGGTCCCGGTGAAGGGGTTGATGACGTGACTGCCCGTGAAGGCGCCGCGCTTGCCCAGCGCGCTGGCGTCGCCCTCCGCCATGCGCTCGATGTCCGTGGATGCCGCGGCCCGGCTGCGCAATGCGTCGACCGCTTCCCGCTGGTCGGCGGTCGTCAGCTCGTCCACGAGCGGGTGCTCGGGAGCCATGACGGCGTAGGTCATGCCGAAGCTGGTGTCGGGCCGGGTGGTGAAGACCCGGACGCTGAGGCCGTCGCGGCCTTCGACAGGGAGGTCGAACTCTGCGCCCTCGGACCGCCCGATCCAGTTGCGCTGCATCGTCTTGGCCCGCTCCGGCCACTCCAGGTCGTCGAGGGCCTCGAGGAGCTCGTCGGCGTAGCGGGTGATGCGGAAGAACCACTGCTCCAGATCGCGCTTCTCCACCAGGTCGCCCGAGCGGTCGCAGGTGCCGTCGGCCAGCACCTGCTCGTTGGCCAGCACGGTCTGGCAGCCCGGGCACCAGTTGACCGGGGCCAGCGCCCGGTAGGCCAGGCCGGCGTCCCAGAGGCGCAGGAAGATGAGCTGGTTCCATTTGATGTAGGCGGGGTCGTGGCTGTAGATCTCACGGCGCCAGTCGTAGACGGCACCGAGCCGGCGCAGCGATGCGGTGAGCTCGGCAATCCGGGCGTCGGTGAAGATCCGCGGGTGGGTCCCGGTCTTGATGGCGGCGTTCTCGGCGGGCAGCCCGAAAGAATCGAACCCGATCGGGCTGAGGACCCCTTTGCCCTGCATCGTCTGGTAGCGGACGGTGAGGTCGCCGAAGGTGTAGTTCCGCACGTGGCCCTGGTGCGCCGCCCCCGAAGGGTACGGGTACATGCACAGCGCGTAGAACTTCTCCCGCGGGTCGTCGTTGTCGATCTGGTAGGTGCCCTCGTCGTCCCAGTGGCGTTGCCACTTGCGCTCCACCGCAGTGACGTCGTACTCGCGTGCCATGGCACCAGGGTAGGCGACGCTTCGGTGCACTCTGGGCCGGTTCGGAAGGCGGCCGGGCCCGTTCGCGGCCCCATCAGCGGGACGTCCGGGGGTCCCGGACCGGACTTGGCGGGTGTCGCCGACTGCTAGCGTTGTCCTCCACCACTGGGGGCGTAGCTCAGCTGGTAGAGCGCCTGACTGGCAGTCAGGAGGTTCGTGGGTTCAAGTCCCATCGCCTCCACCATTGTGATGTCTCAGAGTTTCCGGGACGTCTGAACCGAAGGACCCGCCTCGCAGTCCATGGCTGGTCTCCCCGTGTCGCTGCACCGGGCGCCGCTGGTCATGAAGGTACTCGTCGTCGGAGCTGGGACCGAGGCTCACCCGGGTCTGATCACCCACCGTCGAGTCGTCCGCATGCGACTCGAAATCGACCCCGACGTCGAGCTGGCCGACACCCCTCAGGCCTCCAAGCGTTGCTCGATGTGCTGCAGTTCGATCCAGAGGGGCAACAGGAACCAGACGTAGGCGTTCGTGAGGGTGTACTGCTTCTCGCCGTAGCGCGTCACCATGGCGCCGACATCGGTGAAGCGGACGCGGTCGTCCTTGGCCTTGTAGGCCTTGACCCGCTCGAGGATCTCGTGCAGCTCGTCCATGGAGGAGACCTCCATCCCGAAGTGGTCCATGTTCGGCGTGACCATGAACTCGTCCTTGGCCGGCAGGAGGTACAGGAACTGGCCGAGCGTCCCCGTGTAGAGGATGAGCGGGTTGCCCTTCTCCGTGCTGTTGTCGCCTTCGACCCAGCCGAAGACCTCGGAGAAGAAGTCCAGGAGCGCCGCCCGACCGGTCTCGTCCATGAGATCGGCGTCCACGCTGATCGCCACGTGGTTGATCCGAGGGGAGAACGACGTCCGGCTCATGGCGTCAGTCCCGGCTGCACCATCACCTTGCTGGGAATCTCCCCCCGGGCCAGGCGTTCCATGGCATCCATGACGCCACTCAGCGGGATGTCCTCGGGCTCCATGAGGGACGCCAGCGGCAGCGCCCCGCTCCCGAGAAGATCGACCGCGGGACCGAAGCCCTCGTCGTTGTAGTTGTAGGCGCCGATCACCTCCAGCTCGAAGATGATCATGCGGTTCTGGTTGAAACGCGGCGGGTCGAAACCGGTCCCGACGATCACCAGGGTCCCCGCATAGTCCAGCTGGCCGAAGGCGGCCTCGGCCGCGCCGGCGTGGCCCGAACACTCGAAGGCGACGGCGTACGGCTCGGGCACCGTCTGGGTCATCGGTGGCTCGCCGAGGGAGTCGGGCGAGACGACCCGGTCGGCGCCGACGTCGAGCGCCTGCTGGCGTCGCACCGGGGACGGCTCGCTCACGGTGATGTCGGTGACCCCCTGGGCGCGCAGCACGGCGACGATCAGGAGCCCGACCGGTCCGGCGCCCGTGACGAGCACGCGATCCTCGGGGCGCACGTCGGCCAAGCGGAGTGCATGCAGCGTGATGGCCGTGGGCTCCGCCAGCGCAGCCGGCCGCGTCGCCAGCGCGTCGGGGATCCGGATCAGTCCGTCGGCCGCCACGGTCTTGTACTGGCAGAACGCACCGCGGTACCCGGCGAAGTCGGCCGTCGCGCGCTGCAGGCAGACCGACGGTCGTCCCCTGCGGCACGGTCGGCATTCGCCACAACCCGCCGCCGCTGTTCCCACCACACGGTCACCGGGAGCCCAGCCGGAGCCGCTCGGCGCGTCGGCCACGATGCCCGACCACTCGTGGCCGAGAATGGAGCCGGGTCTGGCATACCGCTCCAGGACCATGTGGAGGTCGGAGCCGCAGATCCCGCAGGCCGCGATCTCGACGAGGACTTCACCCGGACCCGGCTCGGGCCGCGGTACCTCGTCGAACTCGATTTTGCCGTCGCCCACGTAGACGGCCGCGGGCATCAGCGCAGAGGACATGGCGACACACTACGGGCCGTTGCTCTCGGTTGCCGGGGCGATGTCCTCCTTGCGTCGCGGCCGAGTCAGGATGATCTGCACCGACGCCACCAGCAGCACCACGATGGTCACGATGCGCTCACTCTTCCCGACCTCCCGGAAGATGGCATAGATCTGGATGCCGATGGCCAGCGCCTGTGCGAAGAGGGCCAGGGCCACGGCGCGCATCCCGACCACCGTCTGCGGCTCCTCCGCCTCGCGAGCCCGGACCCAGGCCGCCAGGGCGATGAGCAGCGCTCCGGCGGTCCAGATGAAGTTGTAGTTGTTGGCAGACACCACGGCCCGCGCTTCGGCTTCCTGTACGGCGAACACGGCGTCGGCGACCGAGGTGCTCAGGATGGCCAGCCCGATGAGGATCCACATGGTGTCGGGCCGCCAGCCCATGAGGCCGTACACGCCGAGGAGGGCGCCGATCAGCAGCACGTCGAGCACCGGGTAGAGGAAGACGACGAAGGTGGCCAGTGAGCCGATCGTCTTGTGCTGCGTCGCAGGCTGGATCACCAACGCGAAGCCGACGGCGAGCACCAGCAACATGACGGCGATCCCGTCCATCCAGCGATGCAGTTCGAACTGGGGCACGCGCACCCGGATGAGAAAGAAGATCCCGATGGCGAGGAGCGGGTACCAGGCCAGCCAGAACACATCGGCGAACGAGGGGTACGGCGGGTTGGGGTTGCCGGCATAGACCACCGTCCAGGCGGCGCTGCCGACGAACCAGAGGGACAGCGCCATGCCGAACGCCAGCCAGGCCTTGCGGGCGACCGGCTCGAAGGCCGCCCGGGCCAGGACCAGCGCGGCGCAGACGCCCAGGATCGCGTTGTGGATCCAGTTGTCCCACAACCAGTCCGGTCCGGCCGTGTCGAAGATGTCGTTGACCGCCTCCAGGACGGTCAGCACCCCCAGCACCAGCCAGACGAAGCTGAGCGGAATCGGCACCGACAGGAGCTCGCCCTCGGCGTCGACCTGGCGCCTGGGCAACGCTCTGCGGAGGGACGCCAAGCGGCCCCAGCTGCCCTCGGTCACTTCAGTCATGCCGCCCCATCCCTCCCCCATCTTCGCCGACGGCAGGCGCCGAGGAACGCCGGAGGCCTCGACGCACCATCCCGATACCATCGGCGTCCCATGGAGGAACTCGAGGGACGCACGGCCGTCGTCACCGGCGCGGCCAGCGGCATCGGGCTGGCCGTCGCGGAGGCGTTCGCCGCGGCGGGGATGCGTGTCGTGATGACCGACATCACCGAGGAGAGCCTGCGGTCACACGCGGCCAGACTCGGCGAGCAGGGCGCAGAGGTGGTGGCGATGCCCCTCGACGTGCGGGACCCCGACGCCGTCGAGCGTGTCGGCGCGGCGGCCGTCGAGCGGTTCGGCAAGCTCCATGTCGCCGTGAACAACGCGGGCGTGGTCAATGGCGGCTACTCCTGGGAGATCCCGCTGGAGGACTGGCACCGGGTCATCGACACCAACCTGTGGGGCGTCATCCACGGCATCCGCGCCTTCGTGCCGCGCATCTTGGAGTCGGGAGAGGAGGGCCACGTGGTCAACACCTCCTCCATGGCGGCCGTGCTGGCCCTGGGGCGCCTCGGGCCCTACACCGTGGCCAAGCACGGGGTACTCGGGCTCTCCGACGTCCTGCGCGCCGAATTCGCATCGCTCGGGGCGCCGGTGGGCGTGAGCGTGGTCATGCCCGGCATGATCCAGACCGGCATGAACCCGGTGGGGACGGTCTCTGCCGCCACCGTGGCAGCCAACGTGCTCGACGCCATCCGGCGCGGGCGCCCCTACGTCTTCACCGACAACCACAGCACGGACGACGTGGAACGGCGGCTCAGTGCGATCCTCGCCGCCCGCGACGACGTGATCGGCTGAGGGCGCACGCACAGGCGCAGGCCCGCCATCCCGAGTCCCGGCGTGGGCGCCGCGGGAGGGCCGGGAACCGGGAATCTCTTGCACCCTCGCTGCAATCATGTACGCCTGGACACGGCCGGAACGGGCGGTCCGACGAAAAATCCGACGTTTCCCCCTGGTCACGGCCTCGCGGAGTGAGTCGTCCGCGGTAGCCTCCCCCGATGCCCGGGGACGAACTTGCTGCTGCGTTGTTGACGGCAGTCCTCAAGGCGGACCCGTTGACCGGGTCGCTGTTCGGGTTTCCGGGCTACGACGACCTCCTGCCCGACTTCAGCAACGAGTCCGGGGACGGCCAGACGCGGGAACTTGAGTCCATCGCCACGCGCGCCGAGGAGGCGCCCGACGACGGACTGGCGGAGAGCGAGCTGCAGACCCTCGACTTCGTCCGATGCTTCGCCCGCGGATTGGCCGGGGCGTCCGCTGTACCGCTTATTGAGTTCACTATCAGCGACACATTCGCCGCACCGGTCGGCGCCGTGCTGTCCTCGCTGCCCAAGGTGCCACTCGACACCGAGGAGCGCCGCCAGGGCTACCTCACGCGCCTGCGCGGGCTACCCGACATGCTGGCCACGGTGGCGCGCCGCCAGGAGGACGGTGCGCGACAGGGGCGGACCTCGGTGTCCCGGCTCGTCGCGGCCGCCATTGCGCAGCTCGACCTGATGTTGGAGGACCCCACCGTCGGCGGCATCGCCCGCAGCGACGTGGACGGAGCGTTCGCCGAGGCGGTCTCCACCGCCCTCGACAGTCACGCGCGCCCGCGCTGGCCGCCTACCGCGACGCCCTGCGCGCCGCGGTGCTGCCCGCCGCCCGCGACGACGAGCACCCGGGCATCTGCTTCCTCCCAGACGGCGAGGCGATGTACCGGTCCCTGACCCGGGAGCACACGTCCATGAGCTACCCGCCCGACGAGCTCCACGCCATGGGCCGCGAGATCGTGGACGAGGTGCTGGAGGAGATGGTCGAGACGGGTTCGGGCCTCTTCGGCACGACCGACGTGGCCGAGATCTTCCAACATCTGGCCGACCCCTCGCTGCGCTACGGCAGCCGTGAGGAGATGCTGGAGCACGCCCGCCGCGTGGTGGCTGCCGCCGAGGCGGAGGCGCCCAGCTGGTTCGCCACCGTCCCCGACATGCCTTGCGAGGTGGCGCCCGTCCCGGAGGCCGAGGAAGTGGGCATGACCAGCGCCTACTACATGCCCGGCGCCATCGACGGCTCACGACCGGGCACGTACTACCTCAACACGTCGCAGCCCGAGGAGCGCCATCGTTACGGTGCCGAGGACATCGCCTTTCACGAAGCGGTGCCGGGCCACCACTTCCAGCTGACCATCGCCATGGAGTCCAAGGACCTCGCGCCGGCGCGCCAGGTCCTCTACGACACCGCCTGTGCCGAAGGCTGGGGCCTCTACAGCGAACGGCTGGCCGACGAAATGGGTCTCTACACCGACGACCTCGCCCGCATGGGCCTGTTCGCCGCCGACGCCTGGCGGGCCAGCCGCCTGGTCGTCGACACGGGCCTGCATGCGATGGGTTGGTCCCGTCAGCGCGCCATCGACTGGATGTCGTCGCACACGCCGCTCCCCCGCTTGGAGGTCGAGGCGGAGATCGACCGCTACATCTCGTTCCCCGGCCAGGCCCTGGCCTACATGGTGGGACGACGGGAGATCGTGCGCCTCCGCACGGAGGCGACCGCAGCCCTCGGGGGGCGCTTCGACCTCAGGGAATTCCACGACCTGGTGCTGCGGGCCGGCATCCTGCCGTTGCCCGCGCTGGCCCGCACCGTCGAGCGCTGGGTGGCGCGGGCCTCCTGAGGCCTACCCCTCGTCGAGGGCGCAGAGGTTGTTGCGCAGCGCGTCCTCGACCAGATCCACCCACTGCCGGGGCGTCCAGGCAGCGACGTCGGCCCGGGCCGCCATCTCGAGCTCCAGCGGGATCAGCACGGTCGCCTGCAGCTGGGCGAGGGTGCACTCCACGTCGGTGAGGTCGAGCACCTCGTAGGCCAGGTAGGAGCGCGGCGACGCGCCAGCTGCGGCTGGCCGGCCGGGGTCGGGACGGGCGCAGGACGCACTCGCCGATCTGGCGGGCGCTGCCGTGGGCCAGCATGTTCATCCACGTCCAGACCGGGACGTCCATGCCCTTGTCATCCCAGTACTCGGCCAGCGTGCCGGCGAGGAACGCCTCGCACTCCCGGGCGATGGTCCCGCACGCCGTGTCCTGCTCGCCGTTCTGCACGCGCTCTCCCTTACCGCCGAGGGGCGCTCCCGCCGCCGGGAGCACACGACCAACTGCCTCTCATTGTGTCGGGCGCGGCCCGCCTTCCTTTAGAGGCGAAAGTCCCCATGTACCCCGTCGGCGGAGGGTGCGCTCGGTCCGTCCTCAGGTATGGGCGCGGAGCGGGGCCGAGGAGGCGGCCCGCCCCGCGAGGATCACGCCGAACAGGCACACGGCCGTGACATGCATCGCCGTGCACCACAGGCAGATGGCGCCGATCCTGAAGAGCTCCACGTAGACGAGGTAGAGGACCATGGCGGCGCCGGCGCCCGAGAGGACCAGGCGGGTGCCGTCGACCCAGCGGGCCCGGGCGCGCCAGGACCACGGCAGGGTCAGGCCCGTCATCGCGGCGGCCCAGACGAGCCCGAGGACGGCCAGCGGGACGCCGAGCAGCACGGACCACGAGCTCGTCGTCACCAGAGCGCAATTGACGATGCCGGTGTCGGGGCAGGCCAGCGCGGCTGGGTCGGTGTAGTGGGCCACGGTCAGGTACGACGAGATGGCCAGCGCCGCCAGGGAGAGCCCGAGCGACGTGGCCGGCACCCAGGCCGGTACGCGGTGGCTCGGGCTCCGGTGGCTCGTGCGGCGGCCGGTCGGTGTCGTCGTCGCCATGTCAGGCCCCCAGCTTCTGGGCGATGGCCGCGATGGCCGCCGAGCTGCCCACGCTGGTGGGCTGGTTGCCCGTCACCGAGGCGATCGCCGCGGTGATGTCGTTGGCCGCACCGTCGATCGCCTGCCCCACCGCGCTGTTGGGGTTCGAGAGATCGGTGGCGATCTGGCTCCGGGAGAGCCCCTGCAGCACCTGCGGCGAGAAGCTCGATCCGGCGATCACGTAGCGATTGGCGATATCGAGGAAGGGGATGCTGCCCTCGGTGTCGTACTTGGCCATCAGCGCACTCTGCGCCGCCGTCGGCGCCTGCAGGGCCTGATAGCTGTCCCCCTCCGGCTGGTTCGTCGCCTCCTCGACCGCCTGGAAGTCGACATAGGGGCTCGAGTAGCTCGATCCGTAGAACGACAGCGTCTGGGTGCCGGGGTACTGGTCGGTGTCCGACGAGTGCGTGCCGTGCAGGTTCTGGAACGTCCCGAAGCGCGACAGGGCGACCGCCATGGCCCACCGCTCAGCGGCGCAGTAGGGGCAGTACTCGGCACCGATGTAGGTGATCAGGGGCTTGCCGTCGGCGCCCTTGAGGACGGTGCCGGTGCCGTTGCCGACCTTGGTCGGCAGGGCGACCGAGCTCGGGCTCCCCACGGCGTCGAGGGTGGCGGCCGGGACCGTGAGGGCAGCCAGGACCTGGGGCGACAGCGTGGTGGTGCCCGGGTCGGCGGCGGCCGCCGTGCCGCTGGTTCCGCCGGCGGCGAGATGCGAGGACGCCCCCGCCGGCGGGTTGGTGTGCCCCGCGGCCTTGATCACGACCATGGTGGCGATGGCGGCCACCACCAGGCCTACGGGGACCAGGGCGGTCAGGACCGGGTGGCGGGTGCGGAAGCGGGTGTCCGCCGCGGCGGCCCGGCGCTGGCGCTCGCGCTGGGCCTGGGCCTGGGCCTGGCGGGACGGCCGCTTCGTGGCGGTGGTCTTCTTGGTGTTCGACGTGGACGAGGGGGCGGACCGCGACGGTCGCGACGGCCCCGATGAGGATTTCGACATGGGGTTCTCCTTGGTTGGATCGAGGGGGCGGCTGTGCGCACACGCTCGGAAGGCTCGAAGTGGACGCCGGCCATGGCCGGGCATCCGGGGTACGAGTCAGACGCCCGGGATGGGGCGGATCCGACTCGGGTGGCTGGCAGCGACGCCCGGGATGGGGCCGGCGCCAGCGGGTCGAGCTAGGAGAACTGGGGCGGGTGGAAGAGAGGGTCCCGGATGCCGGCAGGGAGGGCGAGCGCCTGCACCTGGCGGCGCCGGATGAAGGCGGCAGCGGCAGCAACGCCCAGGGCGCCGGCCACGACCGCCATCAGCACGATGCCGGGCGATGGCGCACCGGGCGCCGGACTGCCCTTGCCACAGGTGGCGTCGGCACAGCCCACCGGAACGGACACGGGGCCCTCGACCGCCCGCACCACCTGGGTGACCGAGCCGTCGGCGCCTGACAGCACGCCATGCGGCAGGAACCCGCCGAGGACCGCGGCGGCGACGATCGCCACCAGACCGAACCTCCACCGCATGGACATGCCAGAGAGGTTACGGGTGGCGGATAAGCGTCGCGTAAGAGACCGGCGATCCGGAGTCGACACGAAACAGGCCGCCAAGGAGAAGTGCGTCGGGGCGGACACCGAGGTGGACCTCGCCTACACCGGGTGCCGGTTGCCGGGCAGGTCGGCGCCTCGGCGCACGACCGACGCCGAGCGGTCGGTACCCACGGGGACCCGCTCGAAGGCTGCCACCATGCGGCGATGCCACAGGGTGTACCAGGCCACGAATCCCGCCATGAAGATCCCGCCGGCCGCCACGATCGCCACGATTTCCGCCATCCCTCCAGTGTGGGGACCCGCGCGCAGCGGAAACAGGGACAAAAGTCCCGTTCCGGGGAGGTTTCTCCCCTACGTCGTGCCTGAGGTCACGCCGGCGCCCTCCGGCGCCGCCACCCTCCGGGCCCAGGTGGCCACCAGCTGCAGCAGCCCCAGGTACGCGGCCAGCACCAGCACGATGACCAGCAGGCTCCACCCCGTGAGGTTCCCCCCGAAGACGAGGATGAGGCCCGCCACGACCACCCCGATGATGCGCAGGCCCTTCACGTGATCCTCGATCCACTCGCCGCTGCGGCGCACCCGGGGCGATGCTGCCGCCGCACGCCCGGCATGGCCGGCGCCCGACGACAGTGCCTTGGCCTGCGCCGCCAGCCAGCGGGCACCGCTGGCGCAGGTTCGGCGGATCCACACGGCGTAACGCGCCGGGCCGGCCACCCATGCGCCGAAGGCCACCAGCACCGAGATCAGCAGCGTCCAGCGCAGGTCCGCCTTCAAGAACCGCAGGACGGTGTCCCAGACGGCGGCTGCGCCCTCGGAATTGAAGCCCCCGCCGGCGGCCTGACCGATGAAGATGCCTCGGCCCAGCGCCAACCCGGTCAGCACCAGCAAGCTCATCAGGGCCACGCCGACGGCCAGGCGCAGCAGCGTCTTGCGCCGCTCCAGGGCCAGCGCGACCGCCAGGATGGCGAGCACCAGCGCGACGACCGGGATGATCCACTTGAACTTGAGGATCAGGTTGAACAGTCCCGAGAACTTCGAGACCTGCGCCTTGCTGACGACGGTGAAGTGCACGCTGTCGGTCGACAGGGTCTTGAGCGGGTCGAAGAACGTGATGCCGCGCGCGTCCAGATCGGAGATGACCTGGTTGAGCGCAGGCGAGACGTTGATTGCGATCTGACCCGCCTTGGCGAGCTTCTGCTGCGCTGGTGTCTGCTTGCCGGTCAGGGTGTTGATCACGGCCGCGTGACTGTGGCGGTTGAGCCCGTCCCAGAGCAGGGCGAACTTCTGGCTCTCGAAGACCTTGAGCGCCAGGCCCTCCACGTAGGAGTGGAGCTGGGTCACCAGCGGTGCCACGAGTGGCTTGGCCGACTTGGGCAGCGCCTGGGTGACCTTGTTCTGCACGATGTGGGTCGAGAACAACGCGTCGGTCGCCCTCGTCGCCAGACCGTGTTGAATGACCGGATTGCGCGCCAGGGGCGCCATGGTCTCGACGTACTTGTCGGTGCTCGTCACCGTGTTGATGGCCCACACGCAGATCACTGACACCGGGAGCAAGATCGACGCCAGCACGACGAGCACCCACGCCGAAATCCGTCGCGGCAGGTGGCCGCGGCGGGTCTTCGCCGTGCCCTCGTTCCCCCCCGCCGGTCCGCCCGAACCTTCCGTCACCGCCGCGTCCGACGGGCCGGCCGGCGCCTCCACCACGGCCGCTCCGGCCGCCCTTTCGGCAGGCTCTTCCGCAGCCTCGGTCGGCATCGGGGGTTCAACGTTGCTCATCTGGGCCTTCCCACGTCCCAATGCCTAGTGCGGATTGGACTGGTGCGCACGCATTTCACGGTGTACGACTAGTGATATGAAACAAAAAGGGGGCGCTTCGAGCGGCGCGCGCGTGGTGTTTCTCAGCGCACTCTCGGCATTTGCGGCGCCGATGGTGTTCGTGAGCGTGATCGTGCTCCGCAAGGTCAACCGGCGCGGCAAGGTGCACTTCCGCCAGTTGAACAAGCGCTGGCAGCACGAGCTGGCGCGCTGGACCTGAGCCCTCCCCTGCGCCGGATTGGCCCCGGTTCCGGGCACCCGCTGGCCAGATGTTGACCGGATTCGCCCATTCCGCCGTCTGTGTCCCCGACGTCGAGGCGGCCACACGCTGGTACTGCGACGTTCTGGGCCTCACGCTGCTGTCGCCCCCGTACCGCATGGAGGGCGCGCAGATCGAGCACGACATGGGCGAGCTCGTTCCCTCACCGGTGGTCGTCCACGCGGCGATCGTGGGCTTTGGGCAGGACGACCGCGTCATTGAGCTGATCGAGTATCCGGCGGCCGACGTCGCACCGCCGGACGCCGGGAGGCCCGCCGTCACCAGGGTCGGCATCACGCATATCGGGATGCTGTGCGACGACATCAGCGCCACGCGGGCGGAGCTCGAGGGCCGCGGTGTCGAATTCCTCACGGCCGGTGTGGCCGATGTGGCGGGACTGCAGACGACCTGGTGTCACGACCCGTGGGGAACGGTGATCATCCTGATGGAAAAGAGCGAGCACACCCGTCCCTACTGGGGGCAGTGGATGCCGTAAACGGGCGCTGTCATGGCGACGCGGAGCCCACATTTGGCGGTCCGCGGTGCGTCGTGCAACGTGACTTCGGTTGAAAATGGGCCTTTTCCGTCCTGTCAGAGCGAACTTTGAGCACAAAAATCTGCATTCGTGCCCGGAAAGATGTGCATCACTGGTCGCGCGTCGGCCACAATGGCGCCATGAACAAGAGAGAACTAGCAAAGGCAGTCGCGGTCCAGGCCGACGTCGAGTTGAAGACCGTGGTTTCCGTCATCGACGGATTCACCGATGTCGTCACCGCCGTCGTCTCGAAGGGTGAGCCGGTTTCCATTCCCGGCTTCGCCAAGTTCGTCAAGGTGAACCGGGCGGCGCGCATGGGCCGCAACCCGGCCACCGGTGAGGCGATCCGGATCAAGGCGTCGAAGAAGGCGCGCATCACTCCGGTCAAGGCGTTCAAGGACGCCGTCCTGGCGCCCGCCACGGCACCGAAGCTGGTCAAGGGTGCATACCCGACCAGTGACGCCGCTGTCGCCGCCGCCGGCAAGTCCGCCGCCCCGGCTGCGGCCAAGAAGGCTCCGGCCCGCGCTGCCGCCAAGAAGGCACCGGCCCGCAAGACCACCGCACGGAAGGCTCCCGCCCGCAAGGCACCGGCTCGCAAGGCTCCGGCCCGGCGCGCTCCCGCCAAGAGGGCCGCGAAGAGGTAGCACGCAAGGCCGGTCCCCTCACCCGGGACCGGCCTTCTGCGGCCTTTGTCCGATGGACGAGCCGCACTCCGAGGTGTCCGCAGCCGAGCGCGCTGCTCCCCCACCTCTTCACGTGCCTCGGCAGCTCGCCGACCGGCCCCTCACGGAGCCGCATCCCGACCGGTTGTCGCCGGACGATCCCGCCTACCCGCAGATCATCCGCGCCCACACCGACGCCCTCGAAGCCGACGCTGACAGCTATCTCGATCCGCGCACCGGCTTCACGGTCCTGACGGCCGCCTACCTGGCGCGCCGCGGCACGTGCTGCGAGTCGGGGTGCCGGCACTGCCCCTACGTCGCCTGAGCGACCGCGCCTCCAGAGCGACCGCGCATCCTGAGCAACTGCGTCGGCAACCGCTGTATCGTCGGCCGCAGATCCTCATGGGGCGGCAGCTCGGTTCGGGCCAACCCTTTGACTCAGGAGCGAGGAGCGTACGAATGCAAGGTCTGCTCTACGGCGTCCGCGGTGAGCGCTGGACACCACCGGACGAGTCCAACAGCCTCATGCGCGGACTGTCCCGGACCCCGATGCGCCTCGAGGAGCTCGACCGACCGAAGCTGCTGCGTGACGACTGGTGTGTCGCCAAGACGCGCCTGACCGGGATCTGCGGCTCCGACGCCAAGATGGTCTTCATGGATTTCGGCGACGACTTCGGTGACGGCGCGCTGAACGGATTCTTCACCTTCCCCACCGTCTTCGGTCACGAAGTCGTGGCCGACGTCGTCGAGGTCGGTCCCGCCGTGACGACCCTCGAGGTCGGCCAGCGCGTCGTCCTCAATCCGTGGCTCTCCTGCGGCCCGCGCGGCATCGACCCACCATGCCCGTCGTGCCAGGCCGGTGACTACAGCCTGTGCTGGCACTTCACCCAGGGCCCCATCGCGGCGGGCATCCATACCGGCACCTCGAAGGACGCCCCGGGGGGTTTCGCCGACTACCTGCCGGCCCACGAGTCGATGCTCATCCCCGTCCCCGACGACGTGAGCGACGAGGTGGCGGTCATCGGAGACCCCTTCGCCGTGTCGCTGCACTCGGTCACCCGTCACCCGCCGCCGCCCGGCGGCAAGGTCCTCGTCTACGGCGGCGGCGCGCTGGGCAGCACCGCGGTGGCCATCATCAAGGCGCTCTACCCCGACGTGGAGGTCATGGTGGTCGCCCGCTGGCCCGCGCAGGCCGCACTGGCCCGCAAGCTCGGTGCCACCGTCGTCGACCCCTTCCCGGTCGAGCAGCTGCTCGAGGAGGCGGCGGCATGGTCCGGTGGCGTCCTCAACAGGTTCGGGGGCAGCTCGCTGCCCATGGCGCATCCCGGTGGCTTCGACGTCGTGTACGACACCGTCGGCACCGCGCAGACGGCCGAAATCGGCGTCCGGCTCCTGAAGCAACGCGGCACCATGGTCAAGAGCGGGGTGCACGCACCCGAGCGCTGGGAGTGGTCGCCGCTCTACTTCAAGGAGATCTCGTGGGTGGGCTCGAACGCCTTCGGGGTCGAGGAGGTCGACGGCGTCCGCATGCACGGCATCGCGGACTACCTGCGCCTCGCCTCGGAGGGACGCATCGACATGACCGGGATGCTGACCCACACCTTCCGGCTCGACCAATGGCGTGAGGCCTTCACGGTGTTGGCCAACCAGGAGGAGAGCGGCGCCATCAAGGTGGCTTTCGACTTCCGGTAGGCAGGGGCCGGCTCCGGGCATCGGTCTGCCCCGTCGCAGCGGAGCGGCTCCCCCAACTGACTCCACGAGCGCGAGGCGGTAGCCTCGCCGGTGACGCACCACCGGCCGCTGCCGTCGGATGTGGGCTGCAGCGGATGTGACCCAAAAGGGGGCCTCATGACCACGAGCCCGTCCACCACCGACTCGGACTTCGCATTCGACCCGAAATGGGGCATCGAGTCGCCGTCGACCACCATGTTCGACTTCAACTACACGGGTGGGCGGGACCAGCTGCTGCGCCTCTACGACAAGGGCACGCGGCGCCAGTGGATCGGCAGCGACCGGCTCGACTGGAGCCAGGAGGTCGATCTGGCCAACCCCGTTGGCATGCCCGACGAGCTCCTCCCGATCTTCGGCACGCCGTGGTGGGACGACATGAGCGACGAGCGCAAGGGTGAGTTCCGCCGGCACGTCGAGGCCTGGCGGTTCAGCCAGTTCATGCACGGCGAGCAGGGCGCGCTGATCTGCACCGCCAAGATCGTGCAGACCGTCCCCGACATCGACTCCAAGTTCTACGCCGCCACACAGGTGATCGACGAGGCGCGTCACGTGGAGGTGTACAGCCGCTATCTGCACGAGAAGCTGCAGCTCGTCTATCCGCTCAACGTTCACCTCAAGGCTCTGCTCGACGACGTGATCTCGGACAGCCGGTGGGACATGACGTATCTCGGCATGCAGGTGCTCGTCGAGGGGCTGGCACTGGCCGCCTTCGGCATCATCCGCAACAACGCCACCGACCCGTTGGCCAAGGCGCTCAACGCGTACGTGATGCAGGACGAGGCGCGCCACGTCATGTTCGGTCGGCTGGCGCTGCGCGACTACTACCCGCAGCTCACACAGGCCGAACGCGACGAGCGGGAGGAGTTCTGCATTGAGGCGTGCTACCTCATGCGGGATCGCTTCCTCGGCGAGGAGGTCTTCGAGCGACTGGAGCTGCCGACCGAACTGACGACCTATGTCGACCAGAGCGACTCGCTGCGTGAGTTCCGCAACTTCCTGTTCATGCGGATCGTGCCGATCCTGCGTGACATCGGCCTGTGGGGACCGAAACTGCGTACCGCGTTCCAGGAGATGGGTGTCATCGGATGGGCCGACGCCGACATCGACGCCGAGATGGCAAGCGACGAGCAGGCGGCGCAGGACCTGGACGACCAGCGCGATGCGCGCATGGTCCACGTGCGGGCGGTGGCTGACAAGGCGTGAGGCGTGAGGCCCGGGATCGCCCGGGCCACTACGACAGGATCTCGACGTAGCCCTCGGTCCCGTTGACGCGGATCCGCTGCCCATCACGGATCAGCCGGGTGGCCTGCTCCACCCCGACCACGGCCGGCAAGCCGTATTCCCGTGCGATCACGGCGCCGTGGGTCATGAGGCCGCCCACTTCGGTCACCAGGCCCGCCAGGGTGACGAAGACCGCGGTCCAGCTCGGGTCCGTGTAGGCGGTGACCAGGATGTCGCCCGCTTCGAGCTCGGCCTCGTTCAGGTCGTGCAGGACGCGGGCCCTGCCCTCGACGGTCCCGGCGGAGACGGGGAGGCCGACCAGCGCGCCCGTGGGGACGTCGACACGGCGGTAGGCGCCGGTCACGATCTCGCCGTCGGAGGTGAGCACGCGGGGTGGCGTGAGCGCCTGGGCGGATCTGAAGGCGGCCTTGCGGTCCAGGATCAGCTGCTCGTCCACACCGTTGGTGCGCACGACGTCTCGGAGCTCGGGCAGCCGGAGGTAGAAGATGTCCTCCTTTTCGCGGAGGAGACCCGCCCGCACGAGGCGTTCGGCCTCTCGGAGAAGCGCCTGCTTGTAGACGAAGTATCGGCTGACCATGAAGTACTTCGGGTACTCCCGGTACCCGATGAAGGTCCGGACCCGATCGATCTTCTCCTTGGTGTCCTCGGCCTTCCGTCTCCCGTCCGGCAACTCCCGCAGACGCGCCAGCAGCTCCTGCTCCCAGGCCAAGGCCTCCCGGCGGCCCTGCTCGAAGCGACGCTCTCCGGCGCCCGGCTCGAAGTTCTTGACGTTGCCGAGAATGAGCGGCACGAGTGTGGTGGGGCGCTCGCTCCACCGGGGCCTCGTGATGTCGATCTCGCCGACGCAGCGCATGCCGTACGTGTCGAGGAACGCCCGTATCGCATGTGCGGCGTCGCGGCCCCCCACCAGCCCGGGCAGCTCGTCGAGGAACCCGCCGTCCTCCAACCGCTCGTTCTCCACCCGCTCCAGGAACGCCACGACGTCGGGGTGCGGGCGAATCACGTCCGCCACGTCGAGGAGCGCCAGTCCCATTTCCGACGTCACGTTGCCCGGGACGGACTGCGTGAGCGTGTCCGCCGCGTTCTTCTCCCCCAGCCATTCCTCCAACCGATCGTTCAGCCACCATGTGGCCTCCATCGCCGACATGAAGACCTCATGACTCCGCGGATCGAACAGGATCCGTTTCAGTTCCTGGAAGTCGGCGAGCACGAAGTCGAGCAGCGCCGGCCCGGACTTCGCCCCGATGTCCCTCCGCAGCGCTGCGACGGAGGCCCGACTGCTTTCGACGAGCTCGGTGACGACGGCCGGGTCGGTCTCGAGAGGGGTGGCGTTGCCATCGGCCCGCGCCTGCGCCTGCGCCTGCGCCTGGTCCGGGGCCCCTTGCGGAAGGGTTTCGGGGATGGTCGGGATGAAGTCGCCGCGCCCGAGGATGGTCTCGAGCGCGTCCCGCATCAACGGATCGGATCTCCCCATTGTTTCCAGGAGCCCGACGCGGGTCGTCTCCGAACCCAGAATCTGGGTGACGTCGACAAAGAGCCGCCCGCCCGCTTCTGCCATGCGCCGAGGGGTCGTCAGCTGCCACACGGAGAGCCCGAGTGGCTTCATGGCGTCGGTCATCATCTGCTGGTGGCCGACGGAGAGGTAGACGTGGTTCTCCGAGTCGTCGGCCACGGGGACGGGGAACAGCGTGGTGATCGGCCGGCTCTGGACGATCTGGAATTCGTCATCGGCCAGGCACCACTCAACGTCCTGGGGTTGGCCGAAGTGCGCTTCGATCCGTCGTCCCAGGTGCGCCAAGCGCACGATCTGCAGATCGGACAGTGCCGCCTGTCGTTGGCGCTCCGGCTCCACCTCCCGCGTGACCGTTCCGCCTGACGGCGACGCCTCGAGGGCCATCCCTTTGGCGGCGACGGCCTTGACGATCACGTCGCCGGCGTGGATCTCGTAGACATCTGGGCTCACCAGCCCGGACACGAGGGTCTCGCCGAGTCCCAAGGTGGCTTCCACGTAGGTGATCGCCCGGTTGGACGTCACGGGGTCGGCCGTGAAGAGGACGCCGGCCGCCTCGGGGAACACCATGTGTTGCACCACCACCGCCATGGCGACCTTCGAGGACTCGAATCCGTTCCGCAGGCGATACGTGACGGCCCGCTCGCTGAACAGCGATGCCCAACACCGGCTGATGTGTTCGAGGATCGCCGCCGGTCCCACGACGTTGAGGTACGTGTCCTGCTGGCCCGCGAAGGAGGCCGTCGGCAGGTCCTCTGCCGTCGCACTCGAGCGGACCGCGTAGGCGCCCTGCGCACCCAGCCGGGCGAGCGACCCCGTGATCGCGGACGCAAGGTCGTCGGGTATCGCGACGCCTTCGATGGCCTCGCGGACCTCCGCGCTGCGCCCGCGGATCGCCTCCCGGTCATCGGGCTCGAGGCGCGAGAGGTCGGACAGCCGTGCACCGATCGACGGCACCTCCGCCAAGATGCGCCGGAAGGCGTCGGTCGTGACGCAGAAACCGCCCGGCACGCGGATGCCCTCGATCCCGAAGAGCTCGCCGAGATGCGCCCCCTTGCCGCCCACCAGCGCAACCTGCCCGTCGTCGATCTCCGGGAGATCCAGCACGTATCCGCTCATCCGTCCGCCTTCCCCCGAGATTTCTGAGGCATCTCTCGTTGCACCGTGTGGGTCCTCTTCGCGGCTGCCGTCGGTCTTCAGAGGACCTCTGGCCCGCTCGCGGCGTGCATTGTCAACACGTCAGGGGTCCTTGCGGCAAGCCCCCCACCCCGATGTATCCTGTGCACGGCAGGGAGCGCGTGGCTTTTCGCCGCACGGATGCGTCCCAACCGGCGCTTTTTCGAATTGGAGCCCGCCGAGGCGCGTCCAGCCGCCCTCTGGCCCGGGCCCGTCAGAGCCGGCAGAGCCGGCAGTGCCGGTGAGACCCCGTCAGCCGCCCTCGAGGGCCCGCTCGAGCCCGGCGGTGATCTGTTGCGTGGGCTCGTTGGTGTCGAGGTAGTCGCGCCAGGTGGTGACCTTGCCCTCCCCGTCCACGTCGATCACCGTGGCCCCCGTCATGGAGATGGGGATCCCGGCCTTGCCCTCACCCGGGTGGAAGGTGGCCGTTCCCGTCCACTCGAAGACGGCCCAATCGTCCCCGCCCCGGATGCGGTCAACCCGCTGATTCCAGTCCGGGAAGATGGCGTCGGTGTCCCGGGCCACCTTGTGCAGGTCGGTCGTCCACGGGGTGACGGGATCGCAGAAGCGGCCTCCGTCGGCGAACAGCGCAGCGAACTCGTCCGGCCCGTCGATGGACTCGAACGTGCGGGCCCAGGCCTCCCAGTCTCTGGTCGGGCTCATCAACGTCTCCTTTGTGTCGCGCTGCGCAGACTCTCTGCCTCGAAGGTGACCACCGCGTCGTCGAGCGGCAGGACCACCTGCGGCTTCACGAACTGGTGGGCTTCTGCCACGAGCTTGACCGCTGTGCCCCACGCCGTAAAACCGATTGCGTGGCGGGCGAAGCTCATCGGGCCCTCCGTCACCTTGACCTCGACGACGCCCTGGCCCCCGGCGTCCAGGGCGGAGCGCTGCATCTTCTCCATGGCGGACTCACGAGCCGAGTACATGGCCTCGGTGTAGTTGGTCAGTTCCACGTTCTGGCTCTTCTGCCTGATGGCGGTGCCCGCGGTGCGCCGCGGGGCGTACACGAAACAGGCACCGAAGGCGAGGCCGACCGGCATCCAGCCGGCGCGCTGGAGCAGGGTGAAGTCGCGGGCCGACAAGTCGGAGACGAAGGGATGATCCGGAGCCGCATCGGCACCGGCGCCGCCGGCGTGGGGCATGGGCCGCACCGCCGTGCCCACCAGCTCGACGTCGATGTGGTGGCTGTGGACCGAGATGTCGACCCGCACCCCCACCACGCCGTGCCCGTGGACCTTGGCGCATTCGCCCCGCAGCACGCGCGCCGCCTGGTCCACGGCCGCGTTGTGGGCGTCGGACGCCATGGAGATGACCCCGCCCCAGTTCCAGATACCGAGCGGGACCGACACCACGGCGACGCCGCACACGAGGTCGAGGGGCTCCCATCCCGCGGCGTGCAGCAGCAGCGCCTCGTCGACCGAGAGGTCCGAGGTAATGCCGCGATCGTGCGACGTGGGAGCCGAGGTGGCCAGGAATTCAGCGCCCCGGAGCATTTCGGCCCGGACGTCGGGCGCTGGGTCGCGGGCTGTCGCGGCGCCGCCCAAGCCGCCGGGGCCGAAGTCGGAGCCGGAGCCGGAGCCGGGGCCGGAGCCGGATGTGCTCACGACAGCCGCACCGTGGGCGTGGGCAGCTCCACCGGGTCGAAGTCCTTGAAGCGCCGCACCCGGTTGCCCCGCAGGGTGCAGTCGATCACCTCGTCGCCGGCCGAGAGCTTCCGGCTCACCACGTCCATACGTGCGCCGTGCAGCTCGTCGCCGGCCAGCTTCTGGCGCACGTGCTTGCGGGCCAGCTGGCGCGACGCCATGTGGGCCTTGCTCACCTGTTCCACCAACGCCGGGCCGGTGCGCGACCCCCACCCGCCCATGCCTCCGCCCTCCATGTAGTACTCGGTCATGCAGTACGCCCACACCCGGACCGAGGCCAGGGCCGCCACCACTGCGACCGGCATGAAGCCCGCCTCGATCGACTTGGTCAGGCGCTGCCCCGCCAGGTACGTGCTCCACGGCGTCCCGCCGGCCGGGGGCGGGCCGCCGTCCACCGTCACTGCCGTGCCCAGGAAGTGGAACTCCGTCGTCCCCGTGTCCGCCACGTTGGAGACCTCGTCCGCCACGCCGATCACCCCGTGGGCGCCGAGCGTGCCGGCCTCCTCGAGCATGCGGGCGTACGCGGTGCCGTAGCCGTGCGCCCAGGCGTCCTGCACCCACGGCTGCTCGAGGTTCTGCCCCCAACTCCGGTGCTCGGCCGAGACGTACCCGTGCGGGCAGCGGTAGGTCTCCGAGTACGCACCCGGGGTCTGCTGCCCACCCATGTAGGGCGACATGCCGCGCATGGTGCCCATGCCCGCGCCTGATCCGTACCAACCCCATTGCATGACGCAGAACCCCTGCACCAACGCGACCGGCTGCAGGCCGAGGTCGATGCAGGCGGCGAAGTCGGGCACGCTCAATCCCGAGGAGAAGGAGGTCGCCCCGAGGCGGCGGACCGCCGCCTCGGGCAGGTCCCCCCGGGGGCCGCCGGCCGCGGTCAGCGCGGCATCGGGCGGTGGGCTGCCCGATGCGGGCTCGTCCCCGACCGACATCAGTTGTCCAGAGAGATGATGGTCGTCGGCTTGGGCAGCGTGACCTCGCCGCTGCGCTTCGTGACCGCTGTGCCGAGCGAAAGGAACTCAATCGTGTGCGAGCCCCACTGGTGCGACTTCTCCTCCAGGCGGACGCCGACGATGCCACTCGCCTGCAGCTCCGTGGCCTCGTCCTGCATGCGGGTCATGGCGAGCTCGCGCGCCTCGTACAGCGCTTGGGTGAAGTTGGGGAGCTCGACGTTCTGACCCATGGAGCCGAGCGCCTGGGTGAACTTGCGATGCGCAATGTGGAAGACGCAGGTCCCCATGACGAGACCCTGCGGCACATGCCCCGTCTGCATCAAGGTCCAGAAGTCCTGACCGGACAGGTCCGACGTGAAGGGCTTGCCCTGCACGTTGCGGTACGACGTCCCGTCCTCCGCCTGGACAGCGGTGCCGAACGCGATGAACTCGGCCGAGTCGCTGCCCCACTCGTAGTAGTTGACGTCGAGGCGCACGCCGACGACGCCGTCCGCCCCGAGCTCCTGGGCCTCTTCCTCCATCCGGTTCATGGCGAGCTCACGTGCGGTGTACATCGCCTCGGTCAGCTTCGTCAGCTCCTGGCTCTGCCCCCACTTCCGGGTCTGGATGCCGATGTGGTAGATCGACGAGCCCATCACGAAGCCCAGCGGATGGAAACCGGCCTCCTTGACCAAGAGGAACTCGTTGACGGAGAGGTCCGAGGTGAAGAGGCCGTGCTCCAGTTCCTCGAGCCGGTGGGCGGCGTCTTTGGGCAGGTCGCGGGGCACCGGTGCGGCCGCCTGGGGCGCCGCCTCCCCCGCCTGCGGCGTTTCCTCGGTCACGATTGGCCTCCGATCACAATGTTCTCCAGCGCGAGACGGGTCTGCTCGGAGTGCGCGGCCTCCGCCTGCAGGGTTGTGAGCAGCCGGGTCAGCCAGACGTCCATGCCCACCTGCTCGCTACGGATCCGGATACCGCCCGACGAGTGCCCGATGGTGCAGCGGACGGTGCCGCCGTCGACGACTGCCTCGAGCGTGTCGTCGCCGAGGCTGATGCGCACCGACTTGATCTCGTCGGACTTGCGGAACCGGCCCGCCCGCTCCACCGTGATCCGGCCTCCCAGCGCGTCCGAGAGCTGGGCCACCAGCAGCTTGAGCATGATGCGCAGGTCCGTGCTGTTGGACGCCAGCTGCGCGACCGCCATGCTGAGGTCGAAGGCCGCACCATCGGAGCCGGTCGCCGTGGCGTCCAGCTCCATCCCCGCGCCCGTTTCGGTCCCCGTGCCCTCGATCGGTCCACCTGGTGAGCCTGCAGGCTCCATTGACATCGGGCGCATCGTACCGCCACCGTGCCGCAGTCGGCCCTGCGGCAGGAGGCCCGGCTCCTCTCAGCCCGGGCGTGGCTCGCAGATCACGACCGGGATTTCGCGGCCTGCTTTCTGCTGGTAGCCGTCGTAGCCCTTGTAGGCAGCGACGATGTCGGGCCACAGGGACGCCTTCTCCTCCGGTGAGGCCGTCCGGGCCCGCATGGCACGGGTCTCGCCACTCATGGTGATCCGCACGTCGGGGTTGGCGGTCAGGTTGCGATACCACTGCGGGTCGCGGTCGTCGCCCCCCTTCGAGGCGATGAGGATCACCCGGCTCTCGTCGTGGACGGGCGACGTGAGCATGGTGGTGCGGGGTTGACCGGACTTGCGCCCGATGGTCTCGAGCTCGACGCCGGGCATGCCGAAGAGCACGTTGGGCCAACGGCCCCCGGTGACGCGCAGCGCCGCCTTGTGCGTGAGGTTCAGCAGCTTGAATCCGGCATCGACGACGGGCTTGCGTTGCTCGGTCATCCTCGTTCCTGTCTCGATCGTCTCAATTTGGTTACAGATTGTCGCAACCCGCAACCAAATCTGTCGCTCGTGCGTCAGTACTCGGTATGCGTGCGCTTCCCGTCGCCCCTGGTGCTGCGCCCCAACCTAGAGGGAACAGGCGTGGGGCCCGGCCCCGGGGACGTGAACTCCACGTGAACGCCGGTTCCCGCCTGTCGGGCCGCCATTTCGGTCTGTACCATGGACGGCTGCGCCTCACGCGGAATCGGTTGGGAACGGCGATCACGGATCCACAGGGAGGATGGTGACCTTCTCACCGATGCACAGGCGACCCCATCTGCAGGCTCTGCGGCGCACCCTGCGAGCGGGGCGAGCGGCGCTCGCCGCCACCGCAGGCTTCGCCGCCTTCGCCGCTCTCGTCGTGGTGATCGGGGCGGTGGGCTCGGTCGCCATCGGCGTGGCGGCCGCGCCTCCGGCGGGCGCCACCAACTGGGCGCCCGTCCACGACAGCGACTTCCCGGACCCGAACGTGCTGGAGTTCGACAACGTCTACTACGGCTTTGCCACGCAGAACTTCGCCGCGCCGAGCCAGACCATCAACATCCAGGTGTCGACGTCATCCAACGGCACGTCGTGGAGTCCCCTCAACGGATGGGACGCCCTCCCCCATCTTCCGCCTTGGGCCAAGGAGGGCGACACCTGGGCGCCCGACGTGACGTACAACAACGGGACGTTCGTCATGTACTACACGGCCACCGAAGCCTCCACGGGCGACCAGTGCATCGGCGTCGCCACATCCGCGCTCCCCATCGGGCCCTACACCGACAACACCACACAACCCGTCGTGTGCGACAACGGGGTCGATCAGTCCCCGACCATCGATGACGGCGACTGGGGCGGCAGCATCGACCCCGACGTCTTCACCGACAAGTCGACCGGCGACTCCTACCTGATCTGGAAGAGCGACGGGGACCATCTCGGCACCTCGACCCCGTCCGTCATCTGGTCGGTGCCGCTGGCCACCAACCTCACCGGGTTCACCGGCACGCCGACGCAGCTCATGCGCAACAGCGCGACTTGGCAGAGCGGCATCGTCGAAGGGCCCGACATGGTGGAGACCCAGACGCCGATAGCCGGCAGCAGCCCGCCGGCCGACACCGACGCCTATTACCTCTTCTACGCCGGCAGTGACGAGGGTGCCTCCACCTACGCCATCGGCTGGGCCAGCTGTGCCGGGCCCTCAGGGCCCTGCACCGACATGTCGACGTCGACGACCCTGCTGTCCACCTCCCCCGGCATGTCGGGGCCCGGCGGCCCCGACGTCTACGCGGTCGGCTCCCAGCTCGTCATGGCCTTCGCAGCCTGGCAGGGCACCACCATCGGGTATCTCTCCTGCGGCATCCGTCCCATGTACCTGGCCGACCTGAACTTCGTGCCCAACGGCGCCAATCCCGCCATCCCGACGCTGGCGCCGGCCGTCCCCGCCGCCGCACCGGCCGCCAGCCCCTCCTGCCCGATCCCGCCCGCGCCCGCACCCGGGTACTGGCAGGTCGGCTCCGACGGCGGCATCTTCAGCTTCGGCGACGCCCAGTTCTACGGCTCGACCGGCAACATCCACCTCAACAAGCCCATCGTCGCCATGGCGGCGACGCCCAACGGCGGCGGCTACTGGCTTGTGGCGAGCGACGGTGGTGTGTTCGCCTTCGGGAACGCCCAGTTCTACGGCTCGACCGGCAACATCGCGTTGAACAAACCGATCATCACGCTGATCCCCACCCTCAACGGCGGGGGGTACTGGTTGATCGCCAGCGACGGTGGTGTGTTCGCCTTCGGCAACGCGACGTTCTACGGCTCCCCCGCCGGCGACAATCTCGCCTACCCGGTGACGGCGGCTGCATCGAGCTTCCTCGGTGGCGGCTACTGGATCGTGGACGCAGACGGCCAGGTCTTCAACTACGGCAACGCCCCGATGGAGGGCCAACCGTCGTCCGCGCCCGGCGGGTACCGCATCACGGGGATGGCGGGCACGCAGAACTCGAGCGGGTACTGGCTCGCCAGCGCCAACGGCAACGTCGCCACCTTCGGCGATGCGGCGCCCTACGGCTCCATGGCCGGCACCGCGTTGAACGCGCCGATCGTCGGAATGGCCGTGAACAGCAACGCCACGGGGTATTGGCTCCAGGGCGCCGACGGCGGGATCTTCACCTTCGGCAACGCGCAGTTCTATGGCTCCATGGGTGGCCGCCATCTCAACGCGCCGATGGTCGGCATCGCCGCTACGTAGCCGCCGCCGGTCACCGTCTCGGCCCCGGTCGCTGGTCGTGGGGCTACTAAAAGCCAACCCCTCCACCACCGGCGGTCGCCGTGGTGGTCGACGTCGTGGTCGGCGGAGGCGGCTGCGTCACCATGGTCGTCGGTTGGCTGGCGGGCGTCGGCGCCTGCGTCGGCGTGGTCACGTTCGACCCGCCGCTCGAGTTGGACGGCGAGCCGGAGCCGGAGCCCGAGCCAGAGCCCGAGCCGGAGCCCGAGCCGGATGTGGTCGACGTCACCGGTCGGGTCGTCGAGGCGCTCGGCGCGGTCGTCGTCGTCGCTGCTGCGCCAGCCGTCACGTTGGCCGGGATGCCGCTCTTCAGCACGGCGAACCACACCTTGCCGATGTTCTGCCCGTTGGCCTGCCCCTTCTTCTTGTCGCCCTCGAAGCGGTACAGCGGGAGCTTGTGGAACGTGACCTGCCACTGCCCATTGCCGACCTTCAAGAGCGACAGGCCCTTCACGCCCTTCGGCCCCGACACGTGTGCACCCTTCGAGGCCAGAAGGGGTGGCCAGATACTGGCGCAGGCGCCGCTGCAGCTGGCCGTGTTCGGCCTGTCGTCGGCGAAGCGGTACAGGGTCAGGCCCGACGACGTGGTGAGCACGGTCCCGATCCCGGCGATCTTGGCCGTCGAGATCTTGAGCGTCTTGCCGTTGGTGCCGTTAGTGGCGTTGGCGCCGGCGGTCCCGCCTGGCACCGCCAGAACCAGGGCGAGTGAGAACGCGGCGGCGGCCAGTCCGCCGGCGGAGAGAGTCCCGGCAACGGCCCGACCCCCGACTCGTCTGGCCCCGCCTGCCGGGGCTCCCTCCGCTGTCCGGCCACCTGGATCGTGTCGGCTGCCGTCCCTGCCTGCGTGCCCCGCTGCCGCCATGTCGAGTCGTCCCTTCGTCGGTTCGGCCGTCGAGGGTCATACGGCCGAACGCTCCGGCAGGATTGCGATTGCGGAGGCGGCCTATCCTTGGGGAGGCGGGCCGCCACCATCGCACGACCATTGTGCGGCGGCCGCCCACGACCATGCGGCGGCCACCCGTGGCGGCGCCGAGGGAGGGCAGACTCATGGCAGGCAACGGCAACAGCAACGGCAACAGCAACAGCAGCGACGGCAGCGGCAGCGCCAACACGGGCGGATTCGAGTTGCGTGGCATCAACCATCTCGCACTGGTGTGCCGCGACATGGAGCGGACGGTCGACTTCTACACCAACGTCTTGGGCATGCCGCTGGTCAAGACGATCGAGCTGCCGGCGGGCATGGGTCAGCACTTCTTCTTCGACTGCGGCGGCGGCGACTCTCTCGCCTTCTTCTGGTTCCCCGATGCGCCCGACGGTGTTCCCGGCGTCAGCGCGCCGGCCGCTCGTCCCGATCAGGGCGACCTCACCAGCGCGATCGGCTCCATGAACCACGTCGCGTTCGATGTGGCGCCGGAGAAGATCGAGGAGTACCGGGACCGGCTGGTCGCCGCCGGCATCGCCTGCACCGAAATCGCCAATCACGACGACTCCGAGTGGGGCATCTCCGACGAGCTGCACCCGGGCGTCTTCGTGCGCAGCATCTACTTCCAGGACCCCGATGGGATCCTCCTGGAGTTCGCCTGCTGGATGCGGACCTTCACCCCCGCCGACGTGTCGCACGCGCCCGCTCGTGCGGTCAAGGCCGAAGGCGCCGGCATGGCGGCCGAGCCCGAGTTGGCCGCCGAGCCCATCCGGGCCTGATCCCCCGGCCCGCGATCCTCCACCATCCAGCCTCCACCGTCCAGCCGCCGCAGCCCCGCCCGCCGCCGACCCATCCAGGAGACCATCAGTCCATGCCCCGCCTCCGCCAGGTCCCCAAGGACGAAGCCACCGCGCCCATCGTCACCACCATGTACGAGTGGCTCTTCGAGGGGCGCGACCCCGTGGCCGAGCCCGGGCGCTGGGACGGCACCACCGGCGACTGGTGGACCGTGTTCGCACTCAGCCCCGACATCCTCGACCACTGCGTCAAGGGGTTCGGGCTCTACCAATCGCCCTCCCGCTCGCTCGAGCCCACGCTGCGCGAGCTCGGCCAGATACGGGCCGGCTACGCCGCCTCCTCCCAGTTCGTCTTCAGCCAGCACGCCAAGTCCATGCGCGAGCTCGGCATGCCCGAGGAGCAGATCACGCACATCGCGGCATGGAGCGTCGCCCCCGACGGCACCTACAACGCCGCCGAGCGCGCCGTGCTCGCATACACCGATTGCCTCGTCTACGACCACGGTCGTGTCCCCGACGAGCTGTTCGCCGAGCTGCAGCGCCATCTCGATGAGGTGGCCATCCTCGAGCTCACCTACATCACGACGCTCTACTTCCAGCACGCCGTGATGTCGAAGGCGCTGCGCACAGAAATTCGACGACCGCGACGATCCCATCGTCGAGGTGCCAGGCCCTGTAGGTTCCTCCGCCATGCATCCGGGACCGAATCGGTGACGGCGGAGCACGTCGTCCTACCAGACGACGAAGGCAGGCACACCCCCGACGGCGAGGACCTGTGGAACGAGTCCTATTACTGCGACTTCGTGCGGTCCGACGGCACCATGGGCGGCTGGCTCCGGCTCGGCCTCTATCCCAACCGCCAGGTGGCCTGGTGGACGACGTGGATCGTCTGGCCCGACCGTCCGGGGGTCTGCTCGGTCGACTACCGGGCCCCGGTTCCACCAGGCGAAGGCCTGGTCTCAGAGGCGTCTATCGGCCCCGACAACACCGCCGACCAGCGAATCGAAATCGAACTCGTACGCCCACTCGAATCGTTCCGCCTGGCGGCCAGCGCACCGGCCCACATCATCGACCGGCCCGAGGACGTCTACGCCCACGGTGAGCAGAGCGGCACCCCGGCACGGCTCGACCTCGACCTGACCTGGACGACCGACGGCATCCCGTACCACTACGACCTCACGACTCGTTACGAGATCCCCTGTCTGGTGAGCGGCACCGTCACGGTCGACGGCGAGACGTTCACGGTCGACGGGCAGGGGCAGCGCGACCACTCCTGGGGTGTCCGGGACTGGTGGGCCTTCGGATGGTGCTGGTGCTCCATGCGCCTCGAGGACGGCACCCGGATCCACCTGGCCGACATCCGGATGGGGATCCCGGGCATGCCGGTGTTCTTCGGATATATCCAGCGGCCGGGTGAGGTCCACCCAGCCACGGCACTGATGGTGACTGAGGATCTGGGCGAACACGGGTTCCCCTCTAAGGCACGCATCGAGATCACCGCCGGTCCGGGCCCCGATCACGATTCGTCCGACAGCACTTCGCTGGCCCTCGACGTGACACCCGTCGCTTTCGGTCCCGTGTTGCTCCGCAACGACGTGGACGGTCGGGTCAGCCGATTCCCGAGGGCGATGGTGACCTGCCGCACCGACGACGGCCGCACCGGCACGGGGTGGATCGAGTGGAACCAGCCCGACGAGGCCTGACAGATGCCTGACACGAGCCCAACGTCGACCGTCCAGGACACCTGACCCACAACATCTGATCCAAATCGCCGGAAACTGCACCCCCGTGTACGCACGGCTGCGGTCCGACGCGGGCGTCAATCGCCAGGAAAACCGACCGGGCAGAACTACCATTTCTCCGTGCTGGCTCCGTGCACAGACGCGTCCAACCCCGCATCACGCACCCCACGGCGGGTCCGGCCACGGTTCCCGGGGGCGCAATCCTTCACCACCCTGGCCACCCTGGCCGCCCTGGCCGCCCTGGCCGCCGCCGCTGTCTGGATCGGCGCGACGGCAGCCCCCGCGGCGGCCGCCCCCACGACCGGCGCAACCGCGACGACCAACGCCGCCCCGGCGACGACTTCGACGACGGCTGCCAACGCCACCACCACGACCGCACCGTCCTCCGGCTCGACGACCACCACCTTTCCGGCCGGGGCGACGACCGCCGACAAATGGGTCATCAAGGCCATCGCTGCCGAGCAGAAGTTCGGGAGCGTCCACGTTGCCGGCAAGATCACCCAGGGCAAGTCTCAGATCGTCTTCGAGCTCCTCGTGAACTCCGACGGCGAGGGGGGAGGCGAGTTCGTCGAGAGCGGCAATCTCATCAAGATCGAGCGGGTCGGACCGCTGCTCTACTTCAATGCGCCCAAGAAGTTCTGGGCCACGCACGCGACGGCCGCGCAGACCCAGACCTACGGCGGGAAGTGGATCGAATTCTCGGCGGTCGACTCCCGCTTCACCTCCTTCGACCAGTTCCTCGATGCCACCGACCTGGTCGTGGCCGCCTTCCAGGGCCACACGGCACCGCTGACCGTGAGCCGGCCCACGACGTTCGCCGGCCACAAGGTCGTGATCGTCAAGGACACGGTCACGAGCAAGGGCAAGAAGAGCACGGGACTCATGTACATCGCCGCCAAAGGGCCGGCCATCGTCTACAAGCTCGTCGACGACACTCCAGGTGATGTGAGCACGGTCGTGTTCGACCACTACGGCAAGGGCGTCACCCTGACGGTCCCACCCAACGCCATCAACCTCTCGTAGGGCGCACCGCCGCCGCAGCGCCCGGCGACGCCCAAGCGTCCGGCGACGCCCAGTGCGCGCAGCCCACCCGCCCTGGGGAACGGTCGCCGACTACTTGAACATGTCGCCGAGGACCTTGGCCGCTCCGACGCCGGCCGCCGCTCCCTCGACGCCGCGGTGGTCGTCACGGTCGGGCATGTACTCGCCGATCACGCCGGCGAGGATCGGCAGCGGCATCGACTGCAACCAGATGCGCCCCGGACCTGTCAGCACCGCGAAGTGATGCCCGTCCGAGCCCATGTAGCGGTTCGCCAATCCCGGCACCTTCTGCGTCGTGAAGGAGACCGACGCCTGGAAGAGCCCGGCGTGGCCGGGGTGCACCCGCATCGTCTGTCCGGCGGCGAGGTCATAGACGATCACCTCGCCCGAGAGGTCGACGAAGGCGCGCCCGGTCCCGCCGATCTTCTGCAAGATCAGGCCCTCCCCACCGAAGATGCCGCCGCGGAACGACTGCTGGAATCCCATCGACAACTCAATGCCGGGCGTGGCCGCCATGAACCCGTGCCGGTGCACCATGAACTCATTGCCCGGCGTCACGTCGATCGGCAAGATGTGCCCCGGTACCTTCGAGGCGAAGGCGATCGAACCCGCGCCACCTTGGGCGGTGTAGGTCGTCATCATGAACGAGGCACCGGAGACGGCGCGCTTGACAGCGCCCATGATCCCCTTGCCGCCCATGCCACCCCCGGTGTTGGTGGCCATCTGGATCGCATCCGACATCCAGGAGAACTCGCCTGCCTCCGACACGACGGACTCGCCGTCGGCCAGCGAGAGCTCCAGCACCGGCATCGTCGTTCCGTGGATCGTCTCTTCCATGGTGGGCCTCCTCGGATGGTTCTGGTTCTGGGTCGGGGACTGGGTCGGGGACTGGTCGGGGACAGAACTGTTCTGAGCGAGCCCGGTTGGGACCGCTATGAGCGTCGAACGGCTACGCCGTGGATGGGCGCCTCGGCTCGGATGGATCGTGCAACTCCACGTCCGCCGACAGTAGGCCCTGACCGGGGCCTTGCGCTCCGGTAACCAACCGCTCGGCCAGCGTCACCTCCATCAGACCCAACGCCATGCCGAAGAGGTCGCCCAAGATGAACGTGGTGAGGAAGACCGCCCAGATGTGCTCGTGTGGAACGAGCTCGGCCACGAAGACCACGACCTCGTGCTCCAGCGCCAGCGGCAGGCTGATGAAGAGGAAGACGAGCATGAAATGGGGCCACACCAACTGCAGCGATCGCCGGAAGGCGGTCGGGACCGAGCTGTCGAGCAGGTTGATGAGCGGTCCGACCAGGGCAAACAGCGTCCCCACGATCAGCCCGGGGATGATCAGCGCCACCGAGGCCAGCGCGCTGATCACGACCAGGATCGCCTCCGCCACCAGCAGCCGACCCCAGGGCAGGGTCCGCAGCACCATGAGCACGGGCTGGGCCTCTTCGTTGCGCTCCACCGAGCCGACCAGGCGCTCGAGCATGCCGGCGTAGAAGGTCAGGCCCAGGGCGGAGGACGCGAAGAGGACCGCGCCGATGACCGATCCGATGCCCAGATTGTCGACTGCGATCTCGGTGTAGAAGGTGCCCTGTATCGCGTCGAGACCGAAGATGACCAGCCCCGGCACTATGA
This sequence comes from uncultured Acidimicrobiaceae bacterium, assembly GCA_963804055.1. Lineage (GTDB taxonomy): Bacteria > Actinomycetota > Acidimicrobiia > Acidimicrobiales > RAAP-2 > Bog-473. The sequence continues at coordinate 874,687 of CAWDOU010000001.1, read as the reverse complement.
CCCGGGCCGGCTCCATCTTCGCGGTGCGCCAGGACATCGCCATGAGCTCGAGCGGGTGGAGCTGGTGACGCTGAGCGGGGGCAGGCCCGGGCGGAGGCTCCGCCGGTTGGGCAGCGCCCGCGCTCATACGGGATTCCACCCATCCCCGACGAATTCGAAGAGCTGCTCGTCGGCGACGAAGGGTGCGGTCGACCCATCAAGACGGTGATGCCCGATGCCCTGGATGGTGCCCTCCGGCGTCACGAACGCCACCTCGGTGAACCCGACCTCGGCGAATTCGGCCCGCACGGCCGGGGTCACGTCCGGCGGGCGCCGGTGCCGGGTCCAGATGACGTGGCCCCGCGGGACGCACCATCCCCGCATCGCCCGGATGGTGTGCGTGATGTCCCCTGCGCTGATGTTCCCGAACACGCCGCACACCAGCACGATGTCGGCCGGCACGTCCTCGGCATACAAGCGGCTCTGCGACGCATCGCCCTCGGCAACCCGGACGCGGTCGCCCACGCCCGCCGCAGCGGCCCGGTCCCGGGCGAACCTCACCAGGTCCGGATCCTGCTCGACCAGCAGGGCGGAGACCGACGAACCCTTGGGATGGGCCGCCACCACGTCGATCACGTCACGCCCCTGGCCCGCGCACAGGCTCACGATCCGGACCGGCCGCCCCGGATCGCCGACCCCGCCGGCACCACCGACCCCGCCCAGCCCGCCGGCGGGCACCTCGCCCACCTCGTCCAACGCGGCACCCAGCATGGATTGGACCGTCCGCAGCCGCAACGAGAGCCTCGACGCCGGGTCCTCGTACGCCGCATGCCACCGCACCCAATGGGACTCCCCCACACCCACGCCGCCCACGCCCACGCCGCCCACGCCCACGCCCACGCCAATCCCGGCGCCGGGCTCCGCAGCCTCTGCACGGTCCCCGGGCGCCATGACCGCCCATCGTAGGGTGGTCCGACGTGACCGCCCGAAGCCCCCGATGATCAAATACATCGGCTCGAAGCGCCGCCTCGTCCCCGTCCTCACGCGGATCTGCCAGGCCTCCGGCGCCACCACCGCCCTCGATCTGTTCACCGGCACCACCCGCGTCGCCCAGGCCTTCAAGGCGCAGGGCGTGTACGTCACCGCCGTCGACAGCGCCCGCTATGCGCACACCTTTGCCCGCACCTACATCGAGGCCGACGCCGCCGCCACCGATTCCGCTGCGCTCCGGGCGGCGGTCAACCACCTCAATGCGCTCCCCGGCCGCCCCGGCTACGTGACCGAGACGTTCAGCCACGAGGCCCGCTTCTTCCAACCGCACAATGCCGCCCGGATAGATGCCGTGCGGGACGCCATCGACTCGGAGTATGCGGGGTCACCCCTGTTCCCCCTCCTGTTGACGTCCCTCATCGAGGCGGCCGACCGCGTCGACTCGACCACCGGCGTCCAGATGGCGTACGTGAAGCAGTGGGCGCCGCGTTCGGCCAAGCCGCTCGAGCTGCGGGTGCCCGAACTGCTCGACGGGCCCGGACGCGCCATACAGGGCGATGCCGTCGATCTCACAGCGGCGACCGCATCGACATCAACATCGACATCGACATCGACATACCGGCCGCCGTTGGGCCACTTCGACCTGGCATACCTGGACCCGCCGTACAACCAACATCGGTATTTCACCAACTACCACGTGTGGGAGACGCTGGTGGCCTGGGACGTGCCCGAGGCCTACGGCGTGGCCCGCAAGCGGCTCGATGCACGAGACCCCTCCACACGATCTGCCTTCAACTCGAAGCGGACGATGCCGGCGGCGCTGGCGTCGGTCGTGGAGTCGGTCGACTGCGATCTGCTCGTATTGTCCTACAACAACGAGTCGTGGCTCGGGTTGGAGGAACTCGAGCAGATGTGCTCCTCCCACGGCACGGTGGCCACGCTGGCCTTCGACTCGGCCCGCTATGTCGGGGCCCGCATCGGCATCTTCGATCCATCGGGACGCAAGGTCGGGCGAGTGAGCCACCTCTCCAACCAGGAATTGCTCGTGATCGCCGGCGAGCAGGCACTCGTGCGCCGGGTGGTGGAGGCCGCCCACGCCCAGGCCGAGGCGACGGCAGCGACCAAAGCAGGCGTCACGGCCGCTGCACCCGACGTGGTCGCAGCGGGCCTGGCCGATCGGCTACAACAGGCAACGTGAGCAAGCACGATCACGGCGGCCACGATCACGGCTCTGCTGACGGCGCTGACCACAACGCTCCGATGTTGCCCTACCCGCGGCTGGAGGACTGCGACCTCTCGCTGAAGGTCTCCAAGGACGAGGAGGCGAAGCGACTCGGAAAGGCGCAACGCCGCCTGTTGCACTTGCGGCTGATCAACGGCGGTCAACTCAACAACGGCAACCTCGGCCCTCCGGTCTGCATCGTCTTCGAGGGCTGGGACGCCGCCGGCAAGGGCGGCGCGATCAAGCGGCTGGTCGAGCCGCTCGACCCTCGCCACGTGCACGTCGCACCGTTCGCCGCCCCCACGCCCGACGAGTTGCGCCACCACTTCTTGTGGCGCTTCTGGCCGCCGCTGCCCGGATGGGGCGGCATGACCATCTTCGACCGCAGCTGGTACGGGCGCGTGCTCGTCGAGCGGGTCGAGAACTTCGCCACCGAGGTGCAGTGGCGCCGTGCCTATCAGGAGATCGCCGACTTCGAGCACTCGCTCGCCGAAGAGGGAATGGTCGTCATCAAGCTGTGGATGCACATGTCCGACGAGGAGCAGTTGCGCCGGTTCGAACGCCGACGCGACGACCCGCTCAAGGCGTGGAAGCTGACCGACGAGGACTGGCGCAACCGGGAGAAGCGGCCGCAGTACGACGAGGCGGTGGCGGACATGCTCCGCTTGACGCACGGGCCGCTGGCGCCCTGGGATGTGATCTCGTCGGAGAGCAAGCGGAACGGCCGGGTCGAGGTGATCGAGACGGTGATCCGGCACATGGAGGCGGGCATGGAGCGCTGGGGCGTCCCCGTGCCGCACAGCGACGACGAGGAGCGGACCGAGCTGGCGCTGTCCTTCGACGATGCCGAGTTCCAACAGGACCCCAGCGCCGCGGATGGTGGAGACGGGTCCAACGGCGCTGCGGGGTCGGGGGGCTCAGCCGCCGCCGCCGCAGCCGCAGCCGCCGCCGCGACGCCATCCGCCGCCGCCGCGACGCCATCCGCCGCCGCGCAGCCGCCTCGGATGGCGCGGCCGAATCGGAAGCGCACCTCCACGTATGAGCCCCGCCGCATGAGCCCCGCCGCATGAGCCCCGCCGCCGGGATCCCGCCGGCCCGCCCCGGCATCACCATCCCCTTCGACGGCATCCCGCTGCACGCCCACCGGGAGTGGTTCGCCCGCCTGAAGGAGCTCGGCTACACGGATCTGTGGTCGGCCGAGGTCGACGGCGCGGATGGGTTCACACCGCTGGCCCTGGCCGCCGCCTGGGAACCGGAGCTGAATCTCGGCGTGGCCATCACACCCGCCTACACCCGGGGACCGGCGCTGCTGGCCCAGAGCCTGGCCTCCATGGCCGACGCCGCGCCCGGCCGCTTCTTCTGCGGCCTCGGTGCCTCGTCCCAGGTGATCGTGGCCGACTGGAACGGCCTCGCCTTCGAGAACCAGTACCGGCGCATCCGGGACACGCTGCGCTTCCTCCGCCTGGCCTTCAGCGGGGAGAAGGTGACCGAGGACTTCGAGACGTTCCACGTCAGAGGCTTCCGCCTGGCCCGCCTCCCCGAGCAGCTGCCGCCCGTCTACCTCGCCGCGCTGCGCCCCGGCATGTTGCACCTGGCCGGCAAGGAGGCCGACGGGGCCATCCTCAACTGGCTCAGTGCCGAGGACGTGGCCACCTCCGTCGCGGAGGTCACGAAGGCGGCGGCCGGCGCCCCCCGCGAGATAGTCGCCCGCATCTTCGTCATCGTGACCGAGGACGCCGACCTGGCCCGCACCATCGGCCGTCGCATGATCACGGCCTACCTGAACGTGCACGCCTACGCCGAGTTCCACCGCTGGCTCGGCCGTGGTCCAGCCCTCCAGCCCATGTGGGACGCCTGGGCCGCCGGCGACCGCAAGGGTGCCCTCGCCGCCATACCCGATGAGGTGGTGGACGACCTCGTCGTGCACGGGTCCGTGGCGCAGTGCCGGGCCCATGTCCAGCGCTACGTCGACCACGGGATCACCGTTCCGGCGCCCATGGTGATCCCGATCGGGATCGATCTGGACGATGCCGTCGCGGGGCTTTCGCCGTCGGCCGCGTAGGCGACGTCGGGGAGCCGGCTGCGCCGGGCTGGCCGGACTCGTTCCGGCAGGGAAAACTGCACGGGAACCCGAGGGGGCGTTGGCCACATGACCGAGATCGACTTCCGCACGACATCGCTGGGCGAGCTCGTCCGCTCGGTGCGGGCCAAGGAGGTCAGCGCCCGTGAGCTGACCCAGGCCGCCCTCGAGCGGATCCAGCGCCTCGACCCCACCTACAACGCCTTCGTCGCCGTGGACGGGGAACGCGCACTGGCCGAAGCCGACGGGGTGGACGCCCGCATCGCCGCTGGCGCCGACCCCGGGCCGCTGGCCGGGATCCCCCTGGGGGTCAAGGACCTGCAGAACGCCATCGGGTACCGCACGACGTACGGTTCGGCGCTCTACGCCGACGCCCCGCCCGCCACCGAGGACGATCCCTTCATCGCACGCATGCGGGCGGCCGGCTGCGTGGTCGTCGGCAAGACCAACACGCCCGAGTTCGGCTGGATGGGCAACACGACCAACGCCGTCTTCGGCCCCTCACTGAACCCGTTCGACACGTCCCGGGGCCCCGGCGGGTCGTCCGGCGGGGCGGCGGCGGCGCTGGCGGCCGGCATGGTGCCCCTCGCCACCGGCTCCGACGGCGGCGGGTCCATCCGGATCCCCAGTGCGTGCTGCGGGCTGTCGGGCATGAAGCCGAGCCTCGGGCGCGTCCCGGCCGGCGGCGCCCACCCGCCCGGCTGGATCGACCTCTCGACCAACGGTCCCATGGCCCGCCGCATCGCCGATGTCGCCCGTGCCCTCGACGTCGCCGTGGGCCCCGATCCCACCGACCTGCGCTCGCTCCCCCGCCCCGAGGCGAACTGGCTCGCCGCCATGGAGGACCCCCACGTCCCGGTCAAGATCGCCTATGCGCCCACCCTGGGCTACGCCACCGTCGACGCCGAGGTGGCGGCCGCCTGCGAGCGCGCCGTCGGCGTGCTCGAATCGCTGGGGGCCGAGGTCGTCGTCCTGGACTCCGTCTTCGACGCCGACCCCGTCGGTGACTTCCTCACCATGACGGGGGCGGCCACCCTGCGCACCCTCCGGCCCTTCCTCGATCACCCGCGCTGGGAGGAGGTCCATCCGGTGCTGCGTCACTTCGTGGACGCCGCGCAGTCGACGACCGCCGAGCAATTGCTGGCCGTGTTCGACACGTACCACTACATGAATCTGCGCCTCGTCGAGCTGTTTCACAGCTGCCGCATCCTGGTGACGCCGACGTGCTCGGGACTGGCGCCGTTCGCCGGCGACGTGATGGGCTCGGTCAACGGGGTGAACACGGCCAACTGGATCCAGTTCACCTATCCCTTCAACATGACCCGCTCCCCCGCCGCCACCGTCCCAATCGCCATGAGCAGTGACGGGCTGCCCATCGGCCTGCAGCTCATCGGGCCCCAGCACGGCGACCTCGTCGTGCTGCGGACCGCCGCCGCGCTCGAGGCGGCGGTCGACCTCGACCTCCTCGCCCCCCTGCCCGGCTGATCCATCCCACCGACCCACCGACCCACCGACCCACCGACCCACGAAGGAGCCGCTCCCATGTCGATCACCACCCCCGCCCACCCGGCCGATGCTGTCCGCCTCGTCACGATCGAGGACGCGCCGTGGGCCGACACCGGCACCGGCGTCCTGCTCAAGGTCGTCCGCTACGACTCGAATCACGGGACCTGGGTCATCCTCAACCGCTTCCAGCCGGGCGTGCAGCTGCAGACCCATCGCCACACCGGATCGGTCGACGCCTACACGTCGGCGGGACGTTGGCACTACCTGGAGTACGACTTCTACATCTACCCCGGCTCCTACCTCTACGAGCCGGCGAACTCGGTGCACACACTGCACGTGCCCGACGACAACACCGTGGACACCGACGTCTGCTTCATCATCGAGGGCGCGCTCTTGAACCTGGCCGAGGACGGCTCCGTCGAATCGGTCTCCGACGGGCCCGGCACGCTCGAGGCCTACTACGCGTTGCTCGAGGCGCAGGGCGACCCGCGTCCCAACGGTCTGATCGTCTGAGCGCCGGTCCGTGAGCCCGCCCACCGAATCTGGGGCCGACACCGGGAGATCCGCCGCCGGGCGCCTCCTCGATCCTGCCCTCTACGCCAGCGGCGACCCCTTCGCGCTGTACGCAGAGCTCCGGCGCACGGCGCCCGTGTGCTGGGTGGACCACGAGGGCGGCGGCTTCTGGGCCGTCACGACCCATCCGGAGGTGTCGCACATCGGCGCCGATCCGGGCGGGTTCTGCTCGTCGCGGGGGATCCTGACCGACGAGATCGGCACGACGTACGACACGCCGCCGACCATGATGCACACCGACCCGCCCCAGCACACCCGCTACCGGCGCCTGGTCCAGCCGGGCTTCAAGCCGTCGATGGTGCGGCTGATGGAGTCAGGCGTGACGTCCAAGGCGCGAGCGCTCCTCGATCAGATCCAGGGCGGCGAGGCCTTCGACGTCGTACAGGACCTCTCCATCCCGTTTCCCCTGCAGGTGATCTGCGAGCTGTTGGGGGTGGACGGGTCCCAGTGGCCCCGTTTCTTCGAATGGTCCGAGGCCGTGATCCCCGGCGAGGTCGAGCAGACCGAGGAGCAACGTGCGGCGTACCAGATCGAGATGTGGGAGTACCTGATCGGCGTGGCCGAGGAGCGGCGCCGGGCGCCGGCCGACGACCTGGTCTCGGTCCTGGCGAACGTCGGGTCGGATCCGGACAGCGGTAGCGGCGACAGCGCCGCCGGCGGCGGCGGCGGCAGCAGCAGCAGCGGCGGCGGCGAAGAGCTCAGCGAGGCCGAGCTGGCCATGTTCTTGATCCAGCTGCTGGTGGCGGGCAACGAGACGACGCGCAACCTGATCTCGGGCGGGCTCGTGGCGCTGGCCGAGAACCCGGACCAGTGGGCCGCGCTGCGAGCCGATCGGTCGTTGATCCCGGCCGCTGTCGAGGAATTGCTGCGCTGGACGACGCCGGTGATCTCCTTCATGCGCACCGCGACCGCCGCCACCACCATCCGCGGCGTAGAGGTGGCGGCAGGCGACCCCGTCCTCCTCGTGTACGCCTCGGCCAACCGGGACGAGGAGGTCTTCGGGCCCGACGCCGGCGAGCTCCGCATCGACCGGCACCCGAATCCGCACGTCAGCTTCGGCTTCGGGCCGCACTTCTGCCTCGGAGCCGCACTGGCCCGGCTCGAGGGCCGGGTCGTGCTCGGCCAATTGCTCGACCGCTTCGACACCCTGTCGCTGTCCGGCCCGGTGCAGCGCACCCCCAGCCCGGTCATCGCCGGCGTGCGCCGCGCCTCGCTGGTCTTCTCGTAGGGACCCGGCAGGTCGCGCTCCTCAGGCGCTGATGTAGGGCACGTACTCGGGATAGCGGTCGGGGTCGTACGACGACGCCGGCTCGGCCGCCACCTGCACCTCCGGTGCGCCCCGCCCCGGCAACAGGCGGAACGCCGCCAGCGCACCGAGCACCGCCACGCCGGCCCCGGCGATGCACGCCACCTCCAGCCCGCTGTGGAATGCACCGAACGCGATCGACTCCAACGCCGGCCGTGCCGCATGCGGAGCGTGGCCCACCACCGCCAGCGCCGCCGCCATGGACTGGTGCGCCTCGGCCTTCGGCCCCGCCGGGATGGGCAGGGGGCGGAACGCACTGACGATTTTCGGCGCGTAGGACGAGGCGAAGACGGACCCGAACACCGCCACCCCGAGCGTGCCACCCAGCTCGCGGGTCGTGTTGTTGACGCCGGCGGCGGCGCCCCGCTGCTCGTCGGACACCGAGCCCATGACGGCCTCCGCCGTCGGCGCGGTGATCGACGACAGCCCCAACGCCAGCAGCACCATGGCGATGATGATCGGCCCGAAGTAGGTGGTGTCCTCCGACGAGTTGAAAGCCGCCACGACGAGGCCGCCTCCCATCAGCAGCAGTCCCACACTGACGACCAGCCGTGTTCCCACCCGCAACGCCACCACGGCCGCGAGGGGCGTGAAGATCGCCGCCACGATGGCGAAGGGCAGCGTGTGCAGCCCCGCCGACAGCGTCGAATAGCCCTTGACGAACTGGAAGTACTGCGTGATGAGGAAGATGAAGCCGAAGAGGCAGAAGAACGCCACCGAGATCGACAGCGCGCCGCCGGTGAAGCGGGGGATCCTGAAGACCCGGACGTCGAGCAGCGGTCCCTCGGTGCGCAGCTCCAAGAGGGTGAACGCCGTCAGCAGGAGCGCCGCCCCGGCGAAGCAGGCCAGCGTCCCGGCGGAGGCCCAGCCCCACTGGGGTCCCTCGATGATGGCCAAGACCAGCATCGTGATGCCGACCGTCGACACGACGACGCCCTTGATGTCGAAGCGGTGCTGGCGGATCCGCGGGATCCGGGGGATCAGTATCCCGCCGGCGATCAGCGTCACGGCGACGATCGGCACGTTCACCAGGAAGATCGATCCGTACCAGAAGTGCTCCAGCAGCGCCCCGCCGACGATGGGCCCGAACGCCACGGCGATGCCCGACGTGGCGCCCCAGATCCCGAGCGCCTTCTGCCGCTCGGATGGATCCGGGAAGACACTCGTCAAGATGGCCAGGCTGGCCGGGAAGATGAAGGCGGCGGCCACGCCCATCAGCGCCCTCGTGGCGATGAGCGTGCCCGTCGAGTCGGAGAACGCCGCCGCCGCCGAGAAGAGGCCGAAGAAGACGAGCCCGGCCTGCATGGTGCCCTTGCGCCCCAGCCGGTCACCGATGCCGCCGCCGGCCAGCAGCAGCCCGGCGAAGGCCAGGCTGTAGGCGTCCACGATCCACTGCAGCGAGGTGATGGACGCGCCGAGCGTGCGGTTGAGCGTCGGGAGCGCCACGTTGACGATGGTGTTGTCCACCACGACCAGGAAGACGGAGAGGCACAACACGGGCAGCACGATCCAGCGCCGGTCCGCCGATCCCTCGGATGTGGACGACTCCCCAACGGGAGCCATGACCTTCGTTTCGACGGCTGATCCGGGCATCGACGGCTCCTTCTGGACGGTGGGGAGAGGCATCCCCCCTTGTAGAACACTGTGCTAAAGTTATAGCACGATGTTCTTCAGTAGGCTAGGGACATGACGAAAAACTCCGGCACCAGGACCAGGACTCCGAGCGCCGGGATGGAGGGGGCACTCCTCGCCTCGGCCGAGGACATCCTCGAGTCCGAGGGCCCCGACGGCCTCTCGGTCCGTCGGATCGCGGCCGCGGCCGGCGTCGCCCCCATGGGCGTCTACAACCACTTCGAGTCCAAGTTCGGCATCGTCGAGGCGCTGTACGTCCAGGGTTTCCAACGCCTCGCCGACGCGATGGCCGCCATGACCCAGATCGACGATCCCGCCGAGGCGTTGCTCGAGGGTGCCCGCGCCTACCGGGCCCTCGCCCTCGCCCACCCGATGGCCTACCAGGTGATGTTCCTCCGGGCCGTCCCCGGCTTCGAGCCGAGTGACCCCGCCCTCACCAGTTGCACCCGCGGCTTCGACCTCCTCGTCGCCACCGTCCAGCGCGCCATCCGGGCGGGCGTCATCGCCCCGGGCTCCCCCACCGAGACCGCCCAGATGATCTGGGCCAGCATCCACGGCTGGGTCTCCCTCGAGCTGCTCGGCTTCGGCTTCGTCGACGATCACGACCTCTGGTACGACCGCCTTTCTGAGGCATTGCTGCGCGGCCTCCGCCCCTGATCCGCCGGACCCATCCCGGCGGGCTACCGGGGGTCGGGCCGATCCACATTCCGCCCCATCCACCGGCGCCGGCACGGCAGGGCGCCCCGTCGACCTTCTGATCGCGAACGATGCGCCACGGAGCAGACGGGGTCAAGGTGGAGCGCCCGAGCGCAGCGAGGACGAACGACCTTGAGGCCGGCTGCGACCGGCGCACAATGATGGAAGAAGGGCCGGAGTGGCACACTGGGCCCATGCTCGCCCACGTTTCCATTCAGTGCACCGACCTGGCGCGCAGTGCCGCCTTCTACGACGCCGTGCTGGCTCCGCTCGGCGAGGGGCGCGTCATGGACCTCGGTGACGCCATCGGCTACGGCATCGCGCCGTCGCCATCGTTCTGGATCGGGCGCCAGCAGACGGGCGACGGGTTCCGGGAGACCCACATCGCGTTCCAGGCTCCCGATCGCGCCGCCGTCGGGGCTTTCTACGAGGCCGCGCTCGCACTCGGGGCGGAGTCGTTGCACGAGCCACAGCTCTGGCCCGAGTACCACACGAACTACTTCGCGGCGTTCGTCCGCGATCCCGACGGGAACAACATCGAGGCGGTCACCCACTCCCGCGGCTGAGGCACCCAGTCGTTCAGCCGAACGTCGCCACGAAGTGGTTCAGCACGGCCGTGCACAGATCCTGCTGGGCGAGCGGCAGGGTGCACGTCGCCAGGTAGGCCGTCGGCTCGGTCGGCTTGGGCTGGTACAGCCCCACGCCGTTGGCAGGGTTCTGGCCGCCCGAAGGGAACCCGATCCCGGCCACACCCGGCGGGTCCTGGAATCCGACCGCGACCGACGAGATCTTCGTCACCTTCTCCTGGGGCGGACTGTTGGCACAGGCCTTGCCGAGATCCTGTTGCACCGCCGACTGCGCCGAGCTGAACAAGGGACACACGAGCGCGGCGCCCTGGACCGTGCTGCCCCCGCTCTCCATTGCGACGATCGCCTGCGCCGACGAGCCTGCTGCCAGGTGCCACGTCGTTCCGCTGTTGATCGGGACCGATGTCCCGACGGGGGCCAGTGCCATGACACCGCTGCCGTCGGCGCCGAAGGACCCTGTACAGGTCCATCCCACTGTGGGCCCAACCAGCATCAGCCGGCCGGCTTCGTCGCTGTACATGGCGAGGTTGTTCTGCGAGGCGTCCGCCGCCGGGACGCTGACAGAGACCGAGCCGGGCAACGCTGCCGTCGTGGTGGTCACCCCCGAGGACGTCTGGCACACCACGACGGGGAGCATCACGGTGGTCATGGGTCCGGATGTTGTGGCCGCGCCCGATGTCGTCGACGTCGTCGACGTGGTGGATGAGCCCGACGCCGAGCCCTTGGTGGTCGACGTCGTCGTCTTCTGCTTGGGATGGGTCGTCGAACTCGTTGAACTCGTCGAGCCCGGCCCCGATGACCCGCACGCCGCCAGCACCACGGCGCCGGCGGCCACCAGACCCATCACGCGCACCAGACCCATCACGCGCGCCACACCCCCGAACCGTCCGACCACGAATGATGCGACACCCCTACGCGTCCACCGTCAGGTCCGACAACACCTCGGCGAAAAGCCGCTGCGCCTCGGCCCGCCGCGTCGGGATGTGCTCGGTCGGCACCTCGTGCGGCGTGTATCCCTTCAGGACCCGGCGGGCCACCGTCTGGCGGTGCACCTCGTCGGGCCCGTCGTAAATGCGGGCCGCCCACGCGTTGCGGTACATCGACTCCAGCGGCAGGTCCGACGAGAACCCCAAGGAACCATGCACCTGGATGGCGCGGTCGATCACGTCGTAGAGGACCTTGGCCCCGAAGTACTTGATCATCGCGATCTCCACCCGGGCGGCCGCCGCCCCCTCCTGGTCCATCTTCCAGGCTGCCTGCAGCGTCATCAACCTCGCGGCCTGCATCTCGGCCATGGAGTCGGCCACCCAGTTCTGGATCGTCTGCTTCTCCGCCAGCATCGACCCGTGCGCGTACCGGGACACCGCCCGCTCGCACAGCATGTCGAAGGCACGACGGGACTGCCCCAGCCAACGCATGCAATGGTGGATCCGACCCGGCCCCAGTCGGTGCTGCGCCAGCACGAACCCCGAGCCCTCCACCCCGATCAGGTTGTCCAGAGGCACCCGCACGTCCCGGTACACGATCTCGGCGTGGTTCCCGAAGCGCCCGTACGGCGTGTGCGGGTCCTCCATGGTCGACACGTCCCGCACGATGTCGACCCCCGGCGTCCCGACCGGCACGATGATCATCGACGACCCCGAGTACGGATGCACGTCGGGATTGGTCACCGCCATCACAATCAAGAAATCAGCCACGGACCCGTTCGAGGTGAACCACTTGTGCCCGTTGATGACCCATTCCTCGCCATCCCGGACAGCCGAGGTCTGCAGCAGCGTCGGATCAGATCCCGCCGTGTTGGGCTCGGTCATGGAGAACGCCGACCGCAAGTCGCCGTCCAACAAGGGCTGCAACCACTGCTCCCGCTGCGCCGTATTCCCCGACGCCTCGATCCCCACCGCCAGCAACTCTGCGTTGCCCGAATCCGGCGCATTGTTGCCGAACACCACCGGCGCCAGCGGCGACTGCCCCAAGATCTCGTGCATGAGCCCCAGTCGCACCTGCCCGAAGCCCATCCCGCCTAACGCCGGCGGCAGGTGCGCCGCCCACAACCCCTCGGCCTTCACCTGCTCCTGCAGGGGCCGGATCAACACCCGCACCTGGTCATAGGTCAGGTCAAGCGTCTCGAGCGGGAACACCTCCTCACGCACGAAGCCACGCATCCACGCCAACTTCTCCTCGAACTCCGGTTCAGTCGAGAAATCCCAGGCCATGACCACTCCTCCCAGCGCGCCGGCCAACTTCCGGCGGTCCACACCCTGCCACTACCGTGGGCGCCGTGACCACCACGAGTCCCGTTTCCTTCCGTTCTGCACCCGCGCCGGCCGCCGCTGCCGCGGCGCCGCCTCCACCCCAAGTCGCCCTCGGCGCGGCGGACAGGGCTGTGATCGCCCGGGCAGAGGCGGCGCTCCTCGACGAGCGCCGCCTCCTGAGGGCCGACGAGCTCACCGCCCTGGCCGCGCTGCCCGACGGTGCCGTGATGGCTCTCGCATCCCTGGCGCACCAGGTCCGCCTGTCCTGGTGTGGCCCTGCGGTCGAAGTCGAGGGGATCCTCTCGGCCAAGACCGGCGGGTGTCCCGAGGACTGCCACTTCTGCTCGCAGTCCTCGCGTTTCGACACGCCGGTCAAGGCCACCCCGTTCCTCGATACGGCCGAGGTCCTCGCGGCCGCCCGCGAGACCGCCGCCCTCGGCGCCTCGGAGTTCTGCATCGTGCTCGCCGTGCGCGGCCCCGACGAGCGCACCATGCAGCGCATCCTCGACCTGGTGCCCGTCATCCACGGCGAGACCGGCCTCAACGTCGCGGTCAGCGCCGGCATCCTCACCGAGGACCAGGCCCGCCGCCTGGCCGAGGGCGGGGTGCACCGCTACAACCACAACGTCGAGACGGCGCGCTCGTTCTTTCCCACCATCGTCTCCACGCACGGGTGGGACGAGCGGGCCGACACCTGCCGCCTCGTCAAGGCGCACGGGATGGAGTTGTGCTGTGGCGCGCTCATCAACGTGGGCGAGAGCGTGGCCCAGCGCGTCGAGCTGCTGACCCAGCTGCAAGAGCTCGACCCCACCGAGGTACCGCTGAACTTCCTCAACCCCCGACCCGGCACGCCGCTCGGCGACCAGCCGATCCTCGGCGCCTGGGAGGCGGTGCGCTGGATCGCGCTCTTCCGTCTCGCCCTGCCCTCGGTGATCCTCCGCTACGCCGGCGGCCGCGAGGTCACGCTGCGCGACCTCCAGGCCATCGGCATGACGGCCGGCATCAACGCCCTCATCGTGGGCAACTACCTCACCACACTCGGCCGCTCCGCCGACGAGGACCTCCAGATGCTCGAGGACCTCCGCATGCCCATCGGCGCCCTCACCGCCGCCATCTGACCCGGCGCCCCATCCGCCCCGTCACCGTCAGGTGGACCGCTCCGTGACCACGCACTGCACCGGCTGCGGCAAACCCTCGGCCGAGTGTCCGGGATGCGGGCGCGCGCTCGATCCGCCACGCTTCTGCCCCGAGTGCGGCCGCCGCATGACCGTCGGCGTGATACCCACCGGTTGGACGGCGCGCTGCCGCGACTCCGGTCACCCGGAGCTTCATTCCACCTGATCGTCCCCGGCGGCCGCGCTCGGGTGGGAGCCCGCTCAACGCCGCAGCGGCCCGTTGCGGCCCGACTGCGCGGTGTTCCGTTCTCGTACGACCGACGATGGACGCCAGGTCGGCGACGGGGCAGACTGCATGGAGCGACCGTGCGGTCCCGTGAAGGTCAGCACGGCGTCTGCGCTCCCTGAGACGGACCAGCCCAACTCGTGCACCGCACGGTGGTGCCGGCCGCACAGCGTGACCAGATTGTCGAAGTTCGTCGGCCCGCCGTCGCCCCAGTGCTGAATGTGGTGCACGTTCGTGAACTCGGAGAAGGTGCAGCCCGGGAACCGGCATCCCTTGTCGCGCCGGTCGATCTCCACACGCTGCACGGGCGTCGGATCCCGACGGGCCCGCCCCTGATCGAGAATCGTCCCGTTCCGATCCTCGACAGCGAGATCCACCTTGGCGTCACAGGCCAGCCGGCGCACGACCGCGGCCGGCACGGGGCCGACGCCGGCGATCTCGGCCACCGCATCGTCCGAGCAGCCGACGAGCAGTTCCAAGGGCGCGTGCACCACCACTCGTGGCTGCACCGCCGGACCCGCCGGACCCGCCGGACCCGACGGACCCGCCGGACCCGGCAGGCCCGGCGTGCCGGCGCCCCCTGAGGCAGAAACGCCTCCGAGCCGAAAGAGGTCGATCAGGGCGTCGTAGAGCCTCTGGTCGTAGGACACGTACCCGACCGCATCAGACGGTCCTCCGATCACGCGGCCGACCAGGGACGATTTCGCGATCGCGTAATCGTCCTTGGTGAACGAAACCCACACCGACTGCCGCTGGTCGTTGAACCGCAGCGTCCGCCGCTCAAACTGCGACTCGGCCGTCGATGCGCCGCGCGCTTCGGCTCGTGCGGCAGCCTCCGCCTCCGTGCGCGCCCGGTGCCATGCCGCCAACTCGCGCGCCTGCTTCACGCTCCAATGGGTGGACGCCTCCCGTAGCGCGGCGTCGTCGGCAGGCGAGGCGACCTCGGCCAGAGGCTCGACCAGGTCGAGTGAGAGCTCACCGCACGCCAACCCGTCAGCCAGGCAGGGCAGCGATTCGAGGTTGGCGGCCGCACGGACCCACTGCCGGGCCGTCGACGTGCTGACGCCACATCGTGCGGTGACCCAGGCGATCATGGAGACCGCCCCGTCACCTCGCCAGGCCTCGGACCGGTCGAACTCGGCGATGTCTGCGAGCTGCTCGCGATGCAGGGCGGAGATCCGAGCCGAGCGCTGGGCGATGCGCCCCGACAGCTCACGGGACCTCTCGTCACCCCCGAAATTCCGGCACGGTGGCCGGCGCCGCAGCGCCCGTGGCTCGGCCGGTTGACGATCGGTTCCCATGTCGAAGGAAAGGTCGCGCTGCACGGCCCCGGTGTCCGGACGGGTTCAGCCGCCGACGATGTCGAGCAGCTCCGCGTCGCCGCCGGGAACGGCGCACACCCGGAGCCCGTCACGCTCGCGCAACCACTCGAGATTCCGCCGATGGAGGTCGGAGCCGGCGTCGAAACGGTTCAGCACCACGACGGTCGGCCCGCCGAGCGGTGCAAGGGCGTCGGTGTGGAGCCGCACGGCGTTGATCGTCCCCAGGCCGGCGTCGGCGACCAGCACCAAGAGGTCGGGCGCCGAGCGCGGCGCAGTAGTCCAGACAGTCGCCGTCGGCCGCCAGCGGCGAGCGCACCCCGCCCGCCGTCTCGACCAGGCCGACATCGACGGAGCGTTCCGGCCAGGCCAGCTCGGTGAGGAGCTCCCCGATGGTGAAGGGGGGTCGCCCGAGCCGCTCCGCCGCCATCGGCGGCGCCAGCGGCGTCTCGTACCAGCGATGCGGGGGGCAGACCTCGTCGGGTGGCTCGCCGCCGGCGGCGCCGAGGACGGCCGCATCGAGGCCGGCGGGGTCGTCGTCGGGGTCGAAGGACTGCGCGGGCTTGCGGGCGGCCACCTGCACGCCGGCGGCACGGAGGTCGGTCACCAGACGGGCGGCGACCCATGTCTTGCCGATGTCGGTCCCGGTGCCGACCACGGCAACCACGCGACGCGGACGCACGGCGGTCAGCGCGCGGCAGCTGCGGGGATGGGCAGGCGGGCCAGCGCCTGTAACAACCGACTGACATCCTCGTCGCTGTGCGCAGCGGACAAGGTCACACGCAGGCGGCTCGTGCCGACGGCCACCGTCGGAGGGCGGATGGCCGGCACCCACAGGCCCTCTTGCAAGAGTGCCGCCGAGGCGCTGAGCGCCGCCTGCTCGCTGCCGAGGACGACGGGGATGATCGGGCTCGGATGTCCGGGCGGTGCGAATCCGGCCTCCACCACACGGTCGATCAGGGCGGCGAGGCGGCCCGTCAGGGCGGCGCCTTCTTCCGAGCGCAGGACCCGGAGCGCCGCGAGGGCGGCCGCAGCGTCGGCCGGCGTCGGCGCGGTCGAGAAGATGTACGAGCGGGCCCGGTTGACGATCAGGTCCACGACGTCACGGGAGGCTGCCACGAAACCGCCGAGCGATCCCAACGTCTTTGACAGCGTGCCGACCCGCACGACCGTTCCCCTCCGGGGCCCGTCACGGTCCCGGCTTCCCATCCCTCCGCCGCCGTGCCCGTTTCGCCCGGGCCCGGAGGCCGTCGGGAGGTCGGGGCCGAGGACGGCGTGCGCCTCATCGAGGATGAGGAGGGCGTCGTGGCGGCCACAGAGTGTGACGAGGTGGTCGAGGGGGGCGACGTCCCCATCCATGGAGAACACGGAGTCGGTGACGACGATGCTGGGAGTGGGCGCAGGAGTGGGAGTGGGAGCGGGGGTGCGCGTTGGTCCGCCGTCTTCGAGCAGCGCCCCCAGGTGGTCCATGTCGCAGTGGCCGTAAACGGCGAGGGCTGACCTCGAGAGCCGGCAGCCGTCGATGATGCTGGCGTGGTTCAGCTCGTCCGAGAGGATGCGGACGCCCACGCCGCCGAGTGTGGACAGGACGCCGAGGTTGGCGGCGAATCCCGTCGGGAAGCACACGGCCGCCTCGGTCCCCTTCCAGTCGGCCAGTTCCTCTTCGAGCTCCCGGTGGACGGGGCGGCTGCCGGTCACCAGCCGCGAGGCACCGGAGCCGGCGCCCCAGCGGGCGAGCGCACGCCCGGCCGCCGCGACCACCGCCGGATGGGCGCTCAAGCCGAGATAGTCGTTGGACGCGAAGGACAGGACCGGCCCCCCGTCGAGCACGCCGGCCGGGCCGCGGGCGTCGAACTCCCGGGGCGCCCGCCAGCGGCCCTCCTCGACCACCCGGTCCAGGGAGGCCCGGATGCGGGAGTCCCAGGTTGCCGGGATGGGGCTGGGGATGGAGATGGGGGCGTCGGTCATGTCTCGGCCGCGGCCAGGTCGTCCAACCCGCCACTCAGGGCGTCGACGATCCGCACGATCTCCTCCGCCGTGGTCGTCAGCGGCGGCATCAGCACGACGACATCGCCGAGGGGCCGCAGCAGCACCCCACGGGCCACGGCGCCGGCGCACACACGGCGACCCCAGCGCAGTCCCGGCGCCGGCGGTGCCAGCTCCACGCCCACCATGAGCCCGCGCTGCCGGATCTCGCGCACCTCGGCTCGGTCGCCCAACCGTTCTCCGAGTAGTGACGACAACTGCTCGGCCCGCGCCCGCACGTTCCCCAACACGTCCCAGGCGTCGATCAGGCGCAGGTGCTCGAGCGCCACGGCCGCCGCCAGCGCGTTCCCGCCGTAGGAATGCCCGTGATAGAAGGTCTCGGGCCCGAGATCGGCACCCAGGAACGCCCCGAACACCTCGCCCGACGCCACCGTGGCGGACATGGCCAGGTACCCACCGGTGATCCCCTTGCCGACGCACATGAGGTCGGGCCGCACGCCGCACTGCTCGGAGGCGAACAACGTCCCGGTCCGCCCGAACCCGGTCGCCACCTCGTCGCAGATGAGGAGTGTGCCCGCCTGGCGGCACGCCTCGCCGATCCGCCGCACATCGGACGCGGAGGCGCACAACATGCCCGACGCACCCTGTACCAACGGCTCGGTGACCACGGCGGCCAACTCGTCCGCGTGGGCCTGAATGGTCGCGCACGCCTTGTCGGCCCAACCCGGGTCGGCGTAGCCCGGCGTGCGCACGACCGGGAAGCACAGCGGCTCGAAGACGGCGCTGAACACGCCGCCGTCGCCGAGAGAGAGGGCGCCGAGGGTGTCGCCGTGGTACGCATCGCCGAGCGCGAGGAACTCGGCACGGCCGGTGACGCCGCGGTTGACCCAGTACTGGAACGCGATCTTGAGAGCCTGCTCGACCGCCACCGCCCCATCCGCGGCGAAGAGGAAGTGGGGGTCGTCGACCGGCACCACCGGGGCCAGGGCCTCGGCCAGCTCGACGACGACCGTGTTGCCGTTGCCGAGCATGGTGGAGTGCGCCACCTTGCCCGCCTGCGCCACCAGGGCGGCGTCCAGCTCGGGGACGTGGTGCCCCAGCGTGTTGACCCACAGCGACGAGATGGCGTCGAGATAGCGCCGGCCGTCGGCGTCGATCAGCTCCCGGCCCTCCGCCCGGTCGATGACGAGTGGGGCGTTCCCCGCGTAGGCCGCCATCTGGGTGAATCCGTGCCAGACGACGGCGGCATCCCGTTCGACCCAGGTGCTCGGCCCCGGCGGTGTCGTTCGGAGACGTTGGGCCGCTGGGTCCTGGTCGCTCGCCTGGTCGCTCAACTGGTCGCTCACCTGGTCATTGTGGACCAGGGCGTCCCGGCCGGACCAGGTGACGCTCTGCGCGAGAATGGGTCATGGACCTGATCGGCGTGGTCGACACCATGTTCGCCCGCTACGACATGGGTGGCGAGGCACTCGACGAGCTGTCCGAATGCCCTGGCTACGGCACCCAATTCGCCGTGCTGCGCCGCACCGTCCCCGGCTTCAAGGACCTGGCCGTCGCGGCCAAGAAGATGATCGACGAGGACGGCGCCCGGATCGTCGTCGCCCTGGGCATGCCGGGCAAGGAGAAGGTGGACAAGGTCTGCGCCCACGAGGCCTCGACGGGGATCATGACGGCCCAGCTCATGACCAACACGCCGATCCTGGAGGTCTTCGTCCACGAGGACGAGTCCGACGACCCGGCCGAGCTGGCCATGGTCTTCCGCAACCGCTCGCGCGACCACGCCCGCAACGCGTACCTGATGCTCTACGAGCCCGACCAGCTCACGGCCCGGGCCGGCCAGGGCGTGCGCCAGGGCTTCGCCAACGCCGGACCGCTCGAGCTGTAGACGCGGGCCGGCCCCCGCTGCCCGGCGCTGTCCGGAGCTGACTCGACGAGCTGACTACGAAGCGTTCCAGGCCACCGAGAACGACGACCCGTCCGAACTGAGGCTGCTCGGCGTTGCGAGCGTCGTCCCGTTGTCCGACATGGTGATCTCGTTGGCGTCGAAGGAGGCCAGCGAGCCCTTGGTGCCGGCGGAGTCGATCACCGACGAGCCCGAGTAGTCGACCTGGCCGAAGTCGGCCAGGGGCACCTCGCTGCAGAACAAGATGCTGCACGACGACGGTGCCTCGGCGATCACCTCGGCCGAGGAGCGGGCGAAGCCGCTGCCCGTCTGCGTGGTGGAGAAGGTCCAGCCGGCCGTGCTGTCCTTGATCATCAGCGTGAAGGACGTGCCGGCCGAGTTGGCCGACACCAGGGCCGTCAGGTGGTCACCCGGCTGCACTGGATACTGACTCGGCAGCGTCACGGAGGGGTTGGGGTACATCTCGTACCAGGCGTAGTAGCTCGGTGACCCCGAGTCACAGTCCGAGTCGGTCCCGAGCTGCTCCACGCTCGTCGAGTTGTAGCCGTCGAGGCCGACCCAGAAGGCCGAGGCCGCGCCTGGACCTCCGAGCAACCCGTCCAGCGTGCTCAGTCCGAGGATCCCGTCGAGGCCGCTGTTGCTGTTGGCGCAGTTGACCGTCGGCTCCGTCCACGACGACGCCACCGAGTTGAAGGTGTCGTTGGTGTCGGCGTAGCCCGCCCAGTTGGACGACTGCACCGCCGTGGCGCGCCGCAGGCCGTTGGCGTTGCGGCCGCCGAGCAGCGAGCCCAGCGCTCCGGGCAGCGTGACCTTGCCGATGATCGGGACGTGGTAGAGCCCTGGTACCGCAGTACCGGCGGTGACCGCCGCGTGCGTCGGAGCCGACGCCGCAGCCGCCGGCGCGGTGGCGGCGGGGGTCAGAGCCAGAGCGGCCGGGGCCGCCAGGCCGATCAGCGCCAGCGCACCGGACAGAAACACCTTCCGCATTGCAACCTCCCGCTCAAATGGCCCTCGCGGCCCGTCTCCCACCAGACCGGACACTCCGGCACAGCCACAGTCACAGCCACAGCCACAGCCACAGTCACAGCCGATTCGGCCGGCACGGGATGCACATCGGCCGTTGCACCCGTGCGGCGCACTGGCATCATGCGGTCGCTCGGCGGGCCGACGCGCCCCCGTACCGAGTGGGTAACGGTGGAGGGTCAGGGATCTCGCGGCAGACCGAGAACCTTTTCGGCCACGATGTTGCGCTGGACTTCGGCCGTGCCGCCGCCGACGGTCAGCGCCGGCGAGAAGAGGAAGCCACGGGACCAGGTGGGGTCGGTGGCGCGGCCCGGGCCACCCACCGGGCCGGTCCCCGCCAGCATCCCGTAGGGCCCGGCCAGGTCCCGGGCCAGGTCCATGATGTGCTGGCCGTGGGCGTCGGCGATGGCCTTGCGGACGGAGGCCTCGGCGCCGGGGGCCCGGCCGGCCAGGACCGCCGAGACCATGCGCAGGCGCAGGACACGCAGGATCTGGGCCTCGATCCAGACGTCGACCAGGCGGTCCCTCGCGGATGGGTCGGGCGCCCCGCCGCCCTCACGCACCAACGCCACCAGATCCTCGGCCGTCGGGCCCATCCCCCACAGCGCGCCCTCGCCCGACAGCGAGACACGCTCGTTGCCGAGGGTGACCTTGGCCAGCTCCCATCCGCCGTGCTCGGGCCCGACAAGATGATCAGCCGGGATCCGCACATCGGTCAGGAACACCTCGTTGAAGGCGTGCTCCCCCGTCATGTCGATCAGCGGTCGGATGTCGATTCCCGGCGCATCCATGGGGCACACGAAATAGCTGATGCCCATGTGCTTGGTGGCAGTCGGGTCCGTGCGGGCGAGCAGGATCCCCCACTTGGCGATGTGCGCGTAGCTGGTCCACACCTTCTGCCCGTTGACGACCCAGTGGTCGCCGTCGCGCTCGGCCCGGGTGCTGAGCGCGGCGAGGTCCGAGCCGGCACCGGGCTCGGAGAACAACTGGCACCAGAAGTCCTCCCCGCTGAGCAGCGGCCAGAGCCAGCGGTCCTTCTGCTCCTCCGTGCCGGCGTACATAAGGGTTGGCCCCGCCCATCCGATGCCGATGGGGTTGATCGGGCGCCTGACGCCTTTCCGCCGCAGCTCCTCGTCGATCATGAGCTGGGTCAGCGGATCGGCATCGAGCCCGTAGGGCGGGGCCCAGTGCGGCGCCACGTAGCCGGCCTCGGCCAGCTGGCGGCCGGTCGGGTGCGGGTGCTCGTCGAGCCAGTCCCGCACCGCCGCGCGACGGGGGTCGTCGTCGCCGGGCAGGCCGAGGTCCACGCGCGGAGCGTAGGCTCATCGCCTCGCTTCATGCATCTCTGCGGGGCGGGGGGTGGACATGGGAGTGATCGCATGAGCAACTGGAACTACGCAGACGTCTGGGAGACGGTGGCCGACGTGCAGCCCGACTCCATCGCCGTCACGCAGGGCGACCGCAACATCGCCTGGAGCGAGTTCGACCGCGGCGCCGACGGCATCGCGCAATTCCTGCTCGACCTCGGGGCGGTGCAGCAGGACAAGGTGGCGATCTACCTCTACAACTCGCCCGAGTACCTGCAGACCACCTTCGCCGCGGTGAAGGTCGGCCTCGTCCCGGTCAACACCAACTACCGCTACGGCAACGACGAGCTGAGCTATCTGTGGGACAACGCCGACGCCATCGCCGTCGTCTTCCACGGGGCGTTCGCCGATCGGATCGAAGGGATCCTCGACCGCGTGCCGCGGGTGAAGGGGTGGCTCTGGGTCGACGACGGCTCGGGCCCGTGCCCCGACTGGGCCACGCCCTACGAGGACGCGGCCAAGTCCGCCATCGAACGGGTGTCGGCACCCTGGGGTCGCAGTGGCGACGACCTCTACATGCTCTACACCGGCGGCACCACCGGCATGCCAAAGGGCGTCATGTGGCGCCAGGACGATCTGTTCGTCCGGCTGATCGACAGCGCGGTGCGCCACTATCCCGTCGATGGCGGCATCGCGGCCGTGCGCGCCGCGCTGGAGGCGAGCCCCGGCGGCGTCACCATCCTGCCGGCCTGCCCGCTCATGCACGGGACCGGCAACTTCCCCTCCAACACCGTGTTGGCCGAGGGCGGGCGGGTCTGCCTCCTCGAATCACGCCACTACGACCCTGTGGAGCTGCTCGACACCATTGCGCGCGAGCAGGTGAACGTCGTCGTCTGGGTGGGCGACCCGTTCGCCCGCCCGCTGCTGGCCGCGTTGGACGAGCGGCCGGGCGGGTGGGACCTGAGCTCGCTCTTGATGATCATCTCGTCGGGTGCCATGTGGAGCGAGCCGGTCAAGGAGGCGCTGCTGGCCCATCACCCCGGAATGCTCCTGGTCGACGCCTTCAGCTCGTCGGAGGCGCTGGGCATGGGGGTGTCGGTCTCGGCCAGCGGTGCCGCGGCGAAGACGGCGTCGTTCACGCTCGGCCCCGACGTGAAGGTGCTCACCGAGGAGGGCCGGCCTGTCGAGCCCGGGTCCGACGAGGTGGGCGTCCTGGCGCTGGGCGGCCGCAACCCGCTCGGCTATTACAAGGACGAGGAGAAGTCCGGCCGCACCTTCAAGGAGATCGACGGGGTGCGCTACTCCATCCCGGGCGACTTCGCCCAGGTCGACACGGACGGGACCATCCACCTTCTGGGCCGGGGGTCGGTCTGCATCAACTCGGGCGGCGAGAAGATCTTCCCCGAGGAGGTCGAGGAGGCGCTCAAGACGCACCCGGCCGTGAGCGACGCCGTCGTGGTGGGTGTTCCCCATCCGACGTACGGCGAGCAGATCGTGGCGGTGGTCGAGCTGCATCCGGGCGGGGCCGAGGACCCCCTCGAGGCCGAGCTGATCGCCCACGTGAAGGACCGGCTCGCCTCCTACAAGGCGCCCCGCCGGGTGCGGGCCGTCGGCACCATCGGCCGGGCGGCCAACGGCAAGGTCGACTACAGGCGCCACCGGGCCGAGTCGATGGACGAACTCGGGGTCAGCGCGGGCTGAATGCTCCGCAGCCCACGGCCGGGGGTGACGCCGGCTGGGCCAACTGCGCCGGCTGGGCCATCTGCGCCGGCTGGGTCAGACTGAGTCCATGTTCATCGCACCGGCCGACGCCACCTTCGGGGAGGACGAATGGCGGCCCTTTGTCGGTGCCCATCCGTTCGGACACCTGGTTGCACCGGGCGGCCTGACACGCCGACTCCCGGTCGTCGTGCCCACGCAGTTCGTGCTCGACGGTGACACGGTGTGGCTGCATCTCGTGCGGGCCAATCCCGTGTTCGCCGCCCTGGCCGAGAATCCGCGGGTCCTGTTGAGCATCGCTGACGACTGGGCCTTCATCCCGTCGTCGTGGAAGGCGGTCGGCGACGAGGACCCCGCCCTCGGCATCCCGACGACGTACTACGGCGCGGTGCAGCTGGTGGGCACGGCGACGGTGTACGACGAGCGCACCGCACCCGGCAGCGTCGCCGCCATCTTGCGACGTCAGCTCGCAACCTTGCAGCCCGATGTGGCGGTGGCCGACCCGGGTGTGTCCCATGCGGCGAAGCTCCTCGGCATTTTGGGTCTGTCCATCGCCGTCGAAGAGGTCTCGGCGAAGTTCAAGTACGGCGGGAACGTCGACGAGCCGCACCGCCGCGCCGTGGTCTCGCGACTGGAGGAGCGGGCCGGCCCGGGCGATGCCGCGGCCGCCCGGCATGTGGTGCGGAGGCTGGAAGGCTGAACGGCCGCGATTACTCGACGGCTGCGGCCAGGTTGGCCAGCGTCTTCTGCATCTCCTGCTCGGCGTGGGCAGCACTGTGGTCACCCATGAGACGGGCGACCGTGGCGAACCACGGCTTGCGCTGGTCCTTCCACGACTCGGTCACCCGGCAACCGGCCTCGGTCGCCTCGAAGTCGTAGCGCCAGGTGGCGACCTCGAGCGGTCCGGAGGTCACGGCGAACTCGAACACCTTGCTGGGCTCACAGGCCACGACCGTCACCGTGGTGGACCAGCGCCGCAGACCGTTCTTGTTCGTGCCCTTGAACACCGCGCCGAGGGCCGGTCCCGTCGCGCCCTTGACCCACTTGCCGCCCGCGTTCTCGGGCGACCACTCCCCCATCCGGGGCAGGTCAGACACCAGGGCCCAGACCTTCTCGGCGGGTGCGGCGATCTCCAGCGTGGCGGCGGTCGGAAGAGTCATGGGCAGACGATAGTTTCTACCCATGGAACAGGCCCTTTCCGACGCCGCACCGGCCGTGCCCCGCACCCTCAGGCCGCCGGTCCCCCCGAAATTCGACACGGTGGAAGAGGAGCGGCTGCACCGCAAGCAGAAGCTGGCGGGCGCGCTGCGCCTCTTCGGGCGCTTCGGCTTCTCGGAGGGTGTCGCCGGCCACATCACCGCACGCGACCCCGAGCTGACCGACCACTTCTGGGTCAACCCGTTCGCCATGAGCTTCCGCCATGTCCGCGTGTCCGACCTCATTCTCGTCAGCCACACCGGCGAGGTCGTCGAAGGCGACCGCCCGGTCAACCCCGCTGCGTTCGCCATCCACTCCGCCGTGCATGCGGCGCGTCCCGACGTCGTGGCGGCCGCCCACGCCCACTCGGTCTACGGCAAGGCGTGGTCCGCCCTCGGACGCCCGCTCGATCCCATCACGCAGGACGCGTGCGTCTTCTACGAGGACCACACCGTGTGTGAGGAAGGTGGCGGTGCCGTGGTGCTGGAGGAGGCCGCCGCCAAGGCTCTGGCGGCAGCGCTGGGCCCACACAAAGCGACGATCCACCGCAATCATGGTCTGTTCACCGTCGGGCACACCGTCGACGAGGCGGCCTGGTGGTTCATCACCATGGAGCGTTCGTGCCAGGCCCAGCTGCTGGCCGAAGCGGCGGGGACGCCGGTCATCATCGACGACGAGGGGGCCCGCTACACGCGTGAGTTCTCCGCCTCGCCCTACTCGGGCTGGATCTCGTTCCAGCCGTTGTGGGACGAGATCTGCCGGAGCGATCCTGACCTCTTCGACTGAACCCCACGCGACGCCCGATTCAAATCGGTATCGCTGACATGCCGACGCCTGCCAACTAGCGTCACGCGGCGCGGGACCATCACCGTGGGCCCCAGAAAGAGGGGACCTGTGATGCCGTTCGCCCGTCGTGCCGCCCGTCATGCCGCCCGTCGTGCCGGAGGCCTGGACAGTCGTCTCGCCGTGCCGGCGCTGGTCGCCGCTCTCGCGGGAGCCTGGCTCGTGGTCGGCACCGCGCCGGCGGGCGCGACGACGGGCGCGAGTGCCCATCCACACGCAGCGTCCCTCAGCGTCCCCGCCACGGTCAGCGCATCGAACTGGACCGCCGGCACCACGCCCACGGTCGACCAGGGCATCCTCTTCGGCGATTCGTGTGTGAGCGCGGACTTCTGCGTCGCGGTGGGACAGCTCGGCGCCGGTCCCCAACCGCTCATGGAGCAGTGGGACGGGTCGTCATGGACGGTCATGCCCGGGCCGGCGGTGCCCGGGTCGGCGGGGCTGGCGGCGGTCAGCTGCGCCTCGACGAGCTTCTGCGTCGCCGTCGGCGGCACCGGTGACGACACTCTGGTGGAGCAGTGGGACGGCTCGGCGTGGACGGTGGCAACCAGCCCCGATCAGCCGGGGTCCACGAGCACCTACCTGCAGGGGATCTCGTGCCTGAGTGCGACCTTCTGCATGGCGGTGGGCCAGGCCTACTTCGGCAGCAGCATGTACTCCCCCGTCGCGCTGGGCCTGGCCGGGGCGACCTGGACACTGGGCTCACCGCCGAGCCCGTCGGGCGGCGGCTACTTCACCTCCGTCTCGTGCGCCTCGCCCACCATGTGCATGGGCGTGGGCACAGGGTCCGGGGGGACGCTGGGCCTGACCGAGCAATGGAACGGGTCGTCGTGGACCGCAATCCCCAACCCCAACCCCACCGGCGAGACCAGCGTGTCGTTCAGCGGCGTGTCGTGCGTCGGCTCGTCGTGGTGCATGGCCGCCGGCGGAGGATTCACCAGCACCTACGTGACGCTCTTCGAGATGTGGAACGGGACTGCGTGGAACATCGTGCCGAGCCCGAGCGCCGGCTCGGACAGCAACTTCCTCCAGGGCATCGACTGCTTCAGCGCGACGTCGTGCTCCGCCGTGGGTTATTCGTCACCGTCCGCCGGCGACACGACAGAGGCCCTGACGTGGGACGGCACCACGTGGGCGCTTGCCACCACACCGAACCAGGATGGGGCGACGGACACACATCTCAACGGCGTGTCCTGCGTGACGAACTGGCAGTGCGTGGCGACAGGGTTCGCCATTGCCGGGGCGCCCAACCCCTTCGTCGCCAGCGCTCCCATCGCCCGCTCGGGGTACCGCTTCGTCGCCTCTGACGGCGGCGTGTTCTCCTACGGGAGCGGCGCGCCGTTCCTCGGCTCCATGGGCGGGACGCCGCTCAACCAGCCCATCGTGGGCATGGCCGTGATGCCCGCCGGCGACGGCTACTACCTCGTGGCGGCCGACGGCGGGGTGTTCAACTTCGGCTCCGCCCAGTTCTACGGCTCGACCGGGGGCACGCGCCTGAACGCGCCCATCGTCGGCATGGTGGTGACGCCGGACGGCGGGGGGTACTGGCTCGTGGCCTCCGACGGCGGCGTCTTCAACTACGGCGACGCCCAGTTCTACGGCTCGACCGGGTCCCTCCACTTGAACAAGCCGATCGTGGGCATGGCTGCCACGCCGAACGGGCTGGGCTACTGGCTGGTGGCGTCGGACGGCGGCATCTTCAACTACGGCAACGCCACCTTCGACGGCTCCATGGGCGGCACGCCGCTCAACAAGCCGATCGTGGGGATGTCCGCCCCGGTGGCGGGCGGCTACTACCTGGTGGCGTCCGACGGCGGCGTGTTCGGCTTTCCCCGCAGCCGGTGGCCCGCCCTTCCTCGGCTCGACCGGGGCCATCAAGCTCAACAAGCCGATCGTGGGCATGACGTCGGTGGCGGGCGGCTACTACCTGAGCGGATCGGACGGCGGGATCTTCACGTTCCCGACCACCGGAGGGCCGGCCTTCTTGGGCTCGACCGGGGCCATCAAGCTGAACAAGCCCATCGTCGGCGTCACGGGGTGAGCGGGCCTCCGGCCGATTGCCCACAGAACAAGAACGTGTTCTAATCTCGGACCGATGGAGTTCAACCTCGCCGACCTCTTCGAGGCGGCCGTCGACGCCTATCCCGAACGGGAGTACCTGGTCGCCGACGGCCAGCGACGGACCTACGCCGAGATGGAGGCGCGGGCGAACCAGCTGGCCCACCACCTGGCGGCCCAGGGCATCGGGCCGGGGGACCACGTCGGGATTTACGCCTACAACTCGGTCGAGTGGGTCGAGACCGCCTGGGCCGTCTTCAAGCTGCGGGCCATCTGGATCAACATCAACTACCGCTACGTCAAGGACGAGCTCCGGTACCTGATGGGCAACGCCGACCTCAAGGCGCTCGTCTACCAGCGTGAGTTCTCACCCCTGGTGACGGCGCTCCAGCCCGAGCTGCCCGACATGCGGCACCTCCTCGTGATCGAGGACGGCAGCGACGCCGAGCCGGCGCCCGGCTCCGTCCCCTACGAGGACGCGCTGGCGGGACAGTCGACCGAACGGGACTTCGGCCCGCGCTCGGGCGACGATCTCTACATCCTCTATACCGGCGGCACCACAGGGATGCCCAAGGGCGTCGTGTGGCGCCACCAGGACGTCTTCTACGCGCTCGGCGGTGGCATCGACCCCATCAGCAACGAGCGCATCACCGACCCGGCGGTCATGGCGCCCAAGGGTGCCGGTGGCGGCATGGTGCACCTCCCTGTGGCCCCGCTCATGCATGGCGCCACACAGTGGTGCGTCATGGGGCAGAGCTTCGTCGGCTCCAAGATCGTCCTCATGGCCAAGTTCGACCCCCGCGAGGTGTGGGAGCTGGTCGGAGCCGAGAAGGTCAACTCCGTCATGATCACCGGCGACGCGATGGGCAAGCCGCTCGTCGAGACGTTGGCGGGCTCGCGCGACGACTTCGACCTCTCGACGCTGGTGGCGGTCGTCTCCTCGGCGGCCCTGTTCTCTTCGCCGGTCAAGGATCAGTTCTTCGAGCAGCTCCCCAACCTCTTCATCACCGACGCCGTCGGGTCGTCGGAGGGTGGCAACAACGGCCTCACGGTCGTCACCGCCGACAACACCGCCATGAAGAGCGGTCCCACCGTGCACCTGCTCGGAAGGACGGTGGTCTTCGACGAGGACCTCCAGCCCGTCGAGCCTGGATCGGGCGTCATCGGCAAGATCGCCCGGGCGGGCGACATCCCGCAGGGCTACTACAACGACCCCAAGAAGACGGCCGAGGTCTTCATTGAGGTGCGTGGCACGCGTTACGTCATGCCGGGCGATTACGCGACCGTCGAGGCCGACGGCTCCATCACCCTCCTCGGCCGCGGTTCCATCGTCATCAACTCCGGGGGCGAGAAGATCTTCCCCGAGGAGGTGGAGTCGGCTGTCCGCTCGCACCCCGACGTCTTCGACGCCATCGTCTGCGGCGCCCCCGACGAACGATGGGGTCAGACCGTGGCGGCCATCATCGAGCCACGACCGGGACACGACGTGCCGTCCCTCGAGGCGATTCAGGAGCGGTGCCGCGAGTTCGTGGCCGGCTACAAGGTGCCTCGCCGCCTCCATGTCGTCGACAAGGTGGAGCGGTCGCCGTCGGGCAAGCCCGACTACACGTGGGCCGCCGCCATCGTCAACGCCGGGCACTAGCAACTCGCTCACCCCCGCCCCGGCCTGACCCGCCGGTCGTCCTCGTGGACGTGCGGCAATGGACGCAATGGACGCAATGGACGCACAACGTCCGTCGACAGCCACTGGCCCGACCGGATACGGTTCGTCCATCCCCCCGAGAACGAACACTCTTCGCTTGCGCCGTCGGAGCGCCACGCCGCTCCGAGCCATGCGGCAAAGGACCACCATCGCCTGCGGGCTCGGCGCGCTCGCGCTCGCGCTCGGCGCATGCACCGCTGGCGCTCTCGGCGCGGTCGAGACCGTCGGCGCGTCCGCCGCGGTCCCCCACGTCGACGCCACCACCTCCTGGACCGTCTATCACGGCAACCCGCTCGGGTCTGGAGCCGATACCTCGGGGGTGTCCTTCTCCTCGGCGACCAACGCCTGGACCTCGCCCGTGCTCGACGGGCAGGTCTACGGGGAACCTCTCGAAGCCACCGGGCGCGTCTACGTGGCGACCGAGAACGACACGATTTATGCGCTGGCGGCCGACACCGGCGCCGTGCTCTGGTCGAGTCACGTCGGGACACCGGTACCGTCGGGCGACCTGCCCTGCGGCGACATCAGCCCGACGGTCGGCATCACAGGGACCCCGGTGCTCGACGTCGCCCGCGGCGAGATCTTCGTCGTCGCCGACGAGCTCAGCGGCGGCAGCCCGGCCCATGCGCTCGTGGGCCTCAACATGTACACCGGCACCACATTGCTCGACGAGGGCGTGGATCCCCCCGGCCAGGACCCCGCGGCGATCCTGCAACGAACGGGTTTGAACCTCAGCAACGGGAACGTGATCTTCGGGTACGGGGGCAATGACGGGGACTGTTCGACGTACAGCGGCTGGGTCGGCTCGGCCCCCGAGGGCGGCGGGGCGCCGGGGTACTACCAGGCGGTGCCGATCGGCAACGACGGGGCCGTGTGGATGGGAGGCGCCGCGCCCGAAGTCGACGCGTCGGGCAACATCTGGGTCGCCACGGGCAACGGGTCGTCATCGAATCCGTACGACTTCAGCGACTCGATCCTGCAGCTGTCACCCAGCCTGGCCCGCACCCAGTACTTCGCACCGAGCAACTGGTCCTACATGAACTCGCACGACCAGGATCTCGGGTCGACCGCACCGGCGCTGCTCTCCAATGG
This sequence comes from uncultured Acidimicrobiaceae bacterium, assembly GCA_963804055.1. Classification (GTDB taxonomy): domain Bacteria; phylum Actinomycetota; class Acidimicrobiia; order Acidimicrobiales; family RAAP-2; genus Bog-473. The sequence goes on along the minus strand of CAWDOU010000001.1, from coordinate 844,317 downwards.
GACCGCACTGCAGGTCGGGAAGAACCAGCTGGCCTATCTGGTGAGCCAGTCCAATCTGGGCGGGAACACCGGCACGGGCATCGCGACCGCGGCGGTGTGTCCCGGAGCGATCGCGGGCGGTGGCGATGCGGTCGCCGGGAGCGTGGTCTACGTGCCGTGCGAGAGCGGGCTGCAGGCGCTCCAGACCAGCGCGTCGCCCGCCTCGGTCTCCGTGCTGTGGACCAACGGCAGTGGCCACGGCCCGCCCATCACCGCCGGCGGGCTCGTCTGGTCGATCGGCGGGAACTCGCTCTTCGGGATCAACCCGTCGACCGGCGCCACCGTCGAGCAGCTGAGCGTCGGAAGTCAGGCCAACCACTTCCCCACCCCGTCGGTCGGCGACGGGCTCCTCCTCGCCCCGGCCAGTGACCAGGTGGTCGCCTTCGCCGGTTCGGCGGGCCTTCCCGGCCCACCGTCGCCGGCGCCGGCCGCCCCGCCGAATTCGTCGTACTGGTTGGTGGCCTCGGACGGCGGCATCTTCACCTTCGGCAACGCGAACTTCCTGGGCTCGACGGGCAACATCCGCCTGAACCGACCGATCGTCGGCATGGCGGCGACCCCGTCCAACGGCGGCTACTGGCTCGTCGCGTCGGACGGCGGCATCTTCAACTACGGCAATGCCGCCTTCTTCGGCTCCCAAGGCGGCAAGCCGCTCAACGCCCCGATCGTCGGCATGGCGGCGACCCCCGATGGCGGTGGGTACTGGATGGTGGCGTCCGACGGCGGCATCTTCAGCTTCGGCGACGCCGCCTTCCACGGCTCCATGGGCGGCCAGAGGCTCAACAAGCCGATCGTGGGCATGGCGGCGACGCACGACGGGCTCGGGTACTGGCTCGTCGCCTCAGACGGCGGCATCTTCAGCTTCGGCGACGCCGCCTTCCACGGCTCCATGGGCGGCCAGAGGCTCAACAAGCCGATCGTGGGCATGGCGGCGACGCACGACGGGCTCGGGTACTGGCTCGTCGCCTCCGATGGCGGCATCTTCAACTTCGGCGACGCCCGCTTCTTCGGCTCGGCCGGCGGGGACGGCCTGGTGAAGCCCGCCGTCGGGATCGCCCCGACCCCCGACGACGGCGGCTACTGGATCACCGCCTCGGACGGGGGCATCTTCAACTACGGGGACGCCAACTTCGGGGGGTCCATGGGCGGTCTGTCGTTGAACAGGCCCATCGTCGGGTTGGCGTCGGCCAGCTAACTCACCGCGCTCCCCGACGAGCTTCCGTTCCGGCGCCGGATGGTGCCCGCAGGCCCGGACCGGCACCTCACGCGATGATGCGTCCGTGCCCACAGCCCCGCTCCTCCTCCTGACCGGGTCCCCCGGCACGGGCAAGACCACCGTGGCCCCGCTCGTGGCCGACCGTCACGAGCCCTCCGCCTGCCTCGACCTCGACTGGTTCTTCGCCAAGCTCCGCCGCGGGGCGATCGATCCGTGGCGTGCGGAGGCGCACGCACAGAACAGGGTCGTGCTCGCCGCGGCCGCCGAGGCGGTCGCCGTCTTCGCCGCGGGCGGCTACCTCACCGTCGCCGAGGGCATCCTCTACCCGTTCATGCTCGACCTGTTCGCGGCGGCCGGCGCGCGCCACGACATCGACATCCACTACGCGGTGCTGCGGGCTCCAATTGCGATCGTGCAGCAACGGGTGGTCGACCGCACGGTCGAGCCCGAGCACGCGGGGGCGTTGGCGGACGCCGCCGTGGTGGGCGATCTGTGGGCGCAGTTCGAGAGCCAGGGCGTCGAGGAACGCCACCGGGTCGACGTGGCTGCGTCGGCACGCCCCGACGACGTGGCGACCGAGATCGACCGCCGGCTGCGGGCCGGCGAGCTCAGGCTGCAGGCGGGTTAGGAGCCCCCGGCGGCGAGCCGCTGCTTGGTCGTCCGGTGCTCGGGGTCCTTGTCGAACGTCGGCAGGAGGTGCTTGCCGAACGTCTCGACCGCCTCCTCGCACGACTCGATCGACATGGAGCTCGAGAGCATGCCGAAGGACAGCTGGTCGGCGCCTGTGGCCACGTAGCGGTCGATCGCCTTGCTCACCTCTTCGGGCGTGCCCACGGCGACGTCACCCGAGGCGATGACCGAATCGAGCGCGTCGGCGTCCATGGCCGGCACGATCTCGGGCCACTCGGGCACGCCGGGGGGCTTCGGGAAGGTGTCGAGATACCGGAAGACGAGGCTCAGGTGGTAGTTCGAGTCCGCCGTGAGGAAGGTCTTGCGCGCCTTGGCCCCGTCCTCCATGCAGATCATCGTCGTCGTGATCATCACGTTGTCGTTGACGAAGCCGCCGACCGGGTTCTTGCACTCCCCGATCTTCTCCTTGTAGCGGGCCACCAACGGCGTCAGCTGGTCGGGCGTCGAGAAGCCGAAGCACAGGACCCCCACGCCCAGCTCGGCAGCGAGGTCGAACGTCGAGGGGCTCCCAGCCGCCATCCAGATGGCGGGGTGGGGCTTGGAGTAGGGCTTGGGCAGCACGTTGCGCGAGGGCATGGAGAAGAATTTGCCGTCGTAGCTGTAGTCCTCGTCCTTCCACATGCGCACGATCTGCGGCAAGGTCTCGGCCACCATTTCGCGGGTCAGCTCCGAGTCGTTGATCCCGAAGCCCTTCTGCTCGGTGGTGGACGAGCCGCGGCCGGTGCCGAACTCGAAGCGGCCCTCGGAGAGGTGGTCCAACATGGCCACCCGCTCGGCGATGCGGGCCGGGTGGTTCACCGGCGGCGTGATGTTGAAGATGCCCGAGCCGATGTGGATGTTGCTCGTCTTGGCGGCGCAGAAGGCCAGGAACGACTCGGAGGCCGACAGGTGCGAGTACTCGGTGAGGAAGTGGTGCTCGGAGGCCCAGGTGTACTTGAAGCCCGCCTTGTCCGCCGCCACGATGAACGCGACCTCGTCCATGATGCGATCGTGCTCGGCCGACGCTCCGTGCTGCTCGACGTACCGCGGCAGCAGGCACGCGGCGTTGAAGATGCCGAATTCCATGGGGTTGCACGTCCTCGTCTACGGTGCCGCGGTCCGTTCCGCCGGCGCTGCAGCGACGGTAACACGGGCGTGATTAAAATGCAACGTGTTCCAATAATGGGACTCCCACCCCAGGTCAGCGACGTTTGGAGATGTAACCAGTGACCCCTGCTGAGGCGCAACCGGCCGGACCTGACGCAGCCCCGGCGCCGCTCACGGAGACCATCACCGGGGCTGTCCTGGCCCAGGCCGATGTCGACGCCCTGGGCCTGGTGGCCAACGACCTCCGACTGAGCCACGCCGAGGTGGCCGCCCGGGCCGCGGCGCGGGCGGCCTGGCTGCAGGCGTCCCGCCAGGACGGCCCCTTCCACGTCGCGCTGATGCTCGACAACGTGCCCGAGTTCATCTTCTGGCTCGAGGCGGCGGCGCTGGCCGGCGCCGTCGTGGTCGGTGCGAACCCGACGCACCGCGGTGACGAGCTGGTTCGGGACCTGGCGCACACCGAATGCCAGTTCCTGGTCACCGACTCCACCTACCTCCCTCTCGTCGACGGCGCTCGCATCGGCGACGCGCTCGGCCGGGTCGGACCCGACAACGACCGCGTCCTCGTCCTCGACAGCGCAGCGGCACACGACGCCCTGGAGGCGCACGCGTCGGCCACGCCCGCCCAGGTGGCCGACCGATCGGTGACGCCCGACACGCTCGGCTACCTCCTCTTCACTTCGGGGACTTCGGGTGCCCCCAAGGCCTGCCTGTGCAGCCAGGGTCGCCTGGCCCGCATCGGGGCAATCGTGGCGCAGATGTACGCCCTCGAGCCGGACGACGTCTGCTACCTCTCCATGCCGCTCTTCCACTCCAACGCGTTGATGGCCGGCTGGGGGCCGGCGCTGATGGCGGGATCGGCCTTCGCGCTCCCCTCGTCGGGGCGGTTCTCCGCGTCCGGCTTCCTGCCCGACGTGCGCGCGGCCGGCGCGACCTACTTCAACTACGTCGGCAAGCCGCTGTCGTTCATTCTGGCGACGCCCGAACAGCCCGACGACGCCGACAACCCGCTCGTCCGCGCCTTCGGCAACGAGGGGACCACCGACGACGTGGCCCGTTTCGCCGAGCGCTTCGGCGTGGCCGTCACCGACTCCTACGGCTCGACCGAGGGCGGTGCGACGGTGCAGCGCACCCCGGACACGCCACCAGGCGCGCTGGGAAGGGCGCCCGAGGGCACCGTCGTGCTCGACCCGTCCACCGGGGCCGAATGCCCGGCCGCCCGCTTCGACGACCGCGGCCGGCTGCTCAACGCCGAAGAGGCGATCGGTGAGCTGGTGTCCAAGGGCGGCGGGGCCGGATTCGAGGGCTACTGGCGCAACGCCGAGGCGGAGACGGCCCGCCTCAAGGAGGGCTGGTACTGGACGGGCGACCTGGCCTACCGCGACGAGGCCGGCTTCTTCTACTTCGCCGGACGTGACCACGACTGGCTGCGCGTCGACGGTGAGAACTTCGCCTCGGCGCCGATCGAGCGGATCCTGCAGCGGCACCCCGACATCGTCTTGGCGTCGGTCTACGCCGTGCCCGACCCCGTGGTGGGCGACCAGGTCATGGCGGCGGTCCAGCTGCGGCCCGGTGTCGAGCGGCTCGACGGCGACGAGTTCGCCGCGTTCCTGGCCGGGCAGGCCGACCTCGGCACCAAGTGGGCGCCGCGCTTCGTGCGCATGAGCCCCGAGCTGCCGGCCACCGCCACCAACAAGGTCCTCAAGCGGTCCCTACGCGCCGAGCGTTGGAACTGCGCCGACGCGGTGCTCTGGCAGGCCGAGAAGGGTGGGGCATACGCGCTCCTCGATGCCGCCGCCGCAGCCCAGCTCGACGGCGCGGTCGGCGACCGCCCCCTCTGACTGCCCGCCCCACCCCCGGGGCCGACCGAGCCCCGACGCCGCCCTGCGTGCGTCAGCAGCCGGCTGATCGGCGGTGGCGAACCTCGGCCTCAGCGGTCGACGCCGAGCACCAGCCCACTGGTCGGCACGCCGGTGCCGGCCGTGACGACCACGTGCTCCACATCGGGCACCTGGTTCATGGAGGTGCCGCGCACGAGCCGCGCGCCTTCGGCGATGCCGTTCATGCCGTGCAGGTAGGCCTCACCGAGTTGCCCGCCGTGCGTGTTGATCGGCAGCGCGCCTCCGAGCTCGATGCGGCCATCACGCACGAAGTCCTTCGCCTCGCCCTTGGCGCAGAACCCGAGCTCTTCCAACTGGTAGAGCACGTAGGGGGTGAAGTGGTCGTAGAGGATGGCCGCCTGCATGTCGTCCGGACCCAACCCCGAGGTCTCCCACAACTGGCGGGCGACGACGGCCATTTCGGGCAGCCCCAGGAGATCGTCGCGGTAGTAGCTCGTCATCATGTCCTGGCCCGCCCCCGAGCCCTGCGCCGCGGCGCGGATGACGACCGGATCGGTCTGCAGGTCGCGCGCCCGCTCCAACGACGTCACCACCAGCGCCTGTCCCCCGTCGGTCTCCTGGCAGCAGTCGAGCAGGTGGAGCGGCTCGACGATGAAGCGGCTGCTCTGATGATCTTCCAGCGTGATCGGCTGCTCGTAGAACCATGCCTTGGGGTTCGTGGCGGCGTGCTTGCGGTCGGCCACCGCGACCCGTCCCAGGTCCTCGCTGGTCGCGCCGGTCTCGTGCAGGTAGCGCTGCGCCGCCATCGCCACCCAGGAAGCCGGCGTCAGCAGTCCCACGGGGAGATAGGACGCCATGTGCGCGTTCTCCGCTGTCGGCACGGGCGGTCGTCCCTGGACGCCCATGCCGAAACGGCTGCCCGAGCGCTCGTTGAAGGCCCGGTAGCAGACCACGACGTCGGCGACGCCCGATGACACCGCCAGGGCGGCTTGCTGAATGGTGGCGCAGGCGGCGCCGCCGCCGTAGTGGATCCGGCTGAAGAAGGTCAGGTCCCCGATACCGAGGCTGCGCGCGATGTCGATGTCGGGATTGGTGTCCGAGCTGAACGTGACCATCCCCTGCACCTCGGACGGGGCGATGCCGGCGTCCGCCAGCGCGGCGGCGACCGCTTCGACCGCCAGCCGGAGCTCCGAGCGCCCCGAGTCCTTCGAGAATTCCGTGGCACCGATGCCGGCGATGGCGGTGGCGCCCGAGAACGAGTGGGACCGCGCCATCAGGTGCCCGGCGCTTCCGCCACGGGCAGCAGGACGGTCACCGTGCCGGTCACGTGATCCCCCAGCTCGTTGGCGCCCCGCAACGAGACGACCACAGAGCCGTACCGGCCGTCATCGCTGAGCGCCCCCTTCTCGGTGACCGACCCCGTCAGGGTCATGGTGTCGTCGGGGTGGTTGGGAGCGCCGAGCCGGATGCTGACGTCGGCCAGGCGGCTGCGCGGCCCCGACCAGTCGGTCACGTACCGGCCCACCAGCCCGTTGGTGGTCAGGATGTTCATGAAGATGTCCTTCGAGCCGCGTTCCTTGGCCAGAACCGAGTCGTGGTGCACGTCCTGGTAGTCACGGCTCGGCGATGGCGCCCGAGACGATCAGCGTGCGCGTGATCGGCAGGACCAGCGTCGGGAGCTCGTCGCCCACGGCGACGGCTCCGAAGGTGGGCCCGGACAGGTCGACTCCCGTGGCGGCGCGTGCGCTCACGATGCCGCCCCCGCCCGGGCCAGCGCCTGCTCCGCGATGTCGGCCCCCAGCTTCGACAGCTGTGCGCTGGGCCCTCCGAGCAACAGCTCGATCTGCTTGCCCCAGAGGAAGTACCGGTGGATCGGATACGAGATGTCCGCCCCCATCCCCCCGTGGAGGTGTTGGGTTGCGTGCACCGCCCGCTGCCCGCGCTCGGAGGCCTGCCACTTGGCCGCCCGTGCCGCGTCGGCGGACGCGCGTCCGGTGTCGAAGCGCCATGCCGCGTTCTGCCAGGTGACGCGCATCGCCTCGATGTCGATGGCGGCGTCTGCCGCACGCAGCAAGGTCGCCTGGAACGTGCTGAGCGGCCGCCCGAACTGGTTGCGCCCGTTCAGGTAGGCGGCCGTCTTGGTCAGCGCGGCCTCGCAGACTCCGACCTGCAGAGCGCAGAGCGCGATGGTGGCGGCTACGAGAAGCGAATCGAGCGCGGCGCGCCCCGCCGCCACCCCCGACGCGGGGCCGACGAGGACGTCGTCCGACGCCACCGCCACGTCGGCGACGTGGAGGTGCGGGTGGATCTCGCGATTGGTCGTGACGGCGCGCTCGAGCGTGACCCCCGACGCGGCGGGGTCGAGCAGGACGAGCAGCACGCCGCCGTCGTCGGTGCGCGCCGGCAGCACGATGCGGTCCGCCAGGTGGGCCTGGGGCACCGCCAGCTCGGTCCCGTTCAGGATCCAGCCGTCGCCTGACACGCCGGCGTGCACGGAGGGCATGGAGGTCGGGCTGGCGGCGGTGCCGTTGAGCGCGGCGGTCAGGATCACGTCGCCGGCGACCACGCCGGGCAGCCAGCGGGCGCGCTGCGCCTCGGAACCGAAATGAGCGAGGGGGTGCGCACCCAACACGAGGGTCGGCCACAGCGGCACCGGGGCCACCGCGTTGCCTTGGGCCTCCAGCAGGAGGCAGAGCTCCATCAGGCCGTAGCCGGCGCCGTCGTCGGCTTCGGGCACGGCGAGACCCAGCAGGTCGGCCGACGCCAGCGCCTTCCAGAGGTCGCGGTCGATCCGGTCCTCGCTCACCTCAATGGCGGCGATCTTCTCCGGATCCACGAGTCCGGCGAAGAGGCCGGTGGCCGCCTCCGAGACGGCCAGTTGCTCCTCGGTCAGGGCGAAATCCATCAGGCTCCCTTTCCTGCGCCGCCTGCGCCGGCCGGCACGAACACGGGCAGGGACAGCTCCGCGTCGTAGTCGACGAACTCGGCCTGCAGTGCCATGCCGATCGTGATCGCATCGAGCGAGATCCCCTCGAGGTTGGCGACCACCCGCGTCCCCTCCTCCAGCTCGATGAGCCCGATCGGCAACGGGTACTCGAACGACGGCACCTGCGGGTAGTGCACGACGACGTAGGAGTACAGGGTGCCGCGACCGCTCGACTGCACGGCGTCCCAGTCGAGGGAGCCGCACACCGCGCAGGCCGGCAGCGGCGGGTGCCGCAGCGTGCCGCACGAGGTGCAGTGCTGAATGAGGAGCTGGTGCGCCCGGGCGCCCTCGAACCAGAAGGCGTTGTCCTGAGTGAGAGCCGGCCGCGGGCGCGGCGGGCGCGCCGCCTTCTTCACCGGCGGCAGGAACTTGAGGATGCGGAAGCGCATGGTGGCCACCGGCTCGCCGGCGTCGTAGAGCGCCTGCACCTCGGCCCCCGATGGCTGCCAGACCGGCACATCGGCGTCGGGGACGGCCACGTAGTCGAGGCGCGTCGTGATGAAGCGCCCGGTGCCCAGCCCGGTCCGCTTGGGATCCGAGATCGACTCAATGACCGACCGCACCAGCAACCGGTCACCCACCACCAGCGGGCGGCCGTACTGCTGCTCGCAGTTGGTGGCGACCACCGAGGTCAGCCCCTCGTCATCGAGCAGGGCCATCATCGTCTCGTTGGGCCCGCTCCCCTGCGAGGCGCCCGCGTCGCGGGCCTCCTCGATCAGCAGCGAGAGGCGCAGGCCCCGCATGATCCAGGCCTGCAGCATGGTCGGCGGGGCGACGAGCTCGTCGTAGCCGGCTGCGCGCGCTGCGTCGTCGGACACGTAGACCGGGTTGTGGTCGCCCATGGCCTCGACCCAATGGCGGATCATCGGCACGTTGACCGCGTCGGGCGCCAGGTTCGGCGAGCCGGCCGCCTGCCCGACAAGTGCCGCCAGCTCGGCGCTGTGGTCGGGGAACGCGGTGAGCTCCTCGAAGCGCACCGCCGCCGCCACGCCCCCCGGAGCCGCCGTCTCGGGACTCACCGCGACCCCCGGGTCATGCCCAGCCCGGACGTGGCCACGATCTCGCGCTGGACCTCGTTGACGCCGCCCCCGAACGTGTTGATCTGGGCCTGGCGCCCGGTGGCCTCGACCCGGCCCCGCAGGACGGCGCCCGGTGAGCCAGGCACCAGGTAGCCGGCGGCACCGACCACGCCGAGCAGCAGGCGGGTGACCTCAATGATGCGCTCGGTCCCGAACACCTTGATCGACGACGACTCTGCGCCCGTCAGCTCGCCGTCGGCCACGTGCACCGCCATGCGCCAGTTCAGCAACCACATGGCCTCAAGCTCGGCGTGGCACTTGGCCAGGTCCATCTGCACCCAGCCCTGCTCGATCAGCGTCTTGCCGTCGTCGGTCGGCTGCGCGGCGGCCCAGTCCACGATGTCCTCGTAGAGCGAAATGGCGAGGCCGCTCCAGGCGGCCAGCCCCACCCGCTCGTGGTTGAGCTGGGTGGTGATCATGCGCCAGCCCTCGTTCTCGTCGCCCACCCGGTTGGCCACGGGCACGTGCACGTTGTCGTAGAAGGTCTGGGTCGTCGTCAGGCCGCCGACGGTGTGGATGATCGACCACTCGAACCCGGGCGAGGTCGTCGGCACGCACACGATGGAGATGCCCTTGTGCTTGGGCACGTCGGGGTCGGTGCGACAGGCAAGCCACACGTAGTCGGCCTGGTCGGCGCCGCTGGTGAAGATCTTGGCGCCGTTCACCACGTACTCCTCGCCGTCGCGCACGGCGCGGGTGCGCAACGAGGCCAGGTCGGTTCCCGCCTCGGGCTCGGTGTAGCCGATGGCGAAGTTCAGCTCGCCGGCGAGGATCGGCGGGAGGAAGAACGACTTCTGCTCGTCGGTGCCGAAGCGCATGATGGTCGGGCCGACGGTGTTGATGGTGACGAACGGAAAGGGCGCACCGGCGCGCCGCGTCTCGTCGAAGAAGATGAACTGGTCGGTGGCCGGCCGACCCTGCCCGCCGAACTCCTTCGGCCAGCCGATGCCGAGCCAGCCGTCCTTGCCGATCTGGCGCACGACCTGGCTCCAGGCCTCACCGCCCTCGCCGCCCTCGGCCAGGCCGGCACGCACCTCGTCGGTCAGCAGGTCGGCGTAGTACCGGCGCAGCTCGGCACGGAGTTGCTGCTGTTCGGGGCTCTCTTCGAGGAACATCGTGGGGCAGCCTCGCGTGCACTCAGCGGTCCCTGCCAGGTCAAGGCCGCGCTGCCAAAAACTGTAACACGTTCTCGTTTCGGGGGCACCGGGGGTAGCCCGCCGCCCGCAGGGCCCACCGGCTCGTCGCGGCGGGCGGACCTGCGCCGCCGGGCCGAGGAACCTGACCCGCCGGGGCAGTCACCCCGCCGAGCCAGCGACCTCCCCGAGCAGCCCCAGGAATTCGCCCCAGCCCCGCCGGTGCGAGCTGCGGTGGTCCTCGGTGGGCAGGTCACGGTGCGTGAGGCTCACGATGGTGTCGTCGCCGTCGGGCTGGAAGACCACCTCGACGGTGCTGCTCCCGGGAGGAAAGTCTCCCCGGCCCTCAATGCCCCAGCTGAAGACGACGCGTCGGGGCGGGTCGACCTCCATGAACTCGCCGCGGGCCGGATTGCCCCGCACATCGAGCGAGAAGGTGCCACCCGGGCGGGGGTCGAGGGAGGCCGCGTCGGCGATCCACTTGACGGCCAACGCGGGATCGGTGAAGTACGGGAACACGACATGGGGCGGCGCGGCAACGCGCACGCTGGCGGTGACGGGATCTGTCACGAGCCCGGCGCCCCCTTCCGCGGATGGTCGCGTTCGACCGCGCGCTTGAGCCGATTGAGCGCGTCCGGCCAGAACTCCCCGAGCAGGTCGCGCACCGGCACCAGCCCATCGGAGTGGAACCGATACAGCCGGCGCGTCCCCTCGCGGCGCTCCTGGAGCAGGCCCGCCTTCTTCAGCACCGTGAGATGTTGGCTCACGGCCTGCTGCGTGAGCGTGAAGTTCGCCGCGATCCGTCCGGCCGGCAACTCGTTGTCCCGCGTCAGCCGGATGATCTCGCGCCGGTGCGGGTCGGCGAGCGCCCGCAGGACCTCGTCGGGATCGCTCAAGCGGCCGACCCCCCGTGGCGGCTCGGGGAGCCCACGCCGGTCTCGACGTAGGAGACCAGGCTGCCCAGGTAATGGGTCCAGCCTTCGTGGCACATGTCGAAGCACTCGAGCTGGGGGGTGAGGCCGTGGTGACGGAAGTGCAGCGTCGTCCCGCCGGCGGCGGCGGTCACGTCGAACGCGATCGTCGTCCCCACCCACTCGGGTGTGAGCGGCGTCTCGCGCACCGACCAGACGACCCGGCTCGGATCGGCCGGCTCCACCTGCAGCACGATCACCTGCTTCCGGTCGAGGAAGGACACCTCGAAGGTGCCGCCCACATCGCCCGAGCCTTCGGCCGGCCCCCACCAGTCGGTGACGGCCTCGGGAGTGCGGAGCGCGGCCAGGACCTCCTCGGGTGGGGCGTCGACGGCCAGTGTGCTCTCGAAGTCCTGGTCACGGTCAGTGCGGACAACGTCGGTGCGGTCGGCTGCGCTGGTCATGAGGGTGTTCCTTTCGTCCAGATTCACAATGAGATCCTTTTACAAGTATTCCATTGTGAACGGCGGATGTCAACCCGTCGGTTGGACCGGGCCCTCGAGGCGGGGCGACGAGGAGAAGAGGTTCAGGCCGAGACGCTCGGACAGGTAGGCGGTCATGTGCCGACCCCGGACGCTGTTGCCGGCGTCGTCGAGCGGCGGCGAGTACGTGCCCACGCCACCCTTCCCGGGCGACACCGTCACCAGTCCCCCGCTCACCCCGCTCTTGCCCGGCAGTCCCACGTCGTAGAGCCAGTCACCCGAGCGCTCGTAGAGGCCCGCCGTCGCGAGGACGGGCAGCACCCGCTTGCACGTGCCCGACGCCAGCGCGCGCACGCCGGTCAGCGGGTTGACTCCGCCGTCGGCCAGGGTCGCCCCCATGACGGCCAGGTCGCGGGCCGACACGCGCAGCGAGCACTGCCGCGTGTAGATGTCGGTGGCGACGTCAGGGTCGCAGTACATCCGGCCGTAGCCGTTCAGGAGGTGCGCGATGCCGCGGTTGCGGTCGTTGGTGGCCGCCTCGGACGCGTACACCGCCTCGTCCATCGCCAGCGGACGGCCGGCGAAGGCCGACAGTGCCGCCACGATGCGCGCGAACTTCTCCTCGCTCGTGTCACCCGGCACGAGGCTCGTGGTGGCCAGCGCGCCGGCGTTCACCATCGGGTTCATGGTGCGCTCCTCGTTGAGCTCGACGCCCATGACCGAGTCGAACGGCAGCCCGGTGCTGTTGACGCCGAGCTTGCGGCGCGCCTCGGCCGGGCCGAGCACGTCGCAGACCAGGGCGAACACGAACAGCTTCGAGATGCTCTGAATGGTGAACTCCTGCTCGGCATCGCCGATGGCGAAGACTCCGCCGTGCACCCCGGCCACACAGACACCGAAGGCGTCGGGCGAGGCTTCCGCCAGAGCGGGGATGTAGTCGGCCACCTTGCCCTCGCCGTCGTGCCGGAAGCGCTCGTAGCCCGCCTCGACGATCGCCCGGATCTCCTCGTCGGACGGGAGACTCCCGGTCGAGATCCACTCGCTCACCGGGTCCTCGGCCGAGCCCGCGGGCGCCGTGTCCTCCTCGTCCATCTCTCTCCTCCCGGTCAGGCGCTGCATCCGGCGGTGCGAATCCCGATCAGGGTGCCGTCCGGCCCAGGACCGACGCCTAGGACGGCGGGTCCTCGACCTCGATCAGGTCGTCCTGCGTGATCGCCGGCAGCTTGGCGATCCCGTCGAGGAGGTGACGCTCCCACACCTTTTGCAGGTTCTGGAGCAACGGGGAGTCGCTGTCGATGCGGAACTGGCTGAGCTCCCGGGTGGCGTTGAGGTAGAAGCCGATGTCGTAGGGCGGCCCGACCGAGAGGTTTGCGGAGGCCGTGCTCAGCATGGAGCCGAGCGCGATCTTCGCCGCCGTGACGAGGTCGACGTGAGCCTCGACGGCCAGCTCGAGCATGAACTTCCCGTACTTGCTCTCGCCGATCTGCAGGAAAGGGCGATCGTCCGAGGCGCGGATGTAGTTGCCTTCGGGGTACACCAGCAAAATGTCGGGGTCCTCGTCACCGACGTGGCCGCCCAGAATGAAGGTCGCCGTGCCGTCGGCCCCGACCCGGCCCAACGCCTCCTTGTGCTCGTCCGCCACCTCGCGGCTCACGCGCCCGAGATACAGCGCGGCCTCGAAGAGGTGTCCCACCGTGGCGAGGCTCTCGGTCGCCTCGCCCGCCGCCAGGTCGCGGGCCATGCGGTCGAGCACCTGCTGCGTGGTGGCCAGGCTGCCGGCGGACTCGATCACGAAGATGCGGTCCTCCGCGGGCTGGAGCACGTGCATCTTGCGGTAGGTGCCGACGTTGTCGACGCCCGCGTTCGTCCGGGTGTCCGACAGGAAGAGCATGCCCTCGTGGAGCCGCAGGGCCAGGCAATAGGTCAACGCCGCCGTCCTCAGTTCGCTCGGGCCCTGGTCGGGAACTCCGATGGCCTTCCCGGCGAAGCTACCTGCTGGGCGGGCTGCCCCGGACCGCTCCGCAGCCGGCCGGGCGGCGCTGGTCTGTGCCTATGATCACTGACACACGTTCTAGAAATTGCCTCAAAAGGGCAGGCACCAGGCGACGGGGGACGAGTCGCCAGGTGTGGAAAGGGGGGGCCTTGAGCCTCGACGAGATCGACCTGATCGACGGGCGCAACTTCGTGGCCGGCGTGCCCTACGAGTGGTTCGCCGAGCTCCGCCGGGAGGCCCCCGCCTACTGGCACCCCCAGGAGGGCGCTCCCCGCGGCGGGTTCTGGGCCATCACGCGCTACGACGACTGCGTCCACGTCAATCGGGACTGGGAGCATTTCTCCTCGGCCCGGCGCGGCTCGCTCTTCCCCGACATGGACGACGACCAGCTCGCCCAGCAGCAGCTGATGATGGTCAACATGGACCCGACCATGCACACGCGCTACCGCCGCCTGGTCAACAAGGGCTTCACCCCCAAGATGGTGCGCGACCTCGAGCAGCAGATCGTCGGGTACGCCGACGGCATCATCGACGCCGTGTGCGAGCGCGGCACGGCCGACTTCGTCGAAGAGATCTCGGCCGAGCTCCCCCTGCTCGTGATCGCCGAGCTGCTCGGCGTGCCCCAGGAGGACCGCCGCATGGTCTTCGACTGGTCGAACCGCATGATCGGTGCCGAGGACCCCGAGTACCAGATCCCCGGGGCCGACCCCGGCGAGTCGGCCATGCAGGTCTACGCCTACGCCGAGGAGCTGGCGACGGCCCGGAGGCTGCAGCCCAAGGAGGACCTCGTCTCGGTCCTGCTCAACGCCGAGGTCGAGGGCGAGAAGCTGAACGAGCTGGAGCTCGACCTCTTCTTCCTCCTCCTCATCGTCGCCGGCAACGAGACGACCCGGAACCTCATGTCAGGCGCCATGACGGCGTTCTTCGACCACCCCGACCAGTGGGAGCTGCTCCGCCAGGACCGCTCGCTCCTCCCGGGCGCCGTCGAGGAGATGCTCCGCTACGTGACACCAGTCATGCACTTCCGCCGCACGGCGACCGCTCACATGGAGCTGCACGGCCAACAGATCGAAGAGGGCGACAAGGTCGTCTTCTGGCACACCTCGGCCAACCGGGACGAGTCGGCGTTCGAGAATCCCGATGCGTTCGACATCACCCGCTCGCCCAACAACCACATCGCCTTCGGCGGGGGCGGGCCGCACTTCTGCCTGGGGGCCAACCTGGCCCGGATGGAGATCATGGTGATGTTCGACCGCCTGCTCGACCGCATCCCCGACATGCGGCTCGACGGCGAGGTCCAGCGCCTGCAGTCCAACTTCATCAACGGGACCAAGCACATCCCGATCGCCTTCGCGCCGTCCGCTCCCGTCGGGGGCACGCCGCTGCCCGACCGGGCTCGCTGAGGGCGGCACCGTGCGCGACCACGACGTCCGATTCCATCAGGCCGTGGCCTTCCTGCCGACGAGCCAGATCCTCCCGATAGCCAAGGCATGTGATGGCCTGGGCTACGGCGGCATGTACGTCTCCGACCACATGTTCAACCCCCGCCGGCGCACCTCGCGCTACACCTATTCCAAGACCGAGGACGGGGCCCCGGGCTGGGAGGACCACACGGCCTGGCCCGACCCCATGTCGGTCATTTCGGCCTGTGCCGGCGCCACGGAGAACCTGCTCTTCACGACCGGCATCTACATCGCCCCGCTGCGCGACCTCATGACCGTCGCCAAGTCCGTCGGGACCACCGCCTTCCTCTCGGGGAACCGGCTGCGCCTCGGCATCGGCGTCGGCTGGAGCAAGGAGGAGTTCGACCTGACGGGCCAGGACTTCGCCAACCGCGGCAAGCGCCTGGACGAAATGATCGTCGCCCTGCGCGCGCTGTGGCGGGGCGGGTGGGTCGAGTTCCACGGCGACTACTACGACGTCCCGGAGTGCCAGATGGAGCCCGCCCCCACCGAGCCGGTGCCGTTCATCTGCGGTGGCCACTCCCCCGTCGCCCTGCGCAGAACGGCGGAGCTCTGCGACGGCTGGATCGCCGCCGGCGCCTACAGCGAGGAGGAGGCGTGGATGCACCTTGCCGAGCTGCACGACGCCCTCGCCAAGGCCGGGCGGGACAAGGAAGGCTTCACCATCTATCTCTCGCTCAACGAGCGGCCGAGCGTCGACCTCTACCGCCGCTTCGCCGACGCAGGCGTGACCGACTTCGTGTGCGCGCCGTGGATGTTCGCCGACATTGCGCCCGGGACTCCTGACGACGAGGCGCTGGCCACCCGCATGGGCCCGGTGCACTGGTTCGCCGAGGAGATCGTCGCCAAGGTCTGACAGGCTCGGGGCGCTGGGGCGCGCCGGAAGCCGAGAGGAGTCACAGATGAAGTCCATGAAGATCGGTTTGCAGATGGGCTACTGGGGTGCGGGCCCGCCGCCCAACGCGGCGGAGCTCGTCAGGGAGGCCGAACGCCTCGGCTTCGACTCCGTGTGGACGGCGGAGTCCTACGGCTCCGACGCGCTGACCCCGCTCGCCTGGTGGGGCTCGCAGACCGAGCGGGTGCGGCTCGGCACGTCGCTGTGCCAGCTGTCGGCGCGCACCCCGACGGCGATGGCCATGGCGGCGCAGACGATGGACCACCTCTCGGGCGGCCGCTTCGTGCTCGGCCTCGGCGTCTCGGGCCCCCAGGTCGTCGAGGGGTGGTACGGGCAGCCCTTCCCCGCCCCTCTGGCGCGCACCCGCGAGTACGTCGACGTCGTGCGCCAGGTGCTGGCCCGCGTGAAGCCGGTGACCAACGACGGGCCGCACTACCCGCTGCCCTATCCGGGGGGGACGGGACTGGGCAAGCCGCTCAAGTCGATCGTGCACCCGCTGCGGGCCGACATCCCCATCATTCTGGGGGCCGAGGGCCCGAAGAACATCGCCCTGGCGGCCGAGATCGCCGACGGGTGGTTCCCCATCTTCTTCTCGCCCCGTGCCATGTCGTCCTTCGAGGCCTCCCTCGACGAGGGCTTCGCCCGCCCGGGGGCGCGGCGCAATGCCGGGGACTTCGAGGTCCTGGCCTTCGCCCCCACCGTCATCAGCGACGATACCGACGCCGCGGCGGACGGCTTCCGCCCCTACCTCGCGCTGTACATCGGCGGCATGGGCGCCAAGGAGATGAACTTCCACTTCGACGTCTTCGCCCGCATGGGCTACGAGGAGGCCGCAACCAAGATTCAGGACGCCTATCTCGACGGGCGTAAGGACGACGCGGCAGCGGCCGTCCCGACCTCCCTGGTGGAGGAGATCGCGCTGGTCGGCCCGGTGGAGAAGATCCGTGACGATCTGGACGCGTGGCGCGAGTCGCGCGCCACCACCATGCTCGTGAACGGCGACGTCGCCACGCTGCGGACGCTGGCCGAGCTCATCCTCGGCTAGCGCTTCGGCTGGCGCGCACCAACCCCCGGCGCGCCATTCCGGCGCACGGCGGTCAACTGCTCACATGGCGTGCGGGTTCTGCGCGGCCGGGCCGACGTACTGCGCGTCGCCGAAGCCCAGGATCGGGAAGAAGATGAAGGGCAGGAAGATGAACCCGAGCACCCAGGCGCCGCTCTTCCCGAAGGACTTGCACAGGTCGTAGAGCACGATGATCCCGATGATGATGTTGACGAACGGGATGAAGTAGAGGATCAACCACCAGCCGGGCCGCCCGACGATCTTGAGGATCACGTAGTAGTTGTAGATCGGGATGATCCCCTCCCACCCCTGGCGGCCCGCCTTGGCCACGATGTGCCAGAGCGCGGCGAAGATCAGCACGATCACGGCGATGTAGACGATGGCGACGAACCCACCGCCGCCCGATGCCAAGAGAACTCCCACGGACCCACCTCCCTCTCGGCCCGCCTGCGAGGTCGGCGGACCCTGCGATGGTAGGAGGCTGCATCGCCGGATGCAGGGATGCTGACCAGGAATACCCGGCCCGGTCACACTTCTCGGCCACAATGCCGTGCGTGACCTTGTTCGATGTGGCCGACCTCGGCGAGCCCGGGCCCGGGCCCGCGGCCGGCTCAGGGGCGGCCGCGCCGGTGCCGGCGTGCGAGCCCGAGCCCGATTCCGACCGGGTGGAGACGGTCATGGAGGCGGAACGCCGGGACAGGGGCAGCGCCGCCGACCCGGGGCCCGAGGTCGAGGTCCGCATCAGCAAGCGTCGCAAGAAGACCTCGGAGGCCAAGTGGGTCGGAGGGCGCATCGTCGTGTCGCTTCCCGCACATCTCGACGTCGAGAACCGGCAGAAGACCATCGATTGGTTGGTGGAGCGGCTGCTGACCCGCCACCGGCTGCAATCCGGACTCGACGACGACGGCCTGCTGGCGCGTGCGATCGAGCTGAGCGACCGCTACCTGGTCGGCGCCCATCCTGAATCCGTCCGCTGGGTCACCAACCAGACGGCACGCTGGGGCTCGTGCTCGTACTACTCAGGCCAGATCCGCATCTCGCACCGCCTGCGCGTCGTGCCCGGATGGGTGCTCGACTCGGTCCTCGTTCACGAGATCGCGCACCTGACCTACCCCGACCACTCCGCCGCGTTCCACAAGCTGGCCGGCGCCTACCCCCGCCACGAGGAGGCGGGGGTCTTCCTGGCCGGGTACGGACTCGGGCTCTCGAATCCGGCTCCGCGGAGCCATCCGAGCTGAGCATGCACGGCGTCGCCGTCTTCGTGTTCCAGTGTTGTCACGCCCGCACGCCCGCACGCCCGAGCGCCCGCCCGCCCCGACGTTCCGGGAACTGACCGGAGCCAGCTCAGGATCCTGACGGATCCCGGTTCTGGAGCCGTCCGATTCCCGTCTTGAGACCGCGCACCGGCTTCGTGAGCTTCCAGCTGATGGTCTTTGTCATGCGTTCCACCTCTTGCTGGGTCCGTTCCGCGTGCGCCGTCGCCACGTCACGCTCAATCGTCGTCGTGTGCAACCGAGCGGCGAGCTCAGCGATCTTTTCGGCTCGCTGACCTGACTCCTCCCTGGCCACGTCCCGTTCGAAGATGAGGTGCTCCATCCACTCACGACGCTTGTTCACTTCGTCTCGAAGCCGGTGGAAATCGCTGAGTGCTCCAGGGGGCAACGGGATCGTCCTGGCATCGATCCTGGCCAACACCTTGTCCCGAGCCCGGTTCCATTCGTCTGCACGATGCTGGGAAAGCGACGACTCGCCGCCCTCCCAACGGCGATAGAGGGACGTGACACCTGCATTGTCGGCAACCCCGCACAGGAGCGCCGCCTGGAGGATCACATCCCAGTCCTCGACGACGGGCAGCGTCTCATCGAATCGCACGCCCATGACCGTGAAGACGGAACGAGGGAATGCGAAGCCGCAGAACGGAGACCCATTCTGGTACATGTGCTCCCACAGATCGAAGGATTCGGGAAATGGGATGTTCGTGCTCCCTCGAGCGGTGTAACCGGGCCCGTCGGCCCAGGGCACCGAGCTGATCGGCTGTTCGGCCACGATCGTGCGGATTGCGTGCCCGGGTCTGGCCATGGCGGTACGGTGGAATTCCTCGACCCAATTGGCGAAGGCGACATCGTCGTCGTCGAGCGCGGCCAGGTACGAACCGCGCGCCTCGCGGACGCCGACGTTCAGCGGCCGGGCGCGACCTCCCCCTTCGACTCGGATCACCCTCACGCGCTGCGCGAAATCGCCATCGAACCATTGGATGGTTCTCTGCAGATCCGCGATCGCCTCCGACGTCATGTCGTGGGCGAGCACGAGCACCTCGAAGTCTCGCAGCGTCTGTGCGGCCAACGAAAGGACCGTCTCGGTGAATGTCGACGGCCGTTTGCCCTGGGTGCGCACGAGGACGCTGAGAAACGGAGCGTCATCGGGCTCCGCCGGTTCGTCGCGGATCGGCTGCTCGAGGGGAACGTATGCCCGGACGAACTGGTTGACGATGGCCCCTTCCGAGGCTTGTTCACGGATCTGCAGGAGCAGTCGATGGATCGGCGTTCCGGGCGCCAGAACGGCGGCGTCAGCGGGAAACTTCTGGTCAGACTGACTGAGCTCATAGTCGTTCCTGCCCACTTCGGCCCACCCTGCCCCATCCATCACCTTTTGCAAGTGGGCCGGCGAATAGAACACAACGTGCGTTTCGTCGAGCAGACCGGTCGGCATGTAGTCGAAGCGGCCGACGAGGAGCTTCGACGCAACGTCGATGTGCGTCACGTTCGGAATGGAAACGACCAGAGCGGGACGCCCGCGCGACAGTGACAACGCGCGCAACGCTTCGAGAAGGTCGGGGCCGTGGGTGATGTGTTCGAGGAAATCCAGGGCGGTGATGGCCGCCAGCTGCCTCCCATTCGCCACGGCCTCAATGATCCCCGGTAGGCGGGACGGGTCGGACAGGTCGACTTCTGCTGCCTCGAACCCTCGATCGATCAGATCCTTGACGCTGACAGGATCGCTGTCGAGGCCGATGTACGAGAGGCCCAGGTCTCGTATCGGCTCGGCGATGGACCCGAACCCACAACCCAGGTCGAGGACGACTGCGCCGTCGGAACCGTGGTGGCGCCGGACGAGATCGACCACGTGCGAATACACGGAGCCCTCTTCATACGTGAATCGATAGCGCTCAGACGTCGACATCGAACCGGTGCTCCCCGTAGTAGTGCCCGACGAACTCAGCCACGCGACCGTCTGGGTCGAGGGGCGTCGGGAGTGTCCCGGCCTTCTCGCGGGCTCGGAACTCCTGAACGGCGTTCTGGTGGGGCGTCTCGGATGAGCCCAGCAGCTCCATCGACCATTGTTCGACGAGGTCTGGCCTCGAATACTTCCAAGCCATGAGGAGGGCCGCTTCCGCCGCGTAGTAGCGCTCGGCGTCGCTCACGGCCACCTTCCCATCCGATTTGATCCGCTTGTCGTGGAATACACGCGCCGAGGGTTGATGGACGACCTCGTAGCCGGCCAGTCGTGTGCGCCAGCTGAAGTCCACGTCATCGCAGTACATGAAGAAGGAGTCCCCGTCGAAGCCGTGAACCTCCTGCAGCACTTCGGCTCGCACCATCATGCACGCTCCTGACGCCCAACTCGTCGATCCATCCGCAAGATCGAACTTCTTGGCGTGCTCCAAAGGGATCTGTCGTGCCTCGACGATGCCGACATCGGACTTCTGGAAGGGCCCAAGGAGTTGGCAGAGGACATCAGGGCACAAATAGACGTCCGGATTGATGACGAACACATAGTCCGTGTCGGCGTTCCGGAGATCGAACAGGGTGTTCTGTCCCCGTGCCGATCCCCGGTTCTCGTCGTAGAACTCGTAGTGAAAGCGGTCGATCCCGTACCCGGGCAGGGCTTCGGTCAACTGCTGTTCGAGCTCAGGCCCAATGACGCGGCGCGGGGACGAGTCGCCGAGAGCCAGCGTGATCGATCGGAACGCACCCTCGCCGTGGGCAAAGCGCGCCGCTGCCCGGACGCCTTCGACAAGGCTGCGGATCTCGTCATCTGTATGGCGATACAACACTGTCTGAATCTGGAGCGACGGCGGCTGACCCCCGCCGACGCGGTCCATCTCGCTGGTCGACCCTGGCACGGGCACCAATGTATTGCAGCGACCTTCACCGCGCGCCATTCCTGCCCAGGCCGAGCCGACGCTGCGAGTGGCGAGAAATCCGCGCACGACGAAGGATCCGAATACAGCCAGTCCCCCAAGGCTCTCGAGGCCATCCGTCCAGCCCGACACCGGACGCAGGCTCCCGAAGGATCCGCTCAGTGGAAGGAAAGCCTCAGACTTTTTCTGTGCGGATGGAGGACAGCTTGAAGGATGCCGAGGCCCCCCGCCCTTTCAGATCCCCCCAGGCCCTTCTCGGGATCCGTCGTGCCTAGTCTTTGGCGTCAAGGGCGAAAGGCAACGGTTCGAGGATGTCATGGGCGTCGTCACGGACGCGCTCGACCGGCGCCGCCTCAGGGGCTGCAGCACGGTCGCCTTGATACGAGGCTGCCACGGTGAGCCACACAGCCATGTCACCGTACGCGGTGAGGTTCTCGAAGATCGTGGTCCGGTTGGCGGAGGTGGACAACCACCAGTGGATTTCGAAGATACCGAAGACGTAGGTGATCACCAGTGCAGCCAGTGATCCCGCCACGACGATCCACAGCCACACGTCGTTGCCCAGAGCCATGCGGCGCCGAGATTTGCTCAGCGCCAACGCCCCGACAAGCGCGACGCCGATGGCCAGAGGCACGACATGCATGTTGTCCCATAGCGCCGGAGCGACGGCGCGGGAGCGGAGTGCGAGGGACTGTCCGGACGTCCCGACGAAACTGACCCCGATTTTTTCGTACCTCACGTAGCCGGCCCAGAAGAGGCCCGGCAGCGCCATGGCGCCGGCAAACACGACCACCTTCGCAGCCCAGTGAGCCCAGGCGATGCTCACCGCGCGTCGGACCCCCTCGCCCTTCTGCCACAGCGCCGTGAGGGGCACCACGGGGCGCGGAATGTAGCGCACGGCCAGAAGACCAAGGATCATGCACGCGGTGATGAACCCCTCGTTCTTGGTAAGACCCGCAACGGTCGCGCAGACCCACGCCGCCGCGAGGTTGCGCAGGCTGGGCGGGAGAACCAGGCCGATGAGGATCGCAGCCAGGGCGCTGGCCGCCCACAGAAGGTCGGCGTACCCACTGACCCCGAAGTACCCGCTGACTCCGAAGCCGACCAGGCAGAGGCACGTCCCGGCTCCCAGGCCCACGACGCGGGCGAGCGCCCGGCCGTGGGCAGCTGCGCTCGCGGCAATGGCGCAACCCGCCGCACCGAGGGCGCACGAATTCAGCACCGCCGTGAGAATTACGGCGAGGCGCAGGTCGACGCCGCCCTCAGCCACGAATCCGAGCGCGCCGGTGGCCGGGACCAACGGCGGATAGTTGGGTTGCGAGAAGAGGTAACCGGGGTCGGTGAGCGCCCCCTGGAAGGTGCTGTGGCCGCCGTAAATGAGGAGGGAGTGCAGCGTCCAGATGGCAAAGGCGTCGTAGCCGATGAGGGGTGACCGGAGGACCTGGAGCGGCCAGGCTGCGGCGAGGGCGATGACGGCAACGGTGACCCAGGACCACCAGGACGGCCAAGCCCACCAGCGCGTCTCTCCTCCGTCGCGCGCCTGCAATTGCCTCCGTTGCGCCTTGCGCCAAACCACGAGGCGATGACGGAGCGTGGCCAACGCGGCCACATTGGCCAGCACGACGAGGATCACGTACCACGTGAGGAGCGTCGAGCCCACAGCAGCCTCGAATTCAGCCGCCATGGCTGCGAGCACGGCGCCGACCAACGGGGTGATGAACACAGTCATCGTCCGCGCCCCGAGCAGGGCCAGTGCAGGAAGCACCGCCGGCACCACGAGCAACGCCAGTGCAGCGAGGAGGTGTGCCGTCACGACAGTCGGTGCCCCCGGATCACATAGCCCAGGCAGCCCTTCCCCGGTTCGATGGTCGCCACCCACTGTGCGTCCGACTTCTCGGGCACCGGCACGGCCCAGAGCGTGGCCGCCTCGAACAGGAGTTGCTCGGGCGTGCCGAAGCCGTTCCCGGCATACACCTTGACCCCCTTCGGCACCGCCTGTTCGAACTCCTGCCGCACGCAGACGTACGACTGGTAGGAGGATTGCCAACCCGAGACCATTTCGGGCGTCTGGAAAGAAGCCGTCGTATGCAACGACGTGTGCACGTCGCTGAGGAGGGCTATCGACGCAGCGACCGCCACGGCCAGGCATGCAGCGACCCTGATGGCGCCGCCCAGTCCCCCACGCTGCCTGGAATGCCGGGCCGAATTGGTCCGAATGGACATGGGGGACAGTCTTGCCGAGCCGATCTCAACCGCGCGGCATGGCCGAGAGCCGCCGAACGGTCAGACGGGCTCGTCCGCCAGGATCCGACCAAGGCGGCGCAGGCTCTCGCTCGCCCCGCCCAGTGTCAGCTCGATCTGCTCGGTGAGAAGGAAGTACCGGTGCAGCGGGTAGTCGCGGTCCACACCGACGCCCCCATGGAGATGCGACGCCGCGTGCACCACCCGTTGGCCGCCCTCCGCCGCCCAGAACTTGGCAATGGCGACCTCGGAGGAGGCGGGCAGTCCCGCGGCCAGCCGCGCCGCAGCCTGCCACGCGGTGAGTCGGACGGCCTCCGTGTCGACGTAGGCGTCCGCCGCGCGCTGTCCGACCGCCTGGAACGTCGCGATGGGCTTCTCGAACTGCACCCGGGTCTTCGTGTACTCCGCCGTGAGCTCCAAGGCGGCGGCGCAGACGCCGGCCTCCTCGACGCAGAGCGCCGTGGTGGCGAACTCGGTGATGCAGTCGATCACCGCCGCGCCGTCCGAGCCCTCGCCGACGAGCCGGTCGGCTCCGACACGCACACCGTCGAGCTCCACGATCGCCTCGGGCCGTCCCGTGGTGGTCGTCTGCCGCGTCAGCGTGACACCCTCGGCGCCACGCTCCACGACGAAGACGCCGGGACCCGCCGGGACGCCCTCTGCCGTCTGGCAGGTGGCCGGGACGAGGATGGCGTCGGCCACGAAAGCGCCCGGGACACAGGCCTTCGTACCCGAGAGCACCCACGAGCCGTCCGCCTCGGCGGTTGCCGTGGTGGCCGGCTCGAGCCCGCCGGGCACGACGACCTCACCGACCAGCTCCGCCATGGCCGCCGTGAGGATCGTCTCGCCGCTGGCCACGCCGGTGAGCCAGGTCTTGCGCTGCGCGTCGGTGCCGAAGCGATCGAGAGGCAGCGCCCCGTAGACCATGGTCTCGACCACGGGGACGTAGGCCGCCGTGCGGCCCGCCGCTTCCACGACCAGGCAGGCCGCCACGAAATCGAGCCCGGCACCCCCGACGTCCTCGCGCAGGTGGATGCCGAGGAGCCCTGCGCCGGCGAGCTCCTTCCAGAGCTCGCGGTCGAAGGGCCCGTCGTCACCGGCGGCGGCCTCGACCTGCTTCAGACGCTCGTGGGTCGACCGCTCGCCGAAGATCTGCCCGGCCAACTGGCGGACGGCCTCCTGCTCTTCGCTGTAACCGAAGTCCATGTGCTCGCTCTCCTGGCTCTGGGCGGGCTCAGCGCAGCGACCGCGGCATGCCGAGGCCGAAGATCGCGATGAGGTCCCGTTGGATTTCGTTGGTGCCGCCACCGAAGGTCAGGATGATCATGGAGCGGGCGTACATCTCCAGACGGCCGGCGATGACAGCGGCGGGTGACCCCCGAGTCAGGTAGCCGGCCTGACCGATGATCTCCATGAGCGAGCGGAAGGCCCGCAGGTAGAACTCGGTGCCGAACACCTTGATCGACGACGCGTCGGCGACGTCGAGGGTGCCCTGCGTCGCCTGCCACGCCACCTTCCAGTTGATGAGCCGGAGGAACTCCAGCTCGGCGTGCACCCGGGCCAGGTGCTCCTGCACCCACTCCTGATCGACCACGCGGCGCCCGTCGGGGAGCTTGGTGGCCTGGGCCCAGGCCCGCACGTCGGTGAGCACGCGCTCAATGATGCCGGGCGAGCACAGCGTCACCCGTTCGTGGTTGAGCTGGTTGGTGATGAGATTCCAGCCCTGGTTCTCGCCGCCCACCAGCGCGGTGGCGGGGACACGCACGTCTTCGTAGAAGGTGTAGTTGATGTTGTGGTCGCCGAGCAGCTTCATCGGCACCACGCGGATGCCCGGGGTGTCCATGGGGATCAAGAACATGGAGATGCCCTTGTGCTTGGCCACGTTCGGATCAGTGCGCGTGGCCAGCCAGATGTAGTCCGCGTCGCCCGCCAAGCTGGTGAAGATCTTGGCGCCGTTGATGACGTACTCGTCGCCGTCGCGCACCGCCCGGGTGGTCAGCGAGGCCAGGTCGGTCCCTGAATTCGGCTCGGTGTACCCGATGCAGAAGTGGATCTCGCCCGCCAGGATCTTTGGGAGGAAGTACTCCTTCTGCTCCTGGGTGCCGAAGTTCATGATCGTCGGGCCCACGGTGTTGATCGTGAGCATCGGGACGGGCGCCCCGCTCCGCATGGACTCGTCGAAGAAGATGAACTGCTCAATGGCCGAACGACCCTGCCCGCCCCACTCGGTGGGCCAGCCGATGCCCAGCCAGCCGTCGCTCCCCATCTGCTTGACCACCTTGCGCACCACGGGACCGATGCCGCCCGCCGTGGAGAGCTCCTGCTCCAGCTCGGGGGTCAAGAGCTTCTGGTAGTACGCGCGCAGCTCGCCTTTGAGCGCCTGCTGCTCCTCGGTCAAGGCAATTTCCATCGGTGTCCCTCCCGGGGTGGCGGGGCCCATCGGCCCACGTCAGCGCCATGTCGTCGCCGGCCCGGCCATCTGGGCTCGGCGCGCGAGAACACGTTACAGTCCGCCCCGCTCAGGCGGCCAATGAGCCTGCTGAGCGCCTCCCTACCGCCAAGTAACCTGCAATCCGCCCCGGGGCGGGTTCCCCGGCGCAATGCTCGAGTCCCCGAATCGAAACCCGAGGAGCCCCCACCATGCCTGAAGCTGTCATCGTCGCCACCGGTCGCACCCCCATCGGACGGGCCAACAAGGGATCACTCGTCGAATGCCGACCCGACGACCTGAGTGCGCTGGTCGTGCGCTCCGTGCTCGAGCAGGTACCCCAACTCGATCCTGCCGAGGTGGAAGACGTGATCCTCGGCTGCGGGCAGCCGGCCGGGGAGGCGGGCTACAACGTCGCCCGCGTGGCCGCGCTCCTGGCCGGTCTGGACAACGCGCCCGGCGTGACGGTGAACCGGTACTGCTCCTCCTCCCTGCAGGCGATCCGCATGGCGGCGCACGCCATCCGCGCCGGTGAGGGCGACGTCTTCATCGCCGCCGGCGTCGAGACCGTCAGCCGCTACGCGCACGGCGCGTCCGACACCGGCCCTCACAACACGGCATTCGCCGCCGCCGAGGAGCGGACGAAAGTCCGTACGCCCGCTGTCACCGAGCCGTGGTCCCCGCCGTCGGGCCTGCCCGACGTCTACATCGCCATGGGTCAGACGGCGGAGAACGTCGCCGAGTTCGAGAAGGTCTCCCGCCAGGAGATGGACGAGTTCGCGCTGCTCTCCCAGACACGCGCCGTCGAGTCCCAGGGGAACGGCTTCTTCGAGCGTGAGATCATCCCCGTCACCCTCTCCGACGGGACCGTCGTGACCAAGGACGACGGTCCGCGGGCCGGGACGACGCTGGAGGGCCTCTCCAACCTCAAGCCCGTCTTCCGTGAGGGAGGAACGGTCACAGCCGGCAACGCCTGCCCGCTCAACGATGGTGCCGCGGCGGTCATCGTCATGAGCGACACCAAGGCCAAGGCGCTCGGCGTGAAGCCCTTGGCCCGCATCGTGGCCAGCGGGGTGACGGGGCTCAATCCCGAGATCATGGGCCTCGGCCCGGTCGACGCCTGCCGCCAGGTCCTGGCCCGGGCCAACATGACGATCGACGACATCGACCTGGTGGAGATCAACGAGGCCTTCGCGGCCCAGGTGATCCCGTCAGCCAGGCACCTCGGCATCAGCTGGGACAAGCTCAACGTCAAGGGCGGCGCCATCGCGCTGGGCCACCCGTTCGGGCAGACCGGCGCCCGGATCATGACCACGCTGCTCAACGCGCTGGAGGACACGGGCAAGACGTTCGGGCTCGAGTCCATGTGCGTGGGTGGTGGCCAGGGCATGGCCATGATCGTCGAGCGCCTCAACTAGTACCTTCAGGGCCCCAACAGCGATCGTCGACCGTGGCGATCGCTGGAAGCTGATTCGGAGGCGCGGTGCCTGATCACAACCAGAGGCGCTGGCGGGAGGCCGCCAGGCGGATCCCCCTCATCGACCGCGAGTTACGAGCGTTGCGTCGCACCGACGAGATCGAGGCGCTCCAGCGCGAGCTCGAGAGGCAGCGCGAACTGGCAGCCTCGCTGCCTCCGCCCCAGTCCGCACCGCATCCGGCGCCGGCCGTCGACACGTGGACCGGGCCGATCATGGATGAGAGCGCCATCCCCTTCCTGGAGTGGGTGGCCCCGGGACACTTCTACTCACCGGTGCCGGTGATGAAGGAGATCGAGGCGCAGCAGGACCGGATCTTCGGGATCCCCGATCACCTCGAGGGCCTGGACCTGAACGAAGAGGCCCAACTGGAGCTCTTCAAGACACTGGCGCCGCTGATGAACGACGTCTCGCTCAACGCCGAGCCTCAGCCCGACCGGCGCTACTTCACCAACAACGACTTCTACGGCCAGGGCGACGGATACATCCTGCAGGCGTTCCTGCGCCACCTGCGCCCAGCGCGCTACCTCGAGGTCGGCTCAGGCTGGACAACCGCCCTCGCACTCGATACCAACGACCACTGGCTGGGCTCGCGTCTACGCATCACCTGCATTGAGCCGAAGCCCGACCATCTGAACCGGCTGGTGCGTCCCGGCGACGACATCGAGATCATGGTCAGCCAGGTGCAGAACATCGACGTCGCGCGGTTCGAGGAGCTCGAGCCCAACGACATCCTGTTCATCGATTGCTCGCACGTCGTCAAGACGGGCAGCGACGCCCACCACCTGATCACTCGGGTGCTGCCCGTGGTACCGGCCGGCGTCTACGTCCACATCCACGACATCTTCTGGCCCTTCGAGTACCCGCGCGGCTGGGTCGAGGAGGGGCGAGCATGGACGGAGGATTACCTGTTGCACACGTTCCTGCTCTTCAACCAGGCGTTCGAGATCGTCCTCTTCAACGATTGGCTGGCGAAGCAGCGCTACGACTTCATGGTGGGCGAGGTGCCCACGTTGGCGCCGGGGGCCGGCGGCGCCCTCTGGCTCCGCCGCCGCTGAAGCGCCCCGCCCGCGCGCCCGGTACCGGCTACGCCGAGGGGAGCACCCCGGCCTGCGCCTCGTCGACCGCCGGCGCCGGTCCGGGGTCCACGCCCTCGCGGGCGGCCAGGTACAGGGACACGAGCGAGCCCAGCAGCGTCAGATCGAGGAAGCGGCTGAGCTCGTCGTCGCCCTCTGCCGTGACGTCGAACACGTCGGCCATGACCTCGTCCGTGGCCGCCCGCACGGCGTCGAACTGGCCGGCGGTGCGGGGCGCCTCCCCGGCGTGGCGCAGCAGCACCAACGACATCGTCTGGCGCGTGACATCGCCGCCCTGCCCCCAGCCCGCCAGCTCGTCGTGGGTCAGCTCGGGCAACGTCGCGGCGAACGCGGGCGCCTTGGCGTTGAGGTTCACCTGCGCCTTCCACCACTGCGCCGCCACCGCGGGAGCGCCGGGTGAGCCGTAGACCAGTGGGATGGTGCGGCCCAACCGGCGGGCCAGCTCGGCGGGGAGGCCGCCCGGCGCCACCAGCGCGTCGCGGCGGGGGGCCAGGGCGGCCGCGGCCGCGTCGATGGTCGCCGTGGCGTCGGGAAGCAGTCCGGCCCGGGTCAGCGCGACCAGCAGGGGCACCGTGGTCGCCGCCAGCGCCACGCGGGCCGGCGCCCGGCCGCCCGCGGGCGTGACCGGGCACCAGGGCAGCCCCGCCCCGGCAGCCAGTCGGGCGAGCGGCCCGCCTGGCTGACCACCGACGGCCACCACGCGCGCCCCACGCTCGAGCGCCTTCTCGGCGGCCGTCAGCGTCTCCTCGGTACGGCCCGACGACGACACCGCCAGGACCAACGTGGACGCACTGACGAAGGACGGCAACGCCGAGCCCTGGCCGACCCAGAAGGGCACCGGCAGGCGCGCCGTCGTCAGCGCGGCCGCCGCGGCGCAGGCCGTTCCGCCGGTGCCCAGGCCGAACGCGGCGACGGCGTGCACCGGGCCGGCGCCGAGGGAGGCGATGCCCCCGAACGCGTCGTCGGCCGCCCGGCGCGCCGCGGCCAGCTCCTCGGGCAGCGCGGCCACGGCCTCCCACAGCCCGAGCGTGTCGGGCCTGTCGAGAGAGGCCCGCCCGCTCACCCAGACGCCGGGCCGGTGGCCCGCACCTTGTTGCTCTCCGCCTTGGCCATCAGGCGCTCGTGCTCGGGCTCCCCGACCGCGACGGCCTCGTCGATCAACAGCACGGGCACGCCGTCCACCACCGCATAGCTCTTGTGCAGCCGCGGGTTGTAGAGGACGTCCTCGTCCTCGAACCACAACAGTGGTCCCTTGTCCTCGGGACAGGCCAGGACGTCGAGCAGGAGCGGATCGAGGCTCATCAGGGAGCTCCCTCCTCAGTTCGGGCCGGCCGCGAGGCCGGCGTTGGCGGCAATGAGCTGCTGCACCTCGGCCACGTGGGCGGCGCAGCGCTCGGCTGTCGTGGCCTCCACGTTCAGTCGGAGCAGGGGCTCGGTGTTGGACGGGCGGACGTTGTACCACCAGTCCCCATGCTCGACGGTGAGCCCGTCGAGCATGTCGACCGACCCGCCGGCCTTGCGCTCGTGGTCCGCGATGGCGGCCACCGTGGCGGCGGGACTGGTCACCGTGGTGTTGATCTCGCCGGAGTCCACGTAACGCTGGTAGGGCCGGAGCATCTCGGAGAGCGGCTGCCCGCTCTGGCACAGCAACTCCAGCACCAACAGCGCCGTGATGATGCCCGAGTCGGCCCGGAAGTTGTCGCGGTAGTAGTAGTGCCCGGAGTGCTCGCCGCCGAAGACCGCTCCCGTCTCGGCCATCACCTTCTTGATGATGGAGTGGCCGACCTGGGTGCGGATCGGCCGCCCACCCATCTCCGTCACCACCTCGGGCACCACGTGGGAACAGATGAGGTTGTAGAGGATGGTCTCGCCCGGATGCTTGGTCAGCATGGATGCAGCCACCAGCGCCGTGGTGAGCGAGCCCGAGACCGGCTCGGCCTTCTCGTCGACGAGGAAGACGCGGTCGGCGTCGCCGTCGAAGGCGAGCCCGATATCCGCGCCCTGCTCGAGCACGGCCGCCTTCAGCGCCACCAGGTTCTCGGGCTGGATCGGATCCGCCGGGTGGTTCGGGAAGCTGCCGTCGAGTTCGGGGAACAGGATCTCCACCGTGAAGGGGAGCCGCTCGAACACGATCGGCACGACCAGCCCGCCCATGCCGTTCGCGGTGTCGGCCACGACCTTGAGCGGTCGCAGCGTCGAGACGTCGACGAACGACACAACATGGTCGGCCCACGCGCCCAGCAGGTTCTGCTCGCTCCATGCTCCGGTCAAGGGAGGCAGGGGCTGGCCCAGCAGCTCCTCCGCGCCGGCGGCAATGTCGGCCAGGCCGGTGTCGCGCCCGATGGGCCGCGCGCCGGACAGGCAGAGCTTCATCCCGTTGTACTGGGCCGGGTTGTGCGACGCCGTGAACATGGCGCCGGGCGAGTCGAGGTGGCCCGACGCGAAGTACATGAAGTCCGTCGAGGCCATGCCCAGGTCGACGATGTCGACGCCCTCGGCCCGCACGCCGTCGGAGAAGGCCGCCGCCAGCTCCACGCCGCTCTCGCGCATGTCGCGGGCCACGAGGATCCGGGGCGTGCCGGCGAAGCGGGCCATGGCGCGGCCGATGGCGCGGCACATGTCCGCATCGAGCTGGTCGGGCACCGTCCCGCGCACGTCGTACGCCTTGAAAACCTGGTCCATGCGGCTCACGGGCGGCTCACGGGCAGCTCACGGGGCGGTTCACGGGCCCCACCATAGGGGGCGTGCGCGCGGCGCCCCGCCAGCACGGTCCGCTGCGGCCTCAGTGGAGGACGACGCTGCCGTTCGCCGCAATGGCGATGATGGCGACGAGGTTGAAACTGGCGTGGGCGACCATGTTCATGCCCAGTCGCCCCGTGCGGTACGAGACGGCGGCCAGGATCATGCCGAAGGTGGCCAGTCCTGCCAGCTGCACCCACTCGCCGTGCGCCAGGCCGAAGAGGAGACCGTCGACGATCACGGCCAGGACGACTCCGGCGACCCGGGCGCCGCCGGCCGCCCCCATCCTGGTGAACAGGCGGACGAGCGACTTCAGGAGCAGGCCGCGGAAGAAGAGCTCCTCCATGACCGGCGCCAGGAGGACCGTGGCGATGGCGATGATGACGAACCCCGCGCCGTGCGACGCCCCCGTGAGCTTCTGCGACGGCCCGTTGAAGTTCTTGATGTCGTGCTGGAACGGCGCGTACATGATGGCGACGAGGATCTGGCCGCCGATGCCGATGGCGATCCCCACGAGGTCGATGACGCGGAAGCGGACGCCGAGGTCGCGGAAGAAGTGGCGCGTCCCCTGGGTCCGGCTGGCCAGCCACGGCGCGCCGATGAAGCCGATCCACAGGCCCAGCAGCGTGGACACCACGTACCACTCCGGCGGCACCGCCGCCGACGCGATGGCCGTCATCTGCGCCGCCGTCTTCCCGGCGATGCCCCCGGCGATGTAGCCGAAGATCAGTGCGCCGAGCTGGCCGGCGAGGAAGCCGGCCACGGCGTAGACGAGCCAGATCCAGCCCTGGCGTCTGGTCTGCGGAGGGACCCAGGGCGTATCGAGGAAGGGCACGTCCGATTCGGGCAGAACCGAGGGAGGGGGCGGCAACAGGGAGAAGGTGGGGTCCTCGGCCGGCAGGGGCGGCATGGACGCCATGGGCGGGGCCGGCGGGGCCGGCGGGGCCGGCGGAGCGACGGCGGGGGCCGGCGGGAGCCATTCGCGGGGCACGTACCCGTCGGGGACTGGCCCCGGCGGGCGTGCGGGAGGCCCCGTTGCGCCTGGAGCCGGCCCGCCGGGCTCGGAATCGGTCATCGACCAGACGTTACCGGTGCCCACAGCGCTCCCACCTGCAGGGAGAGCGCTCGGCGACGAAGTGACGGGGCGGTCACCAACAGGCAGGGACGGCGCCTAGCATGGATGCCGTGAGCCCCCAGCGCACGGACAAGCCGGCCGGCAGGCCGAACGCGCCTGTTGACGGGGACGGAACGCCCCAACAGGGGAGCCCGTCCGGGCAGAACTGGCGCTGGCTCTGGGGCGTCCTGGCCATCGGGATCGTGGCCATCCTGCTCGCCGTGGGCACGATCAAGACGAACAACGCCAAGTCGGTCTCGTACACGAAGTTCCTGCAGGATGTCTCCTCCAAGCAGGTCTCGACCGCCCAGATCTCCAACTCGACCGGCGAGATCACCGGCAAGCTCAAGGACGGGACGAGCTACACCGTCCAGGGCCCCAGCCCGTCCCTGCCCAACGACGTCACCGAAATGCGGAACAACGGCGTCGCGGTCAGCTTCCCGACCCCCTCGTCGAACCTGTTCACCGACCTGCTCCCCTACCTCTTCATCATCGCCATCGGCGCCGCCTTCATCTATTTCATCGGGCGCCAGACCCGGGGCCAGATGTCGGGGATCATGTCCATCGGGCGCTCCAAGGCCAAGACCTTCAGCAGCGACCGGCCCTCCACCACGTTCGAGGACGTGGCGGGCTACACCGGGGTGAAGCAGGAGATCAGCGAGGTGGTCGACTTCCTCAAGACCCCCGCCCGCTTCAAGGAGATCGGCGCCAAGATCCCCAAGGGCGTGCTACTGGTCGGCCCCCCCGGGACCGGCAAGACGCTCATCGCCCGCGCCGTCGCCGGTGAGGCCGGCGTGCCCTTCATGTCCGTCAGCGGCTCGGACTTCATGGAGATGTTCGTGGGCGTCGGGGCCAGCCGGGTGCGCGACCTGTTCCAGACGGCACGCAAGCAGGCGCCGGCCATCGTCTTCGTCGACGAGATCGACTCCATCGGGCGCAAGCGGGGCGCCGGCCTCGGCGGCGGGCACGACGAGCGCGAGCAGACCCTCAACCAGATGCTCTCCGAGATGGACGGCTTCGACACCGCCGAGGGCGTGGTCATGATCGCCGCCACCAACCGGCCCGACATCTTGGACCCCGCCCTGCTGCGGCCGGGCCGCTTCGACCGCCAGATCGTCGTGCCCCTGCCCGACCTCGAGGAGCGCCTTCCCATCCTGGCCGTGCACTGCAAGGGCAAGCGCATGGCGACCGACGTGGACCTCAGCGTGGTGGCCCGCGGCACGCCCGGCATGAGCGGTGCCGATCTGGCCAACCTGGTCAACGAGGCCGCCCTGCACGCCGTACGCCGGGGCAGCCTCGACATCGCCATGGCCGACTTCGAGACGGCGCGCGACCGCGTGCTGCTCGGACAGCGGCGCGAGTCGATGGTCCTCTCGGAGGCCGAGAAGGAGCGCATCGCCTACCACGAGGGTGGCCACGCCGTGCTGGCCTACGTCCTCGAGCACGCCGACCCGGTGCACAAGGTCACCATCCTCCCGACGGGCATGGCCCTCGGCGTCACCCACCAGCTCCCGATGGAGGAGCGCCACATCCACCCCCGCGACTACATCGAGGACTCGCTCTGCGTGCGCATGGGGGGCCGGGTGGCCGAGCTGCTCGTCTACGGCGACCTGTCGACGGGCGCCGCCAACGATCTCGTCGGCAACACCGAGCTCGCCCGAAAAATGGTGCGCGAGTGGGGCATGAGCGACGCCATCGGCCCCATGGCCTGGGGGTCGGCGGGCCAGGTCTTCCTGGGCGAGGACCTCATGCACACGCGTGACTACTCCGAGGACACCTCCAAGATCATCGACGACGAGGTCGAGCGGATCCTGCGCGTCGAGGAGCAGCGTGCCCACGAGGTGCTGAGCAAGCACCGCGGCGGCCTCAACGCCATCGCCCGTGCGCTGCTCGACAACGAGATCATCGACGGCGCCGAAGTGGCCCGACTGGTCGACGAGGCGCACGGCTCGCCCGTGCACGACGAGGGCGCCAAATCGGTGCCGCACTTCAACGAGGCGGCCATCAGCGCGCCGACCGGCAACGGGACCAACGGCAGCGGAGGCGGCAACGGGCAGCACGCCGTGACGGACGGCTCTCCGGGCCACGAGCACGGCCACGAGCACGGCCACCACCCGGTCACGGACGGCACGCCAGGCCACGAGGGGCCGGTGGCGGTGCCCGGCCACGCTGCCGACCCCGAGGCGTGGGCACCCCCGCCCTGGCCGCCGCCGGCCAACCCCGCCGCGGGCGCCCCGGAGGGGCCAGCCGCCCGCTAGCAACGGCGTGACGCCGGCCCGGGCACGGATCGAACCGATCCGGGCGACGCAGCGTCATGAAGGGGGATGGTGGAGCAACAGCTCGCGGACTGGCTCGAGGACGGCTACGTGGCCTCGTTCCGCACCGCCTGCCTGATCCTCGGCAACCGGGCCGACGCCGAGGAGGCGGTGCAGGACGCCTACCTGCGGGCCTGGCGCTTCCGCGACTCGCTCTCCGCCGTCCCGAGCATCCGTCCCTGGCTCTACCGGGTCGTCGTCAACTCCTGCTACTCCAAGCTCCGCCGCGAGATCCCCCACCGTGACCACCGCGCCGGCGTGGAGCCGCTGACCCACGTCGCGGCGCCCGGCACCGGCCCCGAGGCGCGGGCCGAGCAGTGCGAGGTGGCCGAGACGGTGCTGGCCGCGCTGCAGCGGTTGCCGCTGTCGCTGCGCATCCCCGTCGTGCTCCGCTACTACGCCGACCTCAGCGAGCGCGACATCGCGCTGGCGATCGGCCGGCGACCGGGCACCGTGAAGTCCCGTTTGCACGAGGCCCGCCGCCGCCTGGCGGCCGACCCCGCCCTGGGCGCCCTGGCCGGCGCCGGGGACGCACCTCGTACCGAGGAGACCGGCCCATGACCATGCTCGACGACGACCACCTGACCGCGCTCCTGGCGCAGGCCGCCGCGACCTTCGAGGTCCCCCGCACGGGCGCCGACGACATCCTGGCCGCGGCCACGGGTCGCCTGCTCCCGGACGGCGATGCGAAGGCGGGCGCAGCTGGACACGGGGGCGTGACGGGGGACGACGAGGGCGACGCGCCGTTCGGGCGGCCCGTCACGGCACGACGGCTGCGGCGGATCACCGGGCTGGCGGCCCGGCACCGCGTGCTCGACGGTCGCCGCCTGTCTCGTCGTCGTGCTCGTGGCCGCGACGGCCATCGGCGCGCTGCTCCGAAGCTCTGCGCCGCCGGCGCGCACCGCTGCTGTGGCGCGGTCTGCCGGCGGCGCCGCCGTCGCCCCGACCCCCACCACCACGACCACTCCCGACGACACCTCCCGTGGCGCGGTGCCGTCCAGCGCCGCCGCGCCCTTCAGCTCCGGCAGCGCGGGATCGGCCACTGGCACCCAGGGCACGGCCACGCCGTCGACCGCCCCGAGCCTGCCCCACGGAGCGGTCGGCCAGCCCGCCCGGATTGAGCAGACCGGCTCACTGACATTGACGGTCGGCCGCGGGAAGCTCGACCAGACGGTCTCCCGGTTGACCGCGCTCGCCGGTGCCTCCGGCGGCTTCGTGGCCAACTCGCAGACGCAGTCGGGCGCGGCGGGCACCGGTCCACCCACAGGCAGCGTCACGCTGCAGGTGCCGGTGCAGAGCTTCGCGACCGTGCTGAAGGGGGCGCAGGCACTGGGCAAGACGTCGGAGCTGACCACCAAGGCGACCGACGTCAGCGCGCAGTACGTCGACCTGCAGTCACGCATCAGCGCGCTGCAGGCCAGCCGGCAGCAGTACCTCACCATCCTGGCCAAGGCCACCACCGTCGGCGACGTCCTGGCGGTGCAGGAGCAGATCGACTCCATTCAGTCCCAGATCGAGCAGCTGCAGGGTCAGCTGCAACTGCTCTCGAGCCAGACGACGTACTCCACGCTCACCGTGACCGTCGACGAGGGGACACCGGCGCGCCCACCGAGCCCGCTGCCCGAATCCGGCCTGGTCCGTGCCTGGCACGCCAGCATCGGGGGCTTCGTCGCCGGTGTGGAGGGCGTGATCCGCCTCGCCGGCCCCCTGCTCTTCGCCCTTCTCCTGCTGGGCGTCGTCCTGGCCGGCGGCCGCGCCCTGTGGCGGCGCTACCAGCGCCACAACCTGTAGGCCGGCCAGCGAACCGTTCAGGCCCCGATGGCGGCCGCCAGCGGGAGGCCGGGCATCGACACGACGCCGAAGCCCGCGGCGGGAGTCGCGTCCTCGCTCACCGCCATCGCTCCCGACGAACGGACGACGATCGGGTCGAGCCCGGCAGCGGCGAGGGGCGCACCGGACACCACCACTGCGGTGCCGGGGGCCAGCGTGCCCGTGGCGACCACCTTGCCCCCTCCTGCGGTGACGGACGCGGCGCTGTAGTCCTCGCGTCCTGTCGACGTGTTGACCAGGGCGAGCGAGTCAGGCGCGGCCCCGCTCACCGCGGGGCTGGCGGGGGAGCCGGGGGGCGGCACCACCCATTGATGGGTGGGTGACGCGGCGCTGAGGCCGTCCACGGCGACCACCATCCCCGCCAGCGGCGGAGGCGTGGCTGTGGCGGGCAGGCTCACGTTCCGGCTGACCACGACGCCGGACCCTCCGGTGGCGTCGATGGCGGTGGTGTAGGTCTCGTTGGCGGGGATGCGCGTCTGCCCGCTCGTCAGGAGAGGCCAGGTGGTTCCCGGCAGGACCTTCTCGGTCAGCGGCGCCAGGGGTCCCGAGGGCAGGCGGAAGCGCACGGTCACCGTCTCGGTGGCCGTACCGGGGTTGAACACGTCGATCTCCGACGTGCCGTTGGGGACCTCCTGCGCCTGGGGGACCACCCAGTGCGATTGCGGCATCGCCGTGCCCGGCACGAGCGACAGGCCGCCGGACGTCCCGCCGGCGTCGACGAACTGCTGCACCTCTGCGGCGACGACGCGACCGGTCCGGGTCGTGACCACGGTGCTCACCGTCGGGATCTGCTGGACCTCCGCGGTGACGTCCTCCACCACCACCTGGCCGGCCGGGAGCACGATGCCCTGGTAGTTGATCGGGTGGACCGTGCCGGCCGGCGTCACGAAGCTCAGGTCGACCACCACCGGCGTCGAGGTGGGGTTGAGCAGTGAGACGTAGAGCGAATTGGAGGCAGCCGTGGAGCCGCCCGCGAAGTACCACTGGTCCGATGTGGTGCTCTGGCAGGGCGCCTGGGACCAGCCCAGGGGGCCGCTGACCGTCTGGGTGACCGCCACCCCGCCTCCCGAGGTGACGACCGTCTCGGACTCCCACGAGCCCGACGCCAGGGCGGGAATGGCCGGGGCCACCACGCCGTCGGCCGGGACGGCCGCGGCCGTGTGGGCCGTGGCACCCGAGTCGGACACGACGCTGATGTCGGCCGCCACCGTCCGCGGTGTCGTGTTGGTGAGCACCAGGAAGCCGGGCGACAGGCCACCCGCGGTCGACTGCCCCGTGCAGTACCAGGCGGTCGATTCCGCGTCCGGCGCACCGACCAGCGCGGCCGGGCTCGGTGCGGCGCCCACCGGCGCCGGCGTCTCACGCGCGCTCACGGCGATGGCGACGCCGGCGATGACGAGCACGACGAGGGCGGCGACGCGCCACCGGCGCTCCCGGCTCACGTGCGCCGGCGTCACAGCGTCACCGTCTCGTTGACGACCATTGTCTCGGCGACCAGCGGCGCGACCGGTGCGACGGGTCGATCCCGCCGGCGCGGTCTCCCGATGAGCGCGAGCGCCAGCACCAACCACGCCACCAGCTCCAGGAGCACGGCCAGCGGCACCAGGGGGAACTGCGACAGTGAGAGGGTGGCCCGGCCCTTGGCGGCCACCGCGTACTGGGCCGCCCAGCCGAAGGCCGCCTGCCGCGCCGGCGTGTGGCCGTCCACGGTGAGGGCGAAGGCACCGGCCGGCGCATACCCCGCGTAGAGGGTGCCCGGCGGGACGGCGCCCGTGGCCGGGCCGTCGGAGAGCGCGCTGAGCACCGGCTGCCAGCCCGCCACATCTGCCGCGCTCGGGTAGGACGAAGCCCGCGTCGGCAGTGCGCCGGCGCGCGTGGCCGTGACCGGCACGGCGGCCCCGTTCTCGTAGACCTGCACCCCGAGGACACCCGGGACCACCTGGAGATCGTCCTGTTGGAGCAGGTCCGCATTGAGGCCGGCCGGCGGTGGCGCGCTCACCGATGCCGGCCCCGTCCCGACCATGGACGGGGCCAGCGCGTCGACCACGACGACATAGCGCACACCCGCCGGCGCCAGCAGGCGGCCCAGGTGCACGGTGCCCCCGGCCACGGCCAGCCGCACCGCCTCGGCGACCTCGTCCGCCGGTCCCGGACCCGCCGGCGTGAACACCTGGGCCGCGTCCGGCAACGCCTGGGGCGTCAGCGCGTAGGCGAGCCCGGACTGGACCGACCAGCCACCCGCCGGGAGCGCCCGGGGATCGCCGAGCCACAGGACGCGGGTGACACCGGTGCTGGGCCGGGTCAGGAAGGCCAGCGGTTGCTCCACACCTTGTGAGGGGAGATCCCACCGGCCGTCGACGGCCGCGCCCAGCACGGGGAGCAGGCCGACCGCCACGAAGACGACGGCCGAGACGCTGACCAGCTGACGCCAGCCGAATTCCCGGCCGCTGAGGTCGTTCTCGAAGGCGGCGATGCCGAGGCCGATGCACACCGCCACCGCCAGGGCGGCCGGTGCCAGCACCACGGTCTCGGAGGGCGTGAAGGACCCGAGGCCGCCGTGGGACGTCGCGTAGGCGATGCCCCAGGAGGCCAGTGCCGTCACCCACAGGCGCGCCGCCCAGGCCAGCCGGGTGCCGCGGGCGATGACCAGCGGGAGGGCCGCGCCGAGCACCAGGAGCCAGGCGATGGGCGACCGGGCCGCTGGCCCGACGGCGAAGCGCAGGACTTCGCCCCAGCTCGGCGCCGTCGCCCCCGAGAGAGGCAGGCCGAAGATGGCCACCGACCCCTTCCCGGCCAGCGCGGTCCCGACCACCCAGGGCAGCGCCAGCAGCAGGGCCACCACCACGGCCTGCACCGCCACCACGAGCACGCGCCCGGTCGGCTCGCGCGCGCCCACGAGGAGCGAGCCCAGCACCCAGGCCACGGCCACGACGAGGACCATGGGCAACACGGCCGGGGCGAAGGCCGACCCGGCCGCGATGAGCGCGCCGAGGACCACGAGTTGGCCGGGGCGGCGATGCCGCCAACGCGCCCCGGGCTCCACCGCGTACGGGTCCACGCCCGCCGTGCGCGCCAGGCGCAGCGCAATGAAGGGGAAGACGGCGTATGCCACCAGCCCGTCCCAACGCCCCGTCCCGAGCGCGCCGTAGGGCAATGGCAGACCGAGGTAGCAGATGACGGCGACGACGCGGGCCCGCGGCGAGACCAGCGGTCGCACGAAGCGCGACACACCCCACGCGCCGAGGGGGATGCAACCGAGGAGCAGGAACCGCTGCAGGGTCCCCATGGCACCGAAGAAGACGGTGCCGGTGAGGCCGAACAGCCCGAAGGCGGGAGAGGCGGGCGCCGTCGTGCCCATCCCCGCCGATTGCCAGCCGGAGACGAAGTGGTGCCACGAGGTCGACCACGACGGCAGCGGCGCCAACTGCCCCACGAGCGGCAGCGTGCCGAAGAAGAGATCCCGCGTTCCCACAGCGATGACGAGCAGCGCGACGATCACGGCCACCGCACGTTGACGCCCCGTGGTCAGCGGAGCGGTGCGCACCCGGCGCCCGAAGCGGTCCCGTCCGGCCCGGCGGCCGAGGTCGTCCAGGTCGTCGAAGTCGGCATCCTCGCTGAAGGCCAGGCCGACACTGCCCGTGAGGACGGCGACCTCCGGCGTGCGCCCATTCTCCTTCTCGGGCCTCTCCCGCGTCACTCCAACCGCGTTCGCCGCTTCGAAGCCCTGGTGCGAGAGGCGGCTGAAATAGCTGGAGAGCCGCGCGCTGCCCCGCACCTGCAACCGGCGGACCTCCGCGTCGGGGAAGAGACGGTGCTCCGCCAGCTCTCCGCGCAACAGCGACAGCTCCGTCAGCCGGCGGAGGTTCCAGCGCCAGGCGCCGGTGACGGCCCGGGCCCGGTCACGATCGCGCGCCACCACGGCCACGATGAACTCGCCGACGGCGAGCAGCGCGGCCTGGGGCAGGACCCGCAACAGGGTCAGGCGGGTGTAGCACTTGAGCACCGCGCGCAACTCGTGGCGCCGCTGCAACGACTGCATGGTGACGGGATGGCGGCCTTCGGGCTCGCCCGCCACCGCCAACGGCTGGAGGCCGCCGGCCACCACCTCGCGGTGGCGTACCCGCGCCTCGGGAGCGACGACCACCCGGGACCCAGCCACCTGGCTGCGCCAGGAGAGGTCGAGGTCCTCGCCCATGGCGACGATCCCTGCGTCGAAGCCCTTGAGCTCTGCGAAGAGATCGGCCCGCACCAGAATGCAGCCGCCGGGAGCCACGAAGACGTCGCGTACGGCGTCGTGCTGGCCGTGGTCGAACTCGCCCTCCGTGATGCGATCGACCACGGCTCCCGTCTTGTCGCAGCTCATCCCGACATGGAGGAGGATGCGGGGGTCGTCCCAGTTGACGAACTTCGGCGACACCACCCCGGCGTTGGAGCGGAACGACTCCTCGACCAGTTTGTGCACCGCGTCGGGAGCCAGCGCGACGTCGTCGTGGAGGAGCAGGAAGAAGGCGGCTCCCTCCACCATGCCCAGGGCCTCGTTGGAGGCGGCGGCGTAGCCGGGGTGCCCCGGGAGATGGCGCACGAAGGCATCGGGGAGGACCCGGGCCACCCGTTCGGTGACCTCGGGATCGTCGTCACCCGTGGACAGGACGAGGACCGAGAGCTCCTCGTAGTCCTGGGCCGCCAGGGAGGAAAGGGCCTCCTCGAGCCAGGGGCCGGGCTCCGTCGTGACGACGACGGCCACCACGGCCGGCACTTGGGCGTCCATCAGGGGGCCGAGGCTATCCGGTCCGGCATCGACCCCTTCAGGCACGAAATGCACCTCCAGTGCTTGCTACTGTTTAACGTGTGTGATACTCTTGTACATGAACGCAGCGGCCAGCCGGCGGCTCCTGTGTCGCGAAAGTCGGACTCACCGACCAGACAGGAGGCTTCAAAATGCCTGACGTACCGACCAACATCACCACTCTCTCCAAGGGTGTCACGGACCTCGCCCGCGATGCGGCATATGTCGCCGTGGGCCTCGGGGTGCTGGGCTACCAGCGGGTCCAGGTCCAGCGGGTCGAGTTGCAGACGCGGCTCTCCAAGGACTTCTCGCTCGACCAGCACCTCGGCGACGTGCGCCAGGGCGTCGTCAAGGGGATCCACCAGATCGACGACCTGGCCGAGACGGCCGTGCACTTCGTCGAGACCACCCTGCAACCCCTGGAGGACAAGCTGCCCTCCTCGGTCTCGCAGGTCACCACGAAGGCGAAGGAGCAGGCCCGCGAGATCCGGATTCAGATCCGCCAGCGCGTGAGCGCCTGAGCCCCGGCGCATCGCGCACCGACGACGCTCGCCGTCAGTCCGCCTCCCAGGAGGTCAGGACGTCGGCGAGCGTTGTCGCGAGGGGAATCAGCGGTTCCCAGCCCGTGGTGGCGGTGAGCAGCGCGGCGCTGCCCCGCAGCACCGGCACGTCGACCGGGCGCAGGAGGTCGGGATCGGTCTCCAGCCTGACGTCCGCCCCGGCCAGCTCCAGCAGCTGTCCCGCCACGTCCGACATGGCGACATCGCGTCCGGAACAGACGTTGTAGATGGCGCCGGGCTCGCCCCGCTCGATCAGGAGCCGGTAGGCCGTGACCACGTCGCGTACGTCAGTGAAGTCACGCCGGGTCGTCAGGTTGCCGACGGGCAACGACGTCGCCCCGCTCCGCTCCGCCTCCACAATGCGCTTTGCCAGCGCGGGCACGAAGAAGTTGGGTGATTGCCCCGGGCCGATGTGGTTGAAGGGCCGCACCACGACGACGGGCTGCCCGAAGCCGCGCCATGCCTGGAGGGCCACCGCCTCCGCCGCAAGCTTGCTGGCGGCGTAGGGGCTGGCGGGCTCCGGCGGGGTGTCCTCGCCGAGGGGCAGCTGGTCCGGGGTGACCACCCCGTAGACCTCGGCCGAGCTCACGACCAGCACGCGGGGGCTGCGCTCCAGGGAGCGGGCGGCCGCCAGGATCTCCGCCGTGCCGAGCACGTTGACCCGCAGCACCTGGCTGGGGTTCTCCCAGCTCTCCCCCACGTGGGTCATGGCGGCCAGGTGGTAGATGGCATCGGGCGCCACGGTGGCCATGACGTGGCGGACCGCGTCGCCGTCCGCCACGTCCGTCTCGATGTCGATGACCGTGACGTCGTCGCCGCAATCCTTGAGGTGTGCCGCCAGCCACTGGCCGACGAAGCCCTTTCCGCCCGTGATCAGCGCGCGCATGCGCGAACCCTACTGCGATCGTTCGACGGATGGAGCGCCTCGGTGAGTTCGCGTACCACCAGCCAGCATCTTTCTCGGCACTGGACTCTCTCCTTGCCGGTCACAGCGATGACGGGCTGGGGCGTTCCTGCA
This sequence comes from uncultured Acidimicrobiaceae bacterium, assembly GCA_963804055.1. GTDB lineage: Bacteria > Actinomycetota > Acidimicrobiia > Acidimicrobiales > RAAP-2 > Bog-473. Next base: position 801,696 of record CAWDOU010000001.1, on the reverse strand, counting down.
GCCCTCTCTCCTGCGCGCCAAGGCTACGGTCGAGCACATGCTCCTTCGCCAACTCCGCCGAACGGGCGTAAACCACTCGGCCTGGTGGATCAGGTTCGCACTCCTGACTGTGGTCCTGCCGATTCTCGTGGCATGGACCGCATGCGCCGCCGCACCGGCCAGCGCCCACGGTCGGACGCATGGCGCCGGCCACCGGGCCACAAGCACTTCAATCGTACGAACTCCACGGGTCGTGCTCGGCCCCGATGGCATGACATCTTCGATCACGATTGCCGAGAACCGTCGGCCGGGAACGACGGCATGGCTCATCAGCGGGCAACCGGCGACCGGCATGATCGAAGGATGGGCTGACCACACGTACGCGGCGAAAGGTGACGCCGTGGGCCTGTACGTCTCGACGACCGCTCCCCGGTTCCACGTGGTTGCGTACCGTATGGGCTACTACCAGGGGAAGGGGGCGCGCGAGGTCTGGCAATCCCCGGAGGTGGAAGGCCAGCTCCAGCCACCATGCCCTCTCGACACTTCAACCAACATGGTCGCCTGCGACAACTGGACGAAGTCACTCACCATGCCGGTGACTTCGGCGTTCGTGCAGGGGGACTACGTCCTCAAAATGGTCGGGAGCGACAATGAGCAGGGCTACATGCTGCTGACCGTATGGGATCCGGCCAGCACCGCGACGTATCTGTTCATGAACCGGACCCTGACCGAGGAAGGCTGGAACGCTTTTGGGGGGTACGACTACTACCAGGGGATTGGTCCCTGCATTGTCGACACAGTCCCATATCCGGTATGCAACCGGGCGCGGACCGTTTCCTACGACCGTCCCTACCTCGACGGCAACGGCGCTTCGGACTTCTTCTTCAACGAGTATCCATTGCTCCGGCAGATGGAAAAGGAGGGGCTGGACGTGGCGTACGTCTCGGACATCACCGTAAACGATCACCCGGAGATCGTCGCTCGCCACCGTGCCCTGCTGTCCCTGGGACATGACGAGACCTGGACGTACGCGGAGCGGGAAGGTGCGGAAACCGCGTTCGGGAAGGGCACCAACATGCTCTTCTTCGGTGCCGCCTCGGTCCTTCGACACTCTCGGCTCGCGTTTTCCCCCATCGGGCCTGAACGCGAAGAGGTCGACTATCGCAATTCCGATGAGGATCCGCTGAACGGGTCGGGCAGTCCAATGGAAGTGACCGGGAACACCTGGGCATCGCCTCCCTCGAGCTGGCCGGCTGACGGATGGATCGGAGAGATCTACAGCGGCTATGTCGAACCTGGCGCGCCGTCGTCGCCGTTCGTGGTCCTCAATGCCGATAGCTGGGCCTTCAAGGGAACCGGGCTTCACGACGGCTCGACGATCCCCGGGGTCATCGCTTCCGACATCGACCACATCGATCCGGCAGACGGGATGCCGAAGAACATCGAAGTGCTCGGCCATTCCCCGCTCCCGTTGTCGACGACCTACACCAACCAGGGGAAGTGGAACGGGGTGACCTACTCGGACATGACGTACTACACCGACCCAGTGGGTGGTGCGGGAGTCATCGACACCGGCACCGTCAACTGGATCCCGGCGCTGATCGCCTGCCCGCCCTCGGTCCCAAGCGGGTCGTGCGGAGCCGATCAGGTCGCCAAGGTGACGTCGAATCTCCTCTGGCTGTTCGGACAGGGTCCAGCGGGCAAGGTCCTGCCGTCAGTCCCGAACTGGCAACAGGTGACTCCGCCTGGTTCGTAGTGGGTCACCGCCTCGACGCGTGAATGGCGGCTTCGCGACTCACAGCATCGTCGAATACCTCCGCGAACGTCGGAGAGGCTGAGACGTGCAGAGCGTGGCGGGATCGTCGCTCGTCCTCCGAGGAAGGCCCGGGGGGTACCAGCGCGGTCACGCCCGCAGCGAGCGCCGCCGCGTCGCCCGGCCTGACGAGCACACTGTCCTCGGACTTGACGTTGGCCAACATCTCCGGAGATCCCCCGTGGTCGGTGGCGACACACGGAACCCCGCTGGCGAGTGCCTCAGCGAGCACCGTGGCAAACGGCTCGGGTTCGGTTGATGCCAACACGAAGACGTCGAGATCGGCCAGGAGGTCGGACATGTCCGTTCGCGGGCCCAGCCAATGGACCCCCTCGAGGGACGAAGCGCGCCGAGCCAATTCGTCGGCGTAGGCCTCCTTGCCGGCGACGGAACCACCGGCGACGACGAACTCGACATCGCGACGATGCTCGCGAATGCTGGGCACCGCGTCGAGCACGATCCCGAATCCTTTCCAGGTGTCGATGCGGCCGGCGGCGCCCACAAGACGCACGGTATCGCTGATGCCGACCCGCGGCCTGAAGCGCCCGGCGTTGCCCGGTCGGAACCGTTCGGCGTCCGGAACATCGTGGACGACAACCACGCGCGCACCTCTCAGCTGGCGGGCCACCGCTGTGGATGCAGCGAGCACCACCGTGGCGAAGTGCCGGCACAGCCACCGCTCCAAGCGAAGTGCAGCCCGTGATTGCACCACGATCTCGCGCGCCGACCAGAGATGTGGTTTTCGGAGCAGGGCCGCCACAGCCCATCCGTACCACGAATGGAGCGAGTTCGAGTGGATGACGTCGGCGCGCACGCGCCTGGCCAAGACCAACAATCGGATCACCGACACCGGCCACAAGGCGGCGTAGCCGGCCCAGTACCAGAAGGAGCCGCTCGTCGTGATGCGCCGCATCGGCACGACGTGGAGAATGGCTCCCGCCGCCAGGAAGTCCTCCTGCAAGGGGGATCGGGTCGGTAAGGCGATGTGGCACTCCCAACCGTCGTCCGCGAGGATGCGGACCATGCCCAGCAGGCAGTAGTCCGAGCCGCCACGCTCGGCAACCGGATGAACCGAAAGGACACGCTTTGTGCGGGTTGCACTCAATGTCGAACAGCTCCTCTTTCATCCTCCCGGGGGTACGGGCAGGTACACCGCCAAATTGTTGGCGCTCTTCGCCGATCTGTGCCCCGGAGACGAGGTAATACCGTTCTCGGCGTGGCACTCAGCAGCCCAAGTCGACGCAGCGTATCGGTTCTTCGCGATCGACCAGGCAAGTCGACCTCATCGCCTACCGCTGCCACGGCCGCTGCTCTACGAAGCCTGGCATCGGCTGGGCACTATGGCGCCGACCCGGTTGTCATCGGCGGTCGCCCGGGCCGACATCGTGCATGCCCCCTCACCGGCGGTACCACCCCGGGGAAAGCGCCCCCTGGTCGTCACGGTCCACGACGCCGCGTTTGCGTTGCACCCGGAGGCATACCCGGCCCGAGGACGGCGTTTTCACGAGATCGGTGTCGCAAGAGCGGCGCATCGGGCGGACCTCGTCATCACCGTGAGCCATTCTGCGGCGGCCGAGATCGTTGAGCACACGGCCGTAAGAGCCGAAAAACTGCGGGTCGTGCATTCGGGAGTCGACCAGATCGAAGCGGAGCACAATGCGGTTGCGGCGACGCGGAACCGACTGGGACTCGACCGTCCCTACGTGCTCTGGGTGGGGAGCGACGAACCTCGCAAGGACGTCGGTACGCTCCTCGCTGCCTTTGCACGGATCACACCCGGTGGCGAGGCGGCGACACACGACCTCGTCCTCGTGGGGCCCCGAGGCTGGCTGGGCGGAGGTGCCAAGGATGAAGACGACCTTCGCAGGATCGGCAACCGACTCCGCGTTCTCGGTCCGGTGGACGATGCGACCTTGCGTTGCCTGTACGCCGGTGCCGACCTCTTCGCCTTCCCCAGCAAACACGAAGGTTTCGGCCTCCCCGTGATCGAGGCGATGGTCCAACGCACTCCTGTTCTCTGCTCGGACATCCCGGCCCTGGTCGAGGTCACGGGCGGCGCGGCGATGTTGGCGCCACCGGGCGACGTCGACGCTTGGAGCGCAAAGCTCGCGCACCTGCTCGGCGAGGCCGACGAGCTCGTCGCGTTGGCCACCGCTGGAAGAGAACGGGCCAAGCAGTTCACGTGGGAGAAGACAGTCGCGGCGACCCGGGCCGTCTACCTCGAGGCTCTCGGGGCTTGACAACCGCATTCAGCGCGACGCGTAGGCGTCCCGATAGAGGCCGGCAAGACCGGCGGCACACCGTTCCCAGCTGAACTGCTCGGCGCGGGTGCGGCCCCTTCGGATCATGTTCTCGACTCCCGCGCCACCCAGCACCTCGAGGAGTGCGCCCGCAAGCGCCTCGGCGTCGCCGGGCTCCACCAGCACAGCGGCATCGCCCACGACTTCGGGAATCGATCCCGCACGAGTCGTGACGACCGGGACCCCCGCAGCCATGGCCTCCAACGGAGGAAGACCGAACCCCTCATAGAGGGATGGATATGCGAGAACGGCTGCGCCGAGCAGAAGCACGCGCAGCTGGGCGGAGTCGAGATACCCGGGACGGACAACCCGGAGCCGGACCTCAGCCGGGAGTCCGGCCAGTACCTCCGCGAACGCCTCCGCTCCCCACCCGTCGGCGCCTGCGATGACGAGGGCCACGTCGGGAATACACGCCGCCACCGAGGTGAAGGCCTTGAGAAGGGTGCCGTAGTCCTTCCGTGGTTCCACGGTGCCGATGGCCAGGATATAGCTCCCCGTCCCAGCCGGCAGGTTCGGCGCCGCGCTTGGTCCAAGGGAATCCTCCGCCGAGAGGACGGCTGCGTCGGGGACTCCCGGAGGCACGGCGCGCACGCGCTCCGGATCACAGCCGAGAACCTCGACGACCTCGGCAGCCACAAATTCCGAGTGGGTGTGCACCCATGCGCCGGTCGCGATAGCACGCCGCACAGAGCGGGGATAGCCGAGCGAGGCCTCGTCGCACATCTCCGGGAATCGCAGGACGGTCAGATCGTGAACCGTGACCACTCGCGCGGCCCGCCGCGCGGGCGGAACCACGTAGTTCGTGCCGTGCACGACATCGCATGGCCCGATGAACCACTCAATCGGGGGGACCCGACCGTTGTCCCACGCCAGATGCAAGGGCCGTGCCGGCATGGCCCGCTGATGCCACGCCACACCCTGTGGGAGACGGTCGGCGAGCAAGCCTCGCCGTCGCCAACTGACCGCGAACGCGCTGACGACGACGTCGTCACGCTGGACCAAGCCTTGGAGCGCACCCCTGCAGAAGACACCGACGCCGGTGAGCGGGCTGAGAAGCGGCGTGGCGTCGACCGCGACGTGCAAGGGTCCGCCGGCATCGCGGACAGCAGCCGGCTCCGAATTCGTCACCCAGTGAGCCTTGCACACGGACAGCGCGACTTTGGCCTCCCGGTCACGTGGTCGACAGGCTCAGCGTGGGCATCCTGTCACCGGCGCTCAGGTGGTGATCGCCCCGTCGATGGAGAGGATCGCCCCGGTGATGTAGTCGGCCTCGCTCGAGCCGAGGTAGGCGAACGCGCCCGCCACCTCGTGCGGGTACGCGAAGCCGATGGGCGACATCAGCCGCTCAATCAGCTTCCAGTCGGCGTCTGCGGGCGGACCGAAGTTGTGGATGATCGGTGTGTCCACACCGCCGGGGGCCACGCCGTTCACGCGCACACCGCGCGCCATGTACTCGACGGCGAGCGCCATGGTGAGCAAGCGCGCACCGCCCTTGGAGGCGCAGTATGCGGCCGAGTAGGGCTGCCCCTTCATGCCCGCGGTCGAAATGGTGTTCACGATGGCGCCGCCATGCTCGAGCATGCCCGGCAGCACGGCCCGGCACATGAGGAAGGTGCCGGTCAGGTTGACGGCGATGATCCTGTCCCAGCCGCTCAGCGACTGCTCGGGCGTGTGCGAGAAGCCTCCGATGCCAGCGATGTTGCAGAGGTTCGTGATGGAGCCGAGCTCCCCGGCGGCTTGCGTCACCGCGGCGCCCACGGAGTCCTCGCTCGTGACATCGCACCGCACGGCGATGGCCCGGCCTCCTGCCCCGGCTGCCTCGGCGTTGATTTCGGCTGCCACGGCCTCGATGGCGTCCGTGGCCACGTCGAGGCAGGCCACGGCCGCCCCTTCGGCCGCCAGGCGGCGCGCCGTCGCCCGCCCGATTCCCGAACCCGAACCCGTGACCACGGCCACCCGCCCGTCGTAGCGGCCGGGGGTGATCGCCTCGGGTGCCGTTCCCCGGGTGGGGTCCGACTCACCGACTCGTGTCGTGGGGCTCATGACTCTCCTTCTCGTCTGCTGCTCCGGTGGGGCCACTGCCTAGCACCCCAGCGTCGGCACGACGACTCCGTGTCAGTCCCCGCCGCCGCTCCGCGGCGCCCTCCGCCGCCAAGTCGGCGAGACGGAGGGGGTCGACCTTCATCATCGGCGTCAGAGGGAGCTCGTCCACGAGCACCAGCGCGTCGGGTGCCTTGTAGTCGGAGAGCGCCGAGGCGCAGTGCGCCCGGAGACCGGCCAGGTCGGGCCGCGTGCCGGCGACGGCGACGACGACCGCCACGCCCACCTCGCCGAGGACGTCGTCGGGCACGCCGACCACGGCGGCCCGCGCCACCTCCGGATGCGAGGAGAGGGACTCCTCGACCTCTGCCGGGTAGACGTTGTACCCGCCACGGATGTAACGCTCATGGGCGCGACCCGAGAGCTGGAGGTTGCCTTCGGGGGTGAGACGCCCGAAATCGCCGGTCGTGAGCCACCCGTCCGCGGCAAGCACCGTGGCGGTGGCCGTCGGGTCCAGCAGCTCCGTCACCGAGCGTCCCCGGCCCGGGCCCTGCCCCCAGTAGCCACGCATGGCCGCCGAGGACCGCAGGAGGACGCGGCCGACCGTACCGGCGTCCACCGGCGCGCCGTCGTCGTCGACGATGGCGAGCTCGACGCCGGCCACCGGACGGCCGACTGTGGTCGCAACCTCCTCGTCGGTCGACGTGAGCGTCGTGCCGGTCCCGAGGGACGACTCCGTCGACGTGTAGCGCACGACGACCGGCACGCCGAAACGACGGCGCACGTCGGACACCATTGCCGCGGTCATGCGCGCCGCACCGGTCCCGGCGACGCGCAGCGCGCCCAGGTCGGCCACCGGAAGCTCGTCGCTGGCCAGCATCAGGGCCCATTGCGTCGGGACGCCCTGGGCCACGGTCACTCCCTCGTCCGCCATGACCCGGATGGCCTCGTCCGCCCGCCAGGGCGTGGGCGTGATGACGGTGGTGACCGCATTGCCGATCTCGTCCCAGGCCCGGGTCATGTAGCCGACATGGGCGAAGGGGAGCGGTGAGAGGCGCCGGTCTCCCGGCTGGCTGAGCACGTCGGTCCCCCGCGCCACCGCCGCCAGGTTGGCGTGATCGAAGACGGCGCCCTTGGGCCGCCCCGTCGTCCCGCTGGTCCAGACCACGGCGACGGGATCGGATGCCCCGAGGGCCGGCCAGGTCTCCGGCCCCTCCTCGTCCCACCAGGTACGCGTCTCGGCGCGGGACACCACCTGGGCCGTCCCCGCGTCCGGACTGAGGCCACTCTCGGGATCGACCACCAGGAGCACCGGCGCGGCCCGGTCCACGATGGACGCAACCTCCCGGGCCCCCATGCGCGGGTTGATCCCCGAGGTGATGGCCCCGAGGCGGAGCAGGCCGCCGTACAACACGGCGTAGTCGATGGACGACGGCAGGAGCAGGCAGACGACGTCGCCCTTGGCCACACCGAGACGTGACAGGTGGCCCGCCACGCCGTCGGCCGCCCGATCCCACTGCGCGAAGGTGAGGCTGCGCCGTCCGCCCTCACCGCCCGGCTCGACGTACGCCTCGACGTCCCCGTTCACGCGTGCAGCCTCCCGAAGGACGGACACCACGGTCTCGTGGTGATCCGAGGGGATGCGCACTGGCATGGCGGGCGGCGATGGTACCAGGGCTGGCCGGATCGACCCGCCCGCGGACGCTCCTATGCTCACGACGTGCTGGTGGCCCTGTGCGGCGGCGTCGGGGCCGCTCGAATGCTCTCCGGTCTCGTGCGCGTGGTCCCGGCCGAGGAGATCACGGCGATCGTCAACGTCGGCGACGACATGGAGCTGCACGGACTCTCCATCAGCCCCGACATCGACACCGTCACCTACACCCTGGCCGGGATGGACAACCGCGAAACCGGCTGGGGGGTGGCCGGCGAGACCTGGGCCGCCATGGACGAGCTGGGGCGGTTGGGCGGTGACGACTGGTTCCGCCTGGGTGATCGCGACCTGGCCACGCACCTGTTCCGGACCGGCCGGCTGCGCGCGGGGGCCCCGTTGAGTGCCGTGACAGCCGAGCTGGCACGGCGGCGCGGCATCGCCGTGCACCTCGTCCCCGTGACCGACGACACGCTGCGCACCCGCATGACATTGGCCGAAACGAGCCCGCTGGGGCCGCCGGGGACCGAGGTGAGCTTCCAGGACTACTTCGTCCGGCTCCGCCACGACGTGGCGGTACGCGGCGTCCGCTTCGAGGGGGCCGGCACGGCGCACCCCGCACCCGGCGTCATGGACGCCCTACAAGAAGCAGAGACGATCGTCGTCTGTCCCTCGAACCCCGTGGTCTCCATCGGCCCTCTCCTCGCAGTCGCGGGAGTGCGCCAGGCCCTGGTGGCGCGCCGCGACCGGGTGGTCGCCGTCTCGCCGATCGTGGCCGGTGCCGCCCTCAAGGGTCCGGCCGACAGGCTCATGGCCGAGCTCGGGGCCGAGCCGTCCGTGGTCGGCGTGGCCCGGCTGTACGCGCCGTGGGTGGGCACTCTCGTCATCGACCTCGCCGATGCGTCGCACGCGCCCGCCGTCGAGGCCGAAGGGACGCGGTGTGTCGTGGCCCCTACCGTCATGCACACGCCGGCTGCGGCCGCCGAGCTGGCCCGGGCGGTGGTCGATGCCGCCGGTTGAAGGCGTACAGATCTTCCCGATCACCGGCCTCGCGGAGGTGTCTCCCGGCACCGACCTGGCCGCGCTCATCGCCGGCGCCGTCGCGCCGGCCGACCCGGCGGGGCCCGAGCTGGCCGCGGGCGACGTCCTCGTCGTGACCCAGAAGATCGTCTCGAAGGCGGAGGGCCGCCTGGTCGAGCTCGACCACGCCGATCCGGCGGCCAAGGTCGCGCTGGTGCGGCAGGAGTCGGTCCGGGTGCTGCGCCAGAGGGGTGACCTGGTGATCAGCGAGACCACCCACGGCTTCATCTGCGCCAACGCCGGCATCGACCTCTCCAACGTGGAGGAGGGAACGGCCGCGTTGCTGCCCGAGGACGCCGACCGCTCGGCCCGTCGCATCCGGGCCGGATTGGAGAACACACTCGGCCTTCCCCTCGGTGTCATCGTCTCGGACACGTTCGGGCGACCGTGGCGTCGTGGCGTGACCGACGTGGCCATCGGATGCGCCGGCGTGGCGGCGGTGATCGATCTGAAGGGCACCACCGATGCAGGGGGCGCGAGCTGGTCGCCACGGAGATCTGCGTGGCCGACGAGTTGGCGTCCGCCGCCGAGCTCGTCATGGGCAAGGACCGCGGCATTCCCGTTGCGGTCGTACGCGGCGTGCCGGCGGAATGGCTGCGTCCCGCCTCCGTGCGCGCCGAGGTGATCCGGCCTCCGGACGAAGATCTGTTTCGCTGAGCTCAGTCGGAGCCGGCGCGCACGAACTCGAGCACGGCGCGCACCCCGTCGTCGAGCTGGGTCCAGGAACGCCAGCCGAGCTGGATCGCCGCCCGCTCGACGTCGAGGCTCGACCGCAGCAGCTCGCCTGGGCGCAAGGGCGCGTGGACGGATTCGATCGCGGTCCCGGCCTGGGAGGCCAGGGCCGCGACGAGCTGGTTGACCGACGTCTCGTGCCCGGTCCCGACGTTGCACACGAGGCCCCCGCCACGTGTGGCGGCCCGCACGAAGGCATCGACGACATCGTCGACGAACACGAAGTCCCGCGTCTGCTCGCCGTCCCCGAAGATGGTCACCGGCTCCCCGCGCAGCACGCGGTCGGCGAAGATGGCGACGACGCCCGCCTCGCCATGGGGGTTCTGCCGGGGCCCGTACACGTTGCCCAGCGCCAGTGCGCAGAACTCCAAGGAGTGCAACTCGCGGTAGGCCACCAGATAGTCGATGACGGCCTTCTTGGACACGCCATAGGGCGACAGCGGCTGCTGGGGGTGCGCTTCGCGCACCGGGAGGTCCTCAGGTGCCGGCTCGCCGTAGAGCGTGCCGCCGCTGGCTGCGAACACCACACGCTCGGATTCGGCCTGCCGCGCCCCTTCGAGGACGTTGAGCGATCCCACGATGTTGACCGTGGCGTCGAAGGCCGGCCGGGCGACCGACACGCGCACATCGGCCTGGGCCGCCAGGTGGAAGACCAACTCGGGCCGCCGGCGCGCCATCAGCTCGATGACGGCCGGCGCGGTGATGTCGAGGTGGTGGATCGTGAGCGCCCGACCGGCGCTGCCGCGGGCTTCGGCCAGATTGGCCAGCGAGCCCGACGAGAAGTCGTCGACGACGTCGACCTCGTGCCCCTCGACGAGCAGACGGTCCACCAGGTTCGATCCGATGAACCCGGCGCCTCCGGTCACCAGCGTGCGCATGTCCCGGCCTTTCTAGCCCGACACGCGCTCGCCGTCGACGAGCGTCCCGGACGAGACCACTGCATCGGCGCCGAGGACCGAGACCGCCCTGACATCGCCCCGCTGCCCCACGATGGAGCGCGGCCCCATGACAGAACCGCTGACCTTGGCGTCGGCTGCCACGTGGCACCCCGCCATGAGCACCGAGTCCGTCACCTCGGCCCCGGAGGAGACGACCGTCCCCGGCCCGAGGATGCAGCGCTCGACCCGGGCGCCCGACTCGATCACGCAACCGGCGAAGAGGAGGGAGGGAGCCAGCACCGTCCCCTCGACGTCGCTCTGGTCCTGCAGCAGGACCCCGTCACCCCGGTCCATGACAACCGGGTTGGTGATCGGGCCGCGCTTGTGGTTCAGGTAGTCGAAGTTGGCTTCCAGATAGGCGGCAGGGGTCCCCGTATCGAGCCAGTAGCTGTCGTCAGAGCGCGCGAAGAGCCTGCCATCGGGCACCATGCCGGGAAAGATCTCCCGCTCGATGGAGACCCGGCCACCCTCGGGGATCCGGGACAGGACCGAGGGCTCGAGCACGTACGTGCCCGCATTGATCTCGTTGGTCGGCGCCTCGTCGCGCGGCGGCTTCTCGATGAAGGCGAGTACCCGGCCCTCCTCGTCCGTGGGAACCACGCCGAAGGCCGAGGGGTCCGGCACCGGGTGCAACGCGATCGTCCCTTCGGCCCCACTCCCACGGTGGAAGTTGATGAGTGTGGTGAGATCGAGATCGGTCAGCACATCGCCGTTGACGACGACAAAGGTCTGGTCGATGCCGGCGAAGGTTGCTGCAAAACGGACGGCGCCAGCCGTGTCGAGCGGCTCCGGCTCGACCGCGTAGGTCACGCCCATGCCGGCGACCCGGCCGTCGGGGTACGCCTCCATGAACGCGTCGGGCAGGTAGCCGAGCGAGAGGACGGCCTCGTCGATGCCGTGGGCGGCCAGATGACCGAGCACCCGCTCGATCATGGGCACACCGAGGATCGGCAGCATCTGCTTGGGTGTCGAGAGCGTCAGGGGGCGCAGGCGCGTCCCCTCGCCCCCGACGAGGACCACTGCCTTCATTACTTGGTCGTGGTCGTGGACGAAGGCTTCGTCGTGGTCGTGGCCGGCACGGTCGACGTCGTGGACGAAGCCGGGGCCGTTGTGGTCGTGGCCGACTGCACGGTGCTCGACGTCTCGCCGGCGACGGTCGTGCTCGTCGTCGCCACCGGAGCCTGGTTGCCGGCCAGCACCTGCACGAGCCCGGTGATGGTGGTGGCGGGCGGCTTCGGCAACGAGGTCCCCGTGGGCACGAATCCCACCGTGATCAGCTGGCGGTCGAGGAACTTGAGATCGGCAGGCTTCGTCGTCGTGGCGCCCCCCGTCTCCACCTCTTCGTTGTTCTTGCCGGTGCTGGTCGAGATCACCCAGGACCGCGCCTGCACCACTCCGGCCTTGCCGGCGTCGGGTGTCCCCACGGCGCACTTCTGCCCGTTGGTGTACGACGGCACCTTGGTCGATGGGTATTTGAGTTCGGTGTTGGTCAACGTCAACCCGGTATACCCGTCGGCGAACTTCCCCAGGGTCGCGTTGTTGCCCGCTTCGGCGGCGGTCTTCGGCGCGATGAGGAGGACACCACCACCGCTCGACGTGAGCCCCGTCTTGGTGGTGCTGGGCGATGCGGGGAGGGCGGCCTCCATGGTCCCGCAGATGTCGAAAGCCAGGCCGGCGTGCCACGAGGTCCCGACCGCCGGCTCGACCACCGCTGCCGTCTTGTTGTAGTTGTACTTGGCCAGCGCGATGGAGGCCACACCGATGACGATGATGACGACGAGCGCGGCGTACCAGTTCACCGGCATCTGCCCGCGGTAGGTGGTGCCGCCGCCCGTAGCGGCGGCGCGTGCGACCGATTTCCCAGAAGAGCTTCTCGCCATGGCGGGTGGCAACCCTACAGCCTGGCGGGGTGCCCTCCTGCGGCAGGGGATCCGAGGAGCAGGTCACGGTACAGGTCCGTCGTCGCAGGATGGAGGCAGCCCGCCCCGGCGCCCACCGCCGGCCGGGCCGGTGGGCGGGCCACCTCTCCCGCCAGCGTCCGCAACTGCGCCATGGCTGCGTGCAGCCGGGCCCGGTTGCCCTGGGCGGCGGTGGCCACGAGCAGTGCCCGGTAGAGACGCTCGTCGTAGGGGCTGACGCGAAGTGCCTTGCGGACCATCCACTCGGCCTCGTCACCGCAGCCGAGCTCGACGAACGCGTCGGCACCGCGCAGGGCCGTGCGCACGACCAGGGCCTCGATGTCCGGCTGGGTACCGTCGAACACGGCCCAGTCCGTACGGTGCAACCCGGCGAAAACCGGGCCCCTGACCAATCGCATGGCTCGGTGGAGCCCGTAGGGATGGTCGGTCGTGGCGAGCGACGCGAAGTGGTCCACGTCTGTGGTGACCGAGTCGCCCAGGCGGAGGTCGACACCGCGGGGAAGATGGGGACGGCCTGCGGCATCCCGGCCGAGCGCCCGGCGAGCGTCGGACGACGTGGAGTGGGCGGTGGCGAGCGATACGGGTCGATCAGGCCAGAGCGCCAGGGACCACTCGGCGTGCCGGACGCCGTGGCGGTGGAAAGCGAGGTACACGATCAGCTCCCGCGCCGCCGACCGGCGGAAAGGCCCGGCCGCGCCACGGACGACGATCGGCCCCAGGACCGCGACTTCGACGGTGTCGTGGGTCATGGAGGGGAACGGTCGCCACATCCACCCCACGGGCAAGCCCACTGCGTGGGGGCGGAGCGTGGGGGCGGAGGGATTCGAACCCTCACTGGGGACGGTTTAAGCGCCCTGCCTCTGCCGATTGGGCTACGCCCCCCGGAGCACCATTCTTGACCGAGTGGGAGCCGGTCACGAGGATGGCCAGGTGGAGGGCGATCTGAGGCAGGTGGACCTGACCGATCTCGACACCTTCGCCGATGGCTTTCCACACGAGGTCTTCCGGATCCACCGCGAACAGGCGCCCGTCTGGTGGCACGAGCCCACCGCCCACACCCCCGACGGGGAGGGGTTCTGGTCCGTGGCCACCTACGACGAGGTGCTCGAGGTCCTGCGTGACCCCGCGACGTATTCGTCGGAGACGGGGGGCGACCGCCCTTATGGCGGCACGATCATTCAGGACCTCCCCGTGGCCGGCGTGGTCCTCAACATGATGGACGACCCCCGCCACGCCCGTATCCGCCGCCTCGTCACCAGAGGCCTCACGCCGGCGGCCGTGCGCGGCCTGGAGCAGGAGCTGCGCGGCCGGATGCGCCGCCTCGTCGAATCCGCCGGCGAGGAGTGCGACTTCCTGGTCGACGTGGCGGCAGAGCTCCCGATGCAGGCCATCTGCCTCCTCCTCGGCGTGCCGGAGGGCGACCGACACCTCCTCTTCGATGCGGTCGAGCACATCTTCGACATTCCGGACGAATCAGACTTCCTCTCCTTGACGCCGGAGCGGGCAGCGGCCGTCGGCGTCATGTACGGGTACGGCGCCTCGCTCATCGACGAGAAGCGGGTCGAACCGGGGCCCGACATGCTCTCGACGGTCATCCACGCGGAGATCGCCGATGCGGACCCTCCCCGGTTGACCGACGATGAGCTTTTGGCCTTCTTCTCCCTGGTGTTCTCGGCGGGAGCCGAGACGACGCGCAACGCAGTGGCCGGTGCCATGCTCGCCTTCCTCGACTGGCCCGACCAGCTCCAACTCCTGAGGACCGGGCGCGCCTCGATGGACACCGCAGTGGAGGAGGTCCTGCGCTGGACCACACCGTCGCCTTCGAAGCGCAGGACGGCGACGCTCGACTGCGAGCTCGGCGGTGCCCGCATCGAACGAGGACAGAAAGTGGTCGTCTGGGAGGGTTCGGCCAACCGGGATCCACGCCGGTTCGACGATCCCGACGCATTCGTGCTGCGGCGCGACCCCAATCCGCACCTGGCCTTCGGCCATGGCGCCCACTTCTGCCTCGGCGCGCACCTCGCCCGCCTCGAGATCCGCATCGCGCTCGAAGAGGTGCTCCGATCATTCGACTCGTTCACGCTCTCCGCGCCGGTGGAGTGGACGCGCAGCAACCGTCATACGGGCATCCGCCATCTCCCGTTGCGATTGCACAAGGCGAGCACAACATTGCCGCCGTCCACGGGTGTGTGACGTCGGCGCAGGCAAGGGGCACCACCATGCACCGCTTGGATCGGTCCGATTTGGAAAGGAATTGGACTTCAGCCGACCGTGCAAATCTCTTGCATGTTCGATCTCGAGGATCGACGGCTGCAGGCTCATCACGAGCGGAGGTGCATACCAACGATGCAGCTGCACAAGACAATGCGTATTGCGGGAGTCTCACTCTCGGCCGCTGCGCTTGCCCTGCTCACTGCGGAGGGGACAGCGGCGGCACACGAGCGGACGTCCGCTCCCGACCTTCGGGGTCGGGTCACCTCGGTGGCGTCCGGTGACTTCGTGCTCCAGAAGTACGACGGAACCACCGAGACGGTGGGCACGACGAGCGGGACGACCTACTCGGAGCCCGGGACCGCGGTGGCGCCTCCGGGCGTGCTGCAGGGCGAGAACGTCGCCGTGACGCTCGACCCGACCGCGGCGAGCCCGACGGCGACCAGTGTGATCGTGTTCCCCGAGAGGGTCAGCGGCCGCGTCACCAACGTCGCGGGTTCGACCATCACGTTGAGCAACCGCCACGGCACCGACACCGTGCTCGTCTCGTCGAGCACGAAGTACTTCCAGAGAGGCGCGCGCCCCACCGGCGTCACCGACGGTGAGCAGGTGAGCGCATTCGGGCTGCCCGACGCCACCACGCCGCGCGACCTGGACGCGCAGGTCGTCGCCGTCTTCAGCGCGGCCCCGTGGCCGCACCCGCAGCCGCCGACGACGACGACGGCGCCGGCGCCGGCACCGCAGCCGCAGCAGCCGACGACGGACGCAGCGACGTCGGGGCAGCATGGTGTTCCCCAGGTGCAGCCCGCGGCGCCCCAGCCGAACCGCACGCCCGGCTGGGACGGGTCGCCTCCCGACGGCGGGTCGTTCCCCCACGGTCCGGCGGGCGGTCCCGGGTCCGCGGGCGGTCCCGGGTCCGCGGGCGGCGCGGGCCCGCACGGCGGTGGCCAGCCCGGCTTCGGCGGCCGCCGGTAACACGCAGCGCTGACGAAGGCCCCGGGCCCGCCCCTCGCCGGGAGTCCCCGGGGCCTCGTCGCGTCCGGACCCGTCTACCCGGGGATACCCGCCACCAGCGGGCGGGCACGGGCCAGGACCTCGAGCTCTTCGTCGCGCGGCGCTGACTCGGGGCGGGTCCGCGCCCCGAAGACCATGGTGGTGCGGCCGACCGGCTCCCAGGGACGCCATGTCCCGATCCCGTCGTGGCTGGGGTCGCCGGAGGCGGCGAAGGCCAGCCAGGCCCCCTGCATCTGAGCCGAGAGCGTCTCGACCGCCGGGCCGCCGCCCGAGAAGACCTGCACCACCGGCAGGTGGACCGCCCCGAAGACGAATGGCAGCTCCAGCGCATGGGTGGAGCCCAGGATCCCGCCGAAAGCCGGCGATTCCCAGTCGAACAGATAGACGTAGGTGCGCGAGCCATGGGCACCGTGGGCCGCCGCCAGCTGGAGACTGGGCCAGCGGAAGACCACGTCGGTCCCGATGGCGACCCACAGGGCGGTGGGTTCGATCGGTTCCCCGCGTGCGCTCCGGGCCGCCCGGTAGGCGTCGATCACGTCGGCGGCGGACATGTCCGGCGCTGCGTTCCCCACCCAGCGCGTCACGCCGTCCGCATCGAGCGCCATCAGCGAGGGGTTGCCGAGGCCGAAGAGCGTCAGCTCGTCCCGGTTCGTCCCAACCAACAGGTCGACGCCGGTGGACGCGCCTCTGGCCACGGCGCGCAGCGGATGGTCGGGCAGGAGGACGCCGTCGACAACCGGGAGGAACGGCAGCGGGATCATTCCCGGATCAGGAGTCCGTTTCCCCATCTCCTCCGTCGCCGCCACGAGGTCCATCGCCGGGATGCCCTCCAACGTCGCCCTGGTGCACGAGGCAATGCCGAGAACAGCCGCCAATCGATCCGCCGCTCGTTCCGCCTCCGCGAGCGAATGCACATGCACTCCCCCGCTCTGCACGATGGCGCGCCGGAAGAGACCCTTTGCCGCGGGCGTCCCGAGCAGCGTGGCCACGCTGAAGCCGCCGGCCGATTCACCGAAGATGGTCACGGCGCTCGGGTCGCCGCCGAACACCGCGATGTTGTCGCGCACCCAGCGCAAGGCGGCCACCTGGTCGTGCAGGCCCCAATTCCCGACCAGTGCATCCGGACCGGCCAGGTCCCGGTGACCCAGGAAGCCGAGGGCACCGAGCCGGTAGTTGATCGTCACGACGACCGCGTCGCCGTTGCGCACCAGCTCCCCGCCCCGGTAGAGGAAGACCGACCCGCTGCCCGAGGTGAACCCGCCCCCGTGGATGAACACCATGACCGGGCGGCCCTGCCCCGGCTCTCCTGTCGGTGACGCCGGCAGCTCCGGGGTCCACACGTTGAGCGAAAGGCAGTCCTCACTGTGCGGCTCGGAGGACGACGGGTCCGACGGGCTCGTGATCCCCGGCGAGGCGGCCGTTTGCGGCGCGATCGGACCGAACGTCGATGCGTCACGGACCGCGCTCCAGCCTTCAGCCTCCAACGGGGGGCGCCATCGCAACGCGCCCACCGGCGCACGGCCGTACGGAATGCCCGAAAACGACCACAGATCGCCACGCCAGACGCCCCTGAGTCTCCCCTGGGTCACAGAAACGACGCCATGCACGTCGGGGACCCTATGGAGACAAACCTGAACGGTCAATCGAAGCGCCGATCGGGCCGATACACGAACGGAAGGTGAACAGCGCGCGAAATCGGGATGCAACCGGACGGAGACAGAGGGGATGCCGAATATGCCACCAAGCAGCCATTACGCTGTTGCGCCGTGGATGCAGTGAATTGTCGGGGCACTGTCCGCAGGCGGGCTCCCCTCGTCAGGATGACCATGGTCGTGGGCGTGCTCGCCGCCATGCTGTCGACGGCAGGCGCGACCGGCGCGGGCGCGACCACATCCACCACACTGCCGGGACCCGCCCCGAACCAGTCCCAGATCAACGCCACGCAATCGCAGGTCGGCCAGATCGAGGCCACCCTGGCCCAGGAGGAGCAACAGACCTCCGTCCTTGACGACAAGTACAACACGGCCGAGCAGAACCTTCAGGACGCGCAGACCGCGCTGCAGACCATCGCCGCCAATCTCGTGCACGCGCGGTCGGCAGTGAACGTCGATCGTCGCCTCGTGTCGGCTGACGCGGTGCAGGCCTACATCTACGGAACCCCCGAGACCGGGTTCGCCTCCTACTTCTCGACGTCGGCAACCATGAACGAAGCGCGCAACCAGTACACGAATCAGATCGTCGGCAACCTCACCAAGGACGAGGCCTCGCTGTTGCAGTCGGAGACGCAGCTCCAATCGCAGGAAGTGGCGCAGCAGTCGGAAGCCGCACAGGCGCAGTCACAGGCCGTGCAGGCGAAGTCGCTGGCGCAGGCGAACGAGCAGGAAGCCTCCACGACCAAAGCGACCTTGAGCCAGGTGCAGGGACAACTCGCGCAGGAAGTCGCGGCCGCTGCTATTCAAGAAGCGCAGCAGGAAGCTGCGGCGGCGGCGGCGGCACGGAGCGCGGCGGCGCAGCAGAAGGCAGCCGCGGCTGCAGCCACCGCGGCGACCGTGGCCGGAGCCGTCGGCGGCTCGTCGAGCGCAGCGGCGGCCACGGCGGCGGCCAACCAGGCCGGCGGAGCGACCGGACCGGTCGGAGGATCGGCCTCGGGCGGGAGCGCGGGGATGGCCGCCGTGCAGGCGGCGGTGTCCCAGCTGGGCGTGCCCTACGTCTTCGGCGGCGAGCAGCCCGGCGTCGGCTTCGATTGCTCCGGACTCGTGCAGTGGGCCTGGGGCCAGGCTGGCATCTCCATCCCGAGGACGACCGAGACGGAATGGCCCGCCCTCACCCATGTGTCGCTCGACGCGCTCCAGCCCGGTGACCTGCTCTTCTATTACAACCTCGACGGCGACAATGCGGTCGACCACGTCGTCATGTACACCGGTTCGGGGCCTTATGGGACGGACACCGTGATTCAGGCCCCCTTCACGGGATCGACGGTGTCCTACTCGCCCATCTTCACCGAAGGCCTCATCGGGGCGGCCCGCCCGTAGGCCCAGCCGCCAGGATTCCATCACCCGGGTGATCACTACGATGGGTCGATGGCCAGCGGGCGCCAGGTGGTCGGTGAGAAGGAACGGTCGACCGCCATCGTGCCGATCCGCATCGGCGGTGCACACATGGATGAACCCGAGGATCCCCGGTTGTCCGATGTCGACGAATGGGGACGCTCCGAACGGACGCGGGCCCTGGCTCGCGCCCTCTACGAGCCCATCTACTCCAAGTGGTTCCGCACGGAATGGGAAGGCCTCGAGAGGATCCCCCTGGAGGGCGGCGCCCTGCTCGTCGCCAACCATGCCGGCGCCATCCCCTCGGACGCACCGGTCATCATGCACGGGATCGAGAAGGAGCTCGGCCGCCCAGTCTACGGACTGGCGGACTACTTCTTCCGCACGGTCCCGGTTGTCGGGACTCTGTGGGCGCGCGCCGGCGGCGTTTCCGCCCGTCCCGCCAACGCCTACCGGCTGTTGAAGGAGCAGGGCCAACTGGCACTGGTGTTCCCCGAGGGGACCAAGGGGACGTCGAAGTCCTTCACCGACCGCTACCAGCTCCGCCGTTTCGGGCGCGGCGGCTTCGTCGAGATCGCCATGCGGGCCGGGGTACCGGTGATTCCCATCGCGGTCGTGGGCTCCGAGGAGGCGATGCCGGTCGTCCTGCGGCTGCCGGCGCTGGCCCGCGCCCTCGGGCTCCCGTATTTCCCCATTACGGCCAACGTGCTCGCGCTCGGGCCGCTCGGGGTGGTGACGCCGTTCCCCGCCAAGTTCAAGCTGCGCGTCCTCCCGCCGGTGTCCTTCGACGTCCCGGCCGATCAGGAGCGTTACTCGAAGAGCCGGATCATGGAGGAGTCCGAGCGCATCCGCTCGCTCCTGCAGGAGTCGGTGTACGACATGCTGCGCGACCGACGAAGCGTCTGGTTCGGATGATGCTGCGGTGACCCGTCGAGTCCTCGTCACCGGCGCCGACACCTTCTGGGGCGGACGGATGATCCAAGCGCTCGAAACAGATCCCACCATGGACGTCATCCTCGGCATGGGCACGGGAACACCCTCCGTCCCCTTCGAGCGCGCCGAGTTCGTCCGGGCCGATCAGACGTACTCCATCATGAACCGGATCGTGAAGGCGACCCAGGTCGACACGATCCTCCACACGTTCATGATCACCAACTCCTCCTCGGTGCCGAGGAGGGTGATGCACGAGATCAATGTCATCGGAACGATGAATCTCCTGGCCGCGGCGGGAACGGCCGGCTCATCGGTACGGCACATCGTGGTCAAGTCCTCGACCCTCGTCTACGGCTCCGCCGCCAGCGACCCCAACACGTTCCTGGAGGACACCCCCCGAACGAGTCCGGTGAAGAACAGCGTGGAGCGCGCCCTCATCGAAGCCGATGGGCTCATGCGCGACTTCGCCGAGGACAATCCTGGGACGAAGGTCACGGTGCTTCGATTCGCCAACGTGCTCGGGGAGCATCTCACCACGCCCATCAGCCGCAACCTGTCGCGGCCCGTCTGCCCGTCCATCTTCGGCTTCGACCCGTTGCTGCAGTTCATTGAGGAGAGCGATGTCGTGCGGGCGCTCCTGCACGTCACCCAGGGCGGCATCCCCGGGCTCTACAACGTCGCGGCCGCGGGCCGACTCCCGTGGAGCGAGGTGGCCGACATCTGCGGGACCCGGCTGGTGCCCCTCTCACCGTTCAGCCCCCTCAAGATCCGGCCCCTGGCGCGGCTCTTCGACCTGCCCGCCGAGCTCGAGGATCTTCTGCGCTACGGCCGGGGTGTCGACACCACGCGCTTCGCATCGACGGGCTTCACCTACAACGCGACGAGCGCCGGCGCTGTGCAGACCTTCATCCGGGCCCTGCGGCTGCGACGCCAAACCGGAAGACCGACACTGTCGTACACGTATGAACACGACGTGGAGCAGTTCTTCCGTCACTCACCTTCCGTCGTGGGCGGCGGCGACACCTGAGCGGTGCGGATCAGCCCTCCAGCCACTCCTCCACCAGCTCGTGCTCGCGCACGGCCCACTCCTCGGCCGTGATCCCGTAGCGCACGTGGTCCTCCCACACCCCGTCGATCTCGAGCAGGCGGAGGGCAACACCTTCCTCGCGGATCCCGAGCTTCTCCACGACCCGCCGGCTTGCCGTGTTCCGCGGGATGATGGCGATCTCCACGCGGTGCAACGAGATCGCCTCGAAGGCGAAGCGCAGCGTCACGACGACCGCCTCCGGAACGAGGCCGCGGCCTGCGAGGGCCTCGTCGACCCAGTACCCGATGACGCCGCTCTGGAAGGGACCGCGCTGAATCGACGAGAGCGTCACCTCACCAGCGAAGCGCTCTCCGACGAAGATCCCGAAGCCGTAACCGGTGCCGAGATGTCGCTCACGCTCCCGAATCCCACAGCGCGCCGCGAAGCTCGGCCGGTCCTCCGTCGGCGCCGGCGCGCCCTTGGGCCGGGGTTCCCACCGGAGCAGCCAGCTGGCGCAGCGGGTCCGCACCTCGTGCCAGGCCGCGAAGTCGTTCTCCGTCAACGAGCGCAGCAGCACCCGCTTTCCCCGGAGCTCCAGGGGGGCGTGACGGACCGCCCGGGCCGCTGTCATCGTCCGAGTACCTCCTTCAGCGCGCCCAGAAGGGCCACGACGTTGCGCCGACGCGCGGTGTGGCCCATGCACCCGATGCGCCAGATCTGCCCGGCCAGCCGGCCGGCACCGGCTCCGATCTCAATGCCATAAGAGGAAAGAAGCTCGCGCCGAACCGCGGCGTCGTCAACGCCGTCGGGGATCCGCACCGTGGTGAGCTGGGGCAGACGGTGGTCTGGGGACACCAACAGGTCGAGCCCGAGTTCGCCCAACCCGTCCTGCAACAACCGCCCGCACAGCGCGTGCCGCTCCCACGAAGCCGCCAGCCCGTCACTGAGGAGCGTGCCCAGCCCTGCGTGGAGTGCAGACACCATCACCACCGGCGCGGTGTGGTGGTACACCCGTGCTCCGCCCGAGGAATCGTTGACGTACCTCGCCAGAAGGTGCAGGTCGAGGTACCAACTGGACGGCCGCTCGACCATGCGCTCCAGGGCCCGCGCGGACACGGTGAACGGAGCGAGGCCCGGTGGGACCCCCAGGCACTTCTGCGTGCCGCTGTATGCGATGTCGACCGACCACTCGTCGATGGCGACCTCAATTCCCCCGAGCGACGTCACCGTGTCGACCAGCAGCAGGGCGTCGCCCTTGCCCCGTCCGAGCGGCGCGATCTCGTTGCGCACCCCGGTCGAGGTTTCGGCATGCACGACCGCGATGATCGCCGGAGCGGGGTGCGCCGAGAGCAGCCTCTGGGGGTCGATCGGCTCGCCCCACTCGGCGTCGACCCGGACGACGTCGGCTCCGTGGCGGTCGGCCACCTCGCACATCCGCTCTCCGAAGACGCCGTTGACGCCCACTACCACGGTGTCGCCGGGCCGGACGAAGTTCACGAAGGAGGCCTCCATGCCGGCGGAACCGGTCCCGCTCAAGGGAAGCGTCAGCGCATTCGAGGTCCCGAAGACCTGGCGCAGCCGCTCATTGGTGTCGTCGAGAATGGCCAGGAACTGCGGATCGAGGTGCCCCAGGACGGGGCCGGCCAGCGCCATAGTGACTTCCGGGTAGGAATTCGAAGGTCCCGGCCCCATGAGGAGGCGGTCGGATATCCCCATCGGCGAATCGTGACAGGTCCACGCTCACCTGCGCCAACGCGGCATTCACTCCGGCGGGTTCCAGTAGATTGCCGGCGTGGAACGGGTGCTCTACGCCCCCCGGGCGCTACCGCCCCTCCCTCCCGACGTGTCCCAGGACCCCGGCCCCTATGAGGCCTGGTCCCGCGACCGCGAGGAGCGGCGGGTCCGGGCCACGAGCGCGAGCAGGAGAGCCCGCCTTCGCCTGGTCATGGCGGTCGCCGACGCCGACCCGGCGGCCGTGAACCGAACCCTCCACGCCCTCCGTCGACAGCGCGGCGGGTGGTCGCTCACGGTGGTCGCGGCCGAGGACCGGCTGGCCGAGGTCCGGGCACTGGTGCATGCCGGCACGGCCCTGCGCGACCGGCGGCGCGTCCACCTCCTCGGTGCCGGTGGTCCGGGATCCGAGCGTGACCTCCTCGGAATCGGGATCGAGGCAGGTCGAGGGCTGGCCCGGGCTCTGCTGTTCCCGGGCGACGTCTGGTCGCCCGACGCCGTCGCATGGTTGAGCGCCGCCCTCACACCGACCACCGTCGTCTATGCCGACGAGGACGAGCAGCTGGACGGAGGTGGAGCGCTGGCACCGCGGTTGAAGCCCGACTTCTCCCCCGAGTTCCTCTTGACCAGCGGCTACATCGGCCGGCCCTTCGCCATGGGGGCCGACGTGGCGGACCATCTGCCACGCCTCGTCGCCTCCGGCACGGGGGCGCTCGAGCACGAGTGCGCGCTGGCCGCCACCGAGCTCGCGGACGCGGTCGTGCACATCCCCGAGGTGCTGTGCCACCGCACGACGAGGGACGACCCGACGACAGCCTCCCTCCCCGCCGCCGATCTGGAGGCGGTCCTGCGCCACCGGCAGGACCCTGCGGCGGTGACGTCGGGACCCGCGCCCGGCCTCCACCGACTCGTGCGACCGGCGCGGACCGACGTCCCGGTGAGCATCGTGATCCCCTTCCGTGACGCGCCACGGCTCCTCCGCACGTGCGTGGATTCCGTCGTCGCCACCACCGACACGCACAGCAGCGTGGAGCTCGTCCTCATCGACAACGGCTCGACCGATCCCGAGACCCTCACACTGATGGAGCGGCTGTCCGACAACCCCGATGTCCGCGTGGTCTCTGATCCGCGGCCCTTCAACTGGGCGGCACTCAACAACGCAGGGGCGCTCCAGGCTCGCGGGGACATCCTGCTGTTCCTCAACAACGACATCGAGGCGCAGCGGAGCGGGTGGCTGACCGCGCTCTGCTCCCAGGCGATGCGACCCGACGTGGCCGTCGCGGGGGCCCGGCTCCTCTATCCGGACCGCAGATTGCAGCACTGCGGCCTCGTGGTCGGTCTCACGGGGGCTGCGGGACACGTGCTCGGTGGCCTGGACGAGCCCGACGCGGGCTATCTGCACATGGCCGTCACCGCACGCGAGTGCTCCGCCGTGACGGGAGCGTGCTTCGCCACCCGGCGTGACGTCTTCGAGCTCCTCGAGGGTTTCGACGAGGGGCTCGGGGTCGATCTCAACGACGTCGACTACTGCCTCCGCGCCGCGACGAAGGGCCTTCGCACCATGTACGAACCGGCGGCCGAGTTGATCCACCACGAGTCGCCGAGCCGGGGCACGGCGGGCGGGGGCGACGATGTCCTGCGGTTCCTGGAACGCTGGAAGGGCTACATTGCCGAGGGGGATCGCTACCTCAACCCACACCTCACCCGTGCCGATCCGTCCTGCCGGCTGGCCGGCCCAGGTGAGAAGGACGACTGGAACCGATGGTTCGCGACGCTGACAATGCAGTAGCCGGCGGATCCGAGCTCGCACGAGCCGCAGCGGGTGCGCTCGTCCGGCAGGTCGCGCCGTCGCAGTCAGGGGTCGTGCACCTGCGTTGCACGCTGACCTCGCCGGGACACCCGGATTCGTGAGCCGGCCGACGGCGGTCGTCGTCGGTTGCCGGTGGCGCGAACGCCAGGGCGAGCCGGCCTTCGCTATCAGATCTCTGGCCGGGGCGGCCAGTCGCAATGCGACGGTGACGGTCCTGGCCCCCGGCGATCCGGAACGGGTCGAGGCCGACGGGGCCTTCGATCTGCGCGGCCTGGGGTCCGGTCCGGAGGGGATGCCGGCGGACACGACCGTCTTCGTCGACGACCTGACCCCCGAGGCCACTGGCCTGCTGGCCGGGATAGTGAGACCCCGGGTCTTCTTCCTCTTGGGCGTCGATGGTGCCGCGAGGCCCGGATGGCGGCGGCTCGAGCTGGTCGCGGGTGACGACCCGCTCTGCGTGCACGTTCCCGTGAACCGCCTGGCCGAGCGCCACCGGCATCACGGCTTCGGGTTCACCGACTACCTGTTGGTGCTCGGCAACCGTGCCGGCGACCACCCTGACCCGCCACCGGCTGCCGCATGGCTCAGCGCTGCCTTCACCGACGCCGATGTGGTCGTCGTCGAGAACGGGGTTGCGGCAGCATGGAAGGGGCGGACCCTGCGCGGGCGCGTGTCCGTCGACACCCGCATGGACCTCTGGCGCCTGATCGCGCATGCCAGGACCTGCGTCGACTTGGCTCCCGGCAACCTCATCGCCCGCGAGTGCATCGAATCACTCCGCTTCGGGACCCCCATCATGGTGCCGGAGCATTCCGGCCCGGCCGAGGTGCACGCACGGGCAGGCGGCGGCTCCGTCTTCGGCAACCGGGACGAGCTGTTGACGGCCGTGGGCCACCTGCAGGACACCGCACACAGATCGGTCGTGTCGCTCGCTGGGCGCCGGTATGCCGATGAACGGTACGGCAATCCGGCTGCGCTCGTCGATCGGGTGAAGGGCCTCATCGACGCGGAATGACCTGACCGGCGAAACCTGCGTCTTCGCGCCTTCTTCGGGCCGTCCCGAAGCGCGTAGCCTGTGGCCCTTCCTGAGACAGAGAGGTTGGAGTGACCAGGCCCACGATGATCCGCGACCTGTGGCCGCTGCATCCGGCGGTGCCCCGCATCGACAGGCTGGCACTCCGCAGTGGCCACCTTCCCGGCTACTGCAACGTCTGCGGAAGCGTGACGGTCTTCACCGTGCGCGACCCGAACCTCAGGGACACGGTGAATTGCCGGAAATGCGGCAGTACGAACCGACAACGGCAGATCGCTGCGGTCCTCCTGTCCACGGCGTCTCCCGGAGCATCGTCCGGGCGTTTCGCCGACGTGGGAGACCTACCACTGGAAACGGTCGTATGGATCGCAGAGACGACGACTGCGCTGAAGGAATACCTGGCGCGTCGGCTTGGATCGAATTGCATCTCGAGTGAATACCTCGATCCTTCACTGGCTAGTGGCGAGACGCGGGATGGCACCCTGCACGTCGACATGCAGCAGACACATTTCGAGGAGAGCTCCCTCGACTTCGTTGTGTCCTGTGACGTGATGGAGCACATTCCATCGGTGAACAGGGTGCTGCAGGAGACCTACCGGGTCCTCAAGCCCGGCGGCTGCCACATTTTCACCGCTCCCTTCTACCTGCACCGGTTCACGAACGAACAACGGTCGGTGCTCGACGACAGTGGAGAGCTCCGGCATCTCAGACGGCCGTGGTACCACGGCGACCCGCTGCGATCCGAGGGTGCGCTGGTCTTCAACGTGTTCGCCCCGGAGGTCCTGTGCCAGCTGGAGGATGCAGGCTTCGCGGCGAAGCTGTGCCGGGTCTACTCGCCTCTCCACGGGATACTCGGCAACAACGGCATCGTCATCGTCGCCCGTAAGGCGCCACGGCCCGACTCCGTGACCGATGACATCTTTCCGAACGACCCCTGGGCACCGGACGAACCCGGCTGATCAAACGAGCCGGAGCCGATGGCGGCGCCGGTCAGCTCTGGTGGCGTGCGCCAGGGACCGACCACAACAGGACTCCCTCGCGGCTCTTCGGCGGACCGTAGGCGCTTTCGAACACCCGCGTGGCGCACACCGCGCCCGGTGCCGACGGTACGACGGCCACGACAGAGACGTTCCAGCTGCGGAGCTGCGCTCGGAGCTCTGCCGGCGGGTACTCGGGGTCGCCGCCGCCGTAGCAGTCGGCGAGCACCGTGGCCGTCACTGAAGGAGTGGAGTCGAACGTCGCCGTTCCTTGCGCCGTCGGGAAGATGGCGTACCCCCCGGGCATGCGGAACGTCATGTCGGACTCCGCCTGCCAGAGCATGGCATCCGCGTCGGTCGACGTGGCAAGGGGGTAGATCAGGGCCGTCGTCCCGACAGGGATCGACCGGGCTCCACTCGTGAACCACGTCGGCACGTTGGCCGGACCTGACCCGTACGGCCACGCCGGGAGCAGAGGGATCAGCGCGGCCGCGGTCACGACCCCCGCGACCACGGTGGCCCGTACCCGATCACCCGGCCGATCGTTCGCACTGACGCCCCGGAAGACAGCATCGATGATGATCGCCAGGAGGAGCGCGGCGAACAGCCAGAAGAAGGCGACGTAGCGTGACGCGATGCTGCTGTTGAGCAGTGGCAGGTGCGCCAGGACCGTGAACGGTAAGGGGATCCCCGTCAGGTGGCCGTCCACGTGCAGGACCGAGCCCATGGACAGCAGCATCCCGGCGG
Organism: uncultured Acidimicrobiaceae bacterium; assembly: GCA_963804055.1. Taxonomy (GTDB): domain Bacteria; phylum Actinomycetota; class Acidimicrobiia; order Acidimicrobiales; family RAAP-2; genus Bog-473. The sequence continues at coordinate 774,717 of CAWDOU010000001.1, read as the reverse complement.
CGGCCATCGCCGCAAAGAACCGGACGAGCCGCCTGCGCCACAGGAGAACGGTTCCGCCGATCAGGATGACGAGCAGGGGCGCACCCACGTATGAGCCGTTCTCCCACGGTGCGACACCGACGATGTTCCAGTTGGCGTCGCGCTGGGCCACCAGCGAGTCGCCGAGGCCGGCATGTCCCAGGGTGAAGTGCTCGTACAGCGTGGGGACCACGAAACCGACCGGGTCGCTCGAGAGACCCGCGATGGCCACAGCGGGTTGCTGTGGCCCATTGATGTGTTCGGGGCCTGTCAGGGCCAACCAGGCCCCGAACCCGGCGACCACGACGACGAGGGCCACGGCGCAACCACCCATCCGCGCCAGCCTGGCGACGTCGATGTCCGGGCGTCGGACGGCCCACCAGACTCCGCCGATCACAGCGGCAATGGCCGTGAGCACGGCCATGGAGGCGAAGACTTCGGCCGAAATGTAGAACTGGGCGACGAAACACCCTCCGACGAGCAGCCCCGTGAGCCAGGGCGGGTCCGATTTCGTCCGGAGGAACCGGTCCAGGAAGAGGACCACCAAGGGCGGAAGGGCCCCCGCCACGAGGAAGAGGTGACCTACACCCTCCGACACGACGAAGGGCGAGAATCCGTAGAGCAGCCCGGCGACGAACGCGGCCGGCCGCCAGCGGACGAACCGCCGAGTCATCAGGTAACACGTCAGGGCGGACGTGGCGAGCGCCAGGTCGAACAGGACGTTGAAGGTGGCGGTGGGGCCGAACAAGAAGGTGATCGGAGCGCCCAGCATGCCCAGGAGAGGCATCGCCACGTTGTCCATGAGGTTGATGCCGGTCGGCGCGTTCAGGAAGTTGTTGAAGAAGGGATTGTGACCGTGCACGAGTGCCCACGGTGTCTGGGCCAGGAACCAGATCTGCTCGGGAACGTCGGCACCACCGGCTTGCAGGGTGTGCGTGACCCCGTGTACCCAGACCCCGTAGTTGGCCACGACGGAAACGGCGAGATAGACGATCGCGACAAAAGCGGTGAACCACCAACCGTCGCTGGCGTGAGGCCGGGGGTCGCCCTGTCGTTCGCCCGCACGGCGGCGCCGGTGGGCCGGCGAGACGCGGGCGGCGTCGACGTCGTGTCGGAGGTCCGAGGAGGGGCCTGCGCTCTCGGGGTCGGCGTCGAGAGCCGTGCCCGGGGCGGTCCTCACGGGTCGTCAGGCTACTGCGGCATCGTCTCGGCCCGGTGCCGGCGAGGCAGTGGCGTACGAGGTGAAAGAGGCTCAGCGACGCTTGTCGCGTGGAGGGCCTTGCGTCCGGTCCGGCTGCACCTGCGAGCGGTCCGCAGCCGCGGGATCGCCCCTCGAAGCGGGAACCGCGAGCTCTGCGTTCCGGGGTCCCGTCTGTCCTTGGGGCTAAGCTGAGGCTGGTTGTACCAAGCGGTCTCCACTCGGCCTCGGCACGCGAAGTGGCGTACAGCAATTGGAAGAAACCCAGGTCAGAGTGCATTTCATCTTTCGAGTGACCCCATGAGCCCCCCAGCACAGATGTTCGGCGGACCAGAGCCACCGGCGAACGAGCTGGACGCCCCGGTGGACGAAGAGGCCTCTGCGGATGAGGACTCGGAGTTCGGGCTGATCCTCGACGGTGAGCCGGTCGAGGTGCGGAGCCTCGTCGCAGTCCTGACCGAGCCGCTCGCCGCAGCGGAGGAGCTCAACGACGAGACGATGTCACCGTTGGCACTGCGGGCAGTCGTGACGGGCCTGTTGGAACGGCAGCGTGCGGAACGCGAAGCCTTCTTGGCCGCCGTGACGGCGTATCGGGAACTCACGGATCGCCTGGCGGTCGACGCGGCAGACGCCCGCGAGCAGCTCGCACTGGAGACGGAACGGGCCAGGGTGGAACGCCAGCAAATGCTGCAGGACTTCTTGGACCGCGTCGACGTGCTCTCAGCCAAGATCTCGACGTCCGCCGCCCGCTTCACCGTCGAATTGGCGGAGAAGGAGGCCCTGCGCCAGCAGGAGGAGCAGAAGGTCTTGGCCTACGCGCAGAAGGCCGCGATCGCGCAGAGCATCATCGACGACATCTATGCCTCGAACTCATGGCGCCTCACCCGCCCGGTTCGGCTCCTCTCGAGGCTCCTGAAGCAGCGGCCGACAAACTGAGCCCGATCGTTCGTCCGGACGCGCACTTGGCTGCACCGCCTGATCACTTCGACCGCAACGTCTCGGTCATCATTCTCAACTACAACCACGCCGACACGACGCTCGAGTGCCTCGATGCGCTCGAGCTGGCGCGGAGCCCGCTCATCCGGGAAATCATCGTCGTCGACAACGGGTCCATTCCCGAAGACGTGGCCATCCTGCGCGCCCGGCGTCGCCGGAGCGATTTCGTACTGGTCGAGGTCGGCATCAACCGGTTCTTCAGTGAAGGCAACAACATCGGGGCCGGGTTTGCCCATGGCGACTACATCGTGTTTCTGAACAATGACGCGTTCGTGGAGCCCGGATGGATCGAGGCCCTTGCAGACTGCATGCGGGCTGACCCCACGGTGGCTGCCGTCGGCCCGATGTTTCTCTATCCCGACGGACGCATACAGGAGGTCGGAAGCGTCGCCCTGCCGACGGGGGACATCGTGCAGGTGGGCAAGGGCAGCGTCTGGGGACCGGATCACTTCGATACGGCGTGCACCGTCGACTTCTGCTCAGCCGCCTGCCTGATGATGCGACGGGCCGACTTCGTGAAGGTCGGCGGTTTCGGGTTCGAATGGGAGCCCGCGTACTACGAGGACGTCGACCTCTGCCTGAAGCTCTGGACACAGTGCGGCAAGGTCAAGGTCAATCCCGCCGCCCGCGTCGTGCACATCGAGAGCAAGACGACATCGGACCGAGCGCTGCAGCTGCAGAACATCTCGGAGATCAATCGGGCCAGATTCGTCGAGAAGTGGGGGGACTGGCTCGAAGAGCGCCAAACCCGTCACCTGGCCGATCTCGACCACACCGCCCGCGCCGAAAGGGACGAAGTCAGCGGCACGGATCTCGAGCTCCTGCTCGGTCCGCCGGCCCGCACCGCTCTCCCCCAGTTCGTGCTCTTCTCCCCCTATCCCTTGGTGCCCGGCGGCGGTGAGCGCGTGATGTTCGAATTGGCGGCCCATCTCTCGGAGCGCGTGGGTGTCGAGAACGTCATCTTCAGCACGCCGCAGCGCTACAGCGCGCTGCGGATGCGCCAGCTGGCCACCACGTTCGGGTTCGAGCACGTGGTTGGGACGCCCCTGCCCTTCGCCGAGGTGGATCCCGTGCGCTGCCGGTTTGCCGTCGTACTCGGCAATTCCATCATCCCCCCGACTCGCGCCTTCGGGCACCGCAGCGTCTACCAGCTCCAGTTTCCGTTCTGGATGCCCGATGCCGAGGTCGAGAAACGGGCCGCCTGGCTGGGCGAATACGACGAGGTATGGGTGTACTCGGACTTCGTGCGTCACCATGTCAATGGTCTCGCACGGCACTACGGGCTCGACTGCCCGCCGATCAGGGTGATCGCACCTCCAGCCACGTGGTCGGGCGCGACAAGGGGACTTCCCTGGGCGGACCGGAGAACGATCCTGAGCGTCGGGCGCTTCTTCGCCGGAGGGCACAACAAGCGCCAGGACGTGGTGATCGAAGCGTTTCGAGAGCTCGTCCGGGGCGGGAGGGACGACATGGAGCTGGCCCTGGCCGGCTCCATCCACCCGAGCGCCGAAGGCCGGGAACGGTTCCACGAGCTGCAACGCACGGCCAAGGGGCTGCGCTGTCGCTTCTACCCCAACGTCAGCCGCCAGGACCTGGCGGCACTCTACGGACGATCGGCGGTACTGATCCACGCCGCCGGCTACGGGGTGGATCCCGACGAGTTCCCCGAGACCCTCGAACACTTCGGGATCACGCCGGTGGAGGCCGCCAGTTTCGGCTGCATCCCGGTCGTCTATGGGCAGGCCGGCCCGGCAGAGGTCGTCCGTTCACTCGGCCTCTCCACGGTCTTCTCGACCGTGGAGGAATGCGCGACGACGGTCTCGGGCCTCTTGCACGACCGAGCCGGATCGTCGGCCTTGAGCGAGTTGCTCTTCGAGCGCAGCAGCCTCTACTCGGCTGAGGCGTTCCGGCGGCGCGTCGACGAGTCGATGGCCGATTTGGGGGTCCCCTAGGACGTCAGGGCGGACGTCGCACCGGAGGGCCGCATGGACATGATGAGACCGTCCAGGATGTCGGACTCCGAGACGATGCATTCGTCCTGGGCGAGACGGGCCATGACCTCCCGCAAGACCAGTGCGCCGCCGAAGATCACGTCGAGGCGCCCCGACGGCAGGCCGGGTCGACGCGCCCGTTCACGCAGCGGTTCGGCTCCCAGGACCTCGCACCAGCGCCCGACCATCTGTGCCGTCAACACCGCGTGATGGATCCTGCTCCGGTCGTAGTCTGCCAGCCCCTCTTCCAGGCTGGCCAGCGTCGAGACGGTCCCGGCGAGCCCGACCAGTCGCCGGGCCGTGCCGGTGTCACCCAAGAGCGGGATCGCCTCGACGGCGCGGTCGAGCTCCGACCCGATGGCATGCACAGCCGCGGCGATCTCGGCCGTGGCCGGTGGATCGTCGTGCAGGTAGCGCTCCGTCAGCCGGACGCAGCCGATGTCGAGGGAGACGGCCCGGATCTCACCCGCGACCTTGGTCACGATCTCGGTGGAACCCCCACCGATGTCGAGGACGACGACGTCGCCGCCGCCCGGCGGCAGATCGGCGGTGGCGCCGGCATAGGACAGCTGCCCCTCCTCCTTTCCCGAGAGCAGTTCGGCCGGCGCGCCGACGATCTCGGCCGCAGGGAGGAGGAAGGCCTCCCCGTTGGCGGCATCCCGGACGGCCGAGGTGGCCACCAGGCGCGCCCGGACCACACCCTCCGCATCCATGACGGCGCGGTAGGCGCGCAGGGCGGCGAACGTGCGCTCCATCGCCTCGGCCCGCAGCCGGCGGGTGGCGTCGACCCCCTGACCGAGCCGGGTGATGGTCATCTCCCGGGCCCGGACGTCACCGGCGGGACCCACCACGAGCAGGCGCGTGGAGTTCGTCCCGCAATCGATCGCAGCGACAGCCCCGGCGTCGTTCACGCCGAGGAGTATCACAGAGCGGGCGCGCTCAGGTCTCCGGGCGGGTCAGATTCAGCCGGGCCGCCACCCACGCCCCGACGACGTCGTCGCCGCCGGCCAACCACCAGGCCAGGTGGGCATGAAGGCACTTGACCCCCTGGCGCGTGCCACCCACTCCCCCGCTCGGGCGGGGTCCCGTCCACCCGTCGGGAATCGAGCGCGTCGCGCTCGGCCGCATAGCGCCGGTGGCCGTCGGCCAGGGCCTCCTCGTCGACCTCGCGCGCGGCCTCGCGCACGCCCCCGGCCGCCTCCACCCGGCCGACACGGGCCCGCAGCTCGGGATCCACCAGCCAGTACCGCGTCGGCATGGGTGTCCCGTCCCGCAGGAAGGGGTCGTTGGCGATGACGAGCGGTCGGCCCCCCTCGCCGCGCACCGCGACAGTGAAGGCGCCGCCCGGGTCTCGTCCGAGCATGTGCGCCACCGCGTCCACGTCGTCGGCACCCGGCTCCACCGCCCGGGCGTCCCCCTGCGGGCTCAACGCCAGAATTCGAGAGCGTGCACCACGCGCGAGACGAATCCCCCCGATGAGGTCGACGTGGAGGCCCCCTGCGTGGCTGCCGCCGGCGCGTGCGACGCGGTGGGCGCTGCACCCGGGTCCGTGGTCGTCGTGGTGGTCACGCCGCCCGGCGGGAGCTCCTGTGTCGCCGACGGCGTGACAGGGCCGTCAGATCCGGGGTCGCCCGCGTAGGGGGTGCCGGCGGCGGTGGCGCCCGAGGGTGGCAGCACCTCGTAGGCCTGCTGGCCCGGGCTCACCAGCTGGTACTGCTCGCGGGCGATGCGCCCGATCTCGCCCGCATCGCTGAGGTTCTTGTTCTCCTGGGCCAGGGCGGAATCCTGCGCATGCAACGCGTTGAGCTCCGCCTCGGTCCCGTGCAGGTCGGTGCGCTGGCTCAACAGGGAGCCGGCGGGGAACCAGGCGAAGAGGACGACGGCCGAGGCCACGATCGCCCCCACGAAGGCGAGACGGGCCCGTCCGATCGACCCTTTGGCGTTGACCTTCTTGGCCGTGTGGTTCCGCGCCGGCCGCGGTCGACGTGGCCCCTTGCGCCTAGCCCGCGCCATGACCCGCCCCGCCTGCGGCCGACAGGGCCGCACGCCCCGGGAACGCGGCCGACTCGCCCAGATCCTCTTCAATGCGCAGGAGCTGGTTGTACTTGGCCACCCGGTCCGAGCGGGCCGGCGCGCCCGTCTTGATCTGCCCCGCGTTGACCGCCACCACCAGATCGGCGATCGTCGTGTCCTCGGTCTCGCCGGACCGGTGCGAGATCACCGTGCCGTATGACGCCCCGTTGGCCAGGGCGACGGTGTCGAGCGTCTCGGTGAGCGTCCCGATCTGGTTGAGCTTGACCAGGATGGCGTTGGCCACCCCGTCACGGATGCCGCGTTCGAGGATCTCGGCGTTGGTGACGAAGATGTCGTCGCCGACCAGCTGCACCCGGCCGCCCAGCGCCTTGGTGGAGGCGGCCCAGCCGTCCCAGTCCTCCTCGGCCATGCCGTCCTCGAGGGACACGATCGGGTACCGGCCGACCAGGTCGACCCAGTAGTCGACCAGCTCGGCCGAGCTGAGGGTCCGCCCCTCGCCGGCGAGCACGTACGCGCCGTCGTCCCAGAGCTCGCTCGTGGCGGGGTCGAGCGCCAGCGCGATCTCCTCGCCGGGCACACGGCCGGCACGCTCAATGGCTTCGATCAGCAGCTTGACTGCGTCCTCGTTGTGGGGGAGGTCGGGCGCGAAGCCGCCCTCGTCGCCCACCGCGGTGGACATGCCCCGCTCGGCCAGCATGGTGCGCAAGGCGTGATACGTCTCGGCGCCCCATCGCAGGGCCTCGCTGAATGAAGCCGCACCGACGGGCATCACCATGAACTCCTGGAAGTCGACGGAGTTGTTGGCGTGGGCACCGCCGTTCAACACGTTCAGCATCGGCACCGGGAGCACGTGGGCGTTCGCGCCCCCGATGGAGCGGTAGAGCGGGATCTCCAGGTCGTCCGCCAGCGCCTTGGCACTGGCGAGCGAGACCGCCAGCAGTGCATTGGCGCCGAGACGGCCCTTGTCGGGCGTCCCGTCGAGGTCGATCATGGCGTGGTCGACGGCGCGCTGGTCGAGCGCGTCGAGCCCGCAGACGGCGTCGGCGATCTCCCCGTTCACGTTGGCCACCGCGTGCAGGACGCCCTTGCCTGAGAAGCGGTCGCCCCCGTCGCGCAACTCCACCGCCTCGCGGATGCCGGTCGACGCGCCGGAAGGGGCGATGGCGCGGCCACGCGCACCCGAATCGAGGAGCACCTCCGCTTCGACGGTCGGGTTGCCGCGGGAGTCGAGGACCTCGCGCCCGATCACGTGCTCAATGGTGCTCACGACATCTCTCCTTGGGCGTCTCCCCTGGTGGGACACCCGGGGCACAACGTTAGCGGTTGCCCACCTGGTCTTCGGGGACGCCCTCTGCTGCGAGGATGTCCGCGCGCAAGGTCAGCGCGCGCTCGCGCAGCGCCTGTTCGGCGTCGACGCCGAGCCGCTGGGCCAACGTTGCCACGGCATAGAGGAGGTCGCCCACGGCAGCCTGCACGTCCCCTCCGTCACCGGTCAGCGGGTCGTCCGCCTGCGGATCGGCCTCCCCGGCGCGCCGGGTGAGTGCGGCCAGTGTCACGGCCGCCTGTTCGGCACTCCCACGGTCCGGTTCGAGGCCGACGGAACGCGCCTTGCGCGCCAGCTTGGTGGTCAACATCAGCGCGGGCAGGCCGGCCGGGATGCCCTCGGTGACACTGCTGCGGCCCTTCTCGCTCTTCTTGATCGCCTCCCAGTTGGTGACGACCTGCGCGGGCGTGTCGGCGTCGACGTCACCGAACACATGGGGGTGCCGGTGCACCAGCTTGTCGTGCACACCCAGCGCCACGTCGGCCAGGTCGAACTGCCCGGCCTCGCTCGCCAGGCGGGCATGGAAGACGATCTGGAAGAGCAGGTCCCCCAACTCCTCTTGCAGATGCGCGTAGGCCGCGGCGTCAAAGGCGTCAGCGCCGGGATCGGCCCCGCCACCCTCGCTGAGCCCGGCCAGCGCGTCCAGGACCTCGTAGCTCTCCTCGACGAGGTGGGGCATGAGCGATGCGTGCGTCTGGGCGGCGTCCCACGGGCAGCTCTGGCGCAGGGTGTCCATGAGGGCGACGAGCCGTGCCATCTCGCTGCCGGCGGACGGGCCGCCGGATGCGTCCACGGCGGGGATGTAGGCAGAGGTGAGATGGTCGGGCTCCACCGTGCGGTCGAGGTCCCACCAGTCGACGGTCACGACCACCTCGTCGTCGAGTCCGAGGTGGTGCAGGAGCACCGGCCGGGGCAGCTCCCGGCCGTCCTCGTCGGGCACGGCCAGCTTCACCTCGGAGAGCAGGTGGCGGGACCAGCACTGCGCCACCAGGAACGGCCCGCCCTCGTCGGCCAGTACGGATCCGGCCTCGCCGGCGTCGACCAACCGCACCCCGGCGTCGAGCGGGTCGACCCCGAGGGCGGCCCAGGCCAGGTCGAGGAAGGAGAGTGCGGGGACCACCGTCACCGCGACCCGGCCGTCGGCCCGCAACAGGTCGACCGTGCGTTCCGCCACCAACGGCGATCCGGGCACGGCGTACACCACCCCCCCGGGCGCGGCATCGAACGCGGCCGTCACCAGCGCCTCCACGATCCCGGCGTAGACGTCGTCGAACGTCGCCGCCGACTCGTAGAGGTGATCGAAGGCGGGGAGGTCGCCGAAGGCGGCGGCCGCCGGGTGGAGCGCCGTGCGGAGGTAGGCGCGCCCCGGGGCGGCCGCCAGCAGCGCAGCCACGTTGTTCCCCACCAGATCGGGCCCGGCCGGCCCGAGGCCCACCACCGTGATGTGGGGGTGGAGCGGCGGCACGCTCAGCCGCTGGACGGGGAGGACGAGCCCAGGCCCGCGCCCGACGACGCGGCACCGGACACCGACGCGGGGGCGGTGCGGCCCTCGTTCGCCGACACGTTCAGCACGTCGGTCGGGTCCGGCGTGAGCGGCGTGAGCACCGATGCATTCACGGACGCCCACACGCCGTACTGCGGGTTCACGCTGACCGAGGCCCGGCGCTCGTCGGCGGTGAGCGCTTTTTGAATCGCGCCGGAGCCTTTCTGCTGCACGGCGTTGGCCACGGCCGCCTTCGCTTGGCTGAACGACGACGGCGTCCGCTTGGTGATCTCCACCAACGCGTAGGTGCTGTTCAGGTTGATCGGGCCCGAGACCGTGCCGGTCGCCAGCGTGCCGAGGCCGGCATCGGAGGGGAGCTCCGCTTCGAACTGGGGCAGGAGGTGGCAGCCCTGCGGCCCGCCGTTGGCCGACGCCGCCACCGTGGCGAACGGCGTGCCGAAGGCGACCTGCGCCGCCGCCTCCTGGGCGGCGGTCTCGCTCGAGAAGCCGGCCGCGGTGAGGCAGACCGTGTCGAACTGCGCCCGGTGTGCCGTGAAGTAGTTCTCCAGGTCGGCGTCACTGGAGCCGACGCCGGACAGGTCCTCCTGCAGCACCGTCGCCGTGGCCACGAACTGCACCTGCGCGTCGACGAAGGAGGCCGGCATGGAGTCGAGCACCTGCTTCCCGGTCAACGGCTGGCCGGTGAGGCTGCAGCCGTAGGTCACGTCCTGACCTTGCTGGGTCTGGAGGATCTCGGTCATGACGCCGCTGATCTGGTTGGTCAGGTCGGCGCGGGCGGTCACCAGCTGGGCGGGGGTGACGGTGATGTGCCGCTCGTCGGCCACCTGGGAGATGAGCTGATGGCCGATCTCGGTCGAGAGGTAGCTGGCCGTGAAGGCGGACGTGGCGGTCGGGTGGTCCCCGGCGGACTGGCCCGTGCCGGCTCCGACGACGGGCGGCAGCTCCTCGGTCCCCTGCGAGGAGATGTACTCCTGGGAGTTCAGGTAGCACTGGTAGTACGCGCTGCTGGCGATGGCGTTGACGTCGGAGTGCAGGGTGTCCTGGCTGATGCCCGTCCCGTCGACGGTCGCCGCGTCGGAGGGGATGAGGAACGCCGCCGCGGCGACGCCGCCGGCCATGACGATGAGGAGGACGAGGAGTCGCTTCACGCGCCGCGCACTCTACAAGGTGTCCTTGCCGGGGCTCACATCGGCCAGCGGCAGCAACTCCTCAATCAGGGCCCGCACCGCGTCCGGCGCGGCATCCCCGTTGGTGAGGGGGATCAGCAGCTGGGCCAGGTCCTCGCGGTACGTCGCCCCCGGGACCAGCCGGCGCAGCCGCACCTGTGCGGAGGCCGGCAGCGAGACCGGCGAGACCCGCACCGTCGGCGGGCGTCCCCCCGCGGCGCGCACCGAGCTCATGGCGACCTCGCCGATGCCGCGCGCCAGTGCACTGGCCCGGAGGCGGGCCAGTGCCAGCAGGCCGTCGGCCGCCACCGGGAGCGGCCCGTAGCGGTCGGCCCACTCGGCGCCGATGTCGTCCACGTCGGCCATGGTGGTCGCCGAGGCCAGGCGGCGGTACGCCTCCAGGCGGGCGTCCTCGGCCGCCACGTAGTCCTTCGGGAGATGGGCGTCGCCCGGCACGTCGATGGAGACGGTGGACGGGGTCGGACGCGGCTCGCCCCGGGCCTCCGCCACCGCCTCGGCCACCAGCTGCACGTAGAGGTCGTACCCGACGGCGGCGATGTGGCCCGACTGGTCCGAGCCCAAGAGGTTGCCGGCGCCGCGGATCTCCAGGTCGCGCATGGCGATCTTGAACCCCGAGCCCAGCTCCGTGTGCTCCCCGATCGTCCGCAGGCGCTCGTAGGCCTGCTCGGAGAGGACCCGGTCCGCCGGATGGAACAGATAGGCGTAGGCCCGCTGGCCACTGCGGCCGACGCGGCCCCGGATCTGGTGCAGCTGCCCCAGGCCGAGCAGGTCGGCCCGGTCCACGATCAGGGTGTTGACCGAGGGCATGTCGATCCCCGACTCAATGATGGTGGTGCAGACCAGCACGTCGTAGCGCCGCTCCCAGAAGTCGAGCACCACCGTCTCGAGGCTGCCCTCGTCCATCTGGCCGTGGGCGACCGCCACCCGCGCCTCGGGGACCATGGCGCGGATGTCGCGGGCCACCCGATCGATGTCCGACACGCGGTTGTGGACGTAGAAGGCCTGCCCCTCGCGGAGCATCTCGCGCCGCAGCGCCTCGCTGATGGCCGAGGGGTCGTGCTCCCCGACGTAGGTCAGGATCGGCCGCCGGTCCGCCGGCGGCGTGTTGACCATGGAGAGGTCGCGGATGCCGGTCAGTGCCATTTCGAGCGTGCGCGGAATCGGGCTGGCCGTCAGGGTCAGCACGTCGACGCCCTCGGCCATGCGCTTCACGGCCTCCTTGTGCGTCACGCCGAAGCGCTGCTCCTCGTCGACCACCAGGATCCCGAGATCCTTGAACTGCACGTCCTGGGCCAGCAGGCGGTGGGTGCCGACGACCACGTCGACGCTCCCGTCCGCCAGGCCCTGGACGACCTGGCGCTGCTGGGCCGGCGACAGGAAGCGGCTGAGCAGCTCCACCCGGACCGGGTACGGCGCGAAGCGGTCGGCGAACGTCTGGGCGTGCTGGCTGGCCAGCAGCGTGGTCGGGGCCAGCACCGCGGCCTGGGTCCCGTCCTGCACCGCCTTGAAGGCGGCGCGGACCGCCACCTCTGTCTTGCCGAAGCCGACGTCGCCGCAGACCAGGCGGTCCATCGGCCGCGGCTCCTCCATGTCCGCCTTCACGTCGGCGATCGCCTTGAGCTGGTCCTCGGTCTCGACGAACCCGAACGAGCCCTCCATCTCGGTCTGCCACGGAGTGTCGGGGCCGAAGGCGCGGCCCTCGACGGCCAGGCGCCGTCGGTAGAGCTCCACCAGCTCGGCCGCCACCTCGCTGGCCGCGGCGCGGGCCTTGGCCCGGGTCTTCTGCCAGTCGGAGCCACCCATCTTCGAGAGCGTCGGGGACTCACCCCCGCTGTAGGGGGTGATGGCCTCGATCTGCTCGACCGGGAGGTAGAGGCGGTCCGACCCGCGGTACTGCAGGATCAGATAGTCACGGGTCGTCCCGCCCATGGTCCTCGTCGTGACGCCTTCGAAGCGCGCCACGCCGTGCTGACGGTGGACGACGAAGCTCCCCGCCTCGAGGTCGTCGAAGAAGCCGTCGGCCGCCCGCGCCCGCGGGCGGGCCCGGCGGTGCGGGACCCGCCGCCCGGTGACGTCGGTCTCGGAGAGCACCGCCATCTTGGCCCCGGGCAGGATGAAGCCGCTGGTGATCGGCGCCGCCACGACACAGGCGCCCGCCGTGCCCGGTGCCGCGGCGAGGACGGGCGCGTGCACACCCTCGGCCGCCAGGGCGGCGGAGAGCCGCCCGGCCCCGGCCGCCGTGGCAGCGCACAGGGTGACCGCGTAGCCCTGGCCCACCAGCCCCGTCACGCCCGACGCCAGACGGGCCGGGTCCCCCGCCACCGGATCGAACCGGCGCACGGTGAGCGCCGCCGTCTCGGGGCCCTCAGGCACGGCCGGCAGGGCGGTCACGCCCGCCGCGCTCAGGCTGAGCAGGCGTTCGAAGGGCACGTGCAGGCGAGGGAATTGCTCCTCCTCCCCCTCCTTCGCCCCCCAGGTGGCGGCCAGCGTCTCGGCCAGCGCGGCCTCTTCGTCGAGCAGTTGGACGCCACGGTCGCGAATGCGGCGCGGCTCGACGAGCACGACCTGGGCACCGGCCGGCAACAGGTCGGGCAGCACCCGCGCCGTGTCGTCGAGGAACGGCAGCCAAGACTCCATGCCGTCGAACTGCGCGCCCTCGGCCAGGTTCTCCCACACCGCCGCGCCCCAGGGCCGGCGTGTCACCAACCTGGCGGCCGCCTCGCGCAGGGCCGGGGTGACGACGAGCTCGCGGCAGCCGTAGAGCGCGACGGCGGACAGGTCGTGCGAGGACCGTTGGTCGCTCACCGAGAACGCGGTCAGGCGGTCCACCTCGTCGCCCCACAGGTCGATGCGCACCGGCGCGTCCGCCGTCGAGGGGAAGATGTCGACGATGCCGCCGCGCACGGCGAACTCCCCGCGGTGCTCCACCTGGTGCTCACGCCGGTACCCCATGGCCACCAGCTCGGGCAGCAGCGCCGCCACGTCGACCTGTTGCCCCGGTCGCACGACGACGGGGGCCGTGCCTTCGAGTGGGCCCAGCCGCTGCAGGATGGCCCGGACAGGAGCCACGATCACGCGGGGCGGGGGCGGAAGGAGCGGATCACGGGTCCCCGTGAGCGCGTGGAGCACCGCCAGGCGGCGGCCCATCGTCTCGGTCTCGGGGCTCACCCGCTCGAAGGGGAGCGTCTCCCAGGCGGGCAGCACGGTGACCGGGCCGCTGAGCGCACCGACCACCGTGCCGGTGGCCGCCTCGCCGCGCCCCGCCTCGCCGTCTTCGGGCGCCAGCAGGCACGACAGGTCGTCGCCCAGCCGCTCCGCGTCGAGGCCCGTGGCGGTGACCACCAGGAGCGGGGTGCGCTCCGTGAAGGCCGCGAGCGCGGCGGCGACCACCGCCTGCGCCGCCTCGGGGACGGCGACCGTGCCGTCGGCCGCGCCGATCAGCACCGCCAGCGCGGGTTCGCTCCGCAGCAGCCGGGGCAGCGCAGCCAGGCTGCCGGCTGTCGGCGCCATCGTCGGCGCGTCGTCGGCGGCGGCGGCGGGCACGGGAGTCGAGGGGGTGGTGGTCATGATCAGGTGGGCAGCGAGTGACACCACTGCACGGCGGCGTCCATCCCGTCGGCCGCGATGCGCTCGACGGCATCGGCCGCCGTCTCGACCGACCCGGCCAGCAGCTCACGCACCGCCTTGGGCGGCCGGCGCAGCACGTGCGCCGCGCCCTGCTGCGCGCTCGGCGGCTTGCCCACCCCGATGCGGACCCGGAGGAAGTCGGCCGAGTGGAGGTGCGACTGCACCGAGCGCAGCCCGTTGTGGCCGGCCAGCCCGCCGCCCGCCTTCAGGCGCACCGTCCCGGGCGGGAGGTCGAGCTCGTCGTGGACGATCACGATGGACGCCGGACGGTCGATCCCGAAACGCGTCGCCAGCGAGCGGACCGACGCGCCCGAGTCGTTCATGTACGTGGTCGGGACGGCCAGCGCGACCCGGCGGCCCGCCAGCGTGACCACCGCGGCGCGCGCCTGGACGCCCTTCTCGGCCCGCAGGGACGCGCCGTGACGCTGCGCCAGGAGCTCCACCGTGTCGGATCCCGCGTTGTGCAGGCTCCCGGCGAATTCCGATCCGGGGTTGCCCAGCCCGACGACGAGCAGGTCCGCCGGTGTCCCCCGGTGCTCGGACCGGGCAAAGGGGCGGCGCAGGGCCTAGCCCTCTTCGCTGCCTGCCCCGGCCGACGCGTCTCCGGCCGACTCGGCGGCGCCGGTGGCCTCGGCCCCTTCTTCGCCCTCGCCCTCGGCCGCCTGTTCCTCTTCGACGGTGACACGCGGCGGCTGCCCGATGGCGACAGCCGACTCGGGGTCGATGTCGGTCGTGACGCCGTCCGGCAGCGCCAGGTCGGACACGCGCACCTGTCCACCGATGGTGAGCTCCGTGACGTCGGCCTCGATGGCGGAGGGGATGGCCGTCGGCAGGGCGTTGATGGCCAGCGTGAACATCTGCTGGTCGACCAGGCCGTCGCCGTGGTGCACCTCGAGCGCCTCACCGACGAGGACGATCGGCACGTCGGCGCTGATGACCTCGTCGCGACGGACGATGATGAAATCCACGTGCGTCACCGTCTGGGCCACCGGGTGGCGCTGCATCTCCCGGGCCAGTGCGAGATACGTGCCCGAGCCCGTGTCCAGGGACAGGAGCTGGTTCGCGCCGGCCTCGCTGTTGAGCGCGATGCGCAGCTCGCGGGCGACGATCGCCACCGGCAACGGGTCCGTCCCGTGGCCGTAGATGACGCCGGGGATCTTGCCTTCACGCCGCAGGCGGCGCACGGCGCGCGAGCCCGTGGGGCGCCCGATTTCAGCGGCGAGTACGACTTCGGCCATTGCGGATCTCCTCAGGTGGCGAGAGCGGTGGTCGCGGACGGCACGGGGCCTCCGGCGAACGGCCTACCAGCGTAGCCGCGCTGCGGCAGGGCGGACCACCGGCCGCCCCGGGCCCGTCAGACCAGGTTGTCCCCGCCGAAGAGCTCGGACACCGATGTGTCCTCGAAGACGGCGTCGATGGCGTCGGCGATGATCTTGGCCACCGACAGGACCTCGAGCTTGTCGAAGATGCGGTCGTCGGCCACCGGCAGCGTGTCGGTCACGACGACCCGGGAGATGGGCGCCGCCTTCAGGCGGTCCACGGCGGGATCGGACAGCACGGCGTGGGTGGCCATGACCGAGATGTCGGAGGCGCCGGCCTCGTTCAGCAGCTCGGCGGCGGCGCAGATGGTCCCGGCGGTGTCGATCATGTCGTCGATCAGGACGCAGTGGCGGCCCTCGACGTCACCGACGACGTGGCGGGCCTTGACCTCGTTGTAGGTGCCGCGCGGCCGGGTCTTGTGGATCAGGGCCAGGTCGAAGCCGAGATGCTGGCTGTAGCGCTCGGCCACCTTGACCCGTCCGGCGTCGGGTGCCACCACGACGACGTCGCCCCCGAAGTTCTCCCGCATGTACGACTCCAGGACCGGCGCCGCCACCAGGTGGTCGAAGGGCGTGTCGAAGAAGCCCTGGATCTGCCCGGAGTGCAGGTCGACGCTGATCACCCGGTCGGCCCCCGCCGCCGAGAGCATGTCGGCCACCAACTTGGCCGTGATGGGCTCGCGGCCGGTCGACTTGCGGTCCTGGCGCGAGTAGCCGTAGTAGGGGCAGACCGCGGTGATGCGCTTGGCCGACGCGCGCTTGGCGGCGTCGATCATGATGAGGTGCTCCATCAGCGAGTCGTTCACGGGGCTGGCGTGCGTCTGCACGATGAAGACGTCGCAGCCGCGGATGGAGATGTCGTACTTGCAGTAGATCTCCCCGTTGGCGAACTCGCGCAGGTTGGCCTCCCCCAGCTCGACGCCGAGGTGTCCGGCGATATCGCGGGCCAACGTGGGGTGGGCGCGCCCGGAAATCAGCTCGAGGCGACGCCGGGGAATCAACTCCACGACACCAACGCTAGTGCGCCCCACCATGCCGCGTCGCCGGGCCGTTCGGGCCGTTGGGCCCGTCCGTTCCCTTCAGCCCCCGGGGCCGGCCACCACGGAGTGGGGCCCCAGTTCGGTCCCGGGCGGCACTTCGGCCCCGGGCTCCAGCACGCTGTAGGGGCCGATGCGCGCCCCGGCGCCGATGGACGCCAGGGTGCAGACGCAGGCCGAGACCACGGCGCCGTCGCCGACGCTGGTGTCGGTCAGCACGCTGTTGGGACCGATCTCGGCCCCGGCGCCCACGACGCACCCGCCGCGCAGGATGACGCCGGGCAGGAGCGAGACGTCGGCCTCCAGGTGGACCTCGGCGTCGACGTAGGTCCGCTCGGGGTCCCACATGGTGACGCCGCGGCGCATCCAGCGCTCGTTGATGCGGTCGCGCAGCTCGGCCTCGGCCACCGCCAGCTGGGCCCGGTCGTTCACCCCGGCCGCCTCCATCGAATCGGGCAGGACGAGCGAGCGCACCGCGTACCCGGCGCTGCTCAGGACTCCGATGGCGTCGGTGAGGTAGTACTCCCCCTGGGCGTTGGCCGGGCTGAGCCGGCGCAACGTCGGGGCCAGAATGCTGCGCCGGAAGCAGTAGATGGAGGTGTTGACCTCGTCGATGAGCTTCTCGTCCTCGGTGGCGTCGGCCTCCTCGACGACCCGCGTGACGTGCCCGTCCTTGCCGTGCACGACCCGCCCGTAGCCCAGCGGGTTCTCGACCACGGCGGTCAGGAGCGTGGCCCCGGCATCCTCGGCCCGGTGGGCCCGCACGAGGGCGGCCAGCGTCTGGGGGCGGAGCAGCGGCGTGTCACCGGGGAGGACCACCACGTCCTCGACCTCGTCGTCATCGTCGTGGGGCAGCCCCGTGAGCCCGACGGCCAGCGCGTCGCCGGTGCCCGTGCGGGTGAGCTGCTCCACGAACTCGATCTCCATGGTGGGCGGGGCGTGCTGCACCAGTGTCTTGGTGACCCACTCGGCCCGGTGGCCCACCACGACGACGACCCGGCGCACGTCGACCTCGGCCATGGCGTCGAGCACGTGCAGGATCATCGGGCGCCCACACAGGAGGTGCAGGGGCTTGGGGCGCTCGGACCGCATCCGGGTCCCCTCCCCGGCGGCCAGGACGACGGCGGAAAGACGGCGCTCGGGCATCGCGGATTCTTAGCCCGCCGAACCGTCCGGCGTGCGTATGGGACACTCGTGGGCGTGCCGGAAATGGTGCCCTACGACGAGTTCGGGCTGTTCCACGAGAACGCCGCCGAGTACGGACTGCCCTACGACGGGCCGCCCGACGTGCGGCGGGTCGACGTGGAGGTCTCGCCCGGGCGGGCGGTGTCCAGCCTGGTGTGGGGCGGCGGCGACCCCGAGCTCGTGCTGGTGCACGGCGGGGCGCAGAACGCCCACACCTGGGACACGGTGGCCATGGCCCTGGGCCGCCCACTCCTGGCCGTCGACCTCCCGGGACACGGCCACTCCGACGGAGGGCCCGACGGCTCCATCTCGGCCGGCAGCAACGGACGCGACCTCGCCACCGTGATCGCCGAGCTCGCCCCGAGGGCGCGTGGCGTCGTCGGCATGTCCCTCGGCGGCATCTCGTCACTGGCCCTGGCCGCCCAGGCGCCCGAGCTGGTGCGCGCCCTCGTGCTGGTCGACGTCACGCCGGGGGTCAACCCCGAGAAGGCGGCGCCGATCACCAACTTCATCAACGGCCCCGCCAGCTTCGACAGCTTCGACGACCTGCTGGCCCGCACCATGGAGCACAACCCGGGGCGATCGGAGTCGTCGCTCCGCCGCGGCATCCTCCACAACGCCGTGCAGCGCGAGGACGGCAGCTGGGTCTGGCGCTACGCCCGCTTCCGCACCGAGCCCTCAGGGGCGGCCGCGCATCCCGACTTCGGCGACCTGTGGGATGCGGTGTCGGGGCTCACCATGCCGGTGCTGCTCGTGCGCGGCCTGGCCTGGTCCGTGGTCGACGACGACGACGTCGCCGAGCTCCTGCGACGCCAGCCCACCGCGGCGGTTATCGGGGTCGAAGGCGCCGGGCACAGCATTCAGGGCGACCGGCCGCTCGAGCTGGCCGCCATCCTCTCCGAGTTCCTCTTCCCGGACGCATGACGGAGCGGGCCGGATGACCGACGACGCCGCCTGATGGACAAGAAGGTCTGGCTCTCGCGCCGCGCCGTCAAGCTGCACGTCGTCATCCTCATTGTGGTGCCGGCCTTCCTGGCCCTCTGCCTCTGGCAGGTGAGCCGGGCCCTCGGCGGCAACAGCCTCAGTTGGGCTTACGTGTTCGAGTGGCCTCTCTTCGCGGCCTACGCCGTCTACATGTGGTGGCGCTTCGTGCACGAGGCCGCCCAGGAGGGGTCGCCGGGCGACACCGCCGCGGCCGATCCCGGCGGACGGAGCGCGGCGGCCGCGCCGACGACCCTCACGGCGCCGCCGGAGACGCCCCAAGAGGTGGAGGAGGACGCGGAGATGGCGGCCTACAACGACTACCTGGCCCAGCTGGCCGAGCGGGACAAGGCGACCGGTCGCTGATCCGGCGGTCGCCGGGCGGGCCCGCCGCGGGACGGCGACCGTGAGGACAGGCGCTCCGGGGGGAGGGCTCGAACCTCCAACATCCGGCTCCAAAGGCCGACGTTCTGCCGATTGAACTACCCCGGACCGTGGCGGGCGCCGCCTAGAGGTTAGACATCCCGCCACGCGGTGCCCCGCCGAGACGCGGCGATAGGTTCTGTGGTCGTGCGCATCCTGGTGGTGGACGACGACCCAGCGGTCCGCCGGTCGATCGACCGTGCGCTGCGTCTCGAGGGCTACGACGTGGCGACCGTCCCCTCGGGCGGCGAGGCGCTCGAAGCCCTGGCCCAGGCCCCGCCCGACGCGTTGATCCTCGACCTCGGCCTGCCCGACCTCGACGGGCTCACGGTGTGCCGGCGCATGCGCAGCGCAGGCGACGACACGCCCGTGCTGATGCTCACCGCGCGCGACGCCGTCGACGACCGTGTGCAGGGGCTCGATGCGGGGGCCGACGACTATCTGGTCAAGCCCTACGCCCTGGCCGAGCTCCTGGCCCGGTTGCGCGCCCTCCTGCGCCGGCGCTTCGAGGGCGAGGGCGGACTGTTGCGGGTGGGCGACCTGATGTTGGACCTCTCCACGCGCGAAGGTCAGCGCGGTGAACGGAGCTTCGCGCTCACCCGCATTGAATTCGACCTGCTCGAGATGTTCCTGCGCCACCCGCGCCAGGTCCTCACCCGAGAGGTGCTGCTGAACCGCGTATGGGGCTTCGACTTCGACTCGGGGACGAACTCACTGGCCGTCTACGTCGGCTATCTCCGGCGCAAGCTCGAGGAGGGTGGGGAGCCCCGCTGCATCCAGACGGTGCGCGGCGTCGGCTACGTCCTGCGGGACACGTGACCTTCCGCACCCGCCTCGTGCTGGCGACGACCGTCGCCGTCGTGATCGCGGTGCTCGCCGCCTCGCTCGGCTCGTTCCTGGTGGCGCGTCACACCCTGCTCAACGCGGCCGACACGTCCCTCACCACGGCAGCCGAGAAGCTGCTGGCCGGCCAGGAGATCGGCTCCACCACGGCCACCCTGGGCCAGGTGATCGACACCTCGGGAGCCGTCCTGACCGGGGGCGGCCTGCCCGTGACCGGTCCGGTGCGCCTGACCGCCAACAACCTGGCGCCGTCGTTCTTCACGACGGTGGTGGTGGACGGGAACGAGATGCGCGAGTACGTCGAGCACCTGCCCGTCGGCACGCTGATCGGCGGGGAGCCGCTCGTCGACGGCGGCGCGCTGCAGATCGCCACGCTGGTGAACGTGAACTCCGAGCTCAAGAAGCTGGCGGCACTCCTGGGCGCGGTGGCCTTCGTGGGCGTGCTGCTGGCCGTCGTGCTGGGCTGGCTGGTGGCGCGCACCGCGCTGGTGCCGCTCAACTCCCTGACCGACACCGTGGAGGACCTGGCCGAGACGACCGACGTGACGCGTCGGCTCTCGCCCGGCCGGCCCGACGAGCTGGGGCGGCTGCGCCGTACCTTCAACCGCCTGCTCGAAGCGCTGGAGTCGTCGCGCCGGGCCCAGAGCCAGCTGGTGCTCGACGCCTCCCACGAGCTCCGCACGCCGCTCACGAGCCTGCGCACCAACCTCGAGGTGATCCGCCGCGTGGAGGAGTTGAGCGCGGAGGACCGCTCCGTCCTGGTCGACGACGTCCTCGTCCAGCTGCAGGAGCTCACCGACATTGTGGGCGACCTGGCCGAGCTGGCCCGGGGCGACCGCGGACCGGCGGCGCGCGAGCAGCTGCGACTCGACCTGCTCGTCCAGGACGAGGTCGCCGTGCAGAACACCCACGGGCGAGCCAAGGACGTGCACTTCGAGCTCACCGCGACGCCCTGCTGGGTCGTGGCGAGCGACGACGGCCTGCGCCGGGCCGTGGGCAACCTGCTCGACAACGCCCGCAAGTGGAGCCCGCCGGGCGAGCCCGTGTCGGTCGAGTGCAGCGACGGCACGGTCGTCGTGCGCGACCACGGCCCCGGCATCGCCGAGTCCGACCTGCCCCACATCTTCGACCGCTTCTACCGCTCCCCGGCCGCCCGGGGCCTGCCGGGGTCGGGCCTGGGGCTGGCCATCGTGGCCCAGGTCGTCAAGGCCGAGGGCGGGACGATCGTGGCCGAGAACGACCCGCGTGGCGGGGCCCGGATGTCGATGCACCTGCCGACGGTGGCCGGAACCGTCGAGCCGGTGCCGGCCGAGCCGGACACCGCCACCGCCTGAGCCCGGTCTTCTTCGGGAATTCTAGGGAGCGCCAACGTGCCCCCAAGGTCAGGGGCGCAGACTGGTCCACGAACCCCCGGTGGTGCGGAGTCCCCCTCCGCCCGGGCGTGGAGTCCCCCTCCCGCCGCCGGCGACGCCGGTGGGGACGGTCCGCCGCCGTCCCTGCCGGCGTCTCCTCCACTCCGACCCCCGCAGACGGCGGGCTCAGGTCTCGGCGATCAGCTCGATCCGGTTGCCGAAGGGGTCGTCGACGTACGCGCCGGCTCCGGGGGCCGCATCGGGATTGGGGCGCACCGCCACGCCGGCGGCCCGCAACGCCGCCTCCAGCTCGGGCAGGCCGCGCACCACCAGGGCCGGATGGGCCTTGCGGGCGGGCCGGAAATCCTCCTCGACGCCCAGGTGGACGGCCACCGGCCCCGCTTCGAACCAGCAGCCGCCGCGGACGGCCATGGGCTCGGGCTTGGGCCGGCGCCTCAGGCCCAGGAGCCCGGTGTAGAAGGCCTCCGCCTCCGCCTCGCGTCCGGGGGGCATGGCCAGTTGCACGTGGTCGAGGCGGACGATCTCGAAGCCCATGGCTGCCTCCTCGCGCCGGGACCGACCTGGCAGTCGACCCTGAGGACCGCTAGCCTGCCGCACGACATGGGATCACTGATCAAGAAGCGCCGCAAGCGTATGCGCAAGAAGAAGCACAAGAAGATGCTCAAGGCCACGCGCTGGCAGCGCCGGGCCGGCAAGTAACTTCGCCCGCACCGCTCCCGCCCTCCCCTCAGTCCCCTTCCCAGCCCGCCGGCACCGTGCGGGCGCGCACCAACCTCCCCGTCTCGGCCCCGACGCGCAACTGCGCCGGCACGTCCACGTCCGCGTGCGCGCCGGGCCCCGTCAACTCGACGAACCAGGTGGAGCCGCTGCCGGCCAACACGGGGTCGGCACCGGACCACTCCCCGAGGGCATCGCGCCACGCCGCCAGGCGCGGCTCGACGGCCAGGGCCGCTGCGGTCAGCGCGTTCGGCCCCTCCTCCTGCGGGTCGTCGTCCCAGGCCCGGTAGACCAGCGCCGTGTCCACGCCGAAGGGTGGCAGGAGGAGCACGTAGTGACGGGGCTCGAAGGGCAGCGGGGTCACCCTCTCCCCCGCGCCCCGGACGCGGGCCCGGCCCCCGACCAG
The DNA here is from genome assembly GCA_963804055.1 of uncultured Acidimicrobiaceae bacterium. GTDB lineage: Bacteria > Actinomycetota > Acidimicrobiia > Acidimicrobiales > RAAP-2 > Bog-473. The sequence continues at coordinate 752,554 of CAWDOU010000001.1, read as the reverse complement.
GCAGAAGGGCACGTCGGCGCCCAGGCGGACCGCCGCCCCGGCGTCCGCACAGCCGGCCCAGCGCAGCACCGCTGCCGCGTCGGCCGATCCCCCGCCCAGGCCGCCACCGAGCGGGATGCGCTTGGTGAGGCGGACGGCAGCCCGGCGCCCGCTGGCCTCGAGGGCCCGCTCCACGAGGTTCTGGCCCGGACCCGGCATCCCCTCCGGACGGACGCCAGGCTCGACCGCGACGGCCAGGCCCGAGCCCCCCTCCTCGATCTCGAGCTCGTCGGCCAGGTCGAGGGTGACCATCTCGGCGTCGAGCTCGTGGTAGCCGTCGGGGCGCACGCCGGTGACCAGCAGCGACACGGTCAGCTTGGCCGGCGCCAGGACCCTCGGGGCGCTGCCCCCCTCCACCCGTCCGCTCACAGTGCCGCCAGCCTGCCCCACGCCGCCACGTCGAGCTCCTCCGCCCGGGCGTCGGGCCGCACGCCCGCCCGCTCGAAGGCGGCGGGGTCGACCACGCCGGCCAGGGAGCGTCGGAGCATCTTGCGGCGCTGGGCGAAGCCGGCCCGCACGACCGCGTTCAGCCGCTCGTAGGACACCAGCGCCGGATCCACCGCCGGCTCGGGCCGGCGCTCCAGCCGGACCAGGACCGATTCGACCCGCGGGCGGGGGATGAAGACCGAGGCCGGGACCCGTCCGACCACCTCGGCCCGGGCGAAGTAGGCGATGCGGACGGAGACCGCCCCGTAGGGGTCCTCCCCCGCCGCGGCCGCCATGCGCTCCCCCACCTCCCGCTGCACCATCACGAGCAGCTGGGTGACCGCCGGCACCTCGACCAGGGTCCGGAGCACCAGCGGCGTGGCCACGTTGTAGGGCAGGTTGGCCACCAGGCTCCAGGGACCGGGGCTCCGCTGCGCCAGGAGCGCCGCCAGGTTGAGCTCGAGGGCGTCCCCCTCGACCACCTCCGCCCCGACGCCCTCCACGACGGAGCGCAGGACGGGGACCAGATGGCGATCCGTCTCCACGGCCACGACCACGGCGCCCGTCTCGGCGAGGGCGAGGGTCAAGGAGCCCAGGCCCGCGCCGATTTCGAGCACGTGCGACCCCGGGCCGGCGCCCGAGAGCCGCGCGATGCGGCGCACGGTGTTGGGGTCAGCGACGAAGTTCTGCCCGAGGGCGCGGCTGGGCTGCAGCCCGTGCGCCGACAGCAGCTGTGCGATGTCGGCGCCGGAAAGGGTCACCAGGAGATTGTGACGTCCACCACTCCCTGGCTCGTGTCAGCGATCTGCGAGAAGCCCTCGGGTGAGAGGTCGACCACCCGCGGGTAGCCCGCCTCCTCGCGGTCGTCCACCGTGCAGACGGTCGACGCGCCGGTCGCGTTGTTCACCACCGTGAGCACCGTGCCGAACGAGAGCGTCGGGCTGGCGCAGTACCCGGCCGGTGCGGCCGCGTACCACGTGGCCTGACCGCCCTCGCTGTTCGTCGCCGCCGGGCGCGGTGGCGCGGTGGTCGTCGTTGTCGGCGGGGGCGGCGGCGGCGGTTCCGTCGTCGTCGTTGTCGGCGGCGGCGGGGGCGCCGTCGTCGTCGTTGTCGGCGGCGCGGTCGTCGTGGTCGTCGCCGGGTCCGTGGTCGACGTCGTCGTCGGCGCCTGATAGGCGACGAGATTCGACGACAGGCTCACGCCACGAGGCCGTGACGACCGCGGCGCGGCCTTTGCCTTGTTCGGTTGCGCGTCGCCCGCCGCGGCCTGTGGCCGCGACGTGTGCGCAGACGCGCTCTGCAACAACAGGAGAGGCGCGCCGAACAACGTGCCGCAAATGACTGCAGCAACGCCGAGGCGCCTCCCCCCAGTGCTCTGGTTCCGCAGGGCTCCACCCTTCTCCGGGGACACAGTGCACCCGCGCCGACACACGGGTGGCGAGGGGTTTCTGAAGAAGTTAGATAACCAAACACGAGCCACGCAAACCCGAAAACGAACGAAACCTTTTCGCGCGCTCTTTCCCCTGGTCCGGACGCCGCTGTCCGCGATATTTAGATGAACTCCCAGTTCAGCACTGGTTTTTCGCCAAATTCACTGTCAAACACCCAGGTCACAAGGTTCTCGTATTACGCACAACAGCGCGTGATTTAGCTACCTGTGGAGAACACCATGGCGGCGGCGGCCGCGCTGCGCTCCCTCACCTCGTCGACGGTGCAGCCCTTGACCGCGGCGATGGCGTCGCCGACGAACGGAAGGTACGCCGGCTCGTTGGGTCGGCCCCGGTGGGGCACCGGAGCGAGGAACGGGCTGTCCGTCTCGACCAGCAATCGCTCCAACGGGCAGCGCGCGGCAGCCTCCCGGACATCCGCCGCGTTCTTGAACGTGACGATCCCGCTGAACGACACGTACATGCCGGCGCGCAGGCACTGCTCGACCTCGTCGGGGCCACCCGTGAAGCAGTGCAACACCGTACGGTCGGGAACGCCCTCGGCGCGCAACACGTCGAACAGGTCCGCCCACGCGTCACGCGCGTGGATCACCAAGGCCAACCCGTGCACGTGCGCCAACGCGATCTGTGCCGCGAACGCCGCGCGTTGCGCGTCACGCGGGGAATGCTCGTAGTAGTAGTCGAGCCCGCACTCCCCGACGGCGACGACCGTGCCGTCGTTCGCCGCCACCTCGCGCGCGAGCAGCGCCGCCACGCCGTCGACGCCCTCGCTCGCCTCGTGCGGGTGCAGCCCGACAGACGCCCACGCCCTCGGGACCGTCCCGTCCCCGGCCGTCAGCCGGGCCACGGCCACCGCCTGCTCCGACGTGGCGACCCCCGTCCCGATGCAGACCATCCGCGTGATGCCCGCCTCGGCCGCCCGGGCCAGGACGGGCTCCAGCCCCGCCCCCCCTGCGGTGTCGTCGGGGAGGTATTCCTCCTGGACGTGGCAGTGGGAGTCGAACCAACCGCCCAAGGTCAGGCCCTCCGCCGTGGGAAGAGCGGATCCCCCTTCACGACCGCCACGCCTCCGCCGTAGCCGCCCCAGCGGGCGTCGTCGGGGACACGTGCCGCCGAGGGGTCGCCCTCGAGGCCGATCCGCCGCCACACTTCGACCGCCGTGGACGGCATGGCCGGCGCAATCAGGATGGCCACGATCCGCAGGACCTCGAGGGCGTCGCCGAGCACGGCGTCGACGTCGGGCCCGGGGTCGCGCTTCCAGGGCTCGGCCGACTCGAGCTCCGCGTTCGCCGCGCCGATGAGGCGCCATGTCTCTTCGAGCGCGTCGTGCGGCGCCCAGCGCGACCACGCCGCCGTGGCGGACTCCAGTACGGCGGCCGCCACCGTCGCCAGCGCACTGCTCGGGTTGCATCCCGGGCCGACACCCCCGCACTTCGAGGTGACGACGGTCGTGACGCGCGAGACGAGGTTGCCCAGATTGTTGGCCAGGTCGGCGTTGTAGCGCGCCACGATCCCCTCGTAGGAGAAGTCACCGTCGCCGCCGAGCGCCACCTCGCGCAGCAGGTGGTAGCGCAACGGGTCGACGCCGAAGTCGTCGGCCAGGGCCAGCGGCGAGACATCGGTGATGTGCAGCGGCGCAGCACCCTCCCCGCCGGCCAGTCCCGCCGCGATCATCGTCTTGCCGAGCTTCTGGCCGCCCATCAGCAGGTACCCGTGCACGAAGATCTCGGCCGGCGGCTGGAGCCCGGCGGCCATGCACATGGCGGGCCACCACACGCAGTGGAACTTGAGGATGTCCTTGCCGATCAGGTGGTGCGCCGCCGCCCACCGTGGCTCGAAGACGGCGGGGTCGCCGCCGTAGCCGGCCACCGTCAGGTAGTTGATGAGCGCGTCGTACCAGACGTAGAAGACGTGCCCGCTGTCCCACGGGACGGGCACACCCCAGGTGAACGAGGTGCGCGTGATCGACACGTCCCGCAGGCCCCCCCTGATGAACCCCAGGGCCTCGTTGCGCTTGGAGGTCGGGCGGACGAAGTCGGGGTGGCTTTCGTAGTAGTCGAGGAGGCGCTCCTCGAACTGGCTCAGCTTGAAGAAGTAGTTGTCCTCCTTCATCTCTATGACGGGACGCCCGTGCACCGGGCACGTGCCGTTCACGAGCTGGTCCTCGAGGTAGTAGTCCTCGCAGGAGACGCAGTAGAGGCCCGAATAGGAGCCGAGCTCAATGAACCCGTTGTCGTAGATCCGCTGCAGGAACTGCTGGACCACCTCGTAGTGCCGCGGCTCGGTGGTCCGGATGAAGTCGTCGTTGGCGATGTCGAGCCGGTCCCACGCCTCGACGAAGCGCGCCGAGGTGCGGTCCGTCCACTCCTTGGGTGTGGTGTCGTTCGCCTCGGCCGCCTCCACGATCTTGGCGCCGTGCTCGTCCGTCCCGGTCATGAACCAGACGTCGTCCCCCAGCAGGCGGTGCCAGCGCGCCAGCGCGTCGGCGTTGACCGTCGTGTACGCCGTCCCGACATGCGGCGCGTCGTTGACGTAATAGATCGGGGTGGTCAGGAAATAGGGGGGCACCGCCGGTAGCGTACCGGCGCGCTCCGCCGGCGCCGGACGAGCACCAGCCTCAAGCCGGTTCTCTGCGCACCCGCAGGGCGGCCTCGTAGGCCCGACGCCGGGGCACGCCGAGGGACGCCGCGACCAACTCCGCCACCTGGCGCGGGCCGGCCGAGGGATCGTCGCCCAGCGCCGCCCGCACCGCGGCCTCTATCGCGGTGTCGTCGGCCGGGGCCGCCGCGGGGGCCCCGCCGACCACGAGCACGACTTCACCCCGGACGGCGCGGGTGGCGAACGCGGCCGCCGCGTCGCCCAGCGTCCCGCGCCAGACCTCCTCGTGCAGCTTCGTCAGCTCGCGCACCACGGCGGCCGGCCGCGCCGCGTCATCCGCCGCCAGCTCGGCGAGCGTGTCCGCCACCCGGCCCGGCGCTTCCAGCACGACGGTGGTGCGGGCGTCGGCCATGAGCGCGCCGATGCGGCGGCGGCGCTCGGGGCCCTTGCGGGGCAGGAAGCCCTCGACGCAGAAGCGGTCGGCCGGCAGGCCGCTCACGACCAGCGCGGCGAGGACGGACGAGGGGCCGGGCACGGTGCTCACCGTCTCGCCGGCGGCCGCGAGGTGCGCCGCCAGCCACGCCCCCGGGTCCGAGATCCCCGGCGTGCCGGCGTCGCTGACGAGGGCCACGGTGGCGCCGCCGGCCACGGCCGCCTGCACCCGGTCGAGCCGGGCCGCCTCGTTGTGCCCGTGCAGCGAGAGCAGCCGGTCGCCGTCCGGGCCCTTGGCGCTGATGCCGCTGGCCGACAGGAGGGCGCGGGTGCGCCGCGTGTCCTCGCAGCAGATCAGGTCGGCGGCCGCCAGCACGTCGCGCGCCCGGGGCGACAGATCACCCAGGTTTCCGATCGGCGTGGCCACCAGCACGAGCCGGCCGCGCCGCGCCTCGCTCACGGGTGGCCGCTTGCTGCACCGTTCGGGCCGCTCGGGACCTCGCGCACCTCGAGCTGATCGCCCACCCGCACTCCCCAGCGCTCGAGCGATCCGGCCTCGGTCTGGACGGCGCTGCGAGCCGTCCTTCCCCCGACGGCGACCCGCCACGGCTTGAGGCGGGCGACCCGCACCACGGTGAGGTCCGTCGAGAGAAAGGCCACGTCAACGGGGAATTTCATCCCCACCGTGTGCACAGTGCGCACGCCGTCGAGGTGCAGCGCACCGTCGCAACCGGGGCGCCCGCGCAACGCGCCGCGCTCGGCCGGCGAGTCGGCCAGCTCGAGCGCACACACCACATCGCCGTCCCGCAGCAGCCATCCGGACCGCACCCGTCCGAGGCTATCGGACTCCCTGGCGCATTCCGTCTAGGCTCTTCGCCTCATGTCGAAGCGAACGGTGAAGCGCAAGCTCAGGAAGAAGAAGAAGGCCAACCACGGCAAGAAGCCGAACTGCGGTCGCGGCTGACACCACCCTGACCCTCCGGGCGGTCGTCGCACGGCGGCCCGGCGCCTCACTCCCCGTTCCAGGCAACGCCCGCTGAGCCCAGCACGCCGCAGAGCGTGGTGGGCACGTCCGAGATGATCCCGTCCACGCCCACGGCGAGCAGGCGCTCCATGGACTCGGCGTCGTTGACCGTCCAGACGTGGACCGCTTTCCCGGCCCGGTGCGCCGCGGCCACGAACCGCTCGTCCACGATCACCAGCTCCCCCTGGCGCTCCGGCACCTGGAAGGCCACCGCCGGGCTCTCGGGCAGGTCCTCGCCGGCCTGGACCGCCTGCCAGGCCGCGGCCGTCGCCATGGTGCCCGCCGAGGTCGGCACCGCCGGGGCGAACGTGCGGAAGGCATCCGTGGCCGGGTCGAGGAAGGAGGCCACGATCACGTCGTCCGTGCGGCCGAACTCGGCCAGCAGCCGGGCCAGCGACTCCTCGTAGGGCGGCACCACCGGCGCCGTCTGCTTGATGTCGAGATTGAGGACCACGCCCGGGAAGCGTTCGAGGACCTGGCGCAGGGTGGCGATCCCGAAGGAGCGGTCTTCGGGGGCCCGGCCGCGGAACGGGTAGTCGGCCTCGGGCCGCCCCGGAGTGACGTCGGCGCCCGGTATCCACCAGTAGGAGAAGTCCATGGCCTGCAGCTCGGCCAGCGTGAAGGACGCGATCGCGCCGTGCGCCGCCGTGGTGCGGTCCACGGTGGCGTCGTGGCACACCACCAGCTCACCGTCGGCGGTGGCATGGACGTCGAGCTCGATGCCCGTCGTCCCCGCCTCGAGCGCGTGCGCAATGGCGTGCAGGGTCGACGAGGGCGACTCCCAGGCCCCGCCCTGGTGCGCGTACGCGATCACCCTGCGCTCGAGCCACACCGACGCTTCGCCCATCGAATGCGACGGTAACAGCCGTGACCCCCGGTCCGGCGGCCCCGATGGGCGAAGCCGGGGGCCCCCGTGGCGGGCCTATCCTCGTGCGGCGTGCTCGATCATCTCCTCATCGACCTCATCGGCACCGTGCGCTCGTCGTTCGACCGGGCGCTCCTCCAGCGCCAGGCCGTGGAGGAGCGCTTCCAGGTCGACGTCTTCCTGGGCGATGTGTCCTGGGAGACGTCCTACAGCCTTCCCGGCGAGGAGCAGCCGCCCCGGGTGCGGGCGGACGTGTCCCTCGACTGGCCCACGTGGAGTCAGACGTCGTATCGGAGCTGGTCGATCGGCGAGCCTCCCGACGAGCTCCCCGAGGTCGTGATCGAGGTGGCGCTGCGGGTCCAGCGCATGGCCGAGGCGCCGGACACCGAGAAGGTGATGACGGCGCTGCCCCCCACCGGGCCGCTGGGCGAGCCGGCGGACCTGGTCCGGACCGCCACCACCATTGAGCAGGTGCGCACGGAGGCGGAGGAGTCCGACGGCGGCGTGCGCTGGGCCGCCGAGGCGACCTACGAGGGATCCCTCCGCTTCAGCGAGCAGCAGCTGGAGGAGCCGTCCCTCCTCGTCCCGGTCTTCGACGACCTCACGCGCTGGGTCGCCTCGAGGTTGATCGCCCTGGCCGACCTCCCCTTCACCTTCCTGCCCCCGGGGGAGGACGACGCCTGACCCGCGTGACCCCCCGCCGAGCCCCCTGCATCGTTCTCGCCGCCGCCCTCGCCCTCGGCACCCTGCTGGCCGCCTGCGGCTCCTCCGCGCCCGGACCGCCTCCGGCGTCCGAGGGCAACGTGCACAGCGGCCCCACGCCCCAGCAGGTGTCGCTCACGAACCAGGACGGGCAGAGCGTCTCGCTGGCCTCGCTGCGCGGCAAGGTGGTGGTGCTGGCGCCCTTCCTCTCCCTGTGCCAGGACGAGTGCCCGCTCGTCACCGGCGCCTTCATCGCCCTCCAGCGCGACCTGCGCGCCGCCGGGCAGGCCGGGCGGGTGGTGTTCGTGGAGGCGACGGTCGACCCGCAGCGCGACACCGTGGCGCGCCTCGCCGCCTATCAGAAGGAGTTCGGGGCGGACTGGCAACTGTGGACCGGCACGCCGGCGCAGATCGCCGCCTTCTGGAAGCCGTTCCACATCGCCTACCAGCGGGTGGCGGAGGAGCAGCCGCCCAAGACCGACTGGTGGACCGGGCAGCCCCTCACCTACGACGTCGTGCACACGGACGGCTACATCCTCATCGACGGTTCCGGCCGCGAGCGCTTCGTGGACGCCTCGGCGCCGGACATGAAGGGCCAGCTGAACAAGAAGCTGACCGGGCTCCTCGATGACGGCGGCGTGCAGGAGCTCGACAATCCCGAGGGGCCCACCTGGACCACGGCCGACGCCCTGGCGGCCATCAGCTGGCTGCTGGGCACCGACGTTCCCGCCGCCGGATCGTGATCAGGGCACGGCTGCCCCGTACCGCGCTGGTCGTGCCGGCAGTCCTGGCCGGACTGACCGTGCTGCTCGGCGCCTGCGGCGGCGCCGGTGTGACGACGCTCTCCTCCCCGCCGACGACCGACACCTCCCTCACGCTGACGCTGCAGCACTCGCCCGTCGGCCCCATCCTCGCCACGGGGAGCGGCGACACGCTGTACGACTTCGTCCCCGACACACCCACCCACAGCGCCTGCCTCAATGACGGCTGCGTGTTCCAGTGGCCACCCCTGATCAAGGGGACCAGTGTGACCGTGGGCAAGGGCGTCGACCGCTCCCTGGTCGGCACCCTGCGGCGGCCCGACGGATCGACCCAGCTCTCCTATGGCGGCCATCCCCTCTACCTCTACAACGGCGACGTCGCTCCGGGCGTCGTCATGGGGCAGGCGATCGACCAGGACGGCGGCCTCTGGTACGTGTTGAACGGGCGGGGCCAGCAGATCACGACCTCCTTCAGCGTGACGCCCGGGAACGCCAACGGGAACGCCAACGGCTGACGTGAAAAATCACCCGTTCGGGTGAGTTTCCATGCGGCCCCGGGCGGAGAAACAACAGGTGGTGAGGGAGCGCCCCTCGATCTCCACCCATTCGGAACCCTGCCGCGGTAGCTCGCTCCGAAGTCACGGGGGCGCTCCCTCCCTGCGCCTTCACGACCTGCTCCCGACTCAGGTGTTGAAGCGGAACTCCACCACGTCGCCGTCGCGCATGACGTAGTCCTTGCCCTCCATGCGGGCGCGGCCGGCGGTGCGGGCGGCGGCGACCGATCCCGCCGCCATGAGGTCGTCGAACCCGATGACCTCCGCCTTGATGAACCCTCGCTCGAAGTCGGTATGGATGACGCCTGCAGCCTTGGGGGCGGTGTCGCCGCGGTGGATGGTCCAGGCCCGCGCTTCCTTCGGTCCCGCAGTCAGGAAGGTCTGGAGGCCCAGGGTTGCGAATCCCACGTGGACCAACTGCTCGAGTCCCGACTCCTCCTGCCCGTAGCTCTGCAGGAGCTCGGCGGCGTCGGCGGCGTCGAGGCCGGCCACCTCGGCCTCGATCTGCGCACACAGGACGATGGCCCGGGCGGGGCGCACGCTCTCGGCCAAGTCGGCCGCCAACGCGGTGTCGCCCAGTGCTCCCTCGTCGACGTTGAAGACGTAAATGAACGGCTTGGCCGTGAGCAGGTGCAGATCGCGCAGCAGGGTCGCATCCACTTCGCCCTTCGACGCCGCCTCCGCGATGGTGCGGCCGGCACCGAGGATCGCCTCGGCCGCTGTCACCGCGTCGACGGTCGGCCGCAGGGCCGGGTCACCCTTGGCCTCGCGCACCAAGCGGGGCAACCGCTGCTCGACCGTCTGCAGGTCGGCCAGGATCAGCTCGGTGTTGACGGTGCCGATGTCGCCGGCCGGGTCCACCCGTGCGTCGACATGCACGACGTCGTCGTCGTGGAAGGCCCGCACCACCTGGCAGATGGCGTCGGTCTCGCGGATGGCGGCCAGGAACTGGTTGCCCAGGCCCTCCCCCTGCGACGCGCCCCGGACGAGCCCCGCGATGTCCACGAATGTCACCGTCGCCGGGACCACGGGCGCGCCGTCGTAGAGGTCGGCCAATTGCTGCAGGCGGGGATCGGGCACGGCCACCACGCCCACATTGGGCTCAATCGTCGCGAACGGGTAGTTGGCCGCCAGCACCTCGTTGTTGGTCAGTGCGTTGAAGAGGGTGGACTTGCCCACGTTGGGCAGTCCGACGATGCCGATGGACAGGCTCACCCGGGCGGCCCGCTAGCCCGACAGGAGGCCGGCATCCGCAGCCAGGGACTTGAGGTCAGCCTCGGGCCGGGCGCCCGTGTGGGAGATCACCTCGGCGGCACAGAGCCCGCCGAGCCGGGTGCTCTCCACGGGGCCCATGCCGTGAGTCAGCCCGAAGAGGAGCCCCGCCGCGAACAGGTCTCCGGCCCCGGTGGTGTCGATCACCCGGCTCACCGCTGCCGCCGGCACCTCCTCGGGCCCCTTGGCGGTCAGGACGGTGGCGCCCTGGGCGCCGCGGGTCATGACGACCAGGAGCCCTGTCTCCTCGGCCGCCGCCACCGCATCCTTGTAGGAGGACACCCCGAACAACATGGTGACCTCCTCCTCGTTCCCGAGCAGGATGTCCACGTCGTCGAGGAGAAGCTCCAGGAATTCCCGCTGGTGGCGACCCACGCAGAACGGGTCGGAGAGCGAGAGTGCCACCGACCCTTCGGCGTCGTGGGCCGTGGCCGCGGCGTGGCGCATCGCCTCCTTGGCCGCCGGCACATCCCACAGGTAGCCCTCGAGCAGCACGATGGAGGCGCGGGCGACGAAGGCGCTGGGGACGCCCTGGGGCGTGAGCGTGGAGGCGGCACCCAGATAGGTCCCCATGGTGCGGTCCGCGTCCTCGGTGATGAGGACGACGCAGCGTCCCGTCCCGAGCCCGTCCGCGGCCGCCGACTCGCTGAGGTGCGGCTCGAACTCGACGCCGGCCGCCCGCAGGTTCTCGGTGTAGGTCCGACCCACCTCGTCATCGGCCACCGCACCGACGTAACCGGCGGTGCCCCCCAGCACGGCGATCCCGGCGGTCGTGTTGGCCACCGATCCGCCAGAGACGTAACGGGGGGCGCCCATGAACTCCTGCACGGCGTTGGCCGTCGCCAGGTCGACGAGGGTCATCGACCCTTTTTCCAGGCCGACCTGGGCCACCTGCTCCTCCGTCGCGAGCTCGATGACGTCGAGCAGCGGCGATCCGATGGCCACCACGTCGAGATCGTGGGCAGCGGGCTGGGCGTCCTGAGCGGTCACGGAGCGAGAAACTACCCGCAGCACCGCGGGTAGCCTGCATGGATGCCTTCAGCTCCCACGTCAGCGGTCGCGCCCGGGTCGGAACCGTTCCGCCTGCCGCGCACGATCGAGCCGGAGATCTACCACATCGAGATCGAGCCGGACGTGGCGTCCGCCACGTTCTCGGGCACGGTCAGGATCGACGCCATCGTCCACGAGACCGCCGATCGGATCGTGCTCAATGCGGCCGAGCTGGCGATAAGCGACGTCGAGGTCCTGACCTCCGACGGGGCCACCGTCCTTTGCAGCGTGAGCTTCAACGACGAGCTCGAGCAGGTCACCTTCCAGCCGGCCGACCTGCTCCCGCCCGGGCCCTGCACCATCAGCTGCCGGTTCAGCGGCACGCTGAACGACAAGCTGCGCGGCTTCTACCGCTCCAGCTACACCGGGCCCGATGGCGACTCCCAGACGATGGCCACGACCCAATTCGAGTCCGTGGACGCGCGGCGGTCCTTCCCCTGCTTCGACGAGCCCGACCGCAAGGCCGTCTTCGAGATCACCCTCATCGTGGAACCCGACGTCGACGCCATTTCGAACTCACCCGTGGTCGCAGAGGACCGGGTGGGCCACAAGCGCCGCATCCGGTTCGCCCCGACCATGAAGATGTCGACCTACCTGGTGGCCTTCGTCGTCGGCAAGCTCGAGATGACCGAGACGATCGACGTCGACGGCGTGCCGCTGCGGGTCGTCTGCACCCCGGGAAAGCTCCCGCTGGCCGACTTCGCCCTGGAGGTCGGTGCCTTCGCCCTGCGCTTCTTCACCGAGTACTTCAACATCCCCTACCCGGGCGACAAGGTCGACCTCGTCGCCATTCCTGACTTCGCCGCCGGTGCAATGGAGAACCTGGGCTGCATCACCTTCCGCGACACGGCACTCCTGATCGATCGGGACGAGGCGGCCCGCGCCGAGCTCGAGCGCGTCGCCGACGTCATCGCGCACGAGCTGGCGCACATGTGGTTCGGCGACCTCGTGACAATGGGCTGGTGGGAGGGCATCTGGCTGAACGAGGCGTTCGCCACCTTCATGGCGACGCTGTGCATCGACGCCTTCCGGCCCTCGTGGGACCGCTGGATCGGCTTCGCCCCGTCCCGCGAGGCGGCCCTGAACGTCGACGCGTTGCACCTGACCCGCCCGATCGAATACCCGGTGGGACCGCCCAAGGAAGCCGAGGGCATGTTCGACGTCCTGACGTACGAGAAGGGCTGCGGCGTCCTCCGCATGCTCGAACAGCACATCGGGGCGGAGGTCTTCCGCGACGGCGTCCGGACCTACCTCAAGGCGCACGCCTACGGGAACACGGTGACCACCGACCTGTGGGACGCGCTCGAAGATGCCAGCGGCGCACCCGTCCGCGACGTGATGGACACGTTCATTCTGCAGGGTGGCCACCCGCTCGTCTCGCTCCGCGGCGACGTGCTCAGCCAGCAGCCCTTCGCGCTGGGCCCGGTCCCCGCCGGCGCCACCTCGTCGATCGGGAAGGAGTGGCGCGTCCCTGTCGCGGTGCGTGCACTGCCCGGTGACGGCCACCCCGGCGCGCCGATGCGCCACCTCGTCCTCGACGCCGAACCGCTGCCCGTCGCCGAGGCGGGACGCGGCCTCGCCGTGGTCAACGCGGGCGGCTGGGGGATCTTCCGGGTCGGCTACGAGACCGCGCACCGCACCGCTCTCGCCGAGCAGTTGCCAGAGCTTTCCCCGCTGGAGCGGGCCAACCTGGTCGCCGATACGTGGGCGACCACTCTCGCCGGCCTCTCCACGCTCGAAGAGTTCCTGGTCCTGGCCTCGCGGCTCGGGGAGGAGTCTGAGCCCGCCGCCTGGTCACCCGTCGGCGCGGCGTTGGGGCTCACAAAGCGGATCGCCTTGGCCGAACAGGAGGACGCGCTGCACCAGGCCGTGCGCGCGCTCGTCGGACCCACCCACCGCCGGCTGGGCTTCGAGGCCACGCCCGGCGAGAGCGATCGCACGCCGACATTGCGCGCACTGGCCATCAACCTCCTGGGGACCGTGGGTGCCGACCCCGAGGTGCGGGCGGAGGCGGCGCGGCGGTTCGACGCCTCGCCCCTGGGGGGCGGCTCGGGAGATCCGATCCCGCCCGACATTGAATCCGCGACGCTGGCCGTGGTGTCGCAGCTGGTGCGGCCCGGCGACTACGACGCCCTGCTCGAGCGCTACCGGAATGCGGCCACACCCCAGGAAGAGATGCGCTCCCTCGGCGCCCTCGCCGGATTTCCCGACGTCGACCTGTGCCTGCGCACCTTCGACCTGGCCATGACCGAGGTGCGGAGCCAGAACGGGTTCGCGGTGCTCAGCTCGCTACTGTCCAACTCCACCGGCAACCAGGCGGTGTGGACCCGGCTGACCGAGAATTGGGAGGCCGTGCTCGACCGCTTCCCGAAAAACGCGCCGCCGCGCATCATCGAAGCGGTGTCCGCATTGTGCGGCGACCCCGAGTTCGCCGAAGAGGCGATCGCCTTCCTCACTGCGCACCCGATCTCGTCGGGCCCGCGCCGGGTGGCCCAATCGGTGGAGCGGCTCCGGATCAACGTTGCCTTCGGCGCCCGGGAGCGGGCCACCCTGGTGGAAGCGCTCGGGGCGGCCGGCGCGCCCGCTCGTTGATGAGCGGGGCCACGCCCGGGAACGCCATCCTCCATTCGGCGCGCGTCCAGGCCCTCTTCGCCACGGCACGGAACACTCGGGGCTTCATGCCCGACGACGAGGGCGAGGCCTTGTTCGCGGCCGCCCTGCGCGCCGGTCAGGCCGAACTGCCGGCGGCGGCTCCGGCGACCTTCGTGGAGATCGGAGCCTGGTGCGGGAAGTCGGCCGTCTATCTGGGCGCGGCCGCCGAGGCCACGGGAGCGGCCCTGCTCTCCATCGACCACCACCGTGGCTCGGAGGAGAACCAGCCGGGGTGGGAATACCACGAGCCCGATCTCGTCGATCCCGAAGTCGGCCGGATCGACACACTGCCGCACTGGCGCCGCACCATCACCGCGGCGGGGCTCGAGTCTTCCGTGATGGGCATCGTCGGCGACTCGCCCACCCTGGCGGCCCGCTGGGACCGCCCGCTCGCCTTCTGCTTCATAGACGGCGGGCACGGCGAGGATCCGGCATGGGCCGACTTCCGTGGCTGGTCCCCCCACGTCGCACTCGGGGGATGGCTGGCCATCCACGACGTGTTCCCCGATCCGGCGGACGGGGGACGCCCGCCCTACGAGTTGTATTGCGCCGCCCTCGACTCGGGCGAGTTCACGGACGACGCCGCCTGCGGCAGCCTGCGGGTCCTGCGCCGCATCAGCCTGCCCGGCTGACCGCGCGCCGCACGAGAGGCCGATGCCTCAGCCGGCGGTGTCCGCCGCGCTGATCGCTCTCGCCGGGACGACCAACTCGCTGGCCGGCACCGGCGCGCCGGCCGAGCGCAGCCCGACGACTGCCACCGCAGCCGCGGCCAGCGTCGCACCGGCGGCGGCGAGCAACGCCAGGTGGTAGCCCGAGACGAAGGACGCGACGGCGTCGGGGCGGACGTGCGCGCCGAGGACATTCGTCACAGGGGTGATCTGACCCCCGGCGACCCCCTGGGCCTGCCCGGCGGCCCCCGGGATCCCGGCGCTCCGGCTGGCCCACGCGCTCGTGGCCGCATGGACCCCGATGGTCCCGAGGACGGCGAGACCCACCGAGGTCCCGACCTGGCGCGCCGCGTTGACGAGCCCGGACGCGCCCCCCGACACGCCGGGTGGCACATCGCGCATGGCCACGTTCACGACGCCCGGCACCAGCGTGCCCCAGCCCACGCCGACGAGGACGTAGCCGACGAACGCCACGGCGAAGGACGTGGTGTCCGACAGCGACGCCAGGACGGCCACGCCCGCTGCGCCCACGAGGCATCCGCCGGCCACGATCGCCACGGGCTGAAAGCGTCGTCGGAGCCGCCCGGCCAATTGGGCGATCACGATGAACGGGATGTTCATCGACAACCACGACACCCCGGTGCGGAACGGCGACCAGCCCTCCACGTTCTGGAAGAGAAGCGTGACGTAGAACATGACGCCGGCCAGCGCCAGGTACGTCAGCAGGTACACACCACACCCCGAGACGAAACTCCGGGCCCGCAACAGGCTGGGCGGCAACATCGGCGATGAGGTCCGGCCCTCCCACAGCACGAAGAACACCACGAGCACGACGCCGACCACCAGCGGCACGGCCACGTCGAACGAGGCCCAGGGGTGACTGGACGATTCGATGAGGCCGAAGGTGATGCCGAGAAGCCCGAGCGCGATGGCGATCATCCCGACCACGTCGAGGGCACGGCCCTCGGGGTTGCGCGACTCGGCCACCGCCACGAACGCGACCACGAACCCGGCGATGGCAAACGGCACGTTGACCCAGAAGACCGAGGACCAGCTGAAGACCGAAAGGAGCGCTCCCCCGATGACGGGTCCGAGCCCGAAGCCGAGGCCCGAGATGGCGGCCCACATGCCGAAGGCGCCCGCGCGGCGCTCGACAGGGTAGGTCTCGGTGAGGATGGCCAGCGTCAGGGCTGACATGAAGGCGCCACCGACCCCCTGGAGGGCGCGGGACCCGATGAGTGCCAGATCAGAGGTGGAGAGCGCGCAAGCGACCGAACCGAGCGTGAAGACCACCATGCCGGCGAGGAAGAACCGCTTGCGGCCGTAGCGGTCCCCGAGAGCACCGCCCAGCGGGATGAACGCGGCCAGGCTGAGGGCGTAGGCGCTGATCACCCACTCGAGCCGGCCCGCCGTCATGTGCAGCTCGCGCTGGATGGACGGCAGTGCGGTGTTGACGATGGTGACGTCGAGCAGGGTCATGCCCTGCGCGACACACATGGCGACCAGCGTCAGGCGGCGCCGGCGCGTCACCCGCGGGTCCTCGGGGGCCGTCAGCGGGTCAGACAACGGGCGGGCCGGTGCGTCGACGAGAGGACATCGGAATCCTGCAGGAACCTACCGGCCACCCGGGTCCGGCCGTTCGGCCGGGGCCGGCAGGGCGCTCGCCCCCACGGCCGCTGTGGTGTCCTCAGCCGCGGAAGGAGCGACCGGGCTGATCCGACATGGTGCACCCCTCAATGGCGTCGCCACAGTGCGGCTCGGCCAGGTCGAGAGCGGCCGGCAGGCCCTCGCCGCGGAACAGGCCGGCAGCCGGGCTGGTGTTCGAGAGCGCGTCGGCCGCCAGCACCATGGCCGCGAAGGTGTACGTGGTCCGCTCGTGCTTGGGGAAGGTCTCCCGCTCGGGAAACACCATGCCGGTCCAGTACGAACCGTCGGCGAGTCGCAGGTTCTGCCCGGCCGAGAAGAGCTCCAGCGCCGGCCCGTCCATGCCCAGTGCATCGAGCGTCAGCACGCACTCCGCCGTCTCGGCCGCCGTCACCCAGTCACCTGTCGAGACACAGCGCACGCCCAGGCCCTCCATGACGAACGTAGACCAGCCTTCGGCGATCCGACGCCGCCCCGCTTCGCCCTCGAGCGCACCCGACAGCATCGGGTAGTACCAGTCCATGGCGAACTCGACCTTGGGCGCGAAGGCGCCGGGATGGTGCGCCACGGCATGGCCGAGCCGCCCCGCCGCCAGCTCCCAGTCAGGGCGGTCCTTGGCCAGGCACTCCGCGACGGCGACGGCGCACCGCATGGAGTGATAGATGGAGGACGAGCCAGTGAGCAGCGCGTACTGCTCGGCGCGGCCGGTCGAATCGAGCGACCACAGCACGGAGCCATCGGGCTGCTGCGAGCGGAGGATGAAGTCGATCCCCTTCTCAATGGTCGGCCAGAGCTCGCCGAGGAACTCGACGTCGCCGGTGATCAGATGGTGGTGCCAGGCCCCGGCCGCAAGGTAGCCGCACACGTTGGTGTCGAGGCGCAGGTCCTTGACCGCGTCGCCCTGGTAGTAGTTGAACCAGCTCCCGTCGGGAAGCTGCCGGCGGGCCAGCCACCGGTAGGCGTCGACGGCTTCTTCGACGAGGCCGCACACCGTGAGCGCCATGGCTGCCTCGACGTGGTTCCACGGGTCGCAGTGGCCACCCTCGAACCACGGGATCTGCCCGTCGTGGCGCTGCACCGCTGCAATGGCATGGCCCGTGGCGAGCACGTCGGCGCTCGTGAGCACGCCGGGCACCTCCGGCAGTGTGGCGGAACGGATCTCTTCGGTGGTCATGCCGCTGCTCCCTGGCTCGGTGTGGTCGGCCCGCGCCGTCCGGGCACGCCGCGGGGCAGCGTGGGACGCGAGTCGGGCAGGTCGGCGACGCTGGCGACCGGCTTGGTGAGGTACAGCACCAGGCTCTTGCCGATCACGGGGCTGAGCACGCGGTCGGCGGTGCGCGTCAGGAACGGTGCCTTCACGATGTCCCAGACCAGGACCTTGTGGTACGCCTCGACGGCCGGATGCGAATCGTTCGACGGGCCGACCAGGCAGCGCAGCCACCAGTACGGCGAGTGCAGGCCGTGCGCGTGGTGATGGCCCGTGGGCTTTAGCCCGGCCGAGCTGAGACGGCGCTCCAGCGTGGATCGCCGGTAGATGCGGACGTGCCCGCCGGGGGTGTCGTGGTACTCGTCCGAGAGGACCCAGTTGATGGCCTCTGGCCCACACCGCGGCACCGTCACGGCCATGGTGCCCCCGGGCCGCAGGACCCGGGACAGCTCGCGCATGGCGGCCGAGTCGTCCGGAATGTGCTCGAGTACTTCGGAGGCGATGACCCGGTCAAAGGTCCCCGCCGCGAACGGCAGGCGCAACGCGTCGCCCTGCACCGCTGTGGCCGGATGGCCCGGCTCCATTTCGCCCATCTCAATCATCGCGGCAAAGGTGCCGCGAACCTGGGCCACCTCGTCGGGGCCGGCATCGAGGGCGACCACCGACGCGCCGCGGCGGGCGGCCTCGAACGCATGGCGGCCGAAGCCGCACCCGAGGTCCAGTACGAGGTCCCCCGGCACAACGCCGAGCCGGTCGTAGTCAACGGTCAGCATCAGGCCGCCCCCCGGGCCAGCGGGGGTTCCAGGCCGTCGACGACGGCCGACGGCGCTCCCGGGAGGGGTCTCCCCGCCACGACGGCCTTGTAGCACGCAGCGGTGCCGGCCGCCGTCACCTGCCAGGTGAAACGGCTCACCACCCGCTCGCGTCCCGCGGCACCCAGGCGCGCCCGCAACTCCGGGTCGTCGAGCAAGCGGGCGATCGCTCCCGCCAGCGCGCCGGGATCATCCGGTGGCACGAGCAGGCCGGTCTCTCCGTCGGTGCCGACGACCTCGGGCAGCGCCCCGCCGGTCGTCGCGACCAGCGCCACACCGCACGACATCGCCTCGATGGCCGGAAGAGAGAATCCCTCGTAGAGCGACGGGACCACCGCCACTTGGGCCTCGCCGTACAGGTGCGCCAGCTCGTCGTCCGAAATGCCGCTCACGCAGTGCACCGCATCGGCCAGTCCCAGGCGGGCGATCGCCTGGTCGACGCGCCCGCCCTCGTTGGGGCGGCCGATCACCGTCAGCTCGACGTCGCGTTCTGTCCGCAGTTTGGCGACCGCCTCCAGAAGGGGCACCAGCCCCTTCATGGGGACATCGCTGCTCGACGTCACCATGATGCGGCCGGGCACCGGGGTGACGTCCTCGAAGGGGCGGAACACGGTCTGATCGACACCGACCGGGACCACCGTCATCCGCTCCGGCGCGACGTCCATCTGCGCGGCAATGTCCTGACGCGAGTTCTGTGACACGGTCAGCACCGCCGGCAGGGCGCGCGCCACCCGGACCTGCATGCCCAGGAACCCGAACCACCGCCGCGTCGTGAACCGCTGCCACGGGTTCGTGGTGTGCGAGAGGGCGAGCTGACGATCGACCGTGATGGGGTGGTGCAACGTCGTCAGCAACGGCCAACCGTCTTGGACCATGCCCAGCATGCCGTTGCCGAGGCACTGGTTGTCGTGCACCACGTCGAACTCGTCACGCCGCTGCGCCAGGAGCTGCCGGGCTCGCAGCGAGTAGGCCAGGGGCTCCCCGAAGCCCGCCGTGCACATGATGGCGAACTCCGTCCAGTCCTCCCGGGACGTGAACTCACGGCGGTGTGGCACCCGAAACGGGTCGGGCTGGCGGTAGAGGTCGAGACCCCGGACGGGCGTGAAGCCCACCCCCTCGTCGAGCTCGGGCCACGGCGGGCCTGCGAACACCTCCACCGAGTGGCCCAGGGCGACGAGCTCCCGCGTGAGGTGGCGGGTGTACACACCCTGGCCGCCGCAACGGGGGTTCCCCCGATAGATGAGGAAGGCGACACGCAAACCCCCAGGCTGCGGCGGCGCGGCCGGGATCGAGGCGGGCAGCTCAATGTGGCGAGAGCGCTCCCAAGACTCCTTTGTCTCGATCCACTTCTGGCGAGGCGTTTTAGGCAATGGATGTCCCGACTCGACTCACCATGACCCTCTAGCCTCCCCGAACCCCCTGGTCCTGCGCAAACGGCCCTGGCCAGGGCTCCGCCCGGTCAGGCGAGCCCGAACCAGCCGAGCACCGTCAGCACGACGTAGACACCGGCCACGATGGCGACCGCGACGATGGCGAGGCCCCCCGCCCAGCGGGCCACCGGGCCGTTGGCTGCCGCACCGAGCAACGAGCGCCGGTTGGCCAGCACGAGGATGAGTATCAGCGTCATCGGCGTGATGACCCCCTCGAGCACCTGCGTGTTGAGGATGAGGGTGATCAGGTTCCCCGGGACCAGCACGACGGCGGCGCCGACGAGGATCTGGAACGTGAAGATGCCGAGGAAAACCGGTGCCTGCCGGAAGCTCGACGAGACCGAGCGCTCGACCCCGATGGCCTCCGCCACCGCGTACGAGGTCGAAAGGGGGACCACGGCGGCGGCGAGAGCGGAGGCACCGAGCAGGCCGAGCCCGAAGAGCGTGGTGGCGAAGGCGCCGGCCACCGGCTTGAGTCCCTCGGCTGCCGTGGTGGCCGACGTGAGCGGGCCCGTGCCTCCGATGGTCGCACCCGTGGCGATGATGATCGACATCGCCACCAGCGCGGCGAGCACGGCGCCGGTGATCGCATCGACCCGCTGGAAGTGGTAGTTCTCGGGCTTGACGCCTTTGTCGACGACCGCCCCCGCCTCGTACAGCTGGATATAGGGGGTGATGGTGGTGCCGATCAGGGCGACGGCCAGCAACAGGAACGACTTCGAGGCCACGAAGTGGGGCCAGACCGTATTGACCGCCACCTGGTGCCAGTTCGGATGGGCCAGGACGGCGGCGATCGGATAGGCGATGAACACGACGGTGAGCAGCAAGAAGACGCGCTCGGCGTAGCGGTACGAGCCGAACAGCACGAGCGACCAGATGGCCACCGCGGCGATCGGCACCGAGATGTAGCGCGAGACGTTGAACAGCTCGAACGAGGTGGCGATGCCGCCGAACTCCGTGACCATCAGGCCCACGTTGGCGATGGCGAAGGCGGTGATGGCGAACGCAGTCAGGCGGAGATCGAACTCCTCCCTGATGAGGGCGGCCAGGCCCTTGCCGGTGTACGTGGCCAGACGGGCCACCATCTCCTGCACGATGACGTAGGCGATGGTGATGAGCACCATCAGGAACAGGGTGCGATAGACGAACTGCGCGCCCGCCGAGGAGTAGGTGACGATGCCACCGGCGTCGTTGCCGGCGGCGGCCGCAATCAGTCCCGGCCCGGCGGCAGCCAGGTAGATCAGCCACCGCCGCGAGACCTGCACCTTCATGACAGAAGGCGTGGAAAGTGGAAGCGCCCCTTGGTCGGCACCAGTACGTCGAGCACGTCGTCGGCCAGGATGCGTCCGATGGGGCACCCGTCGTCGTCGACGACGACCATGGAATGGCGGCGCGCCTCAACGAGCTGCGCGGCCGCTTCGTTGGCCGAGGTGTGCGGGCTGACGGTCACCACATCTTCGTCGCCCAGGAGCGCCGACATGCGCGTGTCGGTAGATGCCCGCAACGCCAGCAGGATGTCGAGAACGGAGACGTCGCCGAGAAGGCGGCCGTCGTCGTCGACGACCGCGACCGCATCGAGGTCGGCTCCGTGCGCCCGGGCCTCGGAGAGCCGGTCGACGACCTTCTTGACCTTCTCACCCGACTTGGCCGTGACCAGCGCCGTCGTCATGATGCCGCCGGCCTCGTCCTCTTCGTAGCCCAGCAGCTCGCGCAGCGCGAGCGCGGTCACGGCGGGGATGTGGCGCAGCACCTCACCCCGCACGGCGAGGGGGAGGTCGCGCAGGGCGTCGACCGCCTCGTCGGGCTCCATGGCCGCCACCAGGCGACCCGCCTCGACCGGATCCGATTCGCGCAGGAGTTGCTCCAGGTCCTCGGGCTGCATCTCCTCGAGAGCGTCAGCCGCCTCGTCCGGCCCCAACGCGGACAGCAGCTCGCGCCGCTCGTCACGCCGCAGGTCCTCCAACAGGTCCGCGAGCTCGCCGGGCCGCAAGCGGTGCAGGCCTTCGTTCGTCGTCTTGAGGCGCACGTGCGTCGCCGCGCCGCTCACGTCCTTGGGCCCCTCGGTGAAGGGCTGAATGGCGGCCCAGTCGATGACCCGGTCCGGTGTGGGACGCGGGCGCCACCGGCGCGGGCCCAGCCGGCGCAGGAGAGTCGCGTTCGACACGTCGGCGCCGACCAGACGGATGCGGCCGATCACCTCGGCCAGGTAGAGGTCGGCGGCGCGGATGACCTGGACCCCTTCGACGTCCACGAGCTGATGATCGAGGACGTCCTTGGCCAGCAGCACCTCGCCCGAGCGGCGGATGACGTCGCGCAGGTCGAGCCGGGCCGAGCGGAGGATCACCTCGGCGTGGCCGATCCGGTCGATGGCGGAGGCCGGGACGAACGCGAGCCGGCGCCCGACGCGGATGACCAGTCCGCTCACCGGCGGGTAGGTCTGTCCGTCCGCCCAGCGGGCGACAACGTCATCGAGGCGACCGATCTCCTGGCCCGTCTGGTTCCGGACCGGGCGGCCGAGCAGGCCGGCCAACGACACGATGGAGTCGAACACGCCCTCGGACGCGAGGATGCGGCGCGTCCGGCGGCGGCGCTGGTGGGGCGGGCGTTCTGCGTCGCGGGAGCGGCCCGGAATCAAACGTGAGCGGCTCGGCGCGCTCGTCGGCGGCGGCGGCGTGGCCATGGAGCTACCTCCTGTGGCGTCCTCGGTGGAGTTCGGATCGGACGTCCGGCGGCGCGGGCCGCCGGAGGATCAGCGAAAGGCGACTACCCCCATGCCCTCCCCCGTTGCGGGCTCAGGTCAGGCTCATGGTGCGTGGATCAGCTGCGGCACGGAGTGGGGCATGCGCCGGCTGTTCTACTGGGGGGTTCGCCCCTCGACATGGCCGCACCTCCTTCTCCGTCGTCCCTGTGCGGGAGGGATCACGCCAACATTCCCGGCGGATATCTTACCGACCTCTACCCACCCCACCGGGCCCTCACTCGGTCGCCGGGGGCCGGGTGAGACGGGTACCGTGCCTGTCATGGACCTGTTGTACCCACCCGAAGCCGAGCAATTCAGGACCGAGATCGCTGGTTGGCTCAGGGAGAACCTGCCCGACGGCTGGGGCGGGGCCGATTTCACCATGACGCCCGAGGAGCGCAAGGCCTTCAACGAGGAGTGGACGGCCAAGCTGTTCGCCGGCGGGTGGATCTGCGCCAGCTGGCCGACCGAGTACGGCGGCAAGGGCTTGAGCCTGCTGGAACAAGTCGTGTTGAACGAGGAGTTCGCACGCGCTGGTGCGCCGTTACGCGCCGACTTCTTCGGGGACACCCTCGTTGGTCCGACCATCCTGCAGTGGGGCACCGAAGAGCAGAAGCAGCAGTTCATCCCCGGGATCCTGAAGGGCGAGATCGCCTGGTGCCAGGGGTTCAGCGAACCCGACGCGGGCTCGGACCTGGCCGGCCTCACGACACGCGCCGAGCTCGACGGCGATGAGTGGGTGATCAACGGACAGAAGGTCTGGACGACGCAGGCGCACTACGCCGACTTCATCTTCCTGCTCGCCCGCACCGACCCCGATGCGCCGAAGCACGCCGGCATCTCCTATCTCCTCGTCCCCATGAAGCAGCCCGGGGTCGAGGTGCGGCCGATTGAGCAGATCGACGGTTCGGCGGAGTTCAACGAGGTCTTCTTCACCAACGTGCGGTGCCCGAAGGACAACGTCATCGGCGGCGTGAACAACGGGTGGAAGGTCGCCATGACGACCCTCGGCTTCGAGCGCGGCACGTCGTCGACGACCGGACACCGACGGTTCCAGAAGGAATTCGATCAGATCCTGGCCGAGGCACGGGCGCGGGGACGCACCAAGGATCCGCTGATCCGCCAACGCCTGGCGCGGTCGTGGTCGAACATCAAGATCATGCAGATCAACGGCTACCGCACATTGACCGACGTCCTCAACGGCACCCACACGACGGCTGCGCTCGGCGCCTGCAACAAGATGTTCTGGTCGGAGGCGCACCAGGCCACGATGCTGCTGGCCATGGACATCCTGGGCATGGACGGCCAGGTTCTCCAGGGCGACAACTTCTCCGACGCGCTCCTCCCCGGAGCTCGCCGGGCCCGGGCGGGCTACCCCGTCAACAACCTGCAGTCGCTCTTCTTCTTCTCCCGCTCGGAGACGATCTGGGGAGGCTCCGCCGAGATCCAGCGCAACATCGTGGGCGAACGGGTGCTGGGACTGCCGAAGGAGCCGAAGCCTCAGTAGCGCCTGGGCGCAGCCGCGGGGCTCCGGTTGGGCACGCCCATTTCCCCTACTGTGGGCGGGGACGACGACGCGTCGGATACAGCGAACGGGGTGAACAGCCATGCTGGTGAGAGAGTGCCTGCGGTCGGCACCGGTGACCGTCCCTCCGGGATGCAGCCTGGAGGAGGCGGGACAGCTGCTGGGGAGCCACCGGGTCGGGTCCCTGCTCGTCGTCGACGGTGACCGTCTCGTCGGGATCGTGACGGACCGCGACATCACCGTGCGCGGCGTCGGGGAGGGAAAGCCGGCTTCGACTCCCGTCGAAGCCGTCATGACCGCCGACCCCGTCACGATTCAGGGCTCCGATGACGTCTTTGCCGCCTTCACCGTGTTCAAGACCGCCAGCGCCCGGCGCCTCCCGGTGCTCGAGGACACGGAGCTGGCCGGGATCATTTCGGTCGATGACCTCCTGCTGTCACTCGTGACCGAGTTCGGCGCGGTGATGTCCCCGGTCGCCCAGGAGCTGGTCCACCCGGCCTGAGCCGTTCCTCCCTCGGAGATTCAGATGCTCGGGACGTAGCCGCCCGATCCGAGTGCAGCGCTCTCGTCGAGGCTCAAGGAGTCGTCGACCCCACCCACGACCTCGGTCACCCATGCCAGACGCTCCCGGAGGATCCGCTCCACACCACCGGACAGTGTGGCCGAGCTGATGGCGCACGAGCTGCACGCCCCCTGGAGCTGGACCTCGACGACCCCGCTCTCGACATCGGCCCGGACCAGGACCAGGTCCCCCCCGTCGGCCTGCACGGCGGGCCGCATCAGGTCCATGATCCCCTGGAGCTTGTCCAGGCGATCGGCCCGCTCGGCATCGCTCAGCTGGGATTCGGTATCCGGCACCCCTCCATTGTGCCGTGCCCACGGACCGGCCGTGCGCCGGAGGCGCCGGGACGGCAGATCAGGCGAGACCGACGGGCCGGGGTGTACCGCCCCGCACCACCGGGTTGGACAACTCGCCGATCCCCTCGATGCTGATGCGCACCGTGTCCCCGTCGGCCAGGAAGCGCGGTGGGTCGAACCCGGCGCCCACGCCGGCCGGTGTGCCGGTGGCGATGATGGTGCCGGGCTCGAGCGGGAACGCCGTGGTGAGGTACTCGATCATGTCGGCCACGCCGAAGATCAGGTCCGCGGTGGTCGAGTCCTGGCGGAGCTCCCCGTTCACCCAGGTGCGGATGGCCAGCGCGCCCGGATCGCCGAGCTCGTCACCCGTCACCAGCTCGGGACCGCACGGCGCGTGGCTGTCGAAGGACTTCCCCATGGTGAATGTCGGTGTCCGCCACTGCCAGTCCCGCGCGCTCACATCGTTGATGATCGTGAACCCGGCGACCACTTCGAGTGCCCGCGCCGCCGGAATGTGCTGGCAACGCGGGCCGATGACGAGCGCGAGCTCCCCCTCGTAGTCGACCATGTCGGAGACGGACGGCAGCACGATGGGATCGCCCGGCCCGGCGATGGCGGTGCGCTGCTTGTTGAACCAGTACTGCCACTCGGGGGGCTCGCGGCCCATTTCGGCCACGTGGGCGCGGTAGTTCATACCGATGGCGAGGATGGCGGGCGGGTCGGGCACCGGCGCGTGGCGGCGCACCGTCGCGAGGTCGTGCCTGGCGGCGGGGCCCGTCGCCGCGGCCCGGGCTCGCTCCAGACCCTCCTGCCCGAGCGCCAGCAGACCGGCCATGGTGGCCGGCAATCCGGTCACGGCGTCGCTCAGGTCGATGATCTGCTCACCGATGACCAGACCTGGGCGCGGACGCCCGTCCGCCAGGGAGAAGGTGGCCAGTCGCACCGCCGCTCCCCGTCGCGCTCAGTGCGCCTGGGCCTTGAAGGCCTCCCAGTGCTTCGTGGCGTGACGGGCCGAGAAGGCTCCGATGAGCTCGACGGCGCCGAAGAGGATGGCGCCGATCCCGATGAGGACGACCAGGGCAGTCAACGGGGCGCCGGGGTGCCGGATGCACAGGAAGCCGATGGCGACGGCGATGATGCCGCGGATCAGATAGGCCCACCAATAGGGCAGGTAGTGGTAGCGGATGGAGTTGACGATGTCGAAGATCCCGAGCACCAGGAAGCCCCATCCGACCAGGATCGCCACGATGAAGATGGTGATGTGCGGCCAGACGAAGCCGACGATGCCCGCACCGATCCAGATCAGGCCGAAGATGATCAGCGGCCAGCGTTGTCGCACGGCCCGCAGGCCGCCGATGAGCTCCAACAACCCGCCGGCGATGAAGAACCCGCTGGCGAGGTACACGATGGCGTAGACGCTGGCGTGCCGGTAGCTGATGACGAAGAAGCCGAAGATCATGGCGATGATGCCGCCGGCCAGATACCAGCCCCACATCTTCTCCAGCTGGGTGCTGACGACATCGCCGACGGCGATCTCGTCCTCGGTGAGTACGTTGGTCATGGCATCCCCCTAGGCGAGTAAAGAGCACACACGGGCGTGTACGCGCAGCGTATCGCCGTGTCAGGGCCGATTAGGGGATGCAGGACCGCAGCGCGTCGAGGGCCCGGTTGCCCCACGACTCCGCGACCTCGGCCCAGCGCGACGGGTACCCGAGCACGTCGTCGGCCTCCGCCCAGAGCTCGTCCTCGACCGGCTGGAGCCTTTCACGAATGGCCGGCAGCGCAGACGGGTCGGCCTCCACCATCTGGCGCAGCGTGTCGGCGGTGTGCCACAGCTCCTCGCCGGAGAGCTCCCGGGGCACGAAGGGCGGCGGCCCGGCGGCCGTCCGCGGGAAAGCGGGGACGTAAATGCTCGTACACGGGCTCCCGGCTGCGATGAACACCCGCACGGGCGCCCCGTCGGCCACATCGGACGGCAGCTCCGCGATCATCGACGAGGTCGTGACCACGGCGTCCCGGACGTGCATGCACACGGTGATGCCGCTGCCGTCGGCGCTCACACCGGCCGGTGGCGGCTCCACGGGACCGTCGGCGCCCGGCGCACCCCACGGGCCCGTCCCGTGATCGCGCAGGTGGGCCGCGGTGGCGGCCGAGGTGAGCCCGCCGGAACCGGTGGCGGCGAGGAAGCGGCGGCTGGCCGCCAGGCGGATGTCGGCGAACGCGGTGTCCTCCCTGGCGTCGCGGAACCGGTCGAAGTCATCGCCCGCCGTGAGGCCGGCGGACGCGCGCGTCCATTCGGTACCGAGCATGATCCGGTTGGAGATGGCCGTGCCGGCGGGGAACGGGGCGACCGCGTAGTCCGCTCCAGCCGTCTCGAGCACGAACGCCCGCGACGGGTCGGCGATGAGGAAGGAGGAGTCGTAGGCCCCCTGGTGGACGGCGTCGGCGATGCCACCTTGCCCGTAGGTCTCGAGGAGCCCCGCAATCACGTCGACCGCCTCGGGCGCGCTGCGGGCGCGCTCGAGACCGAGACGCACCATGTCCATGCCGATCAGCGCGGGCTTGGCCGACGCCGCGTCATGCGTCGTGCTGACACGCTCGTTTCCGATGGCGACGCCGTGCTCGTTCACTCCGTGTTCGGCGCCCCACAGCCAGGTCGGACAGGAGAGGAGCGTCGCGTGCGCGCCCGTGTCGCCTATGGAGAGGTACTGCGTGCGCAACGTGCAACCGGCAGAGGAACGCCGCCCGAAGGGCCAGGCAATTTGGACCTCGCCCGGGGGGCGGTCGGAATTCTTGGCGAACACCATGCCGCGTCGGCCCGGGGCGCACAGGGTGTCGCACATGGTCGAAGTGTAGGGACATGGGTAGGGTGGCCGTCCGTGGAACCACGCGCCGTCCTGACCCCTGACGAGATCAACCTCTCCGACACCGAGTTCTGGGCCCGGCCCTGGGACGAGCGGGAGGGGGCCTTCCAGACGCTCCGACGTGAGCGCCCCATGCCCTTCTACGAGGAGCCCGAGATCCCCGAGGCGCTGAGCTACGTCATCCCCAAGGGCAAGGGCTACTACGCGCTCACCCGCCACGCCCACATCGCCGAGGCCAGCCGGCACCCCGAGATCTTCCAGTCGGGGCGCGGCGCCACGTCCATCATCGACATGCCGGACGAGATGCTCGACTTCTTCGGCTCCATGATCAACATGGACAACCCGCGGCATGCACGTCTGCGGCGCATCGTGTCCGCTGCCTTCAACCCGCGCATGATCAAGTCGATCGAAGACCAGATCGAGCTCAGGGCCGACGACGTGATCGACCGGGTGGCGGACAGGGGTGGCTGCGACTTCGTGGTCGAGGTGGCGGCCCGGCTCCCGCTCGAGATCATCTGCGGCATGATGGGCATCGCCGCCGCCGACTACGACACCGTGTTCAACGCGTCGAACGTCATCCTCTCCGCGGGCGACACCGAATACGTGAAGCCCGGCGAGGACCCCATGGTCGCCTTCATGAACGCGGCACAACAGCTCAACCTGCTGATGACCGACCTGGCCACCTACCGGCGGGAGCATCCGACGGAGGACGTGACCTCGGCGCTCGTCAACACCAACGTCGACGGCGAGGCGCTGACCGACACCGAGGTGGCGGCTTTCTTCATCCTGCTCGTGGTGGCGGGCAACGAGACCACCCGCAATGCCATCAGCCATGGCTTGTTGGCGATGACCACCTACCCCGAGCAGCGGGCCCTCTGGCAGGCGGACCCGGCGGGCATCGCCACCACCGGGGTGGACGAGATCGTGCGCTGGGGCTCCCCCGTCATCTGGATGCGCCGCACCGTGGCGTCCGACACCGTCCTCGGCGACGTCGAGCTGGTCGAGGGCGACAAGGTCATCATGTTCTACAACTCGGCCAACCGCGACGAGGACATCTTCGCCGATCCCTTCACGTTCGACGTCCGGCGCGACCCGAACCCGCACATCGGCTTCGGCGCGGCGGGCCCGCACTTCTGCCTCGGGGCCCACCTGGCCCGCCAGGAGATCGACGTCATGTTCCGCCACCTGTTCGATCGCCTGCCCGACATCGAGGCGGTGGGCGAGCCGGACCGGCTGCTGTCACCCTTCATCAACGGCATCAAGCACCTCGACTGCAGTTTCACGCCGGCGCCGGCGCGCTGACCCGCCCGGCGACGCCGCTCAGCCCTTCGCGGAGCCCTCGCTGTACTCCTGGTAGGCCGCCAGCGCTCGCGGCCCCCACACCAGCCCCGGACCGCCGTTCATCGTGATGGCCACGCCGATCATCTCGGCGACCGCCTCCGGGGTGGCGCCCCGCCGGGCCAGGTTCCTGCCGTGGGCGGCGATGCAGCCGTCGCACTCGCGGGTGATGGCGATGGCCAGCGCAATGAGCTCCTTCGTCGTGACGTCGAGCGCCCCGTCGACGAAGGCGGCGTCGTGGAGCGCGCCGTAGCCGGCCATGACGTCGGGAATGGCCGCGGTGAGCGCGTGATAGGGCTCGCGGAGATCAGCCTGAATCTGGTGGAAGTGTCCTAGTGCCATGCCAGATCGTGGCACGCCGCCTGTTCAGCCGTTGCCGGTACCGCTCCTCGGCCCCTTGTTGCGGACCTCCTCCACGGCGGACATGGCCTCGCGCAACTCGCGGATCCACTCGGCCTCGTGCCGGGCCACCAGCCGGACACACCAGGCCAGCGCCTCGCTGCGGCTGCGCGCCACGCCGGCCTCGATCAACGTGTCGAGGGCCTGGCGGTCATCCATGCGCAGCCGGGTCATGACCGGCACCCCCGCCGTGGTGAACAAGACGCGGGACCCGCCGCATTCGGCGCCCCAGGAGACGACGCGGCGGAAGGCCGGCTGCGCCTCGTCGGCGATGCGGATGCGCCCGGACCGGGTCTCCTCCCGGAACCCGCTGATGCGGGCCTGCTCGGCGACGCGCACCTCGTCCTCGGCCGCCCCGTCGGGGAGTTGGGGCGGCGCCAGCTTGCCGACGACCTGGATCTCGTCGCCGTCGATGGTGATGGTCGGGCTCTCCGAGAACCATGTGCCGGGTACCCGCCCGGCGAACCAGGCCCCGATGAGGCGCTCCTGCTCGGGGCCGGAGGGCGGTGGGCCGGCCGAACGGCGCCTCCCCCGCTGCGCTCCTCTTCCGCTTTCGTTGCTCCCTTGGGTCATATTACAAGATTACATAGTTACCGAATGGAACGCAACCGAGGCGGCCCGTCATTCGAGGGAGAGCTTGAACCCGACATGGGACGGCACGAACCCGAGTCGCTCGTAGAAGCGGTGGGCGTCACTGCGGGCGTTGTTCGAGGTCAGCTGCACCCGGTAGCAGCCCAGCCCGCGGGCCCGGGAGATGACGTCACGCACCAGCGCGGCGCCCACTCCCGTCCCCCGGTGGTCCGGGTGCACGTGGACGGACTCGATCTCGGCGCAGAGGCCACCACGGGCCTGCAGGTGCCGGAAGACGATGAGCTGGCAGACACCGACGACCTCGCCGTCGAGGTCCGCCACCACCACCGTGCCCCCATTCCGCGCGATGGCGCACAACGCGTCGCGGTACGGGCCCAGGTCGCCGGGGTCCTCCCGGCTCGGCGGGGCGCCCGGGACCGATCCGAGCACCAGCAGCTGCACGATGCGGGCCAGGTCGGACTCCTCGGCCTGGCGGAAGTCCAGTCCCTGACGCGTCATGCCCGTTCGCCCTGCATGGCCACCATTGTGACGCCGACGTCGCTTCAGTGGCCGCTCGTGCGCTCCCGGACGGTGATGGCGCGCCGGGGACAGTCCCGGGCGGCCCGCTCGGCCACGGCCACGAGCTCCGCGGTGAGCGGGGTGCCGTCCACGATCGGATAGCCCCACTCGTCGAGTGTGATGGCCTCGGGAAGCAGCTCGGCGCAGTAGCCGTAGGCATCGCAGGCAACGGGGTCGATGAGGATGCGCAGCACGTCAGGCCGCCCGCGCCGCGCCGGGGAAACGGAGCACTGACGGCTGGTTCCAGTGCGCGCAGGGCACACCGGCACCATGCGCTCCCGCGTCGAGCGCGAAGACCTGCAGCGCGCTCCGCACCAGCTGCACCGCTCCGTCAGGGTGCCGGCAGGCGCCGCGACCATCCACCTCGTCCAGCCGGCGATGGAGCCTGGCCAGCAGCCCGGGGTCGGGTCGGCCCCGGGCGAGCTGCGTCAGGTCGTCGGCGATGGCGGGCAGCCCGTAGACGCAGGGGCCGCACTGACCAGCGCTCTGACCGGCCAGGTAGTGGGCGATACGGGCCGATTCCGCGAGTCCGCACGAGCGCGGACCGAGCGCGACCACGATGCCGACTCCCGCCGACGCGCCGAGGGCGCGGAGCGAGAGGGAGGCGTAGGGCGTGGTGAAGTGTGCAGGCCCGACCCAGGCGCCGCCGTACCCGCCGACGAGGAGGGCCTGCGGCGCGGCGGTCGGAACGGCCCGGGCCGCGATGTCGGCGAGGGGCGTGCCGCGGTCGACCTCGACCACCCCGGGGTGCTCGACCGCACCCGAGATGGTCACCAGCGACGTCCCGGGGTCCTCCGCCAGGCCGTGCGCCCGGAACGCCTCCGGGCCGGTGCGGGCGATCATGGCCACGTGGGCCAACGTCTCGGCGTTGTGCACCAGGACGGCGCGACGCCCGATCCGCAGCGCGGCGCCCTTGTCCGGCCGGAAGGAGGGGAGCGAGCGGCCGGACTCGACCCAGCGCGCCAGCGCCGACTCCTCGCCGGCGATGAAGCGGTCGGGTGGCCGCACCACGGTTTCGGGGACGGCCGCGTAACCCGCCGCCAGGCGCTCGTGCTGGGCGCGCGTGACCGCCGCGGCCACGTGTTCGCGCCCCTCGGGCACGCAGACCGTCACGCCGGCGGCCCCGGTGGACACGGCGAGAAGCTGCGCACCGTCGAGCACGAGGTGCGGCGAGCGGAGGAGCAGGAGCTTGTCCTTGTCGCTGGCCGGTTCCCCTTCCATGGCGTTCACCAGCACCACGCCTCCCGCCCCCCGGCGCTGTGCCGCGGCGAGCTTGACGGCGGCCGGGAACCCGCCGCCGCCGCGGCCGGACAGGCCGGAAGCCTCGAGCGAAGCGGCAAAGCTGCTGCGCCACTCGAGGACACCGGCCGCCGGCAGCGGGACCGGGCCGAGCGCGGCGACATGACCGGCCAGGTCGGTGGGGTGTCCCAGCAGGCAGTAGCGCACGGCACTAGGGGCGGCCAGGCGCACGTCAGCCATGCGGGGCTCGCGATCCCGGCCGGCTCGACAACGCGAGGTGCTTCGAGGGAACGCCGGTGACCGCTGCCAGCGCCTTCCGCGCCGAAGACTGGCGAACGAGCACCTGCAGCCGCCACGCCAGCGCGCCGGCGACGGCGGCGACGCAGACAGCGCCCAGCACGATGACCCAGCCCTCGCCGGCGTCGGTCCCCATGCCGAACGTGTGCGCCAACGCCACCGGCCAGGACAGGTAGGCCAGCCAGTGCACGGCGCGCCACGCCCCCGGGCGCATCCTCGCCCGGAGCAGGCTGGACACGAAGACGGCGAGCAGCAGGTCGAGTGCGATGGTGCCGATGCCCACCCAGAGGCGCCCGTAGCCGGAGGTGAACGGGATCACGACGGCCGCCCAGCTGATGGAGACGTATGTGTCGAGCACGCTGGTGGCGACGTGGATGGCGAGGAAGACCACTGCGACCATGGAGACACGCCGGTGCAGCTCCTGCTGTGCGAAACCCGGCCAGTTGCGCGCCCTGGCGCGCGTGGTGGTGGTGATGCCCAGCACCATGGTCCCGGTCAGCAGGATCATCGCCATCAGGCCGCTGGCCCGCGTGACGTACCAGAGGAAGGTCGAGTTCATGCCGCGTGCCCTCCCGGCCACCCGTTGACGAAGAAGACGCGGCCGTCGGAGCGCACCAGCCGGGCCGCCTGACCGAGTCGGGGCAGCTGGTCGAGGGCACTCCGGCCCCAGACGATGGCGGCGGTCGTCACGAGATTGGCCTCGACGCAGCTGGCGCCCGTGGCCGAGACAAGCTGCCAGTACGGCTCGACGCACTCCCCACTGCTCGGGTCGATGATGTGGTGGAGCGTCCGGTCGCCCGCCCTCCACGTGCGCGCCCCAGGGCCCGAGCTGGCCAGCCCACCGGCGCTGATGGCCACCACCTGGTCCGCTTCCGCAGGCGGCGTGGCCGACTCGGGAGCGATGCCGATCGCCCACCCGCCGGCCGGGGGCCTCCCGGCGACGGCGACGTCGCCACCGAGGCTCACCAGCACGCCGGCGCCGATCCGCTCGGCAATGCGGGCGGCGGCCCTGTCGGCGGCCAGTGCCTTGGCCGAGGCACCGAGATCGAGACGCACCCCCCGCGGAATGCGGACCGTGCGCCGGGACCGATCGAGCTGCACGTGCTGAAAGCCCGCAACCCGGCCCAGGGCCCGCGGGGGGCCCGGAGGACGGCTCTGCACCTCGGCCAGATCGGCGTCGTAGCCGAGCGCGGCGATGGCATTGCCGACGGTGGGATCGACGGCGCCGCCGGTCCGTTCAGCCGTCTCACACGCTACGCAGAGTGCTTCGAAGAGGAGCGCGCCGACAGTGACCGCCCGGCCGGCGCCGGCGTGCACCGCCTGGAGCTCCGAGTCGTCACGGAACCGGCTGCAGGCGAGGTCGACGGCGGTGAGCTCGGCGTCGAGCAGGCGCTCGGCCACCTCCGCGTGACGAGGGTCCTGCACCACGACCGTGGCGGTGGTCCCGATGGCGCGGAACGAACGAGCGGTCAGAACCGGCTCGAGCACGTCGCTCCCCACGGTCACGACGAGGTGGCGCCCGATGTCACGCTGGGCGACGACGAGGTGGAGGTCGGGGCCGAAGACGAGGAGGTGCCGGTGTTGCCGGTCGTTCCCGTGGTGCCCGAGACCGAGGATCCGGATGCGGTCCCCGACGAGGAGGCGCCACTCGTGGTCGCGGTGGTGGATCGCCCCGCCGATGCTGTCGACGCGCCGGACGACCGCACCGCACTGGCGCCCGGGTGGTCCCGGGCGACGACGATGCCGATGGCGACCGTCGCACCCGTGGCAGCGACGATCACCGAGCGGGTCAGCACGCGCAGCCGCGCCTGGGCTCTGTCTCTGCCTGCTGGTGTGCGGCCTTGGGCTGGGGATGGCATGGGTTCGAAGTTCCTCGGTCGGAGACAACGCCATCCGACCACGGTCCCTTCGACCCCGACGCAGGATCCGCTGTGGGGCTGCTGTGACATTTGCGCGCCGGACTCCCCGCCGCCGCTCCCCCACCCCCGCTACGATCGCCTGGCGTCAGCCAGACGGGACACCACGCAAGGGGAGCCGATGGCCCAGGTCAACACGGTGCGGGGTCCGGTCGAAGGCAGCCGTCTCGGGCGCACGCTCATGCACGAGCACATTTTCGTGCTGAGCCCGGAGATAGAGAAGACCGCCGACGAATGGGACGAGGCGGCGGAGCAGGCCCGCGCCGTGGCGAAGCTGCGCGAGCTCAAGGACAAGGGGATCGACACCCTGGTCGATCTCACGGTGATCGGGCTGGGCCGCTACATCCCGCGGGTCGCCGCCATTGCCGAGCAGGTCCCCGAAATCAACGTCGTCGTGGCCACGGGCGTCTACACCTACAACGAAGTCCCGATGTTCTTTCACTTCCAGGGGCCCGGGACCATTCTCGGTGGGCCCGAACCGATGGTGGACGTCTTCCTGCGCGAGATACGGGACGGGATCGGTGCGACCGGCGTGCGGGCCGGCATCCTCAAGTGCGCGTCCGACCGCCCCGGCATCACGCCCGGCGTGGAACGCGTGCTCCGAGCCGTGGCGCAGGCGCACCGCGCCACCGGCGTTCCCATCACCACCCACACGCCCACACCGCCCGAGCCCTGGGGCCTTGAGCAGCAGCGCATCTTCGAGGAGGAAGGTGTCGACCTGACCAGGGTTGTCGTCGGCCACAGCGGGGGGACGGTCAACACCGACTATCACCTGAGCCTTATCGACAACGGCTCCTACCTCGGCTTCGACCACTTCGGCCTCCCAGGCATCACCCTGGAGGAGCGCGTCGACGCCGTGGCGCGCCTGTGTGCCCGCGGGTTCGCCGATCGCATCGTGCTCTCGCACGATGCGATGTGCTTCGTCGACTGGTTTCCCCGCTCATTCACCGAGGCATCGAGCGATTGGCGCTGGACCTACATTTCCGACGAGGTGCTCCCGGTCATGCGCGACCGTGGGATCAGCGACGCCGACATCACGACGATGCTCGTCGACAACCCGCGCACCATCCTCGAAGGCGGCCCCCCGTACTGATGCACGCACCAGGCACGTCGCCATGACGTTGCTCCAGGCGGGGCTCGTGGCGCGGTTGGCCACGTCGTTCCCCGATGCGGTGGCATGGCGCAACATGGCCGATGGTCAAGAGCTCACGGTGGACGACTGGCATCGACGCTCCAACCGGCTCGCCAACGGGCTGCACGAGCACGGGCTCGCACGCGGTGACCGGGTGGCGCTGCTCATCGGCAACGACGAGCCGCTGCAGTGGCTCGTCTCGTATCTCGGCATCCACAAGGCGGGCGCCGTGGCGGTCCCGCTGCTGGCCCGGCTCGGTCCGGTCGAGATGGCACGGATCCTGGAGGATGCGGGCGCGTCCATCGCACTGTGCAGCGAGGTCGTCCCGGAGGTCCGCGCCGCTGTCCGGACCGTCGTGTCAACGCACACGGGCGGGCACCTGTCGTGGACCGAACTGCTCTCCCCCGACGACGGGGATCCGGCGCGGCCCGCCGGTCCCGACGACGTCGCCGACATCATGTACACCTCGGGGACCACCGGCCGGCCGAAGGGGGTCGTCGTGCGCCACGGCGGGCTCTCGACGACAGACCGCGTGCCCTCGAGCTGGTTGGGCCTCGGGTTCCTCTCCTCCTCACCGTTCGCCACGACCAGCGGCTCGCTCCTCGTCACGGGCCCGCTCCGCGGCGGATTGAGCGGCTGGTTCCTCCCTCGTTTCAGCGCGGAGACGTGGATCGCCGCGGTGGAGCGCGACCGGCCGGTCTCCGCCTTCCTGGTGCCCGCCATGGTGGAGCTGATCGTCGCCTCCCCGCGGTTCGGGACGGCCGATCTCTCGAGCCTGGCCGTCGTCACGGTGGGCAGCGCGCCCATTGCCGCCGCAACGTTGCGCCGCTTCGGTGCGGGCCTGCGCGTGGCCGACGTCCTGTGCGGCTACGGGATGACGGAGTTCGGCGCCGTGACGGCCACGCCGATGGGTGACGGCGGGCGGCACCTGGGCTCGGTCGGCCTGCCGCTACCGGGCGTCGAGGTCCGGATCGCCGGGCCGGCCGGCGCGAGCGTCCCGACGGGAGCAATCGGGGAGGTGGCGATCAGGGGGACGGGCCCGGCCCGGTCCTACGTCGGCGACCCCACGGGTGCCGACGACCCGTGGGACGAGGGATGGCTGCGCAGCGGGGACCTCGGCTACGTCGACAACGACGGGCACCTGTGGATCGTCGGCCGGCAGAAGGAGATCATCATCCGGGGCGGCCACAACGTGGTGCCCGGCGAAGTCGAGGCCGCCCTCTTCGAGCACCCCTCCGTGAGGGAAGCGGCCGTGTCGGGGGTGGCGCACCCCGTCCTCGGCGAGGACGTGGCGGCCTGGGTCGTGCTGCGCGAGGACACACCGACCGACGAGTTGCGTGCCTTCCTCCTCGTACGGCTGGCCGACTACAAGGTGCCCCGCCGGATTACCGTGGTCGACGCGCTCCCACGCAACGAGAGCGGCAAGGTGATCAAGTCCCGTCTCGAGTCCGGAGCCGACCCCGCGTGACAACCAGTTCCAGCACCGTGCTCAGCGAGCAGATCGGCCGTGTCCGGCGCCTGACGCTCAATCGCCCCGATCACCACAACCCGCTCACGCCCCGCTGCATCCGCGAGCTCCTGACCGCCGTGGAAGAGGCGGAGGCCGACGCCCGAGTGCACGTCGTCGTGATCCGGAGCACGGGACGATCCTTCTCCTCGGGCTACGGCTTCATTGCCGAGGACACCGATCCCGGCGACTTCCCGCAGCACGTGGCCATGGAGGGCGACGTGACCGCCATGCTGGCCCTCGGTGAGGGATGGGCGCGCATCTGGAATTGCGCCGTGCCCGTCATCGCGCAGGTGCAGGGGAATTGCCTGGCCGGCGGAACCGATCTCGCGCTGCATTGCGACCTTGTGGTGGCCGCCGAGGACGCCGCCATCGGGTTCCCGCCGGTGCGCTCAATGGGGGCGCCGCCGACCAACATGTGGCTCTACAACGTGGGGCCGCAATGGGCCAAGCGACTGGTCTTCACGGGCGACACGGTCACGGGCATGGAGGCCGAGCAGATCGGGCTGGTCGTCGCCACCGCTCCGGCCGCGGCGCTCGACGACGTGGTGCTCCAGATGGCGACGCGCATGGCCCTGATCGGCCGCGACCTCCTGGTCGCCAACAAGCGTGTAGTCAACATGGGGGTGGAGCTCATGGGCCGGTCGCAGCTGCAGCGGTTCGCCGCGCTCAACGATGCCATCGGCCACCGGGCCCCCGAGGCCAAGGCCTTCTCGAAGCAGATCGCCGAGGTGGGACTGCGGCAGGCGGTGAAGGATCGGGATGCGGCATTCGAGACGCCGGCTCCCGGGCCGGGTGACACGGGCTAGACGTCCGTCAGCGACGTCTCGGTGATCCCGAGCGCTCGGAGCGTCCGCCCGAGGCCGAGAAAGGCGGACATGCAGACGGTGAGATCGAAGATCTCCGCGTCGGTGAACGAGCCCCGCAGTCGCTCGATGAACTCGTCGTCGATGCTGGTGTGGTTGATGGCGAAGCGCTCGGCGTACTCCACCGCCAGACGCTCCTGCTCGCTCAGGCCCGCCTCGTCGGAAGTTCCGACCGCACAGTAGAACTCCTCGTCGAGACCCTCCGCCTTGACCGTGTCCGCCCGGAACCCGAGGCAGACGGTGCACCCGTTGAGTTGGGCGATCCGCATCCTCGCCGCCTCACGGACGCGCGTCGGAAGAACGCTCTTGTTGTAGGCGGCGTGCACGAAGCGGGTCGCAGCAGCACCGAGCTCGGGCTGCAGCGACCAGATCTGCACCGCATCCCCACCCTCGCCGGCCGGCACATCCAATCGGGCCACGCGGCGACTTTATGCCAGTATTCGTCCTTCGCATGCAGTGGATCCGGGCGGACACAACCCGGAGGAACGGAAAGCAGATGGCGCTCACTCGCTACACCTTCGACTCGGCTCGTTCCTGCGTCTGGGTCAGTGGGCGCTCCAGCCTGCACCCGATCAACACGGAGACCCGCGGCATCACCGGGTGGTTCGAAGCCGCGACGCGGGCGGACGGATCGCTCGACCTCGACGAGCCCGTTTCCGGTGAGCTGGAGTTGGCCGTCGAGCGGCTGACGTCGGGCAACCAGCTCTACGACCGCGAGCTCCGGAGGCGGATCGATGCCGGGCGGTACCCCACCATCGCCGGCCGGCTCACCCACATCGTCGTGGACGGGTCGCACCCCGAGTACGCCGTGACGGGCGAGATCTCCTTCCACGGCAAGACGAAGACGTTCGAGCACGGCATGCGCATTCAGGCGGACACCGATGGCATCGCGCTGACCGGCGAGGACGAGTTCGACATCCGCGAATTCGGCATGAAGCCGCCGAGCATGCTCATGGTCCGCGTCTATCCCGAGATCAGCGTCCGCGTGGAGCTGCACGGGGTTCGAGAGGGCTGACCGCCAACACGCCCGGGGCATCCGGGATTGCGGGCTCCCGACGACCCGGCCCGGGTGACCCATGGCCGCTCCAGCTCGAAGCCGACCGGCTTAGAGTCGAAGCACCGACACCCAGAAGGGGGGCGATCATGGCCGACCATGACGTGAATCCGACCACCACGGACGCCGGCATTCCGGTGGCCAGCGACGAGCACTCGCTGACCGTCGGGCCGGACGGGCCCATTCTGCTGCAGGACCACTACCTGATTGAGCAGATGGCGAACTTCAACCGGGAGCGCATCCCCGAGCGGCAACCGCATGCCAAGGGGGGCGGCGCGTTCGGCCACTTCGAGGTCACGGCGGACATCAGTCCCTTCACCAAAGCGGCCGTGTTCCAGCCGGGGACCACGACCGACACGCTCATCCGCTTCTCCACGGTCGCCGGTGAGCGGGGAAGCCCCGACACGTGGCGGGACCCACGCGGGTTCGCTCTGAAGTTCTACACGTCCGAGGGCAACTACGACATGGTGGGGAACAACACCCCGGTGTTCTTCCTCCGCGATCCCATGAAGTTCCAGCACTTCATCCGCTCCCAGAAGCGCCGCGCCGACTCCGACCTGCGCGATCACGACATGCAGTGGGACTTCTGGAGCCTGTCTCCCGAATCGGCGCATCAGGTGACGTGGCTGATGGGTGACCGCGGCATTCCGAAGTCATGGCGTCACATGAACGGCTACTCGAGCCACACCTACATGTGGGTCAACGCCCAGAGCAAGCGGTTCTGGGTCAAGTACCACTTCAAGACCGACCAGGGCGTCGACTTCCTGACCCAGCAGGATGCCGACCGGCTCGCCGGGGAGGACGGTGACTACCACCGGCGCGACCTCTTCGAAGCCATCGGGCGCGGCGAGTACCCGAGCTGGACGCTCCGGGTGCAGGTCATGCCCTTCGAGGAGGCGAGGGGGTACCGCTTCAATCCGTTCGACCTGACCAAGGTCTGGCCCCACAGCGACTACCCACTCCACGAGGTCGGTCGACTGACACTGGACCGCAACCCCACGGATTTCCACTCGGAGATCGAACAGGCGGCATTCGAGCCGAACAACCTCGTGCCGGGAATCGGGGTCAGTCCGGACAAGATGCTGCTGGCCCGCGTCTTCTCCTATGCCGACGCGCACAGGGCCCGCATGGGCGTGAACTACAAGCAGATCCCGGTCAACGCGCCGCAGGCTGCCGTCCACAGCTACAGCAAGGACGGGGCCATGCGGATGCACAAGGTGGCGGACCCCGTCTACGCACCGAACTCAAAGGGCGGACCGGCGGCCGACCCGGGGCGCTACCCCTACGTCGAGCGGTGGGAGGCCGACGGCGAGTTCGTCCATGCTGCGTACTCGCTGCACCGGGACGACGACGACTGGGGGCAGGCCGGCACCCTGGTGCGCGAGGTCATGGACGACGCGCAGCGTGAGCGGCTGGTCTCGAATGTCGTCGGACACCTGAGCCAGGGGGTCTCCCCGCCGGTCCTGGAGCGCGCGGTGGCGTACTGGCGGAACATCGACAAGCCCACCGGCGACCGCATCGCGGCCGGTGTCGGCGTGTCCTAACGGGCCCGGGAAGGGATGCTCAGGGCTCCTCGGGTTCGGTCGCGGGCGGGATGAGCCAGTGCAGATGGTGCTCGGCCTCGAAGTAGCGGACCCAGATGTCCTCGACGTCCTCGACGTGCTTGGTGGCGAGATACGCCTCCCGCGCCCACTTCTCCATTTCGGCAATCCGCTCAGCCGCTCGCTGCACCTCTTCGGGCGCGAGCGCCTTGAACTCCTGATGACCCGGCATTGCGTTCCGACCTCCCGCGCGATGTGACTCGAACTTACTCGGCGAGTGTTCGCCGAATGACCCCTGGTTCGCGGGGACTCTGCCAAAATCGGTCCACATGGGCTCCGCGACGAGTGGGGAATCCGTGTCCCTAGGCCGCGGAGCACGGCTGACGACAGCTGGGTGGGTTGTGGCGCGTGGTCTGCGGGATCCACGGTTGAGACCCTGGGATCATTCTCCCCTGCGACCGTGGCTGGGCGCCATGGCCCGTGGCCACCAGGTGGGATGCAACATCTGCGGATGGCACGGCGCCGCATTCGACGGCGTCGCACACAGCGAATCTGCGGTGTGTCCCCGATGCGGCTCCATTGCCCGGGACCGCTTCCTCTATCACTGCTGGACCACCCGCAGCCGCTACCGACCGGGTCTCCGCGTCCTGGAGACCAGCCCCCGGCTCGGCGTGGAGTACCGCAGTCACATGGCAGAGCTCGTGGACTATGTCGCCAGCGACTACGACGACCGGGCACACCGGGGCGATCGCCAGCTGGACCTGCAGGATCTCGATCTCCCCGACGCCTCGCTCGACGTCGTATTGACCTCACACGTGCTCGAGCACGTCCCCGAGACCGGTCTCGCGCTGTCGAACCTGCACCGGGTCGTTGCTCCCGACGGAGTCGTCTTCCTGATGGTTCCCCTCCTGCAGGGACGCACCGCTCCCCCGGTGGAGGTCGAATATCACGGCGACCAGACACTGGTCTATTGGCGCTTCGGCTGGGACTTGGCCGAGCTTGCCTCCAATGCCGGCTTCGCCACGACTGCACTCGTGACATCCGACCTCAAGCGCCGTGCCCTGGAGAACGACCCATGGGGGCACAACGAGGCCGGTGTCGAGAGCCACGCGGTCCTCGAAGGGGCGCGGGAGCGGGCCGGCTCACTCACCGTCGTCGCCGATGAGGCCGCAAGCGCATGGTACGGGTTTCTCCCGAGCTACTTCTTCGTCGTGTGGGAATGCCGGCCTCGGTGCGTCGAAGTGGCACGCCTCCCCGCGAGTAGGAATGTCAAACGTTTGACTGGTCGCTTCTGGAGGTCCGACTAAGCGAATATCCGATGGAAGCTCTTCAGGAGC
Organism: uncultured Acidimicrobiaceae bacterium; assembly: GCA_963804055.1. Classification (GTDB taxonomy): domain Bacteria; phylum Actinomycetota; class Acidimicrobiia; order Acidimicrobiales; family RAAP-2; genus Bog-473. The sequence continues at coordinate 711,208 of CAWDOU010000001.1, read as the reverse complement.
CGCTTCCGGCGATGATGGCTCCGTTGAGATGGGTACTCGACATATCTCCGTCATTGGGTGCATCACCGAAAGTAAAGATCTTGCCGGTGGCCGACGCGACCCAATATCCATTTCCCCCAGAAGTGGCAAAAATGGCCGAGGGCCGCGTCAAGTGCGTTGAAGTTCGACGAAGTTGGTGAGCCAAGGTTCACGGCATCCCCATAAGCGAAGACTTGCCCGGTGCTCAGTAGAACCCAATACCCCTTCCCGCTCGGCGTGGCGACGGCTGAGGTCACAGTCCCGTGCCCCGGGGCTCCGAGATACGGGGCGTCGCCAAAGGTGTAAGCGTTGCCCGTCGACGTGATCAGCCAATAGCCGTCACCGCTGTGGTCGGGCATCACCGCGACCGCCGACCCAGAGCAACCTCCGATGCCGGGGCAGGAGCCCGCGAAGTGTGCGTCGCCGAAGGCAAAGACGCCACCGTCGGACGCGACCATGAAGTAGCCACCGTCGTCGTGGGACGGGACCATTCCAACGATGGGAGCATCCAGGCTGTGGGCGAATCCCGACCCTGCTGGGTGGAGTCCGAGACCGGGGATTGAGCCGTAGTACTGGGTATCGCCATAGGCGAAAACACCACCGTCAGAGGCATCGAGCCAATAGCCGGCACGATCCACAGTGGGGACGATCCCGACGACGGGTCGCTGGAGCTTCAGGTTCCCGGTCGACCCGAAGAATTGGGAACTTCCAAAGGTGAAGATCCCGCCATCAGAACCGACAAGCCAGTAGCCGTGTGTGGTCGGATTGCTCGGCGAAGTGATCACCGGAGGGGGTGGCGGAGAGGAGGCCCGTTTCGCCAGCTCCGCATTTACACTCGCCGCTGTGCCTCCAGAGGTCACCGTGACCGGGCTCGTCGTGCTCTGGGCCACGTCGGCGGAGGCGATCGAGCCCCCACAGGTCGGGTCGAACTCGACGTTGTAGGTGTCGGGCGCCAGGCCCGAGATCGCGTAGGTGCCATCTCCCGCCGTGGTGGCGGTGCCCGTCCCCGTCTCGCCGTCAGACGACGTGGCCGTCACGCACACACCCGAGAGCCCGCTCGGGTCGGCGGCGTCGGTCACTCGACCTGAAATAGACCCGGATCCCGCCGAGGTGATCAACAGCGCATCGACGCCATCCGTCGACGAGGCAGATTGAACGGAAACGGGATCGCTGGTCAGTTGGGGGAGGTCCACCGAACCCAACGTGTTCCCACAAGTCGGGTCGAACTCGACGTTGTAGGTGTCGGGCGCCAGGCCCGAGATCGCGTAGGTGCCGTGGCTGCCCGTTTCTAGCTGTGGCCATCCTCGCAACCCGTCAGACGACGTGGCCGTCACGCACACACCCGAGAGCCCGCTCGGGTCGGCGGCGTCGGTCACCGTGCCCGAGATGGAGCCTCCGGCCGCCAAGTCGGCGTCGGTTCCACTCGCTGTGCCTCCAGAGGTCACCGTGACCGGGCTCGTCGTGCTCTGGGCCACGTCGGCGGAGGCGATCGAGCCCCCACAGGTCGGGTCGAACTCGACGTTGTAGGTGTCGGGCGCCAGGCCCGAGATCGCGTAGGTGCCATCTCCCGCCGTGGTGGCGGTGCCCGTCCCCGTCTCGCCGTCAGACGACGTGGCCGTCACGCACACACCCGAGAGCCCGCTCGGGTCGGCGGCGTCGGTCACCGTGCCCGAGATGGAGCCTCCGGCCGCCAAGTCGGCGTCGGTTCCACTCGCTGTGCCTCCAGAGGTCACCGTGACCGGGCTCGTCGTGCTCTGGGCCACGTCGGCGGAGGCGATCGAGCCCCCACAGGTCGGGTCGAACTCGACGTTGTAGGTGTCGGGCGCCAGGCCCGAGATCGCGTAGGTGCCATCTCCCGCCGTGGTGGCGGTGCCCGTCCCCGTCTCGCCGTCAGACGACGTGGCCGTCACGCACACACCCGAGAGCCCGCTCGGGTCGGCGGCGTCGGTCACCGTGCCCGAGATGGAGCCTCCGGCCGCCAAGTCGGCGTCGGTTCCACTCGCTGTGCCTCCAGAGGTCACCGTGACCGGGCTCGTCGTGCTCTGGGCCACGTCGGCGGAGGCGATCGAGCCCCCACAGGTCGGGTCGAACTCGACGTTGTAGGTGTCGGGCGCCAGGCCCGAGATCGCGTAGGTGCCATCTCCCGCCGTGGTGGCGGTACCTGTGACTCCGCCGTCAGACGACGCTGCCGTCACGCACACACCCGAGAGCCCGCTCGGGTCGGCGGCGTCGGTCACCGTGCCCGAGATGGAGCCTCCGCTGCCGGCGCAAGTCGGCGTCGGTTCCACTCGCTGTGCCTCCAGAGGTCACCGTGACCGGGCTGCCGGCAAACTTCGTCACGGCCATTTCAAACCACTGGGCCACGTCGGCGGAGGCGATCGAGCCCCCACAGGTCGGGTCGAACTCGACGTTGTAGGTGTCGGGCGCCAGGCCCGAGATCGCGTAGGTGCCGTCTCCCGCCGTGGTGGCGGTACCTGTGACTCCGCCGTCAGACGACGCTGCCGTCACGCACACACCCGAGAGCCCGCTCGGGTCGGCGGCGTCGGTCACCGTGCCCGAGATGGAGCCGGTCGAGGGATCTGCCGTCACAGAATTCACTCCTAGCGAAAACATCGCCGCGATGAGACCCGCCGCAATGGCGCTTCGCGTAAGCCAGAACGACGTACTGCCGCGAAAGGCCGCCTTGGATACAGATCGCATCGTCTCTAACCCCCCACCTTGGCGAGAATCTGCTCGGCAATTGTGATCTGCCCCTTGGTGGTCGGATGCGGAAGATCATTGAGGCTGGCGATGACCGTCAGACTGTATTTCCGATCCAGAAACGAGCCGGTCCAAGTCTTTGCAAACGATTTACATCCGGCGTCGAAAACTGCACAGGTATCGCTCGGCACGTATTGGACCGTTTTTGACGCGCTGGGACCGGCCAAATATGCACCAAAGGCGTATAGTCCAAGCCCGAACACATCGCCACTGCCACCCGGATAGTCCTCGCAGAGGTCATGACCGGAAAAGTCGAGCGGGACCGTCTGCACGGCGACCCCGGCAGACCTTTCAGTCGCCGCAGCGCGGAACAACGCCGTGTTGAGTTGGTCGTCCACCAGCGCTGCCGACGACGCAACATTGTCCAAATAGTCGGTCGCCGCTCCTCCAGCATCGTTGGTTATCAGCGTTTCAAACGCTCGAGTCGGATTGTGATACTGAAACGCCTGAGCTGCTGCGTAGAGGAGTTCCTGCGGGTGGCAAGGAGAATTCGTGTTCTGAACGGGAAAGCTCGCTGGGAGCGGGTCGTAGTACTGAGTGAGGACGATTGGGACACCTGGATAGACAGATGAGATTCGAGCAATAACGTTCTGAACGTTCTGTTGTATTGCAGAAAGATCTGTTGCCGAATTGGAGCACGTTCCGGTATTGGATACGCCCGGTAAATTGGTCAGACCTAGGACACCAAGCAAACATGACTTGAAGTTGATGTCGTCCGCGCCGAGCGTCAAGGTCACGAGAGTCGGTTTGAGATGGAGCGATTGGGCTTCGGTTATCTCGTTCTGAACGGTCGTCGACGAGTTCTGGCAGTTCGGTAACCCAGTCGTTGCGCACGCTCCACTTATCGCGAAATTGTCCGCTTGTTCCACCCAAATCCTTCGCGAGGACTGCTCAGTAAGCGTCCGGGCTGTCCGTGTAGCTGCCAGTGAGATCACCCTTGTAGGCGGACGTGTTCGAGACTCCGGCTGCAACTGGAAGCCCTTCGCCAGCAGCCACCGAATCGCCGAACGCCACAACCGTTTGATTTCCTCCCGAACCGCTCGCAACAGCCAATGCCTGGCCGACCCACACGAGACAGTCGTCCGAAGTGTTAATGCCAATACTTACTGAACGTGCACCCCTCGATATTGACTGCCCAACGTTGAATGTGCTCGTATCCCAATAATTGCCCTCTGGATACGAGTCGATGTCCATCGGATCGGAACCCTGAAAACCGGCAGGGTTGAGCGCAGAGCCATTAAAGGAGTCGGGACCGTCGGGATAGGACTGACCATCGGCGACGACAAAGGTCGTCTGATCGGCTGCCGTGAAAGACCCTGCTGTAAAGCCAGTCAACGTCGCCTGGAGACTTCCTTCCGAAACCTCCTGAGAACCGTTTCCGATCACGACGGTTGTCATTGGGCTAGTCGAGTTGCGATACACGACTATCAAACTCGCTCCCTCGAGCTCCGGGATGGGTGACGAGCTTTCGGGGTCGCTGCCATTTGTGCTTCCAGACGCGAAACCGCTCAAGCCGAAAATCCCATTGCCTTTGACGAGGGTCGTGACATTTGCGTAGAACGAATAGTTCTGCGATGCCGGCCAGCATGGGCTCGGGCCGGTTCCGCGAAGCGATCCGAGAATCCGATGGCCGTTAATGAAACCTTGGGCATCACGGGATTCTTGGTAGTTGTCCAAGACATCCCACAAGAGGAACGCCGAAACTACCGTGGATCCGGAGGGAATACCTCCGACGACAACATGCCATGTCGAGGTTGCGCATAGCGGTGCCTGAAGCGACATATCCCCCATCGAGACTCGTCGAATAGAGGGGAGCCAGGGCACCGTTCGCGACAGCAGCGGCTGGAGCGGAATTGGAGGGCGACTGGATACTGTGTGACCGAACGGACTGTTGTCCGCCGTTCAGGTAAGAGGCGGTTCCCGGGATGCCAGACGCATACGCAGGATGACTCTGAGCCACCGCCACAACAAAGAAGGCCGAGACGACAGCCAAAACCGCAAAAACAGAACACAGTCGCCTGAGATCAGCAGCACGCACAGCGCGCCAGAATTGAGCCCTCACCCCGCACCTCCCGGTCGCCAAACCCGAGCGTCACCTGTGGACCGGGAAACCATAACCACCAAATGTCCGCCGATCAACCGCCATGCCGCTCACGAGCAGGGCATCAACCGGGCTCAGAGATCTTCACGATCCCGAGAAGAGGCCACGAGTCTGACCACTAGTGGGCGTTTGATTCCAAGGGATCCCAAATCACCACTCCTGTTGCCGAACGAACGTACTGTGTTGCGTGGCGGAGCCCCGACAGATCGCCGTGCGGCGCCGTTCGCTGAAACGCCTCATGCGGCTGCTGGGCGCCACACGCTCGGCTCGACTCCAAGAAGCCGCCGAGGGCGCCCGTCGCGCCCTGGCCGGTCGACGGCTCTGGCACATCAGCTCGACGGCCGTCGGCGGGGGCGTGGCAGAGATGTTGCACCTTCTCGTGGGCTACGCCAACGACGCCGGAATCGACACCCGTTGGCTCGTCATCGATGCCGACACCCAGTTCTTTGCCATCACCAAACGACTGCACAACCGCCTTCATGGAGCTGCCGGGGATGCCGGGGAGCTCGGTCGAGACGAGGATGCCCACTACGGCTCGATCCTTGAGTCGAATGCGGCTGCCCTGGGGCGGGAGATCCCGCCGGGCGACATCGTGATCCTCCACGATCCCCAAACCGCAGGTCTCACTGGCCATCTGGCGCGTCAGGGTGCGCGCGTGGTGTGGCGCTGCCACGTCGGTGCCGACCTCCCCAATGCACACACCCGGGAAGCCTGGAGCTTCTTGTTGCCGCACCTGGCCGAGTGCCAGGCCATCGTCTTCTCACGCGCCGCGTTCGTACCGCCCGAGCTGTCATCAGCTGACGTCTGGATCATTCAGCCCTCCATCGATCCGCTCTCGCCCAAGAACCACTCGCTCGCCCCGGAAAGAGTCACTGATCTCCTGGTTCGAATCGGCCTGATCGCAGGGCAGAGTCCCGTCTCAGCGGGCGCGGTCCTGGGGGGCGCCGGACCCTTCCCCATCGGGGGCCGCGTTGTGGTCCAGGTGTCCCGCTGGGACCATCTCAAGGACATGATGGGCGTCTTACACGGCTTCGCCGAGCACGTCGTCGGACACAGTGACGCCAGGCTCGCCCTAGTAGGTCCGTCCGTCGAGGGCGTGGTCGACGACCCTGAAGGGTCCCGAGTCCTTGCCGAGTGTCTGGCCGGCTGGGAGGCGCTTCCGGAGCGAGCCCGTCGAGACGTGCGCCTGGTGGCACTCCCCATGGACGATGTCGTCACAAATGCGCTCATGGTCAATGCGACGCAGCGCCACGCCAGCATCGTCGTGCAGAAGAGTCTGCAGGAGGGCTTCGGGCTCACCGTCTCCGAGGCGATGTGGAAGTCCCGACCTGTTGTGGCGTCTGCCGTCGGAGGAATCATCGACCAGGTTCCGCCGGATGCCGGCGTGCTCCTCGACGACCCGTACGACCTCGATCTGTTCGGCCGCGTTGTGCGATCGCTCCTTGAAAGACCAGAGCAGCGAGCGGCGCTGGGGCGGCAAGGCCGCAGGCATGTCCGCGATCACTTCCTCAGCGACCGTCATCTCATCGACTACGCGTGGCTCGTGGAGCACGTGAGCCAGAAGTGAGCATCCTCTGCTGACCGCGGTGCATTGACCTGGGATTCTGCGCGCCCCCGGAAGGATCCGAACCTTCGCACACGGGTGGGGAATCCGTGGGAGTCCCTCCAGCCAGATCAGTTGGTCCCGAAACCTGCGGCTGACATCGATGAGGGCCTGGCCGGTCTCACGTGCCCAGACGCGACACCCTCACGCCCCTGCTGACTCCGTCCGGGCGGCGAATGATCCGGCTGAGTAGAGTGTAATGAATTCGGCAACCACGCCCTGCTGGAGGTCAACGTGATGCGACGACGACGGATTGCCTCAACCCTCCTTGGCGGTGCGGTCGCCCTGTCCCTCTCGGCGCTTGCGCTTCCCGCGGGAGCCAACCCCGGCTATTCGATCAAGGTCACACCCGATACCGGGCTGGTCAAGGGCGAGACGGTCACAGTGACCGGATCGGGCTTCCCCTACGCCACCGGCGGTGCGGTCAACACCTACTTCATGGCTGAGTGCACCTCGGCTGTGACGGGGGCGCTGACCTCCGCCGATACCGGACACTGCAACATCGGCGCAGTCCAGCCCGTGACCGTGACGCAAGCTGGAACGTTCTCCACCAAGATCAAGTTGGTGACCGGTGCCGTCGGCGACGGCGTCTGCGGCACAACGGGCCATCTGACCTGCGTGATCGGCGTGGGCAATACCACCGCGGATGGGACGGCGGTCCAGGTCACCTTCAAGGCTCCCAAGCACTCCAAGAACAAGAAGAAGAAGTGAGCTGAAGTCGGTACCGGGCCAGCACAGTGAAGGTGATGGCCTAAGCCCACAAAGCGCCCCCGGAAGGATTCGAACCTTCGCACACGGTTTAGGAAACCGATGCTCTATCCCCTGAGCTACGGGGGCGGGACCTCCACGTCACATCCGTTGGAACGTCCGCGCCTGAGAGGCGGACTAGAGGCTAGATGACACGTGGCCTCACCGGGGGCAGCTGACGGATCGACCGGAACGGGGCTGCCACCTCGGCTTCCGGCCTGCCAGCAGGGGGCGACCGTTCGGACCCGCCGGAGGACGCTGTCCCGGTCGTCGCCGAGCCGTCACGAACTCCCCGCGCATTGGACCAGTGCCGACACGTGCCGACACGTGCGACACATGCGTTCGGGCGTTTGTGCAGCGCTCCACGCGCGCAAAGCAGACGTAGCGCCGTCAACATTCACACACTTGAAATGCCGTCGCGTGCGTACACGGCGGTGGATGGCGATCGCCGTTGCCGATTGACGCGTCCCCCATGTGGGTACGTTCGCTCGGTGTCCAAATGCACCGCGGAACATTCGTCAGACGCCAGTGACACAACCAGGATGACGCCGACAACCGCGTGTGAACACTCGGAGAGCTCATTCCGCGTGCCGGTCGAGGGTCCATGGCGACAGACCGGGACACCGCAACCAAACCCCGTGATGCAGGGGTCCATTTACCGCCGGGGGGCAGAAGCGACCGGGCACGTTCCGGCGTTCTGACGTTGGCTCCACGTGGTCACTGCATACGCAGCGGCCACACACAGATGCCCGAATCCCGATACGTCCCGCGATACATGGAAGAGGTGGCCCCGCACTATGCGCATCGACATTGTGATCCCTGCTTTCAACGAAGAAGCTCGCATCGACCGGACCTTGCGCGCCTACCGCTCGTCCGTGCCCGACCCCGGGGCCCGCTTCCTGGTCGCGCTCGACTCGTGCACCGACCGCACGGCCGAGGTGGTGCGAACCCACGCCGAGGTGGATGCCCGTGTAGAGCTGCACGAGTTCCCCAAGCTGGGCAAGGGCGGGGTGATCATGGAGACGTTCCGGCACTGCGACGCTGACGTGGTCGGCTTCGTCGACGCCGACTGCGCCACCCCGCCCGCTGAGTTCCTTCGACTGGCCGACATGCCCGAGCAGGTCGACGGGGCCATCGCCAGCCGCGCCCACCCGGCCTCGGTCCTGCCGGCCCATCGGCCGCTCAGCCGGCGCATCGCGAGCTGGACATTCGCGCGCCTGACCCGACGCATCTTCGGCCTGCCGTTCTCGGATACCCAGTGTGGGGCCAAGGTCGTGCGCCGCCACGTCATCGAGGGCGTGCTGCCCCTGCTCTCGTCGCGCGACTTCCTCTTCGACGTCGACCTGCTGCTCACCGCCGGGCGACTGGGCTTCCGCATCATCGAGGTGCCGACGGTCTGGCTGGACCAGGAAGGCTCCCACGTGCGGGCCGGGGCCGACGGCCGGCGCATGGCCGTCTCATCGCTGCGCCTCTGGTTGCACCATCGCGCGCTGCCGGTGGCCCCGCCGGAACCCGAGCACCCCGTCCGGTCCGCAGCATGAGCAGCGTCGACGTGGCCCTGGTGTCGCCGTATCCGAGCGTGACCACGCCGTCCCCCATGCCGAGCGGCGTCGCCGGGTACACCAGGCGATTGGCTTCGGCGCTCTGCGACGAAGGCATGCGGGTGCACGTGCTCGCCCCCGCCGCCGAGGGTGAGCCGGCACTCACGAGCCTCGGCGGTGTGACGGTGCAGCGCTGCTTCCGCCGTGGGGCGACCGCCCTCCCCATGGCGGCTCTGGCGGCGCGTCGCTGCGGCGCTCCGGTCGTCCACGTGCAATTCGAGACCTTCCTCTATGGCGGGCCCACGTCCATCCCCGGCCTCGCGCCGGCGCTGGCCGGCCTCCGCCGTCGGTCCCGGTCGGTCGTCACGCTGCACCAGGTGGTCGACCCGGCGACGGTCGATCACTCCTTCACGGCCATGCACCGCGTCCGCGTGCCACCAGCCGTCGCGCGCATGGGCCTCTCCGCCGTGCAGCACTCGGTGCCGGCGCTCGCCTCGGCCACCGTCGTCCACGAGGAACCCTTCGCCCGGGTCGTGCCGGGCGCGGTGGTGGTGCCCCATGGGATCGACGTCGCCGGCCACCGGTCCTCGGAGAGGACGCGTCGGGTCAAGGAGGAGCTGGGCCTGCGCGCCGACCGCCTCAGTGTGCTGTGCTTCGGTTTCCTGGCGCCCTACAAGGGATTGGAGACCGCCCTGCAGGCCGCTGCGCTGGCTCCCGAGGTGGAGCTGGTCGTGGCGGGGGGCAGCCACCCGCGGCTCGCCCGGTCCGACGGTTACGCAGAGGATCTGCGGCGCCGGTACGGAGCGGTGGCGCGCTTCACCGGATACGTCCCGGACGCCGAGGTGCATGCGCTCTTCGAGGCGGCCGACCTCCTCCTGCTGCCGTATCCGACCCCCTTCGCCACCAGCGGTCCACTCGCGTTGGCACTGGGGTTCGGCACGCCCGTTCTGTGCTCGGAGGCGCTGGGCAGCTGCGTGGGGTCCCCGCCGACCATGCGGACGGCATTGGAGCCGGCCGCACTGGCCGGACATCTGAAAGAGCTCGCCCGCCGACCGGCACGACGAGAAGAGCTGGCGCGGGCGACCCGCGCCCTGACGGTCGGCCGTCGCTGGGACTCCGTTGCCCGCCGCCACATTGCCTTGTACGAGGAGGTGACCCATGCCCACCGCTCTCTTGGCCGGCGCGTTCGGCCAGGGAAACCTGGGGGATGACGCGCTGCTGCGCGCCTTTGTCGGCGCACTGCCTGATTGGCAGCTGACCGTGACCACCCACGACCCGGCGGAGGCCGCCGCCCTCGGCTGCGAGCCCGTGCGGACCAGTCGACCCGACGCGGTGGGCCGGGCCGCGGCCAAGGCCGACGCAATCGTGATCGGCGGCGGCAGCATCTTCAAGACGATGCATCCGGCGGCGGGTCGGCGGCCACGCGGTCTCTTGACCAACGTGGCCGCCCTCGGCGCCCTGTCGACGCTCCGGGGCCGTCCCCTCGCCCTGGTGGGGGTCGGCGCATCAGATCTGCCCGATTGGACGTCCCGCACCCTCGCCCGCTTCATCGTCCGCCAGTCCGACCTGTTGGTGCTGCGGGACGAGGAGTCGACCGACGCGTTGCTCAGGGCGGGCGTACCCGGCCCGTTCCGCGTCGGCGCGGATCCCGCCTGGACCCTCCTGCGCCCACCCGAGGCCCGGCCTTCCCCGGACCGCTCGGTGCTGGTCGTGCCGTCCACCTACGCCGTCTCCGCCGATGGATGGCCCGGCATGGTGCGACGGATGGCGGACACGGTGCAGCACCTGATCGATGCCGGCCTCCGCGTGCACGTGCAGGTGTGGCAGCGCCGGACGCCCGCGACGCCCATCGACGACGAGCGCATCGTGCGCGCACTGGTGCACCGTTTCGGCCACGGCATCGTGGTCCTGCCGACGCCGTCCTCGCTGGACGACGCGGTGCGCGTGATGACGGACATGGCAACGGTCCTCTCCTTCCGCTTCCACGCCCTGATCGCGGCTGCGGCAGCCGGCGTGCCGACGGTGGCCGTGGCCCATGAGGCCAAGTTGGGGGCGATCGCCCGACGCCTCGAACAGCGCGTCGCCGCGGTCGACTTCGAGCCCGCTGCCTTGGCGAAGCTGGTCCTTCTGCAATTGGCGTCACCAGCCCCGGGGCCGGCCGTGGTGAAGGAACAGGTCGACCTGGCGGACGAGGGGTTCCGGCTCCTCCGCGTCCTGCTCTCCGGCGGTCGTTCCGAAGAGGCCGATTCGCTCGGTGCGCTGCCCCTGACGCCGGCACCGCCACGATGACGGTCCTGGCCGACCGCCCCCGGGCCCGACTGCCGGTCTCGACGGAGGCCATCCGCGATCAGATGATGGTGACCAGCGGGCAACTGGTCGCCGGTCTGGGCAACATGGCCTTCTCGCTCCTCGTCGCCCGACTGATCGCGCCGGGGATGTTCGCGCAGTTCGCCTCGTTCCTGGCCCTCTACCTGATTCTCAGCATGCCCGGCTCGGCCATCAGCGCGGCCGCGGCGCTCGACCCGGTCGCCACCGCCCGGGCACGTCCGCTGCTCCTCGGTGGTGGCGCGGTTCTCGGTCTGGGGCTGATCGCGGGCTCGCCCTTCATCGCCTCTGCGCTGCGCCTTCCCGTCGGAATGGTCGTCGTGCTCGGGCTCTCGGGGCCCGTGCTCGGGACCCTGGCGCTCGAGCGCGGCCGCCTCTACGCATGGAACCATCGGGCTCGGCTGGTGACGAGCCTGATCAGCGAGCCGGCGGTGCGGCTGACCCTGGGACTCGCCCTGACTGCAGCCACGGGCCCGGTCGGAGGCGCGTTCGGGGTCACCGTCGCCGGGTTCGCCGCACTCGAGATCGCCCGTCGGCACCCCTCCATGCGCCACCACCGCTCCTCTGTCCGCGCCGCCCCTCTCGTCGCCGACGAAGTGCCACCGGGCCGCATCTCTCCTGCGGCGCAGTGGACTGCGCTGGCCTTCCTGGTGCTGGTGATCGTCCAGAACCAGGACCTCCTCATTGCCAACCGGGTGCTCCCACCGGCGCAGGCCGGTCAGTTCGCCGTCCTCTCGACCCTCGGCGGGTTGGCGGTCTTTGCCACCATGACGGTGCCCCTGGTCCTCCTGCCCCGTTCCGGGCGCGGGGACGGAGGCGGGCTCCTGCCTGCGCTCTCCATCACGGCGCTGATCGGCGCTGCCGCGGTCGGCGTCACCGCCGTCATCCCGGACGAATTGGTGACGACTCTGTTCGGCGCCCGCTACCGCGAGGCCGCCGGCGTTCTGGTCCCCTACATGGCCGCCATGGCGCTGCTGGGGATGGCCCGCGTGCTCGTGGCCCACCGTTGCGCGGTCGGGACCGGCCGGTCGTCCGTGGTCCTGGTCGGCCTGACCGTGGCGATCCAGGCCGGGCTCATTCTCGCCTTCGGTCACACGACCCGGGCCGTGGCCTACTCGACCGTCACGGCGGTGACCGGCTTGAGCGTGTCGCTCGGCGCGGCCGAGTTGGCACGTCTCCCCGCGGTGCGCCTGCGCGCGCGGGCGGCTGTCCACGCGCTGACCCGACCGGTGCCGCTCCTTGTGAGCTTCGTCAGCCTGGTCGGGCTGGCCGAACGGTTCGTCATACCCCGCGGCCTGTGGCTCGACGAGGCGACGAGCGTGTACGAGGCCCGGCTGCCCTTCGCACAGATGATCACGACACTGCGCACCGCGGACGTGCATCCGCCTCTCTACTTCTCGGTGCTGTGGGTCACCATCCGGTGCTTCGGTTCGGGGCAGTTGGCCGTGCGGCTCCCGTCCATCATTGCGGGCGCGCTGGTGGTGCCCATGTTGTTCGTCCTCGGTCGCGAGGTCTACGACCGCCGGACCGGAGTGATCGCAGCCGCTCTGGGCTCGTTGGCCCCGATCATGATCTGGTATTCGCAGGAAGCGCGCATGTACGCACTGCTCATGCTCTTCGGCGTGCTCGCCCTCTGGGCCCAGGTGCGCATCTTCCGAGGCGGCGGCCGACTGGCCTGGCTCCTCTACGCCCTCGCCAGCGTCGCCCTGGTCTGGACGCAGTACTTCGGCGCCTTCCAGGTCGTCGTCCAGCAGCTCGCGTTCGCCTTTGCCTGCTATTCCAAGCTGCGCCGCGGCGAGCCCGTACGGCAGCTCGTCGTGCCGTGGGTCATCTCCTCCCTGGCCATCGCGGCCTGCCTGGCCCCGCTGCTCCCCTTCGCCTACCAGCAGTACGTGGTGAACCAGACCGGCGGGAAGGGCTTCGGCGGTCCGCAGCAGGTCGGCAGCGCGACCTCACTCAGCGGGAACCACCTGAGCATCTACGCCGCGCTGGCCGTCCTGATCTGGGGTATCTGGGGCTACCAGCCCACGCCGGTCATGATGCTGCTGGCCGCGCTGTGGCCGCTGGGGATGTTGTTCGCACTGGTCATGCTCGGCCGGCGACACCAGCGGGCGACCACGCTGCTCGTGCTGGCGGTGCTCGGGCCGGGCGTCGCCCTCTTCGCCCTCGGTCTGGTCAAGCGTGACCTCTTCGACATCCGCTACCTGTCGACCACCGTCCCCGTGCTCTTCGTCCTGTTGGCCCGACTGCTCACCGCCATCCCCCGCCGCACCCTCGCCCTGGCCGGTGTGACCACCCTCGTGCTGATGTCCCTCGCGGCGGGCCTGATCGACCAGCAGTACAACGGGGCCAATCCGCGCACCTACGACTTCAACGGCGCGCTGGCCTCCGTTGAGGCTGAGGCCCGTCCCGGGGACGTCGTCTACTACGACCCCGTCGACTTGAACCAGGTGGTCGGCTACTACGCACCGCATCTCGTCCTCGAACCGCTGTCAGCCCAGCCCCCGCCTCGGGGCAATCGTCGGATGTTCATTGTGGCCAGCCCCTCGCTCATGAACGGCGCGACCAACCGGGCTGCCCTCTCGAGCTTCTTGGACGATCTGCACAACCAGGGACGCCGGGTGGTCCGCCAGAGCTTTTCGAACGTCGAGACATGGGAGTTCCGATGACCGTCCGCACCCTCGATCCGCAACTCGTCGAGCCTGATGACCCGCGCCTCGAGCCCCCCGACTGGCGCAGTCCCGCCGAGTGGCGCTCGGTACAGAGGCGGCTCAGGCTTCTCATCCCCCTCAATATCGCCCTGGCCGTCTGGTACTTCGAGTGGCTCCTCCGTCCCGGCCGCGTGGGCAACCCGGTGCTCTACGGGTTGCTGATCGCGGCCGAGCTCTTCAACCTGGTGCAAGCGGTCGGGTTCTGGTGGACCACGTTGCACGGGCGGGACCGCGGTCCGGCGCCGCAGTGGTCCGGCCCACCTCCGCGGGTCGATGTCCTGATACCGGTGTACAACGAACCGCTCGACGTGGTCGCACCGAGCGTCTTTGCCGCCGCCAGGCTGCGGGGGGGCCGCGTCAGGGTCCACCTGCTCGACGACGCCGGGCGCGACGACCTCGCCGAGCTGGCACGGCGGGCCGGCGCGTCGTACCAGAGGCGGCCGGGCAATCACGGAGCCAAGGCGGGCAATCTCAACCACGCACTGCGGCGGACCGACGCACCCTTCGTGGTGGTCTTCGACTGTGACCACGTACCGGATCAGCGCTTCTTGGAGCACACCTTGGGCTTCATGGCGCAGGACGACGTGGCCTATGTCCAGACGCCCCAGTACTACGCCAATGCGGGCCGAGGCACGCTGGCCGCCGCCGCGTGGTCGCAACAGGCCCTCTTCTTCGGTGGCATCTCGCGCGGCAAGGACGGCCTCGACGCCATGTTCTGCTGCGGCACCAACGTCTTGTTCCGGCGCGCCGCGCTGGAGAGCGCGGGCGGCTTTCCCGAGTCGTCACTCACAGAGGACTTCGAGCTCTCGGTGGTGCTCCACGAGCAGGGCTGGCGCTCCGTGTACGTCAACGAGGTCCTGGCCCTGGGTCTCGGCCCCGAGGACATGGCTTCGTACGTGAGCCAGCAGCAGCGTTGGGCCCGAGGCTGCCTGTCGGCTCTGCCGCTGCTGATCAAGGCCGAGCTGCCCTGGCGCGTCCGTCAGCAGTACCTGCTCTCCTCCATGTTCTTCCTCTCGGGGTGGACCTTCGCCCTCTACATGGCCCTTCCGGTCATCCGGATCTTCTTCGGCGACCAGCCCCTGGCCGGTGCGACGGCCGATCAGTTCCTGGTCCACTTTGCGCCGTACTTCTGCGTGAGCCTCGCTGCGGTGGCGGTGGCCGGCGCGGGCGTCTACACCTTCAACGCGTTCGCTCTCCTGATCGCGAACTTCTCCGTGCAGATCCTGGCCACCCTGTTCGTCCTGACCCGGCGACGGGGGCGCTTCGTGGTGACGTCCAAACGTGGAGGTGACGGCCCGCAGCCGGCCACGGTGCTGCCGGCACTGTTGGTCATGGCCGTGCTCCTGAGTGCCATCGGCTACGGGCTCGACCAGAGCGTGACCGCCGGAACCCTCAACAACGTGGCCTTTGCGTTCCTCCATCTCTCGGTGCTGCTGGCCGGGTCATGGTCGGCCATCGTCGGTTGCCGCCGCGCCTCTCTCACGGTGCCGCACAGCGAGGACGAGTCGAGCCTGCGCGAGTTGGTGGCATGACCACCGGCACCACCACGTACGAGCAGTCGCACGACGCCGGTCCGGCGCGCGAGCACCGGCCGCCCGACCGGCGGCGCACCGGCGTCCTGCGCCGCCTGGTCGTGGCCGCGCTGGTGATGCTGCTCGTCGTGGGCGGCATCGCCGCCTTGTCGATCGAGGGGAGTCGACGCAACGAGTCGACCACCCGTGCCGCGACCCCCGATGCGACCACTGCGACCGCGGCGCGGACCGATGCCCGGGCCGACGCGCGCGCGTTCCTCCAACGCTACGAGGCGTCCAACGGGCGCGTGGTGCGTCGGGACCAGGGTGGGGACACGGTCAGCGAGGGCCAGGGCTACGCCATGCTCGTGGCCGTCGCCATCGGTGACCGCCAACGGTTCGCCGCCGCCTGGCGCTGGGACCAGACGAATCTCCAACTCCCGAACGCACTGTTCGCCTATCACTGGAGCCGGGGCAGGGTGGTGAGCACCCAATCCGCCACCGATGCCGACCTCGACACCGCCTGGGCCCTGGTGCTGGCCAGCCAGCGGTTTCACGATTCGCTGTACCTGGCGCACGGGCTGCAGGTGGCGAACGCCATCCTGGCCAACGAGACCGCCGAGGTGGCCGGGGCGCTGCAGCTGGTGGCCGGGCCGTGGGGTCGGTCCAGCCCGGCCGTCGTCGACCCGAGCTACCTCTCCGTCGAGGCGATGGACTCGCTGGAGAGCGTGACAGGCGATCCGCGCTGGTCCGCGCTGGCCGCCGATTCCACCGGGCTGGTCGCCGCGGACACCACATCGGGGCGCACGCTTCCATCCGACTGGGTCGACATTCAGCCCGACGGCGTCGCCCAGGCGGTCGGTGACCCCGGCACCACCGCCGGCACCCCCGCGTACGGCCTGGACGCTCAGCGAGTCCCCGTCTGGTTCGCCGCCGGGTGCGCACAGAGTGAGCGGGCGGTGGCGGCCCACGCCTGGCCGCTGCTCCGGCACTCCGCCGGCCAGGGCGCACGCATCTCCTACAGCGTGCGCGGTGCGGCCCGATCAGCGGATGTGAACCCGCTCGGATCGGTGGCCGCGGCGGCCGCGGCCAGCGCGGCGGGCGACCAACGCGCCGCCGCGACCTTGCTGGCCGCGGCCGATCGGCAATCGGCCCGCTCCCAGACCTACTACGGCGACGCCTGGGTCGCCCTGGGCCGCATCCTGCTCGACACGACGTGGCTCTCGCCCTGCGCTCCCGGCCTGGGGGCGGCCTGACGAGGGATCTCGCCCGCACCCTTCCCAGCGCCTAAACTCGCCCCCGGGTACGCGGCCTCCGACAGAGGTCGGAGCACGTGCGTTGCGCTTCCGCCGTCCGGCCCGCCCAGTGGTGCGCGCCTGCGCACGTCCGTCCCACCCAAAGGAGCATGCGATGACTTCCCCCGACCCCTTCAAGGTCGCCGACCTCTCCCTGGCCGCGTTCGGTCGCAAGGAGATCGAATTGGCCGAGCACGAGATGCCCGGATTGATGGCCATGCGGGCCGAGTTCGGCGACTCCCAGCCCCTGGCGGGCGCCCGCGTCACCGGGTCCCTGCACATGACGGTCCAGACCGCCGTGCTGATCGAGACCCTGACCGCGCTCGGAGCGCGGGTGCGCTGGTGCAGCTGCAACATCTTCTCCACCCAGGACCATGCTGCGGCCGCCGTGGCCGTGGGTCCGACGGGCACCGTCGAGGACCCCCAGGGGGTGCCGGTCTTCGCCTGGAAGGGCGAGACGCTCGAGGAGTACTGGTGGTGCACCGAGCAGGCCCTCCTGTGGCCCGGCGAGGGTGGCCCCAACATGATCCTCGACGACGGGGGCGACGCCACGCTCCTCGTCCACAAGGGTGTGGAGTTCGAGAAGGCGGGCGCGGCACCCGATCCGTCCACCGCCGACTCCGAGGAGTTCGAGGTCGTCCTCACCGTGCTGAACCGCAGCCTGGCCGAGGACCAGGGACGCTGGACCTCCATCGCCAACGGGATCAAGGGGGTCACCGAGGAGACGACCACCGGCGTGCACCGCCTGGTGGACATGGCCCGCAAGGGTGAGCTCCTCTTCCCGGCCATCAACGTCAACGACTCGGTGACCAAGTCCAAGTTCGACAACAAGTACGGCTGCCGCCATTCGCTGATCGACGGGATCAACCGGGCCACCGACGTGCTCATCGGCGGCAAAATCGCCGTCGTCTGCGGGTACGGCGATGTCGGCAAGGGCTGCGCCCAGTCGCTCGCCGGCCAGGGCGCCCGCGTCGTGGTCACCGAGGTCGACCCGATCTGCGCGTTGCAGGCCGCCATGGAGGGGTTCCAGGTCACGACGCTCGAGGACATCCTTCCGCAGGCCGACATCATCATCACGACGACGGGCAACAAGGACATCATCACCGCCGCGCACATGGCGGGCATGAAGCACCAGGCCATCGTCGGGAACATCGGTCACTTCGACAACGAGATCGACATGGCCGGGCTGACCAAGACGCCGGGCATCGAGCGCGTGAACATCAAGCCGCAGGTCGACAAGTGGATCTTCCCGGACGGGCACGCCATCATCATCCTGTCCGAGGGCCGGCTGCTGAACCTGGGCAACGCCACGGGCCACCCGAGCTTCGTCATGTCAAACTCGTTCACCAACCAGACCATGGCGCAGATCGAGCTGTTCACCCAGACCGGCCAGTACGTCAACGACGTCTACGTGTTGCCCAAGCACCTCGACGAGAAGGTGGCGCGGCTGCACCTCGACGCCCTGGGCGTGAAGCTCACGACGTTGAGCCAGGAGCAGGCCGACTACATCGGCGTGCCGGTCCAGGGCCCCTACAAGCCCGACACCTACCGGTACTAGAAGGGGGTTGTCAGCCCAGCGTGGCGGCGGCGACCACCGTCCCGCTGGGCGACACCACCTCCGCGGTGCGCAGGGTCGCCGGGTCGACGTGCAGCGGTGCGGTCCACGCGCCGTAGCCCTCACGGGCCTGGAAGGTCCCGACGGTGTACGTCCTGCCGTCCTCGGTGACGACGATGCAGTGCACCGTCCCGTGCACGTCGGCGTCGTCGAGCATCATCGACATCCAGGGCTTGGCGCCGCCCACGGCCACGACGTGCCCGACGGTCTTGTCGTTGGCCACGAGGGCCGCCGTCACGACGTCGTGCGAGCCCTTCGGCTGCGCAGTCACATTCGGGGCCGGGGAAGAGGACACGCTCAGGCCGATGCCGAGCGCCAGGGCCGCCGCGGCGACGCCCACCACGGCCGGCACCCAGCGCGAACGGTGAAAGCGGCGGCGCCGCGGCGGCGCCGCGGTCACGCCCATGCGCTCGAAGAGGCGAACCTCGAACCCGAGGGGCGGCTCCACTTCCGGCGCCGCCTGCAACACCGAGTCCGCCGTCCGGGACAGGACCTCGAGCTCCTCGGCGCAGCGCGGGCAGGACTCCACGTGGGACAGCACCCGCGCCCGCTCACGACCGGTCAGGACGCCCAGGGCGAGCTCCGCCAGATCGTCGCCGTACTCCTCGCATCCCCGCTCTCTCACGTCATCGCCCATCGTGCACCCCCTCCACCCGCTCGACGGCCGCCCGCAACCGGATCAACGCCGTCCTGATGCGCGTCTTCGCCGTGCCCAGCGGGATCCCCTCGGACTCGCTGATCTCAAGGGCGGTCCGGCCGTAGACGGCCGCCAGCACGACGGCGCGACGCTGCTCCTCGGGGAGCGTCTGCAACGCGCCCCGCACGAGCTGGCGTACGTCGCCCCGCCGCACGGCGTCCTCGGGGTTGTGCTCGGCGCTGGCCAGCGCCGTGGCCGCGAAGTCGTCGGGGTCGGTGGGCACGGACCGCCGCAGACGCAGCGCGTCGATGGCCAGGTTCCGGGTGATCGTCAGGACCCACGAGGTCACCGAGCCCCGCCTCGGGTCGAACACGGGCGCGTGGCGCCACACCCGGAGCATGGCTTCCTGGGCCACGTCCTCGGCCAGCGTGGCATCGCTCGTCATGGAGTAGGCCAGGCCGAAGATCCGCCGCTGGTAGCGCCGGGTGAAGGTGACGGCGGCGGACTGGTCCCCCACGGCCATGCCGGCCAGCAGGGCCTCGTCGGACAGTTCGCCCTCGGCCACGGCAGATCCTCTCATCCACAGGTATACGGACGGGCCCGGGCGTGGGATTCACCCGCGCCGGGCCAATCCGGACTGGGGCCCCGCCCGTAGCCCTTCCCGTGGTCAGCACCAGCACCGACATCCGTCGCCCCGGACGGCTCCGGATGCCTGGCATGCACACGCTCCGGGCCCTCCTGGTCGTCGGGCCCGGCCGTTCCCGCCGACCGCTGAATCTGGCCGCGACAGCCACCTTCGCCGTCGGCGGCGCACTGCTCGTCTGGTCCGCCTTCATCCACTTCCACCTGTGGAGCGAGCCCGGCGGCTACCGCTCCATCGCGACCATCGGCCCGCTGTTCCTGCTCCAGTCGATCGCGGGGCTGCTGATCGGCGTCGGCGTCGTGGCGGTGCGCCGGCTCTGGGCGGCCGTCGTCGGAATCGGGTTCGCGCTCACCACCGTCGCCGGGTTCCTCGTCACGGTCGCGGTGGGGCTGTTCGGCTTCAAGGACTCCTGGGTCGCCCCCTTCGCCAAGCAGGCCTTCGTCATAGAGATCCTCGCCGTGGTCGTGCTCGCCGCCGCCGCCGCACTGTCTCTTGTCGGATCGTCTCCCCGCGCCCGCGCCGGCATCACCCCGGCCGGCAGCCCGACGTAGGGAGCACGCCGAACCGGGCCCTGCGTCCCTCTCTCCCGGTGGGGCGCAGGCCCGGCTCGGGCCCTCCGCTCAGCGGAGCCCGGCGAACAGGTCGATCTCGGGCACCGGTGCGCCCGTCGAGTCCTGCACCCGGATGAAGCTCTCCGAACCCATGAGCCGGGAGAACAGCTCCTCGCCCATCTGGAGGAAGAAGATGTTGTCGCTCTGGCTCGCGTGGGCGCCGAGCGACGCGTACTTGCGGCCGGCGACGGCGCTGCAGTCGACGGTCGTCGTGATCAGTTCGTCCGGCGTGCCGAAGTCGGGGTTCTCCTCGACCTCCGCCGGCCGCTCAATGCCGGCCTCGGCCAACGTCTCACCGAACCCGCTGATCAACGAGCGCGCCACGGCGGTGTAATAGAGCTTGGTCGGGATGCCGCACTCCGCGATCGCCGCGTGCGTGACCCGGTTGGCCTGAATGTGGTCGGGGTGGCCGTAGAAGCCGTTCTCGTCATAGGTCACGACGACCTGCGGCTCGTAGGTGCGCATCAGGTCGGCCAGCCGGCTCGCCGCCTCGGGCACCGGCGTGCGCCAGAAGCAGTCGGGAGCGTCATTCTGCGGCCAGCCCTCCATGCCCGAGTCGTGGTACCCGAGGAGCTCGAGATGCGAGACGCCGAGGATCTCGCAGCTGGCCTCGAGCTCGCGGCGCCGGAGCGGGACGACGACCGACTCGTCGTGGCCCGGCTCGCCAGGCTTGATGCCCCCGGGCGCATCACCCAGCTCCCCGTTGGTACAGGTGACGAGCACGGTGCGCACGCCCTCGGCGCTGCAGCGGGCAAGGATCCCGCCCGTCCCGATCGCTTCGTCGTCGGGATGGGCGTGGACTGCCATCAGGGTGAGCGGGCGCGCGGACATGGGTGGCAGCGTAGGGGGCGGTTCCGCTGCCGCGGTCACGTCTGCAGGTCGCCCACCGCGTCAGCCAGCTGTTCCAGCTCGGCCTGCCACTCCCCCGGCGGCGCCATCGGGCGCACGATGAACTTGGAGAAGCCGACCTCCAAGAAGCGCTCGAGCATGGAGCGCAGGCCGCCGCGACCGACCGGGACGATCTCCCCGAGCGGGCGCCCGCGGGCCCGCCGGGCCAACGGCGTCGATTCCAGCGCGCCCACGTCGGTGCCGTCGGGCGCATAGGCCAGGCTCACGCCGAAGTGCTCCGGGCTGATGGCGCGCCCGTGCGCCGCGGCCACCCGGTCGATCTCCGCCTTGCCGTCTGCGGCATCGGCCGGCGTGCAGAAGGCGGGGATCCACCCGTCGGCCAGGCGTCCGCAACGGTCGAGCGCCGCCGGGACGTTGCCGCCCAGCCAGACGTCGAAAGGATCCTGCGCCGGCCGCGGGGAGACCGAGACGTCGGTGAAGGCGCCGGACGGGCCGTCGTGGCTGACGACCTCGCCGGCCCACAGCCGGCGCAGCACCGGCAGGGCGTCTTCCATCTGCTCCGCCCGCTCGGCGCTGGAGAGGCCGATGGCGCTGCGCTCGCCGCCCACCGCCAGTCCGGGGACGAACGTGAGCAGGAAGTGACCGCCGGAGAGGACGTCGAGTGTCGCCACCGCCTTGGCCAGCCAGACCAGGTTGCGGCCGGGCAGCAGCATGGTCGTCCCGATCTTGAGCCCCGGACACGCCCCCGAGGCCCAGGCCAGCCCGACCATGGGGTCGGGCCCCGGCCGCGTCAGGACCTCGGGCAGCCACAGGGAGTCGAAGCCGCACCCCGTGATCCCCTGCGCCAGCGCGACCATCGCCTCGGGGCCGAGGCTCTCGCCGCCCGCGCTGATGCCGATGCGCACCTTCACGGCGCGTCCACCAGTGCCGCGACGGCGCGGGCCACGCCGGCGTCGTCGACGTCGTGGTGGGTCACGAGGCGCATTGTCTCCGGCGCGATGGCGTGAGCCAGCACGCCCTCCGACTCCAGGTGCGCCAGGAGCTTCTCCGGCTCGCCGTGGGAGAACGTCACGATGTTGGTGTGCACCGCCGCGGGGTCCAGCCCACAGCCGGGCCAGCGCTGCACCACCGCCTCGGCCAGGCGCGCTGCCCGAGCGTGGTCCTCGTGCAGGCGGCCGACCATGTCGCGCAACGCGATCAGTCCGGGCGCCGCCAGCACGCCCGCCTGCCGCATGCCGCCGCCCAGGCGCTTGCGGGCCAGCCTGGCTTCCGCGATCACGTCGTCGCCTCCCGCGAGCACCGAGCCGACGGGTGCGCACAGCCCCTTCGACAGGCAGCACATCACGGTGGTGGCGGGCGCGGCCCACGCTGCCGCGGGGATGCCCGTGGCCACCTCGGCGTTGAAGAGCCGGGCGCCGTCCATGTGGAGCGGCACGGGACCGGCGGCATCGACGACCAACTGCAGGCGGGCCATGGACCAGGGGGCACCGGACGCGGCCATGTGCGTGTTCTCCACGCTGACCAGCGAGACGACGGGCTGATGGTGTTCCGCCGCCCGGCGCGCCCACGCCACGTCGTCGGCGTCGAGCATGCCGTCCTCGTCGTCGAGGGCGATGAACTGGATCCCGGCGTTCAACGCCGCCGCGCCGAACTCGTAGGCCACGACGTGTTGGCGGCGCCCTGCCACCACGGCCGTCCCCGGAGTGGTGAGGACGCGCACTGCGATCTGATTCGCCATGACGCCCGAAGGCACGAACAGCGCGGCCGCCTTGCCCACGCGTGCCGCGAACGTCTCCTCCAGCGCGCGCACGGTGGGGTCCTCGCCGTAGTCGTCGTCCCCGACCTCGGCGTCGGCCATGGCGCGGCGCATGGCGGGGGTGGGGCGTGTGACGGTGTCGCTGCGCAGGTCGACGACACCTGACACGCTCGAGCTCGGCACGTGCTCAGGCTAACGGCGCGCCGTTAACCTTCCGCGATGACCACGCCACCTTCCGCCCCCGGCGACGGCACGCCGCTGCCCGACGGCAGCGCCAGCATCCACGAGCTCCTCGACGTCGAGATCATTGAGGCCGGGCCCGAACGGGTCGTCATGCGGCTCCCCGTCACCTGGAAGGTGCATCAGCCCTACGGGATCCTCCACGGCGGCGTCTCCGCCCTCCTGGCCGAGTCCGCCGCCAGCTTCGGCGCCGCCCTGGCCGCCGAGCCCGGCCGCAGCGTCGTCGGGATCGAGCTCAACGCCAGCCATCTGCGCTCGGTGCGCGACGGCCATCTGACGGCCGAGGCCACGCCGGTACGGGTGGGCCGCACCATTCAGGTCTGGCGCATCTCGCTGACCGACGACGACGGCCGGGCCATCTGTGAGGCCCGCTGCACCCTCTCGGTCCTGGGCGCTCCCGGAGGCGCCACCGGCGCCGTGCAGCCGGCCTCCGCCGCCCGAAACTCTGAATAGTCACGCCTGGGGCCTCCGGCGTAGGATGGTGGTGTGACCCCGGTAGGAAGTGGAGCGCCGCGACCCTTGCTCGGGTTCATCCTCCCCGCCACCACGCAGGGAGAACTCTCCACCGTCGCAGGTAGCACCAGGAGTGCTACCGGAAGTGCCGCAGAGGTCGCCGAGCTCTGCCGCCGGGCGGAGGCCACCGGAGCCGACTCCCTCTGGGCCGTCGACCACCTCTACTGGCCCCACCCCATCGCCGAGGCCTTCACCACGCTGGCCGTGGCCGCGGTCACGACGACCCGGCCCACCCTGGGGACCTGCGTCCTCCAGCTGCCGCTGCGCCCGTCGGCGGCGGTGGCCAAGCAGGCCACCGCTCTCCAGCTCCTCTCGGGCGGTCGCTTCGTTCTCGGGATGGGCGTCGGCATCCACGAGCCCGAGTACGTGCGGGCCGGGGTCGACTACCGCCACCGCGGCGCTCTCATGGACGAGGGTGTCGCCGGGCTGCACCAGGCCTGGTCCGGGCCGGACGCGGCGGGGTCCGAGTACGTGCAGCAGCCGGCGTCAGCGCCGGTCCCGCTGTGGTTCGGGGGTGCCAGCGCGGCCGCCCGCCGGCGCGCCGCCAGGGTCGGCGACGGCTGGGTGCCCCTCTTCCTCGCCCCGGACGAGTACGGGGCCGCCTTGGCGGCCCTGCGGCGTGAGACGGCCGAGGCCGGCCGCGATCCTGAGGCCGTGCAGGCCGGTGTCGTCGTCTTTGCCTGTGTCGGAGACGACGACCAGGCGCCCGTCCGGGGCGCCCAGTGGCTGTCGGAGCTCTACCGGCTCCCTCCCAAGGCGTTCCAACGGCACCTCGTCGCGGGCTCGCCCGAGACCTGTGCCGTCCAACTGGGCCGCTACGCCGACGCCGGCGCACGGCACATCCTCGTGATGGTGGCCGGATCGCCGGCCGTCGAACATTTCGGGCAACTTCGAGCGGCGTTCGCGGGCGAGCAGCTCCCGGCGCTGGCGGGGGTATCGGCATGAACGCAACCGACGTCGCCATCCTCGGCACGGGCATGACGGACATGAGCCGGCGCGACCAGGAGCCTGACACCATGGCCTACGAGGTCCTGCACGAGGCCCTGGGTGATGCCGGCATTGCGGCACACGAGCTCGGGCTGGTCATCGTCGGCAACGCCATGGGCGGGCGCCTGAACGATCAGGGATGCATGCGCGGGCAGACCTGGCTCAGCAAGGCCGGGTTGAGCGAGGTCGCCATCATCAACGTCGACAACTCGTGCGCCGGCGGGAGCTCCTCCCTGCACCTGGCCACCATGGCGGCCGCGGCGCAGGACCGCCCGGTGCTGGCGCTCGGCGTCGAGAAGATGTGGACCGGTGACCGGGCCGGGACGATCGCCGGAATTGAGGATGGCCTCCCGGCCGAGTACCGCTACGACCTGCACGAGCGCCGCCATGCCGACGACAACCCCGCCGGCAGCATCCTCATGGGCCTGAACAACGGCTGGGCCCATCGCCTCATGGCAGAGGTCGGAGCCACGGTGCGCCAGATCGCCGCGGCCGCCGCCAAGGCGTTCGAGCACGCGGCGCGCAACCCGCTGGCCCAGTTCCAGCGACGCGTGTCGATCGAGGAGGTCCTGCACTCGCCCCAGGTGGCCGGCGTGCTCACCCGGCTCATGTGCAGCTCGTTCACCGACGGCGCGGCCGCCGTGGTGCTGGGCGGTCCGTCGTTCTCCGCCCCGGCCTCGGCGCCCCGTATCATCGGCTCGGTGGCGCGCTCGGGAAACGGCTCAATCGACTACCACGACCGGCTGACCCAGACGGCCGACGCGGCCTGGGAGGCCTTCGGCTTCGGCCCCGGCGACGCCGACATGGTCGAGCTGCACGACGCCACCGCCGCCGAGGAGCTCTACGCCCTCGAGTCACTGGGCTTCTTCGCCCCGGGCGAGGCCGGGCCGGCCACGGAAGCCGGCGCCACCGGCATCGACTCCCCCGGCCTGGTCGTGAACCCCAGCGGCGGCCTCGTCGGTCGTGGCCACCCGCTGGGCGCCACCGGCCTGGCCCAGGTGGTCGAGCTGGCCACGCAGTTGCGCGGCCGGGCCGGCGACCGCCAGGTCGAGGGGGCACGCCTCGGCGTGGCCGTGAACACGGGGGGCATCATCTACGGGGACGCAGGGTTCGTGGGCATCCACGCCGTACGCTCCGGATCCGCCGCGTGACGGGCATCAAGATCACCGGCTGGGGCATCGCAGTACCCGACAAGGTCGTCACCAACGACGACATGGCCGTCAACCTCGACACCAGCGACGCCTGGATCGTGGAGCGCACCGGCATCCGCGAGCGCCACATCGGCGGCACGACCTCGGGCCTGGCCATCGAGGCGGCCGTGGCCGCCATGGCCCGGGCCGGGCGCACCCCCGAGGAGATCGACAACCTCGTCCTCGCCACGACCACCCCCGACGGCATCGTGCCCGGCACCGCGCCCAGCGTGCAGCACGGGATCGGCATGAAGGGCGGGGCCTTCGACCTCAACGCCGCCTGCTCCGGCTTCGTCTACGGCCTCGTCACGGCGGCCGGGCTCATCTCCATCGGCTCGGGCCCCATCCTCCTGATCGGCTCCGAGACGCTGTCGCGCATCACCGACATGGACGACCGCAAGATCGCCATCATCGTCGGCGACGGTGCCGGTGCCGTCGTGGTCGAGCCGGTCGAGGGTCCCGGCAGCCTCATCAGCTGGAACCTGAACTCCGACGGGTCGCTCAAGCACCTCCTCAAGTGCGAGCACGGCGGGACGCTCTTCATGGACGGCAAGGAGGTCTTCCGGCGGGCGGTCCGGGTGGTCGTCGAGTCGGCCGAGCGGGCCATGGCCGACGCCGGCCTCGGGCCCGACGACATTGCGCTGATGGTGCCCCACCAGGCCAACGTGCGCATCATTCAGGCGGCCTGCCAACGCCTCGGCATCCCCGAGGAGCGCACCGCCGTCGTCATCGACCGCTACGGGAACACCTCGTCGGCCTCCATTCCCCTGGCCCTGTACGACTCCATCGAGACCGGCCGCGTCCACGACGGCGACCACCTCCTCCTCACGGGATTCGGCGGCGGCATGACCTGGGCCAGCGCCGTCTTCCGCTGGAGCGCATGAGCCAGGAGAAAGGCCCGACCGAACCCGATCGGGACACGGCTCCGGCGCTGGTCATCCTGGCGGCCGGGCGGGCCCGTCGCTACGGCGGCTGCAAGCCGCTGGCGCCCGTCGGCCCCCACGGCGAGGCCGTGATCGACCTCGTGGCCTCCGACGCCGTCGCGGCGGGGTTCGGCACCATCGTCCTGGTCCTGGGCCCGAGCACCGGCCCGGCCATCCGCTACCACGTGGAGCACACGTGGCCCGGCGACGTCGACGTGCGCTTCGCCACCCAACCGGCGCCGCTGGGCACCGTGCACGCCGTGCTCAGCGCGTCCGACCATGTCGGCACCAGCTCCTACGGCGTCGGCAACGCCGACGACATCTACGGCCAGGCCGCCTGCGCCCAGCTGGTGTCCCACCTGCGCGCCCATCCCGACGCCAACGCGCTGGTGGGCTACCGCCTCTCCGACGCGGTCGTCGGGACCTCGCCGGTCACCCGCGGCATCTGCCGGGTCGCCGACGACGGCACGCTGCTCGGGGTGGACGAGCGCCGCCAGGTGACCCGCACGCCCGAGGGCGGCTTCGTGGCCGGTGACGGCCGGGAGCCGGCCGAGCTCCCGGGCGACGCCCGGGTCTCCATGAACCTGTGGGGCTTCACGCCCGCCTTCCACAAGACGCTCCAGGCCGCCATGGACGCCGCCGTCGACGCGTCGGAGGAGTCCGAGGTCCTGCTGCCCGAGGTGGTCGCCGAATCCCTCGCCACCAGCACGTTCACCGTGCTGCCCGCGCAGGGGCGCTGCATCGGGGTGACGCATCCCGACGACCTCGCCCTGGTCCAGGCCGAGCTCAACCGCCAGGTGGCGGCGGGCGAGCGCCCGGCCGTGCTCTGGGCCTCCCGCCGGCGCTGACCGCCGGTCCCTGAGCGCTCGCGGATCGCGAGCGCTGCGCAGCCCACCGCGAGCAGAGTTTCCCGAACCTTCTGCGCGGGTCGGGCCCGGCACGGGCGTTACCCAGACATGGGGAATGGAGCAGAGCAACACGAGGGGGGAACGGTCGCGGCCACGACCCCGACCGACATGGGCCCGGACGCGACGCAACCCCGAGTAACCGTTCGGCCGAAGCCTCCCGTGCTCCTCGGGGCCACGTCTCCGATGGTCCGCTGGCACCGTGCCGGGGTCGTGTCGGACAACCCCCGCCCGAGCCGGTCCCGGCGACTCCAGGGAAGCCACCGTGACGCACCACGGACCATCTCCACCCGGATCCTCCTGCCCACTCCAGTCACGCTCCCCTTGCGGGGCTCGCTCCCTTTCCTCGATCCCGCTTTGCAGCGTTCTCTCGGCTTCCCCCCGTTCCGCCTTGCGGCTTCCCTTCGGGCTTCCCTCGCTCCCACCTTGCGGCGCTCGCTTGAGGTTCGGCGGGCTCTTGTCTCCGAACAAGGGACACTCTGCGCCACCCGCAAAACAGGGTCAATGGCGATTCGCGAAATCCCTATGTTCTCCCCATCTTTCTGTGCATCATCCCCAAGCTCGACGTCGTCCGTCCCCAGTTCTTCCCCATGGTGAGGCCCAACGGAGGACGCCGCCGCGGGGTCGTCATCGGCCTCGTCACCGCGCTCGGCGCGCTGGCGCTGGCCGCCGTCTTCGGGCTCGGCGTCCTGAGTGCCGGCGCCCGCACCGACGACGACGCAACCGTCACGCCGGAGCAGTACCTCTCGACGGGCGCGCTCGGCGCCGCGGCCGCGGACAACGCGCTCGGCCTGCGCACCGCCTACTTCGACCCGCCTGCGCTCGCCGACCCGTCGACGCCCGGCTTCACCATCAACTCGGGTGCCGACCAGCCCGACCCGTTCATGATCCAAGAGGGCGGCCGCTACTACCTGTTCACGTCGCAGGACAAGGTGCCCCAGAACGTGCCGGTCCGTTCGGGCACGACCGTGGGCCAGTGGGGTTTGCCGACCGACGCGCTCCCCGACCCGCCGGCCTGGGCCGAGCCCGGCGTCATGTGGGCCCCCGATGTGGCGCAGTTCGGCAATCACTTCCTCATGTACTTCACTTCGCAGCTGGCGGGCGTCTCGCCGTCCACCATGTGCATCGGTGACGCCATCAGCACCTCGGTCGCCGGGCCCTACCTCGCCTCGCCGACGCCCTTCATCTGCCAGCAGTCGTTGGGCGGCTCCATCGATCCCCGCGTCTTCGCCGATGCCGACGGGCAGCCCTACATGATCTGGAAGTCCGACCAGAACGCCCGCTCGAACACCACCGACACGCAGATCTACAGCCAGCCCTTGAGCGCCGACGGGCTCCATCTCCTGGGGCAGCCGACCGCGATCTTCGGCCCGGACGAGTCCTGGCAGGGTCACATCGTGGAGGCACCGCAGCTGGTTCTCGTGCGGGGGACCTACTACCTCTTCTACTCCGGCGGATGGTTCAACCAGCCCGGCTACTCCATCGGGGCCGCGCGCTGCGCCGGTCCGCTCGGGCCGTGCAGTGACCGGTCCTCCACGCCCCTCCTCGGCTCGAACTCGCAGGGCCAGGGCCCGGGTGAGGAGTCGGTCTTCTCCAACGCGGCGGGCATCTGGCTCCTGTACACGCCGTTCAGCTCGACCCTGCCGCTGCCGGGTCCGCCCCGTCCCGTCTCCATGGCCCACCTCGGCTTCGGGCCGTCGGGCCCGTACCTGGCCGCCCCGCTCGAGGTCGCCGGTCCGAGCTGACCGACCGCGGCAGGCGGCTCGGCCCGGCCCGGGGTGATGCCTATGCTCCGTCGATGCAGCTGAGCCCCGAGTGCGCCCGCGTGCTGGGCGCACTGGTCGAGAAGGGCCTGGCGACCCCGCAGCAGTACCCGCTCACGGTGAACGCCCTGCAGTCGGCCTGCAACCAGACCTCGAACAGGGAGCCGGTCGTCAGCTACGACGAGACGACGGTGCTCGCCGCGCTCGACGAGCTCAAGGACCAGAAGCTGGTCCGCTTCGTGCTGCCCTCGCACGGCCGCTCGGTCGTCCGCTACCGCCAGGTGCTCGACGAGACGCTCGGGCTCGACGACCGCCA
Source organism: uncultured Acidimicrobiaceae bacterium (assembly GCA_963804055.1). Classification (GTDB taxonomy): domain Bacteria; phylum Actinomycetota; class Acidimicrobiia; order Acidimicrobiales; family RAAP-2; genus Bog-473. Next base: position 681,648 of record CAWDOU010000001.1, on the reverse strand, counting down.
GTGCGCCATCCTGGCCGTGCTGCTCCTGCGCGGGCCCCAGACCATCGGCGAGCTGCGGATCCGGACCGAGCGCATGGCCCGCTTCGAGGGGCTCGACGAGGTGCAGCACGAGCTCGACCTCCTGGGCGGGCGCGACGAGCCGCTGGCCGACAACGTCGGACGCCGGCCCGGGCAGAAGGAGGAACGATGGGCCACCACGCTGGCCGTCGCCCCGCCTGCGCCGGACGCGGGCCCCGCCCCGGTCGGCACTGCGCCGAGGCACGACGTCGGCGACGACCTGCGGGCCGAGCTGGCCGAAGTCAGGGCCGAGATGGCGGACCTCCGTCGGGAATTGCAGGAGCTGCGGGAGAGCCTCGGCGGCTGAGCCCGGTGGCTGAGTCTGGTCGGCTGTGTCCAAGCCGCCGGGTCGAGCCCTACAGCGGCGTGACGTAGGCCCCCGAGATGCCGCCGTCGACGAGGAAGGTCGACGCCGTGATGAACGACGAGTCGTCCGAGGCCAGGAACGCCGCCGCGGCGGCGATCTCGGTGGCCTCGCCGAAGCGCCCCATCGGGATGTGGACCAGCCGCCGCGCCGCCCGTTCGGGGTCCTTGGCGAAGAGCTCCTGCAGCAGCGGCGTGTTCACCGGGCCCGGGCACAGCGCATTGACCCGCACGCCCTGGCGGGCGAACTGCACCCCGAGCTCGCGCGACATGGCCAGCACACCGCCCTTGGACGCGGTGTAGCTGACCTGGCTGGTGGCGGCGCCCATCACGGCCACGAAGGAGGCGGTGTTGATGATGGACCCCTTGCCCCGGGCCAACAGGTGCGGCAGGGCGTGCTTGCAGCAGAGGTAGACCGACGTCAGGTTGACCCGCTGCACGCGGTCCCAGGCGTCGAGGCCGGTCTCGAGGATGGAGTCGTCGTCAGGCGGGCTGATGCCGGCGTTGTTGCAGCAGACGTCGATCCCGCCGTAGCGGCCGGCCACCTCGTTGTACAGGGCCTCCACCTCGTCGGAGGAGGTGACGTCGGCCCGCACGAAGATCCCGTCCACCGCGGCGGCCACGGCGCTGCCTGCCTCCTCGTCGAGGTCCACCACCGCCACCGAGGCGCCCTCGCTGGCGAAGCGCTCGCACATGGCGCGGCCGATGCCGCTGGCTCCGCCCGTGACGACCGCCACGCGGTCCACGAGCCGGTGCGCGTACGGGATGGTGTCGTCGCTCATGTCGTTCCTCCTGCCCCTCTGCCGGCTGTCGGCGCCTAGTCCGAGCTGATGAAGACGTTCTTGACGTCGCTGAACGCCTGGAGCGCGTCCGGGCCGAGCTCGCGCCCGATCCCCGACTGCTTGGCCCCGCCGAACGGCGTCCAGTAGCGCACAGACGAGTGCGAATTCACCGAGAGCGTCCCGGTCTCGACGGCACGCGCCACGCGCAGCGCCCGCCCGACGTCGCGCGTCCAGAGCGAGCCGGACAGCCCGTAGGGCGTGTCGTTGGCCAGGCGCACGGCATCGGCCTCGTCCTCGAAGGGGATGACGGCGACGACGGGCCCGAAGATCTCCTCGGTGGCCGCGCGCGCCGTCGGGTCCACGGGGGCCAGCACCGTCGGCGCGAACCAGTTGCCGGGGCCGTCCGGGCAGCTGCCGCGGAAGGCGACCGGCGCGTCGTCGGGCACGAACGAGGCCACGCTCGCCAGGTGGGCCTCCGAAATGAGCGGGCCCATCTCCGTCTCCTCCAGCGTCGGATCACCCACCTTGACGCCGGCCACCGCCGGCTCGAGCAGCTCCATGAAGCGCTCGTAGGCCGAACGCTGCACCAGGATGCGCGAGCGGGCGCAGCAATCCTGCCCCGCGTTGTCGAACACGCCGTAGGGCGCCCGCGCCGCCGCCAGCTCGAGGTCGGCGTCGGCGAACACGATGTTGGCGCTCTTGCCGCCGAGCTCGAGCGTCACGCGCTTGATCTGCTCGGCGCAGCCGGCCATCACCTGACGGCCGACCTCGGTGGAGCCGGTGAAGCACACCTTGCGCACGGCCGGGTGCTCGACGAAGCGCTGGCCGACGATGCTCCCCTTGCCGGGCAGGATCTGGAGCACGCCCTCGGGGATGCCGGCCTCGAGGGCGAGCTCGCCGATGCGCAGCGCGCTCGAGCGGGGTCAGCTCGGCCGGCTTGAGCACGACGGTGTTGCCGGCGGCCAGTGCGGGGGCGAAGCCCCAGCCGGCGATGGCCATGGGGAAGTTCCAGGGCACGATGATGCCCACGACGCCGAGCGGCTCGTGGAAGGTGACGTCCAGTCCGCCGGGCACCGGGATCTGGCGCCCGCTGTGACGCTCGGGCGCGCCGGAGTAGAACTCGATCACGTCGCGCACGTTGCCGGCCTCCCAGCGCGCGTTCCCCAGCACGTGACCGGCGTTGATGACCTCCAGCGCGGCCAGCTGGACGATGTCGGCGTCGACGGCGGCGGCGAAGCGCCGCAGCAGCCGGGCCCGGTCCCCCGGGGCCACGGCGCGCCACTCCTCGAACGCGGCGGCCGCCTTCATGATGTGGGCGTCCGTCTGCTCGGCGGTGAGGCTCTCAATGGTCGTGAGCACCTCACCGGTCGCTGGATTGCGGACGTCCACGTCGTGATCTTTGCCGATGGCGGGGCGGGTCCCCCAACCGGGCAGCCCACGAGGTCCGCGACCGCGCCGATACAGTGCGGAACCGTGCCCGACCCCATCACCGAACCGACCGTCCAGTTCAACCTGGCCAAGGCCTTCGACGTGCTCGTCGAGACCCTGGCCGACCGGGAATGCATTGTGTGGCGGGACCGCCGTCTGACCTACGCCGACCTCCAGGAGCGCTCGCGCCGCCTTGCGTCCTACCTGCACGGCCGGGGCCTCGGCGTCCACAAGGAGCGGGCGGACCTGCAGGGCTGGGAGTCGGGCCAGGACCACGTGGCACTCGCCCTCTACAACGGCAACGAGTATCTCGAGGGGATGCTGGGCTCGTACCGGGCCCGGGTGGCCCCGTTCAACGTGAATTACCGCTACGTCGGCGAGGAGCTCCGGTACCTGCTCAACGACGCCAGGCCCCGCGCCATGATCCTGCACTCCTCGCTGGCCCCGACGCTGGCCGAGGTGCTGCCCGCCTTGGACTCGCCCCCGGACGTGCTGCTCCAGGTCGAGGACGAATCGGGCCACCCCCTCCTCCCCGGGGCGGTCTGGTACGAGGAGGCCCTGGCCGCATCCTCGCCCGAAGGACCACCGGTCGAGCCCTCCCCCGACGATCTCTACGTGCTGTACACGGGGGGCACCACGGGCATGCCCAAGGGCGTGCTGTGGCGCCAGCACGACATCTTCATGGCGGCCATGGGTGGGCGCCAGGTGGGCTCGTGGAACATCGTCACGAGCTACGAGAACCTCACCGAGCGGCTGGCCTCGAGCTACCCCGTGCGGCTGATGATCCTGCCCCCGCTGATGCACGGCGCGGCGCAATGGGCCTGCTTCATGCTGATGTCGACGGGCGCCACGCTGATCTTCCCGGACAACACGCACCGGGTCGACCCCGACGACGTGTGGACGGTGGTCGAGCGGGAGAAGGCGACCTCCATCACGATCGTCGGCGACGCGGTCCTGCGCCCGCTCCTCGTCCAGCTCGACAAGAAGAAGTACGACCTCTCGTCCTTCTTCGCCGTGGGCAACGGCGGGGCCCCGCTGACGCCGGCCGTGCGGGCCATGGCGCTCGAGCGCATCCCGAATCTCGTCATCTCGGACTCGGCCGGCTCCTCGGAGACCGGGGCGCAGATGCACGTCACGTCCATGGACGACGTGGCGGTGGGGTCGTTCCTGCCGGGCCCCGGGACGCTGGTGGTCGACGAGACGCTGACGCGCGTGCTCCAGCCGGGTCACGAGGGCAACGGCTGGCTGGCGCAGCGGGGGAACGTGCCCCTCGGGTATCTCGGCGACCCGGAGAAGACGGCGCGCACCTTCCCCGTGATCGACGGCGTCCGCTACTCCATCCCCGGCGACCGGGCCCGGCACCGCGCCGACGGGCAGATCGAGCTGCTGGGCCGGGACTCGGTCACGGTCAACTCGGGCGGCGAGAAGATCTTCGTGGAGGAGGTGGAGCGGGCGATCGCCGGGCACCCGGCCGTGGCCGACGTGGTCGTCGTCGGTCGACCCTCGGAACGTTGGGGCCAGGAGGTGGTGGCGGTCGTGCAGCTGGCCGAGGGCGCGACCACCACCGGCGAGTCGGTCGTGGAAGAGGCCTCTGCGCACATTGCGCGCTACAAGCTGCCCAAGGACGTGCTGTTCGTGGATCTGATCCAGCGCTCGCCCTCGGGCAAGGCGGACTACCGCTGGGCGGCCGAGACGGCGGTGGCCGCCGCCGGGACGGGGACGGGGAGCTAGCCACGGGGGCCGGCGGTGGCGGTGGCGGTGGCGGTGGCGGTGGCGGTGGCGGTGGCGGTGGCGCAGTGGTGCGCACCCGGCGCCTGGTTCTGCGACCGTTCACCGACATGGACCGGGCGCCCTTCTTCGAGCTGAACACCCACCCGGCGGTGGTCGAGTCGCTGGGCTCTTCGCCCACGCGGGCCGAGAGCGACGCTGCGATGGACCGCTACGACGACGAGATGCAGCGCGAAGGGTGGGGGCTCTGGGCGGTCGAGGTCGTCGGCGGGCCGGCCTTCGTGGGCATGGTCGGCCTGCACCGGGTGCGGGCCGAGATGCCGTGCGCGCCGGCCGTCGAGGTGGGCTGGCGGCTGCACCCCGACCGGTGGGGCCACGGCTACGCCACCGAGGCGGCCGGCGCGTCACTGGACTTCGGCTTCGACCAGGTCGGCCTGGACGAGATCGTCGCCTTCACCACCACGGTGAACGCCCGCTCGCAGGCGGTGATGGAGCGCATCGGCATGCACCGCGACGCGGCCGGCGACTTCGACCACCCGGGCCTGCCCGAAGGGAGCCCACTGCGGCGCCACGTCCTGTACCGGATCAGCGCGCCGGCCATGGTGGCGACGTCGCCGGCGGGGCCGTCACAGGCCACCCCTAGCGTGGAGTCATGAGCACCGGGGAGCCGAAGCGCTGCGACTGGGCCGGCAGCGACCCGGCCATGGTGGCGTACCACGACACGGAGTGGGGCGTGCCGGTGCACGACGACCCGACGCACTTCGAGTTCCTGGTGCTCGAGGGTGCGCAGGCGGGGCTGAGCTGGTCCACCATCCTCAAACGCCGCGAGGGCTACCGCAAGGCCTTCGCCGGCTTCGACCCCGCCAAGGTGGCGCGCTTCACCCCGGCACGGGTGGAGAAGCTGCTGCTCGACCCGGGCATCATCCGCAACCGGGCCAAGGTCGAGGCCACGGTGCGCAACGCGCGCGCCTTCCTGCAGGTGCAGGACGAGTTCGGCTCGTTCGACGCCTACATCTGGGGCTTCGTCGGCGGGCGCCCGCTGGTCAACAGGTGGCGCCGGACGGCGCAGCTGCCCGCCGTGAGCCCCGAGTCGGAGGCCTTCAGCGCCGACCTGCGCCGACGCGGCTTCGGCTTCGTGGGGCCGACCGTCTGCTACGCCCATCTGCAGGCCAGCGGGCTGGTCAACGACCACCTGACGAGCTGCTTCCGTTACGCCGAGCTCACAGGCTCCGGGACATCAGCACGCGGACGCCGAAACGGCTCATGACGGGCTCTTCGGGCGGCCGGCCGTGGGTCTGGAGGAACTCGTCCACGCTGGTCGCCCGCTCCACGAAGCCCTCGGAGGCGTAGAACGGGCCGTTCCAGGGGATGTCGCGGTAGGTGGCGAGGGTGATGGCGTCGTAGCCGTTGGCGTCCGCCCAGTCGCATCCGGCCCGCAGGAGGGCCCGCCCGATGCCCCGTCCGGCGTGATCGGGATGGACAGAGAGCTGCTCGAGGTGGGCGCCGCCCCCGACGTCGTCGATCCGGCAGAGCCCGACCGGCGGGTCGCCGGCGACGAGCACCACGAGGGCTGCGGCGAACTCCTCCTCCGTCGCCGGGCCCGGTAGGGGCCCGATGCCGAGGGGCTCGAACACCGTGTCGGCCGCCGCCTCGAGGGCCGGCAGCAGCGCCAGCTCGTCGGGACGGACGGGGCGGATCGGTGGGGAGCCGTCGCGCGTCACGGCGCGACGGTAGACCCCTACGGGCAGGCCCCGAACGGGTCGATGCTCGAGTAGGCCACGCCGAACTTCTGCTGCTCCGTCGACAGCTGGCCCGTCATGAGCCAGGAGTTGGCGCTCTCGTTCATGTAGGCCTGCGGACACGGGTCCGAGATTGCGATCGTCGGCCCGTTCGGACACGCGTCGGGATACTGGGGCGTGCCGTGAATGCAGGTCATGGCCTCGTGTCCCTCGGCGTATCCGGGGCAGTCGAGGGCGAAGCCCGGGGCCGCATAGGCCTGCAGGTACGGCAGGGCGGCCGCGCAGCCCCACGCCGTGGCCTGACCGAAGGCCGGAAGGGCGGGCGGGGCCGGCGGGGGCGCCGGCGCCGCGGTCAGGACTGCCGGGGCGGGTGCGGGTGCGGGTGTGGGTGCGGGCGGTGCGGTGGTCGTCGTGGTGGTGGGCGCCGGTGTCGTCGTGGTGGTGGTGGTGGCCGGGGCCGTGGTCGTCGTCGTGGCCGGCGTCTGCGGGACCGCCGGGGTCAGGTGGGCGCCGGCAGGGAGCTGCGCCGCGTAGGCCGGCGAGGAGACGGCGGCGGGGACGCCGTAGACGCTGCCGAGCGCGAAGACGGCGATCGACGCCAGGCCGCCCATCCACACGAAGCGGCGGGGCAGCCAGGACCGGGGGGCCGCGACCGGCTCGGAGTCGGGCAGGGTGATCGGGCGGGAGAGGTGCTCGGAGAGAGGCACATGTGACTTTCGGCCCGGGTCAAAGGGCTCTTGAGCGCTTCACCCAGGCACAACTGCCGTTGAGACGGATTCGGGATCGGACACCGGCTGGGACGCACAGAACCTGCGCGCCAGGGGTGCGCCGGCCTGGCCGCCACGCTCGCGGCCCGCTCCGGCTGGGGTGGCTCGCGGGCCACCCGGTAGCGTCACGGTCCGTGCGCGCCGCCGTCTGTCGCGAACTCGGTCCGCCGTCCGTCCTGCGGGTGGAGGAACGTCCCGACCCCGAGCCCGGACCGGGCCAGGTGGCCGTGGCCGTCGAGGCCGCCGGTGTGAACTTCGTCGACGGCCTCTTCGTGGCCGGGCAGTACCAGATCAAGCCCTCGCTCCCCTTCGTGCCCGGCAGCGAGGTGGCCGGCCACGTGGTGGCCGTCGGCCCCGACGTGCGCAACGTGGTCGTCGGCGACCGGGTCCTGGCGTCGGTCGGCCTGGGTGGCTTCGCCAGCCGCGTCGTCGTGGCGGCCGACACGGCCATCGCTCTCCCGGACGGCATGGACGCCGCCCGGGCCGCCACCTTCACCCAGAGCTACAGCACATGCCTCTTCGCGTTGCGCGATCGCGCCCACGCCGCACCCGGCGAGACCGTGCTCGTCCTCGGGGCCGGCGGCGGCGTCGGGCTGGCGGCCATCGGCGTGGCGCGGGCGCTGGGGTGCCGCGTGCTCGGCGCGGCGTCGAGCGCGGACAAGCGGCAGGCGGCGCTCGACGCCGGCGCGGAGTCGGTGCTCGACCCGGCGGCTGAACCGCTCAAGGACGCAGCGCGCGCATGGGCCGGTGGGACCGGCGTCGACCTCGTGGTGGATCCCATCGGCGGCGCGCTGTCCGAGCCGGCGCTGCGTGCCCTGGGGGACGGCGGCCGCTATTTGGTCATCGGGTTCGCGTCAGGCGACATTCCGTCGGTGCCGCTGAACCAGATCCTGCTGCGCAACCGGTCCGTCATCGGCATCGACTGGGGCATCTGGGCCATGACCCATCCGGCCGAGCAGCGCGCGCTCCTCGACGACCTCCTGGCCATGGTCGGCGCGGGCACGCTCGACCCCGTGCGCCCGGCCGAGTACCCCCTCGACGACGTGGCCGGCGCCCTCGAGGACCTGCTCGGTCGACGCGCCGTGGGGAAGATCGCGCTCATCCCCTAGGCCGGCTGCCGGCCCCCCGACCAGATTGTGACCTTTGATGCAACCCCCATGTAGGCACGAGCAGTGAACTTTCTGTTGTGCATTCGTTGTTTGAGAGTGTCTGATTCGGTAACTTTCTGTGACGAGTCGGAGCCCAGTATTCAGGAGGGGGACCTGTGAACGCTGCGCACAATTCAGCGAGTTCGGGGAACACGCACCCGGTCTTGAGCCGGAATCGTCTGACGCTCAACGAGCAACTACGCCTGTTCGCGCCGACAGTCCAAGGAGTACCTTCCGAGTCCTCCGTCGGCCCGTGGGCGGTGGCGGGACTTGCGCTCGCCATCCTTCCCTGGGCGGTCATCGCCTGGGGCATCTGGATGCTGACCTGAGCCAGCCCGCTCCCTCTTCACCGCGGGGAGCTCAGCCGGAGCGCCGGAACGGGGGGCTCCGTCGCTCGCAGTGGCTCTCCCACATGCGCCGGGCCACCTCGTAGGACTCGACGGGGCTGTTGATCCCGGGGGGCGTGGCCGCTTCGCCCCCCCGCTTGCAGTCCTCGCACACCACGATCCATCTGCCGTCGGACCGCTGCGCGATCGTGGGGTGGTGCACCTTCCGCACTGCCGACAACTCCTCTTCGCCGTCCGTCCCCGCCAGCCGTCACGCTACCCACCGCGCGGGCCCGCCACGCGAGAACGGCGCCCGTCCAGCTCGGACGCGAACTCTGCATGAACGGGCGACCGCGCCCGTCACGACTTGTCGACGCGCACCCGGAAGCTGATGTGCGTGTTCCCGACGACGAGCGTGTATCCCCCCGGCGCCACCCGACGCGTGCTGTTGGGCCTGTCCTGGTTCCATGAGCCGCTGCCGGACACGGTGGCCCCGGCAGCCAGCTGCGCGAACCCGAGGGCGGGACAATTGACGACCTCGGCCCCGGGCCAGACGTCGTGGTGGTGGGAGTCCTCGACGGTGAAGCTCACCGAGCCGCAGGGGCCGGCGGTCAAGGCCGTCGTGGTGGGCCCGGGGGTGACGCCGGCGTAGGGAGCCGTGTAGTTGCACGATGCGGTGCCGCCGTTCTTCACCGTGAAGGAGAGGTCGAGCGTGCCCCCGGGGTGGAGGGTCAGGGTGTTGAGCGCCACCAGGATCTCGGTCGTCCTGGCCGGGCAGCTCCAGAAGGCGACGGGGCCGGACTGGGCCAGTGCGGGGGGCTTCTGGAGCGTCGTGCCCTTCCTGGGCGCCGCGGTCGCCGGTTCCGCGACGACAAGGGGCGCCAGCGCCGACAATCCGACCACCGCGACCACCGCGACCACCGCCGGCCAGCGGCGCGCTGAGACCATCGCCATCCCCCAAGCCTGCCCCATGGGCGGCGGGCAGTTCAGTCGGCGAAGTGCGGGATCACCTCGGTGCCCATGAGCTCGATGGTCTGCATGACGGTCTCGTGCGCGATCTTGTAGGGGTTCACGAGGCAGAGCAGCAGGTCCACCCCGGCCGCCTCGTAGGCGCGGCAGGCCTCCAGGCACTGCTCGGGCGTCCCCAGCACGCAGGCGTTGGCGTCCACCAGGTACTCCAGGCTCAGGAGATCGAGCGTGCCTTCGTCATCGGTCTTCTTCATGTCGGCGGCATAGGAGTAGCTGCCGAGCTCCTGCTTGCGCTCGGCCATCCAGTCCGTCAGCGTGGCGATCTGGCGGGCCCCGGTCTTGGGATACCACTCGAAGGACTCGCGGGCCTCCTCCTTCGCCTTGTCGGCATCGGGACCGCACAGGGCCATGGTGAAGGTGGCCGCCTGGTTGTGCACGAAGGATCCGACCGGCTTCGTGCACTTCTCGACGGCGGCCCGGTAGACGTCGATCTTCCGCTTGACCTCGGCGGGCGGCAGGCCCACCGCGAAGGAGCACAGCCCGAGGCCGAGGTCCCCCACCTGGGCGTGCCCCTCGTCGCTGGTCGTGGCACCCCACAGCGGCGGATGGGGCTTCTGCCACGGCTTGGGCTGCACGCGGCGGCGCGGCATCTGCCAGTAGTCGCCGGCGAACTCGTACTCTTCATTGGTCCAGCAGCCAACGATGTGCTCGAGGGCCTCCTGCCACATCTGGCGGGTGACGGCGGGGTCGACGTCGAAGCCCTCGAGCTCGGTGCGGGTGGCCGAACGCCCGGCCCCCATGTCGACCCTGCCCTTCGACAGCAGGTCGAGCACCGCGACCGACTCCGCCGTGCGCACGGGGTGGTTGTAGGGCTTGGGCATGAGGCGCACGCCGTAGCCGAGCCGGATGTTCTCGGTGCGGGACGCGATGGCCCCGTAGAGGACCTCGGGGTTGGAGCAGTGCGAGTACTCCTGCAGGAAGTGGTGCTCGACCGTCCAGAAGGCGTGCCACCCGTGACGGTCGCCGGCGATGGCCTGCTCGAGCGTGTTCTGGTAGGCCACCAGCTCGCTGTCCTCCTCCCACGGACGGGGGACGGGGATCTCGTAGAACAGCGCGAACTTCATGACGTGGGCTCCCCCCGGGACGGTGATTCCCGGGATCGCCCGGGCTAGAACAGTGCACTGCTCCTATCAGCCCGGGTCGCCCGGGCGCAACCAAACGGAGGCACCATGCGTGGATTGGACGGCAGGACCTACATCGTGACGGGCGCTGCCTCGGGCATCGGCCAGTCGACGGCGGCACGACTGCTCCAGGAGGGCGCGCGCGTCGTGGGCGCCGACCTGACCACGGTGGAGGACGCGCCGGTGGGAGCCGACGGGCGGTGGCACTTCACGCCGGTCGACGTGGCGGACGAGGGATCGGTGGTCGAGCTCGTGCGCACCGCAGCGGCCTTCGGGGGCAGCGTCGAGGGGCTGGTGAACGCCGCCGGGGTGGCGGGCGGCGGCCCGGTGCACATGCTCCCCGCCGATGAGTGGGCCCGTGTCATCGCCGTGAACCTCACCGGGACCTACCTGACGGCCAAGCACGTCATCGGGCAGATGCTGCAGCAGCCGGCGCGCGACGACGGGCAGCGCGGCTCAGTGGTCACGGTGGCCAGCATCGAGGGCCTCGAGGGCACGGCGGGCGGAAGCGCCTACAGCGCCTCGAAGGGGGGTGTCGTGCTCCTGACGAAGAACATGGCGATCGACTACGCCGGGCGCGGCATCCGGGTCAACGCCGTCTGCCCGGGGTTCATCGAGACGCCGATGACCGCGTCGATCTTCGGCCCCGGCATGGAGGCGGCCCTGGCCGACATCGTCCACGAGCACAAGCTGGGGCGGCGCATGGGCCGGCCCGAGGAGATCGCCTCCGCAGCGGCGTTCCTGCTCTCCGACGACGCGTCGTTCGTCACCGGCCACGCGCTGCCCGTCGACGGGGGCTACACGGCGGGACGCGATCACGGCGTGACCGACATGCTGGGGCTGTCCGGCCCCGAGTGACCCGGGCGCGCCCGTGCGTCCCCCTCCTTGACAGCCGGCAGGCCCCTCGTTGATACTTAAGTCAATGCTTAAGTATCAACCGGTCGACGAGGTGTTCCGCGCGCTGGGTGACCCCACCCGCCGCGACCTGGTCGAACGCCTCAGCGGCGGTCCGGCCACCGTCAGCCAGCTGGCCGCTCCCCTCGACATGAGCCTGTCGGCGGTGGTCCAGCACCTGGGCGTCCTCGAGTCCTGCGGCGTCGTCCGCTCCGAGAAGGTGGGGCGCACGCGCACCTGCCGGCTCGAGCCGGTCGGGCTGCGCCTCGCCGAGGACTGGTTCGCCGGCCAGCGCGCCCTGTGGGAACGCCGGCTCGACAGGTTGGGGCAGGTGCTCGCCGAGGACGTGGCCGCCGAGGCCACGGCAGCAGCGGAGCAGGAACACACCGAACGATCACCCTCGAGAGGAGCGTGAGATGACCACCAGGACTGCCGAGCACGGCATGTTCACCGTCAGACGGACGTACCCGGTTCCACCCGAGCGGGTCTTCGCCGCCTGGTCCAGCCGAGAGGCCAAGGCACGCTGGTTCGGCGCCCCGGGGTCGACGGACTACGAGCTCGACTTCCGGGTGGGCGGCACCGAGGTCAACCGTGGCGGCCCCCCTGGTGGGCCCGTGTACACCTACGTGGCCACCTATCAGGACATTGTGGAGGACCAGCGCATCGTCTACGGCTACGTGATGCAGGCCGACGACGCGCTGATCTCCGTCTCCGTGACGACGATCGAGTTCACCCCGGCCTCGTCGGGCACCGCGCTCACGTTCACGGAGCAGGGCGTGTTCCTCGACGGCGCGGACACGCCGGCCATCCGCGAGAAGGGGACCGGCGAGCTCCTCGATGCCCTCGGCGCGGCGCTGGCCTGAACGACCACGTCACCCGAGCACCATCTGGGCGTCGGTGTAGTCGAGGATGACCCACCCGTAGCGCCGCAGCTGGTCCGACCCCAGCAAGCCCTGCGTGCCCGAGAGGCTGATGGCGCCGAAGTCGGTCGACCCGATCAGCTGCGGGTGGAGTGGCACCCCGGGCACCAACCACGATCCGCTGTGCACGAGCGGGACCGTGATCACCGAGCACACGGTGGACTGGCGCTGGGCCAGGTCGGTGGTCCGGAGCGGTACCCTGCGGGCCACCAGCGAGGACACGACGCTCTGCGAGGAGCCGGTGTCCACGACGAAGGCCCGTCGTGGGCCGCCGGCGAAGCGGACCGTGACACCGAGTGTCACGTCGCCGCTGGCCGGCGTGACCGTCAGGGGCACGGTCTTGCCGCTCTCCCCCTGCGTCAGCGCCGCCGGCGGTGCGCCCAGCGGTCCGGTGAAGGGTGACGACTGGGCCAGCGGAGCGCCCTCGGGGCCCGGCAGCACGAGCGCGCCGGCGGTGAAGTCGATGCGCAGCGCTCCGAAGCGGGAGAGGACGTCGGAGCCGAGGAGTCCGACGGCCTCACCTTTCCCGCCCATCTGGGGCAACGTGGCCGCGGTCAGCTCCTGGCCCGCCAGCGGGATGCCGTCGAGCGACCAGGCCCCCACCGTGACGGGGCGGGCCGTCCCCGTGCACCCCACGCCGGCGAATTCCTCGGCGGCCCCGGCGCTCGCCAGATGCAGACGATGGGCCAGCCCCGCGTCAATGGTCGACTGCCCCGCCCCGGAGTCGAGGACGAAGGGATAGGGCCCGTGGGTGCCGATGCAGACGTCGACCATCTCGGCCACCTGCCCGGCCACCACGCTGACGGTCAGCGGCACCGCCTCCCCGCCGCCGGCGTGGGGCGCCGCCCCGGTGCAGCCCGAGGCCGGCGGGGGCAGGGCGAAGGTGACCTGGGGCTCCACGTGCACCTGGGACGTGTGCGCCGGCCCGGTGAGCTCCGCCGCCGCGACGAGCGCCACCAGCGTCACCCCGATGGCCACCAGCGCGACGACGAGCAGTGCCCGGTGCCCGCCCAATGCGCTAGCGGCTGAGGGCGATGCGGACGGTGGCCATGGCCAGGCGCGCCCCGAGCACCGCCGCCGCGAAGGGGAGCGCCACGCGGCGCCAGCCCCTGGTGGTCCGGAACGTGAAGCGGAGGGCCGAGCGGTGGTGCGCCGCCATCATCCGGTACGGATGCCGCGCCGTGCTGACCCCCTGCACGTGGGTCACCTCGGCCGTCCCCGCGAATCCCACGCCCCATCCGGCGTCATGGGCGCGCCAGCACAGGTCCATGTCCTCGTTGTACATGAAGTACGCCTCGTCGAAACCGCCCAGCTCCTCCAGCGAGCTGCGCCGGGCCAGGAAGCACGAGCCGGAGACCCACGCCGCCCTCGTCACGACCTCTCCGGCGGGCGTGCCGGGGTTGTAGCGCATGGTGAAGGGGTTCTCGGGGTTGAACAGCGCCAGCAGCGCGTGCCCGGCTGCGTCGGTGAAGGTCGGGAAGTTGCGCACCGACGGGTAGACGTCGCCCGTCTCGGTGAAGATGCGCGGCCCGACCAGCGCCCAGGCCGGCTCCGCCTCGAGCGCCTGGCGCAGCGCGGTGAGCGCCCCCGGGTGCACGACCACGTCGGGGTTGCAGACGAGGATCCACTCGGGGGGCGTCGGCTCGCCGGCCAGGACGGCCAGGCCCCGGTTGACTCCCGCGCCGAAGCCCAGGTTGCGACCGGGCCGCACCAGCTGCACCGGATGGCCGCCCGGATCACCCGGGAGGTGCTCCAGCACTGAGGTGGCGCTGCCCGGTGCTCCGTTCTCGACCACCACGACCGGGGCCGCCCCGTTCTCGAGGATGGAGCGGACGCAGCGGTCGAGCAGTGGCCCGGCGTCGTGGTCGACGACGACGGCGCCGAGGGAACCGGACACCCGGAGCTCAGTACTCCCGAGTAAAGCGGAACTTCACGAGAGCCCGGAGCGCACTGAACCCGTCGCGCCAGGTGATCTTCTTTCCCTCGTCGTGTTCGCGGCCCGCGTAGGAGATCGGCACCTCGTAGATGCGATGGCCGCGGCGCAGCACCTTGGCCGTGATTTCGGGCTCGAAGTCGAAGCGGTTGGACACCACGGTGAGACCGTCGAGCACCTGGGCGTCGAACAGCTTGTAGCAGGTCTCCATGTCCGACAGGGTCGTGCGGTAGAGGATGTTGGTGACCAGGGAGAGCAGCCGGTTGCCGAACCAGTGCAGCGGCATCATGTTCTTGCGCTCGCCGGTGAAGCGGCTGCCGTAGACGACGCGGGACTTGCCCCGCATGATCGGCTCCAGCAGGCGGGGCCAGTCGTTGGGGTCGTATTCGAGGTCCGCGTCCTGAATGAGCACGAGGTCGCCGCGGGCCTCGGCCAGCCCGGTGCGGATCGCCGCGCCCTTGCCCTGGTTCACCTTGTGGCGCAGGACCCGCACGGTCGAGTCCTCGATCGCGCCGAGCACCTTGTCGGAGCCGTCGCTCGAGCCGTCGTCGACGACGATGATCTGGAGCACGACGGGCAGTTCCACGGCCCGCATGCGTCGGATCACCTCGGCCACGGTGGTGCGCTCGTTGAACACGGGCACAATGACCGTCAGCGTCTTATAGGTGCGGGGCGTGAGCTCGTCTGTTGCGTCGCTCACACCGGTCAGGTCGGTTTCTGTCACGTCAGGCTCCGTCATGGCGTTGGTCAGTCTTGCACTCTGTCCGCGAAGTAGTGGATTGTGCGCTCGATCCCTTCCCGCAGGCCGATCCGGGGCTCCCAGCCCAGCTCCCGCCTGGCCAGGGTGATGTCCGGGCAGCGCCGGGTCGGGTCGTCGGTCGGCAGCGGCTCGAAGACGACCTCCGAAGCCGACCCGGTGACCTCCAGGACGAAGCGGGCCAGGTCGAGCATGGTGCGCTCGTCGGGGTTGCCGATGTTGACGGGTCCGACGAGCGAGGAGTCGAGGAGGGCGACGAGGCCCCTGACCTCGTCCTCGACGTAGCAGAGGCTCCGCGTCTGGCTGCCGTCCCCGTAGACGGTCAGCGGGTCACCGCGTAGGGCCTGCACAATGAAATTGGACACCACGCGTCCGTCGCCGGCCGACAGCCGGGGACCGTACGTGTTGAAGATGCGGACGATGCCCACATCGACTCCGTGCATCCGGTGCATCGCCATGGTCAGGCTCTCGGAGAAGCGCTTGGCCTCGTCGTAGACGCTGCGCGGCCCCGTCGGGTCGACATTGCCGCGGTAGCTCTCCACCTGCGGATGCACCGTCGGGTCGCCGTAGACCTCGCTGGTGCTCGCCATCAAGAACCGCGCCCCGTGCCGCCGGGTCAGCTCGAGGAGGCGGCGCGTGCCCTCGCTGCCCACCGCCAGGGTGTCGAAGGGGCGGGCCAGATAAGCCGGCGGCGAGGCCGGGGAGGCCAGGTTGCAGACCGCGTCGACCGGCCCCGCGTCGGGCAATTCGACCGACTCGCTGACGTTGGTGACGACGAGCGTGAAGCGATCATGGTCGAGCAGGTGGGCGACATTCTCGCGCGACCCCGTCGACAGATCGTCGAGGCAGACGACGGCGTCGCCCCGGGCCACCAGGGCGTCGCAGAGGTGCGAGCCCAGGAAGCCGGCCCCGCCGGCCACCACCACGCGGCTCATCGGCGGCCGATCCCCCAGTAGCGGAATCCCATGCGGCGCAGCGCCGCCGGGTCGAGCAGGTTGCGGGCGTCGATGATGACGGGCTCCGCCATGGCGGCGGAGACCCGGGCGAAGTCGAGCCAGCGGAACTCGTCCCACTCGGTGAGGACGACCACGACGCGGGCGCCCTCGGCCGCCTCGTAGGGGTCGGCCCGCAGCAGCAGGCCCTGCAGGTCGGGCATGTCGGTCTCGGGATCGACCGTGGGGTCGAAAGCCTGCACCGTGGCACCCAGGTCGACCAGGCGGTGCGCGATCTGCAGGCTCGGCGAGTCACGGCGGTCGTCGGTGTTGGCCTTGAACGTGAGGCCCCAGACGCCCACGGTCGCTCCCGAGGCCGATCCCCCGCAGGCCGTTTCGACCTTGGCCACCACCCGTGACAGCTGCTCGTCGTTGGAGGCGATGGCGCCGGCCAGGAGCGAGAAGTCGTACCCGGCCTCGCCGGCGATGTGGAGGAGTGCCCTCGTGTCCTTCGGGAGGCAGGAACCACCCCAGCCGGGACCCGGGCGGAGGAACTCGAACCCGATGCGCTTGTCGTAGCCCAGTCCGAGCAGCACGTCGCGCGCGTCGGCTCCCACCTCCTCGCACAGGCCGGCGAGGGCGTTCACGAAGCTCAGCTTGGTGGCCAGGAACGCGTTCGACGCGTACTTGATCGTCTCCGACGTCGTGGCGTCGGTCACGATCAGCGGCGCCCGGGTGGCCGAGAACAGCTCACCGACCTTCGTCGCCGACAGCGCGTCGTCGGCTCCGACCACGATCCGGTCCGGATTGAGGCTGTCGTGCACCGCCGTGCCCTCGCGGAGGAACTCGGGATTCGACACGACGCTGATGTCGGGACGGCCGATGACCTGC
Organism: uncultured Acidimicrobiaceae bacterium; assembly: GCA_963804055.1. Taxonomy (GTDB): domain Bacteria; phylum Actinomycetota; class Acidimicrobiia; order Acidimicrobiales; family RAAP-2; genus Bog-473. The sequence goes on along the minus strand of CAWDOU010000001.1, from coordinate 664,833 downwards.
TCCACCATGTTGGCCGAGCCGACCGGCACCGTCGACTTGTTGACCACGATCGCACCGCCGCGCAGCGACGACGCGATCTCCTTGGCCGCGGACTCGACATAGGACAGATCGGCCGAGCCGTCCGCGCTCTGCGGCGTCGGCACGCACAGGAACACGAACTCCGCCCCGGCCACCGCCTCGACGGCGGAGTCGGTGAAGGAGAGATTGCCCGCGGTCACGCCGCCTGCGACGAGCTCGTCGAGGCCCGCTTCGACGATCGGCATGCGACCCGAGCGCAGGGCGGCGAGCCGGGAGGGCTCGCGCTCGGCCAGTACGACGCGATGGCCGAAGTGGGCGAGCGTGGCGGCTGTCGGCAGTCCGACATAGCCGGCCCCGATGACCGCCACGGTGTGGCGCTTCGTACGATCAGTGGCGGAGTCGCTCACGCTGCCTCCTGCTGGGCCTTGAGAACGGGGACGAGACGGGCCAGCCCGTCCTGCCAATCGGGCAACGCCGGCAACCCGCAGAGTCGGAGCGCCATGTTGTCGAGCACCGAGTAGGCAGGGCGCGGGGCCAACAGGGGCGGGTCGAAGTCTGTGGTGGCGATCGGGTCGACCCGCTCCGGATCGGCGCCGGCCTCGGCCAGGACCGCCCGAACGAGACCCCACCATGTGGTGGCGCCGCTGTTGGTCACGTGGAAGGTCCCGGGCCGGCGGTCGAGACCGAGCGTGACGACGGCCGGCGCCAGGTCGGCCGTGAAGGTGGGCGAGCCGTGCTGGTCGTCGACGAACCGCAGCCGTCCCTCGCCGGCGGCGAGGCGGAGCGCGGTCGCGATGATGTTGGCCCCGTGGGCGCCGCAGAGCCAGCTCGTCCGCACGATGGTGGACCCGGGGCGGCACTCACGCTCGCCGGCCAGCTTGGAGGCGCCGTAGACCGAGGTCGGATTCGGGGCGTCCCACTCGCGGTACGGGCGATCAGCCACTCCGTCGAACACGTAGTCGGTCGACACGTAGACGACGTGTGCACCGACCATGTCGGCCGCCTCGGCGATGTGCCGGGTTCCCGTGGCATTGACGGCGTAGGCATCGTCGACCTCGGTCTCGCAACGCTCGACGGCGGTGAAGGCGCCGCCGTGCAGGACGAGCTCGGGACGGAAGGCGCCGAACGTGCTCAGGACGGCATCGCGGTCGTCCACCCGCATGGTGTCGATGTCGGTGCCCAGGACCTCGTGCCGGAGACCCGGTCGCGGGCCCTCAGGCCCGAGCAGCGCGCAGCGCCGGCCGCCGTCGGGCACGCGTCCCGCCAGGCAGTCGATGAGATCGTGGCCGAGCTGCCCGTTCGCCCCCGTGATCAGGATCCGCACCGCTCAGCTGGCTCCGCCGCCCCAGGACCCCTCGGCGACGGGCGCCCGCTCGCGCAGCGGCTCCCACCAGTCCCTGTTGGCGGCGTACCACGCCACCGTCTCGGCCAGTCCCTGCTCCCACTCCACCGACGGCGCCCATCCCAGCTCGTTGCGCAGCTTGGAGGAGTCGAGGACGTAGCGACGATCGTGGCCGGGACGGTCGGGCACAATCGTCTTGAGCGACTCGGGCTTGCCCAGTGCGGCGAGGATGCGGTCGGCCACCTCCATGATGGAGGCCTCCACACCGCTGCCGACGTGGTACGTCTCCCCCACCCGGCCCCGGGCGAGCACGGCGTCGATGGCGGTGCAGTGGTCGTGGACGTGCAGCCACTCGCGTCGATTCTCGGTGCTGGCGTACAGCGTCAGCGCCTGGTCGTCGAGGGCCAGCGCGCAGAAGTGCGGTATCAGCTTCTCGGGGAATTGGTAGGGCCCGTAGTTGTTGGCGCAGTTCGTGATCGTGATCGGCAGCCCGTACGTCTCGGCGTAGGCCCGCACCGCATGATCGGCCCCTGCCTTCGACGCGTTGTAGGGCGTGCGCGGCCGGTAGGGCGAGTCCTCGTGGAACACCTCGTCGGTGTCGAGCGGCAGGTCCCCGTACACCTCGCAGGTCGAGACGTGATGGAACCGCGTCACGCCGACCTGGCGGGCCGCTTCGAGCATCGTCTGGGTCCCGAGGACGTTCGTGCGGAAGAAGAGCCCGGGATTGAGGACCGCCAGGGAATTGTGCGACTCCGCTGCGAAGTGGACGATGGTGTCGATCCCCTCGCTCCGCAACGCCTTCTCGGCCGCGGCCGGGTCGCAGATGTCCGCTTGGACGAAGGTGATCCTGTCCTCGATGTCGGACAGGCTCAGGCGGTTGCCGGCGTAGGTGAGGACGTCGTAGACGACGACATGGTCCTCGGGGTGCTGTTCGACCCAGTAGCGAGCGAAGTTCGACCCGATGAAACCGGCACCTCCCGTGACGAGAAGGCGCATAGTGCGGCGAATATTAGCCCAGGCCCCGAACGCCTTCGCGGCCCTGGTCAGGCCGCAGATGCACCACGTCACCGGCACTCACGGCACGGGGCCCTGCGGCCGATTCCACGACCAGTCGGCCGGCGTCGTCGATGGCGCTCGCCAACCCGGTCAGTTCCTCGGTCGCCAGGGTGACCCGAACCCGCCGGCCCAACGTGGCGCAGCGCCGCCGCACCTCCTCGGCCATGATTCGCCGCCCCTCGGCCTCCTCGAGCAGGGCACACCGGGGTTCCAGAGCGTCGAGAACATGGCGGAGCAGGACCTGGCGGTCCACCGGCTGGGTCCTCCCACCGACGTCGTCCAGGCAGATGCCTCCGGCCCCGGGTGGCCCGGGCCAGGCCACGTTGATCCCGATGCCGACCACGACCGCGGCCAGGCGGGACCCCGAGAACTCCGCCTCGGCCAGGACGCCCGCCAACTTGGCGCCGCCGAGGAGCAGGTCGTTGGGCCATTTCAGCTCCGGCTCGACCCCGGCCACGGTGCGGCAGGCGTCCGCTCCGGCCAGCGCCACCGCCCCGGCACACAGGTGGACGTCACCGGCGTCGCAGTCGGGCCGGAGCAGCACCGAGGCCAGGAGGTTCGCACCCGGCGGCGACTCCCAGCGCCGGTCGAGCCGGCCCCGCCCGGCGGTCTGGTGGTCGGCCACCGCGACGAGCCCGGCGGACGCCCCGTGGCGGGCCAGCCCACGCACGTATGTGTTGGTGGAGTCGACCTCGTCGAGCCGGTGGATGTCCCAGGTCCCGGCCCACATGGCAGACACCATAGGGTGCGTGCAATTGTGAAGGTCCGCCTCAGGGAGGAAAGGCCAGCGTGATCAAGAAGGTCCTTATTGCAAATCGTGGGGAGATCGCCGTCCGGGTGATCCGGACGTGCCGCGAGATGGGCATCGCCACGGTGGCGGTGTACTCCATCCTCGATCGCGACGCACTGCACGTGCGCATGGCCGACGAGGCCTATGCCCTCGGCGGCGAGACGGCGGCGGAGAGCTACCTCAACACCGAGGCCATCCTGCACGCCATCGAGGAGAGCGGTGCCGACGCGGTGCACCCCGGCTACGGCTTCTTCTCGGAGAACACCGACTTCGCCCGTGCCATCACCGAGCGCGGCGTCACCTTCATCGGACCGCCGCCCGAGGCGATCGAGGTCATGGGCGACAAGATCAGCTCCCGGCTCGCGGCGGAGAAGGCCGGCGTCGCCGGGGTCCCCGGGCGCTCCGAGCCGCTCACCTCGCCCGACGAGGTCGTCGCCTTCGGAGACCTCCACGGCTGGCCCGTGGCGATCAAGGCGGCCTACGGGGGCGGCGGGCGCGGCATGAAGGTCGTGGGGGCGGCCGAGGAGGCGGCGGAGGCCATGGAGGCGGCGGCCCGCGAGGCCCAGGCCTACTTCGGTCGACCGGAGATCTACCTGGAGCGGTATCTCGCCTGGCCCCGCCACGTCGAGATGCAGGTGCTGGCCGACCAGCACGGCACCACGCTCTGGCTGGGCGAGCGCGACTGCTCGGCCCAGCGCCGGCACCAGAAGCTGATTGAGGAGAGCCCGGCCCCCGACTTCCCGGATCATGTGCGTCAGGCCATGGGCCTGGCCGCCGTCAAGGTCTCAGAGGCCTGCGGCTACTACAACGCCGGGACGGTCGAGTTCCTGTACCAGGACGGTGAGTTCTACTTCCTGGAGATGAACACCCGGCTGCAGGTGGAGCACCCGGTCACCGAGCTCGTGACCGGGTTGGACCTGGTGGCCTGGCAGATCCGCATCGCGTCGGGCGAGAAGCTCGACCTGGCCCAGGACGACATTGCGCGCAACGGCCATGCCATCGAGGTCCGCATCAACGCGGAGGACCCCAGCGGCGGCCGCTTCTCCCCTTCCCCCGGCACGCTGACGTCGTTCCACGCCGCCTCGGGACCCGGCGTCCGCCTCGACGCCGGCTACGAGTCCGGGGACACGGTGTCGCAGTACTACGACAATCTGATCGCCAAGATGATCGTCTGGGCCCCCGACCGCGAGACGGCTCGTCGACGCATGCTGCGTGCCATCGGTGAGACGAGTGTGACCGGGGTGGCCACGACCCTGCCTGCGCACCTGGCGATCCTCAGCCACCCCGACTTCGCCACCAGCGCCCACTCGACCAGGTGGGTCGAGGACACCCTCGACCTGAGCGGACTGGTCGTCGACGCCGGCGGCGCACCGGCACCGGCACCGGCGGACGACGAGGTGCCCACGGTGCAGCGCGACGTGACCGCCGAGGTGGACGGGCGGCGCTACTCGGTGCGCCTCTGGGTGCCCGATCTGGGCACCGCGGCCGCACCCGGCCGGGTGGCCGGACGGCCCAAGCGCACCGCGGCCGCAGCCGTGGCGGGAAGCGGTTCGGGGCAGGTGACGGTCCCGATGCAGGGCACCATCGTCAAGGTCCTCGTGGCGGTCGGCGACGTCGTCGAGGTGGGCCAGTCGATCTGCCTGCTCGAGGCGATGAAGATGGAGAACGCCGTGGCGGCCGAGAAGGACGGTGTGATCAAGGAGATCAAGGTCAGTGCCGGCGATTCCGTCGGGGCCGGCGACGTCGTGGCGGTCATTGAGTAGGTGACTGCCCCACCGGTCACCGCGTCGTCCGCCAAGGAGGCCGCCGCCGCGGTGGTGGAGCGGCACCTGGACCAGCTGGTGGCGCTGAGCCACTCGGTCCACGCCACGCCCGAGCTCTGCTTCGGGGAGACCACGTCGGCCCACGCGGTGGCCGAGACGCTCCGGGCCGGGGGCCTGCCCGTCGACGAAGGCGTCTACCAGCTGCCGACGGCGCTCGAGTCGCGCTCCGGCGACGGCGACCTCGTCGTGGCGGTGTGCGCCGAGTACGACGCGCTGCCCGACGTCGGCCACGCCTGCGGGCACAACATCATCGCCGCCACCGCGGTGGGGGCGGGGCTGGCGCTCGCGTCCGTGGCGGACGAGATCGGGCTGACCGTGCGCGTGCTGGGCACACCGGCCGAGGAGGGCGGCGGTGGGAAGGTGCTGATGCTCGAGCGCGGCGCATTCGCCGGCGTCCACGCCGCCATGATGGTGCACCCCTGGCCGACCGAGCGGCTCACGGGGAGTTGCCTGGCCGTGGCGCACTACGACGTGCATTTCGGCGGGCGTGAGGCCCACGCCTCCGCCGCGCCGTGGGAAGGCGTCAACGCGCAGGACGCCCTCACGATCGCACAGGTGGCGATCGGCCTCCTGCGCCAGCAGCTGCCGCCGGGAGACCAGGTGCACGGGGTCGTGACGCAGAGCTCGTCTGCCGCCAACATCATTCCGGCCTCCATCACCGCCCGCTACATGGTCCGCTCGCGCACGGCGCACGGCCTGGCCGCCCTGCGGCCCCGCGTCGACGCGTGCTTCGAGGCGGGTGCGCTCGCCTCGGGATGCTCGCTCGAGTACGAGGAGCTGTCGCCGGTGTACTCGCACATGGAGGCGGACCCCGTTCTCCTGCAGGCCTACCGGGTCAACGCCGAGGCGCTGGGCCGTCATTTCGATGCGGACGACGACGGCACACCGCTCCCCACGTTCTCCACGGACATGGCCAATGTCTCGCTGGCCGTGCCCACCATCCATCCGCTCATCGGCATTGAGACCCATGGGGCCGTCAACCATCAGCGCGAGTTCGCCGCCGCCTGTGTGACCCCCTCAGCGGACGCCGCCGTGCGCGACGGAGCGATTGCGCTGGCCTGGACGGCCATCGACGCCGCCACCGATCCGGCCTTGCGCTCCCGCCTGCTCGGCGCGTGATCACCGAGCACGCGGTCCTGGAGGTCATTGCCGGCCAGGAGGACGCCTTCGTCGACGCCATGGGCACCGCGAAAGCGCTCATCGCCGCGAGCCCGGGTTTCGTCTCGTTGCGGGTCGAGCGCTGCGTCGAACGCCCCAGCTGCTTCCTGCTCCTGGTGGAATGGGAGCGTCTGGAGGACCACACCGAAGGGTTCCGGGGGTCTGCGGCGTACGAGGAATGGCGGGCCGCATTGCACCACTTCTACGACCCCTTCCCCGTGGTCGAGCACTTCGAGGCCGTCGTCACCGCCTGACCGCGCAGCGTGGCGCCTGTGGCGCGGCCGTCAACGAAGCGTCATGACTCTGCAATCAGATTCCAAGCCCTGCGCCAGCCTTCTCCGAGGTCCGGTTCAGGGCGGCCGATCAGGCTCGTGGCCATGCACATCATCACGCTGGAATCGTGCCACAGCACCTGGATCTTCGATCCCCGCCAGCTGCGGTTCTGCCGCATTCTGCGGGGCATCGCCGCCGGGCGGCCCCGGATCTCCACGGAATGGCGTCCCTACTCGGATCTGGAGATCGATCCGCACGGCAGGAACTTCACCGTCTTCCTGAACGAGGATCGGACCCGGCTCGTCCGCTCGACGCTCCACACGCAGGCCTGCGCGGCATGCGGCGCCTCGCACACCACGGAGCTCTCGCTCGAGGAGATCACCCGCGCCGTGGCGTGAGCCGGGGGCCTGGCCGGCCGGTAACGTCGGCGTCCACATGGACGACAGCCACGCGCGCGTGGTCGAGGAGGCGCGGCTCCTCCTCGATGCCCGGCAGGAGCTCTACGGAGCGTCGGACCCGACGACGTTCGACGCCATGCTCCAGTTGGGACGCGCCCTGCGCGACGCGGGCGAGCTCCGCGAGGCGGAGCGCGTGCTGACGACCTCCCTCTCACTGCAGAACCGCTCTCCCGACGCCGACGAAGCTCGGGTCAGATGGACAGAGTTCAACCTGGCGATCGTGCTCGACCGGCTCGGCGAGCACGAGGCCACCCGGCGGCTGTGGGAACGGGTCCTCGAGTCCTCCGACCGCGACACCGGCATCGACAGCGGGCTCTCGCGGCAGACAGCCGTCAACCTGGCCATCACCCTCCGCAAGCTCCGGCGTTTCGGCGACGAGTTCCCGCTGCGGGTGCGCGTGCTCGAGTCGGCCCGCCGGTCGACGGGAGCCGACAGCGCCGAGACCGTTCGGGCCGAGATCGATCTGGCCCAGACGCATCGGCATCTCGGCAACCACGAGCTGGCCCTGGGGCTCTTCACCGACGCGCTCGACCGCCTGGAGCGAAACGGGGGAGACCAGCGAGCGATCCTCCTTCAGAAGTGGGCCATCGCCACGGAGCTTGTCGCGCTGAAGCGATCGAAGGAGGCCTCTGCCGTGTTCGACCAAGTGGTCGCCGGCGCCCTGGAGCACCTGGAGCCCGACGACCCCTTCCGGCGCAGCGCCATACGGCAGCGGCGCGGGTACTCGCTGCTGGGCACGTTCTCCGGTTTCGGCCGCAAAGCGCGACGGGCCGCCCGGAGGGACAGTGACCGGAGTCATGAGCCCTGACCCGCCAGAACGGGTGCCCGCCCTGCTGGCCCTCGACGTGGACGGCGTGCTCCTCGATTCCCAGCGTGGCGGGCGCGGACCTTGGCAGGACGCATTCGGCGAGAGGTTCGGCGTGGACGCGCGCCGCCTGGACGAGACCCTCTTCGCCGCGCCGTGGGCCGATGTGGTGACCGGCAGGCGCCCGGTCGAATCCGCGCTGGCCGATGCGCTGCAGCACCTGGGTTGGGACATCGGCGTCGAAGCCGCGTTGGACTGCTGGTTCGAGGAGGACTTCGTCGTGGAGCCGGCGGTCCTGGCAGCGGCGGGGGCCTGGTGCGAACAGGGAGTGCCCGTTGCCCTGGTGTCCAACCAGGAGCCCCGCCGGGCCCGCTACCTCCAGCAGCGGCTGGCTCCGCTGCTGCCCCTGCGCGGCACCGCCTTCTCGGGTGACCTGGGAGCCGTGAAGAGCGACCCGGACTTCTACCGCCGGGCCGATCGCCGACTCGGCATCGCCGAGACAGGGGCCCCGGTCGTGTTCCTCGACGACACGGCGGCCAACATCGACGCCGCGGTGCGTCACGGCTGGGCGGGCATCCACTTTGCGCCGGGCACCGACTGGCGCGCCGCCGTGGGCACCGCACTCGACGCGGCACGGGGCGGCTCCGCGGCCGGCTGAATCCGTCCCGCTGCTCAGCCGGCCGGGCCGACGAACATGTCGAGACACTCCTGGAGACCGTGGATCTCGATGTCCGAGCGCCGCCGCCGCTCCCAGGCCTCGCGCCCCAGGCGGAAGCGGATGGTCCGGAACGACCCGCGACGACGATGCCTCCGGGCCTCGCCGTTCTCCTCGTACCCCACCGCGCGCGACGTCGCCAGGGAGGCCGCGTTGTCCTCGAAGGCGCCGCTCAGCGCCTCGTGCGCGTCCAGGCCGGCGAAGGCGAGATGGAGCACGGCCTCGCGCATCTCGCGACCCAGCCCCTGCCCCTGGTGCGCCCGGCCCAGCCACGACCCCGTCTCGACGGAGCGCACGGCGCGGAAGTGCTCCGCCCCGACGTCCTGGACGCCCACGGGCCTGTCGCCGACGAAGACGCCGCAGGTCAAGTTCCACTTGTCCGCCGACCAGTTGGCCCGGTTGCGCCACATCCACTGCGCCGCCTCACGGGCCCGCTGCCGTGGCTCGGCATCGGTCCAGGGGACGTAGAAGGGCATCGTCCCCGGGTCGTGGATGCCCCCGTCGATCAGCGCGACGATTTCACTGAGATCCTCCTCGCGCAGGAGGCGGAGCTCCAGGCGCGGCGTGCGCACCGCGAGGCCGAACAGGGGCCAGACCGAGGACACCCCCTCCCCCGCCACCGGCTCAGCCCCCGGGTTGGTAGACGCCGAACTCCGCCCGCAGGACGTCGGACACCTCGCCCAGCGTGGCCATCTGCTTCAGAGCCGCCTTCATCGGCACCAGCAGGTTGCCCTCGCCCTTGGCCGTCTCGGCCACGTCGGCCAGGGCGCGGTCGACCGCGGCCTGGTCGCGCTCGGCCCGCACCGATCGGGTGCGGTCGATCTGGATCTGCTGGAGCCTGACGTCGATCGGGAAGACCTCGGTCAGCTCGCCCTCGGCGTCGGTGAAGCGGTTCACGCCGACGACCACCTTCTCGCCGTCGTCGACCGACTTGGCGAAGCTGTAGGCCGCCGCCTCGATCTCCTCCTGCATGAAGCGGGCTTCGATGGCCGCCACGGCGCCGCCGAGCTGCTCGATCCGCTCCAGATAGTCGTCCGCCGCCCGTTCCACCTCGTCGGTGAGCGATTCCACGAAGTACGAGCCCGCCAAGGGGTCGACCGTGTCGGCGATGCCGGACTCGAACCCGACGATCTGCTGCGTGCGCAGGGCGATCTTGGCAGCCCGGGTCGTGGGCAACCCGAGGGCCTCGTCGAACCCGTTGGTGTGCAGGCTCTGCGTGCCCCCGAGGGCGGCGGCCAGGCTCTGGACCGTCACCCGGACGATGTTGTTCTCGGGCTGCTGCGCGGTCAGGGTCGAGCCGCCCGTCTGCGTGTGGAAGCGCAGCATCTTCGAGCGCTCGTCCTTGGCGCCGAAGCGCTCCGTCATGATGCGTGCCCACATGCGGCGAGCGGCCCGGTACTTCGCCACCTCCTCGAAGAGGTTGTTGTGGGCGTTCCAGAAGAACGAAAGGCGCGGCGCGAACGCGTCCACATCCATGCCGGCGGCGATGGCCGCTTCGACGTAGGCGATCCCGTTGGCGAGCGTGAAGGCGATCTCCTGCACCGCCGTCGAACCGGCCTCACGGATGTGGTAGCCCGAAATGGAGATGGTGTTCCAGCTGGGCAGGTTGGCGGCGCAGTAGGAGAACGTATCGACGATCAGGCGCATGGAAGGGCGCGGCGGGTAGATGTACGTCCCGCGGGCGATGTACTCCTTCAAAATGTCGTTCTGAATGGTGCCGCGGATCTTGGCGCTGTCCACGCCCTGTTCTTCGGCCACCAGTTCGTAGAGGAGCAGGAGGATGGCGCCGGTGGCGTTGATCGTCATGGACGTCGTCACCTTGTCCATCGGCAGATCGGCCATGAGCAGCCGCATGTCGGCGAGCGAGTCGATGGCCACGCCCACCTTCCCCACCTCGCCCTCGGCCCGTGGGTGATCGGAGTCGTAGCCCATCTGGGTGGGCAGGTCGAAGGCACAGGACAGCCCGGTCTGCCCGGCCTCGAGGAGGAACTTGAAGCGCTCGTTGGTCTGCTCGGCGGAGCCGAAGCCGGCGTACTGGCGCATGGTCCACAGCTTCGAGCGGTACATCCCGGAATGGACGCCCCGGGTGAAGGGAAAGGCCCCCGGCTCCCCCAGCTGCGCCGCCGCATCCCAGTCCTCGAGGTCCTCCGCCCGGTACACGGGGTGCACGACGATGCCCGAGTCGGTCAGGCGTTCGGGATTGTCCTGGGGGTCCTGCTTGTCCGGAGTCACGGCGCAGAGCCTACGAAGGATCCGGGCACCCCGGCCACACGAGGCAGACTACGAGCGTGGACGCCGCCCCGGAACCCGTTTTCTCGCATTTCGGCATCTGCGTGAGCGACCTGGAGCGGTCGCTGCGCTTCTACTGCGACGCGCTCGGATTCGAGAAGGCGGAGTCGCACGAGATCGGCACCGAGTTCGCCCGTCTCATGGAGTTCCCCGACGTGGACGTGACGTCGCAGTTCATCCGGCGCGGCCCGACCGCCATTGAGCTCCTCGCCTTCCGCGCTCCCGCGCCGTTCGGTCCACGCGAGCGGCGGGCGGTGAACCAGCTCGGGTTGACGCACCTGTCCTTCCGGGTGCGGGACGTGGCCGGCACGGCGGCCCGGATGGTGGAGCTCGGCGGGGCCATCGTCGAGTCGACCAGGACGACCATCGATCTCGGCGGGACGGCCCTCGAGTTCGTCTACTGCACCGACCCCGACGGGGTCCGGGTGGAGCTGATGGACCTCGGGGGATGATCGGGCACCGGGCCGGCCGCGGCGGCCTCACGTGACGCCACCTCGTCCAGCTCGCGATCGACGCGCACCGCCTTGCGCTCGTCCATGTGCATCCAGCGCAGCGCCACGGGGATCATCGGCCAGAGCATCAGCGTGTCGCCGACCACCCACATGATGTCGCCGCCCACGTGGAGGTCCGTGACGTAGGACGGGCCCCAGGCCCGGTGGGTGGCGAAGTAGGCCGGGAACAGCTCATGCGTGGCACCGGCCAACGACAGTCCGGTGAAGGTGTCGATCGGGATGGCCATGAACAGGTAGAAGAACTGCAGCGCGGGGTGGAGCCGGTGCGCATTGGGGTCGTTCCCGAAGACCTGCCGCCAGAACAGGTAGCCCACCAGCAGGAAGACCAGGTGCTCGGCGTTGTGCACGTTCTCCTGCGTGAGCGTGTAGTTGTACCAGACCGTCAGGTGACTGATCGGGATGACGACGGCGTAGAGGATGAAGGCGACGATCGGATTCCCGAAGAACCTGGCGACGCGCGAGCGCAACGCCTCCGTGACGACCAGGTGGGCTGTTCCGGAGGTGGCCGCGAAGGCGAGCCGCAGCGGTGAGGCGATGGCGAACAACGGTGCGGCCACCATGATCAGGATCAGGTGCTGGATCATGTGGTCCCAGAACAGCTCGCCGTCGTAGACGCCGACGAAACTGAAGATGGCGATGCCGGTGGTGGCGAGCGCACCGACCCAGGCGATCGTCTTGCCCACCGGCCAGCGGTGGCGCGGGTGCAGGGCGTTGTTGCGGCGGACGCCCCAGAGGTAGAGGACCAGGGCGACGACGATCATGGCCACCGGGACGAAGTCGAACTGCGTGGCGAGGAATTGCGAGCCTCCAAGAGGTGGGAGCCCCGCGTCGGCCAGGACGGCGATCACCTCAAGACGGTACTGCCCCGCTCAGCCGTGTTGCCAAAAGCGCTGTTGAATGGTCCGGGTGCCGTAGAGCGACGCCCCGGTGAGTTGGTCGAGCTCCTCCGCGGTCAGGTGCCAACCCAGCGCCCCCGCGTTCTGCCGGGCCTGTTCCCCGTTCTTGGCCCCGGGAATGGGCACCGCCCCCTGCGCGATGAGCCAGGCCAGTGCCACCTGGCTCGGCGTCCGGTCGCCGTGGGCCTCTCCGATGCGACGGAGCAGCGACACGATCGCGTCCACCTCGGCCATGGGGTGATCCGAGAACGAACGCCCTTTGGGAGGCGGATTGGCCGCCGAGTACTTCCCCGTCAGGCGCCCCTGCCCGATGGGCGAGTACGCCAAGGGCACGACGCCGAGCTCGCGGCAGGCGCTGATGAGCCCGACGCGCAGCGGCATGGCGCGCAGGAGCGAGAACTCGATCTGATTGCTGGCCAGGCGCAGGCCGCGCCTGCGCAGGGCGGCATCCATGGCCCGGGTCTCCTTGGCCGAGTAGTTCGACACGCCGACGGCCCCCACGATGCCCTCGGCGTGCGCCGTCGCCAGCGCCTCGGCCAGCGCGTCGTGGGACCGGAGCGAGACAGGACCGTGGATCTGATACAGATCGATCACGTCGACCCCAAGCCGCTGGCGCGACTTCCGCGCCGCCGACACCAATGCGGCGCGCACGTTCACCTTCCACGGGCTCGGCATGAACTTGGATGCGATGACGACCCGGTTCCGCACGCCGGGGTCCGCCGCCTGGAGGCGGCCGATGATGCGCTCGCTCTCTCCGCCGCCGTAGATCTCGGCCGTGTCGAAGAGGACCACGCCCGCCGCGATGCTGGCTTCCCAGGCGTCGCGGATGGTCGACTCCGTCAGGGACGGGTCGTACCCACCCATGCCCCAGGTGCCCTTGTCGCCCCAGGCCCACGTCCCCACACCGAGGGGCGGGATCGAGATCTCCGTGCCGGCGAGCTCGATGCGATCGCCTGCGTGGGGTGGCGTCGCGTCGCTCATGACGTTGCCGCCCAGGAGAGATGTTCCCGGACGGCCGCACGCCATGCCGACGGGTGCGTGAGCTGTGGGGAGTGGTATGCCCCGGGAACGACGGTCAGCCTGCCGTTCGCCACTTCGTCAGCCAGGGCCGGCGCCTGGTCGACGAGCGGATGGTCGTGCTCCCCCACGATCACCGTGGTCGGGCAGTCGATGGAGGGGAGCCTGGCGCGCAGGGAGGCGTCGTCGTCCGCGTCATCCCCCATCAGTGCGCCCCCGAGCGCCTTGACCGCGTAGGCGTCCATGCCGGCGAAGATGGCGTCCTTCTCCTTGCGCCACTCGGCCGACGTCTGTTCCTCGATGAGCACGTCCTCGGGACCTCCCATGCTCAACGCCACCGGCATGCCCCCGGCGGGGTCGAACGAGTTGATGAAGCCGCGGACGAGGCTTCGAGTCTCCTCGTCGGAGGGGAGGAACGACCACGCGCTGGTGTCCATGAGGAGCAGGGAGTGCACGAGGTCGGGCCGGGCCACCACGAGCCCCATGACCACCCGCCCCCCCATTGAATGGCCCAGCAGGTCGACCGGCCCTTCCCCGACCGCCTCGAGCAGGCCCGCCAGGTCCGCCGAGAGCTGTTCGATGGTGTAGCCGTCGAGGTGCCCCGTCTTCGTCGAATGGCCGTGCCCGCGCTGGTCGAGCGAGACGACACGCCTGTCGACCGCCAGCGCGTCGATCTCGAGCGCGAAGTCGTGCGAGGACCCCGTGAAGCCGTGGCACAGCACGAGCGTCGGGGTCCCCGCCGGGCTGGTCCCCCGAGCCGACCATGCCAGGTCGACGCCGTTCACGTGGAAGGTCTCGGTCTCGGCCGCGGCCGCCGTCGGTGTCATGGCCCCTGTCTAGTTGCTGACCCCCTCCGCTCGCTGGGCCCGACGCCGACTCCCGCGGTCAGCCCGAGTCGGCCGAGAGCGTCTGCACGGCCGCCGCCGGAGCGGGTGCGACCTCCGTCCGGGCCGAGGCCACCGGCGCCGTCGGCGTCACCGAGACGTTGGTGCAGGCGCGGGCCTGGTTCCACGCGGCGAGCGCGGTCGAGGCGGCATCGCCCGAGAGGGGTTGGGGCAGATCGTTCACGATCACGGCTGGTCGCCAGATCACCTGGTTGATGTGGCGGCCGGTGGCCGAGATCACCAACGACCCGCTGGCGTTCTCGGGTGGCGAGTTGTCGTAGAAGGCGAAGTTGCCCAGGCCGTAGTCGACGTAGGCCGAGCCGAGGTAGCCGCCGCCGAGGAGCACGTGGGCATGGGTGCCGACGATGATGTCGGCGCCCGCCTGCACCAGCACCTGGGCCAATGGCTCCTGCAAGGGGTTGGGGCACGCGTCGAGCTCGGTGCCCCAGTGGAGATAGACGATCACGGTGTCGGCGGTCTTCCGGGCCGCTTCCACGGCCGCCACGAGGTCGTTCACGTCGTAGGCCGAGGCCAGCCCGGGCTGCGTCGCGGTCGCCGTCCACGCCGTCTGCAGGTCCGAGTCGATGACCTGGGTGGCGGCGATGATCGCGATGTGCTGGCCGTTGATGGTGGTCGTGTAAGGGGTGAACGCCTGCGCCGCGTTCTGGCCGATGCCGAGAACGGTGTATCCCGTCTGCGCCCGCGCGGTCAGCGCCATCTGAAGGCCCGGCGGCCCGCAGTCCTCGCCGTGGTTGTTGGCCTCGGTGATGAGCGTCACGCCCGCGCCCTTGAACGCGCTGATGGCGGACGCCGGCGCGGAGAAGACGAACTGCTTGGCCTGCGGCTGGGGGCAGGTGCCGTCCGTCAAGGCGGACTCGAGGTTCACCATTGAGAGGTCGACGCCCGACAGGAGGGCCGGGACGGTGGAACCGAGCGCGTCCGAGGGGTCCGCAGCCAGCCGGTCTCCCAGGGTGGTGCCCGCCGGGAAGTGCACGTCCCCGCCGAAGGCGAAGGTGACGGCCTTCCCGTCGCCCTGCCAGTCCGGGTCGAGGCGTGGGTTGCCGGCCTTGGGCGGCGGTGCGCCGTGGTGGTGGCCCGCGCCGCTGTGGCTCTGCCCCGCCGCCGAGGGGTGCCCGCCGCCGCCACGACCGAGCACGAGGACGAGGACGAGGGCCAGCACCACGAGCAGGCCCGCACCCCAGAAGCGGCGGTTGCGCTTGACGCGCCGCGAGGTCAGCCCGGGCAGGTCCGGCGGCAGCGGCGCCGGCGGATCCACCTCGGGGATCGGGCGTGTGAGCAGGTCAGTCGGGGACGTGCGGACACTATGCACCAGGGAGGCAGGACGGCAGGGTTAATCAAGAATCTTGACCATCAAATCTGTTTCCTTTAACGGGGCCTTCATCCTCTTCGGGGTCCTCTCGGGTGACGGCAGCCGGGCCGAACTCCCCACCGGTCTCGTCGTGACCAAGCAGGCCGTGAGCCAGGTCATCGACGTCCTGGTCAACCGCGGCTATCTCGACCGGCACCCCGACGGCTCGGACAGGCGCCGCGTCGCCCTCGAGCTGACTGAGCGCGGCCACGAGGTGGCGGCAGCCGTGTGGCGCGGCACCGAGGCGATCGACTTGCAGCTGGCGAGCCGGGTTTCACCCGAGCAGATCGAGGCGATGCGGGCCAGCCTGATCGCGCTGGCCGACATCAAGGCCGAGTCGCCGCCCGCCCGCGCGGATGGACGACGCGCCCGTCGCTTCCGCCAGTTCAGCCCCATCTTCCCTGTCCGCGACCTCGCCGCTGCGTTGGCGCACTACACCTCGCTCGGATTCAAGTCCTTCCCCGATGAGGGCGGTGCCCACTACGGCTTTGCCAACCGCGACGGTCTCAGCATCCACCTCGCCCTCGAGCAGGAGCACGCTCCAGCGTCGGCCTACCTCTATGTGCGCGACGCCGACGCCGTCTTCGAGGAGTGGAGCCAACCGGGCATCGGCGGTCTGACCCGCCCCGTGCGCCTGATGCCGTACGGGTTACGTGAGGGATCGCACATCGACCCGGACGGGAACACAATCCGGTTCGGGTCGGAGGCCGAGGAGTGAGCCCCGTGGCGCCCGGCCCGGCGCGCCGGGCCCGGCGAGCAGCCCTCAGTGCGCGTGCGGCATGCAGAGATCGTCGTACTCGGCGATGACGATCTCGCCGGCGTCCGGGCCACAGGCCGGGCAGGCAGGGTCCCGGCGCACCTTGAAGGTGCGGAAGGACTCCTCGAGAGCGTCGTAGGCGAGCAGGCGCCCGATGAGCGGGTCGCCCAGGCCGAGAAGGACCTTGATCGTCTCGACGGCCTGGATCGACCCGATGATGCCGGGCAGCACCCCCAGGACGCCGGCCTCCGAGCACGAGGGCGCCAGCTCGGCCGGCGGTGGCTCGGGGATGAGGCAGCGGTAGCAGGGGCCGTTGTAGGGATCGAAGACCGTGACCTGTCCCTCGAAGCGGAAGATCGACCCGTGGATCACCGGGATCCGCTTGAGCAGCGAGGCGTCGTTGACCAGGTAGCGGGTCGGGAAGTTGTCGGTCCCGTCGACGATGGCGTCGTAGCCGTCGATGATGTCGAGGATGTTGTCGGCGCCGAGGCGCACGTCGTAGGTGACGACGTTGACGTCGGGGTTCAACGCCGTCAGCGTCTTCTTGGCCGAGTCGACCTTGCGGTCACCGATGCGATCCATGTTGTGCAGGATCTGTCGCTGCAGGTTCGACTCGTCCACCACGTCCATGTCGATGATGCCGATCGTCCCCACTCCGGCCGCGGCCAGGTACAGCGCGGCGGGCGATCCCAGGCCGCCCGCGCCGAGCAGGAGGACCTTGGAGCCGAGCAGCTTCAGCTGGCCGACCTCGCCCACCTCGGGCAGCAGGAGGTGGCGCTGGTACCGGTTGCGCTGGGCGGGCGTCAGGGTCTGCGGTGCGGCCCAGGGGCGGTCGTCGTCCTTCCACTTGTTGAAGCCGCCGATCATCGATTGCACGTCGGCGTACCCGAGGTCGCCCATGGTCTTGGCGGCGAAGGCGGAGCGGACGCCCCCGGCGCAGTAGACGACGATGGGGGCGTCCTTGTCGGGGAGCTTGCCCTCGACCTGGAACTCGAGGTGGCCGCGGGGCAGGTGGACCGCTCCGGGGAGGGCGCCCTGCTCGTACTCGTCGGGCTCCCGCACGTCGAGGAACGTCACGCCGCCGCCCTCCAACAGAGCTTGCGCGTCCGCCTGGTCCACCTCGCGGATGGACGCCTTGGCCTCGTTCAGCAGGTCTCGGGGAGTGGGCACTATCGAACCTCCGGGTCGCGCCAGCCCATGCGGACGGGTGGCTTCAGATGGTAAAACACTACCAACGGGGTCAACATTCCCGGGGAGAGGGCCCGGGGCACGCGGGGCCGATGGGCCCCAAGCCGGCAGGCCGATGGAAGACTCCTGCCCGTGGAGCTCCACGAGGCCATCCGACGCCGCTCCATGGTACGGAGCTTCTCCACCGATCCTGTCGACCCGGCCGCCCTCGAGCGGATCCTCGCCGGCGCCCTGCGCTCCCCCACGGCCGGCAACACGCAGGGTACGGCCTGGGTCGTCCTGGCGGGACCCGACGAGACGGCGCTCTACTTCGACGCCACCACGGACGAGACCTGGCGCACCGAGAACAAGGACCGCGCCGAGGGCCTGGCGCGGGCGCCCGTCGTCCTCCTCGCCTACTCCTCGCCGGAGGCCTACGTGGCACGCTACGGCGAGCGTGACAAGGCCCGTTCCGGCCTGGGCGACGGTCAGGCCGCGTGGCCCGTGCCCTATTGGATCGGCGACGCCGCGTTCGGCGTGATGGCCGTCCTGCTCGGCGCGGTCGACGCCGGGCTGGGGGCGTGCGTCCAGGGCGCCTTCCGGGGGGAGGCCGAACTGGCCGCCCGACTGGGCGTGCCCCAAGGCTGGCGCCTCTTCTGCGCCGTGCTCCTCGGCCATCCGGACGGGCGTGACCACCGGTCCGCCTCGCTGGACCGGAGCGGCCCCGGACGGGCCGAGCGGATCCACCGGGGGAGGTGGAGGTGACCCGCTCGTCCGGAAGCCGCTATGGCAGAATCTCGCACCGCCCCGCGTCGCCGCTCGCAGCGTCGCACGTGCGCACCCCGCCCCGATGTGGCTCTTGAGACTCGACAGCGCCTCGACGCCAGACGGCGGGCGGGATGTCACATGAGGCGCCGGTGGTCGTGACGAACGACGCGACGACACTGACGGAGGCGCCGCCGAGCGCGCCCGCGGACGCAGGCGCCGGGCCCGGGGCGGACAACGACGCGGACACCGGCGCCGGCCCCGAGAGCGACGTCCCCGGCATACGTTCGGACTCGCCGCCCCGCCGCTCCTGGTTGGCATGGCTGCTCGCCCTGTGCGCCTACCTCCCGCTGGCCGCACTCGCCTTCTGGCCGGTGTGGACGCACTGGTCGTCCCAGCTCAACGGGTGCAACTGCTGGGACCAGCTCTTGCTCGAATGGTTCATCCACTGGACCCCCTCGGCCGTGACGCAAGGGCATTCCGTGCTGGTGACCAACTACATCGACGCCCCCGGCGGCGTGAACCTGATGTGGAACACGTCGGTGGTGACGCTCGGGGCCCTCGGCGCGCCGCTCACCCAGACGATCGGCGTGGTCCACACCATGTCGATCCTCATGACGCTCTCGCTGGCACTCTCCGCCAGCACGATGTTCGTCCTCCTCCGCCGCTGGACGCGCTGGTTGCCGGCCGCATGGCTGGGCGGTCTCGTCTACGGATTCTCGACCTTCGCTGTCGCGGAGGCTGCCGGGGGCCGGATCACCTTCGTCTTCGACGCGATCCCTCCGCTCCTCGTGCTGACGCTCTACAAACTGGTAGAGAGGGAATGGTCGCCGATCACGGCGGGGTCGATCCTCGGCGTGCTGCTCGCGGCGCAGCTGTTCGTCTCCGAAGAACTGCTCACGGTGACCGCGCTCTTCGCCGTCCCGACCCTGATCGTGCTGGCGGTGCTCTACCGGCACACGGTCCTGCAGCGTTCCTCCGACGTGCTCCGCGCCGCTGCCGCGGCCGCCGCCGCGTTCCTGGTGCTGGCCGCCTACCCCCTGTACATCCAATTCCGTGGTCCCGAACGGATCACCGGCCCGCCGCAGACACACCAGCAACTTGCGCTCTTCAGCTCCGACCTCGCCAGTCTGGTGACACCGGGAACGACGCAATGGCTGACGTTCGGCTGGTCCAACCGGATCTCCGACGCGTTCTCGGCCGCGCTGGCCGGCGAGGTCACCGAATACATCGGCGTTCCACTCCTGCTCCTCCTCCTGGCCTCCGTGGTGCTGCTGCGCCGCAAGGTGCTGGTCCGCATTTTCGGCCCCGTCGCCCTCTTCAGCTTCTGGTGCTCCTTGGGGCCCCGCCTCTACATCGGGAACGACCACACGGGAATTCGCGGTCTCGACACCGTCCTCGTGCACCTCCCGATCCTCGGCGACATCATCCCGTCACGGTTCGCGCTGGCCTTCTGGTTCTCCGTGGCGGTCCTCTTCGGCGTCGCCCTCGACGAGGGCTACTCCTGGCTGCAGCGCGCCATTACCGATGCCACCGACAGGCGGGCGGCGTCGTACGCGGCACAGCCGCCGACGCGGGCGCAGCTCAGCCGTCGTCGTGTCCTGTCGGCACGTCTCGCCGCAGTGGGCGCGCTCGTCGTCGGCGTCGGCGTGCTCATCCCGATGACGCCGGCGTGGCCGTACAACGAGGTGCCGGCCGACGTGCCCTCGTTCTTCACCACGAGCGACGTGCAGCAGATACAGCCCGGCTCCCTCGTGGCGACCTATCCGTACCCGTTGACGGCCATGGCCTGGCCCATGCTGTGGCAGGCGGACACCAACATGCGCTTTCGCATGCTCGGTGGGTACGCCATCGGGCCCGGTCCCGACGGGGTCGGGACGTTCTTCCCGGACTCGAACACCCTGGAGTACTGCTTCCTGGGCATCTTCACCAAACGGGACACGTCCAGTTGCGGCGACCCAGCGGCGCTGCGAGCCAGCCTCGACAAGCTCGGCGTCACGAGCGTCATCGCCGGCAACGACCAGCCGAACGTCGACGTGGCCCGTGTCGTCATGGACCGGGCCCTCGGAGCGCGCCCCGGACCATCGGCGGGGTGTCGCTCTGGCAGTGCGTCCCGGTGCGCGACGGAACGTCGTGCCGCTGGAGATGAGCGGGTGAGCGGGCACGCCGCCCCGGAGCCGCTCCCGACGGGGAGCACGCTCGTGGTCGCCTCCTTTTCCGAGCCATATGCGAGAATGTCCGGAACGTGAGTCAAGGGACCGAAGGAAGCCGCCCGGCCAGCGAAGCGACGCTCCCGGCCAGACCCCTGCCACAGCCCCCGGGCCGTGCCGAGCCCGTACCGACCGGGTCCCCGCCGCCCGGGGGCGAGCACATCGACTACACGAACAGCCAGCACCGCTGGCGTGGCGTGATCACCCGGTTCAACATTGCGGGCCGGCGGAAGTTCTACCGGGCTTTCATGGACGCCATGGCTCCCACCGCGGAGACGACCATTCTCGATGTGGGTGTGACCCCCGATCAGACGGCGGCCGACTCGAATTTCTTCGAGAAGTGGTACCCGCACCCGTCACGGATCACCGCCACCAGCATTGAGGATGCCTCGGCCCTCGAGACCCTGCACCCCGGGCTGACCTTCGTCCAGACGGCGGGCGACTCGCTGCCGTTCGCGGACGGGCAGTTCGACATCGCGTTCTCGACGGCCGTGATTGAGCACGTCGGAGACCGCGAGAGCCAACGCCAGTTCCTCGCCGAGCTCCTCCGGGTCTCCAAGCGGTTCTTCATCACCACGCCGAACCGGTGGTTCCCGGTGGAGCTGCACACCTACGTCCCGTTTCTCCACTGGCTCCCGCAGGAGCAGCATCAGCGGGCGCTGCGGCGGCTCGGCAAGGATTCCTGGGCCACCACGGAGAACTTGAACCTGTTGGACGAGAGGGAGCTGCGCGCGCTGTTCCCTCCGGGCACGGTACCGACGGTCACGGGCGCCCGGCTGCTCGGCATGCGCTCCAACCTGTTGGCCTACGGAGCATCCGGCCGACCCGGCGCGGGAACGGGAACGGGAACGGGAACGGGAACGGGGACCGGACCGAGTTCGGGGTCCTAGGCCCGAATGCATCAGGGGCGACCGGCCGCCCCGTCCCCCTTCGAGAGCACGTGCTCGGGCCCCTCCTGCCAGCGCGCCATGGCCCAGAGCAGATCCGACAAGCGGTTGAGATAGGCCACCACCGACGAGCCGTCCCCGACGGGCTCGGCCACGGCCAGGCGCTCGGCCCGCCGCACGACCGTGCGGGCGACGTCGAGCGCGGCCGCCACGGTGTTCTCCCCCGGCACGGTGAAGTCGCTCGGCATGTCGAAGCGGGCGAGCAGGTCGTCGATCCCGTCCTCGAGCGCGGCCACCATGTCCGGCGTCACCAGGCTGGACCCCGCCTGGAGCTTCGAGCGGTTCTCCGGGGCGGTGGCCACCTCCGCCATCAAGACGTAGAGCTCGCGGGCGAGCGTGGTGAGCCGGTCGTTTACCTCGGTCCCCGCGGGGGTGTGGGCGCGCGCCACGCCGATGGCGGCCTGCGCCTCGTCGACCACGCCGTTGAGGTCGATACGCCACGAGTCCTTGCGCACCCGTCCGCCGTAGAGCAGGCCCGTCGTCCCGTCGTCACCCCGCTTGGTGTAGATCCGTGGTGCCATCAGCGGGATGCTACCGGGGCCCGTTCGGGCCGCCCGGGGGGCCACCGGTATCCTGGTGGGGTGGCAAGCACCTCCCCCGAACTCCTCGGCCGGCTCGACCCGTCCGCCTCCACCTACCTGCAGGCGCTGGGCGAGCGCGTCGTCATCTTCGACGGCGCCATGGGGACGAACCTGCAGCTGCTCGGCCTGGGCTCGGACGACTTCGGCGGGCCCGAGCTCGAGGGCTGCAACGAGTGGCTCGTCGAGACCCGCCCGGACCTGGTGGCCCAGGTGCACCGCTCCTTCTACGAGGTCGGGTGCGATGTGGTCGAGACCGACACCTTCGGCTCCACCTCCGTGGTCCTGGCCGAGTACGGGCTGGCCGACCGCGCCCGCGAGCTGACCCGCCGCGCGGCCGAGCTCGCCTGCGCGGTGCGCGACGAGTTCTCGACCCCGGAGCGGCCGCGCTGGGTGGCCGGCTCCATGGGGCCCGGCACGAAGTTCCCCACGCTCGGGCACATTTCGTACGCCGAATTCAGCGCCGCCTACGAGGAGCAGGCGCTCGGGCTGCTGGAGGGCGGCGTCGACCTGCTGCTGATTGAGACGCAGTTCGACATGCTCTCGATCAAGGCCGCCGTCAACGGGGCCCGGCGCGCCATGGTGGCGCTGGACCGCTTCGTCCCGCTGCAGTGCCAGGTGACGATCGAGCTCACCGGCCGCATGCTGCCGGGGACCGAGATCGGCGCCGCCCTGACCGTGCTCGATGCGATGCAGGTCGACGTGGTCGGCCTCAACTGCGCCACGGGACCGGTCGAGATGAGCGAGGCGCTGCGCCACCTGTCGGGGGCCAGCCGCGTCCCCATCGCCTGCGTCCCCAATGCGGGGCTCCCGTCGGTGGTCGACGGCAACATGCACTACGACCTCACGCCCGAGGACCTGGCCGAGCACCTGCACCGCTTCGTGACCGAGTTCGGCGTGTCCGCCGTCGGCGGGTGCTGCGGGACCACGCCGGCCCACCTGGCCGCCGTGGTGGAGCGCTGCGCGGGCGCTGTGCCGGCGACCAGGAACCCGGTGCACGAGCCGTCGGCCGCCTCCATCTACACCTCGGTCCCCTTCGCCCAGGACTCGTCGTACCTCGCCGTCGGCGAGCGGACCAACGCCAACGGGTCGAAGGCGTTCCGCGAGGCCATGCTCGACGGCGACTGGGACACCTGCGTGGGCATGGCGCGGGATCAGGTGAAGGAGGGCTCGCACCTCATTGACGTCTGCGTCGACTACACCGGCGCCGACGGCGTGTCCGACATGACCGAGATCGCCAGCCGCTTCTGCACGCAGTCGAGCGTGCCGCTCATGGTCGACTCCACGGAGGGGCCCGTGGCCCGCGCCGCACTGGAGTGGCTCGGCGGCCGGCCCATCCTCAACTCGGTCAACCTCGAGGAGGGCGCCGAGCCCGGGACGCGCCTCGACACGTTCCTCCGGCTCGCCCGCGAGTTCGGGGCGGCCGTCGTGTGCACCTGCATCGACGAGGAGGGCCAGGCCCGCACGGCGGAGTGGAAGCTTCGGGCCGCCCGCAACATCCGCGACCTCGCCGTCGAGCGCTACGGGCTGGCGCCCGAGGACCTGTTGTTCGACCCGCTCGCCCTGCCACTGTCGACGGGCATGGAGGAGAGCCGGGAGGACGGGATCGAGACCATCGAGGGCATCCGGCGGATCAAGGCGGAGCTGCCCGGCGTGTCGACCGTCCTGGGGTTGTCGAACGTGTCCTTCGGCCTCAACCCGGCGGCGCGCCAGGTGCTCAACTCGGTGTTCCTGCACGAGTGCGTGCAGGCGGGCCTGGACTCGGCCATCGTGCACGCCTCCAAGATCCTCCCGCTCGCCCGGATCGACGAGCGGGCCAAGGAGGTCTGCCTCGACCTCATCTACAACCGCCGCACCGACGACTACGACCCCCTCCAGGAGCTCCTGGCGCTCTTCGAGGGCGTCAAGGCCGACACCGGCCCGGCGGAGGACCACAGCGACTGGCCCGTGGACCGCCGCCTGTCCCAGCGCATCATTGACGGCAACCGCAACGGCCTCGAAGACGACCTGACCGAGGCGCTCGAGGCGGGCACCGGGGCACTGGCCATCGTCAACGACATCCTGCTCGAGGGCATGAAGGTGGTGGGCGAGCGCTTCGCATCGGGCGAAATGCAGCTGCCCTTCGTGCTGCAGTCGGCGGAGACCATGAAGAGCGCGGTCGCCTTCCTGGAGCCGCACATGGAGAAGGCGGACCAGGGCGGCAAGGGCACCGTGGTGCTGGCCACCGTCAAGGGTGACGTCCACGACATCGGCAAGAACCTGGTCGACATCATCCTGACGAACAACGGCTACGAGGTGGTCAACCTCGGCATCAAGATCGGCATCAACGAGATGGTCAGCGCGGTCGAGGAGCACAAGGCCGACGCCATCGGCATGAGCGGCCTGCTGGTCAAGTCGACCCTGATCATGCGGGAGAACCTGGTCGAGCTGAACGACCGCTCCCTGTCGGACATCCCGGTGCTGCTGGGCGGCGCCGCCCTGACCCGGACCTACGTGGAGCGCGACCTGCGCGAGGTCTACGACGGCCGCCTCTTCTACGGGCGCGACGCCTTCGAGGGGCTGCGCACCATGGACCGGCTGGTCGAGCTGAAGAAGAAGGGCGAGGACGACCCCCTGTTCGGGCGCGAGATCTCCGAGAAGAACGTCCCCAAGCGCAGCCGCCTGGACCCCCAGGACACCTCACCCGTGGAGGGGCAGCCCGCCCGCGCCGACGTGGCGGCGGACAACCCGCTCTTCACGCCGCCCTTCGTGGGCAGCCGGGTGGCCGTGGGGATCCCCGTCGACGAGGTCGCCGAGTACCTCAACCTCACCGCCCTGTTCCGCAACCAGTGGGGCTTCAGGCCCGAGAACGGCGAGAACGACACCGAGTTCAAGGACCGGGTGAAGGCCACGCTGCGCGAGCAGCTGGGCAAGGCCAAGGAGGCGGACCTGCTCGTGCCGTCGGTGGCCTACGGCCACTTCGCCGCCAACGCCGACGGCAACGACCTCGTCATCTGGAAGGACGAGAGCCGGACCTCGGAGTGGATGCGCTTCGCCTTCCCGCGCCAGCGCAAGGAGCCCTGGCTGTGCATCGCGGACTTCTTCCGGCCGGTGGGCTCGGCGGACGAGGACTTCGCCACCTTCATGCTGTGCACCATTGGGGCGCGGGCGTCCGAGGAGGCGGCCCGCCTGTTCGCCGAGAACCACTACCAGGAGTACCTGTTCCTGCACGGCCTCAGCGTCGAGATGGCCGAGGCCACGGCCGAGTACTGGCACCGCCGGGTGCGCCAGGAGCTGGGGTTCGCCGACGAGGACGGGCCGACACTGGGCGGCCTCTTCAAGCAGCAATACCGGGGTGGCCGCTACTCGTGGGGCTACCCGGCCTGCCCCGACCTGGACGACAACGCCAAGGTGGTGGAGCTCCTGGGCGGGGACCGCATCGGCGTCACCGTGAGCGAGGGGTTCCAGCTCCACCCCGAACAGACGACCGACGCCATCATCTGCCACCACCCCGAGGCCAAGTACTTCATCGCGTGATGACGACGCGGGCCCGGGGACGGGCCCGTTCCGGGGGGACGTCGGCCCTGATCGTGGCCCTGACGCTGACCCTGGCGGGATCCGCCACCGTGCTGGGTGCGCTGGCGACCGGCGTCGCCGCGGCGGGCGCGGCGGGCGTCTCGCTCGGCGACGTGGTGATCCCGAACCTCGGCCTGGGCTATGCCGTCACCTCGCAGGGACCGCTCGACCCCTCCCGGTTCGCCTCCAACGCGCCGGACCCGGCGGCGGCGGCGGGGGCGCTGTCCACCCTGGGCAGGTCCATCTCGACCTACGAGCGGGTGTGGCAGGCCGACGGCGGGCTCAACCAGGTGCAGGACCTGCTGGTCCGCTTCCCCGACGCGGTGGGGGCCCAGGTCTTCCTGCAGGCCGCCCAGCACTCGCTGGAGTCGGGCGAGATCGTCAGCTCGAACCCGGTGCGGACCATACCCGGGGCCCGCCGTGTGACCTACTTCGCGGCGACCGATCAGGACGGCGTCGGCGAGGCCATCACCATGCGCGCCGGCGTGTACGTGGACCTGCTGTCGTTCTTCTCCGCGGCGTCGGGGAACGCGCAGCCGATTTCGCCCGCCGACGCCGACGTGGTGGCCCGAGCCCAGTACACGGCCATGACGAAGGCACCGGGTGGCGGCGCCCCGGCCACGGCGGCTCCGGCGACCGGCACGAAGAAGGGCGGCGTGTCGGCCGGCACCATCGGGTTGGCCGCGGTCGCCGTCGCCATCCTGGCGCTGGCCGTGGCCACGCCGGCCCTGTTGCGACGGCGCCGGGCGGCGCAGGAGTCCGCCACCGCCGCGGCGCACCTGACCGGACCGCCCCTGGCGGACCTCCCGTCAGCCGGCGGCACGGTTGACGATCTGCGCGAACGCAGCGGGTGACGTCACGGGAAACAGGTGGCCCGATTCGGGCCTGATGGGGCGCCGCCGCCGGCCACGCGGCAAGCCGATCGTGGCGGTGCCTCGGTAGGCTCCGCCGTATGACCGCGGACGAGACCGTTCAGAGCGCGCCCGTCACCGGCCTGTCGCACGTGCAGCTGCTGGTCTCCGATGTCGGCGCCAGCGCCACGTGGTACAGCACCGTGCTCGGCCTGGCGCCCTTCGCCGACGATCCCGACATCGGCTACGTGGCGCTGCAGCACCGCGGCGGAAGGTTCGTCGTGGTGCTGACCGAGGCGCCGAACCCCCGGGACCCGTCGGAGGGGCCCCGGGGCGGTCTGGACCACCTGGCACTGGCGGTGCCCGACGGCACGGCGCTCGAGGCCTGGGCGGCGCACCTGCGCGAGGTCGGGATCGACCATGACGGCGTCGTGCTCGAGGGCGGACACCCTTCGCTGCAGCTGCGCGACCCCGACGGCATCGCCATCGAGCTCGTGGCGCCCTGAACGATCAGCTCCATTCGGTCATCCGGCGGAACAGGGACTTGCGCTTCGGTCCTCGGCCGGGCTGCTCCGGCTCCAGGGCCGCCTCCGCCCGGTTGGATCGCAGCCAGGCCATCAACGCCTCTGCATCCTTGAAGACGATCTCCTGGTCGGTCTCCATGACGTAGAGCAGGAGGCCGCCGGCGTGGGCCGTCACGGAGAACTCGATCTTCCCGTTGGCGACGAAGCACCACAGGGGCATGGCACCCGGTGTCGACTGCGGCTCCAGGCGCCACCCGGGCCGGCCGACGAACAGATTGAGCACCTCGTTCGTCGACGGCTCTCCGCCGCTGTGCATGCGCCACTCCACATTCTCGGCCCCGTGATCACCGGGGCGGACTCGTGGCGGAGGCTATCTCCCCGGGAGGGCCGCCCCTCAGACCCTTTCCATCACCCGGGCGGGCGCCGCGGGCGGGACCCGTCCCTGCTCCGCGGCGCGCTTCGGGGCCAGGGCCGCCGCCCCGGCCGTGACGACGCCGACGGAGAGGAAGAACGAGCCGATGTCGTCGATCGGCGTGTGCCACAAGGCGCCGACGACGGCCAGCGAGATCAACCCGGTCCAGACGACGCCCAGCAGGAACGTCGTGATGCGGGCCCATCGGCCCAGCACCGGGTAGAGCGCGAGCCACATGGCCAGCGCCGTCGCGCACACGGCGGTGACATGCCCGGAGGGGAAGCTGAGCATGCCCTGGAACCTGCCCTGCACCAGTGGCTTCATGATCTGTTCGCTGATCAGGAAGGCGATGCCGGCGAAGGCGGCGAACAGCGCGACCCGCCCCGCGATGCCCCGCAGCGCGCCGAACACGAGGCTCGTGACGGCGACGGCCGCGATGACCGGCGCGGCGAGGAGGTCGGCGAACTGCCCCCAGCGGTCGGTCGCCTGGGGATGGCCCAGCAGGTGCAGCGTGTGGCGCTCCAGCCGGAAGCCGTTGAAGCCGCGGGACACGGCGAGCGCGAGCAGCCCGGTGACGAGAAGGCTCACCACCGCGATGACCGTGAGCCGGGGACGTGACACGGACATCAAGGCTAGGCGGGCCCGGGGGCGCCGTGACCTCGCCCCGCGCGGCCCAACAGATGGACAACGTCCGCTGCACGGCGAACGCCCCCGGTGCGCCACGAGGATGCCAACTAACGTGCGTTGCAGCGAGTCAAGGAGGACGATCGTGCCCGAATTCCCCGGCGTGACCCACGTTGCTCTCACCGTGACCGACCTGGAGCGGAGCCGTCCGTGGTACCAGGCGCTCATCGGCAGTCCACCCGTCGTCGACGAGGACACCGGTCCGTTCCACCACGCGGTGTGGCTGCTCGGGGGTCAGACGCTGGTGGGCATCCACCAGTTCCCCGATCTGGTGGATGCGAGCCCCTTCAACGAACGTCGGACCGGCTTGGACCATGTGGCCTTCGCCTGTGCCAACCGCGCCGAGCTCGAGCAGTGGGAGTCGAGGCTCAACGAGCTGGGAATCGCGAACGGCGGCATCGTCGACGCCCCCTACGGCTCGGGGCTGTCGTTCCGCGATCCCGACAACATCGCCCTGGAGTTCTTCGCCCCACCCGGGTAGGGCGCCGCGGCGCGTCCGACCTCCTCATTCCCCGGGTTGCCCCAGGCGCGTCGCGCCCAATGCGGCCATCAGGCCCTCCACGTCGGCCACCGTCACGGTGAGGGCCGAATGGCCGCTACGGCGGAGGGACGACCGCACCTTCTCGGTGAAGTGGACGCACAGCCCACGCCGGCTGTTGGTCCCGAAGGTCAACCCGTCGTCGGCAAAGGACATGCGCACTCCGCACGCGGTCCACCACCGATAGTCCGTCGTGATGTGCGCGTCGGCCACGTTCGTCCGCGGCGTGGTGATCCCGACGAGACCGAAGGTGGCCGTGAACAACCCGTCGTCGGTGAGGGTCACGCCGTCTCGCGAGGGCCGCAACAGGAAGGGCAGCAGCACCGGCAGGTAGCGCCGGTCGACGGCATAGCCGAAGTGCTGTGCCACGCCCCTCCCGGCACCCCGCGTCAGCGTGGCGGGGACGCGTCGTGCCGGAACATGTGCAGCGTGGAGCCGCAGTGCAGGCAATAGACGACCGACAGCGGCAGCGGCTGCACATCCTCGCCGTCAGCCGGAACGTCGATGGTGCGAAACCGCGCCGTCTCCACCAGATCGGCGCGACAGTGCGGACACGACGGCTCCACCGGCGACGGGGGATGCGGCACGGTCGCGACGGACCCTCCGACGAACTCACCCGCCCGCTGGTCCGATCGGCCCGTCATGAGGTCGTTCACCGCGTGGCGGACGCTGGAGAGATTCACGCCGAGGCCGACCAGCACCGTGGCGGCCACCCCTTCCCCCTCCCTGACCAGTCCCAGGAGGATGTGCTCGGTGCCGATGTAGCTGTGGTTGAGCTGGAGGGCCTCACGGAGCGCCAGTTCCAGCACCTTCTTGGCCCGCGGCGTGAACGGGGGCGCGCCCGTCGGGATGCTCACCGACGCCCCGACGATCTCCACGACCCTGGCGCGCACGGCCTCGGAGGAGACCCCGAGCGATCGCAGCGCCTCGGCTCCCAGGCCATCGCCTTCGCTGAGGACGCCGAGGAGGATGTGCTCGGTGCCGATGAAGGAATGGTTGAGCAGGCGGGCCTCTTCCTGCGCCTGGGTGAGGACCCTCCGTGCCCGGTCGGTGAAGCGTTCGAACACCGCCAAAGCGTACCGTTCCGTCTTCCGCGTTGCCCGTGGACTCACTGGCCGGTATCGGCCCGGCGCCGTTGGGGCCCTCAGCTCAGCGGACCGGCATCAACGCGGCGCGCGCGGCATGCCCAACCCGATCATGGCGATGATGTCCCGCTGGATCTCGTTCGTCCCGCCCCCGAACGTGAAGATGGTCTGGCCCCTGGCCTGATTCTCCAGGCGGCCTCGCAGCACCGCCCCCGGTGACCCCTCGACCAGGTATCCCGCCTGGCCGACCGTCTCGAGCAAGAGTCCGTAGACCTCAAGTGCGAGCTCGGTCCCGTACACCTTGGTGGCCGACGCGTCCGCCGGGTTCAGACCCTTGTCGGCAGCCCACGCCACCTTCCAGTTGAACAGCTTGAGCACGTCGACCTTGGCGTGGGCCCGGGCCAGGCCGATCTGGGCCCACTCGTGATCGATCACCCTGCGCCCGTCCCCGAGCCGGTGCTCCTGGGCCCACCGGCGGACCTCGCTCAGGCTCCTCGACAGCCCCGAGGCGGGGCAGATCGCCACGCGTTCGTGGTTCAACTGGTTGGTGATCAGCTTCCAGCCCTGGTTCTCCGCCCCCACGAGGTTCGCCACCGGGACCCGGACGTCTTCGTAGAAGGTCGAGCTGGTGATGTCACCGGCGATCGTCGGCAGCGGCGTGGAGGAGAACCCCGGGGTGTCGACAGGAACGATGAAGACCGAGAGACCCTTGTGCTTGGGCGCATCGGGGTCGGTCCGGGCGGCCAGCCAGACGTAGTCGGCGTACTGGATCGCACTGGTGAAGATCTTCTGCCCGTTGATCACATACTCGTCACCGTCGCGCACGGCCCGGGTCTTGAGGGACGCCAGGTCCGTGCCGGCCGATGGCTCGGTGTAGCCGATGGAGAAATGCACCTCACCCTTCAGAATCCCGGGCAGAAGCCGTTGCTTCTGCTCATCGGTCCCGAGGGCCATGATCGTCGGGCCCACACTGTTCAAGGTCAAGAGCGGGAGGGCGACGCCCGCCCAGTGGGACTCCTCCACGAAGATCATCTGGTCGATCGGCCCCCGGGCCATGCCGCCGTACTCGAGGGGCCAGCCGAGTCCCAGCCAGCCGTCCTGGCCCATCTGGCGGATGGAGCGGGTGTACGCCGGCTCTTCAGAGGGCGAGCCCTCCACCGAGGCGACCAGTTCCTCGAAGTAGGTGCGGAGCTGGCGCTGCAGCGCCTGCTGTTCTTCCGTGAACTCCAGGTACACGCGGCCTCCGGCTCAGATTCGTGGCTCGTCGAGAGCATTATGACCAGTCCGGCGACGGGAGGTCCGGGAATGACCGGGGTCGGGATGCGAAAGGGAGCAGAATCTGCGCTGGTCATGGACTGTCGACGCAGAGCCCAATCGGAAGTCACGACGTGGCGCTGACCGCCATCTTCGCCTTGGCCGCCGCGCTGTCGAACGCCGTCCACCTCATGACCCAGCACTCGGCGAGCGCCGGTGTGACCCAAGAGCACCGGAATTGGCATGTCGTCCGCCACCTGATCCGACAGCCCCTCTGGCTCCTTGGCTGGGCCGCAGCTGCCGGGGGATTCCTCTTCCAGGCCGTGGCGCTCCACGGGGGCCAGCTCGCCGTCGTCCAGGCGCTCCTCGTCACCGAGTTGGTCTTCGCGTTGCTCCTGCGCAGGTTCTGGGTCCGCCAGCACATCGCCAAGACGGCATGGACCGCCGCGGTCGTCACGTGCGGCGCCCTGGTGGTCTTCTTGTCCACCGCGGAGCCCCACGGCGGTCACCTGCGGCCTGATCCGGCCGATTGGATCTTCGCCTCGACGGTCTTCGGCGGGATCGTAACCGTGCTGGCGCTGTCGGCACGCTGGGGATCTCCCAGCCGCCGCGCCGCGCTGTACGCCATCGCGGCATCGATCACCTGGGCCCTGATGGCCGCGTACTTGAAGGCGACCACCGACGTGCTGGCGCACCGGGGCGTGCTCGGCACCCTGGAGCATTGGCCCCTCTACGCGTTGATCGTCGCCGCCGTGGTCGGTTCGGTGCTCCAACAGGCCGCACTGCAGGTCGGGCCGCTGAGCGTGTCCCAACCATTGATCGTCGTCGTCGACCCCGCGGTGGCCATCGTCTTGAGCGTCTGGATCTTCGACGAGCGCTTCACGGTCAGCGCCCTCCAGAGGGCGTTCGCCGCCGTCGCCTTCTGCGTGATGGCGGTCGCGGTGGTCGTCCTGTCTCGCGCCGCCCCCACCGATCTGGACGCGACGATGGCCGACACGCCGTAGGGGTTTGCCCTGCGCCCACGTGATGGCGCGGCCCTTCAGAGCCGGTTACCCCGGGGCATCGGCCGGCAGGACGTCGCAGAAGGCGAACCCGTCCCGGGTGACCCTCTCGCCCGTGCGGATGGGTATGGGGGCGCTGAAGGAGGGTGCGTCCCAGACGAAGGTGTGGAACTCACCCCGCTCGCCGCAAGGGTCCACGCCCGCGGGCAGCTCATGGAGCAGGTCGTCGTCGAAGTCCCGGCCGACGAACGACGGGGACAGCTGTGCCGGGTCCACGCACGTGAGGACGGCACGGACTCCGGCGCTCACCATCTCTCGCGCCAGCGCTTCGGTGGGGCGCGCCCAGAGCGGGAACAGCGGCACGATGCCGGTGGGCGCGAGCGCCTGCTCCCGGTACCGGCGGACGTCCTCGAGGAAGAGATCCCCGAAGACCACAGCGCCGACCCCCTCTCGCAGCGCCTCGGCCATCGCCTCCCCCATGCGGGCCTCGTAGACCTCGTTCGGACACGGGGACGGGATGGGCACGACGTGCAAGGGCAGTCCCATCCGATCGGCCTGCTGCTCGAGGAGCGCTCTGCGCACCGCGTGCATGGCGACCCGGTCCGCGTCCTCGTTGACCGTCACCAGCAGCCCCGTCACCTCAATGTCGGGCCCCACGCTCTGCAGCGCGAACGTGCTGTCCTTGCCGCTGCTCCAACTCATCCAGGCTCGAGTCGCCACTCAGAAAGGGCTCCGGCGCCTAGCCCGGACGGTGCCCGAGGCCGCCGATCCCGAGCGATCCGTCGGCCGCGTCGCCGGGCACCGGGGCGCCGGCTGCGTCACTCCCGTCCCCGCCGGGCTGTTCGGCGTCGCCCGGAAGCGGAGGCGGATCGTCGAGGAAGTCGGCGGTCGGCACGAAGAAGAGGCCCCCCGTCACCGCCGTCGAGAAATCGAGGATCCGGTCGTAGTTGCCGGGCGGGTCGCCGAGGAACATGTGCTGCAGCATGAGCTCGGTCACCGATGGCGTCGCGGCGTAGCCGATGAAGTACGTGCCGAACTCGCCCGGACCCAGTGACCCGAACGGCATGTTCTCCCGCAGGATCTGCCGCTGGGTGCCGTCGGGCTCGACGATCGTGTTCAGCGCGACGTGCGAGTTGGAAGGCTTGACCGCATCGTCCATCTCCACGTTGGAGAGCTTCGCCCTTCCGATCACGCGCTCCTGCTCCTCGACCGCCAGCGCGTCCCAGGCCGCCATGTCGTGCAGGTACTTCTGCACAATGACGTAGCTCCCGCCTGCGAACGCCGGATCCTCGTCCCCGATCGTCACCGCGACCTCGGCAGCACGACCGGTCGGGTTCTCCGTGCCGTCGACGAAGCCGAGCAGATCCCGCTCGTCGAAGTACTTGAACCCGTGGATCTCGTCGACCACCACGGCCGCCCCCGACAACCGCCCCACCACCAGTGCGGCGAGCTCCCAGCAGAGGTCCATCGTCGCCGAGCGGATGTGGAACAACAGGTCGCCCGGGGTGGCCACGGCCCGGTGCCGACCACCGTCGAGCACCTGGAACGGATGCAGCTCGGCCGGTCGAGGGCCCGAGAAGAGGCGATCCCAGGCATCCGACCCCACGCCCGCCACCACGGCCAAGCCGCCATCGAGCGCCCGGAAGGCGACGGTGCGGGCCAGTCCCGACAGGTCGGCGAGGAGGTCCGAGACCACCGGCTCGCCGCCCTCGTTGATCGTCAGGACCAGGATCACGGCGCTCGCCGTCAGCGGGGTGAGCACGGGCTGGGCGACCGCCTGCTCCACCACGGCCTCGGGGTTCTGCGACACGCTCGCCATCAGTCCTCTTGGGATGCTCCCGTCCTGGTCCCGGACACCCGGGGGACGCCCCCGGGCCGGTTGCCGACGAGCGTAGCGGTGGGGGCGGACCGGGCCGGGTGGGCGTCCGGGGCGGTGCAGGCAGCGGTGGGACGGTGGCCCGCCCGCACGGGTCCGCCGCCTCAGCCTCCCCGGCCGGCGGCGACGGCCGCCTCGCGCGCGTGATAGCTCGACCGCGTGAGCGGCGATGCCTCCACGTGGGCCAGGCCGAATGTCGCCCCGGCCTCGCGCAGACGGTCGAACTCCTCCGGAGCCCAGTAGCGCGACACGGGGAGGTGCTCGCGGCTGGGCCGCAGGTACTGCCCGACGGTGACGATGGAGACGCCCACGCCGCGCAGGTCCGCCATGGTGGCCACCACCTCCTCCTCGCGCTCGCCCAGGCCGACCATCAAGCCCGACTTCGTGACGAGACCCGCTTGTCCGGCGCGGGCGAGCACGGCCAGGCTGCGGGCGTACCCGGCCGAGGGGCGTACCGCTCTCTGCAGCCGCGCCACTGTCTCGATGTTGTGGTTCAAGACGTCGGGACGGGCGTCGAAGATGGCGTCCAGCGCGGCCGCATCACCACGGCAGTCCGAGATCAGGACCTCGACCGTCGTCCCGGGCGTCCGGGATCGGATCGCCCTGATGGTCTCCGCCATGGCGCCGGCGCCCCCGTCGGCGAGGTCGTCACGCGCCACGCACGTCACGACCGCGTGCCCCAGTCGCATCCGCTCCACCCCCTGGGCCACCCGCTCGGGCTCGTCAGCCTGCAGCGGGAGGGGGTGGCGTGTGTCGACCTGGCAGAAACCGCACGCTCGGGTGCAGCGCTCCCCGTTGATCATGAACGTCGCCGTGCCGTCGGCCCAGCACTCGTAGATGTTCGGGCACCCCGCCTCCTCGCAGACCGTCACGAGCCCGAGGTCGTGGATCGTCGAGCCGAGCTGGCGGTAGCCCTTGCCGATGCGCACCGGCACCCGTATCCACTCCGGCTTGCGCTGCCCGATGTCGAGACCCTCTTCGGGTGCCACCCCGGCCTGGCGCAGGCGGCGGAGCAGCGGGCGCTCCGCGGCGCCGAGACCGGGCAGGTCCGCCGGGCCCTGGAGCACGTCCGTGCGCTCCATGCTGCCGGGCCCGAACACTGCGGTGGCCCGCGCCACGAACGCGTCGAGCACGGCTCCGAAGGGCACGTCGATGCCCTCGGCCCGCAGCGAGGTCACGCCACGATCTGCGATGCCGCACGGGACGATGTGGCCGAACATCGCCAGGTCCGACGTCACATTGACCGCGACGCCGTGCAGGGTGCGACGTCGTCCCGGGCCGGCGCGCAGCGTCCGCACACCGATGGCGGCGATCTTGCGCGCCTGCGGAGTGCCGGCGTCGAGCCACACGCCCGGGTACTCGTCCTCGGTCGTCGCCCCGTTCAGCCCGAGGTCGGCCAGGGTCGCAATCACGATCTCCTCCAGCCGGTGCACGTGCGCGGGCCCCGAGGCCGGGTCGTCGGGCACCGTGACGATCGGGTAGGCGACCAACTGCCCCGGCCCGTGGTATGTGACGTCACCCCCCCGGTCGGTCCGCTCGAGCACGGCGCCGACGGCGGCCGGGTCGACCAGGACGTGGCGCGCGTCGGCGTGCGCCCCCAGCGTGTAGGTGTGCGGGTGCTGGAGCACCAGCAGGTAGTCGTCGGACGCCTCGGTGGCGAGAGCGTGTTGGAGCGTGGACGCCTCGTGATAGGGAACCGTCCCGAGCGACCGGACGCGCAGCACTGGCGTGGGCCCTACAGCTCCGCAGCCCAGTCGCGGCTCCCCAGCAGCTCCGCCACCTTGGCCAGGAACAGCGAGACGTACGCGCCATCGACGGCCCGGTGGTCCCAGCTGACCCCGAGGATCCCGGTCGAGTGAATGGCGATGGACTCGGACCCGTCCGGCTGCGTGACCACCACCGGCCGGCGGGCGATGCCGTCGGTGGCCAGAATCGCCACTTGCGGCTGGTTGATGATCGGGACCGTGAAGTAGGTGCCGAAGGGGCCGTCGTTCGTGATGGAGAACGTCCCGCCCGCGATGTCGTCGGCGTTGAGCTGGCGGCCCCGGGCCCGCTCGGCCAGGTCGCGGATGCGCCGGGCCACGCCGCGCAGCGTGACCTCCTCGGCGCGGTGGATCACCGGCACGATGAGCCCCTCGTGGGACAGGTCGACCGCGATCCCGAGGTTCACCTCGGCGTGGACGAGCAGCGAGTCGTCGACCACCGACGCGTTGAGCAACGGGAAGTCGCGCAGCGCCTCCACCGCCGCCCGGGCGACGAACGGGAGGTAGGTCAGGGCGAACCCCTCCTCCGCCTTGAAGCGCTCGCCCCAGACCTTCCGGACACGCTCGACGCTCTCGAAGTCGACCTCGTTGGCGATGAACGCGTGCGGCGAGGTCGCCTTCGACCGCACCATGTGCTCGGCCGTGCGGCGTCGCATGTTGGAGAAGGGCACGATCTGGTCCCCCGCGGCGCGGAACGAGGCCATGGAGACCGGGGGTGCCTGCGGCGCCCGCGCCACCGGGGCCGCGGGAGCGGCCTGGGCGGGTGGCGCGGCCGGGGACGCCGGCGGCGGCGTGGCCGCGGGCGGCGGCGTGGCCGCGGGCGGGGGGCCGGCCGCCCGGCGCGCGTCCACCACACGTTGGGCGTCGTCCCGCGTGATGCGCCCGCCGGCACCGGTGCCCGTCACCTCGGTCTCGCTGATGCCGTTCTCGGCCAGGAGCTTGCGCACCATGGGCGAGAGCAGGTTCGCTCCGGACGTGTCGCCGTTGCTCGCCGGAGCGGCCTGGGGCGCCGGTGCCGATGGCGCAGGCGGGGGTGCCGGCGCCGGTGCCGCCTCCTCGGCGGGGGCGGCGGCGGGAGCGGCTGCGGGTGGCGGCGGTGGTGCGGGGGGCGGCTCGGCTGCTGGTGCCTCCGACGTCGTCGCGGCACCGGCACCGTCGCCGGCGGCGCCGTCACCGATCACGGCCAGCTTCACGCCGACCTCGACCGTCTCGCCCTCGGGCACGAGGATCTCGCTGAGGACGCCGGCGGCCGGCGAGGGCACCTCGGAGTCGACCTTGTCGGTCGAGACCTCGAAGAGGGGCTCGTCCCGCTCGACCGCGTCGCCGACCGCCTTCATCCAGCGGGTGATGGTCCCTTCGGTCACCGTCTCGCCCAATTGCGGCATCATCACGTCAGCCAACGTGCAGTCCCCTTCCGCTCAACGCGAGCATGGTCTCACCGAATGTCTCGGACAGTGAGGGGTGCGGCTGAATGAACTGCGCCACCTCTTCGGGGAATGCCTCCCAGTTCACGGCCAGGTAGCCCGCACCGAGCTGCTCGGTCACCCAGGGCCCGCAGAGGTGCACGCCCAGGATCCGTCCCGCCGTCCCGTCGGCCCGCTGCTCGGCGATGATCTTCACGACACCTTCGGTGTCGCCGATGATCTGGGCCCGGCTGTTGCCGCCGTAGGGGTCCTTCTTGGTCACCACCGGGATGCCCGCCTCCTTGGCCTGCGCCTCGGTCATGCCGCAGAAAGCCACCTCGGGACGGCAGTAGATGGCCCAGGGCACCTTGCCGTAGTCGACCGGGACCACCGGCTCCCCGAGCATGGTCTTGACCGCCACGATGGCCTCGGCGAACCCGACGTGGGCCAGCTGCGGGGCGCCGTCCACGATGTCACCGACGGCGAACACACC
Organism: uncultured Acidimicrobiaceae bacterium; assembly: GCA_963804055.1. GTDB lineage: Bacteria > Actinomycetota > Acidimicrobiia > Acidimicrobiales > RAAP-2 > Bog-473. The sequence goes on along the minus strand of CAWDOU010000001.1, from coordinate 627,565 downwards.
GTCGACGCCGGTCCGCTGGTACTCGTCCGTCGCGACGAAGCCGCGCCGGTCCATCTGGACGCCCACCCCGTCGGCCACCAACCCTTCGGTGCGGGGGCGCCGGCCCACCGACACCACGACCGCCTCCACGTCGAACGTCTGGTCGCCGGCCTTGACCGTCGTCATCGTCCCGTCCTCGGACGGGGTGTGCCCCTCGACCTTCGCGCCGGTGACGATGTCGATCCCCCGCTTCTTGAAGGAGCGGACGAGAAGCCGCGTGATGTCCTCGTCGCACCCCGGCAGAATCGTGTCGAGCGCCTCGAGGATCGTCACCTTCGAGCCCAGGTCGGCCAGGAGCGAGGCGAACTCGCACCCCACGACGCCGCCGCCGATGACGACCACCGAGGCGGGGAGCTCCTTGAGGTCGAGGAACTCGTCCGACGTCATGATGAGGCGGCCGTCGACCTCGAAGCCCGGCAGCAGGAACGGCACCGACCCGGCCGCCAGGACGACGTTGCGGCCGACGATCACCCGGCCGGCGTCCTCCCCGTCGACGACCTCCACCCGATGGTCCGCCCGGAGGGTGCCCGTGCCGATCAGCGTGGTGATCTTGCGGCCCTTGAGGAGCCCCGCCAGGCCCTTGTGGAGCTTGCCCACGACGGCGTTCTTGCGGTCCTGGCTCACCGAGAAGTCGACCGACACGCCCGACACGCCCACACCGAACTCCTTGGCGTCCTCCACCGTCCGGTAGACCGCGGCGGTCTCGAGGAACTCCTTGGCCGGGATGCAGCCCCGGTGCAGGCAGGTGCCACCGACCTTGTCCCGCTCGACGATGGCGACGGAGAGGCCCGCTGCGGCGCCGTAGAGGGCAGTGGCATAGCCGCCGGGACCACCGCCGATCACGACGATGTCGAACTCGTCCTCGCCTGCCATCGCCTGTCCTCTCCTGGTGTGCTCACGACGTCCGTCCGGCGCGTTCGGCCTCCCCGGAACAACCCGATCGCACTGGCGAGAGTCCTCTCATGCCCTGCTCGTGACCCTTGCAGCCTACCGGCCGGACCGTGGTGCCCGGTCCGGCGACGACCCGGTTCAGCCGCTCGCCCCGGTCCCCAGATCGGCGGCCTGCGTGGCCAACTCGTCGACCCTGTCGTTCCAACGGTCACCCGAGTGGCCCTTGACCCACCGCCAGCTGACGGCGGCCTCCGACGCCAGCGCCAGCTCAATGAGCGGCTCCCACAGGTCGCGGTTGGCCACGGGCTTGTTCTGCGAGTTCTTCCAGCCGCGCCGCTGCCATCCCCGCCACCAGCCGTCGTTGAAGCATTTGACGACATACGTCGAATCGCTCACCACCTCCAGCCCGTCCGACGCGTCCGGCGTCAGAGCGCGCAAGGCCTCCAGCGCCGCCGTGATCTCCATCCGCTGGTTGGTCGTGTGGCCCTCGGCGCCGCTGGCGTAGGCCCCGTCAGGCACGGCCCACGCCCATCCGCCCGGTCCCGGATTGCCGCGGCACGCGCCGTCCGTGTACACGACGATCGGCCCGCTCTCAGGTGACATGGACAAATGTGTAACACCCGCGACCGGTGGTCGTGGTGGTCCCCCACCTCCCGGTACCGTGGAGAAATGCTGTTCGACGGGATCAGCCACCAAGTCCCCGACACCGACCCGGGTGAGACGGAGGAGTGGCTCGACTCGTTCGACGCCATCGTCGACGCCCGGGGACGCTCCCGGGCGCGGTACCTGCTCATGAAGCTCCTGGAGCGGGCGCGCACCAAGCAGGTCGAGTTCCCCGCCACCGTCTCGACGCCGTATGTCAACACGATCCCGGCCGACGCCGAGCCCTGGTTCCCCGGCGACGAGTACCAGGAGCGGCGCATCCGCGCCTACATCCGCTGGAACGCCGCGGCCATGGTCACCCGGGCCAACACGCGCACCGAGGGCATCGGCGGGCACCTGTCGACCTACGCCAGCTCGGCGGCGCTCTACGAGGTCGGCTTCAACCACTTCTTCCGCGGCAAGGCGGACGGCGGCTTCGGCGACCAGGTGTTCTTCCAGGGCCACGCGTCACCCGGCATTTACGCCCGGGCCTACGTCGAGGGCCGCCTGACCGAGAAGGAGCTCGACAACTACCGCCACGAGGTGGCGGGCGACGGCCTGCCCAGCTACCCCCACCCGCGCTCGCTCCCCGACTTCTGGGAGTTCCCCACGGTGTCGATGGGGCTGGGGCCGATCGACGCCATCTACCAGGCGCACGTCAACCGCTACCTCAACCTGCGCCGGCTCGTCGACACCGAGCGCGTCGAAGGTCTGGTGCTTCGTCGGCGACGGCGAGATGGACGAGCCCGAGTCCATCGGCGCCCTGGGCGTGGCCGGCCGGGAGCATCTCGACAACCTGATCTTCGTCGTCAACTGCAACCTGCAGCGGCTCGACGGGCCGGTACGCGGCAACGGCAAGATCATCCAGGAGCTCGAGGCGGTGTTCCGGGGAGCCGGCTGGAACGTGATCAAGGTCATCTGGGGCTCGCGCTGGGACGCGTTGTTGGCCAAGGACGTCGACGGCGTCCTCCTCGACCGCATGAACACGACGGTCGACGGCGAGTACCAGAAGCTGGCCGTCGAGTCGGGTGCCTACATCCGTGAGCACTTCTTCGGCCCCGATCCCCGACTGCGCAAGCTCGTCGAGGACCTGAGCGACGACGAGTTGCGGACGCTGCCCCGCGGCGGGCACGACTACCGCAAGCTCTACGCCGCCTACAAGCTGGCCACCGAGCAGAAGGGCGCACCCACCGTCATCCTGGCCAAGACCATCAAGGGCTGGACGCTCGGCCCCGAGATCGAGGCCCGCAACGCGACACACCAGATCAAGAAGATGACCAAGGCGCAGGTGCGTGCCCTGCGCGACCGGCTGTACCTGACCGACGACATCCCCGACACCGCCCTCGAGGGGAACCCGCCGTATGTCCGCCCCGCCGAGGGCTCCGACGCCATGGAGTACCTGCGGGCCCGCGGACGGGTGCTCGACGGCCCGCTGCCCGTGCGCGTGGTCAGGCCGACGCCGGCCATGCGACCCGACGCCAAGGCCTTCGAGGAGTTCGCGGCCGGGTCGGGGAAGCAGGCGGTGTCGACCACCATGGTGTTCGCCCGCCTCCTGCGCAACCTCGTGCGCGACCCCACCGTGGGCTCGCTGGTGGCGCCCATCGTGTCGGACGAGGCGCGTACCTTCGGGCTCGAGCCGCTGATCGCCGAGGCGAAGATCTACGTGCCCGAGGGGCAGCACTACATCCCCGTCGACGCCGACCTCCCGCTCAACTACGCGGAGAGCACCTCGGGCCAGATGCTCCAGGAGGGGATCACCGAGGCCGGCGCGCTCGCCACCTTCATGGCGTTGTCCACCGCCTACGCCACGTGGGGCCAACCCATGGTCCCCGTCTACCTGTTCTATTCGATGTTCGGCTTCCAGCGGGTGGGCGACCTGGCCTGGGCGCTGGGCGACATGCGCGGCCGCGGCATCCTGGCGGGTTGCACGGCCGGGCGGACCACGCTCATGGGCGAGGGCCTCCAGCACGACGACGGGCAGTCGCCCCTGCTGGCCTCCACCAACCCGGCGGCCCTGGTTTACGACGCCTCCTTCGCCTACGAGGTGGCCGTCATCGTGGAGGAGGCGGTGACCGACATGCTCGGGGCCGCCCCCTCGGACCGCTTCTGGTACCTCACGCTCTACAACGAGACCTACACCATGCCGGCGCTCCCCGAGGGCGCCGAGGGCGAGGCCGTCCGCCAGGGGATCATCCGGGGCATCTACCCCTTCGCGCCGGCTCCCGCGGTCGACACGACGTCGGGGACCAAGGCCGTGGCCGGCCTGCGGGCGTCACTGTGCTTCTCGGGGCCGATGTGGAGCATCGCCGCCGAGGCGCAGCGCATCCTGGCCGAGCGCTACGGCGTGGCGGCCGACACGTGGGCGGTGACCTCGTGGACGAACCTGCGCACCGACGCGCTCGAGACGGAGCGGTGGAACCGCCTGCATCCCGAGGCCGAGCCACGCACCGCCGTCATCACCGACGCGTTGGGCGGCGGGCCCGATCCGGTGGTCGCCATCACCGACTACATGCGCGGCGTGCCCGACCAGGTGGCGCGCTTCGTGGACCGTCCCTGGGTCTCGCTCGGGACCGACGGCTTCGGGCGCTCCGACGCCCGCGACGCCCTGCGGTCCTACTTCGAGGTCGACAGCGCCAACCTCGTCGTGGCGGTGCTCCAGCAGCTCGCACTGGGCGGGCGGGTGGAGCCCTCCGTCGTCGCCGGGGCCATCGCCGATTTCGGCATCGACACCGAGAGCGCCGCCCCCTTCATCGTCACCTGAGCAGGTGCACGAACGCGGCGAGCACCTCCTGGGCGCCGTCGGGCACCGCCAGGACGAGGGTCCGCCGGTCGGCCTCCAGGGCCAACGTGACGTCGAAGAAGGCGCAGCACCGCTTCTCGCGCTGCGCCAGGTCCACCGCCGCGGTCAACGCGACATCCGAGTCATGCAGCACCAGGCGCACCGCGGTGTCACCCGTCTCCACCGCGGACACCGACGACGCCACCAGCGCGCGCCACTCGTCGGCGCGCTCCCCCAGAGCCGCCGCGTCCAGGCTGCAGGCGATCGGCTCGTCGGCCGTCATTGGCGCCGGCTCGCCACCAGCCCGTCCCGGGTCAGCTCCATCTGCCCGAGATGCTGGAACAACTCCTCGAGGACGTGCAGCAGCACCGAGCCCTTGGTCTCGGTGTAGGGCACCGGGTGCTCCCGTTGACCCCCCACGTTGACCGGGGGCGCCCCGGAGTGCAGCCCGACGAGGTCCTCCCGCAGCCGGCGCCGCGCCTGCTCGCAGCGGCGCACGAGGCCGGCCACGTTGCCGCTCGCCGTGAACTCGGCGGCGCGGTCGCGCTGAATGGGCCGCTCGGCCACGGTGGCGCCGCCCCAGTACTCCATGACGCCGAGGCAGTGCGTGAGGATCACGTAGGCGGAGTTGGTGTCGCGGTAGGGCGGGCGCCGGTTGACCAGGTCGTCCCCCAGGTCCTCGACGATGGCGGTCATCTGGTCCAGCGCCAGGTCGACGAACCACAGGTAGTCGCCGACCGACACGGCGACGAGGGCCTCGCCCTCGCCCTCAGTGGGCGACCCAGGCATCCGGGTCGGTGACCAGCTTCTGCACGTGCGGCGGGAGCTTCCCGGAGATCACGTCGGTCAAGGTGACCTTCTCGAGTACCGAGCGCAGGCTGGCCCGGACGGCGACCCAGACCTGCTGGAGGTTCTCGGCGGCACCGTCATAGCTGGTGGCCTCGGGCCGGTACCCCCGGACCTCGGCCAGCGGGCCGTCGAGGGCGCGGATCACGTCGGCGATGGTGATGGCGTCGGGATCCCGGGCCAGCCGGTACCCGCCCTCGGCGCCGCGCTGGCTGGCCACCACGCCGCTCCGGCGCAGGTCGGCCAGGATCGCCCCCAGGAACCGGGGCGGCAGGCCCTGCTCACCGGCGAGGTACTCGGCCGTCTGGGGCGTCCCGGCCGCCGCCGAGCGCGAGGAGGGCCCGGATGCCGTAGTCGACCTTGGCCGGGATGTGCATGGCGAGAGTCTGCCCGCGCCGCGCCCCGGCGGCCACTTCCGATCGCGGGCGGCCGCCGTGCCAAGATCTTCGCCATGGCACGGATCGCGCTCCACATCACCGGGGACGAGAAGGCGGACGCCGTCATCAGCCGCGACCCCCTGGCCCTGCTGATCGGCATGGTGCTCGACCAGCAGGTGACCATTGAGAAGGCCTTCTCCTCGCCGGCCGACCTCGTCGAGCGGCTGGGCAGCGCGGGCCCGCTCGACGCCGCCACCATCGCCGCCATGGACCCCGAAGAGCTGGCCGACGTCTTCCGGGAGCGGCCGGCGCTGCACCGCTACCCCGGCTCCATGGCCGGGCGGGTGCAGGCCGTCTGCCGCGTCATCGCCGACGAGTACGGCAACAAGGCCGACAACATCTGGAAGGGCGTGCGGAGCGGCGACGAGCTCATCGGCCGGCTGCGCACCCTGCCGGGCTTCGGCGAGCAGAAGGCCAAGATCTTCGCCGCCCTGTTGGGCAAGCAGCTGGGGATCCGCCCCGACGGGTGGCGCGCGGTCACCACCCCCTACGGCAAGGAGGGCAGCACGCTCTCCGTGGCCGACATCACCAGCCCCGAGAGCCTGGCCAAGGTCAGGGCCACCAAGCAGGCCATGAAGGCGAAGGCCAAGGCGAAGGCACAAGCCGGCACGTGAGCGCGGGGCACGACCTCCCGGCCCGCCGCCTCTACCTCTGCACGCCGGACCGCCCGGACCTGGCGACCTTCATCGCCGACTGCGTCGCCGGCGGGGTGGACGTGGTCCAGCTGCGGGACAAGGAGCTCGACGCCAGGCCGCTGCTCGCCCGGGCCGCCGTGGCGGGCGCCGTCTGCCGCGACCTCGGCGTGCCCTTCATCCTCAACGACCGCCCGGACCTCGCGCTCGAGGCGGGGGCCGACGGCGTGCACGTCGGCCAGGACGATGCGCCGGTGGCCCTGGCCCGCCGGATCATGGGGGCCGACGCCATCGTGGGGCTCTCCACCCACGGCCCGGCCGACCTCGAGGGCGCGGCGGAGGAGGACGTGACCTACATCTCGGCGGGGCCCGTCGAGGCCACGCCCACCAAGCCGGGCCGGGAGGGCACCGGGCTCGGCTACGTCACTCGGGCCAGCGCACGCTCCAGTGTTCCTGTCTTCGTGACAGGCGGCGTGACCCCCGAGAAGATCCCCGCTCTGACGAGTGCCGGTGTCCGCCACTTCGTCGTTGTGCGCTACCTGACAGGCGCCAGCGATGCTCGCCGTGCGGCGCAGGCTCTGCGCCGGGCGATCGATCGAGCGTTGAGTAGCGCGCCGGCTCCGGGCGCGTGACCGCGTCGGGGCCGGCGCCGCCCGCACCGTCGTCGTCGACGTCGGCCTCCTGGTCGTAGGGCCCGGACCCGCCGACCCCCACGTTGAACTTCGTTCCACCCCAACCCGACACGTCTTAGTGATCGGCACTGCGCCAGGCGCCTTGAGCACACAGCGGCGGACACCCCGAGGGCGGGACGCAGTGTTGTCGGCCCGTTGACCGAACGCGACACGGCCGTGTGTCAGTGCCGGCGCTCCAGCCAGCCGACCAGGATGGCGATCACCCGGGGGTCGGCCCGCAGCCAGTGGCCCGCGCCCAGCACCGTGTGCAGCTCCGAGGGCCCGGTGGCGGCGTCGGCCAGGCCCCGGGCGTCGGAGAGGGGCACGTCGGGGTCGTCCGAGCCGTGGACGACCAGCAGGGGCCGCCCCTTCAACAGCGCGGCGTCCTCGGCCGGGTGCAACACGGAGAGCTCCTTGGCCCACGCGTCGACCGAGGCGGGGAACCCGGGCGTGCTGACGACGCCGGTCTGGCGGCAGCGCTCCAGCAGCACCGCCGGGTCGCGGGTCAGCGACCCGAGGTCCGCCGGGGTTCCCAGGCAGGCCACGCCGGCCACCCGCTCGTCCCCCGCTGCGAGATGCAGCGCCAGCACGCCCCCGAAGCCGAAGCCCACCACGAGGCGGGGGGCGGACTCGGGGATCTCCTCGGCGGCCAGGAAGGCCAGGTCCTCCAGCCAGCCCAGGGCCGAGAAGTCACCGGCCGACTCGCCGGCACCCCGCAGCGACGCCGTCGCCACGCGCCAGGCGGACTCCCGGGTCAGGCGGTCGGCCAGCGCCGGGTAGGTCAGGGCGACGTCCGCCGCCGCGCCCTTGGGCCGGGGCAGGTCGTGGATGAGCACCGCATGGCCGTGGACCGGCGCGCCCGAAGGCGTCGAGCTGGCGTAGGTGGCGAGGTCCCCCGCCGGCCCGGGGCGGAGCCTGAAGGGCCCCGGCACCTCAGATGCCGATGCGCTGTGCCAGCAGCTCGCGGTGGTACGAGGGATCGCCCAGCAACAGCTCCGACGACTTGGCCCGCTTGAAGTAGAGGTGGGCCGGGTGCTCCCACGTGAAGCCGATGCCACCGTGGATCTGGATGTTCTCGGCCGCCGAGTGGAAGTAGGCCTCCGAGCAGTACGACTTGGCCAACGAGGCCACCACCGGCAGCTCGTCGGAGTCCTCGGCGGCGGCCCACGCCGCGTAGTAGGCGGCCGACTTGGCCGACTCGACCTCCAGCAGCATGTCGGCGCACTTGTGCTTGATCGCCTGGAAGCTGCCGATGGGACGGCCGAACTGAATGCGCGTCTTGGCGTACTCGACCGAGGCGTCGAGCACGTGCTGGGCCCCGCCCACCTGCTCGGCCGCCAGCGCCACCGCGGCGAGGTCCAGCGTCTTGGACAGCCCCGCCTCGGCCCCGCCGTCGGTGCCGATGAGGTCGGCGGGCACGCCGGCGAACTCCAGCCGGGCCTGCTTGCGCGTCTGGTCCATCGTCGGCAGCGGCGTGCGGGTCAGCCCCGCCGCGTCGCCCTGCACCGCGAAGAGCGAGACGCCCGCGGCGGTGCGGGCGGCCACCACGATCAGGTTGGCCACGTGCCCGTCGATGACGAACATCTTGTGGCCGTCGAGCACCCAGCCGTCGCCCTTCTTCGTGGCGGCGCACTCGATCCCCGAGAAGTCCCACTTCCCGTTGTCCTCGGTGATGGCCAACGTCGCGATCGTCTCGCCCGAGGCGATGCCCGGCAGGTACGACTTCTTGGCCTCGTCGTCGCCCGAGGTCAACAGCGCGTTCGCCGCCAGGGCCACGGACGAGAAGAAGGGGGCGCACAGCAGGGCGGCGCCCATCTCCTCGAGCACGACGAGGAGCTCCACGTAGGTGAAGCCGGAGCCACCGAACTCCTCGGGGATGGTCAGGGACTGCAGGCCGAGCTGGTCGGCCATCTGGCTCCACACGGCGGGGTCGTACCCGTCGGTCGTGTCCATCAGGCGGCGCACCTCGGACTCGGGCGACTTCTCCGCCAGGAAGCGGCGCACCGCGGCGCGCAGCTCCTCCTGCTCGTCACTGAAGGCGAAATTCATGCCAGGGCTCCTCTGCTCCGCTTCTGATTCATACCGGCCGGCGGCGTCTACCAGCGTGTCTACCAGACGTGGGAGGAGCGCGACCAGATTGTGCGACGCTGGGGCGATGGGACAGCTGGAGCAGATCTGGAGCGACGCCACCGCCGAGGTCCACCAGATCGTGGTGGGCCCGATGGACAACAACGTCTACATCCTGCGTTGCCGCCGCACCGGCGAGGCCATGCTCATTGACGCGGCGAACGAGCACGAGGAATTGCTCGAGATCTGCAAGCGGCTGGGCGTGCACCAGGTGGTGGAGACGCACGGGCACTGGGACCACATCCAGGCCGTGCCCGCGGTGCGCGAGGCCGGGATCTCGGTGGCCGTGACCAGCGCCGATGCCGGCATGCTCCCCAGCTACGACCTCATCTTGGAAGACGACGAGCAGCTCCGCGTGGGCGACCTGCGCCTCAAGACGCTGGCCACGCCGGGCCACACCCCCGGCTCCATCTGCTTCGCCGTGGAGGGCACGAACCTGCTGTTCACGGGCGACACCCTCTTCCCCGGCGGCCCGGGCAACACGAGCTTCGAGAATGCCGACTTCGACACCATCATTCAGTCGATCGACCGGCGCATCTTCGCCGCCTTCGACCCCGACACCCTGGTGCTGCCCGGCCACGGGACCTCGACCACGGTGGGCAACGAGGCCCCTCACCTGGACGAATGGGTCGAGCGGGGTTGGTGAAGGCCGCCGCGGGGAGTCCGCCGGAACCGCCGCGGCGGCCCCTACCGAAATACCTGACCAAAAAGGTAAGCTTTTAGAAGATGACGACCCCCCCGCCCCTGCTCGAGATCCGGGACCTGCACGTCTCGGCGGAGGACGGCCCCATCCTGCGCGGGGTCGACCTCACCGTGGGGACCGGCGAGATCCACGCCCTCATGGGTCCCAACGGCGCCGGCAAGTCGACACTGGCGGGCGCGCTGCTGGGGCACCCCGCCTACACGGTGACCGCGGGCTCCATCCTGCTGCAGGGCGAGGACGTGACGGGGTGGGCCACCGACGTGCGCGCCAAGGCGGGGCTGTTCCTCGCCTTCCAGTACCCCGAGTCGATCGAGGGGGTGTCGGTCACCCAGTTCCTGCGCCAGGCCATGGCGGCCCGCAAGGGCACCGAGGAGGTGTCCGTCCTGGAGGTGCGGGTCCTGATGACCGAGTGGATGGAGCGCCTCGGCATGGACACCTCGTTCGCCAGCCGCCATCTGAACCAGGGCTTCAGCGGCGGCGAGAAGAAGCGCAACGAGATCCTGCAGATGGCGTTGCTGGAGCCGCTGGTCGCCGTGTTGGACGAGACGGACTCGGGCCTCGACATCGACGCGCTGCGTGTGGTGGCCCGCGGGGTGCGCGCCGTGCGGGAGGCCCGTCCCGAGTTGGGCGTACTCGCCATCACGCACTACACCAGATTGCTCGAGGAGCTCGTGCCCGACGTGGTGCACATTCTGCTGGACGGGCGCGTCGTGGCGAGCGGCGGTCCCGAGCTCGCCCGCCGGGTCGAGGAAGAGGGGTACGAGGGATGGCGATGACAACCGGGGACGGCGGGGTCCCGACGCCGCTGAACGTCGAGGCGCTGCGCAAGGACTTCCCGCTGCTGCAGCGCACGGTGAACGGCCGGCCCATCGTGTATCTCGACTCGGCCTCCTCTGCGCTGCAGCCCCAGTCCGTCATCGGCGCCATGTCGCGCTACTACGAGACGACGCACGCCAACGTGCATCGCGGCGTCTACGCCACGGCCGAGGAGGCCACCGCCCTGTACGAGCGGGCCCGCCTGGTGGCCGGACGCTTCATCGGGGCACCGGACGCGGCACACGAGGTGGTCTTCGCCAAGAACACGACCGAAGCGCTCAACCTGGTCGCGCGGTCCTGGGGCCGGGCCAACCTGCGGGCCGGCGACGCCGTGCTGCTCACGGAGATGGAGCACCACGCCAACATGGTGCCCTGGATGATCCTGTCCGAGGAGCTGGGCGGCCTCGACCTCAGGTACATCCCGATCGACGACGCCGGCCGGCTCGTGCTCGACGACCTCGACACGCTGGTGGACGGGGTCAAGGTCGTGGGCCTCTCGACCATGTCCAACGTGCTGGGCACCATTCCGCCGGTGCGACACATCACCGCGGTGGCCCACGCCGCGGGCGCGGTGGTGGTGGCCGACGGTGCGCAGCTCGTCCCCCACTCGCCGGTCGACGTGCGCGAGCTCGGCGTCGACTTCATCGCCTTCTCGGCCCACAAGATGATGGGCCCGACCGGCATCGGGGTGCTGTGGGGTCGGGCCGAGCTGCTCGACGCCATGCCGCCCTTCCTCGGCGGCGGCGGCATGATCCTCGACGTCAAGCTGGACGGCTTCAAGGCGGCCCCGCCCCCGGCCCGCTTCGAGGCCGGCACCCCGCCCATCGCCGAGGCGGTCGGCCTGACGGCCGCCATCGACTACCTGGGCCAGATCGGCATGGACCGCATCCGGGCCCACGAGCTCGCCCTGACCGACTTCGCGCTGAGCCGCCTGGAGGAGAAGCTGGGCGCGGACGTGCGGATCTTCGGCCCCCCGGCGGGCGAGGACCGCGGCGGGGTGCTCTCGCTCGCCTACCGCGACGTGCACGCGCACGACCTGGCGCAGGTGCTCGACCAGTTCGGGGTCTGCGTCCGGCCGGGCCACCACTGCGCCAAGCCCCTCATGCGGCGATTGGGCGTGCAGGCCACCGCCCGCGCCTCGTTGTCCCTGTTCAGCGACGAGCACGACATCGACGTGCTGATCGAGGGATTGCTGGAAGCCGGTAGGTTGTTCGGCTGATGGCCGACCTCGAAGAGCTGTACCGCGAGATCATCCTCGACCACTACCGCTCACCACGGAACCGTGGCGAGCTGGACTCCCCGCCGGCCCACCGGGTCGAGGGCTTCAATCCGCTCTGTGGCGACGAGGTCGTGGTGTCGATGGTGGTGTCGGACGGCACGTTGACCGACCTCAAGATCGGCGGCTCGGGCTGCTCCATCAGCCAGTCCTCGGCCTCGTTGATGTCGGCCGCCGTCAAGGGCAAGCCGGTGGACGAGGTGCGCAGGCTCATCTCGACCTTCAAGGGGATGATGTCGATCCACGAGGCGGCGCTCGGTCCTGACGGCAACGGCGACGGCGCGGACGTCGTGGAGCGCGAGCCCGAGGAGATCGATCTCGACAAGCTGGGCGAGCTGGCCGCCCTGCAGGGCGTGGTGAAGTTCCCGGTGCGGATCAAGTGCGCCACGTTGTCGTGGAACGCGCTGGCGCAGGGCCTCGACGAGGTGGCGGCCGAAGCCTCCTAGCTCCTGCGCTGCCGCCGGGTCCACCCCTCGTCCGGCCAGTGCTCGGACAGCTCTGCGTCGTGGGCATCGTCGGCGTCGTGGGCGTCGTCCACCTCGTGGGCCTCGTGGGCGTCGTCATCGTCGTCGCCGAGCTGGGCGTCGTCCACCTCGTCGACCGGCACGGGCTGGAGCCATGACTCCAGGGTGGACCCGATGGAGTTGGACGCGGGGACGTTCGCCAGCTGGGCCCAGTCCGGGCTCACGTGGGCACCCATGCGGCAGCCACCCGTCAGCGGAGGGTCGAGCTCGCTGCCGTCGTCCCCCACCGCGGCGAACACGACGAGCCAGCAGCACTGGTACATCCACCACGACCGGCGCTGCGCCCCCTCGCCGCGCGTCCCGAGGCTGACGGGTGGCTCCGGATGGAACCGGCAGCGGCCCTGCGCGTTCTCGACGTATTGCTCCTCGCAGTTCCGGCACCGGCGCAGCGGCACGCCCAGCCCGAAGGTCCCGTTCAGGTAGGCCGCCTCGCGCATGGACCGCTCCTTGCCGCCCTTCGTCGCCAGGCGTACCCGGGCCGTGATGCGCTGGCCGAACCGCGTGAGCACCACCATGCCGGCCCCGTCGGGCAGGAAGGCCTGCACGTCCCCCCAGGGCACCCGGCGCGCCTGCCACCAGGTTCTCGTCTCGATCCCCTCGTCGGTCACGTGCGTCCAGGTTCCCCCGGCGAGGGCGACGGCCACGACGTAGGGCACGAAGAGGCACACCGCCCAGGCCACCTGCGCCGGACGGGACGTGTCGGTGCTGTTGGGCGCGGCCGCCAGCGCGCACAGGATGCCCGGAAGCAACAGGCCGAGCGAGGCCAGGACCAGTGCCGTGACGACCCCGGTACGCGACCACAGCAGATTCCCCGACAAAATGCGGCGGAGCTCGGGGTCGTCGGTCGCGTCCGTCTCGAGCGCACGCGGCCGGGGGACGTTGGCGTACCGGGTCGGGGCGCCCAGGGCCCGCGCCGGCTCGAAGCCGAACGCGCGGTTCAGCTCGTCGGAGGCCGCCGTCGCCTGCGCGAAGGGCACGCCGTGCCAGGGCGTGGGCACCTGCAGGGCTGCTTCGCCGGCGCGGAGCACGTAGACGCCGGGCCGCCGGCCGGCCGCAGCCGAGAATCCAGAGACCTGCTCCCAGGGCACGGTGACGGTGCGCCCGCCGAAGCGCCGGACGATGCACCCGGAGCGGATCCTCGTCCCCGAGCGCGCCACGAGGAGGACGATCAGCAGGCCGACCACGAAGAGGCACACCGCCCACGCCACCTGCGCGGTGCGGGCCGTGTCGGGGGCGGGGCCCGAGGAGGGCTGGGTGGCGGCCAACGCCACCAGGAGGACCGGGACGGCGACGCAGGGAAGCGCGACGAGGGCGCACAGGACCTTGAAGGCCCCGGTGCCGGTGACACGCCCGCAGACGAAGCGCCTGACCAGCGGGTTCTCGAGAGGGCCGGGCCGAGGCAGGCCGGGTGCATCGCCAGTTGGTGCCATGGCACCACTGTGCCCGCTCCCGGTAACGCTCGGGTAACGCCCTGCGCCCGGCTCAGCTCGGGGTGCAGGGTGTGGGGTTGAAGGAGGGCGCCGTCGTCGGCGTGGTCGTGATGACGGGAGAAGGGGCCGCCCCGGCCGAGGACTTGCCGGCGGTGGTCGGGGTGGCCGGCGCGACCGTCGTGGTCGTCACCGGTGGCGGCGGGTTGGGCTCGCCCGCCGCGTCGGGAGGCGGGTCGGTCGGGGTCTGCAGGTCGGACCCGAAGGTGTTCACGAGCATCTGCTGGGCCTCGGGCTGTTGCACGGTCAGCACGTCCCCGAGGTCGCCGAAATCGTTGGCCGCCTCGGTGGGCAGCGTCTCCGCCTGCAGGTTGCCGGGGTCGTAGGAGCGGTAGTCGAGGGCCAGGCCGATGAGCTCATTGATGCCGAAGCCGTCGTCGATGGTCACGCCCTCGTGGATGGAGCCGATGAAGGCATTGACGGTGAGCGGGTTCACCTTCGACTTGGCCGAGGTGATGAGCGACCTGATGAACACATCTTGACGCTGGATCCGGCCGAAGTCGCTGGTGCCGTCGTACTGCCAGTACCCGTTGGCGTAGTACTCGTAGTGGCGGGCCCGGGCCACCGCGAGCGCCTGGGCCCCGTTGAGGAGCTGGCAACCCGTCGTCGTGATGTCGAGCCCCGAATAGGAGTCCTTGGCCGGGTAGGGGAAGTTCAGGTAGATCCCCCCGAGTGCGTTCACCGCATCTTGGAAGCCCGCGAAGTCGACCTGCACCACGTGGTTGATGGGGATGCCGAAGTTGGCCGTGATGGTCTTCACCAGTTGGTCGGCGCCGGAGTTGTACGACGAATTGATGCGGTTGTAGGTGCCGAACTGCGAGACGTCCGGAGGCAGCATGGCGACGACGGTGTCGCGCGGAATGGAGATGATCTGGATCTGCTTGGTCGACGGCGTCACCCGCCACAGCTGGACGACGTCACTGCGCTGGCCTGTCACCACCGAGGACGACCCGAAGGCCTGACTCGACTCCCCGACACGGCTGTCCGAGCCGATCACGAGGATGGTGAAGGGCGCTCCGCTCGCAGCCGCCACTTCGGCGTCGATGTGGACCTTGTTGATCTGGTTGTAGCGGTACCACACGTAGCCGTACCCGCCTCCGACCACGGCCGCGATGAGCACGATCAGGGCACAGAGCGCGACCACGACCTTCTTGCGGCCACTCCACTTGGGCTTGCCGTTGGCCCGGGTCCGGGACTTCCCCCCGTCCGAGTCGATGCGCGCCCCGAGGGCGCGCAGACCCGATTCGTTGGCCACACTCTGTCCCTCGGGCCCCGAGCGCATCTCCCGGCCGAGCGCGGCCAGGCCCTCCTGATTCGCGGTTTTGCCGCGACGCTTCTCGGGGGAGCGATCCGACCCGTCGCCCGTCGGACGACCGTTCGCCATGAGGGAGAACGGTACCAAGCAGCGTTGCGCAGGTGGCGGCAGGCGCCTGGGGGCGCCCCGACGCGGGCCGGCCGGCCCGGCTCAGCGTTTGTCCAGGTACCCCGCGTATCCGGTCTGCTCGAGCTGCAGCGCCAATGCTGCATCGCCCGTGGCAACAATGCGGCCGTCGACCAGCACGTGCACGAGATCCGCTTCGAGTTGCACCAGGAAGCGGTTGAAGTGGGTGATGGCCAGCAGACCGACACCCCACTCCGTGGTGGCGTGCTGCAGTCGGCGCGCCACCTCGCCCAGCGCGTCGACGTCGAGACCCGAGTCCACCTCGTCCAGGATGCAGATGGCGGGCCGGATGACGCCGAGTTGGACCATTTCGGTGCGCTTGCGCTCGCCACCCGAGAGATCCACGTTGAGGGGTCGCCGTAACAAGCGGGCCTCGAGGCCGACGGCCTTGGCCTCCTCCTCCATGCGTCCCTGCAGCGTGGCGGCCGGCTCCGCGCCGACCTCGCTCACGGTGCCGCCGGCCGCGGCGGCGGCCAGGAGCGAGTGCAGGCTCACGCCCGGGACCTCGACCGGATTCTGCAGGGCGAGGAAGAGACCCGCACGGGCCCGCTCCCAGGCGGGTCGGCCTGTCAGCTCCCGGCCGTCCATCGTGATGGAGCCCGAGGTGACCTCGGTGCCGGGGCGACCCATGAGGGCATGGGCCAGGGTGCTCTTGCCGGATCCGTTGGGCCCCATGATGACGTGGACCTCGCCGCTGCGGACCGTGAGGTCGATGCCGTGCAGGACCTCCTTGCCGCCCGCGGAGGCGTGCAGGCCACGGACCTCGAATACGTGCTCGTCGGTCATGGGAGCACCACGGCCACGGCGGCGTCGTCCACCACGACCTCGTAGACGGCAACGGGCTGGGTCGCCGGCAGCGAGCAGGGCGCCCCGGTCACCAGGTCGAACGTGCTGCCGTGGCGGGGGCACTCGATCTGGCAGTCCTCCGACCACACCTCGCCCTCGGAGAGCGAATAGTCCTCGTGACTGCACTCGTCGTCGACCGCGTAGAAGTCGTCGCCGATGCGCACCAGGGCGATCCGATGCCCCGCGACGTCGAAGCGGCGTGCCTGACCCGAGGCCAGGTCGTCGGGCGCACAGAGCGCCACGGTCTCAGACACCGGCGGGAAGCGCACGGCCGCCCAGCGCGACGTCGAGACGCTCGTGCACCGCACGCTCCAGGAACGGCACGAATGCAGGAACGGGTGAACGGGCGATGATGGCGTCGAAGAACCCTCGCACGATGAGCCCTTCGGCCACTTCGGGCGCGACGCCGCGCGATTCGATGTAGTAGCGCTGGTCCTCGTCGACGGGGCCGACCGTCGATGCGTGCGAGCAGCGGACGTCGTTCTCCAAGATGTCGAGGTTGGGTACGGAGTCGGCGTGCGCCCCCTCGTCGAGGACGAGGTTGTGGTTGGTCTGGCGGGCGTCGCTGCGCACGGCCCCCCGGTGGACCCGGATGAGGCCGCTGTAGACGGAGCGCGAGGTGCCCGCCACCGCGCCCTGGCACAGCAACTCGCTCGCCGTCCGCGCCGCCACGTGGTCCTGCAGGGTTCGAAGGTCGTGGACCTGCGTCCCGTCACCGAGATAGGTGGAGAGGATTTCGCTGCGGGCATCCTTCCCCTCGACCGAGACGTCGGCGCGCACCCGGTCGTAAGAGGCGCCGAGCCCCACCGTGAAGGTGCGGAGCAACGACTCCGCCGTGCCCCGGCCGGCGAGGCGGGCGATCGACCAGGCGGCGCCGCCGAGAACCTGGAGGGAGACGTAGCCGAGCGACGCCCCGTCGGCGGCCGCCAGCTCGGTGACCGGCACGACCAGCGTGCGCTCGGCGCCCTCGGCCCCGGCGAAGACCTCCACGACGGAGACCCTCGAGCCCTTGCCCGCCCGCACGCTCGTACGGGGGAAGGCCGACGTGCCGTCGCACCAGTGCACAATCAGCACCGGCGCCTCGATCTGCACCCCTTCGGGGACGTCGACGAAGACCGGGTCGGCGGCGAACGCGTCGTTGAGTCGTACCAGGGCGTCGCCGCCCTCCTGCACCGAGCCCAGCATGTCGGCCGAGGCGGGCACGTCGTCGGCCCGCCCGAAGGCGAAGTCGCCGCCGGACGCTCCGGTGCCGAATGCGCCGGCACGCCCGTTGTGCACGAGCACGCTCCCGGCCACGGAGCCCAGCGCCGACGTCAGCGCGGCGAGGAGCTGGTCCCCGGCGGGAGCCGCCCCGTTGGAGGACGGAGGCGCGAAGTCGTCCAGGTCGAGGCTGTCGATGGGTGTGTAGCGCCACACCTCCTCACTCTCGGACGGCAGCGCGCACGAGGCCAGGGCCTCGTAGCCGGCCGCCCGCCGCCGGCGGAGCCAGTCCGGCCCGTCCAGGGCCGCGGAAGCCTCAGCGGTGAAGGTGTGCAGGGTGACGTCCTCTTTCGGAATGCCGATGTGGCCCATGCACTCTACCGGCCTCCCGCCGGCTTCCCCACCAGGGCGGATTAGCCTTCGGGGCATGGGAGAGATCGCCGATTTCGAGTCACCGGTACTGCGCATCGCCTACGACGGGGCGGAGGCCGGAGGTGTCGCCACCCTGTGGCTGGACCGGGCCGAGGCGCGCAACGCCATGGGAGTGGACCTCTGGCGGGACCTGCCCCGGGCGATGGCCGTGCTCTCCGCCGACACCACGGTCCGGGTCGTGGTCGTGGCCGCCGAGGGCCCGCACTTCTCCGTCGGGCTGGACCTCAAGGCGATGGGCGGCCTGCTCACCGGCGGCGCTGATGGCGCCGGCGGCAGCGCGCCCTCCATGGCGGCCCGGGCCCGCAGCGGCCGCAGCGAGGTTCTCCGGCTCCAGGACGCCATCACCTCGGTGGCGCGCTGCCCCAAGCCCGTGATCGCGGCGGTGCACGGCTACTGCATCGGCGGAGGCGTCGACCTCATCGCGGCCTGTGACATCCGCCTGGCTTCGGCGGACGCCGTCTTCTCGGTGCGCGAGGCCAAGATGGCGATCGTGGCCGACCTCGGCAGCCTGCAACGTCTGCCCGCCATCATCGAGCGCGGGACACCTCGCCGAGCTGGCCTACACGGCCAAGGACATCAGTGCCGAGCGGGCCAAGGAGATCGGGCTGGTGAACGACCTGGCGGCTGACACCGATGGCGTCCACAAGGCGGCGCAGGCCCTGGCCCTGGAGATCGCGGCCAACTCCCCCATCGCCGTCCAGGGAACCAAGGCCGTGCTGGCGGCCAACGAGGGCCGGACCGTGGCCGAGGGCCTCGACTACGTGGCGACCTGGAACGCAGGCATGCTGGCCTCGGACGACCTCGTCGAGGCGGTCACGGCGTTCATGGAGAAGCGACCGGCGAAGTTCACCGGTCGCTAACCGCTCCTCCGCGTCAGCGCTTGCGGCGCCACCAGCGGTTGGCGGAGCGATCCCGGCGGGCGTCCTCGGCCCGCACCGAGTCGAGCACGTCCGGCGCCACCTGGTTCACGATGTCCTCGGCCGAGTCGAGCAGCTCCGCCACGTTCTCGCCGCCCGCGCCGGGCTCTTCCTCGATGGCCGGCTCCACCAGGCTGCCGTGCACCCAGCCCACGTCGGCCAGGCGCCGGTGGTACGAGGGGCAGTTCTCGGGGCAGCGCCAGGGCGCCTCGGGCGCGAGGTCGAGCACGCAGAAACGGGCGGCCTCGCCCGAGGCGTAGGTCCTGCTCTGGAAATGCGTGCATTCCTCCCGCATCGGCACGGTTCTATGGTGCCACGCCGCGGGCGGGTTTGCCGCCGCAGAGCGAGACGATCAGCCGACCGAGCCTTCCATCTGCAGCTCAATGAGGCGGCTCCACTCCACCGCGTACTCCATCGGGAGCGTGCGCGTCACCGGCTCAATGAAGCCGTTGACGATCATGCCCATGGCCTGCTGCTCGGAGAGCCCCCGGCTCATCAGGTAGAAGAGCTGGTCGTCGCCCACCTTCGAGACCGTGGCCTCGTGGCCGATGCGGGCACTGCGCTCGCCCACCTCCATGTAGGGCTTGGTCTCGGAGATGGAGTCGTCGTCGAGCAGCAGGGCGTCGCAGCGCACGAACGACTTGGCCCCGTAGGCCTTGGGGTCGACGTGCACCTTGCCCCGGTAGGTCGTGATGCCGCCGTCCTTGGAGATCGACTTGGACACGATGGTCGAGGTCGTCTCGGGGGCGATGTGGTACATCTTGGCGCCGGCGTCCTGGTGCTGGCCTGCCCCGGCGTAGGCGACCGAGAGCACCTCCCCACTGGCCTTGGGGCCCATCAAATAGACGGATGGGTACTTCATGGTGAGGCGTGAGCCGATGTTGCCGTCGATCCACTCGACGTGCGCCTCGGCCTCGGCCCGGGCCCGCTTGGTGACCAGGTTGTAGACGTTGGTCGACCAGTTCTGGATCGTCGTGTACGTGATGCGCGACCCCGGCAGGGCGACGAGCTCGACGACGGCGGAGTGCAGCGAGTCCGTCGAGTACACCGGAGCCGAGCAGCCCTCGATGTAGTGCACCTGGGAGCCCTCGTCGGCGATGATCAGCGTGCGCTCGAACTGTCCCATGTTCTCGGCGTTGATCCGGAAGTAGGCCTGCAGCGGCATCTCCACCTTGACGCCCGGCGGGACGTAGATGAAGGAGCCCCCCGACCATACGGCCGAGTTGAGGGCCGCGAACTTGTTGTCGTTGGGCGGGATGATCTTGCCGAACCACTTGCGCACGATGTCGGGGTACTCGCGGACGGCAGTATCCATGTCGCAGAAGAAGACCCCCTGCTCCTCGAGATCCTCGCGGTTGCGGTGGAAGACGACTTCCGATTCATATTGTGCGGTGACACCGGAGAGGTACTTGCGCTCGGCCTCGGGGATCCCGAGCTTCTCGTACGTGTTCTTGATGGCGTCGGGCAGGTCCTCCCACTTGTCCACCTGCCCGCCGGTCGGCTTGATGTAATAGAAGATGTCGTCGAAGTCGAGGTTCGGCATCTGCGTGGCGAACCACGGCGCCATCGGCTTGCGCTCGAAGTGCTTCAGGGCGCGGAGCCGGAAGTCCCGCATCCACCCGGGCTCGTTCTTCATCTCCGACATCTCGCGCACGATCGACTCGTTCAGGCCCTTCTTGGGCTTGAAGACGTAGTCCTCGGCGTCGCTCCACCCGAGCTGGTACCGCCCGAGATCGAGGTCCGTGGTGGCCATCTGGCTCCTGAAGCTCGCAGGGAAAGGGGAATTTCCCCTATGGAGATAGTAACAACTACCCGGGCCAGCCGAAACGTCTTCTCGGGCGTACTGGGGTGTCGCCAGCCGTGGCAGGCTCTCAGGCCTATGGCCAGCCCTCCCAGCGCACCGCGGCGCCCGCACGTCATTTCGGCCCACGGCGACGACCGCGAAGATCCATGGTTCTGGCTCCGGGAGCGCGACGACCCCGAGGTCCTGGCCTACCTGGAGGCCGAGAACGCCTACACCGAGGAGGCCACGGCCCCGCTGGCCTCCCTGCGCACCGGCCTCTTCGAGGAGATGAAGGCCAGGATCAAGGAGACCGACATGTCGGTGCCGACCCGGCGGGGCCCGTGGTGGTACTACTCGCGCACCGAGGAGGGCAAGGACTACGGCATCCACTGCCGGCGCCCCGCCCGCAGCCTCCAGGAGCTCCCTCCGGCCGGGGAGCCGGGCGAGGATGAGCAGATCCTGCTCGACGAGAACGCGCTGGCCGCGGGGTCGGACTACTTCGCCCTGGGCAGCGCGGCCGTGAGCCACGACCACCGCTGGCTCGCCTACTCGACCGATCTCCTCGGTAACGAGAAGTACGAGCTGCAATTCCGCCCGCTCAATGCCGGCATCCCGTCCGCCCCCGAGTCGGTCCCCGACACCAGCTACGGCCTGGCCTGGTCGGCGGAGGCCGACTACGTGTTCTACGTGCGCATGGACGAGGCCCAGCGGCCCTTCCAACTGTGGCGCCATCGCGTCGGCAGCGACCCGGCCGGCGACGTGCTCGTCTTCGAGGAGCAGGACAGGCGCTTCTCGCTCGGGACGGGCCCGACCCGGGACCAGGCGTGGATCCTCATCGGGCTCAGCAGCACCAACACCACCGAGTGGCACGCCATCCCCTCGGCCGAGCCGCTGGCCGAGCCCCGCGTCGTCCTGCCGCGCCGCGAGGGCGTGGAGTACGCCGTCGACCACCTCACGCCCGCCACCACCACTGCCGGCTGGTTCCTCGTCGTGACCAACGACGAGGCTCAGGACTTCCGGGTGCTCGCGGCGCCCGACGATGGCGCACTGGGGGGCGGGACGGCACGCGAGGCCTGGCGCGAGGTCGTCCCGCACCGCCCCGGCACGCGCATTGAGGACGTCGACGCCTTCAGCCGTGCGCTCGTCCTGAGCGAGCGCGCCGAAGCGCAGACCCAGGTGCGCGTCCTGCCGCTGCCCTCACCCGACCACACGGGCGCGGACCCGTTCGCCGCCGACCTCCTCGGGAGCGGCTGGATCATCCCGTCCATGGAGACCCCCTCGTCCACCTGGCTCGGCGCCAACTCCGAGCCCGACCCGCCGGCACTGCGCTTCGGGCGCACGTCGATGGTCACGCCGTCGAGCGTCCTGCAGATCACGCTGGAGGACCGTGTGGAGACGCTGCTCAAGCAGGAGCCCGTGCTGGGCGACTTCGACCCCGCGCGCTACACCACGTACCGGGAGTGGGCCGTGGCGCCCGACGGCACGCGTGTCCCTCTCTCCGTCGTCCACCGCAAGGACCTCGAGCTCCCGGCACCGCTGGTCCTCTACGGCTACGGCGCCTACGAGGTGAGCATCGACCCCTCCTTCTCACCGCACCGCCTCTCGCTCTACGACCGCGGCGTCGTCTTCGCCATCGCCCACGTGCGCGGCGGCGGCGAGATGGGACGAGCCTGGTACGAGGACGGGCGGATGGAGCACAAGCAGAACACCTTCACCGACTTCATCGCCTGCGGCCGCCACATGGTCGAGGCGGGGATCGCCCGCCCGGGCTCGCTCATCGGGCGGGGCGGCTCCGCCGGCGGGCTGCTCATCGGCGCCGTCGCCAACCAGGCGCCGGAGCTGTTCCGGGCGCTGGTGGCGGAGGTGCCCTTCGTCGACTGCGTCACGACCATGCTCGATGACGAGCTCCCGCTCACCGTCGGCGAATGGGAGGAGTGGGGTAATCCCCTGGCCGACGCGTCGGCCTACTACCGCATGCTGGCCTACTCGCCCTACGACAACGTGACGGCGCTGAATCCCGACGGGTCGCCGCGCACCTATCCGGACCTCTTCGTCACGGCGGGCCTCAACGATCCCCGCGTCGCCTACTGGGAGCCCGCCAAGTGGGTGGCCAAGCTCCGGGCGGAATCGCCCTCGACCAGGGTCCTTCTCAAGACCGAGCTGGGCGCCGGCCACGGCGGGCCCTCGGGCCGCTACGACGCCTGGAAGGAAGAGGCCCTGGTCTACGCCTTCCTGCTCGACGTGCTGGGCCTGGCCGAGAAGGGCTGAGCCCTCCTACGCGACCGTGGTCGTCGTCGAGGTCGGCGTCGTCGACGACGACGTCTCGAATTTGAGCGTGAACGGCGCCCGGTTGCCCGGCGGCAACGTCACCGCCGAGCCGTTGACGGTGGCCGAGAACGCAGCCGGTGCGCCGGCGATCACCGTGACCGGCCCGGTGGCGGCAATGGCGTGGGACTGGCCGGACTGCAACGTGGTGGTGAAGAGCACCGCGCCCGTCGCGGTGTTCGTGACGTCGACCCAGCACTCCCCCGTCGTGGCGGCGATGTTCAGCGAGTAGGCGGACTCCGACACCATGTAGGTCGCCGTGTGCGCCGTCGCCGTGGTCGGTGCCGAGACGACGGGCGGCGCGGTGGTGCTCGTCGTCGTGGTCGGCGCGGCGTGATGGTGCGGCGGGCGGGTGGCGTTGGTGGTGGCCGCGCTGGCCGGCTTCCCGTGATGCTTCGTGGAATTGTCGGTATGCAGCCCGGTGAGGATCAGCACGAGCACCAGGACGAGGACGGCGCCGACCGCGGCGGCGGGGCCGCCCAGCCGCCGCGGCCGGTGGTTGATGGAGTGGATGACCCGGTCCTCGTTCCCGGTCATGAAGGTCGCCGGCACCGGCTCCGGAGCGGCGTCGTCGAAGGTCAGGGGCTTGGACGGATTGGGCACCGGCGGGGGCGGGACGGGTGGGACGATCTGTCGGTCCGACTCGGTCAGGCGCACCGTCGACGACCCCGAGACGCGGAACGCGCTGGCGGGGAACGCCGGCCGCTCGGGCCCTTCGGCCCCCTCGGGCCCGTCGGCGCCGCCGCTGCCGTTGGGGATCACGCCCGTGGGGTGCCCGCGCATCTCTTCGAGCGTGTGCAGCTGGCGGTGGTAGTGCTCGACCGAATGCACGTCATCGTGCGAGCGCCGGAGCAGCAGCACGGCCGCGGTGACGCCGAGCACCACGACAACAGCGACGAGCCCCTCGATCAGCACCATCCCCTATTCAACAGGATCGAGGGGGCGCCGCACACCGCGGCCCGATGACCGATCGTGGGCCCTCGGGGAGGGTGGGGGCAGAGCACCGAGGCGGCCCCCACAGGCCCCCTCAGGACAGGTGGGGCCGGATCGCTTCGGGGATGTCGTCGCGCCCGGGGTTGCTCTGATCGCGCGCCGACAGGATCGGATCGGTGACACCCCAGTCGGCCCCGACGGCGGGGTCGTCCCAGGCCAGCCCGTGCTCGTCGGAGGCGTCGTAGTAGTTGTCCACGAGATAGGTGAGGAGGACGTCGGTCAGGGCGGCGAACCCGTGGGCGACCCCGGGCGGGATGTAGACGCCCTGATCGACGTCGCCGTCGAGATCGATGACCTGGGTCGCCCCGTCGGTGCGGGAGCCGATGCGCAGGTCGTGCAGCACGACGCGGACCTTCCCGCGCAGCGCGTACCAGTAGTCGGCCTGGTGCAGGTGGAAGTGCAGACCGACCAGCGCGCCCGCCTGCTTCTCCGAGCGGTTGCCCTGAATCATTTCGGGGCGGTCGGGGAACCAGCTGCGCCGGTACGTCTCGACGAAGCGGCCCCGGTCATCGCCGTGCACGTCGGGGTGCACCACGACGACGTCGTCTATGACGGTGGACGGGATCAGCTCGGGCATCGCGCGAACGGTATCAGGAGGCGTAGCGCCCGAAGCCGCCCCGGTAGAACAGCAACGGGCTGCCCTCGCCGATCTCCATGGCGACGACGTGGCCGGTGACGAGCTCGTGGTCACCCCCGTCGAAGATGTCGCCCAGCCGGCACTCGACGACGGCGAGAGAGCGGTCGATGACGGGCGCACCGGTGATGCCCTGACTCCAGCCGACGCCCTCGAACTTGTCGCCGCCCGAGACGGCGAAGGAGCGGCAGAGGGCCTCCTGGTGCTCGCCCAGGATGTTCACGCAGAATGCGCCGGCCTTGGCGATGCGGGGCCAGCTCGTCGAGGTGCGGGCGGGGGCCAGGATGACCATCGGCGGACTGAGCGAGAGGGCGGCGAACGACTGGCAGCTGAAGCCGACGGGGATCCCGTCCTCCAGCGCCGTGACGATCGTGACCCCGGTGGCGAAGTGCCCGAGCACCTCGCGGAACCGGGCCTGGTCGAGGCCCGACATGCGTGTCCTTGTCCTGCCCTATGCCTTGCCGAGGTCGATGGACTGGGACTCGTGGGCCGACGAGACGTCCTCGATCCCCTTGGACTCGGGGAGCCGGCGGGCCTGGTTGAGGATGCGGTCGAGCTCGCGGTCGGTGTGCGACGGATCGTGGTGCGAGAGCAGCAGGCGCTTGGCCCCCGACTCGGCTGCCACGTGCACGGCGTAGGCGGCGGTCGAGTGTCCCCAGTCGGCCTTCGCCGAGAACTCGTCGTCGGTGTACTGGCCGTCGTGGATGAGGAGGTCCACGTCCTGGCACAGCTCGAGCACCCCGTCGGGGATGGCCCGGCGGTCGAGCGGGGCCTGATGATCGGACATGTAGGCGATGGACCGGCCCTCGGCCTCGATCCGGTACCCGAGCGTGACGCCGGCGTGCGGGACCAGCCGGGCCATGACCTTGGCCGACCCGATGGAGAAGTCCTCGGACCCCACGTCGATGGTGATGAGCTCGCCCCGGAACTGCTCCATGTGGATGGGGAACACGGGGGGCTGCACTGCCGCATGGAGCGCGTCCTTCAAGGTGCCGTTGGGCTGGGCCGGGCCGTAGACCGTCAGGCGGGCACCCGGGTCATGGAGGGGGCCGAAGAACGGGATGCCCAGAATGTGGTCGAAGTGGAGGTGGGTCAGCAGCGCCGTGGCGTGCATGGGGGTGCCGAGCGCCCGCACCTCCCGGTGCAGCACGTCGCCGTAGGCCCGCAGCCCGGTGCCGAGGTCGACGATGAGCGGCTCGTCCCCGTCGATGTCGATCACCAGGCACGAGGTGTTGCCCCCGTAGCGCCGGTAGCGATCACCCGAGCACGGGCACGACCCCCGCACGCCGTAGAACGTGACGTTCACCCACGCGACGTTACCCTGCCCGGGCACAGTACGTTCTGCGCTCATGGACCTACGGACGATGGAAGTCCAGGCGAACGGGGTCGAATTCGCCTGCTTGACCGACGGGCCGGACGACGGGCCACTGGCCCTGTGCCTGCACGGATTCCCCGATACGGCGCGCACCTGGCGCTACCTGCTGCCCGAGCTGGCGGGCGCCGGCTACCGCGCCGTGGCGCCGTTCCTGCGCGGGTACGCGCCGACGGCGGTGCCGGCCGACGGGCGCTACCAGGTGGGGGCGCTGGTCCGGGACGCCAACGCGCTGCACGCGGCGCTGGGCGGCGGGGAGGACGCCGTGCTGGTCGGGCACGACTGGGGGGCGCTTGCGACGTACGGCGCGGTGGCGCACCAACCATCGCGTTGGCGCCGCGCCGTCACGGCGGCGGTGCCCCCGACGGCCTCCATCGGCATGTCGTTGCTGACCTACGCGCAGCTGCAGCGGAGCTGGTACATGTTCTTCTTCTTGTCCCCGCTGGCGGAGGCGGCCGTCCCGCTCGACGACTACTCCTTCATTGACGGCCTCTGGCGCGACTGGTCGCCGGGATACGACGGCGCGTGGGACGTGGCACGGGTGAAGGAGTCCATCGGCGACCCGGTGCGCATCGTGGCGGCGATGAGCTACTACCGCGCCATGTGGGATCCGTCTCTGCAGGTGCCCGAGCTGGCCGACGAGCAGGCGGCGGCGCTGCTGCCGACGCCCAAGCCGACGCTGTACCTGCACGGGCGCGACGACGGCTGCATGCTCGTGTCGTCCATGAGCAGCTCGCCGCTGGACTTCATGGCCGAGGGCTCCGTCGTCGAGATCGTCGACGACGCCGGCCACTTCCTCCACCTGGAGCGGCCCGACGTGGTCAACCGCCACATCATGGACTTCCTGACAGCGTCCTAACGCAGGCGGAGAGCCGGGTCCTTCACCCTGCCGTCGCCCGACCAGGCGGCGAACCCCTCCGCCACCAGTGCGGCCGCCACCCGTTCGGCGCGTGCCGGGTCGTCGGGCCAGCCGCAGGCACCGGGCAGGCCGCTCCGGCGCACGCCGCCCTGTCGCAGCGCGTGCAGCAGCCGTCCCCGGCCCTGGCGCTCCGACCCCGCAAAGGTGCTCTGCGGGCGCGCCGTCGGGCTCGACCGCCACGGGTCGAGCATGGCCACCTCGCCGGCCGCGGCGGCACGGCGCCAGACGCATTGGCGGCGCAACGGGCAGAGGGTGCAGCCGGGTCGCGCCGCCGTGCACACCGTGGCGCCCA
Organism: uncultured Acidimicrobiaceae bacterium; assembly: GCA_963804055.1. Classification (GTDB taxonomy): domain Bacteria; phylum Actinomycetota; class Acidimicrobiia; order Acidimicrobiales; family RAAP-2; genus Bog-473. Next base: position 600,541 of record CAWDOU010000001.1, on the reverse strand, counting down.
GGTCGAACATGGCCTGGTTGAACTCCCACGACCCCCCGGGCGGGACCAGCCGGTCCCCGATGACCGTCGCCTCGCGGATCGCCAGCGGCCCGCCCCTCACGGCCCGGGCCAGGACGCGCACCGCATTGGTGTCGACGGCGGCCACGTCGTCCCCGAAGGCAAAGGTGCGCACCGCCCGCGCCGTGTACGGCCCGACGCCGGGCAGGGCCCGGAGCTGCGCGTCCTCCCGCGGGACCGCTCCGTCGTGCTCGGCCACCATGACGGCCGCCGCCCGGTGGAGGTTCAGCGCCCGGCGGTTGTAGCCGAGCCCGGACCAGAGCCGGACGACCGCCGCCGGTCCTGCGGCCGCGCAGGCCGCCGGCGTGGGAAAGGCCGAGAGAAAGCGCTCGTAGTGTGGGACGACGCGATCGACCTGCGTCTGCTGGAGCATGACTTCGGACACGAGGATCGACCAGGCATCGCTCGTCCGGCGCCAGGGCAGATCGCGGCGGTGCTCGGCGCCCCATTCCAACAGGCGGCGCCGGAAGCGCCGGACCCGGTCGGCCGGGAGAGGCCGGACCTCAGTCCCAGACGTCGTCGCCGTAGGGACGCCGCCGCGCCGGCGCGGCCGCGGTCTTCCACACCATCAACTTCCGCCGGAAAGAGCAGACCTCTTCGCCGCGCTGGTTGAAGGCCTTGGTCTCCACCGTGACGATGCCGCGGTCGTCCTTCGACCTCGAGGGCGTGGCGTCGAGGACCCGCGTCTCGGCGTAGATGGTGTCGCCGTGGAACGTGGGGTGGCGGTGCAGGAGCGATTCCACCTCGAGGTTGGCGATGCACGAGCCGCTCACGTCCGGCACGCTCATGCCGAGTGCGAGGGAGTAGACGAGGTTGCCCACCACGACGTTCTGGCCCTGCACCGTCTCGTTCTCCGCGAACCACGCATTGGTGTGCAGCGGGTGATGGTTCATCGTCATCATGCAGAACAGGTGGTCGTCGTACTCGGTGATCGTCTTGCCGGGCCAGTGCCGGTAGATGTCGCCGGGGACGAAGTCCTCGAGGTAACGGCCGAAGGGCCGGTCGTAGACCGTCACTCGCCGATCGGCTCGGGACGGGGGCGGGTGGTGAAGCCCAGCGAGGCGTTGGGCAGCGACTCACCGTCGATCATGAGCCGCCAGGCGAAGCGCGTGCCCGGCGCCAACGGGAGGGGGCCCAGGTTGACGGCGAGTGCCACATCGATCGGCGATCCTTCGGGGATCCCCTGCGGCTGGCTCACCGTGAACTCCCCGCGCACCTCGACCGGCTGGGTCCCCTCGGTCGTCTCCATCAGCACGGGCTGACCGTCGGCATCCTCCAGGAAGAGCTCCCAGTGATGCGAGGTCTCGGCCTCGTGCCAGTCCACGTCGATCTTCAGCGCCACGGCGGAGGGCACGGGGTCGGGGCCCGTCATGCTCCAGCCACCGCCCAGAATGAACAGCTTCCCGTCGGACACCTGGGCGGCGTCGCACAGCAGCATGGTTACTTTCACGAAGGGGCAGGTTACCGGTCGCCGGCCGGGCCGCCGGTAGGAGCGCCGGCCAGCCTGCGGCGAAGCAGGACAGGGACGCGGGATCCGCCTCGGCGCGCCGTAGAGTGCCTCCCCATGGTGGAGCAGTCGGAGTCGGACGCCGTGGGCGAAATGAAGGGGCTCCGGGACGACGTCTACCGCCGCCCTCTGGCGACGGCGCTCCTCCGTCTGGGTCTCGGCGCCGGTTGGCGCTGCGTCGACGTGGGTGCCGGCGGGGGTGACGTCTCGGTGGCGCTGGCAGAGATGGTGGGCCGCGCCGGGAGGGTCTACGCCGTGGACAGCGACCCGGCCTCCCGGGACGAGGTGGCGCAGGCCGCCGCCCCGCACGCGCAGGTGATCGCGCTGACGCAGGCCGGCGAGGACCTGTCCCTGCCCGAGGAGGTCGACCTCGCCTTCTGCCGCTTCCTCCTGTTGCACGTGCTCGAGCCGGCGGACGTGGTGCGGATGATGGCCGCCGCGGTCCGGCCCGGAGGCTGGGTGGTGGCGCAGGAGCCCATCACGTCGGCGGGCCGCATCGCCGGGACTGCGATGTCCATGCCCGAGGCGCGCCACCCCGACGTGGGCGCGCTGCTTCCCGCGCTCGTGCGCGACGCCGGGCTCGAGGTCGTCGACGCCTGGGCCGAGGCGCCGGCGGGCGTCGGGCCCGGACCCGTGACGCGCTACCTGGAGTCGCTCACGGGCGTTGACCCCGGCGACGACCCAGTGGTGCTGCCCCCGTTGGTGACGGTCATCGGCCGCCGCGCCTGAGCGACGGCCGGTCGGCGAAAAAAGGGGCACTTTGCTGAGGGATTAGGGTCGCTCAGCGTGACGACGCCCCCCGTTCCGGACCTCGCCGGCGCCGCTGACGCGGTTGATCTGGCCCAACACCTGGTGGACCAGGCCTGCGCCGCGGTGCGCGAGAGCGGCGGCATCGACGCCAATCAGGTGGTCGCCTACGACGTGGCACACGCAGCGGCTGCAGTGGCAACGGCGCGGGCCACGCTGGAGTACGGCGCGCTGGGCGACGTCGAGGCGCGCATTGCCGGGGCCTTCGTCGCCGACGTCGTGGCGGATCTGATCGGGCGTGTGGCCGGGCGGGAACCACTCTGGGGCGTGGAACCCGGCTGGGGGACGCCGGCGGCCGCCTTCCTGGCCGAGCAGCGCGATCCCGCCGTGCTGGCGGCCCTGGCCACCACCGAGGGCCCACGCCACCTTGGCGAGGACTTCGAACTGGTGCGCGAGACGTTCCACCGCTTCGCCGAGGACAAGGTGCGGCCCCACGCCGAACACGTGCATCGCGAGAACCTCGACATCCCCGAGGAGGTGATCGAGGGCCTGGCCGAGCTGGGCGGGTTCGGGCTCTCGGTGCCCGAGGAGTACGACGGCTTCGCGTCCGGGGGCGAGAGCGACTACATGGGCATGGTCGTCGCCACCGAGGAGCTCAGCTGGGGCTCGCTCGGCGTCGGCGGCTCGCTCATCACCCGGCCCGAGATCCTGACCCGGGCCCTCGTCTACGGAGGCACCGAGGAGCAGAAGAAGCACTGGCTCCCCAGGTTGGCCTCGGCCGAGATTCTGGCCGCCGTCGCCGTGACGGAGCCCGACTTCGGCTCCGACGTGGCCGGCATCGTCACGTCCGCCACCCCGGTCGACGGCGGTTGGGTGATCAACGGCGTCAAGACCTGGTGCACCTTCGCGGCCCGGGCCGACGTCCTGATGCTGCTGGCCCGCACCGACCCCGACCGTTCCCTGGCCCACCGGGGGATCTCGATGTTCGTGGTCGAGAAGCCGCGGGGCGACGGCCACGGCTTCGTCTTCACCCAGGAGGACGGCGCGGATCGCCCGGCCGGCCTGGCACCGGGGAAGCTCGAGGGGCGCCCCATCGACACGCTCGGCTACCGGGGCATGCACTCCTACGAGCTGGCGTTCGAGGACTGGTTCGTCCCCGAGGCCAACCTGATCGGGGGAGCCGAGGGGCTGGGCAAGGGCTTCTACCTCCAGATGCAGGGCTTCGAGAACGGCCGGCTGCAGACGGCGGCGCGCGCGCTCGGCATCATGCAGGCTGCCTACGAGGCGGCCGTCGCCTACGCGGCGGAGCGCAAGGTGTTCGGGTCGCCGATCGGCGAGTACCAGCTGACCCAGTACAAGCTGGGCCGCATGGCGGTCATCATTCAGGCCACGCGCCAGAGCTCGTACCACGTGGCGCGGCTGATGGCCGGTGGTGAGGGCACGCTCGAGGCATCCATGGTCAAGGCCTACGTGTGCCGGGCGGCCGAATGGGTGACACGGGAAGCCATGCAGATCCACGGCGGCATGGGTTACGCGGAGGAGTTCCCGGTGAGCCGCTACTTCGTGGACGCGCGGGTGCTCTCCATCTTCGAGGGGGCCGACGAGACGCTGGCGCTCAAGGTGATCGCCCGCCGGCTGATCGGCTGACCGCCTATTCGGCGCTGCGGGACAGGCCGGCGCGCTCTCCCCTGCTGACGAACTTGATCGCCATCTTGCGGCTGGCCTCGTCGATCATCTCGTCGCCGAACATGACCGCTCCCTTGCGGTCCTCGTCCGTCGCCTTGCGGTAGGCCTCCAAGATGTCGATGGCATGGTCGAACTGCTCCTGCGTGGGTGAGAAGACCTCGTTGAGCACGGTCGCCTGGTCGGGCGTGAGGGCCCACTTCCCGTCGTAGCCGAGCATGCGGGCACGCATGGAGTAGTCCCGCAACGCATTGAGCTCGCGCACCTTGAGGAACGGCCCGTCGATCACCTGCAACCCGTTGGCACGGCCTGCCATGAGGATGCGGCTGAAGACGTAATTGAAGTGGTCTCCGGGATACTCGGGGATCGGCACGCCACCGGTGAGGACAGGCATCTCGATGCTGGCGGCGAAGTCAGCCGGGCCGAAGATGATCGTCTCGAGGCGGGGGGAGGCGGCGCAGATGTCGTCCACGTTGATGAGGCCACGCGCCGTCTCGATCTGCGCCTCGATCCCGATGTGACCCACCGGCAGCCCCGACTTCTTCTCGACCTGTGTGAGCAGGAGGTCCAGCGCCACCACGTCGGATGCGTACTGGACCTTGGGCAACATGACCTCGTCGAGGCGCTCGCCGGCGTTGCCCACCACCTCGATCACGTCGCCGTAGGTCCACTCCGTGTCCCAGGCGTTGACCCGGACACACAGCACGCGGTCGTCCCAGTTCAGGTTCTTGATGGCATCGACCACCTTGGGCCGGGCGGCCTCCTTCTCCAGGGGCGCCACGGCATCCTCGAGGTCGAGGAACGTCATGTCGGCCGGCACCGTCGGCGCCTTGGCCAGGAACTTCTCGTTCGAACCGGGGGTGGAGAGGCAGGAGCGACGAGGGAGGTCGCGGGAGCGAGCGGACATGTCCCGATGGTAACAAACAGGCTGTCGGGGCCCTCCCGGGGCCGCCGCCGGCACGCCGACGCGCCGGGTGGCGTCAGGTCAGGTGCTCCCGGAAGAATTCCAAGGTGCGGTCCCACAACGCGAGCGATGCCGCGGCGTCGTACACCTCGGGGCGTGTGTCGTTGAAGAACGCATGGTCCGTCTCGGGATAGACGATGATCTCGACCGACTTGCCCATGGCGCGCAGCTGGTCGCCGAGCGCGTTGGCGGCCTCGGGCGTGAAGAAGCTGTCCTTCCCGGCGTAGTGACCCAACACCGCCGCCGTCATGGGCGCGTAGTCCGGTTGCGCGTCCGGCCACGGGATGATGCCGTAACACGGGACGACCGCCGCCACCGCGTCCGGTCGCTGCGTGGCGAGGACGAGCGCGAGGCCGCCCCCCATGCAGAACCCGATCACACCTACCTTGTCGCGAGAGCTCCGGCGGAGCACCTCGTCGACAGCCCCGCTCATGTCGCGGGCGGCCTGCTCCAACTGCATCGCCATCATCGCCTTGCCCGCTTCGTCGGGCTCACCGGGTTGCACCTTCTTGCCGTGATACAGATCCGGGGCCAGCGCGACGAAGCCCACGGCCGCGAAGCGGTCACAGACGTCCTCGATGTGATCGACGAGGCCCCACCACTCCTGGATGACGACCACTCCGGGTCCGCTGCCACCTTCGGGAGTGGCCAGGTAGCCTCCGGCCGTCGACCCGTTGCTTGCGAATTCGACCATCTCACCCATGCACCCGACCGTAGTTCCGTTCGGCCGCGTGCGTTATCTCCTTCGAGTTCACAAAAAGTTCGAATTTCTTGCTTCCCGCCTGTGAACTGCGGATTCGCACCTTGAGTACTACCGCACACACCCGTTTCCCACCGGGGGTGGTTGTTTCGACGAAAGGCGTCCGATAAGAATGTTGCCCATCGTGACTGACGTAGAGCGGGTTCACCACCACTCCACGCCGCGGTCTCCCAGGAGTGCTCGTGTGCTCCAGCGGGTCGGGATCCCCGCGCTGACCGTTGTCTCAGTGTTGACAAGCACTGTGTTCATGGCGGCGCGCCCCGCCGCAGGCGACGCCATTTCCGACGCCAAGGCCAAGGCCGCCGCCATCGAGGCGCAGCTGACCCAGGCCCAGGACCAGATGTCCGCGCTGAGCCAGCAGTACGACGCCGCGCAGTACCACCTCACGCAGATCAACTCGAGCATCGCGACGACCAAAGCCAACGTGGCGGCGGATCAGGCCCAGGTCGACAAGGACAAGGCCACGCTCTCAAAGGCGGCCGTGGCCAACTACATCTCGGACGGCACGGCGGCCACCCAGAACCCGATCTTCAGCGGCAACGAGCAGACCCTCGGTGCGACCGACACCTACAACAAGGTCGCCGAGGGCGACATCACGCTCGCCGTCGCCAACTTGCACACCGCTCAGAACTCGTTGAACGCGCAGGTGTCACAGCTGCAGGGCGAGCAGTCGCAGGCCCAGACCCAGGTGGCCGCGGAGCAGCAGGCCGTCGCGCAGAACGCACAAGCGATCCAGTCGCAGAAGAGCGCGCTCTCCCAGGAGCAGGGTCAGATCGCGCAACTGGTCCAGGAGCAGCAGTTGGCCGAGGCCGCAGCAGCCGCCAAGGCTGCCGCGGCACGCCAAGCGGCCGCCGTGGCTGCGGCTGCCGCAGCCACCACCGCCGCCGCACCGGCGCGGGGAGCGGCCACGACGGCTGCGCTGAGCCAGGCGGCGCCTCCGCCGTCCTCCCCCGGTGGTGCCGGCGCCGTCCAGGCCGCCGAGAGCCAGATCGGGGTTCCCTACGTGTGGGGCGGCGAATCGCCCAAGGGCTCCGCCAGTCCCGGCTTCGACTGCTCCGGCCTCACCGCCTGGTCCTGGGGCCAGGTCGGCGTCGGCCTCCCCCACTACTCGGGGGCGCAGATGGCCGACTCGACCCCGGTGCCCATCAGCGACCTCCAGCCGGGTGACCTCCTCTTCTACGGCCCGGGCGGGTCCGAGCACGTGGCCATGTACGTCGGCCCGGGCACGATGATCGAAGCGCCCTACACCGGTGCCTCGGTCTGGACCACCGGCCTCAGGCTCGGCGGCGACTTCGTCGGTGCCGGCCGGCCCTAGCCGGCGGCCCCACCCCCCTCACCGCTTCGGCGTCGCGCCCCTCACCGCTTCGGCGTCGAGCCCCTCTCCGCTCGTCGGCCTGCGCCATATGAGCCCCGGGCCCAGCAGGCCACCCCCGGGTCCTAACCTGGCCCGGACCGAGCCATGAGACCGATCCCCGTCGAATTCCACATCGGACCGCTGCAGGTCCACACCTACGGCATAGGGCTGGCGCTCACGTTCTGGTTCGGCTTCGTCTACTTCGAGCGCCGGCTGCGTAAGAACGGCTACCGCACCGACTGGCTCGTCCCCGTCTTCCTCTGGATCATCCTCGCCGCCGTCGTCGGCGCCCGTGCCATGCACGTGCTGTCCAATTTCAGCTACTACACGCAGAATCCGGGCGACATCCTCGCGGTGTGGCACGGGGGCCTCTCGTCGTTCGGAGGCCTGCTGCTGGCCGTGCCGGTCGGCATCATCCTCACGCGGCGCCGCTGCCCCGAGCTCCCCCTCGGCCGGGCGCTCGACCTCGTCGTGCCGGTGCTCCTGGCCTCGTGGGCCCTCGGACGGCTGCTCGGCCCGCAGCTCATGGTGGCGGGTGGCGGCCACCCGACGCACCAGTGGTTCGGCATGTACTACTCGGGCCAGGCGGGGCGCCGCCTGCCCGTCCCGATCTTCCAGGCGCTGGAGGACTTCACCGTCTACCTGATCCTGATCGCAATTGAGCGACGCCTCGACCGCTGGCCTGGCGGCACACGCCGGGTGGGGTATCCGGCGGGGATCGTGCTGGGCACCGCCATGGTGCTGTGGGGCATTGAGCGGTCGCTCGACGAGCACCTCTGGTTGGGCGAGGACGGCCGGCTCGGATCGGACCTCGTGCAGCTGGCCGGCGTGCTGCTCGTGGTGGGCGGCATCGTGATCCTGCTGCGCACGCGGGTGCGTTGGAGGCAGTGGCTCCTGACGCACCACGAGGCGGACGTCGTCGCGCCCACGGAGAGCGCAGAACAACCGGCCTGATCAGTTGGTGCGCTGGTGCTGCGAGGGGTCCAGACGCACCCTCGTGCGGTCGCCCCGGCGCTCGATGGCGATGACGGCGCCATCACGGAAGATCCATCCCACCTCGCGCCACGGGCGCAGCGTCGGGATCTCCTCCCCCTGCTCGACCCTCGACCTCGGCCTGACCAGTGTCTTCATGTCCGTCCCCCGTTTCCAATCCGTTCCTGGAAGGGGAACGGCGGTGTACGGGGGGATCTTGCGCACCGGGCGGAACTCTCCGGGGTGCGGGCACGGTGGATCGGCCAGTGGCTACACCGCGGCTGCAACGTTCGTGCGACATCCAAGGGCGGCCACGCGCCGTATACGCGTCGGAGGGGGCCAGGGCCGTGATCCCCGGCCTCCTGCGAAAGAACGGGCGTTCTCAAGGCTTCTCCTGATGAAACCGATATGGCGGAGAGAGGGAGGTGCGAGCACATGGCCACCGTCCAGCCGTGGATTCCGATGACTGAGAAAATCTGGACCGACGAAGAGAAGGAGGCGTGGCTCGCTGCGCACGGCGACGGAGCGACCCACGTCGTCACCTTCGAGCCCATGTACCAAATCGAGCTGTGCATACCGCCCTGGGAGCACCCGGACCGGCAGATCGCGCGATCGGCGGTGCTGTGGGGGCAGAGCATGAGCCGTGTCTTCTCTGACGATCACGAGGGCGCGTCCGCTGTCGTCGCGGCGCACCACGAGGGGAACTCCATGGAGATCTACAGCACCTTGAAGCCCCGGCCCCGACTGCACCGGATCATCTGACGACTGCGGCGCCGGTCTGAGACCTACGCGTTGGGCCTCTCACCCGATGCGGCCGCCGCCCGTATCGCCTCGAGGCGGTCGAGCATCGCCATGCGCTCCTGGCCGATGTTGTCGTCGAGGCGCTCGGCGATCTGCTCGGGCGTCCATCGGCCGTCGGCCCACATGGCACGCACCTCGGCGGGCTGGTTCCAGACGGCGATCTTCGAGCCGACCACCGTGTAGACCTGGCCGGTCACGTGCTTGGCCTGATCGCTGAGCAGGTAGACGACCATCGGGGCCACGTCCTCGGCGTCTCCCATTTCGGCGAGCTCGGACGGCACGTTGGCGGACATGCGCGTGCGGGCCACGGGCGCAATGGCATTGGCCGTCACGCCGTAGCGGTGCAGGCCGACGGCGGCCGACCTGACGAGCGACACGATGCCGCCCTTGGCCGCCGCGTAGTTGGCCTGCGCGACGCTGCCCTGGAAGGCGCCGGACGTGAACCCGATGAGCGCCCCACCACCCTCCTGCTTGCGCATGACTGCGGCTGCGGCCCGGAAGACGGTGAAGTGGCCCTTGAGGTGCGTCTGGATGACGGCGTCCCACTCGTCCTCGGACATGTTGAAGAGCATGCGCTCGCGGAGGATGCCGGCGACGGCCACGACGCCGTCGATGCGCCCCCACTTCTCGACTGCGGTGGCGATCAGGCGCTCACCCGACTCCATCTTCGAGATGTCGTCCGCCACGGCGACGGCCTCGCCGCCCGCCTTGGTGATCTCGGCGACGACGGCCTCGGCCACCTCGCTGCTCGGGTCCTCGCCCGCCATGCCCACCCCGAAGTCGGCCACCAGCACCTTGGCCCCTTCGGCGGCGGCGGCCAGCGCGACGGCCCGCCCGATGCCGCCGCCGCCGCCGGTGACGGCGACGACCTTCCCTTCGAGGAATCCAGCCATGGTCGTACGCTCCTGCTCTCGTTCTCGTTCTTCGATGCCCGATGCCGTTCGGCACGTGCCGTTGCCCGGCCGCACGGTGACCGGCAGCAGCCGGGCGGGGCAAATTGCCGTAAGTTAGAACACGTTCTAGCCTGCCGACGGCGGTGGCTGCCATTTGCCGCCACTGCGTCGCGAGCCTGCAAGGAGAGTGCTGATGGGTGACCTCGGCTTCTGGGCGCTGGCCCAGGAAGACCCCGACTACCTGGCCCTGGTGACGCCCGAGGGCGGCGAGGTCCGGTCCGGGGAGCTGTTGGGCCGGGCCAACCAGGTGGTGCACGCCCTGCGGGCCCAGGGGCTCGGCGTGGGCGACGTGGTGGCCACCCTGCTCCCCAACTGCGCGGAGATGCTGGAGGTCTATCTGGCCGCGCTGCAGGCCGGCTGGTACCTGGTCCCCATCAACCATCACCTGGTGGCGCCCGAGGTGGCCTACATCCTCAAGGACTCCGGGGCCAAGGCTTTCGTGGCCCACGAGCGATTCGCCGACGTGGCTGTGGCGGCGGCGGACGAGGCGGGTGTGGCTGCGAGCGGACGGCTGGCCGTCGGCTCCGTGCCCGGGTTCGCCTCGTACGAGGCGGTGCGGGACGCGGCGTCGACCGCGCTGCCCGACGATCGGACCATCGGCGACGTCATGAACTACACGTCGGGGACGACGGGGAACCCGAAGGGCATCTACCGCTCGCTGCTGGGCGTCACGCCGGAGCAAGCGGCGCTGGGGCTGTCGGGGCTGCTGTTCCTGTTCGGGATCCAACCCCAGGACGACAATGTCCACATCATCGGCTCGCCGCTGTACCACACGGCGGTGCTGCGCTTCGGAAGCGCCTCCTTGCATCTGGGGCACACGATCGTGCTGATGGACAAGTGGCTGCCCGAGGACATGCTCCGGCTCATTGAGGAGCGACGTGTGACCACCTCGCACATGGTGCCGACCCAGTTCCACCGCCTGCTGGCGCTGCCTGACGACGTGCGCGAGAAGTACGACGTGTCGTCGCTGCGACACATGATCCATGCCGCCGCGCCGTGCCCTATTGACGTCAAGCACAAGATGATCGCCTGGTGGGGCAACGCGGTCGACGAGTACTACGCGGCGAGCGAGGGCGGCGGCACGCTGGTCTCGGCCGAGGAATGGCTGCTGAAGCCCGGCACCGTCGGCAAGCCGTGGCCGATCAGCGAGATCGCCGTGTTCGACGACGACGGCAACCGGATTGAGGAGCCCAACGTCATCGGCACCGTCTACATGGCGATGCAGTCGGCCGACTTCGAGTACCACGGCGACAAGGAGAAGACCCGGAAGAACCGCATCGGCGCCTTCTTCACCGTGGGCGACGTCGGTTTGATCGACGAAGACGGGTACCTGTTCCTGCGTGACCGCAAGATCGACATGATCATTTCGGGCGGCGCCAACATCTACCCGGCTGAGATCGAGAGCGTCCTGCTCTCGCACCCCAAGGTGGGAGACGCGGCCGTCTTCGGCATCCCCCACGAGGACTGGGGCGAAGAGGTCAAGGCCGTGATCGAGCCGGCCCAGGGCGTGACGGCCGACGACGCCCTGGCGGCGGAGATCCTCGAGTTCTGTGCCGGCAAGCTGGCCAAGTTCAAGACTCCCAAGACGATCGACTTCACCACCGAGATGCCGCGGGATCCCAACGGCAAGCTCTACAAGCGCAAGCTGCGCGACCCCTACTGGGAAGGGGTGCAGCGGGCGGTCTGACCGCCTGCCGGGTGATGCCGACGCCACCGCTGACTGCATCCCCATGAGCAGCCGCGCCGGGCTGACGCTCCGGGTGCAGGACGAAGGTGCCGGCACGATCTGCGCCGGTGTCCTGGCCGCCCTGCCCCACTGGTTCGGCTTCCCCGACTCCGTGGCGGATTACGTCGAATCGGCGGACACACATCCGACCGTGGTGGCGACGGTGGCGGGAAGCGACTGCGGGATCCTCACCCTGCGCCTCCACACGCCCTACGCCGCTGAGATCGTCGTCATGGGCGTGCTGCCCGAGCACCACCGTGGCGGCGTCGGCCGGGCCATGCTCGCGGTCGCCGAGAACTGGCTGGCAGATCGGGACATCACCTATCTTCAGGTGAAGACGCTCAGCCCCCGCTCTGCCGACGAGGGCTATGCCGCCACCCGGGCCTTCTACTTCGGCTGTGGCTTCCGCCCGTTGGAGGAGATGCCCGACCTGTGGGGACGCGACCAGCCGGCGCTGCAGATGATCAAGACCGTGCCGACGGCATCACCCGTGGTGCGGCCGGACCCGTGACGGAGCGGGAGGGCCTCGGCATCGATCAGGACTACCTCCGCGAGCGCCAGTACAGGGACCCCGGAAACCTCTCGGCCCGCATGGCGCTGCACGCCAAGTACTCCCTGGCCGACATTCCCTGGTACGCCTGGCTCGTGGGCCGGATCGACTGGCCAGAGGACGGCGAGGTACTCGAGGTCGGCTGCGGCACGGGCGCGTTGTGGGTCGACGTGGTCGGCCTCGTCCCCCGTCTGCGGCTGACCCTCACCGACCTGTCAGAAGGGATGGTGGCGGCGGCGTCGGCCGCGGTGGGAGCGTTGGCGGGACTCGACCTTCTGGGCGTGCGGACCTGCGACGCACAGGAGCTGCCCTTCGACGACGACTCGTTCGACGTCGTCGTGGCGAACCACATGCTGTACCACGTCCCCGATCCACGCCGGGCTGCAGCGGAGTTCGCTCGCGTGCTGCGGCCAGGCGGCGCGCTCCTGGCGGCGACCAACGGGCCGGGTCACCTGGGCGCCATCGCAGACATTTCGCGGTCGGTCCTGGGCTGGTCGTCCCTCGACGCCACCGACGGCCGCTTCGGTCGCACGACCGGGCAGGACATCCTGTTGTCGGCCTTCGGCTCGGTGACCTGGCACCTGCACCCGAGCACCATGGTCTGCACCGACCCCGCCGACGTGGTCGCCTTCATTGTGTCGTCCCCCGCCGGCCAGGACGCATCGGACGAGCAGCGTGAGGCGCTGCGGGAGGCGGTAGACGCCCGGTTCACCGAGCAGGGCGGGCAGATGACGATCACGACGGAGGCGGGCTGCTTCGTGGCGACGTGAGCGGCGGGACCATCCGCCACCGCGTCGCCGCCTGACTGATCGTTCAGTCGGCCGCCAACGCGGCGAACTCCCGCTTCGTCTGCTTGTACCAGCCCATGTTGGCGATGGGGTGCTTCCAGCGCCCCTTCATCTCCTTCAGGGCGTCCTCATGCGCGGCATCGCCGGCGGCGACCACCTCCTTGAGGTGGCGATCCTGCGCCTTGATGACCTCGTCGGCCGTTTGCCCGTGGTGCTCGAGGTCGCAGGGTCCCCCCAGCTGCTTGCACGTCATTGTCTTCATGATGTCGTGGCTCCCTCGGAGAGTGATCGATCAGGCCTGTTGAATACGGACGAGGTTGCCCGACGGATCGCGGAACGCGCAGTCGGTCACGCCCCACGGCTGCTTGGCCGGCTCCTGCAGGACCTCGGCGCCCGATGCGCGCACCTTCTCGAAGGTGGCATCGAGATCGTCCGTGCGAAAGAGCGCCGCCTGCAGTGACCCCTGCGTCACGAGCGCCAGCAAGGCGTCGCCTTCAGCCTGCGAACGGCCACCGTGCGGCTGGGAGAGGACGATGTCGACGTCCTGTCCGGGAGCGCCCACGGTGACCCACCGGAAATCGCCCGACTTGACGTCGTTCTTGACCTCCAAGCCGAGGGCATCGCGGTAGAAGCCCAATGCTTCCTCCGGGTCGTGGACGGAGATGAACATGGATGAAATGGTGACTGGCATGGGAAAAGTGTACGAAGAGCCTGTCTTCGGATGCTTCTCCGATCCTGCTCGGCTGCGTTCGATCAGGGACCGTTGCTCGCCGGTCGTCCGGCGGGAGCCGAAGGCTCAGATCGCAGTCGGTGTGCGACGAGGCCGCGTCACAACCATGCTGACGCACGAAGGGATCGCCTCAATTTGGCTGTGATCCTGCGCTCGATACTGCGACGGCGTCTCGCCGACGATCTCGGTGAACCGTGAGCTGAAGGATCCGAGGGAGGTACACCCGACCGCAACGCAGGTGTCGGTGACGGACATCCCCTGGCGCAGAAATGCCTTGGCTCGCTCCATGCGGCGCGTCATCAGGTAGCTGTAGGGCGTCTCGCCGTAGGCGGCCCGGAACTTGCGCGAGAAGTGCGCCGGCGACATCAGTGCCGTCCGAGCCATGGCCGGCACATCGAGTGGCTCCGCGTAGTCCCGGTCGATCCGGTCGCGCGCCCGTCGCAGGTGTGCGAGGTCGGCCAACTCCTCGGGCGTCATGCCCCGATGCTAGGCGGCAGGTGCATCGCGGGGAGTCGCGACCGATCTGTGACGGCCCCCGCTGATCGACTGTCTCTCGAGGGCTGCGACCTCCTCCTGGTAGGCGGGGCAGTCTCGTTGATTGTGTCGGGGCGTGCGCTGGTTGTGACGGTGAGAGTCGCCGTTGCGCCCGTCGCCGTGCTGGCCTCCGTCGTCGATGGGACGCTGGCGCCCGTTGCAATTCTGCGTGAGTCTTGGATTCGCAGCCACGCGCACAGGCCGCGCGTCCTGTCGGGACGGTCAGATGTGGACCAAAGGCTAGCGACGCAGCAAAGCGGTCATGCGGCGCACAGGCGCCGTCGCGCGCCACGAGTGGGACATGCGGATCTCTTCGAGCTGGCGCTCGGCCTGTTCGGCGCGGGTGGCTGCCACCGCGGCACGAGCTTCGGCATCTTCCGCGCGACGCCACTCGGCGATGCGTGCGCTTTCGGCGATGTGAGCCGGATCCGGCACTCCCCACAGGTCCATATACCAAGTCCCCTGGTGCTCCACTTCGAGGAAGTCGCCCGCCGGGAATGCCGCCTTGTAGACGCAGAAGGTGTCGACGAGCGGCCCGGTGGGCGCCGTTTCTATGGTGCGGAAGAACGATTCGTGGGGCACAACGAATCGCGGGTGCAGCGCCAACCGCTCGAGTTGCTCTGCGTTCACGAAATAGGAACCGGCGTGCGGGTTGCTGGGGCGTTCGAACGCAACCGAGAGTCCGAACCAGTCCCCTTCAAGCCTCTCGGGGCCAGGCGGTGGGTGCAGCAACTTCGTGAACTCCAAGCCAGGCAGCGGGCCGTCAGGATGGATCTTGAGCCCCCCGTCCGACTCGTACCGACGCGGATGGAGGAGAGAGCCGGATCCGAAGACAGACGAGAACCAGTCCTGCTTGTCGAAGAACTGGGGGTCGTGGATTACGAGGTCGTCTTCGTAGAACGAGTAGCGGTCGTACTTTCCAGCCGCTTCGGCCAGGATCCGATTGACGGCAAACCCGAGGTGCGTCGGCTCGTCCTCGACGATCCGATGTTCGAACAGGTGTGAGACGGGCTCGAGCTCCGCCACGAGGTGGTCGGTCGCCCGTGTGACCACCACGATGTCGACCACGTTCCCGGCGGTGTCAGGCACGCGGACGCCGGGATGGACCGACTGCACCCGACCGAACGTCTCGTGCAGGGTCGTGATCGCCCGCATGAAGATCTGCGCCCTCGTCTCAACAGGGTCGCGCTGGGAACCCAGGTCCGAACTCCCCTTGAAGCTGTAGTAGTGGGGGACGGCGAACAGACAGCGACCAGCAGGACTCATGGACGCCTAAGAATATATGTCACGACTCAGCCGGGAAGATCGGGAGCCGTGTGGACGGGGGCGCCGACAACGGCTCGAGCAGTGGGGCATCACAGCCCGATCCGAGCACTTTGGGTGTCCGGATGTCAACCCGCGGTGTGCGAAAATTGCCGTTGTCTGGTGCTGATCTGCCACGCCTCGTACCGAGGGTCCGACGGAACAACAAGACGGGTCTTCGAGCTCTCGTCCGTCTACTGTGGCCGCAGACGCCGGCGCCGCATCTCCCCGACCCCCATGACATCCCTCCACGTTCGGTCCACAACTACCGAATCTCCACCCCCTTCGCCCAAGCGGTCTCGCGTGGGCGCGGCACCGCGCTGGCGCGTCTGGGCCATCGGGACATTGGCCACATTCACTCTCATGGCTGTGTGGGGGATCTCCATGCCCCTCTACACGGGACCGGACGAGCAGAGTCAGGCGACCCACGCCGCAGCGCTCGTCCGGGGACAGTTGATCGGCACCCCCGGGCCCGGTTACGAGAACGCCTTCAGCATCGTGTCCGTCCCCGGAACCTTCGGAGACGGGTTGAGCGAGATCCATTGTTTTCAATGGAACCCGGCTGTCCCAGCCTCGTGCGCGGCCGGCGTCAAGCTCCCGGACACAACGGTGCTCACGACCACCTATTCAGGTCGGTATCCGCCGGTGTACTACGCCATCACGGGGCTCGTCACGCTGGTGGATCAGTCCGCAGGCGCCCTGCGCTATATGAGGCTTGTCAGTGCGCTGATGTCCGCCGCACTGCTCGGTCTGGCCATCATGGCGATGCTCACCTGGTCGCGGAACCGACTGCTCCGGGTCGGGTTTCTCTGCGCGCTGACCCCTACCGCGGTGTATCTGGGCGGGATGTTGAACCCCAACGGTTTGGAGATCGCGGCCGCCATCTGCCTATGGGTCACCGGCACCGTTCTGGTGTTCGAACATGGCGACGACCCACCGCGCGGTCTCTTGCTCTGCGTCGTCGGCTCGGCTGCCGTATTCGCCACCTGCCGTGGCCTCTCACCATTGCTCGTCTTCTTGATCCTGGTGGCTCTGGTCGCGCTGTTGGGGTTCCGTCGGGCCTGGCGGCTGTTGCGGGAGCGGCGAGACGTGCAACTACTGGCTGCGGCCCTGTTCGTCGTCTCGGCCGCCACTGTCGTGTGGATCCTTCTCGCTCACGCCCTCTGGCTGGTGCCGGCCGGCCCGACCGTCCCCCCCCACGCCAGCGAACTCCGCATTGTCGGTCTGGCCTTTGCTCAGACGCGACTCTGGTACGAGCAGATGGTCGGCGTCCTCGGCTGGGACGAGGTCTTCATGCCGAGCTGGACGTACCGGATCTGGGCCGCCGTCATCATCGTCCTGGTGGCGCTCGCCATTCGCTCGGGCCGGGCCCGAGGGTTGGTCGTCCTCGGATCACTGGTCGCTGTTGTCGTGTTGCTTCCGATTCCCATATCCCTCGTCCATGCGCGGACACTGGGCATCGTGTGGCAGGGCCGGTACACGCTTCCTCTGTCGGCTGGGGTGCCGATCCTGGCCAGCGCGCTCGGCAACCGGAGTTCCGACAGCTCAACGCTTTGGATCAGGTTGGTCCTCTTTCTCGCCCTGGCCCTGGCCAGCCTGCTGGCCTTCCTCGAGACCCTTCGGCGCTATGCCGTCGGTAACCAGGGTCCCTTCGACCTCATCGGCGCCCGTTGGCACCCGGTCGAGGGGTGGGCACTTGCGCTGCTCTGGTATCTGGTCGCCTACGGCCTCCTGCTTGTGGTGCTGGGCGCCCTCGAGTCGCCACGGAGGGAACGCGCCGCACAAGCCGTCAGGCGAGGACCCGCGCACGCCCGGCGCCGAGGTGGACGTCTCGGAGCAGCCCCGACGTAAGGCGATGCGAGCCTTGTGACGCGCCCCATGGACAACCACGCACCTGGTCACTTCGACGCTGCCGAGCAGACCCCCGCGGCGCACCGCGTGATCGCACCGTGCAGAACGAAGAGACCGGCCTCTCTCTGGACGGTTCCCGCTAGGTGCCCATCGCATTCCAGACGATCGCCGACACGCCGTCGACCGTGTCGATGCCGTACTGCTCCGATGCGTTCGCGTTGGTGAGCACACCGATCAGGTAGTCACGACCGTCTCCGTTGACCCATCCTTCAGTGTTGATCTGCCATCCGATGCTCGGGGCGAAGCCGTTCTTGAGCGCCACCGTCACGCCAGGCGGCACGCCGCCCGTGGCGCCCCAGTCCTGCGATGGGGTCACGTGTTCCATGAGGTCGAGAATGTAGGCCCGGGACCCATCGGTGAGCAGTGCATTGGGCTCCACCACGGCCCGCAGCATGGCCAGACGGTCGAGCGCCGTCGTCTGGGTGGATCCCCAGACGCCGTCCGTCGCCGGCACGGTCGCCGTCATGCCCGCCGACCGTTCGAAGGCACCGACGGCGCCCGGCCCGAGCCGCGTCCACAGGGTGTCGGCCGCGCTGTCCAGGCTCTCCTCGATCATCGGGACGGCCAGGCTCTGCTCCTCGGGCGTGAGCCCACGGCCGGCCGCCTGTGCCTGCCCGAGCAGCGTGGCGAGAATGTCGACTTTGAGCGTGCTCGCCGTGTTCTCCTGAACGCCGGGCCGGAACTGGTAGATCTGGTTCGTGGTGAGGTCCTGCACGGCCACCGTCACGTCGTCCGCCCGACTGGCGACGTAGGCCGCGATCGACGAGATCATCTGCGCCTTCGGGTCGACCCCGTAGGCGATCCAATAGCCGCCCGGCCGTCCGGCGATCCCGACGGCGACGGCCTGCTTGGCCGTCCCGCCGTCGGATCCCTCGAACGGAGCGTCCCCGTAGGCGAAGACACCGCCGTCCGCCGCGGCCAGCCAGTAACCACGGCCCGTCGAGGTCACCGCCATCCCGACGATGGGCTGGTTGAGATGGATTCCTCCCAGCGAGCCCTCGAATGCTGCGTCGCCGAAGGCGAAGATGCCGCCGTCGGACGCCGTCATGAAG
The DNA here is from genome assembly GCA_963804055.1 of uncultured Acidimicrobiaceae bacterium. Taxonomy (GTDB): domain Bacteria; phylum Actinomycetota; class Acidimicrobiia; order Acidimicrobiales; family RAAP-2; genus Bog-473. The sequence continues at coordinate 582,150 of CAWDOU010000001.1, read as the reverse complement.
TAGCCGGCGCCTGTCGGGCTGGCGGCCATGCCCACCACGGGCTGGTTGAGGGGCGTTCCGCCCATGGAGCCGAGGAACGCCGCGTCGCCGTAGGCGAACACGCCACCGTCGCTGGCCACCAACCAGTAGCCACGCCCCGTCGGCGTGGCCGCCATGCCGACGATCGGTTGGTTGAGCACGTGCCCACCCATGGACCCGAGGAACACGGCGTCGCCGAACGCGAACACGCCACCGTCACGGGCCACCAACCAGTACCCGCCGCCATCGGAGGTCGCGGCCATGCCCACGATGGGCGCATTCAAGCGGATGCCGCCCGTCGAGCCTTCGAAGGGAGCGTCGCCGAAGGAGAAGATGCCGCCGTCGGACGCAACGACCCAATACCCGAGTCCGTCCGGTGTCGATGCCATCCCGACGACTGGAGCGGCCAACCCACCCAGCATTGTCCCCGGCACCGCAGTGGCGGCCCCGAACGCCGTCACGGCATTGGGGGCCGGAGTGCCGGATTCGGCGTGCCCGGCCACCACCGCCGCCGCGCCCGGCGGAGCCGACGCCACGGTCGTCGCCAGCCCGAGGCCGAGTAGGACCATGCTCAGCGCGGGGACGAGGTCCCGGTACCGGCGTCGGCAGGACCGACGGGCGTGCTCCATTCTCCAAACGTACCGGGCGGGGGCTCGCGCAGCCGCCGCCCCTTCTTCCAGCCCCCGGAACCGCTGTTCCCGAGCCGGGCCGGGGCGCATACTGAACAGATGTCGACGCATCACGGTTGGGTCTCGTACGGCTCCGGGGACAACGCACACCTCTCGGACGAGGTCCGTACCGAGATGGATCGGCGGATGCGGGAACGGCGTGAGCGACAGGGCGCCCTGCTGGCCACCGTCGAGGTCCGTGTCTACGAGCACGAGGAGGAGCCGCAGGTCTCGTTCCCGCCGGAGGCGCTTCTGGGGATCGAGACCGAGCAGTCCGTCATCCGAGAGGTCGTGCGCAGAGCCCGGGAGCAACTGACGCACTGGCGCTGACTCTCGCCGCGCCGCTCACAAGGCGGCCGGGAACGTCCCTCCGCCCGGGCGACCGTCACTTCAGCAGGCGGAGATGGGAGTCCGTCGTGACCGGTGAGCACGAGAGAGCGCGTCGGACGAATCGCGACAACGTCCTCCGGCGTGGTTCGGGCCTTTGGGGAGAGGGAGGACCCTGACCCGGGGGTCGTCTCGGTCATGCCGTAGGCGAGGGTCGAGATCAGTCGAGCCGCCTCGTTCGCCGGCAACCGGAAGGTTCCGGTGCACATGTCGCCCTGCCACAGCGCTGGTATGGCACCAGGGTCACTGCCTGGCTGCTGGCGTCGTCAGGCCGGGGGTCACCGGATCGCGGGCCTGGGAAAATCAGCCTGAGCCGACCAGGCCCCCTTGGGACCCCGCAGACCTCGCGTGGTCGAAGGTCTCGCTGCTGCAGCCTCCCCGCACCGAGACCGGCCCGCCGTACTCGGCGCGGAGTCGAGCTTCCACCTCGGGGTGGCCTGCCAGAACCATCGCCTGGACGACGATCTCCTTGACGTCGACGCCGACTCAGATGACGCCGTCCGTCACGAGCCGTCCCTCGGCATCGGTCCGCAAGTCCGCACGAGCGATCGCCGCCTGCACATCCCGCAGTTCAGCCAACGAGTACTCGCATCCTCCGTACTCCTGCGAGTGGCGATCCCCGTATGCCGCGATGGACTGCAGGTCGGCATTGACCAGCATCTGCAGATCCCCGGAGGGCTCGAAGCCGTCGCATCCCGATATGGACCCATCGTCGCACATCCGACGCCGAGAATTACCGGGCGACTGGGCCCGCGTGCCGTCGAAATGCGGTCGATCATTTAGCATTTCGTCATGGCCGACGTCACGGTACGCGAAGCCTCCGGGGCCGACCTGCCTGCGATCGTCGGCCTGCAGAACGCCTTCCTCTCGACGACGACCATCGAGTGGACCGAGACGCCGCACAGGGTTCCCGAGAGGGCGGACTGGCTGCAGCGGCAACGGGCCCTCCAGCATCCCGTGCTTGTCGCCGTCGCGGCGGACGACGTCGTGGGCTGGTGCAGCTTCGGCGACTTCCGGGACACCGTGAAATGGCCCGGCTATCGCTTCACGGTCGAGCACACGGTTCACGTCCGCGAGGACCAGTGGGGCAACGGTGTCGGCCGGGCCCTGATGACGTGCCTGTTCGAATCGGCCCGGGCCCTGGGCAAGCACGTCATGGTCGGAGCCGTCACCGGGGAGAACGAAGCCTCCATCCGCTTTCACGAGCGCCTCGGCTTCGTCGAGGTCGCCCGTATGCCGCACGTCGGGGCCAAGTTCGGACGGTGGTTGGATCTGGTCCTGCTGCAGAAGCAGCTGGACGGGCGCACGCTGCCTCCCACGCTCGACTGAACGATCCGTCAGCCCGGCGGCACCTCCCAGTGCGCCAGGTCAGTGCTGCGGGCGACGCCGATGCGGGCGTGCCCCCACCCCCCGAACTGGGTCAGCTCGGTGCTCCCGGCGTAGGTCAGGTAGTCCTCCCCTCCGGGCCCGACACAGAGGAAGGCGGAGTTGGCATGCTCGAAGCCGACGCTCGAGATCCCCCGGCCGCTGTTGAAGGATTCGCTCGGTACCGACAATTGCCGGCCCGTGCTCCAGTGCAGCCACGTGGACGGTGTCGCGGGATCGCCGGGGCCCAGCGTGAACAGGAAAGGCTGGTCCAGGGTGTTCGACGTCGCCACCAGGCGCCACGAGCCGTCGACGGTCAGGAACTCGTAGTTCTCGACGGTGTCGTTGTAGAGCGCGATGTCCGGCCGCCCCACCAGGCGGAACGACCCGGTCAGCGAGGGCGCCCAGGCAATCTCGAAATGCTGGGTGGTCGTCCCGGCCTTGAAGCCGAGGATCACCCCGTGGCCGGTGAAAGCCAGGGCCGCATCGATCATCCGGTGGGCCAGGCCTCGTCCGAGAGGGTGCGCGGCCGACCAGGATTGCAGCGACGCGTTGGTGGTCGTGCGATAGGCCAGGCCCTGCGGGGTCTGGTACGTGACGACGAAAGCCCCGGACGGCGAGCGGACGATGTCGGGCGAGGCGGCATCGTCGGCGATGACCTTCGGCGCCGTCCAGGTCCGCAGATCCGGGCTCGATGAGACCGCGACGCTGAAGTGCACGTGCGGTGCCGCCGTGGTCGCCGTCATGTCGCTGTAGAGCATGTGCCACGCCCCGCCGGACCACTGCAGCGCCTGATCCTTCACGCCGACCGTGGAATACGAGAGGATCGGGTTGGTGAGCGCGGCCCAGTCGACCGACGGAGGCGGCGCCCCCACAATGCACGCATGGTCCTGCCCCGGTGCAACGGTGGTCGATGCTCCCGCCACGCCTGGTCCGATCACCTGAGCCGGGCCGCCTGCCGGCGCCGCTGCTGCCACCAGCGCCAACACCGAGGTCGTCAGCACGCTCACGGCCGCAGGGAGGCGTCGCACGCCGGCACGCTACGGCAGACTGGGTACACCATGCAGACGATCGAGCTGACCGTCGACGCCTCCCGGCAGCGCGTCATCGACCTCACGAACGAGCTCGAGCGTTTCTGCGCCGACCTCGGGGACGGGCTGGTCAACGTCTTCGTGCCTCACGCCACCGCCGGCGTCGCCCTGATGGAGACCGGCGCGGGGTCGGACGCCGACCTGCTCGTCGCGTTGGAACGGCTCCTCCCACGGGACGATCGCTACCGGCACGCCCACGGGTCTCCCGGGCACGGGGCCGATCATGTCCTGCCTGCCCTGATCAGCCCGTCGGTCACCCTGCCCGTGCTGGCGGGACGGGTCGCACTGGGGACGTGGCAGTCCGTGGTGTTGGTGGACCTGAATGTCGACAACCCGCGGCGGAACGTGCGCTTCAGCTTCGTCCCCGCTCCCGCCGGCTGAGGAGCCGGGGGGCCGCTCGGTCCGTCAGCCGGGAGTGGTCCCGGACCCGCCCTTGTCGGCGGCGTCCCGCGCCATCATTTTGCGCCAGGCCGGGTCGACGACCAACGGGGCCTCGGTGGTGTGGGCGTTGCCCGACACGATGTCGAGCATGCGCCCTGGGGGCACCTCAATGAAGACGCCGTCGGCCTCGGCTGTCAGCTCGCCCTGGTGGTAGATGCCACCCCAGGCGTAGACCTTGCGGCCCTCCTTGCCCGTGTGGCGGGCCGCCAGCTCGAGCGGGGCCAGCAGCGGAGTGGGGCGGCGATAGCGGATCGTCAGGGTCCCGGTCATGGCCCCCTCCCCCACCAGGATGTTCGACATGCCGAGGAGCTCGTCGAAGAGCTCGGCAATGACGCCCCCGTGCACACAGGTGGGCGGCCCCTCGTAGGCGTAGCCGTAGGTGACGCGACCGCGCACCTCCCGCCATCCTTCATGGCCTTCGACCGCCCACACCTCCACGGGCGGCGCCACGGGGTTGGCGAAGCCGATCACCGGGCTGGTCGAGAAGACGTCCTGTGGATGCCCGTCCGGCGTCGGCTGGTTGCGCGTCCGCCTCTCCTTCTGAGCCGCCGCCTCCAGCCGGTCCGCCAGCTCCGTCAGCTCGGCGGCCGCCTCGACCACGTCCGCTTCGTCGAGCGGCTGACCGACCGCCACCGCGCCGATGCGTCGGGCCGCCGCCGCCAGCCGGTTCAGCGGCGAGTCGTCCCAGGTCTCGGCCAGGCCGTCGACGCCGGGGTACCCCCCTCCGGGCGGCGGGTCGAGCCGGCGGTCCTTGCCGCTCACGTGCGGGTGTAGTTGGGGGGACGCTTCTCGGCGAATGCCTTCTGGCCCTCGGCGGCGTCGTTGCTGGCGAAGACGGGCCAGCCGATCTCGAGCTCACGGGCCAGCCCGTCAACCTCGGACATGCCCTCGGTCTCGCGCACGCTCTGCAGAATCGCCTCGACGGCCAGCGGCCCGTTCGATCCGATCACGGCGGCGATCTCCAACGCCTTGTCCAGCGCGGTGCCGTCGGGGACGACATGCCCGATCAGGCCGATGCGCAAGGCCTCCTCCGCCGGCACCTCGCGTGCGGTCAGCAGCAGCTCCATGGCGAGCGTGTAGGGGATCTGGCGGCGCAGCCGCACCGTCGAGCCCCCGAGCGGGAACAACCCGCGCTTTGCCTCGAAGACCCCGAAGACCGCACCCTCGCCGGCGACACGGATGTGGGTGGCCTGCAGGATCTCGGTCCCGCCGGCCACGGCCCAGCCCTCGACGGCGGCGATCAGCGGCTTGCGCAGGTCGTAGTGGCGCAGCAGCGCCTTCCAGTGCAGGTCGGGGTCCTCAGCCATGCGCGACTGGTACTTCTCGGCGTCGCTGCCGCCCATGGCCTTGAGGTCCATGCCGGCGCAGAACGTCCCGCCGGCGCCGGTGAGGATGGCGCAACGAATGTCGTCGTTGCTGTCGATCTCCTCCCAGGCGTCCTTCATGCCCACCAGCATGGGCAGGCTGAGTGCGTTCTTCGCCTCCGGCCGGTTCATGGTGACGATGGCGGTGGCGCCGTCGCGTTCGAACGTCAGGTGCTCGGTCGTAACCACGGTCCCCTCCAGAGGTAGGCGCCGGAATGAATCGTCGGATGTTGCAGATGCAGGTGCGGGTCGCAGATGAGAAGCCGACGGCCCCTGTCGCTCAGAGCCGCTCGATGATGGTGCCCGTCGCCAGCGCACCTCCGCAGCACATCGACACGAGCCCGTAGGTACCGTCCGTGCGTTCGAGCTCGTGCAGGATCGTGGTGATCAGGCGGCTGCCCGTGGCGCCGACAGGATGGCCCAGGGCGATGGCGCCCCCGTTCACGTTCAGCTTGTCCATGTCGGCCTCGTGCACCTTGGCCCAACTGAGGACGACGGAGGCGAACGCCTCGTTCACCTCGTACAGGTCCATGTCCTGCATCGTCATGCCGGCCTTCTCGAGCACCTTCTTCGTCGCCACGATCGGGCCGTCGAGGTGGTAGTAGGGGTCGGAACCGGCCAGCACCTGGGCGACGATCCGCGCCCGGGGCTTGAGGCCCTCCGCCTTGGCCCTGTCCTCGGACATCCAGAGCACGGCGGCGGCGCCGTCCGAGATCTGCGACGAGCTGCCTGCGGTGTGCATGCCGTCGGGTAGCACGGGCTTCAGCTTGGCCAGTCCCTCGAGCGTCGTCTCGCGCGGGCCCTGGTCCTTGCTCACGACCATCTTCTCGCCGCTGTGCTCGCCGCGCGGGCCCTCCTCGCCGACGATCGGCGCCTCGACGGCGAAGATCTCGCGGGCGAAGCGATCCTCCGCCTGGGCACGGGCCGCCTTCTGCTGCGAGGCGAGGCCGAACGCGTCGACGTCCTCGCGCGTGATGCCGTGCTTCTTCGCAATGCGCTCGGCCGCCTCGAACTGGCTCGGCATGTCGTACGGCAGGTCGGCGGGCATTGCACGCCCGACGCCGGGTGCCGCTGCGTTGGCCCCGAGCGGAATGCGGCTCATGGTCTCCACGCCGCAGGCGATCGTCGTGTCCGCTGCACCGGCCGAAATGAGGTTGGCCGCCATGTGGTTGGCCTGCTGCGACGATCCACACTGGCAGTCGATCGTGGTCGCGGCGATGTCATAGGGCAGACCGGCCAGGAGCCACGACGTGCGGGTCACGTTGAACCCCTGCTCCCCCGCCTGGGTCACGCACCCGCCGATGACCTGCTCGACGGACGCGGGGTCGATCCCGGCCCGCTTGACCACCTCGACCTGGGCCGCGCCCAGGAGGTCGGGCGCCCGCAGCCCCGACAGCCATCCGTTGCGCTTCCCGATGGGGGTGCGGACCGCCTCGATGATTACCGGCTGCGCCATGACCGACGTCCTCCTGCTGCCATCCGACCATCGGCCGGCTGCCCTCGGTGGGCAATTTCGAGAACCTGTTCTAACTTTAGCACCGGCCCTTTCGGGCCCGGCCCCGCGAGTCTGCCCGGGTCGGATCGCCGGGCGCCAGCTACAGGTGCTTGAGGAGCTCCCGGGCGATGACCACCTTCTGCACCTGGTTGGTCCCCTCGTAAATCTGGGTCACCTTGGCGTCGCGCAGGAAGCGCTCGACGGGGAAGTCCTTGGTGTAGCCGTAGCCGCCCAGCAGCTGCACCGCGTCGACCGTGACCGACATGGAGGTGTCGGAGGCGAAGGCCTTGGCCATGGCGCCGAACTTGGTGAGCTCCCCCGTCGGGTCGTCGTCGGCCATGGCGCAGGCCCGGTAGACGAGGGCACGGGCCGCCTCGGTGCGGATCGCCATGTCGGCCAGCATGAAGCGCAGCCCCTGCAGGTCGGCGATGGGCGCGCCGAAGGCCTGACGCTGCTTCATGTAGGCGCCGGCGAAGTCGATGGCGCCCTGCGCGATGCCGATGGCCTGGGCCCCGATGGTCGGCCTGCTGCGGTCGAGCGTGTGCATGGCGATGGTGAACCCCTGTCCCTCCTCGCCGATGCGGTGCGTGGCGGGGACGCGGACCTCGTCGAGCACGACCTCGCCCGTCGGGCTGCCGCGCAGGCCCATTTTGTCCTCGTGCTTGGCGATGCGGATCCCCCATTCCTTCTCGACAACGAAGCACGAGATGCCCCGCCCGCCGGCGTCGGGGTCGGTCTTGGCGAAGACGACGTACACGTCGGAGATGCCGGCGTTGGTGATCCAATACTTCGAGCCGGTCAGCACGTAGTCGTCGCCGTCACGCACGGCCCGGGTGCGCATGGAGGCCACGTCGCTTCCGGCGTCGGCCTCGGAGAGGCAGTAGCTCGCTTGGATCTCCCCCGCCGCCACCCGGGGCACGTACGCCTGCTTGAGCTCCTCGGTGCCCCAGTTCAGGATCGGCGTCATCCCGAGCTTGGAGATCAGAATGGTCAGTGCCGTCGACGCGCAGACGCGGGCGAGCTCCTCCGTCATGATCGCCACCGTCACCGTGTCGGCTCCAGCGCCGCCGTAGGCGGCCGGCATGCCGAGGGCCGGCAGCTCCATCTCCTTGCAGGCCTCGAAGGACTTCCATGGGTACTCGGCGTTGCGGTCGGCCTCGGCCGCATTGGGAGCGACCTTCTCTTCGCAGAATGTACGCAGGCTGGCGCGGAAATCCCGCTGGACGTCGGTCAGGGCGAAGGTCGAGGTGCTCACGCCGTCATTCTCGCAGGCGCCGCGGGGTGCGGTTCGCCCTGCTCGGACGAGGCGCCCTGGACGAGCGTGCTTCAGTTCGCCTTGAGGTGCCGGATCAGGAACCCCGAGAGCTCGACCGGGGCCATCTCGGGGATCCAGTGGGACACGTTGTCGAGCACCTCGAACGTGTACGGCCCCTGCACGCACTCTGCCGTGTTCTGGGCCGCCGCCCATCCGAAGGCGACGTCGCCGGTGGACCAGACGTAGAGCGTGGGCACGCACACGGGGTTCAGCCCGGTGAGGGCGCTGCCGTCCATGGCCCGGTACCAGTTGAGGGCCGCCGTGAGGGCGCCCGGCTCACTCAGGGCGGCGACGTACATCCGGGCATCCTCGTCATCGAGTCCGGTCTCGGCCAAGAGCGTGGCGAGGCCGCCACCGGCGCCGTCGGCACCGAGCAGCAGGCGCTCGGGCACCTCGGGGGAGCGGTAGGCGTCCATGGACGCGCCGTAGGCGGCCTGGGTGGGATCGGCCCCCCGTAGCGCCTCGTGCAGCGCAAGCGGGTGCGGCGTCGAGACCACGGTGAGCGTGCGCACGCGGCCGGGATGGCGCGAGGCCACGATCCAGCCGAGCATGCCGCCCCAGTCGTGGCCCACGAGGTCGAACGTGTCCATCTCCATGGAGTCCGCCACCGCGATCACGTCATCGAGGAGTCGCTCGGTGGCGTAGTCGCCCACGTCGGCGGGACGGGCGCCGGGGCAGTAGCCACGCTGGTCGGGCGCGATGGCGCGGTACCCGGCCCGGCCGAGCGCCCACAGCTCGTCGCGCCAGGCCCACGAGGTCTGGGGGAAGCCGTGCAGGAGCAGCACCTTGCGCCCTTCGTGCGGGCCACAGGCCCGGCCGGTGAAGGTGAAGCCACCGGCCTCGATCTCGAGCCGGTCGATCGCCCCGATTGCGTCCACGGCGGTCATGTGCGCCGCGTTACGCGGCCGGACCGCCTCCCGCACGGACCTCGTCCGGGCTCTGCCGCAGCGTCGCCTCGGGCACCGAGTCGACGAGCGCCCGCTGCGCCACATAGTCGTGCGAAATGGAGGAGAACTGCTCCCGGCGCGTCTCCTGCTCGCTCGCCGGGACGTCGATGAGGAAGCCCCACAGGTTGAGCGCGAGCGTGACGTCGTAGATGCACGGTGCGCGGCCGAAGAGTGCGGCCCGCTTGGAGGCGACGAGCGCGACGCCCAGCAGCACATCGTGCTCGGACTCGCCCTCGCCCAGCTTGAGCTCGTCCCCGAACCGGTGGGCCAGGCGCAGCGCGAAGCCCGAGTCGGGCCCGGGCGTCCCGAGGTTGGCGCCCCGCCGCATGGTCGGCCCCTTGAGCTCGGCCGGGCGGTCCGTGGTCCACGTCCCGGGCACGTGCAGGTGCCGGGCCGGGCGGACCTGGTCCGCCTCGGCGATGGGCACGAAGGTCGGCTGCGTCATGCGCGGGAGACTAGCCGAGGGGGTCGGGCGAACCCATTCCGTGCTCGCCCAGTGAGCCGCCGTCGAGCAGCGGCACCACGTGCAGGTCGACGGAGGACGGGCGCCCGGCGTCGTGGAAGACCTCCTGGTCGGCCGAGCGCAGGTTCGCCCCCGTGGCCAGCGGTTCACCCGTACCGGTGTTGCGGTTGAACAGCGGATGGGCGCCGCTGGAGACCTGCAGTCGGATGCGGTGACCGGCCCGGAAGGTGTTGGCGGTGGGCCACATGGAGATGTGGAGCGTGTGGACGCCGTCTTCGTCCTGCTCGACCGCGCCCGGCGTCAGCCGCACAATGCCGTCGCTCAGGTTGAACGACCTGCCCTTCTCCGTCACGTCGCACAGCCGGACGAAGAAGTCGGTGTGCTCGAGCGTCGAGCGCACGTGGAGCGTCGCGGTCAGCGGGCCGATGACGGTGAGGTCGTCGGTCAGCACCGGACTGGTGTACGTGAGGACGTCACGTCGGACTTCGCGGCGGCGCTGGTCCTTGCGTCCCGCCGTGGTCATGTTGAGGGAAGGACCACCGACCGACGGCGTGGGGTCGCTCGGGTTGTAGTGGTACCGGTCGGGTGCGCCGCCCGAGCCGCCAGAGGAGTCACGGCCCGGCGGCGCCTGCGTCAGGGTGCCGCCCCGCCCGAGATACCAGCGTTCGGTCCTCCCCGCCGGCGGCCACATGGAGAACTCCTGCCAGGTGCGCGATCCCATGACGAACACCCGGACCGGCGCGTCCTGCCGGTCGTCCCGGCCGACCCCGAGCTGGCTGTCGAACCACCGCGGCCCGTCGCGCACCGTCTCGGCGAACAGGGCGGGACTGGCGTGGGTCCAGGGCCCGATGGTCAGTCGGGCCGTGCGCCCGGCCCGGCGGAGGGCCTCGTAGTCGGCCACCTGCGCCCGCAGGAAGAGGTCGTACCAGCCACCGATGAAGCTGGCGGGCGGGACGTTGTCGAGCCGGCGACCGAAATCGACGCCCTCCCACCACGGGTCGCCGGGGGTGCTGTGCTCGAGCCACTCCTGGTAGAAGGCCATCGGCTCGCCGATGGCGGCGCTGTCGCACTTCCCGAGGGGAAGGACCTCGCAGGCGCGGGCCACCGCCTTGGCGCTGCGCAGGTGGGCGCGCAACACGGCGCGCCAACCGAGCTCCTGGTGCTTGATCTCGTGCAGCCAGGCCAGCCCCGTCTCGAGCGCGAACGCGCCACCGGGGAACACGACCGAGTCACGGAAGTTCGCCGCCGTGACCTGGAAGCTCAGCGCCCGCAGGAACTCCGGCGCGTCCTGTGCCACCGCCCACTGCGTCATGCCGAGGTAGCTCCCGCCCCACATGACGAGGCGCCCGTCGAACCACGGCTGCGCCGCCACCCACTCCAGCGTGGCCCGCCCGTCGGCCTCCTCGTTGCGCACCGGGACGAAGTCGCCGCCGGACCCGAAGGTCCCCCGGCAGCTCTGTACGACGACCTGGTAGCCGCGTTCGGCATACAGGCGACCGAGCGGGCCCATGATGGTGCGCCCGTACGGCGTGCGGATGAGCACGGTCGGCAGGTCGGCCGGCGGGTGCGTCGGGTACCAGCGGTCGGCTACCAGCTCGACGCCGTCGGGCATCTTGGCGGTGAGGCCGCGCTCCACGGACACGTCAGTGGTGTGCGGCGGAGGGAGCTTGACGGCCGATGCTGCGATCCGGCTCCACACCGTCATGCGCGATCCCCCTGTAGCGATCCCCTCGCCTCAGGAGGCGTGGAGTAACCCGAACACGATCGAATCGTAGAGGGCCTGCCAGCTGGCCTCAATGATGTTCTCCGACACCCCGATGGTGGTCCAGGTCCGCTGCCCGTCGGTGGTGTCCACCAGGACACGGGTGACGGCACCCGTGCCCCGTCCGGTGTCGAGGACCCGGACCCGGTAGTCGGTCAGGTGGATGTGGTCGAGCGCCGGGAACTTGGCGCCGATGGCGGCGCGCAGGGCGCCGTCGAGCGCGTTGACCGGGCCGTTGCCCTCGGCGACGGCGACGATGCGCTCGGGTCCGACGTGCACCTTCACCGTGGCCTCGGTCATGACGCCGGCCAGGTCGTCCGTCCGGCCGGTGTCGGATTCGCTGCCCTGGGCGTGATCCGTGATCACCCGGAACGACTCGACCGTGAAGAAGTCGGCCACCCATCCGGTCGCCCTCCGCAGCAAGAGCTCCAGCGAGCCGTCGGCCACCTCGAAGTGGTAGCCCTCGTGCTCCAGCCGCTTGAGCTCGTCGAGCACGCGGCCGATGACCTCACCGTCGAGTGCGAGCCCGAGCTCGTCGGCCTTCATGGCCAGCGTCGACCGTCCGGCCATCTCGGAGACCACGACGCGGGTCCCGTTGCCCACCAGGTTTGGCTCGACGTGCTCGTAGAGGTCGGCGCTGCGTGCCACGGCACTGGCGTGCAGCCCACCCTTGTGGGCGAATACCGAGTTCCCGACGTAGGGCTGCTGCGGGTTGGGCGCGATGTTCACCAGTTCGGCGATGTGGTGCGCCACCGGCGTGAGCCGCTCCAGCCGGTCGGCCGGGATGGTACGGATGTTGAGCTTGAGCGACAGGTTGGGGATGGCGGCCGACAGGTCGGTGTTGCCCGCCCGCTCGCCGTAGCCGTTGATGCAGCCCTGCACCTGCGTCACGCCGGCCTGCACCGCCACCAACGAGTTGGCCACCGCGCAGCCGGCATCGTTGTGGCAGTGGATCCCGAGCTGCGCGCTCGTGCGCTCACGCACGTCCGCCACCGCCCGGCCCACGTCGTCGGGCAACGACCCTCCGTTGGTGTCGCAAAGCACCAGTGCTTCGGCCCCCGCCTCCTCGGCCGCCGCCAGGACGGACAGGGCGAACTCGGGATTGCGCCGGTAGCCGTCGAAGAAGTGCTCCGCATCGAGGAAGACGCGCAGGTCGTTCTCGCGCAGGAAGCGCACGGAGTCGGCCACCATGGCGACCGCCTCGTCGAGCGACGTGCGGAGCGCCTCGGCCACGTGACGGTCCCACGACTTGGCGACGATGCAGGCAATCGGCGCCCCCGACTCGACCAGGTTGGCGAGGACGGCATCCGTCTCCGCCTTGACGCCGGCCCGCCGGGTGGAGCCGAAGGCCACCAGCGTGGCGGTGTGGAGCGCCAGTTCCTTCTTGGCCCGCGCGAAGAACTCGACGTCCTTGGGGTTGGCCCCCGGCCAGCCGCCCTCGATGAAGGTCACGCCGAGGTGATCGAGCTGCTCGGCCACCCGGAGCTTGTCGTCGACCGTGAGCGAGAGGCCCTCCTGCTGGCTGCCGTCGCGCAGGATCGTGTCGAAGATGTCGACGGCCTCGGGCAGGTCGGGGACGGCGAAGTCGTGCGCGTGGGCCGTGTGGCCGTGCGCGTGGGTGTGCCGGACGCCCCCGTGGCTGTGGGTGCCGGCGCCGTCGCCGGCGTCAGCGCTGTCGTCAGTCGACATGGTCCAACCATTCCTTGTACTGATCCACCTCGCCCCGCACGGTGGCGAAGTAGGTCTGCTGGATCTCCTTGGTGATCTTCCCCGGGCGTCCGATGCCCACTTGACGGTCGTCGACGGCCCGGATCGGGACGACCTCGGCGGCGGTTCCGGTGAGGAAGGCCTCGTCGGCGAGGTAGAGGTCGGTGCGGATGATGGGCTCATGGCGCACCTCGTAGCCGAGGTCACGGGCAATGGTCTCGACGGAGTCCTGCGTGATGCCGTCCAGCGCGCCGGCGTCGGAGGTGGGCGGCGTGAAGAGCACCCCGTCGCGCACGATGAAGATGTTCTCGCCGGTGCACTCGCTCACGTCGCCGTTGGGTGCCAGCAGGATCGCCTCGTCGTAGCCCGCCTTCAGGGCCTCCACCTTGGCCAGCGAGGAGTTGGCGTACATGCCGGTGCCTTTGGCCGCTGTCGGCACCGCGTTGGGGTCGTGGCGTCGCCACGAACTGATTTTGCACGACACGCCGTTGGCGATGCCCTCGTCGCCCAGGTAGGTCCCCCAGGGCCAGGCCGCCACCGACACGTTGACCGGGCAGGGCAGCGGGTTGAGGCCCATCTCGCCGTAGCCGAGGTAGATGAGGGGACGGATGTAACAGCCGTCCTTCAGGCCGTTGGCGCGCACGACCAGCCGCGTGGCCTCGATGACCTCGTCCACGGTGAACGGCACGTCGATCATGAAGATGCGAGCCGAGGCGAAGAGCCGGCGGATGTGGTCCCCGAGCCGGAACACGGCGACGCCCCGGCTGGTCGGGTAGGCCCGGATGCCCTCGAAGACGCCGGAGCCGTAGTGCATGGTGTGCGTGAGCACGTGCACGGTGGCGTCGGCCCAGTCGACGAGCTCGCCGTCCATCCAGATCTTCTCGGTCGTGGTGATCGGCATGGCGGCTACAGCCTTTCTGCGATGGCGTCGCCCACGGCGGTGGTGGAGAGCGCTTCGGTGGTCTTGGAGGGCGTTGACATGGAATCGGACTGGGCGCCGAGCGCCTTGAGAATGCGACCGGCGGCGTCGGTCTCGCCGAGGAAGTCGAGCATGAGCGCGGCCGAGTGGATGGCGGCCAGGGGGTTGGCGATGCCCTTGCCGGCGATGTCGTGGGCGGCGCCGTGCACGGGCTCGAAGAGCGAAGGCCCGGTACGCGCCGGGTTGAGGTTGGCCGAGGCGGCGAAGCCGATGCCCCCCGCGACCGCTCCGGCCAGGTCGGTGAGGATGTCACCGAAGAGGTTGTCGGTGACGATCACGTCGTAGCGCGTGGGCTGCTCCACCATGTAGATGCAGGCGGCATCGACGTGGTTGTAGTCCCAGGTGACGTCGGGGTACTCCGTGGCCACCTCGGTGACGGTCCGGTTCCACAGGTCGCCGGCGAAGGTCAGCACGTTTGTCTTGTGCACGAGGGTCAGGCGGTTGCTGCGCCGGCCGGCCAGATCGAAGGCGAAGCGCACGCAGCGCTCCGCGCCCATCCGGGTGTTCACCGAGCCCTGTGTGGCCACCTCGTGCGGGGTCCCCTTGCGCAGGAACCCGCCCTCGCCGGCGTAGGTCCCCTCCGTGTTCTCCCGGATGACCGCGAAGTCCGCGCCCTCGGCGATCGATCCCGGCACCCCGCTGAACGGGCGCAGATTGACGTAGAGGTCCAGCTCGAAGCGGAGCTTGAGCAGCAGGCCGCGCTCGAGCGTGCCCGGAGGGACCGTGGTGTCGCCGACCGGTGGGCCGACGGCACCGAGCAGGATGGCGTCGTAGCCGCGGAGCTCCTCGAGGGTCTCGTCCGACAGGACGGTGCCGTCGCGCAGGTAGCGGGCGGCCCCCAGCTCGAACTCGGTCGTGTCGAGGTCCACGCCGGACGCGGCGACCACCTTCAGCGCCTCGGCACACACCTCGGGGCCGATGCCGTCACCGCCGATGACGGCGACCCGATGCCTGCTGGCCTTGCTCACTCCTGTGGTCCTTTCGTCGTGTCGTTCTGGTGGTGCTGCGTCGCCGGTGCCGCTTCCCCTGGTGCGGATCCCGCCGCAGATTCCGCCGGGAATTGAAAAACCGCCCACGCTGTGGACGGTTGGACGGCGCGCGGAGAGGGTGCGCGCCTAGTGAATAATGCCTACGAAGGTCTGGTGGCGGCGCATGACCCCCACAGTCTCTCGCAGCCGGGCCGTCTCGTCAACCAAGGGTGCAGGGGCGACCGACGCCCCACCTGGGGGCGATTAGCCTTGGTGGCCGCCGGCGCAGTGCACCGCACCGCCCGCAATCCGCCTTCCGGAGGACATGCCGTGACCAACGCTTCCGCCAACCAGACCGAGACGACAAAGCTGACCCAGGCCACCTACGACCGCCTGGTGGCCGAGCTCGAGGACCTGACGACCCGGGGACGGGTCGAGATCGCCCAGGCCATTGAGACGGCCCGTGCCCTGGGCGACCTGAGCGAGAACGGCGACTACCACGCGGCCAAGGATGCGCAGGGGAAGATGGAGTCCCGGGTGCGCCAGCTCCAGGCGATGCTCAAAGAGGTCGAGATCGTCGACGAGGCGGGCGCGGACGACGGCTCCATCTCCCTGGGCAGCACCGTGACGCTGCGCTACGAAGGCGACGACGAGGACGATACGCAGCAGTTCTTCGTGGGCTCCATCGAAGAGCGCCAGGGCGATCTTCCCGTGGTGTCCCCAAGCTCGCCCCTGGGCCAGGTCCTCATCGGGCGTACGGCCGGGGACGCAGTGGAGTACCAGGCGCCGGGCGGCATGCTCACGGTCCACATCACGGCGGTCGACCGCTGATGGCGCCGGCACCCCGCACGCTCACGGAGAAGATCTGGGACGCGCACGTCGTCCACTCGGCCGAGGCCGAGCCCGACCTCCTCTTCATCGACCTGCACCTCTTGCACGAGGTGACCTCGCCCCAGGCCTTCGACGGCCTGCGCCTGGCGGGACGGACGGTACGCCGCCCGGACCTGTCCGTGGCCACGGCCGACCACAACGTGCCGACGAAGGACATTGACAAGCCGGTGGCCGATCCGATCTCGGCCCAGCAGTTGAAGGTCCTCGACGACAACACGGCTGAATTCGGCATCACCTGCTACCCGATGGGGCACGCCAACCAGGGCATCGTGCACATCATCGGACCCGAGCAGGGGTGGACGCAGCCGGGCATGACGATCGTCTGTGGGGACAGCCACACCTCCACGCACGGCGCCTTCGGCGCCATCGCCTTCGGTATCGGCACCAGCGAGGTGGAGCACGTCCTGGCCACCCAGACGCTCTCGCAGGTGCGCCCCAAGACGATGTCGGTGACGGTCGAAGGCGAGCTGGCGCCGGGCGTCACGGCCAAGGACGTCGCGCTCGCCATCATCGGCACCATCGGCACCGGTGGCGGCATCGGCCACATCATCGAGTACCGGGGGGCGGCCATCCGGGGCCTTTCGATGGAGGGCAGGATGACGCTCTGCAACATGTCGATCGAGGGAGGCGCCCGAGCCGGCCTGGTGGCGCCCGACGAGACGACCTTCGCCTACCTGAAGGACCGCGACCGCGCCCCCCAGGGCGCGGACTGGGACGCGGCCGTCGCCTACTGGCGCACGCTGCCCACCGACGAGGGGGCCACCTTCGACAAGGAGGTCGTGCTCGACGCGGCGGCGATCACCCCCCACGTGACGTGGGGCACCAACCCGGCACAGGTGGCACCGATCAGCGGCAACGTCCCCGATCCCGAGTCCATGAGCGACCCCGGCGACCGCGAGGCAGCGCAACGGGCCCTGGCCTACATGGGGCTCCGGGCCGGGACGCCACTGCGCGAGGTCAGCGTCGACACGGTGTTCCTCGGCAGCTGTACGAACGCGCGGATCGAGGACTTCCGCGCCGCCGCCGCGGTGCTCGACGGCCGCTCGGTCCACGAGGGCCTGCGCGCCCTGGCCGTGCCCGGGTCGCACCGCGTGAAGGCTCAGGCGGAAGCCGAGGGGCTGGACAAGATCTTCGTCGCGGCCGGCTTCGAATGGCGCGAGCCGGGCTGCTCCATGTGCCTGGCCATGAACCCCGACAAGCTGGCCGTGGGTGAGCGCTGCGCGTCGACCTCGAACCGCAACTTCGAGGGTCGCCAGGGTCGCGGGGGCCGCACGCACCTCGTCTCACCCGCCGTCGCCGCCGCCACGGCGGTCACGGGGACGCTCGCGACTCCGGAGGACCTGCGCTGATGGAACCGATCGTGATCGTCACCGGACGCGCCGTGCCGCTCGACCGCACGGACGTCGACACCGACCAGATCATCCCCTCGGACTGGCTCAAGCGGGTCGAGCGCACCGGCTTCGGTGCGGGCCTCTTCTCCGAGTGGCGCGACGACCGGGACTTCGTGCTCAACAACCCCGAGTTCGTGGGGGCCACCATCCTGGTGGCGGGTCACAACTTCGGCACCGGCTCCTCGCGCGAGCACGCGGTCTGGGCCCTGACGGACTTCGGCTTCCAGGCCGTCGTCTCGTCCCGCTTCGCCGACATCTTCCGCAACAACTCCACCAAGCAGGGCCTGCTCCCGGTGCAAGTGAGCGAGGAGCTCGACCGCGCCCTGCTCGACGCCGTGGCGGCGGACCCGACGCTCGAGATCACGATCGACGTCGCCCGGGGGACGATCGAGGTGCCGGCGGCCGGGCTGGCCGGCACCTTCCCCCTCGACGAGTTCACCCGCGAGCGCCTGCTGAACGGGTGGGACGACATCGGCCTGTCACTGCGCCACGTGGACAAGATCACGGCGTTCGAACGCCGGCGGCCCGCCTTCTTGCCTTCGGCCTGAGCGTCGTCCGATGGTGACGTTCCGCCAGATGACGGAGGACGACGTCCCCGCGGCCGTGGCGGCCTTCGAGAGCGGGCTGCTCGGCATTGCGGCAGGTCTCGGCCTGCCCGTGACGGGCAACTCCATTCAGGACGAGCGGCGGCGCCAGGACCGCACCCGGCACTTCCTCGGGACGGACCCCGGCGGGTCGTGGGTGGCCGAGGAAGGCGAGGCCATCGTGGGCATGTCGCAGTCCTTCGTGCGCGAGGACTACTGGATGCTGTCGCAACTCGGCACCGTGCCCGGCCGCCAGGGCCGCGGCGTCGGCCGCGACCTGCTCAAGCTCGCCCTCTCGCACGGCGATCCCCAGAGCCCCGGGACGATCCAGTGCTCGCGCGACCCCAAGGCCATGGCCCTCTACACCGGCTTCGGCTTCACGCTGCACCCGGTCGTCACCGCGTGGGGCGCCATCCGGCCCGGCACGGTGACGCGCCCTGCCGATGTCGTGCGCTACGAACCGGACGAGGTCGGCGAACGTGAGCTGGACGTGGTCGACGCCATCGACCGCGAGGTGCGCGGCTCGGCCCGCTCCGTCGACGTCGTGGCGATGCTGGCCCAGCCCGGGAACCGCCTGCTGCTCCACGGCGACCAGGGCTACGCCGTGGCCAAGGACGAGCGCATCGTGACCCTCGGTGCCCGCCAGGAGGAGTCGGCCGCGTTGGTACTGCGGGCGATGTTGGCCGAGGCGCCGGCCGGCGAGACGATCGAGGTCAACTGGCTGACGGCGGGCCAGCAGTGGGCCGTCCGCGAGGTCGTGGCGGCCGGCATTGAGCTGCGGCCCTACGGGCCGGTCATGGTGCGCGGCATGGACGGGCCACCCCGCCCCTACATCCCGAGCGGCGGGTTCGGCTGAGCCTCCCGGCGTGCCGCCGAGGCCCCGGCGCCGTCAGGAGGCCGTGGCGCTCTCCATCCGGCGGGAGAAGCTCTGCAAGCCGAGGTCCCAACCTCCGGGCGACCGCACCGCGTCGCGCATGCCTTCCCACCCCTCGCCGTGGCGGTCCAGGTGGCGGTGCTCCAATTCGACCCTGGTGCGATCCGGCGCCTCGGCGATGAAGCGCACTTCGACCTCGCTCGTGCGCGCCGGGTCCTGCTCGATCTGCCACTGGGTGCTGACGTCCCAGGTGAAGACCAGGCGGTGTGGGGGCTCGTGCACCAGGACGCGCGCCCACTGGCACTCGCTCCCGTCCTCGCCCACGTCGTAGACGCGGCCGCCCGCTCGCGGCTCGAACACCATGGAGGCCAGCGGCGCCTGCAGGACGTGATGGTCGGCCGGCCACCAACTCGCCATGTCCTCGGTGAACACGGTGAAGGCAAGCGCAGCGGGAGCGTCCACGGTGATGGATGTGGTCACTGCGGTCGACGTGGTCTCTGTCATTGGTTCGTCTCCTCCTGGATCTCTTCGACTCTCTTCTTGAACGAGTGCAGTGCGGTGTTCCAGAACCGGTCGAGGTAGTCACGCAACGCGCCGATGCCGTCAGGGTCCAGGCTGTAGATCCGGCGCGTCCCGACCTGCTCGTCACGGACGAGGCCCGCCTGCTTCAGCACCTTGAGATGCTGCGAGACGGCTGGACGGCTCACCGGCACGAGTGCGGCCAGGTCCACCACCGCCGACGGGCGCTCGCCGAGCTGCTCGAAGATGGCGCGCCGGGTCGGGTCACCGAGGGCGCTCAGGGCCTGAGGGTAAGTATTCACTTACCGTAAGTTGTAACTTACTCTCGGCGCCTCGTCAAGGGGCGACCTTGTCGTGTCCCCGTCAGCGCCGGAATCAGCGGCGGCGTGGACCCAGCCGGCCCGGCGCCATGCTCAGGGCTGCCGGTGCCGTGCTGCGACGAGGGCGGTACTGGCCCCCTGCAGGGCGGCGAAGGTGCCCGGCGTCGGCCCACGGACCTCGTCCTTGGCGGCCCTGACGAGAGCGAGCTGTGCGTTGAGCTCCGAGCTGGGGACCTCGTCGACGACCGGGTCGATGCTCGTCTCGCCGACAACCTCACCCTTTGAGGCATAGCCCAGTGCGGCCGAGCCGATCACCGAGTTCTCGTAGGCGTCGCTCTGTTCGGTCTGGTCGTCGAGTCTCTCCAACGCGGCGACGAGCGACCGGCGGGTGCAGTCGGTCGCGTCGGAGAGGTACGCCACGACCGCCTGCTCGACCCGCGCGATCACGCCCTCGAGCGTCGCCTCGACGAGGAGGCGCCGCTCGCCGTCCGCCGCGCTCTCGTCCCGGCCGGTCATGTCGTGGTCGCTCCTTACCCGGGTGGCCGATACGCGCCGCCCACCACGATGCTAGGCACATGTCCGGGCCGAAGCTCGTGGTCCCGTGTCACGATGAACCCTTCGGGCCTCAGGCCCCCGATCGCTGCTCTTCCATCCACGCCACGACGGCCGCGGCACATTCGTCCGCCGTTGCGCGAGAGGTGTCGACCACGGTGTCGTAGCGGACCCCCTGATGGACCCGCTCAGCCTGGTCGCGAACCATTCCGATCGTCCGGTCCGAACGGCGCACCTCTCGGGCTTCGGCCACCGCCGTCTCGCAGCGCACGCCCACCCAGATCACGGCCAGGCCCTCGAATGCCGCCTGCAATCGGGCCTGGGATGCGCCACCGCCCAGGAACACGTCGTCGACGATCACGCCCTGGCCGGCGCGGGCAATGGCTGCCAGGCCCTCGTACCAGGCCAGCTCGGCTGCACGGAACCCGTCGTCGACGACGACCGACCCATCGGATGTGATCTCGAGCGTGCCACCGGCCCCCGTGTCGCGCGGGCCGTGGGAGAGGGCGCGAATCAGATCGTCGATGCCCAGGGTCAGCCACGTCCCGTCGAGTCGCTCCTGCAGGCTGGCGGCGAGCGTCGATTTTCCCGAACTCGAGGTGCCGTTCAGGACGATGACGTCGGGCTCCACCCGGAGGACAGTACCGCCGACGGTCCCCGAACCTCCGCAGCTGGGTAGATTCTGCCGGACGATCAGAAAGGGGTTCCCGTGGATGAAGGTCGCCCAATCTCCTACATGGCCCTGTCGGTCGGGACGCCGGTCTTGAGCTCGACGAGCACACAGTTCGGAACCGTCGAGCACGTCTTGCAGATACCCGAGGAGGACCTCTTCGACGGCATTGCCGTGAAGACGGACCAGGGTCTGCGGTTCGTGGATCGTGACCAGATCGATGACATCACCACGACCCTGGTTCGGTGCTCCCTCAGCGACGAGGAGGCGGCCAACCTCCCGGCGCCGCGAGGCACCCTCGTTCTGCACCCCGATACGGCGCGCGACGAGGGTCCGTCCCTGTCGGCGCGTTTCGGCCGACTCTTCGGTCGCGAGAAGTGGAAGGAACTCGAATAGCCCGCAACGGGCCCGGTCAGATCCCCAATGACGCGGCCCGGAGCTGTGCGGCGAGCGCCGCATCGCCGCTGATCTCGACCCTGGTCGCGCGCTGACGGCCGGCTCCGAACATGGTCAGCTCACCCGGGTCCCCCGTCAGTGTCAGCACCGGCCCGGTGCCGCTCTGTTTGTCGTCCCGGCCCGGCGAGGTGATGACGATGGTGGCGGGAACCTGCTTCGCCATGCCGCCCGGGCCCACCCGGGCCCACAGGGCGTCG
Organism: uncultured Acidimicrobiaceae bacterium; assembly: GCA_963804055.1. GTDB lineage: Bacteria > Actinomycetota > Acidimicrobiia > Acidimicrobiales > RAAP-2 > Bog-473. Next base: position 560,726 of record CAWDOU010000001.1, on the reverse strand, counting down.
GCCAACCCGGGGGAGATGGCGCGTGGCTCCCAGCCCTCTTCGGCGCGACGCAGGTCCTCGACGTGAATGAAGTACTCGACCGTGTTCATCGGCCCGTCGAAGGGGCGCAGGAGCAGTGGCGGCCCGCGTCGCACCGTCGCGACGAGGTCCTCCCACGATGTGCGGTCCCGGACGGATCGGCGCACCGTGTCGGTGTAGCCGGCCATCCTGGGCCAGACCAGTCCGGGCCCGCTGTCGGGTCGACGTTCCCGGACGACGAGGTGTGCGGCGAGATCGGCAGCGAGCCAGCCCTCGCACAACGTCGGTGCGTCGGCGCCGCGCTCGAGGAGGAGATCACACAGGGTTGTGCGCTCCTGCTGGGCGAGGGTGGGCGGCGTCATCGCCGCAGTCTAGGGAGGTGATGAGCGCATCTCCCCAATGAGGCACACGTCGCACCGTTCGGGCCAGAATGCCGCCATGGAGCCCATCCCCGCACAGCAGGTCACAGACGTTCGATTCGACGAGACGGTCGACGTCGTCGTGGTGGGCCTCGGCGTGGCGGGCTCCTCGGCCGTCGTGGCGGCTCGCCAGGCGGGAGCGGACGTGCTCGCCGTGGAGCGTGGTGTCGCCGCGGGCGGCACGTCGGCCAACTCAGGCGGCCTCATCTACCTCGGTGGCGGCACGGCGCTCCAACGCGCCTGCGGCTTCGACGACTCCATCGACAACATGGCCGCGTTCCTCGCGGCGGCGCTGGGGCCGGACATCGACGAGAGCCGCGTCGCCGCCTACTGCGAGGGCTCGCCGGACCACTTCGACTGGTTGGTCGACATCGGCGTGCCGTTCCGAGCGGCCTTCTGCGACGAGCCGAACCGCGAATCGGCCGACGATGCGGGCTTGCTCTTCAGCGGAGGCGAGGACTCCTATCCCTTCGACGAACTGGCGGTTCCGGTGCCCCGCGGGCACAAGCCGCAGTACATCGACTCCGCCGGCGGGTTCCTCATGAGCCGCCTGGCTGCCGCCGTGGAGGAGAGCGCCGCTCGTGTCACGACCGATACCGCCGCCGAGGCGCTCGTCATGGACGCGGGCGAGGTCGTCGGCGTGCAGGTGCGGACGGACGAGGGCTCACGGGCCATCCGGGCTCGTGGTGGCGTCATCCTGGCGGCCGGCGGGTTCATCCACAACGAGGACATGGTGGCCGAGCAGTGTCCCACCGCCCATGTCCCCGACGCGGCGTGGAGGATCGGGACCCCGAACGACGACGGCCGGGGGATCCGCATGGGCGTGGGCGCCGGAGCGGCGACCTCGAGGCTCTCCTCCTTCGAGTGCGCACTGCCGTTGGGGCCACCGCACCGCCTCGCCCGGGGCATCCTGGTCAACCGCCACGGCAAACGGTTCATCAACGAGGACACGTACACCGGCCGCATCGGGCTCCATGCCCTGCGCGACCAGGACGGCTTCGTCTACATGATCACCGACGACGTGATCCACGAGCCCAACATCCTCGGTCTGCGGGTCGCGTTCGCGGCCGCGACCCCCGAGGAGCTCGCGGCGGACCTCGGTGTCCCGCCCGGGGAGCTGGCGCGCACCGTGCGCGACTACAACGACGCGGCCGCCCGCGGCGAGGACCCCGAATTCCACAAGCGCGCTCCGTTCCTGCAGCCCATCGGCGTGCCGCCGGCCAGTGGCATCGGCGCCATCGACCTGCGCGTCGACCACGGAGCCATCTACGCCACCTTCACGCTCGGTGGCCTCGTTGCCGATGCCGACGGCGTCGCGCTCGACCGTGCGGGCGGGCAGATCGCGGGCCTCTACGCGGTCGGGCGGACCGCCGCCAGCCTGGCCGCCGGCCACTACGCCAGCGGCATCAGCCTCGGCGACGGGTCGTTCTTCGGCCGCCGCGCCGGCCGCCACGCTGCCGCCCGGGCCTGAAACTCGACGGACCCGGCCCTGCACCGATCATCCTGCGGCTTCCACCTTGGTGACCAGGTGCTCGAACATCGGGTAGGAGTCTCCCCCGCCTATCACGTCGATGGTCGGCTTCCACATGGCCCACCGGTCAATCAGGCGTCGACCCAGCAGTGACCGGATGAGCTCGAAGTCGAAACCGCCGTGCTTCTCCAGCGCCCCGAGCTGCTCGAAGTAGTCGAGCTCGCGGTACAGGACGTAGGCCCGTTTCGAGTTCTCCGCAATGAAGCGCACCATGGCGTCGCGCAGTGCCTCCCGTGTCTCGAACTGCGCGACGAGGCGGCGCGTCTCCTCCAGCGGGCCCTCGTTCCAGCGCCGAAAGAACTCGAGCGCCGTCTCCGCCTGGCGGCCGATCCGGGTCTCCCGGGCTTGCCTGGCTGCGCCGGCGAGACCGCGCCGCCTCCCGGGCGTTCCCGGCCTGCATGGTGGCGGTGACCGCCGGCGTCGTCTGGTGGTCCTGGGCGTTTGCCATGCCCGCCGCCATGTCGATGGATCACCAAGCGACCCACGAGGCGCTGACCGCGTTGGCGGCGGCGCCCGGCACGGGGAAACAGGTCTGTGTCACGGTGTGTCACGGCTCCATCGGACGTCTCGACGCGCCGTATTCGAGATGTGCGTGGCCGGGACCGCCGGCCCCGACCGTCACCTACTTCGCCAGGACGCACTCCCCGAGCGGCCTCGTCCTCATGCCGCACGGCACCGCGTGTGACATCGGCGAGCCGGCCGTGCGACACCTCGTGGGGAGCTGGTACGCCTTCACGGGTTCGCCCACAGGGACCCTGGGCTACACCGCGACGAACTGTTACTAGGGCCTCGGGCTCAGACCCGGGCTACGCGAGGAGACGGAAGTTCCCGACGACCGTCGCGTCCGCCGGGGCCGGTCCTTCGGCGCAGCGCTCCCCGATCGCCGCCTGGAACCTCGCGAAGGCCGGGGACGAGGTCAGCGGGTTCTCGTCGCCGTCGGTGACGGCGACGTGCACGAAGGTCACGCCGTCGTCGAGGCGGAACGTCGCGTAGTGCAGTCCCTCGGGACACTCGTCGGCCAGCTCGGCGAAGACGCCACGGACGAGCCGCTCGTTCTCGTCGGCGTGCTCGGGCTTGGTGCGGTAGCGGATCACCTTTGTCGTGGGCATGGTGCTCCTCCTCTTGTTAGTGAACGGATCCGCTCAGAGCGCGCGCATGCTGTTGTTGCGCGCTTCGTGCGTCACCTCGGCCAGGCCGAGCTCCTCGAGCAGCGGCGGGAGGTACATGCCGAAGCGACCCCGGTAGCCCTTGCGCCGCCCGTACCAGCCGCCGACCGGGTTGGCGGGAGAGCGACCCCACGCCTCCACCGTCCCCTCTGCGGCATCCTTCTTCTCGTCGGCCGCCCCGAGCGGCACCCAGTCGCCCTGCTCGGTCAACCAGCGGTGCAGATCCTCGATCGCCCGCACGTCATAGGTGAGCGTGGTCGAGCCCACCCGGCACACCAGCACGGGCGGTTCCGCCTCGTCGTCCCGGTACATCGTGTACTCCGAGCTGCCCGGAGGGGTTGTGAGCACCCACGGGTCGTCCTTGTTCCCGGTCGCCATCGGTCACTCCCCTTCCTTCACGGCGGCCGCGAAGTGCGGCGCCAGTGCATCCCAGCCCCCGCGGTTCTTGTCCCGCCAGGCGTCCGCGTCGTCGCCCAGTGCCTCCCACCCGCTGTGCTCGATCTCGACCCGGGTGCGCGCCCCGCCCTCCTCCACGAAGGTGATCGCCACCGCGGTCGCCGTCTCCGGCCCGCGTCCGATGTGCCACAGATAGGACAGCCGGCGCGGCGGCTCCCAGACCGTGACCTCCCCCCACTCGTGCCGCACACCGGCTGCGGTGCGCTCGTAGATGTGCCCGCCCGGGCCACTCTCGAGGACGATCTCTGCGGGGTCGCCGCTCACCGTGTGGTCGCGGGGCCACCAGGTCCCGAGCTTGGACGTCCACACGGTGAACGCGTGGTCCGGTGGGCAGTCGACCTCGAAGCTGATGCGGAGCGGAGCGGTCACGACGCCGGCGGGGGCGCCGTGTTCTCGGCCAGCAGCCGGAAGCGCAGCGCGGCCTGGCCCCACACGCCCTCGAGGTAGTCCTGCACCGCCCGCACCCCCCCGTCCTGCAGGTGGTAGATCCGCCGGTTCCCCTCGGCTCGTTCGGCCACCAACCCCGCGTCCTTCAGCAGGCGCAGGTGACGGGACACCGCGGGCCGGCTGATGGGGAGCGACGACGCGATCTCGTGGACGGGCTTGTCGCCTTCGCTGAGGAGGCGCAGGATCTCCCGGCGGGTGGGATCACCGAGGGCGTCGAACGGGTCGGCGTTGGGCATCAGCCGGGCCGACGGGCCGTGACCAGCGCGTGTAACACGCCGGTTACGGTAACAGAACGGTTACCAAGTGGCAACCGGCGGTCGGTGACGAGGCCACCGGGCCCCGCCACCGCGTGTCGTTCAGGCGGCGACCAGCGTCCTCGGCGTCGCCGCTGTCCTCGCGGCGATCGTCTGCCGGACCTTGGCGGCCACCGACGGGGCGGCCTCCATGATGTGGCGGAACTCGCTCGGCGAGCCGGCGTAGATCTCGCAGTCCGTGAGGGCCGTGACCGTGGCGTTGCGCCGGCCCGAGCCCATCGGCTGCAGCAGGGCCATCTCGCCGATCAGGTCGCCGGCGCCGAGGGTGGCGATGTGATGGCCACCCTGGGTCACCTCGGCGGTGCCGCTGACCATGATCATGAACTCGTTGCCGATGCCGCCCTCGCGCACGAGCACCCGCCCGGCCTCGACCTTCAACCGCGTCAGCTGACGGCCGATGACACGCAGCTCCGACCGGCTGGCCTCGGAAAACAGCTCCAGTTCCCGCAAATCACCCTTGAGCAGACCCATGGTCGCTCCTTCCAGTTCGACTCTTCCCACAGCCACAGTGACGCCTGGATGGCTAATCTGTCAAGCAGCTCGGTAAGATTCCTTCTATCTCTATTAGAGATTAGCGGGAGTCATCCGTCGAACCACCGGTACCGGGTCCAGCCCGCCATGGGCCGGGCGCCCAGGCGCTGGTAGAAGTCCATGGCGGGGGCGTTCCACTCGAGCACCTCCCACTCCAGCCGGCCCTCGGTCTCCCGGCGGAGGCGGGTGAGGAGCTCGCTGGCGTGGCCCTGCCGCCGGTGCTCCGGCCGCACGTAGATGTCCTCCAGCCAGATGCCGGTCTTGCCCAGGAAGGTGGAGAACGTCCGGTACCACAGGGCGTGGCCCACCAGCGCCCCGCCGTCGTCGACCACCCAGTCGTGCGCCATGGCCTCGGGCCCGAAGAGCGTCCGGGCGAGGTCGTCCTCGGTGATCGACACCTGGTCGGCCAGGTTCTCGAACTCCGCCAGCTCGCGGATCATCGCCACCAGCTCCGGGACGTCGGCCTCGACCGCCGGTCGGATCACCCCTGCCGGGCCCGATTCGCCGCCGAGACCACCGCGCCCAGCGAGGCGTCGAGGATGGACGAGTCGCGGCCGACACCCCACCAGGTCGAACCGTCGGCACCCGCGCACTCCACGTACGCCACCGCCGACGCTCCCGAGCCCTCGGTGAGCGCGTGCTCGGAGTAGTCCTTCACCTCGAGCACAATACCGAGGTCGGCCTTCAACGCCGTGACCAGCGCGTCGATCGGGCCGTTGCCCCGCCCCGTCACCGTCCGGTGCTGGCCGTCGACGAGCAACTGGGCGGTGACGCTCGTCTCGCCCTGCCCGGTGGAGACCTCACTGGTGATCAGCCGCAGGCCGGCGTCCTCGGGCAGGTAGATCTCCTCGAAGACGTCGCGCATCTTCCCCGACGGAATGACCGTGCCGCTGGCCTCGGTGATCTCCTGCACGCGCTTGGAGAACTCGACCTGCAGCCGGCGCGGCAGGTCGAGCCCGTGGTCGGTGTCCATCAGGTAGGCCACGCCGCCCTTCCCCGACTGGCTGTTCACCTGAATGATCGCCTCGTAGGTGCGGCCCGTGTGCTTGGGGTCGATGGGCAGGTAGGGGACCTCCCACTCGTCGTAGTCGCTGCCGACGGCCGCCATTCCCTTTTTGATTGCGTCCTGATGCGATCCGGAGAAGGCCGTGTAGACCAGGTCGCCCGCGTAGGGATGGCGGGGGTGGACCGGCAGCCGCGTGGCGTACTCGGCCACGCGACGCACCTTCTCAATGTCGCCGAAGTCCAGCGCCGGGTCGATGCCCTGCGAGAAGAGGTTCATGGCCAGGGTGACGATGTCGACGTTGCCGGTGCGCTCGCCGTTGCCGAACAGCGTGCCCTCCACCCGGTCGGCGCCCGCCAGCACGGCCAGCTCGGCCGCCGCCACGGCGGTGCCGCGGTCGTTGTGAGGGTGCAGGCTGAGCACAATGGCCTCGCGGTCCTTGATGGTCCGCCCGAACCACTCGATGACGTCGGCATAGACATTGGGGCTGTACATCTCGACGGTGGCCGGCAGGTTGAGGATCATGGGCGACTCGGGCGTCGGCTGAATGACGTCCATCACCGCCTCGCAGATCTCGACGGCGAAGTCCGGCTCGGTCCCGGTGAAGCTCTCGGGCGAGTACTCGTAGCGCACCGCGGTCCCGCTCAGCTGGGCCTCGTACTTCTTGCAGAGCTCGGCGGCCTTCACCGCGATGTCGATGATGCCCGGCTTGTCGAGCCCGAAGACGACGCGTCGCTGCAGCTCGGACACCGAGTTGTAGAAGTGCACGACAGCGCGCGGCGCGCCGGCCAGCGACTCGAAGGTCCGCTCAATGAGCTCCTGGCGGCACTGCACCAGCACCTGGATCTCCACATCCTCGGGGATCAGGTGCTCGTCGATGATGAGGCGCTGGAAGTCGTAGTCCGTCTGGGAGGCGGAGGGAAAGCCCACCTCAATCTCCTTGAACCCGACGTCGACGAGGGTCTGGAACAGCGCCAGCTTGCGCTCGGGGTCCATCGGGTCGATGAGCGCCTGGTTCCCGTCGCGCAGGTCCACGCTGGCCCAGCGCGGCGCCTGGGTGAACTGGCGGTCGGCCCAGGTGCGGTCGTGCAGGACGAGCGGTACGTGTGAGCGGTACTTGTCGAAGGGCATCGGTGACGGGTCGCAGGGCAGGGCCAGGTGACCCCGCTCCATGTCGTCACCACTCCCTTTCCGTCCCTTGGCCATCGGTCTGTGTCCCTTCTGTTCTGTCTGGATTGCTGGATTGCCTGGTCACTGCATCGTCCCGAACCGGTACCGGCCCAACAAAAAACCTCCTGGCCTTTCGGCGCAGGAGGTTGCGAGCGAACGCGATGTGGCGTTCGCCGTCAAGTAAGCAGCAGGTCGGATGCGAATGCCTTCACCATGTTGAGCCTAATTCTCCCAGGAAGCAGGCCGGGCGTCAAGGCACCACGGGCGAGCCGAAGCGCAACAGGTTCCCGTCGCCGTCGGTGTGGGCCGCCTCCCACACGCCGAATCCGGGGTCGAACAGGTCCGAGGTCTCCCCCACGCCCGCCGCCCGCCACTCGGCGTGCAGCGCATCGGCGTCGTCGACCCCCACGTAGGCCGCGCCCCTGTGCGTGGCGGGCCCGGTGTCCGGCACGAGCTCGAAGTGGATGCGGATGCCGTCCCGGGCGGCCGTGCCGTACCCGCCACCGTGCACGTGGACGTCGAAGCCGAGCGCCTCGTAGTGGGCCCGCATGGCGCCCATGTCGGCGGTCGGGAAGATCGGGGCGATGTGCTGCAGAGAGGCCATGCCCGGTGACGCTACCGTTGTGCGGATGCGCCGGCTCGTCTCGACCCTGTTCCGCGCCGCCCTCGTGATCGGCGCGCTGGCCTTCGCGCGCGCCGTCCTGCTGGACCGGGCACCGCGGCGGGAGCTGCACCGGGACGAACCCGTGATCGGCAGCCTCGACACCTGGCCGGCCGTCCCGCGCAAGCCCCAGGACTGACTCTCGGCGTCCGGCCGCCATCATGCGGTGCGGGTGATCCGGTCCTCCACGAGCACCGACCGGAGGGTCCGCCTACGATCCGACGTATGGGTTGCGCGCCGCCGCCCGCGCCCAACCCACGGTTCGGCGCGTGCTGAGGGTCCGCTGCGCCGGGCTCACGATCGCCCTCTGCTCCTGTGTTGCCCTTTCCTTGGCGGCACTCCTCGTCCGGTCGCCGGGCGGCGGCGCGTCGTCCCCGTCGGTCAAAGCCTCGCCGACGTTCTGCGCCGACGCCGGGGAATTGCAGACGTGGATCCACCAAGGCGAGCAACCGGGACTCGATCAGTTCGACGCGCATCCGGGTGCGGCGGACCCGTCCCTCCGCCCCGACGGCGACTATCTCGAGAAGCTCGCCGCGGAGGCTCCTGCGTCGGAACAAGTCGGCCTCGTCGAATGGGCGGGTTTCATCGGGGAGGTCGCGTCCGGAGCGACCTCCCTCATGCAGAGCCAATTCCAAGAGGTGGGGGCAATCGTGAAGCAGGTCGAGACCTGGCTCACCGCAGCCTCGGGCTGCCCACGGATAAGCCTCGCCCAGGCACGTGCGTCGAAGGCGGCACCGGCGCCGGCGCTGTCGGCGAGCAGTTTCGAGTCCTACCTCCCCTGGGTGGTTCTGGGGGGATTCGTCGTCTGGGTGATCTTCCGCTTCAGAAGGCGTTCGACAGAGAAAGACAGCGACCGCGTCTGACTCCCGGCGTCCGGCTACAGCGTGACGCGGTGGATGTCGAGGATGCCCTCGTCGCCGCGCAGCTGGTCCACCACCGCATCGGAAGCGGCCGTGGTGGTCGAGATCACCATCATCGCGGTCGAGGACTCGGGGCTCGGCCCCACCGCCATCGACGAGATGGAGATGCCAGCCGCCCCGAGCGCCGTCCCCACGATGCCGATCACGCCCGGGCGGTCGTCGTTGCGCACGACGAGCATGTGGGGCGACGGCGGCACCTCCACCATGTGCTCGTCGACGACGACGATGCGCGGCTCGGTGTGCAGGCCGGCGGCAATCAGCGTGCCGGCCACGGAGTGCGAGCCCGAGCGCAGCGTGATGAGCGACTTGTAGTCACGCGACGAGGCGGTGGACGACTCGCGCACCCGCAGCCCGCGCTGCTCGGCCAGCTGCGGCGCGTTGACGTAGGACACGGGCTCCTCGGTGGAGCCGCCGAAGATCCCCTTCAGCACCGACAGCGTCAGGATGCCCGTGCTCTCCCCCGCCAGCTCGCCCTGGTAGTCCATGTCGATCGCGTCGGGCAGGCCATCGTGCAGGCCGACGAAGAAGCGCCCCAGCTGCTCCGCCAGGGCCATGAAGCCGCGCACCGCGTCGGTCACGTCGCGGGCCGCCACGTTGACCGCGTAGGGCACGAAGTCACCGGCCAGCGCCAGCAGCACCTGCTCGGCGATGGTGACGCCGGCCTTGTCCTGGGCCTCCTCGGTCGACGCGCCCAGGTGCGGCGAGACGACCACCTGCGGGAGTTCGAAGAGCGGCGACTCGGTGCAGGGCTCCTTGGCGAAGACGTCGAGACCGGCGCCCGCCACGATGCCGTCGCGGATGGCCTCGGCCAGCGCGTCCTCGTCGACGATGCCGCCGCGTGCCGTGTTCACGATGCGGATGCCCGGCTTGGCCTTGGCCAACAGGTCGCGGCCGAAGAGCCCGATGGTCTCGGGGGTCTTGGGCGTGTGGATGGAGACGAAATCGGCCTCGGCCACCAGCTCCTCGATGCTCACCAGCCGCACTCCCATGGCCCGCGCCCGCTCCTGGGACACGAAGGGATCGAAGCCGATGAGCTCCATGCCGAAGGCGTGGGCGCGCTGGGCCACGAGCGAGCCCGCCCGCCCCAGGCCGACCACGCCCAGCACCTTGCCGTGCAGCTCGACGCCCTCCCATTTCGAACGCTCCCAGCGCCCGGCGACGAGGGCCGAGTGGGCTTGGGGGATGTTGCGCGCCTGGGCCAGCAGCAGCGCCATGGCCTGCTCGGCCACCGAGAGGATGTTCGAGGTCGGCGCGTTGACCACCATGACGCCGCGCTGGGTGGCGGCATCGACGTCGACGTTGTCGAGCCCCACGCCGGCCCGGCCCACGACGGCGAGCGACGTGCCGGCCGCCAGCACGTCGGCCGTGACCTGTGTGGCGGAGCGGATGATCAGCGCGTGCGCGCCCAGCACCGCACCGAGCAGCTCCTCGGGGCTCAGCCCCTCCTGCACGTCGACCTCATGGCCGGCCTCAGCCAGCAGGTCGAGCCCGCTCTGCGCGATCTTCTCCGTTACCAGTACCCGTGCCACCGCGGTGGTCTCCTCACTCCCCCCGCTCGATTGCCCGCCGACCTGGCGGTCAGTCTTGCGCGTCGGCGAAGAGCGTGGCCAACCGGCTCACGCCCTCGACGAGGTCCTCGTCGCCCAGCGCGTAGGACATGCGGAAGAAGCCCGGCGCGCCGAAGGCCTCTCCGGGCACGACCGCCACCTTGGCTTCGTTGATGCAGATCTCGGCCAACTCCGCGCTGCTCGCCGGACGTTGTCCCCGGATGCTCCGACCGAGCAGCCCCTTGACCGAGGGGTAGGCGTAGAACGCTCCCTCGGGCACGACGCACTCGACGCCCTGAATGTTGTTGAGCATCGACACGATGGTCAGGCGCCGGCGGTCGAAGGCCTCGCGCATCATGGCGACGTCGTCGAGGTTGCCCGACACGGCGGCCAGCGCGGCGCGCTGCGACACGTTGGCGACGTTGGAGGTCTCGTGGCTCTGGATGTTGGTGGCCGCGCCGATGGCGTCGGTCGGGCCGATGAGCCACCCGACCCGCCAGCCCGTCATGGCGTAGGTCTTGGCCACGCCGTTGGCCACCAGGCAGCGGTCGGACAGCTCGGGCACGACCACCGGCATGGAGTGGTGCTCGGCGCCGCCGTAGACGAGGTGCTCGTAGATCTCGTCGGTCAGCACCCAGATCCCCTTGGCCACGGCCCACTGGCCGATGGCCTCGATCTCGTCGCGCGTGTACACGGCGCCGGTCGGGTTGGACGGTGACACGAAGAGCAGCGCCTTGGTGCGGGGCGTCCAGGCCGCCTCGAGGTCGGCCACCGAGGAGCGGAAACCGGTCGTCTCGTCGGAGGACACCACCACGGGCGTCCCGCCGGCCAGGGCGATGGACTCGGGATAGGTCGTCCAGTAGGGCGCCAGCACCAGCACCTCGTCGCCCGGGTCGCACAGCACGGCGAAGGCATTGGCCACCGCCTGCTTGCCGCCGTTGGTGACGAGGACCTGGTTGGCCGCCACCTCGTAGCCCGAGTCGCGCCGCGTCTTGGCCGCGATCGCCTCGCGCAGGGCGGGGATGCCGGCGGTGGGCGTGTAGCGGTGGTTGGCCTTGTCGCGGCAGGCGAGGACCGCGGCCTCGACGATGTGGGCCGGCGTGGGGAAGTCCGGCTCCCCGGCCCCGAAGCCGATCACGTGCTCCCCGGCCGCCTGCAGCGCCTTGGCCTTCGCGTCCACGGCGAGGGTCGCCGAGGGCGCCACGGCGGCGGCCCGGCGAGAGATCCGGCGGAGCTCAGTCGTCGAAGGGGTGGTCGTCACGATGCAATGATCTCATACGTGCCAGACGTCCCCGACATCACCATTCCGCCCGAATTGCTGCCCTCCGACGGCCGTTTCGGGTCCGGCCCCTCCAAGGTCCGGCCGGCCGCCATCGACGCGCTCGCCGGCGTGGCCACCACCTACATGGGCACCAGCCACCGCCAGAAGACGGTGAAGGCACAGGTGGGCCGGGTGCGCGCCGGCATGCGCCAGCTCTTCTCCCTGCCCGACGGGTACGAGGTCGTGCTCGGCAACGGGGGGACGACCTGCTTCTGGGACGCGGCCACGTTCGGGCTGATCGAAGAGCAGAGCCAGCACCTGAGCTTCGGCGAGTTCTCGTCCAAGTTCGCCGCCTGCGCCCAGGCGGCCCCGCACCTCAAGGACCCGCAGGTCATCACGTCCGAGGTCGGGACCCACCCCAAGGCGGTGGCCGACCCCGCCGTGGACCTCTACGCGCTGACCCACAACGAGACCTCCACGGGGGTGTCGATGCAGATCCTGCGACCCGAGGGTGCGGCCGCCCCCGCCGACGGTGGCGGCTTGGTCGCGGTGGACGCCACCTCGGGCGCCGGCGGGCTGCGGGTGGACGCGTCCGAGTTCGACGCCTACTACCTGGCGCCGCAGAAGTGCTTCGCCGGCGACGGCGGGCTCTGGATCGCCCTCATGTCGCCCGCCGCGCTCGAGCGGGTGGAGCGCATCGCCGCCTCGGGCCGCTGGATCCCCACCTTCTTCGACCTCAAGACGGCGGTCGACAACTCGAAGCTGGACCAGACCTACAACACGCCGGCCCTGGCCACCATCTTCCTGCTGGCCGAGCAGGTCGACTGGATGAACGAGAACGGCGGCCTGGAGTGGACCGCCTCGCGCTGCGACCGCTCGGCCGAGATCCTCTACACCTGGGCCGAGCAGTCCGGCTACGCCCGCCCCTTCGTCGAGAACCCTGCCGACCGCAGCCACGTCGTCGGGACGATCGACTTCGTCGACGCCATCGACGCCGCGACCATCGCTGCCGTGTTGCGGGCGAACGGGATCGTGGACACCGAGCCGTATCGCAAGCTCGGGCGCAACCAGCTGCGGATCGCCATGTTCCCGGCGATCGAGCCGGACGACATCGCGTCGTTGTGCGCCTGCATCACCCACGTGGTGGGTGCGCTGGCCTGACCCGGCGGCCGCACCGCGGCACCGGCGGCACCGGTCCCATCGGCCGCACCGGCCCCGCCGGCAGCGCCGGCAGCGCCGCCACCCGTACTGGGGCCAGCACCAGGAGAAAAACGGGTGACAGCCCCCTAGCCGCAACGCCGATGCCGTCTGTACTCTACCGGGTATACGGGGCCGAACGGGAGGCCCGTACGCGCCTCCACCTTCAGAAGGGCAGGTCGCATGACGACGGCAACCTTGGCCGACTCCCCTCCCGGGCGCGGCGCGGAGAGCGAGTGGGCCGTCGAGACCCACGGGCTCGTCAAGCGCTTCGACGCCAACATCGCGGTGAACGACGTCGAGCTGCTCGTTCCGCGCGGCTGCGCCTTCGGGTACCTCGGGCCGAACGGCGCCGGGAAGACGACGCTCATCCGCGTGCTGCTGGGCCTCACCCACGCGGACGCCGGCTCCATGTTCCTGCTCGGCCACGCCGTCCCCCGGCACCGTGACGTCGCGCTGGCCAGGGTCGGGGCGATCGTGGACGAGCCGCGTTTCCACGGCCATCTGACCGGTCGCCAGAACCTGCAGATCCTCGCCGCGGCGCGCGAGCCGGCGGCCAAGGGCCGCATCGACCCGGCGCTCGAGCGCGTCGGCATCCTGCATCGGGCCGACGACAAGGTGTCGAAGTACTCCATGGGCATGCGCCAGCGCCTCGGCGTCGCCGCCTGCCTCCTGGGCGATCCGCAGCTGCTCATCCTCGACGAGCCCATGAACGGCCTCGACCCGGCGGGCATGCTCGACATGCGCGACATGATCCTGTCGCTCGTGGCCGAGGGCCGCACCGTCGTGCTCTCCTCCCATCTCCTCGACGAGGTCGAGCGCACCTGCGACGCCGTGGCCATCGTCGACCGGGGCAAGGTCATCCGCCAGGGCCCGATCTCCCAGCTCCTGGCCGGGTCCTCCTTCGAGGTCCAGGTCGAGTGCTCGGACCCCGACCGGGCCGGCGGCCTGCTGCTCGCCACGCCGTTCGGCCCCCATGTGCAGCCGGGACCGGACGGACTCGCCATCACGCTCCCCGAGGGCACCGACCGGGACGCCATCGCCGAAATCAACCGCCTGCTCGTCGAGGGAGGCATCTCGGTCTTCCGGCTCCAGCACATCCAGGCCTCGCTCGAGTCGTGGTTCCTCGAGGTCACCAAGCGTCTGGGGGAAGCCGAATGACGGCCATCACCGAAGTCGGCGCACCCGGCCCGGCCCCCACCCCGATCCCGGCGGAGCCGCGGGGCGACCACCGCGGCTCGTGGATCCCGACCTGGGGCATGATCACGACGCGGTGCATGGAGCTGCGGCGGCGGCGCGGCCTGATGATCGCGTTGATCGCCGTCAACATCGGCATCCCCGTCGTGTTCCTCGGCGTGCGCCTCGTCTCGCACTGGGTGGCGCCGAGGTCCTACGGCCCGGCCGGCGGGTACAGCATCTTCACGACGCTGGTGGCCGGCTTCATGTACGTCTTCGGGTTCGTCGTGGCGGCGGTCGTGGGCTGCACCGCGGGGTCGGTCGACCTCAGCGAGGGGATGTTCCGCCACCTGGTGATTACCGGGCGGTCGCGGCTGGCCCTGTACTTCGCGCGCATCCCCGCCGGGCTGGCCATCGTCATCGCGATGGTGGCGGTCGGCTACACCATCGTCTGCGCCGTGTGCGTGTTCGCCGCGCCGACGCAGCTCAACTACGACGGGGTCAACGTCCCCGTGGGGCTGTCACAGCCGGCCCTCGACAGCTGGGCGGCGGCGCACGCCAACGAGGTCATCTGCGACTTCAACTTCCGCGGCGGCGCCGGGCTCAACGGGCCCCCGCCCAACGTGACCTGCGGCGGGCAATCGATCGGGCCGCCGCCGGGGAGCGTCATAGAGACCAAGGGCGGGGGGACGTTCACCGTCCCGGCCGCCGAGTCGCCGGCCCAGATCCGGGCGTTCGCCGTCTCGGTGGCCAACCAGGACTACGCGGACTACCACTCGAACTTCCTGGTGCCGTCCGTGACACTGATGGTCGACGTGGGGCTGTGGATCGCGCTCGAGGCGACCATCGGGTTCATGGTCGGCCTCGGCCTGTCCTCGCTGATGGGTCAGCGCACCGTGGCGGTGATCCTCCTCATTGTGCTCGAGCTGATCCTCACGCCGATCTTCAGCCGCCACGTGATCTCGCACCTGCTCAACGTCCAGCGGGGGATCGTCGGGGTGGCCATGGCCCACATCGAGCCCGGGGGCCTGCCGACGCCCTTCAGCGGGGGTGGGGGCGGCGGGGGCGGCGGGAACCCGCTGATCCCCGAGTCCACGCTGGTCTCGTCGTTGGTGATCGTGGGCTGGATCGTGTTCTGGACCGCCGTCGGGGCCTGGCGGATGAAGACCCGGGACGCCTGACCCGCCGTCAGGGCAGCGGGAAGCCGACGCCGGCCAGGATCTGCTCGCTCTCGTCCCACAGGCGTCGGGCCGCCGCGTCGTCCTTGGCCTTCTTCCCCATATGACCTGGCTTGGAGCGGACCCAGTACTCGCCGGTGCGTGTCGCCACGTCGGGTGAGGTGGCGAGGTAGACCGACGTCTTGGCCCCGGTGCGCGGGCTGATCTGGAGCGGCCGGATGACCCGGAACCCGAAGGCGCCCTTGCCCGAGGTGTCACCGTCCATGCCGAAGCGGCTGCGCACCCAACCCGGGTGGGCCGTGTTGGCGGTGACCCCCGTGCCCGCCATGCGCCGCGCCAGCTCGCGGGTGAACAGCACGTTGGCCAGCTTGGCCCGGCAGTAGACCTCCATGCCGTCGTACCCGTGCTCGCTCTGGAGATCCTCGAACCGCATGCCCTTGAAAGCGGCGTGGTGGCCCACGGAGGTGACGGTGATGACACGCGACGGCGCCGAGGCCCGGAGGCGGTCGATGAGCAGGCCGGTCAGGTAGAAGTGGCCGAGGTGGCAGACGCCGATGGTGTACTCCAGGCCCTGCGCCGTCTCCCGGCGCTCCGTCCAGGTCCCGCCGGCGTTGTTGTCGAGGACGTCGAGGCGGTCCCAGCGGGTCAGGATCTCGTCGGCCGCCTTGCGCACCGAGGCCAGGTCGGCCAGGTCGAGGGACACCGTGTGCACGTCGTCGTTCCAGGTCCGTTGGGTGACCTCGTGCGCCGCCGCCTTCGCCTTCTCCTGGTTGCGGCAGGCCAGCACCGTGGTGGCGCCCTGGGCCGCCACGCCGACGGCCGTCTCGAGCCCGACGCCGGTGTTGGCCCCCGTGATCACGACCACCTTGCCCTGCATGCCCATGGAGTCCCGCTCCCTCGAAGTGTCCCGGACCTCGCCACCAGTCTTAGTCGTCAGGCACCGGCCGGTCACGTCCGAGGACGTAATGTTCCCCACGGAGGGGATCGAAGAAGGCGGCGGGACCATGACCATCGCAACCAGCCCGACCCTCGACGGCCTGCTCCTCCAGGTGCTCGTCACCCCGGAGGGCCAAGCCGATCCGTACCCCTGCTACGCGCAGATGCGCTCCGAGGCCCGCGTCAGCCGGACGGCGTTCGGGCCCTACGTCGTCAACGGCTACCAGGAATGCCTCGGGGTGTTGCGCGACCCGCGGCTCGGGCGCGGCATGGGGATCGAGGATTCCTCGACCGGGATCTTCAGCGACGCCGGCACGCGCCGGGGAGAGTTCATGGAGGGCGCCCAGCACAATATGTTGATGGCGGACCCGCCCGATCACACCCGGCTGCGCCGGCTGGTCTCACGCTCGTTCACGCCGCGCCAGGTCGACCGCCTGCGCCCGGCCATCCACCGGCTCGTCGACGACCTCCTCGACACGATGGAGGCCCGGGGCGAGGTCGACTTCATGGCCGAGTTCGCGCTGCCGCTGCCGATGGACGTCATCGGCGAGCTCGTCGGCGTCCCGGCGTCCGAGCGCGCCGCGCTGCAGCCCTTCGTCCGCGCCGCCGCCAAGGGGATCGAGCCGGTGCTGAGCGAAGAGGAGGTGGATGCGTCCATCGACGCCATGGTCTCCCTGGGCGAGTACTTCACCGCCCTGCTCGACGAGCGCCGGCGCCAGCCGCGCGACGACCTCCTGAGCGCGCTGGTCCAGGCGCGCGAGAGCGACGACCGACTGACCGACGACGAGATCACCTCCACGGCCATCCTGTTGTTCTCCGCCGGCTTCGAGACCACGACGAACCTGCTGGGCAACGGCCTGCTGGCGCTGCTGCGCCACCCGGCGCAGCTCGACGACTGGCGGCGCCACCCCGAGATCGCCCCGACCGCGGTCGAGGAGCTGCTCCGCTTCGACAGCCCGGTGCAGTTCAACCTGCGGGCCGCGCTGGAGCCGGCGGACCTACTGGGCGAGCCGCTCGAGCGCGGCGACCGGATCGTCGTGCTGCAGGGTGCGGGCAACCGGGACCCGGCACGCTTCGACCGGCCCGACGAGCTCGACCTCCGCCGGGCCGACAACACGCCCCTGAGCTTCGGGTGGGGCATCCACCACTGCATCGGGGCGTCCCTCGCCCGCATGGAGGGCGAGATCGCCTTCAACGCGTTGCTGGCGCGCTTCTCGACCATGGAGCTCACCGGGGACGAGGTGCACTGGCGCCCGAGCTTCACCCTGCGCGGGCTGCTGGACCTGCCCGTGCGGGTGGCGACGTCATAGTGGCGACCCGGTAGAGGCGGGTCGGCCGCCGCCGCCGTCTCAGCCGGGCGGCCCGATCGTCGACGCCTCGGGTCCGTAGCGCTCGACGTAGGCGCGGTGGACGACCTGCCAGTGCGCCGACGGGTCCCACCCGGGCGCCGTCCCGTCGCACAGCGAGTCCAGCCGTTCGAGGCACACGTGCCAGCCGGCGGCGTCGCGGGCGGCCTTCCCGTGTTCGGGGAACGTCACGCGCAGGCGCAGGATGCAGCCGGCACCGTCCGGATCGAGCTCGAAGCGCAGGAGGTCGTCGGCCCAGCGCAGCTCCAGGAGCGACGGCGGGACGAAGGCAAGCATCTCGCCGTCGAAGGGCTGACCCTCGCCGCTCCGGAACGAGAAGCGGAGCGCCGCGCCGTCCCGCCGCTCCCCCTCCACGGTCGTCGGGAACCACGCCGCCAGGTCGGCCTCCTCGGTGAGGGCGCGCCACACCCGCGCCACCGGATGGGCCAGCCGGCGCTCGAAGGACAGGATCGACACGCCCCCCGCCCGCTCGAGCCTGCCGAACTCGTCGTTCACGCCCATGTCTCCCCCTCGCTGGCCTCCATGATCTCGAGATGCCGCTCCAGCGCGTTGAGGTGGCCCGCCCACTGCCTCCGGTAGGGCGCCAACCACTCGTCCACCTCGCGCAGGGGCTCGGGGCTGACCCGGTAGATCCGCTGCTGCCCCTCCGTGCGGGACTGCACCAGGCCGGCCTCCCGCAGGACCCGCAGGTGCTTGGACACGGCCGGCTGGCTCAGCGGCAGGCTTGCCACCAGGTCGCCCACCGGCCGCTCCCGCGCTGCCAGGAGGTCGAGGATGTGGCGCCGGCTCTCCTCGGCCAGCACCTCAAATGTCGCCGTCACACAGGGTATATTCCTCCAAAGGCATATATCCCGTCAAGGGTCCGGCCGCCGGGACGTCCTGCCTCAGGCCGAGGCGGCGGCCTTGCCCCTGGCGGCGATCCGACGCAGCGGCGGGAGCGTCGGCGGCGGCTGCTTGCGGGGCGGCAGCGTCGCGATGAGGGCGGTGGTGGCCTTGGTGATCTGCGTCACCGCCCGCTCGAACGCCTGCTCGGTCTCGGCCGACGTCTTCTGGACGCCACTGACCTTGCGGACGTATTGACGCGCCGCCGCCTCGATCTCCTCGGGGGTGGCCACCGGCTCGAGGCCGCGCAGTGTGGTGATGTTCCGGCACATGCGACCACCCTACGTCCGGCTCACCGCGAACCTTCCTGCCTTGCATCGTCCCGGCGTGACTTCCACCGTCACCCGACTGCCGTTGCGGTCGTTGCGCACCTCCAACAGGTCGCTCCCCGGCGCCGACGTCACACTGGCCCCGGTGGTGCGGGCGCAGTAGCCGTGCCGGTAGTGCACCTGCGTCGGTACGAAGACCAGCGTCGGCGCGTGCACGCGGTGGTTGGGTAGGTACGCCATGTCGAAGACGTCGGTCTGCGGCGAGAACGAGGAGCGCAGCGGGACGCCGGCGACGGCCTCGGGGTAGGCGCGGCTCAAGACGTACGCTGTCGAGCGCAGACGCCCGTTCGCCATGACGAGGGACTCGTCGGCGCTCCCCGTGGGGTCGCCGTAGTACTTCCAGGCCCAGTAGATCCAGCTGACCTGGCGCTCGTCGAACGCCGCGGTGATGGGCGCCAGCAGCTGGGGGTCGCTGGTGGCGCCGAACTCGGTGACGATCCAGGCGGGGCCGGCCGGCTGGGCTCTCGACGCCATCTCCGGGCGGTCCGACTGGCGCACGGCCAGGGAGTGCTCGTCCTGGTCGGCGCAGGCGTCGACGTCGGTGGGGTTGCCCGTCACCGGGCTGCGGGCCCCGCAATAGACATGAACGTTGAACACGAGGTTGGGGAAGTCCATCCGGCCGATGTAGGTGGGCAGGCCCCGGCTGGCGTAGTTGTCCGGCTCGTCGAAGATGAGGTGCGTGGGGTCGTTCCTCTCGATGGTGGGCACCACACCCTGGGCGGGGTCGTCCTTGGGGCACCGCAGCGGCCGCGCACTGTGCGAGGGCGCACCGATGTGCGCGGTGCCGGTGTAGAAGCACTCGAGCTCGGAGTCGAAGTGCTCGTCGCCCAGGCGGATCAACGACGTGGAGAACGGCTCGTTGAACGGGTCG
This sequence comes from uncultured Acidimicrobiaceae bacterium, assembly GCA_963804055.1. Lineage (GTDB taxonomy): Bacteria > Actinomycetota > Acidimicrobiia > Acidimicrobiales > RAAP-2 > Bog-473. Next base: position 541,346 of record CAWDOU010000001.1, on the reverse strand, counting down.
TAGCCGAGGACCCAGCGGTTGGTCTTGAAGGCGTGCGCCACGTCGCCCCAGACCTGGTCGTACTGGCCCTGCAGATCGCCCCGCACGTTGTTGTGCCAGAAGTGGCTGAAGGCGATGCCGGCTGCCCGCGTGCCGTACTCGAGGGACCAGCGTCCCGGTGGGTCGGTGCTCTGGACGCCGTTCGTGCACACGGCCCAGTCCGGGGCGCCCTCGCCCTCGAAGATCTCGTTGTACACGTCTTGATGCATGTCGAGGATCGTGTAGATGTGGAAGCGGCCCAAGAGGTCCACGGTCTTGGTGAGGTTCGCGAGGTACCTGTCGAGGACGGCCCGGTTGAACTGGTGCGGGTTCGTCGGCGCGCCGGGGCTGCAGATCGCCGGGTCGTTGGCCGCGGCCGTCCCCGGCTCCAGCCCGCTCCAGGTCATGCCGAGGCGGACCACGTTGAAGCCGAGGCGGGCCATCAGCGAGGCGTCGGCGGCGGAGAAGTTCCAGGGCTTCTTCGGGTCGGGATAGAGCTCATAGGGCGCGTACTTGTAGACGGCGTCGACCCCGTGGAAGAAGACGACCCGGCCCTGGCTGTCGTAGAGGTAGGGCCCGCCGGGGGCGATGATCCGCCCCGAGACGCCGTGGCGCTGGGCGCTGAACGTCGGGGAGGAGAGGTTCGGCAGGACGGTGGTGCGGGTCGGCGTCAGAGTCGTCGTGGCGGTCGTCGCCCCGGCGATGGAACCCGCGGCCGGCCCGATCAGGGCGGCTCCGGTCAGGGCCCCCACAAGCATGACCAGGGCAAAGAGCCGACGACGCACCAGGACAGTCTGTCCTCAGGTTCCTCCCAGGATGGCGCGCCCCACTCCTCCCTGAGGCTGATTCCCGGCAGTCTCACGGACCTTCGGAAACCAGCGGGGCGTCCATTCCGACCTGGACGGCGTCGGGCTGTGTTTCGCTCGGCACGAGGTGAGCGGACCGTCCGATGGTGCCGGCGGAGCTGGATTCAGTGGGCATCGGATGGCCACCCTTTTGACCGAAGTCCGGCCTGCGCATCCACACGTAGGCCGCCACGAAGAGCACCACGAAGAAGATCACGAGGGCAATGAGGAAGATGAACTTGGCGTGGGACATGGCCTGGCTCTGGACCTGCCCGGTGAGTACGTGATGATCAGCCATGGGTCCTCCTTCAAGAGGCTATGACACGATTAGATCGTGTACGACCAAATCGTATGCCCTATAGTTGGTCAGGTCCAGTGCAGACTGCACCAAGGGCGCGCCGAGACAGAGGGCCAGGTGGGAGAGGAGGGCATGGGCATGGGTGCAGGACGTCCGACCACCAAGGGTCCGGTGGATCTCGGCGGGGATGCGCTGCAGTTGGAGCGCCAGGTGTGCTTTGCCCTCGTCGTCGCCTCGCGCAGCGTCCTCGCCATCTACCGGCCGCTCCTCGAACCTCTCGGGCTCACCCACCCCCAGTACCTGGTGATGCTGGCACTCTGGGGCGAGACCCCCCTCTCCGTGGGCCGGATCGGCGCGCTCCTCCAGCTCGATTCCCCGACCCTGTCTCCGTTGTTGAAGCGGCTCCAGTCCGCCGGATTGATCACCCGGACCCGGAGCGGGGACGACGAGCGTCAGGTGGACATCAATCTGACCGACGAGGGGCGAGCGCTCCGCGAGAAGGCGCTGGCGATCCCGCCCGCGGTGGTCGAGAGGCTCGGCATGGAGATCCCCGAGCTCGAGGCCCTGCACGCTGCATTGACACGCGTCATCGCCGCCGCGAACGACGCCTGATGCGACAAGCGGCGCCGCGCAGGGGTCCGGGCCGATCCACGTGCCATCATCGAGGCTCGTCACCACAGAGGAGGACAACGCCATGCCCCAGTACGTCATCCTCGCCGACCACACGGCCGACATCTGCCCCTCCTCGAACAGCCGGAGCCGGAACCGCGCCATTCAGGGCTTGGGCCAGGACCTGCCCAAGCTCTCGGCGGAGGCGGGCATCACCTTCGTGAGCGGCCCGCTCCACCTCGACCCGGGACACCGCACCGTCTCGGTGGTCGACGCGCCGAGCATCGAGGCGGTCGTCGAGCTCGTCTACGCCTCGGGCCTGTCGCAGTGGAACACCGTCGAGGTCTGCCCGGCGACGCCGGTGGCCGAGATGATGTCCAACCTCGACGCCTTCCCCGTCGTCTTCGAATAGTCGGGCGCCGGACGTCAGGCCACGTTCTCGAGCGCCCGCCCGATCTCGACGTTGCCCGAGACGCTGCGGACGCTCAGGTCCACCCGGGCCTCACGACGCGCCCCCGGCGCAGGCGCGTCATCGAGCGGGATGTCCGAGTGCACCAGGCCCGACGCCGTCTCCACGTCCACGTGGAGGTCGACCCCCTTGGCCACGCCGACCCGGACGTCACCCGAGACGGAGCGCACGTGCAGCGTGCCCTCCTCGAGCGCCAGGACACGCACGTTCCCCGACACGTTGACCACCCGGGCGCCGGCGGCCAGCTCGCCCAGCCGCACGTCACCCGACGTGGCCTTGACCTCGACCCTGTCGCCGGCCGCGCCGACCTCCAGGTCGCCCGACGTGGTCGAGAACCGGGCGGCCCCGGCCACGCTGGAACAACGCAGGTCGCCCGACGCCGTGTAGGCCCGGACATCGCCCCCCACGTTGCCCATGGTGATATTGCCGCTGGCCGTCTTGACGTCCACGTCGGCCGCGACGTCGTCGATCGAGATGGTGCCACTGCCGGTCTTGACGTCCACCTCCCCCACAGCCCCGTTGATCTCGATAGCAGCCGACGCCGTCGCCACGTCGACCACCGCCCCCTCGGGCAGCGCCACCCGGACCGTCACCGCGTTGCGGCGCAGGAGCCGCATGCCGTGCACGTGCGGCATCTTCACCATGACGTGATGACGGCCGCCACTCGACTCGCACTCCACGGTGGTCCGCCGCACCAGCTCCTCCGCGCCCGGCGTCTCCGCCTCGACCGAGACGACGGTGCGGTCGGTGGCGACGGCACTGACCTCCACCCGGCCGGCGTGGATCTCCACGGTGAGGCGCACGCCTCCCGGGGTCTCGAATGTCTTGTCCATGTTCCGTGCTCCTTTCAGGTCGTGCCGTAGCCGCGCAGGCGGTTGCCCATCTGGCCACTGCGTTTCCGACTGCCCGACGTGGCGCGCTCGAGCGCGCGCACGATGAAGGTGTTCACCGACACGCCCTCGGCCGCCGCACCCGCCTCGACGCGGGACTTGAGGGCCTCGCCGAGGCGCAGGGTGATGCGAGCCGACTGCTCGTCGCCCTCCCCCGTCGGAGCGGCAGCCGGACCTGGTCCGTCCTCGACAAAGGTCAGATCCACGTCGTCGCCGGCCACCCGGATGTCCACGCGCCCGTCGGGCAGCGTGGCCGTCAGCTCGGCGGCGGCGTCGGAGAGGACGTCGAGGATGCGCCCGGGCACCGAGCGGCCCAGGACGTCGGCGATCCGCTCGGCCACCTCGGCCACCGTCTCGTCGCCCAGCTCCCCGACGGCCACCACGTCGGAACGCAGGCCGTCGACCACCAGTGACATCTTCATGACGTCACTATGACATCACTTTGATGTCAGGTCAAGACCTCATAGAGCGGCGGCCGGGTCCGAGACCTCGGATGGTGGGCCGAAAAGTGCTGGTCAGCCCCCTGAGGCGTCCTGCACCTTGGTCTTGCCGGCCGAGATGAACGGCATCATCGCCCGCAGCTCCTGCCCCACCGTCTCGATCTGGTGGGCCTGGCCCTCCTTGCGCAGCTGCTCGAAGCGGGGGCGCCCGGCCCGGTTCTCGGCGATCCACTCCTCGGCGAAGGCGCCGCTGCGGATCTCGTCGAGGATCGTCTGCATCTCGGCCCGGACGGCCTCGTTGATCACCCGCGGGCCTCGGGTGACGTCGCCGTACTCGGCCGTGTCCGAGATGGAGTAGCGCATGCCGGCGATCCCCTGCTCGTACATCAGGTCGACGATCAGCTTCAGCTCGTGCAGGCACTCGAAGTAGGCCGACTCGGGCTGGTACCCGGCGTTGACCAGCGTCTCGAACCCGGCGGTGACCAGCGCGGTCAGGCCACCGCAGAGCACCACCTGCTCGCCGAAGAGGTCCGTCTCGGTCTCCTCGTCGAACGTGGTGTCGAGCACGCCGGCCCGGGTGGAGCCGATGGCGTGGGCGTAGGACAGCGCCAGCTCCCGCGCCTTGCCGGTGGCGTCCTGGTGCACGGCGATCAGCGTCGGGACCCCTCCGCCCTCGGTGTAGGTGCGGCGCACGAGGTGACCCGGCCCCTTCGGCGCAACCATGGTGACGTCGACGCCGGCCGGCGGCACGATCTGGCCGAAGCGGATGTTGAAGCCGTGGGCGAACATCAGGCAGTCGCCGTCCTTGAGGTTCGGCGCCACGAACTCGTCGTAGGCGGCCTTCTGCTCGGTGTCGGGCAGCAGCATCATGATGACGTCGGCCTCGGCGGCGGCGTCGGCCAGCGAGAGGACGCGCAGCCCGGCCTCCTCGGCCTTGCGCTTGGAGCTGCTGCCGTCGCGCAGGGCGACGCGCACGTCCACCCCCGACTCGCGCAGGTTCTGCGCGTGGGCGTGCCCCTGCGACCCGTAGCCCAGGATGGCCACCTTGCGGCCGGCGATCAGGGCGGGGTCTGCGTCGGATTCGTAGTACATCGTGGCCATGTCGTGAGCTCTTTCTTTCTCGTTGCGATCAGGATGGTGGCGTCCCGGCGTCCCGGCGTCCGCCGTCGTCAGTGGCGTTCCAGCTTAGGCAGGGCGACGCGCCCCGTCCGTTGGAGCTCCTCGACGGTGTAGTGCTCGAGGAGCCCCTCGAAGTCGTCGATCTTCTCGGGCCGGCCGGCCAGCATGACGGTGAGGTGGTCGGCACCCACGCTGACCACCTCGCCGCCGAACACGCCGACGAGCTGAATGACCTGGGAGCGCTCGGTCGGCCCGACGGCGACGGTCACGAGGACCAGCTCACGCTCGACCGCCTCGGCCGGCGACAGCTCGTCGATGGAGACGACGTTGACCAGCTTGTCGAGTTGCATGATCACCTGCTCCAGGGGCGCCGACTCCACGTCCACCACGATCGTGATGCGGCTGAAGTGCTCGTCCTCGTCCGTCGGGGCGACGGCCAGCGAGTAGATGTTGAAGCCCCGGCGGCTGAAGAGCCCCGCCACCCGGGCCAGGACGCCGGCCTTGTTCTCGACCAGCACCGAGAGGATGTGGTGGCGCTGGCCCGGAGTCGCCCGACGACCCGGACCGGTGGGAACGCCGTCGCCGACGGCGTGCAGCGGCGCCGGCGTCATCGGCCCGCCGCCTTCAGCTGGTCGGGGTGGACGACGATGTCGTCGTTGGAGGCGCCGGCCGGCACCATCGGGAAGACCTTCTCCCGGGCGTCGGTGCGGAAGTCCACCACGACCGGCCGGTCGTCGATGGAGTTCGCCTTCTCAATGGCCGGCCCCACGTCCTCGGGCGTCTCGGCCTTGATGCCGACGCACCCCATCGCCTCGGCCCACTTGACGTAGTCGGGCAGGTCGGGCGAGAGGTACACCTCCGAGTAGCGCTCCTCGTAGAACATCTCCTGCCACTGGCGCACCATCCCGAGATACGCGTTGTTCAAGATGGCGATCTTCACCGGGATCTGCTCGGCGCTGGCGGTGACGAGCTCCTGGGCCGTCATCTGGAAGCAGCCGTCGCCGTCGATGGCCCACACCGTGCGGTCGGGGCGGCCCACCTTGGCCCCGATGGCGGCCGGGACGGCGAAGCCCATGGTGCCGGCGCCGCCGGAGTTGACCCAGGTGTAGGGGTGCTCGAACTTCCAGTACTGCGAGGCCCACATTTGGTGCTGGCCCACGCCGGCCACGACGATCGTGTCCTCCGACGACGCGTCACGCAGCTGCTCCACCACGTTCTGCGGCTTTATCGCGCCGCCCTCGACGTCCTCGTAGTAGAGGGGGAAGCGCTCGCGCCACTCGTTGACCTGCTTCCACCACGGCGCCAGGTCCTGCACCAGCGGCACCTCGCCGCCCCGGGAGTCCATGGCCAGCAGCATCTCCTCCATGACCTGGCGCACGTCGCCGGCGATGCCCACGTCGGGGATGCGCACCTTGCCCAGCTCGGCCGGGTCGATGTCGACGTGGATCACCTTGGCCTCGGGGGCGAAGGAACTGATCTTGCCCGTGACCCGGTCGTCGAACCGTGCGCCGAGGCTGATCAGGAGGTCACTCCGCTGCATGGCGGTCACGGCGGTGTAGTGCCCGTGCATGCCGGGCATGCCGAGCGCCTGGGGGTGCGAGTCGGGGAAGGCGCCCCGCGCCATCAGCGTCGTGACCACCGGGATACCGGTGCGCTCGGCCAGCACCCGCAGCGCCTCGGCGCCCCGGGCCTTCAGAACCCCGCCGCCCACGTACAACACCGGCCGGTGCGCCTGCGAGATCAGCTCGACGGCCTGCCCGATCAAGACGGGGTCACCGAAGGTCACCGGGTGGTAGCCCGGCAGGTCGAGCTCGTCGACGGACGTCGGCCAGTACCACTCCATCTGGGCGTTCGAGATGTCCTTGGGCAGATCGATCAGCACCGGCCCCGGCCGCCCGGTGGTGGCGACGTGGAAGGCGGCGGCCACCACCCGGGGGATGTCGTCGACGTCCTTGATGAGCCAGTTGTGCTTGGTGATGCCCATGGTGACGCCGGTGATGTCGCACTCCTGGAAGGCGTCGGTGCCGATGGAACCGGTGGCGACCTGCCCGGACACGACGATCAGCGGCGTCGAGTCCATGTAGGCGTTGGCCAGCGGCGTCACGATGTTGGTGGCGCCGGGCCCGCTGGTCACCATGGCCACGCCGGGCCGGCCGGTCGCCATGGCGTAGCCCTCCGCCATATGACCTGCCCCCTGCTCGTGGCGCACCAGGATGTGGCGGATCGACGAGTCGATGATGGGGTCGTAGACGGGCAGGATGGCGCCGCCGGGGAGGCCGAACATGACGTCGACTCCCTGCATCTCGAGGCTCTTTATGAGGGCCTGGGCCCCGGTCATCTTCATATGACTCCCCTGTCCTGATGGCGTGGTGCGATTGGGTCCGGAAATTGAAAAGACCCCCCGGGTTGGGAGGTCGTAGGGCACGCGTTCCGATCGGGGGCGCGTGCCTACGTTACGAGTACCAGAATCTCGGGTCGGAAGCCGCGCGCCTGCATGAGGTGAACATTGTGGCATGGCCGGCCCATTTGGACAAGCCCCCCTGCAGGGCAGCTGACCGGCCCTGCTCCGCCGGACCGATTCCGGCGGGATCCATCGGCTCCCCCCATCACTGCGCCACAGGCGTGGCCATGCCTCCACCCAGGAGGGCCGGCAGCGCGGTGGCCCGCATCCGGGCCAGGACCCGGTCGGTGACCGGCGTCACGTCGGGGTGGACGCCGCCGTTGGCCTGCGCCGCCGCCTGCCAGGCCGCCGCCCGGCGCTCGGCCTCGGCAGGGTCGGCCAGCTGGGGGCAGTCGATCCGGTCGGTGTTGACGTCGACGACCACGGTGTCCCCGTCCTGCACCAGCGCGATCGGCCCGCCGAGGAAGGCCTCGGGCGCCACGTGCCCGATGACCAGGCCGACCGACCCGCCCGAGAAGCGGGCGTCGGTCATGAGGGCGATGGTGATGCCGCGCTGGCGGCACAGCGCCGTGATGCGCGAGGTGGGATCGAGCAGCTCGGGCATGCCCGGCGCACCCCGGGGGCCGAGATACCGGATCACCACCATGTCGTTGTCCTCGAACGTGTCGGGGTGATGGTCCAAGGCGTCTATCAGCGCGAGCTCGCCGTTGAAGACCCGGGCCCGGCCGGTGAACACGCCGTCGTGCACGCCGCCCTCGACGCCGGCCACCTTCAAGATGGCGCCGCCGTCGGGGGCCAGGTTGCCCTGCAGGAGGCGCAGGCCGCCGGTGTCCTTGAACGGCTTCTCCACGCTGTAGATGACCTCGTGGTCGGGGGGCGGCGGCGCCAGCCGCTGGACCTGGTCGGCGAGAGTCTCTCCTGTACAGGTCACGGCGGACCCGTCGAGGAAGCCGGCATCCAAGAGCTCCTTCACGATCACCTGGAGCCCGCCGGCGGCGTCGACGTCGACCATGGAGTACGCCCCGAACGGCCTCATATTGACGAGGACGGGGAGGCGGCGGGCGAGCGCGTTGAACTCCTGCTGGCTCAGCGCCTCGGCCCACAGGTCGATGCCGGCGGCGCGCGCGATCTCGACGCTGTGCAGGACGACGTTGGTCGAGCCGCCCATCGCGATGGCGACGGTGACGGCGTTGCGCAGCGAGGCGGGGGTCACGATGTCGCTCGGGCGGATGCCCTTCTGGGTCATGGTGAGCAGGCAGTCGACCATCTCGTCGGGGAAGTCGTCCGTGCGGCGGGGGTCGTCCGAGGCCGGCGACACCATATGAAGTGGTTCGAGGCCCAGCACCGCGATGAAGGTCTGCATGGTGTTGTAGGTGAACATGCCGCCGCAGCTGCCCTGGCCGGGGCAGGCGTGCAGCGCGTATCTCGTGCGGACGTCCTCGGGTTGGTCCGCCATCTGGAAGGCGGACACGAGGTCGATGGGCTGGCCGGTCTCGGGGTCGACGCCCGGGTGGATGGAGCCGTCGGAGAGGATCACCGCCGGCGTGTCGTTCTCGAGCACGGCGGCGAGCGTCCCCACGGGTGGCTTGTCGCAGGCGACGACGGCGATGAGGCCGGCGACGCCGTTGGCAGCCAGGTGGACGTCGGCCACGTCGTGCACGAGCTCCCGGCCGACGAGGGAGAAGCGCATCTGCGGGGTGCCGTTGAGCTGCCCGTCCGACACGCCCAGCGTGAAGGCCGGCGCGATGAGCCGGAACCCGAGGTGGTCGTCGGCGATGCGGCGATGGAGCGCGGCCTGGACCGCCTGCACCTTGGCGGTGACGCCCAAGTAGCACTGGCTGTCGCCCAGGTTCCCTATGACGGCCCAGACCGGATCGTGGATCTTCTCGACGTCCTCGCCCAGGAAGGTGGCCGTGCCGACCCGCTGCACGTCGCGCCCGGGGTTGAGCGACACGAGTGTGCGGGTTTCGACGTCGTCCGATGACATGGTCGTCCAGCATATTGGCCGCCCCGATGGGGCTCGGGCGGCGAGGTCATACAGGCGTGGGCGACAGGGTCGGGTTCGGTCCGCCCGCGGACGGCGCCGCGACCTCTGGCAGCGCGTCCGGTGTCACCTCCACCCCGATGCTCGGGATGCTGCGATCCATCCACCGCGGCATCCACCAGTTGACCGGGCCCAGCAGCTCCATGATCGACGGGACCAGCATCATGCGCACGATGGTGGCGTCAACGAGCACGGCCGTGGCCAGCCCGAGGCCGAAGACCTTCAAGATGTGCAGCGGGTCCTTTATGACGAAGGACGCGAACACGCAGAACATGATCGCCGCCGCCGCCGTGATGATCCGCCCCGTCACGGCCAACCCGTCCGCGACGGCCAGCGAGTTGTCCGCGGTGCGCAGCCACTCCTCACGGATGCGTGAGAGGAGGAAGACCTCATAGTCCATGGAGAGGCCGAAGAGGATGACGAAGAGGGCGACCGGGATCCAGGGATCGATCGGGCCCGTCTCGCCGATCCCGATGAGACGCCCGCCCCAGCCCCATTGGAACACCGCCACCATCACGCCGTAGGCCGCGCCCACGCTGAGCAGGTTCATGATCACCGCCTTGAGCGGCAGCACCAGCGAGCGGAACACGACCATGAGCAAGAGGAACGAGAGGATCAGCACGGCGCCGATCACGACGAAGAGCCGGTGTCCGAGGAAGTTGGCGGCATCGATCGACGCTGCCGTCTGCCCACCCACCTGCGCATCGACGCCGGTGCCCCCGACCACCGGCGGTATGACGTCGTTGCGCAGGGTCTGGACGAGCGCCTCGGTCTGGGACGACTGCGGCGACGTGGTCGGATACACCGTGATGACCGCCCCGGTGTGCGCCTCGTTGAACTGGGCCGGGGTGACGAACGCGATGCCGTCACCATGGGATGCGATCGCCTGTTGGAGGCGCTCGACGGTGGCGGTGTTCACGGCCTCACCACCCCCGGCACCGTTCTCCCGCATGTCGGCCGCAATGACCAGTGGGCCGTTAAAACCGGGTCCGAATCCCTGCGCCAGGAGATCGTAGGCCTGGCGGGTCGTGAGAGAGGTCGGGTCGTTGCCGGCGTCGGTGAAGGCGAGCCGCATGCTGAAGAGCGGAAGGGCCAGGGCGACCAGGACGAGGACGGCCACGGTCCCGGTGACCCAGGCGCGCCGTTGCACGAACCGGCTCCAGCGGTACCAGAACCCGTCCTCGGGCGGCGGCCCGCCGGTCTGGAGGAGCCGGGGCACGTGCAGCTTGTCGATGGCGTTGCCGGCGAAGCCGAGCATGGCGGGCAGCAGGGTCAGCGCGGCAATCAGGACCATCAGGACGGCGGCGATGCAGGCCGACGCCAGGCCGATCATGTACGCCTGGCCTATGAGGAAGAGGCCGAAGAGCGAGATCACCACCGTGCTGCCGGCGAAGAGGACCGACCGGCCCGAGGTCATGAGGGAGGTGACGACGGCATTGCGGGGGTCCCTGCCTTCGAAGATCCCCTGCCGGTAGCGGGTGACGATGAAGAGGGCGTAGTCGATGCCCACGCCGATGCCGATCATGGCGGCCATCTCGGGCGAGAAGTTCGGCACGGTCAGGACGTGGGTGAGGAGCTCCAGGAGCGCCACCCCGACGCCGAGGCCGGCCAGCGCGGTGATCACGGGCAGCCCCATGGCGACGACGGAGCCGAAGGCCAGCAGCATGATCAAGATGGCGGCGGTGATGCCGATGCCCTCGCTCGGGCCCGGCGCCGCGGTCGCGGCGGCACTGATCGGGCTCCCGCCCAGCTCGACCTCGAAGCCCTCGTGCGCCGCCGCCTGCGCGGTGGTGATGACCTGCTTGACGGCGGGGACGGGGATGTCCGCGGTGTCGGTCGTGAACTGGACCTCGGCGAAGGCGATGTTGCCCTTGCTCGGCGGTGCGATCTGGTGCGCCCCGGCACTCGAGAACGGGCTGGTCACGCTCTGCACGTAGGGCAATCCCTCGAGGCTCGACACCACCTTGCCGATCGCCGCCTCGTTGGCCGGCGACGTGATGGGCGAGGTCGTGTGGAAGACGACGTCGGCGGTATCGCCCGACTTCGAGGGGAACCGCTCCTGCAAGATGTCGGCCGCCTGCTGCGAGGGGGTGTTCCCCGCCGTGAACTTGTTCTCGAAATGCGTGCCCACCATCTGGGCCACGACCGTCATGCCGATGATGACCAGGATCCACAGCACCAGCACCGTGCGGCGGCGGTCGTAGCAGGCGCCGGCCAGGCGCCCCAGGACGGTTTCGCCCCCCGGAGCCTCAGGATTGGCCCTCTGAGCGGCCTTTTCGCCTGTAAGATTCATCACTGATGAGTTGTAACACAGAATTCCCCGCTGGTGAATACCCCTACGGGGGGATATTCCGATGAGCGCTGCCGCAGCTTCGGCGGGGCGCCGGCCGGGCAACGTCGACACCAAGGGGGAGATCGTGGAAGCGGCCAAGCGCGTCTTCGCCGCCAAGGGCTACGACGGGGCCAGCCTGCGGGCGGTCGCCCGGGAGGCCGACGTCGACCCGGCCCTCGTCCACCACTACTTCGACGGGAAGGCGAGCCTCTTCGTGGCCGCGATGGCGTTGCCGTTCGACCCCCGCGCCGTGACGATGCACGAGCATTCCGACGCGTCGGCGTCGGATTCGCCCAGCAGCCCCGGCACGATGGTGATCACGGGCTTCCTCACGATGTGGGACCACGCTGAGGGAACGGGCTCTTCATTCGCCTCGTGTGTCGCGGGAATGGCGCAATCGGCCAACGTGGCCGACGCGATGCGGGAATTCGTCGTGGAACGGATCTGGGAGCGGACTCCGGTCAACGAGGGCGAGAATGACGACACGACCCGTCAACGGCGTGCCCTGGTCTCTTCGCAACTGATGGGGCTCGCCTTCATTCGCTACATCCTGCGGGTACCACCGATCTCGACGACGACGCCCGAGGAGATCGCCCGCTGGGCTGGTCCCACACTGGATCGCTACATGGTGGGTCCTCTCGACTGAATCGGAACGTGCGGACTCTCTCGGGCATGAGAGACCGTTCTCTCACCGATGTCCGCGACGCCCGCCGCTCCCGACCGTCAGTCCGGCGCCGAGATCATCAGCGCCTCGGCCGGCCTGTCGGATGAAGCGCTTCGGGCCCGTCTCGACGAGGGGTTCCGTCAGATGGCGGCGGCCATCGGCTCCATCATCGTCGACTTGGGTGAGTTCGACCGGCGGCAGGCCTTCCGCCAAGAGGGGGCGACCTCGACGCAGGCGTGGACCGTCGAGCGCTATGGGGTCTCGACAGCGACCGCGCGTGCGCTGACGCGCGTGGGCGAAAGAGCCTGGGATCTGCCGCATCTGGTCGAATCGCTCTGCGCCGGCGATGTGTCCTTCGACAAGATCCGGGCCCTCGCCAACATCGCAACGCCCGAAATCGACGAGCAGCTGCGGGACCTGGCCCGTGAGCGCTCCGTACGCGAGCTGGCCGACGTCGCCCGGACGACTGCGCTGTCGAGTCCCGGACCGGCGGCCGGAGCAGCAGCTGCAGCCGCTTCCCGCACCGAACACAATGGCCGCTTTCTCCGTTTCAACGACCAGGTCCGGACCATGACGGTCCAACTACCGGCCGAGTCCTATGCCGAGACCCGCTCCTGCCTCGAGTCTCGGGCCCGCAACGTCCCCACCGACGGTGAGACGCCATGGGACCAGCGCCTCTGCGACGGATTCCTGGAGCTGATCCGCTCGTCGGCGCATCCGGGAGCGGGCGACCCGGCTGCCTCGTCGAATCCGAACCTCGTCGTCGTCCATGTCCCCCTCGCCGCACTCGTCGACGACTCGGTCGAAGCGACCGAGTTTGCCGGTGACCTCGAGCGGGATGGCTTGATCGATTGCGACACGGTCCAGCGGATCGCCTGTGACGCCACCATCGCTGTCGCGGTCGACGACGACGTGGGGCACACGATGTACGAAGGGCGGGCCCGGCGAGAACCGACCGATGCCCAGCGCCGGGAGGTGATGCGGCGGGACCGCCACTGTCGGTTTCCCGGATGCACCAACGTGACCTTCACGAATGTCCATCACATCGTGCCCTGGAAACCCGGCGGCCGGACCGACCTGGAGAACCTCGCGCTCGTGTGCCTGCATCACCATCATGTGGTGCACAGCGGCGGCTGGACCATGTCCGGCAACGCCAACGAGGAGCTGCACTTCGTGGGCCCGACGGGTCGGGTCATGGTGTCGCGCCCATCGCTGCTCTGGACCAGGGTGGCGTCGGGCAGCAGCTCCGGCTCACCCATTCCCTAGAGCGAAGCGCCGAGTCCCTTCGGCGCTTCGGCGCTTCTCCGTTCCGCCGTGTCGGGGTTCAGCCCCGGCGCCTGCGCAGTTCCGCCGCCACGTCTTTGCCGTTGGCCTTGCCCGCAGTGGCCTTGATGACCGCCCCGGTCAAGAAGCCCATCAGCTTGTCGTCACCCTCGATGAAGCGCGCCCATTCGTCGGCGTTGGCGGCGATCACCTCGTCGAGGACGGCGCCCAGGGTGTCGGACGCCATCGCCTCGAAGCCCATCTCCTTGGCGATGGCCGCCGGGTCTCCCCCACCCCGCTCGAGCAGCGCCGCCAGCACGGCCTTGGACTGCGTCGCCGACAGCTGGCCACCCGCCTCCATGGTGAGCGTCGCCGCGAACGCCTTGGAGTCGAGATCCAACGAGGCCTCGCTCTGGGCGGCGAGCTCGTTGGCCGCCCGGGCCAATGAAAGCGTGGCGGGCACGCCCTCGTCGACCGCTGCGATGACCAGCCCATCGAGGCCGAGGTCGATCACCGCGTGGATCTGGTCCGTCTGCGCGTCGGTGGGCGACCCGCCGAGCGCGCTGGCGAGGACCGCCCGGCGGTCCGCCGGCATGGCCCCCAGGCCCGCTCGCACCTTCTCCTGCCACGCCGCGTCGGGCGCCAACGGCACCAGGTCCGGTTCGGGGAAGTACCGGTAGTCGTTGGCCTCTTCCTTGGAGCGCATGGAGTCGGTGCGTCCGGCCGACTCGTCCCAGTGCCGCGTCTCCTGGGTCACCGAGTCGCCGGCCTCGAGCAGGGCGATCTGCCGGGCCGCCTCGTACTCGATCGCCCGCACCAGCGAGCGCAATGAGTTGAGGTTCTTGATCTCGCAGCGGGTACCGAAGGCATCGGTGCCGGCAGGGCGCACCGAGACGTTGGCGTCCACCCGCATGGATCCCTCCTCCATGCGCCCGTCCGAGGCACCGGTCGCCATGAGGATCCCCCGCAGCTCGCTGACGTAGGCCCGCGCCTGGGCCACGGTGCGGATATCCGGCTCGCTCACGATCTCGACCAGCGGGACGCCGGAGCGGTTGTAGTCGACCAGCGCGTGCAGGGCCGCATTGATGCGGCCGCTCGCCCCGATGTGGGTGAGCTTGCCGGTGTCCTCCTCCATGTGGGCCCGGGTCACCCCGACCCGAAAACCGTCGGGGAGCTCCAGCCACCCGTCGGCATTCAGCGGGAGGTCATATTGGCTGATCTGATAGTCCTTGGCCTGGTCCGGATAGAAGTAGTTCTTCCGCGCGAACTCCGACGCTCGGATGTCGCAATGCAGGGCGGCGCCGATGCGCATCGCCAGCTCGACCGCCTGCTCGTTGAGGACCGGCAACGAGCCCGGCAGGCCCAGACAGGTCGGGCAGATGTTCACGTTCGGTTCGTCGCCGAACGCGTTGCGACACCCACAGAACAGCTTCGTCACGGTCTGCAGCTCGCAGTGCACCTCGAGCCCGACGACCATCTCCCATGTCGTGTCGGTGTGTGTGCTCACGACGCCGCCACCGTCGGTGCGTGCGCCTCCACCATTTGCGCCACCCGGAACAGCAGCGCCTCCTGGAGCGCCGGCGCCAGGACCTGCACGCCCACGGGCAGCCCGTCGGCCCCGGTGCCGAAGGGCACCGAGACGGCCGGGTGTCCGGAGAGGTTGGAGGGGATGGTGCACACGTCGTTCATATACATCGCCATCGGATCGTCCACCTTGGCCCCCACGTCGAACGCCGTCGTCGGCGCCGTGGCGCCCAGCAGGACGTCATAGGAGGAGTAGGCCCGGTCGAAGGCCTGCATCACCAGCGTGCGCACCCGCTGCGCCTGCGCGTAGTAGGCGTCGTAGTAGCCGGCCGACAGCGCATAGGTCCCCAGCATGATCCGACGCTTGACCTCCGCACCGAACCCCGCCGTGCGCGTCGCGGTGTTCATAAGGGCGGCATCGTCGGCGTCGACGCGCAGCCCGTAGCGGACCCCGTCGTAGCGGGCCAGGTTCGACGAGGCCTCCGCCGGCGCGATCAAGTAGTAGGCCGACAGCCCGTACCCGAACTCGGGCACCGAGACCTCCTCCACCTTGGCGCCGGCACCCGCCAACGCGTCGGCCGCCTCTTGCACCCGGGCCACCACATCGGGTGCGCACCCCTCCACCAGGTCGCGGCACACCCCGACCCGGATCCCCTCCACTCCCCCGTGCACCGTCGCCAGCGTCGGCTCCGGCTGCGACGGCAGCGAGGTGCTGTCGAGCGGGTCGTGACCGGCCAAAACGTCGAACAACAGCGCGGCGTCCTCGACGGTCGTGGCGAACGGCCCGATCTGATCGAGCGAACTGGCGAAGGCGACCAACCCGTACCGCGACACGCGTCCGTAGGTGGGTTTCATCCCGACCACACCGCACAAGGCGGCGGGCTGACGGATGGAGCCTCCGGTGTCCGAGCCCAGGGCGAGCGGAGTGAACCCAGCCGCCACGGCTGCGGCGGAACCACCGCTGCTGCCCCCCGGAACCTTGGTGATGTCGCGCGGATTGCGAGTCGCCCCGAAGGCCGAGTTCTCCGTCGAGCTGCCCATGGCGAACTCGTCCATGTTCGTCTTGCCGAGTGCGATGGCGCCGGCGCGGCGGAGTGACTCGACCACGGTGGCGCTGTAGGGGGGGTGCCAGCCCTCGAGGATCTTGGAACCGCATGTCGTGACCGCGCCCCGCGTGCAGAGATTGTCCTTGAGCGCCACCGGCACGCCGGCCAGCGGCCCCGGGTCGGTGCCGGCCGCGACGGCGGCGTCCACGGCGTCGGCCGCCGCGCGCGCCTCATCGGGCAACAGCGAGAGGAAGGCGTGGAGCTCGCCATCGCCGGCGGCCACCGCGGCCAGCGCGTCGTCGACCACCTCGCGGGCGGAGCGGGTGCCGGCGCGTATGTCGGCGGCGAGCGCTCTGGCCGACGTCATGGCGCCTCGCCGCCGATGCGGGGCACGCGGAAGCGGTGATCCTCGACGGCGGGCGCGGCGGCCAGGACCTCATCTCGGTCGAGGCTCGGGCGGGGCTCGTCAGCCCTCAGCACGTTGTGCAGCGCGATGGGGTGCGACGACGGCTCGAGGTGCGACAGGTCGAGCGATGCCACGTCGTCGGCGTGGCCGAGCACCGTGCGCAGTTGCGCGGTGAAGAGCTCGACCTCCTCGTCGCTCAGGTCGAGGCGGGCCAGGCGGGCGACGTGGACGACGTCCTCCCGGCTGAGCTGCCGGCCATCGGTGTCGTTGGCCTCGGTCATGAGCCTGGGCGTGGTGGGAGCGCGCCAGTCACGAACTCGACCGTCCTCGCCTCGATCTCGTCCTTGTCCCAGTCCAGGGTCGCCACGTGGAAGCTGCGCTCGAGCATCACCTGCTCGACCGGGCCCTTGGCGCGCGCCACCAGCTTCTGGCTCGACACGGGATCCACCACATGGTCCTGCACGCTGGTGAAGACCAGGACGGGGCAGATCACCGACTCGAGCTCGGCCTCCACCTCGGCCGCGGCCCCGAAGAGGGAGAGGGTGGCCCGGAGTGGGAGGCCGGGGTAGGCGGACTCGGCTGCACCCTCCATTGCGATGTCTGAGCCGATGCCCGGCGCGACGTCGTCGCCGCCGTCGATCATGGCCTGTATGAACCCGAGGGTGTCGGCGTCGGGCGGCGACACGAGCGGGTTCACGACGGCGATGGCGGCGATCTCGGGATGGTGCTGGGCCAGCCAGACGCTCAGCATCCCTCCCATGGACAGACCCACGACCACGACGCCGTCGCTGCGGGCCGCCAGCTCGGCGTAGGCCGACTCGGCCGCCCCCGACCAGTCCTCCCACGTCGTCTCGAGCATGTCCTCAATGGCTGTGCCGTGTCCCGGCAGCAGCGGCATCTCGACGGTGAAGCCGGCGTCGGCCAACGCCAGTGCGAGTCCGCGCATCGACTGCGGGTTGCCGGTGAACCCGTGCAGGACGAGCGCACCGCGGGTGTCACCAGTCGCCGAATAGGGCTCTGCACCGGGGAGAATGGAAGCAGCCACAGAGGGGCAGCCTACCGGCGAGCAAGGTAGGGTTCCGGCGGCCAGATGGCTCCGGGGGCGGGGCAACCGAGGTCCTGCACCACCACCGAGACCGAGACCGAGACCGACCAAGACGAAGGAGCACCGCAATGCCGTCGTACCCGTTCCTGAGCGACGAGTGGCTGGACGAGGCCCGCAACATCCGCGCCGAGTACGAGGGCAAGACCCCTCCCGTCCCCCACGTCGTCCGTATGAACCTGGTGGTCACCGCCGTCCCGTTCTCCGACGAGGACATCCTGGCGCATATGGACACCTCGAGCGGAGAGCTCGTCCTCGACACGGGGCACCTCGAGACGCAGGACCTCAAGGTCACCGTGGACTACGACACGGCCAAGGCGATCCTCATTGAGGGGAACCCCCAGGCCGGGATGCAGGCCTTCATGGCCGGCAAGGTCCGCGTCGAGGGCGACATGGCCAAGCTGATGGCCCTGCAGGCGGCGCCGGCGGCGAGCGACCCCAACGCGGCCGAGATGGCCACGCGGTTGCGCGAGATCACCGAATAGCCGGGACTCAACCGGCGTCGGCCAGCCGCTGGGCGACCCGCGTCTCTCGCGGCATCGACCTGACGAAGAGCCCGCATATGAGCGCGATCGCGGCCGCGCCGGCGCCCACCCAGAACGGGACGCTGAAGCTGTGCAGCAGCGCGGTGCTGTGTTGCACGTTGCCCAGGCCGGATCGCCGCGCGATCGATTCCTGAATGGTGAGGACCGCCTGAATCCCAGCCACTTCCCCAACCTGACTGGCCAGGAGCTGGGCTGCACTCATCACGCCGTACTCCGACGCCGCCAGCTCGTTAGACATGGTCGCCGAGGTGACGGGCATGATGACACCCATGCCGAGACCTGAGAGCGCCAAAGCGACGAGGATGATCAGCAGCCCAGCGGACGAAGTGAGCGTGGCGAAGGCGATCATGGAGAGGAGAAGTGCTGCGGCGCCGAAGAGTGTCGCGGTCCGCTCCCCCGTCCGCACCGTCATATAACCGGCAATCGGCGCGCTGATGCCGAAGAGAACGGGACGGGCCACCGAGATGAAGCCGACCTGGGACACGCTGTAGCCGTACACCTGCTCCATGAGCAGTGGGAACAGGAAGAACCCGCCGAAGTAGGCGAAGCTGGCGAAGGCCTTCGTCCCCATCGGGAACATGAAGTTCCGGCGCCGCCAATAGGTCGTCGGGACGAGGGGTGTGGCAAAGGTCAGTTGCTGGTGGACGAAGACCACCGCCAGCACAGCCGCCACCACACCCGACGTGATCACCGCAGGTGACGTCCACCCCGTGATCGGACCGATGCTCAGCACCAGCATGGCGGCAGTGACGGATCCGGCCAGGCTCCAGATCCCCACCCAGTCCATGCCGTCCCACACCCCCGGGTGCCGCTGGCGCTGCCGCCATCGGCCCCGCAGACGTGGACGTCGACCGCCCGCCTCGTGACCGTTGGTCGACTCTGCGTCTTCTGCCGCTCTTTGCTCGCCGTGACGCGCCCGCCGGTCCGACGGCAGCAGCACGGCGACGACCACCGAGGCGATGACCAGGAGCACGAGTTGGCCCCAGAAGAGGGTCCGCCACCCGAAGTATTGGATCACCGGCGAGCCAATCGTCACGCCCAGGACCGGCCCGCCGGCACCCACGAGCGACCACCAGCCCAGGGCCTTCACCCGGTCCTGTCGTGAGAACAGCTCGAGGATGATCGCCATCGATGCCGTGCCGGTCGCTGCGCCCTGCACGCCGTCGAGGGCCCGGGCGAACAGCAACATCCCGACGTTGGGTGCCGTCGCGGTGAGGATGGCGCTGACCATGGCGCCGAGCAGGCCGAACTGGTAGAGCCGGCGGTGGCCGAAGAGGTCTCCCGCCTTGCCGAAGAAGGGGGCCGCCACACCGAAGGCGAGCAGCGGGCCGGTCGAGGCCCAGGCGAGTACCGAGAAGTTCGTATGGAAGTCCGTCTTGACCGTGGGCAGCGCCACCACGAAGACGGTGAACGTGATGTTGAGCGACAGCAGCCCGGCCAGGAGGGCGACCAGGGCCCACCACTGGTAACGGGGACTCCGCACGGCCCGGTCCGTGACCCGGCGGTGCAGGAGGGCGAACCAGTTCGTCTCGACGGATCCGTCCGCCCCCATCGTCCCCATGGCACCGCCACCGGGGTCGAAATTGGGGTCCAGCAGGACGTCGACCTGCTCGTCCCCGGATTCATCCACCTGCGACACCCTAGGTGGCGACTTCTGGGCGCCCGTCGACGTCAGGACGCCGACGTCGGCGCAGACGTCAGCGCAGACCGCGCAGCCGGAACCACCAGTTCGGATCGCGCCCGTGCGCGTGGAAGTGGTTGGGGATCTGGCGCATTACCCGGTCGACCGCCCACTCGCCCGCGCCGAAACGGGCGTCGGCCACCCTGGTCAGTTGCGCCACCATGTGCTCGACGTCCTCGTCCGGAGGCGTCGGGCCGTGGTGCTTCCAGACCACCATGGGCACGCCGCACACCTCGCAGTCGGCCACCCAGCACACGTCGTCCTCGTGGTGCCATTCGGAAAGGCGCGCCGCCTCGCAGAGGTCGCAGTCGGGGTCGAACGGGAGGGCCACGGTAGGAGTCGGAGTCGGAGTCGAGGTGTGAGTCGGAGTCGGAGTCGACCGCTAGTTCGTGAAGATCTGGACGGACGAGCCTGTCGGCACCGTCGACCCGACTGAGGGCTGGGTGCCACTGACCATGTTGCTCGGGCTCCCGGTCACCCCCGAGGGGCTGAGATTGGCCGACTGCAGGGCGCTCGTTGCCTGCGCCACCGTGTCACCGATGACGTTGGGGACGGTCGTCGTCGGAGGACCTGTCGAGACGTTGACCGCCACCGCCGACCCGTAGGGCGCCGATGCACCGCTGCCCGGTGACGTGGAGATCACCTGTCCGGACGGAACGGTCGTGCTGGACTCGTTGTTCTGCGTGGCCGTCAGGCCGACGGCCTGCAGGGCGGCCTGCGCCTGGGCGAACGTGTAACTCGTCGGGATGTTCGGCACGGTCGCGGGCTCATGGCCCAGCGAGGGCACCAGCGTGATGGTAGAGCCGTAGGGCGCCTTCGTCGGGTTCTGGGTCGTGTTGAGCGTCCACTGCACCAGGACCGAGGCGGGCACCGTGTTGCTGTATGTGCCCGCCGCGCACTGAGACTGGAAGTGGGCCGACTGCAGGGCGGCCGAGGCCTGGGCGCAGGTCATGCCGGACAACGCCGGCACCGTCACGTCGGGCTTGCCCGAAGAGAGCACCACCGTGACGTTGGAGCCCTCCTTCTGCGACACACCAGCCTTGGGACTCTGCGAGATCACGTCACCGGCCGCCACGGTGATCGACGTGACCGGTGCGCCCTGCTTCAGGTTCATATGGACCTTGTCCACCGCCACCTTGGCCTGCGCCAAGCTCATATTGGCGAGGGCCGGCGTCGGATGCGACGGCGTGAACACGTTGTTCTCGAACGCGGCGAACAGCCCGCCGGCCACGATCAGCGCGAGCAGGACCGCTCCGCCGATCCACCACCACTTGTGGCTCTTGCTCCCGGTGTACGGCGAGGAGGGGCCGCCCTTGCTCAGGATCGGTCCACGGAGCCGGCGTTTCGACGGCTTCGACGACGCCCCGTCCGTGCCGGGCTCGGCGTCGAAGAGCTCGCCCGGGCCCGCCTTCGTCCCGATGGGGGTGCTTGCAGCCGCCAGCCCGGGGGCGATCGCCGTCCCGTCGCCGATGGCTGCCCCGGCCGCCGCGCCCGCCACCGCGCCGGCCGTACCGGCGGCCAGCATCACGCCCGAGTCGGTCAGCTCCGACACCCCGGGTGCGCGGAAGCCGTTGATCGGAGCGGAGTCCTCGAGCTTCGGCATGATCAGGGGCAGCGCCGAGGGCGTCGGCAGCGCCGCAGCCAAGGCGCCCAACCGGGCCGCCAGACCGGCCGCATCGAGGCGGGAGGCGACATCGGGTGCCGCCGCCCGGGCCAGCACGTCGTCCAGCGGGCCCAACAGGTCGTTGTGCGGCAGGGGTTGGCCGATGCGGGCCGCCAGCGTCCCCATGGTGGTGTCGGTGACGAAGGGCACCACCCCGGTCACGGCCTCATAGAGGACGAGCGCCAGCGAGTAGACGTCGGCCCGGCCGTCGACCGGCTTCCCCTCCGCCGCCTCGGGGCTTATATAGCGAGCGGTCCCCACCATCGCCCCCGCCGGCTCGGTCCAGGCCGCCTCCGCCAGCGCGCGGGCCACGCCGAAGTCGGCCACCCGCACCCGGCCCTCCTCGTCGAACAACAGGTTCGCCGGCTTGATATCCCGATGCACCAACCCGCGCAGGTGCGCGTAGGCCAGACCCTGCGCCACCTCGGTCCCGAGCTGGGCCGCCTGCGAAAGAGACAACCGGATGTCACGATCCAACAAGTCACGAAGGGAGCCGCCACCGAGATACTCCAAGACGAGATACGGACCGTCGGTGTCCTCACCCCAGTCGAAGACGCGCAGCACGTGCGGGTGGTTCAGCGAGGCGACCGAGCGCGCCTCGGCCCGGAAGCGCTTCAGAAAGGCCTCGTCCGTCGCCAACCCGGGTTGGAGAACCTTCACCGCGACGTGACGTTGGAGGGACACGTCCTCGGCCAGATAGACGTGAGCTGATGCGCCGGTGCCCAAAGCGGAGAGCAGCCGGTACCGCTTCCCTAGGACCCGGCCGATGGAGTCTGAAATCAGGGGCATCGGGGCGCACTCAGGCTACCGACCGCGGGCGCGCATCCGGTGGACACCCCCCTACCAGCAGCGGTTGTGGTCATGAAGGCAGCTGACCGGTGTCGAGCAACGCCTGGAACGACGCCGCGTCGAGTTGTGGGATACCCAGGTCCTCCGCCTTCTTCAGCTTGCTGGCGCCCGGAGACTCGCCCACCACGAGCACGAACGTCTTCTTCGACACGCTGCCCGGCGACTTGCCACCCCGCGCCATGATCGCCTCCTCGGCCCCCTCCCGCGTGTAGTCCGGGACCGCGCCGGTGACGACCACCGTCTTGCCTTCCAGCGTCTGTGGGAGGGCCGCCGCCCCGGCTCCGCCACCGTCGCTTCCGGCGGCCGCACCGGGCTCCTCCATCGTCACCCCGGCCCGGCGCAAGCGCTCCACCACCGCCACGTTGGTCTCGGCGGCCAGGAACTCGGCCAGGCTCGCCGCGATGATGCCGCCCACCCCGTCGACCGCGGCCAGCTGCTCGGCCGACGCCGCCGCGATGGCGTCGAGCGTGCCGAAGGCGCGCGCCACGGCCCGGGCGCCCGTGGGGCCGACGTGCCGGATGCCGAGTGCGACCAGCAGGCGGCTCAGCGGCTGTGACCGCGAGGCATCGATGCCCGCCACGAGGTTGGCCGCCGAGAGGGCGCCGAAGCGTTCCAGCGCGGCGAGCTGCTCCGGAGCCAGGTCATAGAGATCGGCGGCGTCGTTGACGAGGCCCGCCGCCACGAGCTGGAGGACGCGCTCCTCGCCGAGCCCCTCAATGTCCATCGCCCCGCGCGACGCGTAGTGCGAAATGCGCTGCACGCGCTGCGCCGGGCAGTCGATGTTGGTGCAGTAGGTGTCGCTCTCGCCGGGGAGGCGCACGAGCGGCTGACCGCACGACGGGCACGACGCCGGGAACTTCCACTTCGGCTTGCGACGCTTCGGCGCGCCCGGCCCGTCACGGACGGGGCCGACGACCTCGGGGATGACGTCGCCGGCCTTGCGCACGATGACGAGGTCGCCCGGGCGCACGTC
The DNA here is from genome assembly GCA_963804055.1 of uncultured Acidimicrobiaceae bacterium. Lineage (GTDB taxonomy): Bacteria > Actinomycetota > Acidimicrobiia > Acidimicrobiales > RAAP-2 > Bog-473. The sequence continues at coordinate 518,165 of CAWDOU010000001.1, read as the reverse complement.
CTTCGCCGCCACCTGGTCCTCGTTGTGCAGCGTGGCCACGCCCACGGTGGAGCCCCCCACGAAGACCGGTTCCAGTCGGGCGAAGGGGGTGGCCCGGCCGGTGCGGCCGATGGAGACCATGATGTCGAGCAGGCGGGTCGTGCGCTCCTCGGGCGGGAACTTGAAGGCGATCGCCCATCTCGGGGCGCGCGAGGTGGCGCCGAGGACGTCGCGCAGCGCGACCTCGTCCACCTTGATGACCACGCCGTCGATCTCGTAGGCGAGGTCGTGGCGCTCGGTGGCCAGTTCCTCGCAGCGCGCCACCACGTTGGTCATCCCTCTGACCTGCCTGGCGTCGGGACTGACCGGGAAGCCCGCCCGCTTGAGCTGGGCCAACGTGGCGGTCTGGGTGGCCGCGGGCCATATGACCTCTTTTTTGCCCGTCGGGGCGCCCTCGACGTCGCCCAGCGCGTAGGCCCAGAAGTGCAGCGGCCGCTGGGCCGTGATGCCCGGGTCCTTCTGGCGCAGCGCGCCGGCGGCCGAGTTGCGGGGGTTGACGAAGAGGCGCTCGCCCAGCTCGGCCTGGCGCTTGTTCATCGCCTCGAACTCTTTGACGGGCATGTAGATCTCGCCGCGCACCTCGAGCACCTCCGGGTACGGCCCACCCGCCGCGTCGAGCTCTTTCGGGACGTCGCGCACGGTGGCGACGTTGGCGGTCACGTCCTCGCCACTGACGCCGTCGCCCCGGGTGGCGGCCTGGACGAAGCGGCCGTGCTCGTAGGTCAGCGACATCGCCACGCCGTCGACCTTGGGCTCGCACGAGAAGTCCAGCGCCTCGAGGTCCACGTCGGGCATCTGGCGGCGCAGCCGCTCGCCCCAGGCCCGCAGCTCGTCCTCGCTGAACGCGTTGTCGAGGCTCATCATGGGGACCCGGTGGCGCACCTCCTGGAACAGCCCCAACGGCGCGGCACCGACGGCCTGCGTCGGCGAATCGGGTGTGGCGAGCTGCGGGTAGTCCGCCTCGAGCTGGCGCAGCTCCACGACGAGGAGGTCATATTCGGAGTCGGGGATCTCGGGCGCATCGAGCTGGTGGTAGAGCTCGTTGTTGTGGATGATCTGCTGGCGCAGCTCGGCGGCCCGCTCGGCCGCCTTCTTCGGGACGTCGCCGTCGGCCATCAGGCGGCGATGCCGGCGCCCACGACGGCGTCGGGGTCCAGCGCGTCGTAGAGCGCCACCGTCTGGCCCGGCGCCACGGGCCGCTGGCGGTCGTCGAAGCGCACCTCCACGGTGCCGTCGCCGACGGGGCCGGCGGCGACGTCGTGGTCGCGGGTCGGCACGACGATGGTGCACGGCACCGGCCGCCCGTGCGCGCTGACCTGCGCCACCGCCCGGGACCCGGCGGCGAGTGGCCGGTCGACCCAGGTGAGCGTCGGGCCGGCGAGCAGCACCGACGCGCGCAGGACCTCGTCCGCGCTGCCGACGGTCACCCGCCGCGAGGCCACGTCGACGTGCGTCACGTAGCGCCGCTTGCCGTCGCTGCCGTGGCCCATGCCGCGCCGCTGCCCCACCGTCACGAGCTCGACCGCCTCGACGGAGCCGGCCGGGCGGCCGTCGCCGTCCACCACCTCGGCGGGGTGCAGCTCCACCCGCCGGGACAAGAAGCCCTCACGGCCCTCGGCGCTGCCGATGAAGCACACGTCCTGGCTGTCGGGCTTGTCCGCCGTGCGCAGCCCGAGGCGGTGGGCGTGCGCGCGCACCTCGTCCTTGGTCATGTCGCCCACCGGGAACACGACGCGCGCCGAACGCGTCCTGGCCGAGCATGGAGAGGACGTAGGACTGGTCCTTGAGGGGGTCGGCGCCCCGTCGGAGCTGCCACGACGTGGAGAGGGTGTCGTGGCTGGGTGGCGCGGCGGCGACGCGGGCGTGGTGTCCGGTGGCCAGACGGTGGAAGCCCAACCGGTCGGCCCGGTGCAGCAGGCGGTCGAACTTCATGGTGCGGTTGCACTCGATGCACGGGTTGGGCGTCCGACCCCGCGCGTGCTCCCCCACGTAGGGCGCCACGACGTTGCGGTCGAACTCCTCGGTCAGGTTGAAGACGTGATGGGTGATGCCCAGCTGCTGGGCCACCCGGCGGGCGTCCTCGACGTCGGCGACCGAGCAGCATCCCGAGTCGGACGGGCCGCCCCACAGCTTGAGCGTGGCACCGACGACGTCGTGGCCCTGCTCCACCAGGAGCGCGGCCGCCACGGAGGAGTCGACGCCTCCCGACATGGCCACGAGCACCCGCACGGGACCAGTGTGCCACCGGGACGGAGGGGTCTCGGCCCCTCCGGTGCCGCGCTTCGGTGGGGTCGGCCGGCCCGACGTGCAGCGCGGCGGCCGGATGCGCCCGGCCGCCTCAGCCGGCCTGGCGCAGGGCGGCGACCACCGAGGGAACCACGCTGAGGGCGCGGTCGACGTCGGCATCCGTCGTCGAATATCCCAAGGTGAAGCGCAGCGCGCCGGCGGCCAGCGCGGGGGCAACGCCCATGGCGCTCAGGACGTGGCTGGGCTGGAGCGCCCCGCTGGCGCAGGACGAGCCGCCGGAGACGCAGACATCCTGCTCACCGAGTGCAACCAGGAGCTCTTCGCGCTCGACCCCCGGGATGCACAGGTGGAGGTGGCCCGGGAGCACGTCGACCCCGGCCGGCACCGTCCGGTAGGCGCCGTCGACGGTTCGGAGGAGGCCGTCGCGCAGCCGGTCGCGCAAGCCCGCCACCCGCACGGCCGCCGTGGCCCGCTCGGATGCCACCAGGCGCAGCGCCGCCGCCAGCCCGACCGCCCCCGCCACGTCCTGGGTGCCGCTCCGTCGCTCACGCTCCTGTCCCCCGCCGTACTGGCGCGGCTCGAGCACGACGCGGCCGGCAATGGCGAGCACGCCCACCCCGACCGGTCCGCCGACCTTGTGCGCGCTGAGCGACACCAGGTCGGCGCCGGCGGTGCACTCGGCCAGGTCCACGTAGGGCGCCGCCTGCACGGCGTCGGTGAAGACGTACGCCTTGGGGGCGCGCCGGTTGATCGTCTCTATGAGGTCGCGCAGCGGCTGGATGACGCCCGTCTCGTTGTTGGCCGTCATCACCGACACGCTGGTGACGCGCGACGAGAGCGTGCGGACCAGCGCGTCGGGGTCGACGATGCCGGCGGCGTCGACGGGGAGCTCGCGGGTATCGAGGCCGGCTTTGGCCGCGGCACGGGCCGCCTCGCGCACGGCGGGGTGCTCCACGGCGGAAGAGAGGAGCACCGCCTCACCGCGGTCCTGGCGGGCCGCCTCGGCGGGCCCCAACACGGCCAGGTTGGCCGACTCGGTGCCTCCGGAGGTGAAGACGATGTCGCCGGGGTCGCGGCCGAGGAAGGCGGCCACCTCGTCGCGGGCCTCCTCGAGGAGGCGGCGGGCGCGCTGCGCCGGAGGGTGGCTGCCGGTGGGATTGCCGAGGGCGCCGGCGTGCACGTCCGCCATGGCGGCGGCGACCTCGGGGCGGAGCGGCGTCGTGGCGGCGTGGTCGAGGTAGGTCATGGTGCGGCCGCCGCTCAGGCTAATGGGCAGTCCGATGACGGCTCCGACGGCGTCGCGGGAGGGGGCTGGGCCCGGCGGTCAGAAGCCGGCGAGGGAGGTCATGCCGACGAAGCCGATGAAGGCCATCAGGGAGGCGATGACGAGGCAGGCTGCCGCTGCAGCGATGATCAACGACCGACGGCGCACGCTCATTCCAGCCACCCACGTTGAGTCGACCTCGACGGCGCCCACCTTGAGGCGCGTCGATGGCGACCCGGTGGCCGCTGCGTTGCGGACGGCGGATCAGGCCACGAACACCGTCTTGGCGTTGGTGAACTCCTTGAGGCCCAGCTCGGACAGCTCGCGTCCGTAGCCCGACCGCTTGATCCCGCCGAAGGGCAGCTCCGCCATGGAGGCCACCATGGCGTTGACGAAGACCGCCCCCGCCTCGATGCCCTCGATGCACGCCGCGATCTCGTCCTGGTCCGATCCCCACACGCTCGAGCCGAGCCCGAAGGTCGTGTCGTTGGCCGCGGCGATGGCGGCGTCGACGTCGGGGACCCGGATCACCATGGCGACCGGGCCGAACATCTCGACCTGGGCGATCGGCATGTCGGTCGTGACCCCCGACAAGACGGTCGGCGCGAACCACCACCCGTCGCCGTCGGGAATGGGCGCACCGGCGTGCACCGTGGCGCCCTGGCGCGCCGCCTCGGCCACCTGGCCCACGAGCTCGTCGCGCTGGGCCTCGCTCACAATGGGCCCGATGTTGGTGGCAGGGTCGAAGGGGTCCCCCACGACCAGCGAGTCCATCGACTCGATGAAGCGGGACTCGAACTCGTCCGCCACCGCATCGACCACGATGAAGCGCTTGGCCGCGATGCACGACTGGCCGTTGTTCTGCACGCGGGCGGTGACGGCGGTGCGCACGGCCGCATCCAAGTCGGCGCTGGCCAAGACGACGAATGGGTCGGAGCCGCCCAGTTCGAGCACCGTCTTCTTGAGCGCGTCGCCGGCGGCCGCCGCCACCGACATGCCGGCCGGCTCACTGCCCGTGATGGTGACCGCGGCAATGCGCGGATCGTGGATCAGCGCCGCCACGTCCTTGGACGGCACGAAGAGGTTGGTGAACACCCCGTCGGGCAGTCCCGCCCGCCGGAACAGGTCTTCGAGGGCCAGGGCGGTCTGCGGCACGTTCGACGCGTGCTTGAGCAGGCCCACGTTGCCCACCATGATCGCCGGCGCGGCGAAGCGGACCACCTGCCACAGCGGGAAGTTCCACGGCATGATCGCCAGCACCGCGCCGAGGGGCTGGTAGTGCACGTAGGACTTCGAGCCGCTGGTGGCGATGACGTCGTCGGCCAGCAGCGCCTCGCTGTGCTCGGCGAACCAGCGCATGGCGGCCGCACACTTGGACACCTCGGCCTTGGCCGCGGCGAACGTCTTGCCCATTTCGGTGGTGAGGATGCGGGCGACGTCGGGCACCTCGCCCTCGAGGAGCTCCGCCGCCGTAAGCAGGTGGCGGGCCCGCTCGGCGTACGTCGTTGTGCGGTAGTCGGCGAAGGCGGCCACGGCGCGGTCGAGGATGGCGTCCACCTCTTCGGGCGTGTGGGCGGGGAACTCCTTCTCCGTCTTTCCGGTGGCCGGGTTGATGGTGGCGAAAGGCATACAGCAGTCTTACCTGCTCCGGCTCGACATGGTGCCGGCGCCGGGCTCCGATCAGCCCGACGGCGGGAGCCCGAGATGCTCGGGGACGGCCCGCCGTACGAGCTTGCCCGTGGCCGTGTGGGGGAGCTCCGTCGTGGCGAAGTACGTCTTGGGCCGCTTGTACGGGGCGAGGCGGGAGGCCGCTGCAGCCCGCAGGGCCTCCTCGGCCGACGATGACGCGGCCGGGCGGCTGCGGCCGTCGGCGACGTAGGCGGCACAGACCCTCTGGCCCCATTGGTCGTCGGGCAGCCCGAAGACCGCGACCTCGGCGATGCCCTCGACGGCGGCCAGGACGTTCTCGACCTCGGCCGGATAGACGTTGACGCCCCCGCTGATGATGAGGTCGTGGCGCCGCCCGGTGAGGTAGAGGAAGCCGTCCCGGTCCAGGCGTCCGAGATCGCCGACGGTGCAGGCCTCGCCGTTCCAGGCCGCCGCCGTGGCCTCGGGGTTCTCCCAGTAGCTGAAGCGGGCGAACGCGGGCATGTCGCACCAGATGGTGCCCGAGTCGGCATCGTCGACGGGGGCGTGGGCAGCGGGGGCGACGGGGGCGTCGCTGACCGGGGCGATGTGGAGGCGGCGGCCGGGGCGGGCCCGGCCCACGGTGCCGGGACGCTCGAGCCAGTCCTCGGGTGCGCACACCGAGAACTGGGCCTCGGTGGAGCCGTAGAACTCCCAGACGCCGCCGGGCCGGACTCGTTCCATGATGGCGCGCTTGACCGTGTCGGGACAGGGCGCCCCGGCGTGGGCGAGGAGGCGGAGCGAGTCGAACCGCTCGTCGGGCTGGAGGTCGGGCGACTGCAAGATGCGATGCAGGTGCGTCGGCACGAGGAACGTCGTGGTCGGTCGGTGGCGGCGGATGGTGTCGAGGGCGGTGGCTGCGTGGAAGCGGCTGAGGATGGCCAGCGACCCGCCCGCCAGGAGCGTGCAGCCGGCGAAGCGGATGGAGACCGTGTGGTACATCGGCGAGCACACCATGTGCAGGTCGTCGGCATCGAAGTGCCAGACCTCCGCCTCGTCCTCGTAGACCTGTCGCGCGGTGCGCTCGTCCCACAGGCCGGTGGTCACGCCCTTGGGCCTGCCGGTCGTGCCCGACGTGTAGTGCATCGGGCGGGTGAGCGGGTATGGGGCGAGATCCGTCGGGGGGCTCGTGTCCCCGTGTATGAGGTCGTACAGCTCGGGCTGGGTGAAGACCTTGACCGTGGGGCGGGCGTCTGCCGCGAGGTCGTCGCGCTCGGCCGGGGTCAAGGTGGCGTTGAGCATGACCGGGATGAGGCCGATGCGGGCCGCACCCAGGGCTGCACATATGAGGTCGGCGGACGAGCCCAGGGCGAAGGCGACCCGGTCGCCGGCGGCGCAGCCCTTGGCCAGCAGGGCGCCGGCGGCCCGGCGCTGGCGGTCCTCGGCGTCGGACGAGGTCAGGATCTCGACGGACGGGGTTGGGGCGTCCCCGGGCATCGGGGCAGATTACGCCCGGGCGCCCGTACGATCTCTCCTTCGTGGGGACGATCGCCATATGACCTCTGAGGGCGGGGGCGACATCGGGCGGGCCCGGGCCCTGCTCGAACAGGCGCGGCGGGTCGTCGTGCTGACCGGCGCCGGGATCTCGACGGACTCGGGCATCGCCGACTTCCGGGGCCCGCAGGGGCTGTGGACCAAGGACCCCGAGGCCGAGAAGATGGCGACCCTGCAGGCCTACGTGTCGGACCCCGGGTTGCGGGCGCGCTCGTGGCAGAACCGGCTGACGTCACCGATGTGGTCGGCCGAACCGAATGCCGGGCACCGGGCGTTGGTCGAGCTCGAGCGCAGCGGCCGGCTCGACCTCCTGGTCACGCAGAACATCGACGGGCTGCACCAGAAGGCGGGGTCGGACCCCGATCGGATCGTGGAGATCCACGGCACGTCGTTGGAGGTGATGTGCCTCAGCTGCGGCGACCGGCAGCCGGCGGAGCCGGTGCACGACCGGGTCCGGGCGGGTGAGGCCGACCCATCGTGCACCGCCGTGCTCGACATCGGCGACCAGGGCGCGGTGTGCGGCGGGATCCTCAAGTCGGCCACCATCAGCTTCGGCCAGAGCCTCGTCGCCGAGGACCTGTTCCGGGCCGAGCAGGCTGCAGCCGGGTGCGACCTCCTCTTGGCGGTGGGCTCCACCCTGGCCGTGTTCCCCGCCGCCGGCGTCGTGCCGGTCGCCGTGCAGCACGGGGCGGCGGCGATCATCGTGAACGGCGAACCGACGGAGATGGACGGCCTGGCCGACGTGGTGTTGCGGGATTCCATCAGCGAGTGCCTGCCGGCGCTGGTGGAGGGGCTGACCCCTATTTCGTAGAGCCGACCTCGCCCTTCGCCTTGCGGCGGGGCTTCAGCGCGAACCACCAGATGCTGGCGATGGTGCCGAGCGTCACCGCAGCGGCCGCCACCGGCTTGACGACTTTGTGCCCGCTCTTGGCCATGGCGGGCACCTTACCTGGCGAGCCTGTGACGCAGCCGGGCAAGGGGTCATATGGCCGGTTGCCGGGGGTCGCCGGAGGTCGCCGGAGGTCGCCGGAGGTCGCCGGGGGTCGCCGACGGTTCCCGGCCGGGGCGGAACGGTCAGACCGTGGCCCGGAGCGACCGTTCCTCCATGTACTCCCGGGCGGCCCGGACGAGGGCGTCGAAGGGCCGCTGGTCCATGGACTCCTCGGGGTGCCATTGGACGGCCAGGACGAAGCGGGCGGACGGCAGCTCGACCGCCTCGACGACCCCGTCGCCGGCCCGGGCGGTGACCACCAGGTCACGGCCCAGATCGCGGATGGCCTGGTGGTGCGAGCAGCGCACGGTGGTCGACGGGCCGAAGACCTCGGCCGTCCGGGTGGCGGGCTCGGTCGCCACGTCCACGTCCTCGAAGACCATGGCGACCTTGCGGTGGTCGAGATTCCCCACCACGTCGGGCAGGTGCTGGTGGAGCGTGCCGCCCAGGTAGACGTTGAGCACCTGGCAGCCCCGGCAGATGGCCAGCACGGGCAGGTCGGCGTCGAGCGCGGCGGCGAGGAGCGCCCGCTCGCTGGCGTCCCGATCGGGGTCGACGCCGCCCACCTCGGGATCGGGCTCCTCGCCGTAGGTGCCGGGGTCGACGTCGCCGCCGCCGGTCAGCACCAGTCCGTCGAGCACGTCGATGACCTGGTCCGCCCCGGACTCGGGGCCACCGGGCGAGGTGCTGGTCGGTGGGATGAGGAGCGGGCGGCCGCCGGCGGCGGCGACCAGCTCGAAGTAGGACGCGGGCAGGACGGCGGCCCGGCGCTCCCAATTGCCCCAGGCCACGTCGGCCACGTAGGTCGAGACGCCGATGAGCGGAAGCATCGGCCCAGCGTATCGAGGTGCGGCGACCGGCAGTACTGGCGCTGCGCCAGTTGCGGGGTCAACATGGCGCATGCCCGGACCAGGACGTGAGCTCATTGACGCCGCCATCGCCGACGGGTCGGTCGACACCGTCGTGCTGGCCTTCCCCGACATGCACGGCCGCCCGGTGGGCAAGCGGGTCACGGCGGACTTCTTCACGGCGCACGCGGCCGAGCACGGCATGGAGGCGTGTGACTACCTGTTGGCGGTCGACGTCGACATGAACCCCCTCCCGGGCTACCGCTTCACCAACTGGGACACCGGCTACGGCGACTTCGTGGCCCGGCCCGACTACGACACGGCCCGGCTGATCCCCTGGCAGCCCGGCACGGCCTTCGTCATCTGCGACCTGACCGACGAGCACGGCGTGCCGGTCGAGGTGTCGCCCCGCCGGATCCTGCGCCGCCAGTTGGAGCGCGGCGGCCGAGCGCGGCCTGCGCGTGTGCAGCGCCACCGAGCTCGAGTTCTTCCTCTTCAAGGAGTCCTACGAGGAGGCCGACGCACAGGGGTGGCGGGGCCTCACGCCGCACACCTCCACCATTGAGGACTACCAGTTGCTGCAGACGACCCGCGAGGAGTACGTCCTGCGGCGGATCCGCAACGAGATGTGCGCCGCCGGCATCCCGGTCGAGACCTCCAAGGGCGAGGCCGGGCGCGGCCAGCACGAGGTCAACGTCGTCTGGGACGAGGCGCTCGTCACAGCCGACCGGCATCTTGTCTTCAAGAACGGCATCAAGGAGATCGCCGCGCAGGAGGGCAGAGCGACGACGTTCATGGCGAAGTGGACGATGGACGACGTCGGGTCGTCCTGCCACGTGCACACGAGCCTGTGGGACATGGAGCGCGGCGAGGCGCTGATGGCACCGGGCGCCGGTGCGGACGACGGCGCCGCGCATCCCAGTGGGCTGTCCAAGCTCGGCCGCCACTTCCTGGCGGGCCAGCTGTACGCGGCCAAGGAGCTGGCCTGGCTGGCCGCGCCCACGGTGAACTCGTACCGGCGTTACGTGCCCGGGAGTTGGGCCCCCACGGCGGCCGTCTACGGCGAGGACAACCGCACGTGCGGCTTCCGCCTCGTCGGCCACGGGTCGGGACGCCGGGTGGAGTCGAGGATCCCGGGGGCGGACGTGAACCCGTATCTCGTGCTGGCGGGTGCCATTGCAGCGGGGTTGTACGGCATCGACCACGAGCTCGAGCCGGGCGACCCCTACCCCGTCAACGCCTACGAGGCGACCGACGTGCCACGCATCCCCTCCACACTGGTCGAGGCCATCGACGCCCTGCGCGACTCGGCCGTGGCCGAGGAGGCCTTCGGGCCCGACGTGCACCACCATCTGCTCAACACGGCCGAGCAGGAGTGGCTGGCCAGCAACCGGCACGTGACGGACTGGGAGCTGGCGCGCAACTTCGAGCGGATCTGATCCTCCGCGAGCGGTCCGGCGGCAGCGCGAGGCGAGCTGCCATATAAGGTCGCCCGGTCATGCTGCGCTCGCAACTGTGCTCGGCCGAATCGCTGCGCTCGCCGGCTCTACGGGCCTGGGCCGAGCGGCTGCGGCCGATGTGGGCGGCCGGCGACGACGTCCGCGAGGTCATGCTCCATCGCAAGATGTGGGAGTGGCTCTTCATCGCCGAGGCGCTGCACGAGCGCGGCATGCTGGCCGGCGGGCGGCGGGGTGTCGGGTTCGGCGTCGGGCAGGAGCCGCTGGTGGCGCTCTTCGCCGACGCCGGCTGCGACATCGTGGCCACCGACCAGCCGCACGAGTCCGCCATCGCATCGGGCTGGACCGACTCCGAGAGCGAGTGGGCCGACGGGCTGGAGCGGTTGAACGACTTCGGCCTGTGCGCCGACGATGCGTTCGCGCGGCGGGTGTCGTTCCGGCCCGTGGATATGAACGCACTGCCGTCGGACCTGACCGGGTTCGACTTTGCGTGGTCGTCGTGCGCTCTCGAGCATCTTGGGACGCTCGAGGCCGGGATGGACTTCGTGGTCGCACAGATGGCATGCCTGCGCCCCGGTGGTGTCGCCGTGCACACGACCGAGTACCTCGTGTCGTCCAACGACGCCACCGTGGAGGCGGGCGGGACCGTGTTCTACCGGCGCCGTGACATCGAGGGACTGGTGACGCGGCTGCGGCGGGCCGGCCACGACGTCGACATGGACTACTCGCTGGGCTCGACCCCCGACGACGTGCACGTGGACGTACCGCCCTACACCGACGTGCACCTGCGCACCGAGCTGGCCGGCTACGTCACCACATCGCTGGCGCTGATCGTGACCAAGGGGTCCCGATCGGGATCGGGTGGCTGGAATCCGTTGCGGCGCCTCCGGGCGGCTGACTGACCCCGAGCCGACTCGAGGCGCGCAACCGAGCCGCCTGCCCGGCGCAGCGGGCACCCCGAGTCGACCGGCGCCACGAGAATTCCCGGAGTCGCTGTCACCCGATAGCCGGCCTGCGGCATCGTATGAGTGTGGAGGAGGCGGATGCTGAGGTCTACCGGAAGCACGCCGACGACCTCGTCCGATTCGCCACGGGCCTCGTCGGACCCGGTGACGCCCCGGACATCGTGTCGGAAGCGTTCCTTCGTTGCCTCAACGCACCGGGATGGATGACCGTTACCGAGAAGCGCCCGTACCTCTACCGCACCGTCTACAACAGAGCCGCTGAGTTCCATCGATCCTCGAGACGTCGCAGGTCAAGAGAGACCCTCGCGGCGCAACCGGAGCTCGTCGAGCCTCCGGAGATTCGCCCCGAAGTACTCACGGCCGTATTCAGCCTCAGCATCCAGCAGCGGGCGGTCATCGTGCTCACGTACTGGGATGACCTGACTCCCGCTTCCATCGCGACGCTCATGGACATCAGCGAAGGCTCCGTGAAGCGCCACCTCGCCCGTGGGCGATCCCGCCTGAAGGAGGCATTGAGGACCAGTGACTGACGCCTTGGATACCCAGATTCGAATGATCGTGACCGAGCTGATGGATGCAGCGCCACAAGCGCCGTCGGTCGCCGACATCGAGTCGCTGCAGGCGACGCGTTCGATCGGCCTGGAGGGATCCGTCGTCAATGCGCTTGATCCCGCCCGGCCGCGGGGGCGTGCTCGGCGCAACTCTGTGCCACCGGGCACGCGGGGTGTACGCACATGGCGCGGCTGGGCCGACGGCCGGCGCTGGGTGATTGCGGTTCCGATCGTCATCGCGGCCCTCGTTCTCGTCCTGACGCTCGGGTTCGGATCGAGCGCGCCTTCGGACGCCACGGTGCTCAACAGCATCAGGAGCAGTCCCCGTGTTGCGGCGATGTTCTCCCAGACGGTCCATTGGACCGCACTCGAAGTCGATAGAGCACCGCAGGGTTTCATAGACATTGAGTACAGCGGCCATGGCGCGGCCGATTCCCGGACCAATGCCTTCGTGAACACAACGAAGGCATTCATTCCTGGTGGTGATCCGCATTTCGGGTCCTCGACCACGGTCTCAGACGGCTCGCTCGTCTACCTCCCGTGCGACGCCAGCTGGATTCTCATCGGCGAGAAGCCGTGCCTCGCGTATCCGGCTCTGAGCGGTACTGCGTCAGGCCCACCTTCGTTGACCTTTCTCCGGGACGCCAGCGGGCCGGTGGCCCGGCTGGGCGAACGCGAGATCGACGGTGTCGAGACAAGTGGATACAAGGTGCGCGTGCCGGTCAGTGCCCTGGTTCAGAGTGTCGTTGCTTCAGAGCGCTCGCTCACTCACTACGAGGACTCGACGATCTCGAACGTCCATGTCGAGGTCTGGTCCGACACGCGGGGCCTGCCGCGACAGTTGGATTTCACCTTCCTCGTCCACCAAGCCACCCTCTCAGCGGTACTGCATGCCTCACAGAAGGAGCAGCTCAGCTACAGCACCACCCCCCTGAAGGTGAGCGTTCCGAGCCGGGACACGGTGACCGTGGCCTCAAGTTTGAATGCGGCCCTGCTTCTCGAGAGTCAGTACCGGAATGCACTGATCGCCTACGACAGCAAGACGTCTGGACATTGAACGGATTCGGCTACCTCTTAGGGATGCGCCCCTGAGCACCCGTCCCGATCAGACGGCGGCGTCCGATCCGATCAGCCCCCCGGTGACGGATTCCAACCGCGGGTCGTCCATTCCTCCCGGTTGTCTTCGATCCGATCGATGCGTTCCGACAATTCCATGAGATGGTCGCCGATGACATGCACGGCCTTCGTCAGGTCGGCCATGGCCTCCGGATCGAGCTCCTGCGCCCCCGTTTCGTACTTCGCCAGCGATGTCCTGAGCTCCCTGATCCGCCGTTCGAGCCGTTGGTGGTCGTCCGAAGGTGCCACGGGAGGCAGCTTAGAACGGGTGAGGACGAACTGACAGGCCCGCACTCGGTGCCTCCCGACGAGTGGAACTTCTGAGTGCAGCTCCGAACCCCGAGACAAGGTGGCGTTGCCGTACGAGTAGACGACACCGCCCTCGTCGATCGCTGCGCCGGCCTTTGCCGCAGCGCCTATTGCAAACGGCGGCCGTTGAGCCGCTTGTGGATGGCCTTCGTCTTCTCGTAGAGGTTGACGAACTCCTTGAGCAGCGTGGCGTACGTCCGAGCGGCGACGGGATCCGGTTCGTAGGTGGCCTTTACCGTCACCGTGCCCGGGATGTCGGCCACGGTCAGGCGGCCGAGGGCCAGGAGTGTGAGCAGCCCGGCGCCGCGCACGTTGGCCAGCACCGGTTCGTCGATCTGGCGGATGGTACGGCCCAAGGCATCGGCGTGCATCTGCGACCAGAGGTCGGAGTTGGCGCCGCCACCGACGAAGGCGAGGGAGGGGAAGGCGCGTTTGGTGTATTTCTCCACTGCCCCCAGCAGCCAGGCCGAGTTCAGCGCGACGCCCTCCAACACGGCCCGCACCATGTCGGCCCGGGTCGAGGACAGTGACAGGTTGTGGAAGCCGCCCCGGATGGTGTGGTCGTCGACGGGCGAGCGCTCCCCGTTCAGCCAGGGTGTGAACAGGACGCCGTGGGAGCCCACGGGGACGCCGGCGGCGACATCGTTGAGGGTGGCGAAGAAGCTCTGGGGGGCGGCGCTGTGCGTCGCCGGAACGGTGAAGTTCGCGGAGAAGGCGTCGTCGGGGAAGAGCACGTTGTCGCGCAGCCAGGTCAGGCAGGCGCCCCCCGTCTCGTGCTCGTCGGCCACCAGGTAGCGGCCCGGGATGCCCGAGGGAAAGGAGGCGATGTTGGTCAGGGCGTCCGTCTTCTTGAACGGGACGTGGCAGCTGATCCAGCTCGACGTGCCGATGTACAGGTGGCCGTCGAAGTCCGCCACGGCGCCCGAGCCCACGGCGGCCGAGTGCAGGTCCCCCGTGCCGGCGACGACCGGTGTCCCGGGCAGGAGGCCCAGCTCCGCGGCGGCCGCCGGGGCCAGACCGCCCAGCACGCTGCCGGTCGGGACCAGCTCAGGCAGCTTGGCCCGCTCGAGGCCGGCCAACTCGATCAGCGCGTCGTCGTAGGCGACTGCGTTGATGTCGCGGTTGTCCGTCACCCAGTGCAACGTGATGGAGTCGTGCGAGGCGCGGGCCAGGCCCGTCAGGCGCAGGCCGAGGTAGTCGACCGGCTCGAGGAAGAGCGACGCCGCGGCATAGACCTCGGGGCGCTGCGCCCGCAGGAAGTGGATGTGGCCGACCGGGTCCTTGCCCGACAAGCTGGGGATGCCGCCCGTGCGGCGCACCCACCGGGCCAGCTTGGAGGCGGAATAGCCCTGCACGTTGAGCGCGCCGCGCACGGTCTCGCGCACGGCGTGGGCGCCGCGGGAGTCCATCCAGGTGATGGCCGGACCGATGGCAGTCCCGTCGCCGTCGACCGGCACGGTGCCCGACCACTGCGACGTGCAGCCGATCCCCACGATGTCGGCGGGCGCCACGCCGCTGTCGGCCAGCGCCCGCCGGGCGGACGACACGATGGCGTCCCACCAGGCCTGCGGCGACTGCTCCGCTCCCCCATCGTCGGTGAGATCAATTCCGACCGCCTGGAAGGCGTGGGCCACCACCCGGCCGGTGGACGCCAAAACGGCCACCTTCGGACCTCCCGTCCCGAGGTCGACGGCCAACACGTGTGGCACGGTCGATTCGGTGGGGCGGACCTCGGTGGCCGTTGTCGGCATGGCGAGTCAGCGTATCGAGCGAGGCCGGCCCCGTTCGGGGCCGCACCTCGCGTGATCGGTCAGTCGGCCAGGGCGGCCTCCGTCTCGATCTCGATCACGACCTTGTTGCCCACCACGACGCTGCCGTCGAGCAGCGAGTGGTTGAAGCTGACGCCGAAGTCGCGGCGGTCGATGGTGGCGCTGGCCGAGAAGGCCACGACCGTCTTGCCCTCCTGCATGGACGGGCCCTCGCCCAGGAACTCGAGGTCGAAGTCGACCGGCTTGGTGACGCCCCTGATCGTCAGGTCCGTGCTCAGGATCCAGTTGGCGTCGTCGACCCGCTTCAGGCCCGTGCTGACGAGGTGCAGCGTCGGGTGGTTGGGGACGTCCAGGAAGTCGTTGGTGCGCAGGTGCTCGTCACGCTGCGCCTGGTTGGTGTGGATGCTGGCGGCCTGGACCGTGGCCTCCAGGGTGGAGTCCTCGGGGTTCTCGGCCACCGTGAAGGTGCCCTCCACCTCGGTGAAGCGGCCCCGGACCTTCGTCCCGACCAGGTGGCGGGCGACGAATCCGACCTCGGTGTGAAGCGGGTCGACGGTGTAGGTCCCTGCCTTCGGAAGGGTTGCGGTGCTGGTCGTGGTGCTCATTGCGTGATCTCCTTGGTCGGACTGCGTTTCGTTGTCACTATTATATCTGACTATACAGATACTTGTCAATCAGATAGAGTAGGCATCGGGACGATTTTCGGGGAGACTTGAGAAAGGCGACATGGGAACGGCGACCATCTCGGAGAAGGGCGGTGACCAGGACCGGGGAGATGTACACCCCGGTGGCGGTGCCGACGCGCCCGGGGAGATGGAGCAGCCGGGGGGCACCTGCGGCCTCCTGGGCCAGATCGATGACGACCGCATCCGCCTCATGGGGCTGATCGTCCGCACGCATCGCCGGTTGACCGACTCCCTCGGGCGGGAGCTCGAGGAGAACGTCGGGATCCCCCTGGTCTTCTTCGACGTGCTGATCCACGTCGGGGGCGCCCCCCAGAGCCGGCTCACGATGTCCAAGCTGAGCGCCGACGTGGCGCTGACGACCGGTGGTGTGACCCGCCTGGTCGACCGCATGGTCGAGGCGGGACTCGTGGCACGGGAGGCCTGCCCGAGCGATCGACGGAGCATTTACGTCGTGCTGACGCCGGAGGGGCAGACGGTGCTCGAGCGGGCCGTCGCCGCCCACATCGACGGGATCGACCGCCACCTGGTGGCCCACCTCGGCCGCGGCGACAGGGCCGCCCTGGAGGCGGCGCTGGTCAAGGTCCTCGACGCCGGCTGCTGACGCCGCCAACGCGACTCCCCCGCGAGAGTGCGTCGGCGCCGCTCAGCGCCAACCGAGCGCGGGAGCGACGTCGCGCAGGATCGACTCCACCACATGGGCGCAGTAGTCGACGCCGAGCTGATTCGGGATCGTCAACAGCAGCGTGTCGGCGGCGGCGATCGCCTCGTCTGCGGCCAGTTGCTCGACGAGGGCCGCGGGCTCTCCCGCATAGGTCTTGCCGAAGCGCGCGATACCGCCGTCGATGTACCCGACCTGGTCCTCCGACCTGTCCTCGGCGCCGAAGTACCGACGGTCGAGGTCGCTGACGATCGGAAAGATGCTGCGGCTGACCGAGACGCGCGGGTCGCGGTCGTGGCCGGCGTCGGCCCACGCCTTACGGAACCGCTCGATCTGCTCCGCCTGCAGCTGGTGGAACGGCACGCCGGTGTCCTCGCTCAGCAGCGTGGAGCTCATGAGGTTCATCCCCTGCTCGGCGGTCCACTCGGCGGTCTTGCGCGTCCCAGCACCCCACCAGATCCGCTCGCGCAAGCCCGCGGAATGCGGCTCCACCCGAAGGAGCCCGGGCGGGTTGGGAAACATCGGCCGCGGATTGGGCTCGGCGAAACCCTCGCCCCTGATGACCTCGAGGAAGACGCGGGTGTGCTCGCGGGCCATGTCCGCCTGGTCCATGCCCTCGCCGGGGACGTAGCCGAAGTAGCGGTAACCCTCAATGACCTGCTCGGGTGACCCGCGGCTGATGCCGAGCTGCAGGCGCCCGCCCGCGATGAGGTCGGCCGCACCGGCATCCTCGGCCATGGAGAGCGGGTTCTCGTACCGCATGTCGATGACGGCGGTCCCGATCTCGATGGTGCTGGTCTTGGCGCCGACCGCGGCCAACAGAGGGAAGGGCGACGCCAGCTGGTTGGCGAAGTGGTGCACGCGGTAGTACGCCCCGTCAGCGCCGAGCTCCTCGGCGGCGACGGCGAGGTCGATCGACTGCAGCAGGGCGTCCGATGCCGACCGGGTCTGTGACTGTGGCGAGGGCGTCCAGTGGCCGAACGAGAGAAACCCGATGCTCTTCACGGTCGTACCAACACCGTGCAGGACGCCCTTGTTCCTCGCCACGGCGGCCGTGACGAGCGCGCCAGGGAGACCCGGCCTCGAATCGGCGATGTGAAAGGATGCGGCCGGTGGTGAACTGGGGCCTGGAGCGGCTCGATCGGATCGCTCGAATCGGTAGCCACGTGGTGGTCTGGACCATTGTGCTGGTCCCCACGATCGTCGAGATGGCCCGAGGGTGGCGGCCGCTCCTGGGCGACGACGCAACCATCACGCTGCGCGCCTACCAGGTCCTCTCGCTCCATCCGCCATTGGTGGGCATGCATTCCGACGCCCAGATCCCCGGTCACATCCTCTACGACCTCGGGCCGCTCCAGTTCGCGTTGCTCAGCGTCCCGGTCCATATCGACCACGCCCAGGGCGCGCTCTGGGGCTCGGCGCTCATTCTCGGGGCCGTGCTCTCGTTCGCCATCGAGGCGATGTGGTCCGTCCGCCGCTGGTTCGCCTGTGTCCTCGTCGCTCTGGCGGTCGCCGACCTGGCGTGGACGGTGCCGTCGGTCTTCGGCCACCAGCTCTGGAACGCCAATTTCGGCCTGGTGTTCCTGCTGGTGTCGATCGTCCTCGCCTGGGCCGTCGCGCTCGGGTCGTTCGGGTGGTGGCCGGTCCTGGTCTTCACTGCCTCGGTGACGGCCCAGGCGCAGCTGTTCTACGCGTCGATCGTCGTGGCGCTCGTGGTCATCACCCCACTGCTCGGGATCTGGCACTCCGGGCGGCCGAGACGCCTGCGCTGGCTCCCGGTCGGCGTGGGAGTGGGCGTCCTCTGTTGGCTCGCACCGCTCCTCCAGGAGGCCTTCGGATCGTTCGGCAATATGACCGGCCTTCTCCAGGCCCGGCGTCAAGCATCGATGGGGCTGGAATATGGCCTGCGCAATCTCGGGGGGATCATCTGGCCCGGTCCGCTCCCGGTCCGCCAGTACGACCCCAACAGTTCCTTCACCAGTCTCGGATCGAAGCCCGCGGTGGCCGGCATCGTCGTCCTCCTGGTGATCGCGCTGATCGCGGTCGGTGCCGTCCTCTCCAAGAGGAAGGATCTCGCGGCCCTGGCGACCATCAGCCTGATCTGCTCGGGATGCGTCGTGGTCGATTTCGCGTCGGTCCCGCGCGCCAACCTGGGCTCCCTGCCGTGGCTCGTCGAGATGCTCTGGGTGGTCGCCACCCTCTGGTGGCTCGTCGTGGCGTGGGCGGTGGTCGAGACGGTACGGGCCTGGTCGCGTCACGCGGTCGCAGCGGGACGCCGTCCGACGCCGGCGCTCGTGGCGGGCGGTCTCGTCGGAGCCCTGGTCCTCCTCCTCCTCGCAGGAATCTGGAAGCTCCCGTCCCAGTCCTCGGTGGACCCGGTGAATCCCGAGGAGGGCCTGCAGGTCGGCGCCATCGTCCGGACGGTCGCGGACAAGCTTCCGCCGGGGACCGTCGCGCTCCGGTTCTCACCGACCCCGCCGCTGACGACCGGCTCCTCTCCGGTGAACTGGGTCGAGTACCAGTACGGCCAGGCTCTCCTCTGGCAGCTGACGGCGGACGGTTACACGCCGCAGATGCAGCCCTACTTCACGGAATTCAGTGGACTGACGTATCCACCCAGCGGGCCGTCCCCGATTGTGCACGTGACCATGACCGATGACAGTTGGTCATCGGTGGTCAAGAAGGTGGCGATCGACAGTCCTCGTCGCCGGGGTTGACGACTCCCATGGCCGGTCCCGACGAACTGCTGGCCGAAGCCGAGACCACGGCGTTCGAGGGATGGGACTTCTCGAGGTTGGGCGACCGCCTGGTGGCGGAGCCGCCGCCGTGGGACTTCGCGGAGATCGTCGCAGGCGCGGCGGCACGCTCCTCCACCATGCTGGACATGGGGACAGGTGGTGGTGAATGGCTGTCGTCGCTGCGCGTCCGGGCGACCTTCACCGTCGCGACCGAGAGCTGGCCGCCGAATGTCCGGGTCGCGTCCGCCCGCCTCGCCACTGCGGGCGTTCCGGTCGTGTGGACCGAGGGCGCGCCGGACAACCAAGGTCAAGAGCCAACGGACCCGACGGGCCGGCTGCCGTTCCGCAACGGAGCCTTCGATCTGGTCTCCAACCGTCACGAGAGCTTCCGCGCACACGAGGTGGCCCGCGTGCTGCGCCCCGGAGGCGTCTTCCTCACCCAGCAGGCGCACTCGGGCTCCCGGCAGTTCCACGAGCTGCTGGGAACGGAGCCTCCCGGGGTCGATGAGCTCGAGCCCGACGTGGTCGCGGCGCAACTGCGGGGCGCGGGTCTGACCATCGACGGGGCCGAAGTGGGGACCGCGACAACGGTCTTCGCCGACATCGGTGCCCTGGCCTGGTACCTGCGCTCCGTCCCCTGGGCCGTTCCCGGCTTCACGGTCCCCGCCTATCGGGAGGCCCTCCTCCGCCTGCCCGAGGGGCCGATCCGGGTGGCGTCGCAGCGGTTCTGGATCCGAGCCCACAGGGAGGACGGCGACCCCGCGCAGCCTCGAGGAACGGTGCAGGCACGTATGGCACCATGGAGAATGGATCGCCTCCGGGTCGCCGCGATCATCCGCCGTGGCGATCGCGTCCTCATGGTGCACGAACGGGGACTCGGCAAGACCGGGCGCCATGACGGCGACGACTACTGGACTTTGCCGGGCGGGGGGATCGAGCCGGGCGAGGACGTGGAAGCGGCCCTGGTGCGAGAGGTGCGCGAAGAGGTCGGGCTCCAGTGCAC
The DNA here is from genome assembly GCA_963804055.1 of uncultured Acidimicrobiaceae bacterium. Lineage (GTDB taxonomy): Bacteria > Actinomycetota > Acidimicrobiia > Acidimicrobiales > RAAP-2 > Bog-473. The sequence continues at coordinate 498,344 of CAWDOU010000001.1, read as the reverse complement.
GTCGTGGCGGCACCAGTGCGACACTCCCTACCCATCCGGATGGACGGCAGTGTTCGATGTCGAGGTCGAGCCGGACGAACCCCGCCTCGGTACCGACGATCTCCCGTGCGACTGCCCACGGATGGTTGGCCTCGACTGGGTCCCCATCGCACGCGAACTCGGTGGCACCCCTGTCCCGCTACTGCTCCTCTCGGTTCGGGAGGAGCAGTAGGCGACACCACGCCCGAACGAACATGAAGCGGGAACGGTAGCGGGAGCGGGGGCAGCCATCGGTGCCGAGGTGCATACTGTGAAAATGCCCCGAAGGGCCCAGTCGTCGCCACTGCAGGCGAGCCGTCGGCGTGTCGCCGGGAGGTTCCCGGCGGCGATCGGCGCCGGCCTCCTCCTCGTTGCCGTAGCCACGTCCGCCTGCTCACCGAGCGCATCCTCGCCCGGGAGAAGCCTGCCGACTTCGGTGAGCGCGTCCATCGGACACCTGCGCTCCACCAGGTGCACGCTCAATGCGTCCGGCACACAGGTCGTGGCCACGGGAAGAATCAGTCCCCCGGCGGCACTGCCGGTGGTCGGCGGACAACAAGTGGGTGCGCTGCAGCTGCAGGTCAGCGTCCTGACTTCAAAGACCGTCTTCGGGCATCACCACGTGGAGGTCGGCGACAACGACGAAGGGGTCTCGGTCGGCCAGACGACCTGGCACCTCGTCGCGCCGATTGAGCAAGTGGACGACCTGAAACCCACCCGCTGCGTCGTGACGTACGGGGACTTCGGCTGAGAATCACCCATCGAAGGGCGGCCCAGTGACGACAAGGCCTCTTGAATGATTCTTCGTACCTCCGACGGCGTGCCTCTCTGAGTCTCACGGGCTGCGGGTCATCGGGTCCGTCGAAGCCCCATGAGCAGGGCTGGGACCGGGCGGTGATCTCAACGGGGTACGACTGCAGCACCGTCCCGCATGGCGTCGCATCGGCCTCCCATTAGGCGAAGGGTTGTCGGACCGCGCAGGGCTTCCAAAACGCTCAAGAGACGACGGGGCATGCCCCGACCCCGACCACGACCACCTACCCCGGCGACCCGTAGGGCTGTGCCTCGCCGCCCCGCCGATCAGTCCGCCACATGACCGGTAGTGTCGAAACGTGATCGCCCGAGATCAAGCGTCCGCGGCCTTCGCTGCCTGGGACGCATTGATCGACGCAGTCGCCTCGAACACGCCGAGCGACGTCGCGGAGCTGGCCCGCGCCGTCGTTCGAGCGAGCCTCGACCCGGCCGCTCCTCCCGCGCCGAGATCCGGCGCGGCGGTCTTCGCCGGACAGATGGTCGTCGATGTGGCATCCGTGACCACCGATGTCCGGGCAGCCGGGCTGGCCGAACTCGGTGCCGGTGCCCCGGCGTTCGTGCTGGCCGTGTGGACCGAGGACATGACGATGCGCGCCGGTGCCGCCTGGCGCGAGATGTTCGGCGACGAATGGCGTCCGATGCCGACGCCGGCGGGGACGGATCCCTGGGCGGCCCACGAACGATTCCTCCTCGAGGTGGCCAAGCTCTCAGCCCTCGATCCGGTGACCTCCGAACTGGTCAGGCTCCGCGGGGCGAGGGCGCACGACTGCCGGCTCTGCCAGTCCCGCAGGAGCGTGAGTGCCATCGACCAGGCCGGTCGGAGTGATCTGTTCGATGACGCCGATCCGAGCGGTATCTCCGATGCCCAGGCCCAGGCCCTCCAGGTCGTCGATGCTTTTGTGTGGCAGCCGATGCAGTGGCCTCCCGGGCTCGGCGAGCAGGTCGTGCACGCGCTGGGCCCCGCGGCCGCAACGGAGCTGATCCTCGACATCGTCCGCAATGCCGCCAACAAGATCGCCGTGGCCCTCGACGTGGACGGCCCGCAGGTGGAGACCGGCGTCGAGTACTACGACATCGACGCGTCGACCGGGGAACTGCGCTACGACGTCAGCCCTGTCACGCCCTTGGCTTGAAACGCCCGCTCGCGAATGGCGGCGGTCGCTTCCCAGTTCCCTCGCCTTGCGCTAGGACGTACGGCGTGACGAACCCGTTCGTGCGGAGCATGGCCAGCAACTTCGAAAGTGCGCTGAGGCTGATGGAGGCGGCCCTCACTGATTGCCCCGACGACCTGTGGGAGACGGATCTGTGGCCGGACGAGGCGCCCACGGGGCCCACAGCTCTCGGGGGATTGCACGGATCGGCACCCTGGTTCCTCGGGTACCACGCCCTGTCGACGCTCGACTACGACCTCACGGCCGAGTTCGAGCCGTGGGAACCGCCACGACCGTTCGACGAGAACACCTCCGCGTTCCCCAACCGGACATTCACTAGGTCCGAACTCCTCGGTTACGTCGACCACTGCCGCGGAAGGGTGCACCGGACGCTTGGCGCGCTCACCGAAGAGGCGGCGGCCCGGCCACTCCCTGATGCCCATCGATACCACGGCATGCAGTACGGGGAGATGGTCGGCAGCCTCCCGCTCCACGTCGTTGAGCACGCGTCCCAGATACGTCAGTTCCTCACGACCGCCGGCGTGAGAGTGCAACCCATGCCCGGCGATCGCGGGTACGTGCGCGACCGGTCCCGGCGGTGATCCGGCGCGCCTGCCTGATCCCATTCGAAGAGGCCGAACGCGTCAGTCCTCGAGCGCTCGGGCGAGGCGGGCCAGGGTGAGGCTCATGTTCCGGCGATTCTGCTCCGTGCGGTCGTCCACGCCCGAGGTCTGCCGGCTGAACTCGAGGACCGAGTCCGGCCGCAGGTCCTCACTCCACTCCGTGACGCGGCTCCCCGCCCCGGTCGGCTCAATGCGGTACCCCCACGTCGAGTAGTGGAAGTCCATCATGGAGCACTCGAATGCGAAGGCCCGGCCGGGATCGGCCTCAATGACCTTGCCCTGCGTCGTCCACTCGTGCGTCCCATTGCGGTTATGTCCGTCGAAGACGGCGCCGACGACCGGGCCGTCGGAGCCCTCGTGCCACTCGCAGGTGTGGCATTCCTCCGACCACTCGCCCATGCGCGTCACGTCGGAGATGGCGGCGTAGACGCGCTCGGGCGGGGCGGCGATGTCGAGCGAGATCTCGAGCCTCTTGGTCATCCCTCGCAGTTCACTACAGGCGGCCACGTGTGTCGACCGGGTCGAGGGCGCCGGTCGACACACGTACCTGTCTGAGCCGCCTCGGCGCCGGCGCGGCGCGACCCGGTCGGGGCGCTACGTTGTTGCTCCCCGGCGCCGGCTCGCGCCACGCACCGAGCCCACGGGGGTTCCCAGGAGAGAGCCCTCCTGCACCAGACAAAGGAATCTGTCATGACGCCTCCTGCCAATGGAATCCGTCTGATCGGGCACAAGGCCCGCTTCGCCGAGGCGATCGCCCAGATCGACGCCCAGCTGGACTACGACTCGGGCGCGGTGGTCGCCGCACGACGGGACGAGGTGGTCGCCGCCGCCCGGGCCGCCTACGGGCCGACCGAGGACTTCCGCGGGATCCGCGATGCCTGGGATGCCGTCTTTCCCGACGGCGTCTACAGCGCGAGCGGGTTCGCCAAGGCCAAGTCTCTGGCCTAGGAGCTGCGTCCCAGCGGAACGAATCGCCCTCCCGCCCGGACGAATACCGGGCGGCCCCGGACTGCCCTGGCTACGGTGAGTCCCGATGGCCGACCGACTGCGCGACAAGGTGGCGATCGTCACCGGCGGCGGCGACGGCATCGGACGGGGCATTGTGCGCCGGTTCGCCCGCGAGGGCGCCCGCGTCCTCGTGGCCGAGATCGACGACGACGCCGGCGAGGCGGTTGCCGCAGCCTGCCGGAACGAGTTCGACGCCGACGTGCGCTTCGTGCACACCGATGCCAGCGCCAAGGACGACGTCACGGGCATGGTGGCCGTCGCCCTCCAGACCTGGGGCACGGTGGACGTCCTCGTGAACAACGCCTGGGGCGGTGGCACCCTCGGACGCTTCGAGGCGACGACCGACGAGCAGATGCAGTGGGCGCTCTCCATGGGTCTCCTCGGGCCGTTCTGGGGGATGCAGGCCGTGCTGCCGGTCATGAAGGCCAAGCGGGACGGGGCGGTCGTCAACCTGTGCTCGCTCAACGGCGTCAACGCGCACATGGGCACGACGTCGTACAACGTGGCGAAGGAGGCGCTGCGCGCCGCCAGCCGGACGGCGGCCCGCGAGTGGGCCCCGTGGCAGATCCGGGTCAACGTCATCTGCCCCGGCGCGAAGTCGGCGGCCACGAGAGCCGTCTTCGAAGCCCACCCCGAGCTCGAGGTGGCCGCCGACGCCTCCAATCCGATGGGACGTCTCGGCGACCCCGAGGAAGACATCGCCCCCGTCGCCGTCTTCCTGGCCAGCGACGACGCCCGCTACGTGACGGGCAACACGCTCTTCGTCGACGGCGGCGGCCACATCAACGGCGTCGCGTGGGCGCCCGACCTCGGCGATTGACCGGACGCACCGCCCCATGACCTCCCTGGACCGCATGGTGGCGATCGTGGCGGGCGCCGGGCCCGGCATCGGCCGGGCCTGTGCGGAGGCCTTGCACCGGGAGGGCGCCGACGTCGTGGTGGCCGCCCGCGACGAGGGTCGCCTCGCGGCACTGGCCCTCGAGGTCTCTGGGACCACCGAGGGCCACCAGCCCGGTCCCGGTCCCCGGGTCGTGCCCGTTTCGTTCGACCTGGCGGACCTGGCCTCCTGCCGCACCCTGGTGGACGAGACCCTCGACCGCCTCGGTCGCATCGACATCCTGGTCAACGTGGCCACGGCGGGAGGCGAGACCGACTCGGTCGCCGAGGGCGAGTGGGAGTCGTGGCGGCACGCCTTCGAGGTGAACGTCATCGGCACCCTGGAACTGAGCCGCCTGGCGGCACGGGCCATGGCGGCGAATCCGGGGGGATCCATCATTCAGGTGGGCACCATCGGGACCCGCGCCGTCCCCGCAGGGCGGGCCCGCTACACGGCGACCAAGAGCGCCATGGTGACGGCCTCCCTCACCATGGCCAAGGAGCTCGGCCGCGCCCACGTGCGGGTCAACGTGGTGACGCCCGGGTTCGTCACCGGCGCCCCGCTCGACGCCATGATCGACGCCATCGCCACCCGCAGCGGCGAGAGTGCGGACGAGGTCTCCGCCCGCGTGGCCGCCGGCGCATCGCTGCGGCGCCACGTCGACCCGGCGGACGTCGCCGAGGCGGTGCTCTTCCTGGCCGGCCCGGGCGCACGCAACATCACGGGCATCGAGCTCCCCGTGACGGCGGGACGATGAGCCGCCGCCACCAGGTGCGCTGGCTGTTCCACTCCACCGCGATGGTGGCCGACTACGACCTGGCCGTGCGGAACCTGGCCACCCTGGTCGGCCTCACGGTGCTGGAGTACAGCGAGTCGACCGAGCCGGGCATCGGGCGCCGGGGCGGCATGGCCTGGGCGGGCGACAACTCCATTGAGATCGGCCAGCCGATCGGCGACGGCGCGGCGGCCCAATTCGTCACACGCTTCGGCGGCGGCATGCACTCGCTCGCCCTGCAGGTCGAGGACCTCGAGGCGACCATGGCCCACCTCCAACAGGAGGAGGTGCACATCGCAGCCCGCCCGCGCCCCGAGATGTGCTTCAGCGACCCGCGCGACACCGGCGGCATCTTCTTCCAGTGGAGCACCTTCGAGCTGCCCGTGGACCCGCGCTTCGGCGCTCCCACGCCGGGACCACCGCCGGCCGGTCGCGTCCTGGCGCCGGCCACGCACCACGCCTTCGTCGGGGCCCTGGTCGATGATCCGCTCGCCTGGGCCGGCCGCTTCGCCACGCTGCTCGGCACCACGGTCACCTTCGAGGACGGCGACGCCCCGCCCGGCCACCCCATGGCCGGCGTGTCGCTGGGTGACTGCACCCTCGCCCTCTTTCCGCTGCCGGGCGTCGAGGGGCGCACGCTGTGGGGACGCACCTACGAGCGGCCACGCACCCACGTGCTGGCCCTGCGCGTCCATGACCTCGGCGCCGCCACCGACGCGCTGCACCGGGCCGGCATCACGATCGTCCGCTGGGGAGGCGACCTCGTCGTGCTCGACCCGGCCGCCACCGGAGGCGTCCAGATCGCGTTGACCGACGCCTTCCTCCCGGGCGACCCGCGCCACTGAGCCGGCGGCGGACGCCGAACTCAGCCGCCCGGTTCGACCCGCCGCAGCCAGACCCGCACCGGCTCGGTCAACAGCTCGTCGTCGAGCTCCAACACCGTGCCCGCGCCCTCGCCCGGCCCCGACTCGATCGAAACCGCCAGCACCTCGCGGCCGATGAAGTCGAAGAACTCGGCGATGACGTCCAACCCGACCACGTGCAGGGCGATGCGGTCGGAGACCTCGAGCCCGGACGCCTTGCGCAGGTCCTGGACGAGCCGCACCACGTCGCGGGACAGGCCCCGCTTGCGCAGGCCCTCGTCCAAATTCAGGTCCAGCGCCACGACCTCGCCGCCCTCGCGCGACACGGCGAAGCCCTGCTGTCCCCGCACCCGCAACACCACGTCCTCGGGCGACAGCTCCACCGGCTCGCCGCCCAGAACGACCGTCACCGACCGGCCCTCCTCGAGCGCGGCCGCCGCGGCCGCAGTGTCCAGCGCCGCCAGCGCCGGCCCCACCTCGCGGACCAGATCCTTCAGGCGCGAGCCCAGCGTCTTGAAGTTCGGCTTGAGCTCGAACTGAATGACCTCGCTGAGCTCGTCGGCCGTGTCGACCTCGTCGACGTTGAGCTCGTCCGCCACGATGTCGCGCAGGATCTCGGGCGAGCCCGCCGGCAGGAACACCAACGCCCGCCGCAGCGGCTGGCGCACCTTGACCGATGCCTCGCCGCGCGCCGCACGGCCCAGCGACGTCAGACGCCGGGCCAGCGCCATCTGCGCCTCCAGATCGACATCGACCCGGGCCGCATCGGCCGCCGGCCAGTCGGCCAGGTGCACCGATGCGTCCCCGTCGGCCTCGGCGCCCGTCAGATGCCGCCACATGGTGTCGGACACGAAGGGGCACATCGGCGCCAGCAGCAACGAGAGCGTCGTCAGGACCTCGTGCAGCGTCGCCTGCGCCGCCAGGGTGTCGCCGGCGGGCGCGTCGGGGTCCGTGCGCCAGAAGCGCCGGCGGCTGCGGCGCACGTACCAGTTGGACAGGTCGTCGACGAGGTCGGCCACGGCGGTCGCCGCCACCAGCGGGTCGTACGCGGTCAACGCGTCCGTCACCGTCGCCGTGGTGCTGGCCAGCCGGGACAGGACCCAGCGGTCCAGCGGCCCCCGCTCCCCCGCCGCCGGGATCGCCGCGTCCGACGGGTCGAACTCGTTCAGCGACGCGTAGGTCGTGAAGAAGCTGAACGTGTTCCACAGCGTGAGCAGCATGTCGCGCATGGCCGTGTCGATGGCACCGAGCGTCGCCCGCGTCGGCGTCCAGGGCGACCCCTGCGAGAACATCCACCAGCGCATGGCGTCGGCGCCCCTGGTGTCGAGGATCGACCAGGGGTCGATGATGTTGCCGAGCGACTTGGACATCTTGCGGCCGTCGGCATCGACGATGTGACCGAGGCACACCACGTGGCGGTACGGGCTCTTGCCGAAGACCAGCGTGTTGATGGCCAGCAGCGAGTAGAACCAGCCCCGCGTCTGGTCGATGGCCTCGGAAATGAAGTCGGCCGGGAACGTGAAGGCCTCGGCCGACCCGTCGACGTGCGGGTAGCCGACCTGCGCCGCCGGCATGGAGCCCGAGTCGAACCAGGCGTCGATGACGGGCTCGACCCGGCGGCACACCGCCAGCTCGTCGACCTCGTCGACCGCCCCCACGTCGGAGGCGCACGTCCCGCAGGTGAACACCACGTCGTCGATCGCCGGCCGGTGCGGGTCGATCCCGGTCACGTCGCGCCCGCACAGATCGGAGAGCTCACGCAGCGAGCCGACGCAGCGCACGTGGCCGCGCCCGCAGCGCCAGATCGGCAGCGGTGTCCCCCAGAAGCGGTCACGCGACAGGGCCCAGTCGACGTTGTTCTCGAGCCATTCGCCGAAGCGCCCGTCCTTAATGTGGGCCGGGTGCCAGTCCACGGTCTGGTTCGCCGCCAACAGCTCTGACTTGCGGGTAGAGGTCGCGATGTACCAGCTCGGCTTGCCCCAGTAGATCAGCGGTGTGCGGCAGCGCCAGCAGTGCGGGTACGAGTGCACGTAGGGGAAGCGACGCAGCAGCAGGCCGGACGACTCCAGCCGGTCGTTGATGTCGTGGTTGGCCTCCCGGACCTGGCGCCCCGCCAGCCATCCGACCGCATCGGTGAACGCGCCGTCCGGGCCGACCGGGTTGAGCGAGGGCAGGCCGCTCTCCCGGCCGATCTGGCGGTCGATCTCACCGAAGGCGGGCGCCAGGTGCACGAGGCCGGTCCCCTCCTCGGTCGTGACGTACGACGCGGGGACCACGCGCCACCCGTCGGCGCCGTGTGGCGCCGCCACGTCGTCGAAGGGCCGCTCGTAGCGCAGGCCCACCAGGGCCGACCCCGGCACCCGGGCGGTGACCCGGGCCGATGCGCCCTCCCCCATGACCGAATCCACCAGGTCGTCGGCCATGACGACCCCGTCGACGACGGCGTAGACCAGCTCGGGGTTCACCGCGACGCCCGTGTTCGACAGCAGCGTCCACGGCGTGGTGGTCCACACGCCCAGCCATTCCGCCCCGGCACCCGGCCCCACCGCAGCCGCCACGGCACCGCCGGGGTCGACCAGCCGGAAACGTACGTAGGCCGACTCGTCCTCCTCGTCACGGTAGACATCGGGCTGCCCCAGCTCGTGGCTGGACAGCGCGGTCCCGCAGCGGGGGCAGTACGGAACGACCTTGAGGTCCTCGTACAGGAGGCCCTGATCGAAGAGCTGCTGCAGGTGCCACCAGACCGACTCGATGTAGGTCGAGTCCAACGTCCAGTACGCCTCGTCCATGTCGACCCAGTAGCCGATGCGCGTCGTCAGGCGGGCGAACTCGTCGACGTAGGAGTAGACGGACTCGCGGCACAGCCGGGTGAACTCGGCGATGCCGACCTGGGACTCGATCTGCTCCTTGCCGGTGATGCCGAGCTTCTTCTCCACCTCGACCTCGACCGGGAGCCCGTGGGTGTCCCAGCCGGCCCGGCGGGCCACGTAAGCCCCGTCCATGGTGCGGAAGCGGCAGAAGAGGTCCTTGTAGACCCGGGCCCAGGCGTGGTGCAGGCCGGGCATGCCGTTGGCCGTGGGCGGGCCCTCGAAGAAGACCCAGGGCTCGGCTCCCACCCGCTGCTCGATGGAGCGCTCGAAGACGCGCTGGGCCGACCAGCGGGCCAGTTCGGCCTGCTCGAGGGCGACGAAATCGATGTCAGGAGGGACGGGTGTGAACACGGGAGAAAGGCAGCCTTTGGCGGCGGGGACGGGTGCCCCGGCCACGTCGGAAAGGATAGAGGGTATGGATCGCCCCTCTTCCGCCATTCCGGCGAGCCTCGTGCTGGCCCGCGAGCCCTCTGCGACCGAGGGCCCGCGCTGGGTCGTGGCCCAGGCCGAGGCCGAGCTCGTCGTACGCTACGGCCTCCTCCACGACAACGAACGGAGCCTCACTGTGGCCATGTTCGACCCGCCGGCCGGTGTCTTTCTGGTGGCTCGCCGCGAGGGTGCCGCCGGACCGCCGCTCGGCGGGGTCGGCCTGCGTGCCATCCACCCGCACCGCAACCCCGCCGTCGGAGAGGTGCGCCGCCTCTGGGTCGATCCCGAACAGCGCGGGCAGGGCATCGCCCGCCGACTGATGGAGGGACTCGAGGAGGCGGCCCGTGAACTGGGCCTCATCCACCTGCGCCTGGTGACGGGCGACCGTCAGCCCGAGGCGATCGCTCTCTACGAGTCGAGCGGCTGGCTGCTCTATGACCGCGACACGGCGACGCACGGCTACCGCTTCCACAAGGAACTGGACGTTCCGGCGTGACCGCGGGCCAGTTCGAACTGATCTGCGAGATCGAGCCGGCGACCGCCCCGGACCTGACCCGGGTGCGCCACCAGATCGGCGTGCTGAGCCCGGTCGCCACCTCATTCCTGATTCCGGACAACCACATCGGTCGTGCGACCGTCTCGAGCGTCGCCGTGGCGCACGAGGTGCAGCAGATGGGCGGGCGCTCCATTGCCTGCCTCAATGCACGCGACCGCAACCTGCTCGGCTTCCGGCGCGACCTCCTGACTGCGGCGGCCTACGGGGTGGACCAGTTCCTCTTCGTGTACGGCGACGACCCGCTGGCCGGGGCGCGCACGAGTGAGCTCACCGTGCGCACCATGCTGACCGAGGGCCGCGCCTATGCCGAGACGCTCGACGGCGGTGGGAGTGGTCGTCGGCGGGGCGGTCGCCACGCCGGCCGATCGTCGATGCGCTTCGGCGCGGCCAGCGGCCTCGGAGCGCTGCCGGCCTGGAAGCAGGCGGCCGACTTCCTCTTCGTGCAGGTGGGCTTCTCACTCGACGACCTGCTGGCTTGGCGGGCCACGGTCGAGGTGGACGTCCCGGTCTATGCCGGCGTCATCGTGATCGCCAGTGCCCACATGGCCAAGACCTTCACCATCCCGGGACTGACTGTGCCCGAGGACCTCGTGGCACGACTGGAGACGGACCCCAACGCAGGCGTCGATGCTGCCTGCGACCTCGTGGTCGGGATCAAGGAATCAGGCGCATTCGAGGGCGTGCACCTGATTCCCGTGGCGCGCTACCGCGAGGTGGCAGCGCGCTTGGAGCGTGCCCTCTCCGCCGGCTGAGCACACGCCTTACCGATCGTCTCTCGGCCGCCCCACGACGTCGGAGGGTATTCCGGTAAAGCGCAACGGGGGATATTCGACCTAACGGCCCCAGGTCCGATTGGTCCAAAATGCCAGGCCAATGAACATCCAGTCGGTGGCTACCCCAAGGGCGTGGGAGAGGTTTGGTCCGTCGCCCCAAGCGCCACCCCGCTGAATGAGAGAGGATGCAACCGTGATGAGCATCGCTCCGTCCGGCGTGGCGATGACAACGGACCGATCGAGGCCGTGACGCAGAGCCCATCCAAAGAGAGCTTCGCTGTGGAACTCATCTCCATCCACGGTCATCAGGTCGGCTACCGGCGTGGTGGTCAGGGCCCAGTGCTGTTGCTGCTCCACGGGATCGCCGGCAGTTCCCTCACCTGGGTTCCCGCCATGAGGCTGCTACAGAACGACTACACCGTTTTGGCCCCGGACTTCCTCGGGCACGGGGCGTCGGAAAAGCCTCTTGGCGACTACTCGCTCGGCAACCTCGCCACTGTCATGCGGGACTTCCTCAACCTCCTCGGCATCGACCGGGCGACCGTCGTCGGACAATCCTTCGGTGGCGGAGTGGCCCTGCAGTTCGCCTATCAATTTCCCGAGCGTTGCGAGCGCCTGGTCCTTGTCGACGCCGGCGGTTTGGGCCGAGAGGTGAACTGGATCCTCCGCCTGGCCACCCTGCCGGGGGCCGAGTACGTAATGCCGGTCTTGTTCCCTGCCTTCGCGCGGACCTGGGGCGATTCCGTCATCAAGTTCTTCGGCGGCCGAGGCTTCCGCAACGAAGAGGCGGTGGAAATGTGGCGCTCCTACCAGTCGTTGACCGATGGTGAGGCCCGCCGCGCTTTCGTCCGCACCATGCGCTCCGTGATCGACCCGGGCGGGCAGTCGGTGAGCGCCGCAGACCGCCTTTACCTCACCGCACAGATGCCGACGCTGATCGTTTGGGGCGACCGAGACGGGATCATCCCGCTCGAACACGCCTACCTGGCGCACGAGGCCATCCCCAACAGCAGGTTGGAGGTGATGGAGGGGTTGGGTCATTACCCCCACGCGGAGGACCCCGTTCGATTCGTCGAGATCCTGAGGGACTTCTTGGACACCACGGAGCCAAGCAAGTTCGACCCCGAGGGACTGCTCGACATGATGCGCCGAGGCCCCCAGAACGACTCGTAATGGTGAGACAACCTGACGGATAACCTCGACTGTGAAGAGCGAATCCGAGCAAGGGTGCGCCCCTGACGCCGCCCCTGCCCCCTCGGCCGGGTTGAGGTGCCACCCTGCGGCACGTGCGGATACCAATCCTGGTCTCCGAGATTGCCGGAAGACGAGTGTCCGGGTAGTCCATGCGAGCGACGAAACTGGCTCTTCACGCACGCTCGGCTCGCTGAGCCCAGCGTTGTGGATGACGAACGCGAGAGATCCGCTCAGCGATCGGACTCCAATCGGCGAGCGAGAGTGACCCCGAGGCCCGAGCGCTCATCGCGGCAGGGTTCGATCAGTGGGCAGCCGCCATCGGCGATGGGCTCAGATCCCTTCATGCCGACCGGAAGCTCCCGCCCGGCATCGATCCGGACGACCTCGCCACTACCCTGCTCGCCACGCTCCAAGGGGGGCTTCTCCTCGCGCAGGTGCAACGGAGTACCCGCCCGTTCGAGACGGCCGTCAATACCCTCCTTGCCCTTGCGATCGGCAGATGAGTGAGCCCAAGTTCAGAGCCATCGCCGAGGTCGGCCCACTGCTCTTGGGTGATGCACGCGCATCCACACGATGCGCTTGCGGAGCCAGGTGCGTCAGATTGCCGCGAGATGCTCCTCAATCGTTCCCGCGATTGAAGGATCCCGATCGTTGTCCATTAGAAGCAGAGCATGCCGCAGGCGAAAGGCCGTTTCGAGGGGCGCGGGATCGGGGTCGAGACCTCGTTCAATGGCATAGGGCTGCCATGCTTGGGACCACAGCTGTGAGAACTGGTCCCGATGGCGACGCCACAGCTCGGTTCCCCATTCGCTGAGATCGAAGTCCCAAAACGGGTGGTCGATCCGTGCGGTCTCCCAGTCAAGGATGCCAGTAAGCCGCCCATTGACGACAAGAAGCTGGTCCTCATGCAAATCACCGTGCACGAAAACGTGAGCAAGCTCAGCCGCCATTTCCATCTGTTTGCTCCACTTCTCGACTCGCTCGACGCACGCGAGGCGATCGGCTGCCTCAGCAACGGCCTGCCGAGTGGTCGCCGGGTCAAGGGCACGACGGAGCCAGCGATTGTCAGAGCGATCGTGGTGCGCGGGCGGTCGGGAGCCGGCTACCTCCGGGGGCGCCAATTCATGCCACCGAGCGATCGTGCGACCGAGCTGATCGAATAGATCAGCAGCTTCGGTTGGGTGAGTACCAGGAAGTCGGGAAACGGCGGCGAACCGGTAGGGATAAATGGTTTCGTCCCGCCATTCCCCCAGAAGTCGGGGCACAACTTGAAGTCCGGCAGGTTCGAGCGCTCGGTACGCGGCTAACTCGCGGTCGAACCACTCGACATTCGGCGCCTCTCGGGGAAACAAGAACGCACACTGCGTGGATAGGAGTACCAACTTGTTCCAGCCGGTGAAGTCGACATCCAGTTGCTCATCTCCGATTTGAACCAACTCGCGAAATCGGCTCAGGCGGGGAGGGATCAGCACGGCCCATACAGGATCGCCCCTCACCATCGGCTACGCCTCCAGAGGGCCGAGCAGGTCCCAGCGGTTGCCGGCGACGTCGAGAAACACAGCGACCGTGCCGTATGACTCGGTGCGTGGAGCGGTAACGAATTCGACACCCTTGGACACCATCCGTTCGAAGGTCTGATCGAAATCATCCACTCGCAAGAAGAAGCCAACACGACTCGCGACCTGGACACCCACAAGAGAAGCCTGGTCGTCACCATCGGCCTGCGCAAGCAATATTCCAGTCTGACCGCCAGGCGGGCGCACGACGACCCAACGCTTGGGCCGTCCATCGTTCGTCAAGGATGGGGAATCCTCAACGAGCGCAAATCCGAGCTTGTCCACAAAGAACTCAATCGCTGGCCCGTAGCTCTCGACGATCAGCGTGACCAGTTCCAATCCGGGCATATCAAAGTCTCTCAGTTGGAGTCCGATAGAGCGTGCCCCCGTACCCGCCGGTTCTGAGGCGTCATGAGACCGCTATGAAGACCTCTCCGCCGTAGGGTTGCCGGGTTTCGGATCCAAGTCGCCATTCACCTCGAACACTCCGTCGCCGCTCTCGTACTCGCTGATCTCCGCCACGCGCCGTGCGTGGCGGCCACCCTCAAACCCAGTGGAGACGAAGGTGTCGACGGCTGCGATTGCCTCAGCCGTCGACGTCGTCCGACCGCCGAGACAGATGACGTTGGCGTCGCCGTGTTGTCGGGCCAGGGCGGCGCCGGCCGCGTCGTGGACGAGGGCGGCGCGCACGCCACGCACCTTGTTGGCCGAGATACTGATGCCGATCCCCGTCCCGCAGACGCAGATACCGCGATCGGCCCGGCCCTCGGCCACGGCACGGGCCACAGCTATTCCGTAGACCGGATAGTCGACCGAGACAGCAGCGGAGTCGGTGCCGAAGTCACAGACCTCGTGGCCAGCCTCGGCAAGATGCCGGGCCAGATTCGCCTTGAGCTCGAATCCGGCATGATCCGAGCCGACTGCTATGCGCATCGTTCGAGTGTACGAGCTGACCGCAGGGCACATTGATAGCTGCCTCTTGCCGACCTGTCCCAGTCAATGCCGGAACCGTAACCTCTAATTGTCCAGGTCATCCAAGCGGACCTACCACAAGGTGATGCTACGAGAAGGATTCAACGAAGAGGTCGAAAATCTCCTCGGCTTCTTCGCCCGGCACGATCTCATCGATGGGCGGAATGAGGTTCAGACCCGGCTGACGACCGAGGTCGGCGGCGACGAAATCACCCAAGCCGACGGCGGCCAGAACTCGCTGAGGGTACCCGGGCGGCAGCGAACCTGCCGGCTTGTTCAGTGCGCGTTCAACGGCCCGTGAAAGTGCGTCAGGGACGTCTTCCCCCACCGAGAGGCCTCGAATAAGGCCCGTGTCGACGTCAAGGATCATCACGGCAATCGCGACCGGTAGATCAACCACTCGAATGGAGTGCGAAACATCACGGCTCATGACCATCCACGTGATGGGCGGCACAGGTTCGAGAATAGATGGTGAGGCCGGTATCGGGTGAGCCCAAGTTCAACGGCACAATGGGAAGCTGCGGCAGACTGGGGGCGGGACAGAGTACGTCGAGCCCGTCAGGCCACTCATCAACAGTCCGAGAATTACGCTGGCGGGATGGCATCGCCAGATGGGGCCAAACGGGGTCCAGCGTCGTGGTTGCGAAATCGGATAACCCAAGCCGCCGGCCGCGCCGCAGACAGCATCGACAAGGATCCTGAGGCGGCTCTTCGGTCCGCACAAGGCACCCTGGACTGGTCAATCCGTCATCGTGGGCCAGAGTCGGCGATGACAATGAACGCCAAGGGCGAGGTTGCTGAACGACTCGAGCGCCTCGGTCGCTTCGAGGAAGCCGTTCGGCTCCGGGCGGATGTCGCTGCTCACGTCCGCAGCGAGCTCGGGCCAGAGGATCTGAGAACTCTGACGGCGGAGGCGTTTCAAGCGTTCGACCTGGATCGATTAGGTCGACATCGAGAGGCGCTCCCGATTTTTGAGCGCGTTCTCGCTGGACGACAGTCCAGATTGGGCCCCAACAACAAGCAGACCTTGCTGGCCTTGGAATGGCTTGGGTGCAATTCGAGGAGCCTCGGAAGTCTTTCCAGGTCGCGTCAGCTTCTCCAAGAGGCTGTAGATCGGTACAACGAGGAGGGCGCCGGCGACAGCGAGGACTGCTTGACGACCATGTCGCACCTGGCCACCACTTTGCTTGAATCAGGTCGGGTAGGCGAAGCGTCCGAGATTCGCAGACGGATTGTCGCCACCCGCAGCAGAACGGTGGGCCCTGATGATCCAAGGACCCTGATGTCACTCGAAAACCTGGCCCACACGCTCCAACGGGCGGACGGATTCGATGAGGCCAACGTTATCTACGAGAACCTCCTCTCCAAGAGAATCCGCATCTTCGGTTCAGCCCATCCGGACACGCAACGAATCAGAGACCGGCTGGGCGGGCTCGGTCAGGACTACGAAGCCGATCTGTAGGTTCCTGTCCCCGTGCGCCGGGGGTGGGGCGGATCTGCCCTTGTGGGACCCTTCGAGGAGATCCGATGAGATCTGGCCGGGGTGGAGACCAACTGAAGGCCCCCGTACGCGGCCGGGATGAGGTGCCACCCTGCGGCACCCACGACTGGGGGCTGGGGAGTCCACCGGATGGCCCTCGAACGAAGACTCAGATCCGCCTGATCGGCATCAAGGTCGCGGGCGGCAGGCTCGATTCAAGGAACTTGCGAATGATGCGCACCGTCTCTTCGGGCTGCTCAATAGGCAGCAAATGTGATGCACCCGGGACGACCGCGAGCTGCGCGCCCGGAATCGACTCGTACAGCAAGCACGTATGAGACAGCGCGATCGCATCGTCGTCGGCTACGAGGACCAAGACTGGCACCGAGACCGTGGCAAGGTCCGTTGGAGTCAGTGAGGGCTCCGAAGCCCACATCGCATAGGTCTTGGCGAGAAACTCATCGAAGTGCTCCCGTCCATCGGGCGAACACTCGCCGTACATCGTCGCGAACATCTCATGGACATCTGGGGTCATGAGCTCGCCGATCGCCAGCAGCCCGGTGTGATGGAAGTTCGAACCAATCAGGACGAGGCGCTGGACCAGGTCGGGTCGTCGCATCGCGACCAACAGCGCTACATCGCCCCCGTCGCTGTGTCCGATCAGATGTGCCGGACGATCCAGATCCAGATACTCGAGTACTGCGACTGTCTCATCGGCCATCGTGTCGTAGTGGAGTCCCTCCGCTGTGTCGGCTGTACGCCCATGACCACGCCGATCGAATGCCGCAACGCGGTAGCGCTCGCTGAGTGCCGGGCCGATCGAACCTAGAAGGGAACGGCTGTCCACAATGCCGCCGTGCAGCAGCAACGTCGTCTCATCGTTCTCGATGCCGACCGATATCCATGTGGGGTGGCCGAGAATATCGACGTATGTCATCTCTCAACCGTATTCCACCTATGGTGCGACGGCCTTGCTCACATCTGGGCAGGTCTCCCGGCACACCGCCGAGACCGTGACCGATTGCCCCGGCCTGCGTGTCGAGAATGCAGAGCATCGGCGTTCTACGATCGCGATGCGTGGAACTACGAATCCGCCCAGGCGGTCCGGCAGATCAACAGTCGCTTCTTTCCCTGTTCGACGAGGCGGTGTCGTGGCTCACCGCTCGGGGCCTCGAGGGTCAGTGGGGCAGTCAGCCTTGGTCAGAACGGCCCGAGAGACAGGAGTTGGTTCTTGAGATGACAACGAAACCTGGGTTCACTGTCGCCGAGCTTGGCCCCGACCCGGTCGGAGCACTCATCATCAGCGACTCTCCGCCGCCTTACGTGCCCGCGGCGAGCGAACCGGACCTCTATATCGACCTTCTGCTGGTGTCTCGGCGTTACAAGGGGCGCGGGATCGGTGCGGCTCTGCTGGACCATGCCCGGACGGAGTGTCTCAATCGGGATCGAACGCTGCTGCGCGTCGATTGCTGGGCTGGAGGGAACCGGGAGCTGGTGAGGTATTACGAGGGAGCGGGGTTCACCCCTACGGATGCCTTCCGCCAGGGTGATTGGCCCGGGCAGCTTCTCGTGCAACAGCTACCCTGACAATCAGGAAGAGACCTAGAGATCCCGACCGCCGGGTCGGCGGCGCTAGTGGGGCTTCGACGTGCGCTTGTCGCTGATCGCCTGCAAGATCTCCGGCGGGATAGGACGGCATCCACAGGTCTTTGCATGCGCCACATGCCACTCAATACGTTCTTCGAGGCTCGCACCGCGAGGTAACCGATGCTCTGCATGCCAGTCCTTGTTCATACCGCACCGCGCCGAGAGCCAACCTCCACGTTCCGCACGCTATCGGGTCAGAAGCAGCCTGCCTCCAGCGTCGCCGGCAGTGGGTAGGTGCTGTACTCCCGGGGACAGGGAAGTGAACTGCTTCGTAGTGAGTGGTGGGTGATGACCCTGATCCGGTTCCCGGTCACGTCCCTTCCCTATGGGGCCTGGGCTGTCAATGCATTCCAGGCTGCCAGCGAATCCATGTAGTCCCTCCAGTGTGCGATCTTTCGGTCCTCTATCTCGACAACGGAACAGAATCGATTGTCGTACTGCACGCCCGTCGCGCGAATCGTCCCGTGGACTTCATATTCGAGAACGACCACACGACCGCCGTCACCTTTGCGAACGATCAGATTGTCGGCGGATTGAAGATCGATGCTCTCGCCGTAGCCCTTGAACTGAGCCATCAGCGCAGCGCGACCCTGAACAACGCGGGGCCATCCCGGAAAGTCGTAGAGCACCTCATAGATGACGCCGTCGGAAACAGTTTCGAAGAAATGGTCGCCGTCAACGCAGTCGTCCAGCGCGCCGCGAACCAAATTGAAGTACGGATCTGCGGCACGGTAGGCGGCGTAGCGCGGGTCCGGCATTCTGGGTCCTCTCCTCTGCTCGAAGGGCTTACGCATGAGTCATGTTGGCTCTTCGCATGGCTGGCGAGTCACGGAACTGCAGCCACGTGCGATGAGCCCCGGTTGGCCGGGTTGCCGCTGAACGGTACCTCCAGGCGCCATGCGATCGAACGATGCCGCCGTGGCTATGCCGGACCGACCACTTCTCCGGCAATGTCACACATCGCCTCGATGGCGTTGACGCCGCCCTCGGCCACGGGCCACGTTTGTCCGACCCGCCGGCAGATGAGGTCACAGTGCGCCGGGACCGTGACACTCAGTGCCAGATTGGCGTCGCCGGAGCCGGCTGACCATCGCCCGGGGCAGACAACAGCCGCAGGTCGCGCATTGCCTGCTTGCGGATGGGCCCCGTCAGGCGGTCGATGAAAAGGCGGCCGTTCAAGTGGTCCACCTCGTGCTGGATGCAGCGCGCCATCAGGCCGTGACCTTCGACCACCACTGCCTCGCCGTGCCGGTCGAACCCTCGCACTCTCACGAACTCCGCCCGCGGACACGGGTAAAACAGGCCGGGTATTGAAAGGCACCCTTCTTCGCCGTCGTCGTCCTGCTCACCTTCTTCGGCTTCGATCACCGGGTTGACGACATGACCCACCTCACCGTCGATGTGCCACGAGAAGACGCGGCGAACGACTCCGATCTGGTTGGCTGCCAGTCCGGCGCGACCAGGCATTGCCACCGTCTCCTCCAGGTCGGCCACGAGACTCGCCAGGCCATGGTCGAAAGACTCGACCTCCTTACAGGGGGACCGAAGGACAGGGTCGCCCAAAATGCGTATGGGACGCTCAACCATCGTTCGATCCTGGCAGATTCCGAGCTGGTCAGCTCACGTGGCGCTCTGTGGGCCTCCCTCGAGGAGCGAACAGTTCGGACGGTTCAAAGACGAGTCGGTCCCGGACGCCCGCAGAGCGTGCTGGTGCGGCTGATCACGGGTCCCGGGCTACCCCAGCCGGCTCGCCGTGATCAGGACGGTCTCGAAGTTCATGACGAAGGAGCCGCCTCGGTCGTCGATTGCCGCGCCGATGGCTTCGAGCAGCCGCCCTCGGACCGCGGGTTCGAGGGCGGCGTGGTCGCTCCGTGAGGCGAGCTGGTGCAGCCACTCATCGCGCTGGTAGACCCGCGTCCACGGGAACCACCTCTGCGTCGGCGCACCGAATGCGGGCTCTGCGGAGACGGCGTCGATCTCCGAGCCGAGGCCGGTCGTGAAGTCCGATACCCGATCGGCCGCGTAGCCTCTGAACAGACGGTGACCGCCGGGCGGCACGATGCTCTCGTACACCCCCTCGAGAGCGTCGGCGAGGCCATCGGGCTGACACCCCGCATTCCAGATCAGACAGAGCGCGCCCCCCGGTCGCAGCACCGAGGCCGCCTTCGCCGTGGCGACAGGCAGGTCGAGCCAGTGCCAGGCCTGCGCCGAAGTCACCCGGTCGAATGTGCGACCAGCAGCGTCCCAGCCTTCGAAGGCGGCAATCTCCACTTCGACCCCATGACTGCGGGCGATCTCCGCCATGCGCGGACCGAGTTCCACTCCCAGCACCTTGGCGCCGCGACGGGCCATCAGCCGTGAAGCAATCCCCGTGCCGCAACCGACGTCGAGAACATGCAGGCCCGCAGGCGCCGGACCGAGCACCTCGTCGATCACCGCATCGGGATAGGTCGGCCGGAACCGGTCGTAGGCCTCGGCCTGCTGGTCGAACAACCTCGAACGCTCCCGGGCCAGCGGGCGGGCTGCCGCCCGGTGGCGTTCGTCGTCCGCATCCATTGACACCAGCCTGCCCCAGGAAGCGACACTGAGGGCCACTCGAGCGCTCGCCAGCCGTCCTCGGTCGCCGCGAACGGCGCGGGGCTACACCCCCGGGGTCAGCGCGCGCTCCAGGCCGTCGAGCGAGCTCGCGGTGACGTCGAGCAGCGAGCCCACGACGAGGTCGGCCAGGCCGAAGGCCGGATGGTCGCCCTCGCCCTCCTCCGGCACGGCGATGCAGGTCATGGAGGACGCCTTGGCCGCCAGGACGCCGGCCGGCGCGTCCTCCCAGACGAGGCACCGACGCGGCACGGCACCCAACTTGGCCGCGGCGGTCAGGAAGACGGCCGGATGCGGCTTCCCGTACTCCTCGTCCTCGGCCGAGTGCACCAGGTCGAACCGATCGCGCAGCCCGAAGTGCGTCAGCGCGGCGTCGATCAACCGGTACTGCGAGGACGATGCCACCGCCAGCGGGAGCCCGCGGTCGCGGCACAGGTCGATGGCGTGCTCGGCGCCCGGCTTGAGCACGCCTTTGGTCGTGATGAGCTCGATCACGCGGTCGACGATCGATACCGCCACCTCGTCGGGCGTCGGCGTGGCGCCGGGCCACGGGTACAGCGCGTACCAGTGTGCGGTGACCTCGTCCACGAACATGCCCTTGGTCGAGCGGCAGCCCTCGGCGGCGAGGGGGACGCCGAGACCGCCCAGGATCTCGATCTCGGCCTCGTGCCAGAGGATCTCGGAGTCGATGAGAAGCCCGTCCATGTCGAAGATGGACGCGGTGAACCCCGCCGGAACGGGGTGCGGCGGTCTCAAGCGGTCAGCTGCGCCTCGATGTCGGCCACGATGGTCGGGTCCTCCGGCTCCACCTGGGGCCGGTAGCGCGCCACGACGTCGCCCTGGGGGGACACGAGGAACTTCTCGAAATTCCACGTGATGTCGCCGGCCGTGCCCTCGGCGTCCTCCTTCTCGGTCAGCTCGGCGTAGATCGGGTGGCGGTCGTCGCCGTTCACCTCGATCTTCTCCATGAGCGGGAAGTCCACGCCATAGGTGGCAGAGCAGAACTGCGCGATCTCCTCGGCGGTGCCGGGCTCCTGGCCCAGGAACTGGTTGCACGGGAAGCCGATGACCGAGAAGCCACGGTCGCCGTAGGTCTTCTGCAGGCGCTCGAGGCCCTCGTACTGCGGGGTGAGTCCGCACTTGGAGGCGACGTTGACCAGCAGCAGGGCCTTGCCCTTGTAGTCACCCAGGGTGGCATCGTCGCCCTGGAGGGTGTGGATGGGGATGTCGTAGAGAGCCATGGGGGTGACCCTACCGGGCACCGATGGCCGCGTGCCCGGGCCGCGTAGGGTGACCCCCATGCACGCCGTGGTGATCCGGGAGGGCCAGCTGCATTGGGAGGAGCGGGACGATCCCGTCCCCGGCGACACCGAGCTGCTGGTGTCGGTGAAGGCCGCCGGGTTGAACGCGGCGGACCTGGTCCAGCGGGCCGGCTTCTATCCGGCGCCGCCGGGCTGGCCCGCCGACATCCCCGGCATGGAGTTCGCCGGCGAGGTGGTGGCGGTGGGCCGCCAGGTCACGCTCTTCGCTCCCGGCGACCGGGTCATGGCGGTGGTCGGCGGCGGGGCGCAGGCCACGCTGGCCTTCGTCGACGAGGCCCATGCGCTGCCCGTCCCCGCCGGCCTGTCCTGGGCCGAGGCGGGAGGCTTCCCCGAGGTCTTCACCACCGCCTACGACGCCCTCTTCCGCCAGGCCGAGCTGCGGATGGGCGAGCGCGTCCTGGTGTCGGGGGCGGCCGGTGGGGTCGGGACCGCCGGCGTGCAGCTGGCCGCGAACGCAGGGGCGACCGTGACCGCAACCGTGCGCGACCCGGCGCGGCGTGACGCCGTCGCCGCGCTCGGCGCCGACGCAGTGCTGGCACCGGGCGACGAGGCGGCGCAGGGTCCCTACGACGTCGTGCTCGAGCTGGTGGGCGCGCCCAGCCTGACCAGCGTGCTGCCCCATGTCGCGACCTGGGGCCGCGTCGTGGTGATCGGCGTGGGGGGCGGGGGCCGCATGGAGGTGGAGCTCATGCAGCTCATGCAGAAGCGGGTCCGCATCGGCGGCTCCACCCTGCGCGCCCGCAGCCGGCGCGAGAAGGCGGACGTGGCGGCCGACGTGGCGGCGCACGTGCTGCCGGCGCTGGTGGCCGGACGCCTGCAGGTCCCGGTGCACGAGACGTTCCCGCTCGCCGAGGCGCAGGCGGCTTACGACCACTTCGCCGCCGGGTCCAAGTTCGGCAAGGTGGTCCTCCTCGCCCCATGATCGAGGCCGGTGTGGCTCGCCCTCCGTGCTGCGTCGACTCGACGCGCCGCCGGCGTGACGCGCTGGGCACACGCGCTCCCTTGACGTAGACTCGTCGCGTCAACATCCGCTGACGACGCGCGACAAGGAGGTGCAGGCATGATCCTCGACGAGCCCCCGAGTACGACCTGCACCCAGGTTGCGTCAGATCTCCACCTGA
The DNA here is from genome assembly GCA_963804055.1 of uncultured Acidimicrobiaceae bacterium. Lineage (GTDB taxonomy): Bacteria > Actinomycetota > Acidimicrobiia > Acidimicrobiales > RAAP-2 > Bog-473. The sequence continues at coordinate 475,701 of CAWDOU010000001.1, read as the reverse complement.
TCTGATCCCCGGGCTGCGGCCCGGCACGTCCAGCACCACGACCCGCGACGCGCCGGGGTCTCCTCGCGCCCGTGGGCCTGTCCAACGAGGAGTTGACCCATGCCCGTTCGCACGCGGGCTCCGGCGGGCGACGCGACGCGCCTGTCGAGCAACCGCAATCGCTTCCTGCTGTACCTGACCTTCGCCGGCCCGGGTCTCATTGCGGCCAGTGCCGGCAACGACGCCGGCGGTGTCGTGACGTACGCGTCCGCCGGCGCCCAGTTCGGCTACCGGACCCTGTTCTTCATGGTGGTCGTCACGGTCTTCTACGTCGTCATTCAGGAGATGGTGGCCCGCCTCTCGGTGTACACCGGCAAAGGGCTGGCGGCGCTCATCCGCGAGGAGTTCTCGCTCCGGCTGACCGCGTTCGCCATTGCGGCCTTCGCCGTGGCCAACCTCGGGCTCATGGTGACGGAGTTCGGCGGCATCGCCACGGCCTTCAGCCTCTTCGGGGTGTCGCGCTACCTCTGCGTCCCCATCGCCGCCGTCGTCATCTGGGCGCTGGTCCTGTTCGGGTCGTACCGCTACGCCGAGCGCATCTTCCTCCTCATGACGCTCGTCTTCATCACCTACCCCATCGCCGCCGTCCTCGGGCATCCCGACTGGCACCAGGTCGTCACCCACACGCTGTGGCCGCACTTCGTGTTCACCTCGGGCTTCCTGCTCCTCGGGGTGGCGCTCATCGGGACGACGATCACGCCGTACATCCAGCTCTACGAGGCGGGTGCCGTGGTCGACAAGGGCGTGCAGGTCTCCCAGTACCGCTACCAGCGGGTCGACGCCATCGGCGGGGCCGTCATTTCGGACATCGTCTCCATGACGATCATCATCGCCACCGCCGCAGCCATCGGGGGGTCCGGCGCGCTCACCTCGGCCTCACAGGCGGCGCACGCCCTGGAGCCGGTGGCGGGCCAGGCGGCCGAGGCGCTCTTCGGCATCGGGCTGCTCGGCGCCTCGGCCCTCGCCGCGGCCGTCGTGCCGCTCTCGACCTCCTATGCGGTGGCCGAGGTGATCGGGGCGGAGCGCTCGGTATCGAGCAGCTTCCGCAAGGCGCCGCTCTTCCTCGGGGTCTTCACCTTCCAGATCGTGGCGGGGGCAGCGGTGGTCCTGGTGCCGGGCAACCTCCTGACCCTCATTGTGAACACGCAGGTCCTGGAGGGCGTCATCACGCCGATCACGCTCACCTTCATTCTGGTGCTGGCCAACCGGCGCTCCCTCCTGGGGGGCGCCGCCAACGGCACGGCCGCCCGCTGGCTCGGGACGATCACCGTGGTGACGGTCGGCGCGTTCGCCGCCTTCCTCGTCCTGCAGACGGTGCTGGGGTGGTTCGGGGTGCAATGACTCCGAAAGCTGCCTAGGCCCAGCCAGGTACGCGTCGCCACCGTGAAGGGAGGTTGTGAATCTGCGAACTACCAGACGCTTGGACAGGCATATGTTGCAGGGCTGCCGATTACTAGCCGTAGCTCCAGAAATCACATGGCAATCTCACCATGGTCTCAGCATCTTCTACGGTTATCGAAAGGCGCCAGGTTGCGGTCTCTCCACGCGCTCCCTTGCAGCCGGCGCGAATGCTATCCGTCGCATTCAATCGTTCGGCAGCAATAGCCGCCCTCGGCAGACAGTGGTCGTTTGGCCTGCACGTATCGCGGCGAACGCAACCTAGAAACAGGAATTCAATGCGTCGGCTACCTGCAGAACCGTTGAAACAAAGGACGAAATTGTGTCCAGGAAGGCAGCGTCTTTTGCAACATTTCCGACGTCCTCCGAAGCATTCTCCTCGATGAATTCGGCACCGTTCCCGACCACGTCCTCGGGACCCGTGAAGGAGTACTCAGAAGCCGCTTCACCGAGGCTGATCAGACCCGAGAGGCACTGGTCGTCGCTCTGCAATTCTTGACAATAGGGCTGACCGATAGACGAACACTCCAATTGCAGCACGCTTTCCGCGCTACTCTCATTCTGCTCTGCCGTAGCTAGCTGTTGATCGGGAGTTGGCGAACCGTCGCAGTTTGCCTCAAAGACCGTGCCCGTATCGGTTGAGCTCTCTGAGTCAGACGTGTAGTACGGGCTCGTCCAGACGTCGCCGCATACCGATGGTTCGCCGTTTGTGCCTCCTCCAGGACCGCTTGGATTTCCCCAATAGGAGTAGGACGCATCAACGGAGCAGGACGTGGATGTGCCCCAGTCACAAGCCTCGACGCCAACCTGCACGTTGTTAAGAATCGCTCGAAGTGTTGCTGCTCCGCTTGTCACCGACAAACCCGATTGGGCGTCATCGATCGTGATGCCGCTCATGAGTGCAGAGTTCCCGGAGAAGGCAATAGCAGTACCGACGTCTGTGATGGTTGTCTGTTCAACGACGAACGATCCGTTGCCGCCGCCTTCGATGCCGTCCGCTCCGTAGGCGATCTCGGCGTGCTCGAGATCGATTGACCCTGAGTTCTGAACGGAGATCCCGCTCCAGTCTGTGACGCCTGGGGTTCCATCGCCAGTGTCACCTCCAACCGAGTTGTCGTTGAGAGAGGTGAAGGTGATGGGCTCGGTGCTGGTGCCCACGGCGTCGAGCGTGCCGTCGATCTTGAGGCTCACAACCGAGCAATAGGGTCCGCACCCGAATTGCGTCCCCTTGACCACGACACCCGGTGCGACGGTCAAGGTAATCCCCTGGGGCACGACGAGGGAGGTCTCCGTTTCATTGGCGCCAACCATCCAAGGTTGTGGACCTGCCGCAAGGGTCCCACTTGCGGCCAGAACCCCTGAGATCTGGAACCCGACGAAGCCAGTACCGATCACTGTGTTGGGCTGCAACTGGCTGAGGTCGAGCGCGGTGCCGTCGACGCTGAAAGCGACCTCTGACGAACCAGAACTCGAGTTCTGGTTCACGGTGTTGTTCTCGACCACCGGCGTCGGGGCATCGACGGAAACTGGGGTCTCGCCACTGTTGCTAAAGGTGTCGTCCTGGATCGTGACCGAGGCAGAGGTGTCGAGCGACACGGGCGTGCCCGTGGTCAAGAAGACGTCGTTGGAGACGACGAACGATCCGTTGCCGCCGCCTTCGATGCCGTCCGCTCCGTAGGCGATCTCGGCGTGCTCGAGATCGATTGACCCTGAGTTCTGAACGGAGATCCCGCTCCAGTCTGTGACGCCTGGGGTTCCATCGCCAGTGTCACCTCCAACCGAGTTGTCGTTGAGAGAGGTGAAGGTGATGGGCTCGGTGCTGGTGCCCACGGCGTCGAGCGTGCCGTCGATCTTGAGGCTCACAACCGAGCAATAGGGTCCGCACCCGAATTGCGTCCCCTTGACCACGACACCCGGTGCGACGGTCAAGGTAATCCCCTGGGGCACGACGAGGGAGGTCTCCGTTTCATTGGCGCCAACCATCCAAGGTTGTGGACCTGCCGCAAGGGTCCCACTTGCGGCCAGAACCCCTGAGATCTGGAACCCGACGAAGCCAGTACCGATCACTGTGTTGGGCTGCAACTGGCTGAGGTCGAGCGCGGTGCCGTCGACGCTGAAAGCGACCTCTGACGAACCAGAACTCGAGTTCTGGTTCACGGTGTTGTTCTCGACCACCGGCGTCGGGGCATCGACGGAAACTGGGGTCTCGCCACTGTTGCTAAAGGTGTCGTCCTGGATCGTGACCGAGGCAGAGGTGTCGAGCGACACGGGCGTGCCCGTGGTCAAGAAGACGTCGTTGGAGACGACGAACGATCCGTTGCCGCCGCCTTCGATGCCGTCCGCTCCGTAGGCGATCTCGGCGTGCTCGAGATCGATTGACCCTGAGTTCTGAACGGAGATCCCGCTCCAGTCTGTGACGCCTGGGGTTCCATCGCCAGTGTCACCTCCAACCGAGTTGTCGTTGAGAGAGGTGAAGGTGATGGGCTCGGTGCTGGTGCCCACGGCGTCGAGCGTGCCGTCGACGGTGATGCCATCTGCTGATCCGAACTTCAGGATCACACCAGGGTCAAGCGTCAAAGTGACGCCTGGGGGCACGTCCATTGTGCAATTGACGACATAGATGCCCGAGGGAACCTCCGTGTTTGCCGTTAGCGGGCTGCATGGGTCAAAGACGTAGCTGAACTCGTCGGCCGCCGAAATGGCCGAGGTGCCTCCGGGAGTGGTGACGGTCACGTCGACGGTGCCCGTTCCCGCGGGTGCGGTCGCAATGATCGAGGTAGTGCTGTCGCCGGTAACTGTGGCCGGGTTGGATCCGAACTCGACCGAGGTGGCCCCCGAGAGGTTGGTCCCGGTGATGGTGACACTCGTGCCCCCGGAGGAGCTTCCTGCGGTCGGGCTGATGGAGGAGACAGCGGGAACGGCCACGTAGGTGAACTGATCGGCCGACGAGGTGGCCGAAGTGCCCCCCGGTGTCGTGACCGTGATGTCGACGGTGCCGGCTGACCCTCCTGGGGCGGTGGCCGTGACAGAGGTGGTGCTGTCATCGGTGAATCTGGCTGAGGCGGTGCCGAACTTGACCGTGGTCGCCCCGTTGAGGTGTGTGCCGGTGATGACAACCGACGTCCCACCCGAGGTCAGCCCAGCGGTCGGGCTGATCGAGGTGATCGTCGGAATGGGGGTCGCCACCGTCGTGCTGGTGGTCGACGTCGTGCTGGTGGTCGACGTCGGTGAAGTGGTCGTGGTGGTCGTAGTGGTGGGTGCAGTGGTCGTCGTAGTCGACGTCGGTGAGGCGGTCGTGGTGGTCGTGGTGGGAGGAATCGTCGTCGTGGTGCTGGTGGTCGATGTTGATGTGGTGGTCGAGGTCGGGATGGTTGTCGTCGTCGTGGTCGGGGCAGTCGTCGTCGTCGTGGGCGACGTCGGTGCAATGGTCGTGGTCGGTGACGTGGTCGTGGGCGACGTGACCGGCTGATGCAGGATCAAGCGGTAGAAGGTGAGTCCGACGATGGGGGCGTTGAGCGCTGTCCCGCCGGTCGATCCCAAGAAGGTGGCGTCGCCGTAGTTGAAGATGCCCCCGTCGGAGGCCACGAGCCAATAGCCCCCGCCGTCAGGGGTCGGGGTCATGGCGACGATCGGCTTGTTGAGGTGGACGGCCCCGGTCGATCCCAAGAAGGTGGCATCTCCGTAGTTGAAGATGCCCCCGTCGGAGGCCACCAGCCAGTAGCCCCCGCCGTCAGGACTCGCCGTCATGGCCACGATCGGCTTGTTGAGGTGGACATTGCCCGTCGAGCCGTAGTAGCCGGCGTCGCCATAGGTGAAGATCCCACCGTCGCTGGCCACCAGCCAGTAGCCACCGCCGTCAGGGGTGGCCGCCATGCCGACGATGGGCTTGTTCAGATGGATGGCACCGGTGGAACCGAAGAACCTGGCGTCGCCGTAGGTGAAGATGCCGCCGTCGGATGCCACCAGCCAGTAGCCCCCGCCATCGGGGGTGGCCGCCATGCCAACGATGGGCTTGTTCAGATGGATGGCTCCCGTCGACCCCAAGAACTTGGCGTCGCCGTAATTGAAGATGCCACCGTCGGAGGCAACTTCCCAGTACCCGTCGCCCGAAGGAGTGGGCGCCATGCCGACGATGGGCTCGTTGAGATGCCTGCCACCAGCAGATCCGAAGAAAGCAGCGTCGTAGCCGAAGATGCCCCCGTCAGAGGCGACGAGGCGATAGCCCAAGGTGCTGCTCGTGGCGTGCTCGGCGGCACCAGCGCTGGCCGTAGGAACACCAAGGGCCAAGATCGATGCGGCGGCGGCCAGCGCGGTGCACAGGGCCAGGCGAACCCAGGCCAGGAATGTCCCGCGCCCCAGGCGACCCTGGGGCAGGCGCGCAAAAGGGGGCGCTTGAGTGGAAGGCGCGCGCCTCCCCGATCCCCTCTGCCGACTGATCATCGTGCACCGCCTTCGCCAGAATCGGGCTCACAGCCCAACGCTCGGTTGGGAAGTATGCCGCTGGGAAATGGCAGCGACAACTGTTGCGGAGTCAGGTACTTTGAAGACCTTCACGGGTGACGAATGCGCCAGCTTGGATCGCCTCATGTGAGGCCTGCACCTGGACGTCCAGCTAAGGGACAATTCGAGGAGGGATGCTCATCTTGGTATGGCGTTAGTTTCGAGACGATTGTCGATCCGGATTGTGGGACTGGACACCAATCACCCTCTTCCCTGCGGCTCCATCCACCATTAACGGCGTGCTTTGCTACACGCTCCCTACACGTCATGTGTACGATACGTGTATGAGCCGGGCACGCACCAACATCGAGATAGAGGAGACGGTTCTCCGGGCGGTGATGGACCGCTACGGCGTGCACACGAAGACGGAAGCGGTCGACCTGGCACTCCGGCACCTCGCCGGGCAGCCCATGACCCGTGACGAGGCGCTGGCGATGCGGGGGGCGCACGCCATCGGGGAGGTTCCCCAGGACTCGGGCCCCGCCGACGGGCGGTGATCCTCGCCGACACCTCGGCCTGGGTGGAGTACGACCGCGGTTCCGGCAGCCGCGTCGACCAACGCATGGCCGAACTCATCGCCGACGATGGCGCCTTGGCGGTCACCGAACCCGTCGTCATGGAAGTCGTCGCCGGCGCGCGCAGTGACAACCGGGCGGCCGATCTGCAGCGACTGCTCGCCCGCTGTCACCTGCTCACCTTCGAGGCCGTCGCCGATTTCGACGCAGCGAGCCTGATCTATCGGAGATGTCGCCGGGCCGGCGTGACACCACGTGGGCTGGTGGACTGCATGATCGCCTCGGTGGCGCTCCGCCACGGGGCGGTGCTCCTGGCCCACGACGCCGACCTCAGCCGGATCGCCTCGGTCGTCGGAGTCCCGATGGACGCGGGCTCCACGCTGCCCTGATCTCGGCGGCTCACCGACCCTCATTCAGTTGCCCCTCGTGTGGGGCAAGTGATATCGCACTCCATGACGGATCTCCACTACCGCAAGAAGCAGGAGAAACACCGCGAGGAACGCACTTCCCGCGGTCACGATGAACCTGTCGAGGCTCTCTTTACGAATGTGCCTGCGACCCAGGTCATAGGCCATCAGCCCGAGAAGGCCACCGAACGTGTTCGCGATGACGTCGGTGATGTCCGAGGCTCCGATGGCGAACACGTACTGCAGCACCTCGACGGTCAGGCTGAAGGCAAGGACAACGAGAAGCTTGCGCCACACATTGAGACGCTTGCAGGTGACGCCCAATAACACACCGAACGGGATGAAGACGAGGACATTGTCGAGCATCTCGCCCACGCTCCCCGAAGCGTCCGAGAACGGCACGAGGTTCAGACTCCTCCTGTCGTAGTGCAGCACAGCATCGATATGCACTGAGAACTTGAACAGAATCAGCCAGAGCAGGACGGCCGTGTACACCGCGAGGACCACTTTCGGGAAGGTTTTCACGTACACCTTTGGAATCAGTTCGTGACGACGAAGCACGTATGGGGGTCTGCGAGCCTGCGGAACAGGCGCGACGGCCCAGGACCGGATATCTACCGAACCACCTCCCGTGGCACCGCGGGCAGTCGAACCACCGCACAGAGCCCTCCGCTGGGACGGGGGGCCAGCGTGAGCGTCCCGTCGTGTGCGCTCGTGATGCTGTCGACAAGCGCCAGCCCGAGACCTATGCCACCGTGGTCGGTGTGCAGGCGCGTGGATCCGCGCTGGAACGGCTCGACCAGTGTGGAGACGGCCTGCGCGGTGAGCCTCGCTCCGGTGTTCTCGACCGTCAGCACCACGTCTTGGCCCTGGACACCGATGGTGACCCACACGGCACCGTCGTGATCGAGATTGTGCACGATTGCGTTGTGCACGAGGTTCGTCGTCAGTTGCAACAAGAGTGCAGCGGAACCCGTCGTCTGAGCCAGGCCTCCGGAGACATCCATCGTCACGCCGTGCTTCTCGGCGAGAGGAAGGAGCACCTCGGTGGCTTCCTCCACCACAAGCGACATGTCGACGTCCTCCGGCGTGAACGACCGTTGGTCGACGCGGCTGAGCACCAGCAACGCCTCGGTGAGATTGATGGCGCGGGCGTTCACCAGGAGAAGACGGTCGACGAGCTGGTCGTCTCCTCGACAGGGATCGTTTCGCGCGACCTCAAGAAGTGTCTGTGTGATCGCCAGCGGCGTGCGAAGTTCATGGGAGGCGTTGGAGGCGAACCTCTGCTGTTCCGCCACATGTGCCTCCAGCTGCGCCAGCATGGTGTCGAAGGCATCTGCCAACTCGCGGAACTCGTCTTTCCGGCCGGGGAGGCGTATCCGATGCGACAGTGATCCTTCTGCAGCCATGCGTGTGGCCTCGGTGATCCGGGCCAGAGGGGCGAGCATCCGGCCGGCAAGAAGCCATCCCCCGAGGAGCCCGAAAACCAACAGACACACCAGGACGACGGCTGCAGCCGGCCCGAAATCCCGCAGAAGCTCGCCGCGACCCGGGGACACCAGGATGCGCGAGTTGTGGACGATAACGGTCTCGCCCCTGGGCACGTAGCGCAACAGGAACACCCAGACGGCACCAAGGAGAAGGGCACCTGCGACCATGACGAAACCGGCGTAGCTGAGCGTCAGTTTGAGGCGAACACTCAAGCCGGAGGCTCTATCCATGATCTTCCTCAGACTCCGCCGCAGCCTCGATCCGATAGCCGACACCGGCCACCGTGGCGATGATCGGGGGCCCACCGAGACGCTTGCGCAACGATGAGACCGTGATGCGCACCGCATTCGTGAAAGGGTCCGCATTCTCGTCCCAAGCCCGTTCCAAGAGCTCTTCGGCACTGACGACGCCGCCATCTGCCGCCACGAGTACCTCGAGCACTGCGAACTGCTTGCGGGTGAGCACGACATAGCGCCCGTCCCGATACACCTCGCGTCGGAACGGATCGAGCCGCAACCCTGCGATCTCCCGCACCGGCGGCCTGTGGTGCGCTCGCCGGCGATCGAGTGCCCGGAGGCGAAGCACGAGCTCCCGGAGCTCGAAGGGCTTCGTGAGGTAGTCGTCGGCGCCGAGCTCGAACCCGGAAGCCTTGTCATCGAGGCGGTCTGCGGCTGTGAGCATGAGGATAGGGATGCCGCTGCCCGAGGCGACGATGCGCCCCGCCACCTGGTCACCAGAGGGCCCTGGGATGTCGCGGTCGAGGACGGCGATGTCGTAGGAATTGACGCGCAACAGCTCCAGGGCAGCGTGACCGTCCGCTGCGATATCGGCGGCGATCGCCTCCAGCCGTAGACCGTCACGAATGGCATCGGCCATGTAGGGCTCGTCCTCGACGATCAGAACACGCACATTCAGGCCAGGTTACGTGCCGGGACATATCGCCGGCGTATCCAAAGCTCGATACCCGCTGACAACATCGCAATGGATTGACTCGATGGGGTGGACCCCAGAGTACCGGTGCGCTCGGCAGCTCACCCCGCACCCCGGCCGGCGTTCTCTGCGGGCGCGCGCCATGAAACCCACACCTCTGCTCGGATCGGCATCACCTTCTATGGCTGCGAGCCGAACGAGACGGCCTTGCTCCGGGAGATCGCGGCCCGACATGGCGTCAGCCCGACCATCACAAGCGCCCCGGCGTCGGAGGGAACCGCTCGCCTGAGCGCCGGAAATCGCTGCATCAGCATCGGCCACAAATCGCAGGTCTCACACGCCACCCTTCGTGCTCTCCACCAGGCCGGCGTGAGGTACATCTCGACCAGGAGCGTGGGATATGACCATATCGATCTGCGCGCAGCGGAGTGCCTGCAGATTTCGGTCGAGAACGTCGCCTACTCGCCGGCCAGCGTGGCCGACTATACGCTGCTGTTGCTGTTGATGGTGGCGCGAAACGCCCAATCGACAGTCCTCCGCTCACAGGCGCACGACTACCGATTGGGCGAGGTCCTCGGGCGGGAGCTCCGCGACATGACGATCGGCGTGATCGGGGCGGGGCGCATCGGATCTGCGGTTCTCGACCGCCTGCGGGGCTTCGGCGGTCGGGTGCTCGTCCATGACCGGCGTCCAGAGCCCTCCATCGGCTGCGTGCCCCTCGCCGCCCTGCTGGCGCACAGCGATGTCGTCACGCTCCACACGCCTCTCACCGGAGAGACCCACCACCTCCTGGACCGCCAACGGATCGGGCAGATGAAGCCAGGGGCGTTCGTCATCAACACGGGACGGGGATCACTCGTCGCCACGGAGGCCCTTCTCGACGCCCTGGAGAGCGGGCGCCTCGGTGGAGCGGCCCTGGATGTCCTCGAAGGCGAGGACGGCATCTTCTACTTCGATCACAGCCGGGATCCCGCTTCGCACCCGCTGTTGGCGCGATTGCAGAAGCTGCCGAACGTCGTGATCACACCACACACCGCCTACTACACGGACCACGCCCTCCGGGACATCATGGAGGCCACTCTCACCAACTGTCTCTGCTTCCTGGGAGCGGATCCTCATGGCTAGGGTGCGGATCGCGGTCCTCTTCGGAGGATCTTCAGAAGAGCATGCGGTTTCGCTCAAGTCAGCGCAAGAGGTCGCGAGGGCCCTCGACCCCGCTACGTACGAACCGTTCTACGTCGGCATCACGACACGGGGCAACTGGACACTGTGTGACGACCCCGATGCGGATTGGGAAGCCGGCACCTGCCTTCCCGCGCTGCTGTCGCCGGACCGACGCGTGCACGGGCTCCTCGTCCACACCCCGGAGGGCTACGAAGAGGTCCCCGTGGACCTGGTGTTCCCTGTTCTGCACGGGAAACAGGGCGAGGACGGGGCCATCCAGGGCTTGCTGGACCTGTCCGGCGTCCCCTACGTGGGCTGCGACATTCAGAGCTCCGCGCTGTGCATGGACAAGTCGCTCACGTACCTCGTCGCTCGCCAGGCCGGCATCGAAACACCGCGTTTCCGAGCGATCACACCGCACGTTGTCGTCGATCCCGACGAGTTCACCTACCCCGTGTTCGTAAAGCCGGCCCGGTCGGGGTCGTCGTTCGGCGTCAGCAAGGTCTCCCGCCCGGAGGAACTCCTGGGTGCGATCGACACCGCACGGCGCTACGACACGAAGGTCCTCATTGAGGACGCCCTCATCGGGAGCGAGATCGGCTGCGCGGTCATCGGCAACGGCGCCGACCTGATCGTCGGCGAGCCGGACCGCGTCGCTCTGTCCCATGGGTTCTTCAGAATCCATCAGGAACAGCGGCCGGAGAGTGGCTCGGAGAACGCCACCTTCATTGTGCCCGCCGACATCCCACCGGAATCACGAGCACGTGTCCAAGAGACGGCGAGGACCCTCTACCAGGCCTTGGGGTGCCGGGGTCTGTCGCGGGTGGACCTGTTCCTGCAGGAGGACGGAACGGTCGTCCTGAACGAGGTCAACACGATGCCCGGCCTGACGTCGTACAGCCGCTTTCCGAGGATGATGGCGGCCGCGGGATGGTCGCTCGCCGATGTCGTCGACCGGGTCGTGGCCTTGGCGCTGAGCGCGAGATGACCATGTTCGAGCAGTTCGTCTACGTCGACGAGCTGGTGCCCGGAGTTCGCTGGGATGCAAAGTACGCCACGTGGGACAACTTCACCGGGCGGCCGGTCGACGGGTACCTGGCGAATCGCATCGTCGGTACGAGGGCATTGTGCGCAGCGCTCGCGCACGCACGGGACCAGGCTGCGTCGTGGGGTTTCGGTCTGCTCCTCTGGGACGGCTACCGGCCGCAGCGGGCCGTGGATTGCTTCGTGCGATGGTCAGAACAGCCGGAGGACGGCCGGACGAAGATGCGGCACTATCCCAACATGGAGAGGGTCACGATGTTCGAGGACGGCTACGTGGCGACCAGATCGGGGCACAGCAGGGGCAGCACGGTCGACCTGACCCTCTACGACCTGGGCAGCGGAGATCTGGCTGCCATGGGTGGAGACCACGATCTGATGGATCCGATCTCGCATCATGGCGCACGGGGAATCTCGCAACTCGAGGCGAGGAACCGCCGCTCTCTGTGCTCCATCATGGAGGACTGCGGCTTCAGGTCCTACGACCGTGAATGGTGGCACTACACCCTCGGACACGAGCCGTACCCGGACACCTATTTCGATTTCCCGATCGCCTGATCCGGGTTGGCGCCCTCAGCGCACGGCGACCAGCGGGACGGCGTCACCGGGAACACACGTGTTGGCGGCCCGCTCGACCCTCTGGCCCACCGCCTCCATGTCCGCGATCACATACTCGAGCAGTGCGGCACCGTGGGGGGAGGCCACCGCCACGTCGTGACTCCAGGCGGTGGCGTCGCGCAGGCACTGCAGCCGGAGGACGTCCGCCGCGGCCCGGTTGTTGGGGAAGATCCCCGAGTAGGACAGGCTGAGCTCCTGCAGGGCAGTGCTCACGTGCGCCGACTCGGGCCGGTCGAGCGGCAGATCCACATACAGGGCGTCGACGCCCTCACCGAACAGCCGGGCGCGCTCCGCGTCGACACGGGCGGTCAGGTCCTCGCCGGCCCGGTGCACCATCAGGGTCGCGACGTTGTCGCCGGGATCATTCTCGATGGAGAGTTCGGAGACGGGGGGAAGGTCCGGGCTCGCCGGCGCCTCGGCCAGGGTGGACCGGGACCCACAGATCTGAATCGTCTGGAGCACGATGTCGCGGTGACGGGTGGGCGCATAGAGCATCCGCTCATGGCCCGGTCGCAACCGGAGAAAGAACAATGCGGCCGACGTGCGGCCCCGGCTCGACCCCTCCGCGGCGTTGTTGTCGACCGTCGCAGGAATGAAGCCGAGCAAGAATCCCGTCTCGTGGCCGCCCAGATCCAACAGGGCCCGCTGGCTGTAGGGATGGGCGGCAGTGGCCTCGCTGTACATGCCGACGAGCGCCAGGGCCGCCGCCCAGTCGACGAGGTAACGCTTGACCGTGGTGAAGATGTGCTGCCCCCGCGCCGCGGGCAGCGTCAGAGCCTGGCCGGCGTGGCCGATGGCGTCACCCGGTGCGTTGAGCACGAGACCCGAATGACACAGCAGCTCGCCCTCGGCCGTCTCGGCGATGGCCGAGATCAGGAGACCGGCGGCGATACGGCGGGCCACCTCGTCCGGGTCGTAGGTCCACTGCACGGGGTAGGTCTCGCCGTAGACGGCCCGAACGGCTTCGCCGAGCCGGGCTGACTCGGACGGAGCCAGCAGACGGATCTGCATGTCACCGACCCAGAGGGGATCCGGTGTCGGAGGTTCGCCGGCCGACGCCACGGAGCAATCCTATGCACCGCCTCCGGCCGACCCGGTGAGGCCACGGGCCGCGAAGGAAGCGTGACGACGGGATGAACTCGCCGCCCTGGGACATCGTGGCTGCCTACGATCAGCGGATGCCGGCCGGACACTCCCCTCGCCTGTGGTCCCGGCGCGGGACGTGGCGCTGCACCGCCATCGCCGTCGGGACACTGACGGCGCTCGGGTTGCTCTCCGTGCCCGTGACGGCCGAGATCGCACGGTTGCGTTCGATTCCCCTCGGAAAAGGCAGTGCCACCGTCTCGTGGACCGGCGCGAGCGGGACAAAGCCCACCATCGGGCCGATCAGCGGTTCGGCCCGCGGGCTCCCGATCGTTGCGACCGGTGTCGTCCCACCCCTGCCGCAGCAGAGCGGCACGGGACTGGGCACGACCTCGCTCTCCATCCCCGCAAGCCTGCCCGTGGCGGACATCACCGGGACGATCGAGGGGACCGCCTTCACCCTCGACATCTCGCTGAACCTGTCGAATCTGAGCCTGACGTCGAAGGCCGCGCAGACGTTCGGCACGGTCACCGGCTCCTTCCACGGACAGCCGATCCACGCCACCTTGACCGGACGGACGACGTCGAATGTCGCCCACTTCAGCGGGACGATCGGCTCCGACCACGTCACCGGCACAATCGGTCGGACGGTGCACCACGGGGACAGGACGACGGGGACCGCCACCTTCGACGTCACGAGGTAGGCCTCGCATCGGCAACGGAGGGCCGCGCCCGACCCGATTAGCGGCCCCGTCGGAGTTGGGATATCCATGTCCCATGGCGAAGCTCCCCAACGCGGAACTGTCCCAGCTGCACAACGAGGTGATCGCACAGGGGGGGCACCTCTTCGAGCAACTCGGCACGAAGGACATCCCGGCGCCCGAGGGTCACCTCATCATTGAGATGGACGTCCGCCCGGAAGTGGCGAATGTCCGTGGCGCGCTGCAGGGCGGCCTCATTGCGGTGCTGATCGACGTCTGCGCCGGACGTCTGGCCTATGACTCGTGCGATCACGAGAACGGCTTCAGCACCGCGACCTCGGACATGAACATCCACTTCCTGTCCCCGGTGGCCGTCGGCCCCGCACGCGCCGACGCCTGGATCGTGCGGCAGGGCCGTTCCACCTTCGTGCTCCAGGTGGAGGTCACGGACGTCGGCCGGGAGAACAAGCTGGCGGCCGTCTCGACGATCGCCTTCACGGTGCTGCCGCCCCGCTCCTGAGCGGAAGGCCCGGTGAACCGGGACCGACAATTCGAACACGTCCGACGTATCGTGTTGGCTGGTGAGCACGCACACGCTTCGGACCGGGCGGGCCGGCGCCGTCATCGTCTTGGCCGTACTGGCTTTCGGGACCGGGCTGACGTCCTCCGCGGCGGCGGCAAGCGCACACTCGCACGACGGGCCGACCTACTCGCTTCCGTCCGACGGCTGGACGTCTGACGGGGGCTTCTCCATGGAGGCCGCGAGCGAAGGGCCATTCCACGTCTATCTGACCAAGTCGGGCGCCTGCGCCGGCCTCGGGGGGCGTGACCCCTTCCTGTGGCCAACCGGTTTCAAAGTGCGGCTCCACCCCGCCGAACTGCTCAATGCACAAGGACACGTCATTGCGCACGAGGGCGACCTCGTCAGCGTCGGGGGCGGATTCCTGCCGGTCACCCGACAGCAGAGCTGCACGTCAATCGGGCAGTCGGCGTTCAACGTGCAGTCCATCCCCCGGGTCGTGCAAACGACGTACGTGCGTGATGGACGCTGCGACCTCGTCTACCCCGCCACATCTCCCCCGGGAACCACGACGGTGCCCATTCGCTCGCAACCGGCCGCCGGCACCGTGCAATGGGACCCGGGGTCGGACAGCACGCAGTGCAAAATCGCCTATGGGTCGATCGGGGCCCGACTCGCTTCGACCCTGGTGGACGACATCAATGCGGCTCCGGCGGCTCACGCCGGCGTGGCCTGCCCGAGAGACAATGGCTCCGAGGCACGTCTGTACTTCCAGTACGCCGACGGCACGGCCTTCGGACCCGTGCTCGTCTCCCTGTCGGGTTGCCGATCGATCACGTTCTTCGACTCGCCTCCGCGCGACAGCACGCCGAAGGTGCAGCGCGATCTCGCGACGATCGCTCCCCCGGCGTGGCGCTCCTCCCTGACCGCGCCCGCGGGCGCCTGAGATCGACCGCAACGCGACCAGCTCTCAGCCGCTCCGGCTCCACGGGAAGGACGGCGAAAGCGGCGCAACGGACGCCAACAGGCTGTGCGACAAGAACGCGTCCCAGAGCGTGTCCATGTCGGTGAACCTGGGCCACAACCAGAGGGTCCCCTGGTCCGAGTCGACCCTGAAGGGAAGCAGCCTGTTCCAATCGAACACCACAGGCTGCACGGAGAGCAGGCCACCCGGTTGGACACGGACCTCCCGGCGCCATGCGGTGAACACGAGGTCTCCGTCTTCCCGCAACCTGATGCTCTTCACGGTGAAAAGGGCCGACAGCCCGCTCAGACCGGCGAACCACAGTCCGCCGACGATCATTCCGAGCGCAAGCAGACGGGAGATCGAGCTCGTCGGTGCCACGAGATGATCGGCGCCGATCACCAGGAAGCCGAGTCCGAACACAATGCCCATCAGGGAGAAGAGGGTCGGCATGCCCCAGACGGTCGCCCGCCACTCGGTGACCGGCGACTCCGGACCCTCCTGCCACAGGCTCGCATCGACCATGCACGGCTCCCCGCCGGCCCCCGTGGCCGGTCGCGTGTTCTTCCTGCGGTCAGCTCAACGGGTCAGGATCACCACGCCGGCGTTGGCCCCCCGGCCCACCGTGTGTGACAAGGCCACCCGGGCGCCCTCGACCTGGCGTGGCCCGCACTCGCCCCGCAGCTGGCGCACGAGCTCGACCACCTGGCCCAGGGCGGAGGCGCCGAGCGGCTCGCCCTTCGAGAGCAGCCCCCCACTCGGATTGACCGGGAGGCGTCCGCCCAGGGTGGTGGCGCCCGAGTCGAGCAGCGCGGCGGACCCGCCGGGCTCGCACAGGCCCAGTTCCTCGCACGAGCCCAGCTCGCGGGCGGCGTCGGTGTCCTGGCACTCCACGACGTGCAGATCAGCAGGTCCCACCCCGGCTTCCTCGTAGGCGTCCGTGGCAGCCAGGGTGGTCGGCGCCGGGACGTCGTCGTCCGCCTTGCCGGCCAGTGGCGTCGACTCGCTCAGCACCGAACCGGGGATGTGGGAGCGCAGCACGGCTGCGGCCAGCGTCACGCCCGACGGGGCCAGGTCGGCCCGCCGCAGCACCAGGGCGGCGGCACCCTCGTTGGGCGAGCACAGCATGAAGAGGTGGAGCGGGTCGCACACGACCCGTGATCCGAGCACCGCCTCGACGGTCGTCTCCTTCTGGTACATGGCGTCGGGATTGGCCGCTCCGTGGCGACGGTTCTTCACCACGACCCGGGCCAGGTGGTCCTTGGTGATGCCGGAGGTCCGGCACAGTCGCTGCGCCCGCAGGCCGAAGAATGCCGGCGTGGAGGCGAGGCCCGCCTCCTCCTGCCAGGGGTCGAAGAACGACGAGCGGATGATCCCCTTGGGCATCTTCTCCGTGCCGAAGACGAGGACCGTGTCGTACTGCCCGGCCCGGATGGCGGCCCCCGCCAGCATCAGTGCGGCACCGCCTGACGCGCAGCCGGCCTCCACGTCGACGATGGGCATGCCCGTCATGCCGAGCCGGCTCAGCACCTTGTGGCCCGTGGCGACCCCGCCGTAGGCCGTGCCGCAGAAGGCGGCCTGGAACCCGCCCTTGCCGATGCCGGCCTCGCGCAAGGCGGCGCGCACGGCGACCACGCCCATGTCGGTGGTCGAGACGCCGTCGAAGCGGCCGAAGGGGTGCAGGCCGACGCCGGCCACCGTGACGCCGGTCATGCCGGCGCGAAGGCGTAGGTCACGACGTCGTTCCCGTCCTCGTCCCGGTGCAGCGGCACGATGCGCAGTTCCATCGGCTGCCCCTCCGTCAGCGCGCCGGGGTCGCTCTCGGTCAGCCGCGTGATGACCCGGACCCCCTCGGGCAGCTCGACCACGCCGACGCCGAACGGCACCTCGCCCTGGTAGCCGGGCGGCGGCGCGGTCACCGCGGTCCAGGCCCACAACGTGCCGTGGCGGGACAACTCCACCGGCTCGGGGTCTTCGGTGGCGCAGTAGGTGCAGGAATCGGCCCGGGGGAAGTGGACCGATCCGCAGGCGGCGCAACGGGTACCCAGGAGCGCCGGCGCCTCGCCGTCCGTGAACAGTCCCTCGCGGACCTGGACGCGCACGCTCAACTGCCGACCTCCACGATCTCCATGGCGTCGGACTCCCAGAAGGTTCGCAACGAGGCGATCTTGCCGGCACCGTCGGTCCGGTACGTGTAGACGCCGCGCACGATGGCCTGGTGGGTGCCACCGGCGAGCGTGATGCGGATGATGCCGACCTCGGCCACCTCGTCCCCGCAGAGATACGACTGGTTCATTTCGAATTCGGTCGCCTCGCTGGTGGAGATCACATTGTCGTAGAAGGCCGCGATGGCCTCGAGCCCGCGGTGGCCTTCGCCGCTGGGGTCGAGAGGCGAGGGCCCGATGGGATCCTGCACGAGGGCGTCCTCGGCGAACAGGCTCAGCCAGGTGTCACGGTCCTTTGCCGCCACGGCGGCGCGGGAGCGGTTCCCCAGCTCGCGGGCGTTCGGGAATCCGTCGGTCATGTCCCTCCCTCTCAGCGGACCTTGGCGATGACGTCGTCGGCGAAACGCTTCAGGTTGTCCACCTTCGTCGCCAGCGTCTCGGTGTCCTGTTCCACCCCGTAGGGCCAGCGGAAGCCGACGATCACGTCGGTGACGCCCAGCTCCTCCAGACGATGCACGCCGTCGACCGTGTAGGCATCGAGCGAAATGACATGGACCTCGAACGGCTTGTCCTCGGTCCCGTGCTCCCGCCGCAACTCGGCCAGGCGGGTCAGCAGGCCGGGCAGGTCGGCGGGGTCTCCCCCACCATGCAGCCAGCCGTCGCCGTCCACGGCCGCCCGCCGGAGGGCCGCCTCGTGGTGGCCGCCGATGAGGATGGGCACCGGTTGCGACGGCGTGGGGCACATTTTGATGGACGGCACGTCGAAGACCTCGCCGTGGAACTCGAAGAAGCCCCCGGCCATCAGGCCCCGCATGATGGCGATCTCCTCGTCCATCCGCTTGCCCCGGCGCTCCCAGGGCACGCCGCAGATCTCGTAGTCCTCGGGCCACGGGCTGGTGCCGACGCCCAGGAGCAGACGGTTGTCGGTGAGCACCGCCGTGGAGCTCACCTGCTTGGTGATGAGCACCGGCTGGCGGATCGGCAGTTTGATCACGAAGGTGACGAAGCGCAGGTTCTCGGTCAACGCCCCCATGGCCGGGATGAGCGAGAAGGGCTCCAGGAAAGGCTTGTCCTCCAGGAATTCCCGGGTCCCGTCGGGGTTGAACGGATAGGTGGTGTCGGACACCTCCGGGTAGCAGATGCTGTCGGGCACGACCATGGAGTCGTAGCCCGCCGCCTCGGCCGCCTGGGCCAGGGGGACGTAGAAGGTCGGGTCCGTCATCGACTCGGCATAGGAGAAACGCACGGCACCTCCGGGTGTCCACTGCTCGGGCGCGCCTACCATGCGGCCCGTGCCTGCTCATCCTGCCAGGACCGATGCGTCCGAGCACAACTCTGAGGCCCTGAGCCGCACGGCACCCCTGGTCACCGATCTCTCCCTGGAGGACCTGGAGCGCGATGCCCGGCACGCCATCGGGGAGATGGCCTACGCCTACTACGCCGGGGGCGCCGACGACGAACGCCTCCTGCGGGGCAACGTGGAGGCCTGGGGCCACTGGCAGCTCCACCCCCACGTGCTGGCCGGGATCGCCGGGGTGTCCACCGCCACCACCCTGCTCGGCAGCCCCGTCAGCTCGCCGGTCGCCATCGCCCCGACGGCCATTCAGGGGCTGGCCCACCCCGACGGCGAGGTGGCCACCGCCCGGGGCGCCGCCGAAGCGGGTGCGCTCCTGATCCTGTCCTCGCTGGCCACCTGCCCGCTCGAGGACGTGGCCGCGGCCACGCCGGACGCCATCCGCTGGATGCAGATCTACATCCTCCGCCAACGGGCCCGCACGCAAGACCTGGTCCACCGCGCCGCAGCGCACGGGTACCGGGCCCTGGTCCTGACCGCCGACGCTCCCGTCTCCGGCCTCCGCCTGCGTGAGTGGCGCATCGGCATGCACCTGCCCGACGACCTGGCCCTGCCCAACCTGGCCGGCGACAGCACCGACAGCGCACGCGAGGGTGGGTTCATGGCCGTCGTCACGAACGAGTTCGAGCCCGCGCTGACGCCCGACGACATCGGGTGGCTGGCCGGCCTGAGCGCGCTGCCCGTCGTGGTGAAGGGCGTGCAGCGGGCGGATGACGCCGCGCGGTGCGTCGAGGCCGGAGCGGCCGCCGTCGTCGTGTCGAACCACGGTGCCCGCCAGCTGGCCGACGCGCCAGCCACCGCCGACATCCTGGCCGAGGTGGTCGACGCCGTGGACGGGCGGGCCGAGGTCTACGTCGACGGCGGGGTACGCCGGGCCCCCGACGTGGTCAAGGCCCTGGCGCTCGGGGCCCGGGCGACTCTCGTCGGGCGCCCGGGGCTGTGGGCCCTCGCGACGGGCGGAGCCGACGGCGTGGCGGCCATGCTGCGCTGGTACGAAGCAGAGCTCCGCCGCACCATGGCCCTCTGTGGCGCCGGCACCGTCGACGCCCTCGACCGCGATCTGGTGCGCCGCGCACCGGGATGGGAGCTGCCGTGACGACCGTCGCCGACCTGCTGGCCGCGCGTGCCGAAGACGATCGCATCGGCGTCATGGACGGCGACGACCGCTGGACCTGGCGCCAGGCCGTCAACGAGGGCGCCACCCGCGGAGCGCTGGCCCGCTCCCTGTTCGGCGACGGCAAGCCGCACATCGGCGTCCTGCTCCCCAACGGCGCCGAGTACCTCTTCTGGCTGAACGCCGCTGCGCTCGCCGGTGCCGCCAAGGTGGGCATCAACCCGACGCGGCGGGGCGAGGCGCTCGCCGCCGATGTGCGGGCCACCGACTGCGCCATGATCGTCACCGACGACGAGGGGGCTGCGCTGCTGCAGGGGCTGGACCTGGGCGTGACCGGCGACAAGATCCTCGTCGTCGGCACCGATCGCTACAACGATCTCCTCGCCCGGTTCGCCGGCAGCGACGAGGCCGACCACCTCCTGACGCACATCGACGACATCGACGAGGAGGCGCTCTTCCTCCTCATCTTCACGTCGGGCACGACGGGAGTGCCCAAGGCCGTCCGCTGCACGCAGGGCCGGCTGGCCGGCATCGCCGAGGTGGCGGCGCCCGGGTACGGCTACACCTCCGAGGACGTGTGCTATTGCCCCATGCCGCTCTTCCACGGCAACGCGCTGATGGCCCTTTGGGGACCGTCGGTCATGGTGGGCGCGGCCATCGCTACCCGGCCGCGCTTCAGCGCCTCGGCCTTCATCGACGACGTGCACCGCTTCGGCGCCACCAAGTTCAGCTACGTCGGCAAGGCCATCGCCTACATCCTGGCCACCCCCGAGCGGCCCGACGACGCCGAGAACACGCTCAAGAGCGCGTTCGGCACCGAGGCGTCGGTCCGCGACCGCGACCGCTTCCGGGCCCGCTTCGGGTGCTACCTCATTGAGGGCTACGGCCAGAGCGAGGGCGGCGCGGCCATCAACCCGGTCCCCGGGATGCCCAAGGGGGCGCTGGGCAAGCCCGTCAGCGGCGTCGACCTGGCCGTCATGAGCCCCGAGACCGGCGAGGAGTGCCCGCCGGCGCGCTTCGACGACGAGGGGCGGCTGCTCAATGCGGGCGAGGCCATCGGTGAGATGGTCAATCGGAGCGGCCGGGGCAGCTTCGAGGGGTACTACCGCCGCGACGACGCCGAGCAGGAGCGGCTGCGCCGCGGCTGGTACTGGACGGGCGACCTGGGCTACGTCGACGCCGACGGGTTCTTCTACTTCGCCGGCCGGACCGGCGACTGGCTGCGCGTCGACTCGGAGAACTTCGCCGCCGGGCCCGTCGAATCGATCATCTCGCGCCATCCCGACCTGGCCGTCGCCGCGGTCTACCCGGTCCCCGACACCGCGTCGGGCGCCGGCGACCAGGTCATGGTCGCCCTCGAGATGGTGCCCGGCAAGGAGTTCGACCCCCACGACTTCGCGACCTGGCTCACCGCCCAGCCGGACCTGGGACCGAAGTGGATCCCGCGCTATGTCCGGGTCTCACCCTCGCTCCCCCAGACGGCCACCGGGAAGGTGACCAAGGTGGGGCTCCGGTCCGAGGCCTGGGCGTGCGAGGACGCCGTCTGGTGGCGCCCGCTGGGCAGCAGCGCCATGGAGTTCACCCGGTTGACCGACGACGACCGGAAAGTCCTGGCTGCCGGGCTGTCCGAGAACGGCCGGCCCCCCGTGGGCAAGGAAACGTAACAGACTGTTACACTTGTTTCGAAGAGAAACGGAAGAGCAGGAGGTCCGGCATGGCCGCAGACAAGGTCACCCGCTTCGCCGCAGATCTCGTCGACGCCGCTGCCGTGGAGGGTGCGCGCCACAGCCGCTCGACCAAGCAGCAACTCGACCACTGGGCCCGGGTGGGCCGCACGGTGTCGACCCACCACTCGACCGCCCGCCGCCGGGTCGAGGCCGCCCTGGAGGGGACGCTGGCCCTGAGCGACCTCACCGCAGAGGAGCGCCTCGTCGCCAACGCCGAGACGGACGCCGCCATCGCGGAGCGGCTGCGCATGGTGCACTACGGCGACGTCCTGGCCGGCGAGGGCGTGGCGACGGTGGCCCTCGACGACGACGGCCGGCTCGTCCGCTACGAGCCCGACGGCACGACGTCCCCCCTGAACTGACCGAACCCGACACATGCGACTCGACCTCGTGGTCGGGCCCAACGGAGCCGGCAAGTCGACCTTCGTCCGCCTGACGCTCGCCCCCGTCCTGGCGCGCGTCGGCTTCGTGAACGCCGACCTGATCGCACAGCAGCGCTGGCCCGACCATCCCGAGACGCATTCCTACGAGGCGGCCCGCATCGCCGCCGCCACTCGGGAGGCCCTCATTGCGCGGCGTGAGCCGTTCATCGCAGAGACCGTGTTCTCCCACCCCTCGAAGCTCGACCTGGTGCGCGAGGCCGACGGAGCGGGGTACTACACGGCCGTGCACGTCGTGCTGGTGCCCGAGGAGCTCGCGGTCGCCCGCGTGGCGGCCCGCGTCGTCGCCGGCGGCCACGCCGTCCCGGAGGAGAAGATCCGCGGGCGGTACCAGCGGCTCTGGCCCCTGGTGGCCGACGCCATGGTGCTGGCCAGCACCGCCACGGTCTACGACAACTCGCAGCGCAACGGCCCGTTGGTCGTGGCCGAGTTCAGCCACGGATTCGTCCTCGGGAACCCCCTATGGCCCGACTGGGCTCCCGAGGCGCTCACGGTCCGCTGGCCGCCCGGCACCTAGTCCACGGACGATCTCGAGGACGCCGGTGAGGTCACCGACGCGATGGTCGCCGTCCTGGAGCTCGGGCGGTGGCCAGCCGACCCGCTCCTCCTCACGCCAGACGTGCACGGCGGTCATGCCCATCCGCCGCGGGCCGCGCACGTCAGGCTCCCAGGAGTCGCCCACGAAGACGGCGTCGGCCGGGTCGACGTCGAGTGCGGCGACGGACGCACCGTAGATGTCCGGGTGCGGCTTGCGGGCCCCGGCACGGGCCGAGGTGATGCCGGCATCGACCAGCTCCAGCAGGCCGACCTGGTCCAGGAAGGCGTCGAGCTCCCAGCCCCAGTTGGAGCAGACGCCGATGGCGAGGCCGGAAGCACGAAGCGACGCCAGCGTCGGCGCCGCCTCGGGATAGGGCACCATGGCGCCCCGGTCCGACGATCGCAAGGCATCGACGAGGTCTTCGACGTGCGGATCGGGCACACCACAGGCGCTGGTGAGGTCGCGCAGCCGAAGCCGCACCCAGGCCTCGTAGGCCTCCTCGCTGACCGAGTGCACACCGTGCTCGACCCCGTCGTAGCGGGAGAAATAGCTGTCCAGGATCGCCCGCTCCGGCTGGTAGCCGTGCGCCGCGAAGATCGTCTCGTAGTTGGAGGCACCCGTGTCCGCGAAGCGGGCCAGGGTGCCGTAGAAATCGAAGATGACGGCGCTGACCACCCATTCATTGTGCCCCGAGGGCGTGACATCCGGGCCGGTGCGCATTCCGCCGGGGTGGCCAGGCCATACTTTCTGCCGACATGGACGGCGACCCGCAGGCGGAAGGCTCCCCGGACCAGGGCGAAGACAAGGGCGAGGGCGAGGGCGCGGCGCAGAAGGCAGAGGACGAGTCGTCGTCCCGTTGGATCGTCGAGCTGGTCGGCGTCGTGGTCGTGGCGATCCTCGTCGCCGTGCTGCTGCGGACGTTCGTCGTGGCCACGTACTCCATCCCCTCGGGCTCCATGGAGCCCACCCTGCAGATCGGGGACCGGATCGTGGTGAACAAGTTGAGCTACCACCTGCACGGCGTCGGCCGCGGCAACATCGTCGTCTTCACCACACCACCGAACGAGAACTGCGCCGGGCCGCCGGTCTCGGACCTCGTGAAGCGTGTCATCGGCCTCCCGGGCGAGGTCATCTCCTTGAAGGACGGGAACGTCTACATCGACGGGCGACTCCTCCCCGAGCCCTTCCTGCCGCCGAGCGTGAGGGACGACACCTATCCGGGACCGTCGACCGCGCCCTATTCGTTGCACCGGGCGTATCGCATTCCGGCCGGGGAGGTCTACGTCATGGGTGACAACCGCCCCGATTCCTGCGACAGTCGCTTCTGGGGACCGATTCACGAGTCGACCATTGTGGGCAAGGTCGACCTGCGGATCTGGCCGCTTTCGCGCATCGGGTTCTTCTAGCGCCGGATCCGGTCCGGCCTCTCCGGGGATCGATGATCAGTCCTCCCCGAGGCGCTCCTGCGCATCTCGGCGCGCGTCACCGGGCTGCGACGAAGAGGGGGCACCGTCAGCGTCGGACCCGGCGGTGGCGTCCATCACGCCCCTCGCCTCGTCCACGACGGTCGTGACCACCTCCGCTGCGAGTCCCTTGACCGTTCCGTGTCGTTGCTGGCGTTCAGCGACCATGGTCCCCCAGAGGACGCCCATCAGGACAAGGGCGCCGACCCAGAGGAAGTGCACGGCGAATCCGAGGACGGCGACGACGATCGCCAAGGTCAGGATGGCCAGCTGCACCGTGCCCTCGCGGGCCGGGAGTGTGTCGGACCGGCTCTTGGTGCGATCCGACGACACCCCGGCCGGCGAGCCCGACCGCTTCGAGGCAGAGCTTCGCCTCTTGACGAATCGGCCATTGCTGGCCCGTGGACGCTTCTCCTGCGTGGTCGCCACGACCTACCAGCGATAGAAGCGGTGACTGCCGGCGTTCTCGCCGCGGCCGAGTGCGAAGCCCACGACCCACAACACGAGGAGGACGACTGCGGCAATCCACAAGAGATGCACCGCGAACCCGGCACCGAAGAGAATCAGGACGAGCAGAAGCGCGAGAAGAAGCACCATGAAAACACACCCTTTCTGAAGATGGACGTCCCGGATTGACCGGGGACAAACCCGAAGACCGATGTGGTCCTCGTTGCTAGTACGTCGAATCGACGCGATGCACCACGTTGCCGTGGCCGTCGTCGACGACGGTGCGACGGCGGCGTGTGTTGCCTGCCACCATCACAATGATTGACAGGACTGCCCCGACGACACCGACGACCATCAGGATCCAGCCCACTTTGTTGATATTGAAGCCGTGTTGGTACGGCTCAGTCACGGCCCAATCAAGAATGGCCCCCACCGCAAACGCAATAACACTGACGACAAGCCCTCCAGCACCGATCATTTCCGGCTCCTTTCAACTTGCTGCAATGGCTGTACCCACGACGCGCTTCGGTAAACAACGTCCGTGAACTGGACGACGCCGCACAGCGTCAGCACAGCTGCCGAACCGCGCATGACCTGTGTACAGCGATCTCGCAGGCACGCGATCTCGCAGGCGCGATATCGCACACAGCGCGCACCGTGTCATCGCGACACCGCACAAACCCGAACTACAGCGACAGATCGATCACCGATCAGCGACCACAACGCGGCGCAACGCAGCGCAACGCAGCGCGGCGAAGCCGCGCGTCAACCGCGCCGTCGCGCGCACACGACGGCATCGAACCCCGAGCCCGCAACGGTTCGCGGTCGGTCCTCGGCCACGAGCATCTCCCAACGCTCCGCACCCAGGACGGCGGCGGCGGCGTCGACCGTCACTTGGACCTGGCCGGCCGCGGGAGTCTCGGCGCCCGTCACCGGGTCGACCGGGAGATGGCCGACCAGCAACAGTGTCCCGCCCGGCGCTACCCCGCCGGCCAGGCGCGCCACCATGTCCTCCACCGAGCCGGCGACGTGCACGTAGAGGCTCACGACCAGGTCGTAGAGGCCGGCGCCGGGAGTCCAAGCCCCGAGGTCCCCCTCCACCCAGTCGATGCGACCCGCCACGTCCGACCCGAGCGCCGCGGCCGTCGAGCGGCCCTGGGCCAGGGCCGGCGCCGAGAAGTCGACCGCCGTGACCCGCCAGCCGCGTGCCGCCAGCCACAGAGTCTCGGCTCCGTGTCCACACCCCGCGTCCAGCGCACGACCCGGCACCAGCTCTCCCGCCGTCGCGGTCAGGTACGCACTCGGGGGCCGCTGTGCGATCTGTGCCGCGTGGTCGCGCAGCACCTCGGACCACCGCCCGTCCCAGAAGTCGCGATCGAAGCTCGGCCCCGATCGCCGCGGTCCGGCCCACGCGTCACCCTCCCCCACGCCCATGGTCACACACTCTCGCGCTGCGGGGCCGCCCGGCCCGACCCGGCCACCAACAGCCCGAATGGGCGCTCGGAGCGCCGAGCGGGCAGTATGCACGCCGTCACGTCCGACCGATGATGAAGCGAGATACCGACATGCCCGCGCCGTATGCCGAGAGCCCAGGTCGCTGGCAGTTCCTCACCTCCCGGGACGGGAAGGCCGAGATGTCCTGGGCGCCGACCCCCGACATGGCGAACCCGTTCGGGAGCGTGCACGGCGGCATCATCGCCACCGTCATCGACGAGGCCTGCGGCGCCGCGCTCATGCCCCTCATAGAGACCCCGTCTGCCCCGACCGTCTCGCTGAACGTCGAGTACCTGCACGCTGTCCCCATCGGTGGCAACTACACCGTGCTCAGTGAGATCGTGCGCAAGGGTCGGGCGCTGGCGATCGCCGACGCCCGCGTCATCAACGAGGAGGGCACGACCCTCGTCCGGGGCACCTGCTTCTTCCAGGTCCCCCGCCCGAAGTAGGCCACTCCCCCGACCCCCGAGCCCGCCACCCCGAACGCGGTCAGCGCCGCTCGCGCCGCCACACGACCCGCAGGCCGGTCCACGTCTCGTCGATGGCGCACACCTTGTTGTCCACCAGCCCGAGCGGCAATGCCACGGCGCGTACGACGTTCTCGTCCATGGTGGTCACAACGCCAGAGGCCCGCTTGGGCCAGGCCACCCACAACCCGCCGGCGGGGAAGATCATCCGGCCCAGCGTGTCCAGACGGCGCTCGAAGTCCCGCCGCTCGGTGAAGAAGGCCACGACGACGTCCGCCTTGCCGCGGGCCTGCCGCTTCACTGTCACCCCGTCGGGCAGGCCGTCGATCACGCCGTCCGGTGCGCCCACCAGTGCGACCGTCGAGTCCGCCACGATCCCCAGCTTCTTGGGCAGCGGCGTCCCGCTGTACCCGGCCATCAGCCGTTGACGGCCTCGTAGACCCGGAAGGCCAGCGGATACTCGTACTCGCCATCCCCCACCGCGAACCGTGCGAGATGCGCGTCGATCGCCGCGTCGACCTCGTCCATCCGCTCCGGGTCCACTCCCATGAACCCGAACAGCGAGCGGTCGACCACCGCGCTCGACGGCGCTCGCACCGTGAGCTCCACCGGTGTGCTCTCGACCGAGCCGAACCCGGCGCCGCCCAGGGTGTCACGCACGTACTCGTCGTCTCCGAGGCTGAAGGGCCCGACCGGGCTTTTGCCCGGAGCCGGGAGGCGCGGTGGCGGGACGAACGGCCGCATGACGGTGCCGGTGTGCCAGGGGTTCTGCTCCACTCCCTGCCAGCAGGCGAAGACCAACCGGCCGCCCGGACGCAGCCCGGCGCGGATGGCGGCGAATGCAGCCGTCGGCTCGTCGAAGAACATGACACCGAGCTGGCTGACCACCACGTCGAACGGCTCGGGCCCGAGGCCCTCGGTCTGCACGTCCGCCACGACGAAGTCCACGTTGTCCAGGCCCGCCGACGCGGCACGCTCCCGGGCCAGCTCCACCAGCGGTGCCGAGATGTCGAAGCCGATCACTCTCCCCGTCGGCCCGACCGCTCCGGCCACGGCGATCGTCTGCGCTCCCCCGCCACACCCGATATCGGCTGCCCGCTGACCGGGCCGTGCGCCGACCGCCTCGAGCAGGTGGGGTGTGAGCGCTTCGGTCAGGCGCTCCCGTTTCGGCCACGCCGCCACCCACTGCTCGTGGTTCCAGCGCGTCGATTCCTTCTCATTGGCCACCGCGCCAACGTAACCGTCCCGGGTAGGTTGAGCCGATGCGCGTGGGCCTCGTCATCCTCCCCTCCGATCGGTGGGCCGACGCCCGCCGGCAGTGGGAATGGGCGGACCGCTCCGGATTCCACGCGGCGTGGACCTACGACCACGTCCGCTGGGGCGGCATGCCCGACGGCCCCTGGCACGCCGCCCTGCCCGTCCTGGCCGCCGCGGCCGCCGTCACCGAACGCGTCCGGCTGGGCACCCTGGTGGCCACCCCGAACTTCCGCCACCCCGTCACGCTCGCCCGCGACGCTCTGGCGCTGAGTGACATCAGCGGCGGCCGGCTCGACCTGGGCCTCGGGCCGGGCTCCGAGGGCCCCGACGCCACGGCCCTCGGGCAGGACCCGTGGACCAAGGCCGAACGACTGGCCCGCTTCGAGGAGTTCCTCCAGGTGCTCCAGCCCATTGTCGACGGGGAGCCCTCCGCCCGGACCACGGTCCGGACGGCGCACTACACGGCGCTCGAGGCCCCGAGCACGCCGGGGGCGGTGCAGCGGCCCCTCCCCCTCACCATCGCGGCCGGCGGCCCCAAGGGCCTGCGGCTCGCCGCCCTGCACGGGCACGACTGGGTCACGGTCGGCCCGACCGGGCGCGGGCGCGGCACCCCCGAGGACGTGTTCGACGCCATCACGCGGCAGCTCCCCCTCCTCGACGAGGCTTGCCGCCTGGTCGGCCGCGACCCGTCGAGCATCGGGCGGGTCCTGCTGTGGACGCCCACCGAGCCGGTCATCACGTCGCTCGACCAGTTCGACGAGCTGGTCGGTCCGGTGGCCGAGCTCGGCTTCGACCAGTTCGTGCTGCACCACCCGGCCCAGACCGGCCCCTACGGCGGCGACGTCGAGGTCTTCGAGCAGATCGCAGCGCGCGCCGCTCCCTAGCTCCCTAGCCCTCGCCGTCGGCGAAGGCGGCCGCCACCTCGGCCCGGACCGCATTGCGAGCCGACGCCGGCTCCACGCGCTCGACCTCGCACGTCGGGCACCCGACCCACGACGCCGCCTCCGCCAGCGCCCGCGCCACCGGCGCCGCCGCGCCCGGTCGCAGCAACGTGACCTGCTTGGCCACGAGCACATCGCCCCGGCGGCCCGGGTCGACCAGCCCCACGATGCGGGTCCCGTCGAGCACGGGCATCGCGAAGTAGCCGTAGACACGCTTCTCCTTCGGCGTGTAGGCCTCGAGCCGGTGCCGCAGGTCGAACAGGCGCTCCACCCGCTCCCGGTACCAGATGAGGGAGTCAAAGGGCGACAGCAGCACGGTGCGACCGCGCATCCGGGTGCCGACCGCGCTGAGTGCGCCGGAATCGGCATAGGCGGCCTGCTTCCACCCCGCCACCGACAATTTGGTCAGGCCGGAGGAGGGCAGTACCTGGCGCACCAGGGCGCGCGGCACGCCGTGGTACACGGCGAGATCCGCCTCGGTCGCCACCCCGAGTGCCCTTCCAGCGGCTGTGACCAGGTACTTTGCACACTCCTCGTCGCTCCAGTCCTGCGCCAGCAGCTCGGCGGGAATGGCCCGCTCGGCCAGGTCGTAGACGCGGGCGAAGCCGCGCCGCTCGCGGCAGACGAGCTCACCGATGTCGAGCAGCCACTCGGCGGCGATCTTGACCTCGGACCAGTCCCACCACGGACCACCCTTCTTGGCGCCGCCCAGCTGGTTGGCCGTCAGCGGGCCTTCGTCGCGCAGGCGCGCCAGCACCTCACCACAGGTCTTGTCCTGCTCCAAGAGGACGTGCCATCGCTTCCCTTTCTCGCGGCGATGGCGTCGCTTGGACGCGTAGGCCGGCCAGTCCTCGAGCGGCAGCACGCACGCCGCGTGCGACCAGTACTCGAACGTCTCGCTCGTGGGCCCCCAGTAGGCCCGCTCCACCTTCTTGCGCCCCACGGCACCCAGCCGCGCGTAGGCCACGAGCTCATGCGAACGGGCCAGGACCGAAATGGTGTCGAGCTGCACCGCGCCGAGCCGGCGCAGCATCGCGCTCACGCCACCCTTGCTCACGCGGGCGCCCCGCAGCCCCTGCGCGTGCAGCGCGACCCGCCGGGCGTCCTCCAGGCTCAGCGTGTCGGTCGCCATGGGCGAAGAACGCTACCAAGGGAAGGGCGTTTGCCACCCGCTCCGATGTATCCTCACGTGCGACATCCTGACGTCCGGTCGACAACGGAGGGCCGTGCACCCGGAGCCAAGGACTCGCATGCAGCCCCTCGCCGACCGGTTCGCCCGTACACGCGCGGGCAGGCCCCGGTACGTCGCGGAGGACGTCACCTGGCTTGAGCTCTTCTACGACCTCGTCATGGTGGCCGCCATCATCGTGTTCTCCCACGACCTGTCGGTCCAGCCGACCTGGGAGATAGCACTCAAGACCCTCGTCATCTTCACCGTGTTGTGGTGGGTCTGGCTGATCACGACGCTTCTCGTCAACGCCGACCCCAACACCGACACAGTCAGGCGCGGCTTGCTGTTCGCGCAGATGCTCACGATGGTGCTGCTCATCATTGTGGGGAGCCACACGCAGATCCCCTGGAGGGAGCCACTCGCCCCGATCGTCGGCGTGCTGCTGATCGTCGTCGCCGCCCTGCACGAGGTCACCAGGCGGACCCGCAAGGAGCTGGCCGAGTTCGCCGCGACGAGGCGCAACGCCTTCGTCGTCGCCGCCGTTCTCGCCACGCTGTCAGGGTACGTGCCGCTCCACGTCGCGTGGCTTCTCTGGGTCGTGGCGGGAGTCCTCCTGGTCGTGCCCGTCCTGGTGGACCGCTACGACATGGGGTCGGAGCGCCCGGCCGCCAACCTCGAACACCTGGCGGAACGCCTGGCCGGCCTCACGACAATCGTCATCGGCGAGTCGTTCATCCGCGTCGCCCTGACGGGCTCGAGCCGCCACCTCTACGAGATCAACTTCCTGATCGTGTGCCTCGAGTTCGTCATCGTCTGCAGCATCTGGATCGCCTACTTCGACTCCATTGCAATGGCCGGCATGCCGCCGGGCCGGCGCCGCCAGCGTTGGTGGCTCTTGGGGCATCTCCCACTGCATGTCGGCGTGATCGGGGCGGCAGTCGGCCTTGGCGCGTTCTCCCTGCTGCGCAGTGGCAACGATCTGACCGACGGTGACGTGTGGCTCCTCACCGCCCCGTTGGTCCTCGCCTTCCTCGCCCTGGGTTTCTTGGGACTCTGTTCGCCGCGCGTGCCCCGGCTTCCACTGCTGATTCTGCGGATCGGTACCGCGGTGCTGATCGCCGTCATGGCGTGGGTTATCTGGTACCTGCCCCAGGTGACGATCCAGGAGGGCATGGCCGGCTACGGGGTCGTCGCAGTGGCGTACGTGGTGGTGTCCCACGAGCTCTTGCGGAACACGGCTGTGCCGGACTCGGGTGTGAACGCTGACTCCGGGACCTGAATCGCCAGGTCGTGCGCTTCACTCCCGGATCGGCGAACCGAAGCGGATGAGGTTCCCGTCGGGGTCGGTGTGCGTCCCCTCAGCCTTGCCGTAGTCCTGGTTCTCCGGGCCCTCGACGTCGAGACCGGCGAGTCGCCACTCGCGTGCGACCGCCTCGGCGTCGTCGACGTGCAGGTACACCGCGCTCGGGCCGAAGCCGTCCCCGTCATCGCGGGTCAGATGGATCGTGACCCGGTCCTCTCGCCCCGCGAAGGCGTAGGTGTCGTCATGCTGGGAAACCTCGAAACCGAGCTTTGCGTAGTGGTCCATTGCACGCGCCACGTCTGCGACCTTGAAGATCGGCTCGTCGCCCACGATGTGCCAGCCTCCGGTGTGCCCGGAGATCTGGCGCCGACGCTGCTCAACCAGGCCGTCGAGGCACCAGGAACAGATGGCGATCTCCCGGTGACTGAAGAGGGTGACGAACCCTGTTTCAGGGACCTTGCCGCAGCAGGCGCATGTCACGTCCACGGACAAAGACTATTCCGTTCCCCAATATCGCTCCCTCGGCCGGGAGTCAGCCCTCCGAGTGCGATGCGGCCCGGCGAAGCTGCAGGATCCGCGCCACCGCCACCGTCACGACGATCAGGGCTCCCGCTGCGGCGGCAATGAGGAGCACCACGGCCGTCGGCGCGGTCCCGTGCAGTCCCAAGAAGTTGACAGACGAGCGCTGCGTGTTCTGGGCGATGAAGATGATGAGCAGGACGAGAACCAGGGCGGCCACCACGACGGCGGTCCAACTCGCGCTCACCCGTGTCCGGGCAGCTGACGCCTCCTTGGAGCCGTGCTTGTGCTTGGGCTCCGGCTGCTCGGTGGAATCCTGCTTCTCGTCGGCTACGTTCGACATCGCCACACTCTCTGTCTGCCGGGAATTCGACCCGGTTCTCAATGCGACGGCCGACGCGTTGATCTCGGCTTCCGTCCGCCCTGGTCGGCCTTGATGTCAGTCACTCGGACCTCGCGCGGCGATCTCACGATCGACCGTCCCTCTGACCCTACCCGGATAGCGGGCAGCGAAAACCGGTGGCGCCACTTCCTCGACGACCCGTGCGTGTCAACTCAGCAGACTGGCCACGACATTGATGGCCAGTGCCACGATCACCGCGCCGAAGAGGTAGGACAGCAACGCGTGCGAGAGCGCAATCCTGCGGATCGCCTTGGTCGTCAGATTGGTGTCCGAGACCTGAAACGTCATCCCGATGGTGAAAGCCAGATAGGCGAAGTCGAGGAATTCGGGCGGATCCTTCTCGTTGAAGTCGACGCCGCCCTCGGGCGATTGGTAGTGGGACCTGGTGTAACGGAGCATGAAGACGGTATGGACGGTCGCCCAGGAGAGCCCGACGCTGATGATGCCGATCGTGATCAGGGAGGCCTTCGTTCCGCCGTGAGAATGGCCTGCTTGCAACAGAACCAGCCCGACCGCGGCGAGCAGCGCCACACCGGCGACGAGAACGATCCCCTCCGCAGTGGTCCGGCTGCGGTCCTCGATGTTCGCATGCCGCTTGGTCGCTGCCGCATCCAGTCTGCCGACTTTGAGCCAGGTCCACACCAGAAAGCAGACCGCCGCGGCGTCCCACCCGACCAGGATGGCCGCCTGCCAGGCGACGAACGCGTTGCCGATGACGCCGGCGACGATCCCCAGGGTCGCCGCGACCGCGCATCGGGCTCCGACCGTTTCCAGCATTGACGACGTCCGGCGTGCCATTCGAGTCACGTACCCGGAGCGTAACCGTGGCCATCGGGTGCGGATCCACCGCGATCTGCGCCCGACCCGGTGGAGGGACTGCGAATTACGCTACCCCGATGAGGCATCACACGGTCGACGCCCGCGGCACCCGCATCCATCTCGTCGAGGAGGGAGAGGGGCCCATCGTCCTCCTCGTGCACGGCTTCCCTGAATCGTGGTACTCGTGGCGCCATCAGCTGCCCGCCATCGCGGAAGCCGGCTTCCGCGCCGTCGCCATCGACGTGCGCGGCTACGGGCGTTCCTCGAAGCCGCAGGACGTGGCCGCCTACGGCATGTTGCAGCACGTGGCCGACAACGTGGGGGTGCTGGAAGCACTCGGGGAGAAGACGGCGATCATCGTGGGCCACGACTGGGGCTCGCCCATCGCCGCGCACTCGGCCCTGCTGCGGCCCGACATGTTCATCGGAGTCGCCTTGCTGAGCGTCGCCTACAGCCCGCCGGGTCGTCGCCGGCCGACGGAGAGCTTCGCCACCATGGCCGCTGCTCCCGGCGAGGAGTTCTACATCAACTACTTCCAGGAGCCGGGCCGCGCCGAGGCCGAAATCGAGATCGACGTGCGCTCGTGGCTGCTCGGCTTCTACTTCAGCGCGTCCGGCGACAGCGGCCCACCGGCCGACGGCGGGTCGATGGGCATCATCCCGGGGGGCAAAATGATGCGCGACCGCTTCGTCTACCCCGAGGTGCTCCCTCGGCTGGTTCACGGATGACGATCTGGCCTTCTACACCGCGGAGTTCGAGCGGTCGGGGTTCCGGGGCCCGCTCAACCGCTACCGCAACGTGGATCGCGACTGGGTGGACCTCACCGCGTGGCGGGGTTCGCCGATCAACGTGCCGGCGCTCTATGTCGGAGGAGAGAAGGACGGACCGACCGTCTGGGGAGCGGGCGCCATCGCCCGTTATCCCGAGACCCTGCCCAACCTGCAGGGCAGCTACATCCTTCCCGGCTGCGGTCACTGGATCCAGCAGGAACGGCCCGACGAGTTCAACGAGTTGTTGACCGGCTTTCTCCATGCACTCTGACCCGGCTCTCCCAGACGGTCAGGCACTGGCCTCCAGCTGCTCTTCCTCGACATCGCCCAGCACGCCGGCAAAGCCTCCCGGCGCCCGCCCCCTCCGGCGGGCGCTGGTCGTGACGGCGGCCCGCAGGTCGTAGGTGGCCCGGAAACCGGCCGCCACGGCCCGTCGATGGAAGTCGCGATCCTCCCCGCTCCGCAGGCCGCGGAATCCTCCGATGTGCTCGTAGAGGGAGCCGCTGAACCCGAGATTGGCGCCGTGAATCGGACGGCGTTCAATGGCGTAGGCCTCACTCCACTGCCGGACGACGGCGCTCTGCTCGGCGACGCGCACCCTCCCGGCCCACAGGTCCGACCCCGAGCGATGGGCCTCAAGCTGCACGGTCAGCCAGTCCCGGGGGACCTGTGAATCGGCATCGGTGGTCGCCAGCCAGATCATGGCGGGATGCACATCGGGCCAGGCCGAGAGGAGCTTCCGGCTTCCCGTGCGGCGGGCGAGCCCGACGCTTCGGCACTCCCGCTCAACGACCAGGGCGCCGACCCGGCCGGCCCACGCGTGCGCGACAGCGGAGCTGTCGTCGCGGCAGTCGTCCAGCACGACGGCGACCCGGCGGGAGACCGCTGACGGCAGCGCGTCCAGCGCCTCCTCCACGCTTTCGAGCGCCACCGGGAGCAGATCCTCCTCGTCATGGACCGGCACGACGACGCCCACGGCCCGCGCCGCCCTCGTGCTTCTCAGGGCTGTCACCTCCGCTCCCAGACGTCCAGGAGGAACTCCTCCTCGCGGTGCTGCACAATGCTGACGAGACCTGGTGCGTCCGAAATGAGCTCGTGGCAGCGGTCGCCGGTCAGTGGGTAGTCCGTCTCGCCGCGCCAGTGCACCCCGACGACATGGGCCCCGACCGGAGTGGAGCCCATGACGCAGTCCAACACCTGCTGCAGGTCCTTCTCGTCGAAGTAGTACGCGATCTCGCTCAGCACCACGAGATCGAACGGGCCGGTGGGCCACTGACCGGGGATGGAGCGTTCTTCGAACCAGACATGGGGCCGCTTCCGGAGCCTCGCCTCGGCCCGCTGGAGGGCGGCGGGGATGATGTCGCTGCAGAGCAGGCGGTCACACCGGATCGCCAGCAACTCCGTCAACACCCCCACGGAGCACCCGGGCTCGTAGGCCCAGCGGTAGCGGGCCCGCGGCAGGCTGGCGACCGTCACGGCGTATTTCCGCTGCTCATAGTGGCTGCTCTCGAATCCCCAGGGATCCACGCTGTCGCGGTACATCTGCTCGAAGTAGGCCCGGCTCGTGGAGTTCATCCGTCCGCCCCGATGAACACCTCGAACGGTCGCCAGAATCGCCGCAGGATGGGGTCCGCCAACACCGGACCTCCCCCGAGCTCCGAACGGCGCGGTGCGATCTGCGAGGTGAACGCATACGTGGCCCAGCGTTTGCGCGCCACCTCTCGCCGACCCAGGTCGAGCCGGCGGCAACGGCTCCAGGGAACGGCGCTGCTGTCTGGGGCCGCCCAGTGCCAGGCCCAGACCAGGTACTCGAGGACAGGCGTGTTGGTGACGGCGGCAGCCGCCAGCGTCCCCGCCCCGGTGGCATCGTGATCGGGGTGGCCGTCGGCCCGCCACGGTGTCAGACAGAGGTCGTCGGGCCCGAGCAGGTCGGAGAGCACGTCGACGAGGCGGGGGGTCTCGGTGGCCACCGCCCCGTCGGGAAAGCCCAGTCGGATTGTCGCAGCAGGTTCGCACCCCAGTCGCTCCAGTGCGACCGCGGACTCCTTGGCCCGCGTCGAGGCGATGTCGACGCCGAGAGATTCTGCGTCCGGATGCGATCCCTCGCCATCGGTGACGGTGACGATCGCAATCTCGACACCGAGGTGGTGCAGCCACTGCATGAGCCCTCCCGCTCCGAGCACCTCGTCGTCGGGATGCGGCGCGACGACAACGAGCCGGCGGGGCAGGGCGACGCACAGCTGCCGCAAGGTCCGGAGGCGCCCCGACCCGAGCCATGTGCACTCGTCGGTGCCGGGGTGCACGTCGTCGACGACTAAGTCCATGGCCAGCCGTCAGAGGCGATAGCGCCGAGGGCATTGGCGTCCTGTGGACCGCGGTACTGAGCCAGGTACACGTAGAGATCCGCCACCCGCCGGGCCTGGTCGGCATCGAGGCAGAAGGGTCGAGCCCCTCCGGCCGCGGCGGCGTGCACCAGGACCTCCTGGGCGGCGTGATGCACCGCGTGACGGACCACGAGCGCGCG
Organism: uncultured Acidimicrobiaceae bacterium; assembly: GCA_963804055.1. Lineage (GTDB taxonomy): Bacteria > Actinomycetota > Acidimicrobiia > Acidimicrobiales > RAAP-2 > Bog-473. Next base: position 439,414 of record CAWDOU010000001.1, on the reverse strand, counting down.
TGTCGACGTGCTTCGCCGGAATCGTCGGTGGGATCCGCATCGATCTCTCCCGCCGCCTGCTGCAGAGCCCGGCGCATCAGGTCGATGTGCGCCACGGCGTAGCCGACCTCGGTTACCAAGCTCCGAGATGCGGGCCCAGGCTCGCAGGACATGCCCGACCAGGCCTCGGGCGCCCCCGTACCAGCAGGCGGCGACCCCTGTGGCCCCGAACCAGAATCCGGGACGCTCGAGGTAGAAGCCCGGAGGACCGACCGCACGGTCCGCGGGCACCGGAGCGCCACCGAAATCGAGCGTGTCGCTCAACGAATCGGCCATGCCGACGGCCGGCCACGACCCGGGATGGACCCGCACGACGTTTTCAGCCACCGAAATGTCGAACAGCCGATACCCGTCCCCGCATTCGGCCGTGACCAGGGCGCGGTCGAGGCGGGTGCTGCCCGAGCAGAACGGCTTGGTACCCGTCAGTTGCCATCCGTCCGGGGCGAGCCGGGCCGTCGTCCCGCCTCCCGGTGGACGGGCAGCCCACACCCCGTAGATGGCACCGGACTCCGGCTCCCGGCCGGCCTCGTTCAGGATCGCCAACGCATCGACGTGGCCTTCGAGCAGCCTCGCCAGCGAGAGGTCGCGGGCCGCCCAATCGCAAGCGTGGCAAGTCGGGACCCTGTTCCACCCGAGCCCGGCTTGGGCAGCGTGGACCCGGCCCCCGCTGCGATCGCTCTCAGTTCCAGCCATATCCGCACTGCGCTCTCTTCTCCATCATCTGTGCGCGACCCGGCTGGCCGCGCGGTTGCCGCACCTCGTCGCGACGACTCCGGGCGTCGCTGGCGTTGTGTGGGGTCCGCAATCACCCCCATCCGACGTCGGGAAGGCACTCAGCGCCCAGCCGGGAGGGCGGATTCGGGGATCATCATCCGCACCACGCCTTCGTAGCCGCACAAGGCGAGGACCCTGCACGCGAGGTCGGTCGTCACGCGCACCTCGACCCGCGTCTGTCGACTGACCCGAACCATCGCCTCGTATCCCTGGACCGACATGTACGTGCATTCCCGCAAATCGAACGTGATCCCGGTTTCTCTTTCCGGCCGTACGTGGGCGAGCGCCCTCTCGAACGAGTCCATCGACGTGATATCGAGCTCACCCTCGAGGAGGAGCACGACCGGTTGACCGTCCTGCCGGACGACCCGGACCTGCATCGTGCTCCCGTACTGCAGGTTCGTCGCGTCCATGTCGATCACGTCGGGCCGCGAAAGGATCAACATCCTCTTCGCATCTACTTCCTTTGCACGCGGTACCAACTGTGCTCGGCCCCCGACACCAGAAAGCCGAGCAGCCAGACCACGAGCAGCACTCCGGCAATGATCCACAGCACGTGCAAGGCAAAACCAAGGCCGGCAAAGATCAGGACCAGGAGAAGAAGAAGCAGTATCAGGCCCATTTCGTCGATTTCTCCTCGATATCTCTCAGTGCACTCCCGTGTGGATGCCCCCCGAAAATGCGTTCGCGGGAGGTGATGTGTGCCGTCTCACACTGGTTGACCGAGCCCGTAGGGGTCAATCACCCGTTCGGGTGATTTAAAGCCGACGGGCCCGTCGTAGAGTTGCAGTGTGGCGGAGCCGATCCGGGTGGCCCTGGTGAACGACTACATGATCGTGCTCGAAGGCCTACGCGCACTGCTCCAGACCGCGGGAGCGGACATCGAAGTCGTCGAGCTCGACATCGACAACGAACCGAGAACGGACGTCGACGTGACGCTTCTCGACACCTACGGCGAGCCGGACCTCCTGCAAGAGCGCGTCCGGGCGCTGAGCGCCGACCCCGACAACGGTGCCGTCGTGGTCTTCACCTTCTCGGATCAACCCGAGGCTGTGCGTCAAGCCCTGGCGGCCGGTGCACAGGGCTTCATCTCGAAGGCCGTGCCGCGAGAGCAGATCATCGGCGGCCTGAAGACCGCCGCAAGCGGCCAGCGGGTCGTTCTGACGCAGCGAACGCAACATGGCCAGATCGACGACATGCTCCGCTGGCCGGGGCGCGACAGCGGCCTGACCGAGCGGGAGAGCGAGCTGCTGTCGTTGCTCTCGACCGGCATGACAAATCGCGAGCTCGGGAATCACCTCTACATCAGCGAGAACACGGTCAAGACCCAGCTGCGTCACCTCTACCGCAAGCTCGGCGTCCGCAACCGCGCCCAGGCGGCCTCGGTGGCCGCCCACGGGATCCTCGGCGAGCGTCGCAGCGAACACGAGCCGGTCGACTGAGCGCGGCCTGCCCCGGTCAACCCTGAAATGCCTGGTGGGACGCCGATTCGGGAGCAGCCGCGCTATTAGTTAGCACAACTAAGTAATATGGACGCATGCACGCATCCCGTCCGACCGCAATGGCAGTGGCCGACCCGCAGGAAACGGCGGCCGGGATCGCGTCCGACGACGAACTGGCCAGCCGCCTCCGGGTGGCCGTGGTCCGCCTCAACCGCAAGCTCCGTCAGCAGGCGCTGGCCGGGCTCTCCCCCGCCCAGGCCTCGGCTCTCGGCACCGTCAACCGGCTGACCAACCCGACCCTGGGCGAATTGGCCGCGGCCGAGCAGGTCCAGCCGCCGACGGTGACCCGCCTGGTGGCTTCCCTGGAGGGCGCCGGCCTGGTGGCGCGCGAGACCGACGACGTCGACCGCCGGGTGGTCCGGGTCCGGATCACCGCCGAGGGCCGCCGCAACCTCCAGCGGATCCGCAGCCTCAAGAACGCCTATCTCAACCGCCGACTGGCCGCCCTGGACCCGGCCGAGCAGCAGTTGGCCGAGTCCATGACCAGCCTCCTCGAGCATCTGGTGGCGGACGAATGAGTCCCATCACCCGGGCGGCCCGGCAGACCTTCCAGGCGCTGCGCGTCCGCAACTACCGGCTCTTCTTCGTCGGCCAGGTCATCTCGGCCTCGGGCACCTGGATGCACGCGGTCGCCCTCGGCCTGCTGGTCCTCTCGGACCAGCTGCACGGGAACGGGTTCAACGTCGGGCTCGTCACCGCACTGCAATTCGTGCCGATGTTGCTTCTCGGCAGCTGGGGCGGCCTCATCGTCGACCGGGTCGACAAGCGGCGCCTCCTCTACGCCACCCAGACGGCATCGGGTGTGCTCGCTCTCGCCCTCGGCATCCTGGTGGCGCTGGGGAGCGTCACCATGTGGGAGGTCTACCTGATCTCCACCCTGTTCGGCGTGGTCAACCTGTTCGACAACCCGGCCCGCCAGACCTTCGTCTCCGAAATGGTCGGCCGCGACCTCCTGCCCAACGCCATCAGCCTCAACAGCGTGGTGATGAACTCCGCCCGGGTGATCGGCCCGGCCATCGGGGGGATCCTCATTTACGCCGTCGGCCTCGCGGCCTGCTTCCTCTTCAATGCCGCGTCCTACGTGGCCGTCCTGGTCGCCCTGTTCATGATGCGCCCCACCGAGCTTCACCGACGCCCTGTGGTGGCCCGGGCCAAGGGACAGGTCCGCGAGGGCCTGCGCTACGTGTGGTCCACGCCCGGGCTCCGCGATCCTTTGCTCGCCATGGCGGTGGTCGGCATCTTCGCCTTCAACTTCACGACCACCCTTCCGCTGCTGGCCACCCGCACCTTCCACGGTGGCGCCGGCACCTACAGCGCGCTCGATGGCGGCCATGGGCGCCGGTGCCGTCGTCGGCGGACTCATGGTGGCGCACCGCAGCCGGCCCAGCGCCGCCATGCTGAGCCTCATCGGGCTCGCCTTCGGCGTCATGCTCCTCCTGGTCGCGGCGGCCCCGACCGAGGCCATCGCCCTCGCGGCCCTGGTCTTCATGGGGCTCTGCAGCATCTCGTTCATCGCGACCGCGAACGCCACCATTCAGCTGCAGGCCGACCCCGCCATGCGGGGCCGGGTGATGGCGCTCTACGCCATCGCCTTCCTCGGCAGCACCCCCATCGGCGCACCGCTGGTGGGCTGGATCGCCGACGTCACCAATCCACGCGTGGCCATCATGGTCGGCGGGGTCGCCACCCTGGCGGCCTGCATCCCACTCGCACTTCGCTACTGCCGCGGACACGCGCTCCGGGCGAGCAGGGCCGTCGAGGTGGAGCAGTGCGACGCCGAACCGGGCGAGGTGGTCGATTTCGCGCCCGGACCCGTCATCGATGACCGACGCCTGCAGGCACACCCGCCCCTGCGCCGGGCCGGGAGCGCCTGAGCCCAGGCCGGCCCCTCAGTCCAACAGCGCCGCCGCCACCGCCTCCTCCAGGACCCGGTCGTTGGCCCACATCAGCTGCTGCTGCTTGGCCCGCCGGAAGTACAGCTGGATGTCGAAGTCGAGCGTGAACCCGATGCCCCCGAAGATCTGCTGGGCCATGGCGGTGATGTCACGGAAGGTCGAGCAGGCGAACAGCTTGGCCATCGGGGCCAGCGACGACAGCGAGCGGCCGGTGGCACCCGCCCAGGCCGCCTCGTGCACCAGCTGCTCGGCCCCGTCGAGGTTGGTGACGGCGTCGGCGAGATAGTGCGCCAGCGCCTGGAACGCACCCAGCGGCTTGTCGAACTGGTGGCGGTCCTTGGCGTACTGCGTGGTGATCTCGTGCGCGTAGCGGGCGCCGCCGACGGCCTGTGCCGCCAGGAGCACCAGAGCCGGCTCGAGCACCTCCTGCCACGTGGCCCAGCCGCTCCCGGCCGCGCCGATTCGGTCGGCCTCGCTCACCGTCACATCGGACAGGGTCACCTCGTACTGCGTGTCCGACGCGATGCTGAACTGCTGGCGCAGCGTGACGCCGCTCGCCTTCGGGTCGACCAGGAACAGGTCGACGGCCTCCGCCGCCTCACCCGTCCGGGCCAGCACGACCAGCCGGTCCGCCGCCGCGGCGAACAGCACGTGGCGCTTCGTGCCGTTGAGCCGGAACCCGCCGCCGGCCGCCTCGGCCGTCGCCTGGACACCCCGGGGCGAGAACCCGTTCTCGGGCTCGAGCCAGGCCGGGGAGAGGATGGCCTCACCCGAGGCCACGGGCCGCAGCCACTGCTCCTTCTGCGCCTCGCTGCCGGCGGCGGCCAGGACGCCGCCGCTCAGCACGGCGCTGACGAAGTGCGGGATCGGCGCCAGCGCCCGGCCCAGCTCCTCGTAGAGGGCGACGCCCTCAATGAGCGACATGCCCGAGCCGCCGTACTCCTCGGGCAGCAGCAGCCCGATCAGGTCGAGCTCCCCGAGCTGGGACCACAGCGCGGCGGGGTAGCCGGCGGGGTCGTCCTCCATCTGCCGCACCACGTCGAGCGGGCAGTGCCGCGCCAGCACGTCGCGCACCGTCTGGCGCAACAGCTCTTGTTCCTGGTCGAAATCAAGGTCCAACACTCAGAATCTCTCTTCTGCTCGAGGGGTCAGGGACACACATGACACGGCCACGCTCATGGCGCCGGCCGCCACTGGTCACCCCGGCGGGCCCAGGGATTGTCGTCGGCGTTCCGGGGGATGGCCACCCGGGCGGCACACGTCGTCTTGACGTCGCCGTCGACCGAGAGCGTCACCGCCACCGTGGCGAAGCCGCAGCCGACCTCGTCGACCGACGTCGACTCCACCACGCCGGCGAGGGTCATGGTGTCACCGGGGAACACCGAGCCCTTCATCCGGAAGGTGACCCGGGCCAGCCGGCCGTACGGCCCGGTCCAGTCCGTCAGGTAACGCTCGAACCAGGCGGCCTGGTTGGGCGTGTTCAAGAAGATGTCCCGCGTCCCGTTGCGCTCCACGGCGAAGTCCTTGTCGTGGTGCATGGGGCGCCAGTCCCGTGTGGCCAGTGCGCCCAGCACGACGGTCGTCGCGGTGACTGCATAATTGAGCTCTGGCAGCGCGTCCCCGGCCGAGACGTCGTCCAACAACAATTCCGGCACAATTGCGGTGCTCACGATGCGGCCGCCTCCCCCCGGCGGTAGCCGAAGCCCGTGTAGGTCTCGACCGCCACCAGCTCGCCGTCCTGGTTGGCGTAGACCACGTCGATCACCCAGAAGCGCCCCGTGCCCAGCTTGGTCGTCTTCTCGTCGCTGACCGAGCGCAGCACCTGGTGCGTCTGCAGGACGTCGCCCATCCGCACCGGTGTGTGGAACTCGATGGTGTCGTCGGTCATGACCGCCTCGGGCAGCCCCAGGGCGGCCTTCAGGTCGAAGTGCACCTGCAGCGGCAACGCCTCGGCCGTGCGCCCGGGCGCCCAGTGGTGGGGCCGGAACCAGACCGAGACCATGGAGGGCGGGGCGATCGGACCGTCGGTCACCTCGTCGGCCACCGCGTCGTCCCAGTAGAGCGGATTGCCGTTCTCCACCGAGGCGCACGAGGTCCAGACGTAGGATCGCTCGACGGGGAACTCCCCCACCTCGTGGTACTGCTCCTTGCCGATCAGGTTCCGCATCTCGTCCAACGCCGTCGTGTCAGCCGAGCCCGTCACGCCACCACCTCCCGGGCCATCCAGCGGGCCACCGTCTCTCCGTCCACTCCGGCCTCCTTCAAGAGGTGCTCCGTGTCTGTCTGGGTCATGTCGGGCAACACCACCGGCGCCCCGGCCCCCGCCCCGCCGGAAGGCCGGACCATGCCGGCCAGCAGCGGCGCCAGCTGCGCCAGCGGGCCCTCCGTCGGGTGCAGCGCCGAGGTGACGACCCCCCTGGCCACGAACTGAGGCTCGGCAGTCACTTCGGCGATCTCGAGGACCGGCGCGACGCACGTGTCGGCCCCCGCCAGCAGCTCCACCCACTCGTCGCGGGACCGCCGGGCGAACGCCGCCGCGAACGCCGAGCGGATCCGATCCTGCGCCGCATCGTCGAGCTGCAGTCCCGCCAGCTCAGGCAGACCCAGAGCCGAGCACAGGTTCGAGAAGAACTTCGCCTCGATCGCCCCCACGGCCAGCCACCTGCCGTCGGACCCTGCGTAGACCCCGTAGCAGGCGTACCGGCCCGACAGCACGTCGTGCCCCGGCAGCACCGAGCCCCCGAGTGCCAGCTGCTCGTCGATGGCCAGCGACGTCAGCCACAGGACGCCCTCGGCCACCGACACGTCCAAATATGCGCCCAGTCCCGTCGCCGCCCGTCCCGCCAGGGCCGCCGTGATGGCCAGCGCCGCCTGCATGCCGCCCGCCGCGGCGTCGGCCACCGTGGCCCCCGGCAGCGGCGGCGCCCCACCGACGCCCGGCGTGCTCATGGCCAGGAACCCGCCCACCGCGAGGTAGTCGATGTCGTGCCCCGCCCACTGCGCCGCCGGGCCGTCCTGGCCGTAGCCGCTGGTCGAGCAGTACACGATCCCCGGATTGCGCGACGACACCGCCGCGTACCCCACGCCCAGCCGGTCGACCACCCCGGGCCGGAAGCTCTCCACCACGACGTCGGCGGCCGCCGCCAACGACAGGAACGCCTCCCGCCCGTCAGGATCCTTCAGGTCCACCAACACACGCCGCATGCCCCTATGACCGGAGTACGCGAAGTACTGCGGCACAATCGGCGCCGCGTCGGCCGCCGGCACCGGCCCCACCTTGACGACCAGCGCGCCGTAGTCGGCCAGCAGGCGCGTGCAGCGCGCCGCCGGCCCGACCGTCGACAGGTCGAGCACGGTGATCCCCTCGAGGGGGCCGCTCCCAGCAGACTCCACCGAAGCCACGCTCAGAAGTTCTTCGGCAGTCCGAGCTTGCGCCGGGCGATGATGTTCTTCTGGATCTCCGACGCCCCGCCGCCGATGGTGTCGATCACGGTGTAGCGGTAGGTCGACTCGGAGCGGCCGGCCAGCGGCGCCTCCTCGGTCTTGACCCGCAGCTGCGACCCGGGCCCGGCGATGTCCATGGAGGCATTGGCCAGGCGCTTGGAGAGCTCGGTGGCGAACAGCTTGTACTCCGAGGCCTCCGCGGTCGGCGCCGCCCCGCCCTTGGACGACTCGAAGACGAACTTGAGCCCCATGACCCGGGCCACCTCGAGCTGGGTGGCCAGCTGGGCCAGGCGCTGGCGGATGACCGGGTCGTCCTTCAGCGGCACCCCGTCGCGCGAGGTCGTCCGCACGTACTCGACCAGCACCTCGAAGCGCTGCTGCATGGGTGAGAGGGTGAACATGGTGAAGCGCTCGAGGTCGAGCGCCTCCGAGATGTACTGGAACCCCCGCCCCACCTCCCCCACCACGTAGTCGTCGGGCACGAAGACGTCGTTGAGGAAGACCTCGTTGGTGCGCTCGTCGCCCATGGTCCAGATGGCGTTGACCGTGATGCCGGGCTGGTCGATCGGGACGAGGAACAAGGTGATGCCGGCGTGCTTGGACTCGGGGTCGGTGCGCCCGCCCACCCAGTACCACTCGGCGAAGTGGGCCGAGGTGGTCCAGGTCTTCTGCCCGTTGAGGATCCAGCCGCCGTCGTCCCGGGTGGCCTTGAGCTGCATGGAGGCGGCATCGGAGCCGGCGTTGGGCTCGGAGTAGCCCACGGCGAACTCGACCTCGTTGCGCAGGATCTTGGGCAGGAACTCGGCCTTCATGCGCTCGTTGCCGTGCCGGATGATCGTCTTGCCGACGATGCCGACGCCCTTGCCGATCTGGGGGCCGCCGCGCCGGGCCAGCTGCTCGTTGAGGAGGTACTCGTAGATGCCCTCCCCCTCCGAGCCGCCGTACTCCTTGGGCCAGGTCATGCCCAGCCAGCCCCGCTCGCCCATCGAGGCCATGAAGGCCCGCCGCTTGGGCGTGTCGACGATCTGGGCCATGTTCTCCCGGGTGACGTCGAAGACCTCGGGGTCGTCGTTGGCGTCGAGGAAGGCCTCGACCTCCTTCACGAAGGCCAGTTGTTCCGGCGAGAATTCGAACTCCATGTGCTGCCTCCAGATGGCCGCGACCGGGATCTGACGGGGCGTCAGATTAGGCCGACATCATAGGGCAGACCCCGCCGTTCCTCCCAGGCCGAACCCGGGGGCGGGCTCCCTCCGCCGGGCCGGAACCGGCCGCCGGCCGGCGTCTCAATTACCGGCGTCCAATTAGAGGACAGGCGGGTGGGGCGGACGCTCCGGGGCGACCTCGCCCCCGGCCGCCTCGGCAGGTCCCCCCGCCAGCGCACCGACGCCGACGGCAGCCCCCACGGGCTCACCGACGGCCGGGACCTCCCCCGTGGGTGGCGCGTCGTCCAGGTCTCCGGGCACCCCCGCCGCCCCTTCGGCCTCTTCCTTGCGCCGCCTGCGCTCCCGGAAGTACCGGGTGATGGCCAGCAGCAGGAGCTCGAGCACGATCAGCGCGGCCAGGAGCAGGCCCCACGGGAAGAGCCAGGTCTGCACCTTGAACGCGCGCGAGAGCCCGGATTCCCCGACGATCCCCACCACCTGGTGTTCCCCGATGGAGACGGCCGGGAACGACACGGGGATCCGGTAGGTGTTGGTGGCGTTCGCCCCGATCGTGGGCAGGTTCTGCGTCGTCGCCTCGTGCGTCGTCGTATCGCCCGCGTTGCCGATCGCCAGGATCAGCGGGGGATTCACGTACGCGGCGTTGTTGGGGTTGCGCACCGTGACGACCAGCGTGCGCTGCGGCGGGGCGCCGAACCATGCGGTCCACGGCCCGTTCCCGGTGAGGTAGGCGTCGAGGACCTGCAGCTTGTGGATCCTGCTCCCCGCAGGCGCGGCGACGGGGGCCCCGATGATGGTGATCGGCGCCGTCGGCGTGACCGAAGAGGAGAAGTCCAGCGCCATCACGACGCACGGGCAGGGCTTTGACGGGATCGTCACCACCAACTGCATCTGGAACAGGCCCGACTTCGTCGTCGACACCTCCTGCGCCGTGCTCTGGACGCAGTCGGCCGAGCCGTTCAGCGCGTTGTTCCCGCAGATCTGCGTCTGAATGTCCGAGTCGGGCGGGAAGCCGCGCCCCGTCACCGTGACCCGCTCGTTCGGACTGGCCGTCGCCGGCGTCACGGTGATGCTGGGCCGGGCTTGCCCGCTCGCTGCCCCCGACGGCAAGGCGAAGGCGACGAGCCCGGCAGCGAGCACGGCGAGTGCCGCTCCGAGCGCAGCCCAGCGCCTGGCCCGGAACGCCCCTACCCCAACCGTCGACGTGCTCACAGTGCCCACCATCTTCTCACCAACCCGGGCGCTGGCACGAGTCGCTCCAAGCCAAATCCCAGAAAACAACGGGACCCGGTGGCCTGTGGCCACCGGGTCCCGCGTCGCTCTCTGTACCGAGATGCGGACTAGATGTAGGTGAAGTGGTCCGACGTGCTGGTCAGGCTGGTGAACCCACCGGCTGTGACCGTCACATCAACCGCGCCGGCTGCGTGAGCCGGTGCCGTCACCGTGATCTGTGTCCCTGCGGCGTTCACCGTGATGCCCGAGGTGACCACCGTTGTGCCGAAGCTGACCTGCGTCGTCCCCGTGAAGCCGGCGCCCTTGATGGTCACCGTTGTGCCACCGAGGTGCGTCCCCGACGTCGGGGACACCGACTGCACGACCGGCCCGTAGGTGAACGTGTCAGCCGTGGTCACGGCGCTCGTGCCACCGGGGCCCGTCACCGTGATGTTGACCGCCGAGGTGGCGGTGCCCGCAGGCGAGACGGCCGTGATGGAGTTGTTCGAGTTCACCGTGTAGCTGGCCGCCGGCGTCGAGCCGAAGCTGACGAGGGTGGCACCGGTGAACCCGGTCCCCGTGATGGTCACCGACGTGCCTCCGCCCGGTCCACCTGCGTTGGGCGACACGGCCGTGATCGACGGCGTCGGGTAGACGTAGGTGAACTGGTCGGCCGATGTGATCGGCGTGGTACCGCCCGGTGTGGTGACCGTGATGTTCACGATCCCGTTCGAGCTCGACGCCGGTGTGACGGCCGTGATGGAGGTCGCCGAGTTCACCGTGAAGCTCGCGGCGGGTGTGCTCCCGAAGGAGACGCCCGTCGCCCCGGTGAAGCCGGTTCCCGTGATGGTCACCGACGTGCCACCGACCGTGGAGCCCGACGGCGGTGAGATGTGGCTCACCGTCGGACCGTAGGTGAAGTGGTCGGCGTTGCTCGTCGTGCTCGTGCCACCAGGCCCGGTCACCGTGATGTCCACCGTCGCCCCCGACGTCCCCGTCGGCGAGACGGCCGTGATCTGGGTGCTCGAGTTCACGGCGTAGCTCGCCGCGTTCGTGCCCCCGAACTTCACTGCCGTCGCACCGGTGAAGCCGGTGCCGGTGATGATGACCGAGGATCCACCAATTGCTGCGCCGTTCGCCGGCGAGACGCTGCTCACCGTGGGCACGGGGTTCTGGTAGGTGAACTGATCCGCCACGACGACGGGTGACGTTCCATCCGGGCCGGTGACGGTGATGTTGACCGTTCCGGTGCCCGCCGGCGAGACCGCCGTGATGGATGTCGCCGAGTTCACGGTGAAGCTCGCCGCCGCCGACGACCCGAAGGCCACGGCCGTGGCGCCGGAGAAGTCGGTGCCGGTGATGGTGACCGAGGTGCCACCTGCCGTGGTGCCGTTCCCAGGAGCGACGCTCGTGACAGCAGGACCGAAGGTGTAGTGGTCGGCGCTGCTGGTGGAGCTGACGCCACCGGGCGTCGTCACCGTGACGTCGACCGTTCCGGCTGCGTGCGCCGGTGTGGTCACCGTGAGCGAGGTGTCCGAGTTCACCACGACGCCCGTGCCGGCGCTGCCGCCGAAGGACACCGCAGTGGCCCCGGTCAGGCCGTGCCCGCTGATGGTCACCGACTGGTTGCCACCTACTGGGCCCGAGCTCGGGGAGACAGCGCTCACCGAGGGGGTCGGGTACGTGTAGGTGAAGGTGTCGGTGGCCGTGATCGGGCTGGTGCCCTCGGGCGTCGTCACGGTCACGTTGACCGTGCCGGTCCCGGCCGGCGCAATCACTGAGAGCTGCGTGCTCGAGAGGATCGTGAACGACGCCGGGCTGGAACCGAACTGCACCGACGTGGCGTCGAACAGGCCCCCACCGTTGATGGTGACCGCCGTGCCGCCGATGACGGCGCCGGTCCCGGGCGAAACGCTCGTGACCTGCGGCCCGTAGGTGAACTGGTCAGCCGACGAGGTGGTGCTGGTGCCGCTGGGCCCGGTCACCGTGACGTCCACCTTCGAGCCGCCGGCGCCCGGAGGGGCGACCGCGGTGATCTGGGTGTTCGAGTTCACGGTGAAGCTGGACGCCGCGGTGCTCCCGAAGGAGACACCGGTGGCACCGGTGAAGCCGGTCCCGGTGATGGTGACTGACTGGCCACCGGCCGGCGACCCCTGGTTCGGGCTGATCGAGCTCACGAGCGGCGGGGTGAAGAAGTACGTGAAGTGGTCCGCCGAGCTGATGGCAGTCGTGCCACCCGGCGTCGACACCGTCACGTCCACGACACCGGCACTGGCCGAGGCCGGGACCGTCGCCGTCAGCTGCGTGCCGGAGTTCACCGTCACGTTGGTCGCCGGTGTGCCACCGACCGAGACGGTGGTCGCCCCAGCGCCAGCGGAGGTGAACCCTGTCCCGTTGACCGTGATGGTCGTGCCACCACCTGCCACACCCTGGACGGGCGAGAGGCTGGTGAGGGTCGGGACCGGGTCCCAGGTGTAGACGTCAGCGCTGGATGCCGACGAGGGGCCTCCACTCGTGGTCACCGTGATGTCCTGGCTACCGGGCACATTGCCGGGAGCCGCCGGAGCGGTTGCGGTGATCGACGTGTTGGAGTTGACGGTGAAGGGCACCGAGACCGAACCGAAGTCCACGGCGGTGGCCGTGTTGAACCCGGTACCGGTGATGGTGACCGTGTTGCCAGCCGTCAGAGGACCGGCCGTCGGGTTGATGCCGGTGATCCCCGGGACGGGGTAGATCGTCACGGTGACCGTGGCCGGGTTCGACGTCTGGCTGTCCGTGTCGTTGACGGTGTACTGGAACGTGTCCGTGGTGATCGACGTCGTGCTGGCCGAGGTCGGCGTGTACTTGATGGATCCGTTCGGCTCCACCGTCGTCGACCCGAAGGTCGCCGGCGACGTCACGGTCACGGTCGACGGATCGAGCGGGAAGTTGCTCGTGTCGTTGTTCAGCACCGGGATGTTCACCGAGTTGGGGTTGATGGTGCTGGCCGTGTCGTCGTTGGCCGTCGGCCCCGGCGTGTTGACCGTGTAGTTGACCGTCTGCGACGAAGTGTTGCCCTGCCAGTCGGTTGCGGTGACCGTCAGGGAGTGGGTGTTCCCCACAATCAGGCTCGTCGTGTCGATCGGGCTCCCGTTGGGAACGTTCGTCGGCACACCGTCCACCACCTGTGAGGCGGTGCACGACGCCACCTGCACGTTGTCCGCACAGGAGTAGTTGGCGTCGACCGTCGACTGGTAGGCGTAGGACCCCGAGTTGTCCGGCGGCGGCGTCACGACGCTCGTCGTCGGATTGACCTGGTCCTGCACGTTCAGGTTGACGATCTCCACGTCCGACGGGTTGCCCGCCGTGTCACTCACCTGGAAGGAGAACGAGTCGGTCGCGTTGGCACTGTTGTCGTTGGTGTACGTCCACGCCCCAGTGCTGGGGTTGAACGTGACGTTCCCGTGGGCCGGCGGTGTCACGACCTGTTCGGTCGAGAGGTTGGCCGGATAGGTGCCGCTATAGGTCAGCGAATCCGTGACCGATTGGCCCGACTGCACCGTATCGGTCTGGTTCGTGATCGTCGGCGGGTTCGCCAAAGTGATGAATGTCGCGTACTGGGTGCTCGTGTACCCCTCACTGTTGGTCGCCGTCACCGTGAATGTATGGATCTGGTTCGGCACCAGATCGGAGGTGTTGAGCGGCGCGCCGTTCGCGACCGTTTGCGCGAACGCTGTCCCCGCGTCCTCCACGCCCGTGCAGGACGTCAATGTCACGCCTCCACTGGGCTCGGAGCACGAGTAGTTCGCATTCACGGCCTGGCCGAAGGAGTAGAGCGCTCCCTGGACGGGTGTGGTGAGCGTGTCCCCGGGCGGGCTGGCGTCGACGGCCGTGAAGCTGATGCCCGGTGCCGCGATCGCGCTGTTGACGAACGGTCCCGCGGCCCAGTTTGTTCCGGTGTCGAGGGAGCCGTCGTTGGCCTGGTTGTTCACTGTCGAGGTGATCCCCGCAGAGATCCCGGGCACCGTGACGGTCCCCGGGTTGGTCACTGTCACGGTGTACTGGACGTACATGTAGGCACCGTCCATGCCGAAGACTTCCTGCGGGTCCGCGGTGCAAGCGCTGACACTGGCGCCGCTGGACTCGTTCGTCTGGCCAGCTCCGGAGGCGTTCTCACACGAGCTGTCATCCCAGGTGACGTTGAACGAGGTCTGGTTGGTGGCGGGAACCGACCAGTTGTAGCCGCTCACCGCCACGCCGTTGACGTTCGATGCACCCATGATCTTCCAGTTGATGGGCTGGGTGACCGGCCCGTCGGTGTTGATCAGACCCGACCCACCGTTCTGCACCTGCACCCCGGTGAACGAGGTGCCCGAGATGCCGGTGTAGGTCAGCGACTGCACGCCGTTCGTCGTCCAGACGTTGAGCGTCCCTGGCGCCGTGAAACAGGGCGTCCCAGAGGTGCCCGCAGCCGGGCAGGCGGTGTTGAGCGTGTTGACGCTGAGCGTGCCGCTGCCCTGGAACGAGTTCACGTTGACGCCGTTCGACGCCGCGGCGACCGTGGCGAAGTTCATGAGGTCCGTCCCGGCTGCTGGTTCGGCGATCGCACCTCCGGCACTGATCGTGCCGGTGGCGCCGTTCTGGAACGTGACTCCAGTAAGGCACCCGGCGGTGGTGCCACACGTGGCCGCCGTAGTGGAGGTTCCTGTGTAGCTGGCGACGATCGTCCCCGAGCTCCCCGCCACCGTCACGAGACCCGGACTGGTGAAGTTCGTCGTGGCGGCGACCGGTAGGACGGCATTGAGGTCGGTCAGCCCATTGGCTCGAGCAACCGTCCCACCGGTGGTGACCGTGTCGGTCGCAGTCCCGGTGATCTGGGTGACGCCTTCGAGGCAGCCGCTGGTGGTGCCGCAGATGGCGGCAGTGGCGGCGGTGGCCGTGTAGGCGAGCGTGTCAGTCCCCGCGCTGGTGGCGACGTAGACGCGGCCGGCGGAGGGCAGGCTCGTCGTGGCGGCAACGGGCAGAATCCCGTTCAGGTTGCCGATCGAGTTGGCACGGGCAACCGCGCCGCCCGTCGAGACGGTGCCGCCGGGCCCACTGACCACGGCCACGCCGGTGAAGCAAGCAACCGGAGCCGTTGAGCCGCAGGTTCCGGTCGCCGTCGAGGTGCTGGCGTAGGAAAGGACTTCGGTCCCGGCACTGGTGGCCACGTTGATCCTGCCGCCGTTCGTGGTCGGGAAGTTCGTGATGGCTGCGACGTGGAGGATGCTGCCGGTCAGAGCCGTGACGGTCTGGCCGCTCGAGCTCGCCGAGACGGTGGTGCTGGCCTGCGTCCCCACTGTTGTGGAGACCAACGTCCCCACGGTGGTCGTGGCGATGTTGGTCGAGTTCGCCACGCACTCCGTCGTCCCCGTCGTGCCGTTGTACCCGTAGTTACAGGCTGCAGCGGAGGTCGCGTTGCCGACGCCGTACGTGCTGGTGTTGATGCCCGTCGCCGATGAGGTGATCGGGCCGTTGATGACCGTCCCCGATGGGGCGGTGATGGCGAAGTTGGAAGCGTAGGGCCCGGTGTAGTACCCACCGTTGGCCGACGTGGCCTGGTGTCCCGGCATGTAGATCTGCTGCTTCACCGTGAGCTGGTCACCCACGGCGAGCTGGCCACCGTTGCCTGCCGGTGCCGTCACCTGCCAGTTCACCTCGGGGACGTCGGAGCCGTAGTAGTCGCAGTTGTGGCTGGTCTGGATGATGTCGATAACGACGCTGTAGTAGGTGTGGCCGAGCGAGCAGTCATTGTTCGTGAACGTGCTCGAGTACCCCAGGGCCTGGTCGGCCGAGGAGATGGTTTGCGTGCTGTTCGTCGTCCGGGCGAAGTACCCCACGGTCTCCGTCGTCGGGTTCCCGCGGTTGTCCTTGGCCGTCACCGTGAAGGTGTGATAACCGGCTGTCGTGCTGAGCGCCGAACCGTTGGCCACGGTGCCGGTGCAACTGGCCAGGCCGGAGCCTCCGGAGTCCGCGCAGCTGTAGGCGGCAGCGATGTTGGACCCCGTGATGACCTGCTCACCGTTGGTCGGCGACGTCAGGGTGATCGTCGGGGGAAGCAGGTCATAGGGCGGTTCGATCACCGTATAGGTCGATGTCTGTTGGCTCTGATATCCCGAATTGTTGGTAGCCGTCACCGTGAGGGTGTGGCTGCCCAATCCCGTTGTGTTGATCAGCGCTCCGTTGGCAATCGGTGTGTTGTCGTTTGTAGCCGTGCAGCTTTGAATACCGTCGCCGTAGGGCGAGTTGTCGAAGCAGCTGAAGTTCGCGGCCACGTGGGAGTTGACGACCTCCTGGCCGTTGTTCCCCGGGCTGGCGATGGCGATGGTCGGCGGAACGTTGTCGATGATGCCCGTGGTGACAAAGGGTGTCGGCGGGGTCGGGAACGGCCAGCACGCGGTGTTGGCGTTGACGGTGCCGACGGGAGTGCCCGTCACAACGATCACGAAGGAGTCGCCCGGGTCGGTGCTGCTGGTTGCGCTGCCGACCGGCTGCACGCTGAGCATGCCGCTCGAAAGGGTGTTGGTGGTCGGGCTGCTCGATGCCTTCATGACGATCGAGACCGTCGGTGTGACGAAGTTGTCGCCACCCGGAATCTCCGTCGGCATGTTGAGGGTGATGATCTGCCCGCTCGGGCTGTTGGCGTCAGAGCTGAGGGTCACCGTCGAGGCAGTTGGGGTCTGCACCGAGGGGTTGGACGGGTTGTAGTAGTAGCCCTGCTGCGTGATGGTCGGTCCGCTGACCACCGTCGCTTGCGCAGGGGTGTCGATCTTGACGACCTGGTTCTCCTCGCCGGCGAGCGTGTACGTCCCGCTCGTCGCGGAGAGCGAGTTGTCGCCCGAGTCGGCATACGTCAGCGTGAACTGCCCACCGGGCAGCACCGAGGTCGGGGTGGACGTCGACGCGAAGTCTCGGGTGGCGTTTGCCGCCTGGTTACCGTCGGACGTCGTCGCCCAACAGTTCTCTGCAACGTTGACGTAGCCGGGCGGGGTCGCTCCGGCTGGAGATGCCGCAACCGTGAGCGAGGCCACGACGGCTCCACCCACGACTCCGAGCAACAGGGCGATGGCGAAAAGGCCGCTCACCATTCGCCGCAACAAACTCACCGCTCCGAACGTGCTGTTCGAACCGCTTGCAGTGTTCCCCTTGTGACGCACAGCGTCACCCCCAAGCTGGACGGTTCTCGCCGCCCCCATCCCCCTCCGGACATCCCCCTCCGGACGTGGGAGAAGTTAGTCACCCGAGACGTCACAGTCAAACGATTGTTTTGGCGGACACAACCCTGTGGCCAGGGGTTTTGAAATTTGCAACCCCGCTGCGCAAAAGAAAGTCCCGGCCGGAGGTCTTTGCAGCCGTCCGCGAGGAGCGGGCGCCCGCTCCTCGCAGCCGTTAGCCCTGCGCCCGCTTCAGTAGCGTCGCCATCGTCGACGACACCAGAGTGGTCGGGGGCGCCGATCCCGGGTTCTCGAACTCGCCCTCGACTGTGACCACGCCATGCGCGAACCCGTCGACGAGCACGTACACCTGGAGCGTGGATGTCGCACCGCTCTTCCCCGGGTAGGAGATCGTGGCCACGACCTGCTGTGCGAACGCGTGAGGACCGCTGTTCTGTGGATCGACAGGCGAGGCCGTCACGTTGGTGATGGTCTCCTTCGATGTCAGCGTGGCGCTCAGCCCTGACTTCACGACCGCTGCGAGGCACGCCGAGAGCGTGCTGCTTCCCACTGAGGTCGCTGTCGCCGTCGCCTGCGACGAATGGTCGAAGACCTGGACCTGCGAACCGATCTCGAGTCCCGTCGCAGACTCGAGGAAGTTGCTCGAGACGGCGGCAGTGGCGGGCTTGGGCGCATGCAGCTGGAGCGCGCACCCGTTCACCGAGGAACGCACCACGTTTGGTCCCCCGGTCGCCGGATAGGTCTTCCACGTGCTGGGGAAGTCCGACGACCTGAGGTTCAGCACATGGGCGGTGAGATTCTGGGTGGGTGTGCCCGTGCCGGTTGCCTTGGGCGGCGGAGGGCTGCTCGACGAGCAGGCAACCAAGACCAAGCCACACGTCGCAGCCGAGATGACCGGGAGCAGAAGCGGCGGTCGGCGAAGTCGTCTTTCCTTGTTCCTCACTTGATGACGTTGCCGTCCGTGCCGACGACGTACCACACACCGCCGGCCCCCTGGGCATTCGCTTGCACCGCGTGTTGCGTGTGCGCGTAGAGATAAAGCGGGTGACCGCCGTAGGTCATTTGGACGGAGCCATCAGGCCGCTTCACCGTCCCGATGAGCGACTGCTGCACGCCTGCTGCAGCAGTGACAGTCACACCGTCGGTGACCCAGGGATGCCACGTCGCCGTGCACGATGCGCTCGTGCAGACGAAGTGCTTCGAGGTCTCGGCCGCATCGGTGTAGGCGACGATGCCCGCGATGGAGCCCACCACGGTCCCGAGAGAAGTCTTGTAGGCGTACAGCGTCAGCCCGTGCGTTGGCTTGGGTGTCGGCCCGGCCGTTGACGACGGCGACGACGAGCACGCAGCGAGGACCACGGCACTCGCGATTGTCAGTGCCACTGCCGCGCTGCGCGCGCTCCGCGTCATGCTGCGTACCTTCATCTCGTCTCGACTTTCGTTCGATTCATCGGTGGGTCATACGCACCGCGTCGCCGCGGCACGCCGTCACGGGACTGGCGCCGGCTCACCCTCGGGCACGTCTGAATCGACCTCTGGTGTGTTGTTCGGCGGCGGCACCGCAGCTTCTTCGGCGTGCTTGCGCTTCCGGCGGCGGCGCCACAGGTAGAACAGAAGCGCGAGGACGACGATGACGATGAGGATCAGCAGCCACGGGACGATCCAGAACTGCGCCGAGCCCGTGGAGGTGATGGCGCTCGTCGTCATCGTGACGTGCAGATGCACGGGTCCGAAGAAGGGCAGGCCGCTGAACGTCGGCTCGGTCACGGTCATGCGCCCGCCCGGTATCAGCGCGACGATCGGCACCGGTCGGAAGGTGTGCACTGTCGAGCCGAAGATGTTCGTCACGGTGAGCTGACTCTTGCCGTTCAGCACCTCGTTGCCGGTGTTCACGACCTGGTAGTGCATTTTCGCCGAGCTCGATCCAAAGCCGAGGGGCGAGGTCGAGTAGGTCGCGCCCACGTTGGCTGCCGCCACGCCGGGGTGCAACGGACCGGGGACACGGACGTAGACGGCGATGCCCTCACCACGCTGCACGGCGAAGTTGGTCCCGGGCTGAGGATTGGTGTCGGGAGCGAGGTTCAGCGCCACGATCCCGCCGGCGTGGTCGCCCGGCGCCGCGTTGAGCGGGACCTTGACGGTGAAGTGGAATTCGGCGACGTGGCAGCCCGGGAGGTCGTAGTTGTTGACGGGAAGCGTGATCCACGTGCCGACGTCCTTCGGCTTCACATTCGGCGGGTGCAGGGTGAAGGTGCCGAGCACCTTGGTGTTGTACGCGTCGGAGCCGTACACGTTGAAGGGCAGCGTGTCGGTGGAGTAGTTCGTGAGGACGGCGGTGTCCGTGACCGTTTGGCCGGGCCCAGCAATCAGGTGAATCGCCGAGCGGGACAGGACGTCGGTCTTCTGCGAGAGGGGGACGAAGGACCAGGCGGGGGTCGTGCCCTGGACGGCGGCCGGCACCTGTGGGCAGGAGGTCGAGGTGGCGGCCGGGGTCCCGGCGGCTCCTGCCGTCGCTGCCGGTGCGAACGCCAGGAGGCTCAAGAGGACGGTCAGGACGACGCCGACCGCGGCGGCCGCCCTGCGTACGTGGTGGATGTCGTTCATTTCGTGAGGAGCCCCCCTGGCCCGACATGGCCCCGAGACGTCAATGGGGGGACGGCCGGAGCCGTCCCCCCATGACGTTACCTCTACGGAACCGACCGATTCGGTCAGTTCCTGGGCCTGTTCAGTCCGCTCAGGTGGCGGTGGTGAGCAGGTCCATGGTGTCCGTGTACGTGCCAGCTGCCACGTACGGCGGCACTGCGAGCGACAGTGAAGCGTCGCAGTTGAATGCACCGCCACCGCCACCAGCAGGCGCCGAGCAGAGCGTCACCGCGCTGTTCGGACCCTGGTAGTCAGAAGCAGTGGCCAGGCTGGTGGTCAGGTTGGCCACCGGACCGGCAACCACCTCGTACAGGAGGCCGCTCGGGCCCTCTGCGCCAACAGCGTTCGGCCAGGCCGGCTCACCCGCGTGGTTGGTCGGCGCAGTGCTGCCACCGATCTGACCCGTCGCCGGGTTCCCACTCGGGTTGTTGCTCGTCGCGTTGTCGTTCACCGTGGGGCACGTCTCGTTGCTGTTCGTGCCCGTGGCTGCAGACCCTGCGGCGCAAGCGTCCGGCCCGTAGGTCGGCGGCTCGGTGGTCCCACCAGGGATCACACCGTTGGCCAGCCAGTCGGGGTCACCAGGGTGCGGGATGTTGCCCGGGTAGGTCAGGCTCACCGAGGGGTTCCAGGTGAGGTAGTCGGCGGGGATCGAGTGATCGTTGCCGACGTTCGGACCTTGGAAGTCACCTTCCATCTGGCCCGTGACCGTCCAACCGGACAGCGTGCCTCGGGAGTCGTTCACCTCGACGGTGTTCAGCTCGCCCTGTCCGGCCTGGAACACACCAGGGCCCAACGTGACGGTGCTGAGGTTGACGAGGATCGCGCTCGGGTTCTGACCCGGGGTACCGATGCCCTGCGTTGCGGCGAACTCCGTAACCGTGAGGTTCGTGCCGTTCACTTGCTGGCTCAGACCCTGCTGCACGAGGCAGGTACCCGTCGACGCAATGGTGCACGACGAGGTGAGGTCAACCAGGTTGATCGGACCGAAGGTCGCGCTCGGCCACCGGGGTGGGGTCAGTCACCGACTGGGTCACCGTCAACGTCCACGCCCCCGGCACGCAAGTGCTGTCGGAGAAGTAGTTGTTGGGGATGTCCGAAGTGTTCGCGGTGAAGGTCTCCGGAGCGGTGCTCGACGTCGGGTCGTTGGGGTTCGCACCGATCGTGGCGGGAACTGCCGGAAGGTCACAGCCCACCGGCGGGTTCCACGTCCCACTCCACGTCGAAGTGTTGTCGGGGTCCCATCCGGTGCTGCCGGTGATCGTCACGCCGGTGTTCGGGCCGGTGTTGCTGATCGGAACAACGCCAGCACTACCAGTCGCGCCAGCGACGAACAGCGGCACCGATGCCGTGATCGCGCCACTCGCGAGCGTGGGTTCCGTTATGGACAGCGTGTGGAATCCAGGCGTAAGGCCGGCTGGCAACGTGACGTTACCGGTCATGACCGGGTACGTCGGCGTTCCAGGCGAGCCGTAGGCGTAGGACGCCGCGCTCACCACCAACGAGTTGTCGGTGTCGGGTGACCCGTCAACGTCGACGATAAGAGGAACCGGGTTTGCACCGCCGGCACCCTCTTCCGAGGCGCCCCACCAGAAGCCGGAGGTGGTCGTCGGCGTGACGACTTCACTCGGCGTCACGGTCTGCGACCCGATCGAGATGGCCGGGTTCACAGGAGTGGCGTCATTGACGTAGTCGACGTCGAACAGCACGATGGGCTGCTCGGTACCGAGGTCGGCCGCCGTCATCAGGCAGCCGATGGCACCGAGGTTTGCCGCAACCTGGCTGTTCCCGCACTTGACATTGCTGTCACCGTTGCTCCACGTCGACAACGTGGTCGACGTCGTGTTGATGTCCCCGCTGCCGTCAGCCGAGGCTCCGAGGTTGCCGGCGCCGATGTCGGCGTAGCTCTCCTCGTTGGCCGGGTTGTCCAACGCCGCCAGGCCAGCGGCCTGGATGATGGCGAGGGTCTCGTCCGCCCCGAGGCCGGTGCAGTTGAAGTTGATCGGGTCACCGTTGGTGACACCGGTCAGCGTGCCCGAGGGCACCACTGCGGGGTACGTCAGGTTCGACGCGGTGACGGACTGGGCCGTGGCCGTGTCCGTGATGGTGCAGCTGTACCCCGGTGCCGGCGTGCCTGCAGAGGCTGCCGTGGCCGAGATAACAGACGCACCAATCGCCGCGCCCATGAATCCTCCGACGAGGGCAAGCGCCCCAATCGCGGATCCGAGTTTTCTCTTGCCTAACAAGATGGATCTCCTTTTAAGAGTGTGCGACGGGTGAAGTGGGCTCCCGTAAAGGCAGAAAGCCGCGTGGCCCCCCGCACAGTCGTCGCCAAGTAGTTACGACACATTCCCGAACGCGGCCGCGTTGTACTCATCACTGTGTGTGAGTAACAGCGAAATCCCCGACCGGGATAGTGCAACTCTCCCGACCCCCTTTCGCCGCATGCGGTCTCCCGAGCGCGGCATCCCCTAACCGACGCACGCTCAGACGAACTCCACCAGAGCGTGCTCCTCCAGCGGTCCGACATCCCCCGTTGAGACCGAGGCGAACGGTACGGCGCAATTCCCGCTGCGTCAAGCGCGCGTTGGAGCGAATCACAACTTTTTATCTTTTGATCCTGCATGCGACCGTCGAATTTTTTTCGGCGTGGCGCGGCAACTTGCACGCGCATCTTCTGATCGCTGCAACTGCCGACACCCGTTTCCTTCGGACTCCCTCGTACACTCCCCCCGCATGACCCGAACGGGCCGAGTGGTGGTGAGGATCGGAGCGGGCGTGCTCGTCGTGGGTGTGCTGCTGATCGCCTTCGTCGCGTACCAGCTGTGGGGAACCGGGCTGTACGAAGAACAGGCACAGTCACATCTCAAGTCCGAACTGGCGCAACAGTTGCATCGGCAACTCCCGACCACCGCCGCGCATCTCACCGGCGCGCAGCGGCTGCATTTGCCTCCGCTCCAGCACAACACCGCGTTAACACTCCCCGATCCTCAGGTGAACGAGCCCGTCGGCCTGCTGTCGATTCCCAAGATCGGGCTCCTCGACGCCATCGTCGAGGGAGTCGGTGAGGCGCAGCTCGAGCAGGGCCCGGGGCACTACCCAGGAACGCCCCTGCCTGGTGAACCGGGAAACGTCGCCATCGCCGGCCACCGCACGACGTACGCCCATCCCTTCTACAACCTCAACGAGTTGGGTCCCGGCGACTCCATCTACATCCTGACCGAGCAGGGCTTCTTCCACTACAAGGTTGTTAACACCCAAGTCGTCGCACCCACCGACGTCGCCGTCCTGGCCACCGTGGGGAACAAGTCGACGTTGACGCTCACGACCTGCAATCCGCGCTACAGCGCGGCGACGCGCTTGGTGGTGACCGCGGCCTTCGATCCGGGCCCGGGCACGAGGACGGCGCCTGCGCACTCGACAACGACCGTGCCACGCGGCGGGACGCAGATCGCAACCATTCCGGGCGACTCGCTGACCGGGAGCAGCAACAGCACATGGCCCGTGGTGCTGTGGTCCGCGTTAACACTCGTCGTTGCGGTCGGTGTCTGGTTCGTCTGGCGCCGTTCACCCCGTCGGTTTCGGTGGCTGGTCGTCGTGCTCGGTGTTCCTGCAGTGTGCCTTTGCCTGTTGACCGCGTTCGAGCACATCAGCCTCGCGTTGCCGGGGAGTTTCTGATCGTCGCCGGCACACATTTCGCGGCGGGCGCCTTGACGTACGACCGTTCGTAAGGCAAAACTCACGCCCGCTGTAACGGGTCTGGGTGGGGGACCCCTTCTATTCGCTGAGGGGACGGGGAAACCCGGGGGGAAACATGAGGCGATTTGGCAGAGATACTCGTTTGGCGCTTGCTGCCGCGGCACTGTTGGTCTCAGGCATGGTTGGCGTGCTGGCATTTGCCGGTCCCGCCTCGGCAGCAGCGTCTCTGACGGTGACGCCAAGCACAGGTCTGAGCAACGGTTCAGTCGTGTCCGTTTCGGGTTCGGGCTTTGCCGATTCGGCGACCGGCGCCATGCTCGAGTGCAACAACGATCCCAGCCAGCCAACGGTATTGGTGGCCGGAATTGAGCAGGCCCCGGTGGGCTGCACGAACCCCCTGCTCAAGATCGTGAGTACGAGCGCGTCGGGCGCCGTGCCGGCAACCAACTTCACGGTCGCCACGGGGACGGTCGGCCCGCCCTCAGCGGGCACCGACTCCGCCGGAAATTCCGCTGCGACCGACGCTGCGCTCTACCCGTGCCCTCCTACGGCGGCCCAGATCACGGCGGGTGACAGCTGCGTGATCGCATACGGGACGCAGGGCGGCACGCAGGTCCAGCAACCGATTTCCTTCTCCGGCGGCGGAAGCACCACGACCACCACGACGGCAGGGGGCGGCAGCACGACGACGACATCGTCGAGCACGACCTCGACCACGGCCAGCACCACGACGACGACCGCAGCGGGCGCCACCACGACGACGACGGTCCCCTGCAACGCGCAGCCGGCCACGGTGACCGGACCACCCAGCGTGACCGTCAACCCTGGCACCTGCTTGAACGGGGGCACCGTCGTCACGGTCACCGGATCAGGATTCACCCCGGCCGCCCTGGGCAACATCCTCGAGTGCAACAGCGACACCGGTCAGCCGACCGTGGCCCTGCCCGCGCCGGTCAGCCAGTCCGTTCCCGTGTCCTGCACCGGAGTTTCGACTGCGGCCGGCGCCCTGATCACCGTGGGAGCCGACGGGACCTTCACGGCGTCCTTCACGATCATCGCCGGTACGGCTGGGCCACCCTGCGGTGCGGCGTACCTCATCAGCACCTGCCCGACAGCTGACAGCTCTGGTGGCAATCCAACGACCGACGCCGCCACCTACCCCTGCCCCCCCACCGCTGCGCAGCAGGCGGCCGGTGACACCTGCACACTTTCGTTCGGCGATTCCAGTTCGACCGACCCAAGCGTGACCGTTCCGATTGCCTTTGTGCCTGCGCCGACGCCCGGATCCGGCACGACCACCACCACGGCCGCCGGCGGAACGACGACGACCACGAACGCAGCCACCGCGGCCGCCACCAAGGCCGCCACCTCGGCGAGCACGCTGGCCTTCACCGGCGCCGGCCCGGACACCTGGTACACGCTTCTGGGCGGGTTGCTCCTGCTCGACCTGGGCTTCCTGATCCTCACCCTGTACTACCGGCCACGTGAGATGGTCCAGATGCTCAGTCGGGGCGTGCACAAGACCTTCGGGGGCAAGTAACCCCGACCAAACACCGAGCTCGCGGGTAGCGGGCCGCATCTTCGGAGAGCGGTCCGCTACCCCGGCATCGGAACCGCGGCGAAGGAAACCGTGACCGGTGAGTCCTTCCTGGGTCCCACCGAGTGCATCGGGCGGCGTGTTGTGAACACCGCTCGGGAGACCCCCGGCGTGTCGACGAGCCGCCTCGCACAGCCCATCCCCTGACCCGCTCCGCCGGCGCCCCGCCGCACGCCATAGGCGGCGGGCTGCGCGAATCAGTCCTCCGCGGAAGCCTCGGAGCCTGGCGCATCGGGGAGCTTCACAGCGTCCTCCGACGCCCCGTCGCCGGACACTCCGTCGTCGCCTGCTTCCTCCCCGCCGGCTGCCTTCGCTCCGTGCTTCGCCCGCCGCCGACGGCGCCATCCTCGAAGGAGCAGTGTTAACACCAGGCCGACGACGACGATCAGGGCCAGGGCGACAAGCCCCCAGGGCAGGTTGAACTGCGAGCTGACCGCAGTGGCATGCGCCCCGCTCGCCACGGCACTGAGCGTGGCCACGAGCTGACCCGTCGTACGCACGGGGACCGTAAACCGCCGGGCGACGGACTCACCCGGGAGCAACGGCCCGGTCGAGAACGTCCGCGTCGTCGTCGGTCCGAATGTGCTGGTCACCTTGAGGTGCGCCAGCGGTGTTAACACCACGTTCCCTCTGTTTTCGACCCGCACGCTCACCGAGGCATCGGTGCCCGCACCGAAGAGCGCTCCAGTCGTCCGATGGACCGCCACAAGGGGCTTGGCCACACTCAGATGGGTCACGAGAGGGCCTGTGACCCGGCCGTAGACCCGGACTCCGACAGCCTGGACCACGTTGACCGGCACGCTGCCGTGAGAGGAAGGGGTCCCCGTGGTCTGTTCCGCCACGATCCCGCCCACGTGATCCCCGGGGGTCGCGTTCGTCGGGACCACGATGACGAACGGGATGGCGGCGCTCTGATGCGCCGGGACGATGATGGCGGAGTGAGCCAGGTGGATCCACGCCCCGATCCCCTCCACGGGATCGACCCTCCGACGGAGGGACAATCCCCCGCCGGGTGTGTTGAAGGCATCGGCAGCGAAGAGCTCGAACGAGAGCGTGGCGGCCGAGAGATTGGAGACGGTGACCGAATCATCGATCGTCTTGCCCGGCACGAGCTCGGACGAGAACACCACGCGCGGCGCCTGGCCGGCGAGGGTCGTGGGGTACACGGACCAGCTGCCGTTGCTGGCGGCCCCGGCCGGTGAGGCAGTCGGGAGGCTGAGACCGAGAGCCAGCGCCAACGCGGCGAAAGCCCAGAGCCAGGGTGTGCGACGTGGAACCACGCAGAGATGATGACCGACCGCCGGGGCCGACGGGTTACATCACCAAGAAGACGACGGTGGCCTCGTACTGGCCGGCGTAGACCCAGGGCGGCACCTGGAGCGAGAACGTCGCATCGACCTTGAAGGATCCTGCGCTCGATCCGGCGGCGGCCGTGCACAGGGCAACCGCACCCTGGCCGACCGGGAAGTTGCCGCCCGATCCGGACAATGGAGAGGGGTTGGCGTTGCCGGCGGCGGGAGCGCAACCCACGTCGGTCAGCGAGAGGTAGTCGGCGGGGATCTTGGCGTTGGGATTCGCCGAGTCCGACCCGACGGTGGCGTTGCAGAAGCCGGAGTAGGTGTCGCACCACGAGTTGGGGTTGTTCGTACTGGGCTCCACATACGCACTGAGCGACCAGCCCACGGTGGCGTCACCGCGGTCGTCGGTGACGTAGAGGCTGTTTGCAGGGGCCGACGCGTTTTGCCACTCGCCCTGGAGGTTGACCGAGGGCAGGTCGATGCTGTTGCACGAGCTGGTGATCGCCGGTGGAGCCGCGCAGGAGATCTGGAGCTGGTCGTCGTACTCGAAGTTGTCAGCAGGAGTCAGCGGTGAGATGCCGGCAGGCGTCGTCACCCGGACCGGGATCACGCCGAGATTGGCCGCCGGCGCCACTGCCGTGATGGACGTCGACGAGTTCACGATGCCCGACGTGGCGGGCTGCAGCCCGAAGCTGACGGTGGAGTCGGGTGAGAAGCCAGATCCCGTGATGGTGACCGTGGTGCCGCCGCCCGAACTTCCGGTCCCCGGTGACACGGAGGTCACGACCGGGGATCCGTAGAAGTAGGCATCGTGGAGGCTGGTGGCCGAGGTGCCCTGGTCTGAACTGACCGTGATGTCCACCGCCCCGGCGGTACCGGCAGGGGCCACGGCGTAGAGGCCGGTGCCACCGGACAACACCGTGACCGATGATGAAACCTGATCGCCGAAGTACACGGTCACGCCGGGAACGAAGCCGTTCCCGGCCACGATCACATCGCCTCCCCCGGCCAGCGCCCCTGCATCGGGAGCGATGCTGTTGACGACAGGCGCCCCGTAGGCGAACAGGTCGTTGATGGAGGCGACGGACGTGCCGGCCGGGCTGGTCACGGTGATATCGACCGAACCGGCTTCCCCTGCGGGCGATGTCACCTGGAGGGATGTCCCGGTGCTGTTCACGCTGACCTCGGTGCCGGGCACGCTGCCGAACGAGACGAGGACACCGGGAACGAAGCCGGAGCCGGCAATCGTCACAGCCGTGCCACCGGCCACTGTTGCGGTGTCGGGGGTCACACTGGTGACGACAGGGACTCCGTAGGCGTAGAGATCCGCCGTCGACGTCGCCGACGTTCCCTGCGGTGTCGACACCGTGACGTCGACGGAGCCGGAACCACCGGCCGGGACGCCGGCGTCCAGCGTTGTGGGCGATGTCACGGTCACGCCGTCGGCAGCGACGCCCCCGAAGGCGACCGTGGTCCCCGCGACGAAGCCGTCGCCGGTCACCGTGACGATGCCCCCACCCTCGGCGGGACCCGCCGCCGGTGAGATGCCGGTCACCGTCGGTGCCCCGGCAGCGAACTGTGCGTCCACCACGACCGGCGACGAGCCCACCGCGTTGGTGACGGTGACGTTGGCACCACCGTCGAGCGTCGTCGGCGCGTCGGCCGTGACGACAGTGGATCCCCACACGACGACATCGGTGGCCGGCATGGAGCCGAAGGCCACGGTGTCGCCGGGCGAGAAGTCATTACCGGTGATGGTCACGACCGTCGCCGTGTCGGCCGGGCCCGTGATCGGCGTGATCGACGTGACCGTCGGGGCGCCGTAGGTGTAGAGGTCGTTCACCGAGGTTGGCGAAGTCCCGCCGTCGCTCCCCGGCGTCGTGACTGTCACGTCCACGGTGCTGACCGCTGTTGCGGCCGGCACGGTGGCGGTCAAGGTCGTTGCCGACGTCACCGTCACGTCGGTCGCCGGCGTGAGGCCGAAGGTGGCCGTGGCGCCGGGAATGAAACCGGTCCCGGAGATGGTGACTGTGTTGCCGCCAACGACGGGTCCAGACCCATCGACGACGCTGCTGACGGTCGGCGGCCCGTATGCATAGAGGTCGGCCGGGCTCGTGGCTGAGCTCAGTGTCGGCGATGTCGCATCGGCATCGGTGTCGGGGATCGTCACGGTGATGTCGTACGAACCCGACGGGACGGCTGGAGAGACGGCCGTGAGCGTCGTCGGTGAATCGACGGTCACGTCGGTGGCAGGCAGCAAACCGAAGTTCACCGTCGTCGAACCATCGACGAAGCCGGTCCCCGTGACGAGCACGGTCGTGCCGCCGGCGGCCGGGCCGATATCGGGGCTCACCGCGGTCACGGTCGGAGCGGGTGTGTCCGCGCCCACCGGTCCGGCATCTGCGATCGCCAGAGACCCGAGCACCAGGAGAGAAGCAGCGGACACGAGCGCCGTGAGGCGCGCGACGGCCACGTGCCGTCTCCGTGTCTTCCGGTGGAGCACGCCACGCTCCCCGGTGCTCCCCAACCCCAAGCCTCGCACCAACTTCTCCCTGGAACCGCCCCCTCGCACCTTTCGGTACGCCGGTTCCCCCCTGCCCCGCCGGGCTGCCGAGGGGAACCGAGACAGAATAGGCGCGAGCGGGCGGGAAGGGAAGATCGCCCCGGAATGTCAGAGGCGTCACAGATTTCCCGTGTGCCCTGTTGAGACAGGGAAATGACCTCCGTCGTGACGTCCCAGATCTGCCGACAATTGAATTGGTCGGGCGTTGATGCATCGCTTCGAACGAGCAGTCCGCTCAATCGGGTACGAGCGACCCGTCCCGACGCCGCGTCCCTGGGGCTCCGACGATGACGAGCGTCCGAGCCGCCGCCTGTCGCTGTTCGCCTGACCGTCGGAAAACGGACGGGCCCGTCGGGAGGATTCTCGGCAGGATCCTCCGGGCCCCTCGCGGGCTGCTCGAACTGCCGGCTGCGGGTCCACTCCCCACGCCCATCGAAACGTCCCGTCTCGGACCCGGTCGGCATCGAACTCTCTGCTCTCGCAGCAGTTCCGGGTTCAGGAAAGACAATCTCGTGCATCCGCACGAATCGTCGCCGGGTTCGGTTCGCCAAGGGGAATCCCAGCTGGATTCCCAAAACAGACTGGAACTTTGCGGTTCTTCCTCACCGGTCTCCTGCCCCACTCGATCGCCCGTGTCGCCCACCGACGACCGCCCGAGATCAGTCCGGAGGATCTTCTCCGAGATCCCCGCCGCGCTCATCGGTGATCGCCCGAACACGTCTCGGCGCCGGACGCCGGGACCTTCCGGAGGTCCGTCGACATCCTCGATTTCCGTACGGAGAACTCTGCGCCTCGTCGATCGACGGCCGTGACGACTTGCGGAATCGATTCGCGGCGAGGTCGATACCGATGTCGCGCACATCGCCCGTCGACGGAGTGCATTGGAGATCTCTCGAGGGTCACGCGCCGTGATGCGACCGCTGTGTTCCTCGTGAAACAATTAGCAAGCTTCGCGTGCAACCAGTTGGCTCGGACGCGATGCGCCGTATGCGGTCTCTGCCTACTGCGAGTGTCCGCTCCACCGCCGCGTTAACACGCAGTGACTGAGCCGGTTCGTCGCGCAGCGACCGCCCAACTCGATGAGGCTCGAGGTGAGGGAGAACGCCTCACGGAGAAGGCCACCCGGCAGGGACGTCACGCTTCCCACGTTCGGCCACGGTGACGAGGATGCAGAACCACCGGACTGCGCCGGCGCGTTAACACCATCGGTCCGCTCGGAGGCGATGGACTCTGCAGATTCCACGCCGGCGCCGGCATCCTCCGCCATGTGGGCGGTCGCCTGCGCGGCGGTCGCCGAGCCCAAGCTGGCGATGTCCTGCGAGGCGTCTGCTTCGCTGGAGCGCGCCTCGTCGATCATCCCCTCGAAGAGTCCCCGCACCGAGACCCCGAGGCGCGCCGCCTCGGCCTCCACCCAGGCGCGGCGCTCGTGATCGAGCCGGATGCCAACAACGGTGGACTTGGTCGACGCCATGACCCCGTTAACAGTAATCCCCAGTGTTTACATGAGCGGCGCAGAATGGTGGCAACCAGGTGGTGGGATCCGGAGGCCGTGCCTGGCGCATCGCCTCGGGCTGCCGCGTCGGGCCGATCCGACACCTGAGAGCCCGAACCACCGCCCGCTCGCGCTGGTGGTCAAGCAGGGCACCAGAGCCCGTACCGTCCAGCCCGAACGGGCCGAGAGCGAGGACGCCTCGGTCGGTTGCCGTCGCCACTCGGGAGCTCTCGACCCCGGTGGTGAAGGACTCCAGGGTGCCGTTTGCGCCGGACCGCCATGTTTGTCCGCGGGTCGTCTGGGGACCCGTCGGGCGATCCGTCTGACGCGAGAGAAGGCGGCGGGCGCTGACGCAGAACAACGGGACGTTGCGCTCGTCGTCCCTGGTGATCTCGGTGTTAACGCCGGGAGAGAGCGTGTTAACGGAGGTCGACGGTGAGCGCCCGAACGGGCTCTGCGATGCCGCGGACCAAGACGGGCTCCATCGGGCGGACGACCCACTCCTCCGGCGGGAGGTCCGCGGCCGCGGCTTCGGTCACGACCATCTGGCCGGGCGCGCCCGCCTTCGCCAGGCGGGACAACAGGTTGACGAGGGGCCCGAAGTAGTCACCTTCCCGCGGCATGGCCGAACCCACGCCCACGGCACCGCGGGCCGGCGGCAGGAGCTCGTCCTCTTCCACCGCCCGGCAGATCTCGAGCCCGATCCGGCAGGCCGCCTCTGCCGTGGGAGCGGCGAAGAAGACCTCGTCGCCGATCGTCTTGATGACCCGCCCGCCGGCGAGGACCGCACTGGTCCAGGCGGCCGACTCGAAGCGGGTCAGCGCCAGGGTCTGATCGCGCAGGTGCATCGTCTGGCTCCAGGCCGTCGACCCGACCAGGTCGACGAAGCCGAGGGCAACCACCTCGGTGGGCCCCTGGGTCGCCGCGTCGGCCGGAGGGCTGGAACCGGGCCAGGACCGGGCCGCCTCGGCCCGGCGCTGCGCCCTCTCGAAGGCGTGCATCACCAAGATCCCGAGAACCTCGGGCACCTCCGTGAAGGCGGTCGTGGCCGCTTCGGCCACGCGGGCCCGGGCGAGCTCGTCGGGCCCCTCGCGGTCCGTGCCCGGTCCGAGCTCCGCGAAGAAGAGAGCGATGGCCGCCTCGGCGATGTTGTTGGCGGCGGCACCCAGCACCCGGGTGAAGGCCAAGATGGCGTCCTCCCCCATGAGGGCCGCTCCGTGCTCGAAGACGGCCATGAACGATGCGAGGTCGGCCGGAACCTCGGTCTCGTCCCGGGCGGGGATACCCGCGGCCAGCAAGGCGCGCCGGACGCGGGCGGTGGGGAGCCCGGCGCGCTCGGCGACCTCGGCCACCGACACCACGTCGTTGCGACCCTGCGTCACGAGATCGGAAGCCACGCCGGGCAGCGTTCCCATCCGATGCGCTTCGACCATCTGCTCGATCGTGGCGCCGCGCTCGGTCAGGTACCGCAGGACCGCCAGGCGCTCGGCTGCTCCCGGATCGGTGGGGTCGTAGAGGCCGGCCCCGCGCCACACGTCTTCGGGGCCCATCCGGTTAGTCAGCCCACAACAACGTGGCGGACAGCTGCGGCCGCTCCATCCCCTTGAGGGGGGTCTCGCGGTGGCCGTCGAAGGTGAACTGACCGGAGCCCTGGACGAGTTGCTCGGACACGGACGACACGAGGACTTCGCCGGGGCCGGCGGCGTCGGCCAAACGGCTGGCGACGATGACCGTGTGCCCGAGGTAGTCGCCACTCTCACTCAGCGCGTCGCCGGTGTGCACGCCGATGTGGACGGCGATGCGCTCGCCGTCGTCGGCTGGGACGTGGGCGCTGACGGCCCGCTGGATGTCGATGGCACAACGCAGGGCGCGGGCCACGCCGCCGAAGGCCACCATGAAGCCGTCACCCTGGACGCTGATTTCGCGGCCGCCGTGGCGGGCAATGGCGTCGCGCACAATGCGGTGGTGCTCGCCGAGGACGGCGCGGGAACGCTGATCGCCGAGCCGCTCAGTCATGCCGGCGTAGTCGACCATGTCGCAGAACAGGATCGTGACGGTGCCGTCGGTGGGGAGATCACGCTTGATGTCCTGCTCGAGCGCGACCAGTTTCGTGGGATCCGAGACCGGGTCCGGGTCGGCAACGTCGAGTGCACGCCGCACGACGTCGCGGGCGAGCTGCTTGGTTCTGCCCGAACGGTTGGGACGGCTCTTGACGTCGATGCCACCCATGACGGCGAACCCGCGCACCACGATCCGGGGCGACCCGGGGATGATGGGCACGTCGCGCAGCTTGAGGTCACGCCCGCCCATGAACGAGAAGCCGCGCAGCTCCACGTCGAACCCCTCGGGCACGGTGATATCGATCCCACCCCAGAAGGCGAAGGCGGTGATCTCGACCTCGGGTCCTTCGATCTCGGCCCGGCGCAGGTCCATGTCGCACCCGCCCATGACGGCCACGGCGTTGGTCTTGCCGCTGATGCGCCAGCGGCCCTTGGTGCTGTGGCCGCTCATGACCGCGACGTGCCAGCGGCGCTGCTTCCTGGGCGAGGTGGTGCCGGGCTCGGGTAGGCGCTGAGGGGACTGGCGTGCCTCGGGCAGGTCGGCCATCACGGCCTCCAGGTCGGCCCGGGTCCTGGCCTGGAGCGCCGACCCGACCCGTTCGGAGAACTCGTCGAGGGTCAGCCGGCCGTCGACGACGTGCTCCCGGAGCTCTGTCACGGTCCGGTCCCGGTCGCTGTCCGCCACCCGCTCGGTCAGGGCCCCCGGCTCCCCGGGGGGCGGGGGCGGGTTCTGGGGAGCGGGAGGGTCCGCCATAGGCACAGTCTGCCCGGTTTTGCCTGGTCGGGGCATGATCCGGCGCCTCAGCCGCCGGCCCGGCCCTCCGCCGCTTGCAATACCAGTTGCAACCTTCAGGCGTACCCACCCTCCGGAATGGACTCCCCTGCCCATGATCGGCGAAATCGAGGGTCGATCTGTCATACGGGTTGCAACGGCAATCGACGTGTAGGCACGGATCTGGTAGTCACTGTGTTGTGAAGCGGGCACAAAAGCTGTGGGCGGGCCTCGCCGCGATTGCGATGACGGCAGCTGCAGCCGTCGTGCCACTGGCCACCTCCAGCTCGGCCACCACCGTCCCACTCCTCGGGAGCTACAACGGCGCGGCCAACACCTCGGGGGCGACGGCGTTCGCCGGCGAGACGGGCACCAGCGCCTCCATCTACAGCGACTACGCCGCCGGGGAGAACGAGACCTGGACCAACTGGAGCAACACCATCGCCTGGCTCATCCCCCAGTTGAAGGGAAAGCTCGGCTCCTCGCGCCTCGAACTGAGCGTGCCGCTGGCCAGCGGCGGGTACTCGAGCCAGGCCGCCGCTCTGGCCGCGTTCGCCGCCAACCCGGCCACCTTCGACTCCTACATGACGAGCCTGGCCCAGACCCTCGTCTCCAACGGGTTCTCCAACGCCATCATCCGGCTCATGTGGGAGCCCGAAGAGCTCGGCCTGTACTCCAATGACGACCTGACGTCGGCCGCCAACTACGCCGCCCTCTTCCGCGACGCCCACACGGCCATGGCAGCGGTCTCGGGGGCGAGCTTCCAGTGGGCCTGGTACTGGGAGGCCAACTTCGACTCGAACACCAACAACACGGCGTATCCGGGCAGCGCGTACGTCGACTACGTCACCAACGACTTCTACGACCAGTCCTGGGTGAGCAGCTGCGGCGTCCCCTACAACGGGACCGCCTTCAGCGCCACGCAGGAGAACTGCCTGTGGAACGCGCCCAACGGCTACGCCGCCACGCTCAAGAGCCTGACGAACTTCGCCACCCAGGCCGGCAAGCCCATCGGCATCGGGGAGTGGGGCGTCATCGACCGCGGCGACAACCACGGCGGCAACGACGACCCGACCTTCATCAACCTCTACACCGCCTGGATGAAGGCGAACAACGTGGCCTGGGCCTCCTACTTCAACTTCAACGACGGCGGCCTCAACAGCACGCTGTCGGCCTTCCCCAACTCACTGGCCGCCTACAAGGCGGACCTGAGCGGTGGTGGCGGTTCGACGACGACGACCACGACGACGCAGCCGCAAAGCACCACGACGACCACGACCACACAGCCGCAAAGCACGACGACGACGACCACACAGCCGCAAGGCGGGACGACCACCACGACAACGACGGCGCCTCCGAGCGGCGTGGTCGTCACCCGGGTCTCTCCGAGCAGTGGCTCGACGCTCGGAGGGACGACGGTCACCGTCACAGGGTCCGGCTTCACGGGCACGAGCGCGGTCAACTTCGGCTCGGTGCCGGCCACGATCGGATCCGTGTCGGCGACCTCCATCACCGTCACCGCGCCGCCTTCCGCCGGCGGCACGGTCGACGTGACTGTGACGGCCTCGTTGGGGAGAAGTCAGCCGACCGCAGCCGACCATTTCGTCTACGTCGCTCCGACACCGACGGTGTCCTCGGTCTCGCCGTCAGCGGGGAGTCCGAGCGGTGGAACCGCAGTGACCATCACGGGGAACGGCTTCACCGGTGCAACCAAGGTGAGCTTCGGCACAGCGGCTGCCTCGTTCAGCGTGAACTCGAATTCCTCCATCAGTGCCGTCTCTCCCGCCGGCACATCCGTCGTCGACGTCACCGTCACTGGTCCGGGGGGTACCTCCGCCGCGGTGACAGCCGACAAGTACACGTACGGCGCGGTCGTCACATCCGTCTCGCCTCACTCCGGCAGTCACCTGGGAGGGACGACCGTGACGATCAACGGGGCGGGCTTCACCGGGGCCACGGCGGTCTCGTTCGGCGGCGTGGCCATCACGACGCCGATCAGCGTGAACTCGACCGGCACACAGATCACCGTCGCGGCGCCGGCGCACGCAGCCGCGACCGTGGACGTCACGGTCACGGTCGGGGGCACGACGACCCAGACGACTGCGCTCGATCAGTTCACCTTCATTTAGCCGAGAGCCTGCCGACCCGGGGCCGATCCGGATCTGACGCCCCATCAGATGCCCTTTCGGCAGCCATTAGGCTCATCGGCCGTGCGAGGCATCCTCAGTGCAGCGGGATACGTGCCGTACCGGCGATTGGCCCGGTCGGACATCAAGGACTTCATGGGCAGCGGCGGCGGGAAGGGCACCCGGGCGGTGGCCTCCCACGACGAGGACACGACCACCCTCGGGTTCGAGGCAGCCCGCCTGGCGGTGCGCTCCGCCCCTGGCCACAGCCCTGACGTCCTGTGGTTCGCCACCTCGGTGCCCGCCTACCTGGACAAGACCAACGCGACGGCGGTGGCCGCAGCACTGCGGCTGTCCGGCGACGTCGGGGCCTACGACTTCGGGGGCGCACTGCGTTCCGGTGTGGGCTGCTTAATTGCGGCTCTGCGCGGCAGTGGCACCGACCTCGTGGTCGCCGGCGACCTGCGGGACGGCCTGCCCACGAGCGCGGACGAGTCCACCGGGGGCGATGCGGGGGCCGCGGTCCTGGTGGGAGATGGTCCGGAGGTGCTGGCCGAGCTGGTGGGCACGGCCTCCGCCACCGAGGAATTCACCGATCGCTGGCGCACCCCGGGCGACCGGACCTCCAAGCTCTGGGAGGAGCGCTTCGGCGAGAACCGCTACCTGGCGCTGGGCCAAGACGCCCTGGCCAGAGCACTGAAAGTGTCCGGACTCGAGGCCGGCGACATCGGGCGCCTGGTGGTGACGGGCATGCACGGCCGTGCCGTCTCGGGGCTGGTCAAGAAGCTCGGGCTGGGCGACTCGGTGGTGGTCGACGACCTGACCACGAGCGTTGGGCAGAGCGGCACGGCCCACCCCCTCCTCGTCCTGGCTTCGGCATTGGAGTCGATGGCGGCCGAGGGCACGCCGGCCGGCACGACCGTGGTGGCTCTGCACCTGGCCGACGGAGCCGACGCAGTGGTGCTGCGAACGACCGGGGAGCTGGCGCGCTGGCGTCCCGTCCGGCCCGTGGCCGAGCAGGTGGCCAACGGAGCGCCGCTCCCCTATTCGAAGTTCCTGGCCTGGCGCGGGCAGCTCCAGCCCGAGCCGCCCCGCCGCCCCGAGCCAGCGCGGGTGTCGAGCACCGCCGCCTACCGCAACGAGGACTGGAAATTCGCCTTCGTCGGGTCGAAGGACCGGAGCTCGGGCGCCGTGCACCTCCCACCGTCGCGGATCTCCATGGAGGGTGGGGCCCTCGACGACATGGAGCCGCTGCCCATGGCCGATGCCACGGGCACGGTAGTCACCTCGACGATCGACCGCCTGGCCTACTCACCGAGCCCGCCCATCGTGTTCGCTGTCGTGGACTTCGACGGGGGCGGCCGCTACCCGGTGGAGCTGACCGATGCCGACCCTGACGAGATCCGGGCAGGCAGCCGGGTCGAGATGACGTTCCGCCGGCTCTTCAGCGCCGACGGGATCCACGACTATTTCTGGAAGGCGCGCCCTGTCCGCACCGGCACGGCGCACGCGGGAGGAGCAGGCTGATGGGATCGCACGGCATCCGCGACAAGGTCGCCATCGTCGGCATGGGCTGCACGAAGTTCGCCGAGCTGTGGGACAAGGGGCTCGACGACCTCATCGTCGACGCCAGCACCGAGGCCTTCGCGTCGGCCGGCGTGTCCAAGGACGACATCGACGCCTACTGGTTCGGCACGGCGCAGAGTGGCATGAGCGGAATTACGCTCGCCCGCCCGCTGCAGCTGCGCAACAAGCCGGTGACCCGCGTCGAGAACTACTGCACCACGGGCTCGGAGGCGCTGCGCGGCGCCGTCTACGCCGTGGCGTCGGGCGCCTACGACGTGGCGATGGCCGTCGGTGCAGAGAAGGTCAAGGACAGCGGGTTCCAGGGGCTCAACGCCATGAACCCTCCGGGTGACGGGACGGCGCGCACGCTCACGGCGGCGGCGATGTTCTCCATGGTGGCGCCGGCCTACGGGCAGAAGTACGGCGTCGACGAGGACACCATGGCCGACGTGCTGGCGTCCATTGCGGTGAAGAACCACCACAACGGGGCGCGCAACCCGCGGGCGCAGTTCCGACGCGAAATCACGAAGGAGACCGCGCTCGGCTCGCCCCGGCTGGCGGGCACGCTCGGCGTCTTCGACTGTGCCGGTGTGGCCGACGGCGCGGCGGCCGCCATTGTGGTGCGGGCGGAGGATGCGCTGAAGTACACGGACAAGCCGATCTACATCAAGGCGCTGTCGTTCGCGGCGGGGAGCGGGTCGGGCCTCATCGATCCCGGCTACGACTACACCCACTTCCCCGAGTGCGAGGCCGCAGCGGCGGACGCCTACGCGCAGGCGGGCATCACCGACCCGCGCCGCCAACTCGCCATGGCGGAGGTGCACGACTGCTTCACGCCGACGGAACTGGTCCTGATGGAGGACCTGGGCTTCGCGCCACGGGGCACCGCATGGAAAGAGGTCCTGGCCGGCACGTTCGACCTCGACGGCGACCTGCCAATCAACCCCGACGGCGGGCTGAAGTCCTTCGGTCACCCGGTCGGTGCCTCGGGCCTGCGCATGTTCTTCGAATGCTGGCTGCAGATGCGCCGCGAGGCTCCGGAGGACCGCCAGATCGCCACCACCGATCGTGGCCTGGCCATGACGCACAACCTCGGGGGTTACCCAGGGGAGATGGTCTCGTTCGTGTCGGTGGTCGGCTCCGAACTGGGCTGACCCGCCCGGGCGCGGGCGCCGGTCAGCGCACCAGCTCGGCCAACGCCACATCGGGATCACGGAGCCGGTCGACGTCGACGGGCTTCTGCGAGGCGACGATGGCGGCGATGGCATCGTTGACGTCCCAGGTGTTCACGTTCATACCGGCGGCCAGGCGGCCGTCCTTCAGCCAGAACGCGATGAACTCGCGGCTGGCCGGATCGCCGCGAAGGACGACCTCGTCCCAGGTGGGCGCGTACCCCGAGTACTCCATGCCGACGTCGTACTGGTCGGAGAAGAAGTACGGGACCTTCTCGTAGGGCACGTGCCGGCCGAGCATGTTCTTGGCGGCGACGGGCCCCTGATTGAGTGCGGATGACCAGTGCTCGAGTCGAATCCGGGTCTGGAACAGCGGATGCCAGGCATCGGCGACGTCCCCGGCGGCGAAGACCCCGGCCACGCTCGTCTGGAGGAACTCGTCGGTGACGACGCCGTTCTCGACGGTGAGTCCCGCCTCCTCCGCAATGGAAATCCGCGGGACCACGCCCACCCCCACGACGAAGATATCGCCCTGCACGACAGTGCCGTCGGTCAGCTGCACCTCCTCGACCTGCGAGGAGCCCCGCAGCTCTTCCACTCCGTTGCCGAGGTGCCAGGCCACGCCGTGGTCGGCGTGGACGTCCCGGTAGAAGGAGCCGAGCTCGGGGCCGAGCACGCGCTCGAGCGGCAGGTCGGCCGCTTCGACGACGGCAACGTCCGCGCCCAACTGGCGAGCCGACGCCGCCACCTCGCAGCCGATCCAGCCGCCACCGATGACGACGACGCGGCCAGCGCCGCGTATGGCGGCCTGCAGCCGATCCGAGTCCTCCAGGGTGCGCAGGAAGTACTGGCCGTGGAGGCCCGACCCCGGAACCGTCAGCCGGCGCGGCGCGGCGCCGGTCGTGAGCAGCGCCGCGTCGTAGGCGATGTGCTCCCCGGAGGAAAGGACAATCTCGCGTGCGGCGGTGTCGAGGGACTGCACGTGCGTGGTCAGGCGGAGGTCGATGTCGTGCTCCTCGTAGTAGCCCTCGTCGTGCACGAAGACCTTGTCGAGCCCTGCCTTGCCCTGCAGGTACTCCTTCGAGAGCGGCGGCCGCTCGTACGGGCGCACCGGCTCGTCACCGAGCAGGACGACGCGTCCTTCGAAGCCCTCATCTCGGAGTGTCTGGGCCGCCTTGGCACCCGCCAGGCTGGCACCGACGATGACGAAACAACGTGCATCCGCCATGTGACCTTCCCCTCGATCCGTTGCGCCCGCCGGTCAGTCCAGCAGTTCGGCCAACGGCGTGAAGCCTATGTCGTGGGCATCACCGGCTGATCGGCCAGATCTTTGCCGGCGGCACGCCGTTGATGTCGAGCACCGCCCCTCTTCGGCGGCCGACATTGACCTCTGGCCCTGTGGTGGTCGCCCTCCTCCATCAGCGCTGGACTCGCAAAGAGCCCGTCGAGTGTCGGCGTGGCCGGGAGGTATTCGAACCGTTCCGGTCAGCGTCCGTCGGAGCGCAACGCGGACAGATGTTCGGATACCGAGGGCCCCTGATCCGGCGGGAAGTCCGAGTCCAACCGCTTCAACACCTTCTGGAGCGGACGGCCGGAACCGGAGCCACGCGTTCTTCCGCCACGAGTGCGTCGAACCCTGCGGCTCCAGTGGGCGGGATCTTCTTGGACTTGTGGGGACAGAGCCTAGAGCGATCCCCTTGGAAGGACCCACTCATGCTGGGCACCACCAACTTCGTGCAGCCTGGCGAAGTCCTCGTCGTAATGCAGCACGATCAAGTGCGCGTGCCACGCCGCAGCAGAGATCACAAGGTCCGGAATCGGTATCCGATGTTGACCGCGGATCGCGAGCGCATGCTGCAGGGCGATTGCGGTCTCCATCACCTCAGGAGTGATTGGCGCCGAATCAAGACTACGGCGGCCTACGCGCACCCTCTCGTAGTCGGCCAGGCTTCGCGCGCTGTAGAGCACTTCCAAATCGATCACTGCACACGTCGCGATATTGCCTTCCTCCAAGAGCGGAAGGACACGTTCGGCAACTTGGGGCACGGTAAGGCGCGCCAACACGCTCTTGTCTGCCAGGAATGCAGCCTTCAGCGCCAAGCGCCGGCCATCACCTTCGGATCATTCAAATCGAGGCCTTCCATGGACGCGAGCTGGGCCGCATGACGGCGCCGATGTGCCGCGAGCACGACGGCCTCGAGCGCAGAGTTGACGGTTTCCTTCATTGTCTTCGCATCGAGAACGGTCGCGGCTTCCCGCAGGAGGTCATCGTCTATGTCGACCAGTCGCTTGCTCATGGTGCCAGTATATCCTGGCTAGGGTCGCCGATATATACTCTTGTCCGAAGCCGGAGCGCTCATCGGCTGATCAGCCCAGCAGCTGGGCGAGTGGCGTGAACGCCAGGCCGTGGGCGTCGGCCACGGGTTGGTAGACGATCTGCCCGTCGGCGACGTTGACACCCTCGCCCAAGGCGGGGTCGTTGCGGACGGCTTGCTGCCAGCCCTGGTTGGCGATGTTGAGGACGTAGGGCAGTGTGGCGTTGGCCAGCGCATGGGTGGAAGTGTGCGGCACCGCCCCGGGCATGTTGGCCACGCAGTAGAACACCGAGCCGTGGACTTCGAAGGTGGGGTGCGAGTGCGTCGTGGGCCTCGTCGACTCGAAGCAGCCACCCTGGTCCACCGCGATGTCGACCAGCACGGAGCCGGGGCGCATCTGCTCGACCAGTGCATCGGAGACCAGGCGCGGCGCCCGGGCGCCGACGACCAGCACGGCCCCGATGACGATGTCGGCATCGACGCAGACCTCCTCAATGGCGTGCTCCGACGACGCGACCGTCTCGAGCTCGCCACGGAAGTGGTGGTCCACCTCGCGCAGACGGTCGAGGTTGCGGTCCAGGATGAAGACCTCCGAGTGCATGCCGACGGCGATGGTGGCCGCGGCGAAACCGGCTACACCGGCGCCGATGACGACGACCCGCGCGCAGCGGACGCCGGGGACGCCCGACACCAGCACCCCCCGCCCACCTCCCGGCCGCATCAGGTGGTGCGCCCCCATCAGCGGGGCCATCCGGCCCGCCACCTCGCTCATGGGGGCCAGGAGCGGCAGCGTGTTGTCCGGGAGGCGCACGGTCTCGTAGGCGATGGCGACGTTGCCCGCTGCGACCAAAGCCTCGGTGCATTCGCGTGATGCGGCCAGGTGGAGATAGGTGAAGAGCGTCTGGTCCTTGCGAGCCCCGAGCAACGGGAACTCCTCGGCGATCGGTTCCTTCACCTTGCACACGAGGTCGGCCGACGACCACACGTCCTCGGCGGAATCGACGATCTTCGCCCCTGTCCGGACGAAATCTGCATCGGGCATGGAGGACCCGTCGCCTGCTCCCTTCTGCACGTGGACCGTGTGGCCGGCCGAGGTGAGCTCGCGCACTCCGGCCGGAGTCAGCGCCACCCGCCACTCGTCGGTCTTCGTCTCAGCCGGGACTCCGATGATCATCGCTACTCCTCGATGTTGCTCATGACGTGCTTGATGCGCGTGTAGTCCTCGAACCCGTACGCGGACAGATCCTTGCCATAGCCGGAGCGCTTGAAGCCGCCGTGCGGCATCTCCGCCACCAACGGGATGTGCGTGTTGATCCACACACACCCGAAGTCGAGATCGCGTGCCATGCGCATGGCCCGGCCGTGGTCGCGGGTCCACACCGACGAAGCGAGGCCATACTCCACCCCGTTGGCCCACTGCAGCGCCTCGGCCTCGTCGCTGAACTCCTGCACCGTGATCACCGGCCCGAACACCTCGGACTGGACGAGCTCGTCGTCCTGGCGGAGCCCGGCCACGACGGTCGGTGCGAAGCAATAGCCGCGCTCGCCCACCGGCGCCCCGCCGGTGGCAACCGAGGCGTGCGACGGCGCGCGATCGAGGAAGCCCTTGACCCGTTCGAGCTGCGTGGCGTTGTTGAGCGGCCCGTAGTCGGCGTCCTCGTTGTCCGTCCCGCCCACGGTCGTCCCCTCGGCCTGCTCGACCAGCGCAGCCAGGAGGGCCTCATGGACCCGGGGCCCGGCCAGGACCCGGGTGGCGGCGGTGCAGTCCTGCCCGGCGTTGAAGTAGCCGGCGCCGGCGATGCCCTCGGCCGCCGCGGCCGGGTCGGCGTCGTCGAAGACGATGACGGGCGCCTTCCCACCCAGCTCCAGGTGGACCCGCTTGAGGGTGGGGGCGGCCGCCGCGGCCACCTCCATGCCGGCCCGCACCGAACCCGTGACCGACACCATGGCCGGGGTCTCGTGCACCACGAGCGCCCGGCCCGTGTCGCGGTCACCGCAGACCACGTTGAAGACCCCGGGCGGGAGGTGCTCGGCCATGATCTCGGCCATGAGGAGCGCGGTGACGGGCGTCGTGTCCGAGGGCTTGAGCACCATGGTGTTGCCCGCCGCCAGGGCCGGGGCGAACTTCCACACCGCCATCATCATCGGGTAGTTCCAGGGCGTCACGGCACCGCACACGCCGAGCGGCTCGCGGCGCACGAAGGAGGTGTGGCCGGCCATGTACTCCGCCGCGGCCAGGCCTTCGAGGTTACGGGCGGCGCCGGCGAAGAAGCGGATCTGGTCGACCATGGGCGGGATCTCCTCGTCCATGGTGAGTTGGAAGGGCTTGCCGGTGTTCTCGGACTCCGCCCGGACCAGGTCCTCCGCCCGGGCCTCCAGGGCATCCGCTATGCGGATGAGGGCCAGGCTCCGCTCGGAGGGGGTGGTCCGCTTCCAGGAGGCGAAGGCGTCGGCCGCCACCCGGAGCGCGTGGTCGATGTCGGCCGCGCCCGAGACGGGAGCCTCGGCGAAGGCCTCGCCGGTGCTGGGGTCGATCAGCGGTGCACTCGGCCCGTCCTCTGCGTCGCGGTAGGCCCCCCCGACGAAGTTCTGCAGCTTGCGCATGCGGCTCCTTTCCTGACCCGTCCGTCGACTACAGGATCACAGAAGATCACACCCTCAACAAGCGTTTCCGCAAGATTGAGACCCCAATGTGACGAATTCTGCTTGACTGGGGGTCAGAAGGTGACACAATTCTGCAGATTGGGGCTCG
This sequence comes from uncultured Acidimicrobiaceae bacterium, assembly GCA_963804055.1. Lineage (GTDB taxonomy): Bacteria > Actinomycetota > Acidimicrobiia > Acidimicrobiales > RAAP-2 > Bog-473. The sequence goes on along the minus strand of CAWDOU010000001.1, from coordinate 396,143 downwards.
CCCCCCTGAGCAGCGAGCGAAGAGAGGTGTGACATGCCCGACGCCGAGGAGTCGGCGGAGGCGGGCCTCGGGAGCGACCCGGTCCAGGCGACGAGCGCCCTCTTGGACGCGCCCAACCGGGCCATCATCGAGGCCCTGCAGCGCGACGGGCGCCAGCCCTACGGCGCCATCGCCGAGGCGGTCGGGCTGTCCGAGGCGGCAGTCCGCCGTCGGGTCCAGCGCTTGCGGGAATCGGGGATCATGCAGATCGTGGCGGTGACCGACCCGCTGCAGCTGGGCTTCACCCGCCAGGCGATGATCGGCATCTCGGTGGAGGGCGACGTGCGCAAGGTCGCCGACAAGCTCTCGTCCATGCAGGAGGTCGACTACGTCGTCATGTGCGCGGGCTCCTTCGACATTCTGGCCGAGATCGTCTGCGAGGACGACGAGCGGCTGCTGCACGTCCTCAACGACTCCGTGCGCTCCATTCCCGGCGTGCGCTCCACCGAGACCTTCCTGTACCTGAAGCTGGCCAAGCAGACCTACACCTGGGGCACGCGATGAGCGGCCCCAACCCCAACGCGGAGGAACAATGAGTACCACCAGTCCAGAAAATTCCAACCTGAGCGATCAGGCGCGGCGCAATCTGTGGATGCACTTCAGCCGCATGGGCACCTACGAGACGCACGAGGTGCCGGTCATCGTGCGCGGCGAAGGCGCCTACGTCTGGGACCAGCACGGGAAGCGCTACCTGGACGGCCTGGCGGGCCTGTTCACGTCGCAGCTCGGACACGGCCGGATGGAGCTCGCCGAGGCGGGAGCCAAGCAGGCGGGGACGCTGGCCTACTTCCCGTTGTGGACCTACGCCCACCCCCGCGCCATCGAGCTGGCCGAGCGGGTGGCCAGCTATGCCCCGGGCGACCTCAACCGCGTCTTCTTCACCACCGGCGGCTCCGAAGCGGTGGAGTCGGCCTGGAAGCTGGCGCGGCAGTACTTCCGCATCATGGGACAACCGCAGCGGACGAAGGTCATCAGCCGCTCCATCGCCTACCACGGCACGTCCATGGGTGCGCTGTCCATCACCGGCATACCGGAGTTGCGAACGCCGTTCGAGCCACTCGTGCCCGGTGCCATAAAGGTGCCCAACACCAACTTCTACCGGGCCGAGATCTTCGCCGACGACGAGGTCGCGTTCGGGCGTTGGGCGGCGGACGAGATCGAGCGGGCCATCGAACGCGAGGGCGCCGACACGGTTGCCGCCGTGTTCCTCGAGCCGGTGCAGAACGCCGGCGGCTGCTTCCCGCCGCCTCCCGGCTACTTCCAGCGCGTGCGTGAGATCTGCGACCGCCACGGCGTCCTCCTGGTGTCGGACGAGGTCATCTGCGCCTTCGGCCGCCTGGGCCACTGGTTCGGGGCCCTGCGCTACGAGTACCAGCCCGACATCATCACCGTGGCCAAGGGCCTGACCTCGGGGTATGCCCCTCTCGGAGCCATGATCGCCTCCGACCGCCTCATGGAGCCTTTCCTCGGGCCGGGGGCGTCGTTCCTGCACGGGTTCACGTTCGCCGGCCACCCGGTGAGCTGCGCCGTGGCCATGGCCAACCTGGACGTCTTCGAGGGCGAGCACATCCTGCAGCACGTGCAGGAGCACGAGGGCGCGTTCCGCGCCGCGCTGGACGGCCTGATGGACCTGCCCATCGTGGGCAACGTGCGTGGCGCCGGCTTCTTCTACGGCATTGAGCTCGTCAAGGACAAGGAGACGCGCCTCTCCTTCGACGACGACGAGTCGGAGAAGCTGCTGCGCGGCTTCCTCTCGGGTGCCCTCTTCGAGGCGGGCCTGATCTGCCGGGCCGACGACCGGGGCGACCCGGTGGTGCAGCTGTCGCCGCCGCTGATCTGCGGCCAGGAGGAGATCGACTTCATTGCCGGGACGCTGCGCGAGGTGCTGACAGAGGCGGGGAAGCGGGCGGGTCTGATGCATCACCAGGTGCCGACAGAACCGGCACCGGGAGCACGAGCGGCATGGGGCGCCGAGAAGAACTAGCGGGGCGGGCCACGTCGGGGTATCAACGGCTCTCCCTCTGGTGGGAGGCCATCCCTGTCCCGCTGCCGCCACGCCCCGCCCTGACCGAAGATCTGGACGTCGACGTCTGCATCGTCGGAGCCGGGTTCACCGGGCTCTGGACGGCGCACTCGCTGGCGTCGGCCGATCCCGGCCTGCGCATCGCCGTCCTGGAGCGGGAGGTGGCGGGCTTCGGTGCCTCGGGGCGCAACGGTGGCTGGTGCTCGGCCCTGTTCGCCACCTCCGACGCCGCCCTCGCCCGCCAGCACGGGCTCGGGGCGATGCGGGCGATGCGCCGCGCCATGCAGGAGACGGTCGACATCGTCGGGGCGAGTGCCGCGAGCGAGGGGATCGACTGCCATTTCGTCAAGGGCGGCTCCATCGACCTGGCGCGGAGCGAAGCCCAGCGCCAGCGCGCCATGGACGAGGTGGACGAATCGCGCGGCTCTGGGGTTCGGCGAGGACGACCTCCGGTGGCTCGGGCCCGACGAGACGCGCCAGGTGGTCGATGCCGACGGCGCGCTCGGTGCAACGTTCACCCCGCACTGCGCCGTCGTGCAGCCGGCGCTCCTCGCCCGTGGACTGGCCGACGCGGTCGAGCGGCACGGGGTCCGGGTCTACGAGCACACCGAGGTGCTCGCCCTGCAGGGAGGCGAGGCGGGCGGGCGACCGTCGGTGACGACCCGGGGCGGCACGGTGCGAGCGGACGTCGTGGTCCGGGCGACCGAAGCCTGGACGCCGACCCTGCCCGGGCTGGAGCGCGCCATTGTGCCGGTGTACTCCCTCATGGTGGCGACCGAGCCGCTGGGCGCAGACTTCTGGTCGCGGACAGGCCTGGACAGCCGGGCCACGTTCACGGACTACCGCCACATGATCATTTACGGGCAGCGCACGGCCGACGACCGCATCGCCTTCGGGGGCCGGGGAGCGCCCTACCACTACGGCTCCGCCATCTCCCCCGCCTTCGACCGCCAGCCGACGGTCCACGCGTTGCTGCGCGAGACCCTGGCCGAGCTCTTCCCCGAGGTGGCCGACGCCCGCTTCACCCATGCCTGGGGCGGCCCGCTCGGCATTCCGCGTGACTGGCATTCCTCGGTGGGCCTCGACCGCACCACCGGCCTGGCCTGGGCGGGCGGCTACGTCGGCGACGGCGTGTCCACCACGAACCTGGCCGGGCGAACCCTGGCCGACCTGATCACCGGGGCCGACACCCCGCTGACCCGGCTGCCCTGGGTCGGGCACGACTCTCCCCGCTGGGAGCCCGAGCCGCTGCGCTGGCTCGGGGTCAACGCAGGGCTCTGGACCATGAAGCTGGCGGACCGCAGTGAGGGCCGACGCGGACGCCCGAGCCGGCTGGCCGGGACCATGGGGCGCCTCCTGGGGCAGTGATCGGTGCCACAATGCCGTCCGTGCAGGAGACGGCGTCCGAGGCGATCACCAAGCTGATCTACACCTATGCCGAGCGCATTGACGCCGGCGACTTCGCCGGGGTGGCCGAGGTGTTCGCCCGGGCCACCCTGACCTTCGAGGGATTCGATGACGCCGTCACGGGCCGCGACGCCATAGAGGCCCTGTACGGCCGCACGACCCGCCGCTACGAGGACGGCACGCCCAAGACGAAGCACGTGATGACCAACGTCATGGTCGACGTGGCGGACGACGGCAGGTCGGCGTCGAGCCGCTCGTACTTCACGGTGCTGCAGGCCGTGCCGGGCGAGCTGGCGCTCCAGCCGGTCATCGCCGGCCGCTACCGCCACACCTACGCGAACACCGAGGGCCGCTGGGAGGTCGCCACCATGCACATCACGATCGACCTGGTCGGGGACCTCGGCCACCACATGCTCTTCGACCTGACGCCATGAAGCTCTCCCTCGACTACACATGGACGTGCGCACCTGAGGCCTTCTGGGCCCTGTACTACGACCCGGAGTTCACCGTCCGGCTCCACCTGGACGCGCTCGGCTCCACCTCGGCCGAGGTCGTGTCGCAGGAGGGCGACCTCACGAGCGGCCTGGTCCGCACGCTGCGCTACGGGCAGCGCCCGAACATGCCCGGGCCGGTGCGCAAGATCTTCGGTGAGGAGGTCGTGACCACCGAGGTCAGCACCTACGACCCGGGCACGACGACGACGACCTTCACCATGACGCCGGGCACCATGGCCAACAAGACCCAGATCGACGGCGTCATCGCCCTGGCGCGTCAGGGCGACAGCACGCTCGAGACCTTCTCTCTCGACGCCCGGGTCAAGATCTTCGGGGCAGGCCCCATCGTCGAGCGCTTCATCGAACAGCAGGCCCGAGACATGCAGAACAAGGCCGTCGACTTCATGCGGGCCGAGCTCGAAGGCTGAGCCGACCCTGGTCCGGCCCCCGAGGGCCGGCTCCGGGCTCCGCAATGGTGGCCCAGAGGCCTGCCGCCGGGGGTTCACGCACCGTTCACGGCAAACCACTTGACCAAGGGGCCCGCTGTCACACATTGTGTGGGCCGACACACCTTCGGTCGCTCGCCAGGGACGCGCACCGGGACCTGACAGGTGGGTGCGTGGACGCGAGGCCGAAGGAGGCTGCCGGGGGGCAGCCAGGGCATCAGCCCGTCCTCCGGTCGCCCTTCGGGGCGTCCGCGCCTCCGCGGAGGCGACTACAAGGAGGTACTGACGGTGGCGATTGCCGAGGACCTGGCGATCATTCACGAGCCCGATGTCGACGATGCGTTCCACGTCGAGCAACACGGCATCGACTTCATCCCCGAGAGCGAGCGCTGGGCCACACCGAGGGACATCTTCGGAATGTGGGCAGGGGTGAGCGTCCAGATCGAGTACTTCATTTACGGCGCGATCCTCATGACGTTCGGGCTCACATTCGCCCAGGTGCTCGTCGTGATCGTGCTGGGCAACCTGTCGTATCTCCTCCTCGGCCTCTGCTCGCTGCAAGGGCCGAACACCGGCACAACCGTCTTCGGGAGCAACCGGGCGGCCTACGGGCCCAACGGCTCGCGCCCCATCTCCTTTTTCAACTGGATCACCCAGATCGGCTTCGAGGTGGAGGGTCTCATCCTGATCGTCGGTGTCGGCCTGGTGCTCATGGTCAAGTCCGGGATCTCACCGGGGGACCCTGCCAAGGTCGTCCTTGTCATTGTGGCAGTGCTGATTCAGGGGATCCTCCCGTTCCTGGGCCACGCCGCCATCGTGAAGACGCTGCGCTGGCTCGTCATCCCCTTCGTGATCCTCTTCGCCGTCATGCTGGGGTTCGCCATCCCCCACGCCAACCTCGAGGTCGTCAAAACGAGCGGTGACTGGCAGGGCTTCATGGAGGCGCTGGCCTTCACCATCGCTCTGAGCGGACTCGGCTGGGCAGAGTGCGGCAACGACTACACCCGTTACTGTCCGACGAACACGTCGAAGAAGGGCATCGTGGGCTGGGTCTTCCTCGGCACGGCCGTTCCCGAGATCCTGATCATGACGTTGGGCGCCCTGGTCGGCACGTTCGTGGTTCATATCGGCGCCTCGTCGACATACGGCGCCTTGGAGCCCTTCCTCCACCAGAGCGCCATCCCCTCGTGGTTCGTCGTCGTGTTCCTGCTCTTCGCAGCGGCACAGCTCTTCGGCATCAACAGCTTGGACATGTACTCCTCCGGCGTCACCATGCAGGCGATGGGGGTCCCGGTGAAGCGCTACCAGGCCGTGCTGATCGACTGCGCCATCGCCTTCGCCATCACCATGTACGCCGTCTTCAGCTCCTCCTTCACCACCTACCTCGAGGACTTCGTCGACATCGTCATCGTGTGGATCGCCCCCTGGGCCGCCATCTACCTGGTGGACTGGGCGCTCCGTCGTTACCGTTACGTCCCGAGCGAACTGCAGAAGACCGGCCCGGACTCGCTCTACTGGCGTAAGGGTGGTGTCTTCTGGCCGGCGCTCGTGGCCCAGCTCATCGGCATGTTCGCCGCCATCTCGGCCTTGTCGGCGACGTTCCACCTCCCGTCGTGGCTGAACCTGGTGACGTACCACACCCGCGACGCGTACGGCTACGGCGGTGACTTCAGCGTGTTCCTCGGCATGGGCGTCGCCGCGGTGCTCTACCTCGTCCTGGCCACCACGAAAGTGCGCAGGGAAGCCGACGCGCAGGAGCAGCTCTTGCGGGAGGAGGGACTTCTGGCGGCCGTGTGAGCCGCCCGGGCTCAATCCCAGTCCTCGACCACGCCTCCGGAGCCGTCGGGGTGGAACAGCGGCATGGCGCCGAGGGTGCGGATCAGGTCCGCATCCTCGCCCAGCGCCTGCTTCCAGGCACCGCCCTCCGTCATGAGGGTGCCGATGACGACCGGCTCGGCCTGCATGCGGCGGACCAGCCGCAAGGCGGACGAGAGCGAGGCACCGGTCGAAATGACGTCGTCGACGACCGCCACCCGCCGGCCGCGGACGGCGTCGACGCGGGCCGGATCCATACGCAGGCGCTGCGGCTTGTCCGTCGTGATGGAGTAGACCGGCTCGGCCCACGAATCGCCCAGGTGGATCTTCGGGGTCTTGTGCAGGATGACGTAGTCGTCGAGCCCGAGGGCACGGCTGGCCTCGATGGCAAGCGGGATGCCCATGGTGGCCACCGAGACAATGATCTCGGGCTCGGCCGGCCGCATGAGCTCGGCCAGCTCGCGGCCGGCGGTCTGGGCGAAGGACACGCCCCAGTCGACGGTGATGAGGAGAGCGATCGTCAGCTCGTCGGAGAGCGCGACGAGAGGGAGCTCCATCTGCTGGCTCCCCACGGTGGTCGTGTAGGTACGATCGGCGGCCGTGGACATGACTCTTCCTCCGGAGCATATGTCCCCCGCTGACCCCCTCGGAGATGCGCGGGCGCGCCAGATGCTCGCCGTGGCCGTGGCCGAGGCCCGCCACGGCCTGTCCGAGGGAGGGATCCCGATCGGCGCCGCACTCTTCCACGTCGACGGGACGCTGCTCGGCCGCGGCCACAACCGTCGCGTCCAGGACGGCGACCCCTCCATGCACGCCGAGACGGCGGCCTTCCGGGCGGCGGGGCGCCGGCGCGACTACGCCGACTGCGTCATGGTCACCACCCTCTCACCCTGTTGGTACTGCAGCGGGCTCCTGCGACAGTTCGGGATCGGCACGGTGCTGATCGGCGAGGCCCGCAACTTCGAGGGCGGCCACACCTGGGTGGCCGAGCACGGCTGCCGGGTCGTGCTGCTCGACGATCCCGAGTGCATGGAGATGCTGGGTGACTTCATTGCGGCCAACCCCGAGGTCTGGCACGAGGACATCGGCCTGTAGACGGGCTGTTAGTCCGGTGGTCCGAAGAGTCGGTCCCCTGCATCCCCCAGGCCGGGCAGGATGTAGCCCGCGTCGTTGAGCTCCGGGTCCACCGCGGCGCAGTAGACCTGCACTCCCGGATGATCCCCGCCGAACGCCGCCAGGCCGGGCTCCGAAGCCACGATGCACAGCGCGATGATCTCCGACGCCCCGCGGTCACGCACCAACCCGCAGACCTGGCCGAGCGAGCCACCGGTCGCGAGCATGGGGTCGCAGACGATCACGCGCCGACCGCTGAGGTCACGGGGCAAGCGGTTCAGGTAGACCTCGGAACGCAGCGTGGCGTCGTCCCGGCGCAAGCCGACGTGCGCCACCTCGGTCATCGGCACGATCTCCTGGATCGACTGCACCATGCCGAGACCAGCGCGCAGGATCGGCACCAGCAGTACCGCCTCACCCACACGGCGAACCGGCACGTCATCGGCCACCGGCGAATCGACGGTCGCCGCCTCGGTGCCGAGGTCGCGCAAGGCCTCGTAAGCCAGGAGACCCGAAACCTCCGACACGAGCTGGCGGAAGGTGTCGCTGCCGGTGCGGCGGTCGCGCAGCTGGGCCAGCCGATGCGCCAGGACCGGATGATCGACGACCGTGACGGCGGTCACGCGGTGCCCCCTTCGACCGCCGTCACCAAATCGCGTAACAGTCGGCGGAGCTCCAGCGTGGCGCGGTCGGCCCGGGTGTGGACCTCGGCGGTCGGGTCGAGCGGGAGCACCAGTTCGTGGTACGCCTCCTGCACGCGGAGATCCTCCCGCAAGACGTCGAGCTCGAATTCGACCGCCTCGGCCATCCGCCCTTCATCGCCATTGAGGTCGTCCCGCCACAGCGTCGTGAACAGTCGACATGTCTCGTCCGTCTCCGGCTGAATGAAGAAACCGATCACGTTGGATCCGCCGGCCTCGACGAAATCGATGCGCAGACGAAGATGGAACGGAGCGCTCAGGCCGTAGGAGAGGCGCCTCGTCTGCACGAGCGGACGCAGGCCGGCCGCCACGCCCGGGTCCTCCCGGTGGGCAAAGGGGTGCTCGTAGGTCACGCTGAACGACCAGCCGTCGCGGGCCACCGCGAACGGAGCCACCTCCGTCGCCTCGTCGGTCCCGAACGTGCCGGCATGGACGAACGGGAAATGGGCGATGTCGAGAAAGTTGTCCGCCAGCAGGCCCGCCGAGCCCCGAGCCCGCAAGGTGGGAAGCCGCCCCTCCAAGAAGGTGTCGTCCTCCGCCTCCGGAATCGCGCCGAGCGGGGCGATTGGCGTCTCCGGGGCCAAGAAGACCATGCCGTGCACTTCACTGACAGCTGCGGCGGGAGTGAGCCGGGCCGCCGGGGGCACCGTCGCCCCCTCCCCCAGCGCCGGGATCTCGACACAGCGCCCTGAGTCGTCGAAGCGCCACCCGTGGTAGGCGCACTGCAGCACGCCGCCCTCGCAGTGACCGAGGGAGAGCGGGCAATGCCGGTGCGGACAGCGGTCGGCAAAGGCGCGGACCGTGCCGCCCGAGCGGTACAGCACCCAGGGCTCCCCCAGCAACATGACCCCGTGCGGCTGCTCGTCCACATCCCCTGTCCGGGCCACCGGGTGCCAGCACCGGCGCAACGCCGGGTCGGTGTTGGTGAGGGCGGCGGACGGACCTGGGAGACCGGGCACCATGCCACCCTGGTGCGCCCGAAGCGCCCCGTCAAGAAAGCACGCGCCCGTCCGTCGGCCAGTCCTACAGTGGCCGAGAGGAGAGTAGGACATAGGTCCGTACCCATTTTCGGACCTATGTCCCTAGCCGGGGCCGCCGGCCGGGTTCAAGACTTGCGGACGAGACGCCCAAAGGCCCGCGCGTGCGCGGCGAGATCACGACGACAGCACGAAGGAACAGAGTGGACCCAGAGGCACAGGCGACGGTGCGGGACGGATCCTCCGACAGCCGGCGCGGTGGTGCTCTCGATCCCCGTTTGCTGCACTATGCCGCCACCACGCGGCGGTTCCTCGTGTTCGCCGTTCTGATCGGGGGGGTGACCGCCTTGCTGGTGGTCACCCAAGCCTGGTTGATCGCGACGATCGTCGCCCGCGCTTTCATCGATCACCGGTCGCTGGCCTCGGTGCGGACCCCGATCCTTCTTCTGGCCGCGACCGTGGTCGCAAGGTCGTTGTTGGCGTGGCTGGCCGAGAGAACCGCCCATCGGGCCGCGGCCTCCGCCAAGTCGGAGCTGCGGCGCGCCGCAGCTGAGCACGTCGCCGCGCTCGGGCCTGCCGGCCTCGAAGGACGCGACGCCGGGGACATGACCGTCCTGATGACAACCGGCATTGACGCACTCGACGGCTACTTCGCGCGCTATCTACCCCAGCTCTTCCTCGCCGTGATCGTGCCCGTCACCATCATCGGCGTGATCGCAGGCGCCGATTGGGTCAGCGCGGTCCTCATCGCCGTCAGCCTCCCCCTCATCCCCCTCTTCATGGCACTCGTCGGGAGCACCACGCGAGATCGGACGGCGCTCCGCATGCGGTCCCTGCAGCGTCTGGCGGGGCACTTTCTCGACGTCATGGCGGGGCTGCCCACGCTGAAGATCTTCGGACGCGCCAAAGCCCAGGCCCGCTCCATCGCCGCCGTCACGGGCCGCTACCGCTCGGCCACCATGGCGACGCTCCGGCTGACCTTCCTCTCGTCCCTGATCCTCGAGCTCTTGGCGACGGTTTCGGTCGCCCTCGTCGCGGTCGCCGTCGGGCTTCGCCTTCTCGGGGGGCATATGTCGTTCCAAGACGCCCTCTTCGTGCTGGTACTCGCCCCCGAGGCGTATCTGCCTCTGCGCCGCGCTCGGCGCGAACTACCACGCCAGCGCAGACGGACTCAAGGCATCCGCGGACATCTTCGAGCTCCTGGAGACGCCCGGGAGCGCTCCGACGGGTGGCACCCGCCACGCGAAGGACACCAGCATCAACGTGGCCGGGCTTCGACTCACCTATGCGGGCCGCAGCGTCCCGGCCCTCCACGACCTGAGCGTCACGGTCGAGCCGGGCGAGACCGTCGCGCTCACGGGACCGAGTGGCTGTGGCAAATCCACCCTTCTGTCGGTCATCCTCGGCCTCCGACGGCCCGACGGAGGAGATGTCACCCTCGGTGGGGTGGAGCTGGCGGAGCTCGATCTGGCCGACTGGCGACGGCAGATCGCCTGGGTACCCCAGCGGCCTCACCTTTTCGCGCGCACGGTGGCCGAGAACGTCCGACTGGGCCGGTCCGATGCTTCCGACGAGGAGGTGGCAGCCGCCCTGGAGGCGGCGGGACTCACCGATGTGGTGGCGCGACTCCCCCTTGGCGCGGAGACCCAGCTCGGGGAGGGAGGGGCGGGCCTGTCGGCCGGGGAACGCCAGCGAGTGTCCCTCGCCCGAGCATTCGTGCGCGACGCGCCGTTGCTCCTCCTCGATGAGCCGACCGCGAGTCTCGACAGCGGGACCGAAGCCGACGTGTTGTCGACGGTACGCCGACTCGTGGCGGGACGCACCGCCCTGATCGTCGCCCACCGACCGGCTCTGGCCGCACTGGCTGATCGCGTTGTGGCCCTTCCCTCCCAGCTGGAAATGGCATGACCGGCCGGCCGGCCACGACGGCGCGCACATTGGCGATCGCCACGGTCGCGCGCCGGCGCCTCGCCGAAGCGTCACTGCTCGGTGCCGCCGCCATCGGGGCGTCCATCGCGCTCATGGGCACGTCCGCCTGGTTGATTTCGCGGGCGGCGCAGCACCCGTCCGAGGCATCGCTCACCCTCGCCATCGTCGGGGTGCAGTTCTTCGGGCTCTCGCGGGGTTTCTTCCGCTACGGAGAGCGACTGGTCGGCCACGATGCAGCCTTACGCCTGCTCGCCGATCTCCGCGTGCGCGTCTACGAACGGCTCGAGGCTCTGGCCCCGGCCGGGCTGCCCGCCTTCCGCCGCGGTGACCTGGTGGCGCGCATGGTCGATGACGTCGACTCGCTGCAGGACGTCGTGCTTCGTGTGCTGCAGCCGTTCGCGGTCGCCATCCTCGTCGGTACCGGCACCGTTGCTGCCATGTGGTGGCTCCTCCCCCAGGCCGGGTTGGTCCTTCTGGTCGCATTGGCGATTTCAGCGACGGCAGTGCCGTGGCTGACCGGCCGCCTTGCCGCCCGGGCCGAGGCGAAGCAGGCGACCACGCGGGGCGAGCTCACGGCCGGCGTCGTCGACCTGATCGAAGGTGCGCCCGAACTCGTGGTTATGGGCGCAACCTCCGGCCAGCTGGCGCGCATCCATGCGGCCGACGACGAACTCCGTACCCTCGCCCGGCGGGGCGCCGGCACGACGGGGATCGGGCTCGGGCTCACCACGGCCCTGGCCGGGTTGGCCAGCTGGGGCGCCTTGACGCTGGGGGTCCGCGCCACGGGGGGCGGCTCCCTGAACGGCGCTCTGCTTGCCGTCCTGGCCCTCGTGCCGCTGGCCGCCTTCGAGCTGGTCTCGCCGCTCCCCGCGGCGACGCAGGCCCTCCAGCGCTCCCGAGTCGCCGCAGGCCGGATCTTCGAGGCAATGGACGCCACCCCGGTGGTCACGGATCCGCAGCGGCCGATCGACCCGGGATCCGGGCCCCACACCCTGGAGCTGCGCGACGTCTGGGCCTCGTATCCCGGGGCGGGACGTGCCGCGCTCCGCGGGGTCGAGCTCGAGCTCGCCCCAGGTCGACGGGTCGCCGTGGTCGGCCCGAGTGGCGCGGGCAAGACGACACTCGCCGATGTCCTGGTGCGATTCCTCCCCGCCGACGCCGGTGAGGCACTCCTCGACGGCGTCCCTCTGGAGCGTTACCGGGCAGACGACGTGCGGAAAGTCGTCGGATTGGTCGAGCAGAGCCCGCACCTCTTCGACACGACGCTGGCCGAGAACCTCCGCGTGGGCCGTCGAGCATCCACCGACGATGCACTGGCGGACGTCCTGGCCCGAGTTGGACTGGGGCCCTGGCTGGCAGGGCTCCCCGACGGGCTCGCCACCGCAGTGGGGCCACTGGGCAGTCGACTGTCGGGCGGACAGCGACAACGGGTCGCCGTCGCCCGCGCCCTGCTGGCCGACTTCCCGGTGCTGATCCTCGACGAGCCGAGCGAGCACCTCGACCCCCCGGCCGCCGACGCGCTGACCGCCGACCTGCTCGCCCTCACCGAGGGTCGGTCCACGCTTCTCATCACCCACCGGCTGACGGGGCTCGAGCACGTGGACGAGATCATCGTCCTCGAAGGCGGTCGGGTCATGGAGCGCGGCACCCACGAGAACCTTCTCGCCGCCGGCGGCCTCTACGCCACCCTGTGGTGGGAGGAACGCATGAGCGACGGGTCGCTGCCCGACCCCGCATCCTCGCGACCCGGGGTCGCCGACGGACCGACACGCATCGTCATTGATGGCACCAATCGAAGGAGCGACGACCTGTGAACCTCGACCTCGCCCGCTGGCAGTTCGCGTTGACGAGCATCTACCACTTCCTCTTCGTGCCGGTGACCATCGGGCTGGCCTTCCTCGTCGCGCTGCTCCAGACCGCCTGGTACCGCAACGGCGACGAGACCTACCGCCGGCTGGCCCGCTTCTTCGGCGCGCTGCTGCTCATCAACGTGGCGATAGGGGTGGTCACGGGCCTGATTCAGGAATTCGAGTTCGGCATGAACTGGTCTGCGTATTCCCGACTGGTCGGCAACGTCTTCGGCGGCCCGCTGGCCATGGAAGGGCTCGTCGCCTTCTTCTTGGAGTCGACCTTCCTCGGTATCTGGATCTTCGGCTGGAACCGATTGTCCAAGAAGGCGCACCTGGCCACCATCTGGCTGGTGGCGGCGGGAACGATGCTCTCCGCCGCCTTCATCATGGCGGCAAACTCCTGGATGCAACATCCCGTCGGCTACGCCATCAACCACCAGACGAACCAGCCCCAGCTCACCAACATCTGGGCGCTCTTCACCAACCCCGTGTTCGTCTGGAGCTATGTCCATGTGCTGCTGGCGTCCCTGGTCACGGGTGGTGTCCTCATGCTGGCCGTGGCCGCCTGGCACCTCCGGCGACAGCAGCAGGTCGAGGCATTCAAGCGGGCGGCGGCGATCTCCCTGGCGGTCCTGCTGCCGGCGGTGATCCTCGCCCTCTTCGTGGGCAGCGAGCTCGGAGTCGTTGAGGCCACCTACCAACCGATGAAGATCGCCGCCGCCGAGGCCCAGTGGAACACCTGCGACAGCCACTGCTCGTTCTCGGCGTTCCAGATCGGAGGCGGGAACAACGACCACACGCCCACCCAGATCATTGAGATCCCGAGCCTTCTTTCCATCCTGGCCACCAACAGCCCGAACGGGAAGGTGGAGGGCCTCACGCAGCTCAACGAGCAGTACCAGAAGGAGTACGGGCCGGGGAACTACGTGCCGAACGTCTTCATTCAGTACTGGTCCATGCGGGTCATGGCATACCTCGCCACCCTGGTCTTCCTGTTCGCCGCCTGGGGCGGCTGGCTGCTCTACCGCAGACGGATGGAGCACGCCAAGTGGTTCCTGCGAATAGCACCCTGGGTGGTGATCCTCCCCTTCCTCATCAATACCGCCGGCTGGATGCTCGCCGAGAACGGGCGCCAGCCGTGGATCGTCCAGGGACTGATGAAGACTGCAAACGGGGTCTCACCATCCGTGTCGGCCACCGACATCTGGATCTCGATCATCGTCTTCGTAGCGATCTTCGCGGTGCTCGGTGTCGCCGACACGTGGCTGATGATCCGTTACGGCCGCCGGGAGCTGGGTCACGACCCGCTCGCCAAGATCACGTCGCCCGACGGCGACGGAGTTCCGCCCACCGAGCACGAGTCGTCCGACGAGGACGAGTCGGCCCTGGTCTACTAGGAGCCTGCAATGACACTCGGAGATCTCTGGTATATCGTCGACGTCCTCTTCTGGGTCGGCTTCTTCGTCCTCGAAGGCTTCGACTTCGGCGTCGGCATGCTGCACTCGTTCCTCGGCCGCACCGACACGGAGCGCCGCGTCATCGTCAACACGATCGGGCCTGTCTGGGACGGGAACGAGGTGTGGCTGATCGTCGCCGGAGCGGTGATCTTCGCCGCCTTCCCGAGCTGGTACGCCACGATGTTCTCGACCTTCTATCTGGCGCTCGTCGTCCTGCTCGTCGCGCTGATGGTGCGCGGCCTCGCGTTCGAATACCAGCGCAAGTTCGACGACCCGCGTTGGCGTTCGACCTGGCGGTGGGGACTGACGATCGGGAGCGCGTTGATCCCCCTGCTCGTCGGGGTCGCCCTCGGCGACCTGCTGCATGGGCTGCCCATCAACAAGTCCCACCAATTCACCGGAAGCTTCTGGACGCTCCTGACCCCATTTGGCCTGTGGACGGGCGTGACCCTCTTGGTGCTCTCGCTCTTCATGGGCGCCACGTACCTGACGCTCAAGACGACCGGCGAATTGCACGCGCGGGCACAGCGCGCTTCTGTCGTGATCGGAGCCGTGGCCGTCGTCGTGACCTTCGGCTTCATGACGTGGATCCATGTCGGCCTCAGCACGGGCTTCGTGCCCAAGCCCATTGAAGCGCTGGGCCTCATGGCTGTCATCGCCGCCGCGTGGCTCGCCTCGGCCAAGGCGGATGGATGGGCCTTCACCGCCGCCGCCGTCGGCATCGCGGGGACGGTGGGCTCCATCTTCCAGGAGCTGTTCCCGCGAGTGATGATCTCGACCACCAACGCGGCGTACAACCTCACGGTGAACAACACCGCGAGCCCTCCATACACCCTCAAGGTGATGACGGTCGTCGCCGTGATCTTCTTCCCGTGCGTCCTCGTCTACCAGGCGTGGGGGTACCACGTCTTCCGCAAGCGGCTCTCGGTGCCGAGGGTCGGCGGAGACGACGTCGCCGGTGACACCGTGAACCCGGCTCCGGCCGGGGCCGAGACACCAAGAACGCCAACCTGAGGGCCGCGCCCGTCAGGATCCGAAGGGTTGCTCCTGCGCGTGCACGTAGATCTTCATGTCGCGCCCGAGCACGGGCACACCACCCTCCCCAGGTGGCGATGCCCGGATGCGCTGCACGTGGGCCTGCAGGTCATCCATCGACGTCCACATCTCGAAGAGCCGGACGAGGGCCGGGTCGACGGCGTCGGCGCTCATGGTGTACTCCAGGCACCCCCGGTCCCCCCGGGACGCGAGGATCGACTCCAGCCGGCCCTCGAGGAACTCAGCCCGCCGCGCCGGGTCGACCGTGAAGGTCCCGGCAACGATCACCAGTTCGTCGGTCATCGATCAGAGCCCCGGGCTGCTCTGCATGATGCCGCCGTCGGCGAAGATCGTCGTGGCGGTGATGTAACCCGCACCAGGTCCGGCGAGGAAGGCCACGACCGAGGCGATCTCGTCGGGCTCCGCCACGCGGCCGAGCGGGATGGAACTGTTGAGCAAGGCCAGGGCCTTCGGGTCCGCCACCGTCTGCGCGTTGATCGGGGTGTCCACTGCTCCTGGTCCGACACCGACGACGCAGATGTTGTGCGGCGCCAGTTCCACCCCGGCCGTCCTCGTCAGCATCCGCATGCCCCCTTTGGCGAGGCAGTAGGCGGTGTTCCCGGGCATGGGCCAGTCCTCGTGCACCGAGGTCATGTTGATGATGCGACCACCCCCGCCCTGGGCGATCATCTGCTTGGCCGCGATCTGGATCCCGAAGAACGCGCTCTTCAGGTTGATGGCCAGGACCTTCTCGTACTGATCCTCGGTCGTGTCCAAGACCGAGGTGCGCGTCTCAATGCCGGCGTTGTTCACCAGGATGTCCAGCCGTCCGAAGCTCGAGACGGCGGTGTCCACCATCCGCTGCAGGTCGTCGAGCTTCGACACGTCGGCCTCGACGGCGACCGTCATCTCCCCCAAGGCGCTGAGCTTCTGCTCCAGCTCCTGGGTGGCCTGCTCGTTGGAGACGTAGTCGATGACCACCTTGGCGCCCTGGCCGGCCAAGGCCACCACGACCGCCTGACCGATGCCGGTGTTGCCCCCGGTCACGACGGCAACCTTGCCCTCGAGCTCTCCGGCCATGGGCCTGCCTCCTTCCCGCGCCCCAGGCGCGTTCTCGAGCGATGGTCCGTACGCTAGCGACCCAGCGCCCGGTTGCGGGATGTTGTCACCCGGTGCCACCTTCCCCGAGCCGACAAGGCGCAAGAGCCCTAGCATCGGGAAGATGAGCGACGACTCCGCCGAAGAAGTGCGCCTGGAGACCTTCCCCCCGATCGCCGACTACGGCTTCCTCTCGGACTGCGAGAACAACTGCCTCGTGGCACCGAACGGCTCGGTCGAGTGGCTGTGCCTCCCCCGGCCCGACTCCCCCAGTGTCTTCGCCGCCCTGCTCGACCGCTCAGCGGGGAACTTCCGCTTCGGGCCTCACAGCACCCAGGTCCCGCACCAGCGGCGCTACATCCCCGGCACCATGGTCCTCGAGACCACATGGCACACCCCGACGGGTTGGCTGATTGTGCACGACCTCCTGGTCGTCCTGCCGGTGACGGCCGGGGAACGACGACCCGACTACCGGCGCGCACCGGGGGAGTCCGCCGCCTGCGGCACACTCCTTCGGTTGGCCACCTGCATTGAGGGTCACGTCGAGGTGATGCTCAACCTGGTTCCGGTGTTCGAATACGGGCTGGCCACGGGAACCTGGGACTACGACGGCGACGGGTACAACAGCATGACCGGTCGTCCCCCCGCCGGTGACCCCTCGCTCTCGGTCACGTCGAGCCTGCGACTCGGGTCTGCCGGAGCGCGCTGTTACGGACGTTCGACGGTGCAGAAGGACGAGACGGCTTTTGTGGCGCTCTCGTGGTCCGGGCATCCGACGGCAGACGCCGAAGAGGCGCAGCACCAGCTCGACGCCACCGTCTCCTACTGGCGAGAGTGGCTGTCGAACGGCACCTTCCCCGACCATCCCTGGCGCAGCTACATGGAACGCAGCGCCCTGACGCTCAAGGGGCTCAGCTACGCGCCGACCGGAGCGATCATGGCGGCGCCGACGACCTCACTGCCGGAGACTCCCGGCGGGGCGCGCAACTGGGACTACCGCTACACCTGGATCCGCGATTCCTCCTTCATGTTGCGCTCGCTGTACCGCCTTGGCTTCGACTGGGAGGCACTGGAGTACTTCGCTTTTGTGCTCGAGGCGATGGTGGGCGGCGACTTCCAGCTACAGATCATGTACGGGATCGACGGCCGGAAGGACCTCACCGAGCGGACCCTCGACCACCTCACCGGTTGGCGCAACTCGCGGCCCGTGCGGGTGGGCAACGGAGCCTGGGACCAGCACCAGAACGATGTCTGGGGCATGATCCTCGACGCAGTGGACATCCACCTGCGCCAAGTCTCGGGGGAGATCGTCAAGCCCGTCTGGGACGGGATCACCAAGCTGGTGGAGTCCGCCATTGAGCACGCCGGAGACGCCGACCAGGGCATCTGGGAGATCCGCGGCGATCCCGAGCACTTCACGGCGTCCAAGGTCCTCTGCTGGGTCGCCATGGACCGCGGGGCCGACCTGGCCCGGACACGCAACGACGACGACCGGGCCCAGGCGTGGCGGAAGGCCGCGGACGACCTGAAGGCCGAGATCCTCGACAAGGGCGTCGACGACCGGGGTCGGTTCCGCCAGCACTACGGCAACGAGGAGCTCGATGCCTCTCTTCTCCTGATTCCCATCCTCGGCTTCTTGCCAGCAGATGACGAGCGAGTGCGCACGACCGTGCTCGCCATTGCCGACGACCTCACCGAGGACGGCCTGGTGCTGCGCTACAAGGTGGACTCGACGGACACGGGCTTCGAGGGCAAGGAGGGCACGTTCACCATCTGCTCCTTCTGGCTGGTCACGGCACTGGCCATCATCGGCGAGCACGAACGGGCACGCACGCTGTGCAAGAAACTGCTCAACTTTGCCGGCCCGCTCCAACTCTACGCCGAGGAGATCGACGCCTCGACTGGTGAGCACCTGGGCAACTTCCCCCAGGCCTTCACCCACTTGGCGCTCATTGACGCCGTGGGCCGGCTCATCGAAGTCGAACAGCAGACGACGGCCTGAGCGGACACCGATGACCGCGACGCAGCCGCACCGCGTGGTCGTCGTGGGGGGCGGGTTCGGCGGGCTGCCGGCCACCAGGCTGCTGGCTGCCGCCGGCCTCGACGTCACGCTCATCGACCGACGAAACCACCACCTCTTCCAGCCGCTGCTCTACCAGGTGGCGACGGGCATTTTGTCGCCCGGCTCCATCTCTCCGGTCCTGCGCCACATCTTTCGCAAGCGCAAGAACGTCACCGTCGTGCTGTCCACGGTGACCGGCTTCGACCTGGAGCGTCGGGTGGTCCACACGGCTGCCCTCCCGGGCGAGATCAACGAGTTCCGCTACGACAGCCTCATTGTCGCCGCCGGGGCCGGTCAGTCGTACTTCGGCCACGACGAGTTCGCCATGATCGCCCCGGGCATGAAGACGATCGACGACGCCATGGAGCTGCGGCGACGCGTGTACGGCTCGCTCGAGCTCGCCGAGAACCTCGCGGACCTGGCGCTGCAGCGCTTCTGGATGACATTCGTCATTGTGGGGGCGGGCCCGACGGGAGTCGAGCTGGCCGGACAGATCCGCGAGCTCGCCTCGCGCAGCCTGGTCAAGGACTTCCGCCACATTCAGCCCGGCTCCGTGCGGGTGATCATGATCGACGGCGGCACGGAGCCGCTGGCCAACTTCGGCGGCCACCTCTCCGGGCGCGCCCGCACCGAGCTGGAGAAGATGGGCGTGGAACTGCGCATGGGACTCCGCGTGGTCGGCGTCGATCCATTGGGCGTCGACACCGAGAGCGCCACCGGGGAGAAGGGCCGCTACGAGTGCGGCACCGTGATCTGGGCCGCCGGAGTCCAAGCGTCCCCGTTGGCGGGCCTCCTGGCCGAGGCGACCGGGGCCGAAACCGACCGCTCGGGCAGGATCGCCGTCCTCCCCGACCTCAGCCTGCCCGGGCACCCGGAGGTCTTCGCCCTCGGCGACATGGCATCCATCGACGACCTGCCCGGGGTCTGCGAGGTCGCGATGCAGGGAGGTCTGCACGCGGCCAACACGATCAAGCGGCGCCTGAAGGGTGCCGACAGCGTGCCCTTCAGGTACCGCGACCTCGGGAGCGCCGCCGCCATCGGCCGCTTCAAAGCGATGGTCAGCGTGGGCCCGCTGCGGCTCAGCGGGTTCCCCGGGTTCCTCGTCTGGATGTTCGTCCACCTCGCCTTCCTGAACGGGTTCGGCCATCGCTTCACCGCCCTGTGGCGATGGGGCCGCGCCATGGTCGGGCGCGCCCGGCCCGAACGTGTGTTCAGCGTCGGGCACACCGGGGGCGACCTGAGCCTGCCGGACGAGGTCAAGGCACGCGTCATGCCCAAACCGTTTCCCATCCTCGAGGACAACGTGGGCTGGACCGATCTCGTGGCACGCATCGGGACTCCGGCGCCGAGGGGCGATGGACCCGGCGCAGCGGAAGGACCGGTGTCACCCTGACGGACTGTTGTCAACCCGGCCGTCAAGGGCGCGATTGGGAGCAGGCAACTACATTCGGCGGATGATCCTCGATCGATTCCTCGTCACCGACCAGGTCGCCGTCGTCACCGCCAGCGGGCGCGGCATCGGCGCCGCCACCGCGGTGGCTCTCGCCGAAGCGGGTGCCGACGTCGTGCTGGCGGCCCGCACCGAGGACCAGCTGCGCGCCGTGGCCAAGCAGGTGGAGGCCGTCGGCCGCCGGGCGGTCGTCGTCCCGGGCGACCTCACCGACTTCGACCTCATGGCCTCTCTGGCCGAGACTGCCTTTTCCGAATTCGGCCGCCTCGACATCATCGTCAACAACATGGGCGGGACGATGCCCAGACCGCTGCTGGACACCTCGCCCCGCTTCCTGGAGGAGGCGTTCCGCTTCAACGTCTCGGCCGGGCACGCCCTCATCCGGGCCGGCGTGCCCCGCATGCTCGAGGGCGACCACCCTGGCGGGGCCATCGTCAGCATCTCTTCGGTCATGGGACACGTGGCCGGTCGCGGCTACGTCGGCTACGGCACCGTGAAGGGTGCGCTGGAGCAGTACACGCGGCTCGCCTCGCGCGACCTGGCGCCGCGCATCCGCGTCAACGCCATCGGCGTCGGGTCGACCGCCACCTCCGCCCTCGACATCGTCATGTCGAGCGACGAGCTCCGCACCGCCATGGAGGAGGCGACTCCGCTGAAGCGCCTCGGTCATGTGGACGACATCGCGTCCGCCATCCTGTACCTGGTCTCGCCCGCGGGCGCCTACGTCACCGGCAAGATCATCGAGGTGGACGGCGGCCTGCAGTCGCCCAACCTCGAGTTCCCCCTTCCCGACCTCTAAGGAGCCACGTCCATGCCGTACCGCGTCGTGCAGTGGAGCACCGGCAATGTCGGGCGCCACGCCCTGGCGGGAATCGACGCCCACCCGGACCTCCAATTGGTCGGGGTCTACGTGTCGAACCCCGACAAGGTGGGGCATGACGCCGGCGAGCTCGCCGGCCTCACACGCACCTTCGGCGTGGCGGCGACAAGCGACGTCGACGCCCTTCTCGCGCTGAAGCCCGACTGCATCGTGCACACCGCCATGGCCGACGACCGCATCTTCGAGGCCCTGGGGGACCTCGAGCGCCTCCTGGCGGCCGGCATCAACGTGGTCTCCTCGAGCCCGGTGATGCTCCAATACCCGGCGCCCGACGACCCCCTGGCCGCGCCCGTCATCGCTGCGGCCGAGAAGGCGGGCGTCTCGATCTTCGTGAACGGCGTCGATCCGGGGTTCGCCAACGACGCACTGCCGCTCGTGCTGTCCGGGGTCAGCGAGCGGATCGAAGAGGTGCGTTGTTCGGAGATCCTCAACTACGCCACCTACAACCAGCCCATGGTGCTGTTCGGGATCATGGGTTTCGGTGGCTCCATGGACGAGGTCCCGTTCATCCTCACGCCCGGTGTCCTCACCATGGCCTGGGGCTCGGTGGTACGTCAGATCGCCGCCGGCCTGGGCCTCACCTTGACCGAGGTGACCGAGTGGCACGAACGCGAGGCGGCGCCCGAGGACTTCGAGGTCGATGCCGGCACCGTCAAAGCCGGGACGACGGCCGCCATGCACTTCGAGGTGCGCGGGATGGTCGGCGACCGCGCCGTCGTCGTCCTGGAGCACGTGACGAGACTCCGCGACGACCTCGGCGCCACGTGGCCGCAGCCGGCCGGCCAGGGTTGCTACCGCGTGGAGATCAAGGGGGAGCCCAACTACACACTGGACCTCCAGCTCATGGGCACCGACGGCGATCACAACACTGCGGGGCTCAAGGCAACTGCGATGCGACTCGTCAACGCAGTGCCGGCGGTGGTCGCGGCACCGCCTGGGCTCGTCACGGCGCTGGACCTTCCCCTCATCACGGGAAAGGGTCTCGTCGTCACCTGAGACCAGCGTGCGCCCTTGGGCGACGGCAGACACAACACACGCAAAACTCGACGCACACAATTTACGCAAAAGTACGAGGGACCAGGGGTTAAGGGAGCGCCCGAGCAGGGCGACAAGACCATGTGTCCCCAAACGAAAGCGCCGCGCCGGGTGGTCGCCGGCACCGCCGCCGCAGAGCGCTCAGCTCGGGCATGGCGATCATTGTGGGCACCCTTGTCGTGGGGGGCGTGACGACCTACGCCGCCGCAACGGAGACGGCCAACTCCCAGTTCGTCTCCCTGAGCGGGAACCCCGTCCTCGTATCCGCTGCGGGCTCCGTCTCCTCCACGACCACGACCGCACCGGCGCCTCCGCCGGTCCCGAGCGTCGACAGCGCGACCGGCAGCCCGGGCCTGGCGGCCAAACAGACCATCGGCATCGAGATCCTGCCCGGACCTCTGACCGTCACCCCCTCCGCGGAATCCGTCCCCCTCACACAGCTTGGTGCCTTCGGGCGCTCTGAGCCCCTGTACCAGGGGACGATTTCCACCATCACCGTCGACGACGCCAGGGGTTCCCTGGTCGGTTGGCGGTCCACCGTCTCCCTGCAGGCGGTATCCGGGCTGGACGCCGCGCAACTGGCGAGCACCCGGCTGTGCGTCTCCCCGCATCCGACCACTCTTGTGGCGGGGAACCCAGCCGACGTTGTGCGCAGTTCGCCACGCGCGTGCGCCGGCCCGGGTGATCCCCTCTCCGTCTTCTCCGCCGCACCCGGCGGGGGCGGCGGTGAGTACAGCGACACGGCCGGCGTCGTCCTCGTCCTTCCGAACGGAACCTCGCCTTCGGGCGTGACTGCCTCGCTGGCTCTCGCGGTCAGCTGACCCCACGTTCCCACGACGTGGCATCGCGCCTCGACGGCGCGCTGACCTCGCCAGGCAGGGTCATCTCTCCGCGTGCTGACGGAATGTCCGGTTCTTCGGCGTGGTTGGACGTGGCGTGGCTCCGATCTTTCGCGTCCTGTTGGTGCCGGGCAGCCTGCGACGGGAGTCGACCAATGCCGCCGTGCTGCGCAGCGCCCTGGCCTGCGCGCCCGCAACCGTCCAGGGTGCCGTGTACCACGGGATGGAGGCCCTGCCCGCCTTCAATCCCGATGCGGACCGGGACCCCCTCCCCCCGGCGGTCGAGGAGCTGCGCGGGCAGATCAGAGGCGCAGACGCACTCGTGTTCTCGACGCCCGAGTACGCCGGCGACCTTCCGGGCTCGTTCAAGAATCTCCTGGACTGGACCGTCGGCGATGCGCAGCCCGGTTCGATCTCCACCAAGCCCGTCGCGTGGATCAACGTCTCCACCCGGGGAGCCGCCCACGCGCATGACGCACTGCGCCGGGTGCTCGGCTACGTCGGAGCCGACATCATCGAACCGGCGTGCGTCGAGCTCCCGCTCACGAGCGACGTGGTCGGAGAGGACGGGCTGATCGCCGATCGGGCGGTGCGGCAGGAGCTGACGCGTGTGCTCGAGACACTGGCCGCCGCCCGTCGTCCCTGAGCGCTACCGCAGCACCTCGACCAGGAGGACCCAGGCGTTGAGGGCGGACACGATGAAGGCGAACGCCGTGGCGGCGAACACCCAGTAGAGCCCGCCCCCTCCGGCGGCGATCAGACTGAGGCCACCCGCCAGGAACAGGGAGCCCGGAAGGAGCAGCGTCACCAGCCGCTCGATCTTCCACACGGTGGTGTCGCCCTCCTCCATCCGGTTCCGCAGCGTGACCCACACCGCCTGGAACGCGACGACCCCGCCCGCGACGGCGATCTCCGCCCCGAGGGCGACATGACTCTGGTGCGGTGCCAGCGCACAGCAGGCCACCACGAGCGCGCAGACCAGCACGCCGAGACTTCCCGCCGCCCGTCCGGGCAGGTTCGGGTATTTCAGGATCTGCTGGAGGTTGATGGAGATCGCCACGAAGAGCAGTCCCGTCAACGCGGCCGATGCCCCCATCGACCCCACGAAGAAGTCGTGCCACGCGGACGGGTCGAGCGACGTCATCGCGCCAAGTGTTGCAATCCGCCGACCGCGGCGTGGGGATGCCGCCGCGCCGATCCTGCTCTTTCTCGCGTGCGGCCTGCCTGGGTACCACGACGGCGGGCAAGCCGAGGCGACGCCTGCGTCCCCGGCGGTGCGCGCTGCTACATTTCGGCCGTGGGCGGGGACAGATTCGGGCCGATCGATTTTGATGTGTTCCACCTGGAGGAGCTGCCTGCGCTCCTCCGACGCCGCGGGGCCGTCTTCTCCGACGGCGATGCCGACGTCGTTCGTCCGCTGGCCTTCCAACTCTCCGATGGCAGGGCGTACACCTATGTGCCCGACGGGACGTCCTTCTCCGTGGTGCCGGGGACGGATGGCGCACACACGGTGGTCGAGCTGTCCCTCGACGACTGGTGCTCCTTCAGCTGGGAGCTCACGACGTGCTTCGCGCTGCTCTACGCCGAGCGGCTGACCGTCGTGCGGGGCACCTTCGGCCAGGTGGCCCGCTGGGAGCCTCCCTTGCGGGTGGTGTTCAGCGGGCAGGCCCTGTTCGATCTGGAGCAGCCGGCGCCGATGGAGGACGACCACGGCCGCGCGCTCGATCCCACGCGGAGCTTCAGCCTCGACGACCCGGCCTCCGAGGTCCAGGGCTTCTTGCACCGCGTCGGGTTCGTGCATCTTCGTGGGGTCCTCGACGCCGCCGAGGTCGCCGCCCTGACCGCCGACGTCGAGGACGCGGTGGACCGGGCGCGGCCCGACGACCGGAAATCGTGGTGGACGACCGTCGAAGGGCGGGCGACATGCAACCGGGTCAACTACCTCAATGAAGGATCGGCCCGGATCGCCGCCCTCGGCGCGGACCCGCGCTTCGTGGACATCGCCGCCCTGGGGGGCGACGACCTGCGCGACGCCCACGACCGTCTCGACGGCAACGGCGTCGTCATCAAGGTGCCGGGCTCCTCGGGAGGGCTGGCCGACCTGCCCTGGCACCGCGACTGCGGCATGGGCGGCCACCCGGTCAAGTGCCCCATGCTCAACGTCGGGATCCAACTCGACGCCGCCACGGCGGAGACGGGGCAGCTGCAGATGATCCCGGGCTCGCACCGGGGGACGTCCCGGCTGCCGAGCGCCCGCGAGGCCGAGAACCACGACGTGGTGGCGCTCACCACGGAGCCGGGGGACGTCACCGTGCACTTCGGGCACACGTTGCACGCGGCGCCACCACCGACCGACCCCGATGCCTACGGGCGCCGGGCGCTCTACCTCTCCTTCGTGCCACCGCTGACCTTCGACATGGTCGGTCCCGGCCAGGGCTACAACGACGTGCTCTTCACCCGGAGCGAGGGGTATGTACAGCACGCCGACCAATTCCGCTGAGATGATCGGAGACCGACGATGACGGCAAAGACAGATTTCACGGCCGAGGAGTGGCAGCAGATTCTGGAAGCACCACCGAGTGCGGGCCTGATCGTGATCACCGCCCAGCGCGGCGGATCGTTCCGCGAGACCATCGCCATGGCCAAGTCCTACGCGGAGGCCCGCCAGCAGCACGGCAAGAGCGAGCTGCTCGACGAGATCGTCGCCGCCAAGCCCGAGCGGGACCACACGCACTTCCACTCCCCCGAGGAGGTCAAGGCCAGCGGGCTGCAACACCTCCGTGACGCCGTGGCCGCCCTCGGGTCCAAGGCGGCGCCGGAGGAGGTCGACGAGTACCGTCGCTTCGTCCTCACACTGGCCCAGCACGTCGCCGCGGCCCACCGCGAGCACGGCGTGGACGTGAGCGAGGCCGAACAGGCGGCCATCAACGACATTGCGGCCGCTCTGGGTACGACTGCCGGCTAGGTCTCGGGGCCCGTCAGGTCCATGCGCAACCGGGTCAGCGTCGAGGCGCTGATCCGCCACTCCCCGCCCACGCGCTCGTACTCCTCGTGATAGTGGCCGTCCCCACGCATCCGGGTGCCGTCGGGCCACACGATCTCGTCATGGAGTGCCCAGACGCCCGTCGCCGTCGTCCCTGACGTCAGGGTGATCTCGGGCATGTGCCCGTGGTGCACGGTGACGGCGTCGGCCAGGGTCTGCTGCAGGAAGGTCACGAAGGCGTCCGCCCCGGCAACCACGCCACCACCCGAACCGGTCGTGTCGATCACCACGTCGTCGGCGAAGAGCCGGCGCATGCCGGCCCAGTCCTTCGTGTCCATGGTCCGGAAGTAGCGCGCCTTCAGCTGCTTGATGGCCTCGACGTCGTCCACGTGCGCGTGTCCCGGTCGATCAGGAGTAACGCGCCGCCCGGTTTCCCGGCCCGTGGAAGACCCCCGGCTCCGCGTCGGGGTTCTCGACGCAGACCTCACACTCGAGCCCGTCGGGATCCCGGAAGAAGAGGCTGAGCATCGGCCCGAAGTCGGTGACGAAGTCGTCGGCCAGGCCGCGGGCCATGAGCCGTTCCCGGATGATGTCGAAGTCCTGCAGCGAGGCAGCCTGCAGGGCCAGGTGGTCCAGCCGGCCGCGGCCGAACATGGGCGTCTGGCGGTCGGCCTCGGTGTTCCCCTCGATCTCGAAGACGTTGAGCTCGGCCCAGTCGCCGATCTTGATGATGGAGAGGCGGGGCCCCGTCCGGTCGGGCAGGGGCTCGGGCCCGTCCCGGAGGATCTCGGCGTCGAAGACGTCGCGGTAGAAGTCGTTGAGTCGGGTGGCGTCGTTGGTGATGACGGCGACGTGGTTCAGGCCCTTGAGCAGCATGGCGCGTCTCCCTTCCGACGGGGGTGGTCAGTCGACGATCTCGCTCGTCTGCAGGACGGGCGCGATCGTCGTGTAGTTGGCCACGTCGGCCAGGATGGCGGCGGTGCCCTCGGACGCCATCGCCCGCTGCAGCGCGTCGAGTGACTCGAACGTCAGGTGCACCGCGGCCACGTTGGGGCCGTCGATGCCCTTGTCGATCGATGCGCTCTCGGGGTTCCAGGTGCGCACGCAGAGCGGCACGTGCTTCTCCCGGTAGTAGTCGTGGTCGAAGGTCGCACCCTCGGTCGATGGGTAGAAGACGGACACACGGATCATCGAAGACTCCCTTCGCTCCTTGCGCTGTGGTCGGCCAGTCTGTCAGGTCAGCGAAAGTCGCGGCTGGCCGGCACCGCCGTCCCGACCACCAGGGCCTCCACCCGCTCGGCGTCGAAGCTCACCGCCCCCTGCCCCTTGCGCACCCGGCCGCGGATCAACAAGACAGGTGCGTGGCGGGCCACGTGCTTCCAGCGGGCCCAGGCGCCGCGGGAGAAGACCACGTTCACGTGCCCGGTCTCGTCCTCGAGGTTCACGAAGACCGCGCCCCGGGCCGTCTCGGGATGCTGGCGGTGCGTCACCACGCCGGCGACGGAGGCCCGGTCGCCGTCGTCACACGCCTCGAGCTCGACGGCGCGTCCGTACGTCCATGGCCTCGAGCCGCTCCCGGGCGAGGTGCATGGCCGTGCGCTCGGGCGCCAACCCCAGCGCCCACAGGTCGTCGCCCACGGCGTCGTAGAGGCTGGGTGTCGGCAACGTCGGCGCCTCGGCGCCCACCACGATCCCGGGCAGGCGGTCCGGCGTGCCCTGGGCCGCCGCGCCGGCCGCCCACACCAGCCGGCGCCGGGAGGCCGTCGTGCCACTCTCCGCCTCCCCGCCCACCCGCTCCGGAGTCTCGGGGTCGAGCGCGCCGGCGGCGGCCAACGTCTCGAGCTGCGCCTGGGTCACCCCCGCCCGCCGCACCAGGTCCTCCCCCCCGGCCCAGGGGCGCCCGGCCACGATGCGCGCCGCCGTGGCGTCGCCCACGCCGCGCACCGATCCCAGCCCGAGGCGCAGGACCGCCTCCCCGTTCCGGCCCGGTTCCAGTGACGCCCCCACCTCGGAGCGGTTCACGTGCGGCCGGCGCACGCGCACGTCGTGGCGGCGGGCATCGGCCACCAGTGACTGGGGCGACCAGAAGCCCATGGGCTGCGAGTTCAAGAGCCCCGCGGTGAAGGCCGCCGGGTAGTGCAGCTTCAGCCAGGCCGAGGAGTACACCAGGTGCGCGAACGACACCGAGTGCGACTCGGGGAACCCGAAGTTGGCGAAGGCGGCCAGGGCGTCGAAGACCTGGTCGGCCACCGCGCCGGTCACGCCGCGCGCCGCCATGCCGTTGAAGAGCCGCTCCCGCATCTTCTCCATGCGCGCCGCCGAGCGCTTGGCCGCCATGGCCTGGCGCAGCTCGTCGGCGTCGGCCGCGCTGAAGCCGGCGATGGCCACCGCCATCTCCATCAGCTGCTCCTGGAAGAGCGGGACCCCGAGCGTGCGCTCGAGGATCGGCTGGAGCAGCGGATGCAGGTAGGTGACCTTCTCCTCGCCGCGCCGGCGCCGGATGTAGGGGTTCACCGCGTGGCCTTGAATGGGGCCGGGCCGGATGAGCGCCACCTCAATGGCGATGTCGTAGAAATTGCGCGGCCGCACCCGGGGCAGGGTCCCCATCTGGGCCCGGCTCTCGACCTGGAAGACCCCGACCGTGTCGGCCCGGCACAACAGGTCGTAGACCGCCGGCTCCTGGGGCAGCTGCCCCAGGTCGATCTCCACCGAGTAGAAGGCGCGCACCAGGTCGACCATGCGGTGCAGCGCCTCGAGCATGCCGAGCCCGAGCAGGTCGAACTTCACCAGGCCGATGGCGGCGCAGTCGTCCTTGTCCCACTGCAGCACGCTGCGCCCCGGCATGCGCCCCCACTCCACCGGACACACCTCGACCACCGGCCGGTCGCACAGCACCATGCCGGCCGAGTGGATGCCGAGGTGGCGCGGCCGGTCCAGCACCTCGGCCGCCAGCTCGGCCACCAATGGCGGCACCCCGCCCTCGCCGCGACCGCGGGACCCGTCACTCCCGCCGGCGCCGGCACCGACCGCCTCGTACACCGCCGACGCCGAGGACGCGCCGCGCCCGTGCCCCGCGTCGATGCCGGCCGACCAGGCGTCCACCTGCTCCTGCGAGAAGCCGAACGCCTTGCCCACGTCGCGCACGGCCGAGCGCGGCCGGTAGGTGATGACGTTGGCCACCTGCGCGGCGTGGCGCCGTCCGTAGCGCTCGTACACGTACTGAATGACCTCCTCGCGCCGCTCCGACTCGATGTCCACGTCGATGTCCGGCGGCCCGTCGCGAGCCGGAGAGAGGAAGCGCTCGAACAGCAGTCCGAGGTCGACGGCGTCGACATTGGTCACGCCGAGCGCGTAACAGACGGCCGAGTTGGCCGCCGAGCCGCGACCCTGGCAGTAGATGTCGAGCCGCCGGCACACCTGCGCGATGTCCCACACCACGAGGAAGTAGCCGGCGAAGCCCAGCTGGCCGATCACCGTCAGCTCGTGCTCGATCTGCTTCCAGGCGCCGGGCACCCGCTCGTTGCCGGGCGGCCCGTAGCGCGCCGTGGCCCCCTCGGTCACCAGCTGGCGCAGGTAGCCCTGCTCGTCCATGCCGGCGGGGACGGGGAAGTCGGGCAGCCGCGGCGCCACCAGGCGCAGGTCGAAGGCACAGGCGCGGCCGAGCTCGGCGGCCCGCTCGACGACCCCGGGCCAGCGGGCGAAGCGCCGGCTCTGCTCGGCGGCGGAGCGCAGGCAGGCCGCCGGGGCCGACGGCAGCCAGCCCTCCAGCTCGGCCAGCGGGCGGCGCGCCCGCACGGCGGCGAGCGTCGTGGCCAGCCGGAAGCCGGCCGGCGTGGCGTAGTGCACGTTGTTGGTGGCCACGGCATCGACGTCCCACTCGACGGCGAGTCGGGCCAGCGCGTCGTTGCGCGCCGTGTCGAGCGGGTCGCCGTGGTCCCACAGCTCCAGCGCGACGTTGGCGCGCCCGAAGGCGTCGACGAGGCGGCCGACCTCGCGGGAGGCGGCCCGGGGCCCCGCCTCCATCAGCGCGGCCGGGACGGCGCCCTTGCGGCAGCCGCTCAGCACCAGCCAGTGGTCCCCCGCGGCGCGGGCCAGCGCGTCGAGGGTGAAGACGGGCTTCCCCTTCTCCCCGCCTTCGAGGTGGGCGTCGGCCAGCACGGTGGAGAGCCGGGCGTAGCCGACGGGGTCGCGGGCGAGCACCAGGAGGTGCGTGCCGGTCGGGTCCGGCTCACCGGTGCGGGGGCTCGCCGGCGCCAGCGTGACCTCGGTGCCGAAGACGGTCGGCAGCCCGCACACCCGGGCCGCCTCGGCGAAGCGCACCACGCCGTAGAAGCCGTGGTGGTCCGTCAGCGCCAACGCGGCCAGCCCGAGCCGGTCCGCCTCGGCCACCAGCTCCTCGGGATCGCTGCTGCCGTCGAGGAAGCTGAACCCCGAGTGGGCGTGCAGCTCGGCGTAGGCCTCAGTCATAGACGGCCTCGACCCACCACTGCCCCCGCTCGGTGCACAGCAGGCGGGCCACCCCCTCGGCCGTGACCACCTGCAGCCGGGCCCGGCGCCGGCGCACCGACCACCAACGCTCGGTCACCGGCCAGGGGCCCGCCCACCCCAGGACCGGCTGCCAAGGGCCGCCGGCCACCGACAGCTGCTCGACCCCGCCGGTGAGCAGGCCCCGCCCGCTCACCTCGACGGCGCGGCCGCCGGCGTCGGCCAGCTCGGCGCGCAGCGGCACCCGCAGCACGTCGGTCGGCGCCGGCGGGGGGACCCGCCCCGGCCACGGGGCGCCGGCCGACGCCGCCTCCACCTCGGGGCTGCCCCACGGCAGCAGCACCGACTGGCCGGCCGGGTCCCGCCCGCCGCGCAGCCGGCCCATCACCACGGCCTCCACCCCCAGGCGCTCCTGCACCCGGACGAAGGAGCGGGCGGCCCGGTTGTCGGCCTCGGAGGCGCCGCCGAAGAAGCCGGGCTGGGACGGCGGGGGCGCGACGTCGGGACCGCGGTCGGGGTCCTCGCCCCGGGCCACCCGCAGCCGGCGCTCGATGCCGCGGTCGCGCAGCCCCGCCAACTCCCCGCTCTCCCCCCGGGCCACCGCGTGGCAGGCGGCGGCGTCCGCCCCGAAGCGGTCCGAGATGCTCGCGGCGGGCAGGGCGGCGAACTGCTCCAGGGTGGTCACCCCCAGCCGCTGCAAGGTGACGGCCAGGTCGGGCCGGGCCAACGTGGCCACCGACCAGGGGCCGAGATAGTCCGCCGTCTCCCCGGACGGGACGATCAGGCCCAGGCGGGCGGCCAGCATGGCCGCGAAGAGCCCGTCGGCCACACCGATGGTGGCCTCCTCGCCCACGGTGCCGGCCAGGCGTGCCGCCACCGCCTCCTCGCCGCCGAAGAACCGGGCGGGGCCGCGGGCGGGCAGCGCGCCGACCCCGAGCCGGACCGGGTGCACCCACGGGCAGAGCTCGCCGGCCCGTTCCAGCACGCGGGCGAACCGCCGGGCCTCCTCCCCCTCCGCCCCTTCCTCGAGGAGCCCGGGACACCAGATGACGACCAACCGTTCCACTTCTTCTCCACCGCTCCGCTCAGGCCGCCTCCGGCCCCTCGCCGGGACCGGCGCCCGCCGGCCCGCGCCGCGCCGCTCCCGCCCGCACGTCCCCGTCCTTCGTGTCCCCGCCCTGCACGTCCCCGCCTGCGGTGCCCTCGACCGCACCCGAGCCGGCGGGGAGCCAGAGCGAGCACTCGCTGACCCGGCCGGCGGCCCGGCGGCCGCTGACCCGCACCTCGGCCCGGCGGCCCTGCAGGTGCCCGTGGCCGCGACCGATGCCCTCCCACTCGACCGCCCCGACCGAGAGCGCCAGGTCGCCGCCCTCGGGCCAGGCCCCGGGGCCCTCGAGCAGGACCACGAGGGCCGCCTGGCGCTCGCGGGCACGCGCCGTCAGGTGGCGCGCCGCGGTCAGGCGGGCCCGCCCGGGCGGACGGAGCAGCACGGCGTCGACCCCCGACAGGAGGTCACCGGCCGCCTCGGCCCACCCGTTGCCGGGGTGGGGCACGAAGACGACGCGCCGCAGATCCAACCCGAGGCCGGCGGCGGCCACCACGCCCGGGTCGGCCAGGCCCACGACGGCGCACCAGCTCCCGGCGGCCGAGGCCGCCGCCATGAGCGCCAGGGCCAGGGTGGTGGCACCGTGGCCGGGCGCCCCCGTCACCGTGGTGGTGGTGCCCCGTCGCAGGGAGCCGGCCGGGAAGAGCGGGGCCAGGGGCGCCGGCACCGGCAGGGTCCGCCCGGCGACCGGCGTGGTGGGCCGGACCCGGTCCGCCAGGCCGGCGGGGAGCTCCCGGGAGCGGGGGGACGACGGGTCACCGACAGGGAAAGCGAACATATGTTCGTACCTTACTCAGGCCGTGTGCCGCCCGCTCGGGAAGACGAACGACCAGCTCAGGGGGTGAATCTCCTCTCTAGGAGTGGAGGACGCCGGTTGGAGGACACCGGTTGGAGGGCCGCTGCGCCCGATACGGGATCCGGCGCGACGCGCTCGCGATCGACACCTCCAAATGCGGCGACCCGCTGTTTCTCGGCGTTGTGCACGTCATGCCGATCGGGACCATCGGACCGTGAGCACTACTTTCCGTACTCCCCTCGTGTCGCAGAGCACGGATCTTGCAGCGGCTCCAGCGGCATTGCGAAACCAGGGCTGAAAAAGTTGCAAACCGCGGCATAAACGGGCGGTACGTGGTCTCCGTCGTCTACTCGGGGATACGAAGGCCCAGTTCGGGAGCGAGACGCCCCTTCACCGCCCCGGCTGGGTCACAATGCAGCCGCATGTGCGGCCGCTTCGCTCTCTACACCCCGCCGGCCAAGATCGCCCGCTACTTCGGGGCCGAGCTGGCCGAGGGAGCCGACGGCGCGCACGACCCGAGCTGGAACGTCGCCCCGACGGACGCGGTGCTCGGGGTGCGGGACCGCCCGGCCCGGCCGCCCCAAGGAGGCCCGGCGGAAGGGGGCGGTGAGCCGGAACGGATCCTCATGAACTTCCGCTGGGGCCTCATCCCCTGGTGGTCCAAGGACGCCAAGTCCGGCAGCCGGCTCTTCAACGCCCGCGGCGAGACCGTGGCCACGAAGGCCTCGTTCCGCGAGGCCTTCCGGGAGCGGCGCATCATCGTCCCCGCCGACGGCTTCTACGAGTGGCACAAGACCAAGACCGGCGCCCGCCAGCCCCACTACTTCGACCGGGCCGACGGGCAGCCCCTGGCCTTCGCCGGCCTGGCCGAGCGCTGGCGCGACAAGAGCGCCGGGCCGGACGCGCCCCTCATCCGGAGCTGCACCGTGATCACCACCTCGGCCGGCCCGGACATGTCGGGCATCCACGACCGCATGCCGGTGATCCTCGACCCTGCCACCTTCGACCTCTGGCTCGACCCGGCCAACGAGGACGTCGAGGAATTGCGCGCCCTGTTGCGGCCCCCACCGGCCGGCACGGTGGTGCACCACCCCGTCGGGCCGCGAATCGGTAACGTGCGGAACAACGATCCGACGCTCATCGAGTCCGTGTGAGGGACGCGTCGGGCGAAGGATCGGAGCAGGCGACGCAGATGTAGGGCAGGGGCCGGGGGGCCCACGTGAGGAACGACACGTGAAGGAGTAGGGCCATGAGCCTCGACCGGGCGCGCTTCGACCGCCGCACCATGCTGGCCGCCGCGCTGGCGACGGGAGGCGGCGCCATCCTGGCCGCGGCGAGCCGGGGCGACCGCGCCGGCGCGGCCATGGCGCAGTTCGCGGCGCGCACGAAGCCGGCGGGCTCCGACCTCGGGGCCATTGAGCACGTCGTCTTCCTCATGCAGGAGAACCGTTCCTTCGACCACTACTACGGCACGTACCCAGGAGTGCGCGGCTTCGACGACCACCCGCACGGCAAGCTCGGGAACTTCGCCCAGGCCTGGCCCGGCGGGCGCGACAGCACGCTGCTCCCCTTCCACCTCGACAGCACGTCGGGCATCGGCGAGTGCACCCAGGATCTCGACCACGGCTGGCCCGCCGAGCACTCGAGCTGGAACAAGGGCACCAACGGCGCCTTCGTCAGCACGCACGTGCAGTCCGACTACCAGGGGCCCGAGCACGGCGTCCTCACCATGGGCTACTACCAGCGCAAGGACCTCCCCTTCTACTACGCGCTGGCCGACGCCTTCACCCTGTGCGACAACTACCACTGCTCGGTGATGGGGCCGACGCACCCGAACCGCCTCATGGCGCTCTCGGGCACCATCGGTCCCACGGGTGCCGCCGGTGGCCCGGTGATCATCACGAACGATTCATCGGACGCCATCGGCAGCGTGCACTGGGACACCATGCCCGAGGTGCTGGAGGACGCCGGTGTGAGCTGGAAGGTCTACAACCCGACGGGCACCGTCTACAGCGCGCCGTTCATTCAGAAGAACGGCCTGATCATCAGTGACGCCATCCTCCCCTACTTCAGCCAGTACCAGAACCCCGCGTCGACCCTCTACCAGAAGGCCTTCCTGCCGCTGTACCCGAACGACTTCGTCAGCGACATACGAGCGGGGACGCTGCCCGCGGTCAGCTGGATCATCCCGCCGCTCGGCTACGACGAGCACCCGTCGTCGCCGCCGGCCCTGGGCGAGTGGTTCACCAGCCAGGTGCTGGGGGCACTGGTGTCCAACCCCGAGGTGTGGTCCAAGACGGTGCTCTTCCACATGTACGACGAGAACGACGGCTTCTTCGACCACGTGGTGCCGCCCGTGGCCCCGGCGGGGACGCCCGGCGAGTACCTCACGGTCGCACCGCTGCCCGACGACGCCGACGGCACGGCCGGGCCGATCGGCATGAGCTTCCGGGTGCCGATGCTCGTCCTGTCGCCCTTCAGCCGCGGCGGGCACGTGGCGTCCGAGGTGTTCGACCACACCTCGCAATTGCGCTTCTTGGAGGAGCGCTTCGGGGTGAAGGCTCCCAACATCTCGGCCTGGCGCCGCCACACGGCGGGCGACCTGACCTCCACACTGCACCCGAAGCGCAGCGACCCGACGGTGCCCACGCTGCCCAGCACGTCCAAGGACAAGGAGGCCAACGTCCTGGCGCTGGGGTGCACGTCGACCTCGATCCTCGAGGCGGCGCCGGCCTCCGCCATGCCCGTCTACCCGGTCCCGGCGCACCAGGTGATGCCGGTCCAGGAGACGGCCTGAGCGACGCGGGCGTCGTCGGCGGGTTCACCGAGGTCTTTCTCGCCCGGCACGGCGAGACGGAGTGGAACCGGGCCGGCCGGCGCCAGGGACAACTCGACGCGCCGCTCACGCCGGCCGGCAGGGCGGAAGTCCAGCGGATGGCGAACGCGTTGCGCGGGATGCCGATCGACGCCGTGTTCTCGAGCCCGCTCGGTCGTGCCCGGACGACGGCGGACGTGTACGCCCACACCCTCGGGTTGGCGGTCGTCACGGTCGACGAGCTGGCGGAGATCCACCATGGGTCCATGGCCGGGCTCACCGACGGGGAGACGGAGGTGGCGTTCCCCGGGGAGATGCCCCGACGTGCCGCGGACAAGTATCGATGGCGGTTCCCCGACGGGGAGAGCTACGCCGAGGGGGACGTGAGGGCGGCAGCGGCATTGCGCCGCGTCGGCGCGACCGGAGCAGTCCGGCCGTTGCTCGTCTCGCACGCGATGATCGGGCGGATGCTGTTGCGGAACCTGCTCGACCTGGTGCCCGATGAGGCGTTGGCCTACGAGCAGCCCCACGGGACGGTCTACCGGGTCGAAATGGCCACCAAGACGGCGAACGAGATCCGGGCATGACCCGTGCTGACGGACGGTCCGGGACCGTCGTCGTCCTGAACGGGACGCCGCGCTCGGGGAAATCGAGTGTCGCGGCCGCGTTGCAGGCGTCGTCGGACGCACGCTGGCTCTCCTTCGGCGTCGACGCGATGGCGGACGTGACCCCGCCGGCATTGCGGCCCGGCATCGGCCTGCGGCCGGGCGGGGAACGGCCCGACCTCGAGAGCGCCGTGGCCGTGTTGTACGACGCGCTGTTCGCGGCAGTCGTGGCGTGGAGTCGTGCGGGCCTCGACGTCGTCGTCGATGTCGGCCTGCACGACGACTACGCCGCGCCCCTGGGGATCCTGCGCCGGGTCGCTGTGGTGCTGGCGGGTCTGCCGGCCTACCTCGTCGGCGTGCGCTGTCCGGCCGAGGTGATCATGGCCCGGCGCGACGCGGACCCCGGTGCCGCGCCGGGCGGCTACGTCACGTCCGAACCGGACGGGAGCGTTCCCGACGCGGTGGCGCGCTGGGAGCGGGCCGTGCACGACCCGGGCGTCTACGACCTGGAGGTCGACACGGCGGCCGTGTCGCCCGAGGCGTGCGCCGCGGCCATTGTGCGGCGGGTCGCGGAGGGGCCGCCGGTGGCCTTCGCCGCGCTGGCCCGAGGCGTGTGCTGATGTCTGTTTTCCGCCAGCATGGCGGGCCGCCGCGGGCGACACTGTGGTCGTGAGCCAGCTCCCGCTCCCGCTCGACCAGGACCCCTCGGGACCGGTCGGCATCGCGCCCGGCGCCGTGTGGATACCCGGGTGGTTGGACCGGGACGCCCAGCTGGAGCTGGCCGACGCCTTCCGGGAATGGGCCGCGCCGCCGGCCGGCCTGCGCCGACCGACGATGCCCAACGGCGCACCCTTCTCGACCCGGGCCGTCTGCCTCGGCTGGCACTGGTATCCCTACCGCTACAGCCGGACGTGCGACGACGGCGACGGCGCGCCTGTGAAGGCGTTCCCGCCGCTGCTGGCCCGGCTCGGTGCCGCCGCCTGCGCCGCCACCGGATTCGAGCCGGTGGCCTATGACGCCGCCATCGTGAACCTCTACGAGCCGGGGGCGAAGCTGGGCCTCCATCAGGACAAGATCGAGGGGGCCGAGGTCGTGGCGTCAGGCTCGCCGGTCGTGACGATCAGCCTGGGCGACAACTGCGTCTTCCGCTTCGGCAACACCGACCGGCCCAGCCGCCCCTACCGCGACGTGACGCTGGCCAGCGGCGACCTCTTCGTCTTCGGTGGGCCGGCGCGGCTGGCCTTCCACGGCGTGCCCAAGACCTATCCGGGCACCGCGCCTGCGGGCCTCGGGATCGGGGGCCGGATCAGCGTCACCCTGCGCGAGGTCGGACGGTCATGGTGGGGCGCCGCGTGAGGTGAGGCGCGTGCGACGGGCGTGCCCGTCGTCTCCGTCAGGCGTTGGCCGGGACGGCGGTCCCCGGTCCCCGGCGGCGCAGCGTGACCAGGTCGCGGCGGGACGGCGGGAGCGAGACTTCGTCCTGCCCCTCCACGACGAAGCCGGCGTCGGCGATCAGCTGCAGGTCGGCCCGACCGGCCTGGCCCTCGCTCGTCAGGTAGTCGCCCAGGAAGATGGAGTTGGCCAGGTGCAGCCCCAGGGTCTGCAGCGTGCGCAGGTGGATCTCCCTCCCGCCGGCGATGCGCACCTCGGTGTCGGGGAAGAAGAACCGGAACAGCGCGAGGATGCGCAGGCAGCGCTGCGGCGTGAGTTGCCATTCCCCGCCGAGCGGCGTGCCCTCGAAGGGGATGAGGAAGTTGACCGGCACCGAGTCGGGGTTCACCCTGCGGAGGTCGAAGGCCAGGTCGACGATCTCCTCGTCGGACTCCCCCATCCCGAAGATGGCCCCCGAGCACGGCGAGAGGCCGGCCGACTGCGCCACACCCACTGTCTCCACGCGGTCGGCGTAGGTGTGGGTCGAGCAGATGACGCCGTAGTTGGCCTCGCTCGTGTTGAGGTTGTGGTTGTAGGCGAAGACGCCGGCCTCGGCCAGGCGTTCCGCCCTCTCGGCCGTCAACAGGCCCAGGCTCGTGCAGATCTCCACGTCCGGGTGCCGCTCCTTGATGACGCGGACGGTCTTCGCCACCCGGTTGACGTCGCGATCGGTCGGGCCGCGCCCGCTGGCGACGAGGCAGACCCGCTTCGCCCCGCCGGCGATGGCCCGGTCGGCGGTCTCCGCCGCCTCGGCCGGATCCACCCAGTTGTACGTGAGGACGTCGGCGTCAGAGCCGCGCCGCTGCGAGCAGTACGAGCAGTCCTCGGGGCACAGGCCGCTCTTCATGTTGACGATCAGGTTCAGCTTCACCCGGTTGGCGAAGAAGTGCCGGCGGACGCGACCACCGGCGGCCACGACGTCCAGCACGTCGTCGTCGGAGCTGGCGAGGACGGCGAGCGCCTGCGCCCGGTCCGGCGCCTGGCCGTTCAGCGCCCGGCGCTCCAGGTCGTCGAGCGTCTCGCGGAGGTTGGTTCCCATGGGCCAATCATGGCCCATGGGCGACAGATCGCTACGAGGCCGGGAACTGGACCTGCTCCGCCTGGGTGAGCAGCGAGGCCTTGTCCGCACCCAGGATGTACCCGCCGGCGATCGCCTTGTCCAGGCTCTTGGTGTACTCGGCGATGTAATTGCTCTTCGAGCCGTACAGGGTGGCGAGCTGTGCCGGCGTGAAGGCCACGGTCGACCCGAAGAGGGAGCAGATCGCGTTGGCACCGGGGGCCGGTGCCCCGCTGAGGGTGGACACGGGCACGTCGACGGCGGGGGTGCGGACCCCTCCGATCACGTTGCCGTGCGCATCGAGCGCCAATGTGGCCGGGTGGGCGCTCGAGAGCGTGAACGGTGGCGGGCTCGGCGGCGGCGTCCCGGTGTCGACCCACTTGTCGAACGCGGTGAAGGCGGCCTGGACCACGTCGTGCTGCGGGCCGCTGTTGACAGGGGTGGTGCAGCCCAGGATGCTCGCCGCCGCGCCGACGAAGTAGGAGTCGGCGTGCGAGGTGCCGGCGATCTCCCAGGTGCGGATCTTGTCGGTGTTGGGCTGCTGCGCCGGTGCGTACCCGAGCTGAATGAGGTCGGTCTGGGTCTCGGACATGAAGACCGGCACCGTGAGGTCGGTGCGGATACGCAGGTCGTCAGGCCCGCTGCTCGACGCGATCGATGTCCCGGCCAGCGAAGCGCCCGACCCACCACGGCTGTGGATGAAGATGCCGTCGTAGATGTTGGTCCGTGGCTGGATCGCGTCGGCGTACGTCGTCAGATAGAAGGCGGACTGTGACTCGCCGATCGCCAGGACGTGCTTCGGCTTGAGGCCGCCCAACGCTGGGTCGTGCGGGGCCTTCAAGGCCTCACCGATCTGGGCGTACATGTCCAGCGCGTACTGGTCGCCGGGGTGGTGCAGCGTCCCGTAGCGAGCCGGCTCCCCCGCGACCAACCCACCCGACGGCGTCGCGCCGGCCGCGTTGGGCGTGCCGAGGAGGGACGTTCCGCCGTCCACTCCCAGTGCCTGGGCCGAGACGCCCACGTAGGCGTAGCCGTCGCGCATGAGCATCGGGTTGAGGAAGTCCCAGTCGGGGGCCGACTCGCCGGCCGACACGTTCATCCAT
Source organism: uncultured Acidimicrobiaceae bacterium (assembly GCA_963804055.1). Taxonomy (GTDB): domain Bacteria; phylum Actinomycetota; class Acidimicrobiia; order Acidimicrobiales; family RAAP-2; genus Bog-473. The sequence continues at coordinate 357,113 of CAWDOU010000001.1, read as the reverse complement.
TCGACGATGACGGTGCCGTTGAAGTGGGCCGGATTGGACGGCCGGCGCACCAGGATGCGCGTCTTGTAGGCGGCCGTCGTCGTCGGCGTGACGGTCCACTTGCCGTCGCTCGGCATGGAGGCCGCCTTGAACGCCATGGCCGTCCCCGATGCGAAGTACTCCTTCTCCTCGTACCCGTTGGGGGCCAGGTCCAGTGCGTGGGCCGACTCCGGCTCGACGATATGGCCGACCGTGATCGGGCCGGTCAGGGTGGCCGCGCTGTGAAACGTCACGCCGTCCGTGGCCGCCCCGGCCGCCTCCTGTGTGGCCGCGGTCAACGGGGACAGGGCGACGAGCGCCGCCAGACCCGCAAGGGCGGTTCCGGCCTTGGGCGCGATTGATGCGCGCCTCTTCATCCGCGACATGGACACCCCCCTTGGTGCAGTTCGCCGGTGACTCTACAGTCGGAGGGTCGGCAGCGGGCCCCGGGGGGCGCTCGAACCCCTGGGGCGCCCGGGCCGACGGTACGCTCCGGCCATGGCTGCACGCGTCTCTCCCGACGCCCCGCGGAAGGGAGCCACGCTCGCCTACCTGCCGGCGCTGGACGGGATACGAGGCGCCCTCTTGCTCGGCATCTTGGGGGTGCACGGCGGGGTCTACCTCACCTCCGGGGGGTTCTTCCTCCTCGACGGCTTCTTCGCGCTCTCGGGATTCCTCATCACCTCGCTGCTGATCGTGGAGTGGCGCAAGAGAGGCACCATTGAGCTGGGCGCCTTCTGGGCCCGGCGGGCCCGGCGACTGCTCCCGGCTCTCTTCGTGATGCTCGTCGGGGTCGCCATCCTGTACGGCGTCTTCGTCCCGGCCGGCACGTACCCGACGCTGCGGGGCGATTCGCTCTCCACCCTCTTCTATTTCGCCAACTGGCACTACATCGCCTCGGGCTCGGACTACTTCCACATGACCGGCCTCACGTCGCCCCTGATCCACACCTGGTCGCTGGCGGTCGAAGAGCAGTTCTATCTCGTCTGGCCTCTCGTCTTCCTCGGCGTGTTGAAGCTCACGAGATCCCTGTGGGCCCTCCTCGCCGTGGCCGTCGCCGGAGCGATCGCCTCCGCCACCGAGATGGCGCTCCTCTACAACCCCACCGACATCAACCGCCTCTACTTCGGCACCGACACGCACGCACAGTCCGTCCTGACCGGAGCCACGCTCGCCCTCGGCCTGCGGCTGTGGGCCGAGCGACGGCGCGCGGGGCACGAACAGGACTGGCAGGCCCGCACGCCGTGGGCCCGTGGTGTGCTGGCGGTCGTGGGCGTGGCCGGCGTGGCCGTCAGCATCGCCTTGTACCTCAGCGTGGGCTCGAACGATGCCCTGGCCTACCACGGCGGTTTTCTCCTGGCGGCGTTGGCAACGTGCGCCGTCCTGCTCAGCGTGTCATGCGCCCAGTTCTCGCCGGTGGCGCGGCTGTTGTCCTTCCGCCCCCTGACGTTCGTCGGCCGCATCTCCTACGGCATGTACCTGTGGCACTTCCCACTCTTCACCTTCATCGACGAGCAACGGACCGGCCTGGGCCCCTGGCCGCTCTTCGTGGTCCGGGTCATCCCCACGATCGGCATCGCGACGCTGTCCTTCTTCTTGGTGGAGCGGCCGATCCGGCAGGGCACGTTCTTCACGCGCTTGCGGGCCCAGGTCTTCACGCTGCCCGCCGTGGGCGTCGTGGTGTTGGCCATCGTCCTGGCCACCATGCCGGCGACCGACACCATTGCGGTCGGGGCCGCGGCCACCGGCGCGGTCCCGGCGACACCGATCAGCGCCGCGGTGCCCGCGGCCTACAGCGCCACGCCCACCCGTGTGCTGCTCGTCGGCGACTCCCAGGCCCTGACGCTCGGGATCGGGCTGGAGGCCGCAGTCAAGGCCCATCCCCAGAAATACGACGACCTGGACCTGCTCAACCAGGGGATCCTCGGCTGCGGCGTCGCCGACGGCACGACCGGCGAGCAATCCGGTGGGACCTTCGTCGTCGGCGCGCCCTGCACGCCGGACCCGCAGAGCGCGCAGTGCCCGCCGGGCGGGATCTTCGGTCCGCAGCAGAACGTGCCCTGCCAGGCCTGGACGGCGGCCTGGGCCGACTGGGTGAAGCAGTTGCAGCCGAACGTGGTCGTGCTGCTGGCCGGCGGCGGTGAGGTGCTCGACCGGCTCTACCGGGGGCACATGACGAACATTTTGAACCCGACGTTCGCCGCCTACGTGGAGAGCCAACTGGAAAAGGCGGTGCGGATCGCCACGGCGCGGGGCGCGCTGATGGTCCTCATGACCAAGCCCTGCCAGAGCACGGGCGAGCAGCCCAACGGCGAGCCGTGGCCCCAGGACAGCACGGCGCGGCAGGACGCCTACAACGCGCTGCTGCACCAGGTGGCGGCCGAGCACCCGGGCCAGGTCTACGTGCAGGACCTGAATTCCTACGTCTGCCCCGGGGGGACGTACACCGAGGACCTCGACGGTGTCCCGGTGCGCGAGAGCGACGGCAGCCACTTCGACATGCAGCCCGGCGGCGGCGGGGACTACCTGGCCCCGGCCATCCTCCCCTACTGGGTCGAGCTGGGTCACCTGCAGGAGGCGCGCACCAACGGGGCGAGCCTGCCCAGCGGAACGCTCCCCCGCTACTTCGCCCCCCAGTGAGCGCTCACGGCGGCGGGGGTGCTCCTCTCACGAGGCGCTGAAGTAGACGAGCGGCGTGCCGGCGCGGTCGAGGAGGTACAGGTGCTCGACGGCTGCGCTGTAGACGGACGGTGCCATGAGCACGCTGATGGAGTCGTCCACCAACCGCTGCCCACAGGAGGCGGCGATGGCGGGGGCGTACAGCGTGCCGGAGGCGGGCGTCGCGACCCCGACATCCTGGCGCCCACCGATGGGTGACGCGAGGAGCCCGGCCCACCACGCGCGATCGCTGGCATGGAGGTCGTAGGAGAAATCCGTGTCCCACCCGCCGAGGAGCTGACGGGCCTCGGCTTTGGCACTCGACGTGAACGGGAGGAGGCCGACCGCCGACGGACACGAGGCCAGCGCGGCACGAGCGCGCGCCGGCGTGCTGAGCGGGAAGACGGAGGCCGGGAATCCCGGTGCACCGGATGCGGGCAGCGATGCGAGCTCCGGGGTCGTGACGGGCACCGGTCGGACGTTGGCCCCGGTGACCTCGTAGAGGTCCGCCTGCACGTTGAACCCGTCGCCGGACTCGGTGTCGACGTACACGGTCCCGTCGGCGGCCTCGGCGATGCCGTCGGCCACCAGCGGGTAGCCCGGTCCCTGCACCATGTTCGTCAGCGGGAGCGCGGTCACGCTGTTCCCGTTCACCCGTTCGGGCTTCCCGCCGTGCTCGGCGATCAGGACGGAGCCGTCAGGCGCCGGGGCCACCGCATTCGCGTAGTCCTGCGCGATGAGGGCGACGTGGCCGTCGGCGGGGTCGACGGAGAACAGCTCCTTCGGAGACGACGAGAAGACGACGAGGTCTCCTTGGCCGTCGAAGGCCATGGCCGTCGGGGAGAAGGCGACCGGGGCTCCGGCGACGTCGACGTCGGCCCCGGTGGGCGGGCCCCCGGCGACCACCGTCGAGACGATGCCGTCGGGCGGCACGCCGACGATGTCCGAATTCGACGCCACGTAGAGGACCCCTGCGGGTGAGACGGCGATGCCCAACGGCTGCAGGGGCACGCTGGTCGCCGGCCGGCCGTCCATCTCTCCCGCCGTTTCGTTCCCGGGTCCGAGGGCGCCGTCCCCCGCGACCGTCGTGATCGTCCCGTCTGCGCCGATGGCCCGGACGCGGTCGTTGGCGCGGTCCACGAAGTCGATCGTCCCGTCCGGGGCGACGGCAATCGCGCCGGGACCGTCGAGCTCCGCGTCGGTGGCGGGACCACCGTCCCCGGAAAATCCCTCGAGCCCGTCACCTGCGACGACGGAGAGGACGCCGTTGTGCCATTCGAGGATCTCGTTGCGGGCGGCGTCTGCGATCAGCACGCCACCGTCGGGCGCGATGGCGAGGGGGCCCGGTGCGACGAGGCCGGGCGTGGCCGCCGCCGCCGTCACCGGAGCGCCCGCCTTCCCCCCGCTGGTCGGGACGATCGTCCCCGGCACCAGGTTCGGGGGCGTGGGGGGACACACCTGGCGGGCCGACTCGACCATGAGGCACATGGTCGTCCAGGACACCTTCCATCGGCCGCCGACCTTCAACGCGGCGGCCTGGAAGGAGTCGCCGAACGACGGAGGCGGGTCCTCGGCCCTCACGCTGATCGTCAGTGGCACCGCCGCCTCGCCCGGGCTCACGACGGTGGCGGGCCCCGTGCTGAAGCGCACCGTCACCGGTTTGTCGATGCCACTTGTGAGTCGGGTGCCCGCCTGTTCCAGATCGGCCCGCAAGGCTCCGTCGTAGCCCTGCAGGAAGGCGGCGCCCTCCGAGACCGGTGGGAGCACCCGCAGCTCGCGGAACGCGGCGGCGATCTGTTGTTGCGCACTCCCGGGCACCGCGGCGCCCGTCGGCGCCGGGGCCACGAGCGACACGCCGACCAGGACCGCCACGACGGCCAGGACGAAGGCAACGCGAGGCGAACAACGCATCGCCGCACATGGTGCCACCCGCCCCCGCGGCGCGCCCGGGCGCCCCGTCGGGGGCGGGTGCTCAGGAGCCGGAGGCCGACGAAAGGTTGGAGATGATGACCCTGTCCTTGTTCGACGGAGGAGCAGTGGGGCGGCCGCTGCGCGGAGGGGTGTCGAACTCCTTGACCGTCGCCCCGACGGCGATGCACCCGGCGGCGACGGGACAACTGAGGGGATACACCAGTGCCAGCGGCTGTCCGTCGACGTGCGGCAGCTGCAGCGGCGTCCACGACTGGCCGCCGTTACGCGTGACCTCGAGCGCGGCAGAGTCGTAGCCCCCGCGGGTGTAGGCGGAAGCCGAGAGGGAGCAGTCCTCGCCATCGGCGCAGCTGAGCGAGATCGGCAGCGCGGGCCAGCCCGAGGGGGCTGCCGCAGTGACCCACGTCCGGCCCCCGTCGGAGGTTCGAGCGATGTCGAAGGGCTCGGTGCCACCATCCGATGCCGTCGCCAGGATGCAGTGGAGGGCGTCCCCGCACTCCATGTGCACGATCCCCGGGCCGAAGGGCATGGGCGTCGAGGTGGTCTCCCACGATGCGCCGTCGTCGCTCGACCGGACGGCCACCATGCCTTCGGCACCCGGATCTCGAACGGACCCGAAGGGAACCAGGCCGATGCAGGCGCCGCTCCGCTCGCACTGCAGCGTCCACAGGCCGCTGAGACCGGCCGGAGCGTCAGCGGACCTCCAGGTCGCGCCGCTGTCGTTCGTCGTCATGAAGAAGTTGCCCGCCGTCGAGGACGAGCCGGACACGAACACGACGCAATCGGATGCCGTCGAACAGGAGATCTGCCCGACGGTGGAACCCTGCTCGCCCGGGGGTACGGGCAGCCGGTCGAGACGCCAGCTGCGGCCACCGTCCGAGGTCCAGGCCAACTCGGGACTCCGCAGCGCGCCCTGCCCCCTCTCCAGGCTCGGCCCGTCGACGCCGATGCACGTGCGCGCGGACGGGCACGAGAGGAGCTCGCCGAGGTGCCGTCCCTCCGGGAGGGACGCCAACGCGTGCCACGAGACACCTCCGTCGTCGGTCGCCTCCCAGGCCAGGCCGCCGGGCCCGCTCTGTGACGCGTAGCAGGTCGACGCGGTGACGCAGACGAGGTCGCCGGCCTGCGGCCCGCCGCCGACCGACTGGAAGGGGGAGGACGTCGAGTCGACGAGCTCCATCCGCAGGCTCGGCGACGGGGAGGAGCCCTGGGGATTGCCGGCTGGACCGGTCGGCGAAGCGGCGAGCACCAGTACGAGGGCGAGCGCGGCGGCGAAGGCCACGATGGCGCCCACGGCGATGGAGAGGGGCCTCGACCGGCGGCGACTCGGGCGCCGTGCTCCCGTCGTCTCGGACAACGAGAGCTCGATCCCCGCACCGCGGCCGGCCACCCGGGCGATCCTGGCCCTGACTTCCTCTTCGGCGGGGGTGAGCGGGCTCTCAGTGTGTTGGGTCATGTTGTTGCACCATCTCGTCGTCGGTACCGGAGAGGGAGAGCTCGGCGGCCAGCACCTTCCTGCCGCGCGACAGCCACGAGCGAACCGTGCCCTCGGGAACGTCGAGCTCCCGGGCCACGTCGGCGACCGAGAGGTCGCCGGCGTCGTGGAGCACGATGGCCGTCCGCTGTGGCGCGGGGAGCGTGGCGAGTGCCCGGGCCAGCTCGAGCGCGTCGACGTCAGGTCCGGCGACCGTGCCATCCGAGGCCGGAAGCTCTCGCCGCCGGCTCGCCTTTCGCCATTCGCTGGTTGCCAGATTGCAGAGCACGCGACGGCACCAGGCGGCCGGATCGTCATAGGCGGACACGGTGTCCCATCGCTGCCAGGCCCGCAGCAGCGTCTCCTGGGCGAGATCCTGGGCCTGGCCGCGGTCGCCGGCGAAGACGTAGCCCAGAGCGACGAGCCGGGAGCCGTTCGCCCGGAAGAAGTCCTCGAAGACGCCGGCCGCTGCGCCGGCGCCTGGTGGCGTCATGGCAGCCCGCGGGCGCGAAGGTGGGTCACACCTCTCTACACGCCGGCAGAAGGCCGCGCGCTGCGTTGCACCGCCTCACCTCGACTTCAGTGTCCCGGCGCGGCACGAGCCACCAGCACATCGGTCTCGCCCGCACCGGGCCCGAGCCGGTGACGCGTGGCCGTCCAGCCCGTCCGGGCGAGGGCGCGGTCGAAGTAGGCGCCGTCGAAGCCGAGCTCGAGCCAGCCGTAGGTCCGGCTCGACCAGAGCGAGAGGCCGTCGAGCCTCGGGCCCCACGGGTAGTCCAGGCTCTGAATGGGCTCCGACCCGAAGACCACCACGCCGTCGGGGCGCACGACATCGTGCAGGTGACGCAGCATGGCGAGGTGGTCGGCGCAGTGGTGGAAGCTCTCGAAGAACACCGCCGCGTCGAAGGGCTCTTCGGCTCTGAAGCCGAGCATGTCCCCCTGCAGCACGGTCACCCGGCCGGGGCCGTCACAGCGGTGGTCGATCACCCGGCAGAACTTCTCGTCGAGCTCGACCGCAGTGACGTCCAGCCCCGTGGCGACCAGGTCGTGGGTGAGGTTGCCCCAGCCCGGGCCGAACTCGACGACGCGACGCGCCCGTGTGCCGGGAGGGAAGGCGCCCCCCAGGCACTCGAGCAGGTGGCCGCGTGCCACCAGGTCACGGCCGACCAGCGCGAGTGAGCCCGTCTGGTACGGGAAGGGCCGCTCCAGCGCGGCCGCCAGGTCGAAGGGCGACGCCTCGTTCCCGGTGTCGTAGCGGGCCCGACCGGAGACGGCGCGGTAGAGATCCCAGGCCCACTCCCGGTAGATCTCGGAGAAGGGGTCCTCGGGCGGCTCGACGGGCAGGGTCAGGACGATCCCGTCCAGAAGGGCCCGCGCCCGGTCGGGGTCGGTCCCCATCAACACGGTCGCCCGGGCCAGCTCGGCGTCGAGCTCGTCCAGCCCGACCGGGCGGGGGCCGGGTCGCCCGAGGACGGAGCGCACGGAGCGGCGGAGACGTGGAGGCAGGGCGTCGACGGCCTGCGCACCCAGGCGCACGACGAGACGGCTCGATCCGGTCATGACGTCGCTGACTCGGGTTGCCGGCGCGCTCAGCGCGCGGCGGGCGCGCTCGGGGTCGTCGGGGAGGCGTCGAAGAAGCTGGCGGTCGCCCCGGTGATCCGCTGCAGGTTGCGCTCGCCGAACGCCAGCTCGTGTGGCTGGGCCAGGTGCGCGTCGAGCAGCTCCTGGGACTCCCAGCACTCGAAGAAGCGGAACGTGTTCGGGGCCTCGAGGTCCTCACCCCAGAAGTACTCGAGACAACCGGCGTCACGCCGGCTGGCCTCGGTCACCTCGGCCAGGCTGGCGAGAACGTCGTCGCGGTCGGAGGGATCGAAGCTGAGCGAGCCGGCGATGATGATCATTCTCGGAGGGTAGCGGCGCCCTCAGCCGGCGGCGAGGGCGGCGAGATCGTCCCGCACCAGCGTGCCGCCCTTCATGACCGCGAGCAGCCTGGACCGGTCCTGCAGCACGGCGATGTCGGCCAGGGGGTCGCCGTCGACCACCAGCAGGTCGGCCAGGTAGCCCTCTCGCACCGATCCGAGCTCGTGGGCCCGGCCCATGAGCTCGGCCCCGTTGCGGGTGGCCCAGCGGATCACGTCGAGCGCCGGGATCCCCGCCTCCTTGACGTAGAACTCGAGCTCGTCGGCATAGCGGCCATGAGGCAGGCTGATGGCGCCGTAGTCGTCCCCGCACAGGAGCTTCACCCCGGCCTCGTTGGCCTTGGGCAGGATGGCAAGAGCCTGTTCGATGTCCTGGGCCATCGCCGCGGTGAACCCCAGGCCGCCTCCGCCCATCAGCTCGGCGAAGCGGACAGGGAAGAGCTGGCTCGGCACGAGGAACGTGCCGAGCTCCACCATGCGCTCGATGGCCATGGCGTCGAGCCCGTCACCGTGGTCGATGACATCGATGCCGGCGTCGAGCGCCATGTGGATGGCCTCGCGGTTGGCGATGTGGCCGCGCACCAGCACGCCGCGCTGGTGCGCCGCCTCAATCCCCGCGCCGATCTCCTCGGGGGTCATTTCGGTCTGCTCGCTCGGTGCCACCGTGCCGTGCCCGCCCGTCACGAACATCTTGATGATCTCTGCGCCCTGCTTGATCTCCTCGCGCACGGCGAGTCGAAAGCCGTCCGGCCCGTCAGAGCGGTTGATGGCGCCGCGGGCGCCCACGTCCCAGTACCAGGGGAAGCTCTTGTCGCCGGCGTGCCCCGTCGTGCTGACGTCCCGGCTGCCGGCCATCAACCGAGGGCCCGGAAAGAGGCCTTCGGCGATGGCGGCCTTCATGGACGCGTCGATGGCGAACGGGGCGCCCGCGCTCACCGCGCCCGTGAAGCCGCAGCGCAGCAGCAGCTCCAGATGGTGTGCCGCCCGCACGGCCTGCAGCGCCGGCGGCTCCTCCAGGCCGAACGGGGCGGTCTTGGTGCCCAGCTCGTTGTAGGTGGCGTGGAAGTGGCTGCTCACCATGCCGGGCATGACGGTCCGCCCGCCGAGCTCCACCACACGGTCGGTGGGACCCGCGACCACGGCGTCGCCCGCGGCGACGGCGGCGATGCGACGGTCCTCGATGACCACGGTCGTCCCGGGGCGGGGGCCGTCGGCGTCGAGCACGGTGGCCTGGCGCAGGACGAGCCTAGGCACAGGCGATCGCCACGGCGCGGGCTCCGGTACGGTTCTCCGACACGGAGGGAACGATAGTGACCAGGAGCCGACGTCCGCAGTGGCCCGCCCCCTTTGCGCCCGTGCTGGACCCATGACCCTGGGCGCAGGAGATGCGGTGCTCTGCTCGGGCACCCTCCCGACCACCATCTCCTTCCGCCAGCGCGTTGCGGCCGCCGTCGCGGGTGGGTTCTCCGGTATCTCGCTGTGGGGCCGCGATTACCAGGTGGCCCGCGACGAGGGGCTGCGCGACCTGGACATCCGGCTGCTGCTGGCCGATCACGGCCTGTCCGTCGGCGAGCTCGACCCTGCGTGGTGGTGGCTGCCGGGTGCGTCGGAGATCCACGTCCCGCCCGAGCACGACGCGGAGCGGATCTTCCACTACACCGAGCCGGAGTTGTTCGCCGTGGCGGTCGCCGTGGGCGCGCGGTCGCTCAATGCGGTCGACGTCTTCGGGGGCGCCTGGTCCCTCGACGAGGCAGCGGAGGCCTTCGCCGGGTTGTGCGACCGGGCGGGCGAACACGGACTCCTCGTCCACCTGGAATTCCTCCCGTGGTCGCGGATTCCCGACCTGGCCACGGCCTGGCAGGTCGTGGCGGCCGCCGATCGGCCCAACGGCGGGCTGATGCTGGACGCCTGGCACTACTTCCGGGGTGCGCCCGACGGCGCACTGCTGCGTTCCATTCCGGGCCCGTCGATCCTCGGGGTCCAGCTGTCCGACGCGCCCGCCGCGGCGGAGCCCGAGCCGCTCCACGCCACACTGCACGAGCGCCTGCTGCCCGGCGAGGGCGAGTTGCCACTCCCTGCATTGCTGGCAGACCTTCGGGCCGCCGCGACGGATGCGCCGATCGGTGTCGAGGTGTTCTCCGACGCCCTCCACACGCTGGACCCCGTCGAGGTGGGCCGGCGCGCCGGTGCCTCGTTACGCGTCCTGCTCGATCCGGATGGAAGCGGGGAGGCGCCCGCTCACACGTAGGTGTACTGGTCCAACGGGCCCACTGCGGTCACGGTGCCGCCCACCGTCACCGTGACGCCCACCGTCCCCGCCACGCCCGGCGGGGCGGTCACCGTGATCTGCGTGCCCGCGCTGTTGACGGTGAAACCTGACGCCACCGCGGTCGAACCGAAATGCACGGACGTGGCGCCGGTCAGGCCCACTCCCGAGATGGTGACCGTCGTCCCGCCCAGGTGGCTCCCCGAGTGCGGCGCCACGGACGACACGAGCGGGCCATAGGAATAGGTGTCGCTCGAGGTGACCGCGCTGGTCCCACCAGGTCCGGTCACGGTCACATTCACGATCGACGCCGGCGTGCCGGGCGGCGCCGTGGCCGTGATGGAGTTGGCCGAGCTCACCGTGAAGGTGGCGGGGATGCCCCCGAAGCTGACGGTGGTCGCACCAGTGAACGACGCCCCGATCAGCGTGACTGCCGTGCCTCCCGCGGCGGGCCCGCCAGCCGGGGTGAGGCCGGTGACCGCGGGCCGCGCTGCGATGTAGGTGAACAGGTCGGCTGTCGACAGGGGCGAGGTGCCGCCCGGAGCGGTCACGGTGACGGCGACCGACGCCGGCGTGCCCGCGGGGGCCGTTGCGGTGATGGTCGTCGCCGAGCTCACCGTGAAGCCGGTGGCCGGGACCGATCCGAAATTCACGGCGGTGGCGCCGCCGAACCCGGCACCCCGGATGGTCACGGAGGTGCCGCCCGACGCCGGGCCGGTGCCGGGGCTGATCGCGGTGACAATCGGGCCGTAGGTGAACGCATCGGCCGCGCTGACCGCGCTGGTCCCTCCGGGACCGCTCACCGAGATGTCGACGCGGGTGCCGCCCGCGCCGGCCGGGGCAGTGGCCGTGATGGTGGTGTCGGAGTGCACGACGAAGCTGGCGGGGTTCCCGCCGAACGTCACGCCCGAGGCCCCGAGGAAGGCGTTGCCGGTGAGCGTGACCGCCGTGCCCCCGCCGACCGGGCCGCTCGGGGGCGAGACGGCGCTGATGGAAGGCCGGGCGAAGAAGTAGGTGAAGAGGTCGGCCGCACTGAGGGCGGTGCTGCCGCCGGGCGTCGTGACCTGCACGGCAACCGTGCCGTTGGCTGTGGCGGGGGGAACGGTGGCCGTGAGCTGCGTGCCGGCGGCGTTGACCACCACGTTGGTCGCCTGGGTCTGCCCGAAGGCAACGGTCGTCGGCCCGGCCAGACCCTGGGTGAACCCGGTCCCGTTGATGGTGATCGTCCCGCCGCCCTGGCCGATCCCCTGCGCCGGCGACAGAGAGGTGAGGGTGGGCACCGGATCGGACTGCGGCGTCTGGACCACGTCCAGGCTCAGCGGCACGGTCGTGGTCGCGGCCGGGCTGGAGGAGTCCGTGACCTGCACCGTGAAGTCGAAGTCACCGAGCGCGGTCGGCGAGCCCGAGAGCAGGCCCGTCCGGGTGTCGAGCGTGAGACCGGGCGGGAACTGCCCCTGCGCGCTGAACGTGTACCCCGGCGTCCCGCCTCCGACCACGACCGCCTCCGAGTACGGCACCTGGTACGGGGCGGTCGGGAGCGAGCTCGTCTCGATGGTCAACGGCTCGCTCTCCGCGGGCATGTCGGCGGTGCAGGTGGTCCCCTGCGCGGTCGCCGCCCACGAGTCGCATTCGGGCCCCGTATTGACGGCCTTGTCGGGCGTGGCGGCATGCATGAGGGAGACGGCCTGCACCATGTCCTCGTAGGGGACGTTCGCCGTGGAGACGAGCCCGAAGTCGCTGTTCTCGCCGTCGAAGCGACCGCCCTGGGGCTCGTCCGTGTACTCGAACCAGTGGTCTCCGACCAGCCACGGCGCGGTCTGGACCATGGTGCCGATGTAGTTCGTGTACGCCGCCGCCCGTGCCGCCTGATCGGGATAGGTGGCGAGGATCGACGGCACGGTGTCCGGTGTCGTCGGGGTGATGGCGCGGAACGAGTACTCGGCGATGAGCAGCGGCTTGTGGACCAACGCCTCGAAGTTGGCGAAGTTCGGCTCGACCGGCAGATAGTTCCACACTTCGACGGGAACGGCGGCGTCGCCGGGCTGCAACGCGTAGTCGTCGATGCTGAAGACGTCGACGTACTGGCTGGCCACCTGGAGCAGCTCGGGTGGGATGTCGTTCGATTCCGCCTTGACCCCAAGGTTCAGATGGTTCGGGTCGTACGCGTGCAGCGCGGCCGAGGTCACGGAGAAATAGCGGGTGGCCAAGGCGGTGGCGAAGCCGCTGGGATTCCCGATGAATTGCTGGGCCTCGGCTAGTCCCGGGGAGCCGGGCGGCAACTCGAGGTACTGGTCCAGCAGTGACTGGTTGTCGTCCTCGTTGGGACCCCAGGCCAATTCGCTGTCGGTGTAGTAGCCGATCAGGTTGGGGTCGGTGGCGAGTGGCGCCACCTGCGTGGCCGCCACCTCATTGGCGTGGGTGACGAACGACGGAGCGAACCAGTCGTCCCCACTGGCCATGGAGAGCTGCACCGTGTAGGGCATCACCGGCGCGAAGGTCGATGTGTCCGAATAGTCGCCCATGGTGTTGAAGCCCCACGACCGCAGCTGGGCCACCGTGGCCGCGGCCCAGGCGGCGGTGCTCGGGTACTGGCTGGCGATGGCCTGGCAATACGGGCACAGGCCCGTCTTCACGTCGACATCGGGGCTGGCCGAGACGTGGTCGATGCCGGTCGAATAGAAGGGCTTCCCCGAGGGATCGACGAACCACCAGCGCCCGTCGGAGGCCTGGGCCACGTGGAAGAAGCCCGTCGCGGCGAACGATCCGGTTATGGCGGTCGGAGTGTCGGCCGCGGCTGCCCCCTGCGACGCGGTGGTCACGCCGGCGGTGAGGAGCACCGCCAGGGTGGGCAGGATCGCCATGACCAACCGACCGACGCGCTGTCGCACACCAACACCCAACTGCCTCATCGCCAATCCCCCGGCCCTTCGCCTCCGACCCCTCCGGGGGCAAAGCTAGCAAGCCCGTCGTCCGCCCGGACCGGTCGATCAGCCCAGGGCGAGGTAGTCGAGATTGACCCCGCCCTGGTCGGGCGACTCGACGCTGCACAGCACGAGGTTCGTACCCGCCGCCATGGTCAGCGTGACGGGCACGGTGTGCCAGGTGGTCCACGCCGGCGAACTCGGTACGTGGAGGAGGGCGGAGCCATGGACGCGGCCGGTCTTCGGGTCGAGCGCGCGCACGGTCAGTGTGGAGGCGCTCCCGGTCGCGTTGGCGACGCGGCACAGGAGGCGCCGGCCGGCTTCCGTCGGGGCGGCGATGCCGAGGGCCACGCTGCTCCCCACGTTCACGAGGTCGGTGACATAGCCCATCCCCTCGTGGCCGCCGAACGCATTCTCGAAGCGGGCCGAGCCCGCCCACGCGCCGACCTCGGCCTGGAAGTGTGCCGGGCCCTGTGGCACAACCGACAGGAGGACCGAGGCATGCGGACCAAGGGCCACCTGGTAGCTGGTCATGGATCCCAGGTCCTGATGCGCCCAGAGGTCGCGCACCGCGGCCGGGCTCGTGAAGCCGAGGATGTCGGCGAACTCGATCGACCTCGTGGCCTCGTCGTCCGAGCGGTTGAACAGGGCCACCGCCCAGGATCCGTCAGGAAGCTGGCCGACCCAGCGCTCTGGATCGCGGGCCGTCGGGTCGTAGTCGAGCGAGTGACTGTTGTTGAACACCGGCTTGCCCACCAGGCCCGCCGTGCGGAGAGCCAGCACCTCCCGGTTCTGGAAGATGTGTGCGTTGCCGGCGATGGTGTCGACCTGGTCGGTGATGGCGATGGCGGCGCCCGCCATGGTGAACAGGTTGATGGTGCTCTCCCGCTCCTCGTCGCGGGTGAACGTCCGCATGATCAGGGGGTCGCCGTCGAGGATGACCTGGCCCCGGCCGGAGATGTCTGCGAATCCGGTGAAGCCCATGAACGGGTTGTTCCACTGCGACCACTCGGGCTGCCAGGTCTCGCGGCCTCCGCTGAAGGTGAACCAGGTGCCGAACCCGGCATCGTTGTCGATCCTGATCAGGTCTCCGTACTCCCGCTCGGCGGCGCCATGGTCGAACAGGTTGGGCAGCACCAGGCTGAGCTGCATGTCGCCGGCCGCCTCGCGCATCCAGCGCAAGGCCCGCAGGTAGCCCTCGCGCCCGTGGTTCACGCCCACGGTGCCGTCGTTCTGATCGAACCCGGTCTCGTAATACGCCAGGAAGTCGATGCGGAGGAAGACACAGCCGAGCTCGCGGAAGTAGGAAACGTACCCCTTGACGTACTCCTCGGCCCCGTCGCGGGTCGTGTCCACCCACTGCAGCTGCCCGCCGCCGTCGAAGTAGTCGTTCGCGTTGACGATGTCGCCCACCTTGACGTCGGGGCGCCCCACGACCGTGATCGACGGGTCGGTGACCGCCGACTTCGTCGCCCACAGAGGGTTGTAGTAGACGCCGAGTTGCATGCCCTTTGACCGGAGGTACCTGGCCCACCAGGCCCAGTCGTGCTCCCAGTCGTCCGCCTGACTCACGATGTAGCCGTGGCGCGTCACCCTCTGGGTGTTGTCGATCCATCCGTCGGTGCAGGCCATGGTGTAGCCGTACTCGCGGAACGTCTCGGCCACCCAGTCGATGTTGGCCTTCCAGACGGCCTCGGGGATGATGGTGTTCAGGACGTTCTCGTAGTCGTAGGTGCTCCAGTAGAGGGGCCCCGGCCCGCCGGGCCGGAACCCGGGGAGCGTCGCGCCTTGTCCGGCGATGGCCACTTCCGTCGCGCCGGCCGGCGCGGCCAGCCCCGGAACGGCGACACCGATGGACGACCCCGCCAGGCCGGCGAGGACCGCACCCCCTCCGCCTTTGAGCAACTCGCGCCGCGTCGGCACCAGATCACATCCCCCGTCTCGAGCCCCTCGGGGCGCCACCGTAGCCAACGCGGTGATGCGCCGGACTACGGGCTAAGCGATGACCCGCACCGCGAAATTCAATGGCCCACCGGGCACGGGCGTGCACGGTGTCGGGTTGCACACGTCATTGCCCGCCACGAACGGGACGACCACGGTCGCCGACCCGGCCTGCAACGCCTTGAGCGTGGCGGTGAACGTCGCCCCGGCCGAGTGGCTCGAGACGAGGGAGACGACCTTCGTGTCCGAAATGTGAGGGGGCCCGGGCCACGTCCCACCGGCTGCGGGAGTGCCGCCCCGCAACACCACGAGCGAGCCGACCGTCACACAGACCGGTGTCGCCGGACCCGGTTCCGCGGCCACAGTCACGGTCCCACTCCCACAGCCGGGACGCGCGATCCCCGAGCCGGCGGTGCTGGGTGGCTGCAGCGTGGTGTACGTCGTCTGTTGCGCCGGGGCGCGGGTGGTCGGCGAGGACGTCGGGTGGGACGACGGCGACGCGCAGCCGGCGACGAAGCAGGCCGCCACCGCGACCAGGACCAGGCGCCGGATCGTCATCACACAACTATGACCCACGTGCGCCCTCAGTCGTCCGGATACGTCCCCGGCGGATGCACGGCCGGGTGTGAAACAGTCTGGTGACATGAGGGCCTGGCGCGTGCACGAGTTCGGCGAACCGATGGAGGCCCTCCAGCTCGACGAGGTCCCGGCGCCGACCGCCGGCCCCGGTGAGCTCCTCGTGCGGGTCGCGGCGACCACTCTCAACTTCAACGACGTGGACGGCGTGCGCGGCCGCTACCGGACGGTGGCGCCGCCGCTCCCCTACACGCCCGGCATGGAGGTGCTGGGTGTCGTCGAAGGCGCCGGCACCGGTGCGGAGACGTGGCTCGGGAAGCGGGTGGTCGCAATACCGAACGGCGCCTTCGGCGGCTACGCGGAGCTGGCTGTGGGCCCCAGCGCCATGGCCTTCGAGATGCCACCGGTGTCCGCGCTGCCCGACACGCCGGCGGCCGCCGTCTACTTTCCGTTCCACCTCTCCTGGCTCGCCCTCCACGAGCGGGCACGGATCGGGGCGGGCGAGACCGTTCTGATCCATGCCGCGGCAGGGGGGATCGGCTCGGCGGCCATTCAGCTGGCCGCCCTGGCGGGCACCCGCGTGATCGCCACGGCCGGCTCCGCGGCCAAGCTCGAGCTCTGTCGATCGCTGGGTGCCGCGGTGGCCATCGACTACAGGGAGTCGGACTTCGTCGACGCCGTGCTCCAGGCCACCGACGGTCGCGGTGTGGATGTCGCGTTCGATTCCGTCGGAGGAGAGGTGACGACGCAGACTTTCCGGTGCATGGCCTTCAACGGCCGCCACCTCCTGGTCGGGTTCGCGTCCGGAATCGAGGCCGAGGACGAGGGGATCGTCCCGCGGCCGGTGCTCTTCGGAAACTTCTCGCTCTTCGGGGTGTGCCACGCCTACGTCGACGACCCCGCAGCCCTCAAGGCGATGAGCGGCTACAACTTCCCGTCCCACGCCGACGGCGAGAGGGTCCATGCCCGGATCCTCGAACTCGTCCTGAACGGCAGCCTGCGCCCGGTCGTCGGCAGCGAGGTCGCCTTCGGTGACCTGCCCCGGGCCCTCCAGGCCATGGCGGACCGGGAGACCATGGGGCGCAACGTCGTCCTCGTCGCCGGCTCGCACTGAGGCCTGGGCGCGGGCGCATCTCGACCACTCGAATGACACGTTCTTCGCACCCGGCGTGCTGCGTCAACCGGTGACGAACTAGGGCAATCCCCCCAGGATCTCCATGAGATCCTCCTTCCGGTACCCGTTGAAGCGGGCGAAGTCGAGGAGCTGCTTGGTCCGTTCGATCACGGCGCCCCGTTCGGGGCTGCCCGCCACGGTCACCCCCCGGCCACGCCTGAACTCGAGCAGGCCCTCGTCGCGCAGGATCCGCAGGGCGCGCAGCACCGTGTTGGGGTTGACGCCGAGGACGGCCGCCAGGTCCTTGGCCGGCGGCAGGCGCTCGCCCGGGCCGGCCTCGCCGGCCGCGATAGCCCGCCGCAGCTCCGCCGCCACCTGGTCGTGCAGGGCGAGCGCTTCGGAGCGATCGACCTTGACACGCAACATGATGCTATACATAGTAGCACCATGAAGACGGAGGCAGCCGGGTCGACGCAGCCGGCGGAGGTCCTCATCCCCGAGGCCCGCCGGCACCAGCGCACGCGCTACCGCCGGCGCGGCGCGGCGGTCCTCATCGTCGCGGTGGTGCTCGCCGCGTTGATCGTCTCCGCGGTGCTGCTGCTCCGCGGCCCGGCCGCGGGTGGCAGGACGCAGGCGGGTGCGAAGCCCGTCGCGACCGCAGGGGCGTCCGGTGTCGTGTACTTCCGCCCCGTCCTCTGCTTCGCCGCCCCGTACGCCGCTCCCGCGGGCGCCGCAGGCCAGGCGACAGCGACCGGCACCGGGCCCATTCCCGCCTGCTCGGGAGCATCGCTGCTGTCGCCGGCCAACCTGAACGTGTCGCCGAATACAGGCGGTCCGCAGGGATACTCGTCCAACTTCACGCCGGTCGATCAGCAGTACGCCTCGTACCCGTCGACCAGCGTGCACGAGCACGCCTACACCTCCAGCACCGTCCTCCTCCCCGGCATCAAAGGGGCGTGCGACGGCGTCACGCAGATCCGGTGCGTGCTCGGCCCGGTCGAGATGTCGAGTCGCGCCATCGCCACGGCGACGGCCGTGCGGAACCAGACCGGCCAGTGGGTGGTCGACTACACGACGACGGCCGCCGGCGCCGCGCTGTGGGACAGGGTCGCCATGGAGAGCTTCCACGGGTTCCTCGGCATTGAGCTGCACGGGGTGGTGTACTCGGCCCCGATCATTCAGCCGACGCAGAACACGTTCTCGAGCTTCGACGGTCGCGGCGAGATCAGCGGCAGCCTCTCGCAGGCAGCCGCCGTGCGCCTGGCGAAGGCACTCACGGACCACACGGGCTGACCCGCCCGGGTGGGGGCCCGCAACCGGGTTCAGCGCGGGCGGCGGCGCAGCGACGGGTCGGCGATGGCGGCCGGCACCCATCCGACATCGGTGTCGTTGAGGTCGGTGCCGGGAGGCACGATCGCGTCGATGCGGTCGAGCACGTCCGTGCTCAGGCGCAGCTCCAGGGCCGGCAGCTGTGATTGGAGGTGCTCCATGGTGCGCGGCCCGATGATGGGCGACGTCACGCCGGGATGCTCCAGCACGAACCCGAGTGCGAGCTCAATGAGGGAGAGGCCGGCGCCGTCCGCCAATGCGATGAGCTGTGTGAGCGCCTCGAGCTTGGACCGGTTCCCGGGGATCTCGAGGTCGTAGTGGTGGGGCAGGAACGTGGCGCGGCGGCTCGTGTTCTCCTTGCCCGGCCCGAACGCGCCCGAGAGCCAACCCCCGGCCAGCGGGCTCCACGACAGCACCCCCATGCCGTACTTCTGGCACATCGGCAGCACGTCCTTCTCAATGCTGCGGACCAGGATCGAATAGGGCGGCTGCTCGGTGACGAACCGCTCGCGGGCGCGGCGCTCGGCCACCCACTGCGCCTCGACGATCTCGTGGGCCGGGAAGGTCGAGCTGCCGAAGTAGCGGATCTTGCCCACCCGCACCAGGTCGGTCAGCGCGCCCAGTGTCTCGTCGATGTCCGTCTCCGGTGAGGGCCGGTGGATCTGGTAGATGTCGATGTAGTCGACGCCGAGCCGGCGCAGGCTGTTGTCGCACGCCGCCATGATCCAACGCCGCGAGTTCCCCTGCGCGTTCGGGTCCTGGCCCATCTGGCCGTGCACCTTGGTGGCCAGCACCACCTTGTGCCGCTTGGTCTGCGCCAGCGCCTTGCCGACGATCTCCTCCGACTCCCCGAACGAGTAGACGTCGGCGGTGTCCACGAAATTGATGCCGGCATCGAGCGCGGCGTGGATGATCCGGACAGAGTCGTCGTGATCGGTGTTGCCGAAGGAGCCGAACATCATCGCCCCGAGGCAGAGGGGGCTGACCTTGAGACCGGTTCTTCCGAGGGTGCGGTATTCCATCGGGCCGAACCTACCAACGGGCCCGCCGGTGCGTCCCGCGGGCACCGCGCCGGCAGGCGTCTGTCTCAGAGACGCCGGCAGGCGTCTGTCTCAGAGACGCCGGCAGGCGTCCGCCGCCGCCAGCAGGACCGCGGCCTCGCCGCTCCGGCCGAAGCTGCGCAGCGCGGCCTCGGTCAGCTTGATGGCGTGCTCGTCGCCCGAAGCCAGGGCCCCGTCCACCAGGGACTCGGCCGTGGGGGGCGCCTCATCGGGAACGGGAGACTTCCGGTCGATGTCGTAGGCGACGTGCAAGGCCGCCGCGGCCTGCCAGACGTAGCCCAGGGCGGCATCCCGGTCCTCTTCCGCCAACCAGGGCAGCACCAGCTCGCAGGCCAGCGGCGACGTCACCGCGTGGAGCAGCCCGATCGCCCCGCCTCCGTCCGCGTTGCGCAGGTACGCGGCGGCGCCCCCCGTCGCCAGCTCGTCGAGCAGGTCGACCGCGCCACCCGTCCAGCCCAGCGACGCCACCGCCTGCTCGAACTCGTCCGCGATGTCGGTCACCGCCGCCACCCGCGCGCTGATGAGCACCGCCTGCGGCGCGTCCTCGGGGAGGTACGGCAGATCGGACAGGGCGTCGGCCACGCCCTCGTGCCCGATGAGGAGCGGCGGTCCCGGCAGCTCCCGATAGCTGCTCGCCCAGAAGGCCAGGGCGGTGGCGGCCTCGAGCCGCCGCGGCGGCGTGTCGGCCCCGCCGAGGGCGCGCAGCGCGTGACCGGTGCGGATCAATCCGTGCGTGGCCGCGCCGACAGAGCCCGGCAGCAGGCGCGGCGCCCACTCCCCGACCACGGCCGCCGGCGGACGGTCGGCGATCTCCCGCTCGAAGAGAGCGAGCCACTCGGGAAAGCGGTCGGCCTCCCCCAGCGCGGCCGGCCAGGCCACCTCGGTGAGTGCCCGGCCCGGCGCGGGTGCGTCGTCGAGGCGCCGCCGGTACTGCGCCACCCAGCCCGGGATCGCATCGTGGCGCCCCAGGTGCGCCAGCGCCTCGGCGACCATGGGCCCGTGGTTGGCCAGGCCGACGGCGCCGTAGGCGGGCGCGGTGGCGGCGAACACCGTGAGGGCGTCATCGAGGGCCTCCGTCTCCATCGTCCCAGTATGGCGACCTGCGGCTCCGGGCGCCGATGGCGGTGGCCGCTACGATCCGCCCTTTGACGACGGGAGGTCCGATGGCGACGACGCCGCCACTGCACGGATTGCGCATCATTGAGGTCTCGGCCCTCGGGCCGGCCGCCATCACCACGGCACTGGTCGACCTCGGCGCGGACGTCATCAAGGTGGAGCCCCCGGCGGGTGACTACATCCGCGAGATGACCTGGCCCATCGTGGAGGGCACGTCGCTGATGCACCTGCACCTCAACCGGGGCAAGCGGTCACTGGTGCTGGACCTGCGCACCGACGCCGGCGTGGCCATCCTGAAGGAGCTCGCCACCGGGGCCGACGTCGTGGTGGAGGCCATGCGGCCCGGCGCACTGGCGCGGCGCGGCGTCGGGTACGACGACCTACGTGCCCTGAACCCGAAGATCGTCTTCTGCAGCATCTCGGGCTACGGCATGACCGGCCCCTACCGGGACTACCCGAGCCATGGGGTCGCCTATGACACCTGGGCCGGGATCGTCAACGTCGCCACCGACGACGAGGGCTTCTCGTACATTCCCGAGCACGTCTCCATCGGCATCAACGCCGGACCGCTCTTCGGCGCCCTCGGCATCCTGGCCGCCGTCATCCGCGCCCGCGCCACCGGGGAGAGCGCCTTCATCGACCTGGCCCAGTCCGACGCCGCCGCGGCCATGGACTGGTACCGCTCCGAGAGCTTCCGCGCCTACGAGCGGCCCGAGTCCGAGGTGACCGGGAACAAGGCCGACAACTACGAACGACGCGCGCCCGGCACGGCGGGGATGGTCGAGGGCGTGCGCTACCAGGTCTACGAGGCGGCCGACGGTCGCTTCGTCCTCTTCATGGCGTCGGAGCAGGCCTTCTGGAAGAACTTCTGCGAGGGCGTCGGCCGCCCGGATCTCTTCGAGCGCTGGCCCGGGTCCAAGTACGCGGACCACGCACGGGGCAACCGCGAGCTCCAGCGCGAGCTGCGCGACATCTTCCGCACCAAGACCTCCGGGGAATGGCTGGAGTTCGGCGGACGCGTCAACACCCCGATCGCGCCGGTGAACTCTCCCAAGACCCTGCTCGACGACCCCCAGTTCGCCGATCGCTTCCCCCTCCTGCCGGCAGCGGACCTCGGGGCCGACCAACTCTTCACGCCGTTGCACTTCGTCGGCGAGGAGCTGCCGCCGCCGGCCAGGGCGCCGACGGTGGGCCAGCACACGGAGGCCGTCTTGCGCTCCGTGCTGGGTTATGACGACAATCAGATCTCCACCGCCCGGGACGGGGGCGCATTCGGAACCGACGCGTAGGCGGCGCCGTCGGCCAAGGGAGGCTCTGATGGACAAGGTCCGGCTCGGCGTGCTGGGCGCCGGCAACATCGCGGCCATGAACGTGCGGGGCTATCTCGAGGATCCCCGCTGCGACATCGTCGCCGTGTGCGACACCGACGAGGAGATCGGCCGCCAGGCCGCCAAGGAGTGGGGCGCCGAGTCGTACTACGGCGACCTGGCCGACCTGCTGGCCGACGATTCGGTCGACGCCGTCGAGGTCCTCACGCCGACGCACATGCACCACGATCACGTGATCGCCGCGCTCGAGGCCGGCAAGCACGTGTCGGTCCAGAAGCCGGTGGCCAACTCAATCGAGGACGCCATTGAGATGGGGACGGTGGCGGAGCGCGTAGGGCGCACGCTGCGCATCAGCGAATGCTTCGTCCACTATCCCCCGCTCGAGCTGGCGAAGCGCCTCGTCGCCGAGGGCGCCATCGGCAAGCCGACCTCGTTGCGTATCCGGACCCTGGTGGGCCAGACGAACTCGGACTTCCAGGCCGCCCTGCGTCCCGAGGGCTACGGCTGGCGTCTCGACAAGCGCAGTGCGGGCGGGCACCTCTTCGACGACATGGTGCACAAGTACGCCATGGCGCTGTGGCTGCTGGACATGGACATCACCTCCGTCCAGGCCGTGGTGCGCCGGCGCGACCTGTTCTTCGAACCGTGCGCCGTGATCTTCGAATACGAGGATCCCGGGGTGCTCGGCACCATGGAAGTCCAGTACGCCCCCGACTTCTACATGCGCTCCCGGTACTACGGGGCGGACGAGTTCTTCGAGATCACCGGCGACGAGGGGCAGCTGTGGGTGACCCGGGCCACCGGCGAGATGCTGGACCTGGCGCCCGTGATGCTGTTCACGGGGACGGCGGACGAAATCAAGACGACCGAGTTCACCGACATCGACGCCGACTGGGGCGCCGGGTTCGCCCGCTCGTCACAGCACTTCATCGACGCGCTCGTCCACGGGACCGCGGCCGCCATGACCGCCGCCGAGGCCACCGACGTCCTCCGCCTCTGCTTCGCCGTCTACGAAGCGGGGGCGACCCGCCTGCCCGTCGATCCCCGCGGCATCACCGGGACCGTCAGCCCCCCCGGCTGGGGCGACTGGTAGTCACTCCCACGGGGGCCGTCCCACCTCGATCCGGCCGAGCGACGACCGGACGTGGCCGAAGCGGCCGTCGTCGGCCGACCACTGTCGCCGGGCCTCGGAGACCTCGTCACGGCTGCGCCCGACGAAGTTCCACCACATGAGGATGGGTTCGGGGAACGGCACGCCGCCGAGCAGGAGCGCCCGCGCCGGCCCCTCCGTCCGCAGCGCGCACTCGTCGCGGCCCATCCCGAGATAGGCCAGCACGCCCGGCTCCACCGCCACACCGTCCACCGTGACGGCGCCCTGCAGGACGACCAGCGCGTGCTCGTACTCGCTGCGGAGCGGCACGACCGTGCCCCGGCCCCGGAGGGCGAGCTCGACGCCCATGTGCGCGGTGTCGCGCCGGGCCGGGGAGTCCGCCCCGCCGAAGTCGCCCACGAGGACCGTCCCCACGGCGTGGTCCAGCTCGAGCTGCGGCAGCTCGGCGTGGTGCTCGAAGGCGGCCGGAGCGTCCCGGGTCTCCGCCGGCTGGGCCACCCAGAGCTGCACGGCGTGCACCGCCTCCGCGCGGGCGGGGTCCTCCTCGGCGTGGGACACCCCGTGTCCCGCCGTCATCAGGTTGAGCTGGCCGGGCCGGATCAGCTGCTCGGAGCCCAGGCTGTCGAGGTGCAGCAGCTCGCCGGCCAGCAGCCAGGTCACGGTCTGGAGGCCCATGTGGGGGTGCGGGCCGATGCCGAAGGACTCGCCCGGCTCCACCGCCACGGGACCGGCATGGTCGAGGAAGCACCAGGACCCGACGGTGTGGCGCGGCCGCTGAGGCAGGACGCGGCGCACCGGCAGGGAGCCGACCCGGGTCGACCGGGCCGGCGAGAGCTCGACGACCGGCCGCTGGACCTGGTCAGCCGCGCCGGGCACCGGCGCGGCATCGTCCGTGGCCACCGGTCCGCTCATCGCGCACCATTTGTACACCCGTAGGGTGGCGGGAGCAGTGGGTCGAGCAGACAGACCGGGAGGCAGCCCGCCATGACGATTCCCGCCGCCGACGCGCCGGTCGTCGACGACACCGCCGAGAGCCGGTTCGTGATCCGGGAGGGCGACGCCGAGGCCGAGCTCGTCTACGCCCGGCAGGGTGACCGACTGATCCTCGTCCACACGGGCGTGCCCGACGCGTGGAGCGGCCACGGCATCGGGGGCCGGCTGGTCCGCACCGCCCTGGCCCGGGCCAGGGACGACGGCCTGACCGTCGTTCCCTGGTGCCCGTACGCCCGGCACTGGCTGGCGGAGCACCCCGACGAGGCGGCGACGGTCACGATCGACTGGGAGACGCCCCGTCCGTCGTGAAGGCCGCGGCCTTGCGCGGGAAATTGGCAAGGTGTAATCCATGACGCAGGACCTGGCACTTTCGACGGAGAGGGCGCAGCGGAGTGAGTGCGACACCACGAGACGAGTCGGACGAAGTCGAGGCGGCGGAGGCCGGGCCCGACCCCGAGGAGTACATCGACGGGCAGGAGGAGGACTCCTTCCCGGCCTCGGACCCCCACTCCGACTGGTCCGGCCCGCCCGAACGCGACTGATGCACCCGTAGGGTTGCTCCATCCAATTGCCAGACGGGCCAATTGCCAGACCGGTCTCGATTGCCAGACCGGTCGCCCGACGTGACCCCGACGCACCTGCCGACACCTGAGGAGGCCCGCCATGGCCGATGACTCCGACGCATTCCCCACGCTGAGCGATGCCGACATGGCGGTGCTGGACCAGATGGGGACCCGGCGCTCCATGAGCGCCGGCGAGTACCTCTACCGCGAGGGCGACGTGACCTACGACTTCATGGTCGTGGTGTCGGGGGCGATCGAGGTGGTGGCGCACGATGGCATGGGGGAAGAGACGACGATCGTGGCCCAGCACGGGCCGGGGAAGTTCCTCGGCGAGCTCAACCTGCTCTCGGGTCTGCGCGTCTTCGTGTCAGCCCGCGTGAAGGAAGCCGGTGAGGTCATCGTGATCCCGCGCGACAACCTGCGGCGGCTCATCGCCACGAGCCCGGGGCTGGGCGACACCATCCTCACCGCCTTCATGGCCCGGCGTTCGGTCCTCCTCACCGGCGCGTCGGCGACGACCCGGTTGATCGGCTCGCGCTTCTGCCCCCTCTGCCTGCAGGTGCGCGAGTTCCTGTCCCGCTCCCGCATCCCCTACGAGTGGCTCGACCCCGACAGCGAGGCCGACGTGGAGACCGTGCTCGAGGCGTTCGCCATTGAGCCCGACGAGCTGCCGGTCGTCATCACCTCGGGCACCGTCCTGCGCCGGCCCAGCCCCGGCGTCCTCGCCGAGTACCTCGGCCTCACGCTGGAGAGCCTGCCGGACCGCTGCTTCGACCTCGTCGTCGTCGGCGGCGGGCCCGCCGGCCTGGCCGCCTCCGTCTACGGCGCCTCGGAGGGGCTCCACACGCTCGGCGTCGAGAAGTTCGGCGCCGGCGGCCAGGCCGGGTCGAGCTCGCGGATCGAGAACTACCTCGGCTTCCCCACCGGCATCTCGGGCGGCGACCTGACCGCGCGCGCCATCGTCCAAGCGGAGAAGTTCGGGGCCCACCTGACGGCGCCGTGCGAGGCGACCTCCCTGCGCGAGGAGGCGGGCCACCTGGTCATCCGGCTCTCCGACGGCTCCGACGTGGCGGCGCGCGCCGTCATCGTCGCCAGCGGCGCCCGCTACCGGCGCCTCCCCGTCGACCGTCTCGAGCAGTTCGAGGGCAACGGCGTCTACTACGCCGCCACCGAAATGGAGCGACGCCAGTGCGCCGCCTCACCCACCGTGGTCGTGGGCGGCGGCAACTCGGCGGGACAGGCGGCCATGTTCCTGTCGGACACCGGCCCGGTGACCGTCGTCATCCGCGGCGACGACCTCGGCAAGAGCATGTCGCGCTACCTCACCGACCGCATTGACGCCCACCCGGCCATCACCGTGCGGACAGGCGCGCAGGTCACCGGGCTCGTCGGCGAGCCGGACCTGCGCGCCGTCCACCTCACCGACGCCGACGGCACCACCGAGGTCGCCTGTGCCGGCCTCTTCTCGTTCATCGGGGCCGATCCCTCGTCGAGCTGGATCTCGGGGTGCGCCGCCTTCGACGACCGTGGCTTCGTGCTGACCGACCGGGCCCTCGGGCCCGAGCACCTCGACGAGCGCTGGGCCACCCTGGGCCGCCTGCCTCTGCCGTTCGAGACGAGCCACCCCGGGCTCTTCGCCGTGGGCGACGTGCGCGCGGGCTCCACCAAGCGGGTGGCCGCGGCCGTCGGCGAGGGCTCGGCCTGTGTGGGTGCGGTGCACCAGTACCTGAGCTTCACCGACTGAGCCGTCGTCGCCCTCGGCGCGGGGACCGAGGTCAGGCCGAGGCGAAGAAGGCAATGAGGGCGGCCGCCACCTGCTCGGCATGGGTGAGGATGCCGATGTGGCCCGAACCGGCCACCTCGCTGTAGGCGCAGCCCGGAATGGCCTCGGCCGCCTGGCGGGCGTAGCGCGGCGGCGAGTCGACGTCGTGCTCGAACGCCAGGACCAGGCAGGGGACGCGCACCTCGGGCCAGCGCGTCGTGCGGGCCGGGTCGGTCGACCAGGCCAGGGCCGCCTCGTACTGGCCGAGACGCCCCGGGTTGGGCCACACCGGCAGGTCGCCCATCATGGAGAGCCAGGTCCCGACCACCTCGTTGTCCTGAATGTCGGCGATGGGCAGATAGCGCAGGGTCTCGGTGGCGTAGAAGAGCGGGGGCAGGTCGTAGTCGAGGCGCGCCAGGTCGCGCTCGACGGTGGTGATGGCCACCTCCCAGGCCGTCGGCGCGTTGGCGCTCCCCATGAACGCGGCGGACCGCACCCGTTCCGGATGGTCGAGCACGATGGTCTCGGCGATCCACCCGCCCATGGAGTGCCCGGCCATGCGGACCGGCTCGGTCCAGCCCAGATGGTCGAGCAGCGCCACGGTGTCGGCGGCCATGCCCTCCACGCTGTAGGGCGCCGGCGGCGAGGAGGACGGCTCGACGCCCCGGTTGTCGAACGTCACCACCTCATAGCCGGCCGCCACCAGGAGGGGCACCAACGAGAGGTGCCAGGCGATCGCGGGCTGGCCGCAGCCGGCGATCAGGAGGAGCGGCTCCCCCTCGCCGGTGACTTCATAATCGAGCGTCGCGCCGTTGGCGCTGACGTCAGGAATGGAGCACCTCCGAGAGCAGCTTCGGCGCCACGTTGCGCCCGGTCAGCAGCACGACCGTCTCCCGGCCCCCGGCGTCGGGGGTGATGACCCCCGCCCGCAGGGCGGCGACACCGACGGCACCGGCGCCCTCGAGGACGAGGCCCATCTTGGAGGCCGAGAAGGCCATGGCGGAGCGGATGTCGGCCTCGCTCACCGTGAGCACCTCGACGCCGTGGGCCAGCGCCACGCCGACCGTCACCGCGCCCGGCTCGAGGTTGCCCGCCAGCCCGTCGGCCACGGTCGGCTCGACCTCGATGGGGACGATGGCGCCCGCGGCCAAGGCCGTGCTCATGGACGGTGAGGCCTCGGACTCGACGCCGACGACACGCACGCCGGTCCCTTCGAGGCCCAGGATCACGCCGGCCAGCAGGCCGCCGCCCCCGCAGGGGACCACCACGGTCCCGAGGTCGGGCACCTGCTCGACCAGCTCGCGGGCCAGGGTGGCCTGGCCGGCGATGACGTCGGGGTCGTTGTAGGGCGAGACGTAGCGGCTCCCGTCCTCGGCCGCCAGGGCCATGGCATGGGTCTCGGCCTCCCGGTAGCCCTCGCCGTGCAGCACGAGGCGGACGTCGAACTGCTGGAGGGCCGACACCTTGGCCGCCGAGGCTCCCGTGGGCACCACGACGGTGACGGTGGCGCCCAGCACGGAGGCGGCGTAGGCCAGGCCCAGGCCGTGGTTGCCGGCGGACGACGCCACCACCGCGCGGCCCGGGTGCTGCTCCAGGGTGGCGGACACGGCGGCCAGCCCGCCGCGCACCTTGAACGAGCCCGTGGGCTGCAGGGTCTCGATCTTGACCGAGACCGAAGGCCCGAGCTGGGGAACGCCCACCACCGGCGTCACCGCCAGGAAGCGGCGCACCACCGCCCACGCCGCCTCGCGGTGGGCCGGCCCGGGAAGCTCGACGTCGCGCACGGATCCAGTCTGGCCGAGGCGGCGCCTGGCATGCTGAACGCCGTGCAGACGGGGACCCGGATCATCGGCGGTGTCACCGTGCAGGTGCACCCCGACGTGCAGGCCATGGCCCGGGCCGCGGCCGACGAGGCGGCGGCCGTGCTGCGGGCCGCCGTGGCCTCCCGGGGCACGGCTCACGCCATGTTCGCCACCGGCAACTCCCAGCTCGCCTTCACCCACGCCCTGGTCCACGAGACCGACGGGGTGCCCTGGGCCGACACCGTGGTCTTCCACATGGACGAGTACGTCGGGGTGGGACCCGACCACCCTGCGGGCTTCCAGCGCTGGATCCGGGAGCGCATCGTCGAGCCGGCCCGCCCGCGGGCCGCCTACTACGTGGAGGGTCTCGGCGACGCGGAGGCCGAGTGCCGCCGCTACGCCGACCTGCTGCGGCGCTTTCCGCTCGATCTGTGCTGCCTCGGGATCGGCGAGAACGGGCACCTGGCCTTCAACGACCCGCCCGTGGCCGACTTCGCCGACCCGCGCGACGTCAAGGTGGTCGAGCTCGAGGCGGCCTGCCGCCGCCAGCAGGTCAACGAGGGCCACTTCGCGGGGCTCGACGACGTCCCGACCCACGCCATCACCGTGACCGTCCCCGCCCTGCTGCGGGCCGGGCGGGTGCTGGCCATCGTCCCCGAGGACCGCAAGGCGGCGCCGGTGTCCGCCGCGCTGACCGGACCGGTCACGACCGCCTGCCCCGCCTCGGCGCTGCGGACCATCTCCCACGCCACCGTCTATCTCGAGCCCGCCTCCGCCCGCCTGCTCCCCGATTGACCTGTCCCGTCGTCGGCTCAGGATCCTTCATCGCCGCCGACATCGCGAAGATGATGGACCGGGTCGTGGAGCAGGTAGCGGCTGAAGCCCGCGATGGTGAAGCGGGCGCCGTCGCCGCGCCGTCCGGTGCGGAGCCATTGTTCCCCCCGCACGCCGTCGAAGGCGTCGGCCAGACCGGCGGCGGCGTCGAGCAGCTGCGCCGAGACGACCGCGGGGTCCTGCTCGCGGTAGCGCTCGTCCACCGCCGTCGCGTCCTGGTCCCAGTTCGGGTAGAGCGGGTCGTCCTCCCCCAGCATGAGGTCGAGCCGGTGGTGGTAGAGCGTGCAGACGTCGCGCACGTGGCAGGCGTACTCCAGCGGCGACCAGCGGTCCTCTGCCGGGCGCCGGCGCACCGCTGCGTCGGACTGCTCGAGCACGCGCCGCCAGGCCGCGGCGTTGTCCCGCAACAGTTGCGCAACGGATTCGGGCGGCACCGCGGCTGCGTCGAACCCGCATTCGGGACAGGGGCGCTCGAGCACCCACGTCCAGTCCTTTGCATCGGGAACGATCGGCATGTTTCCCTCCCATGGCAACCAGCTTCGCAAACACTGCGGTGGCGCGCGCACGGCAACCACATCGAACCCGTCAGGCAACGGCAGGGCAATGGCCGCTCCGTAGGTTGCGGGCACGGAGGACGGGGGTGCCGGGCGGGGGCCACGGGCATTCGAGGAGGGGTGCGTGACGATCGCTGTACCGACGGGTGAATGGGGGCTGTTGCCCCGGTCGCCCACGCCGCGCCGGAGCCGCCGCACCCGCGTCAAGCGCATTGTGATCGCATCGGGATCCGCGCTGATCGCGTTCCTGCTCATTGCCGGGTCGTGGGTCGGCCTCAGCCTCTACCGCATCGATCACGCGGTGCACCACGTCGGCGTGCCGGCCTCGCTGCTGGCCAAGGGGAAGAACGATCTCCTGGCCATCGTCAAGGGCCCCGACCACAGCGAGCAGGTCTTCGTCTTCCACGACGCCGGCGGCCACACCAACGTCCTGCAGATCCCCGAGGCGCTCGGCCTGCCGTTGGCCGACGGGGGCACGGTCCCGCTGGGCAGCCTCAGCCTGCATGCACCGACCGCCATCATTGCCGGGCTCGATCGTCTCGGCATTCCCGTGACCCACTACGTGGGCGTCGACCTGCACATGGTGAACCCGCACTCCAGCCTCGGCCAGCTCGCCACCGGGACGAAGTCCATGACCTCCATGATCTCGGACCCGACCGGCACCAGCTCGCTGCTCGAGCAGGTCGCCTCGCACATCTTCCTCGGACCGGGCACGCCGGTGTCGGCTGTCCTGTCCCTCATGAACGTCCCGACCGCGCATCCGGTGTCGGTCCCGGTCGAACGCGACGTGCACGGTGTCGTCGTGCTGACCGCCGCCTTCGCACACGTCCTGCGAGCCTTCTTGTAGTGGCGGGCGGGTAGTGGCCGGCGGGCCGGAGCGAGGCGGGACCCAGCGGCGGGGCTGGCTCCACCGCCACCATGACCGCCGCTCTCCCGCACCGCCCATCGACACCGCGGACGTCGCCGGCCCGGACCGGGGTGCCGCCGCCGGCGGCGCGCCCGACGAGGCGGGCCCACCGGCCACGCTCGATCAGGTCCTGCGCCAGGCGGCCGAGTCCAGGGACGCCGGGCAGGACCCGGACTGCTGATCGGTCAGCCCTCGCCGAGGCCCAGCCAGTGGTCGAGGAAGGGCAGCGCCTCGGCGCCGTGCCACTGGTGCCCGCCCTCGAAGATGTCGTGCACCAGCCGGTCGGCGGCGCCGAGCTGCTCGTAGACGAGACGCGTGCGGCGCACCGACTCCGCCGCCGTGGCGTAGGGGAAGAGGTCGTCCTGCGTGCCGGACTCGACCAGCAGCGGCCGCGGCGCCACGAGCGCGCCGAGGTCCTCGTGCTCGAGGCTCCCCAACATGCCGAACAGGATCTGGGAGCCGCACATGTTCCACGGCATTTTGTGGCTCTCGGCCCATGAGGAGAAGTAGCCGCTCACCACCGACGCCGCCACGCGGGTGTCGACGGCGGCCGTGAAGAGCGTGACCGTGCCGCCGTAGGAGATGCCGACCATCCCCAGGCGCGCCGGGTCGACCAGGGCGTGCTGCTCCAAGACGTCGAGGGAGCGTCGCAGGTCCCAGACGTTCTGGGTCAGCGGGTTCCATCCGGCCATGGCGGCGTGGACCAGGTTGGTGTCGCAGGCGTAGTGGTCCTCGGGATTCCAGTCCAGCCGCTCGCCGAAGCAGCGCAGGTCGGGAGCCAGCACGACGTAGCCACGGCGGACGAGCTGCAGCCCGTAGTCGGCGTTGGGCATGTCGGTGTGCTCCAGGCCGACCACCTGGCCCTTGCCCGGCCCGTGCCCGTGACAGGCCACGACGGCCGGACCGGGCCGCTGCCCCTCGCGTGAGTCGGGTACCAGCAGGTAGGCCGGGACCGACATGGTGTCCTCGGTGTCGAAGACGACCTTGTCCCGCCGGTAGCCGTCGCAGGCCTCCGAGGCCAGGGTCTCGAGGTTGAGCGGGACGGGAGAGGGCTCGGGCCCGAGCAGCTCGGCCAGGCGGGCGCGCCGGCGCTCCACCCAGGCGGGAATCGCCCCGGGGTCGGATTCGGGGAGGGGGTCCTCATGGGTCGTGGCAGCCAGGCGGGTCATCCACTGGTACCAGGACGAGTAATTGCGGGCCGGCGGGGTCAGGACGAGGCCCGCGGTGTCTTCGCTCATGGACGGCCCTTTCTGGCGTATGCGTGGCGGTGGGGGGCCAATGTAGGCGTCGTCGGCGCCGCCGATCCGCGTCGGGCAGAATTGGGCGGTGACCCTCGCCACCTCCCTCAGCGTCCACCCGCTCTCCCCCACCATCGGCGCCGAAGTCGCCGGCGTCGACATCGCGCAGCCGCTCTCCCCCGAGGTGGTGGCCGCCATCCGGGACGCCCTCAACACCCACCACGTCATCTTCTTCCGCGACCAGTCGCTCTCGGCCGAGCAGCAGGCCGGCTTCGCCCGGCAGTTCGGGATCGTGACCGAGGCGCACCCCGTGCTGCCCTCCATCGACGAGAGCGCCGAGGTGCTCGCCATCGACGGCAAGGTGGACCGGGCCAGCTGGTGGCACACCGACGTCACCTTCCTGGAGACGCCGGCCATGGGATCGATCCTCTACATGCTCGAGGCGCCCGAGGTCGGGGGGGACACCATGTGGGCCAGCCTGCAGGACGCCTACGACGGGCTGGCCCCGCCGGTCCGCGCCATGTGCGAGCAGTTGATCGCCATCCACCACGACCCCTGGTTCGCCGCCGACGTCGCCGAGCGCGGCGGCTACGAGTGGGACGGTACGTGGCGCGACAAGCTGCTGCCCGCCCTGCACCCCGTCGTGCGCACGCACCCCGAGACGGGGCGCAACGGGCTCTTCGTGAACCGCCAATTCACCCGCACCATCTTCGGCCTGTCGGACAACGAGAGCGCCGCCATCCTGGAGATGCTCTACCACCACTGCGTCAAGCCGGAGTACACCTGCCGCTTCCGCTGGCGCGCCGGCTCGGTCGCCTTCTGGGACAACCGGGCCACCCTGCACTACGCGCTGGACGACTACGGGACCGCGCCGCGTTACGCACACCGGGTGACCCTCCGGGGCGACAAGCCCTTCGGCCCGGCCATGCCGCTGCCTGCGAGCTGACGGCAGCGTTGGCGGCCGGCCTGGGGGCCGACCTCGGCGTCGCCGCGGCGGCGTTCGTCGGGACCAACGTCGACAACTGCGTGGTGACGACGGCCATGGTGGCCGGCGCCCCGATGGAGCGGGCCCGTCGCATTGCGGCCGGGCAGGTGGGCGGCTTCGTCGTGCTGGTGGTGGTGGCGGCCGCGGCCGCTGCCCTGCTCTTCGAATTCTCGACCGCCGTCGTGGGGCTCCTCGGCCTGGTGCCACTGGCCATCGGCCTGCGCGGGCTGGTGGGGTGGGCCCGGGGGGCCGAGGACGACGGGGCGACCCCCGCGCGGGCGCGACGACAGCGCCGCCGGCGGGCGCCCGAAGAGCGGGCGGTGGGCCGCAGCTTCACGGCGGCCGCGCTGGTGACGATCGCGGCGGGCGGCGACAACCTGGCCGTCTACATCCCGCTGTTCCGGGTCGGCGGCGCGACCAACCTCGGCGCCGTGGCGGCGGTGTTCGTGGTCGGCGAGGCCCTGGTCACCTGGCTCGTCCTCGCCGGTGGGCGCCACCCCAGGGCCCGCGCCGCCATGTTGCGTCTCGGACACGTGGCCGTGCCCATCCTGCTCTGCTGCGTCGGCGTCCTGGTCCTGGTGCAGGCGGGGACCTTCTCGCTCTTGTGACCGGGCGCGACAATGGAGGGCGTGCCCGACGCCGTCGACGCCCTGATCCTGGACCTGCTCGAGTGGGTCGGCCCCGCGCCGCGGCCCTACGGCGAGGTCATGGAGGCGTGGCGGACGTCGTGCCCGCGTCTGCCCGTCTGGGAGGACGCCAACGACCGGGGGTTCCTCGTGCGCCGGCACGTGCCGGGCGAGGGCCAGCTGATCGCCGTCTCGCCCGCCGGGCGGGAGCACCTGCGCCGGCACCGCGCCGGCGCACCGGCCTGACGGCTGCTCCTACCCGGCGGGAGCGAGCCGCAACGCGACCAGCCGTGCCGGCGAGCCGACCGGGACGTAGACCGTGTCGCCGGCGACCGACATCCACCCGTTGATCGCGCCGGGCTCGTGCAGCGTCCAGACCACTTTGCCGGTCGACCGCTTCAGGGCCAGCACCGACCCCTGGTACGTCGCGGTCAGGACCAGGTCGTTGACGACGGTGACGCCGCCGGTGGGATCGCCCGGGACCTTGGTGTCCCAGGCGACCTTCCCCGTGCGCGCCGACAGCGCCACGACGTCGCCGTCCATGGTGCCGACCTTGCCGCCGAAGTAGAAGGTGTGGTCGGGCGTGAGGGTCGATGCCGCGTTCAGGGTCGCCGCATAGACGACGCCGTCGGTCGACGCCGGCGGTGTCAGCACGCCCCCGAACGTCCCGGGCAGGACCGTGGTCGGGCCCGTGAGCCTCGGGAGGTCGCCGTTGCGATGGATCCCGACCGCGGTCCTCCACAACAGGCGGCCGGTGCGCGGGTTGAGCCCGAGCACGAAGCCGCCCTTGCCCGAGCTGATGGCGACCTCGCTCGACCCGTCGACGGCCCGGCGCACGGGAACCAGCATGGCCTGCACCTGGTCGCGGTCATAGAGGTCGTGTGGGAAGGCCTGGTGGTACCACAGCAGCTTCCCGGTGGAGGCGGAGAGCGCCACCAGGGAATCGGTGTAGAGGTTGGCGCCGGGGCGGCTCGACCCGTTCGGGTAGGCCGCGGTGCCCACGAACGGGGCCGGGTTGGCCACGCCCCAGTACAGGACGTTGCGCCGGACGTCGATGGCCGGCGGGTACCAGGCCCCGCCGCCCGAATTGACCGCCGGATTGCCCCACAGGTCCTTCGAGCGGACGGTGTCGAAGCTCCAGTCCACCTTGCCGGTGGCCGCGTCGAGCGCCTCGAGGTAGCCGACCGACCCGCCCGTGTAGTACGAGCCGAGGGTCACCGGCACGCTGGCGATGTAGACCCGGCCGCCGTAGGGAAGCGTCTGCATGTCGACGCCCTGGCCCGCCGTCGTCGTGATCCTCCGGCTCCACAGCGGGGCGCCGTCGGACAAGCGGAAGGCGTCCACGCCGGTGGAGGTGGAGGCGTACAGCCTCCCCCACCCGACGGACACGCCCCAGGGCCCGATGTCGAAACCGAGCGCCTTGGTGCGCCACTTCACCCGACCGGACGCCTCGTCGATGGCGTAGACCGTCCCCGCCTGGTCCTGCACGTAGTCCACGCCGCCGACCACGATCGGAGAGGTCGATGCGCCGATGGACATCGGCACGGTCCAGGCGGTCGACAGCCGTGACACCGTCGACACCCGGATCGGCGACCGGCCGGCGTCGCGCGAGTTGTCGTAGTCGTGATCGGGAAGCGGCCACGCGTCGGACTGACCGCGCACCTCGGGCGGCGCACCCGACGTGGCGGCGCCGGCAGTGACGCCCGGCCCCGCCACCAGCATTGTGGTGGCCGCCACGGCGGCCGCCCCCCATGCCGCCGCGCCCTCGCCAGCGTGTGCCCGTGCGCATCGTCTCCCCCGTTCCGAGTGGGACACCCTAGCGACGGGCGTGCTTGACTGCGGGCCACTGTCGAGGAAGGAGGGCCCATGGAGGACCTGCGGGGCAAGGTGGCGGTCATCACCGGCGGCGCCAGCGGCATCGGAAGGGCGGTGGCCGACGAGGCCGCGGCGGCGGGCATGAGGATCGTCCTGGGCGACATCGAGAGCGGGCCGCTGGCGGAGGCGGTCGACGCCCTCACCGGTGCGGGGGCCGAGGCCATCGGGGTGCGCACCGACGTGTCCGAACGGGCCTCGGTGGAGGCCCTGCGCGACGCCGCCCTCGACCGCTTCGGCGCCGTGCACCTCGTGCACAACAACGCCGGCATCGGGTTGGGCGGCCCCATCTGGGAGGTCAGCGAGGAGGACTGGCGCTGGATCCTCGGCGTCAACCTGTGGGGCGTCATCCACGGCGTGGCCACCTTCACCCCGCTCCTGCTTCAGCAGGGCGAGGGGCACATCGTCAACACGGCCTCCATCGCCGGCCTCATCGCCGCCCCCTTCCTCGGCCCCTACAACGCCACCAAGCAGGCGGTGGTGGCCATCTCCGAGACGCTCTACAAGGACCTGCAGGCGGTGGCCGCACCGGTCGGCGTGTCGGTGCTCTGCCCCGGGTTCGTCCGGACGCGCATTGCGGAGTCGGAGCGGAACCGGCCCGAGTGGGCCCCCGACCGCGACGTCGAGGGGGCGATGGCGGTGCGGGGCGTGGTGCAGAACCTGGTGGACAGCGGGATCGCCGCCACCGCGGTGGCGGAGCGCGTCATCGACGCCGTCCGCACCGGCACCTTCTACATCCTCACCCACCCCGAGCTCGAGGGCGCCATCACGACCCGCTTCGAGGACATTGTGCAGGGACGTGCGCCCAGCCCGACCATGATCGCCTGAATCGGGTCCGCCGCTCACTCGTCGCGCAGGACGAGTGCGGCAGCCGTGCGGGCGGCGCGACGACCCGGGAGCACGGCCGCCGCGACGGCGAGCACGAACGCGCCCAGCGCGGCCAGCGCGATCGACCACAACGGCACCGTGGGGCTGGGCACGGCGCCGATCTCCTCGGCGAACAACGTCCAGAGCCACCGACCCAGCACGACGCCGAGCGGGATACCGACCACCACCCCGACCGCCGCCGAGATCGACGCGTGCCACGCCACGGCGGCGGCCAGCTGGCGCTGGGTGAACCCGAACACCCGGAGCAGGGCCAGATCCCGGCGGCACCGGCGCACCGACGCCACCAGCGCCAGACCGAGGGCCACGACGGCCGCCAACGCGAGCCCGCCGGCCAGGAGGGCCGGCGTCGTCCCCATGGACCGGTAGTTGACGATCTGGGCCGGATGTTGCACGTCGAGGGTGGTGGCGACGTTGCCGCCGCAGACCGAGTCCGGTTGCTGGCGGGCGAGCACGTCGTTCGCCGCCGCAGCCAACCGCTGCGCCGCGGCCTCGCCCTGCGGCGCACCGAGGCCGCCGCGCACGCGCAGCAGCACCATGTTGGGGCCGTCGCAGGAGGGGGCGTATCCCTGGGGGCCCAGGCTCTCGGTCACCGGCCCCGCGTCGGCGGGCACCAGCGCGCCGACGCCCATCGACGTGTGCAGGTTCTCGGCGATGCCGATGGCGGGCATGGTGGCGGTGCCGACGATCGTCAGGCGGAGGGGGCGGCGCGGGAAGCCCGGGACATACTGCACGGCGACGGTGTCGCCGATCCGCTCGTGCAGCTGCGACAGGGTGGCGCTCCCGAGAACGATCTGACGCGCTGTCGCCAATCCGTGACCCGAGACGATGGGTGGAGCGACCGCGGAGCTTGGGGCGGTCAGCAGCGTCGGCACCTCGACCCCATTGAGCTGCAGCGTCACGAACCAGACGCCGGAGAAAGATTGGACCGCTCTGTCGTGGCGCAGGAGCGCCACCGCCTTGTCCGGCACGGGCCCGTAGCCGTCGGAGCTCTGCACCGCGTAGTCCCAGTTCCACCCGTAGAGGGCGGGCTGGGACACCAGCGTGTGCAGGCTGGCCCCGAACGTCAGCGTGGTCGTCACGACGATCATGGCGGTCACCGCGGAGAGCAGGGACCAGCGGTACGGACCGGCGGCACGGCCGCTGCGCGCGTCGACGGCGAGCGACGCGCCCGCCACGGCCGAGACCGGGAGCCCGGCCCGGGCGGCCAGCTGCACGGTCGACGAACGACGGCCTCGGAGGAGGGACCGCCGCAGCGCGCGGTGCGGCGCCTCGAGGAGGGTCATGCCCACTGCGGCGGTGGTGAGCACGCCGAACAGGACGGCGGTCCCCGCGCCGAGCACCGCCCAGTCCGCGCTCACTCCCGGGTCGGGATAGACGGGCCGGACCGGCCCGAGGGGGAACAACGGCGAGAGGGCCAGCGCCACCCCGATGGCGAGGACGGAGCCGACGAGGACGGAGCCGACGATGCCACCGAGACCGTCCAGCTCGGTGGTCGCCGGGTCCGCGCCGACCGCGCGCATGACGAGCAGGTCGCGCTCGCGGGCGCCCAGCTGCCGGGCGATGACCTGCAGCGCGAGAAAGAGCGCGGCCAGTCCGGCGATCCCGCCGAAGACCCCGAGGGCCAGAGCCTCGGGCCGTATGGACTGCTGGGCCTCGGCGACGACC
The DNA here is from genome assembly GCA_963804055.1 of uncultured Acidimicrobiaceae bacterium. GTDB lineage: Bacteria > Actinomycetota > Acidimicrobiia > Acidimicrobiales > RAAP-2 > Bog-473. Next base: position 319,663 of record CAWDOU010000001.1, on the reverse strand, counting down.
TGTGACGTGACCTGGAAGTCGGTGAAGTACCGCTCGGTCGAGTTCCAATGCCGCTCCACCGCGGCCACGTCCGCCGCGCCGTTGCGCAACTGCAGGCCCAGATACACGAGTTGGCCGACCCCGACCGACTTGGTGAGGGCGGGTGTGCCGACGATGTAGGTGGGGTATTTGGCGATCTGGTCCTGCACGACCTCCCGGTTGAGCAGGCCGATGCCGACGACGCGGAGTGTGATGCGCCGCACTGCGTGCCCACCGGCGTCGAGGGGAATGGCGACCGGCAGGCGGGAGCCGAGGTGCAGCCCCAAGGCGGCCGCGGCGTCCTCGGACACCATCACCTCGTCCGCCCGGGCGGGATCCGCCATACGCCCGCTGGTGATGGCGAAGCGGTCCTGGTCGAAGAGCAGGCCGTCGACGCTGCCGACCAGGATGACAGTGCTGTTCAGGCTCCGGCGCTCGATCCTCCCGTGCTTCACGAGCGACGCCTGCAGTCCCACGTAGCTCTCGACGCGCGTCACCTGCGGATAGGCACGCACCGCGTCGATGATGGAGTGCAGGTGGGCCCCGGCGGTGCCGTTCGGACCGGCACCTGCCGGAACGATCTGCAGGTCCGACGGATTGGACGCCGCCAGGAAGGTCGGGAACGACGATGCCGTCCGACGGGCGGCGGCGATGGACCCCAGCGCAATGCCGCCGGTGAAGCCGATGAGGACCACGAGCACGAGGTAGCCCCCGCGTTGGCGCTTCCAACCGGCGACCGTGCGGTACCAGGCCGTCCGGAAGGCCGCCCTCATGGCCGCGTGGCTGCTGGGGCCGCCTGCATGCCCACAGCCTGCACGAACGTCAGGCGGTCGCCAATGGGGTCAGCACCGGCGCCAGCGTCGTGGTAGCACGAGGGCCCAGGCCGAGGAGAGCTACGAAGGCCCCTCGTACGTCTGCTCCCGATTGGCGTCGTTGTACATCTCCGAGACGATCAACCACGCCCCGTCGCCCTGGCGCTGCAAGACCCGCAGGGAGTGGTTGTCCCGGACCTCGATCTCTCCTCCACCCACGAGCTTCTGGCCCTCGACCTGCAGGTGCGCCGACACCAGGACCACCTCGGGAGTCAACACCCGGAGCGAGGTCTCGGGAGGAGCCTTCAGCGTTCCCGCGTTGAAGTTGTCGTCCGAGAAGAGGCCCCGGAGATACCGCACGATCTCCTCCCCTCCCTTCTTCACGGTCCCGAACGCATTCACCCAGTCGGCGTCGGGGCTGTAGATGCCGATGAGCTTGTCGGCGTTGCGCTCCCGGAACCCGGCCATCAACGACATCAGGGTCGTGCCGATGGCATCCTGGTCGGCCTGGGGAAGAGCCGAGATGTCACTGGCGTCAGTGGCAGGGGTCGCGTCGTCTCCCTTCACGGCGCGTCAGCCCGAGGTCGGCAGCGGCTTGAACGGCTGCACCGTCACCCAGCAGGTGCCCTGCGCCTTGCCGGCCTTGGGCAATTTGCACAGCGCCGACTTCGGCACGTTGTTGTGCACCTTCACGACCTGGTACTGCGTCGGGCCGTAGAACTTGTCCGGGCCGAACGTCCACGTGGGCGACAGCGTCCCCGGGTAGTTCGTGATCTTCGACATGGCCTCGACGAAGGTGCGGCGGTTCAGGTTCTTGCCGGCGTCCTTGGCCGCGGTGGCGAAGAGCCCGATGGCGCCGCACCAGGCCTGAATCGGCCCCTGCTCCTCAATGTAGTGATAGAGCGTGCCCGGGATCGGCTTGGGGTGGTAGGCGTGCCAGGTGTTGTAACAGGCCCGCACGCCGGGGTCGTAGCCGCCCTGGCTCTGCGGGCGGTTGTCGTCGATGCCGCCCAGCGTCTCCGTCGTCACGCCCTCCTGCCCGTTGAGCGCCTGCTCGTAGGGGACGGGAATGAGCCCGAGCGCCACCTCGACGGAGGACTGGTAGTCGCTGAGAAGCAGCTGCGGGAAGTACTGCTGGGAGTTCTCCGCCCCGATGTAGGGGAAGAACGCGTTCTCCGGGAGCATGGGGATGACCGACTGCACGCCGGCCGCCTTGAACTTCTCCACGGCGAGCTGCGCGTCCGAGCCGGTCTCGGCCGTCTGGTCGGGGCTGGCCGCCACCGTCTCGACGACCGGGGTGATCCCCACCTTCTTGAGGTCGGGCAGCATGGCGTCGTTCAGCGCGTCCTGATCCGCCGCCTGGTCGGACACGACCACGCCCACCTTCTTGCCGTGGCCGAGGCGCCCCGAGCTGACCCCCCACTGCACGACGGCCGAGAGCACGGGCGTCATGTCGGCACCGGTCCACCACAGGTAGGGCGAGGCCAGGTTGGTCCAGTTGGTGGTGGTGGACCACGCGCTCAACAGCGGGGTCTGGCCCTGCTGGGCCACGCACAGCTGGTTGTCGCCCTCCCAGGTGCCCACCCCGTCGACCACCGCGAAGGCGGCCGGGTTGCCCTGGGTCCACTGCTTGCACAGCGACTGCATGTTGGCGTCGTTGGTCGGGTCGAACTGCACAATGATCGGGTTGATCTTGCGGCCGTTGATGCCGCCGCCGTTGTTGACCTGGTTCACGTACAGGTGGATCGCCGGGATCTGCTCGTTGTACTCCTTGTCCTCGGCGAAGCCCTCCTTGCCGGCCAGGCTGTTGATGGCGACGACCGGGAAGACCACGTTGATGCTCGTCGCGGTGACCCCGCGCGTGCTCGTGCTCGCCTGGCTCGGCGCCGTGGCGCTGGCGCTCGACGCCACCTCCGCCGCGCCGGCATCGCTCGACCCGCCCGGCGTCCCGGCCGGGGCCAGGACGAGCCAGGCGACGAGGCCGACGACGATGGCGATGATGATCAGCGCCGTGCGGATCTGCACGGCGCGGGGCCGGCGGCGCAGGCGCCGCCAGGACCGGCCGAAGGGCGTCACCAGGCGGGAGCCCACCCCCCGCGGCGCGGGAACCTCCAAGCTCGCTTCCATGCTCACCCTCCTTCGCGGCGGTCTGCACCGCCGGACTCCCCTATCGGCCCTGACGCCATCAGGGCCTCGTCGCTCGCACCAAGGTAGGCGGCCAGGGCCTTCGAGTCAGCGCGGATGACCTCGGGCGGCCCGGCGGCCACCACCTTGCCCAGCTCCATCACCACGACCTTGGAGCACAGCTCGAAGACCAGGGGCACGTCGTGCTCCACCAGGACGATGGTCGTGTCCGCCACCTCGTGGATCCGCTGCAGCAGCGGGATGAAGGCCTCCGCCTCGCGCTGGGCGATGCCGGCGGTGGGCTCGTCGAGGAGGAGGAGCCGCGGCCGGGCCAGCACGACGGAGGCCAGGTCGACCACCCGGCGGGTCCCGGTCGACAGCTCGGCCGTCCGGTGGTGCCGGAAGCGCTCCAGCCCGAAGGCGGCGATCACCTGGTCGACCGCGGCCAGCTTGCGGCGCTCGGTGCGCCGCGCCCAGGGCAGGCGCAGGGTGGTGGAGATGACGGCCACCTCCTGGCGGGCGTCCTCGCTCAGCAGGAGGACGTCGAGCACGGTCAGCTCCGGGAACAGGCGGCAGTCCTGGAACGAGCGCACCATGCCCACGGCCAGGCGCTCCTCGGGCAGGTACTCGGCCAGGTCGATGTCGTCGAGGCGCACGCGGCCCGTCTGCGGCGACACCAGGCCCGAGATCACGTCGAGCGTCGTCGTCTTGCCCGACCCGTTGGCCCCGATCAGCCCCACGATGGACCCCGGCTCCGCCTCGAACGACACGCCGTTCAGCGCGTGCACGCCCCCGAACTGCACATGCACGCCCTCCACGCGCAGGCCGGCGGGGTGCACGGCCACCGGGGCCTCGGCGACGGCGGTCACCGCTCGGCTCCGTCGGCGGCGAGCGCCGGCGTGGCCGGCGGCCCGGCGTGGCGCGAGCCCAGGCGCTCCTGCGCCGAGCGGATGCCCAGCGTGACGGCGTCGCCCGTGCGGTGCAGCACCTCGGCCAGCCCGCCCGGCAGGTAGAGGATGAACAGGATCAGCCCCAGCCCGCTGGTGATGAATTGGATCGTCTGGTTGGCGCCGAACAGCGCGGGCAGCCCCTCGAGGTAGATGGCGCCGAGGATGGCGCCGGGAATGGAGCCCAGCCCACCGATGACGACCATGGAGATGATCACGAACGAGGTGGTGGGGTCGAACGTGATGTCGGTGTTGTTGAGCTGCTGCGTGGCGAAGGCGAAGCACACGCCGGCGTAGCCGGCCATGAAGCCCGACAGGCCGAAGGCCAGCAGCTTCGTGCGCAGGATCGGGATGCCCATGGCCGCCGCCGTCAGCTCGTTGTCCCGCACCGCCACCAGCCGGCGTGCCACGCCCTTGTCCCGCCAGATCCGCACCATGAACACGGACAGCAGCAGCACGCCGAGCGAGAAGAAGGCGAAGGACTTCTGCGAGGCCAGGCTCAGCCCGAACAGCGAGGGGCGCCCGAGGAACGTGTAGCCGGGGTCGGGCAGGCCCGTGCACAGCGTCTTGTGGATGCCGGGGACGGAGAAGCAGGGGGTGGCCAGCACGGCGCTCTGCATGAAGATGGCGAAGGCGAGCGTGGTGACGGCCAGGAAGAGGCCGGGCATGCGCAGCGCCGGCAGGCCGACGAGGATGGCCACCAGCGCCGTGATGGCGCCCCCGTAGAGCATCACGACGGGGAGGGGCAGCGACGTCCCGAGGTGCACCGCCACCAGCGCGCCCACGGCGACGAGGCCGAATTGCCCGAGCGAGACCTGGCCCGCCCACCCCGTCAGCATGGTCAGGCTCAGCGCGATGACCGCGAAGATGCAGATCTGGCTGAACAGGAGGTTGTTGCCGACCGAGAGGACGAAGGGCAGCAGGACGGCCAGGGCCACCGACAACCAGACGCCGGTCACCGAGACCCGCTTGCGCAGCTGGTCCACCCCGGCCCGCATGGTGGTGGCGGCGCCGTGCTGCCACGTGCTGCGCTCCCCCGTGCGCGCCCCCTTGCGCAGCGCGCCCACCCGCACCAGCAGGACCACCATGACGACGACGAAGATGATGAGCTGCTGCTTGGCCGGCGAGGGGACGTTCCACTCGAGCAGCTCGAGGAAGACGCCCATGCCGATGCCGGCGATGAAGGCCACGGTCAGGTTGACCATGGCCCCGATCAGCGCCGCGGTGAGCGCGTAGAGGAGCAGGTCGGGCGAGAGCGCCTGCGTCAGGGCGCTCGTCTGGTTGGGCGCGTTGAGGATGGCGGTGAAGGCCGACAGCGCGCCGGCCACGGTCCACGTCAGGGTGGAGGTGCGGCGGATCCAGACGCCGGACAGCCGGGCGGAGTCCGCGTTCTCCGACATGGCGCGCATGGCCAGTCCCCACGAGGTGAATCGGACGGCCAGCACGAGGATCAGCGTGACGATGGGCGCCACAATGAGCGTGAGCACCTCGGTGGGCGTGATGATGAACGGGCCCAGCGAGAAGGAGAGGTCGAAGGGCACCGGCACCGGCTTGTAGAGGTTGGACGGCCGGATGAACGGCAACGCGGTCAGCGCCAGCAGCACGTAGCTCAACCCGATGGTCGCCACCATCACCAGGACGCGGGGCCGGCTGAACAGCCGGCGCAGCAGCAGCTCGGACAGGGCGCCCGTGAGCGCGGCCAGCCCGATGGAGAGCAAGAGGCCGAACCAGTAGTTGAAGTGGAAGTCCGCCGTCAGCTTGACCAGGAACACGGCCGCGATGACGCCGATCTGACCCTGGGCGAAGTTGAGGACCCGGTTGGTGCGGTAGACGAGGACCAGTCCCAGGGCCAGCAGCCCGTAGCCCAGCCCGTAGAAGAGGCCCTGGACGAGGACGAAGTTGGGGGCGGTGAACGCGAGCACGAAGGCCTAGGAGAGCCCGGCGGCGGCGGTGCCGAGGAAGACGGGCCGCAACAGGTCGTCACGGGCCATGAGGTCGGCGGTCGGCCCGTCGAAGCGGATCTCGCCGCGCTCCATGAAGAAGCAGCGCTGGGCCAGGCTGAGGGCGCGGTTGAGGCTCTGCTCCACCAGGATCACCGTGGTGCCGGACTCGTTGATGCGCCGCACCATCGCCATGAGCCGCTCCACCGTCATGGGGGCGAGGCCCAGGGCGAGCTCGTCGATCATCAGGAGGCGGGGCTTCGTCATCATCACCCGCGACAGGGCCAGCATCTGCTGCTCGCCCCCCGAGAGCGTGCCGGCCGGCTGGTCGAGCCGGGCCGCCAGCTCGGGAAAGGCGGCCAGCGCCTCGTCGTGGGCCTTCTGCGCCTTGGCCCGGTCCCGCCGCAGCGTGTGCCCGCCGATGCGCAGGTTGTCGCGCACGCTGAGCCCGGGGAAGGTCATCTTCCCCCCCACCAGCAGGGCCACGCCCTCGTCGATGATCTGCTCGGGTTCGAGGTACGTCGAGTTCATGCCGAACAGGCGCACCACGCCGCGGTGCGGATGGGACAGCCCCGAGACGGCGCGCAGCAGGGTGGACTTGCCGGCGCCGTTCGTGCCGAGGAGGGCCACCATCTCCCCCTCCTCGATCTCGAGGTTGACGTCGAAGAGGACCTGGTTCGTGCCGTAGAAGAAGTCGAGGTTGTGGATCTGCAACGCGGGGATCGCCCCGCCGGCCTGGCGCCGCTTGCCCTCGGCGTAGCGCTCCAGCACGTCCTCGATCACGAGCGTGATGTCGCGCCGCACGCTGCGCGACCCGATGACGAGCAGGAGCCCGCCCACGGCACAGACCGGGAAGATGATGGTGAGGGCCACGATGATGCCGTGCAGGCCGCCGATGGCGTCGGACACCGCCCCCAGCAGCACAGAGCCGGTGAAGCCGCCGAAGACGAGGGAGTACACCCCGAACATGGCGAAGCAGATGGTGCGCATTTCGGGCGGCGCGGTCGCCGCCAGCGTCAGGAAGATGCAGATGGCCAGCGGGGACACGGCGGCGGCGGCCAGGAACTGGAGGGTCACGCACATCCAGAGCTGCGGCACGTAGAGCGACAGGACGAAGAGCCCGCCGTAGGCGGTGATGCAGATGCCGGCGATGACGAGCGGCCGCTGGGGGGCGCGGCGGAAGTAGCGGTCGCCGAAGACGTAGGCCAGCGGGAGCCCGAGGAACGCGGCCAGGCCGATGATGGCGTAGACCTCGCTGCGTGAGGCCGTGTCGAGGTGGAACTTGTCGATGAAGAAGAGGTTGCCGAACAGCGGCGCGCCGGTCCCGGCGAAGCCCAGGATGGCCACCGCCACCAGCTCGAAGTAGAGGGAGCGGATGCGCAGCAGCCGGGTCACGGCGGAGCCGAGCAGGACGCGCGGCGCCTTCTCCTGCTGGGAGTGCAGGTCCATGCCCGAGGCCTTCAGGATGTGGCTGCTCTCGTTCTCCCCCTTCTCCGGCTCGCGCAACGTGAAGAGGGCGAAGCCGAGGGGGATCCCGGCCAGTGCCACCAGGAGGCCGTAGCGCCAGTTGTGCGAGACGGTCACCACGTAGCCGAAGATGAGGATGCCGATCGTCTGCGACAGCGGGTCGGACAGGTTGTGCCAGCTGAAGATCCGGCCCCGCGACTCGGTGGGGTAGGCGTCGGACAGGTACGAGTTGTGCACCGTGTTGTTCACGCCGGTGCCCACCGAGGCGGCGAGATACAGGAAGGCGAACCACCAGACGTTGGGCGAGAACGCCATGAGGGCGCCGAACACGGCGAAGATCAGCAGGGCCACGCCGGCCACGAGCTTGCGGCTGCCGCGGTCGGCCCACACCGCCAGGGGGACGGCCCACAGCAGCTGGGACACCTGGGCGATGAAGGCGACCGCGCCCAGGGACGCGTTGGACATGTGGAACGACGTCTCGAGGTTCTTGCCGATCAGGTTGATGCCGTTGCCGAAGGTGCCCGGCACCAGCGCCGCCGCGGTCAGCAGGACGAGCGGGGCGTAGCCCGAGCTCTTGAGGATGCCGATCAGCGCCGGGGGCTTGCCCTCCCCCGTGCCGGGCATGACCTCCAGATCCGCGACGACCTCGGCGTCCTTGACCTGGGAGACCGCCTCACGCAACAGGTCCTCCGGGACGGCGAAGTCGAACAGCGGATCGTCGGTCACCGGCTGGGGACTCTATCTCTGACACCAGCGTCAGGGAAGGTGGGCCCTCAGTGCGCCGGAATGGCGCCGTCCCGCACCGTCGCCACCGTGAGCGGACCTTCCGGCATGACGGCCACCCGGGCGTCGGGCCCGAGCCGGGCGCACGCCGCGGCCACCGCCGCGTCCAGGTCGGGCACGAGCGTCAGCAGCGTGCTCGGCGAGGCCGCGGTGTCGAGCCCCGGAGCGAAGAGCCGGACCTGGGCCCGGGCCAGCACGCGACCGAGCACCTGGGCCTGCCAGCGGTCGAGCTCGGGCTCCCCCGACGCGCCCAGCAGGTCCGTCGTCGTGTGGGCCGCTGCCAGGAGACGGGCGAACGCGCCGTCCGCGGGGACGCCGTCCTCGCAGGCGGCCGCCATGACGATGATGCCGCCCGGTCGCACGATGCGCTCGGCGGCGGCCATCCCCTTCACCGCCTGGTAGAGGTTGCGGTCCAGCGGGTAGCCGCCGTTGGTCGAGACCACGAGGTCGAACGGCGCGTCCACCACGCGCACGGCGGCGGACTGCACGTGGGCGCAGGCGGCATCGTGCGCCGCCGGCAGAGGGCCGGCGAAGACGGCCGTCACCTGGCGGGCGCGGTTGATGGCGACGTCGAGCGAGAGGTGGGGCGGCGCCAGCGCCGTGGCGGCCCGCACGAAGTCGTGCACGGGGTTGCCCGCCCGCGTCACGAAGGTGGCCCGGCCGTCGGCGATCCGGCGCGGGTGGTGCGCCTCCAGAATGGTCGTGGTGGCGGCCAGGCCCGGGCAGACCGCCTTCGGGCCGCCGCTGAAGCCGGCGAAGAAGTGGGGCTCGACGAAGCCGGTGATGATGCGCAGGTCGGCCTCGACGTACTCGCGCTGCAGCAGCACCGGCGTCCCGTCGACGCGGCCCACCTCGACATGGCCGTCGCTCGTGCTGTCGTGGTCGACGATGGCGTAGCGCGCCACGATCTCGGGCCCGACCAGCTCCTCCATCTCGGACGCGCTGGCCTGGCGGTGTGTGCCCGTGGCGCACAGCAGGGTGATGTGGTCGTCGGGCACCCCGCTGCGCGCCAGCTCGGCCAGCAGCGGCGGCAGCACCGTTCGGTTGGGCATCGGCCGCGTCAGGTCCGGGAACACGACGGCGATGCGCGCCGCGCCGCCCGTCAGCTCCCGGAGCGGCGGGCCGAGCAGCGGTCGGCGCAGGGCGGCCGTGATGGACGCCGCCTCGTCGCGCAGTCCCGGCTCGTCGACCGGGGCGATGACCTCGGCGCCGTCGGGGACCGTGACCGACGTCCCGTGGCGGCCGAAGGCCAGTTCGACACGCACGTCAGGGGGCGAGCGGATCGCTACCCGGGAGGGACTCGGTGGCGGTCAGCACGGCCACGGCGACGTGGTCGACCCGCGGCCGCAGCGAGCGGTAGAGCTCGACCGCGGAGGGGGTCGGCTCGATCACGGCCGCAATGGGGTCGATCTGGTCGAGCGTCAGCCCCATGCCCAGCGCCTTGCCGGCCAGGAGCGCGGCGCCGGCCGACGCCGCCTCGCCGGAGCGGTGGCGCAGCGCCGGGAGGCCGAGCACGGACGTCAGCACCTCGACCCACACGGGCAGGCCCGAGCCGGCGCCGCCGAGGGTCACCCCTTCGGCCGTCGAGCCACCGAGCCGTCCCACCGTGACCACTTCCATGACGCGCACCACGTCCCAGGCCACCGACTCCACCACGGCACGCGCCAGGTCGGCGGCGTCGTGGGCCGCCCCCAGCCCCATGAAGCCGGCCCGGGCGTCGTCGCGCCACCACGGGGCGCGGGCGCCGTCGAGCCACGGCACGGCCACCACGCCGCGGGCGCCGGGCCCGCTCTCGGCCGCCAGGCGGCCGAGCTCCTCGGTGCTGCGGTCGAGCAGGCGCCCGAGCCAGGCCAGGAAGGAGCCGGCGGCGGACAGCCCGCCCTCCAGCAGCCAGCCGCCGTCGGCGGCCCGGGTCACCACGGCGCCGGCGGGTGACGGCACCGGGCGCTCCTGCACCGGCACCGACACGTTGGCCGTGGTGCCCCAGCTCACCATGGGGTGGTGCTCCGAGGCGCCGGAACCCAGGACCTCGCACTGCCGGTCGCCGGCGCCGATGACGATGGGGACCCCCGGGCGCAGCCCGAGCTCGGCCGCCGGCACCGGCTTGAGCTGGCCCACGACGGTGTCGGACGGCACCACGGTGGGGAGCTTGCCCAGAGCCGGCCCCGCCAGCTCGCGCACGGCATTGCCGTCGAAGTCGTACAGCCCGCTGCGCGAGGCGAACGTGGCGTCGGTCACCAGCTGGTCCGTCATGCGGAAGACGATGAAGTCCCGCGGCGACAACATGACGTGGGCGGACTCGAGGCGTTCGGGCTGGTGCGCAGCCAGCCAGGCCAGCTTGGCCGCCACGGCGCCGGCGTCGAGCGGGATGCCGGTGCGGGCCCGGTTGATGTCGTCGCCGCCCACCTTGGCGGCCAGCGCCCGCGCCTCGGCGGCGGCCCGGTGGTCGGACCACAGGATCCCCTTCCCGATCGGGTCTCCTTCCTTCGTCACGGGGACGAACGTCTGGCGCGCGCCCGAGCAGGAGACGACGTCCACCTCGCGGAAGGCCAGCGGCGCCTGCGCCCGCGCCTCGGCGCAGGCGATGACGAGCGACGTCCACCAGCGCAGCGGGTCCTGCTCCGTCCAGCCGACCTGCGGGTAGGACGTCGTCAGGTCGGCGCGGGCGAGCGCCACCAGGCCCTCGTCGCCCCAGAGGCCCACCTTGGTGACCGACGTGCCGAAGTCGATGGTGAGGATCACCGGCCGTGCACCAGCGCCTGCACCAGGCCGGCCGCCTCGGCCGGATCGGGGTCCTGGTAGATGGTGCGCCCGATGGCCATGCCGGCGCCCCCGCCCTCCATGACGTCGCGCACCTCGTCGAGCACGGGCGCGCGTCCGGCCGCGGTGCGCGGCCCGCCCAGGAAGAGGACGGGCACGCCCACGCTGGCCACCACCCGGGCCACGGCCCGCTGCCGCTCCGCTCCCTGCGGCACCGCGGGAACGGGGACCTTGATCACCGGGGCCCCGATGTCGTGGGCGATGACCGACGCCATCACGATGGCATCGGTGTCGCGGCGGATCCGGCCCTGCTCCCAGAGCAGCGGTTCGATCATGGCCTCGAGGCCGGCCGCGCTCGCCTGCTCGAGCACCTGGCCCAGCAACTCGAGCGCCGGCGCCGTGAGCGGGTCGTCCATGTCGATGCGCGTCATGTGCTTCACGCCCGTCCAGCCGTCGGCCGCCGCCCGCGGCACGCTGGCCACCAGGCGGTCGTCCAGCTCGAAGGCGGAGCCGGCCAGGCCGGTGCGGTTGAGGGACAGGTAGGTGCGGTGCTGCGCCGTGAGGTGCCCCGCCGCGGCCAGGCCGGTCAGCGGCTGGGCGGTGGCCAGGATCCCGTCGCACGCCGGCAGCGCCTTCGTGAGCGACCCGAAGAACTCGGCCCAGTTCTCGGTGGTCAGCACGGCGCGGGCGCGGTGGTCCGCCGCCAGAATGAGCGCCGGCGTGGGCAGCGGGCTCGTCACTGGACCCCGGACAGCGCCAGCACGACCTTGGCCAGCGCGGAGAAGTCCTCGCGCCCGTAGCCGGCGGCGCTGGCCGCCGTGAGGAGCTGGCGCGCCGTCGCCGTCGTCGGCACGGGCACGCCGCAGCGCACGGCGTAGGCCATGGCGAGGTCGAGGTCCTTGGCCATGAGGTCCGTCATGAAGCCCGGCTGCCAGCCGTTGGACGCCGGGCTCTCGGGGATCACGCCCGGCACCGGCAGGCGGGTCCGCACGGCCACGCAGTCACCGGTCGCGTGGGTGAGCACGAGCAGCAGCTTCTCCATGTCGACGCCGGACCGGACCGCCATCGCCGTGGCCTCGGCCGTGGCGGTCATCTGCGCGGCGTAGATCACCTGATTGCACAGCTTGACGACCTGGCCCATGCCGGGGCCCCCGACATGGACCACGAGCCCGGCGAAGGGGTCGATCGCCGGCTCCATGTCGGCCAGCGTCGCGGCGTCGCCCCCGACCATGAGCGTGAGCGTCCCCGCATGGGCGCCGCCCGTGCCGCCCGACAGCGGCGCGTCGAGGTAGCGCGCACCCGTCTCCCCCACCCGGGTGTGCTGGGCCCGCTCCACCTCGGGGTCGATGGTGGACGTGTCGATGACCGTCTTGCCCGGGCCGAGCGCCGGCAGCATGGCGTCGATCACGGCAATCACCTCGGGCGAGTTGGGGACGCACAGCATGATCACGTCGGACACCTCGGCCACGCCGAGGGGCGAGCCCCCGTCGGTCGCGCCCTTCGCCACCGCGGCCTCGATCGGGCCCCGGCCCCGCGAGGCGACGGTCACGTCGTGCCCGGCGGCCAGCAGGTGGCCCGCCATGGGCAGGCCCATGGCCCCGAGACCGATGAATCCGATGCGCATGCGCGTTCCTTCCGACGGGCCGGTCAGCGGGCGGCGAACTGGGGCAGCCACTCGGCCGTGCCGGAGAGCAGCTCGTCGACCATGGCGTCGGTCGTGCGCAGGTCGCCGCGGCCGGCCAGCGGGTCGAGGGCGAAGGCCTCCCCCGCCAGCGTGCGGTCGCCGCGCAGCGCCGCCTCGACGGTGAGCTCCTGGGTGGCGACGTGGCGGCGGACGATCTCGTCGTAGGGCGTGGGCAGCGTGGTGCGGTCGCGGCCACGGATGCCGGCGCCGTCGATGACGCAGATCGATTCGATCACCGCCTCGGTCGGCAGCCCGACGGCCTGTCCGGTGTTGGGGATGTTGACGGGAGCCTCGAAGGGCTCGTCGGTGAGCATCGCCTGGATCATCGGCGACGGCAGCTCGCCGGACTGCCAGGTCTGCAGGTCCTTGGTCCCGGCCAGCCAGGCGTCGACGTCGGCGATGTACTCCGCCTGGTGCTGCTCGCGGCGCGCAATCGGGCTGAGCGCAATGTTGTAGGCCCCGCCCCAGTCGGACTCGGGCGTCAGGGCGAACGAGACGAACTCGGCAATGTGGCGGTCGCCGGCCGCCGGGAAGGTACCCCAGCGCTCGAGCAGCGTCAGCTTGAAGAGATGCCGCTCGGCGAAGTCGAGCTTGGAGAACGCGTCGGCCTCGGGGCGTCCCGGGTACGGGGCCAGGGAGGCCAGGCCGCCGACCTCCTCGACCAGGCCGCGCAGGGCGTCGAAGCCGTCCGCGCCGTCGATCTCCAGCGAGGTCAGCACCGGGAAGTGGTTGACCCCGGTGACCGACGCGGTGACCGAGTCGAGCGGCCGTCCCATGGCGATGGCCAGGTCCATGCAGAAGTTGCCGACCTCGTGGCAGAGGCCGACCGCCTTGATGTTGGTCTCGCGGCACACGGAGCGGGTCAGCGCCGTCATGGGGTTGGTGATGTTGAACAGCCAGGCGTCCGGGCAGTGCTCCTCCATGGCCTTGCCGATGCCGACCAGGACGGGGATGTTGCGCAGGGCGCGGTTGATCCCGCCCGGCCCGACGGTGTCGCCGACCGTCTGGGTGATGCCGTGGGTCGCCGGGACGTCGAGGTCCACCGCCATGGAGCGGAAGCCGCCCGTCGAGATGCACACGATGACGAAGTCGGCCCCGTCGAGGGACGCACCGAGGTCGGTCGTGGTGGCGATGGTCGCCTTGGCCCCCATCGCCTCGTTGAGCTTGTGGGCCAGCGCTTCCATTTTGGGCAGCGGCGTGGGGTCGATGTCCTCGAGGACGAGGTGCATGCCGGCGAGGGCCGGCGTCCCGAAGAGGTCGGCCATCAACTCCGGACCCCACTGATAGCTCCCGCCGCCGACGATCGTCACTTGGGTAGGCACGCCGCCACAGTACAGTCCCCGTCGTGGCTCGCCTCCGGCGTCGCGCCCTCTCGCGCTGGCTGCCCTCTTCGTGGGCAGCGGGGTCGTGCATCTCGTCCGCCCGCAGTCCTTCGCGTCGATCATGCCGCGCGCCATCCCCGAGGAGCACCACACGAACCTCATTTACGCCAGCGGGGTGGTCGAGCTCGTGTGCGCCTACGGCCTGCTCCGCCGCACCCGCTGGGCCGCTGCCGCCAGCCTCGCCACCCTGGGCGCCGTGTTCCCCGCCAACGTGCAGATGGCGCTCGATGCCGGCACGGGGCGCAATGCCGGCCCGTCCGACAGCCGGGCCGTGGCCTGGGGTCGCCTCCCCCTGCAGTTCGCCATGGCCTGGGCCGCGCTCCAGGCGCGCCCCGAAGACGACTGACCATGGAGATACGGGAGTGCCGCCCCGGTGACGACGGGCTCGTCGCGGCGGCCTCCCACCTGTTCGACGGGCCCGCCCGGCCCGGTGCCACGGCGCGCTTCTTGGCCGGGGCCGGCCATCACCTGCTCCTGGCCTACGAGGAGGAGCGGGCCGTGGGCTTCGTGAGCGGGGTCGAGGTCACCCATCCCGACAAGGGCACCGAGATGTTCCTCTACGAGCTGGCGGTCGAGGAGCCCTTCCGGCGCCGTGGCATCGGGCGCGCCCTGGTGGACCGCCTCGCCGCGCTGGCGCGCCAGGCCGGCTGTTACGGCATGTGGGTGATCACCGACCACGACAACGCGGCGGCCCGCGCCACCTACGAAGGGGCGGGCGGGCTCCCCGAGACCGGGCAGGTCGTCGAGGTCTGGACCTTCTAGCCGTCCTCGCCGCGGCGGGCGGTCAGGGCCCTGTCGTTTCGGTCCGGCTCGGGCGCGTTGGCCACAGCCAGAGCGCCGCCACTGCGAGCGCCGAGCCGATCAGGTTGTCCACGACCCGGTTCGCGATGGCCGTGCGCGCCGGCAAGCCGCCGAACGCGGTGAGCAGGACGAAGATGCACGTGACGAACGTGATGTAGAGGCCGAAGTTCACCCGCTGCACCGAGAAGGCGATGCCACTGGCGACCACGGCGAGCACCGCCAGAACGGTCGTGTCCGGCCGGAGCGCGACGAGCACCAGGGTCGTCAGGGCCGCGCCGGCCACGCTCCCGATGATCCGCAGCACGGCACGCCGCCGGGTGAGCCGGGCTTCCGGCCGCATGATGAAGAGCGCCGCTTCGGGGATCCAGAACCCGTCCTCCGGGTTCGTCACCCGGAACAGGACGGTGCCGGCCAGGCTCGCCGCGGTCAGGCGGACGGCGTGCCAGAAAGGGGTGGAGTCGAGGCGGGTGGCGCGCCGCATGCTCGCCGCGACCTGCCTCGTCCACGCCCAACCGGTCGCGCCCGTGTGGCGCGTCGGGTCGGCGTAGCGGGCGAGGCCCCGGCGCGCCACCACGGCCAGGGCGGCGGTGAAGAGGCCGCCCAGGAGCGTCACGCCGCCGACCACGAGCGCCTCGGACGCAGAGACGTCGAACGACGCCGAGAACACGAGCGAGGTCACCGACGAGACGCCGATCAACGCCGCCTGCGGGCCCAGCTCCACGAGGAGGCCCGCCGCGAAGGTGCAGACGACGACGACCGGGTAGATGGCGACACCGCGGATGCCGCAGAGCGCGCCCAGGAACGCCCCCAGCGCGACCAGGATGCCGGCGCCCGCCACGATCCTCGCCCGGAAGCGGTGCCCCGGCTGGAAGACCGCCATGTCCGTGAAGAAGGAGCCGACGGCCGCCCAGCCGCCGGCGCGCGGGTGGCCCGTGGCGATCCCGACGGCCAGGGGGCCGCCTATGGACGCCGCACAGACGAGCCCGATGAAGGGCGACGCCATGGGCGTGTTCATCCGGACCGTCCAGGCCCATCGTTGTCGGAACGGGAGCCGGTCCTCGTCGGAGGGACGGGCCTCGTCGCCGACGGCCGCCGCCCCCGTCACGGCTCCAGCCGCTTCTCTCCCCAGAAGCAGGCGAAGGGGTTGTCGTTGTAGGGCTCAATCTCGGCGTACCCGGCGGCGCGGTAGAGGCGCTGCGCGGTGACCTGCTTGGGGCCGGTGTCGAGGCGGGTGCACGCATAGCCCATCGCCCGGGCCGCCTGTTCGAGCGTGCGCAGCAGCGCCGCCGCCACGCCCCGGGAGCGCGCCTCGGGGCGCACGTACATCCGCTTGATCTCCGCCACGCCGTCGCCGAGTCGCCGCAACCCCCCACCCGCCACGGCGTCGGGACCCTCGTACCCGACGTAGTACGCGCCCTCGGGCGCGCGCAGCTCCGCCGGCAGGAGCGGCGGGTTGTCGAGCCGGTTGGCGTTGTCGTAGGCACCGATGAGCTCGGCGCGCATGGCCGCCAGGAGCTCAGAGGCCGGCCGCTCCTCCGGGTCGCACAGCTCGAAGCGCAGCGCGCCGGCGGACCCTCCCGGGCCCGTGCTCACTGCACCAGGTCGGGATGCAGAGCCTTGACCATGCGCGCCATGCCCTCGCGCCACGGGACGGTCGTCTCCCCCGCCAGCTCGTGCATGCGGGTCGTGTCGATCGCCACGCTGTCGATCGTCTGGTCCGTCGGCTCGAAGCGCGCCTCGGTGCCCGCGAGGCCGGCCAGGTAGGTGCACCACTCCTCGATGCTCACCGGCTCGCTCCCACCCCAGTTCACGGTCACCGCCGGCACCGACGCCGCCTGGAGCAGCCGCGGCACCATGGCCAGGATGTCGTCGGCATGGAGCGGGTGGTACACGCTCGGCGCGTCCACATGGACGGGGATGGCGTGGCCGTTCAGCATCATGTGCAGGTGGATGGCGGGCCAGCCGCCGTTGTCGCCGTACGGCACCGACAGCCGCGCAATGGTGGTCGGGAGGCCGAAGCGCTCGGCCCCCCACCGGGCCGTGCCCTCCGCAGCGATCTTGCAGATGCTGTACGTCCGCAGGAACGGCCACACGCCGTGGTTGTCGCCCAGCGGCCCGTCCTCGTCGAAGACGCGGTGGCCCTCCGGCTTGTAGACCGCCGTCGACGAGCAGTGCAGGAAAGCACGGGCGTCCCGGTGGTGCTCCATCAGGTAGGCCAACCCGCCGCTGTTGGCGGCCAGGTCCCTCTCCCAGTCGTTGGTCTTCGCCACGGCGAAGTGGAGGACGTACTCGGCGTCCGCGGGCAGCTGGCCCATGTCGCCCGAGACGAGGTCGACGGGGACGCACTCCACGCCGGCGGCCTCCAGCTCGTCCCGGGCGGCGGCGTCGGAGAAGCGGGCCGCTCCGATGACACGGTTGTCGCGGGCCAGTGCCGTCGCCAGTGGGCGGGCCACCTGCCCCGTGACGCCGGTCACCACGATGGTGTTTCCCTGCAATTTGTCTGGGCTCATGCGCCCTTTCGTACTCGCTACGCTTCCCGCGTGCATCTCTTCGCGGCGTTCCTGGGTGGTGAGCTGGCATCCGGTCGCATGGGCGAGGACCACGAGGTCGTCTTCGTGGTGGCCGAGGACATGGAGTCGGCCCGCCGGGCCGCCCGGGCCAAATGGGGCGGCGACGGCCGCGCGCACGTCGACGCCCTGACCCGCCTGGACATGATCGACGGCTTCGCCGTCGGGCTGGAGCCGTCGGGAACAGGGGACAGCACCGAGTCGGAGGGCTACAACTGAGCGCGCTCGCGCTCCATCGGCGCTTAGACCGCGGGTGACAGCCCGCCGTCCAGGTTGATCGCCGTCCCGGTCACGTACGAGGCGCGCGACGACAGGAGGAAGCAGCCAAGGTCGGCGAACTCGGCGGCGCGCCCGAAGCGGCCGAGAGGAATGCCCGAGTCCGCCGCGAAGCGGTCGTAGAACTCCTGCAGCCCGGTCCCCGAGTTCGCCGCGACGCGAGCCCACTGGCCGCTCTCGATGAGGCCGATGAGCACTGCGTTCACCCGGATGCCGTCTGGCGCCAGCTCCTTGGAGAGCGCCTTCATGAGCGCCATGCCGGCGGCGCGGGTGACCGAGCTCGGCTCGCTGGCCGCACCCGGGGCCTTGGCCGCCATGGCCAGGGTGAACAGGACGGCACCCCCGCGGGCCCGCAGGTGCGGGAGGGCGAGCCGGGTCAGGCGCACGGCTGCCATCAGCTTGAGTTGGACGTCGGACTCCCAGGTCGCGTCGTCGACCGCCTCGATGGAGCCGGCCGAGGCGCGCCCGGCGTTGTGGACGATCCCGTCGACACGACCCCAACGCGACACCGCCGCCCCGACGAACGCCTCGAGGTCCGCCACCTGGGAGACATCGGCCCGCTGGGCCAGCACGTCACCGCCCACCGCCCCCAACGCGGCCTCTGCGGCCCGCAGGCGCTCCTCGTCCCGCCCGCACACCGCAACGGCCGCTCCTTCGCGCGCCAGCTGGGTGGCCAGGGCCAGCCCGAGCCCGTCCGTGCCCCCGGTGATGAGCACGGTCCTGCCAGTGAGCTCCAGATCCATACGTCACTCCTTGTTCGGCGCGGTCGCTGCGACCCCGGCGAGGAACGCATCCGCCTCGCGCTGTGTGCGCAGCCGGACGAAGTCCAGGCCGGCCCAGCGCGGGTCCTGCTCGGCGTCCCCGTAGCGCTGACGGTAGACGCGGTGGCGCGTGGCGGACCAGGCGATGATCGATTTCTCCGGTTTCCAGGAGAGCAGGTTCGACCAGGGTTCCTTGTTGCCGTTCCAGAGCTCCTGGCGTGTGGCCACGCGCCGTACCGTGCGCCGGATGGTGCGCGACATCACCACCGCAAAGGACAGGTCGAACCATATGACCGTGTCTGCCCGTTGCCAGACGATGTCCCACACCGTCGAGTAGTTGCCGTCCACGACCCACCGCGGCGTCCCGGTGGCATCACCCACCCGGGCCCGGAAGGTGTCGTCGTCCAGCGGAGTCCACCCGGGTTGATGGAAGATGGCATCGAGCTCAATGTGCGGTGCGCCCAGGGCCGCGGCCAGCGAGCGGGCAAGGGTCGTCTTCCCCGAGCCCGAGCACCCGACGACGGCGATCCGTTCGATGTCAGCGCTCCTGTTCGGTCGGCCTGATGAGGATCTCGTTGACGGCGACGCGGCGGGGCTGGGTCACGGCGTAGCGGATGCTCTCCGCGATGTCCTCTGCCTGCATGATCTCGATCCCGCCGAATGTCTGCGCCATTCCCTCCAGGATCTCGGGCCTGTTGTGGAAGGCCAGCTCCGTGCCCGTTGCCCCGGGCTCAATGAGGGTGACCCGGACGTGGCGGGCGGTGACCTCCTGCCGCAACGACTCGCTGAAGGCACCGACGCCGTGCTTGGTGGCGTTGTACACGCCGCTGTTCAGTCGGGCCACCCGGCCCGCCACCGAGCTCACGTTCACGACGTCGGCGACCGAGCGCGGCTCGTTCTCGGCCGCGGCCAACAGATGCGGGAGCGCGGCGTGGGTGCAATAGAGGAGGCCCAACACGTTGAGGTCGACCATCCGCTGCCATTCCTCCACGGGTGCACCGACGATCGGGCCCAGCAGCATGACGCCGGCGTTGTTGACCAGGGTGTCCAGGCGGCCCAGCTCCGAGACGGCGCGGGCCACGGCCCCCTCCGCCTGGGCCTGGTCGGTGATGTCGGCCTCAATGGCGAGAGCTCTGCCCGCGCCCCCGATGCGCTCCGCCAGGGCCTCCAGGCGGTCCCGGCGGCGGGCCACCAGCGCCACCGTCGCCCCTTCCTCGGCCAGTACGACCGCCGTCGCCTCGCCGATCCCACTGCTGGCGCCGGTCACCAGGGCGACCGTCCCTTCCAGTCTCTTCGTCATGGAGCCTCCACCTGGTTTCCCGTCCGGGCCGTGTTCGGCCCCGGCCACGGTCTACCGGACAGAGCGGTGCGGTCACACCGTGTTACGTCGGAGATCCGCTGGGCTCGTTCTTGGCGTGGCCGTCGGCGTCCGCGAACGGCTCGATCCCGAACAGGCCGACGGGCACACCGATGTCGTCAGGCACCCGGGTCGGCGTGTCGCGGTTGAGCGTCTTGCCCTGGAAGAAGTCCGGACGGATGAGCCGGTAGGTCACCAGGAGGACGACGCCCAGAAGGAAGGAGAGGACGATGAGGACGAACACGCCACCGACGACCTTGTGCGTGCCCGGAATCGTCCAGGTGGTGTAGCTGTTGCTGGGGTTGACCCAGTTGTACCAAATGAACCACACCATGACGAACCAGAGGATGAGACCGCCCAGCAGCGGGAGGACGCCGCGCAACCACAGACTGCGGGCGCTCTCCCTGAGGCTGTTGCGGTAGTACCAGACGCAGGCGAAGCCCGTGAGCCCGTAGTAGAAGGCGATCATGGCTCCGAGCGCGGACACGGAGTCCCCGATCACGCTGCTCCCATTGGACAGGTAGTTCATGGCCACGTAGAGCGCGATGGAGACGACGCCCATGGCCACCGTCGAGGTGGTGGGCGTGAGGAAGCGCTTGTGCACCTTGCCAAATGCGTCCGGAATCGACTTGTAGGCAGCCATGGAGAGCGTCGTGCGGGCCGTCGGCAGAATGGTGGTCTGAGTCGATGCCGCCGCCGAGGTGAGCACCATCAGGAGCAGCAGCTTGACCATGACCGCTCCGATCCCCGAGGTGCCGAAGACGGAGGCGCCCAACGAGTTGAGGACATCGCCTGAGTTGGCCGAATTCGAAAGCCCGATGCCGGTCGAGCCGATGCCGGCGTAGGACTGCGACGCCACGATGACGATGGCGTAGGTGGCGAGGAGGATGAGCGTCGAAATCACCGCCGCCCTCCCAGGCGTGCGCGTCGAGTCCTTCGTCTCCTCGTTGACCGAGACGGCCGTGTCCCAGCCCCAATAGATGAACAACATGAGGGAGAAGCCGACCATGAAGCTGGTGAAGCCCAGGTTGTGGAACGGGTTGAACCACTGCGCGCTGGGCGTCAGGTGCCCGGCCGGCGCCTTGCCGGACCCGATCTTGACGAAGGCGACGATGGAGAAGATCACCAGCACGACCACCTCAATGCCGAGGAGAGCCTTCTGCATGTTGGCGGAGATCTCGACGCCCACGTAGCAGATGGCGGTCATGACCACGATCCATGCCACCCCGACCAGCAGCACCCAGGTGCTGGAGGGGTTGCCACCGATACTGCTGGTGCCGAACAGCAGGAACACGTACTGCCCGGCGATCTGGGCCAGGCTCGCCATGACGAGGATGTCCGCCGCCACGATCCCCCAGCCGCCGAACCAACCCGTCTTGGGCCCGAAGGCGCGGGTGGCCCACGTGAAGGTGGTGCCGCAGTCGGGGTCGGCGTTGTTCAATTCCTTGTAGGCGTAGGAGATGAACAGCATCGGGATGAAGGCCAGGATGGCGATGATCGGTGCTTGCAGGCCCTTGATGGCGATGACGACGAAGCCGAGCGTCGCCGCCAGGCTGTACGCGGGCGCCGTCGAGGCCACGCCCACCACCACGGAGGAGAACAGCCCGAGCGCCCCGCTCTTCAGGCCCTTGTCACCGAGGTCCTTTTCCTCTTTGGCGAGAGAAGCATCGAGATGGACCATGGGCGCTCCGTTCGTTCCAGGACTGGTGCGTCGTTCCAACAGGACTGGCCTGCACCATACTCATGCCGGGAAGAATTTCTCCAGGCTTTTCCGGAAAATCCACTCATCCCGGACCCAGACTTGGATTACGCCCACGGTTTGGGTGCCCGAAAGGCCAATTCGTGCCCGATATCGTCGTCGCCTCAGCGACGGCCCGACTCCGCCTGCCCGATGCCTTCACGCAGCTTCTGCAGGCTCGACGACAAGAGCCGTGAGACGTGCATCTGGCTGACCCCGACGGCCGCCGCGATCTCCGACTGGGTGAGGCCCTCCACGAAGCGCATGCGCAGAATCGACTGCTCCCGCTCCGGGAGGGTGGCCAGGGCGGGGCCGAGAAGAGCCCGGTCCTCGACCGAGTCGAAGTTGTCGTCCTCCTCACCGAGCCGGGCCGAAAGCGGATCGTCCTCGCTCTCGGACGCGTCGATGGAGGCGGCCCGATAGCCCTGTCCGGCTTCGATCGCCTCAATGACGGCTTCCTCGCTCGCCCCCGTGGCCTCGGACAACTCCGCCACGGTCGGATTGCGACCGAGCTGCTGTACCAGCGTGCCTGTCGCGTGCCCGAGCTCGAGGTACAGCTCCTGGACGCGTCGACTGGCGCGGACTGCCCACCCCTTGTCGCGGAAGTGTCGCTTGAGCTCACCGATGATCGTCCGGGTGGCAAAGGCGGCGAAGTCCACCCCGCGAGACGGGTCGAACCGATCGACCGACTTGACCAGTGCCACCGAAGCCACCTGCACGAGGTCGTCCAACGGCTCACCCCGGTGGAGGAACCGCCGGGCGAGTTGATGGGCCAACCCCAGGTTGGCGGTGATCAGTTCCTCGCGTGCGACAGGATCGAGGGCGGGACGCTCAGCTTCCGTGACGTCCGACAGCGGCCCGGGATCCTGTTCCCGGCCCCCCGTCACTCTGCATGCCCCCCCCGGCGCTTCCGGAGCCAGGCCCGGGCCGAGCCGTCTCGGCTCTCCCTTCCGTGTTGGTCGACCAACGCGTCGAGGATCTGCTCACTCAAGCGGGCGACTTCCTCCCCGTCCGGCTCGGGTGCGGTCGCCACCTCGGCCCGCTCCAGAGTGCACACGACCTCAATGGCGTCGCCCAGCACGCTGAGCTCCAGGCGCAGATCGCCGTGCTGCGCGTCACTCCCCTGCAACGTCAGGAGGCAGAGCTCGCCCACGGCCAGCCGCAGGTCCTCCAGCTCCTCGATGTCGAAACCGGCCCGGGCCGAGATGGCGCTCGTGACCAGGCGGGCCAGCACAATCAGGTCGCCGCGCGCCGGAAACTTGAGCTCGATCCGATCGCCGCTTTCCAGCCGGTCGGAGGTCTCCGTCACGCCGCCCCCGCCGATTCCAGCGAGTCGGCGATGGTGAAGACGCTGGTCAGCCCGGTGATCTCGAAGATCTTCACGATGCGGGGGTCCGCCACGACGACATGCAGCTCTCCGCCCAATTCGCGGCAGCGCTTGAGCGCACCGACGAGGACGCCCAGCGCTGTGGAGTCGAGGAACGTCACGCCCAGCAGGTCGAGCACGATCGTCGGCTCGCCCCGGGCGATCACACCATGGAGGCACTCGCGCAACTGGGGAGCCGTGGCGACGTCGATCTCGCCGCTGACCGCGATCACCGGAGGCGTCGAGCCGACCTGCTCCGCTATCTGAAACTCCTGATCCACTCCGCCCTCCTGTGGGCTCATCCTGCGCCACCCCGAGGACGACGTGCAATGCCGATTGGCCAACCTGTCTATAGCCGCCGGAGCGGCAAGCTAAACCTCCTGGGAGCGACCCGGGTTTCTCGTAGGCACTCCCGGGGTACCAGTTGCACCGACAACCCCGGTGAGCGGCGGGAGTTGAACCTGACGGCCGGTCAGAGGAATAGCGTTGCGGAGAAGCCCGCCGACCAGGGGGGGAGTACGTGCCCGAACCAGGAGACGAGGAGCTCTCGACCACCCCTCGGAACGCCCGCGCCGATCGGGCCGAGTCGGTGGCCACCCTCGTGGCGCTGGCCTGGGCCTCTGCGGTGGCCGTCGTCTTCGCCGTCTCCGGAGGGAGCATCTCGCTGGTCGGCCTCCTGGCCATCTCCCCCTTCATTGCCGCCGCCTTCGCTCGCCCGTCCCGGGTGGCGTTGGTCGGCATCCTGACCGCCTTCTTCGCCCTCGTCATCAGCACGCCGGTGCGCAGCTACGGCGAGCTGAACCACACCCTGCGCGTCGTGACCATGCTGGCGGCAACCGCAGTGGCGATGTGGATCTCGTACCTGCGCGGTCAGCGCAACGCCCAGCTGTGGACGGCGCGCTCCGAGACCAGGAACGAGAGACGACGCCGGGTGGCCGCTGAGACGGCCCAACGCATGCAGACGATGGCGCGGGCGCTCACCACGGCCGCCGACCCGGCGCAGGTGGCCGACGCGGTCTTTGCGGCCATGCGCGACGAGCTGCGGGTCGACGCATCGACCTTCGCCCTCCTGGACGAGCGGGGCGCCCTGCAGACACTCCGTCGCTTCGGCTACTCCCCCGACGACCCCATCGACGGAGTCCTGGCGTCGCTCCAGATCGACGGCCCGGTCCTCGGTCACAACGTCGCCTTCTTCTCCGAGAACATCGACGACCTCCAACGCGACCGCCCTGACATCTACTCCTCCGTGAACCCGGAGCGGTTCGGTGCGCTCGCCATCATCCCGCTCGTCGTGTCCGACCACACCATCGGCGCCGTGGTCGTGCACTGGGACAACGACCGGGAGATCGCCGAGCCCGAGCGGACCTTCCTCTTCACCATCACCGGCGCAGCGGCGCAAGCCGTCGAGCGGGCGCGCCTCACCCTGACCGAATTCGTCAACCTGGAGCGGAGTCAACATCTGCATCAGCTGAGCTCGGCCTTGGCAGCCGCAACGACACCGGGCGACGTGGCGCACGCGGCCATCTCCGGTGGCCGGCGGGCGCTGGGCGCGCAGTCGGCGGTGGTGCGGATCCCGGCCGCCGGCGAGCGGAGCCTGGCCTGCCTGGCCAGTAGCGGCCACCCGGCTCTCCTTTCCCGCACCATGGTGCCGATCCAGGGCAGCCACGCGGGAGCGTGCTTCACGCGTGGCCTGACCGTCATGGCCGCCATCGCCGCCGATGGCCGCGTGGGAGAGAACGTCGAGACCGAGGTCGTGGCGCGCGTGCTGCACGAGCTGCCCAAGCCGGCCACCATCGTGAGCGAGCCCCTGATCGGCAGCGCCGGGCCGCTCGGCGTTCTGTCGTTGGCCTTCGTCGGCCAGCCCGAGCCCAGCGAGCCCGATCTGCGCTTCCTTTCGACACTGGCGGGACTGACCGCGCAGGCCCTCGAGCGCGCCCAGGTGTTCGAACACGAGCGTGAGGCGCTCCGTGACGCCGAAGCGGGACGCGAACGCCTGTCCCTCCTCTCCGAGGTGACCAGGCTGCTGAGCTCCAGCCTCGAGCCCACAACGGTGATCCGCCGGACCATGAGCCTGGTGGAGGGCCGCCTGGCCGACTCGTGCACGGTCCAGGTGCCCGGCGACCACGGGCTGGTCCGGCTCGACGTGCGCGAGCCCGGGCCCACGTCGCTGCACCGTGCGGGCGCGGGCGGGGACGGCCGCGACGTCCTTCCGTTCGATTCCGATGCGCCGGCCGCAGTGGCTTTCCGCACGGGCCGCACGCAGCTGGCCCCGCTCAGCGAGGGCGAGGAGGGGGACGACCAACCAGGCGTCTCCACGGCGCTCTCCGTGCCGCTCACCGCGATCGGTGAGGTCATCGGCGTGATGACATTCGTGGATGGGCCGGGTCGGGCCTTCGAGGCGGATGACGTCTCGCTGGCCACGGAGGTGGCGAGTCGGGCCGGGGTCGCGCTCTCCAACGCCACACGGTTCCAGCGCGAGCACGTGGTGGCGGACGTGCTGCAGCGGGCTGTTCTCCCCGACTCGTTGCCCGATGTCGAGGGACTCTTGTTCGACGCCGAATACCGGGCGGGAGTCGCCGGCACCTACGCCGGGGGCGACTGGTACGACGTCTTCGAGCTCAACGACGACTGCGTGTTCTTCAGCGTGGGCGACGTCATGGGCAAGGGCGCTCCGGCGGCCGCACTCATGGGTCAGGTGCGCAGTGCCATCCGTGCCTATGCGGTCTCCGGCCAGTCGCCGACCGAGGTGCTGTCGTCGCTCGATCGCCTGTTCGACACGCTCATCGAAGACCGAGTGGTCACCGCCGTCGTCGGGACGATCTCCCCTTCCACGGGCCGCGTCGTCCTGAGCAACGCCGGCCACCCTCCCCCGCTGGTGGTGCGCGCCGACGGCGGCGCCACCTTCTGTCCGATGCAACGGACACTGCTCATCGCCGCCGGCCTGAGCGGCTCTCCCCGACCCCGCGACGAAGTCGTGTTGGATCGCGGGGACTCGCTCATCATGTACTCCGACGGTCTGATCGAGCGCCGCGGTGAGGTCATCACGCACGGGATGGAGCGCCTGGCCAATACCGCAACAGTCGTTGCGCGCGCCGGGTGGCCGGACCACCCGGCCGTCACCTTCGCGTCGATGCTGAGCGTCGAGGAGCGCACCGACGACGTCGTCGTGCTCTGCCTCAACTACACGGGAATCGCCGCCAGGCGCATATCCGCCCCACCTGTGGGTACGTCACGGGATGGCATGTCGACTCTGCATCTCGAGCCAGTGGTGGAAAGCACGCCAGTGGCGCGCCACTGGGTCTCGGCGCATCTGCGCGATCTGCCGGCCGAGGTCACCGGGTGTGCCGCCCTCCTGACCTCCGAGCTGGTCACGAACGCGGTGCTGCACGCCGCGACCCCGATGTGCATCACGTTGCACACGCTGCCGGACCGCATCCGGATCGACGTCGCAGATGGCAACCCCGCCTTCCCGTCCATCAAGGAATACGGCCGGGACGCGGCGACCGGCCGCGGACTGACCTTGTTCAGCACGCTGGCGTCGAACTGGGGCGTGCAAGCCGTCGACGGCGGCAAGATCGTCTGGTTCGAGCTCCCGGTCGACTTCCCCGTCGCCCCGTCCAGCGTCTCCGACGGCAGCTTCCGCTTCGACCTGGCCGGCATCACGCACCCCGGCCTCCACGGTGAGCCGGGCGCAGCGCAGGAGGTCTCCGTTGAGCTCATCGGGATACCGGTGGCGCTCCTCCAGAAGTCCAGTGAGGAGTACGAGGCCCTCTTCCGCGAGCTCAGGTTGATGAAGGAACGGACCGGTAGCTCACCCGACGCGCCGCTCCTGCCCGAGCGTCTTTCCGTGCTGGTGTCCCAGATCGGGACGCGCTTCAACGGCTTGGGGCCGGGCATGGACGACATGTGGCAGACCGCGGTCGACAACAGGGTCGATCTCTTCGACTGGACGCTCGAGCTTCCCCCCTCGGCCGTGGCGGCCCTCGAGTTCTACGACACCCTGCTCGACGAGGCCGACGAGTTCGGGTTGGCGCAGCGGCTCCTGACCCTCCCGGCATCGCCCTCGAGTGTGGCGGTCCGCCGCTGGTTCCTCTCCGAACTCATCGGGCAGTTGCACGGAAAAGCGCCCGTCGCCTGGGTGGACAGCAGGTTCCACGCCGAGCTGCACGCCGTCCCCACCCGCTGAGCGGCCGCGAGGCTGCCGGGTCACCGACCCTTGGCGGTGGCCTTCTTCAACACCTTGCCGTAGTGCTCCAGGCCTTCGCTCGAGAGCGCTGCCGCCGGGCCACTGGCGATGGAGACCCGCTCTGGGATGATGCCCCACACCGGCACCTTGAGCTCCGCCCACCACTCCACCGTCGCCTCGAGATCGTTGGTTCCGAGACGGGCCGAACAGATGACGACCCCGGCCGGGACGTTGCTGGGCGTCATCTCCAAAGTGGTGACCACGCGGTTGGGCTCGACCCCGCCGGCCCGGGTCGGGATGACGACCGCGTCCGCCCGGCCCAGTGCGGCCTGGACGACGTTGCCCTCCCCCGGCGGCGTGTCGACCACGACGATCCCGTCCTCCCGGCTCATCGCCTTGGTCACGGTTCGGACGGACGGGCCCTCAATCAGTTCGACCCCCTCGAGCGGGTCGGCCTCGTACCATTCGGCCGTCGAACCTTGGGGGTCGGCGTCGACCAGCAGGACCGGGCCTCGCCCTCGGCGGGCCGCCGCGACGGCCAGGTACACGGATGAGGTGGTCTTGCCCACCCCACCTTTGACATTGCTGACGACGATGTTCATTGGGTCCGGTCCTCTGCCGATCGGGAAAATCGGCCCTTACGGTACCGGTCGTCCGGGGTGGCCCGTTACGGCAGGAGGAGCGCGCCGAGGCGCCGTCTCGTGATCATGACCCCCACAACCGCCATGGCCACCAGGTACGCGATGTGGCCGAGCAGGGTCCAGGCGAAGATGCCCAGGTCGGCGGCGCGCACGAGCACGACCCCCTGGTAAAGGGGCGTGCACCGGACGACCGCCTGGAGCCACCCGGGGTAGACGGTCAGCGGGTAGAAGGTGGCCGAGAACAAGAAGAGGGGGATGAAGGCGAGCGAGACCATGTCGAAGTCCTGCCAGGTCCGCATGTAGGTCGTCCCCGCCATGCCGGCCGATGCGAAGGCCAGGCTGATCAGGATGGCCGCCGGCCAGCACAGCACCGCCCACGGCGTGACGACGTACCCCAGGATCGCCATGATGACCAGGAAGGCTCCGGAGTAGAGCGCGCCACGCAGGACGCACCAGCTGAGCTCGCCCAGCGCGACGTCGCTCACCCCCAGGGGCGTCGACAGCATGGCGTCGTACGTCTTGGCGATCTTGAGCTTGAAGAAGACGAGAAACGTCGAATCGAGCATGGCGCCGTTCATGGCCGACGACGCCAACAGGCCGGGGGCCACGAAGGCGGTGTACGGGATCTCCCGGCCGTCCACATTGATCGGCCCGACGAGGTGCGACAGGCCGACTCCGATGGAGAGCAGGTAGAAGAGGGGCTCGAAGAATCCCGAGATGATGAAGATCCAGGAGCGGCGGTAGACAAGGATGTTGCGCTCCAGCACGCGGGAGGCATGGCGCCCTCCCAGAAGGGCCAGCGGCGTGATGCGAGCCGCCACGCCGGGGGGACGCCGGTCGAGCGCTGCCGCCGCGTCGGGAGAGGTGGTGGTCATGTCCTCAGACCACCAGCTTCCTGGCGAAGGTCTGTCGACCCGCGGCGTAGCCTGCGCCGAACAGCGCGGCCAGGTAGGCGGCATGTCCGAGGTCCGCCCAGCTCACCTGGCCGAGCGTCAGATCCCGGCACAGGGTCACCCCGTGGTACAGCGGCGTGCAGTAGGCCACCACCTCGAGCCACGTCGGCAGCTGCGAGATCGGGAAGAAGGTCCCCGAGAAGAGGAACATCGGAATGATGGCGAACCGGTACAAGGTCGAGAAGGAGGAGTCCTTGTCCTGGGTGGCGGCGAACGCGCTGACGGGGCCGGCGAAGGCCATCCCCGTGAGGATGGCGGCGGGGAGCGCCAGGACGGCCCAGGGCGAATACACGACTCCGAAGATCGCCATCACGCCCAGATAGATCGTCGTCACGATGGCCAAGCGGGCGGCGATCCAGGCCAGGTGCCCGAGCAGCACGTCGTAGACACTCAGCGGCCCCGCCAGCTGCGCGAAATAGGTGCGCACCCACTTGATGGCGCCCATCACGGGATAGGTCGCGTCGTTCGTTCCGATCTGCATGCACGTGCCGGCCAGGAGGCCCGGTGCAAGGAAGGCGACGTAGCTGACGCCGTCGACCCCGTGCGAGTGCTTGTCGATCAGCGAGCCGAGAGCGACACCCATGGCGGCCAGGTACAGCACGGGGATCAGAAAGCTGGTGACGACGGAGCTCCGCCAGGTCCGCTTGTACTGGTAGCCCCAGTAACGGGCCGCCCGCAGCCACATCGGTGTGGCGAAGCGGCGGGTGGCCACGTCCTCGCCGTGACCGAAGAGCGCGGACCCGCCCGGTGCCCCCACGTCGCTCACCGCCGTCATCCGATCAGTCGACCAGGGAACGCCCGGTGAGGCGGAGGAAGACATCCTCGAGAGTCGACCGGCGCACGAGCGTCGCTCGAGCGACGTGGCCCATGCGAGCGACCTCGGCCAGGGCGGCGTCGCCGTCGTCGGTGTAGAGCAGAATGCGGTCGGGCAGCACCTCCGTGCGTTCCGCCAGCCTCGTGAGCGACGGCGCCACCTCCTCGTGCTGGCCCGGAGCGAACCGCAGTTCGACCACTTCCTTTGTCGAGTACTCCTCAATGAGCTGGCGCGGAGAGCCTTCGGCGGCGAACCTGCCCTTGTCCATGACGACGAGGCGGTCGCACAGTTGCTCGGCCTCATCCATGTAGTGCGTCGTGATGACCAGGGTCACGCCGTCCTGCTTCAGGCGGTAAAGGCGATCCCACAGCAGGTGGCGAGCTTGGGGGTCGAGGCCGGTGGTCGGCTCGTCGAGGATCAGGAGGTCCGGATTCGAAATGAGGGCGCGGGCAATGGTGAGCCGGCGCTTCATCCCGCCGGACAGGGGATCCACACGGTCGTTGGCCCGCTCGGTCAACTGGGCGAAGTCGAGCAGCTGCTCGGCCCGTTCACGGATGACCTTCTTGGGCATGTCGAAGTAGCGCCCGTAGATCATCAGGTTGTCGAGCACCGTGAGCTCGAGATCCAGCGAGTCCTCTTGCGGCACGAGGCCCATCCGCGCTCGGATACGTGGTCCGTCCTTCGCCGGATCCATTCCGAGGACACGCAGCGTGCCGCCACTGAGCGGGCTGATGCACGAGATCATCCGCATGGTCGAGGTCTTGCCGGCGCCATTGGGCCCCAAGAACCCGAACGACTCTCCCTTGGCGATGCTGAAATCGACACCGTCGACCGCCACGAAGTCGCCAAAGCGCTTGACCAGCCCGTGCGCCTCCACCATGGGCGCGGCCGGCGCGGCCGACCCCGTCGGCTCCGAGTCGGGGGCGTCAGTCAGCGGAGTTGAATGTGACGTCATTGTCAGGGAACGATACCGTGCCGCCCACCGGCCCTCTGCAACCAAGAGGGCGCGCCATCAGCCGGGATCTCGACTGGGCCGGCCTCTGATGCAGCGCCCCGCTCCCCTCGCCGCATTTTCCGCAAGTCACATCAGTGAATTCCAGGCGTCCCAATGAAAGACTTGCGCCAACAGAGAGATGGGGCGCTTGTGTGGCGATGCGTGTTGCGAACAAGTTCGATGTTTGCCGTACTTGGAGTCGCCGGCGCCGGTCTCCTGTCGATCACGCAGGGTTTGCGGCAACAATGTCTCGTTGCCCCGGAACGTACGGCTCATTGAGCCGCTCCTTCGCCTACACGAGCAAGGCTACGGGTGAATCCTCACCCTCGAGCTACGGGCTCATGACATGCAGGAATACTCGTCCGCCGGCGCACATCTGGACGCACGCCGCCCGGGGGGAGGGATCTCCCGTCGACACCCCTCTGCCCCAGGCCACCGTGGGCGGAATGTCCGGACTCCTCGAGATCCTCGTCGTCCACGGCGGGCGCGAAGACCTGCCCAAGCTCGCTCACGAGCTCACCTTCGAAGTCGACGATCTGCTCCCTCTCGTCGACGCCGCACAGGTCCTCGGATTAGCGGAGGTCGATGATGCCGACCTTCACGTCACAGAACATGGTCGGACGTTCGTTGCCGCAAACATTCTCGAATCCAAACAGATCTTCGCCCGTCGGGCGCGCGAACGGGCACCGCTCGTCCGAGCGATCTGCAACGCCCTCGAGACCACGGAAGACGGAAATCTTGGCGAAGGCTTCTTCCTGGATCCGCTCCGGTGCGGATTCTCCGAGGACGAAGCTCGGGAGCAGCTCCGGATCGCCGTCGACTGGGGTCGCTACGGTGAGCTCTTTGATTTCGACGCGAACAGTGGACAGCTCGCACTCGACCACAGGACGTGAGATCTCAGCTCAAGGCGGCATGATCAGGGGCTCGACACCCACACATCGCCCATTGACGTTCTTTTAATGCCAAGTCCGGGAATGTTCACACGCTGTTTCCGACCGACCACAAAGAATCGCATCAGTAACGGAGGTGCGCTCATGTGGGACCGACTGCTGTTTGCAATAGACCAATTCGAATCGGGTCAGACCGCTCTCGACTTCGTTGCCGACGTGGCGTCCGCCAACGATGCCAGCGTCAGAGTGCTCCACATTCGAGACGTTCCGAGGATGGCACACGCCGTCCCCCTCGAATCACCGGCTGATGCCGAAGAATTGGTGCGCAGCACTGTTCAGTCGCTCACGACCTTGGGGGTCGCAGCAGAGGGTCGGTCTTCCTCGGTATTTCACGAGCAGGTGGCGCGGCGAATCATAGAGGAGTCGTTGCTCTGGGAGTGCCAAGCGATCGTTCTCGGATCCCGGCGCGTTCACGGGCTTGCCAGGCTCTCCGGTCACGGCATGAGGGAGCGGATCCTCAGGGGGTCGTCGTTGCCGGTCCTCGTCGCACCCGCGCCCGAGCACAACGGGATCCACTGGCCACCAAGGTTCAGGTCTGAGCGGGAGCGGCCTGCAACACACTCCGATCGGGGTACACGGCACGCGCGGCTCAATCCGAGGGTTCACGGAACCGGCACGCGATGACGATGGCGGCAGTGGGCGCCAACGCGGCCACGTTCTTGATCTACGGCGCCTCGTTGATTGTCGTCATCTGGTGCGTCGTCGACGTGACGAGGAGACCGCGCAATGAACTGCCACCGAGCAAGAAGGCAGCTTGGGTAATCGGTTCGCTGGTGGGTTGGCTCCTCTTTGGCATCGTCGGTGCGGCCATAGCCGTGTTCTATCTCGTTGGTCCGCGCAGAAAGCTCAATGCTGACAGGTGGTGAGCGCTGCGGTCACTTGACGGGGCATGGACGCATGTCGTCGTCACGCCGGGTAGCCCATATCGGAATCGGATTCCACCTCCGCACGAGGTGCGGTTGAATAGAACTCTTGCACCCAGAAATCGAAGAGAGGCGCCAATTCCTCGTCGAGCCGTGACCAGAATTTTCGGCCTCCGGAGTTCGCCTTCGCCATCCGAACATGGAGATCACCTCTTTCGAACGAGAGTGTCAAACTGACCACCATGGCTCAGCGCGTTATTCAGGTCCCTTCGCAGAGCCGGTGGAATCAGGATGACCGCGTCAGGATGTCGCTCGGTAGGGAGGAAGGTCCTGATCTGATCTGGGCAGCTGAGAACCTCTGAAAAGGCTGTCCCGACGCGCCAGGTAGGCGGGATGAGCATCCATGGGACGTCAGCGTCGGCCGGGTGACCTCTGCCTCTACCCCGAGGCTCGGTGCGGACTCGCGCAATGCGGCGGCTGGCCCGCCGCCTGAGGCCCGTTCAGATGGCGGCCAGCTCCGTGGTGGCCACGATGGCGTCGATGATGGTGCCCCAGAGGGCCTCGGGCAGGTCGTGACCCATGCCCGGGAAGGTGAGCAGCTTGGACCCGGGCACGGCGGCCGCCGTGGCCTCTCCCCCGCTTGGCGTGACCAGCGGGTCAGCCTCCCCGTGGACGACGAGAAAGGGCATGTCGACTTCGTGCAGCCTGGGCGTGCGATCGGGAGAGGCGAGGATGGCGCCAAGCTGGCGGACGGTGCCCTCGGGGCAATAGGAGCGGTCGTACGCCGCGGCGGCCCTCTCCCGCAGGATGCGCTCGTCGGTCGGATAGCCCGGCGAACCGATGACGAGACTTCCCTCGACGCTCGCCTGGATCGCCTCGTCCCGGCTGGTCGCCACCGGTCGCAAGAGGGCGGTCATCGCCTCGCCGGTCGGTGCTCCGACGGCGCGGTCGCCGGTCGTCGACATGATGGAGGTGGCACTGAGAAAGAGGTGCGGATGGTTGATGACCAGAGCTTGGGTGATCATCCCTCCCATGGAGGCGCCGACTACGTGCGCCTTGGCAACGCCCAGCGCGCCCAATAGCCCGGCTCCGTCTTCAGCCATGTCCTCAATTCGGTAACTGGCCGATGAGGTGTCGGTCCCGGTGAACAGAGCCGCGATGTCGGGCAATCCCTCGAACTTGGTGGACAGCCCGCAGTCGCGGTTGTCGTATCGGATGACGAAGAAGCCCCGCTGGCGGAGCCCGCTGACGAAGCCGTCCGGCCAGGTCGTCAGCTGGGCACCAAGGCCCATCACGAGCAGCAACGCCGGATCCGAGGGGTCGCCCTCGGTGACGTACTCGATGTCGATCCCGTTGACCTTTGCCTGTGGCACGGTGCTCCTTCCGGCGGCGGTGCTGCCCGACTTCCTACCAGGCGCCGGTCAGTGCGTCATGCCCTCTGCCGGTGCCGCCGATCCGGTCGCCCCGGCGTCGCGGTGTCGGAGCCGCCGAAGCCGCGGGCCAGGCTCGAGGCCGACGAGGATCGACTGCACCGTGGCCATGCACGCCACGAAGAGCGGGAATGCCACTACGTCGAAGGTCCAGTGGTCCACGGTGAGGAGGAGGACGATCATGCTGATGAGCGCGCCGATGTAGGAGTGCACCGTCTCGGTCTGCGGATGGGTCCAGCTCTTCATCAGCGTGGGCACGCCGGCGAGGAAATCGGCCGCAATGGCCGCCGAGACCGCCAGGACGCCGTCACGGGTGACCAGCCACACGATCGTGCCGACCACCGAGACCAGTCCGCAGGCGTAGTCCATCCGCCGCACTTTCCACACCGAGGCGGAGTTGTGGAACGAGGCGATGAAGATCAGCAGCGGCATGAAGCCCACCATGAACGTCGGGAGCGCGCGCAGGCCGGCCCCGTCGCTGATGGCCACGGCTGCCGCCAGCAGGGGCGCGATCGCCCAGAGGAGCCACGTGACCCGATTGGGCTGGGTGGTCCCCCGCAGGGTGTCCCGCAGGTATACGGCGGCTCCGGCCGCGCCGATTGCGGTACCGAGATAAATCCAATTCTCGTTGATCACCGTTCCCCAGTCTGCAGGCTGGACGGCCTGCCGTCACCTCCGGCGGGCGACACCTGTCGGTGCGAGGCGACCGCTAAGTTGAGGTGAGGAAGCCGTCGACAAGGAGAAGTACCGGTGCCCGCTGACGGTCCGCAACAGAGCGACTCCCATGGGTGAGCTCCTCGTCGTCGCGTTCCTCGGTGGACTGATCACCGGGCTGTCCCCCTGCATCGTCCCCGTCATTCCGGTGGTCATGGCGGGCGGCTCAGCCGGAACGAGCAAATGGCGGCCCTACGTGATCATCGCCGGGCTGGTCGTGAGTTTCAGCCTCTCCGTCCTGTTCGCCAGCTCGCTGCTGGGCTTCCTCCACCTGCCCCAGGACCTCTTGTTCTGGTTGGGCGTCGCTCTGCTCGGGTTGTTGTCACTGGGGCTTCTGATCCCGCGGCTGGGCGAAGTCATAGAGCGACCCTTCGCCCGGCTGGGCGCCTCGCGATATGCCAACGAAGGCGGCGGCTTCGTCCTGGGCCTGAGTCTCGGCCTCGTGTTCGTTCCCTGCGCGGGGCCCGTGCTGACGGCCATCTCCGTGGCGGCCGCACACCATCATGTCGGGGCGTCCTCGCTCCTGGTGACGCTGTTCTACGCCCTCGGCGTCACGATCCCACTCCTGGTGCTGGCCGTCGTCGCCCAACGCGCCACCACCTCGTGGTCGTCACTGCGCAGCCACCTCCCCACCGTCCGCAAGGTGGCCGGTGTCGTGCTGGGGGTGGCCACGCTGGCGATCGCCTTCAACTGGCTCGGAGCGCTCCAGCGAGACGTCCCCGGATACACCAGCGCCCTCGAGGATCACATTGAGTCGACCGGCTCGGCCTGCACACAGCTGCAGCACCTGAGTGGCGAGCACCAGAACCAGTTCGCCGCGGCCAATGCCCGCCTGGAAGGCAAGAAGGCCACCTGCACGACGACCGACGAGGGCAACTCGCAGAGCGGCCATCTGGTGGCCGGAGCAACGACAACCACGACGACGGCACCCAGCACCAGCGCCACCTCGCCACAGAAGACGCCGGTCTTCATGGCGAGCAAGACAGACCTGCCCAACCTGGGCCGAGCGCCGGATTTCACCGGCATCACGGCTTGGTTCAACACGCCCGGGAACGCGCCGCTCTCGCTCAGCGAGCTGCGCGGCAAGGTCGTGCTGATCGATTTCTGGACCTACTCGTGCATCAACTGCCAGCGGGCGCTGCCCCATGTGGAAGGTTGGTACAACGACTACAAGAAGGACGGCTTGGTTGTCGTGGGCGTATCGGCACCGGAGTTCGCGTTCGAGCACGTGGTCTCCAACGTCGAAGACGCAGCAGGCAGCCTCGGGATCGACTACCCGGTCGCCGTGGACGACAACTTGGCCACGTGGGACGCCTACAACAACGAGTACTGGCCGGCCGAGTACCTGATCGACCCCACCGGCATCGTGCGCGCCTACGACTTCGGGGAGGGCGGCTACAGCAGCATGGAGGACAACATCAGGATGCTCCTCAGCGCCAATGGCGTCACCAACCTCCCAGCCCGGACCGACGTGCCGGACAAGACGCCCACCAACGACATCACGCCGGAGAGCTACGTCGGAGACGACCGCCTGAACAACGCAGTGGGCACGACCGTGGTCCCGAACAAGGCGATCGTCTATCACCCACCATCGACCATCCCCTCGAACAGCTTGGCGTTCGGGGGCACGTGGACGGTGCGCAACGAGGAGGCGACTGCGGGAAGCAATGCCACGCTGGGACTGCAGTTCACCGCCGACGACGTCTATCTCGTGATGAGTGGTGATGGCACGGTCGGAGTGTCGTACAACGGCAAGCACTTGGCGACGGTGCCTGTCTCCGGCATCCCCAAGCTCTACACGCTGTTCTCCGGCAATGTGCTCCAGACCGGCACGCTCACGTTGACAATGTCGCCCGGCGTGGAGGCCTACGACTTCACGTTCGGATAACACCAGCGCAGGGAGGCCTCCCGATTCGGAGCGCGTTCGGTTGGGTATGAACCTTGAACGACGAAACAGGAGGCATCACACATGGCGCTCGAGGACAAGGCGAAGAATACGGCGGAAACCGCTCGCGGCAAGGCCAAGGATGTCGTGGGTCACGTGACGGGTGACAAGGACCTGGAGACCGAAGGGAAGGCTGACCAGGTCGTCGGCCACCTCAAGCAGGCGGGCGAAAAGGTGAAGGACGCGGTACGCAGCGGTCTGCCCAACGACAAGAAGTGAGCGCGCAGCAAATGAGTGGGCGGAGGCCGGAGCCCGCAAAGCTCAGTTGATGGAGCGCTCCTTGCCGGCCCAATAGGGAGCACGCAACTCGCGCTTGAGGATCTTTCCCGAGGGGTTACGCGGCAGCGTGTTCGTCGCCTCGACCGAGGTCGGGCACTTGTAGTGCGCCAAGCGTTCGCGGCAGTGCGCAATGACGCCCGCCTCGTTGAGCGTCTCCCCTGCCCCGAGCACGACGATCGCTTTGACCGTTTCTCCCCACTTTGCGTCCGGAACCCCGATGACCGCCGCGTCGACAATGGCGGGATACGAAAGCAGGACATTCTCGACTTCGGCGGGATAGATGTTCTCACCCCCGCTGACGACCATGTCCTTGATCCGGTCATGCAGGTAGAGGTAACCGTCGGCATCGAAGTAGCCCGCATCACCGGTCTTCAACCAACCATCGGGATCGATGGTTGCTGCGGTCTCCTCGGGCTTCCGCCAGTACCCCGCCATGTTGTACGGCGAGCGCGTCCAGACCTCTCCCACCGTGCCGACCTGCGCGTCCTGCCCGGTGTCCGGGTCGACCACGCGCAGGGCAACGGACGGGTGCGGCCTGCCAGCCGAGCGCAGGAGCCCGCGTCGCGGTCCGTCCGGATCATGGTCCTCGAAGGACAGGGCCGTGATGGCACCCGTGGTCTCGGTCATCCCATAGACCTGGCAGAAGGCACATCCGAAGGCACCCATGCACTTGACCAGGACATCTTCGGATATCGGCGAAGCCCCGTAGAAGATCAGCCGCAGGCTCGAGAGATCCGTCTCCGCGAGGGCCGGGGTCGCCAGGAGCAGCATCAGGACGGCGGGGACGACGAACATTTCCGTGATCCGCTCGGCGGCGATCAGCCCGAGAAGGACGTTCGGGTCGACATCACGCAGAATGATGGAGCGCCCACCCCGTGACATGGCGCACAAGGCCCAACCCGAACCGCCGATGTGGAACAGCGGCATGGCGACGAGGCTGACCGTGTCGTCGGTGATGCGGAAGGTGACGCCGGCTTCGGAAATCGCCGTGGACAGATTGGCGTTGGTCAGCATCACGCCCTTCGGCAGCCCGGTCGTCCCGGACGTGTAGAGCTGCATGCTCACCTCATCCGGACCGCCGACGTGTCCAGGGTCGTCCGCAGAGGTGCCGTCGATCCATGCGTCGAACGACACCGCGCGAGGATCCGTGCAGGCACCAGCGTCACCGATGACCACAATGCGCCGAACCGCGGGCAGACCACTCGCCATGTCGTTGAGAGTCGGGAGGTAGTCGGCATGCACTGCAAGCAGCGGCGCGCCTGAGTCATCGATGATCGCAGCCATTTCTGCCGGCGCCAGGCGCCAATTGACGGCGACGCTCACCGCGCCGATCAGCGAACCACCGAACAGAAAATCGAAGTACGCGATGCCATTGCGGTCGAGAAAGGCGATCCGGTCGCCAACCTCGACCCCGTCTCTCTCGGCCGCCTGGGCCACGTGGCAGGCAACATCGAATTCCTCGGCCCAGGTCCGTCGCTCCGCCCCCTGCACCAGCATCTCGTCGTCCGCCTGCTGGCGTGCCAGGTGGCGCACCAGCCCCGCCACGGTGTAGCGGTCCTGTTCAGTGACGATGACGTTCGATGCCACCGGTGACCTCCTCGTCGCGGATCCGTTTCGGCACGGGACCCTAGGCAGGCTGGCGACGGTCCCGCGGCAGATCTGGGCCGGTTCGGGCGTCTTCAGGGTTCTGTGTAACCACTGGTCAGACGCTTTTTCCGGAAATTAATGGCAAATTTATGGGTTCTATTGACCTAAATACGACCCTGCGACCAGGGACTTTGTGATTCCTGTCACAAGGAAATCCACCAAACTCCCAGGTCAGACAGGGGAACCCGCTGTTGAACACGGGTTCGAGACGCCACCCTGTAGATTGCTGTCCGCAAAACCGGAAGGCTCTTTCGGATACATGCAGCACGCAGAGAATTTTTGTTGCACACCGAAAGCAAAGGGCCGAACGGGAGTTTTCAGATAAACCGACGTCCCAGCACGGCCACCTGCAGGCGGCCCGGGACAGTGAATTGAGGACGACACCCAGGACTATTCCAGGGGCTGTACACAACCGGCCGCACACCCTGCGGCGACAAGCCAGAACGGACGACGCCTTCCCGCTCGCCGTTCGGGGCGCGAATGCAATGGCCGGAGCCCGCCTACACCGAGCAGAGCCTGGCGCGCCTTGCGCGTCCGACGAAGGGAGGTGCCGTGCGGATCCGCATTGCACTAGGGACGGCGATTGCCGTCATAGCTATACCCGCGATCCTCTTCGCGTTATTCAGCAGCACCTCGGCGGCTTCGGCCCGGGTGTCCCGCCACGAGGCGAGCAGCCGGCAGCGAGCCGTGAAGATCAACGACACGCTGATGTCGTACGCCCAAGCCCGGAACGCTTCCAAAATGGTGACGTATGCCAATGCCGTGGAAGCGGGACAGGTGCAGACATATCTCTCGGAGATCGCGTACCTGAAGACGGCCGCGTACCTGAAGGCGATCGCGGCGCAACAGGCTGCTGCAGCGCAAGCTGCCTCGGCCGCCGCAGCAGCCCGGGCGCAGGTCGCAGCGGTGCCTGCGCCTGCGCCTGCGCCGGCACCTTCCGGAGGAAACGCTGACGCCACGAGTACCACGACACCCGACTGGGCCTGTATCCGCCAACACGAATCCGGCGGCAACTACTCCATCGGAAATGGTGGCGCGTACCAATTCGAGCTCAGTACGTGGAACGCGCTGACCGGATTGCCGTCGCCGGCCGAGGACTACCCACCCGCGGTGCAGGACGCTGCCGCCCTGAAGCTCTATAGCCAGCGCGGCTGGGAGCCATGGACGACACGGTACGCCTGCGGACTCTGAGAAATCGAACCATCGAGCGCCCCGGAATTTCAGGGGCATAAAGCGAGGACCACCCCGAGCACTACCGAGAGAAGGGCTGTACACAACCGGCCGCACACCCTGCGGCGACAAGCCAGAACGGACGATGCCTTCCCGCTCGCCGTTCGGGGCGCGAATGCAATGGCCGGAGCCCGCCCACACCGAGCAGAGCCAGGCGCGCCCATCGCGCGCCCGACGAAGGGAGGTGCCGTGCGGATCCGCATTGCACTCACGACGGCGGTGGCCGTCAATGCTGTTGTCATTCCAGCTGTACTCGCGTCGCTCATCAGCGGCGAATCTGCCTCCGCGCAGACGACCCGCCATGAGGCGGTGCGCTCGCACCAAGGGGACGACACCCACCGGGGCGTGCGCATCAACGACGAGCTGATGTCGTACTCCCAGGCGCGCAAGGTCGCGAAGATGGTGGCCTACGCCAACGCAGTCGAAGCAGCCCAGCAGGCCACGTTCTACAACGACCTCACCTGGTTCAAGGCGGTCGAGGCCCAGGAGAACACCATCCCGGCGGCATGGATGCCGACCGCCATCTGTGAAGAGGGGGGTCGGAACGACCCCTACGCCGGCTACTTCGGCATTCTCGAGTGGAACCATTTCGATGGCTACCCGACTGCCGGCAGCGCGCCGGCCTCTGTGCAGCTGGCCTGGGAGGCCGCCCATGGCCAAGGGCCCCCCGACGGTCCCGGAGAGTGCCACGGCTACTAGGGCAACCTGAAGCCGCTACCGCTACCCCGCTTCGAACATGGCCGTCACCTGTGCCATGTCGAAGTAGTCCCGCCATGCGGTGATCTTCCCGTCAACGACGTCGAAGGCACCCATGACGGGCAGGGGTGCGGACTTGCCGTTGATGGTGAAGGTGTCGGTCCTCTCCGTGAGCACGGTCGTCCCGTCGGTCGCCAGATGGTGTACTTCGAACTCGAGGGCCTCACACATCCCCACGAACATGTCGATGACAGCCATGGTGGCGTCGATTCCCTCAGCGGGAGCCATCGGGATGTTGTGGTACACGACATCCTCAGCGAAGAACGCACGCAGCACCTCCGGGTCACGCGTGCTGGCCGCGGCACAGAAGTCCCTTACGATCTGCTCGGCGCTCGGCATCGGCACTCCCTCCCTCGGTCGGAATGCCCACGCTAGCCAACGATCGGGCATGATGGCGCGGTGACAGGGACGACGAAACGGGTTGCGGTGCTGGCGCCGATGCAGCCGGAACTCAAGGCGATAGTGAAGTCTTTCGGACTGAAGGCGACACCGGGTGACGCCGTGTTCTCCCACTCAGGGGTGGCCGGCGCATGGTGGGTCGGCTCACTGGTGACAGGTATGGGACCGGCCTTGGCGCGTGAAGCGACGCAGCGGGCCCTTTCGGCTGGATCGATCGACCACGTGATGGTGATCGGGATCGCCGGTGGGCTCGATCCGTCCTTGCCCGTTGGCTCGCTCATGGTGCCTGCTCGGGTCCAGCTCTATCCGGATGGGCCCATCTTCACCACCCGTCCGGTTGCGCCACGAGTGGCTTCCGGCGCGCTCATGACGACCGAGGGCCTCTTTGACAACGACGACGTGTGGCGGCCGATCGTCGAAAGGGGGTTCGGTGCCGTCGACATGGAGGCAGCCGGGGTGGCCGAGGTGTGTGAGCAGGCCGGCGTCGACTGGTCCGTCTACCGGGGCATCAGTGATCGCCCTGACGAGCACATCGTGGACCAGGCTGTCTTCGCGCTGAGCAAGCCGGACGGGTCGGCCGACCCGATGGCGGTCGCCAAGTACCTGGCCCGGGACCCCCGGCGCGCCAAGGCCCTCGCCCACCTCAACAAGTGCATGCAGCTGGCGGCGCGCACGGCGGCTGATGCCGCCTTTCAAGACCTGTCGGCGGCTTAGGTCACGTCGTCGGTGACTGAGCCGCCGTTCGGCTCGTCCCGCCGAGCAATGACGTGGAGGTCGATGTCGTTCTCAGACGCCATGCGCAAGATCTGCTGAATCACCGAGCCCCGCGTCACGGACTGCCAGCGCGTCAGGCGCGACGTCCCGACGACGATCTGCGTGATCTGCTGGTCGACCGCCGCCGCGAAGATCGCCTTGGCCACGTCGTCGCCCTGCACCGTTTGCCACGTGCCGCCCACCGCCTCCACAAGCTCCTCGAGCTGGCGGGTGCTCCCTTTCGTGGTCTCGGCGTCGCCCGAGACGACGTTGATGGCGATGAGCGGCGCCTTGACCCGCGCCGCGATGCGGGCCGCCCGCCTGATCACCGACGCGTTCCCCGGCGCTCCCGTCACGGCCACCATGATCCGCTCGGTCGTCTCCCACAACTCACCACCGGCGCCCTTCGAGCGGAGGTACTCCAGGAGCTCCTCCTCCGTCTCGTCTGCCACGAAACGCAGTGAGAGCTCGCGCAGCGCGGCGAGGTTCTCGGCCCGGAAGAAGCCGTTGAGCGCGGCCGGAACCTTCTCTTCCGGGTAGATGTTGCCGTGCAGCATGCGGCGCCGAAGCTGGTCGGCGGACGAATCGATGAGCTCGAGTTGATCAGCCCGCCGCACGACCCAATCGGGCACACGTTCCCGTACCGCCACCCCGGTGATCCGCTCCACCGCATCGGCCACCGACTCGATGTGCTGGATGTTGACCGTCGTGATCACCGCAATGCCGGCGTCGAGGATTTCCAGGACGTCTTCCCATCGCTTGTCGTGGCGCCCCGAGCCCGGGACGTTGGTATGCGCCAGTTCGTCGATCAGCGCTACCTTGGGCTGTCGGGCAATGACGGCGTCGAGGTCCATCTCTTCCCATTCGGCATCGCGGTACTGCACCTTCTTGCGTGGTACCACGGGGAGATCCCGTATCTGTTCCACCGTGAAAGGGCGCTTGTGCGTCTCCACGAACCCGACGACGACGTCCGCCCCCCGCTGGAAGCGACGCCACCCTTCGTCGAGCATGGCGCACGTCTTGCCGACGCCGGCAGCCGCTCCGAGGTAGACCCTGAACTTCCCGGTCGGCCGGACGCCCTCGTCCTCACCATCTGTTGCGATCATGTCCACCTTCTCTCGCCTGGGCCCACGACCACGTCGGTACACTCGGATGACAGTCGGACCCAAGGAAAGCAGTGATGCACGTACAGCCACACAAGCTCACCAAGGGACGGTACCAGCGCACCATTGTGGGGGTGCTTGCGACCCTCGCTGGTTTGGGCGCACTGCTCGCCATTCTGCTGCCGTTGCGCCCCCATGTGAGCATCGCCATCCCTGCGTTGCTCTTCGTCCTGCCGGCGCTCCTCGGCGTCGTGCTGGGTGGCTTCGTGCCGGGTGCCGTCGGAGCCCTGGGCGGCTTCTTCCTCTACGACTACTTCTTCCTGCCGCCCTACAACACGCTCACGGTCAGGTCGCCACAGAACTGGGTCGCCCTTCTGGTGTACGTCGTCGTGGTCCTTTTGGTGGCCCAGGTGGTGGCACAACTGCGGGCTGCCCGTGAGGACGCCCTCCGTCGTACCGAGGAAACGGGACGTCTGTACGAGCTCTCCCAGGCCCTCATCGGCGACCTCAACCTCTCGCAGCTGCTGACGCACATCGTGGAGACGGTGCAGAGTGTCTTCACTCCCCGCTGGACCGCGCTGATCCTTCCCGCCGGCGGCCGTGGCGCGCTGGCCCCCGGGCAGGTGCTCCGGGTGGCAGCATCGGCGGGAGAACCCCTGACCGAGGAGGATGTCTCCGCCGTGACGGCGGGAGGAGGCCACGCACGTTCGCTCGGACTGACGGGTGGGACGGAGCCTCGACGGGTGTCGGTGGCCCTCGCGGTGGGCGACCGTGCTGTGGGTCTGCTGGTGCTGCAGAACGTCGAGCTGGCCGGACGCGAGCGCAGCCTGCTCGGCACCTTTGCCAACCAGGCCGCGCTCGCCCTTGACCGGGCCGAGCTCTCGGAGCAAGCGCTGCGCGCCCGACTGTTGGAGGAGGTGGACCGGTGGCGCAGCGCGCTGATGGGCGCGGCCTCCCATGATCTGCGAACCCCGCTGGCCTCCATCAAGACCGCCGTCTCGAGCCTCCGCCAGGTCGGTACCCAGCTCGATCCGGCTGACCGCGCCGAGCTCCTCGAGCTGATTGAACTTCAGTCCGATCGCCTGGCCCGCCTCGTGACCAACCTGCTCGACATGACGCGCATTGAGGCAGGCGCGCTGGAGCTGCGACCCGTCACCCTCGCATTCGACGAATTGGTCTCTGAGGCCATCGGTTCTCTCGGGGGCATTGTCGGCCCGGGCCGCATTGTCGTCGAGGACTCGGCGAACCTTCCCCTTCTGCACATCGACCATGTGCTCATCAGCCAGGTGCTGGCCAACCTGCTGGAGAACGCGGACCGCCTGTCGCCCGACGACGGCGTCATCCGGGTGACGGGCCGGGTCGCACCGGAAGTATCGACGCGTGTCGAGATCGCGGTCAGCGACGACGGTCCCGGTATCGGGAAGGACGAGCGGGAGCGCGTCTTCGAGATGTTCAGCCAGAACGCTGGTGGCGGTCGCGCCGGGCTCGGTCTGGCCATCGCCAAGGCCTTTGTCGAGGCGCACGGGGGACGCATCTGGATCGATCCCGACGTCGAACGCGGGGCCCGCGTCGTCTTCACCGTTCCCTCCGAGGCCGCCGTGCCGGCAGCGGTCTGAGTCGCCATGACCAAGGTCCTGGTGGTCGACGACGACCCATCGCTGCTCAAGGCGCTCCGCATCGGGCTCACGGCACGGGGCGACGAGGTCGTGCTGGCGCAGACAGGCGCGGATGCTGTCACCCAGGTGGCGCTGG
The DNA here is from genome assembly GCA_963804055.1 of uncultured Acidimicrobiaceae bacterium. Lineage (GTDB taxonomy): Bacteria > Actinomycetota > Acidimicrobiia > Acidimicrobiales > RAAP-2 > Bog-473. The sequence continues at coordinate 275,471 of CAWDOU010000001.1, read as the reverse complement.
CGAGCCCGGATCTCGTGATCCTCGACCTCGGCCTGCCCGACGTCGACGGCATTGAGGTGACCCGGCGCATCCGGGAGTTCTCCGCGGTGCCGATCCTCGTGCTCTCCGCCTACGGCGACGAGCGCCGCAAGGTCGAGGCCCTCGACGCCGGAGCGGACGACTTCGTCACCAAACCCTTCGGGATGGCCGAGCTCGAGGCTCGCCTCCGGGTGGCCCTCAGACACCGGAGCGCCCGGGCCGGTGAGGCCGACGAGGCTGCCCAGAGAGTGCAGGTCGGTGACCTCGAGATCGATCTGGTCCATCACATGGCCACACGCAATGGCGCCCAGCTGCATCTCACGGCCCGCGAGTTCGAGCTCCTGGCCTACCTGGCCCGCCACGCCGGCAAGGTCTGCACCCACCACATGATTCTCAAGGACGTCTGGGGACCTGGCTATGGCATCGAATCCAACTACGTGCGGGTGTACACGCATCGGCTGCGCAAGAAGCTCGGCGACGACGACGGCCACGTGCTCAAGACCGTCCCTGGCATCGGCTACCAGCTCGTTGCGGACGATCTGGCGACGCCGTCAACGAGTAGCGCGGGTTGAGCATGACGAGGACGCCGCGGACGAAACCCGGTGTGCCCTCCGCGACGATCCGATTCCCGACGACCAGGCCCGGAATGGCGGAGCGACCCAGGAAGCGGAGGAGCAGTCGCCCGGTTCCGTCGGTGACCTCTGCGTCAGTTCGCACCCACGGTCTTTCGTAGGAGACGACGGACACGACCTCCCCGCGCACTGTCGTCCTTTGTCGCGGTGCCACCGCCGAAATGGCGGTGCTGCTCACGTCTTGAGCTTGGCCAGCGCCTCGTTGAGCTGCAGCACGTTCACGAAGGGGGACCCGAGGAATCCGAGCTGCATGCCCTGCGTCTGCTGGCTGATCAGGCTTCTGAGCCGGGCGGATGAGATTCCCGTGGCCCGCGAGACCATGGGGATCTCGGCGATGGCGTCGGCAGGGGTGATGTCAGGGTCCAGACCACTCGCCGAGGTGGTCACCAGGTCTGGCGTCGGGTTGACTCCGCGCGCCTTCCAGTAGGCAACCAGCTGCTGAGTGTTCTGCAACAGGGTCTTGGAGCGGGGCCCGAGGTTCGTCGTCGCGGACTCACCGGAATTCAGGACTCCTGGCTTCCCGGGAATGTTGTTGGCTTGCAACGGGTTGTCTCCGCCACTCGCGGCCGGGCTCGCCGACCCGGCATAGGGCCCCAGATTGTCGGGACGCCCCTGGAACACACAACTGCCCAACCGATGACCGGGGCAGCGCGTCTGCGACCAGTCCTGGCCGATGAGCCTCGAACCGTTCGCCGTGAGAGAGCCGTCTGCCTGGCCCCGGAAGAAGGCCTGGGCGACCCCGGTGCCAGCGAAGGCGTACAGAAAGCCGAAGAAGACGGTGAAGACAATGGCGGCAATGACGGAGCGGCGGAGGTGGGTGATCATATGAGGCTCACTATCAGTAGGCGTGAAGGGCGACGAGGATGACGTCGATGAGCTTGATGAAGATGAACGGGACGATGATCCCTCCCACGCCGTAGATAAAGACGTTTCGGCGCAGAATCGCGGAAGCACCTGCGGCACGGAACTTGACCCCGCGGAGAGCAAGGGGAATCAGCGCCACGATGACGAGAGCATTGAAGATCACGGCCGAGAGCACGGCACTCTCGGGACTGTGCAACTTCATGATGTTGAGCGCGTTGAGCTGCGGGTAGGTGGCAACGAACAGCGCAGGGATGATGGCGAAGTACTTTGCGATGTCGTTGGCGATGCTGAACGTCGTCAGCGAACCCCGCGTGATGAGCAGCTGCTTGCCGATCTCGACGACGTCGATCAACTTGGTCGGGTTGGAGTCGAGGTCGACCATGTTCCCGGCCTCCTTGGCAGCCGTGGTCCCCGTGTTCATGGCCACGCCAACGTCGGCTTGGGCCAGGGCCGGCGCGTCGTTGGTGCCGTCGCCGGTCATGGCCACGAGCTTCCCGCCCTCCTGCTCGTGCCGAATCAACTCCAATTTGGCCTCGGGGGTCGCCTCGGCCAGGAAGTCGTCGACGCCGGCCTCCTGTGCGATGGCCGCGGCCGTCAGCGGGTTGTCGCCGGTGATCATGACCGTGCGAATCCCCATCTGGCGCATTTCATCGAACTTCTCGCGGATGCCGAGCTTCACGACGTCCTTGAGCTCAATCACACCGAGAATGGTGGGACCGTCGGCGACGACGAGCGGAGTGGACCCCGCCCTGGCGATGCGATCGACGATCTCTTGGAGCCCGTCGGGCGGCGTGCCCCCCTGCTCCATCGCCCAGGTCCGTACGGAATCGGCCGCACCCTTCCGGATTTGCCGGCCATCGACGTCGAGTCCCGACATCCGTGTGGTCGCGGAGAACGGGACGAACTCATGTGAACCGACAGGCAGCTCCCGCTCGCGAATGCCGAAGCGTTCCTTTGCCAAGACCACGATGGACCTGCCTTCGGGCGTCTCGTCGGCCAGCGACGCCAGCTGGGCGGCGGAGGCCACCTCCTCTTCCGTGTGTCCGTGAGCCGGGAAGAACGCCGACGCCATGCGGTTGCCGAGCGTGATCGTTCCGGTCTTGTCGAGCAGCAGCGTCTGCACATCGCCCGCCGCCTCGACGGCCCGACCGCTCATGGCAAGGACGTTGCGCTGCACGAGCCGGTCCATGCCTGCGATACCGATGGCTGACAGGAGAGCGCCGATGGTGGTCGGGATGAGGCACACGAGCAACGACACCAAGATGACGATCGACACTGTTGCCCCCGAGTAGACGCCGAAGGCCTGCAGGGTCACCACGACGGGGATGAACACGATCGTCAACACGGCCAGAAGGATCGTGAGAGCGATCTCGTTGGGAGTCCTCTGGCGATTGGCCCCTTCGACCAGGGTGATCATGCGGTCGAGAAAGGTCTCGCCACGCTCGGCGGTGATACGCACCACGATGCGGTCGGAAAGCACGCGTGTGCCCCCCGTGACGGCGGAGCGATCGCCTCCTGACTCGCGGATGACGGGTGCCGACTCCCCGGTGATGGCCGACTCGTCGACCGACGCTATCCCCTCGACGATCTCGCCATCGGAGGGGATGACGTCGCCGGCCTCGCACACCACGAGGTCCCCCTTCGCCAGTTCCGCGGCCGCAACCCGCTCCTCCGAGCCCGATGGTGTGAGGCGGCGCGCCTCGGTCTCGGCGCGCATGCGGCGCAGCGTGTCGGCCTGCGCCTTGCCCCGCCCTTCCGCCATCGCCTCCGCGAAGTTGGCGAAGATCACAGTGAGGAACAGCCAGACGGTGATGGACCAGTCGAATACCCCGGGGTGTGCAATCGATTCAATCAGCGTCACGACAGTGCCGACAAGCACCACGAACATGACGGGGTTCTTCACCTGCACCCGGGGATCGAGCTTCTTGAAGGCGTCGAGAAGCGACCGGCCCATGATCTGACGGTCGAAGAGGCTCCGAGACTCCGCGACGCCGTGTGGCAGGTCGCTCGGCTGGGATTCCGGTTGTGTGGTCACAGTGGTCATCAGAAGAACTTTCCGTGGCTGAGCTGCTCGACAATGGGACCGAGCGAGACGGCGGGGAAGAAGGTGAGCCCGCCGATGATGATGATGACGCCGATGGTCAGCCCGACGAACATGCCGTTGTCGGTGCGGAACGTGCCGAGCGAGGCGGGCACGGTGTTCTTGGCCGCCAGGGCGCCTCCGAGCGCGAGGGCCGGTATCATGATCCCGAAGCGGCCGATCATCATGTCGATTGAGCCGACGATGTTGTAGAAGGCGGTGTTGCCCGTCAGTCCAGCCATCGCAGATCCGTTGTTGTTGCCCTGCGAGGTGAGGCCGTAGAGGATCTCGGAGAATCCGTGAGGACCGGCGTTGAGCGGGCCGGCCCGCCCGGCGTGGACCGACACGGCGATAGCCGTGAGCACCAACACGGTGACCGGCATAACCACTGCGGCCAGGCCCGCCAGCTTCACCTCCCGGGCCTGGATCTTCTTACCCAGGTACTCCGGTGTTCGCCCGATCATGAGGCCACCGATGAACACCGCGATGACGGCATAGATGAGAAGCGTGTAGAGCCCGCTGCCCGTCCCTCCAGGGGTGACCTCGCCGAGCATCATGCCCGTCATGGGGCCGAAGCCACCCATCGGGTTGTACGAGTCGGTGGCACTGTCCACCGCGCCATCGGAGGTCTGGGTCATCGACACGTTGAACAGCGCGCTGCTCGTGTCGCCGAATTCGGCATTCTTGCCCTCGGTGTTGCCGACCGTGGAGTGCACGCCGGCCGCATAGACCGCCGGGTTGTTCTGGTGCTCCGCGTAGGCGGTGAAGCCGACCCAGGTGCCGAAGATCAAGACCATGGCGATCAACAGGGCAACGCCGTGCCGGATGCTCCCCACCATCTTGCCGAAGGTGTACGTCAGCGCGAAGGGGATGGAGAGCGTGAGCCAGATGTAGATGAAGTTGGTGAGCCCCGTCGGGTTCTCGAGCGGGTGGCCCAGGTCGACGTCGAAGAAACCGCCGCCGTTGGTCCCCAGCTGCATGATCGATCCCATGAAGCCGGCCGGACCCCGCGGGATGGTCTGGGTGACGCCGTTCATGGCGTTGTGGACCGACACAGGCCCAGCGAGGGTCTGCACGGCGCCCGAGGCGACCAACACGATCCCCGCCAGGAAAGCGATCGGGAGCAGGATGTAGAGCATGCAGCGGGTGATGTCGACCCAGAAGTTCCCAATGGTGGGTGAGTTCCGGCGCGAAAAGCCCCTGGTCACGGCGATCGCCACGGCAATCCCGACGGCGGCACTGACGAACTGCTGCACGGTCAGGACGCCGATCTGCGAGAAGTACGACATGGTCGTCTCGCCGCCGTAGTTCTGCCAGTTGGTGTTGGTCAGGAACGAGGTGGCCGTGTTGAAGCTGAGTGCTTGCGGGACGGCGCCGAAGTGCTGTGGGTTGAGGGGCAACGAACCCTGGATCCGCAACAACAGGTAGCCGACGGCGAGAAACACCCCCGAGAAGATCACCGTCGAGCCGGCGTAGCGCTTCCAGGACTGCTCCTTGTCGGGGCTGGTTCCGAGCAGCCGATAGAAGGGCCGCTCCGCCCAGGCGAGGTAGGTGACGCGGCCGTCGAAAACAGCGGCCATGTACGAGCCCAGGAACCGCCATGCGAGGCCGAGCGTGATGATCAGGACGACGATGGTCCAGAAGAAGCCCATGTCAGATCAGAACCACTCGGGCTTGAACATGGCGATGCCCAGGTAGATGAACATCACGACCGAGATGCCGAGTAGGACGCCCTGGACCCAGGTCATACCCGCTCCAGGCACCAGATGAGACCCATGAACACTGCGATGAACGCCGCGACGCCCAGCACTGCGAGAAAGTCAGCCATGGGTCCATGCTGGCGGTGGCGGCGTGAACCGGACGTCAACGCGACCCGGATGGGTGTGAACAAAGTGTCAATGGCCGCGGGGCACCGGTGCTGCCTAAGGTGAGACGGGTCGCACAGATCGAAAGTGGGGTGGACGATGGCGTTGGACCTGCAAGGGTGCCGTGCGCTGGTGACCGGGGGGTCATCGGGGATCGGGGCCGGGCTGGCCGAGGCGCTGGCAGAGCGTGGTGCCGTGGTCGGCATCTGCGCCCGGCGCGCCGAGCAGCTCTCCGAGGTGCTGGAACGCTGCATGAAGCACTCGCCCGACAGCCGCATGTGGGTCACCAACCTGGCGGACCCCGACGCGGTGGACCAGCTGGCCGTGGACGTGCTCGATGCCTTCGGTGGCGTCGACCTCCTGGTCAACAACGCGGGCATCCCGAAGCGCCGTCACACGACAGCGCTCGACATCGACACCATCACGGCTGTCATGCACATCAACTACCTGTCGCCGATGCGCCTGACCTACGACCTGCTCCCCCAGATGCTTGCCCGCGGCTCGGGCACCATCGTGAACATCTCGTCGATCGCCGCCCCCCTCAGCGCGCCCGGAGAGGCGGCCTACGACGCGTCCAAGGCGGCGCTCACGGCCTTCTCCGAGGCCATGGCCGTCGACCTGTGGGAGACCGGCATCAAGGTCATGGTCGTCTACCCCGGAGTGATCGACACGCCGCTGTTCACCCTGCCCGACAACGACGTGCCCGACCTGCCGATTCCCGCTGAGCCCGTCTCGGCGATGGCCGACGCCATCCTGGCCGGCCTCGAGTCCGGTGCCGCCCAGGTCTACTTCCCCGAGTACTTCAAGGACCTGGCCGCCTCGAAGGCCCAGGATGTGGGCGCGTTCCTGGCCGGCACGGCCGCCTACCTGCGCGAACAGAAGCTGAAGAAGGGATAGCCGGGAGAACGCTGATGAAGATCGAACCGGACGCAGCCGGAATGGACGAGGTGCGCCTTGAGCGCATCACCGAGCACTTTTCGTCCACCTACGTCGAACCCGGGAAGATCGCCGGCTGCCAGATCACCGTCGTGCGCGGCGGGCACGTCGCCTACCACCGCTCGCTCGGGCTCATGGACCGCGAGCGGCAGACCCCGATGGCGGACGACGCCATCTTCCGCATCTATTCCATGACCAAGCCCATCGCCTCGGTCGCCCTCATGCAGCTGTACGAGCGAGGGAAGTTCCAGCTGCTCGACCCGGTGCACCGCTACATCCCCGAATGGCGGACGCTCCAGGTCGGCGTCGTCGGTGCCGACGACGCCGTCACGCTGGTGAAGCCCGAGCGGCCGATGAACATGCGCGACGTGCTGATGCACACCACCGGCCTCCCCGGCGGGCTCTTCCCCGGCAATCCCATCGACGCCGCCTTCAGCGAGGCGCGGGCCGCGCTCGGCGACGGGCAGACGCTCGAGAGCGTCACGGCGCTGCTCGCGGAGCACCCGCTCAAGTTCCACCCCGGGACCCACTGGAACTACGGGATATCGACCGACATCGTGGGCCGGCTGGTGGAGATCCTCTCGGGCCTGCCGCTCGACGAGTATCTCCAACGCGAGCTCTTCGAGCCGTTGGGCATGGTCGACACCGGGTTCTTCGTGCCCGAAGGGTCGCTGCCGCGGTTGGCTGCCTGCTACCAGTACCGCCCGGCGAACACCCCCCGCCTCATGGAAGGCCCGTTTGCCAACGCAATCCTGCGCCCACGCACGTACCTCTCCGGCGCCGGCGGCCTGGTCTCGACGACCCGCGATTACGTGGCCTTCTGCCAGATGCTGGCCAACGGCGGCCAGCTGGGCGGCCGACGGGTCCTCGGCCGCAAGACCCTGGAGCTGATGACGGTCAACCACCTCCCCGGCGGCGCCACCCTGCAGGACATGGCGGTCGGGGGCTTCGGTGAAGCCAACTTCGAGGGCGTGGGCTTCGGGCTCGGCTTCGCCGTCGGCCTCGGGCCGGCGGCCACCACCATGGCCGGGTCGGCCGGCGACTTCTACTGGGGTGGGGCGGCCAGCACCGCGTTCTGGGTCGATCCGGCCGAGGACCTCTTCGTCGTGTTCATGACCCAGCTCTTCCCGTCTGCCGCCTACCCGTTCCGGGCCCAACTCCGGGCGCTCGTCTACCAGGCCATCGACGACTGATGGCCGAGGCCGGTGCGCCCGTCGGTCCCGCCGACGCCAGCAGGGTCCCGCGCTTCTCCGGTCTCGCCACTTTTGCCCGGCTGCCCAGCACGGATCAGGTCGAGCGCTGGGACATTGCGGTGACCGGGGTGCCGTTCGACGGCGGCACCAGCTACCGGCCGGGTGCCCGCTTCGGGCCGGCCGCCGTGCGCCAGGGCTCGCGGCTGTTGCGGCCCTACAACCCGGCGCTCCAGGCGTTGCCCTTCGAGCGGGCGCAGGTGGTCGACGCGGGCGACATCGCCTGCACGCCCTTCAGCACGGAAGAAGCCGTGGTCCAGATAGAGGCGGGAGCCGACACGCTGCTGCGCGACGGCGGGCGGCTCGTCGCCATCGGGGGCGACCACACCATCGCCCTGCCGCTGCTGCGCGCCACGGCGCGCCGGCACGGGCCGCTCGCCCTCGTCCACTTCGATGCGCACCTCGACACGTGGGACACCTACTTCGGGCAGCGCTTCACCCACGGGACGCCGTTCCGCCGCGCCTGGGAGGAGGGGCTCCTCCTCCGCGACCGCAGCGCACACGTGGGGTTGCGAGGACCGCTCTACTCGGACGCCGACCTCAGCGACGACCAGTCGATGGGCTTCGCGCAGCTCACGACCGACGACGTGGCCGAGCACGGGGTGGCCGAGGTCGTGGGCCGGCTCCGGGCGCGGATCGGGGACGCCCCCGTCTACGTCTCGGTGGACATCGACGTCCTCGACCCGGCCCACGCGCCCGGCACCGGCACGCCCGAGGCGGGTGGGCTCACCAGCCGCGAGCTCCTGGCCCTGGTGCGGGGACTGCGCACCGCCAACGTCGTCGGCGGCGACGTGGTCGAGGTCTCCCCCGCCTACGACCACGCCGAGATCACGTCGATCGCCGCGGCACACGTGCTCTACGACCTCGTCACGATCATGGCGGCGCCGGGAGCGGCATGAGGCGACGGTTCCCCGGCGGGCCTCGTCCCCGCCTTTAACAGTGCATTCACGTACGGGAAACGAACGACGAACGTTGCCTCCGTAGGGTGAGCGGCACAGCGCAGTACAGAGGTGGGAAACCAGGTACCCGACGTGAAGCGAGACCTTCTAGTTGGTGTGGCCCAATGGCTGGCCGCACCAGGGCAGCCGCGCCAGAACATGAATGTGGCGCTCGGCATGATGGACGATGCCGCGTCACGTGGAGTCGAGCTTCTCCTGCTGCCCGAGCTGTGGTCGTGCGGTTACGACCCCGAGACACTGGCGCGGGACGTCCGGGCGGACGCCGAGCCTCTCGACGGGCCGCGGTCGGCCAAGCTGGGCCAGGCAGCGCGGCGGCGCGACATGTGGCTGGCCGCCGGCAGCGTGCCCGAGTTGGGCGACGACGGCCGCCTGTACGACACGGCGCTCGTCTTCAACCCCCGGGGCGAGCTGGCGGCCTGGCACCGCAAGGCCCACCTGTACCCGCCGACGCTCGAGCCCGCCGTGTTCTCCCCCGGGGACCGCTTGACGACGTTCGACGACCCCGCCCTCGGACGGGTGGGCCTGGTCGTCTCCTTCGACGGCGACTTCCCCGAGGTGGCGCGGACCATGGCCCTCCGCGGCGCCCGCCTGATCCTGGCCCCCGCCGCCTGCGAGGTGGAGGGGGCCAACGCCTGGGATCTGCTCTGCCCCGCCCTCGCCCTGACCAACAGCCAGTGGTGGGTCCAGGCCAACCAGGCCGGATCCCACTCCACGTCGACACTGCTCGGGGCCAGCCGGATTGTGGCGCCGACCGGCACCGTGGTGGCGGAGGCCAGCCGGGCCGTCCCGGGCGCACTCAGCCGGGCCGAGCTCCTGGTGCATCGCATCGACCTGCACATCGCCCATGCGCGTGAGGGGATCTCCGGCCTGCTGGAGGACCAGCGCCACCCCGATCTCTACTTCGACCGCGTGCCGGCGGAGACGGCCTGACGCCGAAGCGACTCAGTCTTCGTCGGTCAGCGCCCGCAGCGCGGCGCTCACCCGTTCACGGAAGATGACGTACTGCTCCTCGGCCAACCACGGCACGTCCGGCAGGCGCTCAATCAGGTGGGGTGGCAGAACGACTTCACCGTCCGCGAATTGCCGTCGGGTGAGATCGACATCGACGCCGGCGAACCGGTTCCAGTAGTGGAACCCTTGATGGGACCCGTCCGCGTGGTCGACCTCCGCCTCGAGCAGCTCGCCGCCGAGAAGGTCGTGCACGACCAATGCCGTCACGGCACATTGGCCCCGTGAGGGCTCGTCGCTGCTCCAATGCGGCACGTCGGTCGGATCGCACGTCTCAATGGACCATGAGGACCGGATGGCGGACTCCAATCCCGTCAACGTCAGCGGGTGCTCCTCACCGAAGTGCGCGGCAGATGTCACTCCAACAGTCAACACGCTCACCGTTCGCCATGGTGCGGCCGCTGGGCGCGACGGGCGCCTCGTCCACGACGGCCACTGCGCGGTCAGAAATTGATCCCTTTCAGAACACCGGGTCTTTGGCGCGTCGGAGGTGCAATGGGGGTACCGTCGGAGAACTGGCCCCGTCCTCGTCCGAGGTCCGGCCCTGTTGAGAGAGAAGGTGCGAAGCATGATCTTCGTGAGCGACTACCGACTGAAGCCACACATGGCGAAAGCCGACCTGAAGCGGCTCATGGACGAGTTCGGGAAGCGGGGCGCCCCGGAAGGCGAGATCGCCCACTATGTCCGGGCCGACGGCACGGGCGGCTACACCGTCGGCGAATTCGACAGCATGGAGGCGGCGTTTGCCGACGTGCTCGCCTATTCGGAGTTCATGACGTTCACGATCACGCCCGTCCTCAAGATCGATGACGCCGTCGGCCCGATCTTCGGGTACCTGGGCTGACACTGACATCTCGAAGAGTGCGGAGAATCGGGGCTTGCGGGCCCCGCTTCTCCGCGTCAGGAAGCCGCGGAGTCGAAGCCCGGATGGAGCAGGGTCTCAATGCCGCCGCCGCCGGTCGTGCTGGGACTGGGCCCGCTTCGCCTTACGGTTCCTCCGGGCCGCCGCGTTCGGATGGCTGCCATGCGACGCGTGGGCGGTGACGGCCCCACTCCCGCCGACGGGCACGTCCTCACCGCGCAGGGTGCGGCGCCGCCGCGCCATGGCGGTGAAGAACGCAACGATGAGGACGACGGCCGCCAGGCTGAAGATGAGCACGTAGAACATGGCTCATTCAACCACGGGTTGCAGGAGGCGGCCTCGGGATGCTGCATTCAGGGGGTGCCGGGCCCGTTGGGGTCCGTCGAGCCCAGCACAATGCCGGCCAGCCCCTCCACGAGTTGTGCCGTCGAGCGGATGGAGGCATTGGACGAGTGCGCCTCGGCACTCAGGGCGCTCTCGGCCGCGGCACGGGCGACGGGTTCGCTGATCGGCGGCAACGGGCTCTGGGCCTCTGCCGCCACCCGTGTCAGCAGGGCCTGGGGGGCCGCGCCGACCGTGACGCCGTAGCGATCTGCACTGCTCCCCCCCGACGCGGGCAACATGGTCGTCACGTACGCCAGGCGGGATCCGTCGGGCCGCGTCACGACCGAATCGAGCCGTGCCGCGCCGCTCACGTGCACGGTGCCGGTGACAGTCGAAGGAACGAACACGACGGTGTCGGTCTGGCGGTCACCGCGGCGGCCGGCGACGGTCGATGCCGCCACCATGGCGAACGTCCGGGTCGAAGGGTCGTAGCTGTAGGCACCCAGACGCCCGGAGGTCGCTATCGGCGACACGCGCATGAGGAGACGCTGACGGCTGGCGATGAGGAGGTCCGCCTTCGTGGGCGCCTCGTTGGGATTGCCCTTCCCGGGAGTGCCGTTCGACGTCGTCTGGTAGTTCGTCTGCTGCCAGCGCACGCACCAGCAAGTGCCGGGAGCCTTTGAGAGGCCCTTCCAGGCCCAGAGAGTCGCGCCCGTCTGCGTCGCCTCTTGGGCGGCGAGCTCGTTGGCGAGGATGGTCGTGTCGGTCCCCGAGGAGTCGCCGAACTCGGTGACGAACAGGGCCGAATGCATGGCCTGAGCCTCGAACTCAGCGGTCTGGTACCCGAAGGTGAAGTTCGGCGGGAAGCCACCGGGCTTGGCCGGCAGCCCCAGCAGGTCCTGCTCCACCGTGAATGCATATGTGTAGACGTGCGGCGCGAAGACCAGGTTCGGGTACGTCGAGAACGGCGCGGACACCTGGAGAGAGAAATCGACCAGGTTGCGATAGGCCAGGGGTTCGTAGAAGATCTGCTGACGGTCGACGGACGCCAGCTGGGGGTATGCGCATGCGTTGGTCAGCGACGTCGGTGCTGTGGCCGGGCACGTCGGGCGGCCGTCCCGTACGCCGGTCAAAGCCTCGATGGCCCGGGTATAGAAGGGGTAGAGGTCCTGGCTGCTCGCCTCGTAGCCGTTCCCCGCGGGAGTCGACCCCGTGGAACCGGGCTGCGGCTCGTTCATGAGCTCGTAGCCCAGCACGGCCGGGTTGCCCTCGAAGCGCGTGGCCAGCGCGGCCAGCGCTCCGATGTAGTGGTCCTGCAGCCCAGTGCCCGGCGCGTCGCCCCGGGGGCCCGGCACGGTCGCGTTCTGCCAGAAATTGGCGAAGGCGGCGGACTCGGCCGGATTGAGCTCGTCGATGCCGTACATGGCACACCCGGGCTTGCTGTTGGTGAGCACCGCCCAGGAGGGCGCACCATCCGAGCCGCCCGACGGCGTGCAACCCGAGGGAGCCGCGGCCTTGGAGGCCGGGAGGATGTAGCGGGAGTACTGATCCTGGTGCATGTCGAGGATGACGTACACCCCCTGCTGGCGGGCCCAGCCCACGACCTGCGCCACACGGTCGAGGTACGTCGACGAGTAGGTGCCCGCCGTCGGCTCCAGTTGGCTCCAGTTGAGGACCAGGCGAACGGCGTTGAACCCGAGGGCCCGCATCTGCGCGAAGTCGTCGCCGCTGCCCGGCGCCGTCGACTGCGCGAAGGCGGCGCGTGAGGCCTGCGCCTCGCACAGCGGAGGTTGCGGGATGAGCGACGACGCCTTGGGGCAGCGGCCGTCGTAGGCCGCCGGCGCGACAGGGAAGAGCGCGGGCCCGCCGTTGGCGCCCGGATAGGCCACGTCCTGCAGGCCCACGGCGGCCACCCCGTGGAGCAGCACCTCCCGCCCTGCGGCGTCAGCCAGGTACGGGGTGACGTCGCCACCCGTGGTGGGTGTCACGACGTGCAGATAGGTCAGGGGTTGAATCGTCCGGGCCGCCGTGCTGGCTCCGGCTCGGGGCGGCCAACAGACCAGGGCGGCTGACAGGGCGGTGACAACCAAAGCGGTGGAACCGAGCAAGCGAAAGGGCGAGGGCACGGCGGCGCAACCTACTTGAGGCCGGTCTCTCCACAGGGTCACCCGAGTCCTCGCGCGCTCTCGCCCCGACGATTGGGTATCGTCTCGTGATGGCCGCCGACACGACGGCGAGCGAGGCGTCCCCCGAAGGGGTCGCTCTCTACGAGGGGCTGCTCACCACACGTGCCATCCGGCGCTACACCGACGAGCCGGTCCCCGACGAGGCCCTGCGCGACATCCTGTTCGCGGCCACCAGGGCTCCCAGCGGGTCGAACCGCCAGCCCTTCCGCTTCATCGTGCTCACCGACGGGCCGGCTGCAATGGAGGCCAAGCGCCTCATCGGCGAAGGGGCCCGCGCGTTCTGGGCAGCCAAGCGCGAGGCCGACGGCTACGACACCGGGTCGGGCGCCCAGTCCGACTCGCCCAAGGCGCGCCTGGCCCGCACCATGCAGCGCTACGTCGACACCTACGAGTCGGTGCCCGTGCTCGTGCTGGCCTGCTTCCGGCGCTACCGCCACGTCGAGGCGTACACCGACGGCGCGTCGGTGTACCCCGCCTGCCAGAACCTGCTGCTGGCCGCCCGCGCCCTCGGATTCGGAGGCGTCATGACGGGCTGGCAGTTCGCGGCGGACGCCGAGCTGCGGGCGCTTCTCCACATCCCCGACGACGTCCAGATCATGGCGACCATCACCCTCGGTCGGCCCCAGGGCCGTCACGGGCCGGTACGCCGGCGACCCCTGCCCGAGCTGGTCTACGGGGAACGCTGGGGCGAGGCCCCTCCCTGGGCGGTCGACCCGGCCGGAGCCGCCCACACCGCGGCGGGCCCGCCGACCCGCAGCCAATAGAGTCTGCTGTGTTGCGCACGCTCGCGGAAGGCTGACCATGCACGCTGTCGACTCGCCCGTCTTCGACGCGGACAACCACTATTACGAAGCACTCGACGCCTTCACCCGCCATCTCGATCCGAAACTGGGGCCGCGGGTGATCGAGTGGGTCGAGGTCAACGGGCGGCGCTACCACGCGTTGGGCGGACGCGTGAGCCGGGCCGTGACCAATCCGACCTTCAACCCCATCGCACCGGCCGGGGCGCTCGTCGACTACTTCCGGGGCAACCCCGACGGCCGGCCGATGCACGAGCTGATGGGCACGCCCGAGCCGATCCGCCCCGAGTACCGCGACCGCAATGCCCGGCTCGCCACCATGGACGCGCAGCATCTCTCCAAGGTCTGGCTCTTCCCCACCCTCGGCATGCTCTACGAGGAGGCGCTCAAGCACGACCCGGGCGCGGTCGTCCTCCTGTTCCGCGCCTTCAACCGCTGGCTGGCCGAGGACTGGGGCATGGCATACGCGGACCGGATCTTCGCCGCCCCCTACATTTCGCTCGCCGACGTGGACGAAGCGGTACGCGAGCTGGAGTGGGCGCTCGACCAGGACGCCCGGGCCGTGGTGATGCGGGCCGCGGCCCCAGTCACGGCCGGCGGGCCCCGCTCTCCCGCCGACGACGTCTTCGACCCGTTCTGGGCCCGGGTCAACGAGGCCGGCATCACGGTGGTGGTGCACGCCGGCGACGCCGGCCTCTCCTCCAACGGCTACGCCGTCGACGGTTTCTCGGCGTCGTTCCGAGCCGGCGGGGGCCGGCCGAGCATCAAGATGTTCGCCATTGAGCGTGCCGCCCACGACTTCCTGGCCACCCTCCTGCTGGAGAAGCTGTTCGACCGCTTCCCCAACGTGCGCGTCGCCTCCGTCGAGAACGGCTCCGAATTCCTGGCGCCCCTCTTCGCCAAGCTCCGCACCACCACCCGGCGCATGCCGGGCTACTTCTCCGAGGACCCGGTCCTGACATTCCGGCGCAATGTCTGGATCAACCCGTTCTGGGAGGACGACGTCGGCGAGATCGTGGACCTCATGGGCGACGACCGGGTGATCTTCGGCTCGGACTGGCCGCACATTGAAGGACTGCCGGAGCCGACCGACTGGGTGACCGAGCTCCAGAAGCTCCCGCGCGAGTCCGTGCCCAAGATCATGGGGGGCAACGTGTCCGAACTCAACGAGCGGAGGCCCGCGTGACCGAGGTGACCGACCAGAGCGAGACGGTGGACTCCGCCCGGCCCGGCTACCAGATCGAACCGCACGTCATCATTTTGTTCGGCGCCACCGGCGATCTGGCGGCGCGCAAGCTGCTCCCCGGCCTGCTCCACCTGGCCATGAACGGCATGATGCCCGACTACCGCATCGTCGGCAGCTCGACGAGCACGCTGAGCGACGAGGAATTCCGCCACCTGGCCCGCCTCGCCGTCGACCAGTTCTCGACGGACAAGATCTCGCTTCTCCAATGGGCCAACTTCGAGAAGCGGCTGAGCTTTTGCTCGACGGCGGCGGGAGCAGAAGCGCTGGCCGAGCACGTGGCCGGCGCCGAGAAGGAGATGGGTGGCGAGCCGAGGCGGTTGCACTACCTGAGCGTCCCGCCCGCAGCCGACCGCTCCGTGCTCCAGATGATCTCCGACGCCAAGCTCGTGGAGCGCTCGCGGGTGGTCATGGAGAAGCCGTTCGGCACCGACCTGGCCAGCGCGGTGGCGCTCAACGACCTGCTCCACTCGGTCTTCGACGAGGAGCAGATCTTCCGTATCGACCACTTCCTGGGCAAGGAGGCGGCTCAGAACATTCTGGCCTTCCGCTTCGCCAACGGCCTCTTCGAGCCCATCTGGAACCGTGACCACATCGACCACGTGCAGATCGACGTGCCCGAGACCCTCGGGGTCGACGACCGGGTCGCCTTCTACGAGGCGACGGGCGCCTTCAAGGACATGGTCGTCACCCACCTCTTCCAGATCCTCGGCTTCATGGCCATGGAACCGCCGACGGCGCTGTCCGGTGGCCCCATCAACGAGGAGAAGAACAAGGTCTTCCGCTCCATGCGGCCGGTCGACGTCACGGAGGTCGTGCGCGGGCAGTACGAGGGCTACCTCGACATTCCTGGCGTGGCCAAGGATTCGGACACCGAGACATTCGTGGCGCTGAAGGTGGAGATCGACAACTGGCGCTGGGCCGGGGTGCCGTTCTTCCTGCGCACGGGCAAGAGGCTCGGGGGCGGCGAGCGCATCATCTCCATCGCCTTCCGCGAGCCGCCCAAGTCCATGTTCCCCGATGACTCCGGTGTCGGCAGCCAGGGGCCCGACCACCTGACCTTCGACCTGGCCGACTCGTCGAAGCTGTCCCTGTCCTTCTACGGGAAGAAGCCCGGGCCGGGCATGAAGCTCGAGAAGCTGAGCCTGCAGTTCGCCCTGCACGAGACGGGCCAGGACGCCGACGTGCTCGAGGCCTACGAGCGCCTCATCCACGACGCCATGATCGGCGACCACACGCTGTTCAACACGGCGGAGGGCATTGAGCGACTGTGGGAGGTCTCGACACCGCTACTGGAGAACCCTCCCCCGGTACAGCCCTACCCCCAGGGCAGCTGGGGCCCGCCGTCCATCAACGAGCTCATCGCGCCGCGCACCTGGCGGCTGCCCTTCGAGCGCCGCTGGCGGGGCAGCGCGGCCGGCTGAACCCCCGGCCGCCTAATTGAGGGCGTGCCCGTTGGACCGCGGGAGCTCGGGGGCCCGCACGCCGCTGAGATCGACCGGGTCGATGGGGCGGAAGTCGGCCATCGGGTTCGGCGCCGGACGCGTCCGCTCGTCGAGCACCGTGGTGGCGGTCAGGGAGTCCCAGGGGGCGCGGCGTGGCCGGCTGAACAGGCCGTCCGGCGGCGACGCGCCGAAGGCGAAGCAGAGCAGGACGACGGCGCCGATGACCACTGTCGGCACGATCAGCACCGTGCAGCAGACGCCGCTCCGCAAGAAGGACCGCGCCAGGCCGATGGGCGTGCCGTCGTCCCGGGTGACCACGCGCAGCTTCAGGAGCCGGTAGCTCGGCGTGCGGCTGTGCCGCCACTCGAAGACGCTCCAGACGACATAGCCGACGACCAGAGTGACGACGAGGAGGAGCGCAGTCAGGCCCAGGGCGCCGATGCGGCGCCCCAAGCTGGCGACCGGTTCCTGACGGACCACGCACACGACGGTACCTGTCGGCGTGCCCCGGTCGCCCGGGGGACGCCGCGGCCGGGTACAACTAGCCGAGAGAGGCGGGGCTGACCCCGATCCCTCCCGCCTCGCTGCTGGCGTAGGCGGCGAGGGCGAAGCGGAGGATGTCGGCCGCCTCCTCCCCGCTCCAGAGCATGGGGCCCTCCCCCGTACGCAGGTAGCGCAGCCAGTGCAGGCCCGAGTCCCGGAAGCTGCTGGCCCAGTCGTCGTCGAGCGCGTGGTACGAGCGCATCTCGCCGTCCAGGTAGACCTCCAGGCTCGGCTGCTGAATGCCACGCCCCGTGCAGCGATTGACCCGGGCGAACCCCTTCCAGCCGGTGACCTCCCAGCGCTCGTCGTTCGTGTAGTAGTCGGAGCGGAGGTACATGTCCGTCGCCAGCGTGATGTCCCACACGCCCCGCACGCCGTTCTCGTGCTCCCACACAATGGTCGCCGGCGCGTCGAGCGTGATGCCGGGCACGACCTCGGTGCCGCCCAGCCAGGCCCGCACCTCTTTGACCGGCCCGAAGAGCCAGTGGGCGGTCGCCATTTTGTGCCAGCCGTCGTCGAAGACCAGGATCCCGCGGCCCTCCCGCATCTGACGGAACTGCCACTCGAAGCTGTTGGCGGGGACGTCCCACCCGCCCCGGCCGCTGGCCACCATCTTCATGTGGTAGCCGCTCACCGAGCCGATCTCGCCCGACTCCACGACCTCCTTCAGCCTGATCAGGGGCTCGTAGAAGACGTAGTTCTCCATGACCCGCAGCAAGCGGTCGCTGGCGCTGGCCGCGTCGAGCATGCGCCGGGCTCCGTCGAGGTCGTTGCACATCGGCTTCTGCAGGTTGACGTGCCAGCCGTACCCGAGAAGCTCGGCCACCGCCTCGTCGTGGAACGGGGTCGGGAGCAGGACCTCCACGGCATCGACCTCCAGCCCGCTGGCCGCCAGCTCGGCGGCCGAGGCGAACGTCTTGGCCTCGGGCCAGTCGGCCGCCCTCTCGTCCCGGCGCTCCGGGAGCTGGTCGACCAGGGCCACGACCTCGACGTCGGGGTTGTCGAGATAGCCCCGGACGTTCAGGTCATAGATACGGCCGAGACCGATGAAGGCTGCTCGCACCGGCCGGTCGTACGGCGTGAAGCTCATGGAAAGGCACCTCGGATCGCATTGTCGCCAGAAGTCGCACATTGTGGCGCGGATCCGCGCTGCACGCCGGTTGCGATCTCGCCCCGGGTCGGGTGCCGGGTGACCGCGCCGACCTCGGGGTGCCGTGGACTGAGGTAATGTCGCGTCGTGCCCGCGGTCCTCGAGGCCGTCCTTATTGGGCTGCTGACCTCCCAAATCGCCTTCATCGTGACGACGGTGTACCTGCACCGCGCCATGGCGCACAAGGCCATCACGCTGCGGCCGTCTGTGGCCTTCGCCTGCCGGTTCATCATCTGGATGTCGACGGGAACGAGGCCACGTCAGTGGGTCGCGGTGCACCGCAAGCACCACGCCCACACCGACCAGGAGGGCGACCCGCACTCACCGGTGATCTTCGGGTACTCGCTGGTGCAATTCGGGAACGCGGTGCTCTACCGGAGAGTCTCCAAGAACGCCGAGCAGGTGGCCCGCTACGCCAAGGACCTGCCGGAGGACCGCTGGGACAAGGTCCTGTTCAACCACGCCGTGTTGGGCCTGGCCCTGGGCGTCGCCCTCCTGGTCGCCCTGTTCGGCTGGGAGATCGGGCTCATTGCGGCCGGAGTGCACGCGTCGCTCTACCTCCTGGGCGGCGGTGCCATCAACGGCATCGGGCACAAGTGGGGCAAGCGGCCGCACGACAATCTGGCCACCAACAACCAATGGCTGGCCTGGTTGGTCGCCGGTGAAGGTCTGCACAACAACCACCACGCCATGACCACCTCCGGGAGGATGTCGCTGGCCAAGGGTGAGATCGACCCCGGCTGGTGGGCGGTCGTGCTGCTCGTCAAGCTGCGCTGGGCAACGCTCCGGCACGACAAGCTGGCGGTCAAGCCCACCCGGGCCTGAACCGGTCCGCCCGGCAGGCGCGCGGTGGGAAGGTCGGGCAAGCTGGAGCCGTGACCGACGACGCGCCGGCGCCGGACGCAAGCGAGCTGGAGCGCCTCGGGCTGTGCGACCCGGCGGCGCCCGACGCTCCCGATCGCCTGGAGCTGATCCACCTTGCCCTGCAGCGGGGGGCCACGCTGGAGGACGTGGCCGCCGCCCCCAACCTCGGCGAGCTGGTCCTCGACATGACACTGCGGCCACGGGGGCCACTCCCGCTCCGCGAGGTGGCGGAGGCCGCCGGGCTGCCGTGGCCGACGACCGTGCGCCTCATGACGGCCGCCGGCCTCCCCACCGATCCGGACTTCCCGGTCACGGCGGACGAGGCGGCCAGCGTCCGGCTGTTCGCCGGCGCCCACAACGCGTTGCTCGGGGACGAGGCGACGCTCCAGCTGGCCCGGGTCACCGGCAACGCCGTCACCCGGCTGGCCGAGACTCTCGTCGGCGTCTTCCGGCTGCGGGTCGAACTGCCTCGGCGGGCGGCCGGGAAGCCGTACATCGACGTGGTCAGGGAGTACTCGGAACTGACCGAGACGATGCTGCCCAATTTCGTGGCCACGCTCGACGCCGTGCTGCGGCGGCAGATCGTGGCGGTGGCCGAACGCATGTGGTCCACGGATGCGGAGCAATCGGTCGTGACGGTGCGACGCACCGTCGGCTTCGTCGACCTGGTGGGGTACACGACCGCGACGGCGTCGCTGTCGCTGCGCGAACTCACCGACGTCCTGGTCGAGTTCGACCTGCGCACATCCGAGATCGTGGCCCGGGGTCACGGGCAGATCGTCAAGACCATCGGCGACGAGGCGATGTTCGTGACCGAGGACGCGGCAGACGCCTGTCGGATCGCCCTCGAGCTGATTGCGGCCACCGGCGGGACACTGCCTCCGGTGCGGGTGGGCGTGGCCACCGGCGAGATGGCCTCGGTGTTCGGCGACCTCTACGGCCCCGACGTCAATCTGGCGGCGCGCCTTGTGGGCGCGGCGGAACCCTCGACGGCCGTGGTGTCCGAGGGGATCCGAGCGGCGGCGAGCGGATGCAGCTTCGAGCGCCTCCCGCCCCTCACGCTGAAGGGCTTCGCCGATCCGGTGACGGCGTACCGGATCGTCCCGGCGGCGCCCTGATCGGCCGCTGGCTATCCGCCGGCCGCGCTCTCCAGGACAGCCAGCAGCTCGTCGCCCCAGCGCTCCAGCCGCACCGGCCCGATGCCCTTGCAGCGGGCCAGCTCGCGCAGCGTCCGCGGCCGCACCATCGCGATGCCGGCCAGCTCGCTGTCGTTCAGCACGACGTAGGCGGGCACCGACGCCTGCTTCGCCGCCTCGGAGCGCCATTCCCGCAGTGCCTGCGCGCAGGCGTCCGCGGCGCCGGCCGCCGCCCCGGGCGCACCCAGCACCACCATCACGCCGTCCACCCGCACCTCGGCACCGAAGGGCACGGTGAGGCGGGCCGCCCCGACGCGCAGCGTGGCCGCCGACTCCGTGAGGTCGACCACGGTCCCCGAATGCCCCCCGTGGTGGAGCGCGAGGCCGACCTCGGCCGCCGCGACCGGCAGGCTGGGAGCCGGCCGGGTCGGCGACGCCCGCCGTCCACGCGCGCCCGCCACGCCGCGTGCTCGACGCGTGCCGGTCGCCGCGCTCGTCCTGATCCGGCCCGTCCGGTCGTCGGCGTCGCGCGCCCGCCGTGCCGGCACGACCGGCGTGTGCGCCCTGCCGCCGTCGAGCTCCGCCACGAAGGGAGAGGGCTCCGCCCTGTCGGCGAGAAGAACCACCTGGCGGACGGCACGAGTCAGCGCCACGTGGAAGACCCGCCGCTCGCCCTCTTCGTCGTCGCTCAGCCGGTGCGGGAAGAGTCCCTCGGAGAGGCCGTACACGATGACGTGGTCCCATTCCCGGCCCTTGATCTTGTGGATCGTCGAGAGGTGCACCGCGGGCCCGTCGACGGGCGGCCGTCCCAGGGCGTTGCGCAGCCACGCCTCGAACGTGCCGACGTCCGGATGGAGCCCCGCCAGCGACTCCAACGCCAGGAGGTCGTCGGCGTGCGTCGATCGGTCCGCTTCCCGCCGGGACGAGTCCAGGACGTCCATGGTCTCCCCCAGGCCGACTTCGGTCCTGACCGCCCGCACCGCCACCGCCGTGGTCGTGCGACACGCAGTGGCCACCGACGCGATCGCGTCCGCATAGTCCAAGAGCTTGGACACGTCGCGTCCTGAGAGCCGTCCGGCCAGGCGCCTGATGTCGCTGACCGAGGTCGTGGCCCGCTCCGAGAGCATCTTGCTCACGTTGGGGGCGATCCCGCGGGAAGGCCGGCGAATCGTCTGGGCGACGTCCTCCCGCCTGATCGCATCGGGAGCCAGGCCCATGCGCAGGTACGCCAACGTGGTCGCGATCCCCGTCCGTCGCAGCACGTCCGCACTGAGTGGGGCCGTGCAGGGGATGCCGGCCTCGGAAAGGGCGACCTGCACCGGCAGCAGGGTCGAGTTGACCCGGGAGAGCACCGCGATCTCCCCGGGCGCGACGCCGGCGTCTCTCCACGCCGCGATCGCGGCCACGGCCGTCCGGGGGAGATGCTCGGCGTCGGCGTGGAGGACGGCGACCGGCCCGAGTCGTTCGACGGGACCGCCGAAGGCGGGAAGCGCATCGGTGCTCCCGTTCGGTGTCGTGATCGCCTTGTCGATCCGGGTCGCGTTGTACGAGAGCACGTGCCGCGCCGCGGCGACGACCGCCGGTGGGCACCGGTAGTTGACCTCGAGCGCGTACGGGCGCGCCCCGGGGAAGTAGTCGCCGAACCCGATCAGGTAGTCGGGCGTTGCGCCGGAGTAGCCGTAGATGACCTGGTCGTCGTCGCCCACGCCGAAGCAGTCGAAGGCCGGGGCACAGAGCAGCCGGATGAGGAGCATGTGGGCCGGGTTCAGGTCCTGGAACTCGTCGACGAGCAAGAGGCGGCAGCGGCTCTGGGCGGCCTGGCGCGCCGCAGGGTCGCGCAACAGGATCTCGATGGCGAGATAGATCTGCTCGTCGAAGTCGACGGCGCCGGCGTCGGCCAGGGCCTCGCGGTAGGTGTCGAAGCCCGCAGCCAGGCCGCGGGCGTCTGGCATCTCCTCCTCGACCGCGGCCGGCGAGCGGAGCCCCAGTCGCACGGCCGAGAGCGCATCGACGTACGGGAGCACGGTGTCGGTGTTGGCCTGGCGACGAACCTCGAAGACGCCCTGCACCATGTCGCGGACGCGAGGTTCTTCGAGGACCTGCAGCCGCCCCCGGCCGCCGAACGCATTGCAGATCCAGTAGGCGACACCGTTGAGCGTCCGGATGTGAGGGCCGCGGGCGGCCACGAGGCCGCCACAGCGCTCGCGCAGCTCGTCGGCCGCCTTCGTGTTGAAGGCCAGCGCCGTGACGGTCGAAGGGTCCACGGCCCGGTCCTCCAGCAGGTGCCGCAGCCGCTCGGTCAGGACGCGGGTCTTGCCCGACCCGGCGGGGGCGATGACCCGGGCGGCCCCGGTGGGATGGCTCACGGCCGCCAGCTGGTCCGGGGCCAGGTCGGCCCTGGACGGCTGGTGGCCCACGGCCGAGAGGGATCCCGCCTCGGTGTTCCAACGGTGCGCGATCCCGATGCCCAGGGCCAGGCGGGGAGGGGCGAACGGCCCGCCGTCGACGAAGAGAGGCGTCCCGTCGCCGGTCTGAATGTCGCCGGGGCCCGCCTCGCGCACCCCGTGCGACGCGAAGCTCCGGGCCGCTTTGCGTCCGTGCCACCAGACCGGCTCCCCGTTGCGGGCGTCATAGTTGTTAGCCCACACGAGGAAGTGCAGCCGCTCGCGCGGGAACTCGAAGTGCGGGCTCAGGTCGTGGACAGGGCCACGAAAGGTCTCGCGTTCGAGCAGGTCCCTGGGGTCGATCCCCAGCTCCACCACGACCGGCCGACGCTCGAGCCAGGCGTGCTGCAGCGTCGCCAGGACGGCATCGGGCTCCCCGAGCGCGCACTGGTCGACAACCACCCGCTGGCTCTCCTTCCACGGGCCCGGAGGAGTCACGCCGGGCAGCACGACCACGCCCCGGCCGAGCTCGGGCGGGCCTGGCACTGCCATCGGTCCAACCTACCGGAGGGGTGCTTCCACCCCCTCCAGCGCATGGAGTGCCAGCCAGGCCGTCCCGGGCACCGTGTACACCAGGCGGTGCGGGACATGGGCGCGGAGCAGCACCCAGTCTCCCTCCCCGAGCTCGAGCGTCTCGTCGTCCACCTGCAGGGTGGCCCCGCCGTGGAGCACGACCACCCACTCGTCGTGGTCCTGGTCGTAGTCGACCGGCGCGCCGAGGGCTCCGCTGACGATCTGCTCGACCACCGCCTGCCCGAGCTGCGCCACCTCCTCGCTCCACTCCCCCACGGCCGGCGCGTCGGAGGGCGGGCGCAGCCGCCCACGGGCCACGGCACTCAAGGCAGGGGCTTCCACTTCTGTTCGATGACCCAGCACACGCCGGCGGGAGGTGACCCGGGCGGACCGTGCTTGCACAGCGTCGTCGGCGGATGGTTGTCGTGCACCTCGACGACCTCGTACTGCGTCGGTCCGGAGAACTTGTCGGGCCCGTAGCTCAGGACGGGTGAGTACCCACCGGGGAAGTCGGTGATGTGGGACATCGCCTCGACGAACGTCCGCCGATTCAGGTCCTTGCCCGCCATGGTGGCCGCCTTGGCGAACAGGTGGATCTCCTGACACCACCCCTGGACGGGCCCCTGCTCCTCGATGTCGTCGTTGAGGTTGCCCTTGGGCTTCTGGGGGTAGGCCTTGTGCCACACCGTCCAGCAGCTGCGCACCCCCGGGTCGTAGCCACCCTGGGACTCGGGTCTCGGCAGGTCGATGCCGCCCAACGTCTCGGCGGTGACACCCTCCTGACCGTTGAGCGCCTTCTCGTAGGGGATGGGGATGAGGCCGAGCGCGACCTCGATCTCGGACTGGTAGTCGCTGAGCAGGAGCTTGGGGAAGTAGCTCTGCGACGTCTCGGCGCCGATGTAGGGGGTGAACGCGTTCTCGGGCAGCAGCGGGATGACCGACTGCACGCCGGCCTCCTTCAGCCGCTCGACGGCCAGGGTGGCGTCCGAGTCCGTGGTGGCCGTCTCGCCCACGTCCGACGTGATCGTCACGACCTGGGGGTCGATGCCGGCCCTCTTCAGATCCGGCAGAAGGTACGAGTGCAACGCGTCCTGGTCGCTCACCTCGTCGGACACCACGACCCCCACCTTCGTGCCGTGCCCGAGACGGCCCGAGCTCACGCCCCAATCGACCGTGGCCGCCAGGAGGGGCGCGTCGTCGACGCCGGTCCACCACAGATACGGCGCGCCGAGGGTCGTCCAGTTGGTCGTGGTCGTCCACTGGGAGAGCATCGGCGTGTGGCCCTCCCGCGTGATGCAGAGCTGGTTCACACCCTCGAAGGTGCCGAGCCCGTCGAGCACGGCGAACACCGGCGGGCTGCCCTGGGTCCACTGCTTGCACAGCGACCGCTGCTCGTCGGGATTCGTCGGGTCGAAGCCCACGATCATCGGGTTGATCTTCCGGCCGTTGATGCCCCCGGCATCGTTGATCTGGTTCACGAAGAGGTTGATGGCCTTCGTCTGCTCGCCGTACTCGGCATCGGACTCGATCTCGAACTCGCCCTCAATGCTGCTGAACGAAATGATCGGAAAGACCACGTTGATGCTGTCGGCCGTGACGCCCCTCGTGCTCGTGCTGGCCTCGCTCTCGGGAGTCGGGCCAGCGGCGCCCGCCGGCGCGGCGAGACCCAGCGCCAGCGCGCTCCCGAGGACCGCGACCGCAGCCATCGCCCTGGGCAGGCATCGTGCTCCCGATTTGCGTCCCATCCCCATCGCCAACCCCCCGACGCGCGCCGCCCGGAGCAACGCGTCGGCAGAGGCTAGCGCCGCCGGTCGGTCGATGAGCGGCAGGCGGGATGTCAGCCGAACAGCGACTCGCGGTGGCGCAGGACGGCGCAGAGGGTCTCGTTGTACGGCGCCTCCAGCCCGAGCGCACGGCTGAGGGCCACCACCTGACCGTTGATGACGTCGACCTCGGAAGGCCGCCGGGCGAGGTGGTCCAGCCGCATGGAGGGGCTGGCGTTGGGGATGGTGGCGGCAAAGTCCGCGACGTAGCGCAGCGGGTCGTCGAAGGAGAACTCGACGCCCTGGGCCAGCCCGAGCCGGTAGGCCTCCGCGGTGCAGCCGAGCGCCACCTGCCACGCCTCCGGGTCCGCCATCAGCTCGCCCACCGTGACGTCGAACACTGCGCAGGGGGCGCTGAGCGTGACGTTGCAGAGGAACTTCTCCCAGATCATCAGATGCACGTCGTCGAAGGCACGGACGTTGAACCCGGCGTCGAGCCAGGCCCGCTCGATCTGCTGCACGCGGTCGGAGAGCCCGCCGTTCATCTCCCCGATGCGGATCAGCCGCATCCCTTCGTGGTGCACATGCCCGGGCTCGGGGACCGACGACCCGAACCCCTCGGCGATACCGATCACGATGTGCGCCTCCGGGATCCGCCGCGCCACGCGCTCGCCGGCGCCGAGCCCGTTCTGGAAGGCCATGACCACGGTGTCGGGCCCGAGCAGCGGCGCGATCGCCGCGGCCGCCGCGTCGACGTCCGCCGCCTTGGTGGCGATGACCCAGAGGTCACAGCTCCCCGCGTCTCCCGGGACGCGCCCGACGCGGAGGTTGTCGACGACGTAGCTGCCGCTCGCCCCCGACACGGCCAGGCCGGACGCGGCGATGGCGTCGATGTGCTCCTGCCAGGTGTCGATGGCCCAGACCTCGTGACCGGCCTTGCCGAGCAGGCCGGCGTACACGGAGCCCATCGCTCCCGTTCCGACCACTGCGATCTTCATGTCGTCCCTTTTCCGGATCACGGGAACCCTGGCGCGGGCTCCGACGGCCGGCCAGCGATTCTACGGGACACCCGGAGCGGGCCCGGAGCCGGGAGGCGGCCCCGGTGGACGGACTTAGGCGAAGTAGTGGCCCTCGTCGAGGTCGGCCAGCAGGCCCGGCTCCACCGGTTCCCAGCCCAGGCGCTCCCGCGTCAGCGCGTTGGAGGTCGGGTTGTCGACCGACACCAGGCCGCCCAGGAAGCCGAAGTGGGCGGCCGCCTCCTCGGGCGCGATGCTGCGTACGGGCACGTCGAGGTGGCGGCCGATGACCTCGGCGATGGAGCGGAACGGCACACCCTCGTCGCCCACGCCGTGCCAGCGCGAGCCCGCCGGCGCTCCCTCGACGACCAGCCGGAAGAGCCGGGCCGCGTCCAGGCGGTGCACACCCGGCCAGCGGGTCGCACCGTCACCCACGAAGCCGGAGACGCCCTTGTCGCGCGCGATCCCGATCAGGATCGGCACGAAGCCGTGGTCCCCCCTGCCGTGCACGGAGGGCGAGAGGCGGACGGCGGCAGACCGGATTCCGTTGTCGGCCAGTGCGATGGCGGCGTTCTCCGACGCGACCCGCGGCATCACGGAGGAGTGGGACACGTCGTCTTCGGTCCCGAGGGCTCCGGGCGCCAGGCCGACGTCGCCGAGCGCGAGGAGGAGCGTCCCCGTCGTGACGACGAACGGCTTGCCCGAGCCCGCCAGCACCTCCCCGATCGCCCCGATGGCCGCGAGGTCGACCGCGGCCCCGATCGCCATGTCGGAGAAGTCGTGGACGTAGCCGAGGTGCACGACCCCGTCCGACGCGGCGGCGCCCCTGCGCAGGCTGTCGAGGTCCTCGAGGTCACCCCGCAGCACCTCGGCTCCGGCGTCGGCGAGGGCCGCGGCGGCGGCATCGGATCGGGCAAGGGCCACCACCTCGTGGCCGGCACCCAGCAGTTCGGGAACGACAGCGGAGCCGATGAAACCCGACCCGCCGGTGACGAAGTAACGCATGACAGAACCTCCACGAACTCGGTGTGCCCGCCCCTCGGTCTCGGTGCGGGAGCTTGCGATGTCACTCGCTGACATCACTGTACCAGGTATGTCAGTGACTGTCATCAGGTACCATCGGCGCATGGGCCGCTGGGAGCCGGACGCACGGGGGAGGCTCGAGAAGGCGGCCATGGATCTCTACGTGGAACGTGGGTTCGACGAGACCACCGTGGCGGAGATCGCCAAGCGGGCGGGCCTGACGGAGCGCACCTTCTTCCGCCACTTCGCCGACAAGCGCGAGGTGCTCTTCGCCGGCGCGGCCATGCTGCAGGAGCTGCTCGTCAGCACGGTGGCCGACGCGCCGCCGGCCATGGCGCCGGTCGACGCCGCCATGGCAGGGGTGGTGGCGGGTGGCGCCCTCATTCAGGAGCGCCGGGCCTTCGCCCGCCGGCGCTACGAGATCATTGCGGCCAACGCGGAGCTTCAGGAGCGCGAGCTCAAGAAGCTTGCGTCGCTCTCGACGGCGGTGGCCGACACTCTGCACGGGCGCGGCGTGCCCGACCACGCCGCCAGCCTGGCGGCCGAGGTGGCGATCGCCGTGTTCCGCGTCGCCTTCGAGCGCTGGGTGGCCGACCCCGTCCATCTCGACCTGCCCCAGTTGATGCGGACGTCGCTCGACGAGCTCCGGGCGGTGACGTCGGAGGGCGGAACGGGTCACCACACCGCCGCCACGGCCTCGTAGTCCCCGACCGGCCGGGGCTCAGGGGACGAGCAGCACCCGGCCGAAGGCCTGCCGGCTCTCGATGTAGGCGTGGGCCCCGGCGGCGTCGGAGAGCGGGAACGTCCGGTCGATGACCACCTTGAGCTCGCCACGCGCGATGGCATCGAGGTGCCCGGCGATCATGGCGTGGGGCCGTGGTGAGAGGAGCAGCTCCGCCCCCAGGAAGTAGCCCGCCAGCGTCTGGTTGTTCCCCCGCATCGTCGAGATGTCGACCTGCTCCGCCGCCGCTCGGCCCGCATCGCCCACCGACACGCAGCGACCGCGATAGGCCAGGACGTTGATGCTCCCCTGGAGCGTCACGCCGCCGACGGAGTCCACCACCACGTCGACGCCGCGCCCGTCGGTCAGGCGGCGGGCCTCCGCGACGAAGTCGTGCGTGACGTAGTTGATCCCCTCGTCCAGCCCGAGCTCCTTCAGGCGCTCCAGGCGATCGTCGCTCGAGGCGGTGGCGAAGACCCGTGCGCCGGCACGCTTGGCCATCTGGATGGCGGCGATGCCGACCCCGCCCGCCCCGGCGTGGATCAACGCGGTCTCACCGGCCTTGAGGTGCCCGAACTCGAAGAGGCAGTCGTCCGCGGTGCCGAAGGGAACGGGAACGCAGGCCGCCTCGTCGGTCGACACGGCCTCGGGGATCTTCCAGGCGAATCCGGCCGGCGTCGCCCGGCGCGCCGCGTGGGAGCCGTCCAACCCGACCGTGACGGCACGATCCCCCACCGCGAAGCCCTGGACGTCGGCACCGACCTCGGCCACCGTGCCCGCACACTGGTACCCGACGACGTGGGGCCGCGCGGTCAGGTCGCCCCCGAGCCGGTTCAGCGTGTCACCGCCCTCGATGCTGATCGCTTCGACGTCGATCAGGACGTCGCCCGGGCCGACCCGCGGATCGGGCACGTCCTCGTAGCGGAACACGTCGGGAGCTCCGGTCTCGTAGTACACGGCTGCTTTCATGATCGGACATACTCCCGCATCCGGAGTCGCCTCGTCCGCCGGGCGGCTCCTGCGTGGCTCTCTCGCCGTGCCTCTGCGGGAGGTGACGGTCCGCACCCGCCGCGGCACGGGCTGCCGGCGTGGTGTGGGCCGTGCGCTCGTCATCGCCTCGACCCTGCCACGGGGCCTCCCGCTCAGCGCTTCCGGGCCCGAGTCTGGCACCGCGCGCCGGGTACGGTCTGGCCCGGGCACCGTGGAAAGGAATCCCATGCGCGACGACTCCGGTCCGCTTGCACTGGTCATCGGCGGAGGGTCGGGCATCGGCGCCGCCCTGGCCGACGCCCATCGGGCGCACGGCACCACGGTGGTGACCTGGGACATCGCCGGCACCCGCGATGTCACGTGCGACATCACCGAGCCCGGCGCCATCGACGATGCCGTGGGCGTGACCCGCGCCCGCTGGGGCGTCCCGAACTGCATCACCGTCACGGCCGGCGTCGGCCACTCCGGCCGCCTCACCGAAGCCGAACCCGACGCGTTCGACCGGATCATGCGGGTCAACGCGCGAGGTCCATGGCTCTGCATGCGAGCCTGGGTCGGTGCCCTGCAGGACGAACAGATCGCAGGCTCCTTCGTGGCGGTCTCGAGTGTCAGCGCACGGCTGGTCGACCCGACCATGGGCCTCTACTGCGCGTCCAAGGCCGCCCTGTCCATGCTGGTGCGGGTGGCGGCCGCCGAGTGGGGTGAGCTCGGCATCAGGGTGAACGCGGTGGCGCCCGGAGTGACGCGGACCCCCATGCTCGGGCGCGGGCTGTCGGCGTCGGTGGAGGGCTCGCAGTGGCTGTCCGGCGTGGCCGGGCGCACCGCCCTGGGCCGGCTCGGCGAGGCGGACGACATCGCGCGGGCCATCGTGGCCCTGCACACCATGGAGTGGGTGACGGGCCAGGTGCTCGAGTGCGACGGCGGGCTGTCGCTGCGCAGCCCGATCGACGCCGGGGGCGCCCGGTAGCCGCGCCGGTCCGACCGGCTGCTCACGGGGCGAAGTGGATGGCGACCACTTTCGTCTCGGCGGGATCGGTCGAGCTGGCGTTGTTCACGACGACGTGGCACGTGTGCGCCGCGTCGCAGACGCCGTCACCGACGGCGCCCGTGCCGACGTGCAGGACCACTGAGCCCGAGCCCGTCGGGTCCGGGTGCAGGATGGCCGCGTGGGCGAAGCTGCACCCGGCCGAGCTGGCGCTTGAGATCTCCACGTGGGAGCACTCCAGGATGTTGACCACCTTGCCGGGCGTGTAGCCACTCCACCGGACGGTGATCGCCTGCCCGTCGTGGAGCCCGGAGGCCGGACTGACCGACGCGTGCAGATGCACCGCCGCCGCCGCCGGCACGGGCAGGGTGCTGCGCGCGCCCTGCGCCCAGGCCGTGTGCACGGTCGACTGGCTCGTCCGTCCGTCCGTGGCGACCTCCTGCAGCGCCCCGCTCCGGTGCTTGAGGAACGAGTTGAAGAAAGCGGTCGTCGACGCGATGACCGCACCCGACGTCGGCCCCACCACGCCGGATGCGGCCATGTGCGCCGTCGAGCCGGTCGGATCCGAGGCGGCGTCCCAGTCGAGCGCCAGCAGTGCCTTGGGCCCGCGCGCCTCGTTGAACACGGCGACCGCATCGCCGTAGGGGACGAGCCCGTCGTGGAGGTCCTGGACGATCAGCAGCGGAGGCGCCTCGGCCATGTGGTATTCGCCGCGTCCCAATCCCTCGGTCGTACCGGCCATCACCACTGCCGCCTTGACCCGGGTGTCGCGACAGCAGCTGTCGGCCACGAGGCCCAGCGTCGTGATGGCGCCGTTGGAGTGACCGGCGGCGCCGATCTCCTTCGGGTCGACCAGTCCCGAGAGCGGCCCGCTCGGCGCGCTGGAGGCGTCGAGGACCTGGTCGATGACGAAGCTCATGTCCCCGGGCTGATTGCCGATGTCCCCGCCGTCGGGCCCCCCGGGTGTCTGACTGCTCGACAGCGGGAAGAGGGGGGCCGCCACGACGTAGCCGGCGGCCGCCCAGGCCTGGAGCAACTCCGTGTAGTCCATGGGCGACCCGCCCAGGCCGTGGGCAAAGACGATGAGCGGGTAGCGCCCGTGGGCCGGGCCGGGCCGGGCCGGGTACCAGAGCGTGGTGACCAGCGTGCGGGACGGCTGCGCCGGCTTCCCGTCCCACGGCGGAGTGGAACGGGAATGGTCGACGAACGTCATGGTGGTGGTCGCGACGGGCGTCGACGCGGCCGCACCGGTTGCCGGAGCCGGCGGCGTCACCGACGCGAACGCGGTGGCCGACAGGAGGAGGCCACAGGCCACAGCGCCCAACCGCACCGCTCTGTGCATCGCCTCCACCTCTCCTTCCCCGATCGGATGCCATGGTGCCAGAGCGCACCGGGCGCGGGTGCCTCGCGCCGCCTACGGCTCCAGGACCGTCCACCCCCGACGGCGGAGCTCGACGGCGAGCCGTTCAACCGGGATCTGGCTCAACAGGTCCTCCTGCACCGACTTCCGCCAGATGGGGACCTCCGCCGCCTCCACCTCGTTCGGCTCACTATCGCGGAGTTGCTCCAACAACGCGTCCGCCTCGCTGCGGGTGAACTTGCCCGCCGCCTGGCGCTGGGTGAACCCCATCGGGCCGCGTGCGTCGCGAAAGTCGCTGTGGCCGGCCTCCTGCAGGAGCATGAGAATTTCCTGCACCTGCCTCGCCGATGCCGGTGGTCCCTGCTGCTGCCCGAATGCCATGCGGCGCAGTCTGGCCGCTCGCTGCGACACGGAGGGTCACACCAGGGCGACCCCTGGACCTGCGGCGATCAGACCCCGGCCGTGGTGAGCGAACCGAGCTCGAGGAGATCGACGATGTAGAGCTCGTCCTCGGAGAGGCCCAGGAACTCTATGCCCGCCCGGACGACGTCGTCGGGCCCGGCCCGCACGTTGCGCACTTCGCCCACCAGGGTGATGTCCATGGAACCGCCGACCGGGAGGCGCATGGTGATGCGCCGACCCACGAGGTCCGACGGGTCGTGGTGGCGGAAGTCCATCCCGACCCCGAGGGTCGAGAAGTCGAAGACACCGCAGTCACGCCACGCCTCGGCGTCGTCGCCCTCCATGCAGCACGTACCCATCCACACAGCAGCTTGGCGTGGTGCCCGCCGGCGATCCTCCATGCTCCCCCTTCAGACTCGGCGCCGCGTCCATTTCCCTGGACACGGCGCGCCCCGCTCCAGTGTCGACCAGAGTCGGCGAGGACTTGAATCGTTCCGGACCACGAGGGTACGGGACACGGCCGCGCCTGCGTCTGATCGCCTGGCCCGGGACTCTCCCGCTGGTCCACGCGTACGGCCGCCCCGCCCTCGACCGGCTGGTCGCGCGCTGATGGACGCCGAACGCCCTGTCGGGTGCCGCGTCTGCCGGCGCCTGACGGTGTTAACACCGGCTGATCCCCGAAACGTGCTGGTCGGCCAGCATCCGGCGCGTGGTGTTAACACGCCGCCGCGTCCACGAGGGCACCCCGGCGGCTGGCACGCGTGGTGGTCCCGGCCCCGACGATCCGGCGCGGGACGCGCCCGCTCCGAGTGGGTGGCCCACCCGCGTCACCGGCCGCCGGCACGCCGCCGCCCCGTCAGCGCACGGGGCAGCGGTGGGCGGTCCCGGCGCCACCTGCGCCACCTCGGGTGGTTGACGGGCGCGCGCACCGCGTCGGTCAACCACCCGACAATCGCACCGCGGAGCCTGGAACGGTAGGAAGTGTGCTTCCGCAGTAAGGCGAGGAAGGTCTCCGTGGCGCTCGTGAGGAAACCATCGAAGGGGAAGCTGGCTGCCGTCGCGGTCGTCGTGGCTGCCGTGGCCAACATCCTGGGGCTCGGGCTCTCCTCCCAGGCGGCCTCGGCCGCGACCACTACGGGGACCGTGACGATCACCCAGTCCTGCTACGACCTCGGCTACGGGTCGATCACGGCCGTGCTCACTTCACCCCTCGGCGCGGTGCAGGAGGTGTCGGGCACCATGTCGGCCTGGGCCAAGGGCGGGATCGCCGGCACGTACGGGGGGCAGGTCTCGGTCACGGGAGGCATCGACGCAATCGTGCACGTGTACCCCGGCACCTACGCCGTGCAGCTCTCGGCGCGCGACTCGCTGGGCACCACCTACGGCTACAGCGGGACGATGGTCATGGGCTCCTGCAACAACGACGTCGCCGGCATTCAGGCCGACCCGAGCCCCGGCGGCGGCTATCTCGCCTACACCAACGGCGCCGCCGTGCTGTCGCACGGGCCGAACCACGCCGCCGACCAGCCGAGCTTCCTCGTCACGGATCCCCACGCGCCCATCGTGGGTTTCGGAGCCAACGCCAGCAACGCCAACGGCGCGTCCTATTACTTCGCCGCAGCCGACGGCGGCGTCTTCACCGTCAACGCGCCGTTCTACGGATCGGCGTCGGGGCTCGCGCTGCACGCACCCATCGTGGGCATGGCGCTGACGCCCGACCACGGGGGCTACTGGCTCGTCGGCGCCGACGGAGGCGTCTTCGCCTTCGGTGACGCCGGCTACTTCGGGTCAATGGGAGG
Organism: uncultured Acidimicrobiaceae bacterium; assembly: GCA_963804055.1. Classification (GTDB taxonomy): domain Bacteria; phylum Actinomycetota; class Acidimicrobiia; order Acidimicrobiales; family RAAP-2; genus Bog-473. Next base: position 242,290 of record CAWDOU010000001.1, on the reverse strand, counting down.
ACAGTTCCTGCGGCAGCCGATCGTCGGCATGGCGGTGGACGCAGCGACCGGCGGGTACTGGCTCGTCGCCCGTGACGGCGGCGTCTTCGCCTTCAACGCGCCCTACTACGGCTCGCCCGGCACCCTCGACCTGAGCGCGCCGGTGGTCGGCATGGAGAGCGCCCCCGACGGGACCGGCTACCGGTTGGTCTCCTCCGACGGAGGCATCTTCGCCTACAACGAACCGTTCGACGGGTCCATGGCCGGACAGCATCTCGCCGCGCCCGTCGTCGGCGTGGCCGAGGACCCGTCGACCGGCGGGTACTGGATCGTCAGCTCCGACGGGGGCGTCTTCGCCTTCGGCGCGCCCTTCTACGGCGCGGGGAACCAACCGGCCCCCTAGTCGGATCGTCTCGCCGGATCGTTCGCACGGCCGGCGCTCCGGCACCGGTCGGGTGCGGTCAGCCGGGTGGCGCGGCCTGTGTGCGCAACCCGTCGCACACGATCGTGAGCAGATCGCAGGTCGGCGCCGCATCCGCATGCGATGTCGCCATGCAGGTGGCCGAAATGAGTGAGAGCACCGCGGTCGGTGTGGCGTCCGGGCGCACGCCACCGGCGTCCTGGGCGCGTTCGAGCAGGACGCCCACCGCCTCGCGCAGGCCGTCCTTCACCGGGGCGGCGGCCTCCTCGAATTCCACGCCGGCCCCCATGACGGCGACGATCAGGTCGCGCTTTGCCGCGCTCTGCTCGACGACGTGCTCCAAGAACCCGAAGAAGGCCTCCTTCGGGTCGCCCGCATCCGCCAGGGCCTGCGCGTCGTGGGTCAGCGCGGTCAGCCGGTCGAGCAGGACCGCCTCGCACAGCTTCTCCTTCGTCGGGAAGTGGCGGTAGAGCGTGCCCACACCCACACCCGCCTTCTCGGCGATCAGGTCGACCGGGACCTCGATCCCCTCGACGGCGAAGACGTTCTCGGCGGCTTCGAGGATCCGGGCCCGGTTACGCAAGGCGTCGGCGCGCTGTGGCCGGACGCCGGCCGCGGCCGGCCGGTCACAGGCTGCGTCTCCCTCGTCGGCTCGGTCCACAGAAATCTCTCCTCCCCCGTTGACAAACGGAACTCAGGTTCCGTATAGTCTAAGTGGAACCAGAACTCCGATTCCGATTATAAGCCATCTGAGTCCGGAAAACCAGACCTCTCCAGGTCAGGGCGGCAGGGCGAACTGTTCGGGACGGACCTCGTTGGACACGGAGACCACTCATGACGACAGCTCTCGACCTGCCGGACCAGGCCAGCGGACCCGCATCCGGCCCCGATCTCGACCCCAAGCGCTTCCGGGCCCTGGCCATCATCGCCGTGGCCCAGCTCATGGTGGTGCTCGACGCGTCGGTGGTGATCATCGCCCTGCCGTCCGCCCAGCGTGCGCTGCACATCTCGACGGCCAACCGCCAGTGGATGCTGACCGCCTACACGCTCTCCTTCGCCAGCCTGCTTCTCCTCGGCGGCCGGATCGCCGACTACTTCGGTCGCAAGCGGATGTTCGTGATCAGCCTCGTCGGCTTCGCCGGGGCGTCGGCCCTGGGTGGCCTGGCGCAGAACGCGGCCATGCTCTTCAGCGCCCGGGCCCTGCAGGGTGCCTTCGCCGCCGTCATGGCGCCCGCCGCGCTCTCGCTGCTCACCGTCGCCTTCACCGAGCCCAAGGAGCGGGCGCGGGCCTTCGCCGTCTACGGAGGGATCGCGGGCGCCGGCGCCGCCATCGGACTGATCCTCGGCGGCTTCCTGACCGAGTTCGCCTCCTGGCGCTGGACCCTCCTGATCAACGTGCCGATCGCCGTCGTGGCGGCGGTGGCCGCGTTCCGCTACGTCACCGAGAGCAGGGCGTCGGCCAACCACGGATACGACCTGCCCGGCGCCGTCACGGTGACCGGCGGCCTGCTGGCCCTGGTCTACGGCTTCACCAAGGCCGGGACGGACGGCTGGGGATCGACCACCACCGTGATCCTGTTCGGGATCGCCGCCGTGCTCCTGGTGGCCTTCGTGCTCATTGAGCAGCGGGTGACCCACCCCCTCCTCCCCCTGCGCGTCGTGCTCGAGCGGAACCGGGGCGGATCCTTCCTGGCCTCCCTGCTGGTCGGCGTGGCCATGCTGGGCACCTTCCTGTCGCTCACGTACTACTTCCAGGGCACGCTGCACTACTCGGCACTGAAGTCCGGCTTCGCCTTCGTGCCCTTCTCGCTGGGCATCATCACCGGAGCCACGCTGGCCAGCCGGCTCCTGCCCCGCTTCGGGCCCCGCGCCCTCCTGACGGGGGGCCTGCTCCTCGGCATGGCGGGCCTGTTCCTCTTCAGCACGCTCGACGTGCACTCGGCCTACGTCAGCACGGTGCTGCCGGCCGAGGTGATCGTCAGCCTCGGCATGGGGCTCTCCTTCGTGGCCATGAGCAGCACGGCCCTGATCGGGGTGAACCAGAGCGACGCCGGCGTGGCCAGCGCACTGGTGAACTCCACGCAGCAGACCGGAGGGACCCTGGGCGCCGCCCTCATCAACACCATCGCCACCACGGCGACGGTGTCCTACGTGGCGGCCCACGGGAAGTCGGCAGCGGCGCTCACGGCCGGCTCCATCCACGGCTACACCACGGCCTTCACGTTCAGCGCCATCGTGCTGGCGGTGGCCGCCGTCAGTGCCTTCGCCCTCATCCGGCGGGGCCGCCCCGGCACGGACGAGGCCGAGGTCGGCGCGGCCGACGAGCAGGGGCTGGTGCTGGCCGTCGCCTGAGGGGAGAGACCGAACCACCCGGGCCGGCGAGGCCGGCTCGGGTGGCGGCGGGGCTAGTCGCTGACGATCTCGATGGCGTACTCGGGGCAGTTGGCCACTGCGAGCCGGGCCTTCTCCTGCAGCTCCGGCGGGATCTCGTCCAAGAGGACCGACGCCTGCCCGTAGTCGTCGACGTCGAAAATCTCGGGCGCGAGGCCGTAGCAGCGGGCGTGGCCCTGGCACTTCTCGGAGTCGACTCGGATCTTCATTGGAATACCACCGGCAGGATACGTGGCCCGCGCACCTGCCCGCCCGCCCAGGTGATCTCCCGGCCCTCGGCCAACGAGAATTCCGGGATCCGCGCCATCCACTCCTCGATGGCGACCCGCAGCTCCATGCGGGCCAGGTTCGAGCCGGCACAGCGGTGGATCCCCGAGCCGAACGCCACGTGGCGGTTGTGGGCCCGGTCGAGCTGCACCACGTCGGGCTGCTCGAACGCCTCGGGGTCGCGGTTGGCGGCCGGGAAATTCATGAGGACCTTGTCGCCCGCCTTCATGGGGCAGCCGCCGTACTCAATGTCCTCGGTCACCTCGCGGGCCATGGTCACCGGCGCGTAGGCCCGCAGGAGCTCCTCCACCGCGGTCGGCATCAGGTCCGGCTCGGCGGCCAGGCGATGGCGGTCGTCGGGATGCGCCGCCAGGTGCCACAGCGAGGACCCGATGGCACTCCACGTCGTGTCGACTCCGGCGATCAGGACGAGCGCCGCCATGCCGAGGACGATCCCGTCGTCGACCGGCTTGCCGTCGACCTCCGTCGTCAGCAGCTCGCTCAGCAGGTCGTCGCCCGGGTGCCGGCGGCGCTCCTCCAGCTCGCCCAGGAAGTAGGTCAGGAGGCCCTCGGCGCCATGCTGGCGCCGCTCGGCATCGTCGGCGAACTCGAGCACGTCGCGCACCCAACCGGTGAAGGTGTCCGAGAGGTCGGTCGACACGCCGAGGATACGGGCGATGACCCGCACCGGGATCTGCTGCGCGTAGTCGGCCGCCGCATCGGCCCGGCCCTCGTCGGCGAACCGGTCGAGCAGGCCGCGGCAGAGCTCGCGGGTCAGCGGCACGTAGCTGTCGACCCGCGTGTGCGAGAACCACGGCAACAGGAGCCGCCGGGTCCAGGTGTGCAACGGCGGGTCCGCCGATATCGGAGGCAGTCCGTACTCCAGATTGGGCCCGTCGAAGTTGGCATTGGGATCCTCGTCCTCGTCGCCGGGGATCACGGCCACCTTGAGTGAGCTGAAGTGAGCGATGTCGTGGGCGATGGCGGTGACGTCGTCGTAGCGCGTCGGCAGCCAACTGCTCTTGCGCCGGTCGGTGTGCGCGATCGGACATCTCTGACGCAGGTCGTCCCAAATGCTGAACGGATCACTCACGTAACGCGGATCGAGGACATCGAAATCGGTTGCCCAGTCCTGCACGGGCGCAGTGTGTGACATCGGAGCCCCCTTGGTGCTGCCTCAGACCACCCGGATAGCTGCACCCTACCGCCGGGTCGCCCTCCCCCCGGGCGGCCGCCCGGATTCTGACCGCGCCCTCAGCAGCGCCGCAGTGCGGCCACACGCGGGTCGCGCACGCTGGCGGGACGGCAGATCGCCGCCCGACACGCAACAGGAGCGCAGACGACATGACAGGGACGACAGCGCAGACACCTTCCGATGACGACGGGAGCGGGCTCCCCCGGCCGCGCCGGGGGGCGCGCTGGCGCTGGTCCCGGCCGCGCCAGGCCCTGGCCGCCGGCGGCGTGCTGGCCGCCGTCCTCGGCCTCGGCCTCGCCCCAGCTGCCGGCGCCGCCACGACGGGTCGGACGGGGGCCGCCGCGCCGGGACGCCCCCCGGGCGGCACCGCCCGGCCCAGCGTCTCGGGCACGGTCACCGCCCTGCGCGGGGACGACATCACGGTGGAGACGGACACCAAGGCCTCGGTCACCGTCGTGACCACCTCGAGCACCACGTTCTCGACGAATCCGGGGCCGGGCGGGGGCACCGCGTCCAGCGCGTCCGAGCTCAAGGTCGGCGTCGTCGTCGGCGTGACCGGCACCAAGGACAGCGACGGCACCGTCACCGCCACGAGCATCGTGATCGGCCGGCCGCCCCGGATGGGTCAGGGGGCGCCCGCGCGTCGCCCCGGCATCGGGACCCGACCGCCGGCGGGCGCCGGCGCGCCTAGCGCGTGACGGCCCGGCCGCCCCGCAGCACCTGGTACTGACGTCCCTCGTCGGTCGCCGGCACGCGCTGCAGCGGCCCGTCCGGCGCGGGCCGCACGACCGCAGCCCCGTCCGGCGCGTACTGCACGATGTAGGCCTTGCGCACCTCATCGGTGCGGTTGGGACCCGTGGAGTGCGGCGTCAGCGACGAGAACACCACAACGCTGCCCGCCCGCACCGGCACGGCCACCGCGTCCGCCGGGTCGCGCAGGCACACGAACCCGATGTCGGAGTACTCGTGCGCCAACGTGCCCCGGGTGTGCAGGCCCGGCACCACCCACGGGCACCCGTTCTCCTCGGTGGCGTCGGTCAGGGCCACCCAACAGGTCAGATACTGCTGGGGCTCCACGAAGGCGTACCCGTTGTCCTGATGCCAGGGAAAGGGCGACTCGGTGCCCGGCTTCTTGTAGACGGCCTGGTCCCAGTAGAGCCGGACGTCGGGCCCGAGGATGTCGGCGCACAGGTCGGTCAGCAGCGGCGCGCGCGTGAAGTCACGCAGCAGCGCCGAGTGCAGGACCAGGTGGGTGGTGAACGTGATCTCGTCGGCCCGGGCGATGAAGAACCGGCCGCCCTCGAGCTCGCGCAGCGCGTCGGCCTGACGCTCTTCGAACGGATCGATGGCGGCGCGCAGCGCGTCCACCTCGGCGGGCCCGAGCGCGTCCTCCAGCACGAAGAACCCCCGCTCGTCGTACTGGCGCGCCTGCTCCGCCGTGATGGTACGGAACGGCCCGTGGTGCGCGCTCCAGGCAAAGGACGTGTTGAGCTCGTGCGCGACGGGTGCGCCCATGCTCACGCCCCGCGGAAGGACGGCTCGCGTCGCTCGGCCGCCGCCCGGACGCCCTCGGCGAAGTCGGCGGTGTCCCGGAGCCGCGTCTGCTCGGCGCACTCGCGCTCCATGGCCAGCCGCGCCGCGTCCACCAGGCCCTGGCGCAACGTGGCCCGGATGGCGCGCACGGCCAGCGGTCCCGACGCTGCCAGCTCGTCCGCGTAGGCGACGGCCGCGCCGAGAAGGTCGTCCTCGTCGACGAGGCGATCGCACAGGCCGAGGGCCAACGCCTGCTCGCCGCCGACGCGTCGCCCCGTGAGCAACAGGTCCGCCGCCGCCTGGCGGCCGACCACCGCCGGCAGGGTCACGCTGAGCGCGAAGCCGTGGTGGAAGGCGAGGCGGGCGAAGTTGGCGCTGAAGCGGCTGCGCGGCGTCGCCACCCGGAAGTCGGCCGACAGCGCCAGCCCGCACCCCCCGCCGATGGCGGCACCCTGCACCGCCGCCACCACGGGCAGCGGCGCGGCGAACAGGCGCAGCGCGGCCCGGTACAGCGCGGCAATGTCCTGCCCCGCGTTGGCGCCGAAGTCGAGCCCGGCGCAGAAGTGCCGGCCTTCCGACGCCAGCACGATGGCCCGGCACCAGCCCGAGCCGTCGAGGCGCTCGTAGGCCGCGGCCACGTCCTCCAGCAACTCGGTGTCGAAGTAGTTGTTGGGCGGCCGGTGCAGGCGGACGACGCCGACGTGCGCGCCCTGCTGCTCGACCGTGACGTCGGTGCCGATCACGAGGGCGCGGCCTCGGGTTCGATGTCCTGCAGGCTGCGCCAGTAGATCACCGCGTCCTCGCCCTCCACGGCGTCGGGGATCCGTCCCAGCTCGTCGAAGCCGAGCCGGCGGTACATGGCCCGGGCGGGGTTGGAGTCGAAGACCAGGTTGAACATCATGGCGTCGAAGCCGAGGCGGCGCGCCTCGCGCAGCGAATGCATGACCAGCGACCGCCCGACTCCGTTGCCCCGGTAGGGCGCCAGCACGAAGTAGCCGGCATTGGCGATGTGCGCGGCCCGACCGACGAAGTTGGGCTTGATGTACGACGCACCGATCAGGGAGCCGCCGAAGCGCGCCACGGAGACGGCGGCCGAATGCAGGATCCAGTATTCGTCGAACTCCTCCCGGGTCACCGGCGCCCGCTGCGGGAAGCCCTCGCCCGCACCGACAATGCGGGTGAAGGCCGTGAAGATCTCGTCATGGTCGTCGACCGCCGCCTGGTGGATCTCTACGGGCACACCACCCACGGTAGTGGTGCCCACCCGGGAACCGACTGACCGCACGGGGGGTGCAGCAGGCCGAACGGCATCCCGGCCGCGGCGCTAGGTGTTGGCCCCGAACCCCGACGACCCGATGCCCGGCCGCACCGCTTCGATCGGGTCGCGCAGGTCGTCGATGTAGCCCAGGGCGTAGGCCCCCCGGTCGTAGCCCATCAGCCGCAGCAGGTCGGTCGGCAACGTCTCCGCCACCTCGCGCGGCACCGACAGGTACTGGTTCTCCTCCTGGCGCAGCCAGGCCACGTTGTAGGTGATGTTCAGCCCGATGCGGGCGGCGTCGGAGTGGTTGGCCCCGCCGCCGTGGTACACGCTCCCCGAGTAGAAGAACACCGAGCCGCGGGCCATGGTGGCCGGCTCCGTGTCGTCGGGTCCGAAGGCCAGCCGGTCCTCCGCCAGGTTGCTGCCCACCACCACGCGGGTGGCGCCGTTCTCCTCGGTGAAGTCGGTCAGCGCCCAGATGGTGTTGCACTGGACCTCGTACCCGGCCGGGAAAGGAAAGAAGTCGAAGGCCCACTGGTCGCGGTGGATCGGTTGGGGCGTCTCCCCGGGGCCGATCGCGATGGCCTGGGTCAGGTGCAGCTGCATGTTGGTCGCATGCCCGAGGAACGTGCGGGCCGCGCCGAGCGCCAGCGGGTGCATCACGAGCTCGCGGCAGCCGGGCGAGCGGGCGATCAGCGAGCCGGTGCGCCGCGTGCGGTCGCCGCTGAAGTCGTCGGGCCCCGTCGGGGTGGCGTCGAGGTACGGGCGTAGCTCCGTTTCGATGCGCCGCAGCAACTCCTCCGGTGCCACCGCGTCGACGATGACGGCGCCGTCGCTCCCGACCACGGCGGCCACCGCGTCGGGGGCGGCGTCGCTGGCCAGGTGGGCGATGGGCACATCCCATCCTCCCCAACGCCCGGCGACCGAGCAACTCGTTCAGCCTGGGGGCGACCCGCCCGATCCCGCTCCCGCCTCGACGACCAGCCCCAGCTCGGCCAGCTTGGCCACCGTCTGCCGCACGTCCTGCGCGATCTCGGCCGCGTCGGCCCCGTGCGCCGCCGCCAGGTCGTGCACCATGTCGTCGACCGGCGTGGTGCCGTCGCAACGCTCCCAGACCGCCGCCGCGCTCGTGTTCAGGAGGATGAGCAGCTGCCCGACGTCGTCGTAGACCGCCAGGTTGTCGTCCAGCCCGACTGTCGAGGCATCCCGGCGGCGCAGAGGCAACGTCAGCTCGCCGGCCGCGTCAGTGGGCACGGTCAGCCCCGTGCGCCCCGGAGCGCACGGCCACCAGCCCCAGCACCAGCGCGCAGGCCTCGTCAAGATCCGACATCGTCAGCGCGTAGCACGACGACTGCGTCACCACCCGGCCCAGGGCGGCGCTCCCGGCGACGCCGTGCGGCAGCAGGTTGACGGCGTGCAGGGCCAGCGACAGGTAGGCCTCGGTGTCGGACAGCGGGGTCAGTGCGGTCGGCCCGGCGGGGTCGTAGCGCGGCACGATGACGAGCGACGGCGGGCACGGCCGCCCGACCCGCCGCCCCGACGCGCCGCCCATGGCCACCTGCCACTCCGCTCCGTCCCACGGGCCGGCACCGGGCCCGACCGTCCGGTCCGGGTGCAGGTCGGGCAGGACGGAAAAACTCCCGCGCTTCAACGTGATCGGCTTGGCGTAGGGCAGGAAGTGCCCGCGGTCGAGGTCGAGGGCGGCCAGCTCGTCGGTGAGGTAGCCGAGACCGGCACGCGCCAGGCCCGCGGTCAAGGTCGACTTGCCCGACCCCGACGTGCCCGGCAGCACGATCCCGGCGCCGTCGGCTTCGAGGGCCCCGGCGTGGAAGAGGAGGTGGGCGCCGCTCGCCGCCGCGGCGGAGCGGTTGACGTCCCACACGAGCCGGCCCAACGCGTCGCCGGCGCACTGGTCCTGCGCCAGCAGCACGTCGTCGCGGGCGACGTCGAAGGTGCCGGCGCCACCGGCCGTCTCGGTGAGTGTGTAGTGGTGACCGGGCGGCGCCGCCCCGGGATCGTGCAGACCCGCGAACAGCACATCGATCTGGCGCAGCAGGCGCTCGTCCGCGCACCGCACGGCGAAGCGGAAGGACAGGCCCCGCAGGGTTCGGCGCGGCACGGCGACATGCGCTGCGGGCACGGCCCTACAGGCCGCCGGCGCTCTCCGCCCGGTGCCCGTCCGACGGGCCGGCCACCGCCGGCTTGGCGGCGCGGCTGGCCCAGTGCCGCATGGCCCAGCCACCGGCGACCAGCGCGGCGCCGACCTCGGCGTCCCGCTCGATGTTGAGACCGGTGAACGCGAGCGAGGTGGGCGGGTCGACCGCGGCCGACGTGTCCGCGGCCGTGGTCACGCCGTCGGGCCCGTTGGTGTCGACGCTGCCGCCGGCGCCCACCGAGGCGTCCGTGCCCGGACCGCTCCCGACGGTGGCGCTGGTCGAGACGCTCGCCGAGCCGCCCGTCCCGCTCGTGCCCGACAGGGCGGCCCCGGCGGCCGGCTTGGCCGTCAGGATCTCGGGCACCACCCAGGCCACGGCGCCTGCGCCGGCCACGGCGGACATGCGCCCCATGGCCTGGCGCCGCGAGATCCGGGGCCGGCCCGCTCCCACGGACGCTCCCGTCCCGTCGCCCTGTGCCCCGGCATTCTGTGCCCCGCCATTGCCCTGCGGCTGATCGTCGTGCATGTCGTCCACCGTCCCGTGCCGCCCTGCAGCCGGCGGCTGTCGCGTCCGGAATGTCCGAACCGGCTCGTCGATGGTCCAGGGCTGGACGCACGACCCCCGTGAGGACGCCGGTTGCTGCAGTGACTAGGTAACGGCAACGCCGCGGATTTCTTACCGCCCCGGACCGCGTTTTCTGCAATCCCCATGAAACAACCACCGCATGCAGCGGGCCGCACCTCCGTTCCCCCATGGTGACGGCGACCGTGGCCACCGGCCCCCAGCAGGAGCGCCACCGGGCACCCCCGCCGGGCGCGGTGTCCGTGACCGAGGCAACGGCCATGCTCGTGTGGGAGGCCTGCCGCCGTGAACCCGATCCGGCCGCGTTCCGGCGTGCCCTCACCGGCGGGGCCGACATCGACCGCGCTGTTGCCGCATCCACGGACCACCGGATCGCTCCCCTGCTGTGGCGGGCCTTCGGCGCCGCGGACGCGCGCGCGGAGCTCGGCGCGAGCCGCGCCCCCCTCTGCGCCTTGGCCGACGCCTTCCGCATGGAGGCACTGCTCCTGATCCCCCGCGCCGTGGCCCTGGCGGTGCGCCCATTGACCGACGCCGGCCTCGAGCCCGTCGTCTTCAAGGGCCCGGCGGTGGCGGCGCGCTACCCCGAGCCCGGTCTGCGCCCGATGGAGGACATCGACCTCCTGCTGCCGCGCCGCGACCATCTGCCGCGCGCTGGCAGCCCTCGTCGCGGCGGGATGGCGCGTGGCGCGGCCGGGCGGCGGCGACTACTACGACACCGTTCTGACCCACGCCGACGTCCCGTCCCTCTCGCTGGAGCTCCACTACGGGCTCGAAGGAACCTCCCAACGCGTCACGTCGCTCGACCCCGAGGCGCTGTGGGCGCGCCGGCAGCCGATCGCCTGCGCGGGCACACCCGCCTTCGGACTGCCCCTCGCCGACGAGCTGGTCGTTCTGGCGGCGCACGCCGGCAAACCGCACCACGGCTTCGTGCGACTGGCCTGGATCGCCGACCTGGCCATGATCGTCGGTGACGCGGCCGAGCGCGGCACCCCCGTCGACTGGGAGCGCGTGCACGCCATCGCCCGCGACGCCCGCTGCCTGACCGTCGTGGCCGCCGCGCTCGCATTGGCCCGTCATGTCGGCGTCGAAGCGCCCGCCGGGCTCTTCCCTGTCCCCACCCGGGGCTGGCGAGGCATGGCCATGGACCGCCTGCTGTCGGTCACGTGGCCGCTGCACCATCTGGAGCTCCCCGGCTACCACCTCAACTACACGCTGACCGACGCCCCGGCGCAGCGCCTCAAGATCCTGCTGGTGCTCCTGGCCTCGGGGCACCGCCTCGGGACCCGGGGCCGGCACGCCGCGTCCTGGCCGCGGCGCGCCCTGAGGCGGGACGGCGCCACGGTGGCCTGAGCCCGGCCGGGACGGGCCTACGGGCCGGGGAAGACGGCGCGCAACGACACCAACAACGCGGCGTCGCCGCTGACGGTGGGGGTGTGGTCCGGGTCCAGCCGGCCGTAGACCAGCCGGCAGAGGGCCTCCGCCGGCAACTCGAGGTCGGGCGACCGGCCGGGCCCACCGGGCACCAGCTCCACCCCGTCCGCCGAGAGGCGCAGCGCGATGTCCCGTCGGGGCGCGGTGGTCCGGATGCCGATGGTGCGCTCCTCGCCGTCGGGACGTGCGCTGAAGCGCGCAATGAGCGCGAGGTTGTCGACGACCAGCGCCGCCGCATCGTCGGGCAGGCCGGCCGCGCCGTCGAACATGACGGCGATGTCCCAGGTGTGGAACGCGTGCTCGTTGAGCCGCAGGCCGACGAGCTGGTCGAAGCCCAGGCTGAGCGGCCCCATGGCGAAGGTCAGCCGGCCCCGCTCGTCGTCGTCCACCGCCTCGTAGGCCGCCACCAGCGCCTCGTCGGCCACCAGGGCCTCGTCGGCCTGGGCGCGCGGGGTCTTGGCGTTCCACTCGTCCCAGACCGACTGGTTGAAGCCGTCCGGCGGCGACGTGCCGGCCCGGGCGTCCTGCAGGGCGCGGAGGGAGATCACCGCGCCCGAACCGAGATGGGACAGGACCTGGGCGATGGACCAGTCGTCGCAGTACGACTGCGACTCGATCTGGGCGTCGTCCAGGGATCCGGCGAGCTGGTGCAAACGACCGACTGAGGCGCGCAACGCGCCGACGGGAGTGTCCATGCGGCCGGTCTACCCGCCGGCGGCCCGTGCCGACGCGAGGGCGCGCATCCACCACGCCAGGTCGTCGGCCAGCGTGTCCAGCCGGGCGTCGAGCGGCGCGAAGAGCGCCGGGTCGGCCGGGTCGGGGGCCTGGCGCACCGCGATGAGGACGTCGGGCAGGACGTGCACGGCGTGGCGCAGCGGCGCCATCTCGAACTCCACGGCCACCGCCCGCAGCTGCTCGATCGCCCGTGCCCCACCGGTGTTGCCCCAGCCGACGTAGGCGACGGGCTTGCGGCGCCATTCGACGAAGGTGGAATCGAGGGCGTTCTTCAACACGGCGGGATAGCCGTGGTTGTACTCGCCGGTGAGGATGACGTAGCCGTCGGCCCGGTCGATGACGCGGCTGAAACGGGTGACCGCCTCGTCGGCGTAGTCGCGCCCGGTCCGCGCCGGTGCATCGCCGTCGAAGAAGGGCAGAGGGTGGTCGCGCAGGTCGACCAACTCGGGCTCGAACGCGTCGTGGCCCTCCAGCCGGCCCATGACCCAGGCGGCCACCCGCTCGCTGAACCGACCCTCCCGGGTGGTCCCGGTGATGACCTGGAGGAGCATGTGCCGACCGACCGTCCTTTCTTCCCGTGCGGCGGGACGACGAGCCCCGCCGGGACCGATGGTAGCAACAGGAGGCGGTTAGTTAACTTGACAGCTAACTAACCAAAGGGTTAAATACATGTCGTGCACAGGCAAGCGGACGACACGCTCGATGCGGCCTTCGCCGCGCTGGCGGACCCCACCCGGCGGGCCATCGTGAGCCGGCTCGCCCGGGGGGACGCCACCGTGACGGAGCTGGCGGCACCGTTCGCCATGTCGTTGCCCGGCATCTCCAAGCACCTCAAGGTGCTGGAGCGCAGCGGCCTCATCACGCGCCGACGCGACGCGCAGTTCCGGCCCTGTCACCTCGAAGCCGACGCGCTCGACGGCGCGCTCGACTGGATCACGACGAACCGGCGGCTGTGGGACGAGCGCTTCGACAAGCTCGACGCGCTCCTCTCGGACCTGCAGCCCCCCGAGAAGCGGGCGGGTCGCGGCCGTGGCTGAGCACGGCGAGCTGCATTTCGCGGTGGGTCTTCGACGCGCCGCGCTCGCTCGTCTTCGCCTGCATGACCGACCCTGACCACCTGACGCACTTCTGGGGACCCGCCGGCGTGCGGGCGCCACGCGACCGCATCACCGTCGATGCCCGGCCGGGCGGCGTCTTCGAGACCGTCATGGTCAACGAGGCCGACGGGAGCGAGTACCCGACCCGGGCCGTCTACGACGAGGTCCGCCCACCCGAGCTGCTGGTCTGGACCGAGTCGCACACGGGCATGCGGGTGCGCACCGAATTCGTGGCGTTGGGCCCCGACCGCACCGAGGTCCGCATCCACCAGACGTACGTGCCCGAGGCCTTCTCGGTGCCCGAGGCGCAGGCGGGCTTCCGGTCCTCTCTGGACCGGTTCGCGGCGTATCTCGCCGGGCTGGCCGCGTGAGCACGACGCAGGACATCGTCGAGGAATACGGCGCGCTGGCCGACCTGTTGGCCGCGGCGGGCCCCGCCATGTGGGATGCACCGTCGCTGTGCGAGGGCTGGCGCACGCGCGAGGTCGTGGCGCACGTGACGATGCCGGCCCGTTACGACGGTCCCGCCTTCATGGACGAGCTGGCCGCAGCCGGCGGTGACTTCACGCGGCTCTCCAACGCGGTGGCAGCGCGCGACGGCGCGCTGCCGATGGCCGCGCTGCTGGCCGACCTCCGCTCGCCCGTGCTGCACGAGTGGCAGCCGCCGGGCGGCGGCCACGACGGTGCGCTCGTGCACTGCGTCATTCACGCGCTCGACATCGTGGAGGCCGTGCCGCTGGACCGGCGGGTCCCCGCGGCACGCATCGGCGCCGTGCTCGAGATCGTGACGGCGGCCGGGCCCGACGGGACGGCGACCCTGTTCGGGCTGGATCTCGGCGACGTGGTGCTGCAGGCCGACGACCTCGACTGGTCCTCGGGGACGGGTGCGGCCCCGGTCGTGACCGGACCGGCGCAGGCCCTCGCCGTCCTGGCCTGTGGCCGGCGACTGCCGCCGGGCCGCGTACACGGCGAGGCGGCGGCCCGCTTCACGCGGGGGTAAGGGGGGCCACGTCCCTCGTGGTGCCTAGGCGGTGACGTCGGGCGCCGGGGAACCGGTACTGGCGCGCCAGCGGCGCCAGGCCTGATAACCCCCGGCCAGGTCGGCGGCGCCGGTGAAGCCCAGCTGGCGCAGCGAGTCGGCGGCCAGGCTGGACGCGTAGCCCTCCGAGCACACCACCACGACGGCCTGGTCGTAGCCGGTGACCTCGGGCAGGGTGTGGCTCCCGGTCAGGTCGAAGCGCCACTCCAGGACGTTGCGCTCCACGACGAGCCCGAAGCCGAGCTCGCCCTCGGCGGCGCGCTGGGCGGCGGGCCGGATGTCGACCACGAGCGCGCCCTCGGCCCGGAGCTGCTCGAGGTCGTCGGGCTCGACCCGGCGGATGCGGCCGCGGGCCTCACGCAGGAGATCGTCGGTGCTGCGCGCCGTCACCCGGAGATCATGGCGCGGTCAACGGGAGGCCGCAGCCAGTCCGGCCGTGGCGTGACGCGTCCAAACGTGGTGCGGCTCGTCGTCCGCGTGCTCGAACTCGCCGCTGCCGTCGTCGGTCCAGGCCACCTCGCGCACCACCAACTGCTCGTCCGCCATGTCGTAGTACGTCATGGAGGTCAGGGCGGGGCTGTAGACGTGCAGGCTGAGCGCGGGGTGATCCGACTCGTTGGCCACATCGTGCACATGCCTCGCGCCGAAGGCGAGGGTGGCCCCCGCCTGCAGCTCGTGGCGCACCAGGGTCAGCCGTCCCGTGTCGTCGCGCCAAGGCACCGCCTCGACGAGCGAGCCGGTGATGACGCTCACGGCCCCCGAGGACGTGCCGTGGTCGTGCAGATCCACCTTGCCGCCGCTGGGCCAGGCGATAAGCCAGGCGTCGAAGTCGGGCGTCCGGGCCATCAACCGCCATTGTCGGCGCTCGATGTCGAGCGCTCCCGGCCAGTGCACCGCCGGGGCGAGCCGGCTGGCCACTTCGTGGGGGTCGACGCGAGCCGGTGGAGCCATCCGGGAGAGGCTAGGTCCTAATCCCGACTAAGTCAATCGTATTTACAGTCTTATTACCTCCGTCCCAGGCCGGAGGGGCAGGACGGGCCAAGATTGCGGCGATGCATCCCCTCGCCCGGACCCGGGCCACAAGGGCACGGCCCGTCCTTCCGACATGAAGGTCATGGGGACCACCGCGCCCGCTGCTGCCGACCTGACATCGCTCCCCCCCGAAGTCGGTCACACCCCGTGGAACCAGCGTGTCCGCTCCCTCGTCCTGGGGCCGCACGGCGGTGG
This sequence comes from uncultured Acidimicrobiaceae bacterium, assembly GCA_963804055.1. Classification (GTDB taxonomy): domain Bacteria; phylum Actinomycetota; class Acidimicrobiia; order Acidimicrobiales; family RAAP-2; genus Bog-473. The sequence continues at coordinate 226,979 of CAWDOU010000001.1, read as the reverse complement.
CGCGACGCGGCGGCGCGCCTCGGATGCCGTGCGCGTCGGCATCGCCGCCGTCCTCCTCGTCATCTGCGTGCCGCTGGTGCAGGCCAACACGTCGGTGGAGATCCACGTCACCGAGCTCCTCACCCCCCCTCCCACCGGCATCCAGTGGCTGATCACCGCCATCTGGTTCGCCGGCTCCGTCGGCGTCACGGTGGCCCTGGTCCTCATCGGCCTGCTCGTGCCGCGGTTGACGGCGGTGCGGCAGATGGGTGTCGCAGGGCTGGCGTCGCTGCTCGTCTGCCTCCTGCTCGACGCCCTGCTGGGGCCCGCGGCGGGACGTCCGCCGATCCCCGACTTCTCCGGCTTCGATCCGCGCTTCCCCATCCTCCAGCTCGCCATCGCCACCGCCGTGGCGTTGGCCGGGATCCCCTACCTGAGCCGCCCGCTGCACCGGGTGGTGGTCGGCGCCATTGCACTGGCCGCCCTCTGCGCGGTGGTCGGCGCCTACGGGCTGCCGCTCGGCGTGATCGCCGCGGTCGTCGTCGGCTGGGGCACGGCGGCCGCCTGCCACCTGGCGATGGGCGCGCCGAACGGGCTGCCGTCGGCCGCGGAGGTAACCGGCGCCGTGCGCGACCTGCAGGTCGAGGTGCACGGCCTGCGGTCCATGGCGCACCAGGAGTGGGGCGTGGCGTCCTTCGCCGGCACGGACGCGGCAGGCCGCCCGATTGAGCTGGCGGTCTACGGGCGCGACGCAGCCGACGCGCAGTGGCTGCGCAAGGTGTGGCGATTCTGCATCTACCGGGACTCGGGCCCGACGCTCGTCCTCAACCGGCTGCAGCAAGTGGAGCACGAGGCGTACCTGACCTTCCTCGCCGGTCATGCCGGCACCGCGGTCCCCGACATCGTGGCGGCCGGGCGGTGCGGACCGTCCCATGATGCCGTCCTCGTCACGCGCCTGCCGGAGGGAAAGCGACTGTCGGAACTGGATGCGGACGCGGTCGGCGACGACGTCGTCGACGCCTTCCTCCGTTCCGTGCTCATGCTGCGGCAGGCCGGGATCGCACACGGCGCGCTGAGCCCGGACACCGTCCTCGTCACCGCGCAGGGCCCGCTGTTGCGCGACTTCCGCTGCGCCTCGTCGTCGGCACCGTCGATGCGGACCGATCGCGACCTCGCCGCCGCCGTGGCGGCGGTCGCAGTGGTGGTGGGCATCCCGCGCGCCGTGGCGTCCACCTGCCGCGTGCTCGATACCGAGACCGTGCAGGCGGTCCTGACCCGCCTGCAACGCTCCACCCTCGACCCCGAGACCGAGCGTCTGGCCCGGTCACAGAAGGGGTTCCTCAAGTCGCTGCGCGAGGCCTTGGCCGCCGCGGCCGGGGTAGAGGCCCCGAAGCTGGTCGAAGCCAAGCGCATCAGCTGGCCCAACCTGTTGATGGTCGTGGGCAGCCTCGTCGGCCTGTGGCTGATCATCGGCGTCCTCACCAACGCCTCGGGCTCGCTCAGCGTCATCCGCGGCGCAGCCTGGGGGTGGGTGGCCGCCGCCTTCGTCCTCGGCCAGCTCCCGGTGGTGACCGGCGCCTGGGCCCTGACCGGCGCCGTCATGGGCCCGCTGCCCTTCGGGCGGTGCGTCGCGCTGGAGACGTCCAACATGTTCACGTCGTTCGTCGGCGGTGACGCCGCCGTCTTCGGGGTGCGAGTGCGCTTCTTCCAGCGTCAGGGCCTGGACGCGCCGGCGGCCATCAGCTCGGGGGCGATCGCCGGCACCGCCAGCTGGGTCGTCAAGGGCGCCCTGTTCCTGGTCTGCCTCCCCTTCGCCGCGGGTGACTTCCACAAGCCCACGTCGAGCGACGGCGGAAGCCATCAGGACATCGTGTGGATCATTCTGATCGTCGTCCTGGTCGTCGCCGTCCTTGTCGCGGTGGTCACCCTGGTCCCCCGGGTGCGGCGCCTGGTCAACGAGAAGGCCCGGCCGCACCTCGTCACGATCTGGAAGGACGTGAAGGCCATCGCCGTGGAGCCGCGGAAGATCGCCTACGTGCTTGGAGGATCGCTGGGCAGCCAGATCCTGATCGCGTTGTGCCTCGGGGCGTCCCTGCACTCGGTGGGCGAGCACGCCAGCTTCGCCACGCTCATCGTGGTGCTCACGCTGGCCGCCATGATCGGGGGCGCCGTTCCCGTCCCCGGTGGCGCCGGGGTCATCGAAGTGGGGCTGATCGCCGGCCTGAGCGCGGCGGGCATCCCCCAGGACCAGGCCGTCGCCGCCGTCTTCATCGAGCGCTTCTGCACGGCGTACCTGCCGCCGATCTGGGGCTGGGCCACGCTGGTCTGGATGCGCCGCAGCGACTACATCTGACGGCGGCGCGCGTGAACTGATTCACAAGCGACCCGGCGGGAACGGTTTCGTCCCACGCCGTTGCGTTCTCCCGGCACTCTCGTGTCCGACGCTGTAACGTCCGGAGCGATGCCGGGGGGCTCGAAGGCATGATCACGCGACGCACGCGTCCGGTGCAGCCACGTACCGACCCCCGCACCGAGTAGGGCACCGGTGGCCGCGGTCACCGACGTTGCGCCCACCCCCGACGTGGGGGCCGGCGGGTCCGAGGCGGCGCACCCCCTTCTCGTCGTCGACCAGATCACCATCGGGTTCGGCGGCGTGCTTGCCCTCGACGAGGTCTCCATGTCCGTCCGCGACCGCGAGGTGGTCGGAGTCATCGGGCCGAACGGGGCGGGCAAGACCACGCTCTTCAACGTCATCAGCGGCTTCGTGCACCCGAGCTCGGGCACCCTGACCTACCGCGGCGCGGTGCTGCGCCGGCACCATCCCCACGACCTGGCCAAGCTGGGCATTGCGCGCACCTTGCAGGGGATCGGCCTCTGCCCGGGCCTCACCGTGCACGAGAACGTCATGCTGGGCGCAGAGCCGACGCTGCACAGCGACCTCGCCTCGTCCTTCCTCGGGATCTGGCGCTCCAGCCGGGAGGAGCGCAGGGTGGGCGCACGGGCCATGACCCTGCTCGACGAGCTCGGTGCGGCGACGTACGCCCATCGGCTGCCCGCCGCGCTCCCCTACGCGATCCAGAAGCGCACCGCGTTGGCCCGCGCCCTCATGGCCGAGCCACGACTCCTTCTGCTCGACGAGCCGGCGAGCGGGCTCTCCGAGGACGAGATGGACGCCCTCGGGACGCGCATCCGGAGTCTGGCCGGGCGCATGTCCGTGCTGCTGGTCGAACACCACATGGACCTGGTGATGTCCGTGTGCGACCGCCTCGTCGTCCTGAATTTCGGACAGGTCATCGCGGAGGGAACGCCCGCGGTCATCCGGTCCGATCCCGAGGTGGCGGTCGCCTACCTCGGAGACCCCGTCGACACCGACGAAACGCCGGGACCGGGGTCAGACGATGCTTGAGGTGCGTGACCTCAGCGTTTCCTTCGGGGCGGTGCAGGCATTGCGCTCGGTCTCCTTCGACGCCGAGCCCGGCGCCGTGACCGCGGTGCTCGGAGCCAACGGCGCCGGCAAGACAACTCTCCTGCGCACGCTCTCGGGACTCGTGAAGCCGTTCGAAGGCTCCGTGCGCTTCGACGGCGAGGCGCTGCTGGGCCGTCGGGTCGAATCCATCGCCCGACTGGGCGTGGCCCACGTGCCCGAGGGGCGCGGCGTCATTGAGGAGCTCACGGTCGAGGAGAACCTCCGGCTGGCCACGCTCTGGTGCCTGCGCAAGGGCGAGCGCCAGGACGCCATTGCCGAGATGCTCGAGCTGTTCCCCCGCCTGCAGCCGTTCCGGCGCCGGCACGCCTCCATGCTCTCGGGGGGCGAACGCCAGATGCTGGTGCTGGGACGGGCCCTGATCTCCCGCCCCCGCCTGTTGCTCCTGGACGAGCCGAGCCTCGGTCTGGCGCCACTCGTGACAGCCACGTTGATGGCGCAGCTGCGGGAGCAGACCGAGAACAAGGACATCACCGTGGTGCTGGTGGAGCAGAACGCCCGCAGTGCACTGTCCGTCTCGCACCGTGCCGTCATCCTCAACCTGGGCCAGGTCGTCGTCTCCGACGACGCCGCCACATTGGCCGGCGACGACGCGCTGCGTCACCACTACCTCGGGTTCTAGTGCCATGAGCCTCTTCTTCGACTACACGCTCGACGGCATCGCCAACGGCATGGTCTATGCCGCATTGGCGCTGGCGCTGGTCCTGATCTACCGGGCGACGCGGATCATCAACTTCGCACAGGGGGCCGCGGGCATGCTGACCACGTTCATCGCATTCAGCCTGTTGTCGCGCGGTCTCGGCTACTGGTGGGCCTTCGTGCTGGTGCTGGTCATCGGCTTCGCCATCGGCGCGGCGACGGAGCGGCTGTTGATCCGGCCGCTGCACGGCAAGTCCGAGCTGAACCCCGTGATCGTCACCATCGGGTTGCTCGTGGTCTTCGAAGGCCTGGCCGGCACCATTTACGGCAACGCCAGCCGCGGCTTCCCGGCCGCCTTCTCCCAACGCGGCCTGCGGGTGGGGAGCACGACGCTCGCCTTCTCGCACTTCGACGTTTTCATCCTCATTGCCGTCCTGGCGTTGATGGCCGCGACATTGGTGCTGTTCCGCTACACGGCGTTGGGGCTGCGCATGCGGGCGTCGGCCTTCCACCGTGAGATCGCCCAGCTCCTCGGGGTCCGCGTGGGCATCCTGCTGACGCTGGGGTGGGGGCTGGCGGGCATCGCCGGCTCACTGGCCGGCCTCCTCGTGGCACCCACGAGCGCCTTCGGGCCCTATTACATGGACCTGATCCTCGTCTACGGATTCACCGCCGCCGTCATCGGCGGCCTCGAGAGCCCGGTGGGCGCGCTGGTCGGTGGGCTGATCTCGGGGCTCTGCATCTCCTACGTCGGGGGGTACTTCGGCTCCGGGCTCGAGCCGATCGGCGCGCTCGTCCTCCTGCTGGTCGCCCTCATGGCCCGCCCCGAGGGCATCTTCGCCCGGCCGGCGGCACGGCGGGTCTGACCGTGCACGCCGAAACGGTCCTCCGCTCGCTGCGCCTCCCCCGTCAGCCCCTGCTGCGCCATCTCCCCGTCGCCCTGGTCGCCGGGGCCGTGTTGTACGTGGTCACCCTCCACATCAGCTCCTACGACGACTACCAGGTCGGAGAGATCGCGTCCTACGTCGTGGCGCTGGCGGGCCTGAGCCTGCTCACGGGGACCAACGGCCAGATCTCGCTTGGCCACGGCGCATTCATGGCGGTGGGTGCCTACACCATGGGCCTGTTGATGAACCACACCGCGGGCAACTTCGTGCTCGAGCTGCTGGCGGCGACCGGCGTGGCCGCGGCGGCCGGCGTGGTGATCGGGCTCCCCGCCACCCGGCTGAAGGGGCCCTACCTGGCGGGGATGACGCTGCTCTTCGCCCTGGCCGTCCCCTCCATCGCCGACAAGTGGCCGAACACGTTCGGCGGCGACCAGGGGCTGACGACGACCGTCCCGACGGCGCCCGGCTCGTTGACCGCCGAGCAATGGCTGGCGCAGATTCAGATCCTCGGGGCGCTGATCGTCATGGTCCTGCTCGCCAACCTGCTCTGGAGTCGCTACGGCCGGGCCTTCCGGGCGGTGCGCGACGACGAGATCGCGGCCTCGCTGGCGGGGATCCACCTCGTGCGCACCAAGACCATGGCGTTCTCGATCAGCGCGGGCTGCGCCGGCCTGGGCGGCGCGCTTCTCGCCCTCTCGACCGGTGTCGTGAACACCGGGGAGTTCCCGTTGACACTCTCCATTCAGTTGCTGGCGGCCATGGTGCTCGGCGGCACGGGCACGTTGATCGGCATGGTCTGGGGCGGGATCCTGCTGGTGTACCTGCCCCAGTGGTCGACCTCGCTGTCCAACGGCTTCAACCTCGGCAGCGGCGGGAACGCCTACCTGGCCACGATCATCTTCGGCCTCGTGTTGATCGTGGCGATGCTGGCGGCGCCCAACGGCATTCAGGGCGGCCTGCGCTGGCTGTGGGCCCACGTGCCGCGCCCCGGGTCGGGGCCGCGGCGCCCGTCCGACGATGTCCACGCAGATGACGAGAGCAACGCAACAGAAAGGATAAGGAGGAGCGATGCCAAGACGACCGTGGAAGCGTGAAGGGTGGGCCCGATGGGCCCGCGTGCTCGTTGCGGGTTCCATCGGGGTGATGATGGGGGTCACGTTGTTGCCGGCGACCGCGAGCGCCGAGAGCACACCGGGGGTGACATCGACGTCCATCACCATCGGTGCGACCGTTCCATTGACCGGACCCGCCGCGCCGGGCTACGACGAGATCGCGCCGGCCATGAACGCGGTGTTCAGCTGGGTCGACGCGGATGGTGGCGTCGACGGCCGCAAGATCCACTACACGTATCTCGACGACGGTTACAACCCGGCCAACACGGCCACCTTGACCCGCAAGCTGGTGCTGCAGGACAACATCTTCGCCGACGTCGGCTCGCTCGGGACGCCCACCCAATCCGCGGTGCAGGGCTTCTTGAACGAGCAGAAGGTCCCGCAGCTCTTCATTGAGTCCGGCTGCAATTGCTGGAGCAATTCCAAGTACCCCTACAGCCTCGGATGGCAGCCCCCCTACACGGTGGACGGCAAGATCCTGGGCGCTTACATCAAGGCGAACTTCGCGGGCAAGAAGATCGGCTACCTCTCCCAGGACGACGAGTTCGGGCAGGACGTCGTCAAGGGCCTCGACATGGAGATCCCCGCGTCCTCCGTCGTGTCGCGCCAGACCTACGACGCCGCGACACTGGCCGGTCCACTTTCCAACCAGATGGCGGCCCTGAAGGCGGCGGGCGCCCAGGTGGTCGTTCTGGCCACCATCCCGGCCGCGACGGCACTGGCCATGCTCCCGGCCGCGGTCATCGGCTACGCACCGCAGTACGTCGTGGACAGCGTCGGCGCCGACGCGCCGACAGTCGGCCCCCTGCTCGCCTCGTTCACCCAGAAGGGTGGAGGGTCGGCGGCCCAGGCGGCGGCCGCCGGCGGCCTGCTGAACGGGGTCATCACGACGGCCTACTTCGCACCCGAGTCGGACACCTCCAACGCCTGGGTCCAGGCCGAGAAGGACCTCCTCCAGAAGTACGCGCCGTCGGTGTATTCCAAGTACGGGCTCGACGGGAACACCCAGTACGGCATCGCGCTGGCCTACACGTTCGTCCAGGCACTGCAGAAGGCGGGGAAGAACCTGACCCGGCAGAGCCTGATGAACGCGATCAACAACGACGGGAAGAGCTTCGTGACCCCCGGCTTCGTCCCGCTCTCCTACTCGAGCTCGGTGCATTTCGGCTTCGAGGGTGAGGAGGTCGTGAAGCTGGAGAGCTCGGCCCCGCCGGCGGTGACCCCGACCGGCAGCTGGATCGGCGGCGTTCCGGTCACGCCGGTCGAAGTCACGAGTCCCGGCTCGGGCCCGGTGAAGAAGTACACCGGCTCGACCTCGGTCCCGCCGAAGAGCCTGACCTCAGGCGGCTGAACGCGACACGGGAGCCCGGTGACGGAGGTCCGACTCCGTCACCGGCGCACCCGTGTGCCACAGGATCAGCTTGTCCAGCCGTCAGTGGCGGGGCTGGTCGTGGCCGTAGCCGTGCCGCCGGTGGCGGTGACGCCGACCAACGCCGGCATGGAGAAGAACGTGTTGGCACAGGCCAGAGGCGCCGACGCGGTCATGAGGGCGTCGTCGCCCAGCGTCACCAGCAGCGGATTGTTGGCCTTGCCGCTGGCGGCCACGGTGAGAGGGGTGGTGAGCGTGTGCGAGCTGCCGCTCGTGGCGGTCGAGAAGTTCCAGATGACGTCGCTCGGCGTGGTGGCCAGGCAGCCCGACTGGGTCGTGGTCAGGGCGCTCGAGGTGTATCCGGTGGCGTAGGTGGTGCTCGTCGGGAGTTGCACGGCCGTGATCGTCACGGGGAACGGGTTGGCGTTGGCGATGCTCACCACCACATCGCCGCCGTCACCGGGGTCGAGCAGGTCGCCCGGGGCCGGGCTCGACACCGCGCTGATGGTGAGCTTGGAGATGGTGGCCGACTGGGCGGCACCGGAGGAGTTGCTCGTCAACCCGACGACCCAGTTCGTGGCGCCGTACGCCGCGACGCCCACCGCCACCATGCCGAGCGTGACCGAGATGCCCTTGGTCAGCCAGGAGAGCTTCCGGCTCTGCGCGTTCGCCACCTTTTGCTGCCCCGTCCCCGTCGCCTCGAGATGCCTCTGATCCGAACAAGCGTTTCAGAAATGCACCTGGGAGCGGACTGTGACGGGCGCCGCCTCCTATCGGGCGGAACCGCAGCCAGCGCCGGGTCGGCGCCGGGTACGGATCAGGCGGCGAAGGGCAGCTTCATGACCTCGGCGAGGTTGCCGCCCATCACCTTGGCGATGTCGTCGTGCGACAGGCCCTCGAGCTCGTTGACATAGGACAGCGGCTCGGACATCCCCTCGATGTGCGGGTAGTCCGACCCGAAGACGACGCGGTCGACACCCACCAGGTCGATGAGGCCGCGCGGGTCCTCCTCGTGGAAGGGGTGGATCCAGATGTTGCGCTTCAGCACCATCAGGGGGTCCTCGTCGTAGATCGAAGGCTCGTGTGCGTAGGAACGGCCCAACGCGTCGATCAGCGGGCGCACCCAGGCTGCCCCGTTCTCCACGGGGAGGATGCGCAACGACGGGAACCGGCTCAAGAGACCGTGGCCGATGAGCGACGCCACCGTGTCGAAGATGCCCCGGCCCTGCGTGTGCGCGATGTCCAAGAACGCGGATCTGCGTCCGGCGAAGGGCAGGTGCTCCCCGCCATGGGTCCCCTCCCACTGGTTGTAGTAGCGGGTGAGCCCGTCGTCGGACGCGTGCATGCCGACGGTGATGTCGAGCTCGGTCACGCGCTGCCAGAAGGGGTCGAACTCGGGCAGTGCGAACGATCGGTACCCGCGGTAGCCCGGTACCGGCGCCGGCCGGATGAGGATCAGCTTGGCGCCCCGTTCGACGACCCATTCGAGCTCCTTGATCGCCTCGTCCACGATGGGCAGCGTGATCACCGGCGACGCGAAGATCCGGCCCTCGTAGTTGAAGGTCCAGTGCTCGTGCATCCACTGGTTCAGCGCGTGCACGACGACGTGGGTGGCCTCGGGGTCGTCGGCCAGGCGCTCTTCCAACAGGCTGGCCAGCGTCGGCCACATGAGGGCGCGGTCGAGGCCGAGCTCGTCCATCAGCGCCAGGCGGGGCTCGGGCGAGAAGAAGGCCTCGGGCGAACGGATCGGGTCCCCCATCAGCTCGCGGCGGCTCTTCCCCTCGGGGTTGCCGTGCTTGAACAGCTCCTCCGAGGCCCCCGGCCGGCCGACCACGCTGAAGGTGGGGTTCGGGATGTACTCGGAGATGACGTTGCGAACGGCGATCTTGGTACGCCCGTTGACCTCCACGTACTTGATCAGGCCCTCGTACTCGGGGGGCAGGAACTTCGTGAAGGCGTCCGTGGTCTCGTACATGTGGTTGTCGGCGTCGAAGACGGGAAAGTCGACAATGGGCTTGGGCATGACCACCTCCGTGGGGACGGACCGCTGCGCCGTCGAGTCCACGAGGGCGGGCGGGGGTTGTTTTCAACTTCGACGTCAATATTACATGATCCCCCGCCCAGGCACAATCGGAGATCGGGAGCTCCGCCTCTGGGGGCCGCTGGCAGGGGAGGCCTGTCCGTGCAAAGCTTTGCATCGTGCTCCACCAGGACCGCCTCCTCCCGGCCGACCCGGGCGTCCGCCGGGTCGCCCGCGCCCTGTACGAGTCCACCCGGGACCTCCCCATCGTGAGTCCCCACGGTCACTGCGACCCCGGGGCGCTGGCCGGCGACACGCCCTTCGAGGGCCCGGCGACAGAGCTCGTGACCAAGGACCACTACATCCTCCGCATGCTCTACAGCCAGGGCGTGCAGCTGGAGGATCTCGGGGTGCCCCCGCTCGACGGCGGAACCGCGGTCACGGACGGACGACAGATTTGGCGCGAGCTGGCCACGCGCACGCACCTCTTCCGGGGCACACCCTCGAAGCTGTGGCTCGACCACACGCTCCAGGAGGTGTTCGGCGTGGCCGAGCCGCTCGGCCCCGAGAACGCCGACGCGGTGTACGACCGGATCGCGTCCAGCCTGACGCAGGCGGACTTCCGGCCGCGTGCCCTCTTCGAGCGTTTCGGGATCACGTTCCTCGCCACGACCGACGGCGCGCTCGACCCGCTGGAGTCGCACGCGCAGCTGCGCCGGTCCGGCTGGGAGGGACGCGTGGTCCCGACCTTCCGGCCCGACGACGTGGTCGACCCCGGCCGCCCCGGGTTCCGCGCCAACGTCCTCCGGCTCGGCGAGCTCACGGGAACCGACACGACGAGCTGGGGCGGGTACCTCGACGCGTTGCGGAGCCGGCGCGCCGCGTTCGTCAGCGCCGGAGCCACGGCTTCGGACCACGGGCACCCGACGCCCGCCACGGCGGATCTCTCCCCGCAGGAGGCCGAAGACCTCTTCGGGCGCATCGTCGGTGGGGCGGCGCGGGCGGGCGACGCCGAGGTGTTCCGGGGCCAGATGCTGGTCGAAATGGCGGCGATGAGCCTGGACGACGGCCTGGCGCTCCAGATCCACGCCGGCGCCTGGCGCGACCACAACCCGACGGTGGCCGCCCGCTTCGGCCCGGACGAGGGTGCCGACATCCCGATGGCGGTCGACTACGTGGGTGGACTCAAGCCGCTCCTGGACCGGTTCGGCAACGAGCGCGGGCTGACCGTCATTGTGTACACGCTCGACGAGACCACCTACAGCCGGGAGCTGGCCCCGCTGGCCGGGCACTACCCCGCGCTGCGTCTCGGGCCGCCCTGGTGGTTCTTCGACAGCCCCGAAGGCATCCGCCGCTTCTATCGATCAGTGCTGGAGACAGCGGGATTCGCCAACACGGTCGGCTTCAACGATGACGCCCGGTCGCTGCTGAGCATCCCCGCCCGCCACGACGTGTCGCGACGGCTGAACGCCGGCTACCTCGCCGAGCTCGTGGCCGAGCACCGCCTGGACGAAGAGGACGCCGCCGAGACCGCAGCGGACCTTGCCTTCAACCTGGCGAGCCGGGCCTTCCACGTCGACCGATGAGGTCCGTGGTGCTGGTCGGCCTCATGGGGTCCGGAAAATCGACAGTGGGTGCGCTGGTCGCGGCACGCACCGGTCGGGCCTTCGTCGACGTGGACGTCGTCATCGAACGGGAGACCGGCAAGACCGTCCGGGAGCTCTGGGAGCAGGGCGGCGAAGCCGCCTATCGCTCACTCGAGTCGGACGCCGTGCTGCGGACCCTGCGCGACGACACACCCTCGGTCCTCGCCGCGCCGGGAGGCGTCGTCCTCGACCCGGTGGTCCGCGCCGCCCTGGCCGGCCGATTCGTCGTCTGGCTGCGCACCCGACCGGCCACCCTGGCGGGGCGGGTCCGCCCCGGTGATCACCGCCCGCTCCTCGGAGAAAGGCCTGCGGACACCCTGGCCGTCATGGCCGAGGAGCGGTCCGACCTCTACCAGCAGGTGGCCACGGCCACCGTCGACACGGACGGCCGCACGCCCGACGACGTGGCCGACGCCGTGATCCGGCTGCTGGCGGACCTGCCGCCGGACGCCTGAGCAAGAAACGGGGAGACACGATGCTTCGACCGCAGGACACCACGACACGCGAGACCAAGCGACTCGACGGCATCTGGGGCTTCGCCACCGACCGTGCCGGGGCCGGTCGCGCCCAGGCCTGGTGGAGCCGACCGCTCCCCGAGGCCCGGCGCATGCCCGTGCCGAGCAGCTTCAACGACGTGCCGGCAGACCCCGAGGTGCACGATCACGTCGGCGACGTCTGGTACCAGCGCCAGCTCTTCGTCCCCCGGGGCTGGGCCGGACAGCGCGTCGTGCTCCGATTCGACGCGGCGACCCACCGGGCCACGGTGTGGATCGGAGACACCCTCGTCGGCGAGCACGAAGGCGGGTACACCCCCTTTGAGCTCGACGTGACCGACGCCGTCGTTCCGGGCGAGGAATGCCGGCTGACCGTCGTCGTGAACAACGAGCTCACGTGGGAGTCCATCCCTCCCGGCATCGTCGAGGTGCTGCCGGACGGCACCCGCCGCCAGCGGCAGTACCACGACTTCTTCAACTACGCCGGCTTGCATCGCAGCGTCTGGCTGTACTCGACACCCCACACGCACATCGACGATCTCACCGTCGTGACCGACATCGACGACGGGTCCGGCGTGGTCCGCTACGCCGTGACGATCGCCGGTGCGAACGGCGGGGACGTCAGGGTGCGGCTCCGGGACGCCGTGGGCACCGAGGTCGCGGCCGCCGAAGGGTCTGCGGGTGCGCTTCGCGTCGCCCACCCGGAGCTTTGGCGACCGGGGCGAGGGTACCTCTACGACCTGGAGGTCGAGCTGGTCGACGACGGTTCCGCGGTCGACCGCTACACCCTCCCGGTCGGCATCCGGACCGTGCGGGTGGACGGGACGCAGTTCCTGATCAACGACGAGCCCTTCTACTTTCGTGGCTTCGGCAAACACGAGGACCTCGACGTGCACGGCCGCGGGCACGACGACGCGGCCATGCTGCACGATTTCTCGCTCCTGTCATGGATCGGCGCCAATTCGTTCCGGACGTCCCACTACCCGTACGCCGAGGAAGTGCTCGAAGAGGCGGACCGCCGGGGCATCGTCGTGATCGACGAGACGGCCGCCGTCGGCTTGAACCTGGGGGTGGGCGGAGGCATGTTCCTGGGCGGGCCGAGGACGACGTACTCGGACGACACGATCAGCGCCGCCACCCAGCAGGTGCACCGGCGCGCCATCGAGGAACTGATCGCGCGGGACAAGAACCATCCCTGCGTCGTCCTCTGGAGCCTGGCCAACGAGCCCGAGTCCCACACCGATGCCGGACGGGCCTACTTCGAACCGCTGTTCGCCGTCGCCCGGCACGCCGACACGAGCCGACCGGTGGGATTCGTCAACATGATGTTCGCACTCCCCGACACCTGCACGGTGACCCCACTGGCGGACGTCGTCATGATCAATCGCTACTACGGCTGGTACGTCGAACCGGGGGACCTGGCGGCCGCCGAACGCGGGTTGGAGGCGGAGCTCCAGGCCTGGGTCGCAGCGCACGGCAAGCCCATCATCGTCACCGAATACGGCGCCGACACGATGTCCGGCCTGCATACGACCGATGGCAGCATCTGGAGCGAGGAATACCAGGTGGCCCTGCTGGAGACCTATCACCGTGTCTTCGACCGCACGGACGCGGTCGTGGGCGAGCACGTGTGGAACTTTGCCGACTTCGCCACCGGACCGTCCTTCATGCGCGTGGACGGCAACAAGAAGGGCGTGTTCACCCGGGACAGGCGGCCCAAGATGGCCGCGCACGATCTGCGGCGGCGCTGGCTCGGCGCTACCTGACGCGGGCCGTCGAATGCCGCACGACCAACTCCCCGAACAGCTCCTTCCTGGCGGGGCCTTCCCCGAGCATGGCCATGGCCACGGCACCCACCGCGCTCGTCGGCAAGCTGATGGTCGTCAGAGGGGGCGCCACCATGGCGGCCATGGGCACGTCGTCGAAGCCGACAACACTGACGTCGTCCGGCACGGTGGTCCCGAGGGTGCGCAGCCCGGCCACCACACCGAGCGCCATCTGGTCGTTGAAGGCCAGTACTGCCGTGACGCCGCTGTCCGCAATGCCGGGCACGACGTCCGCGGCGGCTTCGAACGTCGGCTCGCCCACGGCGAGCTCGAGCACCTCGATCCCGACCCTCGAGCCACTGCGCCGGACCGCGCTCCGGCGCTCACCCGCCGCCCAGGACCCGCTCGGGCCGCCGAGATAGGCCACGCGGGCATGCCCCAGTCCGGCCAGGTGCCGCAGCGCGTCGGCCACGGCCGGCGCCGTCCGCAGGAGGATGGACGCGTGCTCGGCCACCGGCCGGTTCACGAAGACCGCCGGAGCGGATCCCAGGGAGCCGAGCGCCCGATGCAGGCGCCGCGGCGAGACCACGATGAACCCGTCGACCTCCCGGGACAGGGACTCCGCCGCGCGCACCTCTTCGTCCGCGTGCTCACCGGTGTCCACCAGGAGCACCTGCAGGTCGTTCTGGCGGGCCGACCGCTCGACCGACCGCACCAGAGCTGCGAAGTGCGGGTTGGTGATGTCGGGGACGATCACCGCCACGTTGCCCGTCCGCCCGGTGATGAGACCGCGGGCAGCGCGGTTGGGAACGAACCCGAGCTCCTCGATGGCCGCCTCGACGCGACGCCGGGTCTCCGGCGCGACCTTCTCGGGGACATTGATCGTGCGCGACACGGTCGCCGCGTGCACGCCGGCACGTGCGGCGACGTCGAGAATCGTCGCTCGCTGCTCGCGTCGCACCACGTCCGACCCTACACGGCGGTGCGTCCGCCCCCAGGTGACGGATGAGCGGCCGGCGTCGGCTCAGCGTGCGCACGGTGATGGACGCGCATGCCCGGACACTGCCGGACTACGACCGCACCGGCGCACCGATGATCGCGCACCTCGGACTCGGCGCCTTCGCCCGGGCTCATCTCGCGGTCTACGCCGACGAGCTGCTGCGACGGGGCCGCCCCGGACTGATCAGGGGCGTCTCTCTCAGGAGCCGGCGGGCGCAGGACCAGCTCGAGCCGCAGGACGGGCTCTTCACCGTGGCGGTGCGCGAACCCGGCGAACATCTCTCGCTGCAGGTGATCGGTGCCCTGTCCTCCGCCGAGACAGGGCCTGCTGCCGCACTGGAGGCGATGGTGGCACCGACCACCGGGCTCGTCACGCTGACCATCACCGAAAAAGGCTACGACGCCCCCGCCGCGACGCCCGGAACGGAACCTCCCACCAGTGCACCGGCACTGATCGCGCGTGCATTGCACCGGCGCCGGCAGGCCGGGATCCCACCCCCGGTCTTCGCGTCGCTCGACAACCTGCTCGACAACGGCAGCACGCTGCGGGAGCGCGTTCTCCATGCGGCGGGCGAGATCGACCACGTCCTGGCGGCGTGGATCGCCAGCGACGTGCACTTCCCCAACTCGGTGGTGGACCGGATGGTTCCCGCGCCGACCGAGCGGGACCGGGACGACATCTCCGAGGAACTGGGGCTCTGCGACGAGGCCGCCGTCGGGGCCGAGCGATACCGCTCCTGGGTCATGCGGTCGACCGATGGGGTGGCGTTCCTGGGGGACGTGGGCGTGGAGCTGGTGGACGACGTCGCACCCTTCGAGCGTCGCAAGCTCTGGCTGCTCAACGGACCCCATTCGGCGGCAGCGTACGGGGGCCTGCTGGCCGGTCACGCCACCATCGCCGACGCGGTGCGCGATCCCGTCGTCGCCCGGTTCGTACGCGCCCTCGTCGGCGACACGCTCGAGGTGGACGCGCTCCCCGCCGCACTCCACCCGGCCGCCTTCGCGGATGAGGCGCTGCGGCGCTTCGCCAACCCGGCGCTCGGCCACACGTGCACGCAGGTCGGCGCAGACGGATCGAGCAAGTTGCCCCAGCGGTTGCTCCCGATCGTCGACATCCGCCGCTCCCGCGCCCTCGGCACCGAGCGGTTCGCTGCCGTGGTGGCCATCTGGCTCGCTGCAACTGCGGGGGTCGAGGTGCACGGCAGGCGTCTCCCGCACCTCGAAGATCCTCTCGCCGGCGACCTCCGCTCGGCCCTGGCCGGCCCCGACGGGCTGCGCTCCCTGAGCCGGGTCGCACTCGGTGACACGCTGTTCGCCATGGAAGTGGCATCGACGCTGGCACGGGTCACGAGCGAGGGTGCGGCGGTCCTGGGGGTGGAGCGGTGACGCTGACCCTCGGAGGCCCCGGACAGGTGCTCGACCCCGACGACGTGCGCTCGTTCGTGCGCGACCACGTCGCCGCATTGGACCTGGACGGTCGCTCGCTGTGCGTGGTGATCCCGGACGCGACGCGGAACTGCCCCATGCCGGTGCTTCTCCGGGGCATTGAGGAAGGGGCAGCCGGGCGGGCGCGCTCGTTGTCCGCCGTCGTGGCACTGGGCACCCACGCGCCGATGTCCGACGAGGCCATCAGCGTGCTCGCCGGGTCGACCGGCATCCCCATCCGGAACCACGCCTGGTGGGATGAGGCCACGTACGCCCACGTGGGGCGCCTGCCGGCGGCTCTGGTGACGGAGCTCTCCACGGGCCGGCTGCACGACGCCATCGACGTCCGCGTCAATCGGCTGGTCGTCGAGAGCGACGTGACCCTGCTGGTGGGCCCCGTGCTCCCCCATGAGGTCATCGGGTTCTCGGGCGGCAACAAGTACCTCTTCCCCGGCCTGTCGAGCCAGGAGATGATCGACGTCACGCACTGGCTCGGTGCGCTGATCACGAGCAGTGCGATCATCGGCACCCGGGGCACCACGCCGGTGCGGGCGCTGGTCGATGCCGCCGCCGAGCTCGTCCCCGGCGAGCGTCACGCCCTGTGCGTCGTCGTCGACCACGCGAGCGGCGGCCTCGAGTCGCTGTCCTTCGGGGAGCCGGGCCGCGCCTGGGCGGCGGCCGCCGATGTGGCGGCCGAGACGCACATTGCATATGTCGACAGCCCGATTCAGCGCGTGCTCTCCCTGATCCCGACCCGGTATCCGGACCTGTGGACCGGCGCCAAGGGGTTCTACAAGGTGGAGCCCGTCGTCGCCGACGGTGGCGAGGTCGTCCTGTACGCACCGCACATCACCGAGGTCGCCGCCATGCACCCGCGGCTCGTGGACATCGGCTATCACTGCCGCGACTTCTTCCTGGCCCAGTGGGACCGCTACCGCGACGTCCCCTGGGGCGACCTGGCGCACTCCACCCACCTGTACGGCGTCGGGACCTACGACGGAGTGGAGGAACGCCAGCGGGTCCGGGTCACCCTGGCCACAGGCATTCCCGAAGACGTCGTGCGACGCGTCAACCTCGGGTACCTGGCTCCGGGTGCCGTCGATCCGGCGGGCTGGGCGGACGACACCGAGGCGCTGGTGGTCCCTGATGCCGGCGAGGTGCTCTACCGCCTGCGCTAAGCGCGGCCTTCATTCGCCGGGATAGATGACGCCCAGCTCGGCCCGGATGGCGTCCAGTGTGGTGGCCAACGCAATGGACTCGTCCAGTGGGATGACGGTGCTCTCGGTCAGCCCCTCCGCGAGGCACCGATGCACCTCGTCGATCTCGAAGCGAAGGCCGTTACCGTCGTACGAGGCGTCGATGTGTTCGACGCCTGCCCGACCCGAGACGGTGAGCGAGTTCGGGCAGTGCATCATGGCGGGGAGGTCGATGGCGCCGTCAGACCCGGCGATCCGCGCCGTGCAGGTCAGACCGACACGCAGGGCCGCCTTCACCACGCCCAACCGCTCTCCCGAGTGGTGCAGCAGGGCGGTGACCACCTCGTCGACCCCCGTCTGACCGACGACCCCGTCGGCCACGACGCGCTCGATCGGCCCGAGCACGAGCGTCGAGAGCTGCACGGGGTAGATCCCGAGGTCGAGCAGCGCACCGCCCCCGAGCTCACGGGCGAAGTGCCGGTGCGCTGGATCGACCGGACGGCGGAACCCGAAGTCGGCCTCGACCAGCAGCGGCTCGCCGATGCGACCCTCGCCGACGATCTCCACCAGCGCGCGGTAGGACGGGAGGAAGCGGCTCCAGATGGCTTCCATGAGGAAGAGCCCCCGGCTCCGGGCCTCGTCCGCCATGCGCGTCGCCTGATCGGCGTTGAGCGCGATCGGCTTCTCGCAGAGCACGTGCTTGCCGGCCCGCAACAGACCGATCGTGTCGACTTCGTGGCGCGCGTGCGGCGTGGCCACGTAGACCACGTCCACCTGTGGGTCTGCCGCGAGGGCCTCGTAGTCGCCGTAGCGGGTCGGGATGTCGAAGCGGTCACCGAAGGCTTCGGCCCGTTCGGCCGAACGCGAAGCCACCGCAGCGATGGTGCCCCCATCCGCCCACTGCATCGCCTCGGCGAACCCGGTGGCGATGCTGCCCGGGCCGATCACGCCCCAGCGGATCACCGCGTTGCCTCTCCGCAGGCGGCCTCCCGTTGGAAGCATTCGGCACCGCGAAGTGGCATGGATCCCTTCCTCGCTTCCACAAGACGTCCGTCCGCTGATAACGCTATCATCGGGCGCTGCCTGGGACAATGCCCGCGCCGACAGTGCAGTGCGGCGGACCCCGGGCCAGGCGACGACCGAGAGGACCCCATGACCGATCCCTTTGCTCCCCGACCGGAAGACCACTTCACCTTCGGGCTCTGGACGGTGGGCAATCCGGGCCGTGATCCCTTCGGCACCGAGGTGCGCGCACCGCTGGACCCCGTCGACTCCGTCCATCGGCTGGCCGACCTCGGCGCGTACGGCGTGAGCTTCCACGACAACGACCTCGTGCCGTACGGCTCCTCGGCCACCGAGCGCGACGAGATCCTCAAGCGCTTCCGGCGAGCGCTCGACGCAACCGGCATGCACGTTCCCATGGTGACCACCAATCTGTTCTGGCGGCCCGTCTTCAAGGAGGGCGCCTTCACGGCCAATGACCCCCGGATACGCCGCCTGTCGGTCAAGAAGGCGTGCGAAGCGGTGGAGCTCGGGGGCGAGCTGGGCGCGGACGTGTTCGTGCTGTGGGGCGGCCGCGAGGGGATGGAGGCCGAAGCCGCCAAGGACGTCCGGCTGGCGCTCGACCGCTACAAGGAGGCGATCGATCTGGTGTGCGAGCACATCGCAGCCCGGGGCCTCCACCTGCGCATCGCACTGGAGCCCAAGCCCAACGAGCCCCGAGGTGACATCCTCCTGCCCACCGTCGGCCACGCGCTCGCCTTCATCGGCACCCTCGAGCGCCCCGACATGGTGGGACTGAACCCGGAATTCGCACACGAGACGATGAGCGGGCTGTCCTTCTCACAGGCGGTGGCCCAGGCCCTCTGGCAGGGCAAGCTCTTCCACATCGACCTCAATGCACAGCGCATCGGCAAGTTCGACCAGGACTTCCGGTTCGGTTCGGAGGGGATCCGCGATGCCTTCTACGTGGTCAAGCTCCTCGAAGACGCCGGATGGCAGGGCATGCGTCACTTCGACGCGCATCCGTACCGGACCGAGGACGCCGACGGCGTGTGGGACTTCGCACGCGGTTGCATGCGTACCTACCTGAT
The DNA here is from genome assembly GCA_963804055.1 of uncultured Acidimicrobiaceae bacterium. GTDB lineage: Bacteria > Actinomycetota > Acidimicrobiia > Acidimicrobiales > RAAP-2 > Bog-473. The sequence continues at coordinate 207,870 of CAWDOU010000001.1, read as the reverse complement.
CCTCGCCGACAAGGCGCGTCGCTTCCACGAGGATCGAGAGATCCAAGAGGCCCTCCGGGTGGCCAAGGTGGCAGAGCTCGGTGAGCCGACGGCCCCGGCCGGTGGACTCGCAGAACTCCTCTCGGGCACCTACGACGAAGACGCGCTCGCCGCGCAGGGGTACGGGCACGAGCGCCTGGACCAACTGGTGACCGAATTGCTGCTCGGGGCCCGCTAGTGCCCCTGGTGGTCGGAGTGGACTCGTCCACCACCGCGTGCAAGGTGCAGGTGCGCGACGCCGAGACCGGTGCCGTCATGGCGTCGGGCCGCTCCGCACATCCCGCGACGTCGCCACCGCGCAGCGAGCAACACCCTTCGGCATGGGAGCACGCGTTTCACGCCGCGTGCGCCGAGGCCGCTCTCCCCTCCCGGCAGGCGCCGACGGCGCTTGCTGTCGCCGCGCAACAGCACGGCCTCGTGGTCCTCGATGACAACGGAGACGTCCTGCGTCCCGCCAAGCTCTGGAACGACACGGAGTCTGCGCCCGACAGCGCGATGCTCCTCGGTGCCCTGCCAGGCGGTCAGGCCGGCTGGGCCACCGCGTGCGGGAGCGTCCCGGTCCCCAGCTTCACGATCACCAAGTTGCATTGGCTGCGCCGATGCGAGCCCGAGAGCTTCCGGCACACCGCGGCGGTCATGCTCCCCCATGACTGGCTCACCTTCAGGCTGACGGGTCGCCGTACCACCGACCGAGGCGACGCGTCCGGCACCGGCTACTGGTCACCGCGGGAGGGGCGCTACCGGGAGGATCTTCTGCGCCTCGTGAGCGACGACGTCGACTGGGCAGCGCTGCTTCCCGAGGTGCTGGCACCGGATGCCGTCGCCGGGGAATGGCGGGGCGCGGGGATCACGGTGGCCCCCGGCACGGGCGACAACATGGCGGCCGCGCTGGGACTCGGCCTCCAACCGGGCGACCTCGCCCTGAGTCTCGGCACGAGCGGCACGGCGTTCGTCGTCGCCGACGAGGCGGTGGAGGACCCCACCGGCACCGTGGCGGGGTTCGCCGACGCGACCGGCCGCTACCTGCCGCTCGTCTGCACCATGAACGCCACGAAGGTGACCGACGCCGTGGGGCGGTTGCTCGGCGTCGATCATGCGCAGTTCGATGCACTGGCGCTACAGGCGCCTCCAGGAGCAGGTGGCCTCCTCCTCGTCCCGCACTTCGATGGCGAGCGCACACCGAACCGTCCGGGCGCGACCGGCCTCTTGACCGGTTTGCGCAACGACGTGACACCGGCCCAGCTGGCCCGCGCCGCTGTCGAAGGCGTGGTGTGCAATCTGCTCGCCGGCGCCGATGCCCTCGGAGCCCGGGCAACCACCGGGACCCTGTTCCTTGTCGGCGGTGCGGCCCGCAGCTCCGCCTACCGGCGCGTCGTGGCGGACCTGACCGGCCGTCCTGTCCGGGTGCCGGCCGACGACGAACTCGTGGTGGGTGGCGCAGCCGTCCAGGCCGCGGCGGTCCACCACGGCTGTGACTGGGCGCAGGTGGCGGAGGCGTGGGGGCTCGGAGAGGGCGACACGGTGGAACCCGACGGGGCCGTGGACCGGGAAGGAATTCGCGCCGCGTACGCCGACGCGGTGGCGGCGGCCTCCCGATGACGTATCGCAATCCCGTCCTGTCCGGCTTCTATCCGGACCCGAGCGTGTGCCGGGTCGGCGACGAGTACTTCTTGGTGACGTCCTCCTTCGTCTTCTCTCCCGGGGTCCCCGTTTTCCGGTCGTCCAACCTGGTCGACTGGACCCAGATCGGCAACGTCCTCGAGCGCCCGTCGCAACTCGACCTGACGGCGACACGGGACTGGTCGTCGCTCGGCATTTACGCGCCGACTATCCGCTACCACGACGGACGCTTCTGGATGATCACGACCAATGTCGGCAGCGGGGGCGCGCGATCGTTCTTCGTCACCAGCGAAGACCCGGCCGGCCCGTGGTCGGACCCCACCTCGGTGCTCGTCCCGGGCATCGATCCCGACCTGGCCTGGGACGACGAGGGCAATTGCTGGGTCCACTTCTCGGGCCTGGGCGGCATCGCCCGCTGCCGCATCGACACCGGAACCGGGGAGTTCTTGAACGAACCCGAGCTGACCTGGTCCGGCACGGGCCTGCAATACCCCGAGGCACCGCACCTCTACCAGCGGGAGGGTACGTGGTACCTGCTCATCGCCGAGGGCGGAACGCACAGCGGCCATTGCGTCTCGGTCGCCCGGGGGCCGTCGCCCGTGGGGCCATGGGAAGGGTGCCCGTCAAACCCCATCGTCAGCCACCGCAGTACCGATGCGCCGATTCAGAACACGGGTCACGGCGACCTGGTCGAGTTCGCCGACGGGTCGTGGTGGATGGTCCTCCTCGGCGTGCGGCCAAGGGGAATCGGTCCCGGCTTCCACACGCTGGGTCGAGAGACCTTCCTCGTTCCCGTGCACTGGGACGGGGGCTGGCCCGTGCCGGGCGATCCGGCACCGGAGATGGCCACGACGGCGCCCGGAACGGCAGAGGACGCGCCGACTCCGGGACGCGAGGACTTCGACGCCCCCGCACTCGGTCCCCAGTGGGTCGGTCTCCGCCGGCCCCCGACGGCTGTCAGCTCGCTGACCGACCGCCCGGGCCGGCTCGTCCTGCACGCCGGAGAGGCGACCCTCGACGAGCCGGCACCGACCTTCGTGGGCCGCCGCCAGCAGCACCACCATTGCCGGGCCACTGCGCTGGTCGAAGCGGGCACGGCGGCCGAGGCCGGGCTGACACTGTGGCTGGACGAGCAGGCGCACTACGACGTTGCCATCCGCGGCGATCGCATCGTCGCCCGGGCCCGCGTCGGTTCGCTCGACGCCGTCGTCGGTGAAGCCGCACTTCCGAAGGATCCCGTCGTCCTGACGATTGCGACCGGACCCCACGTGCACGGGCCCGACACCGTCTCACTCGGCTACGTCGACGACGCCGGCACAGCCCACACACTCGCCGAGCTGGACGGCCGCTACCTCTCCACCGAGGTCACCGGAGGGTTCCTGGGCCGCATGATCGCAATGTACGCGGTGGGCGGTGACGCCGCGGTCGACTGGTTCGACTACGTGGAGACATGACCAGCGGCACACCGTCCCGCCCCGCCGTCATGGCCGACGTCGCCGCGCAGGCCGGCGTGTCTGTCATGACGGTGTCGCGCGTCCTCAACGGCTTCACCGGCGTCACCGACGAGACGCGGCAGCGGGTCGAGGAGGCGGTCACGGAGCTGGGCTACCACGCCAACACGGCGGCACGCGTCCTGGCCGGCGGGAGCTCGCGGACCCTCGGGGTCATGGCCGTCGAGACCGAACAATTCGGACCCTCCCGCATGCTCTTCGGCATTGAGGCGGCGGCGCGGGAGGCGGGCCACGCGCTGAGCTTCGTGACACTGAGCAGAAGCGGCAACGACATGGCGTCCACGCTCCACCGGTTGCGGGCATCCCACGTGCAAGGCGTGATCGTCGTCGCTCCCGTGCGGCGGGTCGTCGAGGCGGCAACGCAAATCGACGGTGACCTCCCCCTCGTCGTGGTCGGTGGCGATCCGGCCATCGGCGCGCCGACGGTAACGATCGACCAGGTCGAGGGCGCGCGATTGGCCACGCGTCACCTCCTCGATCTCGGGCACCGAATGGTGCACCATGTCACCGGTCCGCAGACCTGGATCGATGCGACCGCCCGCATGCGGGGCTGGTCAGACGCCCATCGGACGTACCCCGCCCAGCGCGGTCGCTCCGTAGCGGGTGACTGGACCGCCCGCCGGGGCTACGAGGCGGGGCAACGTCTGGCCCGCGATGCCGACGTGACGGCCGTCTTCGCAGCCAACGACCAAACCGCGCTCGGGGTCATCCGGGGACTCCACGATGCGGGCCGCCGGGTGCCCGAGGACGTGAGCGTGGTCGGATTCGACGACACGCCGGAATCGGGATTCTTCCTCCCGCCGCTCACGACCATCCGGCAGGACTTCGACGAGGTCGGTCGTCGCAGCGTCGAGCTCCTGCTCTCCCTCGCCGATGGCGACCCGGTGGACCGCCATGTCGTGGTGCCGGCGGAGCTCGTCGTGCGGGAAAGCACAGCGCCTCCTCCCTGAGAGGCCAAAGGCGCTCACATGTGATCGGGCACAATGGATCGCATGCGAAAGCAGTACCACTTCTGGCCGGGAGCACATCGGCTCGATGCATGGGACGTCGACCGTCTCATTGCACTCTCGGCGCCCCTTCCCGTTGAAGAGATAGGCCTTGAGTCGATCGGCGAGTTCGACTCGGTGTACTGGTTCGGCGAAGGTTTCCCACCTCCCACCGTGCGACAGGTTGCCGAGCATGCTCGGCTGATTGCCGCTGTCGATCTCGCCTATCCGGTGATTCTCGGGCCCGACGGGAGGGTCATGGACGGCATGCATCGCATCGCCCGCGCCTTTCTCGATGGACATCCCTCAGTATTGGCACGACGCCTTCCGGAGCTTCCGGAACCTGACTACACGAACTGTCTTCCCGCCGAGCTGCCCTATTGAGCCGTTCGGAACGGGTTCGATTCGACGTTCGGGAGGCGGGCAGAGATCACGCGGCGGCCATATGCTCTGGCGCGTGCCCATGACGCAGGTTCACGGCCACGACGCGGACACACGACCGAGTCGGGCATCCGCCCCGTGGGAGCGAACGGCATTGGTTGCCGGAAGCGTCAGCGTGCTGGTCGCGCTCTGGTTCACCATCGGGCCCTGGTCGGTCACCGTGGGCGGAGCGTCCTACGGCTGCGGCTCACCTTTCATGGGGCGGTACCGCTCGGTCGCGGATCCGGCCGCCACTGCTTCGGCCGCCTGCCATCTTCAGGCCGATGGTCGGCTGCATATCGCCGTGGCAGCGTGGATCGCGGGACTCGCCCTCATCGCGATCGGCGTCGCCTTGTCCTTCCGAAGGAGGCGCAGAGAGATGTCTCCGCGTCTTGCCTGAAGGGTCGCATGGACGACACCGAAGTGATTCACCTGAGGCTGGGTCGCCTCGAAGACATGTTCCAGACCTCCGAGTCCGATGTCATGTCGCCGCACTACCACGGCGAACCCGGCATCGACTACTGCATCGGCGAGCTCCGAAGTCACCGATCCCGTTCAGCGATCCGCCTGGAGCTCGAACTACCTGCACCACCACCCGAGGCTGACGCCCTGGACCGCCTCCGACAGTCGATTGCACGCTACTGCGAGGACCGGATCCGTCGGAACAACCGGGAACGCCGCATCGCCAGGCGGGATGGCTACTCTGCGCTCAAGGTGGGGATCCCGGTGGCCTTGGTCGGGCTGATCATCGCCGTCGCGACAGCCGTGTCGAATTCGTCGGAGGACCTCGCCAATCTCGCCGGTTGGGTCTTGGCCTGGGTGGGCCTTTGGTATCCACTGGACACCATCCTGTTCTCCTCCGTCGCGCCCAAGCGAGAAAATGCCGTCTTGGCCCGATTGCAAAGTGCCGAGGTGGTTGTCCGTCCGACCTAACGAGCTTCAGCGCCAGCCTGGGGACGATGAAGGAGAAAAGATCGGGAGAAACCTTTCCCGCGCAGAGGAAGGCGACAGTCTCTCCGTCGGCCACCCGACCGACAGCTCGATCGTGCCGTTCATTTTGACCGACCCGATCTGCTCGCTGTCGATGACGACGTCGTCATCGACCTCCGGATTACGACGGACCTCTGCTCCGAGTGCCTTGTGCGTCACCTTCAACGTTGCCGCCATCTGCTGACCCGCTACGTGCCGACGCGATAGTGCAGGTGGACGATACCGCTACGGAGGTTTTCCACCGTGAGCAATTGGAGGTCGAGACGGGCCTGCCTGGGGAGAGCGTGCTTGCCGCCTCCGAGTGCGATGGGCCAGAAGTACAGGTGGCACTCGTCCACCAATCCCGCCGCAAAGGCGTGGGCGGCGAGGTCGGCTCCACCCACCGTCAGGTCCCGGGTTTCGTCGGCCTTCATCTTCCGTATCGACTCGGCGTCGAACGTCGGCGCAAGCGTGGTCCGGGCGCTCGACGCCGCCGCCAGGGTCGTCGAGAAGACGATCTTCTCGGCCCCTCGCCACAGCTCGGTGAACTCCGCCACCCAGGCCGGCTGGTCGGCGACCGGAGCGGTCTCCCAGTAGACCATCGTCTCGTACATGCGGCGCCCGTACAGATAGGTCCCGACCCCTCGCTGCAAGCTGTTGATCGAACCGAAGTACTCCCCGTCAGCGTCAGGGTCTCCCCAGTTGATCCCGCCGTCTTCATCTTCGATGTACCCGTCGAGAGACGTGTTCGCGATGTAGATGAGCTTGGCCATGCCGACGCCTCCGAGCGGGACTCGAACGAACATAGTCGGCACGAGCCAAACCGGGATCGCCGGACCTGCGGCCCCCGATCTCGCGTCGGCGGAGGCGCTAGGGGCGGCGGAAGTCGAAGACCAGGGCGGACTCGGCCGCGTCGCCGATCCACACCGCCAAGCACTCCTCCTGCAGGTCCATATGGGCAGGATGCTCTTCGTACACCTGCCGCGCCGCCTCGCTCTCGAAGACGGTGTAGAGGATGTAGTTGAAGCCCCGTGCCATCTCCTCGAACGAGTCGAGGTTGCCGAAAGTCTCTTGATCGGCTGCGCCCATCTCGGGCACGTAGAGGGGTGCCAGAAGGGATTCGACGCACCCGGGCACGATGTCTTTGAAACTGGCCACCTTGTCGGCGGCACGCTGCAACATCGCCGCGTCGGCATCCGGCTTGACCTTCCAAAGCCCCATATGAACGACTTGCATACGCAGACGCTCGCGCATTGCTCTCGCTTGCGGCAAGGAACCGGCGTGTGGGAGCGAGACTTACTCCGTCACCCACCCGGGACGAAGATGGCCCCGTTCGGCGTACCGGCCCTGGTGTCGCCCTGGTACGGCGGGGCGAGCTGACCATTCGGGTACCTACCCGTCGACCCGGTGGTGCCGGTGACTCCGAACGTTTCGGCGCTGACCACCGTGCCCTTGGGGATAGCCACGCCACCGTGATGCACCGACCGCACCGAGACGGACCGCTCTCCAAGGACAGCGGACGTCGTGGGATCGAAGACCAGAATCGTCCGGCTCCCGCGTTCTTCGACGGCGACTCCAGTCCCCGTCCGCCCACGGGGGTCCTTCGTCGTTCCCAGGAGGGTGACGCCCCGAAGATGCTCGATCAGCTCGAAGACCGCCGACCGCAAGGCCGGCCTCGCCCCCACTTGCAGAACATTGGCAGCCAGCTGGAGGGTCGCCGACCGACTGTTGTCGTCGATCTTGAAGGAACGATCCATGTATCGCTGCAGGGCCGCCGGCTGCGTCGGGAACTTCGACGAGTCCAGGTACGAGAGGCGGTACGCGCCGGAGGCCATGACGAGGGGGCCTCCAACGGGTGAACGCGTGCTCGGGTAGAGCGTGTCGTCGACACCGGGGACTTGGAGGAACGGCTGAGGAGATCCGGCCGCCACCCAGGCGGCGTGCTGAGCCGGAAAGACGAGCTGGGGCTCGCTTGTCGCGATGCGCTGGCGCCCGGATCCGTCCGGCGCCACCCACGTCTGCGTGGTCTGGGCTTCCCGGAAGAGGAACTGTTGCGCACCGGCTGATTGCGGGGTAGCACCCGTCATCGTCTGGGACGTCTCGTAGTAGAGGTAGTGCCCGGGACCTGGAACGACCCCGACCGGCTGCGCCGCCGCGACTGAAGCCAGCCGGGCGAGTGCTGCCTCGGCCTCGGTCCCGGCCTGCGGTCCCGATCCTGGAAGAAGCTGGACCACGAGCACGACCACGAGGATCGCCACGACAGCGGCACTGAGCAGAGCCAGGCGGCGACTGGTCGGCCCGCGCCCCTGCGGGGCGACGTCCCTGACCCCGAGCCGGCTGGTGATCTCGTCGATCGTCACCGCGGGACACGCTTCGTCCACGTAGTCCCGAATCCTCTCCGACAACTCAGGCATGCTCATCGACCTCCAGGGCCGCTCGTAGTTTCCGGAGTCCGCGTGCGAGATGCGTCTGCACGCTGCTCACGTGGGTCCCGTTCAGTTCGGCCACCTCTCGCATGGTCCAACCGAACGCATGGACCAGGATCACCGCGACCCGCTGTGCCTCCGACAGATCCGTCAGCGCTCTCGCGAGCTCCGGCTCGACGACGGGATCGCTCCACTCGCTCCTGGCATGGACCGTCCGCACCTTTCGGGTCCGGCTGCGGCTCTGACCCACCCTGAACAGGTACGCCGTGGGGTTGTCCAGAGTGACGACGCGGTCCCAGTGCTCCCAGGCCCAGGCCAGCGCCTCCGCCGTCGCCTCCCTGCCTCGTTCGGCCCCCAGGACCGCGAACAAGGCGCGCCGCAGACCCGGCTCGACGGCACGTACGAAATCCCCGAACTCCTGGTCGCCGGGAGTAGTCACAACACCCACCACCAATTGTGACCGGTCAGGTCCCCTCCATCACGACAGCCCCGCTCGAATTTGAACTGTCCTCGACGACCTCTGGTCGGTCCGCACCCTTCTTAGTCTCGTCTTAGGCGAGCAGGGCACACTGCCGAGACACCTCGGGGCAGAAGGTACGACGCGGTGATATGTCCAGACGTGCACGTCGCAACTCGAGGGCAGCAGGAGTGGGAGCGGGAGCCACGCCCCGTGGAGCTGCCGACCAATTCGCCGGTCTCAGGATGCTCGAGGCCAGATCCGATCCCCTGGCAGGACTGAGGCAGCTCGGCGACGACGTCGCGCAGACCCCGTCCCGGAAAGGGGGGCGGGGGAAACGACGAAGCCGATGGCGGGTGGCATTGACCATTGGCGCGATCCTGCTCGTCGTCGCCGGTGGGTTGGTCGCGGGCGAATACGGCTACGTGCAGTGGAAGCTGTCGCAGATCAAGTCGGTGAAGTGCCGATCCTGCAAGGAGGCGGCTCCTGGCAAGCCGTTCAACGTGCTCGTTGTCGGCTCCGACTCCAGAGCCGGGGACACCGGGGCAGCCGCAAACTCGTTCGGAAGTTCCAGCCAGGTCGGCGGTCAACGCAGCGACACGATCAAGATCATTCACGTCGATCCCGCTGCGGGGACGGCCAGGGTGCTGTCCATACCTCGGGACACCTTTGTCAGCCTCTCCGGCATGCCGGCAAACACCGGCCTCTCCACGAAGAACAAGATCAACACCGCATTCGACGACGGCATCGAGCCGCTCGTGCAGACGATTCAGAACACGCTGGGGATTCCGATCAACCACTTCGTCACGATCGACTTCTCGGGCGTCATCAATCTCGTCAACGCCGTCGGATCGATCTCGCTCGACTTCCCCTATCCGGTGCGCGACGACGACCTCGGGAACAACAACTCCGGGCTGCAGATCACCCATTCGGGCTGTCAGCCGCTCAACGGCAACATGGCCCTGGCGCTGGCCCGCTCCCGCTACTACCAGTACGACGAGGACGGCGAATGGCATGCCGATCCCACGTCGGACCTGGGACGGATTGAGCGTCAGAACATCGTCATGTCTGCCGTCATCGACAAGGCCAAAGGCGATCTCAACCCAGTCGACGTCAACCGGGTGCTCGGCGCCCTGGTGGGCGACATCACCAAGGATCCGGCGCTCTCGGGCGGCGACCTGGTGTCCCTGGCGACCCGGTACCACGCATTCTCGGGTTCGAACCTGCAGACCTGGACGCTCCCGACGACGGGGGTGACCACGAGTGGCTACGGCGACGTCGAGGTCGTGCAAGCAGGCGCCGCGCAACAGGTGATCACACAGTTCCTCGGCGCTGCTGCCCCTCTCCCGATCACCACGCCGCCCTTGGACGGCAGTGGGTATGCCCAGACGTCGGCATTGACGGCGCCATCGACCTCGACCTCTCCGAGGACCTCGACGTCGTCGAATTCCGGCACCGCCACGGCCACGACGCCGACGACGGTCCCCCAGGCGACACCCGCCCAGTTCGACCCTGCAGTGTGCTGATGCTCTGCGGGTGGGTCAGGACCGTCGCAGCGACACGCGTACGGAGACGGCAATGGCCACCGCCCCCAGGACGAGCGTCTCGAGCGCGATGAGCGCGAGAGGGACCCCGAGCCTGAAGGAGCCCGTCTTGTCGTACAGGACGAGGAGCTGGCGCGTGGGCGGGCCGCTCGGAACGATCACCGTGGCCAGACAGACCGTCACGCCGAGCAGAACGGACCATGCTCGTCGCCGGATGACCGGACGGCTGCAGAGCGCACCCAGGGCGACAGCGGCCAGTGCAGTGATGAGCTGCGCACAGACGCCCGCTCCGAGGTCGGTGGGCGTGACCCGTGAGCTCGAGGCGATGGGCGGCCCGATCATGCCGACGACACCGAGAGCGGCGATGGCCAGGTAGGCGAAGAGCAACTTGGACAAGCGGACACGCGACCGGCTCCGGGCACACGCCTCCGTGATGGCTTGCTGCACGGGATCCTCGTTGTTCACGATCACGACCGTGAGCCATGTGCCGATGAAGAGCAATGCGGTCGCCGTCACCGCGTAGGTGGGGAGCACGGACCCCGTCTGTGCACTGAGGATCGCGTCGAGGGCCGCAAAGCAGACCAGGGGTGCGACCCAGCGCTGGCCTCGCACCATGTCTCGGTACACGTAGCCCAGCAGGGCTCTCACGTCACGACCCCCCGCGTGCCGTCGGCGTGACCGATTCGACCGACCAGCCCTGCCCCAAGGCCTGACGCAGCACCGTATCGACCGCGTCGTGCGCGACGAGGAGCTCGTGCCTCCGGCCTGAGTGGTCGGATCGAATGTCTTCGACGCCGGGCACGTCGCTGAGCGCAATGACGGGCGGGTCAGAAGCCGCGACAATGACGATCCGCGTGCGGGCCGTTCGGCCACCGGCCGGCAACGACTCCTCCACGAGACCGGCGGCGGCGAGTCGCCACGTCGTATCGACCCGTGACCCTCCCGTAGTCCGGTGAGCACTGGCGAGCACGGCGGCGCCCTCGTGGAGCGCCTCTCCGATGAGCTCGTCCAGCGCGCGCTGCGGGCGACGTCGTCCAGGCCGCTGGCCGGCTCGTCGAGGACGATGAGATCGCTGGGCGCCAGGAAGGCCTGCGCGATCAGGACCTTCTGCCGGTTGCCTTTGGACAGGATCTCCCATGGGACCTCGGCGCTGGGCTGGAGCCCGAGACGTCCCAGCAGTTCCTCGGCTTTCGTGCGTCCGGCTGTCGCGTCGAGCCCCTTGATGCGCCCCATGGCGGCCAGATAGTCGGCGCCGCTGAACCTGAGGCGGGCCGGTTGCCGCTCGGGCAGGTAGCCGATCCTCCCCGGTACGTGCGTCGTCCCACCCGATGGGGACACGAGGCCAGCCGCAAGACGCAGCAGCGTCGACTTCCCGGAGCCGTTGGCACCGACGATGGAGGTGCATGTGCCGGGATGGACCTCGAGGCTCACTCCCCGCAGTACCCACGGCCCTCTCCTGGAGTACCGCTTGCTCACGTCCAGCAGGGTTGCGCCGGCTCCCACGCAGCAAGCTTCGCACGACCGGCCCATGATGTACGTGCCCCCAGGCGCCAATGCCCGTCAACCTGGCGGTCGACCTGGCGCTCAGCGGATCAGTCCGTCGACGTCGTCCAACGTGCCGCGCTCGCACACGACCACCACGGTGCCGCCGCACCCACCGCCGCTGGAGCGGGCGCCGAAGACTCCCGGGCGGCCCACTGCCGCGTCGACGATGGCCGTGGCGGCCGGATGGCCCAGGCCCATGGCGTCGTAGCCGTCCTGGCTGGCCTGCAGCAGCGGCCCCAGGCGCTCCGGTTGCCCGTCGGCCAATGCCGCCAGCGCGGCCAGGGCCCGTTCATGCTCCTCGACGCCGAACGATGTGGCAGCCCGCACGGGATACGACTCGTCCGGTCGCACCCCCGTGACGTCGTCACCGGTCGCGCCCCAGCGGCTGAGGAAGCTTTGCCCGTCGATCATGTCGGGCAGCGCGTCCAGCGCGTCAGCGGGAAGCTCGCTCACCCAGGGCCAGGAGCGCCCGGCTTCCGCTTCCACCATGCGCTTGCCCATGAAGGCGGCGGACCGCGCCCGTCCGTACGGCGCACCGCCGACATCGTGGGCGGCGTGCGTCGGCCACCCCACGATCTCGAGCTCCTCGGGCAGGACCACCGCGTCGGTCACCGATGCCGGCCTGCACAGGATCGGCAGCACCGCGCCGGGAACCCCGAGCGTCACGGCAACCTGGTCCATGATGCCGCAGGGGGCGCCGACCACGTGGTTCTCGGCCTCCTGGCACAGCGCGGCCAGGCGGAGCGGGTCCCCCCGCGCGGCGCCCAAGGCCCGCGCCGTCGCCACCTCGAGCGCCGCGCTCGACGCCACGCCCACGGAGGCCGGCAGATCCGAGATGATCTCGATCCGCCCCTGCGGCACCTCCATCTCCCCATGGCGCACGAGCACGACGGCCACGCCGACGATGTAGTGCGTCCAGCGGGGGTACGGCGCCAGCTTCCGGCGCACCTCCGCGTAGTCGAGGCCGGCCAGGCGCTCGAGCCCGGCCACAGAGAAGCGCGCGGGGCCGACGACGAACTCCTTGTCCGCGTGCACCACGACCTCGGTCCGCTGTCGGGTCGGCATCTGGAGCACGAGGGCACCCGAGTAGTCGGCCACCCCGCCCAGGAAGTCGAGGCGCCCGGGCGCGCTACCCCGCACCCAGGCCCTCCACCAGCTCGGCCAGCACCGGCCCGATGCTGGCCGCCAGCGTCCGGTTGGCGTAGCCCACCCAGGCCACCGGGGTCACGTTGTCCAGCGGGACCGCCAGCGGGGCGCCCCACGGGTCGGTGACGACGCCGCCGACTTCTTCGAGCAGCAGCGCGGTGCACACGTCGTAGGGGTGACAAGCCAGACCGTCGCTCTGGACCAGCGGGCGCAGGTCGGCCACGAAGCGATCCCGGCCGGTGATGAGCTCGTGCAGCTGGCCGCCGGTCGAGAGGTACTGATCGTCGAAGACCTGCCGTTCACCCAGCCTCTCGAACAGCTCGGCCTCCAGCGCGGCCAGCGCCGGCTTGCCGGGCAGGAAGAACTTCGCCAACCCGCTGAAGCTGTGGCCGAGGTCCGTCGCCGCGGACGGGCGCACGGCCAACGCCACGCGTGCTGCGGTCGCCAGGTCGACGCGCTCGGCCCGGAGGCCACCGCCGCGGGTGGCGCTCAACTGGTCCGCTGCGCCCTGCTTGGCCGTCGGCAGTTCGGTCATGGCGGCCGCCACGATGTCCGCCAGATGCCCGTCCGGCGGTGCCGCTGCGGCGAGGCACCAGGCCGCCCGCTTGTCGTACATCAGGCCGCGTGTGCCGTCGATGGTGTCGACGATGACCGTCCACGCCGCCGCCGGCCCGACGCGCACCGGCTCGTCGAGTCCTTCCGAGACGACCTCGACGTCAGGCCAGTGTTCCTCGAACCACTGCAGCAGTGCGTCGTCGGCCACCTGGTCGATGGCGTAGATGGTGTCGGCGACCGTCTCCCCGGCCACCTCCGCCATGTCCATGCCCCGCGACCCCAGCACGAGGTCCCGCACGTGGTCCCCGAGGGCGCAGAGGAGCACGCGGGCTTCCTCAGCCGACGGCGGCACGGAGCTCCCCCGCCTTCTGATCGGGGTCCGACTCGTTGGTCATCGACCCACCGCCCACCTCGGGGCCGGCCAGGTACTTGCGCAGGCCCGGCGCGCGCAGCGGCGGGTGCAGCTCCAGGTGGAACGGATAGTGCGGGTGGTCACCGACGGGCGCCTGGTGCACCGCCAGGACATAGGGCAGCCGGAAGCCCCACAGTGCGTCGTAGCGCCGCACCACGTCGCGCAGCACGAGCGCCAGCGAGCGGCACTGGCTCTCGTCCAGGTCGACCAGGGATGCGACCGGGCGCCGGGGCAGGATGAGCACCTCGTAGGCATACTGCGCGAACCAGGGGACGCAGGCGAAGAAGTGATCGCCCTCGCTGACGACACGGGGCCCGTCCACCTCGCGCTCGATGACCTCGGCCAACAGTTGGCGCCCCGTTCGGCGCTGGTGCTCGCCAGCCACCTCCGCCTCGCGGGCCATGGTGGCGTAGACCATGGAGCCCGCGTAGATCTGACAGTGCGGATGCGGATTCGACGTGCCGACCGCAGCGCCGCGGTTCTCGAAGATCAGCACGTGCGCCACGCCGTCCTGCCCCTGCAAGACCTGCGTGCGGGCGCGCCAGGTGGTGACGATCGACGTCATCTCGTCGTCCGTGAGGTCGCCCATGGAGCGATGGGGGTCGTCGTGGTAACAGACCACCTCGGCGGTGCCGAGCGCACGCCGCGTCCGGTACACGTCGTCGTCCACGTCGTCGTGGCCCGGTGCCGGCGCGTCCGGTGAGAAGACCGGGAGGTCGTTGGTGAAGACGTAGACGCCCCGGTAGTCCGGATTCGTGCCGTGCAGGCGCCGGCCGAGAGGCGCCAGCGCGTTGTCCTCGGGGACTGGCGGCTCGTCTGGGGCGACGATCTCTCCGATCCACGGACGGGCGTCCCGGTGGGAGGTGAAGAGGACCCACTGGCCCCGGAACGGGTGCCAGCGCAGCTCCCAGGTCACCGCACGACCTGACGCGGTTCAAGAACGCGCATCGATCTCGACCTGCTCGGGCAAGCAGCCGTCGGCCCTGGCCCGGAGCGTGATCCTGCCCGCGCCGGTCGGCCGGACGACGGCGAGAGCCCGACCGCCGAACGTGGTGCAGTGCGGCCCGCTGAAGCCCTCCTCCGTGCAGGGGTTGGCGCTGCCCAGGGCCTGGAGCACACCGGGCCCGTCGACCTCGACCTCGACCGGGCGATCACGCGTCACATGCAGCACGCCGTCCTCGTCGACCAGCTGCAGCGTCACGAAGGCCAGATCCCCGGGATCGGCGGCAATGACCGTCCGGTCGGCGGCGGCCTGCAGGAGGACGGGCTCCGTCGCGGAGCGGATGGCCATGCGGCCGATCTCGGCGCCGTCGCGCCAGGCGACGGCCTCCAGCAGACCTGGTTCGTAGGTGGTCTCGAAGGCGGAGCGGTAGCGCTGTGCCGAGCCGCTCGGCTGGCGGCCGGCGGAGATCCCGTTGACGAACAGCTCGATCTCGTCGGCGTCGGCGTAGACCTCGACCGTGACCGGCGCCCCTGCGTGACCGGGCCAGCTCCAGCTGGAGACGACGTCGGTCCACGACCACGGCGTCCCGGCGGCAACCGCGCCGTGGTGTTCGGGCCGCAGCACCGCGACGTAGGGATCCGTGCGCAACCCGAAGACGATCTCGCGGTAGTACGACTGGGGCCGGCGGTGACCGGTGATGTCGATGTCGCCGCACCAGGCCGTCCGCCACGGGTACTCGCCGTGGAAACCGCCGATGCCGGACGTGCCACCTGCGGAGCCGTAGACAGTGCGCCCGATGCCCGCCTCCCCGAGATAGTCCCAACCGGTCCAGGTGAAGTCACCGATCACGTGCGGGTGACGGCGCACCGCGGCCCAGCCCCTGTCGATGGCGGATGGGTGCGTCTCGCTGCCGACGATCACCCGGTTCGGGTAGAGCTCGCCGTCGGTGGCCAACCGCGTCTCCATGTAGTTGTACCCGACCACGTCGAGATAGGAGGCGGTCTGGGCCGAGTTCTCGGCCACGATGGGCGAGTTCATGAGGTCGTTGAGGCGATCCGCGATCTGGGTCATGGCGGTGTTCACACCCGTCCCCTCGTCCGGCTCGTCGGCTTCCCTCGTCCGGCCCTCGGCCAGCTGCGCGAACAGCGCGGCGCCGCCGACCAGGAGGCCACTGACCGCTTCGGTGACGAAACGCGTGGGGTCGAGCGCGCGGACCTTCTCCGCCAGTGCGCGTCCGACGCGGGCGCCCATGGGTGTCCCCGCCTCGGGGATCTCGTTGCCGATGCTGTAGAGGATCACGCTCGGATGGTTGACGTCCTTGCGGACCATGGCTTCCACGTCCGCCTCCCACCAGTCGGGGAACCGCAGGGCGTAGTCGTGCTCGCTCTTCGGCTGCGTCCACATGTCGAAGGCCTCGTCCATCACGAGCACGCCGAGTCGGTCGCACGCGTCGAGCATCGGCCGGCTCAGAGGGTTGTGCGCGCTCCTGATGGCGTTGAAGCCGGCCTCCTTGAGGAGCTCGACCCGACGTTCCTCGGCTCGGGCAATCGTCGCCGCCCCGAGGGGCCCGTTGTCGTGGTGGACGCAGGCGCCCCGGAGGAAGACGGGTTCGCCGTTGAGACGCAATCCCCGCACCGGGTCGGCGGTGAGCGAGCGGATCCCGAACGTCGCCCACTCCTCATCGAGCACCTTTTCGCCGTCGCGCAGCGTCGCCCGGCACCGGTAGAGGTACGGGTCGTCGGGGCCCCACCGGTGCGGCACCCGCACACAGAGCCGCTGTCGGGCAACCAGGACATCGCCCGGCACGGTGGTGACCGGCGCCTCGGACCCCGCCACGACCGTGTCCTCTGCGTCGAGCACCTCGAGTCGCAGCACGGCGCTCGAAGATGCGGTGGACTGGTTCCGCACCTCGGCGCTGACGGCCAGGGTCGCCACGTCGTCATCGATCTCGGGTGCCAGCACCCGCAGTCCGCCCGGGACCAGGTGGACGCGCTCCCCCTGCAGCAGCCAGACGCTGCGGTAGATGCCGCCACCCGTATACCACCGGCTGTCGTCGTGGGCCCGCGCCTCGACCTTCACCTCGTTGCGCTCGCCGAAGCGCAGCACGTGGTCGATCTGCGCCGTGAAGCCCGAATAGCCACCCGGGCGGTGCGCCACCAGTGTGTCGTTCACCCGCACCCGCACATCGCGGTAGACGCCCTCGAACTCCAAGAAGACCGCGCCCCCCCGGTCCTCGGACTCGACCTCGAACGACTTCGAATAGGCCCAGTTCCCGCTCGGGAAATAGGCCGTCGCGGCGCGCCCGGTAGGCGAGCGCTCGTTCCCGATCATGGCGTCGTGGGGCAGGGTCACCTGCGCCGGCTCAGACCCCGACCCCGCGATCAGCTCCGCAAAGGAATTGGAGGTGCTCCCGACGGTCCAGGCATCGTTGAACGGGATCCGGCGCATGGCAGGACATCCTATTCCACCAGGGATGTTATCGCTACCATGACCGCCGGGCCCTCTCGGCACCGGGCCGATCCGGCGGGACGAGGGGTGTTACCTTGCCTCCCACCGCGCCGACCCGGAGGCGCAGCGGAGGAGGTGGTGATGGCGACGTACGTGCTCGTACACGGTGGCGGCCACGGCGGCTGGTGCTATCAGCGGGTGGCCCGCCTCCTGCAGGCGCAGGGCCACGTCGTCTACGCGCCGACCATGACGGGGCTGGGCGAACGGGCCCACCTGCTGAACGCCGACGTCGACCTGTCTCGCCACATTGAGGACATTGCGGCCGTGCTGGAGTTCGAGGACCTGCGCGATGTCATCCTCGTCGGCCACAGCTACGGCGGGATGGTGATCACGGGCACGGCCGACCGGGTCCCCGAGCGCGTCGGGCGCCTGGTCTTCCTCGATGCCGCCAACCCTGTCAACGGGCAGTCGCTCGAAGACGTCGCCGGGCCCGTCATCAACGCGGTCCGCCCTTTCGGCGAAATCCGGGACGGCATTGAACTGGTCCTCCTGCCGGCCCCGGACGCCGGCCTGCTCTACGGCGTCACCGACCCCGACGACCTGGCCTGGATGGCCGAGCGCCTCACCCCGCACCCCTGGCGATGCTTCGAGCAGCCGCTCGAACTGGCCAACGAAGACACCCTGTGGGCCATTCCGCAGTACCACATCGTCTGCACGTCGACGCTGGCCACCCGCGACAAGGACCTCCTGGCCCGGGCGCGTGCCGAGGGCCGGTTGTGGGACATCGACACCGGACACGACCTGATGATCACCGAGCCCGAGAAGGTGACACGCGCGTTAGTCCAGGTCGCAGGCGCCTGACCTGCACCGCTCCCGCCGGGCGTGTATGCCTAGGGACCGAATTGTCATCGGGTTGCAATCTTTGGGGAGGAAATCAGCAATGACGAATGCGATGGGCAGGCACAGAGGCAGGTTGGGGCTCGCAGCACTGGCATTCGCCGCCGGGGTCGGGGTCACGAGTCTCGCGGGGGGCGCGGTGGCGGGTGCGGCGGCCTCAGGCTCGCCCATCACCCTCGTGATGATCACCTCGCTCACCGGCGAGGGGGCATCGGAGTTCAGCAACGCGCCGGCCGGTTTCAACGCCCGGATCGCCCTGCAGAACGCGGAGGGCGGCATCGACGGTCACAAGATCGACGGCGTGGTCCTCGACGACCAGACCAGCCCCACCGAGATCGCAACCGCCGTCCAGGACGCAATCTCGAAGAACCCGGCGGGCATCGTGTCGACCAGCCCTCTGTTCTTCCTGGCCGACAAGTACCCGCAGCAGGCGGGCATGCCCGTCACCGGTGGCTTCTTCGACGGGCCGGAGTGGGGCACCCCTGGATTCACGAACATGTTCGCCTCCGACGTGGGGAGCGTCGACATCAAGTACCCGGTGAACACGTCCATCGGTGCCTTCATGAAGGCGCACGGGGGCACGGTCGTGTGCTCGTACGGCTACCAGATCTCGCCGTCGTCGAGCCGGTCGGCCGTCGGGACCAACGAGTCCTTCATTCACGCGGGAGGCAAGTCGGGCGTGCTCGACACGTCCATCGGATTCGGCTCGGTGGCCATGACCACACCGGCGCTGACCGCCAAGAAGGCCGGCTGCAACGCCTTCTACGCCGGCCTGGACGACAACTCGAACGACGCGCTGGCCACAGCACTGCAGCAGCAGGGCGTCAAGCCCAAGGTCATGGTGTTCCCGACCGGCTACGACTCCCAGGTCATCGGTACCCCCGCCTGGAAGGCCGTGCAGGGTGGCTACTTCGAGACGGAATTCCGCCCCTTCTCCCTGCCCAACGCCGGCACCGAGCAGATGAAGGCGGCGCTGGACAAGTACGCCCACTTCACCGGGAACGAGTTCCCCTCCTTCAGCCAGTACGAGTCATGGCTCGGGGCCGACCTCATGATCAAGGGCCTCCAGATGGCCGGACCGACCGCGTCACACGCCGACGTCATCAAGGCGCTGCGCAGCATCAAGAGCTACAACGGCAACGGGTTGCTCCCCGAGAGCATCAACTACACGAATGACTTCGGGAAGGACCTGCCGAAGTCGTGTGGCTGGTACATGAAGGCCGAGACGAGTGGCTTCGTGGCCGTGTCGAGCCAGCCCTGGTGCGGCACGGACATCCCGGGCACCACCACAGTCCAGGGATAGCAGTCCAGGGATAGCGGTCCGGGGGGACAGGTCGGACAGGCCGGGGACTGGGGGTTCGCCTCATGTAAGTCCTCGGCCGACCGGCCTCATGTAATCAGTCCTCGATGGAAATGGCGTTCTTGGGGCAGGTGCGCACGGCGGCCTGGATCTTCTCGCGCAGCTCCTCGGGAGGGTTCTCGTCGAGGACGTAGAGGAGATCGTCGTCCCGCACCTCGAACACCTCGGGGGCCAGGCCCATGCAGAGCGCGTTGCTCTCGCACAGATCGAAATCAACTACAACTCGCATCGGTACTCCTTCCACGTACGGACAGAACGTTGGTCGTCGATCGGACGGAGGCTACGCGAGGCAGCCGTCGATCCGCCTGCTGGGACCTCCGGAAACACGCCATCATCCCGCCACGAAGGGGTAGATCCGGGTGAAGTCGGCCCCGGGCTCCTCGGCGGCGAAGCGCTCCCACACGGACGCTGTCACGCTTCCGAGCACCGACGGCGCGCCCTGCGCCTCCACCGCCCCGATGTAGAGCCGCATGTCCTTGGCCATGAGCGAGTTGGCGAACCCGGCTGCATAGCGACCCGTCACCACATGGTGCGGGAACTTGTCGCTGGTAGCCGCGCTCTGCCCGCTCGACGAGTCGATGACCTCCAGCATGGTCGCCATGTCGAGTCCGACCGACAGGCCGAACGCGACGGCCTCGCTGGTGGCCGCCAGCGCCGTGGCGGAGAGGAAGTTGTTGGCCAGCTTCAGCGCCTGCGCCATGCCCGGCCGGTCACCAACCCGTCGGCGCCGATCGCTCAACCCTGCCAGGGCGGGCTCGACCGTCTCACAGGCGGCGTCGCCACCGGCGTACATGACCGACAGCGTGCGTGACCGCGCCCCTGCGATGCCGCCGGACACCGGCGCGTCGACATAGGAGAGGCCGGCGGACTCGAGGAGCCCGTCGATGGCCTGGGCGGCCGCCACGCCGATGGTCGACGTGTCCACCACGTGGGTGACCCGCCGTCGTGGTGTCGCAGCGATGGCTCGGGTGACCTGCTCGGAGGCAGACCCGTCCGGCAGGCTCAAGATGACCACGTCCGCTCGTCCGGCGACATCGGCCACGGTGGCGGCGAACTCGGCCCCAACCGGGTTGCGCCCCGGTCCGGCGGCGTCGTGCGTAACCACGTCATGGCCCGTCTCGACGAGGTTTGCGGCCAGGACACTGCCCATGTTGCCGAGGCCGACGAAGCCGATCGGCGCCATCGTCACTCCTCGTTCTGCTCTTCGGTGCGCACGGCCAGGACCGACCGCCGGGCGGACACGCCAGCGGGGGCGCCGCAGTAGGCCGCGATCTGGAAGAGCAGCTCGTCGAGCTCGTCGTCGGTGACCCCGGTGCGCGAGCGCGCGCTGACATGCAGGCGGAACTCGTCCATGCGCCCGAGTGCCGCGGTCATCGCCAGCACCACGAGGCTCCGATCGCGGGTGCTCAACGGGCCACCGCGGGTCCAGACCCCCCAGGCCATCGACGTCAGGTAGTCCGAGAACTCCCGCAGGACCGGGTTTGGATCCGACGTCTGGGGATCGACGTAGTCGGGAGCCCAGCATCGCCCGGCGCATCGCCCGGGACGCCTCGAACTTCTCGTCTTCACCCACGCTGCCCTCCTCCGTCCGGGGCATTCTCCCTGCTCACCGGTGAGAATTTCACTCTACAGGGTTGAGAATCAGCATGCATTCCGCAGGACGCCACCCCGCGTCACTCTCACCTGAAACGTCTCGCATGGCCCTCGGGGAGCTGGTGCGGTCAGGCGACGTGACGCTCGGTGTAGAGACCGAACACGGACTCGAGCGCGCCCATCGACTCGCCGACGGTGACGTGGTGGCGCGCCGCCTCAATGAGTGCGGGCATCAGGTTGACCGTCGGGTCCGACGCGTCCTTGGCGACGCGAGCCAGCGCGCGACGGACCGCCTCGTCGTCACGCGCCTGCTTGACGGCCGCCAGGCGTTCCAGCTGCTCGGTCTCCACAGCGGCGCCGATGGACAAGGTGGAGGGTGCGACGCCGTCTTCCTCGACGTATCCGTTGACGCCCACCATGGTCCACTCCCCCCTGGCGATCTTTGACTGGAACGCGTAGGCCGCCTCGGCGATCTCGCCGACGAACCAGCCGTCCTCAATGCACGCGAAGGCGCCTTCGAGCATCGACCCCGAGCCTGCGTCGTCGAGGTGCGCGAACATCTCCTCGGCTTGACGCTCGAGCTCGTCGGTCAGTTCCTCGACGAACCAGGAACCACCGAGCGGGTCGGCCACGTGCACGACTCCGGTCTCTTCGGCGATGACCTGCTGGGTGCGCAGGGCCAGGCGGGCGGCGTGCTCGGTCGGGAGCGCCAGGGCCTCGTCGAAGGCGTCGGTGTGCAAGCTCTGGGTCCCACCCAGCACGCCTGCCAGCGCCTCGATGGCCACGCGGACCAGGTTGACCTCGGGCTGCTGGGCTGTCAGCGACACGCCGGCGGTCTGGGTGTGGAAGCGCAGCTGGCACGAGCGCCCGTCCGCCGCCCCGTACCGCTCGCGCATCCAGCGGGCCCAGATGCGCCGTGCCGCCCTGTACTTGGCGATCTCCTCGAAGAAGTCACTGTGGGCGTTGAAGAAGAAGCTCAGCCGGGGCGCGAAGTCGTCCACCGCCATACCAGCCGCCAGTGCCGCCTCCACGTAGGCGAACCCGTTGGCCAGCGTGAAGGCCAGCTCCTGCGCTGCGGTCGAACCGGCCTCGCGGATGTGATAGCCCGAGACCGAGACCGGGTGCCAGCGCGGGAGCTCAGCGGAGCAGAAGCGCATGATGTCCGTCACCAGGCGAACGGATGGGCGCGGCGGGAACACGTACTCCTTCTGTGCCTGATACTCCTTCAAGATGTCGTTCTGGAGCGTGCCCGACAGCGCAGACCGGTCCACCCCGGTCGCGTCGGCCACCCCGACGTACATGGCGAGCACCGGAGCCGCCGGAGAGTTGATCGTCATGGAGGTCGAGACGGCTCCCAGGTCGATGCCGGAGAAGAGGGTCTCCATGTCGTCCTGCGTGTCGACGGCGACGCCGGCGCGCCCGACTTCGCCTCTGGCCCAGGCGTCGTCGGAGTCACGCCCGAGCAGGGTCGGCATGTCGAACGCGGTGGACAGCCCATCCCCACCGGCCCGCAGCAACTCTTTGAAGCGCCCGTTGGTGTCGGCGGCCGTGCCGAACCCGGCGAACTGGCGCATCGTCCACAGGCGCGAGCGGTACATGGAGGCGTACGGCCCACGCGTGTAGGGGTACTGGCCCGGGAGCTCAGCGCCCTCAGGCCCGTACACGGGATCCACGGGGACCCCCGACATCGTCTCGAAGCGCGCCGTGCGTCGGGGCGAGCGGTCGAACTGCTCCTGCCAGGTCTTTCGGTCTGCCACCTGTCCAGGTTACTTCAACGTCAAACTATTCTCCAACGCTCTCCTCGAAGTCACCGGCAGCCCGCCTGATCTCCGCCAATTCCGCGAACAGCTGGGAGACCGTGGTGGGCCCGACCCCGACGTCGGTGAAAACCTGCTCGTTCATGATCCTTGTCGCTTGCAGCGCCCGCTGCCGTCCGGCCGCCGTGAGGCGGGCCAACGTGCCGCGGCCGTCATCGGGGTTGGCGCGGCGGGCGACCAGGCCGTCCCCCTCCAGCCGATCGACCGCGTTGGTGACGCTGGCGGCGTTGACCTGCAGGCGTTCGCCGATCTTGCCCAGCGGCAGGGTTCCCTTGCGGGAGAACGACAACAGCATGAGCACCTCGTAGCGGGCGAACGTCAGCCCGAGCGGACGAAGGACCGCGTCGGCGCGGGCGAGAAAGATCTGCTGCAGTCGCATGATGGACGTGACGACGGCCATGCCGGCAGCCTGCTCCGGCCAGCCGTGTGCGCTCCATTGGCGCTCCGCTTCGGCGATCGGATCGAAACGCAGCCGTCGAGGTTCGGCCATGGCCGCACGCTAGACGTTGACGCCGTGTCGGTGGTCCCTACAGCGCGTTGCGCCGCGCGATCTCTCCGAGGTGCGCAGCGCTCGGCTTCGGCGTCCGCACGAATGTCGTGCGGTCGACCGCCACCAGCCCCATCTTCGGCGCGTACCCCCGGATCCATTCGAAGTTGTCGAGCAGGGTCCAGTGGAAGTATCCCAAGACCGGAACACCGCGCTCGATCGCCTCGTGCAGTCCGGCCAGCGCCGCGTCGATGTACCAGACTCGTCGCTGATCGTCATCCGTCTCCAAGCCGTTCTCCGTCACCAGGACGGGCTTTCCGGTAGCGGCGTGCACGTATTCGACTGCGTGACCGAGGGCCTCGGGTCGCTGCAGGTCTGCGTAGCGGTCCCCAGGCTCGGTGAACGGAAGCGGCGGCAGAGGCGGAAAGGGTTCGCCCGTGCCGGGGAGACGGACCATCCGGTACGTCTGCACGCCGGTGAAATCGCCGCTTCTGCGGATGGCAGCGAGCCACTCGCCGTACGCATTGGTACGCACTTCTTCGAATGGGCTCCCCTCGCCACCGGGTTGAAAATCGGTGACCGAAAGCGTCACGCCCACAGGCAGATCGCCCCGCTCGGCCTTTATGGCGGCATAGCCCTCCTCGTGACCGGCGACGAGCTGCGGAGTCATACCGTCGAGGTCCGGATGCTCCATGGTGGCGAACCGGTCGGAGCCCGTCAGCGATGCGGCGTGCGCATGCACTTCCATAGCAAGGGGATCCTGGCGCCCGAAGTAGCCCTCGGCCCCCGGGATGCAGCGGAAGACCTTCCCGACCTGTGGCTCGTTGATCGTGAAAGCGAAGGCCAGACCGTCCCCGATGGCCGCCGTGACAGCCGCACAAAAGCGAGCGAAGAGTCCGGGCGCGTCGGAGTTGAGCCACCCGCCGTTCTCCGCGAACCACAGCGGCACGGTGGAGTGCACGAACGTCACCGCTGGTGCGACGCCATGTGCATGACAACACTCGACCATCCGCCTGTAGTGGTCCAACTCCGCCTGCGAGAAGTGACCTCGGCTCGGCTCGATCCGAGACCATTCCACCGAGAACCGGTAGCTCCCTAATCCGAAACTCGCGAGCAGGGCAATGTCCTCTTCGTAGCGGTGATAGCTGTCGCAGGCGTCGCCCGATCGCTCGACGAACATCGTCGGCTCCAGATTCTCCAGGAACCAGAAGT
Organism: uncultured Acidimicrobiaceae bacterium; assembly: GCA_963804055.1. GTDB lineage: Bacteria > Actinomycetota > Acidimicrobiia > Acidimicrobiales > RAAP-2 > Bog-473. Next base: position 183,483 of record CAWDOU010000001.1, on the reverse strand, counting down.
CGGAGTTGACGTTGTTGCCTTCAATCTGGTGACCCGCAGTCGCGGCACCCCAGACGAACCCGTCCGGAAATGCCCGCCTCGCCGTGGTCGGGCTGCGCATCCGTGCAATTCCTCACTCTCGAACTTGGACGATGTCGGTGTATGCAAAGCTTTGCATACACCGTCTGAGCGTGCCACACTGCCACTCTGGAGGCCGAGAACCGGGACAGGAAGGATCGCCATGACAGCTTTTCCCAGTGGCTTTCTCTGGGGCGCGGCGACGGCCGGCCACCAGGTCGAAGGGGGCAACGTCAATGCGGACATGTGGCCCATGGAGTGGGCCACCAACTCGACGTTCAACGAGCCCTCCGGCGACACGTGCGACCACTACCACCGCTACGCCGAGGACATCGCCCTGCTCTCCGACCTCGGGCTGAACGCGTATCGCTTCTCCGTGGAGTGGTCCCGCATTGAGCCCGAGCCGGGCTTCTACTCGCATGCTGCACTGGACCACTACCGGAGGATGATCGAGTGCTGCCTGCAGCACGGCGTCACGCCCGTGGTCACGTACAACCACTTCACCGTCCCGCGCTGGATGGCCGGTCGGGGCGGCTGGGCGGCGGACGATGCACCTTCGCGCTTCGCCGACTACGCGTCACGCGTGACGCAGCACCTCGGCGATGTGCTGTCATGGGTCTGCACCTTGAACGAGCCGAATCTCATGGCGATGATGCGGAGTACCGGCGTGTTGGCCATGGGTGAAGGGGACCGCTCGCCCACCCCCGAACCGGTTGCATCACAACAGGCCGGCGTCGGTGGCTTCGACCCGTCGCGCTACCGCATGGGAATCGTGGCGGCCCCTGTCGAGCAGATGGCCACCGCCCACAGGCTGGCGGTCCAGGCGGTCAAGGCCGCCGCGTCGACGGTCAAGACCGGTTGGACCCTGGCCCTCGTCGACTTCCAACCGGCTGAGGGCGGCGAGGAACGTTGGCGCGAGGCGCGGCGGGTGGCCCAGACGGACTGGCTCACCATTTCCGCCGAGGACGACTTCGTCGGCGTGCAGACCTACTCCCGGGCCCGCATCGGGCCGGACGGCCAGCTCCCCCCGCCCGAAGGATCGGCCACCATGCAGACCGGCTGGGAGGTCTACCCCGAGGCGCTCGGCCACACGGTCCGGCTGGCCGCGGAGCAGGCCGGGGTGCCGGTGCTCGTGACGGAGAACGGCATGGCGACGGACGACGACGAGGCAAGGATCGCCTACACCCGTGCCGCGCTGGAGGGTCTGGCCGGGTGCGTGGCGGACGGGATCGACGTGCGGGGCTACCTCCACTGGACGTTGCTCGACAACTTCGAATGGAACGCCGGCTACTCCAAGACGTTCGGTCTCATCGCCGTCGACCGCGAGACCTTCGTCCGCACGGTCAAGCCGTCGGCGCGCTGGCTGGGCGAGGTGGGCCGGCGCAACGGCCTCGACTGATCCGACGTCAGACCCCGACTCAGCGGCGATCTGCGGCGGGCGTCCCGTCGACAGCGAAGCCGACCCGCTCCATGTCGGGCGCCAGCTGCTCCAGGTCGAACCCGTAGAGGCGTGCCGCGTTCTCGTAGAGGATCTTGCGCGCCACGTGGGGCGTGATGCTGGGGTGCCGGATCAGCGCGTCGACGTTGGCGTTGGTCTCGGGGAAGATCGATTCGAAGTGGGGATAGTCCACCCCGAACATGGCGTTGTCGCAACCGATGGCGAAGGGCTCGTACTCGGCGCTCGGCCGGGCCAGCTCCTCCAACGGGACCTGATCATCGGTGAAGGGTGAGATGCCGGCGAAACAATTGGCGGCCCAGTACTCGCGGGCCGAGCCCGAGAACTGGCGCATGCGCTGCAGCGTCTGGGCCCAGCCGGTCCAGTCGTCGCCCCACTCCAGACGGCGGTCGAGCTTGCGGATGACCGGGGCGATCCAGTCCGCTTCGGTCTCGACGAACCCGATCTGTAGGTCGGGAAAGCGCTCGAACACGCCGCCCAGGAGCATCTGCCAGAGAGAGCGGCCCGAGTAGAAAGAGTGCTCCAGCGCCAGCGTCATGATGGCGGCGAATCCCTGGGGGCCGTAGACGGGCGCGCCCGAGCCACCGTGTTGGCTGAGGGGGAGGCCGACCTCCACGCACGCGGCCCACACGGGGTCGAGCGCCGGGTCGAAGAAGAACGTGCCGCCGGGGAGGAGCGCCGGCATCATGATGCCGCCGAGGCCGTGCTCCTTGGCCCAGTGGATGTCCTGCACCGCCTGCTCGACGTCGTCGAACGAAATGAGCGCCTGCCCGGCTCGGCGGCCGGGTGTCAGCGCGCAGAAGTCGGCCAGCCAGCGGTTGTAGGCGAGCCGCGCCTGACGATCGATCTCCGGGTCCGCGAACAAACCCACGTCGTCGGCCGGCCTCGACTGGAAGGGCAGCCCGTTCGGGAAGAGCACCTCGGCCACGACGCCCTGGCTCTCCATGTCCTTGAGGCGCAGATCCGAGTCCCACTGTGATGTGGGGTCGAGGCCCGCACTCAGGTTGCCGCTCTCGGGCGCGCCGGCCGCCTCCTCTGCACGGGCCCAGGCATCGAACGCGTCGAGGAACCGCTCCTCGACGTAGTTCCTGTACTCGCTGCGGGACGCGCGAACGTGCCCATCCACCGAGATGATCGCGGCCTTCGACATCGGCCCCCCTTTCGTCGCGCCTCAGGCGCGCACCGCCATGTTAGCGCTCTCATACACCGAGAACCAGGGCTGATTCAGCCGATGGCGCACTCGTAGGTTGCGGTGCCCGGGCCCTGGTCACGGACGGATCCATCCGGCAGCGCGACCTCGGCCACCGTGCCCGGTGGTGTCGTGACCGTCAGCCGGAACGACGACCTGTGCAGGCGCCAGGACGATTCGATGCGGCCGTAGGGCGAGTCGTGCACCGCCTCGGCCCACTTCAGGCCACCGCCGGGGCGGGGTTCGACGCGGAAGCGGCGGTAGGCGGGGTGACCGTCGAGCAACGAAATGCCGGCGACGTAGTTGTGCAGGAACGAAATGACCGCGCCCTTGCTGTAGTGGTTCAGCGATTCGCGCGGATTGCCCCAGTCGTCGATGCCCTCCCACGACTCCCACACGGTCGTGGCGCCCCGCTCGACCATGGCCAGCCAGGAGGGCGGCGTGTCCTGCAGCAGGAGCTCGTAGGCCACGGAGAGGTGACCCGTGTCGGCCAGCACCGGCAACAGGTACGGCGTGGCGAGGAACCCTGTACCAAGGTGCGTTCCGGCCTCGCGGATCAGACCGACCAGCCGATCCGCCGTCGCTGCGCGCAGCTCGTCGGGCACCAGTCCGAAGGCCAGCGCGCGCACGTGGTTCGCCTGCGTGTCAGGCGTGAGGGCGCCATCGGGCCCGATGAATTCCGTGCGCCAGGCCTCGAGCACGTGCGCGGCCAGCTCCTCCAGGCGCGCCGCCTCGGCATCGTGACCGAGCATGCGCCCGATGCGTCCGGCCAACGCGGCCGAGTGCTGCAGGAACGCCGTGCCGACCGACCCCTGGTCGCGCTCCAGGTGGTCGTCCCCCCCGGCACCCGGCTCGATCCATTCGCCCCAGTGGTAGGTGCCGTCCCAGATGAACTGCTCGTGGGGCGCGGGGTCCGGGCGGGACTCCATGCGACTCACGTGACGGTGCTCCCGCGCCGCGGTGGCGGCGAAGTCGATCCAGGACACCATGTGGGGCCAGAGCTCGACCAGCACGTCACGGTCGCCGTAGGCCCGCCACATCTCCCAGGGCACCATGACGACGGCGTCGCCCCACCCGGACGACCCCTGCAGGCCCAGCCACCTCCCGGTGGGGGAAATGTGCTGGCGGAGTGGATCGGGCGAGTAGTTGATGACCCGGCCGTCGTCGAGCTGCTCGGCCGCGACGTCCCGCAGCCACTTGAGGGAGAATCCGGCCACGTCGTAGAGGAACGCGCCGGTCGGGATGAACAGCTGCCAGTCGCCCGTCCAGCCGGCACGCTCGCGCTGGGGGCAGTCGGTCGGGATCTCGCAGGCATTGTCCCGGAACGACCATTCGGTGATGTCGTGGAACCGGTTGAGCCGTTCGTTGCTGCAGCGGAACCAGCCCGTCCGGCGCAGGTCCGTGTGCACGACGACCCCTGTGACGTCGTCGGGGGTGAGGCGGTCGGGGTGGCCCTCGATGCGGGCGAACTGGAAGCCGTGCGTCGTCTGGCGCGGCTCGAACACCTCCCCGGCTGTGCCGGCCGCCACGACGCGGTCGATCATGCCGACTTCCATGTCGGCGAAGAAGTCGGGCTTGAGGTGGTCCCGGGTGACGTCGCCTGCCCGATCGAGGAACTCGCCGTGCACAATGGTCAACTCGGTACCCTCGGGTCCCAGATTGCGCAGCCTGAGCCAGCCGTTGATGTTCTGCCCCAGGTCGACGACCTGGCGATCGGGAGCGGGACGGGTCACGGCGACCGGACGCAGCTCCTCGACCCGGCGGGTGGGCGGCGCCGGCGAGTAGGCCAGCGTCTCGAGATCGCCGTCCATGACGGAGACGCCCTCCCAGTCGCCGGTACCCTTCCGGTGGTCCTCGATCTGACCCGCCATGAGGTCGGCGCTGAGGAGGGGCCCGGTGGCCGACTCCCAGTCGGGGCCCGTCACGATCACCTCGGAGTCGGCGTGGAGCTGGCCCAGGAACGCGAGCGAGCTGCCGAAGCCGTCCATCCCCTGGAAGAACCCCGTGCGCCCGCGCCACCAGCCGTCGGAGAGCAGGACCTCCCACGTGTTCTCACCTGCCTGCAGCAGCTCGGCGACGTCGTACACCTGCACGTGCAGGGTCGTGGGATAGCTGGTGTAACCCGGCGCCAGCTCCACGTCGCCGACGCGCCGGCCGTTCAGGTACGTCTCGTAGATGCCGTGCGCCGTGGCGTACAGCCTTGCGTGCGCCGGCGCCGAGGCGAGCCGGAAGGCGTGACGGAGCTGGTGCGCGGCGCGCTCGGTTTCGGCCGGCTCGATCCAGCGGGCGGTCCAGTCGGCCGGCTCGAGGAGCCCCGTCTCGAACCATGCCGGCGCCGACCAGTCGGACTCGGTCCCGTCGACCCAGACCTTGACCCGCCAGACGACGCGTTGTCGGGACGACAGCGGCTCCCCCGGCCAGGCCACGAGGACGCTGGCGTCGGACTCCACCGGACTGAGCGCCCGGCCGTCGATCTCTATGGCAGAGGCGTCCTGCCGGGCCGCACCGGGCGGCAACCGCCACGACAGACGGGGGCGGCGATCGCCTGTGCCGAGCACCGGCGTCGCGCGGTGCTCGACCCGGAGGTGCGTGGGGGCATTCATCTGGGCGGCTCCATGATCTCTTTTGTGCAACGGTACAACTTCGCACATTTCTGGTCGACCTGGTCTTTAGTGTCTTCTTACACATTCCGCACGGGGAAGCGCGGCGATTGCAACGCCGCTGTAACGATCGGCTGGCATTCTCGTCTGAGCGATTCGGACCCCGGTCTCCCTCCACCCCCCAGGGCGGGGTCGGATCGCTCGGACCACCAGGTGGCCCGTTGCAGCCCCGCTCCGGCGGGGCTGCGGCGCGCCGGGGGGCGTGGTGGGCACGGAACCTTCGGGTGTCTCCCAGGGACAAAGCTGTCTAACATCCACGTCAGCTGACCGGAGGAGGAACGTTGCGAACGGTTGTCGTAGGAGCCTCGAGCGGGCTCGGGCGGTGCATCGGCATCGGGCTGGCCCAGCGCGGCGCCAGGACGGCGCTGCTGGCCCGCCGTCAGCAGCGGCTCGAGGGTGCGGCCAAGGAGGCCGGTGAGGGAACGCTGGCCATCACCTGCGACGTGACCAGCACCGAATCCTGCCGGTCCGCCATCGAGCAGGCCGCGGAGGGCCTCGGCGGCATCGACGCCCTGGTCTACGCGCCGGGCATCGGCCCGCTCGTCCGCCTGGCCGACACGGACGCCGAGACCTGGAGGCGGGTCTTCGACACGAATGTCATCGGTGCCTCCCTGGTGACGGCGGCCGCGGTGCCCCACCTGGCTGCCTCCTCGGGCAACGCCGTCTACCTCTCCTCGGTGAGCGCGTCGCTGACGCCGCCGTGGCCGGGGCTGGGCGCATATGCGGTCAGCAAGGCCGCTCTGGACAAGCTGGTGGAGGCCTGGAGGATCGAGCACCCGACGGTGGGGTTCACGCGGGTCGTCGTCGGCGAGTGCATGGGCGGCGAGGGCGACTCCGTCCCCGGCTTCGCCGACGACTGGGACCAGGAGCTGGCGGCTGAGGTGATGCCGGTATGGTTCGCGCGCGAATTACATGAGCGGCACGTTCGTCGGCATCGAGAACCTCATCGGCGTCGTCGACTCAGTGTTGCGCCAGGACGGTGCGCACATCGCGTCCGTCACGGTGGCCGGCCGCGACGCCCGGGAGAGCTGAGCACCCTCGGCTCGGGCATGCACGTCGAGCCCTACCCCTACACCGCGCACGCTTGGTGGGACGACCGACTGGTCGCCCGGTCCGGCGCCTGCCTGATCGTTGAGACGCCCGGCGAGCTGCCGGTTCTCTGGTTCCCGCGGTCGGACGTCGAGGTCGACGTTGCCGCGGGGCTCGCCGACGCCCTGCTCCCGGCAGCACACGGTGCGCTCGCGGGATACGCGGCGTTCGACCAGGAGCGCGTGCGCATAGAGGTGACGGACGAGGCCGCGGGGGACGAGCCGCGCGACGTGACGCACAAGCGCTTTCCGGTCTGGGGCGACGCCACGCATCTGGTCGATGTCATGGACGTCCGCCCCACCGACGACGGCACCCTGAGCTTCGTCACGGTGGCCCGCAGCGACGAGCGCCGCCCCGTCGTGGAGGGGAGTCAGATGCTGGGCCAGGCCATCGTCGCCGCCGGGCGGCATGCCCCGGACCGGCGCGTCGTCTCGGCCAGCATGATCTTTCTGCGGGCTGCCGATGCACGCCAGCCGCTGCGGCTGGAGTTGGAAGAGCTGAGTTCCGGCCGCACCTTCTCCGGCCTGGCGGTGCGGGTATTCCACGGCGGCCGCTGTTGCGCGGCCGGGACGCTGTTGCTCGACGTGCCCTCCGACGACGTGGTGCGCCACGCGGTCGACGGGCCGGACGTCGCGGGACCCTACGAGTGCGAGCCGTACGATATGGGCGTGACCGGTCGTGACATCCGGGTGGTCGATGCTGCCTACACGAACGAGCCCGATGCGCCACCGGGGCCGCCGACAATCGACGCCTGGGTCCGATTCCGCGCGCTGCCCGACGACCCCGCGCTGCACGCAGGCTTGCTGGCGCAGTTCACCGGCCACATGTCGATCGCGGCCGCCCTGCGCCCACATGCCGGAGTCAGCCAGGACCAGGCCCATTTCACCCTCTCCATGGCGATCAACAGCATCAGCCTCTCCCTGCACGCTCCCGTCAAGGCCGACGACTGGTTGCTCTACCAGCACCACTCGACGTTCGCCGGGGCCGGCACGACGCACGCGGAGAACCGGGTCTACGACATCGACGGCGCGCTGGTGGCGTCCTTCTCCGTCGACGCCATGGTGCGACCGCTCCCGCAGGGCGCCAAGGGGCCGATGGACGCGCGGACTGCGCTGTGAGCCTCACGACGGGTCGGGGACCGCTCAGCGCCACGCCGGCCGGGCGGTTCACCGCCTCCATGCCGGAGAACGTGTCGTACATCGAGCCTTTCCGGCGCAGAGTGAGGGCGATCAAGGACGGCCGCGCGGTGATCGACACCGAACAGGCCCTGCTGCTGCACCGGCCGGGGGAACCGCCCACGCTCGCCTTTCGGGCAGGCGACGTCGACGGCATCGCCGTGGACGTCGCCACGGATGCTCCCGGCTATGTGACCGTGCCCTGGCACGCCGTCGATGCGTGGTACGAGGAGGACGAGCAGCTGCTCGGGCACCCGCGGAACCCGTACCACCGTGTCGACTGCCTGCGCTCGCACCGGGCATTGCGGGTCGAGGCCGCCCGCACCACCCTGGTCGACACGACCGAGACCATGGTGGTCTACGAGACGGCCCTCGAGCCGCGGCTCTACGTGGACCCGCGGTTCGTGCGCGTGGAACTGACGCGGAGTCAGTTGCAGACGTACTGCCCGTACAAGGGCACGGCGACCTACTGGAACGCCGTCGTCGACGGAGTCGTCCTCCCCGACGTCGCGTGGAGCTACGAGGACGCCCTGCCGGAGGCTTCGCCCCTGCAGCACCTGGTGAGCTTCGACGACCAGCGGGTGTCCGTCGTCCACGACCTCCCACCGGCCGACTGACCCCGCCTGAGGGGACGGGCGCCGTCGCTAGTGTGGTGCCGCGAGCTGGCCCAGGTGCTCTGGGTGCACAGGGCAGAAGGGGGCTTTGCATGGAGTTCGAGACGCTGCTGTACGACGAGGACGATGGTGTCGCCACCATCACCTTGAATCGTCCAGAGGTGCTCAACGCGTTCGACGCGCGCATGCAAGCCGAGCTCAAGACGGTCTGGCGCAGTCTTCGCACCAACGAGGACGTCCGGGCGATCATCCTGACAGGAGCCGGTGACCAGGCGTTCTGCACGGGCGTCGACTGGGAGGAGTCCATCGCCGAGGACTACCTGTCCAACGAGGCCAACCGGGACAAAATGAAGAGCCAGCTCGGGCCCCAGTCGACGCCGTTCCAGTACAACGACCCGGGCGTGAACATCAACCCGAAGATGAACGATCTGTGGAAGCCGGTCGTCGCCGCCGTCAACGGCATGGCCTGCGGTGGCGCGCTCTATCTCCTCGGCGAGTCCGACATCATCATCGCCGCCGAGCACGCGACCTTCTTCGACCCTCACGTGACCTACGGCATGGTGGCGGGCTTCGAGTCGGTGCACCTGTTGCAGAAGCTGCCGCTCGGCGAGGTGCTCCGGATCATGCTCCTCGGCGCCTGGGAGCGGATGTCGGCGGAGCGGGCCCACCAGATGGGCCTCGTCTCGGAGGTCGTGCCGCAGTCGGAGCTCCTCGAGCGCGCCCGCTGGGTGGCGGGCGCCATCGCGTCGGCGCCGGTCATGGCCATTCAGGGCACGCTGCGGGCGATCTGGATGACCCACGAGGTCACCCGGCGCGAGGCCCTGTCGCAGGTCTCGACGTACGTCGCCCTCGGGACGCTCTACGAGAACATCGTGGCGGGCCAGGAGACCTTCCAGGGGACGCGCGCCCGTCCCGAGTGGAGACTCCGCTAAGGCGTCGAACCACCCGTCGCCGCGGGGGCCGCAGGCTCGGCATCGCCCAGGTAGCGGTCGATGACCTCCTGCCCCGCCTCCGAGGCCGGTCCGTACCAACCCACCTGCCCTCTCGACAGGATCACGCAGGCGTCCGCCATGGCGAGCGCCCGGTGCACGAACTGCTCCGTGAGCACGATGGTGATGCCCGAGCGCCGCGCCTCCTCCAGTCCCTGGAAGACCGACTCGGTCACAATGGGGGCCAGGCCGAGCGACATCTCGTCGGCGATCACGAGCTTGGGCGAGACGGCCAGCGCGCGGGCCAGGGCGAGCATCTGCTGCTCCCCGCCCGACAGGCTGCCGGCCCGCTGCGCCCTGCGCTGACCCAGCACCGGGAAGCGGTCGATGGCGCGGTCGATGGCGGCGGCGCGGTCCTGCCGCTTCTCCTGGGCCACCGCCATGCGGAGGTTGTCGACGACGGAGAGCCCTGGGAAGATGCCGCGGCCCTCCGGGATGTAGGTCAGGCCGAGCTTGCGGATGCGGTGCGCCGGCTTGCCCGTGATCTCCTGCCCGTCGAAGAACACGCTGCCGCTGGTGGAGGGGACCAGACCCGAGACGGCGCGGGCGAGCGTGCTCTTGCCCGCGCCGTTGGCGCCGAGAACGGCCAGGACGGTCCCCGGCTCCACGCTGACCGACACGCCGAACAGCGCCCGCGACGATCCGTAGCGCACATCGAGGTCGTCGACGCGCAGAAGTGGTTCGGTCATGCCGGGCCTCCCCTGCCGGGCGCCGGCTCGGCCGGGAGACCCGCCTCCGGATCGGAGTCGCCGAGATAGGCGGCCCGCACCGCGGGGTCGTTGCGGATCACCTCCGGTGTGCCGGCGGCGATGCGCTCGCCGAAGTCGAGCACGAACACCACATCGGACAGCGACAGGACCGCGGCCACGTCGTGCTCCACCATGATGAGCGACAGCTGATGGCCCGGTTGGTCGACGATCTGGCGGAAGACCGCCAGGAGGTTCTCCGACGCCTTGATGTCGAGACCCGAGAGGGGCTCGTCCAGGAGGAGGACGCTCGGCTCGCTGGCCAGAGCCCTCCCGACCTCGACCAGGCGCGAGACGCCGAGGGGCAGGGCCGCCACGGGTGCCTTCTCCACCCTGGTGAGGCGCAGCAGCTCGAGCAGCTCGTCGACCCGCTCCGTCTCGTCCCTGCCTGGTGGGAGGAGCGAGCGCGGATCGAGCATGTCGCGCCAGAGCCGCTGCGGCGCGACCCGGGCCCGGTGGGCCAGCATGAGGTGCTCGCGCACCGTGAGCCCCATGAACAGCTCCGGCTGCTGGAAGGTCCGGGCGAGCCCTCTCCTCGAGCGGGATCGGCACGACGCGTTGGTGACATCGTCACCGTGCAGGTGCACGCGCCCGCTGTTGGGGCGGAGCAGGCCGGACAGCACGGCGAGCAGCGTGGACTTGCCGGCGCCGTTCGGTCCGACGAGGCCGGCGATCTTCCCCGGTGAGACGTCGATGCTGACGTCGGAGAGCGCAGTGAGGCCGCCGAAGCGCACCGTGATCCCGCTGGCCGCCAGGGCGGCGCTCTGGACGTCCACCGCCCGGTCGACCTCGGTCGCGGCCGGCATCACGAGATGTTCTCCGCCACGCGGGCCGTCGGCACCTGGCCCACCTCCGCGCCTGCCAGGGTGAGGTCAGGCATGTCCGTGCCGCCCGACCCGGGGCGCACGCGGAGTACCAGGGTCCGGAGCCTCCGGCTCTGCTCGGCCAGCACGCCGTCGGGATACTTGGCCGCCGACACCGCGCCGAGCCCGAAGAGCACCGGCGTGACATTCGACGTCCAGTTCGGGAGGTAGTTCTGGGTGATGGCCGGCAGGAGCGCCAACGAGACCCCGCCGAGGAGCGCCGCTGCGTTGGAGCGGACGCCCCACGTCACCAGCACGGCCAGCCACACGATGCCCTCGAAGGTGGCGAACTCGGTGTTGGGCTGAATGGCCGACTGGGACATCGCGAAGAGCCCCCCGCCGATCGCCGCGATCAGTGCGGCGAGCGCACCGGCAATGACCTTCTGCTGGACCACGCTGATGCCCGACGTCTTCGCGCCGGCCTCGCTCCAGCGCGCCGCGTTGAGGGCCAGGCCCGTGGTCGACCGGCGGAAGTTGACGATGAAGAGCGCAATGATCACGAAGGTGGCCAGGCACAGATACGCAAAGGCGCGCTGGGAGCTGGCGAAGCCCGGCGGGTTCACGGTGATCCCGAGGCCCTGGTTCACGAAGGCGGGCAACGTGAAGACGAGGTTCTCCATCAGGAGGCCGAAGGTGAGCGTGACCAGGGCGACGTAGAGATCGCCGAGGCGGATGCTCAGGAGGCCGACGACGATGCCCATGAGCATGGCGATGACACCACCGGCGAGGACCGCCAGAAGGACCGGCCAGCCGTGGTTGGCGGCCAGTTCCCAGGTGGTCAACGCACCGACGCCGGCGAAGGTGATCTGGCAGAGCCAGAGCATGCCGCCCTCGCCCGTCACGATCGTCCAAGAGAGGAGGATGACGGCGTAGGCGAAGCCGGCCCCCATGACCCCGACCCAGTACCCCTGCACGATCAGGGGCACGACGCCGACGGCCGCGATGAGCAGCACCGGCCCGGCGTAGCGGCCGAAGAACCCGAGCGAAGCGGACTCGACCACGCTGCTGGTGGAACCGGCCAGGCGGCTCTCGCCCTGCGGGGTGATGGCGCGGTCCAGTGCACCACCCCACGCGTCCGTCTCCCCCACCCGGCCCCGACGCAGGAGCTCATAGACCAGGACGACGGCGATGACGATGAACGGCACCGCGTCAATGAACTCGGTCGTCCACGAGCTGGAGGGGGGCAGGTAGCCCTCAATGAGCGACGTGGCGATGCCCATGAGGAGTGCCACGATGACGGCGACGGTGAGGCTGCGCAGCCGCGCCGCCACGGCGGCCGCGAACGAAGCGGCGAGGAGGACCGTGAACTTGTCGGGGTCGAGCCCGATGATGGGAGCGGCCAGCACACCGGCCAGCCCGGCGAAGAGGGTGCTGACGGCCCAGACGCCGACGGAAATGAAATTCGGGTTGGTACCCGAAAGGTCGGTCATGGCCGGGGAGTCGACCATGGCCCGGACCTTGAGCCCGACGTCGGTGTAGCGCAGGATCAGCGCGCCGAAGATCACCGTCGCCAGCACGCATGCGTAGACGATGACCTGGTCGAGCGTGACCGCGACGCCGATGACCTGGTACACGGCGACCGGTTGCGGAGCCAGTCCGGGGGCCGTATTGATGGCCTGGTTGCTGAAGATCAGCACGGCTGCGGCGGGGATGGCCACCAGCAGGCCGATCGTCGCCACCACCTTGATCATGGGCGAGGCGAGGCGGAGGTGCTGGAAGAGCGCGTAGTAGAGAAACACCCCCAGTGCCGGTGACACAACGACGATGGAGAGGACCGCGGCCGGCAGGATCGACCAGGTGTGCTGCGTATTGAGGAAGTAGTAGAAGCGGGCGATGAAGTAGGCGATGGCCCCGAAGGCGAAGTTCAGGACGCCCGAGGAGGTGTAGGTGATGACCAGGCCGGCGGAACAGATCGCGTAGATCCCTCCCGTCACCAGACCGGCGATCACGAATTGGAGCATTCCTGCAGTCCCCTCCTCACCGGCCGGCCGTGCGCCAGGACGTTTCTAACATTGACGTCGATTCAGATCCTAACGACGTGAGACCCAGCCTGCACAATGCATGAAAGAGCCGTTGACCTGGTCCGACGAATCAACGAAGCGCTCCCCGACGGTCGCCGGCCGACCCCCGGTCCGCGCTGACGCCGGGACGCCCGAGGAGCCCGCGTTCGACGACGTGGGCGGCCGCGTCCACCGCGGTCGCGCCCCGGGGCAGGGACCCGAACGCGCCGAGCAACGCCACCATCACCAGCGCCTCCATCTCGATGTCGCCGAAGCCCCGGCCGCCGAGCACCCGTGCCATGCGTCGACGACCCCAGTCCAGTGCGGACGCCGAGAGGGACCGGAGACGGGTGTCCTCCTGCGCCGCATCGACCCAGACGCGGATCATGGCCGCCTCGCCGGATTGCGCCGAGTTGTAACGACGGAGCCACCGCCGGAGCTCCGTACCGCTGGACGTCGTCAGGTCCGGGATTTCGACGAAGGCGCCGGCGGCCACCCGCATCGCCCGGATCGTCAGGACGATGGCCAGTTGATCCTTGTTCTCGAAGTACCGGTAGAAGACGCCGTGGGAGACGCCGGCCGCCGCGGCCAGGTCGTCGACCCGTGTGGCGTGATAGCCCCGCTGGACGAACACGTCCCGCCCGTTCTCCACCAATGCCCGCAGGGCGGCGCGGCGGTCTGTGCCGGCTTGAATGTCCTCGTCCTTCGCCAACATGTCGCGGATCACGGGCCCGAACTCCACCCGGCGCGGATGCGCAAAGGAGCTGGGACGCACGTTCACGTCGCTCCGCCCGAAGAGCGAACGGTGCAGCACGTCGGTGAGGGCGGCCTCGACCCGCTCTCTCGAATAGTCCGTCGGGGCGACGGACCGCAGGCTGGCGGCGTCGTCGAGCGTCCTGGCCAGGCAGGCGATGGACAGTCCGAGCAGCGGGTCGAGCCGGCGGGGAGGCAGATCGCCGGCCGAGAGCCTCGAGCGGATGCGGGCCACGGTCTGATCGCGCAGGCGCGCCGCTCCCACGTGCAGCCCGCTGTCCTTTTCGAAAGCGGCGGGGAGTGCCTGGAAGATCGGGCCGTAGCGCGCATGGATGTCGCCGTAGCGGCCCACCCAGGCGCGGAGCGCGTCCCATCCCTGCGCATCGGGCGTCAGTGGATCGATGGCCTCCGTGGACGCGCTGATCTGGCGGGCCACCTGCCCGGCCAGGCTGCCGAAGACGTCTTCTTTTCCGGAGAAGTACTGATAGAAGGAGACCCTCGAGCAGTCGGCCTTCTCACTGATGCGGGCGATGCTGCACCGATGGAAACCCTCGTCGCCGAAGACCTGCAGCGCGGCATCGAGAATGCGTTGCCTGGTGCGCTGGCCCCGCACACCCACCCGCGGGTTGTCCGAGAAGGGTGCCCGTCGCGTGACGGGCTCACCGTCCTCGCGCCCTGTCACCGGTGAAGCGGCGTCCTGTGCGGTCACGTCATGACCCTCGCTCGCTCTGGCTGCGGCGGCCGGCGACCCTGGCCAGAGGGGGTCCGCACCGCACATCGGTCAGGAGTCGGCGCGCACCTTGTCCTTGACGGACGGCACGATCGGCGGCGCGTCCTTCCAGTTCGGCAGCCCGCTGTCCTCCTTGGCCACTGGGTATCCGTCGTCATTGACCTGGGCCCAGTGCGAGTGGTTGAGCTCGTGCAGGGTGAAGCAGGCGTTGAGCGCGTTGTAGAAGCCCATGTTGTCCACGCTCTGGTTCACTGCCTCCTTGACGAGCAGCGACGTCACGGAAGGCAGCACCGCAATGCGCTCAGCGAACTCCAGTGTCCTCTCGGTGAGGTCGTCGGCCGGGAAGATCTTGCTGACCATGCCCAGGCCGTACGCCTCCTCGGCGTCGATGGAGTCGCCGGTCAGGAGCAGTTCCTTGGCCTTGCGCGGGCCGAACTCCCACGGGTGGGCGAAGTACTCGGTCCCGCACATGCCCAGCCGGGTTCCCACGACGTCGGCGAAGCGGGTGCCCTCGGCGCAGACGATGAGGTCGCAGGCCCAGAGGAGCATCAGTCCGGCGGCGTACACGTCGCCGTGCGCCTGGCCGATGGTGATCTTGCGCAGATTGCGCCAACGGCGCGTGTTCTCGAAGTAGTAGTGCCACTCCTGGAGCATGAGGCTCTCTGCACCCTTGCGCGTGGCGCCATTGATCTTCCGGGTGTAGTGCTGGTTCGGCCCCGGCATGCCCTCTTCCATGGAGACCTTGGAGCCCATGTCGTGACCTGAGGAGAACATCGGGCCCATGCCGCCCAGGATGACCACGCGGACCTCGTCGTCCGCCTCGGCCGCGAGGAAGGCGTCGTTGAGGTCGACCAGGAGCCCCCGGTTCTGGGCGTTGCGCGCCTCGGGGCGGTTCAGCATGATGCGCGCCACCTTGCCCGAGTCGAGCTTCTCGTACGTCACGAACTTGTAATCAGCCATAAGGGCACTCCTTGACGAGCGGTTCTGGCGGTGACCCTACTGTTAGAAACAGCCCGGCGCACCTCGTGGAAGACACTCCCGGCGCCCGCAGCGGGCCCGTCCGGATCAGACGGCGAGAGCGGCCTGCTCGACGCGCATGATCCGGGCCAGGTTCCCGCCCATGATGTTGCGCACGTCCTCGTCGGGCAGCCCCTTCGGCAGGTGGTCGACATAGCTGCACGGCTCGGCCAGGCCCTCGGGGTGCGGCCAGTCGGAGCCGAACAGCACGTGGTCGGCACCGATGACGTCGATGATCTCCCCCAGGTCGTCCTCGTGGAACGGGCTGACGTAGACGTTGTGCTTGAACTGCGCGACCGGGTCGCCGTCGAAGGCGTTCGGCATCTTCTTGTAGGTGTCGCCGATGTGGTTGACGAAGCTCCTGATCCACTCCCCGCCCGCCTCGATGGACGCGACGCGGAGGTCGGGGAAGCGTGCGAACACGCCGTGGGAGACGAAGGCCGACATGGTGTCCTGGATGGGCCGGTGCTGGCCGGTCATGTAGGTGAAGGCGTCGAGCCGGAAGGGCAGCATCTCGCTCGGGCCGGTCCAATCGCTGGTGTAGCGCGCGTACCCGCTGTCCGAGGAGTGCATCGACACGAGGATGTCGGCGTCGACCACGGCCTGCCAGAACGGGTCGAACTCCGGGTAGCCGAACGAGCGCGACCCCCGGAACCCCGGGACAGGTGCCGGGCGGATGAGCACGGTCTTGGCTCCCCGCTCCACGCACCACTCGAGCTCCTCGATCGCCTTCTCGACGATAGGGAGCGTGATGACCGGTGTGGCGAAGATCCGGTCCTCGTAGTTGAACTGCCACTCCTCGTACATCCACTCGTTCAGCGAGTGGATCGCCGCATGCGTCAGCTCCGGGTCGTCGCGCATGCGCTCTTCCAACAGGCTGGCCAGCGTGGGGAACATGAGCGACCGGTCGACGCCGAGCTCGTTCATCACCTCGAGGCGCGGGCCGGGGTGCTGGAAGGCCGGGATGCTCCGCATGGGCTCGCCGATCACCTCCCGGTACGACTTGCCCTCGGGGTTGCCGTTGCGGAAGTACTCCTCCTGGGCCCCCGGCCGCGCCACGACCTCGAAGGTCGGGTTGGGGATGTACTCGCTGACGGTCCCGCGGATCATGATCTTCGTCCGACCGCGCAGCTCGACGTAGTCGATGGCGCCCTTGTAGCGATCGGGGAGGTGCCTGGTGAAGGACTCCCTGGTCTCGTAGAAGTGGTTGTCGGCGTCGAAGACGGGGAAATCGCAAACTCTCGGCATGGTCCTAAGGATATCTGAATGTGACGCCAGTGTCATACAACAAATTGGGCCCAACGGCGCTCCGCCGACGTTGAGAATGAGCAGGTCAGCGGCCTTTTTCCGTCCGGGGCGCCGCCGACCGACCGGCGGGGCCCCACCCCGGCTGTGGGGCCGGCGGCCGGGTTCAGTGGTTGGTCGGGAAGTGCAGCTCCATGCTGCCCGGCCCCGGGTCGGGCCAGCGGGACGTCACGACCTTGGGCCTGGTGCAGAAGCGGATGCCGTCAGGGCCGTAGATGGAGGAGTCGCCGAAGATGGAGTCCTTCCATCCCCCGAAGGAGTGGGAGGCGACGGGGACCGGAATCGGGACGTTGATGCCGACCATGCCGACCTGGACCTCACGCTCGAACCGCCGGGCCGAGCCGCCGTCACGGGTGAAGACCGCCGTGCCGTTGCCGTAGGGGTTGTCGTTCACCAGCGTGAGGGCCTCGTCGAGCGTCGGCACCCGCACCACGCTGAGGACGGGACCGAAGATCTCGTCGTCGTAGACGCGCATGCCCGGCTTCACGTCGTCCAGCAATGAGCAGCCGACGAAGAACCCGCTCTCGCGCCCCGGGTTCGAGCCGTCGACCACGACCTTCGCCCCCTCATCGGCGGCGCCCGTGACGTAGGACTGGACTCGCGCGCGGTGCTCCGCCGTGATCAGCGGCCCCATCATGGACGCCTCCTCGTCGCCGGCCCCGATCACCACGTCGGGAATCCGGCTGACGATGGCCTCGACGAGCGGGTCGGCCACCGGCCCGACCGCGACCACGACCGAAATGGCCATGCACCGCTCGCCGGCTGACCCGTAGGCGGCGGACACCGCGGCGTCCGCGGCGGCGTCGATGTCCGCATCGGGCATGACGACCATGTGGTTCTTCGCCCCGCCCAGCGCCTGGACCCGCTTGCCCTGGCGCGTGCCGGTCTCATAGATGTGGCGCGCCACGGGGGTGCTGCCGACGAAGGAGACCGCCGCCACGTCGGGGTGTGCCAGCAGTGCCTCGACGGCGTCGCGATCGCCCTGCACCACGCTGAAGACGCCGTCGGGGAAACCGGCGCGCTGCACAATGTCCGCCAGGACCAAGGAGGCGGAGGGATCCTTCTCGGACGGCTTGAGCACGAAGCAGTTCCCGCAGGCGATGGCATTGGCCATCATCCACAGCGGGACCATGATCGGGAAGTTGAACGGGGTGATACCGGCCACCACACCCAGCGGCTCGAGCACGGTGCGGATGTCCACGCCCGTCGAGATCTCCGAGTTGGACGAGCCCTTCAGGAGGTTCGGGATGCCGCACGCGAACTCGACGTTCTCAATGCCGCGGGCCACTTCGCCCCGGGCATCCTCCAGGACCTTGCCATGCTCCCTGGTGACCGCGGCGGCGAGCTCGCCACGGTTGGCGTCGAGCAGCTCACGCAGCCGGAACAGCAGGCTGGCGCGCCGGGTGAGCGACGACGAGCGCCAGTCGTCGGACGCCTCGACCGCCGACGCCACGACGGCGTCCACCTCGGCCACCGACGCCAGGGCGACCTCGGCCGTCTGGACGCCCCGGGCGGGGTCGTAGACCGGGGCGGTCCGGCCGGACACGCCCGGTGCGGCGCGGCCCCCGATGAAATGCCCGATGTGCCGCAGGTCGGTCGAAGGAGCCGTCATGTCGCGGGATCTTACGGCGGGCCCCCGATACCGGTCCCGGCGGCCGGCCGGGTCCCCGGCACTGCGGGGTACGCAGGACGTTTTGCCCGGGGTTCCCTCGGCTCGGGCCATACTGGGCCGGGCACGTAACATGTCTGTCGTGTTCGATTGCGACGTCGATGTCAATACCGGACGAGGCCCCCGGGTGCAGCCGTGACACGCCCGCTCCCCGAGCTGACGCCGGCCAACGACTGGTTC
The DNA here is from genome assembly GCA_963804055.1 of uncultured Acidimicrobiaceae bacterium. Classification (GTDB taxonomy): domain Bacteria; phylum Actinomycetota; class Acidimicrobiia; order Acidimicrobiales; family RAAP-2; genus Bog-473. Next base: position 164,991 of record CAWDOU010000001.1, on the reverse strand, counting down.
TGGACCTCGGGCGCCGACGGCACGCTCCGCATCCAGAAGTGTGGGGACTGCGGCGAGCTGGTGCACCCGCCGGTGCCCATCTGTCCGTACTGCCGGAGCCGGTCGTGGAAGCCGGCCCCGGTGTCGGGCCGGGGCACGGTCGTGGGCTTGACGGTCAACGAGCACCGGTGGCTCCCCGACCTCGATCCGCCCTACGTGATCGCCAATGTCGCACTGGCCGAGGACCGCCGCGTCCACCTGACGACGAACATCGTGGGCTGCGCTCCCGGGGACGTCGAGATCGGCCAGGAGGTCACGGTCACGTTCCTCCAACAGGAGGACGTGTGGCTGCCGCTCTTCGAGCTGACGGGCACGGTCGACCCGGTGGACCGGGTCCCCGAACCGGTGCGGCCGCTCCCCCGCGCCCCCCTCGGCGACGAGCGTTTCGAGCACAAGGCCGTCCTCAGCGGCATCGGCCGTTCCGCCTTCGGCCGGCGGCTGATGGTCGACCCGCTCTCGCTGGCCGTCGACGCCAGCCTGCTGGCGATCGCCGACGCCGGCCTGACCATCGACGACATCGACGGACTGTCGACCTACCCCGGCATGAGCGGGGGCGGCATGAGCGAAGGCGGCGCCAGCGCGATTGAGGAGGCGCTCCGCATCCATCCGACGTGGATCAACGGCGGCGGCGACCTCCCCGGGCCCGGCGGCTCCGTGATAGCGGCCGCCCTGGCGGTGGCGGCGGGGCTGTGCCGCCATGTGCTCTGCTTCCGCACCGTCTGGGAGTCCACCTTCGCCGTGCTGGCGGGACGCGCGGCCCAGGCCGCGCTGGCCGAGGGCGGCACGGGCAGCCGACGAGCCGAGCGGGTCTCGGGCCCGTTCCGCGAATGGCGCGCGCCCTTCGGCGCCATCTCCGCCGCCAACTGGATCGGCATGAACGCCAACCAGTACCTGCACCGCTACGGCGCCCCCCGCGAGATGCTCGGGCTCATTGCGCTCAACGGGCGCCGCAACGCGGCGCTCAACCCCAACGCCATCTACCGCGACCCGATGACGATGGACGACTACCTGTCGGCGCGGCCGATCACGTCCCCCTTCGGGCTCTACGACTGCGACGTGCCGTGCGACGGCTCCATCGCGGTGATCGTCTCGGCAGCCGAGGTGGCCGACGACCTCCCCCACCCGGCGGTGCGCATCGAGGCCGTCGGCACCCAGATTCTGGAGCGGGTGTCCTGGGACCAGGACACGTTGACGCACGAGCCACAGGTGATCGGGCAGGCCGCGCACCTGTGGACCCGGACCGCCATGCGGCCGTCGGAGGTCGACCTGGCGCTGGTCTACGACGGCTTCACCTTCAACGCCATCTCGTGGATCGAGGGCCTCGGATTCTGCGGGTTCGGCGAGGCCTACGACTGGCTCGACGGTGGCCGCCGCATCGCCCTGGACGGCGAGCTCCCGGTCAACCCGCACGGCGGGCAGCTCTCGGAGGGCCGCAGCCACGGGTTCGGCTTCCTCTACGAGGCGGTCACCCAGCTGCGCCACGACGCCGGCGCGCGCCAGGTGTCCGGGGCCACGACCGCAGTGGTCACCTCCGGGGGCGGGACGCCCTCCGGCGTGCTGCTGCTGCAGCGGAAGGACGCGTGAGCCCGTGACGGCGCCGCCCGCCGACCCGACGCCGATGGACAAGGACGAGACGACGCCGATACCGGCCGGGGGCGACAAGCCGAGCGGGCCGCGCTCGCGCAAGGGCATCGAGACGCGGGCGCGCCTCCTCGGCGCGGCCAAGGAGGTGTTCGAGCAGGACGGGTTCCTCGACGCACGGATCTCCGACATCGCCGAGCGCGCCGGCCTCTCGCACGGGTCCTTCTACCACTACTTCGAATCGAAGGAGGAGGTGTTCCGGGAGGTGGCGGCCGAGGTGGAACAACGCCTGAGCGAGCCGCTCTACAGCGTCATCCTGGACGCGCGGTCGACCGCCTCCCCGTACGAGCGCATCCACGAGGGGATCCGGCGCAACCTCGAGAGCTACCGGGACGAGTCCCGCATCATGGGGGTGATTGAGCAGGTCTCGCGCTTCGACGAGGACCTGCGTGCCTTGCGCAACGAGCGCCACCACGTCTCGTCGGCGCAGATCGCGGACTCCATCCGCCGGCTGCAGCAGCACGGGCTGGCCGACCCGGATCTCGACCCCGCCATTGCCGCGGCCGGCCTCGGCGCCATGACCTACCGCTTCCCCGAGATGTGGTTCGTCCAGGGCCTGGTGGACTGCGATTTCGATCTGGGTGTGGAGCAACTCACCCGGCTCTTCGTCAACGCGCTCGGGCTGCAGGCGCCGGCCGCTGACGGCATGACGGCGCGGCCGCGGTCCGACGACCTCGTCGCCGACTGATCGTCGTCGCGGAGCCGTTGGGCGGCCGAACGCGTACTGTCACGACGATGGCGAAGCGCACCGGACGGCCCCAACACCCCCGCCTTCCGGGCGACCTCGCCCCGGCGGGGGACATCGATGCGGCCGACGACGTCGAGCTCATCGGGCTCACGGTGCAAGGCGACTGCTCGGAGCGCCGCTTCGCCGCGCTGCACATCGAGGAATCGCACATCCTGCATGCCTCGTTCGTCGGGGCGGATCTGCGGGGTGCCCGACTCGTGGACGTCCTCATGGAGGGGGCGGACTTCTCCGGAGCCGACCTGGAGGAGGCATCGCTCTCACGCGTCGAGTTCGTCGATTGCCGGTTGTCCGCGGCGCAGGTTGCCCGGACCACCATGGAGGACGTCACCTTCACCGAGTGCAAGCTCGACGACGCGAACTTCCGCATGAGCCAGGCGGATCGAATCCTCTTCGATCACGTGAACCTGCGCGGCGCCGAGTTCTCGGCCGCCCGCCTCTCCTCCGCGTTCTTCTTCGACTGCGATGCGACCGGAGCCGAGTTCTCACAGGTCGTGATGCCGGGCGCCCGCTTTCACGGCTCGTCACTGGCCGACATTGAGGGCGGCCAGTCCATGCGGGACATCATCATCGACAGCGCCCAAGTCCTGCCCTTGGCGCTGCGGGTCTTCATGGACCTCGGCATTCGCATTGAGGACGATCGGGACCGGGCCGAGGACTAGGTGGAGAATTTCGTCCGTCGGGGTGCCCGCATCTTCGTCCGGTGCGAGGGTGGGCCCTGTGTGAGCCGGTTGGAGTCCTTCCGTCGCGTCGGCGCGTTGTCGGCCGGCCGCCCGGTCAACTCCCCCCGCGTTCCTTCTTCCGCTGTTCCGGTGTCTCGTTGGGCCACGCGCTGTCGTCTTCGAGTCGCCACGTCGTGCCCCGCTCAGGGGTGGACACCTCGAGCACGTCGCAATCGGTCACCCCGATCAGACGGTGGCGTTGCCCGATGGCCGTGCTGTAGCCCAGCCCCGGTTGGAGCACAGTTTCGACAAGATCCCCGCCACTGTCGTCCCAGAGCACCTTGGCCTGGCCGTTCATGAGGAACCACGTCTCCTGCTTCGCGTCATGGAGCTGCAGGCTCAGACGTGCGCCCGCAGTGATGTGCAACACCTTCCCCATGTAGGGCGCATCGTCACGAACCCAATGGAGCTCATACCCCCATGGCTTCTCGACGCGCTTCACGTAGGGATCGTTGGAGAAGCCGGCGGGATCGAACGTCGGAGGGGCGTCCGTCACGCCGGGCATTCCCCGTGCGGCAGTGCTCCCGGCATGACGACCCACAGTAGCGACTGCCTGCAGAGACGCTCGGTCATTGCAGCGTGTCGAGGGCGGCCTCATAGAGCTGGTTGAGCCCCGCACCGGTCGCATCATGCTTCATCAGCGGCTGCCATTCCTCGGCGTCCAGGAGATCGCTGATGACGAATGCGCTGGCGACATGGACCGAGCGGAACGCGCCCACGGCGAAGAGGGCGGCCGCTTCCATTTCGACACACACCACGCCTTCCGCCTGGTACTGCCTCGCCTCGTCGACCGACTCGCGGTACGGGGTGTCGATGGTCCATGTGCACCCCCGGGAGAAGGTGAGGCCGGCGCGGTCGAGCGCACCCGCCAACTGGGACGTCAGGAGATCGGAAGGCTCGGCGTACTTCGCGGACGGCACGTAGTGGTGTGAGACTCCTTCGTCCCGGATGGCCCGCTCGCACAGCACCAGCTCCCCGGCCCGACAACCTGGCTGCAGACCACCCGCCGTTCCGATGGAGATGAACTTCGTGGTGCCCAGCGCAGCGAAGTTCTCCAGGAGGAAGGTCGCCACGGGGGCCCCGAATCCAAAGCCGCCCAGGACCCCGATCGCATGGTCGGTGCTGGGAAGCGTGACGACCCCTCGAAACCCCCGCGGCGCTCGCTCGTCGATGCGCTCGCGGGCGAGGACGTAGTCGAGCACCGAGCGCTGGTAGGTGAGGATGACGCCTTCGAGCGTCTGGTACCCCTCGAGGTCGCCGTGCGCCCGTACGTAGTCGATGGTGTCGCCGGGGTTCACGAAGGCGCGGAGCCCGTGCTTGCCCGGAAAGTTGGGATAGGCCGAATCCGGGCGGTCAGTCATCGGCCCGCTGCCCGACTCGGAGGACACTCAGGTACCGGCGCGCGACCCGATCGCCCAGGTTCGTACGGATCCGCTCGGCGATGGCGTGAAGGAGTGGCTCCCGCACCTCCTGATGGAGCGTCCGGTAGATCGAGGTCGAACGGAGCAGATCCGCGAAGCCGTCCCCGTCGAACCACTGCACGGACGGGTACCAGCGCACGATCGTGGGCCCGAAGAGGTCAGTGGGCTCATGGGGAGGCCCCCACCCCTCGCCGGTCGCCCGCACCTCCTCCTCGAGGGGCGGGTGGCCCCAGGCGGCATTCCCGCGGGAGAACTGCTCGTGGAGGTCGGCGGTCTCCGCAAAGACCTCGGGCTCACCCGGCCTCCGGACGACGACGTTGCCCAACAGGGCCAGCCACCCGCCGCGTCGGAGCACGTCGCGGGCCCGGCGCCAGCCGACGGCCGGATCGACCCAGTGCCACGACGAGGCCGCCACCAGGACGTCGAAGCGGCGGCCTCCATCGTCCCATTCCTCGAACGACGAGGTCTCGACCTCGGCGTTGGGAAACGCCGCCAGCCGCCGGCGGGCCAATTCGGCCATGTGGCTCCCGAGCTCGACGGCGACGACGGCGCATCCGATGCCCGCCAGTGCACGCGTGGCCTGACCCGTCCCGCAACCGACTTCGAGCACCGACGATCTGTCGCTCAGCCCGGTGACGGCTGCCAGGTCGGCATACAGCTCTTCGGGATACGTCGGTCGGACCCTGTCGTAGAGCTCGGGCACCTCGTCGAACACGCGGCCCGTCTGCCATCTCTGATCGGTCGCCATGTGACAATCCTGCCCGCAAATCGTCCGGTGAGGTCTGGCGGATCGTACGACGCGCGCGGCACGCGGCTGCACGAGACTCGAACTCGCCGGCAACGCCCCGGCGCAGGCGCATCTCCGGTTGCCCACCGTCTACCCTGAGCACCTGCAGCGCCGGAACAGGAGGAGGCGAGCCTTGGGGGACACCGAGACCATCACGGTCCTGTTCACCGACCTGGTCGGTTCGACCGAGATCAGCTACGACCTCAGCCCGGCTGCGTCGGACGAGCTGCTCCGCGACCACTTCTCGGTCTTGCGCCAAGCCATCGCCGGCTCCGGAGGAGTCGAAGTCAAGGGTCTCGGCGACGGAGTCATGGTCGTCTTCCGCAGCACTTCAGCCGCCCTCTCGTGCGCCGTCGCGATGCAGCAAGCCGTCCACCACGACAACGTCGGCGCCCGCCACCCGCTCGGTCTCCGCATCGGGCTCAGTGGCGGCGAGGTGACGATGGAGTCCAACGACTACTACGGCGATCCGGTGCTCGAGGCGGCTCGCCTCTGCGCCTGCGCCGAGGCCGGTCAGATCCTGGCCGCAGATGCCGTCCGGGTGATGGGCGGCCGGCGCAATCCCTATGTCCTGGAGCGGATCGGAGCGCGTCAGTTGAAGGGCCTCCCGGATCCCGTGGAGGTCTTCGAGGTGCCGTGGGAGCCGCTGGACGACGTTGCGGCCAAAGATGTCGTGCCACTCCCGGCGCGCCTGACTCACGTGCCGCAGACCGGAGTCGTCGCCCGCGAGACGGAGGCGGCAAAGCTCGTCGACGCCTACAAGCGAGCAGCGTCGGGCGACGGGCGCGAGGTGATCCTCGTGGCCGGCGACGCCGGAGTCGGCAAGACGACGCTCGTCGCCGAGGCTGCCCGACGCGCCGCCAAGGAAGGCGCCTGCGTGCTCCTCGGACGTTGTCAGGAAGACGTCAGCGCGTCATATTCCGTCTTCGCGGAGGCGCTCAATCACTACGTGGCGCATGCCCCCGAGGACGTGCTCCGTGACCACGTCAAGGTCCACGGCGGTGCACTCGGGGTGTTGGTCCCCGCGCTCGTGCAACGGCTCGGGGAGGTTCCAGCACCGACGAGGACGGATCCCGACACCGAGCGGTACCTCCTCTACGGGGCGGTCGTGGGTCTCCTGACTGCAGCTTCCGCGCTGCAGCCGACGGTGCTCGTACTGGACGACTTGCAATGGTCCGACAGTCAGAGCCTCCGGCTCCTGCGTCATGTCGTCGCCACCGTCGATACGGCACGGCTCCTGGTTCTCGGGACGTTCCGGGACACCGAGCTCTCGCCGTCCAACCCACTCCGTGATCTCCTCGGTGCCTTCCGACGCGAACCGAACATCGGCCAGATCGCGTTGAAGGGCTTCGACGACTCGGGAGTGCTCGCGTTCATGGAGGCTGCCGCGGGACAACGGCTCGATGAGCCCGCCACAGATCTCGCTCATGCGCTCCGCCTCGAGACAGAGGGCAATCCTTTCTTCGTGGGCGAGGTGTTGCGGAGCCTCATGGAGACCGGCGCCATCTACCAAGATGATCGTGGCCGTTGGACGGCGGCAGGGGAAATGGGCGAGATCGCGCTGCCGAACAGCGTGAGGGAAGTCATCACGGCCCGGGTGAACCGGCTCGGTGCCCGGTCGTATCAGGTCCTTTTCATGGCAGCCGTCATCGGACGGGACTTCGACTTCGACCTTCTCGACGCCGTGACCGACCTCGGCCAGGAGGAGGTGCTCGACGTCCTCGACGGCGCAGGCGCCGCCGCTCTCGTGCGCGAGGTCCCCGACGTACCGGGTCGCTACAGCTTCTCGCACGCCTTGACGCAGCACACGCTCTACCAGGGCGTCCCGGCCGTCCGTCGCGCTCGAGCCCATCGGAGAGTGGCCGAGGCAATTGAGGCGAGCATCGGCCCGACACGGGGCGGCCGCGTGGGTGAACTGGCCCACCACTGGCTGTGCGCCAGTCAACCGGCCAACGCAGCCAAGGCGATCGACTACGCCCGGCGGGCAGGCCAGGCCGCCCTGGTCGCCCTGGCCCCCGACGACGCGGTCCGGTATTTCTCCCAGGCGCTCCGTCTCGCGGACATGGTGCCCGAGAACGACCCCATGATCGGGTGCGACCTGCGTCTGGCGTTGGGCGAGGCACAGCGCCAGGCCGGCGTACCGGGGTTCCGGGAGACATTCCTCGACGCAGCGCGCCGGGCCCAGGATCTTGGCGCAACGGACCGCCTCGTGGCTGCCGCACTCGGGAACAGCCGCGGCTTCTTCAGTTCCATCGGAGTGATTGACGCCGACAAGGTCGAGGTACTGGAGGCCGCGCTCCGTTCCCTGAGCAATGACGACGGTCGCGAACGGGCGCTCCTCTTGGCCACGCTCTGCAGCGAGCTCGCCTTGGGTACGACGTTGGACCGGCGTCAGGAATTGGCGGACGAGGCCAGGGCGATGGCGAGGCGGCTGGGCGATCCCGACACCATCATCCGCACACTGAATTTGGTCTGCGACCCGCTCCAGGTCCCCTCGACCCTCGCCGAGCGGATGGTCGATGCAAAGGAGGCACTCGAGCTCTCCGAGCTCCTGGGGGACCCCGATCTGCTCTTCTGGACCGGCGCCTACAGCCGATTGGCCGCCGTGCAAGCAGGAGACTTCGAAATGGCGCGTCGATGCCTCGAGATCATGCGCGCTGTCACCAAGGGTCTCCGCCAGCCGACGATGCTGTGGGTCACCTTGTTCAACGAAGCCGCCGACGCGCTCTTGTCCGGGGACCCCGACAGAGCGGAGAAGCACGCCACCGCTGCGTTGGAGATCGGCACGGAGAGCGGACAGCCGGATGCCTTCGGCTTCTACGGGGCGGAGTTGATCGGTGTCCGCCGGCAACAGGGCCGCTACGGCGAGCTCGTCCCGATGATCGAGCAGGTGGCGGAGCAGAACCCGGCCCTCCCGGTGTTCCGGGCGACGCTGGCCGAAGGACACATGGAAGCCGGCAACGTCGACACGGCTCGCCAGATGCTCGACGCGGCGACCGCCGACCTCGCCTCATTGCCCTACGACGTCGTGTGGATCTTCGCGGTCGCGTCGTACGCCGACGTCGCCACCGAGCTGCACGCCGAGGCACCTGCTCGCCGTCTCCTGAACCTGCTCGCGCCCTTCGACGACCAGGTTCTGTTCATCGGGGCAACCGCAGGAAGCCCGGTGGCGTACTACTGCGGGGGCCTGGAATCGGTGCTCGGCCGATATGAAGAGGCCGAAATCCACTTCGCGCAAGCGACGGAGCTCAATGACAGGGGCCGGTTGGAATTCTCCGCCGCCGCCACCCATCTGCAGTGGGGACGCATGCTCTCGGCCCGCGGCGGCCCAGGGGATCGCGACCGGGCGCGCGATCTCCTTGCCCTGGCCCATGGCGCGGCAATGGGTCGCGGCTATGCCGACATCGCCCGGCGAGCTGCCGCAGCGTTGTCGGAGTGCGGTTAGCCCAGGACGGCGGCCTTCCACTCCAGGAGCTGGGGCGCCAGCAGCGTCCAGCGTGCGAACAGGCCCTCGTCCCGGGCGACGCCGCGCTCGATCCACTCGCGGTCGCCCCAAGGCGGTTCCACCAGGCGCGCATTCGGGAGGATCTCCGCCAATGCCTCCGACGTGGCCCGCGTGTGGTGCGGGTCGCTCTCGCCGCTGCGGAAGACCAGCGCCGGAATGTCCAGCGCTCGGGCATCGTCGGCGGGGAGTCCCGGCACGGGCTCGTCGTCGCGGGGGCAGTAGGCCAGCATCCAGCGCTCCATCGTGGCGATGAACTCCGCCCGGTCCTGCGCCAGGAAGCGGTCGCGGTTGGACGGGTTCGCCTGCTGCACCTCCGCCCACTCGGGCAGGTCGGCCACCGCCTCCATGCCGTCCCGCCAGGCCGTGGCGAGCGACTCCCCGCAGTAGTGCGTCGCCAGCGAGAGCAGGCCGTAGACCCCGCCGCTGATCCACCAGATGGCCAGCGCGGCCGCCGTCTCGGGGTGACGCGCCGCGGTGAGCAGGGACACGCGGGCGCCGCCCGAGCCCCCGGCAATGACGGCGGGCGTCAGGTCGAGATGCGTCAGGAGCCCGGCCAGCGCGTCGGCCTGCATGGCCGACTCCGACGACCCCTCGAAGCACACGTCGGATGCGCCGCAGTTGGGGCGGTCCCAGATCAGCACCGTGTTGCCCTGTTCGGCCAGCGCCACCGCGAGCTCACGGACGCCCGGGGACTCCTTGGTGAAGCGGCCACCGGGCGTGATCACCCAGGGCCGCCCCGAGTCGCCGATCACCTCGTAGGCGAGCGAAAGTCCGTTGACGGTGGCGGTGGGCACGGATGGACTCCTCTGCATCGGCGCCGGGCACGGTGTCCAGGCGAATGGACCGGGTCGGGGCTAGGGCGACGTCGGACGGCTGCGCGGCACGTCGCGGAAGGGGACGTCCTTGTCCAGGCGGCGCTCCCGGGGCATGCCCAGCACACGCTCGCTGATCACGTTGCGCGCCATCTCGGTCGTCCCGCCTCCGATGCTGCCCGCCTGGCGCATCAGGAAGTTGATGGCGCTCATCGACGCCGCGTCGTCCTCGGTCCAGGCCGCGCCGGACGCTCCCGCGTTGTCGAAGGCCAACGTGACGACGCGCGAGACCGAGGACCCCTTGAACAACCGGACCAGCGCGGCCGCCTGGTCGGACATGCGTTCCGTCCGGATGCCCTCGCCGACGCGCTCGGCCAGCTGGCTGACCACCAGCTCGAGCATGCGCGCCTCCCCGATGTTCTGTCGGGCCGTGGCGTCGTCCAGCCGGCCATGCTGCCGGGCGATGTCGTAGACGATCTTCGCGTCCTGGCTTCCGTGGGCGAGCCCGACGGGCTCGGTCACGTAGGCCGAGTTGTACAGCATGCGCTCGTGGAACATCCAGCGGGTGCCCACGGTCCAGCCCTCGTCGACCGCCCCCACGCGGTCGGCGTCAGGCACGATCACATCGGTCATGAACTCCTGACAGAACTCCCGCGAGCCGTTGTTCATCTCAATGCGGTGCACCTCGACGTTGGGCTGGTGGATAGGCAGCATGAACACCGTCAGGCCACGGTGCTTGGGCTGGTCCCAGTTGGTCCGGGCGAGGCAGAGGCCCCAGTCCGACCACCACGCGCCCGAGGTCCACACCTTGGAGCCGTTGAGGATCCACTGCTCGCCGTCGCGTACGGCCGTGGTCAGGGCACCGGCCACGTCCGAACCACCGCTCGGCTCGGAGAGGAACTGCATCCAGAGCTCCTCGCCCTTGAGGATGGCCGGCAGGTGCCGGAGCTTCTGCTCGTGGGTCCCGAACTCCAAAATGACGGCGGCACACGGCGACAGGGTGGGGATCTGCACCCGCAGGGGATACTCGTACCCGACGAACTCCTCGTTCAGGACCTTCTGGTGCTCGTAGGTCAGGCCCTGGCCGCCGTATTCGCGCGGGAAGCAGATGCCGGCCAGGCCGGCGTCGAACAGCATGCGCTGAATCTCGCGGTCCCGGCTCACCGTGGCGAGCTCCGCCTCGTCGTCGTTGCTGTTGCGCTCCCAGCGCAGCTCCTCGGGGGTGACCTGCCGCAGGTTGCCCCGGATGAAGGACCGGGCCCGTTGCCGGAAGTCCTCGAGGCTCTCCATCTCCTCGGCCGTCTCCACTCGCAGGGCGCTCACGCCGCCGCTCCTTCCCGTGCATCGACGAGGTCGGCGATCCGCTGCAGGTGGTCCGCCGGGGTCCCGGCGAGGGCACGATTCACCGTCACCCGCCGCAGGAAGAGATGCAGATCGTGCTCGAACGTGACGCCGATGCCACCGTGCATCTGCGTGCAGTCCTGCACCAGCTCGGCGCCGTACTCGCCGATGTAGGCCTTGGCCGCGCTCACGAGCTCGGCCGCGTCGGGGTCGCCCAGGGCCACGCCCGCACAGGCGGCGTCGCTGGTGGCGTGGCTCGACTCGAGCCACATGGACATGTCGGCGAAGCGGTGCTTGAGGGCCTGGTACGACGCCAGCGGGCGCCCGAACGAGTAGCGGTCGAACGCCCATTCGACGGTCATGTCGAAGGCCGCCTGCATGGCACCGACCGATTCCGCGTTCAGCAGGACGATGAGCAATTCGAACTGGCGGTGGACCTGGGGGCGGGCCTCGCCGGCGGCTCCGACCACCGCCGACGCGGGGACGCGGACGTCGCCGAAGGTCACCACGTCGAAGCGCCGCGTCAGATCGACCGTCTGCATCGGGGACACCGAGATGCCCGCTGTCTCCGTCGGCACGAGGACCTGGGTGACGCCGGCTTCCTCGTTGCAGGTGACGAGCAGATGCGCGGCCTGTCCGGCCGACTCCACACTGCGGGCCTCGCCGGCGAGGACGAGGTCGGCGCCGTCGCGGCGGATGTCGACGGTGGGCTCCCACACCCGGGAACCGAACGGCGGCGCGCACCAGGTGGCGATCCGCTCCCCCGAGAGCAGGGCGGCCAGGACGTCGGGGGCGGCGTCGTGCTCGCTGAGAGTCGCGGCGACGACGTTCACCATGGCCAACGGCCCGGGTGCGGCGTGGCGACCGAATTCGTGGGCGACGAGTCCCGCATCGGCGAGGCCGGAGTCACTGATGGTCCCACCACCGTGCTCCTCACTCACCAGGAGCGACGTCCACCCCAGCTCGGCGCCACGGCGCCAGTACGACGGGTCGTACCCGATCGGGTCGTGACGGAGCTGGCGCAGCGTGTCCGGTGGCACCTGCTCGGTCAGGAAGCGGTCGGTCGTCTCGCGGAAGAACTGCTGATCTTCGCTCAGGTTCAGGAGCATGGCGCTCCCGGGCGTGCACTCACGTGGGTCTCTTCGGTCCTCTCGGGCGCGACTGTGGGGGGATCGGGGGGCATTGGGATGACGTGATGCGGCAGGTTAGACGGGGCTCACGACGCCGATGCCGGCAGCCTCGTTGCGGACGCGCCACTCGTCCTTGGACATGCGGGTGACGTCGACGTCGGGCGTGGCCGCCCTGAGCGCGCGCACGGTGGCATCCTCCTTCGCAGTGTGCGCGAAGGGATCCCAGCCGTAGAAGCGGCAGGCGTTCTCCCAGGTGATCTTGTGGATCTCGTCGTCCCGGCAGCCCGCGTCCTGAAATTCCTTCCAGGCGAACTCGGGCGAGTTGGGCCAGGTCGTGTCGGTGTGCGGATAGTCGCACTCCCAGGCGATCCCCTCAATGCCGATGCGGTCCCGCAGCAGCAGGCCCGACGGATCGGTGATGTAGCAGGCCAGGATGTGGTCGCGGAAGACCTCGGAGGGCAGCTTGCCGCCGAAGTCGCCGTGCATCCACTGCTGGTTCGTGAAATGCCGGTCGATCCGGTCGAAGTAGAAGGGGATCCAGCCGATGCCGCCCTCCGACAGGGCGACCTTGAGCTCGGGGAAGCGCCGCAGCGTCGGGCCGAACAAGAGGTCCTGCGCGGTGATGGCGCTGATCTGGCAGGCCAGCACCATCAGGTGGTCCACCGGCGCCTCCGCAGGCTTCTGAATGACGTTGAAGCCGGCGCCGATGTGCAGCGAGAGCACCATGCTCTCCTCGCTCAACGCAGCCAGCATGGGGTCCCAGTACCCCGACAGGAAGCTCGGGAAGCCCTGCACGTGCGGGGTCTCGAGGAAGCTGATGGAGCGGCAGCCCTTCTTGGCGATGCGCCGGACCTCGGCGACCGCGGCGTCGACGTCCCACATGGGGACGATGCCCAGTGGGATGAAGCGGCCCGGGTACTCCCCGCACCACTCGTCGATGGCCCAGTCGTTGTAGGCCTGCAGCATGACGAGGGCGATCTCCTTGTCACTCGCCTCGGAGAAGGTGCGGGCGTTCCACCCGGCCATGGTCGGGAAGCACATCGACCCGAGCACACCGTTGGCGTTCATGTCCCGCACCCGCTCGTGCACGTCGAAGCAGCCGGGACGCAGTTCCGTGTAGGTGCCGGGGTTGAAGCCCCACTCCTCCGAGGGCCAGCCCACCGTGGCCGACATGCCGAAGGAGGTGCTGGTCTTCTCGCCCTGGAAGACCCAGCGGTCGATGCCGTCCTCGTGCACCACCTTGGGCGCATCGCTGAGCCACTTCTTCGGCACGTGGTGCTCGTACATGTCAGGCGGCTCGATCATGTGGTCGTCGATGCTGACCAGGATCATGTCGTCGAGGTTCATGGGGTGCTCCTCTCTTGACCGTTCTTCCGGGAGCGGCGCACTACGTCGCCGTCCGCACCGGCAGCGTCTCCCAGCCCCGCACGGTGGAGGCGTGGGCCCGCTCGGCCTTGTCGTAATCGACCTCCCACTCGGGGAAACGGGTCAGGACCTCGTCGAGCGCGACGCGCCCTTCGAGGCGGGCCAGTGCGGCGCCCAGGCACAGGTGGATGCCGTAGCCGAAGGACTGGTGCCGGCCGATGTCGCGGTGGATGTCGAAGCTGTCGCCGTCGGGGAAGTGACGCTCGTCCCGGTTGGCGGAGCCGTTCAGGAGGACCATGATGCTGCCCTCGGGCACGATCGTGCCGTGGACCTCGACGTCGGTCTTGACGTAGCGCGACTGCACCGGCGACGGTGCTTCGAAGCGCAGTAGCTCCTCGATCGCGTTGTTGACGAGCGACCGGTCCGCCACCAGCTCGGCGCGCTGGTCCGGGTGGCGGCCCAGGACCTCGCCGGCGAAGCCGATCAGGCGCGTCGTGGTCTCGTTCCCGGCCCCGGACAGGAGACCGACGTAGCCGAGGATCTCGTCGTGGGTCAGGGTGCGCGTCGTGCCGTGCTCGTCCTCGAACTCGGCATTGAGCAGCTCGGTCATCAGGTCGTCGGACGGATGCTCGGCACGCCAGGTGATGTAGTCGGAGAAGACCGAGGCGGAGGCGAGCGCGTCGTACTCGGTCTCGTTCGGCACGCCCTCCTCCAGGCGCAGCCCGTCGTCGATCCGCTCACGGATGGCCTCCTGGTCCTCCACGGGGATGCCGAGCAGCATGCCGATGACGCGCATGGGCATGAACTTGCCCAGGTCCTTCACGAAGTCGAACTCCCCCGTCCCGACGAGCGGGTCGAGCACCTCGGCGCAGTAGGCGCGCACCTGCGGCTCGAGCGCCTGCATCTTCCGCGGCGTGAAGACCCGTGAGAGCAGTCCCCGGTGGATGTCGTGGGTGGGCGGGTCCTCGAAGAGGATCGACCCGGGCGGGATCTCGACCCCTGCCTTGATGATCTCGAGCACCGAGCCCCGCCCCGAGATGTAGGTCTTCCAGTCCAGCATCGCCTTGTCGACGTCGTCCCAGCGGCTCAGCGCGAAGAACTCGTACTTCTCGTTCCAGTACAGCGGCGCCTCGTCGCGCAGCCGCTTCCACACCGGGTAGGGATCGGCGTCGATGTCGAAGTCGTAGGGGTCGTAGTAGACCTCCGATGAGCTCGTCACGGTCACGTCGGGACCTCCCCTGTCTCCCCTGATCCGTTCGTCAGCCCGCCGGCCAGGCCAGCGACTTGACCTCGAGATACTGCTCGAACCCTGCCACACCGTTCTGGCGCCCGATGCCGCTGTGCTTGTACCCGCCGAACGGCAGGTCCGGCCCGTAGGGAGCGCCCCCGTTGATGCTGAGGCCACCGGTGCGGATGCGCTTGGCGACGGCGAGCGAGTGCTCCACCGAACCGGAGAAGACACCGCCGGACAGCCCGTACTTGGAGTCGTTGGCGATGCGGACCGCGTCGTCCTCGGTGTCATAGGGGATCACCACGAGCACCGGGCCGAAGATCTCCTGCTGCGCGATCGTCATGGAGTTGTCGACATCGGTGAAGAGGGTCGGCTCCACCCACCAGCCCTTGGCGAACTCGTCACCCGAAGGGCGGCCACCGCCGACGGCCAGCGTGGCGCCCTCGGCCTTGCCCTTCTCGATCAGTCCCAGCACGCGCTCACGCTGCTTGGAGGAGATCACCGGGCCCATGATGACGTCCGGGCGCTGCGGGTCGCCGTAGGGCACGGCGGCGAAGAGGCCCTTGAGCGTCTCGACACCCTCGTCGTAGCGGGAGCGGGGCAGGAGCATCCGGGTCTGAATGGCGCAGCCCTGCCCAGCGTGGAAGCAGGCGCCCATGCCCATCAGTGTGGCGAAGCCGAGGTCCGCGTCCTCCAGGACGATCGTCGCCGACTTGCCGCCGAGCTCCAGGAAGGTGCGCTTCATGGTGGCGGCGCCCTTCTCCATGATGCGCTGGCCCACCGCGGTCGAGCCCGTGAACGAAATCATGTCGACCTTGGGCGACAGGGTGAGCTCCTCGCCGATGAGGTGGTCGGACGACGTGACGATGTTGACCACGCCCGGCGGGATGTCGGTCTGCTCGGCGATGAGGCGGCCCAGGAACGTGGCGTTCCACGGCGTGTCCGGGGCCGGCTTCAGCACCACGGTGTTGCCGGTGGCCAACGCCTGGCCCAGCTTGTGCGACGTCACCTCGAACGGGAAGTTCCAGGGCACGATGGCGCCCACCACACCGACCGGCTCCCGCCAGATCCGCCGCGAGTCGAGCGAGCCCTGCAGGCTGACGGCATCGGGCAGGACGGTCTCCCACTCGAACTCGTCGATCATCTTGGCCGGCCAGGACAGCGCGTCAGCCAGCGGCGCGTCGAGCTGCGGGCCGTTCGTGGTCATCCGCGGACACCCGACCTCGAGGATGAGTTGCTCGCGCAGATCCTCCTGCTCGGCCTGCAGCGCTTCGTGCAGTTGCTCGAGGCAACGCTTGCGGAAAGCGTGGTTCGTCGACCAGTCGGTCTCGTCGAAGGCGCGCCGCGAGCCGTCGATGGCACGTTGCATTTCGGCCGTCGAGGCGTCGGCCACCTGGCCGATGACCTCTTCGGTCGCCGGGTTGACGTTGTCGAACGTCTTGCCCGAGTCAGCGTCGACGAGCTTGCCGTCGATCAACATCCGCCGTTCCGGGTTGACCTTCGCTGTGTCACTCACGGTCGTCATCCTCTCGTCGTCCGGATCACCCAGGTCACCACGGCGGGCGATGCCGGCAACGACACGGAATGTCGCAGACTCGTGCCTGGGAAGCCTCTCCTCGGGAGGGTATCTGACTTTGACGTCGCCGTCAAAAATGAAGGTATGATCCGGGTTTTCGGCCTCGCGCGGCGCGCCGCGGCCCGTTCCCGAGGCCGGGCCGGCACCGGACCGACACCCGCCGGGCCGGTGATGCAACAGTGGTGGCCGACCACGCCCAGAGGAGGATCATGTTCACGATTGCTGCGTTCGTCGACGCGCTGACGCTCGAAGAGGTCGGCACCGACCGCTACCGGGCGAACAGCCTCAGCTCGACGCACGGCGTGGTGTTCGGCGGGCAGCTGCTCGCGCAGTCCGTCATGGCCGGACTGGCCGGCCAGGACGGCAAGGCGGTCAAGACGATCCACACCGTCTTCGCCCGCGGCGCCAGCCCGGACGCGCCGCTCGAGATCGCGGTCGAGCGCATGCACAGCGGGCGGTCCGTGGCCAGCAGCACGGTCACCATCAGCCAGGGCGACACGTTGGTCACCCGTTCGCTCGTCCTCCTCAGCGCTGAGGAGCCCGACGTGATCCGCCACGCCGACACGCCGCGCTCCATGACCTCTCCCGAGGAGTCCGGCGGCACGGTGCGCGGCGAGGGCGTGTGGGAGATCCTCATCGTCGACGACGTCGACATCAGCGACCCCGAATTGGTCGGGCCGCCCGAGCTCGACGCCTGGGTTCGTTTCGTGGGCGCGCCCGACGACCCCGCAACCGATCAGGCCCTCGTGGCGTACTCGACGGACGGCTTTCTCATCGGCACCGCCATGCGCCCACATGCCGGCATCGGCCAGGCCCAGGCCCACGTGACGCTCTCCACGGGAGTCCTCAGTCACACCCTGACGTACCACGAGCGGTGCCCTGCCGCCGAGTGGCACCTGCTGGAGCAGCGGAGCTCGTTCGCCGGAAACGGCCGCAGCTATGGGCAGGGCCACATCTTCCGCCGTGACGGGCAGCTGGCGGCCTCGTTCGTCCAGGACGCCATGATCCGCGCCCGCTCGGGGAAGGCCGGCGCGCTCTGAGCAGGCCGATTCAGTGATGAGGCCGGTTCAGACAACGCGCAACGCGGCCAGCTGACGCGTCAACCAGTCGTCCATGCAGCGCGTGGCCAGCTGCACCGCGGCGGCGCCCGGCACGAGGAGGTAGGCGTGCGGGAGCCCCGCGATCACGTGGAGCTCACAGGGGACCCCCGACTGGTTCAGCCGCTGCGCGTACGCGATGTCCTCGTCCCGGAACCCGTCGATCGCCCCGACGACGACGCAGGTGGGAGGGAGCCCGCTCAGGTCGGCCTCGCGGGCCGCGGCGGCGTAGGAGGGGACGTCGTCGGAGCCGTAGAGGTCGCCGAGATAGGAGCGCCAACCGAACTCGTTGGACCCTGAGCCCCACACGTAGAGCCCCTCGGCTCCGATGGAGGGGGTCTGCTGGCGGTCGTCGAGCATGGGGCAGTCGAGCAGCACGAACGCCAGCGGAATCTCTCCGCGGTCACGGGCGAGCAACGCCAGCGCGGCCGCCAGGCCGCCGCCGGCACTGAGCCCGTAGAGACCGATGCGGTCCTCGTCGATGCCGAGGTCGGTGGCGTTGTCGTAGGTCCAGCGCAGCGCGGCGTAGCAGTCCTCGAGCGGCCCCGGGTACGGCGTCTCGGGCGCCAGGCGGTACTCGACGGACACGCCGACCACGTCGAGGGCGGGACACCAGCGGTCGAGCAGCGGGCTGTCCATGTCGTAGGAGCCGATCACGTAGCCGCCGCCGTGAATCGTCACGATGCCCGGCTGGATCCCCTGCGCATCCTTGGCGCGGTGCACCCGCACCGGGACGGGCGGATCGCCCGGGACCTCATGCTCGGTCCGCACCACTCCAGCGGAGAGATCCTGCGACGCGAAGGAGGCCGACCGCATGGCGGCGACGCCTTCGGCGTCGACTGTCGGCATTTCGAACGCGTCGAGCACCGGCCGGAGCTCCGGGTCGAGCAGGCTCTTGACGTCCACGACCCCGCTCACGCCGACATCCCTCCTCGCCCGCGGATGGCCGCCACGAGACCACCGTCCACAGGCAGATCGATGCCGCTGATGAAGCTCGCCTCGTCCGACAGGAGGAAGACCGCTCCGGCCGCCACCTCCTCCGCACGCCCTTCCCGGTGGATGGGCGACATGTCGACGAGCATGGCACTCGTGTCACGGGCCTCCGCCTCCTGGCGTCCCATCGGCGTGTCGATCATGCCGGGGGTGACCGAGCAGATCCGCGCGCCGACCCGTCCGAAGCGCACGGCCTCCCGACGGACCAGCCGGTGCACACCGCGCTTGCTCCACGTGTAGGCCAGGCCGGGGTCCTCGATCTCGGGACCGACCGCCTCGCGGATCTTCTCGAGGAACCCATCGGTCAGCGGGTCGTCGAGCACGGTGTCAGGGGGCAGGTCCCCCTGGTCGAGGGCGAGCAAGGCCGCCACCGACGCGAAGCACACGACAGCGGTCTCCGGGCCCGCCAGCACGCGGCAGGCCTCCACGAGCCGCGCCGTGCCGACGAGGTTGACGGTGAGGATCTCCCTCCAGTCCGCCATGGTCGGCGAGAGCCCGGCGGCGTGCGCGACGGCACGCAGCGGGCCGAGTTCCGCCACCCGGGCGGCAAGACGGGCGATCCCACCGGGATCCTTCACGTCGAGACCGAAGGGTTCCACCTGGGCCCGGTGACCGGCGGCCGCCAGCATGTCCGCCTGGGTGGCCAGGAGCACCTCGTCCCGGTCGACCATGACGAGGACATCCACCATTTCGGCCATGCGCTCGGCGCACGCGGCGCCCATGCCGCGGCCCGCCCCCGTCACGATGCCGACTGTCATCTGTTGCCCCCTCTTCTCTGGGTGATCGATCCGGACGTTACTGCGGCGTCAATGACCGGCGACCGGGTCGGCACCGGACCGTGGGATTGATCACGCCGGGTTGGGCTCGGTGCGAAGCGCCGTCGACGGAGTCGTCTCGACCCCCTCCGCGTCCCCTTCGACACCGCTCCGGTTGATGGCCCGCTCGTCGGTGCCGAGATAGCTGGCGATGACCCGGGGGTTGTCGCGCACCGCGGTCGGATGACCTTCGGCAATGACCTTTCCGGCTTCGAGGCAGTACACCCGATCGCTGATGCCCATGATGAGTGGCATGTCGTGCTCAATCAGGAGGACC
Organism: uncultured Acidimicrobiaceae bacterium; assembly: GCA_963804055.1. GTDB lineage: Bacteria > Actinomycetota > Acidimicrobiia > Acidimicrobiales > RAAP-2 > Bog-473. The sequence continues at coordinate 145,494 of CAWDOU010000001.1, read as the reverse complement.
GATGCGTCGAGCTGCCGCCGCACCGTGACGATGAGCGGACCGAAGGCCTCGGTCTCGCGCTGCGCCAGCCCTGCCGTGGGCTCGTCGAGGCAGAGGACCTTGGCGTCGAGCGCCAGCAGACCGGCCAGCTCGACGACCCGCCGTGTTCCAGTCGAGAGGTCCGCGATGTAGTGGTCCCGGTAGGACCCCAGGCCGAGTAGGTCGACGAGGTCGCCTACGGCGGCGCGGTCGTGCCGGCTCCGCCGTGTGGCCTGCGGTAAGGCGAGCGCCGTCGAGAGCAACCCTGTCTCGCGCTTCCCCTCCAGCGCCACGAGGAGAGTCTGGGTCACCGTCAACTCGGGGAACAGGGTGGCCGACTGGAACGTCCGGCCGAGTCCCAACCCGGCTCGGTAGGAAGGCGACTTGTCGCCGATCTCCTCCTCCCCGAATCGCACGGAGCCTGAAGACGGCACGAACCCGCCGATCGCGTTCATGAGCGTCGATTTGCCGGCACCGTTGCTCCCGATGAGTCCGACGATCTCGCGTTCGCTCACGCTGACGGTGGCGCCGTCGACCGCGACGTTCCCGCCGAAGGACACGCGGAGGTCGGAGACGGCGAGGGTCGGCACGCCGGCCCCGCGGTGTTCGGGCTCGGGCAGGGCCGCCTTCGCGGGCGGCCGCGCCGTGGTGGGTACGACATCCTTGCCGAATCGGCGATCGGCCCAGGCCAAGATGGCGTCGCGCGCGTCGTAGGCGACCTGCATGAGCCCACGCGGGAAGTAGAGCAGGACGGCCAGCAATCCGATGCTCGACGTGAGCAACCCGAGGACCTGATTGTTGGGAGCGAGCGCGGGGATCCCGATGACCCAGATGGCGCCGATGACCGCGGCGGTGACGGATCCCATGCCGCCGATCACCACCATGGCCACGAGGCTCAAGGAGATATCGACGATGAAGAAGCTGCCCGGACCGCCGAAGGCGACGTTGGCGTAGGCGCCACTCAGCAGCGCACCGCCCATGCCTGCCAGCGCTCCCGCAATGGCGAACGCGCGGATCTTCTCCCAGACCGGCCGGACCCGATAGGCGGCGGCAGCATTCTCGTTGTCGCGCACCGCCATGATGGAACGCCCGATGCCACTGTCCCTGTACCGGTTGGCCACCAGGAGCACCACGGCCAGAACGACGAGGACCACGTAGTAGTACGTGCGCTGGCCCGGGAACGAGAGCGAGAAGAGCTTGCCCGGGACGAACGGGAGGTCGGACCCGTCCGACGAGCCGCCGCTAAGGATTCCCAAGCTGAAGAAGTACTGCTGCGCGGCCAGGGCGAAGACGAAGGTCACCACGGCCAGGTAGAGGCCCTTGACCCGCAAGGAGCTGAGGCCGAGCACCATGGCGAGCACCGCCGAGCCGGCGGTCGTCGCCACGATGGCCAGCCAGAAGGGAACGCCCCCTTCCACCAGGCGGGCGGCGAAGAGCGCCCCGAGACCTGCGAAGGCCATCTGGCCGAGCGACAACTGACCCAACCAGCCGGTGAGAACAGTCAGCGAGGTGGCGCAGATGGCGAAGGCCAGGATCTCGGTGAAGGTCTGCTGGGTCGACGGCTGGGTGAAGATCAACGGAAGGACGATGGCGATCGCTCCGAGGAAGAGGATCCCGCTCTTGTTGATGTTGCGGGCCCAGCGGGACGTCTGCAGACGCTCGGGGATCGGGCGCGCCCTGGGGGTGAATGCGAAGACCTCGCTCTCGTCGGTCCGCTCCCGGTTGAAGAGGACCGCCACGACCACAATGATCAAGAGCAAGAGGTTGATGAGACCGGGCTGATCGATGAAGTTGAAGTTCACGACGCTCTGCAGCAGGCCGATGGCCACACTGGCGACGATCGTGCGGCTGAACGAGGTCATGCCGCCGATCACGGCGGCCACGAGGGCGAGCGACAGCGTCTGCGGGCCGAGGGTCGTCAGGTCTCCCGCGGCGCCACTCTGACCGGCGATCAGGATCACCGACAGTGTGGACAGGGCCGCCGCCAGTGCCCAGACCAAAGTCGAGACCATTTTCGGGCTGATGCTGGACAAGCGCGCGAGCCGCGGGTTGCTGGCGCAGGCCTTGACCGTTCGACCGAGCGTGGTCCGCTCCAGGAACCACGTCAGTGCGATCAGCGTGATCGGCACAATTATGAGGATCGAGACATCCGATCCACGGACGGTGACACCGGCCACCGTCCAGGTCCCGTTGATCGCGCTCGGGTAGTGGATGCTGACGGCGGTCGGCGTCGGGATCTTGATGGCGATCGCCGCGGCGAGCTGGGACACGCCGATGGTCGCAACCAGGACCACCACGCGAGGCGATTTTCGCAGCCGGCGAATGATGGCCAGATCGACCACGGCCCCGAACACCAGTCCCGTGACGAGAGCGACCGCGAGAGCGACCCAGAACGGCACGTTGTACTGCACGACCAACAACGAGAGGATGGCGGCCCCGACCACGCCCATGTTGCCGACCGCGAAGTTGATGATCCGGGTGGCCCGGTAGACCAGCACCACGCCGACGGCGATCACGGCGACGCCGAGACCCTGAACGATGCCGTCGAAGACGATCTGGCTGTTCAACCAGGTGACCGCCAGCATCACCCTGCCTCCGAGCCCCCGAGGAACACCGCCCGCGCCAGGTCGTCCCGTTCCATCAGGTCCCGGATCTGACCTTCGAAGCGTACACGTCCCTTCTCCAAGAAGACGGCCCGGTCGGCGATTGCCGCCGCGACGTTCAAAGACTGCTCGACGATGATGAGCGTCTCCCCGGCGGCCTTCAGGCCGTCGATCACCTCAATCAGCTCTTGGACGATGATCGGGGCGAGCCCGAGGGAGAGCTCGTCGATCATCAGGACGGCCGGGTCATGCAGCATGGCAATGGCCAGCGCGAGCATCTGCTGCTGGCCGCCCGACAGTGAGTCGGCCCGTTCGCCCCGGCGGTCCTTCAGGGCGGGAAAGAGCTCGTAAACCCGGTCGGTGCGCCGCCGCAGCTCGTCCTTGTCGGAGCGGTAGACGAAACCACCCATTTCGAGGTTCTCCGCCACCGTCATCGGGCCGAAGACGCCCTTCCCACCCTGCAAGAGGTGGATGCCGAGCCGGGATCGCTGCTCGGGCGTGGTGTAGGTGATGTCCCGACCGTTGAGGCGCACGACCCCCCGTTCGGGCACCTCGAGCCCCGACGCCACGTTGAGCGCCGTCGACTTCCCGGCCCCGTTGGTCCCGAGCAGTGCGAGGACCTCTCCCTTCTTCACCTCGAAGCTGACCCCGAAGAGAATCTGGACGTGGCCGTAACTGAAGTCGACATTGCTCACCTGGAGGACCGGGATCGACTCGGGGTCGTCCTCCTGGCGCTTGTGCTCCTCCATCTCCTCCTGCAGCTCCACGACCACGAGAGAGAGGTCGTTGCGGATGTAGTGGGCACTCCGGATGATCATGATGCCCCCGAAGATGGTGGAGGGGATCATGATGATCAACACGGTCGGGCGGATGCCCCAGACGCTGTCGAGGAGGGCCGCAAGCACTGCGCCTCCCGTGGCGCCGATGAAGAAGACGTAAATTCCGCCGACCGCGCCGACCATGCCGCGCAGGCGGTAGGGGGCAACCGACGTCAGCACCGGCCCGATCATGGAGAACCCGGTCAGGAGGAGAACGGCGCTGGGCACGCTGAAGACGGCCCAGAGGACCGCATTGGGCATGAAGTACTGAATGGGCACCAGCACGGCGACGGGCAGGACAACCTTGCCGATGAGCGAGAGCGCCCGGGAGGGATCCTTCCGGTAGAGGCGGTCGTAGTACCGCCCGACGAGGGGCAGGGTGACCAGCACTCCCACGGTCCCGATGGAGCCGATGATGCCGCGCTTGAAGGCGTCGAGCCCGAACTGGTCCTTGAGGTAGAGGTTGCCCAGCACGGGTCCCGTGAAGAGCCCGAACCCGATGGCCGAGAAGGCGATCAGCACGGTCTTGATCGTGCGAATACGCATGACTCGTTCGAAGGCCGCCTCGAACGACGGCGCGGCCGGGGGCGTGTCCCCGAGGACGTCTCCGAGCACGTCCTTCTTCTCGAACTGCCCCCGGGGCGGCTCGGGGATCCGGAAGGCGAAGACGGCAACGAGCAGGATCGGGACGGCCAGGATGTAGAAAGCCCAGCGCCAGCCGTTGGGTCCGCCGATCTCGGTCGCGATGAGTCCGACCAGGAGCGGGCTGGCCGCCAGCGCCAGGCCCTGCCCCATGCCCATGGCTGCGTAGAGCCGCCCGCGCACGTTGATGGGGTAGGCGTCCGCCAGCAGCGAACCGTGCACACTGTTCGTGCTCGACTGCGAGATACCTGCGCCGAAACGCGCCAGGAAGAAGACGAAGATGTTGATGGCAAACCCCGTCGCGGCGACCATCAGGCCGAACACGACCGTGGCCCAGCCGATGATGGGCGGGCGCCGGTAGCGATCGGCCAGCCAACCCATCGGGAGGATGCCCAGGACGAGGAACCCACCCGAAATTCCCGCCACGAAGGTGATGGCCCCGGTCGAGACGTGGAAGGACGACTGGATGTTGGGGGAAAGGACGGCGAGCCCGGAACTCTGCAAGTTGTCCAGGGTGACGATGATCGCCAGGACGACAAAGGCACGTGCCCCTGAGGTGCGCAGCCCCTCGCGTAGCGAGATCTGCTCCTCCCCCGCCCCCGGGAGCATGTCCTCGGGGAACAGGAATTCCGGCATCGATTCAGCCGCCAGCTGGCGCTCCGCTGCCGAGTCCACCACCAGGTGGGCGAGCTCGGCCGCACTCATGTCATCGGGAGGACCGGGAGGCGGCGCGCCTCCGACCGTTGCCTCGCTCATCGAATGCCCGGTCCCCGGCCCCGCCCCCGCGCGGAGCCGCCGACGGCTCGGCTACACGCTGGGGGGGTGCCGGGATGGATCACGTTGACTCCTAGCTTGACGCGGGAACGAGCGTCTCGCTCGTGGAGTCGTACTTGAAGATCGTCACCGGTCCGGTGGCGTACGGCTGACCGGGACCGAACGAGACGGGCCCAATGCCGGGGATGTCGGCGTTCTTCAACGCGAAGCCCGCCTTGGTGAAGCTGGCCACCGTGAGATTCTTCCCGGCAGCCTTGGCGATGTCGTCGAACAACGCCAGGTACTGGCATGCCTCGACGACCGAGGTGTACGTCGTGTCCGTGCTGCTGCCGGCCCCCGGACTCGTCGGGTTGACTGGTGGCGTGATGGTGTCCGTCGGGTAGGCCTTCTTGACGGCGGACACGCACTTCTGGATCGCCGGGTCCTTCCACTGCTGGTAGAAGGTCGGCGCTGTCGAAGCCGCCACGACGTACTTCAGGTACGGATTGGCACCCTTGGTCGACTCCACGTATGAGATGAGCGCCGACTCGTCGGTCGCGATGTACAACGGCTTGTACGTGCTCTGGTTGTCGAACTGGGCGCGCGGCCAGGTCGTCGAGCCGGAGCCGCCGACACCGATGACCACGTTCACCCCGGCGCTCTGGAAGCGCTGGGAGATCGACTGGACCTCCTGGTCGGACGCCACCGCGTCGGTTGCCTGCACGCTGTCCTCCGCGGTCAGGGCCACGGGCACGCCCAATTTCTTGAGCGAGTTCTGCACCACCTTCACCTCGGGGGCGTCAGAGTCGGCGCCGTAGAAGATGGCGACTTTCTTCCCCTTGAAATCCCCGGCCTTCTTGAAGGCGGCGAGCTGGAGAGGGTCAAAGTTCGCGTTGGGCGGGACGAGCGAGAAGTCGGGAGGCACGTCGGCCGGCAACGCGCCCGGCAGCGACCCCATGAGCACCGGTGTGAGGTGGGTTTGCTGGTAGCAGTCCGGGAAGACCGGCGCGATAGCGACGAAGACATGGTCGTCCTCGGTGAGCTGCGTGCACGACGACGTTGCCTCGGCCGGCACCGACGGGTTCATCTCGGCCATCGAGAGCACGAGCTTACGGCCGTTCACCCCTCCGGCTTTGTTGATCATGCCGATGACGCCGTTGTAGGCGTCGGGAAAGCTGCCGTCGTTGATCGTGACGCCGAGGCTCTTCAGAGCCTCGAAGTTCACGTACGGCAGGCCGACGGCGATGGTCGTCGCCGTCACGCCCTGATCGGCCGGACTCGATGCAGCCCCCGCCGTCGTGGGGCCGGCAACCAGCAGCGAACCCAGCGCCGTGACGAAGGCCGCTGTTCCGGCCCAGATTGATGTTCGGGTGCCCATGGCCCCTCCTTTTCGGGAGCGCCTCGCTCGAGGCTCGCTCCGTGGTCTTCCCCCTACGGATTGGATGATGTGCGACATGATTGCTCCCTAATTCCCGCTCGCGGCGTCGGGTACCTGCACCGTGCAGCGGTGCGCGATGTCATCAGACGAACGCCCGATGAGAATTTCGTAAGAACCGGGGTCCACCTTCCATCCGCGCCCACGACGCGGCACCGGCGGCGAAAGAAAGTTGAACATTTCGGGGAGGAATTCCTGGACGTCGTCCCAGTCATCCTGACCCGGATCCCAATAGGCGAAAGCACGGTCGTCGAGCACGAACTCGAGGAGGGCGCACTCGCCCGGCTCGAGAACGATCTTGCCGAAGGCCTTCAATTCCTTGGGGGGACGTGCCAGGCGAGGCGACGCCGGCGCGACGTAGCACTGCACGACCTCGGAGCCGGCACGATTCGCGACGTTCGTCACGGGGACCGTCACGGTCACCGTGCCACCGGGATGGTGGGTCGACGTCGACAACGTCGGCTCGCCCAGGTCGAACGACGTGTAGCTCAGGCCGTGGCCGAACGCGAAGCGGGGGGCGATGGCGGCGTGCTCATAGCCGCGGTACCCCATGAACAGGCCCTCGCCGTAGCGCAACTCCCCGTTCTCACCGGGAAAGTTCGCGTGCGACGGTGTGTGCTCCAGCCGCATGGGGAGCGTGGTGGGCAGGCGCCCCCCTGGCTCTGCGGCGCCGGTGAGCACGTCCACCAGTCCCCCAGCCAGCTCCTGACCGCCAAACCAGCACTGCACGACGGCGGCAACATCGTCCGCCCATTCCATGTCGACGGGTGCCGCCGCATTCACCACGACAACGGTGCGCCGGTTTGCCGCAGCGACGCGCCGAACCAGCTCCGCCTGGCGTCCGGGCAGAGCCAGGGTGGTGCGGTCGCGGCCCTCCGTCTCCGTCTCGGCAGACGTGCCGACACAGACGACGACGACGTCCGCTGCAGTCGCGGCGGCGACCGCCCGCTCCAGCAGCGCATCGCCGTCCGGTGTCCGAAATCCCACTCGGAAACCGGCCAGGCTCGTTTCAGAGAAGGCGTACTCCACCACCATGTCGACCGGCACGTCCTTCTCGAAGTGCACATCGGCGACGATGTCCTGGCTGGCCTGCCCGAAGAATTCCGTGCCCCCAGGAGACGGACGGTTGGTGAACCCGTCCAGAACAATCTCGTCGTTGACGAGAAGGCGGGCCAACCCCGCCTGGGCGAGCGCCAGTTGGAAGATGCCGGTCTCCTCCGGCACCACCGTCCCGCTGACGCGCATGGACCAGTCGCCGACCGAGGGCTCGAAGCTCAAGCCGATCTTCATCATCCGCAACTCGGCGAGCTGCTGGGTCTCGGTGACGGGTCCTTGTAAAGCGAGGCCGGCGTAGGTCTCGGCTACGAAGCCGTCGGGCGCCCGCAGGACCGGACCACCGACGACGGTCGGCGACTCTGTCGGCTCGCAACCGCGCTCGTAGGTGAGCTCACAATCAGACCCGAGTGACCGCGTCAGCTCGTCGACCACGTTGTGGAGCCGGTGGGGTGTGACCTGCGCGGACCCGCCGCCCATGATGGCCGGCGTCGCGGCAGGCGCGCCCAGGAGCGCGACGCGCGTCGCTCCGGTTGCCAGCGGCAGGACGCCGTCGTTGGTGAGCAACACCGTCGCTTCCGCAGCGGCGCGGCGGAGCAACGCGATGTCGGCGCCGGTCGGCGACTTGGGATCCGGCACTGGAGCTGGACCGTCCAGGGCACCGATCCGATCGAACCCGCCGAGCAAGCGGCAGACGGCTGCGTCGAGGTCCGCCTCGTCCACCTCGCCCCTCGTCACCGCATCGATCACCGTCGAACCCAGGCCACGGGCAGGACCGGGCATTTCGAGATCGAGCCCGGCGGCGAGCGACTCCTTCGTGTCGGTGACGGCGAACCAGTCGGTCATGACCAACCCTTCGAAACCCCACTCGTCACGCAAGATGTCCAGCAAGAACTCAGGCCGTTGCGTGAGCCAGCGGCCATTGAGCCGGTTGTAGGCCGTCATGATGCCGAGTGCCCCGCCCTCGCTGACCGCGATCTCGAACGGCACGAGATAGAGCTCGCGCAGAGAGCGCTCGTCGATGACCGAACTGATGGATGCCCGCTCGAATTCGGCGTCGTTGCCCACGAAGTGCTTGACGGTGGCGAAGACGCCCTCCGACTGGACGCCACGCACGTACCCGGCGGCAAGGCGCCCGGACAAGAGCGGGTCTTCCGAGTAGCACTCGAAGTTCCGGCCGGCCAACGGTGAACGATGCAGGTTGACCGTCGGCGCGAGCAGTCCCCGACAACCGCGGTCACGCGCTTCCCTACCCACGAGGGCCCCCAACTGCTCGACGAGAAGGGGGTTCCACGTCGCGCCAAGTGCCGAGCCACACGGGATGCACGCAGACGGGATGCCTCCCATTCCCGGGAGCGAATTGCCCCGGGCTCCGTTCGGGCCATCGGTGACGTGCACCTTGGGGATGCCGAGGCGCTCGACGGCGACCGTCGACAGCATGTCCTCTCCCGAAGTGAGAGCGGCCTTCTCCTCAAGCGTCAGCGCGTTTACTAGCGCTTTGACATCAGCCAATTCACTGCCCCCGTGCCCGCCCTCTGATCTGACGAGAATGTGATTTCTGTGGACTATAAGAAATATTCGCCCCGTCCGCAAGGGGTACCGATCGGTACAATAACTGACGCACCGCCAAATGTTCAGGCACCGGTGCGGTAGGGCGCTCTCGGCCCACAGGGGGGACGTTCCGGGCCTCTGAACTGGGGCGGAAGGATCGTTTTTGACGCCGCGGCGGCTTGCCGGGTCCAATGACGACATGGCGAGCGAGGCCGAGGAGCAGGAGGAGCGAGCCGGATTCTTCCGCACCCGGAAAGCACCTCTCAGGGAGAATGCGGGGGCTGACGAGCACGCCCGCCAGCCCCGAGGCGATCTGCGGCGCCAGCAGATCATCGATGCCGCAGTCGAGCTCTTCGCGTCGAAGGGCTACCGCGGCACGGGGGTCGCTGCCCTGGCTGACCGCGTCGGCATGACGGCGACGGGCCTCCTGTACTACTTCGGCACGAAGGAACGCCTCCTGCGCGAAGTGGTGGCCGAGCGCGACCGCATGGAATCCATCGACCCCGACCGGACCTTTCCCTTAGACCTGACGCTCTCGAGCTTGCGCGACATCGGGCGCCACAACGTCGAGACGGCCATCTTGACCCGGCTCTACCTCGTCCTCGGTATCGAGAGCCTCGACGCCGAGGATCCCTTGCACGACTTTTTCGTCGAGCGCTACGAGACTGGGCGCCAATTCGTGCGGGCTCTCCTCAACGACGACATCGCGCGCGGCCGCGTCCGCGCCGACGTGGATGTCGACCAGATCGCCCTCGAAGTCGTGGCCACCATCATGGGAACCGAGTACCAGTGGTTCACCGACCCCGAACGCGTCGACCTGGCCGGCGCCATGGAGGCCTACTTCGACGACCTGATCGCGCGGCTCGCTCCGAGATAGCGCGCCCGCGAAGGAGCTCCCCGGCGATCGGAACAACCCCGCCGGTAGTGTCCTCCACAACCGCCGCACGAAGGAGGAATGCGCGTGTCAGAGGAACTCGGCGCCGCAGGGCTGCGCTTCGAGCGCGAAGGTGCAGTCGCCTGGTGCATCATCGACCGGCCCCATGCACGGAATGCGTTCACGCCGGCGATGTACTTCGGCATCAAGCGAGCCGTCGGGATCGTCAACGAAGATCCGGCCCTGGCTGCGCTCATCATCACCGGCACGGGGGATGTCTTCGCCCCGGGCGGGGACCTCGGAGGGCGCTCCGATCCCGGTGACGAGCCGACCCCCGACATCGGGCACGACATCCTCCCGTTCCTGACCATCCGGGACAGCCGCGCCCCGGTCGTGGCCGCCGTCAACGGGATCTGCCAGGCCGGCGGCCTCCTCATCGCCATGCTGGCCGACATCGCCGTGGCAAGTGACCGGGCCACCTTCCGGGTACCCGAATTGCTGCGCGGCATTCCCGACGCCACGTACGCCGCCGTTCTGCCCGCACACGTCGGGCTGGCCGTGGCGCGGGATCTCCTGCTCTCGGCCCGGCGCTTCGATGCCGCCGAGGCGCAGCGGATCGGGGTGATCTCGCGGCTGGTGCCGCACGAGGAGCTCCGTGACGCGGCGGTACAGGCCGTCAAGGAGATCCTGCAAACCCCACCGATGGCGCGCATGCACGTCAAGCGGATGCTGAACGAACGCTACGGCCTCATCGACTACCAGACGATGTTCTGGGCCCTGGCGGAGTCGCCCGAACCGCGCGAGGGGATGCAGGCCTTCATGGAGAAGCGGGCGCCGAACTGGGTGCCCGAGGAGTTCGCGTAGGCGGCCCGGTCGGGCCACAAACGCGTCAGCCCTTCGCCGCTCCGAGGCAGAAGGTCGTCACTCGTTCGACCTCGCTGCGGGTCGGCTGGACCTGCTGCCAGAGGCAGTCCGAGAGCAGGCCGAGCGCGGCATGGGCGGCGAGGGAGGCGTCGAGCTCGGGTGCCGAGCTGCCCAGGGCGGCGAAGGGCTCGCGCAACAGCGACGAGAGGGGGGCGCTGGCGAAGTGGCGCCCCGCGGCCGGACCCCCGCCCAGCGCACTGGCGTTCCACAGCACCGCCAGCGTGGTGGCCGCGATGTCCTTGTCGGCCTGGGCCAGGACGCCGCGGACCCAGCGCCGCACCTGTCCCTCCGGCGTGGGCTCCTTGGCCATCTGGTGGGCCAGGTAGCTCTCGAGGCGCTCGCCCCCGTCCTCGAGGATGGCCGTGACCAGGGCGTCCTTCGAGCGGAAGTGGCGGTAGAAGGCGTCGTTGGAGAGGCCCGCCTCGGCCACGATGTCGGCCACCCGGGGCCGCGACGCTGTGCCGCATCGGCGGATGACCTCGAGTGCGGCGTCCAGCAGCCGACGGACCTCGCTGGCGTACTGGTCCTCCCGCTTGGAGAGAGTGCGGCGCACGATCCGGCCGGCCACATCGCCGGGCTGGGCCGCGTCGGCCTGTGAGGTTGGTATTGCGTTCTTGATAGTCAGAATCATATTCTGAATCCCGACCGAGGGAGGGTTGCACATGGCGTGGGACTTCGAAACCGATCCTGAGTACCAGGAGAAGCTCGACTGGGTGGACCAGTTCGTCCGCGAGGAGGTCGAGCCGCTCGACCTCGCGTTCCCGCACATGCAATTCGTGCCGCTGGACGGAAAGCGCCGGGAGGCGATCGACCCGCTGAAGGAGGAGGTGCGGCGCCAAGGGCTGTGGGCCACGCACCTCGGGCCCGAGCTGGGAGGCCAGGGCTTCGGCCAGTTGAAGCTGGCCCTGCTCAACGAGATCCTGGGCCGCTCCCAGTGGGCGTCCGTGGTGTTCGGCTGCCAGGCGCCCGACACCGGCAACGCCGAGATCATCGCCCACTACGGCACCGACGAGCAGAAGGAGCGCTATCTGATGCCCCTGCTCAACGGCGAGTGCTTCTCGAGCTACTCCATGACCGAGCCGCACGCGGGAGCCGACCCGACGCTCTTCAAGACGCAGGCCGTCAAGGACGGCGACGAGTGGGTCATCAACGGGTGGAAGTACTTCTCCTCCAACGCCAAGACGGCCTCGTTCCTCATTGTGATGGCCGTGACCAACACCGACGTCAGCCCCTACAAGGGGATGTCGATGTTCCTGGTGCCGACCGATACGCCCGGTGTGAACATCGTGCGTAATGTCGGCCTGTTCGGCGAGCCGGTCAACGAGGGCTCGCATGCACTGATCCACTACGAGGACGTGCGCGTTCCCGAGGAGGCACTGTTGGGCGGCGAGGGCCAGGCCTTCGTCATTGCCCAGACGCGGCTGGGCGGCGGGCGGATCCACCACGCCATGCGCACCATCGGCATGGCCCAGAAGGCCATCGACATGATGTGCGAGCGTGCACTGAGCCGGGAGACGGCCGGCAGCAAGCTGGCCGACAAGCAGTTCGTGCAGGGCTACATCGCCGACTCCTACGCCCAGCTGATTCAGTTCCGGCTGTTCGTGCTCTACACCGCCTGGGAGATCGACAAGTACAACGACTACAAGCGGGTGCGCAAGGACATCGCGACGGCAAAGGTGGTCATGCCCACGGTGCTGCACGACATCGCCTGGCGCGCCATGCAGATCCACGGCGCGCTCGGCACCACCAACGAGATGCCCTTCATGGGCATGGTGCACGGCGCCGCCGTGATGGGCCTGGCCGACGGCCCGACCGAGGTGCACAAGGTGACGGTTGCCCGCCAGGTGCTGCGCGACTACAAGGAGAGCGACGACATCTGGCCCACCCAGTGGCTGCCGAAGCGACAGGAAGCGGCCAAGGCGAAGTACGGGCAGTACATGGAGTTGGAGGTCGGGAACCTGTGAGCATGACCGAGGAGTCCGAAGAGATCGGCGACGAGCCGACGATCGCCGACGTCGAAAAGCTGACGGCGTGGCTGGACACCCAGGGGCTGGGGGTCGGTGCGCCGCTCGAGCACCGTTACATCTCCGGCGGGAGCCAGAACGAGATCTACGAGCTGCGCCGGGGCGACCTCCACGGCGCCATGCGCATCCCGCCGACGAGCGCACCGGCGTCGCGCGACGACGGCATTGTGCGCGAGTGGCGCATCATCGAGGCGCTGACCGGGACGAACGTGCCCCACACCGAGGCCATCGCCGTCTGCACCGACCAGTCGGTCCTCGGCCGGACCTTCTACATCATGGGCTTCGTCGACGGCTGGTCTCCCATGTCGACCCGGCGCCAGTGGCCCGCACCCTTCGACACCGACCTCGAGGCGCGCCGCGGCCTCGCGTTCCAGCTGGTCGAGGGCATCGCGCTCCTGGGCAACGTCGACTGGCAGGCCAAGGGCCTGGCGGACCTGGGGCGTCCCGAGGGCTTCCACGAGCGCCAGGTAGACCGCTGGACGGCCTTCCTGGAGCGCATCAAGGGCCGCGAGCTGCCCGGCTTCGACGAGGCGGCCGCGTGGCTGCGGGCCCACCGGCCGATCGACTACATCCCCGGCCTGATGCACGGCGACTACCAGTTCGCCAACGTCATGTTCGAGAACGGCGCACCGGCCCGCCTGGCCGCCATCGTCGACTGGGAGATGGGCACGGTGGGAGACCCCAAGCTCGACCTGGGGTGGGTCGTGCAGTCATGGCCCGACGACACCACCCGCGACGAGGACAGGACGGGCGGCTACGTCGACATGACGGGCATGCCTTCGCGCGACGAGGTCCTGGCGCACTACGCCACGACGTCGGGCCGCCAGGTGGACGACATCGACTACTACTGCGTGCTGGCGAAGTGGAAGCTCGCAGTCGTGCTCGAGCAGGGCTTCCAGCGGGCCGGCGGCGACGAGAAGCTGCAGGCCTTCGGCGCCGTCGTGCTCGACCTGATGCAGTCGGCGGCGGACCTGGCCGAGTCGACCGACTACGCCGTGCTGGCGTAGGGACGTCCTGCGTGCGCGCCGCGCTGTGCTCGACCTACGGCGGCCCCGAGGTCGTCGAGGTCACGAACATCGACGCCCCGCCGCTCGGCGCCGGCGAGGTGCGCGTCCGGGTCCACGTCGGCGCCATCAACTTCCCCGACCTGCTCGTGATCGCCAACACCTACCAGATGTCCGCCCCCCTGCCCTTCGTGACCGGCAGCGAGTTCTCCGGCGTGGTGTCCGAGGTCGGTGAATGCGTGGAAGCAGTGGCGGTCGGCCAACGCGTCTTCGGCTCGTGCTTCGTGGGCGCCTTCGCCGACGAGGTCGTGGTGGGTGCCGGCGCGCTCACGCCGATACCCGACGACGTGGACGACCGCGTGGCGGCGGCCTTCGGCGTGGCCTACAAGACGGCGTACCACGTGCTGCGCTCGGTGGCGGCGTTGCAGCCCGGGGAGGAGCTCGTCGTGCTCGGTGCGGGTGGCGGCGTCGGCAGCGCCGCAGTGCAGCTGGGCGCCGCCCTCGGCGCCACGGTGACGGCCGTCGCCTCCTCGGCGGAGAAGCTCGCGGCGGCCAAGGCCTGTGGCGCCGACCGCCTGATCGACCACCGCGCCGGCGACCTGCGTCAAGCGCTGCGCGACGCACTGCCCGGCGGCGCCGATGTCGTCATCGACCCCGTGGGCGCCGACCTGGCCGAGCCGGCACTGCGCTCGCTGCACTACGGCGGGCGCTTCGTCACCGTGGGCTACGCCGGCGGCGCCATCCCGCGCATCCCCCTGAACCTGGTCCTGCTCAAGGGCATCCACATCCTCGGGTTCCAGTTCCGCGACTTCGCCTCGCACCAGCCGGCCGACATGGCCCGCAACGACCGCGAGCTGCTCGACCTCCTGGCCGAGGGACGCGCCGCACCGCTCATCGGGGCCGAGTTCGACCTGGCCGACGTGGTCGCCGCCCTGCGCCACGTGGCCGACGGCAAGGCGGTGGGCAAGGTGCTGCTGCGGGTCACTCCCCCGGCATGAGGCACGGTGGATCGGCCGGGTGGCCCCCGCCAGGGGCCGAACCGTCAGGGGCGGGGCCGCCGGGCACGGGGCTATTGTCGACGTCGATGTCAGTTTTCGAGTCCGCCGACCGCCGGGATGCCTCCCGAGCTGGGCGGACAGAGGGAGGGTTCCGTTGACCGCAGTGATGGAGGGCGTCCGCGTCCTCGAAGTGGCCGAGCACACGTTCGTGCCGGCGGCCTCCGCGCTCCTGGCCGACTGGGGTGCCGACGTCATCAAGATCGAGCCCATTGAGCGCGGTGACGCCATGCGCGGCCTGGCCGCCACCGGCGTCGTCTCCATCGGCGGCGACGTCCACGCACTCCTCGAGCACTCCAACCGCGGCAAGCGCAGCCTGGCGCTGGACCTCACCACGCCCGAGGGACTCGACATCCTCTACAAGCTGGTGGCGACAGCGGACGTGTTCCTGATCAACAAGCTGCCCCGGGTGCGCAAGAAGCTGAGCATTGAGCTCGAGGACATCCGCGCCGCACAACCCCAACATCATCTATGTGGCCGGCACCGGGCAGGGCGAGCGCGGACCCGACGCCGACAAGGGCTCCTACGACTCCCTCTCCTTCTGGTTCCGCGCCGGCGTCTCGCTCGGCGCGACCCCGACCGACCAGGAGAGGCTCGTCGGTCCCCCGGGGCCGGGCTTCGGCGACTCCATCGGGGCCATGACCATCGCCGGCGGCATCATGGGCGCACTGTTCCATCGGGAGCGCACTGGCGAGGCGACGACCGTCGACGTCTCGCTGCTCGGCACCGGCATGTGGGCCATGGGCCAGGCCTTCGCGCTCTCGCTCGTGAGCGGCACCCCGTGGGGTGGTCCCCCGTCGAACGCGCCGCGGCTGAACCCGCTGGTGCGCAACTACGAGACCAAGGACACGCGCTCGCTCTCCTTCTGTTGCCTGCAGGCCAGCCGGTACTGGGCCGAGCTCTGCGTGGCCGTGGGGCGGCCCGAACTCGGGACCGACCCCCGCTTCGCCGATCACGCCGGCCTGGTGGAGAACAGCCTGGAGGCGCAGGCGCTCATGGAGGAGGCCTTCGCCGAGCACACGGTGGCGGAGTGGCGCGAGCGCCTGGCCGACTTCACCGGCCAATGGTGTGTCGTGCAGGACACGCTCGAGTGCGCCGTCGACCCGCAGGCTGTCGCCAACGGCTACATGCAGGACTGCGAGACGGCGGGCGGCACTCCCTTCCAATTGGTGGCCTCACCCGTGCAGTTCGGCGGCGAGCCGTCACCGGTGCGCCGGGCGCCCGAGTTCAACGAGCACGGCGACGCCATCCTCGAGGAGGTCGGGGTCGACTGGGATACCATCGTGGACCTCAAGGTCCGCTCGGTCGTCGGGTAGCGCGCCGGTCTTCCTGTTCTGTTGGTGTAGGTCGTTCGTGTAGGTCGTTCGTCGAGTTCATTCGCTTGTTCCGTTTGTCAGGAGGAGACACATGTCACTGTTCGATGCATTCCGCTACGACGGGAAGCGGGTCCTCGTGGTCGGGGGCGCCACCGGCATGGGCGCGGCCGCGGCCGAGCTGGTGCAGGACGCCGGGGCCGAGGTCGTGGTGATGGACTTCGCCGAGGTGAAGCTGCCCGGCGCCAAGGCCATCCACGTCAACTTGGCCGAGGAGGCCTCCATCGACGCCGCGGTCGACGAATGCGGCGGCCCCATCCACGCGCTGTTCTCGTGCGCCGGTGTGGCCGACGGCACGCCCGGGATCGAGAAGATCAACTTCGTCGGCCACCGCCACCTCATCAACCGCATGCTGGCGGGCAACATGCTGCCGCGCGGCTCCGCCATCGGCTTCATTTCGTCGGCGGCCGGCCTGGGCTGGGAGGCCAGCCTCGGCGAGATCAAGGAATACCTGGATACGCCGGACTTCGACTCCGGCGCGGCCTGGGCCCAGGAGCACGGCTACGCCGACTACTTCCACTCGAAGCAGGCGGTGTGCGCCTACGTGGCCCGCGAGGCCTTCCCGCTGCTCAAGCAGGGTATCCGCATCAACGCCATCTGCCCCGGGCCGACCGACACCCCGCTGGCCCAGGCCAACGCAGAGATGTGGCTGGGCTTCGGCGCCGACTACCGCGAGGAGACGGGCATCGAGGCATCGACCCCGCTCGAGCAGGCCTATCCGCTGGTGTTCCTCTGCAGCGACGCGGCGGCGGCCATCTCGGGCATCACGCTGATCAGCGACGTGGGCTACGTGAGCTCCGGGATCACCAACGCGTTCCCGCCGGCCAACGCGGCCGCCGGGTTCCTGCTTGCCCGCAGCTGGGACTGACTCAGCTGTTGTCGGCGGCGGGCTTCTCCGGGCGCCAGTAGGCGCCCAGGAGAGCGGCCGCACCGAGGCCACCGGCACCGGCCGCAATGCCGAACCCGGGCCACCCCCACAGGTCCTGCAACGCACTGACGTGCCCGTCGATGCTCCATTGGCCGGGCCCGACGGTGCCGATGGCGACCGCCACGAGGGTCAGGGTCATGACGTACTCGTAGCCCTCGCCGGGCCTGAAGATGAAGAACCCGTTCTTCATGTGGTTGGTGATGAAGGCCACCAGCATCACGCCGACGACCCCGGCCGCCGCGATGGGTGTGAAGAGGCCGAGGACGAGGGCGGCGCCGGCCGCCACCTCGACCAGGCTGGCCATCCAGGCGTGGAGGATCCCCGGCTTCATGCCCAGCGACTCGAACCAGCGCGCCGTGCCGGCGATCTTGCCGCCGCCGTAGATGTGGTTGATGCCATGGGCCAGGAAGACGACCCCGACCGCCACCCGGAGGATCAGCAGTGCCATGTTGACGGAGGAGACGCTGAGGTCCCCAAGGATCACGTGCGTCACGCTCACACCTTCCTTCTCGCTGGTTCGCCCTGAAGCGGATTGCTGAGGCCGGATCGGCCGGCGGGCGGTCTTGCCCCCGCAGGATCTTCGGCGACAATGCCCTTCTCTATCAACTCCGCGCCCGCCGCGGGGTGATCACACGCTTACACGCCTTTGTAGACCCGGCCGTCCTTCATGACGAAGCTGACCTGCTTGGTCACCGTGATGTCCTCCGTCGGGTCCCCGGGCACGGCGATGACGTCGGCCAGGTACCCGGGTGTGAGCTGACCCAGGTCGTGGGCCCGCTCCACCAGGTCGGCGCTGGTCAACGTGGCCGCCTGCAGGGCCTGTGTCGGCGTCATGCCCCGGTCGACCATGGCGATGAGCTCGTCCGCCTGGGTCCCGTGCGGGATGGCCGGCGCGTCGGAGCCGCAGGCGATCTTGACCCCCGCCGCCAGGGCCTTGGCGAACATCTGCCGGGCCTGAGGGAAGATCTCGGCCGCCTTCTTCTGCAGGATCGGGTGGATGCGGTCGATCGCCATGTGGTCGGCCAGGGCGGTGGTGCCGACCAGGAAGGTCCCCGACTCGGCCATCAGCTTGATGGTGTCGTCGCTGGCCAGCGACCCGTGCTCGATGCAGTCGACACCGGCCCGGATGCAGGCCCGGATCCCCGCGTCGCCGTGGGCATGGGCCGCCACCCGCAACCCGTTGCGATGGGCCTCGTCGACGATGGCCGCCAGCTCCTCGTCGGAGTACTGCTGGGCCCCGGCGGCCGAGCTGAAGGACATCACGCCGCCCGACGCCGAGATCTTGATGAGCTTGGCTCCGTACTTCATCTGGTAGCGGACCGACTTGCGGACCTCGGCGATGCCGTTGGCGATGCCCGACTCCACGCTCTGGGGCATGATGCCCGGCGCGAGGCCCTGGAACATGGTGGGGTCGAGGTGCCCGCCCGTCGGCGTGATGGCGTGCCCGGCGGGGAAGATGCGGGGGCCCGGGAACCAGCCCTGGTCGACCGCCCTGGCCAGGTCCACGTCGAGCAGGAAGCCGGCGGTGTAGACCATCAGTCCCAGGTTGCGCACGGTCGTGAACCCGGCCATCAGCGTCGTGTTGCAGTTCACCGCGCCGCGCAGCGTGCGGTAGACGGGTGAGTCCTTGACCCCGTGCATCGGGTCGGGCAGCCCGTCGGGGCCGCCCGGCCCGCCGATGAGCATGTTGAGCTCCATGTCCATCAGGCCGGGGAGCAGCGTGACGTCGCCCAGGTCGATCTCGGTCGCCGTCGTCGGGAGCTCCGCCGGGTTCACGCCGACGATCTCATTCCCGTCCACCACGATCACTGCGGGCGAACGCACCTCGCCGGCCACGACGTCGAGCCAGCGGTCCGCTCGAATGATGGTCACGTCACTCATCGGGGTCTCCTCTATCACTAACGGATCGGCTCGTCGCCGCTCATGGTGGTGCGGTGCATCTCGCGGGCGGACGACGGGTCGTAGGGACAGGCGCGGTGCATGACGCCGGTGTTGTCCCAGAGCACGAGGTCGCCCACGGCCCATTCGTGGCGGTAGACCCGCTCCGGCACCGTGGCCCGCTCCAGCAGGTCGGCCAGGAGCGCGCTGCTCTCGTCGGCGTCCCGGCCCACGACGCGTGCCGCCGAAGCACCGATCACCAGGGACTTGCGTCCGGAGCGATGGCGCCAAACCAGCGGATGCTCCTTGTCGGGCTTCTCCCGCCAGCGGGCCAGCTCCTCCGGCGAAGGGTCGGGGTGCACCAGGCGCTGCGACGCCTCGAAGGAATGCACCACGCGCAGGCTGTCGCACTCCTCCCTTTCGGAGGCGCTGAGGTCGTCGTAGGCCGCGTACGTGCTGGCGAACTCGGTCTCGCCGCCGGTGGCAGCGATCATGTGGGCGCTCAGCATGGTGGCCTTCGTGGGGACGTCGTCCTGCGCGCCGTCGATGTGCCAGTGGAAGGTCCCCTGCGTGTACGCGGCCGTGCGGCTCTTGGCCGGGTCGAGCGACACGATGTAGATGGACGGCGGATCGGCCGGCTCGGCCTTCCCCACGTCGTCAAGCTGCTTGGAGAAGGCGACCTGCGTCTCGTCGTCGATGCGCAGCCCGCGGAAGATGAGGACGCCGTACTCCTCGAGCGCCTCCATGCACGCGGCGGGCAGGGTGTCGTCGCGTTGCACGCGGTCCCGGTCGACGCCGTGCACCGCGGCCCCGACAGTGGCGCCGAGCTTCTCGGTCACGAGCGCGCTCATGGGGCGCCGCCGCTCACAGGTACCAGCCGCCGTTGACGTTGATCTGCTGGCCCGTGATGTACCCGGCCTCTTCCGAGCAGAGGAAGACGCAGGCCGCCGCGATGTCCTCGGGCGTGCCGAGCCGCCCCAGCGGGGCGCGGGCGATGACCGCGTCGACATTCATGGTGCCCGCGTCGATCGGGCGCCGCATCATCGGGGTGTCGATGACGCCCGGGGGAATGGTGTTCACCGTGATCTGATGGGGTGCCAGGTCGAGGGCCAGCGCCTTGGTGAAGGCCACGACGCCGCCCTTGGACGCCACATAGTGGGACATGCGCCGCGTCCCGGACTGGGCCGACGACGACGAGATGGTGACGATGCGCCCCCATCCGGCCTCGATCATGTCGGGCACGGCGGCCTGGAGGCAGTGGAAGGTCCCGGTGAGGTTGACCGCAATCATCCGGTCCCACGCTTCGGCACTGATGTCGAGGAAGTCCTCGAAGCCTTCGATGCCTGCGCTCGTCACCATGATCTCGAGCGGCCCGAAGGTGGAACGGACCTCGCCCAGCGCCGTCTCGATGGCGGCCCGGTTGCTGACGTCGACCGGCACGGCGCAGGCGGTCCCGCCCGACGAGGCGATCTCCTCGGCCACCCGGGCCGCGGACTCGCCGTCGATGTCGAGTACCGCGACGCGGTGTCCCTTGTCGGCGAGCTGCCGGCAGATGGCGCGGCCCATGCCGGACCCACCGCCGGTGACGACTGCGACGCGACTCATCGACGGCCGCTCCTTCCCATGCCGGTCTCCCCCTTCGTTCAGCGCTCCTGCCAGCCCGAATTCGTGCCGGTAGAGTGGTCGGATGTTATTGACAGTGCAAAATCTTGTCAAGCGTCCCTAGCAGCTGGCGATAGCAACATGTACTGTTTCTGAGAACTTCATTTCCAGACCAGAAAGGGGCTCCAATGCGCATGGGTCTGCAGGTGAGCGCCGACCGGGGCCGCTACGCCAGCAAGGTGGAGAAGCTCCAGGCGGACGCCCGCTGGGCGGACGAGGCCGGCTTGGACTCGGTATGGACACCGCAGATCCCCGACGAGTTCGACGTGATGACGGCGGCCACGCTCATCGGCGCGGCGACGTCACGCATCGAGGTGGGGACGGCGATCGTGCCGTTGCAGCCCCGCCACCCGATCGTCTTGGCCCAACAGGCACTGTCGAACCAGGCCGTGTGCGAGGGCCGCTTCACGCTCGGGCTGGGCGTCTCGCACCACTGGATCATCGCCGACATGCTCGGGCTCCCCTACGAGCGCCAGGTCACGACGATGCGCTGCTACCTCGACGTCTTGGACCAGGCGCTGCGCGGCCCGGGCGTGGTCGACGTGCACAACGAGCTGTTCAGCATCCACAACCCGCTCGACATCACCGACATCGCACCGACGCCGGTCATGATCGCCGCGCTCGGCCCGGTGATGCTCAAGCTGGCCGGCGAGCGGGCGGCGGGCACCACCTTGTGGTTGGCCGACGAGCGCACCATCGGGTCCCACGTGGTGCCGACCATCACCAGGGCGGCCGAGGCGGCGGGGCGCCCGGCGCCGCGGATCTTGGCCGGAGTCCCGGTCTGCCTGTGCCGCGACGACGAGGTCGAGGCCGCCGTGGCTCGCACGAACCGCACGCTCAGCGAGGTGGAGGCGTCACCGAACTACGTCAGGCTGATGGAGCACGGCGACGCCACCAGCATCGGCGACGTGCTGGTCTGCGGCAGCGAAGCCACCATGGAGAAGCGCCTGCGCCGGTTCGCCGACGCCGGTCTGACCGACTTCAACGCACGCATCGTCCCCCTCGGGGACGGACGCGACGAGCTCAAGGCCTCAGCGGAGCGGACGCGCGAGTTCCTCGCCGCCGTCGCGCCCGCGCTCCGGGCCTGAGGTCCCCTTCAGCCTCAGGCCCGTGGGCGGGCCAGGATGCCGACCGAGAGGAAGTCCCACAACTGCGCAGCAGCGTGCTCGCCGTCGGGGGGATCCTCGTTGCCGCTGATGGTCTGGGCGTAGGCGGCGTTGAACATGATCGTCGACAAGATGACGCCGGCCACCTCGGCGTGGTCCAGGCCCGAAGGAACGTCCCCCGCCGCGGCCGCCTGGTCCAGCACCGTCTCGAGCAGCGTCACGAGGGGGACGAAGGCACGGGCGGCCTCGGTCTGGTGCGCGGTGAGCAGCTGGTGGCAGAACTCGGCCATGACCGGGGTGGGATTGTTCTTCGAGGTCCGCCCCTTGGGAGCGGGCAGGCACATGCGGTAGTACTCGACGACGAACGTGTGCAGCCGCTCGAGGGGTGTGCTTTGCCTGTCGATCTGCTCTTGGAGCCGGTCGGCCGTCGACAGGATCGCCTCGTCGAAGAGGGCGAGGAGCAACTCGTGCTTGCCGGCGAAGTACTGGTAGAAGCTGCGCAGCGACTGTCCCGAGCGGTCCACCACCTCTTGGACGGTGAACTCCTTCCCGGACTCGGCGCGGGAGAGCAGCTCGAAGCCGGCGTCGAGGAAGCGCTGGACCCGGCCCTCGCTCCGGAGTCGGGCCGAGTCCAAGGACCGCGCCACGGCGAGATCACGACGGCGGACCGGTTCGGTGCCGGCGGTCGAGCCTGCGGTGGGATCGTCGACTGACATTCCGTCAGCTTAACGACTGTTATCCCTATTTGAGAGCACGACTCTCCCCAGGGTGCGGACCGTTGGGACGTAAATCTGACAAGACGATTCCGGTGAGACGGCCGACGCGCCTGGGGCACCGGTTGCGGTGCGGATCCAGCGAAGACCGCCACTTACGGATTTAGAGAATGCTGTTATCGTGGAGAGAAGTCCCTGGCACGACGCCTGATCAGCCAGGAGGGGATGGAGGAGCGCTCGGCCGTGGATCAATCCGAGATGGCGGACGTCACTGAGATTCAGCAGCTGCTCGCCCGCTACGCGCTGGGCATGACGCGGGACGACATCGACGCGGTGATCGACGTGTTCACCCCGGACGGGACCTACAGCGCCTTCGGGGACACCTACGCCCTGGCCGACTTTCCGGGCCTCGTCGCCGCCGCTCCCAAGGGCCTGTTCCTGACCGGGACTCCCGTACTCGAACTCGACGGAGATGCCGGCACGGGACAGCAGACCCTCTGCTTCGTCGACCAGACGACGCACGACATGCGTATCGGGTACTACACGGACTCGTACAGGCGGACGGCAGAGGGGTGGCGTCTCCACACCCGCTCCATGACCTTCCTCCGTCGCAGCGGCGCCCGCGACGCCGGCAAGCCGCACGACCCCACGCGGCCCGCGCCCACGACCGCCAGCGACTAGGGATCGGCGCGGTGGATCTGTCCGACTTCAAGGTTGCCGTCGACGACTGGCTCGACGCGCACGAGGACGAGCTCGCCTGCGACTACGTCGGGGTCGGCACCCTCGACGAGCAGATGGCTCAGCTGCGCAAGGTGATGCGGCTGACCTACGACGCCGGGTTCATGCGCATGGGCTGGCCTGCACGAGTCGGTGGCTTCGGCGGCTCGAACCTCCTGCGCGCCTACCTGGGCGAGACGCTGACGGCGCGGGACCTCGTCGAGCCCGGCATCTACTCCATGCCCGAAGTGTTGGCGCCGACGATGATCGACTATGCGCCGCCCGATCTGGCGGCGGAAATGGTGCCCCGCCTGCTGCGCGGCGAGGAGATCTGGTGCCAGGGCTTCTCGGAACCGGGGACGGGGAGCAACCTCGGCTCGCTCTCCTGCCGGGCGACGCGCACGGCCGACGGCTGGAGGATCGACGGCCAGAAGGTGTGGACCAGCCTGGCCCAGTACGCGCAGCGCTGCGTGCTCCTGACGCGGACGGGATCCCCCGAGTCGGCCCACAAGGGCATCACCGCGCTGTTCGTCGACATGGACAGTGCCGGCATCACCGTGCGACCGATTCTGACGATGCACGGTGCCCGCGAGTTCTGCGAGGTCTTCTTCGACGGTGTGCGGGTGCCGCTCGACCGGGTGCTCGGCGCAGAGAACCAGGGGTGGTCCATCGCCATGGACCTCCTCCCCTATGAGCGCAGCACCGCACTGTGGCATCGCGCCGCCTACCTGCAGCGGCGCCTGGAGCAGCTCGTCTGCGCTCGCCCCTGCCGGCGGGCTCGACCCCGGCGCACTCGGCGAGGCGACGCAGCTCCTCTGGGCCTTCCGCGCCCGTTCGCGGGCGACGCAACGCCGGCTGGCGGCAGGCGAGACCCTCGGCGCCGAGACCTCCGTCGACAAGGTGCTGGTGGCGACCGCCGAGCAGGCGGTCTTCGACCTCGTGGCCGAAGGGCTGGGCGCGGAGGTCGTGCTCGGCGACGACCCGGTGAGTCAACGGTGGAGGGCCGAGTACCTCTACTCGCGCGCCGCCACCATTTACGGCGGCAGCGCCGAGATCCAGCGCAACATCATCGCCCGCCGGCTGCTGGACCTGGGGGACGACCGCTGATGGAGGAGACCGAGCGCGCCCTGTTCGAGAGCGGCGTCCGGCGTGCCACCGAGACGGCGGACGGTGCCGCGCTCGATGTTGCCCTCCACGACCTGGGCTGGCGGGACGCGTTGGCCGCCGACCGCGCCGCCGCCGTCGCCGTGCTGTTCGAGAGCCTGGGGGTCACGACCACCTCGTCGGGCGCGCTCGACTGGTTGCTGGCCGCCGCGCTCGGCGTCGGGGACGGGGTCGAGGGCACCGCAGTGGTGCTGCCGCCGTTGCGACTGACCGACGCGCCCGGACGGGTCGACGGGGACCGCTGCGTCGTGGCGGGCCTGGGCTCCGCCGCCATGGACCGGTGCGACCGGACCCTCGTCGTGGCAACGAGCGCGCGTGGGACCACGGCCTTCGTCGTGGACCCGGCGCTGCTGCACCGGCGGCGTGTGCACGGGCTCGACCCTGCACTCGGCCTCGTCGAGGTCAAGGGGGAATTCGCCCGTGCCGATGCCCAGCAGTGCGAACCGCCCGCGTGGGCGGCCGCCCTGGCGCTCGGACAACTCGCACTGGGGCACCAGCTGATCGGCACCGGCCGCGTCATGCTCGAGCTGGCTCGCGCCCATGCGCTCGAACGCGTGCAGTTCGGGCGGCCCATTGCGAGCTTCCAGGCGGTACGGCACCGCTTGGCCGAGAGCCTGGTCATGCTGGACGCGGCGGCCGCCCTCCTCGACGCGGTGTGGGAGGACCCGTCCCCCGAGGCCGCCGCCATGGCGAAGGCTTTCGCGGGCAAGTCGGCCCGCACCACGGCCCGGCACTGCCAGCAGGTGCTCGCCGGCATCGGCTTCACGACCGAACACCCGCTGCACCACTCGGTCCGGCGGGCGATCGTCCTGGACCAGCTGCTGGGCGCGGGCGCCGTCCTGACCCGGGCGTTGGGGGCCGACATTCTCCGGGACGGCGCGCTGCCGGCGGCGTTCGCCCTCTGATGCCGCCACCGGGGCGGGTGGCGGCATCGCTCGATTATGCTGATGGCACTTTTTGATAATGAGGTTTCCACCCGGTGCGAGACCTACGAGAGACGGGGGTCGGGCATGACGGCAGGGGCGAGTCACGAAGAGCGGATGCTCGTGGACGGCAGGCTCGTGGAGTCCGAGACGGGCCGCACGTTCGACAACGTCAACCCCGCCACCGAGGAGGTGCTGGGACAGGTCGCCGACGGCTCGAACGCCGACATGCACCGGGCCATCGACGCGGCCCGGCGCGCCTTCGACGAGACGGACTGGTCGACCGACCGTGCCTTGCGCACACGCTGCCTCACCCAGTTGCAAGAGGCGCTCGAGAAGGACCGCGAGGAGCTTCGTGAGGAGTTGATCCTCGAGGTTGGGTGCCCGCGCATGACCACCCACGCCAACCAGCTCGACATCCCGCTGGATGGCGCGCTGCGCTACCCGACGAAGCTGATCGACGAGTTCCCCTGGCGGACAGAACTCAGCGAGATCGTCGACCGCCGAGGCACGGCGAACACACGCCAGATCTGGAAGGAGCCGATCGGCGTGGTGGGTGCCATCGTGCCATGGAACTTCCCCCTCGAGGTCACGCTCAACAAGCTGGGTCAGGCGCTGGCCACCGGCAACACGGTCATCCTCAAGCCTGCACCGGACACGCCCTGGAACGCCACCCGGCTCGGCCGTCTCGTCGCCGAACAGACCGACTTCCCGAGCGGCGTCCTCAACGTCGTGACCTCGTCCGACCACCTCGTTGGCGAGGAGCTGACGCTGTCGCCGAAGGTAGACCTCATTTCGTTCACCGGCTCGACGGCCGTGGGCAAGCGCATCATGGAGAAGGGCGGGGCGACGCTGAAGCGGACGTTCCTGGAGCTCGGCGGCAAGTCGGCCACCATCGTCCTCGACGACGCCGACTTCGCCGCGTCCGTGCCGTCGGGCATCGCGGTGTGCTTCCACGGCGGCCAGGGCTGTGCGATACAGACGCGGATGCTCCTCCCCCGCTCGCGTTACGACGAGGGCGTCGAGATCCTCCGGGCCACGCTGTCCTCGGTGGCCTACGGGGACCCGCAGCGGCCGGACGTCCTGATGGGGCCACTCATCTCGTCCAAGCAGCGCGACCGCGTCCTCGGCTACATACAAAAGGGCGTCGACGAAGGTGCGACGCTCGCGCTGGGCGGCGGACGCCCCGCCGAGCTGCCGAAGGGCTGGTACGTGGAGCCGACCCTCTTCACCGACGTCGACAACGCCATGACCATCGCCCAGGAGGAGATCTTCGGCCCGGTCCTCGTGGTCATCCCCTTCGATGACGACGACGATGCCGTGCGGATCGCCAACGACAGCGTGTACGGGCTCTCCGGCGGCGTGTTCTCGGGGTCGCTGGAGCGCTCGCTGGCCGTGGCGGAGCGCGTCCGCACCGGGACCTTCGCCGTCAACGGGGGCATGCCGATCGGCCAGGCGGACATGCCGTTCGGGGGCTACAAGCACAGCGGGATCGGCCGCCAGAACGGGCTCGCCGGCTTCGACCAGTACCTCGAGACCAAATCGGTGGCGTGGCCGACGCCCCAGTAGGCCGGGCGGTCGCACCGTGAGCGACCAGAGCGCGGTCCTGCGGGACCACGGCTACCACTCGCTGCGGATAGCCCGGGTCGTCCGTGAGACCCACGATGCCAGCTCCTTCGTCCTCGAGGTGCCCGAGGGCCTGACCGAGACCTTCCGCTACCGGCCAGGACAGTTCTGCACATTCCGCGTGCACATCGACGGCGAGGACCAGCTTCGCTCGTACTCCATGTCCAGTGCGCCGGCAACAGACGCCGCACTGACCGTCACCGTCAAGCGCGTGGCGGGTGGGTTGGTCTCCAACTGGTTTCTCGACCACCTCTCCGAGGGCGACACGATCGAGCTCACGAAACCGGCGGGTGTCTTCTGCCCACAGGAGTCGGAACGGCCCGTGCTCGGCTTCTGCGGTGGCAGCGGCGTCACGCCCGTCATGTCGATCACCAAGCACATGCTGGCGACGACGACACGACCGGTCCGGCTTCTCTACGCCAACCGGGATCGCGACTCGGTGATCTTCGACGAGGCGCTCGCGGCCCTCGGCGCCGAGCATCCCGGACGATTGGCGGTGCGACGCCACTTCGACACGGACGGCGGGTTCCTGACGCCCGAGGCCATCGCCCGATTCGTGGCGCCGGACGTCGATGCCGACATCTACATCTGCGGGCCCGGACCATTCATGGACCTGGTCGAGTCCACGGTGCAGACGCAGGGCGTCGCAGCAGAACGCATCTTCATCGAACGCTTCCTCGTGGAGCAGGGCGAGAAGACCGATGCGCTGATCGACGACGAGGCCGCAGGCGCTCTGGACGCCGCGGTGCCCGACGAGGTGACAGTGACGCTCGGGGGCAAGACGGTCGTGGTCCGCTATCAGCCGGGCGACACGCTGCTCGAGACGGCGCGGCGCGGCGGCCTGCGCCCTCCCTTTTCCTGCGAGGCCGGCAACTGCGCCACCTGCATGGCCTTCCTGCACGAGGGCTCGGTCCGCATGCGGGCGAACAATGCGTTGACGCCTGAGGAGGTAGAAGAAGGTTGGGTCCTGACCTGCCAGAGCCTGCCGTCCGGCCCGACGGTGAGGGTCGAGTACGAAGCGATCTGATCCGGCTCAGGGCCCGGGCTCGACGAGGAGGTCGAGGTAGGCGGCGCCGGAGTCGGGCACCCGCGGCTGGCCCCAGCATTCGACAGGGAACGAGACCGTGACCATGGAGTACAGCAGGTGGAGCAGGTTCACCTGCTGTTCGGACAGCTCCTCAAGGGGAAACTGGTCGAGGTACGTCATGGCCGCGTCGGCGCGGGGCATGGCGGCGTCGTAGAGCGCCTGCATCTCTTCCATGGAGCTGGCAAGCCGCGTGGCATAGCGCTCGCGCTCGGTCGGCAGGCACCACTTGGCAGCGAACGGCTCCAGGTCGGAGAACTCGTCCGGCAACAGGTTCGTGTCCATGCGCGTCATACCTCCGCGTGCTGCTGCTTCTTGTAGTCGTCCACCCACTCCTGTGCCACCTTGTGCATGTGGCGGCAGAGAACCTCCTGATCCATCAGGGGGAAGCGCTCGATCACGCGTGACTCGAGCATCGTCTGCGTGGCCTCGAGGGTGTTGGCGTCCTGGAGCCCGAACTCCTTGAACGTCACGGCTGCGTTCTCGTGGGCCACCCGCTCGCGGGCATTCTTGGCGGGAACGAAGTACAGCGTTCCTTCGAACACGTGCTCGTTGGGTGCGACGGGCCAGTAGTGGTAGGTCAGATACCAGCTCTGCTGCCATACGAGAATGGTGAAGTTCGGCCACAGCTGGAACGAGTCGAGACCCCACGGGTCGCAGCCGGCAGGGTTGATACCGGCGTCCTTCTGGTCATAGCCGAGGTCGGGGCCGTCCCAGGGCCCGAAGAGCCCGCTGCGGGTCAGCGTGTCGATGGGCTTGACCATGTTCTCCGGAAGGTTCCAGGGATGGATGCCGGCGGTGCTGACAAGCCGGTGCGGACCGTCGATCTTGTAGGCGGGCGCCTCGAAGCCCGCCTGTGCTGCCGCGGCGGACCAGTCGGGTGGTGACTGCTTCGCGTGGAGAATTGGTGCGTGGTAGAACTCCTGGAAGGCGTCCATGTAAAGCTTCCAGTTGCTCTTCACGCTGGCGCGGTAGAAGTACCGCTCGCTCTGCAGGTGAAACGGGTAGTTCTCGAGCTTGGTGACCATCGGCCCGAGGAAGTCGCGCAATGACTGCTCCGGCTCCTTGGCCAGGTTGATGAAGATGAAGCCGGCCCACACGTCACAGTGCACGGGGACGAGGCCGTAGTCCGCCTTGTCCAGGTCGAAGAACTCCTGCTCCTGTTGGACGAACGAGCAGGCGCCGTCGAGGTCGTAGCGCCAGGCGTGGTACTTGCACACGAACTGGCGGGTGGTCCCGCTGGTCTCCTCTTTGGGGTAGTCGTTCCAGACCAGCTTGTTCCCGCGGTGACGGCACATGTTGTAGAAGGCGCGGACTTCGCCGTCCTTGCCCTTCACCACGACGACGGAGGTCTTGGCCACCGCCAGCTCTTTGGTGAAGTAGCTCCCGGTGCGGGGCAGCTGCTCGACCCGGCCCACGTTGAGCCACGCCCGCTTGAACACGGCCTCGCGCTCGAGTTCGAAGAACTCTCCGGAGATGGAGTCCTCGTAGTTCACCGGCTCGGTCCCGAGCTCGAAGTGCTCCGTCCAGCTGCCCTCGGGTGGCTTGGGCCAACGTGGCATGAGTTGGGTCCTCTCTGCGTGTCGTTCGTTGACGCCGTGATGGTAGCACTGCTCTCGGCTGATGAGAAGAGCGTTTCCGCACCATCCGACCTCCGTCGGCGGGCCCCCGCGCGGCCCTGGGCTGGGGCGTCGACGCATCCTGGCCCATTTCGTGTCATAGTGCTGACACCAATAGTTCCGGGGGGTGCATCGTGACCACGACCAGCAGCAGCGACGTCTACTACGACACGTACGACGTCGCCATCAACGCCGACCCGTACCCCGTGTACCGGCGCCTCCGGGAGGAGGCGCCGGTCTATTACAACGACACGCACGACTTCTTCGCGGTCAGCCAGTACGCCGACGTGGAGAAGGGCCTGCTCGACGCCCAGACCTACATCTCGGGCAAGGGCGGGATCATCGAACTGATCAAGGCGGACATCGAGATGCCCCCCGGGGTCATCATCTTCGAGGATCCCCCCACCCACACCATCCACCGCCGTCTGCTGTCGCGTGCCTTCACGCCACGACGGGTGGCTGAGCTGGAACCGAAGATCCGTGAGTTCTGCGCCCTGAGCCTCGACCCCCTGGTGGGAGCGGAGCACTTCGACTTCATCGCCGATCTGGGCGCCCAGATGCCCATGCGGGTGATCAGCATGCTTCTCGGCATTCCCGAGAGCGACCAGGAATTGGTGCGCGACCATGTGGACGCCAACCTCCGCACCAAGGAGGGCGAGCCGATGCGGGTGTCGGAGAACTTCGTGACGGGCGAGCTCTTCGCCGACTACGTCGACTGGCGGGCCGAGCATCCCTCGGACGACATCATGACCGAGCTCCTGAACGTCGAGTTCGTCGACGAGACCGGCACGACGCGCAACCTGACCCGCACCGAACTGCTGACGTACCTGGAGGTGCTGGCGGGTGCGGGCAACGAGACGACCACCCGCCTGATCGGGTGGACCGCCAAGGTCCTGGCCGACCATCCTGACCAGCGGGCCGAACTGGTGGCCGACCCGTCCCTCATACCGGGCGCCATTGAGGAGATCCTGCGCTACGAGTCGCCGGCGCCACACGTCGGGCGGTGCGTGGCGCGCCAGGACCTCGTCGTGCACGGGACGGAGGTCCCGGCGGGCAGCGTGATGCTGTTCCTCCTGGGCTCGGCCAACCGGGACGACCGTCGCTTTCCCAACGGCGACACCTTCGACATCCACCGCAACGACGGGCGCCATCTGACCTTCGGCAACGGCATCCACCTCTGCATGGGCGCCGCACTGGCGCGTCTGGAAGGGGTCATCGCGCTCGAAGAGGTACTGGCCCGCATCCCCGAATGGGACGTCGACCTGGACAACGCGCGCCTCTCCCCCACCTCGACGGTCAGGGGCTGGGAGACGCTCCCGGTGTTCACGAGCTGACGGCCGTGCCCTTGACCGACAGCGCGCAGCGAGGAGGGCCGGCCACGGGCCGGACCCGCCGTCACTACGACAGCACGCTGCGGCGCCAACGGGCCGCCGAGACCCGGG
This sequence comes from uncultured Acidimicrobiaceae bacterium, assembly GCA_963804055.1. Taxonomy (GTDB): domain Bacteria; phylum Actinomycetota; class Acidimicrobiia; order Acidimicrobiales; family RAAP-2; genus Bog-473. Next base: position 114,505 of record CAWDOU010000001.1, on the reverse strand, counting down.
AGCGCATCATCGCCGCCGGATCGGAGTTGCTCCACGGCTCGTCCGTGCGGGACTGGCACGGCCTGACAATCCGGGCCGTGGCGGAGCGGGCGGGCGTGAACGAGCGCACCGTCTACCGGCACTTCGTGAACGAGCAGGGTCTCCACGATGCTGTCATGCACCAATTCGAGGAGGAGGCGGGGATCGATCTGCAGGGCATGCACCTCAAGGACGTGGCCGACGTGACAGCCCGGATCTTCGCCCACGTCTCCTCGTATCCACCCGATGCCGCGTCAGCCGCTGGACCCAACCCTCCTGAACGCCAAGCAGCGGCAGCACGAGGCGCTCCTCACCGCAGTCGGAGCGGGGACCGAGACGTGGTCCGATGAGGACCGTACGGTGGCGGCCGCCGTCCTCGACGTGCTGTGGAGCGTGGCCAGCTACGAGCGCATGGTCGTGGACTGGCAGATGGACACCGCCGAGGCCACGCGGGCCATCATCTGGGTGATCGGTCTCGTCCGCCGGGCCGTCGTGGCGAGCCCGGACGGACTCGACCTCGGCTGACGGCTAGGACGGGCTCTCCCGCACGAACTCGACTTCCGGTGCCTCCACCCCGGGGCCGAGCTGTGCGGTCCGTGATCGTCCCGTCGCCCTGAAACCGCTCTTGACGTAGAAGGCCTGTGCCCGCGCTGCGCCGGGATGCGTCCACACGACGACCGAGGCATGTCCCTGGCGATGGAGTCCCAGAAGGGAGGCGCGCATGAGGCGAGTCGCCGCTCCCTGCCCCCATGCAGTGGGATGAAGGTAGAAGCCGAAGATCTCGCCTTGACCGTCCCGGCCTGCAGCATGGCCAAAGTGCGAGTAGCCGACGACCTGCGCGTCCTGCTCCGCGACCAAGAGGCCGCTGAGGTCGAAGTCCGACCCCGTCAAAATGTGCGCCCACATGGTCCGCCTGACCGCCGCGGCGTGCCGGAGGGTCTCCGGCTCGAAGAGGTCGACATAGGCGGCCTCCCACGCCGAGGCGTGGGCTTCGCCAATGTCCTCCGCGTCGGCGAGAGCCGCTTGACGCACCACGATCGCGGCTGGAGACACCCGGTGATTCTCTTCCCGGCCATGGGTCCTGGCAAGCCTCGAGAGACGTGGCGGCAGGTTCCGCGACTAACCCCAGACGCCCGTTGCGACACTATGTGATGTGACCCAGCTGGACGGTTGCCACGATTCCGACGCGCACCTCGTCGCGTCAGCGCTCCAGGGCGACAAGGCGGCGTTCGGAACGCTGGTGGCCCGCAACACGCCCATGGCCCGATCCGTGACGATGCGCTTGCTCCGAGACCCGGTCCTGACCGCGGATGTACTCCAAGAGGCGACCCTCGCCTCGTATCTCGGGCTGTCCCGGTTACGCTCACCCGGGCGGTTCGGATCCTGGTACACAGGGATCGCTCTCAACATCGCACGGCGTTCGGTCCAACGGATTGCCGCCGAGCCACTCTCCGACGATGTCGTCGAGGTCGCTGCGGGGCCCGATGAACAGGCCGAGGCCGCCGAGATGGCCAGACGGGTCGGACAGGCGGTGCAACTGCTGCCGGCCGGCCAACGTGACGCCGTCTTGGCGTTCTACTGGCAGGGACTCAGTCATGCCGAAGCGGCACTCGAGCTCGGCATTCAACCTGGCGCCGTGAAGGCACGCCTGCATCAAGCACGAGAGAGCCTCGCCCACAGCCTGGCGGGTCTTGTCGATCACACAGGGGAGGATCGAGTGTCTTCAGACAACAACGACGCCTATGTCGACGCATCCATTGTGGAGATCCGGAGCCTTGCTGCTGACGATCCCGTGCGTCGTACCCACGTCATCACATTCCAGGAGCACCGCGGAGAACGCCGCCTCGTCGTCTTCGTCGGGGGCACGGAGGGGAGGGCCATGGTGTCCACACTCGAAGCGGTCGAGTTCCCCCGGCCCATGACCTATCAGCTCTGCGCCAACCTCATTGAGGCCACGGAGTCGACGCTCGTCGAGGTTCGGCTGACGGACTTCACGGATCACACGTACCTGGCCGAGATCGTCCTCCGCACAGGTGGCGGCAGCGTGCACATCGATGCCCGCCCGAGTGACGCCATCAACCTTGCCCTCGTCACGGGAGCCCCCATGCGGATTGCCGACGTGCTCTTCGACACGTGGGCCTCAGAAGTAGCGCATACCCCCTTCCGCACCATCGAGGAGGCAATCGGGGGACCATTGGAGGGGGAATGGGTCCCCCGGTGGCAACCACCGGGATAGTGCGTGAGAGCACGGGATGCGCACACTGCAGGAGCCGATCTACTCGAACGTCAACTCCAGAACACCCGAACCGGAGGGCGGCAGGGGTCGTCTGGGCTCGCGGACCCGACTGCCGCCCTCGGGATCCTCGGGCTCTTCGGGCTCATCGCCCTTGATCCGGATCCCCATGGCCCGGGCCTGCTCGGCCAGAGCAGCGGTGATGGCCTGGCGGATCCACCACCTCGCGTAGGTCGAAAACCTGAACCCCTTCTCGGTGTCGAACCCGTCGACCGCCCGCATCAGCCCGAAGTTGCCTTCCACGATCAGGTCGACCAGGGCGAGTCCCTGGTCGCAGTGGCGCTCGGCGATCGGCACGACAAGTCGGAGGTTCGCCTCGATGAGCCGGTCCTTGGCCTCGTTCCCTCGCTGCTGCACCTCCAGACTGCGGATCAGCGCATCGACTTCGAGCACATCCCGAGCAGGCCCCCCGCCGGCGGCCGCAATCCGGTGCGCATCGATGCGAGCCGACGCCCTCGCTCCGTCCTGAACGCGCTGAGCCAGCTCGGCCTCGAGCCCGGGTTCCAGCGGCGGAAAGATGCCAATCTCGTCGAGGTACCTGGCCAGGCTGAACGCTGCGCCGTCGCCCGCTCCACCCGCGGGTGGGTGCATCGACACGAAAGCAGGCTAGGGGGATGTGCCCGTCTTCGAACACCGGGGCCATCCCCCCGTTACCTTCGTGCTCCATGGAACAGCCCCTGGCCGACCTCGTCGGTCCCGACCTGCGCGTCCTCTTCTGCGGGATCAATCCCGGGACGCTCTCGGGTGCGCTCCGCCTGCATTTCGCCAGGCCTGGCAACCGGTTCTGGAGGTTGCTGGCTGCCGGCGGGTTCACGCCATCTGTCCTGGCGCCCGATGAGCAGCACGTCCTGCCCGAGCTCGGCGTCGGCATCACGAACCTCGTGGGACGGGTGACGACCGCCGCCAGTGAGCTGAGTACCTCCGAACTGCGTGAAGGGGCGATACAACTGGAGGCGAAGGTGGGGGTCCTGCGGCCCCGCTGCGTGGCGATGCTGGGGCTCCAGGCATACCGTACGGCGTTTCGCAGACCGAAGGCAGAGATCGGCCTCCAACCCGAACGTCTCGCAGGCTCGCTCCTCTGGTTGCTGCCCAACCCCAGCGGACTCCAGGCCCGCTATCAGCTCCCCGAGATGGAGCAGATGTACACGTCGCTCTTCGTCGCGACCGAGGTGACCTGAGACCGACACGTCCCATGGGCCAGGGCCATGGAGTGCCGGCTACGACGCTCCATGACCGGTGGTCGGCGGTAGCGGGTCGATGCCGGGAACGCCCCGATCAGTCACGTGGTCGGTCCATTCGGACCCTGACCAGTAGCGCTGCTCGTGCCGGCCCGACGGGTCGATCAGCCAGCCGGGGGCGATCCCCGTGAAGGTGACCTTGCCGGAGGAATCGTCGAGGCCGTCGGACGAGTGCGACGCCGGAGCGGCACCCGTGAACGGGCTGGCCGGAGCCGAGGCCCTGGGTCCCCGTCGGCGCCGGCGCGCCGGGAGCACCCTCATCACGAAGAACGCAACGAAGGCGATGATGAAGAGCCAGGATCCGTGACCACCGTAGAAGAACGTGAGCACAGTGTAAGGGTCGGGCCCGGTGCCCCCCGGTCGGGCTGACGCCGGCCGCACGGAGTGGCGGCCTCGATCCGGGCCGGCCCTCGATCCGGGCCGGCCCTCGAGCCGGACCTTGCGAGGCATGTCTCGATGGTTGTCCCGACGTTGTGCCCGTGGTCCTCCGAATGGCTCTATTCGCCCTGCTTGCGTGTCGGCACAATGCACGCTGAGAGAACAGGCGGAGACACAGGGAGAACGGAGCGGCCATGCACCCGAAATTCGAGACACACCGCGTCTGCCCGAACTGCGGAGCAGGTGCTGCTCGGAGACATCCGATCTGCGGCCAGTGCGGACACCTCACGAATGAGCGTGTCGTACGGGTGTCCGCCGTCGACGAGGAGAGCACAACCTCGTTCAGGGGGTGAGCGACCACTGGGCGGAGCGGCGCCCGCCACGGCACGTCAGCCGAACGCCTGTCGCTTCCTGATCGATATCAGCTTCCGGACGAGCGACTTGGGCAACGATCGATCGACCGGGAACTGAAGGGCTCCGGTCGATGTCTTGTAGCCGGCCAGCTCTTCCCTGAGCTCGGGAAACACAGATCCGCTGTGCGGCAGATAGCTCAGGTGGCTCTTGAAGGCAGCGAAACCCGCGACAACCTTGCCCTGCAGCCTGAAGCCCGGGACGCCGTACGAGAGACACTGTTCGGCGTCGGGGATGATCTCGAGGATCGTCGTACGGAGGGATTCGAGGGTGCTCCGCTTGGGCTCCTCCAGGGACGCCAGGTAGCGATCGATGTCACTCTTCGACATGGCCAACATTGTCGCAGGGGCCAGACGTCCGGGTTCGTGCCGGCAGGGGCGGCAATCTCCCGCTCGTGATGCCTACATTGGATAGGGCCGGACCGTCTGTGGAGGCGATATGGAGAAGGTCGACTACGACGCCCGCCTGCACAGGGTCTACGCCGCCGGACGGCAGTTGTCCTCCGATGCACGAGACACCTGGATGCAGGCGTTCGCGCACCACCTCCCCACGACGCGGCCGCTGGCGTGGCTGGACCTCGGTTCGGGCACCGGCCGGATGACCCCGTGCCTGGCGAGCGCCTTTGGGGGGCCCGTCCACGGTATCGAGCCGTCAGAGAGGATGCGCGCGCAAGCTCGTGCACATGCCGGCCATCCCGACGTGACGTACTCGGCCGGCTCTGCCGAGAACATCCCGCTGCGCGGTGGGAGCTGTGACGCAGCCCTGGTGTTCTTCGTCTGGCACCACGTCATCGATCGCCAGCGCGCCGCCCATGAGCTACACCGGGTCGTCAGGCCCGGCGGGACGCTCTTCGTGCAGTCGAACTTCTCCGACAAAATGCCCGACGTCTGGTGGTTCCGCGTGGTGCCCGAGTGGCGCACGGTCGACGCGGCTCAGTTCCAGTCCGAAGAGGAAGTCACACGCGACTTCACGGGTGCCGGATGGACGCTCATCGGTCGTGACCGCGTCACCTGGCTCCGCTCGGCGACGCTCGCCGAGGACTTCGAGAGACTGAAGCTCCGCGCTGTCTCGCTGTTCGAGCACATGAGCGAGGAGGCGATCGAGGCCGGCTTCGCCGAAATTGAGGCTGTGCTGCCCTCCCTCAGGGACGGGCCCCAGCGTGAGACAAGCGAACTTCTCGTCTTCCGGCGCCGAGCGTAGACCTCAGACTCTCTTCTGGTAGTCCGTCCGGCCGAGGTCGTCGAACTCGATCGGCCAGACCGGAACGGCACAGAACTCGTTTCCCTCCGGGTCGGCCAGCACCAGGAACCCACCATCCTCGAAGCCGGGTGGCCGACTCCCGCCAAGCGCCTCGACCCGCCTCCGCAGGGCCTCGACATCCGGACCCGAAATGTCCATATGCACCCGATTCTTGGCAGCCTTCGGTTCGGCGACTCTCTGGAAGCCAATACCGATTTCTGCGCCCGTGCGCCGCAGCCAGACATAGGGGCCCTTCCGTCCGGCAATCGGGCGCTGAAGCAGATCGGCCCAGAAGCGGGCTACCGACTCGGGATCCACGCAATCGATGATGATGTCGGCGATCTCGGGCCGAGGATCGGTCATCTCCTCAATTCCCGCTCGAAGAAGGCCGGCGATGGCGAGAGGTGCTCCGTCGCCATGCCCTCAGTATGGCGAAAGGGTCTGGGCCTGTCACCCGGACGCCGACGGCTCCTCCGACTCATCGGCCAACGCCGCCTTGTGCAGCGTGTTGGCGGCGAGCCGCATGTGGGCGGCGTCGACCAGCTTGCCCTCACGCCCGATGGCGCCCACGCCGTCGGCCTCCGCGGCGCGGTAGCTCTCCATGGCGGCACGGGCCTCGGCCATCTCCTCGGCGGTGGGCGAGAACACCTCATGGGCGATCGGGATCTGGCTCGGGTGGATGGCCCACTTGCCGTCGTAGCCCAGCGCGCTGGCCGCCAACGCGGCGCGCCGGTAGCCCTCGGGGTCCTGATAGGCCGGGTAGGGGGCGTCGATGGCGTCGACCATGGCGGCCCGTGCCGCGGTCAGCACCTGCATCCGGGCGAAGTGCCAGAAGTCGCCCGGGTAGTCCACGAGCGGGTCGAAGTTGCCGTCGACGCGCGCCTTGAGCGAGGCCGAGAGATCCCCGGCGCCGAAGATCAGCGCCTCGAGCCGCTCACTCGCCTGGGCGATCTCGAGCGCGTTGGCCAGACCTTCGGCCTCTTCGATGAGGACCTCGAGGCCGATGGGGCGGGACAGGTGCAACGTCGCCTCGAGCTGGGTCAACAGCACGTCGACCCACCAGACGTCGCGGGCCCGGCGCACCTTGGGCACGATCAGCACGTCGATGGCGTCGCGGGCCCCGGTGACGACCTCGATGATGTCCCCGTGGCACCAGGGCGTGTCGATGCCGTTGACCCGCACGGCCCGCACGGTCGTTCCCCAGTCGAGTCCGGCGAGCGCGTTCACCGCGATGGAGCGGGCCGCCTCCTTGGCCGAGGGCGCGCAGGCGTCCTCGAGGTCCAAGAACACCAGGTCGGCCCCCGACGAGGCCGCCTTCTCGCACATGCGCTCGTTGCTCGCCGGTGTGGCCAGTTCGCAACGGCGGGCTCGTGGTGCGCGCATGATGTTCTCCCTTCGCGCTCTCAGATGGTGCCGGCGGAGCGCAACGACGACAGCTCTGACGCGTCGAGGCCGAGCAGGCCGCCGTAAACGGCGTCGTTGTCGGCCCCGATGCCCCGGCCCAGGTGCTCGACCCGACCCGGCGTCTCACTCAGCATGGCGACGGGGGCCTGCACCGTCATGGGGCCCAGGTCGGGATCGTCGATCTCGAGAAAGGTCCCCCGCTGGCGCAGGTGCTCGTCGGCCAGCAGCTGGGCGGCGTCGTAGACCGGTGCCGCGGCCACCTCGGCCTCCTCGAACACGCGCATCACGTCGCAGAGATTTCGGGCGCGGATCCACTGCGCGACGACCTCGTCGATCTCGTCGCCGTGGGCCTGGCGACGAATGGGATCGACGTAGTCCTCGTCCTCGGCCAGGTCGGGCCGGCCCACCGCACGGTAGAGGCGCATGACGATGTTGCGTGACGCGCTCGAGAGGGCGACCCAGCCTCCGTCGGCTGTGCGGTAGGCGTTGCGCGGGGCGCTGGCGTCGAGGCGGTTCCCGTTGCGGCCCATGACGATCCCGAGCGCGCTGGCGGCCAGCGTGGCGGTCTCGACGAGCCGGGCCAGGGGTTCGACCAGGTTCACGTCGACCAGCTGGCCCCCGCCCCCGTGCAGGTCGCGGTGATAGAGCGCCATCATGACGGCGAAGGTGGCCGACTGGGCGGCGATGCCGTCGGCCAGGAAGAACGGGGGGAGGGTCGGGGGGCCGTCACGCTGGCCCGTCACGTGGGCGAACCCGCTCATGGCCTCGGCCAGGGTGCCGAAACCCGGCCGGTCCGCCGCCGGTCCCCCGCCTCCGTAGCCGGTGACGTGCAACATGACGAGGTCCGGATGTGCCCGGTGGACCGACTCGTAGTCGAGGCCCCAGCGCGCCAGCGCGCTCGGGCGGTTGTTGACGACCAGGACGTCGCTCACGTCGAGGAGGCGGTGGAAGAGCGCCTGGCCCTCGCCCTGGCGCAGGTCCAGCGTCACGCAGCGCTTGTTGCGGCCCACGCTCTTCCAGAAGAGCCCGATCCCGTCCTTTTGATGACCCCAGGTGCGCAGGGGATCACCGGCACCGGGCTGTTCCACCTTGATGACCTCGGCCCCGAACTCCCCCAGCGCCGTCGCCACCATTGGCCCGGCGGCCAGCGTGGCGGCGTCGACGACGCGCAGCCCCTGCAGCGGTCGGACCCGGTCAGGCACCGTAGGACGACTCGGGGCGGGCCAGGCCGAGGTGCTCGCGCAGCGTCGAGCCGGTGTAGCGCTCGCGGAAGAGGCCCCGGCGCTGCAGCTCGGGCACCACGAGGCGCACGACGTCCTCGTAGGCGCCCGGCGAGTGCGTGGCCGCGATGACGAAGCCGTCACAGGCGCCCCCGCCGAACCACTCCTCCATCTGGTCGGCGATGTCCGGACCGGTTCCGACGAAGCGCGGTCCCTGCAACAGGGTGGCCCGGTGGCCGGCCAGGTCGCCCAGGGTGACGGTGTCGCCGCCGATGTGCGTCCGGATGTTCTGCACCAGCCCGCGGATCCCCGAGACGGACGCAATGAGCTCGTCGGTGATCGGCGCGTCGAGCGACAGCCCCGAGAAGTCGTAGTTCATGAGCTCGGAGAGGAGGGTCAGCGACGCCATGGGATCGACGAGGTCGTTGAGGAAGAGCTGCTCGCGCTCCTCGGCGTGGGCCTTGGACTCTCCGACGACCGTGTAGGCCATCGGGAGCATCCTGATGGCCTCGGGATCACGGCCTCGCTCGCCGATCTTCTCCTTCTGGTCCTTGTAATGGGAGCGGGCGACCTCCAGCCCGGGATCGCCGGTGAAGATCAGCTCCGCCCACTTCGCGGCGAACTCGCGGCCACGGCCCGACGATCCCGCTTGCAACAGCACCGGCCGGCCCTGGGGGCACCGCGGCACCGTCAGCGGGCCGCGCACGTCGAACCACTCCCCGTCGTAGTCGAGCTCGTGCACCTTCTCGGGATGTGCGAAGAGCGGCGTCTCGCGGTCGAGCACGAGCGCGTCGTCGTCCCAACTGTCCCACAGACCGGTCGTCGCCTCGAGGAACTCGTCGGCGCGGTCGTAGCGCGCGTCGTGGGCGAGATGCTCCTTGAGCCCGAAGTTCTGCGCTTCGCCGTCGTTGACCGACGTCACCACGTTCCACGCCGCCCGGCCGCCCGAGAGGTGGTCGAGGGTCGCGAACGTCCGCGCCACGTGGTACGGGGAGTAGTAGGTCGTCGAGTAGGTCGCGCCGAGTCCTATGTACCTGGTGGCGGCGGCCACGATCCCGAGGACGATGCTGAGGTCGAGCTTCACGGGACGGGCCCCGGTGCGCACCGCCTCCGCCACCGACCCGCCGTAGATGCCCGGCATGGCGAGTCGGTCGTCGAAGAACATCAGGTCGAAGCAGCCCTGTTCGAGGGTGCGTCCCAGCTTCTCGTAGTAACCGGCCGTGAGGAACCCGTGCTCGGTGGCCGGGTGGCGCCACGAGCCGGCGTACACCGTGGCGTTCCCCGCCTGCATGAACCCCACCAGCGCCATCTGTCGTCGCGTGCTCTCGGCCATCTGCTCCCCCTTCCGGGCAGAGGTCACCGTAATATGTAGTATTTCACATATCAAACTCATCGCGACGACCATCAGGGCCCAAGCGGCCGACGAGCTCCGGGACCGGATCCTCACCGGCCGGCTCCAGCCGGGCGACCGCCTCGACCTCGACCAGCTGACCGCCGAGTTCGGGATCAGCCGGACCCCGCTGCGGGAAGCCCTCCTCGAACTCTCCTACGAGGGCCTGGTCGAGATCACCCCGCGCAGCGGCATGGCCGTCGTCGGGATCACGCCCCAGGACGCCGTCGACAACTTCGCCGTCCTGGCCGCGCTGGCCGGCAAGGCGGCCGAGCTGGCCACGGCCCGCATCACGCCGGCGGAGCTGGCCGAGCTGGCCGAGCTGGCGGCCGCCATCGAGGGCTCCGACGACGTGGTCGCCGCCAACCGGCGCTTCCACCGGGCCCTGAACCTCACGGCCCGTTCGCCCCGCCTCTTCACCTACCTGCGCCAGGCCGTGCGCGTCGTACCCGGCAACTTCTTCGAGCTCTTCCCCGAGCAGGAGGAGCGCAGCACACGCGAGCACGCCGCACTCCTGGAGGCCATGACGCATGGCGATGCGCACGAGGCGCGTGCGTTGGCGGAGGCCCACGTGCTGACCGCCGGCGAGGCTCTGGGCGACTGGCTCACCACCCAGGCGGCGCAGCACCGCGCCGCCACCCGCTCATCCTGAGGTCGTCCCACCGGGCCGACACCGGTCAGTGCGTCGTGTCACCCTTCGGCTGCAGCATTCTGTCGATGTTGGCCCGGAGCTCGGGCGTGGTGAACGACCGGTCCTCCGCCGTCAGGGCGAAGTCGAGCGCGGCGAGCACCGCCCGCTCCATCTGGATGTTGATGATGCGCTTCGTGTCCTCCACCGCGCCCTTGGGCAGGCGCGCGATCTTGTGCGCGCACGCCATCGCCTGGTCCAGGACCTCGTCGTCGGGGCAGACGTGGTTCACCAGTCCGATCTCGGCACCGCGGCGGGCGGGGATGCGGTCCCCCGTCAAGGCGTACTCCTTGGCCAGTTGCAGGCTGGTCAGCAGGGGCCACACGACGGGGCCACCGTCGGCCGCCACCAGCCCCAGGAGCACGTGGGGATCGGCCAGATGCGCACTCTCCGCCATGAACACGATGTCGCTGAGCGCGACCAGGCTGCAGCCGAGCCCCACCGCCGGACCGTTCACGGCGGCCACGATCGGCACGCGGCAGCCCACCATCCCCGTGACGATCTGGCGCCCGTGGGTCAGTGTGAGAGAGCGCAGCGAGGCGTCCTTCGCCAGCTCGTCGAGGTAGCTGAAGTCGCCGCCGGCCGAGAAGGCGCGGCCCGCACCCGTGATGACGGCCACCCGCGCCTCGTCGTCGGCGTCCAGTTGCGGGAACAGCGCGGCGAGGCCCCGGTGCAGGTCGTGATTGGTGGCGTTGAGCTGCTCGGGCCGGTTGAGCGTGATGACGCGCACGGGGCCGTCGGCCCGGACCTGCAGCTCGTCGGGAAGGTCGTACATGTTCATGACTCGGGCAGCTCCAGGATTCGTCCGGCAATGAGATTGCGCTGTATCTGCGACGTGCCCCCCATGACGCTCTGGGCGCGACTGTAGAGGTACACCTTCAGCCACGTGTCGTCGCCGTCGGCATGCACGGCACCCCCGACGGACAGCGCGGCGTGGCCCACCGCCTGCTCGGTCGCCGTCATGAGGAGCTTGTCGACCGAGCCCTCCGGTCCGTGGGACACCCCGTCGAGGCGGTCCGAGAGACGCCGGCTCACGTGGCAGCGCAGCATCTCGGTCTCCACCAGGGCCCAGGCCAGGTCGCGCCGCGTCTCGGCGCCGGCGGCCGAAGGGTCCTCCGTCACCTCGCGCACGAGCTCGTTGACGAGTTTGCCGTAGCGCGCCACATAGCCGAGCTCCCCGGGCTCGCGCTCGTGGCTGACGACGGTCATGGCCAGACGCCAGCCCTCCCCCGGCTCGCCGACCATGTTCGCCGCGTCGACGCGGGCGCCGTCGAAGAGCACCTCGCCGAACTCGCGGGTGATCCCGTTGATCATCTGCAGCGGGCGCTGCTCAATGCCGGGCTGGCGCATCGGGACGATGAAGGCCGAAATACCCCGGTGCGTCGGCACGTCGGGATCGGTCCGGGCGAGGACGAGGCACCAGTCGGCTGCGTCCGAGTAGCTCGTCCAGACCTTGTGCCCGGTGAGCACGTACTCGGCGCCGTCGCGCACGGCCCGCGTGCGCAGCGAGGCCAGGTCGGATCCTGCGTCGGGCTCGCTGAAGCCCTGGCACCAGCGCTCGCGGCCGCTCACCAGGCCCGGCAGGAAGCGCCGGCGGATGTCCTCGTTGCCGTGGCGGAGGAGCCCCTGCACCAGGTAGCCCACGCTCGGCCGCGGCGGCGCGGCGGCGGCGATCAACTCCTCGTCGAGGATCACCTCGTACACGCTGGCCAGCCCGTGCCCGCCCGCCTCCGTCGGCCACGACAGGCCGAAGAAGCCGGCGTCGTAGAGGGCCCGGTGCCAGGCGGCCTGGCCGGCCCAGTACGCGTCGGCGGTCGAGGACGCGGGCAGACCGGGGTTGTTCCGCTGCAGCCACTCGCGCAGGCGCAGGCGGAACGCGCCCTCCTCGGGGGAATCAGCGAAGTCCATCATCGGCCCCGATGCCGCGGGCGGCCAGCACCCGGTGGAGGTTGGGTCCCACCCCGCCCAGCACGTCGGTGGACAAGAGCGCCCGGCGGAGGAAGACGTGGGCCAGGCAGTCCCAGGTGTTGCCGATGCCGCCGTGCACCTGAATGGCCGTCTCGCACACCGCCCGGGCGGCCCGGCTGCAGTAGGCCTTGGCGGCGGATGCCGCGGCGAGGGCGTCGGGCCCCGGCAGCGCGTCGACGGCCCAGGAGGCGTGGAGCGCAATGCTGCGGGAGCCTTCCATGGCGACGAGCGCGTCGGCCAGCAGGTGCTGCACCGCCTGGAAGGATCCGATGGCCACGCCGTACTGCCTCCGCGCTCGCGCGTAGTCGGTGGTGAGATCAAGCGCGCCGCGCATGACGCCGACCAGGTCGGCGCTGGTGGCCGCCAGACCCAGGCTGTACCAGGTCGAGAGGTCGTCGAACGCGAGCGGCCGTGTCTGCCCTTCGACCGGATGTGCTTCTCCCGGGAGCCGCACCCGCGCCACGGGCCGCGTCAGGTCGACGCGGGTGTCCCCGCCCTGCAGGGCGGCGGCACCGAGCGTGGTGCCGTCGGGGCCGTCGACGAGAAGCAGAGCTGACGACGCCGCACCAGCGTCGGGCGCCAGAGTGTCGTCGTCCGCCTCGCCGTCAACGACCAAGGCGAGTCCGCCGAGGTCCCCCCGCAGGACGACCGTCTCGGGTTCGGCTGCGGGCGGCGCGCCGGCCAGGCGGCGCAGCTCGGCGGCCAGGGTGGCGCCGAGAAACGGCACATCGGCCAGACCCCGTCCGAGCTCCTCGGCGACCAGTGCGACCTCGACCGCCGAGGCCCATGGCGTCTCCCCGTCCTCGGTCGCCGTCCTGAGCTCACGCCAGCCGGATGCTTCGACGGCGGCACTGAGCTTCGTGACCCGCTCGGAGTCGTCGAGCGCGGCGACGCCGTGCACACCCAGGCGATCGGACACCTGGGCCGCCGCATCGCGCAGTGCCACCTGCTCGGGCGAGAGGCGGACGTCCATCAGTCGGGCGGCGCCGCAGCACGTGCGGGGGACCACTCGTCGCGCAGGGTCCGGCGCAGCACCTTGCCCGAGGGCGTCCGCGGAATCGCGTCGACGATCACGATCCGGTGCACCCGCTTGTAGGTGGCCAGGGTGTCGGCCACCAGTCTCTCGAGCTCCTCCGCCGTGACGTCAGAGCCGGGCTCGAGCTGGACGGCCGCCACCGGCACCTCGCCGGCCCGCTCGTCGGGCACGCCGAAGACGGCGCAGTCGACGACGGCGGGGTGGCCGTGCAGGACCGCCTCGATTTCGGCCGGGGCGACCTGGAAGCCGCTCACCTTGATCATCTCCTTGCAGCGGTCGGTCAGGTGGACCCAGCCCTCCGGCTCGAGCCACCCGACGTCGCCGGTGCGGTACCAACCGTCGGCGAAGGCCGCCGCGGTGGCCTCGTCGGGCAGGTAGCCCGCCATGGCCGAGTCGCTCTTCACCTGCACCTCGCCCACGCCGCCCGCGGGCAGGACCGCACCGGAGTCGAGGTCGACGACGCGCAGGGTGACGCCGCCGACGGGGAGCCCGGCGGAATCGAGGCGCCACCGCTGCGGATCGTCCACCGGGTTCGCCGCGATCACCGGCACCTCGCTCGTGCCGTAGGCGGGGAGCCAGCGCACACCCGAGCGCGCCGACACCCGCTCCGCCACACTGGGCGTGATCGGGGTGGCACCCCACATGACGTAGCGCAAGGACGAGAGGTCGTAGTCCTCGAGCGCCGGGTGGTTGGCCATGGCCAGGGCGATGGGGGCGACCGCCATCTCGAGCGTCATGCGCTCGTCCTGAATGCACCGGAGCTCCTCGTCGAGGTCGAAGCGGCGGTGCAACCGCACCGTCGCGCCCGCCGCGGCGGCGGCCAGGAGGTTCAACAGTCCGAGGATGTGCGAGGGCGGGGTGGCCACCTGGAAGCGGTCGTCGGGACCGAGGCCCAGTGCCGTCACCCAGTGCTGGGTGCCCAGGACGATGGACCGGTGGATGTGCCGCACCGCCTTGGGGCTGTCGGTCGTGCCTGAGCTGAAGACGTAGACGGCGTCGTCGGTCTCCTCGACGGCGATGGCGGGCGCCGCCGCGTTGCTCGTGCGGTCGATCACGGCCGCCGCGGCCGGGTCGTCCAGATTGAGCACGGAAGCTGCACCGAGCTGCTCGGCCAGCAGATCCACGCCGGCACCGTCGGCCACGCCGAAGCGCGGCGTGGTGAGCGCGATGGCGGTGCCCACCTCGAGCGCCTTCCACGAGGAGTTGAGCATGACGGGCGCGGCGCCGAGCTTGCTGGCGGCATGGACCGTGATCACGAACTCGGGCCGGTTCGACGTCATGACCGCCACCCGGTCGCCACGGCCGACGCCCCGCTCGGCCAGGTACCGGGCCAGCGCATTGGCCGCCCGGTCCAGCTCCCCGTAGGTCCAGCGGTCGTCGCCGGCCAGGACGGCGACGTGATCGGGCAGCTTCCCGGCGGCCGATTCGAGCCCGTGATGCAAGAGGCTCGCTGCCATGGAAACATTCTTCTCCGAATTGAGATTCGGCGTCAACACCAGCAAAGTGTATGGTTATCGCCGCCATGAGCAGCCCGAATCCGGGAGCGACCGACGAGGACGTCCGGTCCGAGATCATCGAGACCGTCCGCCGCTTCGTGGCGCGCGAGGTGATCCCCGTCGCCTCGGACCTCGAGCGTTCCGACACCTTCCCCGAGGCCATCGTCGAGCAGATGCGCGAGCTCGGCCTCTTCGGCGTCACCATCCCCGATGAGTACGGCGGCCTCGGGCTCGACCTGTTGACCTACATCGGGATCATTGAGGAGCTGGCCTACGGCTGGATGAGCCTGACGGGCATTGTGAACACCCACACCATGGCCGCCACGCTGCTCATGACGCACGGCACCGAGGAACAGAAGCGGCGCTGGCTGCCCGCCATGGCGTCCGGCGCGCGACGTGGCGCGCTGTCGCTCTCGGAGCCCGACGCGGGGAGCGACACCCGCAACATCTCGTGCCGCGCCCAGCGCGACGGTGACGAGTACGTCCTGAACGGGAGCAAGGCCTGGGTCACCAACGGCGAGCGGGCATCCATCGTGGCGTTGGCCGCGAGGGCCGAGGAGGGCATCACGGCCTTCATCGTCGAGAAGGAGCCCGGGACCAGCTTCGAGGGCATTGCCGTGAGCAAGCACATGGGCAAGCTCGGCTACCGCGGCGTCGAGACGGTGGAGATGACGTACACCGACCATCGCATCCCTGCCGCCAACGTCATCGGCGAGCTCGGGCGCGGCCTGCCCCAGATCCTCGGCGTGTTGGAGGTGGGCCGCATCAACATTGCGGCGCGGGCAGTCGGCGTGGCCCGGGCCGCCTTCGACGCCGCGCTCGCCTACAGCCTGCAGCGCGAGACGATGGGAAAGGTCATCGGCGAGCACCAGGCCATTCAGCTGAAGCTGGCCGACATGGCCACGCGCCTGGAGGCGGCCCGACTGCTGACCCGCAACGCCGCCGAGCGCCGGGCGCAGGGATTGCGCTGCGACGTCGAGGCCGGCATGGCCAAGCTCTTCGCCAGCGAGACCGCGCTGGAGCTCAGCACCGAGGCCATGCGGATTCACGGCGGGGTCGGCTACACCACCGAGTTCCCGGTCGAGCGCTACTACCGCGACGCGCCGCTGATGATCATCGGCGAGGGGACCAACGAGATCCAGCGCATCGTCATCGCCCGGGGCCTCCTGGCCCGCGCCCGCGGTCAGGCCTGAGCCGACCGGTCGGCGCGCTCCCCGGCGCGCGGCCAATTCGGAGAGCACCTCCTCGGTGTGCTCTCCGAGCAACGGCGCCGGCGCCGCCTTCTCCACTGGAAGGTCCGAGAAGCTCACCGGCCCGTTGATCGACCGCCGCGTCGTCCCGTCGGCCTCGTTGTGCAGCTTCAGGAACCCGTCGTTGGCGGCGAGCTGGGGGTCTTCGAGTACGTCGGCCGGTCCCTGGGCGGGCGCCCACCACACGCCCTCTGCATCGAGGCGCTCGGCCCACTCGGCCAGCGTCCGCTCCCCCACGATGTCGTCGAGGACGGCGATGACCTCCGTGCGGTTCTGCCGTAGCGCCCGCGCTCTCGAAGCGGGGGTCGTCCCGGAGGTCGGTCCGGCCGAGCGCGCGCAGGACCGGGCCGATGTGGCGGTCCGCCTCGAGCCCGGTGAAGAAGAACCAGCGGCCGTCCTTGGTCCGGTACGAGTTCATCAGCGGCGTCTGGTTGGACTGCCGCGCCTCGGACTTGGCCACCTTGCCCAGGTTCTCCTGCAGGCTGAGGTCCCAGCCGAGCACATAGGCCCCGGTCCGCAGCAGCGAGACCTCGACCACGCGGCCCCGCCCGGTCTGGCGCTGTTCGAGCACGGCAGCGAGGAGGCCGGCCAGGGCGGCCAAGCCGCTGATGTGGTCCCCGATTCCCCCGCGCGCGTTGAGCGGGACGCCCTCGCTGTTGGCCAGCTGGACGGAGAGACCGGTACGGGCCCAGAAGGCACCGATGTCGTAGGCCGGCCGGTTGCGGTCCTCGCCCCGGAGGCCGTACCCGCTGACGCTGCAGTACACGAGACGGGGGTGGCGCGCCACGGTCGCGTTGGCCTCGAGGCCGAGGCCGTCGAGCGCGTCGGGCCGCAGGTTGGTCAGGAACACGTCCGCGGTCGACAGCAGCTCCTCCAGGCGCTCCCGCGATTCGGGCCGGCGCAGGTCGAGGACCACGCTGCGCTTGCCCCGGTTGTCCTGCGCGAAGGCGGGGTTCGGCAGGTCCTGACCGATGCCAAGCGACCCGAAGGCGCTCCGCATGGGGTCGCCGCTCGGCGGCTCCACCTTGATGACGTCGGCACCCCAGTCGGCCAGGAGCGCCCCGGCCGAGGGCGCGGCGACCCACACGCCCATCTCAATGACGCGCAGGCCGGCCAGCGCGGTGAGGCCGGCGGGGCGCTCCTGATCGATCTGATCGGCCCCCGTCATCGGACGCCACTGCCGGAGCTGCCCGCCGCCCGCTCCCGCAGCACGTCCTTGAGCACCTTCCCGGTTGCGTTGAGGGGCAGGGCGTCCACGACCTCCACGACCCGGGGCACCTTGTAATTGGCCATTGCACTCCTGCTCCACTCAATGATGTCGTCACCCGAGACGTCCCCGGACACGACGACGAAGGCCATGCCGACCTCGCCGAGCCGCTGGTCGGGGACGCCGATCACGGCGGCCTGCTGCACGGCCGGATGGCGCAACAGAGCGTTCTCGATCTCGGCCGGGTAGGCGTTGAAACCACCGACGATGAACATGTCCTTCACCCGACCGACGATGCGCAAGCGGCCCGACTCGTCCACCTGGCCCAGGTCGCCCGTGCGCAACCAACCCTCCGCGGAGAGGGTCTTGGCCGTCTCCTCCGGATCATCGAGGTAGCCCGCCATGATGCTGCCGCCCCGGAGCAGCACCTCCCCGGCCTCGCCGGTGGGCAGGTCGCGGCCATTGTCATCGACGATGCGCAGCTCGAATCCCGGGCGGGGCCGGCCCACCGTGGTGGCGATCGCCTCGGCGTCATCCTGTTCGGACGTGGCACAGGCCGTGCCACCCTCCGTCAGCCCGTAGCCGGTGACGATCCTCTTGAACGGCAGCTCGTCGTGGACCCGGCGGATCAGCTCCACCGGGATGTCGGCCGCGCCGGTCACGGCCACGCGCAGCGACGAGAGGTCGTGCTGCGCCCGCCGCGGGTGGTCGAGGATCGACTGGTAGAGCGTCGGCGGCCCCGGGAGCACGGTCACGCGCTCGCTGGCGACGCGGGCGAGGACACGATCGACGTCGAAGACGGGCTCGGGCAGCATGGTGGCCCCTGCAGCGACGCTGGCGAGGATGCCCGCCTTGAGGCCGAACATGTGGAAGTACGGATTCACCTGGAGATAGACGTCTCCGACGCTCAGCCCGGTCATGGCCACCCAGTCCGTCGCCACAATCAGCGTGCGGCCGTGTGTCATGACGACACCCTTCGGGACGCCGGTGGTACCCGACGTGAAGAGGATGTCGGACGGATCGTCGGGCCCCAGGGCGGCGGCGCGCCGTTCGACCTCGGCCCGGGCGGCCGGGGTGGCTCGGGCGAGGAAGGCATCCCACGACACCGCCGCTCCGGTGGCCTCCCCCTTGGCGACGACGATCGTCTGCAGCTCGGGCAATGCGATGCCGGCGTCCTGCAGCATGGCCACGTAGTCGGTACCCAGGAAGTCGGTGACGGTGACCAGGACGCGGGCCCCGCTGCGCGAGAGGATGACCGCCGCCTCGGTCCCCTTGAAGCGCGTGTTGATCGGGACGAGGACCGCGCCCGCGGCGAACAGGCCGAGCGCGGCGACGATCCATTCGGCGCAGTTGCCACACCAGATCGCCACCCGGTCTCCGGGCTCGACCCCCGCCGCCACGAGTGCGGCCCCGAACTGCCCGGCGGCGTCGGCGAGCTCCGCGTAGGTGAAGGTCGAGTCGCCGTCGCGCACGGACGTGCTGTCGGTGAAGCCCTCCGCCGCGTCGGCGAGCATGGCCGGGATGGAAGGCCACGCCAGCTGGGTGCCTGCCTTTGAGAATGGCCCTCTTTCCATACAATAATGATACTTTCGACCGGTGACCCCACAAGATGGTGGGCATCCGCCGGCCGGCGAGGCCTGCAAAGGGAGACGACATGGCCATCACTGCGCCCGCGCCGTACTACGACCCCTACGACTTCGAGATCGACGCCGACCCCTACCCCGTGTGGAAGCGGCTGCGTGACGAAGCCCCGCTCTATTACAACGAGAAGTACGACTTCTACGCCCTCAGCCGCTACGACGACGTGGAACGCGCCGCGGTCGAGTGGCAGACCTTCAGCTCCGCCAAGGGCTCGGTGCTCGAGATCATCAAGGCGGAGATGGAGATGCCCCCGGGCCTCTTCATCTTCGAGGACCCGCCCGACCACGACCTCCACCGCGGCATCATGAGCCGTGTCTTCACGCCCCGGCGCATGGCGGCCATTGAACCCCAGGTGCGGGCGTACGCGGCGCGCACATTGGATCCCCTGGTGGGCACAGGCGGCTTCGACTTCATCCTCGACATCGGCACCGAGATCCCCATGCGCACCATCGGCATGCTGCTCGGCATCCCCGAGGAGGACCAGCAGCAGATCCGTGACCATATTGACGAGGGGTTGCGGCTCGAAGAGGGCGTGATGCCCGAAGTCGACCTCAACGCCGGCGGGCAGACGGACGCCGACTACGGCGCCTACATCGACTGGCGGGCCGAGCACCCCTCCGACGACCTGATGACCGAGTTGCTCAACGCGGAGTTCACCGACGTGGACGGCACGGTGCGGACGCTGACCCGCGACGAGATCCTCGGCTACATCGGGCTCCTCTCGGGAGCTGGGAACGAGACCACCACGCGCCTCATCGGCTGGGCCGGCAAGCTGCTGGCCGAGCACCCCGAGCAGCGCCGGGCCCTGGTGGACGACCCCTCCCTGATACCCGCCGCCGTGGAGGAGATGCTGCGCTACGAGCCGCCGTCCCCCGTGCAGTCGCGCTATGTGACGAGGGACGTCGAGCTCCACGGCCAGACCGTCCCGGCCGGCAGCGTCATGGTGCTCCTCAACGCCTCGGCCAACCGCGACGAGCGGGAGTTCCCCGATCCCGACACGTTCGACATCCACCGCAAGGCGCAGCGCCACCTGAGCTTCGGCTACGGCCTCCACTTCTGCCTGGGCGCACACCTGGCCCGGCTCGAAGCGCGCGTCGCGCTGGAGGAGATTTTGCTGCGCTTCCCCGAGTGGGAGGTCGACATGGCCAGCGCGGTGCAGGCGCGGACCTCGACGGTGCGGGGCTGGGAGAAGCTCCCGGTGCTCACGCCGTGACGCGGGACCCGGGAGCGGCCCCGGCCGACGGCCATGGCTGACGCCGTCGGCACGGAGCGGCGCGGCAACGTGCTCGTCATCACGCTGCAGAGGCCCGAGGTCAAGAACGCCATCAACTCGGAGATGTCGCTGGGCGTGCTGGAAGCGCTGGAAGCGCTGGACGGCGACGATGCACTGCGCGTCGGCGTGCTCACCGGCGCCGGCGGGACGTTCTGCGCCGGCATGGACCTCAAGGCCTTCGCGCGCGACGGGCTGCCCGACCGCGTCGACGACATCTTCCGCCTTGGTTGCCGCAAGCCCCTCATCGCCGCCATCGAAGGGGTCGCCGTCGGGGGTGGGCTGGAGCTGGCGCTGGTGGCGGACCTCCTGGTGGCCTCGCGCGAGGCCCGTTTCGGCTCGCCCGAGGTGCGCTTCGGCCTCTTCCCCGGTGGCGGCGCGCTCCTGCGGCTGCCCCGTGACCTCCCCCGGTCGCTCGTCGCCGAGATGGCCCTCACCGGAGAGCCCCTGTCCGCCCAGGCGGCGCTCGACCACGGCCTCATTGTGCGCATGTGCGAGCCGGGGCAGACCCTCGACGCGGCCCTCGAGCTGGCGGCCGCGATCGCCCGCAACGCGCCGCTGGGCGTCGAGGCCGTGAAGCGCATCTTGCGCCTGGCGCCGGGCCGGTCCGAGGACGAGGTGTGGCCGCTGCAGCGCGAGCTGGTCGACGCGGTCTTCCATTCCGACGACTCCCAGGAGGGCGCGCGGGCCTTCGCCGAGAAGCGACCACCGGCGTGGACCGGGCGCTGAGGAGGCACCATGAGCACTGATCGCTACCGGGTCGTCCAGTGGGCGACGGGCAACATCGGCTCCCACTCCCTGCGGGCCGTCATTGCGCATCCGAACCTGGACCTCGTGGGGCTCTACGTCTATTCGGAGGACAAGGCCGGACGCGACGCCGGAGAGCTGTGCGGCCTGCCACCGACCGGCGTGCTGGCGACACGCGATGTGGCGGAGATCCTCGCCCTGCGACCGGACTGCGTCCTCTACATGGCCGACCGGGTCGACGCGGACGTCCTGTGCCAGCTGCTCGGAGCGGGCGTGAACGTCGTGTCGACGCGCAGCGAGTTCCACAACCCCGGCCGACTCGACCCCGAGACCCGGGACCGGATTGAGGCGGCGTGCGCGCAAGGGGGATCGTCGCTGCACAGCACGGGGTCCAGCCCCGGCTTCATCACCGAGGCGCTGCCTCTCGTCCTGACGTCATTGCAGCGGCGCCTCGACCACCTGCTGATTGAGGAGTTCGCCGACATGTCGTCGCGCAACTCACCGGAGCTGATCTTCGACCTCATGGGCTTCGGACGGGACCCGGCCACGTTCGACCCACGGGGTGTGGAGGCGCACGGCGGCGCCTCCTTCGCGGGAACGCTCGAAGTGCTCGCCGACGCGCTGGCGCTGCCGCTGGACGGCATTGAGGCGACCGGGCAGGTGGCGGCCGCCCGCAGCGATGTGGACGTCGCCGCAGGCCACCTGCGGGCCGGCACCATCGGTGCGCAGCGGATGCAGGTCCACGGCATGCGGGACGGCCGGCCGCTGGTGACGTTCAGCGCCAACTGGTATCTCACCAGCGACGTGGAGCCCGCCTGGGACCTGCGCGAGACGGGCTGGCACGTCCTGGTCGAGGGCGACACGCCCCTGGACGTCGACATCCGGTTCCCGGTCCCCCCGGACGAGTGGGCGGCCACCTCCCCCGGGTTGACGGCGCACCGACCGGTCAACGCCATCCCCTATGTCTGTGCGGCCGAGCCCGGGATCCGGACCAGCGTCGACCTGCCCCAGGTGATCGCTACCCTGGGCTGATGACAGCCACGCCCACGGTCGGCGTCGTCGTCGGGAACCCCAAGGTGCAGTCGCGCACCCTCGCCTTGGCGACGCAGGTCGCCGGCGCGGCGGCGGACGCGGCGGGGCTCGGCGGCGCCGCAACGCTGACGATCGACCTCGCCGCACTGGGCCCCCAGCTGTTCGACTGGTCCTCGCCCGGCGTGCGGGAGGCCGTCGACGGGGTCCGGTCCTGCACGCTGGTCGTCGTGGCCTCACCCACCTACAAGGCCTCCTACACGGGGCTGTTGAAGTCCTTCCTGGACTGGTTCAGCACCACCGACCTGCAGGGTGTCACCGTGATCCCGGTCATGACCGGCGCTGGCGCCCACCATGCCCTGGCCGTCGAGGTCCACCTGCGGCCCGTGCTGGTCGAGCTCGGCGCGACGCTGCCCACCCGTGGCCTCTACGTCACCGAGGGTGAGTTGGAAGAGGCGGGCGTGGTCATCTCGACGTGGCTCGGTGCGGCCGCCGCCCCGCTGCGGCAGGCGCTGGCCGCCCCCGGCAACGGCTGACCCGGCCCCGGCAGACCCGCGGGCCCGGCAACCATGGGCGCCGGGCCGCCTGATGGGGTCACTGATGTACGATTGAACAACTTCGAACATCGAATCCCGGCAGCGCCCCGCACCGGTGAGGAGGGACATGGCCGATTTCGTCGACATCGCAGCCGATCTGGAGCGGCAGTGGATCGAGTTACCGTCCTGGGCCTTCGGCAATTCGGGCACGCGTTTCAAGGTGTTCTCGCAGCCCGGGGCGCCACGGGGCCCGGAGGAGAAGCTCGAGGACGCCGCCCAGGTGCACAGGCTGACCGGCCTGGCCCCGTCGGTCGCGCTGCACATCCCCTGGGACAGCGTCGACGACTTCGACAAGCTTCGACGGCAGGCGGAGGATCTGGGCCTCCGGTTGGGCACCGTCAACACCAACACGTTCCAGGACGACGACTACAAGCTGGGCAGCCTGTGCCACGTCGATGCACGTGTACGCGCCAAGGCCGTGGCGCACATGCTCGGGTGCGTCGACATCATGGATGTCATCGGGAGCCACGACCTGAAGGTCTGGCTGCCCGACGGGCTCAACTACCCGGGGCAGGCCGACCTGCGGGGACGGCAGGAGCGTCTGGCGGATTCGTTGGCACAGGTCTACGCCCGCCTCGGACCCGACCAGCGCCTGGTGCTCGAGTACAAGCTCTTCGAGCCTGCCTTCTACGCCACCGACGTCCCCGACTGGGGCACCGCCTACACACACTGCCTGGCCCTGGGCGAGCGCGCCGTCGTCTGCCTCGACACGGGCCACCACGCGCCGGGCACCAACATCGAGTTCATCGTCATGCAGCTGCTGCGGCTCGGGCGGCTCGGCTCGTTCGACTTCAATTCCCGCTTCTACGCCGACGACGACCTGATCGTCGGCGCGGCCGATCCCTTCCAGCTCTTCCGCATCCTCTTCGAGGTCGTGCGCGGCGGCGGGCACGAGCCCGACAGCGGCGTGGTGTTCATGCTCGACCAGTGCCACAACATTGAGGAGAAGATCCCCGGCCAGATCCGCTCGGTGCTCACCGTGCAGGAGATGACCGCCCGGGCACTGCTGGTCGACCGCGCCGCGCTGGCCGAGGCCGAGCAGGCGGGCGACGTCCTGGCAGGCAACGAGGTGCTGATGGACGCCTTCTACACCGACGTCCGTCCGGATCTGGCCGAGTGGCGAGCCGGGCGGGGCCTGCCCGCCGATCCGCTCGAGGCCTACCGGCAGAGCGGCTACCGCGAGCACATTGCGGCCGGGCGCGTCGGGGGCCAGCCCGCCGGCTGGGGCGCCTGACATGGCCGGCGCGATCGACACGACCGATGTGGTCGACGAGCTGCTGGCGCGCTCGCACCGGCTCGGCGCCGATCCGGGTACGACCAATTACGGCGGGGGCAACACGTCCGCCAAGGGCAGCGGTGTCGACCCGGTCACCGGCGAGCGGGTGGACCTCCTCTGGGTGAAGGGATCCGGCGGCGATCTCGGCACGTTGCGCCCGGAGGGCCTCGCCGTGCTCCGACTCGACCGTGTCCGTGCGTTGGTGGGCGTCTATGCGGGCGAGGAGCGCGAAGACGAGATGGTGGCGGCCTTCGACTACTGCCTGCACGGTCGTTGCCCGGCCGCACCGTCCATCGACACGGCCATGCACGGCCTGGTCGCAGCCGCCCACGTCGATCACCTGCACCCGGACAGCGGCATCGCCATTGCCACGGCGGCGGACGGCGAGCGGTTGACGAAGGAGATCTTCGGCGAACGCGTGGTGTGGGTCCCCTGGCGCCGGCCGGGCTTCCAGCTCGGGCTCGACATCGCGGCGGTGTGCGCGGCGCACCCTCGGGCGGTCGGCGTGATCCTCGGTGGACACGGCATTACCGCGTGGGGCCCCACCAGCGCGGAGGCGGAGGCACACTCGCGGTGGATCATCGACCAGGCGCAGCAGTTCATCGGATTGCACGGCCGGGCGGAGCCGTTCGGTGCGCCGGTGCGGCAACGACGGCCGCTGCCCGAGCCGGAGCGCCGGGCCAAGGCCGCCGCCCTCGCACCCCATCTGCGGGCCGTGGCGTCGTGCGACCGCCGGATGATCGGCCACTTCGACGACTCGGGCGCGGTGCTCGAGTTCCTCGCCGGCGAGAAGCTCGACGAGCTGGCCGGGCTCGGGACGTCGTGCCCGGACCACTTCCTGCGCACCAAGGTGCGGCCCCTGGTCCTCGACCTGCCGGCGGATGCTCCCCTGGAAGCGTGTGTCGCCCGCCTCGCCGAGCTGCACGCCTCCTACCGCGACGACTACCGCGCCTACTACGAGCGCTACGCCACCGCCGACTCGCCGGCCATGCGCGGCGCGGACCCGGCCATCATCCTCGTGCCGGGCGTCGGGATGTTCTCCTACGGTCCCGACAAGCAGACGGCACGGGTGGCCGGCGAGTTCTACGTCAACGCCATCAACGTGATGCGGGGTGCCGAGGCCATCTCCACCTACCGCCCCATTGCCGAGCGCGAGAAGTTCCGGATTGAGTACTGGTCCCTCGAGGAGGCCAAGCTGCGGCGGCTCCCCGCACCGAAGCGCCACGCCGGCCGCATCGCCCTGGTCACCGGGGGAGCCAGCGGCATCGGACTGGCCGTGGCGGCGCAGCTGGCGGCCGAGGGGGCGTGCGTCGTCGTCGCCGACCGCGACGGTGACGCGGCGCAGGCGGCGGCGGCGTCGCTCGGCAGCTCCGATGTCGCCCGCGCCGTGACCGTGGACGTCACGGACGTGGCGATGATCGAGGACATGGTGCAGGACGCGTTGCTCGCGTTCGGCGGCCTCGATCTCGTGGTGAACAACGCCGGGCTGTCGGTGTCCAAGCCGCTCCTGGAGACGACCGAGGCGGACTGGGACCTTCAGCACGACGTGATGGCAAAGGGCAGCTTCCTGGTGGCGAAGGCTGCGGCTGCGGCCATGATCGCCCAGGGCCTGGGAGGCGACATCGTCTACGTGGCGTCGAAGAACGCCGTCTTCGCCGGCCCGAACAACGTCGCCTACGGATCGACGAAGGCGGACCAGGCGCACCAGGTCCGGCTGCTGGCAGCCGAGCTGGGCGAGCACCGGATCCGCGTCAACGGGGTGAATCCCGACGGCGTCGTACGGGGCAGCGGCATCTTCGCCTCCGGCTGGGGCGCCGATCGCGCCGCCGTCTACGGGGTCGACGAAGAGGAGTTGGGCGCGTTCTACGCGCAGCGCAGCCTCCTGAAGCAAGAGGTGCTGCCCACCCACGTGGCGGCGGCGGTGGCGGCCATCACGTCGGACGAGTTCAGCCACACCACGGGGCTGCTCGTTCCGGTGGACGGCGGCGTGCCCGCCGCCTTCCTCCGCTAGCCCGCCGTGGCCGCACGCGTCTTCGCCGCCGTCGACCTCGGGGCATCGGGCGGCCGGGTCATGGCGGGCATCGTCGACGGCGACCAGCTCTCCGTGCGGGCGGTGCACCGCTTCGCCAACGGCCCGCGGACCATGGACGGGCGGCTGCGCTGGCCCTTGGTGGCGCTGTTCGACGAGGTCGTGGAGGGACTGCGGCGGCTCGTGCTCGAGTTCCCGCAGGTGGAGTCTGTCGGAATCGACACCTGGGGCGTCGACTACGGGCTCTTGGACCGCGAGGGCCGGCTGCTGGCAGAGCCCACGTCCTATCGCGACGACCGCACCGCCCCGGTGGTGGACGAGGTCCACCGGCGGGTGTCCCCGGACGAGCTCTTCGCCACCAACGGGCTGCAGTTCCTGCCGTTCAACACGATCTACCAACTGGAAGACGAGCGCGGCGGGGACCTGTGGGGGGACGCCGCCTCACTCGTCCTGCTCCCCGACCTCATCGCCTTCTGGCTGACGGGTGCGCTGCGGACCGAGCGCACCAACGCCTCGACGACAGGGCTCCTCGACGTCCACAGCGGCGAGTGGTCACGGACGCTGCTGCACCGCCTTCGCATCCCCGACACGCTCCTGCCGCCGCTGGTCTCGCCCGGCACCGTGCTCGGCCCGGTGCACGACGCCGTGCGGGAGCGGCTCGGTGGACCGACCGACATGGTCGTCACGACGGTGGGCTCGCACGACACCGCGTCGGCGATCGCGGGCCTCCCCGCGGTCGGGACGCGCTTCGCCTATGTGGCCACGGGGACGTGGTCACTGGTGGGGCTCGAGCTGGACAGGCCCGTCCTGACGGCCGGGGCGCAGAAGGCGAACTTCAGCAACGAGCGCGGGGTCGACGACCGCATCTGCTTCCTCCGCAACACCGGCGGGTTCTGGCTGGTGCAGGAGTCCTTGCGGGCGTGGGCCGAGCGCGGCGACGAGCAGGATCTCAGCCGGCTCCTGGCCCAGGCAACGGACCTCGAACGCGGCGCCGTGATCGACGTGGACGACCCGGCCTTCGTTGCGCCGGGACCGATGCCGGAGTTGCTCGCCGCGGCGGCCGCGGCGTCCGGCCAACCGGCACCCGTGACACCCGCGGAGACGATCCGGTGCGTGCTTGACTCTTTGGCCGATGCCTACGCCGCGACCACCCGGGAGAGCGCCACGCTCGCGGGAGCGGAGCCGGACATGATCCACCTGGTCGGGGGCGGCGCCCGGACCCCGATGCTCTGCCAGGCCACCGCCGACGCGGCCGGGCTGCCCGTCACGGCGGGGCCCGTGGAGGCGACCGCGTGGGGGAACGTCATGGTGCAGGCCCGCGCCCACGGGGCGCTGCCCGGCTCTCTCGCAGAGGCGCGGGCGATGCTGGCGGACCACATGGACCTCCCGCGGTACGAGCCCCGATGACCGTGACCCGGTGAGCGTCGACGCCATCGACCGGCTCGCGCGCATCTGCGACGAGGTGGAGGCCCGCGGCCGCGTCCGGGTCGGCGACCTGGCGGCGGAGCTGGCCGTGAGTGAGATGACGATCCGCAGGGATCTCGATGTGTTGGCCGAGCAGGGCCGGGTCCGGCGGGTGCGCGGCGGTGCGCTGGCGCTGGGGCCGCAACGGTTCTCGGAGCGCTATGGCATGCAGGCCCGGGCCAAGGAGCGCGTCGCAGCCAAGTTGCTCGCGCTGGTACCGGAGTCCGGGGCGGTGGCCATGGACGCATCGTCGACGCTGCAGCGCCTGGCGGCATCCATCCCGGGAGCGCGCCAGCTCACGGTGGCGACGAACGGGCTCGAGGCCTTCAGCGCGCTGCGGGAGCGCTCGGGGGTGACGGTGCTCCTCACCGGAGGCCAGCACGACCCGCGGACGGACAGCCTCGTCGGTCCGCTGGCGGCGCGCGCGGCACGCGACCTCTCGCTGGAGCGGCTGTTCGTGTCCGCTGCGGGGCTCACGCCCGAAGGCACGACCGAGGCGACCCTCGAGGAAGCGGAGGTCAAGGTGGCACTGGCGGCGGTGAGTGCCGAGGTCGTGCTCGCCATCGACCACACCAAGCTGGGCCGGGCCGGCGTGGCCCGCTGTCTCCCGTTGCACTCGGTCGACGTCCTCGTCACCGATCTCGAACCCGACGACGAGCGCCTGCGCCCCTACCGGGGCGCCGTCACGCTGCTCTGAAAGGACACATGCCAACCCCCGACCCCCCGCGGCTCGCTCCCGTCCCCTTCGCCGAGTGGGACGAGGAGACACGCACCACCCTGCTGCAATTCCTGCGCCGGCCCGAGCGCTACCTGTCGGGCGCGCCGGACGCACCGCCCATGCCGATCGTCCTGGAGATGTTCGCCCTCCACCTCCCGCTCAGCGCGTCGTGGCTCCCCTTCACCGAGATGCTGGCGGGCGACGACGCCCGGCTGCGGGTCGAGCACCGCGAGCTCCTCATCCTCCGGGTGGCCTGGCGCACCCGTTCGGGGTACGAGTGGGCCCAGCACAGACGCATGGCGGGGGACGCCGGCCTGACCGCGGCGCAGATCGATGCGGTGACCGAGGGCCCGTCCGCGCCGATCTGGACCCCGTTGGAGCGGACACTGCTGAGCGTGGTCGACGAGATGATCGACGACCACGTCGTGGCGGACGGCACCTGGGCGGACCTGGCCGCCCACTTCGACCCCGCCGAGATGTTCGAGCTGCTCTTCGTCGTCGGGGGCTATCTCTGCCTGGCCGGCGTGCTCAACAGCATCGGGCTGCAGGGAGAACTTCCCTGGGCGGCACGCGGCCATGGTGGTGCCGGGACTCCCTAGCGTCACCGACTGAGCGGTGCCGCTCGCAACCCGTACTGCACGGGGCGCGATCCGTCGGTACGATCTTCCTCCGGTGGACGACGACAGCGCGAAGACCGAAGAGGTGCCGCTGGTCCCCCACCAGGAATTCGCGGATCACGGGGATGACGAGGACCCGCTCCCGAAGCGGTGGACCGAGAACATCCCGCGCATTGCCGCACTGTCCTTCTTCGCCTTGATCCTGATCGCCGGGGGCGTCGCCTTCGGCTCATGGCTCGGCGGCAACGGCCAGAGCTCGGGCATCACGCAGATCCCCCATCCCTCCGGGGCGACCGGCAGTACCGGCACGACCGACAGCGGCTCGACCGGTGGCGGCAACTCCGGGGCGGGGTCGGCAGCGACCGGCGCCACCAACGCCAGCGGCGCAACGGGCGCGACGGGGGCCACCGGTGACACGGGTAGTGCCGCAGCGGGGGCGGGCGGCCTCTCCTCGGCCGGCTCCACCGGCGCCACCGGGGCCGGGAACTCCGGCGCGGGAGGGGCCGAGCAGTCCCGCCTGAGCGGCGCCGGGGCGTCCGCGCAGGCACCGCAGGGCTCGGCCGCGGTGGGGGCGGCGGCGTCGGGGTCGGGTCAGACCTCGGGCGCCGTCGCGGCAGGGCAGGGTGCGGCATCGGCCGGGGGCGCGACGACCGCCGGCGGTGCCTCGGCGGGGAGCGGCGGCACCTCCGGCGCCGGCACCGGCGCCGGAGGTGCCGGAACAGGGGCGGGCTCGGTCTCGCTGTCCGGCGGGTCGACGGGGACGTCCATCCCCTGACCCGCGCCGCGGGCTGCGCGGTCAGCCGAGGCGCAGCGTCTCGAGCGGCTCGAGCCGGGACGCCTTGATGGACGGGAACAGCCCCGCCACGACCGCCACGATGAGGGCGAGGCCCATCCAGATGGGGATGGCCTTGAAGTCGATGACCACCACCCACCCCGAAATGGCCGACACCCCGTACACGATGCCGACGCCGAGCGCGGCGCCGATCAATCCACCGAGCAGTCCGACGAAGAGCGATTCCAGCAGGAACTGCCCGGCGATCTTCGAACGGCTGTGACCGACGGCCCGGCGGATCCCGATTTCGGACGAGCGCTGGATCACCGAGATCGACATCACGTTGGCGATGCCGACCCCACCTACGATGAGGGCCAGCAAGCCGGCCAGGAATGCCACCTGCTGCAGTGTCTTGTTGGCCTGCGCAGCCGCCTGCAGCACGTCACTCGGGATCTGCGTGGACACCTGATTCGACCCGCCCAGGCTGATGGCGGTGTGGACGGCGTTGGCGGTGGACTGGGTGGTTCCGGGCGCGGCACGGATGTAGAGCTGGTTCGGCTCGCCGTTGGTCCCGAGGACGTGTTGCGCCGACCACTCGGTCACGAACACCGCGTTGTCGAGCTCGGGATCGAGCGTGACCGGGCCCAGCACGCCGACCACGGCGAAGTTGGCGTTGTTGAGACTGATGGTGCGGGACTCACCGGGCAGATAGCCGTACTGCTTGGCGATGCCCTCGCCGAGCACGGCGGCGTTGGTGTGCAGGCGGAGGTCGGCGAGGTCCAACCACCGCCCACTGGTGACCGGCACCTGCAGCACTCCGGGCAGCCCGACTCCGGCCGCGCGTACCGGGACGGGGAACGCCTCGTAGTACGCCTTGGCGCCCTGAACGGGCACCGACACGACGTTGGAGAGGTTCGCCGTCGCGGCCGCGGCCGTCACGCTGGAGACGGCCTCGACCCGCGCCACCGCGTTCTCCGGGAAGGTCGGGTTCTGCGAGCCGAACGTCCCGCCCGCCTGGGCCACGATCAGGTTCGTGCCCAGCTGGGCCAACTGGGCCTGCAGCTGGCCCTTGGCGCTCTCGGTCAGGCCGATGGCGCACACCATGGCGGCCACCCCGATGATGGGGCCCAGCATGATCATGAGGGTCCTGGTCTTCCGTGCCGTCAGGCCGTTCAGCGCGACGCCGATGAGGTCACGGGCCTGGCTCATGCCGGGGACCCGGCGAGCAGCTCGTCGGCGACGATCTGGCCGTCCCGCATGGAGATCCTCCGTGCGGCGGTGTTCGCCACCGTGGCGTCGTGGGTGACCATCACCACGGCCCGCTCCGGCGTCTGGAGGTTCTGGAAGATCTCGAGGACGTGCGCCGCGTTGACCGAGTCCAAGGCCCCGGTCGGTTCGTCGGCCAGCACCATCAGCGGGTCGGTGACGATGGCCCGGGCCAACGCCACCCGCTGCTGCTCTCCTCCCGACATCTGCACCGGCCGGTGGTCCACGCGGGCGCCCAGGCCGAGCTGGTCCAGCGCGTCGTAGGCCTTCTCTCTGCGCTGGCGGGGTCGCATGTCGCGGTACAGCAGGGCGGTCTCGACGTTGCCGAGCGCGGTCAGGTGCGGGATGAGATGGAACTGCTGGAAGACGAAGCCGATGGACTCACCGCGGAGCTGGGAGCGGGTGGCGTCGTCGAGTCGGCTGACGTCGCGCCCGGCCACCCGGACCTTGCCGGCGCTCGGCAGGTCGAGCAGGCCCAGCAGGCCCAGCATGGTGGACTTCCCCGATCCTGACGGCCCGACGATGGAGATGAACTCGCCGGCCATGATCCGCAGCGACACGTCGCGCAGGGCGAAGACCACGACGTCCTCGCCGTAGAGGCGCGACACGTGCTCGAGCTCGAGCAGGGGCCGCTCGGGAACCGTCTCCGCGGTCGTCTCGTCGGTCGTCACGGGCCCCGACGTCACGACGACGAATCGACCTCGACGACGACCGTCTGCCCGACGCTGAGCCCGCGCTTGATTTCGATGTAGGAGCCCTCGGTGAGACCCGTGGTGACCGGGACCTCGACGATCCGGCCCCCGTGGGCCAGCTCGACCACCCGCACGACGTCCTGACCGGTGCCGTTCTGCTTGACCGCGGCGATGGGAACGGTCAGCGCGTCACTCTTCTGCTCGGTCACGACCGTGATGGAGACAGCCGACCCGTCGGCACCGTCGAGCTCGGGCGCCTCGATCGTCCCCTCGTAGACCTGGCTGGCCGGTTGTCCCGCCGCAGCGGCCACCTGGGTCGGTGTGGAGTCGAGCTCGGTGATGCTGCCCGAGACCGAGCTGGACTCACCGTTGATCTGCACCGTGCAGGCCTGTCCGACCGCCAGCTGCGTGCGGTTCGACGCCGACGCGTCGAGGGTCACCGTGAGCTCCGGCTCGGTCAGCGAGAGAATGGGGGTGCCCGTCGTCACCGGCTGTCCCGCCTTGACGTAGACGGTGCCGACGCGCGTGGGCCACGAGCCCACGATCATGTCGGTGGGCTCGAAGGTGATGTTGCGCTGCAGCGACTGGATCGTCACGGTGACCGAGGTCTGCCCCGCCTTGAGCAGCGCGGTGCCGGTCAGGGGTTGGTAGCTCTGTCCGGGCTGCGCCGTGCCCTCCACGGCGAAGTTGACCGAGGTGTCCTGCGCCGGCGCCTGGGTGGCCGTGATCACGAAGGCCGCCGCCCCTCCCTGCGCCACGCTGGAGGTCGCGGCGGCGATCGTGAGCTTGGGCACCACCTGGGACGTGATGGTGACCGAGGCGCTCGACGGCGACCCGACTTGATACGAGGAGCTCGGGGCGAGTGCGACCGTCAACACGCGGTTGGGCTCGACCAGATTGTCGGTCACGGTGGGGATCTGCACGGTGAGCGAGGTCTGGCCGGCCGGGATGGTGAGGAGGCCGGCCGGCAGGGAGTAGTCCACGCCCTGCTGCGCAGTCCCCCCGTACGAGAGGTTGATGGTGACGGGCTGGCTGAGCGCCTGGCTCAAGCCGACGGAGACGGCGTAAGGCTGCCCCTTCTGCAGGTAGGTCGTGGCGGAGGTGAGGGTGACCGTCGGCTGGGTCAAGGTGCCGTTGATGGTCACGACGGCCGAGCCGGACGTCCCCACGCTGTACTGCGAGGGGTTCGGTGAGATCGACACCACGATGTAGTCGTTGGGCTTGATGGTGCTCGTCTGCTCGGTCGTCAGCGTGAACGTGGCGCTGGTCGCCCCGGCGGCCAGCGTGAGCACGGGGTCGGGGACCATGTAGTCGGTCCCCGGGGACGCGTTCCCGCCGAAGCTCAGGGCGACCTGGGTGTCCTGGAGCGGCGCCTGGTTGGCCGTGACGGTCAGCGTCACCGCTCCCCCCGGCGAGACGTTGGTCCCGCCACTGATCTGCAGCGTCGGCACGGCGGTGTTGGCGATGGTGGTCTGCGCCGAAGCCGGGGACCCGACGGAATACCCGGTCCCCGAGGCCAGCGACATGGTGATGGTCGTGTTGGGCTGGACCGTGGTCGTCGCGCGCGTCTGCACCGTGACCGAAGCCTGCAGGGCGCCGGCGGCGAGGGTCACCGAGGTCGGGGGCGAGATCACATTTTGCGAGCCGGCCGTGCCACCCGGCGTGAGGTTGACCGTGACGGCCGAGGTCGACGTCGTCGAGGCGCTCACGACGAAGGTCGCGGCCTGGCCCGCCGTCACCTGGTCGGCGACGGACGCAATGGTCAGGACCGGTACGGGGTCATCGGCCAGCACGGCCATCGGCTGCGCCGGGCGTGACGTCCTCGTGACGGAGGCGGCTTGCGTTGCCGGCGGCCCGATGATGAGACCCGCGGTGTCCTGGTCACCGAGCTGATATCCGGGACCCTGCTGCAGCGACACGCTGACCGACTCCGGGGTGGCCGGGCTGGAGTTCGGATAATTCTGCTGGGCCTGCCACTGGGCCAGGGCGAACTGGGTCTGCTCCGTGTAGAGGTTGTTCGTGCTCGGCCCCGC
Source organism: uncultured Acidimicrobiaceae bacterium (assembly GCA_963804055.1). Taxonomy (GTDB): domain Bacteria; phylum Actinomycetota; class Acidimicrobiia; order Acidimicrobiales; family RAAP-2; genus Bog-473. The sequence goes on along the minus strand of CAWDOU010000001.1, from coordinate 81,119 downwards.
ATAGTCGCCGGCCGCGTTGAGGATCTGCTTGAGCTGCACGACATCGGCCCCGGAGTCACCGGGGACCAGGGCGCGGAAGAACGGCAGTGTCCCGTTCTCGGCGATGGCGTTGCGCCCGTTGATGGAGAACATCTCGTTGCCCGTCTTCGTGACCGTTCCATCCTTGACCGAGACGTCGCTCACGAGGCCCTGGGTGGCCGCGTTCACCTTGGTGGTCTCCTTGCGCGCCAGCGTGCCGGTCAGGTTGACGGTTCCCTGCAGGGTGCGCCGCTGCACGGTGCTGAGCACCACCACCTGCTTCCCCGATGAGGCCCCACCGCTGGAGGTGACGGCATAGGAGATGCCGGCGGCGGCGAGCACCGCCACGGCGATGGCGACGCCGATGGTCTTCTGCTTGCGGGTCATACGGGCCATGCGGTCATCCCCCGATGCTCTTCCGGTCGGTCACGAGCTGCCCTGGGCGACGGCCGCGCACTGCTGCAGGTCGCTGCTGCTGAGAAGGCTCTGCCCCGGGGGTGCGGTGAACCCGGTGCCGGCGCCGCTCCCGCCCCCTCCGCCGCTGCCCCCGAACGAGAACAGCAGTCCCTTGGAGTTGGGTGTGGGCTGCGGAATGCCCCAGCCGCGGCCGATCATGCATTTGCGCCACTTGAGGTAATCCTTGTTCTCCTTCTTCACCTGCGCCGGCGTCAGGTTGTCCTGTGCGGACTGCGCCGCTTTGAGCGCCTGCAAAATGTTGCTCTTGGTCGCGCAGGTCCCGAGGCTCTTGAGGTAGGACGGGCTGTTGGCGGGTGAGGACGGGTTGCTCGGGTCCGGGGCGCCCACGAACGTGACCCCGAGGTTGCTCAGGCACGATTGGAAGACACCGATGGAGGTGAACAGGGCGGTCGTCGGGTTCTGCTGCGCCAGTGGGATGGTGGCCGCCGTGGCGTTCCCCGCCGTCTTGGCGTTGCTGCCGGTGGGGAGCGCTCCGGGCGGAGCCTGACCCGCCTCGATCGTGACGACGCCCGGCGAACCCGATCCGCCCGAGCACGAGGTCGCTGCGAGCGCGACGAGTGCAAGGGCAGCCAGTATGCCTAATCGTCCCCGGTGGCCGGTCAACCGGCCCATCCCCCCGAACACGCAGCGGCATGCTAGCCACGAAACCCTGGTGTGACCGGTCGGCCCTCCGGGTTTGCGTGCAGATCGGCTCCGGGTCCTACGGCTCGATGACCACCCGGATCGCCCCGCTCGACCTCTCGGACGCCACCCGGAACGCCTCGGATGCGTCCTCCAGAGGAAAGCGGTGGGTGATCAGCGTGCGGGCGATGTCGGGATCGTCCGCCAGCATGGCGGCGGCGTCCTCCATCTCGCGGCCACCGTCGTGGGCGCAGTACCCCAGCGAGGGTATGACCCGGGCCTCCTTGTGGAACAGGGGCATCCAGTTCAGCTGGACGGGCCCGAAGTGCACGCCGAGGACGACGATCGTCCCGCCCGGTGCGACCAGCTCGCCGCACGCGGCCAGGCTGGCCTCGGTCCCGGCCGCCTCCACCACGACGTCGTACAGCCCCTCGGCGCCGACCCGCGCGCCGAGGCGCTCGCCGGCTTCCTTCTGCGCGGCATGGCGCGCCGCCAGCGCGACGTCCGCCGCACCGAGGCGCCGTGCCCCGGCGACCGCCAGGAGACCGAGCGCACCGGCACCGACGACCGCCACCGTCGTGCCCGGGCCGGTCCCGGCGAGCGCCAGCGCGTGCCACGAGACGGCGGCGGGCTCCACGATGGACGCATCGCGCACTGGGAGCCCGGGCGGCAGGGCAACCAGCCGCGCCGGCGGCGCCCGGAACTGCGTGGCCATCCCTCCGTCGGCGCTGATGCCGAGAGCGCGCTCGCCGTGGGTCGGGCAGAGGTTGTAGGCGCCCCGTGCGCACTGGGGGCACTCCATGCAGCCGTAAATGGCTTCGACGACCACCGCCGTCCCGTCGGCACGCACGCCGGCAAGCTCGTGACCCAGGATCGCCCGGCTCCCGAACCGGATGTAGCTCAGGTCCGAGCCGCAGATGCTGGTCGCCCGCATGTCGAGGACCTCGCCCGTTCCGGGCGGTTCGTCGAGATCGACGACCGACACCCCCCCTTCCATGCTCCGTACGGCCTTCATCGTCCTCCTCGCCGACTCGTCCGGGTCGCCGGCTCTCCGGCCGGGCGGGACACCGTTTGATGCCGGTGGGAGAACCATAGATATCCTCGGGGCCGCCTGTCATCGGGTCGTGATGACAGCTTGTCCACGACGAGCCCGGCCGGCTGACGAGGAGATCCCCATGCAGAGTCCGCTCGAGTTCTGGCTCTTCCTGCCGCAGATGCGGCTGACGATGGACCAGCTGGTCGCCCGTGCGCAGGCGGCGGAGGCGGCGGGTTTCGCCGGTATCGCCGGCATGGATCACCTCACTCCCCCCCTGGCCGACGACCAGCCCATGTTCGAGGCCATGATCACCAGCGCCTGGCTGGCCGGCCGGACCGAGGACCTTGCGGTCGGGTCGCTCGTGCTGTGCGACTCGTTCCGCCATCCGGCCGTCCTGGCGCGCCAGGCGGTGTCCATCGACCACGCGTCGGGGGGCCGGTTCGAGCTCGGCCTGGGCTGGGGCTCGGTGGCGGACGAATTCGCGACGTTCGGCATAGGGTCCCTGGAGCCGAAGGCACGCCTCAGCCGCTTCCGCGAATCGCTCGAGATCATCACGGCACTGTGGACCGGCGACACGGTCGACTACGAGGGCGAGCACTTCACCCTGCGCGGCGCGCAGCAGGTGCCCGGGCCGGTCGGGCGCATCCCCATCGTCATAGGAGGCGCGGGCAAGGGAACGATGCAGCTCGTGGCCGCGCACGCCGACTGGTGGAACGTGCACACCCACATCGTCGACAAGCTCGACGAGATGCGGCCGCTGGCGGGCGCGGCACGTTGCTCGCTGCAGGTCCAGGTGGCATTCGTCCCCCCTTCCGCCCCGCGTGACGAAATCGAGGCGGCGGCGCGGCGGCGCTTCGGGTCGACGCCGCAGGTCGGTACCGCGCCAGAGCTCGTCGACTACTTCGGCTCGCTCCAGGAGCGGGGTGTGGAGCGGGTCTATGCGTGGTTCTGCGACTTTGCCGCCCCCGAGACCTTGGCGGCCTTCGGCGAGACGGTGATCAGGGAGTTCGGGCCCACCGCGCCCCCGGCAGAAGCCCCCTGATTTCGGCCGGGCGCAGGCGGGGCCCCGGGGCGGCGCCCAACGGATGCTCGGGAAGAGGTCTAGTCTTGGGATGCACGCACAGTGTTGCCCCGGCCCCCGGTAGCGCTCGACCACGACTGCGGGGAATGGACCTGTGACGGCCACCATCGAAACGAAGTCAGCCGATTTCGGCGTCCTCGCCCAGCAGGTCCGCGAGGCCGGGCTGCTCGAACGCCGCTTCGGGTACTACGGCCTGATGATTCCCTTGACGATCGCCGCCTTCGCGGTGGGCTTTGCAGGGCTGGTGCTGATCGGGAGCTCGTGGTGGGCTCTCGGCATCGCCGGCTTCCTGGGCCTGGCCTTCACCCAGCTCGGGTTTGTCGGGCACGACGCCGGCCACCACGAGGTGTTTCGCTCCAGGCGGGCGAACCGGCTGCTCGGCTTGGCGGTGGGCAACGTCCTCATCGGCATGAGCTTCGGGTGGTGGGTCCCCAAGCACAGCGCCCATCACGCGCACCCCAACGAGCTCGGCCGCGACCCTGACGTGGGAGGCGCCGTGGTCCAGTCGTCCGGCGGCGGGCCGGTGCAGGTCGCCAGCTGGCCTTCTCGCTTCATGACGAAATGGCAGGCACCGTTGTTCTTTCCGCTCATGGTCCTGCGGAGCACCGGCATCTACGTGCTGGGGGTGCAGAGGCTGATCCATCAGCGCAACCGGGCCGCCGCCATGGAAGGCGCTCTGCTCGCAGTGCACGCCGCGCTCTACCTCACGGTCGTGTTCTGGTTCCTCTCACCACTGAAGGCGGTGGCGTTCATCGTCATTCAGCAGGCCGTCTTCTCCGTCTATCTGGGGTGCAGCTTCGCCCCCAACCACAAGGGCATGCCCATCGTCGACCCCGAGCTGGGCCTCAGCTTCGTCCGGCGCCAGGTCATCAGCTCCCGGAACGTGGCCGGCGGTTGGTTCACCAACCTTGCGCTGGGCGGCCTCAATTTCCAAATTGAGCACCACCTGTTCCCGAGCATGCCGCGACCGAACCTGGCCCGGGCCCAGAGCATTGTGCGGGCCTTCTGCGCGGACAACGACCTGGGCTATTGCGAGGACAGCCTGGCCGGCTCCTACCGCCAGACGATCCGCTCGTTGCGGGCAGGCGCGCTGGCGGCCGCGCACCCGCGGCTGGTCATGGCTCAAGCTGGTCAATGACTCGGTGCACGAAACGGTGCGTCGCGTCATGGCCGGCGGTCACGCCGAGGACGCGCTCGAGTGAGAGCACCTGGGTGAGCCCGGTCATCAGGAGCAGCGCGACGATCGGTGGGATCTGCTCCGCACCGATCCCGTCCGCCTGGAGGGCGACCGTCAAGGCGGTGAGCTGGGCGGCGCGGGAGCGTTCGGCGTAGCGCGCGATCTCGGTGCGGATCGACTTGCGGTGGTTCGCCAGCGCGACGAACTCGGTCATGAAGGCGGCACCACGGGGATCGGCGTTCAGCTCCCACAGGGTGCGGAGCGAATTGTCGGCCGCGACCGTGCGCTCGAAGTGGGCGAGGCTCTCGTCGGCCCGGCGCCGGAAGACCTCCAGGAAGAGGTCGTCCATGGTGCGGAAGTAGTAGTGCACGAGCTGCGGCTTGAGACCCGCCTTCGCCCCGACCCGCCGGGAGGTGACAGCCGCATAGCCCTCGTCCAGCAGGAGTTGCTCGGCCGCATCGACCAGCTGGGCCCTCGTCTTGGAGTCGGCCGCGCCGATACGTCTCGGCTGGGGCGCCGTCGTCATCCCGACAAGTTGTCACATCCGGGGGCCGATGCTAAGCATGCGCCAAAACGTTGCTGAGCAACTGCACAGCAGGGTGTGCGCCCGCCTCCGGCTGGGGCGGGGAAGGGAGACCACGGTGACGGACTGGGAGACCATCGACTTCTTCAGCGACGAGTCGCTCCTCGAGGATCCCTACCCCTATTTCGACCACCTGCGGTCCCAGTGCCCCGTGCTGCCCACGGACAATCTCGGCGTGGTCGCGGTCTCGGGCTACGAGGAGGCGATGGAGATCTATCTCGATCCCGAGACCTTCTCGTCGTGCAATTCGGTGATCGGCCCCTTCGCCTCCTTCCCGGTGCCCCTCGAGGGCGACGACGTCGGCGGGATCATTGACGGCTACCGGGACCAGCTGCCGATGAACGAGCACATGGTGACCATGGACCCGCCCATGCACACGCAGGAGCGCGCCCTCGTCATGCGCCTGTTGACCCCGAAGCGCCTGCAGGAGAACGAGGCCTTCATGTGGGGCCTGGCCGACCGCCAGATCGACGAGTTCATCGGGGCCGGGCGATGCGAGTTCATCAGCGCCTACAGCCAGCCCTTCGCCATGCTCGCCGTGGCGGACGTCCTCGGGGTGCCCCAGGCCGACCACCAACGGTTCCGTGAGGGCTTCGGGCTCAGCGGCAGTCCCGGCGAGCTGGGAGGCGACGGGGACATCGGGCTGAACGCGTTGGCGTGGCTCGACGACTGGTTCGCGGAGTACATCGAGGCCCGCCGGCGGGAGCCCCAGGGCGACGCCCTGACGCGCCTGGCGGAGGCGACCTACCCCGACGGGACCATTCCCGATGTCACCTCGGTCGTGCGGACCGCGACCTTCCTCTTCGCCGCTGGCCAGGAGACCACCGCCCGCCTGCTCGCCGTCGGGCTCAAGTACCTGTGCGAATATCCCGACCTGCAGGACGAGCTGCGGGCACATCCCGACCGCATCCCCGCTTTCATTGAGGAGTCCCTGCGCATTGAGAGCCCGGTGAAGTCGGACTTCAGGCTGGCCCGGCGGTCCACCACCGTGGCCGGCGTCGACATTCCCGCAGGCACCCCGGTGATGCTGCTGAACGGGGCCGCCAACCGCGACCCCCGGCTCTTCGAGTGTCCCGCCGAGTTCCGCCTCGACCGGCCGAACGCCAAGGTCCACCTCGCCTTCGGACGGGGTGTGCACGCCTGTCCCGGTGGCCCGCTGGCCCGGGTCGAGGGGCGGGTCAGCATTGCGCGCATCCTCGACCGGATGCGTGACATCCGGCTCTCGGAGGAACATCACGGGCCGCCGTCGGCCCGCCACTTCGACTACGAGCCGACCTGGGTGCTGCGCGGCCTGCACAAGCTGCACATTGAGTTCACGCCGGCCGAGGTGTCCCGGTGAGCGGCCGCGTGGCCGTCGTGACCGGTGCCGCGTCGGGCATCGGCCTCGGGGTGGCGAACCGGCTGGCGGCGGACGGCGCGGCGGTGGCCCTCCTCGACCGGGATGGTGCGGGCGTGGCGAAGGCCGCCGAGGCGCTGACCGGCCAGGGCCACGCAGCGGTGGGCTACGAGGCCGACGTGGCCGATCGCGGGGCGCTCGAGGGCGTCTTCGCCGACGTGCGCGAGAAGCTGGGGCCGGTCACCATCCTGGTGACCAGTGCGGGGATCGAGTCGTTCGACGCTGTCGCCGACATCACGCCGGAGAAGTGGGATCGCATCCTGGCGGTGAACCTCACCGGTACCTTCACCTGCATGCAGCTGGCCGTGCCGGACATGGTGGCGGCGCAGTGGGGGCGCATCGTGACCATCTCGTCGTCGAGCGCGCAATCCGGAGCGCCCCACATGGCACACTACGTGGCGTCCAAGGGCGGCGTCATCGGCCTGACGAAGGCCTTCGCCCGCGAGTTCGCCTCCCAGGGCATCACGGTCAACACCATTCCGCCCACCATCGTCGACACGCCCATGGCCAGGAACGCGGCCGGGGTCGGCAAGGTGCCGAGCATCGACGTCATGGGGGGCATGGTGCCGACCGGGCGGGCGGGGACGCCCGACGACATCGCGGCCACCTGCGCGTTCTTGTGCTCGGACGAAGCCGAGTACATCACCGGTCAGCTGATCGGCGTCAACGGCGGCATGTACATCTGAGCCTGGTCACGGCGTCGCGCTGCACCGTGTTCCTCTCGGGGGCACGACGCCGTCCACGATGTAGGACGTGACGACGTTGTCCATGCAGGTGTTCGTCGATCCGTTGAGCAACCACGTGTGCCCGTAGCCGACGTACGTCACGAGCCGGCCGCCGGTCGCCGCCGCCAGCTGCGGCGCCATCACGTACGGGGTGTTCGGGTCGTAGACGTTCCCGATGACGAGTGGCGCCGGTGCGCCGTCTGGTGCCAGGTGCGCGATGGGCTCGTCCGAGGTCGTCCACCCCGGGCAGGCGATGAGGTAGTTGGCCACTGCTTCCGCGCCAGCGAGCGGATAGCGGGCGGCCAATGTGCGGGCGAGCCGCGCGGTCCTCGTCGCGTCGGGGTGGGTGACGACATCGCTGCAGGTGATCGTCCAGAGCGGGCCGACGAGCGACTCGCCGTTCAGGTCGTCCTCCAGCCCGAGGGCGACCGAACGCAGCGGGGCTCCGTTGCCGGCCGCAGCCGCGGCGAGCGCCGGGAAGTAGCCGGGCGTGAAGGTCGGTGCGGACAGGTACAGGAGTGAGGCGGTGTACAGGTCCCCGACGGTCACCGGTGTCGTGTCGCCGCCGCCCGGTGCCGGCAGCGGCGAGCGGGTCAGCTGCTGTTGGAGCTTGGTGTAGAAGCCGACCGGATCCGCGCCCAGCGGACAGCCGGACGTGGACGTGCAGCTCTGAAGCTCGTGCGTCAGCGCGGTCTCTATGGCGGCGGCATCGGCCGTGGCATCGGAGGCGAGGCTCAGGTTGGCGTCGACCGCCCCGTCGAGCACGACGGCGCGGACGTGACTCGGGAACAGCTGCGCGTAGGCGGCACCCAGGGCCGTCCCGTAGGACATGCCGTAGAAATCGATCCGCTTCACCCCGAGCGCGGCCCGGAGCCGGTCCATGTCACGGGCCGACGTGGTGGTGTTCACCGTCGGGAAGAGGTCCGGGAACTTTGCCCGGCAGGAGCGCTCCAGCCCGGCGAAGGTCCGGGTGGCACTCGCCGTCCCGGCGACCGCGCTGCTCGCCGCGGCCGCCGAAGGCCCGCAGAGGAGCGGTTCGCTGGAGCCGGTGCCGCGCTCGTCGAAGCTCACCAGGGTGAACCGGCTCTTCACGGCCGCCGGCACGAGCGAGGCCAGGATCGGCAGAATGAGGACGCCGCTCTCACCCGGTCCCCCCGGATTGAAAATGATGACGCCCTTGCTCTGCGGCACGGGATGCTCCATGACCGCGAGCGGCACCGTGCCGCGGGAGGGATGGCGGTAGTCCAGCGGGACCTGCAGCGTGCCGCACAGGTATCCCGACACCGTGGGACAGGGCGACCAGGCGATACCGCCCTGCGCCGCCGCGGTCGTGCCCGTGGCAGCGCCGGCGCCCGTGGCCGCACCCGAGACGAGTGCCAGGCTGAGCGCCACCGACGCCAGGGCCGCCGTCAGACGGCATCGACCCGGATGAGGCGAGCTGTTCGCTCGCATGTGCTGCACGATCTCCTACCCCCTGTCCCACCGCGGCGCGGTTGTCGGCCGCCCGGACCGGCGCGCAGGCTACCCGGCACAGCGCGCGCCGCAGGGGCGGCCCGCTCGCATGACACCGCATGTCCGGACGCGACAGTATGCGGCGTGCCCTGCGACGCGACGCTCCACCCATGACGGGCGGATCGTCGCATCCCTTTCGCGAGGTGGCCATCGCCGGCGTCTCCAACACGGTGCAAGCCAGGGCCCTGCCCGGCCACGATTCGACGTCCATTGCGCTGGCCGGGGCCCTCGGGGCACTGGACGACGCCGGCATCGCGCCGCAAGAGGTCGACGGCGTGGTGGGGACCGACTGCGCGCAGATCGCCCTCGAGTTGGGCCTCGGGCCCTGCACCAGGCGCCCCAGCTCCATGGGCATCCCCGCTCTCCTCGATGCCGCCGCCCTCATCACCACCGGCCAGTGCACCGTCGTCCTGGTCGCCGCCGGTGGCGCGGGTGTCCACTCGGACCGTTCCTCCACGGCGCCGTGGACCCGGCCGGCCAACGAGCTCGTCGTGGGCTACGGGCTCTTCACCGCAGCCGAGTTCGCGCTCATGGCGCGTCGTCACATGTTGACGTACGGCACCACACCGGAGCAGATGGCCACGGCGGCGGCCGTGATCCGCACCAACGGCCACCACAATCCCGACGCCGTCTACTCCGGCCGCGGGCCGTTCTCGCCTGCCGACATCCTCGCCTCGCGCATGATCGCCGACCCCTTCCACCTCCTCGAGTGCGCCACGACGTCGGAGGGCGGGTGCGCCATCGTCCTGACCAGGGCGGAGCGCGCCGGTGCCCACTCTGCTCCGGTGTGGATCCTCGGCGGAGCCAGCGATGCGTTCGGTCCGGCGTACGTCGTCGCCCCGGTGTGGGACTTCCAGCCCCGCGCCGACTCGTTCCCCGCCGGGCTCGTGGGTGCACGCGTGGCCGGCCTCGCCTTCGCCATGGCCGGCCTCGCTCCGCACGACGTCGACGTGGCCGAGCTCTACGACCCGTTCTCGTTCGAGATCATCCGGCAGCTCGAGGCGTTCGGGTTCTGCGGTCCCGGCGAGGGCGGCCCGTTCGTGGAGGACGGCAATATCGGGCCGGCCGGCATCCTCCCCGTGACCACCGACGGCGGGACCATGTCGTTCAGCCACCCCGGCATCAACGCCCAGCAGCTCCAGCGGGTCATCCGGGCCACCGAGCAACTGCGCGGAAGCTGCGCCTCGTGCCAGGTCGACGGCGCGGAGGTGGCGCTGTGCTCCAACGGTGGATCGGGCGCCCTGTTCTGCGACGTCCTGCTCCTGGGTCGGGAACGTCCGTGAGCCTCCTCCTCCCCCAGCCGGAAGGGATCCCGGTACCGCGTCCCAGCCGGCACAGCCTGCCCTACTGGGAAGGCTGCCGGCAGCAGCGACTGCTCTTCCAGCAATGTGGCGCGTGCTCCTTTCGCGGCCTCGGCGCGTTCACGGTGTGTGCCCAGTGCCACGCGAGCGCACCCGTCTGGGAGGACAGCGCCGGGCAGGGAGCCCTCTACAGCTGGACGGTCGTATGGCGACCGCCCGATCCCGCCTTCCGGGTGCCCTATGCACCGGCCGTGATCCATCTGGACGAGGGATTCTTCATGATGAGCGCCGTCATCGGCTGCGAGCCCGAGGCGTTGCAGGTGGACCTTCGCCTGGCGGTCGAATTCCATCCGGTCTCTGACGACGTCACGTTGCCCTACTTCCGCCCGCTCTGAATTGTTGCCCTCGGTTCGCCCGGCGGCGGCACTCCGTTGTCTTCCCCGCCCCCCTGTCTTAGGATGACTCTGTGCCGTCTGACCGTCTTCCGGTGACGTTCCCCACGTTCGACAACATCGAGGACGAGCGCCGGTACCGCAAGCAGCGTCTGGCCGCCGCCTTTCGCCTGTTCGGGCACTTCGGCTTCGACGAGGGCATCGCCGGTCACATCACCGCCCGCGATCCCGAGCGGCTCGATCACTTCTGGGTCAACCCGTTCGGCATGAACTTCAAGATGATCCGCGTCAAGGATCTCATCCTGGTCAACGACCAGGGCGAGGTAGTCGACGGCGACTGGCCGGTGAACCTGGCGGCCTTCGCCATCCATTCGCAGGTCCACGCGGCACGACCGGACGTCGTGGCCGCCGCCCACGCACACTCCGTGCACGGGAAATCCTGGTCGTCGTTGCGCCGTCTGCTCGACCCCATCACCCAGGATGCCTGCGCGTTCTATGGCGACCACTCGCTCTTCGACGACTACACGGGTGTCGTGCTCGACCTCGAGGAGGGAAAGCGCCTGGCGCACGCGCTCGGCGACAACAAGGCCGTCATTCTCTCGAACCACGGGCTCCTGACCGTCGGCCAGACGTCCGTGGACGAGGCCGCCTGGTGGTTCATCACGATGGAGCGCACGTGCCAGGCCCAGCTGCTGGCGGAGGCCGCCGGCACACCAGTGCTGATCGACCTCGACCAGGCGGAGAAGACCGCCGGTCAGGTGGGCCCGTGCATGGCCGGATGGCGCGCCTTCCAGCCGCTGTACGACTGGATCGTGTCGGTCCAGCCGGACCTGCTCGACGAGTAGCGACGCTCCGTTCGGGTCAGGAGCCTTCGCTCACGCTGCCCCAGCCGTCACCGGGCACCTCGACGTGGATGATCTCGGGGGCGGCGGCGAGCAGTCGGGGCATGTCGGCCATGGCCGCCTTGAAATGGTCGGACGACACGTGCGCCTCGCCTGCTTCGGCGTCCCGGAAGCCCTCAATGAGGAACCACAGAGTGGGATCGTCGGCGCTCCGGCACCAGTCGAAGAACAGGTTGCCCGGCTCGGCGCGTGACGCGGCGATGTAGTCCGCGATGAGCGAGGGGAACTCGTCCGCGTACTTGGCGCGCACGGGCTGCTTGACCACGTTGAAGATCATCTGGCATCTCCTTCTGGCATCGTGCGGGTCCTTTGCGTCATCAGACGGCCGGCTCGGCGGGCGTGAGCTCCAGGTGGAGCCGGGTCAGGCCCCGGAGGATGTAGGTCGGCATGTAGTTGTAGCGACGGGCGTCGGGCGGCCCGTGATGCTCCTCGGAGATGCCGATGTGCGCCGTCCGGTCCAGGAGCCGCTCAATGCTCACCCTGGTCTCCAGGCGGGCGAGCGGGCCACCCGGGCAGCTGTGCACACCCCGGCCGAAGGCGAGGTGCTCGCGCGCGTTGTCGTGCTCGATGCGGAACTCGTTCGGGTCCGAGAACCGGCGCGGATCGCGGTTGGCGGCGCCGTTGAGGACCATCAGCGTCACGCCGGCGGGAATGTCGACCCCGCCCACCGTGGCCGGGCAACGGGACAACCGAAAGTCGCCCTTGACCGGGGCCTCCATGCGCAGGGTCTCCTCAACGAAGTTCGGGATCAGGTCGCGGCGCTCCCGGAGGAGCTGCTGCAGGTCCGGGCGCTCCCCGATCAGCTGCAGCGCCGTGCCGAGCAGGCGCACGGTGGTTTCCTGGCCGGCCGCGAAGACGTTGGTGGCCACACGGACCACGTCGATGACCTCGGGGAGCTCGCCGTTCGGGAAGCGAGTGGTGGCGAGCGCCGTGAGGACGTCGTCGCGGGGCTCGTTCCTGCGGTCCTCGATGTAGCGACTGAACCGGTCGTACAGCCAGGCCAGGGGGTTCTGCGGCATCTCGGACTTCGTGCTGCCGACTCCCCCGCCCCCGTTCTGGCGGGCCAGGGCGGTGCGGAACTCCTCGTGGTCGGACTCGGGGACACCGAGCAGATCCGCGATGACGAACATGGCGAACGGGTTGGCGTAGCCCGTGATCAGCTCGGCGTCGTCGCTCCCCATGAGCTCGTCGATCTGGCGGTCGGCCAGCCGCCACACGAAGTCCTCGTTCTCCTTGAGCCGCTTCGGCGTGAGCTGGCGCATGAGCAGATGGCGGTGGTCGTAGTGCTCAGGCGGGTCCATCGTGATGATCTGGTCGCTGAACGGCAGCTCGGCCCGGTGCTCCGCAATGAGCCCTTCGACGTCGTCCTGCCCTTCGAGGGGCACCGGAAAGCCCGGGAACGGGCCGGTGACGGAGTTGCAGGACGAAAAGGTGTCGGGGTCCGTGTAGACGGTGAAGGCTTCCTCGTACCCGGTCACCATGAACACGCCATGCGCAGGCTCGCGCCGGACGGGGCACTGCTCGCGCAGCCAGTCGAAGTACGGGTACGGATCGGCCACGGTCTCCGTACCGCGGAAGAAGTCCAGGGCGTCGTAGTCGACGGCGTCGGTCATGCTGTCTCCTTGTTCGGCGGCTGCTCCGTCACGAACGAGGCCGCGCGGTGATGAAATCGCCAGACGGAGCCGTCGCGGTGAAGGACATCGTTGTAACGGCCCACGAGCTGAATGTCCCAGCCGTCCTCACCGAGGAGGATGAAGACCACGTCGCTCACCGCGGTGGCCTCGTCGTCGCTCCAGGACTCGACGACCGTGTTGAGCACGAGGTGGCGCTGGGGTCGCCGGGGTGCCCACTTCGTGTAGGCCTGACGGAGCTCGTCGTGCCCCGTGTGCGTGCCCATGCCCGGAATGACGCAGGCGCCGTCGGGGCAGAAGGTGGCCACGACGTCATCGGTCCGGCCGTCGTCCAACGCCTGCGTGTAGACGGCGAGGGCGGCGCGCACCCCCTCGGAAACGTCGGCAAATGTCATGGTGCCCATACCTCCCTCAGAACCCCAGGTCGACCACGGGCCGCTCGAGGGGGTTGACGTTGACGGCGGCGAGGGCGGCGAAGAGCCGGTCGTAGGCCAAGCCGGCCAAGAAGCCGTCGAGGGTGCGCTCGAAGTTGGCGATGCCCCCCTCGATGCCCTCTGAGAGGCGCATGTACTCGAAGCCGGCGTTGTGCAGGCCCCGTTGTTGGCGCGGCAGGTTGGAGAAGTCCTGGGTGGGGATGGGCGGGACCCGCGGGTCGTCGTGGGCCCAGATCTGTGGGGCCTCGGGGGCGGGGGGCTCTTCGCCTTCGGGGTAGCGGGTGAGCGACCAGATCTCCATGAGGGTCTCTTCGGGCCCGAGCGGCCGGAAGCGATAGGCGCTGGCCGAGGAGTACATAGGGAGCACGAAGTAGTGGGGGAAGCAGTAGTACATGGTCTCGCCGATGCCCCGGGCCACCAGGTCGTTGAGGTCGGGGATGTCGGCCCCGCGCTCGCTGTGCCAGGCCACCACGGCGTCGTTGAGGCCGGCGTGCCAGGCCGCCATGGCCCCCTCGGGGTCTGAGGGCAGCTCCACGTGGCGCCGGGTCTCGGCGACGGCCACGTCGTTGGCGTGGACCATGCCCGCCATGCCCTCGCTCATGACATGGAGGTAGTGCAGCTCGGCGTCGACGAAGACGGCCGGGTCGAAGGCGGCGCGCTCGCGGGGGGCGAAGCGCTTGGGGATGACCAGCTCGGGGTGGGTCTCGATCACGTGGTACTGCTCCAAGAAGGCCTCTTGGGCCAGCTTCCAGTTGACCGGGAGCGCGAAGGCGTGCCACCACTCGGCCCGCATGGCCGAGACCTTCCAGGCGTCAGCGATGCTGGCGAAGGGCTCGATGCAGGCCCGCAGGTCGGGGGCGCCGGGGTCCAAGTTGATCCACACGCAGCCGCCCCAGACCTCGCAGCGCACGCGGACCAGGTCGATGGCGCCGGGTTGGAGGTTGTGCTCGGAGAAGGACCTGGCCTTGGACACAAAGGTGTTGGCCCCGTCGAGGCCGTAGCACCAGCCGTGGAAGGGGCAGGTGAAGCCGCTCTTGAGGGTGCCGCGGCCTTCGACGACCTTGACGCCGCGGTGGCGGCACGAGTTCTCGTAGGCCGCCACCTCGTCGGGGGCGTCCCCGGTGCGCACCACGACGACGGAGTGCTCCAAGATCTCGTACTCGACGAAGTCCCCGACGCCGGGGAGCTCTTCGAGCCGGCAGGCCATCTGCCAGACCCGGGGCCAGAGCTGCTCGGCCTCGAGGGCGTAGAAGGCCGGGTCGTAGTAGCGCTCCTTGGGGATGCGGTCGGGGACCTCGACGGCGTGGGGGACGGGGAGCCCGCTCATGGCGTCTGCAGGTCGTCGTCCAACGGCACCGCGAACGTCCGCAGCGCCATGGCCAAGGTGTCGTACGCGCCGACGGTGAAGACGACCTCCATCAGCTCGTGCTCGTCGAGCGCGCCCTCCAGGGTCGCCCAGGTCTCCTCCCCGATGAGCGCGTCGCCCAGCAGCTCGTCGGCGGCGCGCAGCAGTGCCCGTTCCAGGTCGGTCCACCCGGGCGCCTCGGGCCCGGACACGACGCGGGCGACCTCCTCCGGGTCGACGCCGTTGTCGCCCGCGCTGGCCACGTGCTGCCGCCACTCGTACTCGGCGTCGCGCACGGTGGCGACCCGAAGGACGAGAAGCTCGCGATGCCGTGCCGTGAGCCTCGACCCGTACATGATCTGGCCACTGAAGGTGTTGTAGGCCAGGGCGAGCTCCGGGTAGCGGGCCAGCACGCCGAGCGCGTTGAGCCCCTTCGGACGGTTCTCGCCCTTCGGCCGTCCGGTCGGTGGCAGCAGCGGCCCCAGTGCCGCGCCGGCCGCCTTGGACCATTCGTTCGGCGGGAGCGGCTGCAGCCGAGGCGTCTCAGGTGTTGCGGCCACCGTTGACCCCCAGGACCTGGCCGGTGATGTAGCCCGCCTCGTCGCGGACGAGAAAGGAGCACAGCGCCGCCACATCCTCCGGGAGGCCGATCCGCCGCACCGGCGTCAGCCCGGCATGGTGATCGACACCTTCACCCAGCAGCCCCTTGCTCTCCTGGCGGCGCAACATCGGAGTGTCGATGAAGCCCGGCGGGATCGTGTTGACGGTGATGCCCTTGGGCCCGAACTCGAGGGCCAGCGACTTCGTGAAGCCGATCATCCCTGCCTTGGCGGCCACGTAGTGCGCCATGAACTGCTGCCCGCTGTGCGCGCTGGACGACGAGATGTTGACGATCCGCCCCCAACCTTCCTCGATCATGCCGGGCAGGGCGGCCTGGCAGCAGTTGAAGGTCCCCGTGAGATTCACGTCGAGAAGACGCTGCCACTTCTCCGGTGTGATCTTCAAAAAGGGGTCGACCGCATGGACCCCGGCGTTGTTGACCAGGACGGTCGGCGTACCGAAGCGCTCGCTGACGCGAGCCATGCCGGCGTCGATCTGCTCCCGGTCGGTCACGTCGACCGGCACGCCGAGGGCGGAGCCCCCGGCTCCCTCGATCTTCCCCGCCGCCGCCTCGGCGGCCTCGCCGTCGCGGTCGAACACCGCGACCGCCAGGCCGTCCGCCGCCAGCCGTTCGCTGATGGCCAACCCGATGCCGGATGCGCCGCCGGTGACGACGGCCACCCGGCGGGGGCCCGGGTCGTCGACGTTGCTCATGGCCGCAGTCTGTCGCCCGCGACGTGGGCCCGCGCCCCGGCCGCGGCGCACAGGTCTCCCGTCGTCAGGACTGCCATCAGCCGAGCCTCCTCGTGCCTGGGGCAGGCACACTCCAGAAGATATACTAACCGGTCGGTACAATCCGCATCGTGGGGCCCCGTGCGCAATGCTGACGCCGGCGGGCCGCACCCGTCCGCGACGGGCTCATCGCCCCGGAGGCCCATGACAACCCCCGAAGCCGCATCAGACCAGACCACGAGCACGCCGGCGGCCGATGTCGACGTGCTGGTCGTCGGCGGAGGCATCACCGGTATCTATCAGCTCTACCTGGCGCGGGAAGCGGGCTTCTCCGTGCAGCTCCTCGAGGCCGGCCACGGGGTGGGGGGCACGTGGTACTGGAACCGCTACCCCGGCGCCCGCTTCGACTCGGAGAGCTACACCTACGCCTACCTCTTCTCCCGTGAGCTGTTCGAGGAGTGGGAATGGCAGGAGCACTTCGCCGAACAACCTGAGATCGAGCGCTATCTCAACCACGTAGTGGACCGGTTCGATCTTCGGCGCCACATGCGCTTCGGCGCCCGGGTGACCTCCGCCGACTACGACGAAGAGGCGGGGCTGTGGACCGTCGAGGACGACACGGGCAAGCGGGTCCGGGCCCGGTACTTCGTCGCAGCCACCGGCGTCCTCTCCATCCCCTACTTCCCCGACGTGCCGGGCCGCGAGGACTTCGAGGGCGAGCAGTACCACACGGGCCTGTGGCCGACGACGCCCGTCGACTTCACGGGCAAGCGGGTTGCCGTCGTCGGCACCGGGTCCAGCGGGGTGCAGATCATTCCGGTCATCGCCGAGACGGCGGCCTCGGTCACGGTGCTGCAGCGCTCCCCCAATTGGTGCACGCCGCTCAACAACGCCCCGATCACGCCGGACGAGCAGGCGCAGCTCCGGAAGGACTTCGAGTCGATCCGCGCCACGCTCAACACGTCGCCGAGCGGATTTCTCCATGTTCCGAACGACCGGGCCGCTTTCGACGACTCCGACGAGGACCGCGCCGCATTCTTCGAGGAAATGTGGAGAAGCCCGGGGTTCTCGAAGCTCACCAGCAACTACAGCGACGTCATGTTCGACGGGGAGGCCAACGCCGCCTGGTGTGCCTTCATGGCCGACAAGATCAGGAACATCGTCGACGACCCCGAGACGGCGGAACGGCTGATCCCCAAGGACCACCGGTTCGGTGAGAAGCGCCCGCCGTTCGTCACCGCCTACTTCGAGGTCTACAACAAGCCCTACGTGGAGCTGGTGGATCTGCAGGCCACACCCATGGTCCGGCTCACACCGTCGGGAATCGAGACGACCGACACGCAGCGCGACGTCGACATCATCGTCTGGGCCACCGGCTTCGACTTCGGCACCGGCGCGCTGGCGCGCATGGGCATCCGTGGGCGCGGCGGCCGCGCACTGGTCGACCACTGGGCCGACGGTCCGAAGACGTTCCTCGGGATTCAGACCACCGGCTTCCCCAACTTCTTCTTCCCGGGCGGGCCCCATGCGGCCGCCGGCAACAATCCCCGCTACAACGGGGACCAGGTGGAGTTCGTCACCGAGGCCTTGATCCATCTGCGTGCGACGGGATGCAACGTCATTGAGGTCAACGAGGCTGCGGAGGAGAAATGGACGGCCATGGTGGACCGCTGGGCGACCAAGGCCCCGGCCTTCGGGGAGAGCAGTTACTACTTCGGGACGAACATCCCCGGGAAGCCCCGCAAGTACCTGCTGAACTCGGCCGGCCGGCCGAAGCTCCTGGCGGACATCGCCACCGTCAAGGAGACCGATTACGCGGCCTTCACGCTTTCGGGGTGCGCCGAGCGTTCCGACTCGGGAGCCTGACCCGCTCCCCCACGACGCTGCTCAGACCGTCGCCACCGGCGTCAGCGGCGAGCCCACGATCCCGGGAAGGCGGAGCGGTGGCGCCGTGAGGAGGAAGCGGCTCCGGTCGTGCTCACGCAGCCACGCCGCCAACTCGTGCAGGTACCACATTTCGCCGAGCGGAACGCCGAGCTTGAAGAGGCACAGGTTGTGGATGGGGAGGAACGAGTGCCGGCTCTCGTCGCGGTCCTTGCCCACCATGCCCTCCACCGCGTAGTTGTCGGCCACCAGGGCGGAGATCTGCGAGTCGGCGATCCACTCCAGCAGCGACGGATCGCGCGCGTCGAGGTACGAGCACAGAGTGTGGATCTTGACCGGATCGGGGTTGCGCTCCCAGCGCAGCACCTCGGTGGCGAAACCGGTGTGGAGCAGCAGCATGTCGCCGGGCTCGACGACGACGTCGTCCGCCGCCATGATCCCCTCCAGGGTCTCGCGGTCGACGCCGCGCCAGTCATGGCCCAGGTGGTGGGCCAGGTCGACGAGCACGCCGCGCCCTTGGACGCCGGCCGCCGCCATGTGCTCCAGGCCCAGGTGGCGGGCGAAGCATCGGTGGCCGCCCCCGTCGCCGGCCGCATCCTCCTTCGGGCCGACCAGGTCCTCGCCGGCGCGGTAACCGTTGTAGTACACCGCCTCGTCGATGCCGTCGCCGTCGGCGTCGAACTCGGCGCCCACGTGGGCCAGCGAGTCCCACTGCGTCGAGTACTGCAGGGAGAGCGTCACGACGTCGTCCGCCCACACGTCGACGTACTTGGGGTCGCCGAACTTCTTCATGGAGCTCATCGCGACGTTGTAGAAGGTGCCCGCGTTCCCGTCCATGTCCTCGGTCGGCGCAATCACGGGCGGGTAGCGCCGCTGGTTCAATGCGGTCCCGCCCGGATAGTCGAGAGGAAGGCTGAGGCAGAAGCTGATGCCCGCCTCCACCTCCCGCACGCCCTGGAGCACCTTCTCGGGGGTCAGCAGGTTGATGCGACCGAGCTCGTCGTCGTCACCCCAGTCGCCCCATGTCGAGCCGGGCGGGCGCTGCTTCCACCGCTTGCTCATGTCGCCATCTCCCCTTCCGTCCACATTGCGGACCGGCACGGCGGCGTTGTCTGTACCGACCGGTTGGTCTAGAATCGGGCTCAGAGTACCGCGTCCGCGCGCGCTCCATCATTGATCTTGCGCAGCCGCGCAGGAAGGGCACAAACCATGTCAGAGCAGCAACTCGTGATTTCCGCTGACGGGCACATCCTGGAGCCCACCGACCTCTTCGTGACGCGCCTGCCGAAGAACCTGCGGGACCGCGGCGTCTGGGAGGACGACTTCGAGATCGAGCCGCTCGTGGAGGGCGGCGCCACCAAGTTCCGGCGCCTCCACACGCCCGGCTTCGAGGGCTGGACGATCTCGCGCTACCGCCAGACAGGCGGGCGGATGCCCGAGGGCGACCCCGACATCATCATCGAGGATCTCAACGACGACGGCGTCGACGTCGGCGTCATGCACCCGAACCTCTCGCTGTTCGGCCTCTACTCCGACGACCATGAGCTTTCGATCGCCCATGCCCGGGTCTACAACGACTACGTCGCGGAGCGGTTCGGCCCCTACTTCTCGCGGCTGGCGCCGACCGCACCGGTCCCGCTGACGGACATCGACGACGCCGTCGTGGAGATCGAGCGTGCCGCCGCGCTCGGCTTCCGGGCCATCCTCCTGCCGGCGACGCCGCCGCTGCCCTACTACTCCCGGGACCTCGACCCCGTCTGGGCCGCCACCCAGGCCGCGGGGCTCCACGTCTTCTTCCACACCCAGACCGGGGGGATCAAGGTCAACGACCCCACGTCGACCACCCTCAAGGTCGTCATGCAGAACGCGGCCGAGGTCAACCAGCCGGTGACGGAGAGGTCGGCCTCGAAGCGCATGGTCACCCAGGCCATCTACAGCACCATCGTGCCGCAGCAGCTCATCTGCGAACTGATCGGTGGCGGGGTGGCCGAGCGCTACCCCGACCTGCACTTCGCGCTGATCGAATTCAACGCGCACTGGCTGGCCTCGCTGGTCGGCAGCATGGACAAATGCTGGATCACCGGCATCGGCCAGGACGCCGACTGGTGGCTCGGCGTGTGGGACGACAGCGTGCCGGCCGCCGAGCAGAGCGGCATCGCCCGCCTCTTCCGGCTCAACGAGAAATGGCCCTACCCGCTGATGCCCAGCGAGTACGTGAAGCGCCAATTCCACGTCTCGTTCCAGGACGACCCGGTCGCGGTGGCCTGCCGCCACATCACAGGATTGTCGTCGATCGTCTGGGGCAACGACTATCCGCACGCGGAAGGGACGTTCCGCGGCAGCAAGCAGCTCATGGACCAGCTGTTCGCCGGCGTGCCCGACGACGAGCGCGCCGCCATGGTGGGCGGCACCCTCGGCGATCTCCTCGGGTTCACGGCGCCGCTTGCCGCCGTGCCGTCGGCGAACTAGACCGCTCGCACGGCCGGCGGCACCGGGGGGGCGGGTATCGACGTGGACTTGCTCAGCTTCGAGGGACGTGTCGCTGCCGTCACCGGCGCGGGGCGCGGCATCGGTCGTGCCTACGCGCTACTCCTGGCCAGCCGCGGTGCGCGCGTCGTCGTCAACGACCTGGGCGGGTCGATGCAGGGCGTCGGGGTCGACGGCACCGTCGCCTCGACCGTCGCGGCCGAGATCGAGGACGCCGGCGGTTCGGCCCTCGCCGACGAGCACGATGTCGCCTCGCCCGAGGGCGCCCAAGCCCTCATTGACGCCGCGCTCGACCGGTTCGGACAGCTCGACATCCTGATCAACAACGCCGGGATCATCAGGTGGGCCGGGCTCCCCGACGTCGACGCGGAGAACCTGGAGCGGCACCTCGCCGTCCACGTCCAGGGGTCGTTCAACACCACCCGGGCGGCGTGGCCGCACATGGTCGAGCAGGGCTACGGCCGGGTGGTGATGACGACGTCGTCGGGGGTCTTCGGACTTCCGAAGAACCTGTCGTACGCGACCGCCAAGGGCGGCGTCATCGGCCTGACCCGCAGCATCGCCACCATGAGCGAGGCGCACGGCATCAAGGTCAATCTCATCGCCCCGGCGGCGCTCACGCGCATGGCCGGGCCGGGCGCCGACGCGGATGACGGCTCATCCCCCATGGCGCCGGGCCAGGTGGCGCCGCTGGTGGCCTTCCTCGCCCACGAGACCTGCCCGGTCAACGGCGAGATGTACGCCGCCGGCGCGGGCCGCTTCGCCCGCATCTTCATCGCCTCGACCCCGGGGTACGTCGCGGAAGCGCCGACCATTGAGGACATCGCCCGGCACTGGGACGAGATCAACGACGAGAAGGGCTACACCGTTCCGCGCGACCTGCCCGACTGGTCCGCCTCCTTCCTGGCCCACCTGCCGACCGAGACCTGAACGACGGGCGGCATGGACTTCTCACTCGACGAATCAGAACACGCCCTGGTCGACCTGTGCCGCGACTTCGCCCAGAAGGAGATCGCCCCACGCGCGCCACTGGCCTGGGAGGAGGCGCGGTGCCCCACCGATCTCCTGCGCGAAATGGGGGCGCTCGGCCTGCTCGGCATGCTCGTCCCCGAGGAGTGGGGCGGGATCGGGATGTCGACCGTCGGCTTCGTGGCCGCCATGGAGCAGATCGGGCAGGCCGACCAGTCCGTCGCCGCCGCCTGGCAGGCCCACGTCACCATCGGGTCCCTGCCGCTCTACCTGTTCGGCAACGACGAGCAGCGGGAGCGCTGGCTGCGGCCGCTGGCGGAGGGACGGGTCCTCGGTGCCTTCGGGCTCACCGAGCCCGACGCCGGCTCCGACGCCCGCGGGATCAGGACCAGGGCGGAGCGACGCGACGGGGGCTGGCTGATCAATGGGCGCAAGACCTTCATCTCCAACGCCGGGACGGACATGTCGTTCGGCGTCACCCTGCTGGCGCGCACCGAACCCGCCGAGGGCCGGGAGGCGGGTTTCGCCAGCCTCGTCGTCGAGAAGGACACGCCCGGCTTCACCATGGGCCCCAAAATGCGCGGCATCGGCTGGCGCGGCCTCGACACCCGGGAGCTCTACCTCGACGACGTCTGGGTGCCCGACGAGCACCTCCTCGGCGACCCCAACCTGGGCCTCGGCCAGTTCCTGCGCACGCTGGAGGTCGGCCGGATCTCCATCGCCGCCCTCTCGCTCAGCCTGACCCAGGCGGTCCTGGACCTGGCTACCGCCTACGCCCGTCAGCGCACCCAGTTCGGACAGCCCATCTCCAAGTTCCAGGCGGTGCAGTTCAAGCTGGCCGACATCGCCACCGAGCTGGAGGCGGCGCGCTGGCTCACCTACCGGGCCGCCTCGCTGCGCGACGCGGGCCAGCCGTTCCAGAAGGAGGCGGCGATGGCCAAGCTCAAGGCGAGCCGGGTGGCCGCCTGGGCAGCCTCCGAAGCAGTGCAGATCCACGGTGGCCTGGGCTACATGCTCGAGACGCCGGTCGCCCGCTTCTATTGCGACTCCAAGGTGCTCGAGATCGGCGAGGGCACGAACGAAATACAGCACCTCGTCATCGCCCGGCAGTTGGGTTGCTGACCGGGCCGGTCGCTACACCGCGCTGAGCCGGCGGACGGCGACGGCGATGTCCTCCCGGTCAGGGAGCCAGGCTCGTTCGAGGTCGGGCGAATAGGGGGACGGCGTCGCCGCCGCCCCGATGCGCTCGATCGGCGCGTCGAGATCCCAGAAGCCCTCGCGGGCCACCGTGGCCGCAATCTCGGCACCGATGCCGAAGGGCATGACCGCCTCGTGCGCAATCAGCAGGCGGCTCGTCTTGTGCACCGAGGCCAGGATCGTCTCCATGTCCAGCGGCGACACCGTCCGGAGGTCGATCACCTCGACCGAGATCCCCTCCGCCTCGAGTGCCGCCGCGGCGGCCAGCGCCTCGTGCACCATCCGCGAGACCGACACGACCGTGATGTCGTCCCCGGTGCGCACGACGGCGGCGCGGCCGATCGGCACCACGTGGTCGGGCGGCGGCTGCGGGCCCTTCATGCCGTACAGCTGGCGGTTCTCAATGAACACCACCGGGTTGGGGTCCTGGATCGACGCCCGCAACAGCCCGTAGGTGTCGGCCGGCGTCGACGGCATGACGACGGTCAGCCCCGGGATGTGCGCCAGCAGCGCCTCCAGGCTCTGCGAGTGCTGGCTCCCCGAAGAACGGCCGGCGCCGAATTGGGTCCGCACCGTGAGCGCCATCTCCGCCGCCCCGCCGGTCATGAACGGCAACTTGGCCGCCTGGTTGAGCAGCTGGTCGAAGCACACGCCGATGAAGTCGAGGTACATCAGCTCGACAACCGGGCGCATCCCGGCCATGGCCGCCCCGACTCCGAGGCCGACGATGGCGGTCTCGGAGATGGGCGTGTCCCGCACGCGGTCCCCGTACTCCTCGGCCAGCCCACGCGTCAGACCGAAGACGTTGCCGCCGGCGCCGACGTCGACCCCGGCCACGAACACCCGGTCGTCCTCGGCCAGCTCGATTGCCAGCGCGGACCGGATGGCGTCCATGGTGCGGAAGACGGGCGCGTCCTCCGCTGGTGGCGCCGGCTCCGGCCGCGCCGCCCGTGGGCGGACGACGAAGTCCGACAGCGTGGACGGCGCCGGAGCGGCCATCCCGCGCGCGGTGTCGACGGCCTCGTCGAGCAGCGCCGCCGTCGCGGCCTCGAGCTCCTTGAGATCGTCGTCGCCGACGCCCGCCTGCCGCAGCGCGGCCTCGTGCACGAGCAGCGGGTCCCGCGCCCGCCACTCCTCCACCTCCTCGGGAGAGCGGTAGCGCTCGGGGTCGCCCTCGTAGTGTCCGTGCCAGCGGTAGGTCGCGGCCTCCACGACGACGGGCCCTCCGCCGGCACGCACCCCTGCGACGACGTCCCCCATGGCGGCCGCCGTCGCCACCACGTCGTTGCCGTCCACGGCCACGTAGGCGATCCCGTAGCCGGCAGCGCGCTGCTGCAGCGACGCCGCATGCTGGGTGGACGCCGGGGAGAATTCGGCGTAGCCGTTGTTCTCGCAGAAGAACACGATCGGGAGCTTCCAGACGGCGGCCAGGTTCACGGCCTCGTGAAAGGCACCCTGGGCCACCGCGCCGTCGCCGAAGAACGCCACCGTCACGCTACCGTCGGCCCGCAGCTGCGCCGCGGCCGCCGCCCCCGCGGCGATCGGCACGCCGGCCGCCACGATGCCGTTGGCCCCGAAGATCCCCCGCGTCGGGTCGGCGATGTGCATGGAGCCGCCGCGGCCGCGGTTCGTCCCCTCGTCCTTGCCCATGAGCTCGGCGAACATCCCACGCGGGTCGAGCCCCTTGGCCAGGCAGTGGCCGTGGCCCCGGTGGGTCGACGTGATGACATCGCCCGGGCCCAGCGGCCAGCAGGCCCCGACCGCCGTCGCCTCCTGCCCGGTGGAGAGATGGACGAACCCGGGCACCTCGCCGTCCCGGTAGAGGGCGGCCACCCGCTCCTCGAAGCCCCGGATGAGCAGCATGCGGCGCTGCATCTCCACCAGGTCGGCCGTCGAGAAGGCGGCTCGTGAGGAGGAGTCGACGGTCATCGACCGTGTACTGTACTGGTCGGTACAACGTGAGGGAAACGATGATCGAGCAGATCGAGATACCCGAGTCGTTCCCGGGGCCCGGGGCGGTTTCGGGCAAGCGGGTGGTCATCACCGGTGCGAGCCGCGGTCTCGGCGCCGTGCTCTCCCATGCGTTCTCGCAGGCCGGCGCCGCCGTCGCCCTCGTCGCCCGCACCGAGCGGGATCTCAAGGCGGTGGCCGAGGCGCTGCCCGGCACGTCGCTCGTGCTCAGCGGCGACGTGACCGACGAGGACTTCAACGAGGCCGTGGCCGATGCAGCGGTGGCCGAGTGGGGCGGCGTCGACGCCTGGATCTGCAACGCCGGGATCTCGCCGATCGTGGCCGGTCCCCGGGAGACCGCGGCCGAGGTCTGGCGCCAGGTCATGGAGGTCAACCTCACCGGCGCCTTCCTCGGCGCACGTGCGGCGGCCCAGGGTCATGGGCGACGGCGGCCGGTTGATCTTCACCGGCTCGGTCCTCGGGGAGCGCCCGCGCAAGGGCCTGTCCGCCTACAGCGCATCGAAGGCCGGGCTGGTCGGCGTGGCCAAGGGCCTCGCGCTCGATCTGGCGCCCGCCGGCATCACCGTGAACGTCGTCGCACCCGGGTGGTTCGAGTCGCCGCTGGCCGACGAGTGGGTGCACAACCCGAAGCTCTCCGCCGCCATCACCGGGCACACGGCACAACAGCGCTGGGGCACGTCGACCGACCTCGCCGCCGCCTACCAATTCCTGGCCTCCGACGCCTCCGCCTTCATCACCGGCACCGTGCTCAACGTCGACGGCGGATACTTGCTGGTATGACGGTGACGCAGCGGGTGGTGGCGATCATCGGCGCGGGCGGGGCACTCGGCGCGGCCGTGTCCAAGCAGCTGGGGAGCGAGCCCTCGACCGACCTCATGCTCAGTGATATCAGCGCGCCCTCGCTCGACGCGACGGTCGCCGGCCTCTCCGGCGCCAACGGGTCGGTCGAGACGATGCTGGCCGACGTCAGTGACTTCGACCAGGTCGAGGCCGTCGTCACGAGGACGGTCGAGCGCTTCGGCCGCCTCGACGTCCTCATCAGCAATGCCGGCGTCCTCTCCCCCAACGGCCGGATCCACAACCTGACCACGGAGGACTGGGAGCGCGCCTTCCGGGTCAACGTGCTCGGCGCCGTCAACGGCATCCGGGCCGCGGTGGCCGTGATGCGTCCCCAGCACGCCGGCTCCATCGTCCTCACCGCTTCGGTGTCCGGTCTCACCGCGTGGTCGCACGCCGCGCCCTACTGCGCCACCAAGGCGGCGGTGATTCAGCTCGCCAAGGTTGCGGCGGTCGAGTACGCACGCGACGGCATCCGCGTCAACTGCGTCTGCCCGGGGACGTTCCGCTCGGCCATTCACGACGGCCTCCCGGAGGAGGCTCTCGACGCGGTCGCCGCCCGCCATCCGCTCGGGCTCGGCACGGCCGGCGACCTCGTGGGTGCCTACTCCTATTTGGCCAGCGCTGCGGCACAATGGACGACCGGTTCGGCGCTCGTCGTCGACGGCGGGTACTCGGCGCCGTGAAAGGTGCTTATCCGGGCGGGTCGGCGACGGCGTTCGTGATGCCGACCATGAAGATGTCCGCGAAGGGCTTGGCCACGTCACGCGCCGAGAGCTCACCGCCCGGCTTCAACCAGAGATAGGTGTAGTTGTGCATGCCGAACCATGCCATGGCGGTCAGGCGGGGGTCGAGCTCGCGGAACTCCCCCGAGTCGACGCCCGCCCGCAGGACCGCCTCCACCCGTTGCTCGTAGGCGCGGCGGCGCTGCCGGAACTGTTCGGCCCGCTCGCCGGTGAGCGCCGGGAACTCGTGCAGGAAGACCCAGACGTGGTCGGGGTAGCGGTGGATGACGTCGAGCAGTTCCTCACCGAGCAGGGCGAGCTGCCGCGAGGGCGAGCCTCCGGCCTCGGCCACGCGATCAGCGCCGAGCATCACCTCGTCCATCACCCGGTCGTGAATGGCCGCGAGGAGGTCCTCCTTCGATCCGATGTAGTGGTACAGCGCCCCCTTGCCGAGATCGTTGGCGACGCAGAGCTCGGTGATGCCCGTGGCGTGGTAGCCGCCGCGGGCGAAGACGCCGGCGGAGGTGTCGATGATCGACTGGTAACGCGCCTCCCAGTTCGCCTTGCGCCGAGAGTCTCCGGTCGCTTCCGCCCGTGCCATTGAGCGCGAGACTAGCGGGCCGCTGGTCGGCGGGGCGCCGCTCGAAGAGCGTCGATCGGCCGCTGCGACATCGGATGGCGCTTGCACATGCGTCGGATCAGCAAAGGAGTCATCGGTCGTGTTGCCACTCCGTCTCGAAGCCGTGCCACTGAGCGTCGGGGCACGCCCGTGACGACCGCACCGATGGAGGCGGCGGACGTGAACTGGTGCAACGTGCTCACCCACCACGCCCGACGGACGCCGGACAAGGTGCTCACACACTTCGAGGGCGAGGCGACCACCTACGGCGAGATGGCGCGCCGCGTCGGCGCATCGGCCGGCGGCCTGGCCGAACGGGGGGTCGGTCCGGGCGACGTGGTGGCCATCCTGTCGTACAACTGCCCCGAATTCCTGGAAGCCCTGTTCGCCGCCAACCATCTCGGTGCCATCGCCATGCCGATCAACTGGCGGCTGGCCGCCCCCGAGGTGCACTACATCCTCGAGCATTCGGGTGCGCGCGCGCTGGTCTGCGACGAAGCCCTGCTGCCACTGGCCGACGAGGCCGCCGATGGCCTGCCGGACCCGCTCCTGCGCGTCAGCATTGCGTCCAGCGACAGGGCGGGCTGGACGAGCATGAGCGCCCTGCGCCGCAACGCGCCGAACACGGCGCCGGTGGCCGCCGCCGGCAACGACGTCCACCGCCTGATGTACACGTCCGGGACCACGGGCCGGCCCAAGGGCGTCATGCTCACTCACGCCAATCTGGCCTGGAAGAACCTGGCGCACATCATCGAATTCGGGTTCACGAGCGCCGACCTCGGGCTGGCCTGCGGCCCGCTGTACCACGTCGGCGCACTCGACCTGACGACGACATCACTCATCGCCGCCGGCGCCGGCACCATCGTCCACCGCGCCTTCGACGCGGCGGCGGTGGTGGACGAGGTCGAGCGCTCGCGCGTGACCGCGGTCTGGCTGGCCCCGGCGATGGTCAACGCCATCATGTCGCTGCCCGACATTGAGCAGCGCGATCTCTCGTCGATCCGGGTCGTCATCAACGGGGGCGAGAAGATGCCGATCCCGCTGATCGAACGGATCCAGCGTGTCTTCCCCTCGGCCTGGTTCGCCGACGCCTACGGCATGACCGAGACCGTCTCGGGCGACACGTTCCTCGACCGCGAGAGCATCATCACCAAGCTCGGATCGGTGGGCCGTCCCTGCCTCTACCTCGAGCTCGACCTCTGGGACGAGGACGGCCACCCCGTGCCGGCCGGGGAACAGGGTGAGATCGTCATGCGGGGGCCCAAGGTCTTCAAGGGATACTGGAGGGACGACGAGGCGACCGCCTCCGCCTTCGCCGGGGGCTGGTTCCACTCGGGCGACATCGGGGTCCGCGACGAGGACGGCTACCTCTTCATCGTCGACCGCCTCAAGGACATGATTGTCTCGGGAGGAGAGAACATCGCCAGTTCCGAGATCGAGCGCGTCCTCTACGAGCACGATTCGGTCCTCGAGGCCGCCGTCGTCGGTCGCCCCGACGAGCGATGGGGCGAGGTGCCCGTGGCTTTCGTGGCTCTCCGTCCTGGCGCCGATGTGACGCCCGACGCGCTCATCGCCCACTGCCAGGCCCAACTGGCGCGCTTCAAGGTCCCGAAGGACGTGACCTTCATTGCGGCGCTGCCCCGGAATCCTTCGGGGAAGGTCCTCAAGCGCGAGCTGCGGGTCAGCCGGTGAGCCGGCTCAGCGGACCGGTCACCGGAGGCAGGGGGTGGCCGTTCGGCCTGCCCACGGCGAACCTCGACGCCCTCGGCTATCGCGCCGACGAGTACTTCGTGGAGGGGGAGGCGGACCGCTTCGCCCCGGTCGCGGGCACCGACCTGAACCGGCACGGCCGCTGGTCGGTCGAGCCGGTCGAGCGCGCCGGCTACAAGACCCGCATGGTCGTGCTGCGCCCGGTCGATGCCGCGGCCTTCAACGGGACGGTGGTGGTGCTGTGGAACAACGTCTCCGCCGGCTACGAGAACTTCACCGGGGGCGACAGCCCCGAGGTGTTCGAGAACGGCTTCGCCTACGTCGCCGCCTCCGTCCAACACGTCGGCGTGCACGGCCTCCCCGACAACCCGCAGGGCCTGGTCGACTGGGATCCGGAGCGCTACGGCTCCCTGTCCATGCCCGGAGACGACTACTCCTTCGACATCTACACGCAGGTGGCGAACCTGGTCGCACCCGATCGACCGCGTGACGGACTCGATCCCCTGGACGGGCTCGAGGTGCGCCGGATCGTCGCCCAGGGCGCCTCGCAGTCGGCCGCCCGCCTGGCGTCGTACCTCGACGGCGTGCAGCCGCGCACCAAGCGCTTCGACGCTTTCCTCTTCGTGATGTACTTCGGCGGCGGCACCCCGCTCGAAGTCGGCGACGAGGTCATGACCGTGCGGGAGACGGCCCCCGGCGCGGAGCAACCCCGCATCCCCGAGGGCGTGCACCTGCTGCGCGACGACCTCGGCATTCCCGTCATGGTGGTCAACACCGAGTGCGAGGCCACGTCGTGCTACCCCGTGCGCCAGCCCGACACCGACCGCTTCCGGTACTGGGAGGTGGCCGGGGCATCGCATGTGGCGCTGCCGGCCATGGCGTCGTCCTCACCCCGCATGGAGCGGGACTTCGGGTTCGCCATTCCGCTCGACGACCCCGCCATGCAGGCCATCAACCAGGTCTCGGTGGCGCCGGTGGTCGACGCCGCCCTTCACCACCTGCAGCGCTGGCTCACCGACGGCACGCCTCCGCCGATCCAACCTCGCATCGACTTCGCCGGCGAGCCGCCCGCGATCGTGCGCGACGGCCACAACATCGCCCGCGGCGGCATCCGGCTGCCTCAAGTCGAGGTCCCCGTGGCGCACAACAGCGCCATCCAACAGTCGCCCGACGTCTTCGCCCGGCTCGTCGGGTACCACGAGAGCTTCCCCGACGAGCAGGTCCGGGAGCTCTACGGGACGCGTGCGGCGTACCTCGCCCGGTACGAGGCGGCCGCCCGGGCGGCGGAAGCAGCCGGTGTCATCCTTCCCCGCGACGTCGCGCCGCTGCTCGCCGAGGGAGCGGACGCGTTCCCCTCCACACTCTGACCGCGGCGGTGCCCTGACGCGGGCGCGCTATCTCCCCGCCGGCGTGCTGGCGAACTGCAGCACGTTCTTCGCCCTGTCGAAGGTGACGAGATAGACGGGGCCGAGCGGATAGGCCCGGCCCGGCGCGAAGGACACCGGGACGCCCGATCCCGGGATGTCGGCGTTCCGGAGTGCGTAGCCGGCGTGCGCGAAGGTCGACTCGGTGAGGTTCTTGCCGGCCGCCTTGGCGATCGTCGCGAACAGATCGATGTTCAGGCAGGCCGCCTCGACGGCGTAGAAGGTCTGGTCGGACCCCGTCAGCGGGTTCGTCGGCGGCGTGATCTTGAGCGACGGGTACGCCTTGCGCACGACACTGTCGCAGGCCTGGACGGCGGGCGTGTGCCAGAGCGTGTAGTTCGAGGGAACGGGGCTCGTCGTGAGGACGTTCTGGAGATACTTCGGTTGGATGGAGGCTCCCAGCACCGAGGTCTCCAGGCTGGACTCGTTCGTGGCGATCCACGCCGGGAGGTAGGTGCTCTGGTTTGCCTGCAGCGACTCGGGCCAGACGGTGGCGCCGGTCCCCACCGCCACCACCTCGTCGACACCCGCCTGCTGGAACCGCTGGGCGATGAGCGCGGCCTGCTGGTTGGTCGCCACCTCGTCGCTCTGCGGCGCGCCGTCGACCGCGCTCTCCACGACGTGCACGCCCAACGACTGCAGTGACGACTGGACGACCTTCAACTCGGCCCCGTCGGTCTCCTGGCCGGCGAAGAGCCCGACCTTCTTGCCCTTGAAGTCGCCCTGGTGCGCCAGCACGGCCAGCTGCACCGGGTCGTACGCAGCCGGGGGCGGCACCAGGGTGAAGTTGGGCGTGGCGCTCGTGGCCGGCGCATCCTCGAAGGTGCCCGAGATCGTCGGGACGTGGTGCTGCTGCAGGAAGCAGTCGGACTGCTGGGGGTTGATGGCGACGAAGACGCTGTCGTCCTCGGACAACTGGGTGCAGGCGGTGATGGCCGGTCCCGTCCCGACGGGGTTCACGGCCACCAGGTAGGGCACCACGCGGCGGCCGTCGATGCCGCCGTGGGCATTCAGGTTCGCGATGACCGCGTTGTAGGCGTCGGGAAAGCTGCCCTGGTCGAGGGTGATGCCGAATTGTCGGACGGCGGCGAGGTCGACATAGGGGATCCCCACGCGGATGGTCGTGGCCGTGACCCCCTGCGACGGCGTGCTCGCCGCAGCAGACACCGTCCCGGCGCCTCCGACAACCGCCACGATGCTGAGCAGGAGTGCGCCGACCACCGATGTGACAAGGCTCTTCCGCATGCTCGATCTCCGCAGGAACGGCGGCCACCGACGGCCGCGCCGGCCGACACAGTGTCACACTTCCCGGCCGCAGGGCGTTCACCGTGCGTGGCTGCTCCAGGAGGGTCAGGTGGTCGCGACCAGCAGTTCCTCTCCGCGCGCGGTCCGCAGGCGGTCGGTCCGTCCGGCGAAGTAGCGCTCGTTGAGCGCACCCGACGAGACGTGCCGCGCCTCGCGGAACCCGGCCGCCAAGGCCAGCGCCGTCATGTCGTCCGGCCGGTAGAAGCTGACGAAAGGGGTCCCCGTCGCGCGGGCGCCCTTCTCGGCCGCCTCGAAGCCCGGTCGCAGGACGTCCTCCACCAGCTCCGACGGCACGAGGAACGTCATGACCAGCGTCGACCCCGGGGCCAGGCCGGCGATCTGCCGCAAGGTTGCGGCGTTGGCTTCCTCGGAGAGGTAGAGCGACACGCCCGTCGAGACGACGACGGCCGGTCGTCCGGGTTCGAAGCCGGCGGCGACGAGCTCCTCCCACCACGATCCACCCTTCTCGAAGTCGACCGGTACCAGGTGGAGCCACTCCGGCACACCGAAACCGAGCTCCACGAGTCGCCGGCGCTTCCAGGCCTGGGGAGCGGGCTGGTCGACCTCGAAGACACGGAGACGCGACGCGAGCTCGGGCCGCCGCTGGGCGAAGGTGTCGAGACCTGCCCCCAGAATGACGTACTGCGTGACGCCGTCGTCGGTTTGTCGGGCGACCAGGTCCTCCACGTAGCGGGCCCGGGCGACAATGCCGGAGCGGAACCACCGGGTGCCGTCCGGATCCATGTCGGGTCGTTGGCGCCACCCGTCATCGGGTGCCGCCAGCCGCAGGCCGATCTCATCTTCGAGGACGTAGGGCGGCGGGTCGACCTCTACGTGCATAGCACGCCAGAGGGCGACGCGCACCGCCGTTCCCTCCGCGACGTCGTTCCGATCGCGTTCGTCAGCCATGGAGATCCATCATTGTGCGGATCAGGCACGCCGTGCGCGAGGTCAGGTCTCCCCCGTCGAGACCTCGGTCGGCCCGGCGGAAATGAAGACTGCGCTCACGACGGCTCCCAGAGCCAGGAGACCCGCACCGACCGCGAAGGCGACCGCAAAGCCGTGCACGACTCCGGCCTGGCTGGCCGCGGCCCCGTGGGCGACGATGTAGCTCGCCGTCGCGGTCGCCGCCAACGTGTTGAGCAACGCCGTGCCGAGGGAACCACCGATCTGCTGCGTGGTGTTGACGAGCGCGCTCGCCACCCCGGCGTCCCGATCGCGCACCCGTATGAGGGCGGTGCTGCTGAAAGCCGGGAAGGCCAACCCGAGCCCGACGCTCATCAGGATCTCCTGCGGTGCGACATGCACCCAGAAGTCTCCGTGCACCCCGATCTGGGTCAGCCAGGCCAACCCCACCGCCGCGATGGAGAGCCCGAGGGTCATGGGAAGCCGGGGGCCGATGCGCGGCACGAGGCCCGACGATGCACCCGCCGCGAGAATGATGCCGAACGCGAACGGCAGGAAGGCGAGCCCCGCCTTGAGCGCCGAGTAGTGCAGCACGCTCTGCAGGTAGTAGCTCAGGAAGACGAACATGGCGAAGAGCCCGGCGCCCGTGAGCAGGGAGGCCAGGAAGGCACCTCCCCGGTTCCGGTCGCGCACCACCCGGAGGGGCAGCAAGGGGTGGCTCGTCTTCGTCTCGACGAACACGAACGCCGCCAGGAGGACCACGGCGGCGAGCAGCAACACGATGGTCGCCGTGGCACCCCACCCGTCGCTGTCCGCCTTGGTGAAGCCGTAGACGAGGCTGACCAGGCCCAGTGTCGACAACAGCGCGCCCGGGACGTCGTACCTGGTGGATCCGGTGGACCTGCTCTCGTGCACGATGAGGATCGCCCCGATGGAGGCGAGGATGGCGATGGGGACGTTGACCAGCAGGCACCACCGCCAGGAGACGTACTCGGTCAGGATGCCCCCGAGCAGCACCCCGATCGCACCCCCGGCACCCGACACGGCGCCGTAGGCACCGAACGCCTTGGCCCGCTCCTTGGCGTCGTGCTGGAAGGTGATGGTCAAGATGGAGAGGGCGGCCGGAGCCATGAGGGCGGCGAACGCGCCCTGCAGGGCACGGGCGGCGAAGAGCATCGCCTCGTTGACGGCCAGTCCGCCGAGGGCGGACGCGCCGGCGAAGCCCAGCAGCCCGACGACGAACATCCGCTTCCGGCCGGAGAAGTCGGCGATACGGCCGCCGAGCAGCAGGAGTCCTCCGAAGGCCAACGTGTACGCCGTGATGACCCACTGCCGGTTGGCCGTCGAGATGTCGAGGGCGTGTTGCGCCGACGGCAGCGCGATGGTGACGATCGACGCATCGAGGACGATCATCAGCTGCGCCACGATCACCACGGCGAGGATCCCCCATCGCCTCGGATCGGGGCCCGACTCGTCCGTCCGGGGCGCGGACGACGCCGCCACGATGTCGCTCGACTCCACGGTGTCTCTCTCTTCGGTCGGCCCGGGCTGAGGGCGGCTGCAGCGTCATCGGGGAACCTCATGCGGCCACATGGCCCCCGTGCTCCTCACCCTACCGAGGGGGTGCGCGCAAGCTGCCACTCCGCACGGCCGCCCCGCCCGCCCCGTCGGTGGCTACGCGACCTCGAAGCGGCCGGTACCGCTGTTGCCGCCGCGCTTGTGCGCCTGACGGGACCCGACCTCCTCGATCACCTGTTCGGAGTGCTCCGTGTCGAACTCGTCCCCGCTGGCCCGCAGTTCGGCCAGGAGGTCGAGCAGGCGGCCCCGCTTGGGCTCGGAGAGGCCGATGCACGAGTAGACGGTCGCGTTGAGGTCCCGCGTGGCGTCGGTCGCGATCCGCTCGCCGCGTGCGGTGATCACCGCCAGTGTGGTGCGCGCATCCGAGGGGTGCGCCACGCGGCGCACCAATTTGTCCCCCTCGAGCTTGTCGATGATGTTCGTCACGGTTGCCGGCGGGATCCGCAGGGTCCTGCTGATCCAGCTCAGAGCCAGGGAGGACTCGGGGTCCATGGCCAGCCAGGCCAACACCTCGTAGCGGGCGAAGGTCAGGTCGTGGCGGCGCATGACGCCGTTCACCTGGTCGTTGAGCAGTTGGTAGGAGCGGAGGACAGCGGTGTAGACGGCCATGCCGGAGGCGGCCTCGGGCTCCCAGCGCTCGAGCCAGACGCGGCGGGAAGCCTCGACGACGTCAAACGGTGCTTTCTGGAATCCCATGGCGGTCATGGTACGGCCCGCGCGCCCGGCATCAGGTGGCCCGGGCCAGGGAGCCGCCGATGATCCCGTCGGCTTCGAGCGCCGCCTGCTCGGCCGGGCTCAGGCCCAGTGCCGTCAGCAGTTCCTCGTTGTGCTCCCCGAGCAGTGGGGCATGCCGGCGGTGGACCGGCTCGGGCCCGCGTGAGAACCGCATCGGCAGCGTGCTGTAGCGGGAGGATCCGATGACCGGATGGTCGAGCTCCTCGAAGAAGTGCCGCGCTGCCAGTTGGGGCAGGTCGGGTTGGTCGTGCGGCTGCAGCACCTTGCCGACGGGCACGCCGGCCTCCCACAGGGTCGTGACGATCTCGTCCGCCGAGCGGGCGCGACACCATTCCGCGAGCGCGGCGTCGATCCGGTCGTGGGCCTGCCGCCGCCCCGCCATCGTCGCCAGCTCGGGGTCGTCGGCCCAGGCCGGATCGCCCAGGGCGCCGCACAGCCCGCGCCACTGCGCATCGGTGGCGACGGCGATGGCCACCCATCCGTCGTCGCGCCCGTGCTCGTCGGGCCCGGCGACCTTGTAGAGGTTCTGCGGCGCCGCCGTGGGCCCGCGGTTGCCGGCCCGCTCGAGCAGCGCGCCGAAGGCCGAGAACTCAATCGGCTGCTCCGCCGCGATGTTGAGGGCGGCGTCGACCATCGCGGCCTCCACGAGCCCTCCTTCACCCGTGCGCTCCCTGTGCTCGAGGGCGAGCAGGAGGCCGTAGAGCGCGTGGAGCCCTGCGTTCGGGTCTCCGACGCAGTACGGCTCGAACGGGAGCAGGTCCGGGTGCCCGGTGAGCCAGGTCAGACCGGCAGCGTCCTCGATGACGAAGGCGAAGGCGGACAGGTCGCGCCCCGGCCCGTCGAGCCCGAACCCGGGCATGCGCACCATGATGAGATCGGGTCGGGCCGCCCGCAACGACTCGAAGTCGAGACCCAGTTGGTCCAGGACGCGGGGCGTGTAGTTCTCGACCACCACATCGCAGGTGCCGATGACGCGCCGCACGAGGTCGAGGCCGCGCGGTTCGCTCAGGTTGATGGTCAGGCTCTTCTTGTTCGTGTTGAGCGCGGCGAAGATCGGGCCGCGCTCCCAGTACCGGTCCTCCGTCTGGGGGACGCCGCCAACGAGGCGCGCGCCGTCGGGACGGGTCGCCGACTCCAGGTGGATCACCTCGGCGCCCAGGAGCGCCAGCATGTGGCCGGTGAGGGGCCCGGCCCAGAACGACGTCATGTCGAGGATCCGTAGGCCTTCGAAGGGCAGCGCCCGGGGCTCCCGAGCCGGGTTGGCGTGCGCCGGCTGCGCCGGCGTCGCCGCCTCTTCTCTCCGCAGCTCTCCGAGGCGGGGTGCCGCTTCGGGTGCCCGGAGCGACCCCGCCCCCAGGCGGAAGGGTGGCCCGGGGTTCGTCGCGCCATCCCTCGGATTGGCGACGAACGTCCCCCGTTCCTTGAAGTGCGCCCACGAGGTGGCGTTCGCTCCGTTGGTGATGGGGGCATTGGGGATCCGGAAGGCCGACGCCTCCGCCAACACCTCCTCGACCGTGCGGTCCGCGATCCAGGCGTCGATCGTGGGCGCCAACGCGGTGCGGTCGAGGAAGAGCGACTGGTCCTCCATCCATTCGGGGTGCCCCACCAGGACACAGAAGTCCAGCCATTGCTGCCCCGTCCCGCACCCCAGCCCGACCAGCCCGTCGCTGGCCGCACCGACGCCGGGCGTCGCCACGAAGCGCTTGCGGCGCATCGGCCGGCCCAGCTGGTCGTTGAAGGTCACGGGGTAGTAGGTGAGGCACATCGCCAGGGCCTCGAGCATGGAGACGTCGACGAGCTCGCCGCCCGATCCCGCGCGCCGCCGGGCCGCCAGCGTGCCGATGGCGCCGTACGTGCCGGCGAGCCACTCCCCGATCTGGCCGCCCACGAACACGGGCGGGCGTTCGGGCCGCCCCCGCGCCAGTCCGACGATTCCCCCGGACCAGGCCTGGAGCGTGAACTCGGTGGCCGGCTTGTCGCTCCAGGGGCCGTCGAGCCCGAACGGCGTGATCGACGTGACGACCAGGTGTGGATGGGCGCGCGCCACCTCGCGCGGGCCCAGCGACGCGACCTCCGTCCACGGTGAGGCATCCGACCAGACGACGGCGTCGGCGGAGTCCAGCAGCGTGTGCACGTCCCGGAGGGCGTCGGGGTCCGCGCCGTCGACCACGACGCTGCGCTTGGAGGCGCCGAGGAAGTTGAAGAGCGCGCCGTCGTCGCCGACCGGGATCGCCGCCCCCGAGGCCGACCACCGTCGCAACGGGTCCCCGTCGGGTGCCTCCACCTTGATGACCTCCGCGCCCCCGTCGGCCAGCAGCTTCGTGCAGTAGGCGCCCCCGATCCAGGTCGAGAGGTCCACGACCCGCAACCCCGAGAGCGGCGGTGGCGCGGACCCGCCGGCGCGCGCCACGCCCTCCGGTGCGGGCACCTTCAGTCGGCGGCGGGGCGCCGGCGACCGGAGCGGCTGAGCCGCCATTCCGGGGGGAACATGTCGTCGTTGTCCTTGACGGCGACGTTGAGGCCCGCGTCCATGGTCTCCTTGCTCAGGGTCGCCCGGCCTCCGTTGTCGTCCTCGCGGAGCTGTCCGCCCATCGACTCGAGCCAGGCGCTCAGGAGGCTGCCCATGTACTCCCCCTGATGCTGTTTCATGACCTCGAAGAAGACCTTCTGCATGAACACGGTGTCGGTCGGCCGTGTCCGGGAGCACGCCGACGCGTACTTCGCCGTCTCCGCCTCGAGATCCTCACGTGGGACGACGCTGTTGACGAAGTTGCACTCGTACATCTGCTCGGCCGTGAACGGCCTGCCCGTGAACACCATCTCCTGGAACTTGCGCAGCCCCATCATCATCGCCCACTGCCACATGCGCGGTGCGTAACCCACGTAGCGGAAGGCCGGGTGTCCGAACAAGGCATCGTCGGACGAGATCACGAGGTCGGCATCGGCCGCCTGATAGAAGTGCCATCCGTAGCAGTAGCCCTTGACCTCCAGGATGCTGATTTTCTTGAAGTCCTGCAGCGTCCGGCAGCCCGATCGCGAGTTGCCGTACCAGTGGAGCAACGACGCGCCGGCGCGGTACGAGCGCGGACCGGGCATGGTGATGTCCTCGTCCTCGTCGATGCCGAACTCCTCGTGGAGGGCGGTGCCCGCCTCCCGCTTCGCCATCAGCTCGTCGAGATCGGCGCCGGTGCCGAGATGGTCCCCGATCCCGCG
Source organism: uncultured Acidimicrobiaceae bacterium (assembly GCA_963804055.1). Lineage (GTDB taxonomy): Bacteria > Actinomycetota > Acidimicrobiia > Acidimicrobiales > RAAP-2 > Bog-473. The sequence goes on along the minus strand of CAWDOU010000001.1, from coordinate 43,596 downwards.
GATGACCAGGACCTTGACGTCGTCGTCGATGCTGGCCCTGAAGATCAGGTCGGCGTAGCGGCGCCGGGCCGCGATGGTCGGGATGTTCATCTGGTCAGGGCGGTTGAGCGTGATCGTGGCGATCCGGGTGGCCGGATCCTTCTCGTAGAGGATGATCTCCTCAGCGGGTGGGACGTCGGCGGCGCTCACGGCATCACGCTCCTCGTTCGCTCAGTGGCGTCGTCGCCAGTGACTCTGGACCGGCGTCCGTGATGACGACGGGCTCCTGCACGTAGAGAGCACCGACGCCTTCCTTCCAGACATAGCCGGTCAGCGCCATCACCATGCCCGCCTCGACGTGCTGCTCGCCTGCAGTGAGCGGCAAGGAGCGGGTGACGAGCGGGAGGTCGAAGCCGAGCCCGAGTCCGCGCGCCACCGGCATGGGCGGCTGGGGCTCGCCGGCGGCATCGTACGCAGCGAGAAGCCCGGCGAGGGGGGCGCCGACCCGGCAGGCGTCGAGGAGGCGCCCCCACAGGGCACCGGTCCGCTGGGCCAGCTCGGAGTCGACGTGACCCCCTTCGCGCACGGCGAGGGTGCGTCCCACCTCCCCCGAATAGCCCCCGAGGACGACGCCGGCCTCGAAGGCCACCAGGTCTCCGGGTTGCACCGCCGTGTCGCGGTTGGTCCGCCGCCAGGGATCCTGGCGCGAGGTGATCCAGGCCACGTCCTGTCCGGAGGGAGTGGTGACCCCCGCCGCCGCCATGGCCTCCATGAAGATCGCGGTCAGCTGCCGCTCGGTGACGCCGGGCACCAACGCCGCGGTCGCCGCGGCAAGTGCATGTTCGGCCACGCGCACCGACGCCCGGATGGCCTCGATCTCCTCCGGGCTCTTGACCCGGCGGATCTGGCGCAGCATCGGCTCGCCGTCGATGAACTCGGCCGACGGGAACGCCTTGGGCAGCAGACTGGCCGACGAGCCCGACATGGAGTCGGTGGCCACCCGCTTCGCGGTGGACGCGCCGTCGATCTTGGACAACACCGTCACGAAGTTCAGCGCGTTGAACGTGATCCCGTAGAGGTTCTCGTGGGGGATCTCCTCGGGTATGCCCTCGTCCCAGGTGCTCAACAGGTGAACGGCGCCGCTGTCACGCACGAACACGCAGCCCGGCCCGAAGGCCCGTGAGCCGGCCGTCCACAGCCTCGGCGCGCCCGAGACGTAGCGGGCGTTCCCCTCGCGACCGACGATGAGGAAGTCGACGTCGGCCTCCTCCATGGCGGCGAGGACGCGGGCGCGGCGGGCGCGGCGGAGGGCAGCGTCATCAGGCAGTATCTCAACGACGGACATGGGATCCTTTAGAAGGGGTCGTAGGAGTAGTCGGTCATGGGCTCCCAACCGTCCTCCGTGATGCGCAGCACTTCCTCGGAGCGGTAGCCAGCGGCGCCGTCGTCCCACACGATCGGCTCGAGCACCAGGACCATGCCGTCGACGAGGACGAGGGAGGCGTCGAAAGCCTCGCCGATGTCGCTGCCCACGTAGGGCATTTCCGCGCTGTCGATCCCGAGGCCGTGACCGAGGTAGAAGTGCGGCATCCACGGCTTGATCCCCCCGGCCGCGTCGATGGCGGCGGCGGTGAGGTCGGCGGCGGTGGCCCCGGCCCGGGTCACGTCCAGGACCGCGCTCATGATCGCCTGCCACTGGTCGTACTGGGCTCGCTGGCGCGCGCTCGGCTCGCGCCCGACGACCCAGGTCCGCCCGAAGTCGGAGTGGAACCCCTCGTAGCTGATGCCCAGGTCGACCCACAGCACGTCGCCCTCCGCCAGCTCGCGCTCGGTCGAGAGGAGCGGGCAGGCGAGATCACCGGTCGTGGTCCACGGGCCGTCCTCCATGCGGAGGGGCATCACCTGCCAGATCGGGTCGAGGATGTTGGCATCGGCGCCCGCCTCGAAGATCGTGCGCAGGAAGGTCGCGGTGAGATCGGTCTGACGGACACCGGGTGCGATCTTCGCCTGCACATCGGCGATGGCCAGCTCCGTGATCCGCAGGCCTTCGCGCATGGCCGACAGCTCGTCGGGCGTCTTGGACGCCTTGGCCATGCTGATGACACGTCCCGCGTCCTTGGGTGCATCGGGAGCGAACAGGAGCGTCCGCTCGCGTCGCAGCGCATTGGTCCATTCGTCCATGGCGATCGTCGCCCCGCCCGGGATCAGGCCGCCGATCTGCGTGGCGAAGAGCTGCACGCCTTCGTCGAAGTCGACGTAAACCGGTCCGTGGAGATGATCCGCCGGCATCTTCTCCCGCAGGCGATCGTCCTCCCGCATCGGCGTGAAGAGGTGCGGCCATTCGTCGCCGGCCAGCACGACGGCGACCGGCTGCTCGAAGTTGGCCCGGCCCGAATCCCCGAGGGGCCAGATGGCACCCGTGGCGTACGCGACGTTGGTGTTGCCGAGCAGCACGAGAGCATCCAGACCCTGCGTGCGCATGATCGCCTGCATCCGCTCCATGCGCTCGTGCTGCATGCGGGCGAAGTCCGGCGTGGCGGGGATCGTCGCCGGTGGTGCGGTGGCCATCAACCCGGAAGGCATCAGCCATCCACCCCGAGGTAGTGCTTGATGTTGTCACTGACGATGGCGGTGGCGGCCTCGACACCGACGGCGTCCACCACCGACTTCAGCGATTCGCTGCTGTAGCCGTAGGTGCTCTCGTTGTGCGGGAAATCGGTGGACCACATCACCTTGTCCACGCCGATGCGGTCGATCAGGTCGAGCCCGAGCGGGTCCACCATGAACGAGGCGTACATGTTCTGCTCCCAGTAGTACCGGGGCTCGTGCTGCATCTTGAGGTTGGCGATGTGCCGGAACGACGCGCTGATGTGCTCGGCGTCCTGGAGTGCCGAGGGCACCCAGTTGATCCCGCCCTCGAACCACCCCACCCGCAGTCCGGGGTGGCGGTCCAGAATGCCCCCGAGGACGTACTTGCCGAAGAGGTCCCGGAACGGGGCCACCCCCTGCAGCATGCCGAGGATGATGGGGTTGAACTCGTTCGGTGACGAGGGCGGGCTCTCGCCGATGTGGTGTGACACCGGCACCTCCTCCTCCTCGATGACCTCCCAGACGCCGTCGAGGGCGCTGCTGCCGAAGTCGATCGGCTTGCCGTCGTCGTTCTTGCCCGGCGACAGCGGCATGAGGAAGGTCTTCAGCCCCAGTGCCTTCAGCTCGCGCAGAGTCCGCCGGGCACCTTCGGCGTCCCACCAGTTGATCAGCCCGACCCCGTAGATACGGTCGTTGGACCGTTCCTGCACCTCGGCGATGTGCTCGTTGTAGATGCGGAAGCAACGCTCGCGCATCTCCTTGTCGGGCCAGCCGAACAGGGCCAGGACGGAGTTCGGGAAGGCCAGCTCCTTGGTCACGCCCTCGGATTCGAGCGCGGCGAGGCGGGCCTCGACATCGCCCGTGTGCGACCCGGGCACTGGGTCGTACATGGTGAGGACCTCGACGAACTCCCGCACGAGGATGGACTTCCCACCCGTGCCGAGCACCCAGCCGCCGTCGACGTTCATGACCCGCGGCGCCTGCTCCTTCAGGTCCTCGGGCAGGCGCTCGTAGAAGATGTCCACGGCCAACGAGATGTGGTCGTCGGCCGAGAACACCTCGACGTCGGCCGGCAGGCCCGAATCGACGAGGGGTCCGAGGTGCCGGTCCTTCGGCGCTCCGAGGCCTTCGGATGGGTACGTCAGCGTTCTTGCGTGACCAGTCATCTCCCCCGCTCCACTTCCCCGCTCTGCTCTCGTCCGGCTGCCGCAGATTACTTCGGCTTCGTAGCAATCGTCAACGGATCCTGCTAGCTTGCTCCATCGGGGCAGAGCACGCCGTCGGGAGGCCGGGGAGGGTGACATGACCACGTGGGACACCACCGTCGACCTCGTGATCGTCGGGTCGGGCGGGGGCGGCATGGTGGCCGCGCTGGCCGCTGACGACGCCGGAGCCGATGCGCTCGTGCTCGAGAAGCAGGAGCGCATCGGGGGCTCGACCTGCATGTCCGGCGGCATCGCCTGGATCCCGAACAACCCGGTCATGCAGGCGGCCGGCATCCCGGACTCCTACGAGGACGCCATGGCCCACTTCGAGGCCGTCGTGGGTGACGTCGGGCCGTGCTCCTCCTTCGAGCGCCGCCATGCCTTCCTGACGGCGGGGCCCGAGATGGTCTCGTTCCTGCAGGACCGCGGCGTCCGGTTCGTCTACTGCCCGGGGTACAGCGACTACTACTCGAACGCCAAGGGTGGCCACGACAACGGCCGGGGCATTGAGCCCGTCCCGTTCGACGGCAACGTCCTCGGCGAATGGCTTCCGAAGCTGCAGCCCGGGCTGGCCAAGAGCCTCGGTCTGGCGGTCATGACGAACGAGGCGCGATCGCTCTCGCACTACAACCGCAGCCTCCGCGCCTTCGCGGTCTCGGCCCGGGTGGTGATCAGGACCTACGCCGCCCGTCTGCGCCGGCAGGACCTGCTCACCAACGGTGCCTCGCTCATCGCACAGCTGCTGCGGATCGCTCTCGACCGGGGGATCCCGATCTGGACCGAAGCACCACTGGAGGAGCTGATCGTCGAGGACGGTCGAGTCGTCGGTGTCCGCACCGTGCGCAACGGCGTCCCGACCCTGGTGCGGGCCCGCCAAGGGGTGGTGCTGGCGGCAGGCGGCTTCGCCCACAACCGCGAGATGCGCGCCGAGTACGGCGGCGATCAGCCCAACCAGGCCAAGTGGTCGATCGCCAACCCGGGCGACACCGGTGACGCCATCCGGAGCGCCATGGCCATCGGTGCCCAGACCGACTTGATGGACGAGGCGTGGTGGCTCCCTTCGCCCCGCACGGGACGCTTCGGGCAGTCGACGCTCGACCAGGCCCGCCAACGGCCCCGCACCATGTACGTCGACGCCGCCGGGAACCGGTTCGTGAACGAGTCCAACTCGTACATGGAAGTCGGCAAGGAGATGTACGCCCGCGACAAGACCAGCAAGGCCGTACCGTGCTGGCTGATCTTCGACGACCGCTACCGGAAGCGCTACGCGCACCAGCGCTCCTCCCCGGGCCGCTTCCCGCGCAAGCTGCTGCAGAGCGGCATGCTCAAGCAGGCCTGGACCCTGAAGGACCTCGCCACCATGTGCGGGATCGATCCCAGCGGCCTGGCCGAGACGGTGGCGCGCTTCAACGAGAACGCCGAGCGTGGGGTCGACCCCGACTACGGGCGGGGAGAATCCGCCTACAACCGGGCGTTGGGTGACCCGAACCACAGGGTGCACCCCTGTCTGGGGCCGATCGACGAGGCGCCGTTCTACGCCTGCCAGGTCGTCCCCGGGGACATCGGCACCTGTGGCGGCCTCCTGACCGACGAGGACGCGCGGGTCCTCGGCCAGGACGGTCGGGTGATCGCCGGGCTCTACGCCACCGGCAACGGCACCGCCACCGTCATGGGGCGCCATTACCTGGGCCCGGGCGCCAGCATCGCCAACACCATGGTCTTCGGCTACCTGGCCGCCCGGCACGCCTGCCGGACCGGCGCCCCGCCTCCCGCCCCGTGAGACGGCCCGACCTAGCGCAGGATCTCGCCGTCGCGCCGCACCGTGATGGCACGGGTCGGGCACTGGAACGCTGCCGCGACGACCGCGTCCTCGGAGGACGCGTCCGGGTCGACGACGTGTGCGATGGAGTCGTCGTCGAGCTCGAAGACGCCGGGTGCGGTGTACACGCAATTGCCCGACCCCATGCACGCGTCGCGATCGATGTCGATCTCCAGGCCCACGACGCGATCGTAGGCTCCGACGGAAGGCGCAGGAAGACGCATGAGTGAGTTCGAGAAGGCCAACTTCATCACGGATCGCGCGATCCAAGATGATCCCTACCCCTACTTCGACTGGGTGCGGGAACGGGCGCCGGTGTGGAGGGAGCCGCACTTCGGCATGTACATGATCACCGGCCATCCCGAGGCGATGGCCATCTACGGCGATCCGGCCACGTTCCCCGACAACGACCTGCCCTCGGGCACCTACTCGTCGTGCAACGTGGTCTGCGGGTCGTTCGTCAAGTTCTCCGCCCCGATGGAGGGCGACGACGTCAGCGACATCATCATGAAGTACCGCGACGAGCTGCCGTTCAGCGATCAGCTGCCCTCGTTCGACCCGCCGAATCACACGGCACACCGGCATCTCCTGATGCGCCTCATCACGCCGAAGCGCCTCAAGGAGAACGAGGACTTCATGTGGCAGTTCGCCGACCAGCTGATCGACGCCTTCTACGAGGACGGCACGTTCGAGATGGTCGGGTCGTACGCCGAACCGTTCACGCTCACGGTCATCGCCGACCTGGAGGGCGTGCCCGAGTCCGACCACTCCCTCTTCCGCGAGAAGCTCTCGACGGCCCACCAGGATGTGGGCCACAAGCCGCTCGAGTTCCTCTACGAGACTTTCAACGGATACATCGAGGATCGCCGCCGCGCGCCCAGGAACGACGTCCTCAGCGGACTGGCCACCGCGACCTTCCCGGACGGCTCGACCCCCGACGCCAAGGATGCCGCTCTCATCGCCGCCAATCTCTTCGCCGGCGGCCAGGAGACCACCGTGCGACTGCTGTCCTTCGCTCTTCGCATGCTGGGCGAGCGACCCGATCTCCAGGAGGCCGTGCGAGCCGATCGCCAGAAGATCCCCAACTTCATAGAGGAGACCCTGCGGCTCGAGAGCCCGCTGCGCACGCAGTTCCGGATGGCCCGCATCGCCACACAGCTCGGCGGTGTCGACATCCCGGCCGGCGCCTCCCTCATGCTCATCCCCGGCGCGTGCAACCGGGACCCCCGGGTGTTCGATCATCCCGACGAGTTCGACATCGACCGCGCCAACGCCCGCCAGCACATCGCCTTCGGGCACGGGATCCACACCTGTGCGGGCGCACCGCTGGCCCGGGCCGAAGGCCGGGTCACGATCAACCGCTTCCTCGACCGCACGGCCACGATCTCCATTTCGGAGGAGCACCATGGTCCGGCGGGCGCTCGCCGCTACGAGTACCTGCCGACCTTCTTCCTGCGCGGCCTCGAGCGCCTCAACCTCGACTTCACGCCCGCCGGCTGAGGGGCATGGCCGGGGTCCTTCGTTCAGGACGGAGCGCTGCCGCCGCTCTCGGGAGGGCGCAGCGTCGACATGATCAGCTTTGTCTGCGCGTAGGGCGGGCCCGCCGTGGTCCCACCGTCAATCGGCAGCACGACGCCGGTCACCTGCGCCGCTCGGTCGCTGGAGAGCCAGACGACCGCGTTGGCCACGTCCTCGGGCTGCGCCTCCCTCTCCAACGGCTGCATGTAGCGCAGGACGGGACCCATCTCATAGGTGGTGATGCCCGTGCGGATGTGCGCCGGCGTGAGGCAGTTGACCCGGATGCCGTACGGGGCCAGGTCGATGGCCATGCACTTGCTGGCGTGGGCGATGGCCGCCTTGGACGCCCGGTACGAGATCATGCCCGTCCCCGCGTTGATCGCGGCGATGGAGGCGTTGTTGACGATCGATCCCCCGCCGTGATCCTTCATGTAGCGCGCCGCGTGCTGGGAGCCGACGATCACACCGAAGAGGTTCACGTTCATGATGCGCGAGAAGTCTTCGAGATCGTCCGGCAGGAACCGCTTGAGCGGGCTGCCGATCCCGGCATTGTTGAACATGATGTCCAGACCGCCGAACCGCTCGACCGCGAAGTCGACCAATGCCTGGACCTGGTCGGCGTCGCTCACGTCCGTCTGCTTGAAGGCCGTGGCGGCGCCGATGGCATCGGCGAGCGCCTGGCCCGACTCCACGTCGATGTCGCCGATCACGACACTGGCCCCTTGGGCGACGAGCAATTCCGCCGTCGCCTTCCCGATGCCGCCCGCGCCACCGGTGACAACGGCCACCTTTCCCTCAAGCTCTTGCGTCTGCATGGCACGACACTACGGTCTCGTAGCAAATGGTGCAGGCCCTGCTCGGTCCCCGATGAGACGACACGGACATCGGCCCACGGAACGCATGGGAGGACGATGCCATGACCTCTGACCGCCGCCGCACATCACTCCCCCCCGTCCCCCACGCCGTCGAGGTCCCCGACCGCATCCCCAAGGAGCGCTACTACGACCCGGCCTTCTACGCCCTCGAGGCCGAGCAGCTCTGGCCCCGGGTCTGGCAGATGGCCTGCCGGCTCGAAGAGCTCCCCGGCGTCGGGGACTTCGTCGAGTACGAGATCTTGGAGCACTCCGTCGTCGTGGTGCGCACCGGGGACGCCCCCGACGAGGTGGCGGCCTACGAGAACTCGTGCCGCCACCGCGGCGTCAAGGTCGTCGAAGGCCGCGGCACCCTCAAGAGCGGCTTCACCTGCCCCTTCCACGGCTGGTGCTACGGCCTCGACGGGGCCAACACCTTTGTGTCCAAGGCCAGGTCCTTCTCCGAGCACAACCTCCAACCCGGCGCCATCGACCTGGTCCGCGTGCGCTGCGAGGTCTGGGGCGGCTGCGTGTGGATCAACTTGGACCCCGGCGCCCCCGACCTGCGGGCCTGCATCGAGCCCTTCGCCAGCATCGCTGACGCCTGGAAGGTCTCGGCCATGCGGGCCGAGTGGTGGCACGCCTTCGCGCTCCCGGTCAACTGGAAGCTGGCCCAAGAGGCCTTCTTGGAGCAGTACCACGTGATCGAGACCCACCCCGAGCTGGTCATCCCCAAGCGCTTCGCCCCCCGCGAGCGCGCCGCCTTCGACCCGGCCGTCTTCGTCGACGCCGAGCTGCACTACCTCCATGTCATGAGCGAGGGCATGGCGGGCATGGTCCACGCCAACGACGTGGCCGTCGCCGAGACCCGGCGCCACGTGGAGCTGCCCTCAGACCCCGAGGGGGCCATGGCGGCCTGGCACGCCGGCCTCAACGACGCCGTGGTGGCCTGGCACAGCGAGCGCGGGGCCGACATCCCCGACCTCAACGACCTGGTGGCCCGGGGCATCGGCGAGACCATGTACTACTGCTTCCCCCACTACTTCGTGCTCCCCATGTACTCCTCGGCCAGCGCCTATCGCTTCCGGCCGCTCGGGCCCGAAGAGACCCTCATGGAGATCTGGTCGCTCACCCGCTACCCCGAAGGCGAAGAGCCCCCCGCCCCCGAGGCCCCACAGATCTGGGCCCACGACGACCCGCGGGTCCCGCCCATCCCCACCCAGGACTTCTCCAACCTGCCGCGCCAACAACGGGGCCTGCACAACGCCGGCTTCGAGTACATGCGCCTCTCAGAGGGCATCGAGGGGGGCATCGCCAACTTCGAGCGCACCCTCGACGGCTTCTTGGCCGGCTTGGCCTACGACCGGCTCTTCGCCGCCCTCGCCGCCGTCAACGTCAACCCCCTCGAGCGGCCCGTGGTCGACCTGGGGTTCTGAGGGCGCCCGTCAGCAGGCGCACCCGCCGACTCCTCCCTTTACATTGGATCGAAGAGAACACGTTCGAGAGGAGTCGACCATGGCCAAGGTGCTCTACACCGCACAGGCCCACGTCACCGGTGGGCGGGAGCACGGACACGGGGTCACCAGCGACGGGGCGCTCGATCTGCAGCTCCGCACGCCGACCGAAATGGGGGGCGCCGGGGGCGGCACCAACCCGGAGCAGCTGTTCGCCGTGGGCTATGCCGCCTGCTTCGAGGGAGCGCTCGGCGTCGTGGGACGCCGGGAGAAGGTGGAACTCGGCGAGGTCGCCATTGAGTCCGAGGTCAGCCTGATCACCACCGAGACCCGCGGCTTCACCGTCGCCGTCGGCCTCGACGTCGTGCTCCCCGGCATCGCCGACGCCGACCAGGCCGTCGCCATCGTGGCCGCGGCGCACGAAGTCTGCCCGTACTCCAACGCCACCCGCGGCAACATCGATGTGACCCTGACGGCGAACGGCAAGGCCGTGACTCCCACGACCTGAGCACGGCGTGACGTAACCTCGCCCGTCATGGCCGGGTTTGCTCGCGTCGTGCAGGAGGCCGCTCGGGCGTGATGGACCGCCGCACCTTCCTGCAGGGAGCAGCCGTGCTCGGGTCCGGGGTGCTCGCCGGTGCCACGGCAGCCGCCTGTTCGAGCGCAGGGGATCAGAACGCGGAGGGCGGCGGCTCCACATCGACGACGGAGCACGGCCCACCTGACTGGCCGAAGCTCGCGGCGTCGCTCGGCGGCACGCTCCTGCTCCCCACCGACAGCGGCTATGCCGCAGCCGGTCACCTGTACAACAGCGTCTACACGCAGCAGGCGGCGGCGATCGCCCAGTGTCAATCCGCCGGCGACGTCCAGCGCTGCCTCTCCTTCGCCCGGGACGCCGGCGTGCAGGTGGCGGCGCGTTCGGGGGGACACAGCTACGCGGCCTACTCCTCCTGCCCCGGTCTCGTCGTCGACGTCACGAATCTGGACACCGTGTCCGTCGGCAGCGGAGGCCTTGCCACCGTCGGTGCGGGCACCGTCCTCATCGACGTCTACAACGAACTGTCGGCGCAGGGCCGACTCCTCCCAGGTGGCTCATGTCCCACTGTGGGCATCGCAGGCCTGACCCTGGGGGGCGGGGTCGGGGTCTTCGGCCGCGCCTACGGGCTCACGTGCGATCAGCTCCAAACGGTAGAAATCGTGACGGCGGACGGCGTCCTGCATCGGTGCGGACCAGACCACGACGAGGCCCTCTACTGGGCATGCCGTGGTGGCGGCGGGGGCAACTTCGGTGTCGTGACCTCCTTCGGCTTCGGCACCCACCCGATTCCCGAAGCGATCACCCTCTTCACACTCGAGTGGCCCTGGGGCTCGGCCGGAGAGGTGCTCGACGCATGGCTGCGCTGGATCCCGTCTGCGCCCGACGAGCTCTGGGCCAATTGTCAGCTCTACAGCAGTGGGAACGTCGGGAACGGGCTCATCAAGGTGACCGGCACCTTCGTCGGTCCGGTGAGCGCCTGCAACGACGCATTGAGCCCGCTCACCGCTGCGGTCAGCGATGGCACGACCTACACATTCGTCGGCCCAGAGGACTACCTGACCGCCACCATGATTGAGGCCGGGTGCGAAGGCAAGCCCGTGGCCCAGTGCGCCGCGCCCGTGCAGTCGCCCTTCGCCGCCAAGTCCTCCTACCTCGGTGGGCCGCTCCCCGAAACCGCGGTGACCACGATCGTCTCCGCACTGTCCTCGCTTCCCGCATCGCTGCCTGGCGCGGGAGGTGGCGTCGTCTTCGACGGTTACGGGGGCGTGATCAACAAGGTCGGCGCCAGCGACACCGCGTTCGTGCACCGCTCGGCCGTCTCGTGCGCGCAGTACTCCATCACCTATCCCGGCGCGCCTCCGACACAGAGCCAGAAGACGACGGCCGGTGACTGGCTCGGCCATCTGCAGCAGGCGTTCGCTCCCGTCACCCAGGGGTCGTACCAGAACTACATCGACCCCACCCTGGTGGACTGGCAGCAGGCGTACTACGGATCGAACCTGTCCCGCCTGCGACAGGTCAAGGGAACCTACGACCCCGATGACATGTTTCACTTCGCACAGTCGATCCCGACCTGATCGACGGCGACATCATGCCGCGGTTCGCGGCCCTCGACTGGCGCAATCGTCAGGAGCCGATGCTCCAGTCCTCGGCGTTCCAGGTGACGCCGACACTGGACGTGTTCGGCAGGACACCCCTGAGGCTGTTGGACCAGTCGTAGAACTGCGGAGTCTGGTACAGCGGAAGGGTCACCATGTTGTGCCACAGGACCGCGTCCGCCTTGTTGTAGTCGCCGATTTCCGCTGACGTGCTGCTCGCCTCTGAGCCCTGACTCATCAGCGAGTCGACCTGCGCGCTGGCCGAGTGGGTCCAGTTGAAGCCGCACATGTTCGCGTTGGTATACGAGCAGTAGGTGGGCTGGTTGCCCGAGACGAAGGGCGTGTCGACCCAGGCGAACTCGGCAATCTGATAGCTCCCGGCCGGAAGGTTGTTGCCGAACGTGTTGGCGTCGTAATTCTGCACGTCGATCTTGATCCCGATCGCCTTCATCTGGGCCTGGAAGAGCACCTCGGTCTGCGACCGGATGCTGTCGCCCGAGGTCGACTGGATGGTGAACGTCAGGTCCTTGCCCTTCTGCGGGCCATAGTTCGGCTGGAAGTAGCCGTCCGAGGCCTTCTTGAAGCCCAGGCTCTTGAGAAGCGAACGGGACTGGCTCGGGTCGAACGCGAAGCTCGTTCCGTGATAGCCCGGCTGCGACGGCACCAGCATCCGACTCCCGACCGGCACAATGCCCTTCTCGATCTCACCCACGGTGCGGGTGATGATCGACTGACGGTCGACGCCGTGGGCGATGGCCTCGCGTACCTGGAGCTTGGCCAGGTAGGGATCCGCCTGGTTGAAGTCGATGTGCTCGAACTCGAGGCCGGGCACGGTCACCTTCGTCGTGTTCGGTACCTGGTTGGCCGTCTCGACGATCGACAAATTGACCGTCGACGGGTTGAAGATGTCGATCTCCTTGTTCTGCAGTGCCGGCACCAGCTGGCCGTCGTCGGAGAAGAACTGGAAGACGAGCTTGTTCAGCTTGGCCGGCGTGCCCCAGTACGTCGGATTGCGGGTGAGAACGACCGACTGGTTGGCGTCGTAGCTCTGGATCTTGAACCAACTCCCCGAAATGACCTGAGCGGGACCGGTGAACCCCGTGTTCCACCCCACCGTCCGTGCAATGTGGGCCGGAACGATGTCGGTGAAGAGGCTCTTCCAGTCGGCGAAGGACGGCTTGAACTGCACGGTGATCGTGCGGCCGTTGGGGCACAGGCCGGTGGTCCGGTCGGCCGCGCTCCCCGGAGCGCAGGCGGCGCCACCCGAAGGGTCCGACCCGACAACGGACTGAATCTGGCTGTAGCCGGCGCTCGAGGCGACGTCGTAGGCCTGTCCTCCGACGTCGGTCCAGGCCGGATTCCCGCTCTGCGCCTGCCAGTTGTAGATGAAGTCGTCCGCCGTGATCGGGGTCCCGTCGGACCACACCGCCTTGGGGTTCAGCTTGTACACGACGGTCTGCGGGCTCTCGCTCACGACCGAGGCGCTCTCGAGGAGCTGGCTGTTCATGACCGGCTGCAGCTTGTTGTCCACAATGAATGCCTGGGGCCACACCATGTTCATGATCTCCTGCAGCACGACCTCGGAGGCGGCCGACGTGTCGACGTTGAAGCCGGCCAGGTCCTCGTCGAGTCCCATGGTGGCCGTGCCACCGGACGACCGTCCGGTCGACGCGCCGCTGTCGGCCGGCGCGGCCATGAGCGACACCGACAGCATGGCGGCCGTCAGCGCGGCGAAGATCAACCTCCGCAACATCCCCTGCATCCGTGCGACGCTCCTCGTCTCCAGGCCTGGTTCGGGCCGGACAAGGCCTTGCCCGCTCGAGCGGAAAATTCACTCCACCGACTGAAAATCGTCCTCGAGCAGCGGGATGATGCTCTCCCGTTCGCCACTCGGCGCCTCGCTCGGCTCTCCTGTGGCGTCGTGGATGACCACCCGGTCGCGACCCTCGTGCTTCGCCTGCAACAGGGCGTCGTCGGCCCGACGAAGGATCGTCGCCAACTCCTCACCCGGCTCGCATTCGGTCACGCCGAAGCTCACCGTGAACTTGGGGAGGCCGCCGACGGTGATGGCGGCGTCGAGCTGGGTGCGCAGAGTATTGAGCGCCCGGGTGGCGTCGATGGATGAACAGTCCGGGAAGGCGATCGCGAACTCCTCGCCGCCGTAGCGGGACGCCACGTCGCTGGTCCGCAGCGTGTCGCGCAGGACCCGCGAGAAGAGGCGGAGCGCGCGGTCGCCCGTCTCGTGCCCGTAGGTGTCGTTCAGGGCCTTGAAGTGGTCGAAGTCCGCCATCGCCATGGCGACGGGATAGAGATGAGCCGGGATGGAGGCGACACGCTCGGAGAACGAGCGCCGGTTGAGCAGTCCCGTGAGCGTGTCGGTCGAAGCCTGCAGCTGGGTCTCTGCCATCACCCTGAGCAGGCCGATCCGGGCGCCAGCCAGCTTGGCCAGGGTGGCCAGGTCGTCGACGTGGTCGTCGGCCACCTTCGCGCCGGGCTCTCCGGTGGCATGGATGACGCCAACCGTCCGGCCCATGATGGAGACGGGGACGCACAGGGCCGACAGACGGCCTTCCGGACGGTTGCGCAGCTTGGGGCAGGCGTCGAGATGGTCGCTGTCGCTGAACTCCTGGATCTGCGCTCGACGTGCTGCCGGACAGCGGTCGGGCGAATCGACGCCGCAGCTCGGAGGCTTGCCGTCGGGACCGACGGCAGCCATGCGATGGAGGTGCGCGTGACTGTTGTCCGCAAGGAGCAGCTCGATCGGAGCCTCGGGCAGGACACTCGAGAAGGAGCGCTCGATGACCTCAATGACCTCGGGCTCACCTTCAGCCATGTCGAGCGCGTTGGCCAGGCGGCTCTCGAAGCGCTGACGCTGCACCTGGGCATCCCTGATCGCAGCCTGTCGGTCGGCATTGGACATGGCCGCACTGAGCTCGGCGTTCAGGCGCTCGGCGTCGGCAACGGCGCTGCTCAGCTCCGCGTTGAGGCCGCGGACCTTCTCATCGGTGCGCCGCTGCTGGCGCTCGCCGAAGACGACCAGCACGAAGGCCAGCGGGAGCATGAGGGCCATCAGGATCCCCACGGCCACCAGGTCGGCGTCGATGCCCGAGGCCAGGGCCTGGCCCGCCATCATGCACGGGACGAAGATGAGCGCGAAGGCTCCGAGGGCGATGATGGGGCTGATCAGGCGGAAGCGGGCCGATCGTGCGACTTCTCCGGACCACTCCTCCTCGGTAACCATGTCGAAATCCCTCTCCGCCGCCACGATGCCCACTCGACAAATCAGGCTGGCAAGGGCATGGCGACTCATGAGGTCTCGTCCCACCGGAGGACGATCTTTAGGGCCGTGTGAAAGTGGGGTTGCGCGCTCCAGGGGAAAACGGCGAATTGGGTGCGTGTTGTGCGACCTGGCGGCCGCGGCAGACCTCAAGCTTCCCTGGTCAGGCGTCCAGGTTGCACGCCGCCCCGCAGAAGAACGCCCCGGGGCGATCCGCTACTGCACCGGTGGCGGCACGCCCTGCGCGCTCGCCGCCAGCCCCGGGTCCCAGGCGCAGACCAGGCAGGCGTGGGCGACGACAGCCCGTCCGAAGTCGAGGGCCGCCGTGTGCGGGTCGGCAGCAGAGATGACGTCATCCCAGTCCAGGACGAACTCGCCCAGGTTCGCATCCCAGCGGCCCGGCGCGGGCGTCAGGTCCGCATCGGCGAACCCGTCGGGCGCCGGCGTGGCGAACCCGAAGAAAGCCGGCTTGGGGTAGCGGGCATCGCCGGGCCACCAGCCGACCTCGATCTGCTGCGCCGTGCCGGCGTTGCGCATGATGAAGTCCTGGGACGGCGGGTCCACGGATCGCCCCGAAAAGAGGCTCACCGCGAGGTCGAACGTTCCCCACCATGCGTTGACCGGCGAGCTCCGCCCACGGTAGGGAGCACGGAGATCCGCAAGAACCAGCGCGACCTGGGTGGCGGCGGCGAAGTAGGCGGTCACGTAGCCAGGCTCGTAGGTCGTGTGCTCGTCATCCTCATCGAGCCGGACGCTCCACGAGACCTCTTGGGGGTGCGGATTGATGTCCACCGAACCCACCATGGCGGCGATTGTGCGGAGGACCTCCCGCGTCACGTCGCCGACCGGCCGATTCGGTGTGAGCGAGACCCGTTCAGCTCGCCCGTCGCTGTGCTCGACCACGGTGTCGTGGTTTCCGAGGTCCAACGCGATCACCAGCGCGCCGGAACCGTCGGGGGCGGGCAGTGGCAGCGTCTCCCAGCCACGAGCCGTCAATCGCAGCGCGGCGTGCTGGAGCTGCGGCTCCGGCGGAGCCAACACGACGGCCAACTTGCCCAGCAGCTGGGCGTGCGCGTGGAGGGTGTCGCAGGTGTCGGACCAGGCGTCGTAGGGCAGGGGCTGCCAGTGGACCGGGGCCATCAGATCGGAATGTATCGCACCTGCCTCCTGCCGGTCCCGGTCGCGGTGGCGCCCCCGCTCCCCGCTCGCCGGATGCGGCGGCGACGCCTGGGGTGCCAAGCTCTGAGAACATCGACGAGCTGGGGGCACAACGCGTGGCACGAGTGGAATTCCAGGGAAAGATCGGAAACGACTGGCGCGACTCGGAGCCGTGGTGGCCGCCACTGCCCACCCCGCCGGACAATGCGCCCAACGTGGTGCTCATCGTGCTCGACGACGTCGGGTTCGCCCAATTGGGGTGCTACGGATCCGACATCGAGACTCCGTCCATCGACGCCGTCGCCGCCGACGGCGTGCGGTTGACCAACTTCCACACCACCGCCCTGTGCTCCCCGACACGGGCCTGCCTCTTGACCGGGCGGAACCATCATCGAAGCGGGATGGGCCGGGTGGCCGATCTCGCGACCGGGTTCCCGGGCTACTGGGGACGGCCTCCCCGCGAGAACGGCTTCCTCTCGGAGATGCTCCGGACTACCGGCTACGCCACCTACGCGGTGGGCAAATGGCACCTGAGCCCCGAGGGTGAGACCAACATGGCGAACTCACGGGCCACCTGGCCCCTCGGCCGCGGTTTCGATCGCTGGTACGGCTTCCATGGCGGCGAGACCCACCAATTCGTGCCGGCCCTGTACCACGACAACCACGCCGTGCGCCCGCCGCGTTCGCTCCATGAGGGCTACCACCTCAGCGCCGACCTGGCGGACCGGGCCATCGAATACCTGGGGGATCTGCGCGCCGTCGACGACACGCTGCCCTTCTTCCTGTACTTCGCCACAGGGGCCTGCCACTCGCCGCACCACGCGCCGGCCGAGTGGATCGAGCACTACAAGGGCCGCTTCGCCAAGGGGTGGGACGCCTGGCGCGAGGAAACCTTCGCCCGCCAGCTGGCCGGCGGCGTCGTTCCGCAGGGCACCGTGCTGACACCCCGGCCGCCGTGGGTCCCGGCCTGGGACAGCTTGGACGAGCGGCAGCGCACGCTCGCCGAGCGCTTCATGGAATGCTTCGCCGCCTTCCTGTCCTACACCGACGAGCAGATCGGCCGCGTGCTCGCCTTCATCGACGACCTCGGCGACGCCGACGACACCGCCGTCATCATCGTGTCGGACAACGGCGCCAGCTCCGAAGGAGGCAAGGAGGGGACGATCAACGAGGGCCGCCTCTCCAACTTCGAGGGGGCCGGCGTCGGCGAGATGTACGACCGGCTCGACGAGATCGGCGGCCCGCTGAGCCACAACAACTATCCCTGGGGCTGGACGATGGCCGGCAACACGCCGTTCAAGCGCTGGAAGCGCGAGGTGCACGAGGGCGGTGTGGCCGACCCCTGCATCGTCCGCCTGCCGGTCGGCCGGCGTGCCTCGGGAGGGGGCGTCCGCCGCCAGTACGCACACGCGATCGACATTGCGCCGACCGTGCTCGAGCTGGTCGGGTTGGCGCCACCGGCGGAGATCGACGGCGTTGCCCAGTCCCACCTCGACGGCATCAGTTTCGCCCACCTGCTGGGTGACGGCGGGGAGAACGAGGTCGGCCGGCACGTCACCCAGCATTTCGAGATGCTCGGTTCGCGCGCCATCTATCACGACGGGTGGAAGGCGGTGACGTACCACCCCGTCGGTCCGATTTACGACGACGGACTGCGCTCCAATGCTCCCTGGGACGACGACATCTGGGAGCTCTATCACGTGGTGGACGACGTCTCCGAGTCGCGGGACCGCGCCGCGGAGTTCCCCGAGAAGGTCACCGAGCTCGTCGCGTTGTGGTGGGAGGAGGCGCGGCGCAACGACGTGCTCCCGCTCGACAACCGGGTCCTCGACGCGATCGTGCACAAGCACGACCACCGGCGCCCTCAGGCCACCTACCGCTACTTCCAAGGTGGCGCACCGGTGCCCGAATGGGTGGCCGTCGACGTGCGGAACCGCTCCCACGCCATTGAGATCACCCTCGAGACCCCGGACGGCGACGTGCCTTCGGGAACGCTCCTGGCCCTCGGGTGTGCCCTCGGCGGTTGGTCTTTCCACGTGGTGGGCGACAAGCTGCGCTACGTGCACAACCTGCACGGCCAGCGTCTCTACGAGGTCGTGGCCGACAGGGCACTGGGCCCGGGCCGCCACGAGGTGGCTTTCCGCTTCGAGAAGGACGACGCGCTGGGCGGAGAGGCCACCCTCGTGCAGGACGGCGAGGTGGTCGGCACCGGCACGGTGAAGCGATTCACGCCCGTCGCCTTCAACGAGGTGATGATCGGCCTCACCTGTGGCTACGAATGGGGCCCGGCGGTCGGCGGCGACTACGAGGCGCCGTTCGCCTTCAACGGCACCATCGTCCGGGCGGAGGTCATGGCCACCGGCCCCGTCGTGCGCGACCCCGTGGCGGAAGTGGCGGCGATCCTCGCGTCGCAGTGACCGCGTCGGCGCTGCACCCGCCGGCTCAGATCGGCCAGCGGTACTCCTCGGTCGGCTCGTAGACGACCCCGCGGGCCAAGAAGTCGTCGATCTCCGGAGCCGAGTACCCGGCGCGCTCGAGGACGCTGCGGGTGTGCTCGCCGACGAGGGGCGGGGGCCCGTAGGGGCCGGTCGGCGCGTCGGAGAAGTCGATCAGGGTGCCGAACTGTCGCAGCTGCCCGAGGACGGGGTGGGGATACTCCGTCACCAGGCCGAGTCGCTCGTTGTCGGCGTCGTGGAGGACGGCCTCGCCGTCGTTGGTGTCGACGGAGACCTCCACGGCCACTCCCGCCTCGCCGAGCGCATGGAACCAAGCCAGGGCCGTGCGGACGAGAAAGACGGGCTCGAGCACCGACTCGATCTCCCGCCTGGCCGCCACGCGGGCCTCGAACGTCTCGAACCGCTCAAGGTCGGGGCAGCCCAGCACACGGCAGAGCTGCGCCCATTCGCCGGGGCCGAAGGCGGCCACCTGCACCCAGCCCTCCTGGGTCTCGTACAACCGGCAACAGGGCGAGACGCCCATCTGGTTCTCGTCGAGGCCCGGACGAACCGGGCCGGGCTCCCCGTCCACGAGGAAGACGTCGGAGCTGAAGACGGCGGCGCCGTTCAGGAGCGACGTCCACAAGTCCTGTCCCTCGCCGGTACGACGCTGGTGGTACAGGGCGGCGAGCACCCCGACCACCGACACCAACGCGTTGGCGGTGTCGGTCATGCCGAAGCGGAGATAGAGGGGTGGCTTCCCTTCCGCCACCGGTCCGGCCTCGAACTCCAGACCACAGGCCGCCTGGTAGAGCGGATCGAGCCCGCCGAATTCCGAGAGCGGCCCCTCGGCGCCGTAGGCGTACGTGTTGCAGTGCACGAGGTCAGGGTTGCGCGCCCTGAGTGACTCGTAGTCGATCCCCAGGCGCGCCGCGGTCCCCTTGGTCATGTTGTGGTGCACCACATCTGCGACCCCGGCCAGGCGCAGCACCACCTCGAGACCGTCAGGATCCTTGACGTCGACGGCAATGTCGAGCTTGCCCCGCTGGCAACCCACGAACGGCATACCGGCCATCCGCATGCTGTCGCCACGCACGGGCTCCACCTTGACGACCTCCGCACCCAGGTCCGAGAGCAGCATCGGGCCGTAGGGCCCGGCCAGGTACTGCCCCAGATCGAGCACGACGACACCGGTCAGCGGGCCCACGAAACGTCCTCCACGATCCCCGCGTCGAGCAGTCCGTCAATGGCCGCCCTGTCGTATCCCGCCTCGGCCAGCACCTCGCGCGTGTGTGCGCCGGCGCGGGGCTGACCGCCCTGAATCGCTCCGGGTGTGCCGCGCAGGACTGCCGGCACCCCGACCTGCGTGGTGCGCCCGAGCTCAGGGTCCTCGACGGTGGCCGCCATCCCGTTGGCCGTGAACTGCGGGTGGTCGAAGACCGCCGCCATCGGCGTCACCGCCTCGGCGCCCAGACCGGCCTCATGGAACGCCGCGATGAGCTCGTCGCGGTGGCGCTGCCGATACGCCGCCCGCAATCGGGCCTGGTGGGCCGCCCGCAGCTCCGGGTCGGCGTACAGGGCGCGCGGGTCCACCGGGTCCAGGCCCAGGATGTCCTCGGGCGTGCGCGTGGCGGTGCGGCCGTTCATGGTGGCGGCGTGGATCCACTCACCGTCGGCGCACTCGAAGAGCGAGGTCTGATGGATACCCGGCGGGTATGTCTTCGCCATGGTGGAGTGGAAGCCGGCGGGAGCGTGCTCGTGCTCCTGCCAGATCTGCGTGGTGTAGGCGAGGACTCCCTGGTACAGGGACGTCCGGACGTGCTGCCCGCGCCCGGTCGCCTCGCGGTGCACCAGCGCCGAGAGCACCCCGGATGCCAGGAGGAAGCAGGCCGCCATGCTCGGGGCGGGGAAATGGAGGTACGTGGGGCCGGGTCTCCACCCGGGCTGCTCGCTCTGCATGCCCGAGCGGGCCTGGACCGTGGCGTCCCAACCGGGGCGGTCGGCGAAGCGGTGGCCGCTCGGGTAGGCGGGCACCGAGCAGAAGACCACGCGGGGGAACTGTGCGGAGATGTCGGCGTAGGAGAGCCCCAGGCGGGCCATGGTGCCCGGGCTGAACGTCTCGACGACGACGTCGGCGTGCTGACAGAGCCGCAGGAACGCCTCACGGCCCTCCTCCGCCTTGAGGTCGAGCACGACCGATCGCCGGCTGCGATTCCAGACGTGATATCCGGGCTGGGCCCGGAACGGGTCCCCACCCGGCGGTTCGACCTTGATGACGTCGGCGCCGAGCTCGGCCAGCAGCAGGACGCCGACCGGTCCGGCCGCGCCCCAGCCCAGATCGAGCACACGCACCCCGCGCAGGGGACCGGACGGCTGCGTCACACGTCACCCATGCCGCCCTGTATAGCGGTTGGCCGGTCGGACGGTCAGGCGACGCGCCGGGCGGCCCGCGCCTACGATCCGAGCATGACCGAGGTGCAAGACAGGTACCGGCTCGTGTCGAGCGGCTTCGACGCCGCCGTCGACGCAGTGGGCCCCGACGGGTGGGAAACCCCGTCCCCGTGCGAGGGCTGGAAGGCCCGCGACGTGGTGGCCCACATTGTCGAGGGCCACCGCGGCGTGATCGCCAACGCCCGGGGCGGCGAGTCGGTGCCCATGGGCGCCGACGAGGACCCCGCCGAGGCCTGGAGAGAGGCCTCCCGCAAGATGGCCGACCTCACCGATGACCACGAAGCGATGGCCAAGGAGGTGGACGGGCCGACGGGCAAGATGCCCGTTGGTGAGATCATCAACCGGTTCGTGGCCATGGACGTGCTCGTGCACACCTGGGACCTGGCCCACAGCGTTGGCGCGGACGAGCGCCTCGACGAGGACTCGGTGCGCCAGGCCTACGAGGCCCTCAAGCCCATGGACGCCATGATCCGTCGGCCCGGCGTCTTCGGGCCCAAGCTGGAGCCGCCGGCCGGAGCCGATCTCCAGACGGAATTCCTCTGCTTCCTCGGCCGGGACGCATAGGGGACGGGCGCTTTCTCGGCCCCCTGGTCGATCGCTTCGCCGGACTCCTGTGGGCTGCGTGGCGGACGGGTGACCCTGTGACGCAGACCGGAAGACGGGCGGTGCGGTGAACTGGTTCCTGTTCGTCCTCGGGCTGATCATCGTGTGCCTCACGGTGATACAGGTGATCCTGACCATGGTCCTCCCCCGGCGACCGGCCGGAGTGGAGCGCCTGACGGTGTTCGTCAACCGTTCCGTTCGTCTGCTCTTCGTCGGGTTGTCCCGTCTGGCCACGACCTACGAGGGCAAGGATGCGATCCTGGCGCCGACCGCTCCCGTCGCCCTGGTCGCGCAGCTCCTCTTCTGGGGAGCAAGCCTCATTGTCGGCTTCGCCCTGATGTTGATGCCGACGGTGCATTCGTTCTCCGATGCGCTCCTGCAGTCGCTGACGGCTCTCTTCACCGTGGGCGCCGTCCACATCGGCGGTCCGGCCGATGCCGGGATCGACATCACGGTCGGCGCCATCTGGGTCGTGATCGTGGCGCTCCAGATCGCCTACCTGCCGGCCCTCTACGGGGCGTTCAGCCGGCGAGAAGGCCTGGTGTCACTGCTCGAGAGCCGGGCCGGCACCCCGGCCTGGGGGCCCGAACTGCTCGCTCGCCATCAACTCGTCGGCATCACCGACACGCTGCCGGACCTGTACGCGACGTGGGAGGAGTGGGCTGCCGACGTCGCCGAGACCCACACCACCTATCCGATCCTCCTGCTCTTCCGGTCCCCTGAGCCGTGGTTCTCCTGGCTGCTGGGGTTGCTCGCCGTCCTCGACGGGGCGGCCATGCACCTTGCCCTCGCACCGAGCACCGCCTCGTCCAGAGCCCGGCTGTGCCTCCGCATGGGCTTCACCCTGCTGCAGCGCATCGCGGTCACGCTGGGGTGGTCCGTGGACCCGGACCCGAGCCCCGAAGGCCCGATCGATCTCAGCTACGAAGAGTTCGCGAGCGCCGTCGACATGCTCGAAAGCGTGGGCTTCGTCACCGAGCGCACGGCAGCAGAGGCCTGGCCCGACTTCCGCGGGTGGCGGGTCAACTACGAGTCCATCGCGTACCGCCTGGCTGATCGGCTGACCGCTCCACCGACACCGTGGTCGGGCCCGCGCCGTCATCTCCATTCCGGTCCGGTCGCCCCCCGGCGCCCACCGCAACGGAATCCGAGCGGTGACGTGTCGGGCGTGCCGTACCCGCGGCCGGTGGTGGTGATTCCCGAGCGTCGACGCCGCTGGCTGCGTTGACGTCCCGGAGGCCGGGCGCGACTCGGGCTTCGCTCAGCATCACCCGCCGTGTTGCCTGACCAGGGCCTCCAGCTGGTCGATGCGGTCGGCCACGTCCTTCAATCCACCTGCCGTGTGGATGTCGAGGCGATCGAGGATCTCGAGAGTGTCGTCGTACGTGTGTTGTGACCTGACGTCGCTCGCGACGCTCTGCACGTTCTGGCCGACCATGATCACCGACAGCAGCACGAGCTGCAGGAACGTCTGGGCAATCCAGGCGATGATGCCCTCACCGCCCGGCCGCAACGCCGGCGGGAGCCCGATCAGCGCAATGGCGGCGAAGACGTAGGCGCACCACATCGATCCCACGATGTTGGTGAGAAAGACGGCGATCTTGGCGTTCACACCGTCCGCTCTCCGAATGTCGCTACGCAACCCGCGAATACTGATCGCTTGACCGATGTGAAGGTGTGTCTTCACTGGCTTCGCAATCGGTCCGTCTCTCATGCTGTTCTCCTTTCGGTTAGGAGAACTTTCTCATCAGCGACGCTCCGAGTCTCGGACAGGGCCCCAACGGGCGAACCGCGTCACGGAGGCCGGCGGCTCCTGAAGCTCGCTGGCGCGTGACCTGGCGTGTGGCCCGGATCAGGTCGTCGAGCGCCGGGACTTGAGCTGGACCGGGACGTACTCGGGGTCGCTCTCGTCGCGCATGGAGAAGCGCCACTTGCAACACACATCACCGGGATCCCGCCGGGGCGGGATGGCCAGGATGTCGACCTTCATGTTGGGGTCGTACATCTTCGTGGTCACGATCATCGACTTGGGACAGGTGGAGTGGCAGTTCTTCTCCAGGATGTCGGGCCGGCCCATCGACTCCCACTGGTCGACGGCGACGCAACGGTTGAACGTCATGATCCCGACGTCGGGCTCGGGCATCTCGAAGGTCAGGTCGAACGCCTTTCCGGGGAGCGCGGTGGCGTCGAGCTGGAGGTCCTTCATCCAGTCCTCGACAGTGTTCCCGGTGATGCCCAGGTACTCGGCCTTCAGCTTCTTGACACCCGGAAGGACGACCTCGCCCCACAACGTGTACTGGATGTCGAACATGACGTCGAGCCCGTAGCGGACGGTGATCTGCGTCGCCCAGGCCTCGATGCACTGCAGCAGGTACTCGTGGGAGCCGAGGAACCAGGTGACCAGCTGGGCCTTCGAGAGCTCGACGGCGTCGGGCCCCGGGGTGAACAGGCCGGTGTAGACGACGCGGGTCTGCGCACGATCCGCCGCGGCCACGGCGCGGTTGGCGTCCTCGTAGAGATGTCCGTCCGGAAGAAACTCACCCTTCATGCGCTCGAGTTCGGGAACGACCTGGTCGTTCCACGCGGCCCATTCGATCTCGGCCATGGTGTCGGCGCCGTAACGCTTCGACACCTCGGCCGCCCAGCCGTCGACACAGAGCACCAGATACTTCTCGCTCCACGGCAGGAACCGCGTGGCGAGAGCCTCGGTCGAGAAATCGGTGAAGCGCAGGTCGGAGCGATAAGGGCCGCTGTAGTCGCTCAGCTCGGCTCCCGAGTCCACGTCGACCTGCTGGCGGATATCGAGCGCTGCCTTGGGGTAGGTCACGCTGTCGTCCACCCGAGGGAACTTGGGGAAATTGACGATGTCGACGCCGAGGGCGATCACGAAGTCGTCCGCCACGACACCCGGCTCGAGGTGGGCGCCGGGCTTTCGGATCTCGAGGAACTCGTCGAGTTCGGACTCGCCCTGGTTCTGCGCTTCTGTCATGGGGTCCCTCCCTTTTCAGGTGCCACGGACCGACGCACCGGCCCTTCCCTCCCTGGCCTCTCACTCGTCCGCGACTGCATGCAGCCGTCGGGCGTGCTCCGCTGGGAGGCTAGACGTCCGGCTAGCCTCGGTCAATAGCCGATCGTCTAGCCTGGAGGGGTGGCGACGACGATTCCCGAGGTGGCGACCGAGAGCCGGCTGTCAGCGGACCGGTTTTCGGCCGCACAACAGCGCACCATCGAGGCGGCCATGGACCTGTTCGGTGACCACGGGGTGAGCGGCACCTCGCTGCAGATGGTCGCTGACGCCCTCGGGGTGACCAAGGCGGCCGTCTATCACCAGTTCAAGTCCAAGGACTCCCTCGTGTTGGCGGTGGCCGAGGTCGGCATGGCCCCGCTGCAGGACGCCATCGTGGCCGCCGAGGCCGAGCCATCACGCGTCCAGGGCCGCGCCGTCCTCCTGACGAGGGTCATCGACCTGGCGGTCGAACGCCGCCGGTGGGTCCACGCACTGCAGGGCGACCCCGTGATTGTGCGCCTGCTCACCTCGCACGAGCCCCTGCTGGACCTCGTCACGCGGGTGTACGGCCTGCTGCTGGACAGCGAGGCCGACCCTGGGGGCCAGGTCCGGGCCGCCATCGTGGCGGCTGCCATCGGTGGCGCGATCGTGAACCCGCTCGTGGCGCGTCTCGACGACGCGACGCTGCGCGCCGAGCTGATCGAAGTCACACGGCGCCTCTTCGAACTGCCCGGCTGAACATTTCGGCCTGGGGTGCGTCTCGCACCGCCCGCCCCGCCCCGCAGTGCACCCTGAGCCCCGCGTCGGCGCCGGCCTGAGCCGGGCTCCCGCCGGAGAGAGCGAGGTGCGCTCGGAGCTGGGTACGCTACGGCACAGGGCGCGCGCAAAGAGGAGATCCGCCATGACCCTCGGCTACGACCGACCCCTCTACCTCTTGGCCTTCGATCACCGGGGGTCGTTCGAAAAGGGACTCTTCGGGACCGAGGAACCGGTCTCGGATGAGGTCAAAGCAGGCATCGCCGACGCCAAGGAGATCATCTTCGAAGGCCATCTCGAGGCGGTCAAGAGCGGTGCCGTGCCCGCGGCGGCGGCAGGCGTGTTGGTGGACGAAGAGTTCGGGGCGTCGGTGGCGCGCAAAGCCAAGTCGGCGGGCACGCCACTCGCCATGCCGGTCGAGCGGTCGGGTCAGGAGGAGTTTCAATTCCAGTACGGGGACGACTTCGCCGTGCACATCGAAGCCTTCGACCCGACGTTCGCCAAGGTCCTCGTTCGCTACAACCCGGACGGGGACGCGGCGTTGAACCAGCGGCAGACCGAGCGCCTGGCCCGGCTCTCCCGGTGGCTTCGCGAGCACGACCGCAGGTTTCTCTTCGAGCTCCTGGTGCCCGCGACGACCGAGCAACTCGACCGCTACGAGGGCCAGAGTGCCTACGACAAGGAGTTGCGTCCCTCACTCGTGGTCGAGGTGATCCAACGTCTGCAGTCGGCCGACGTCGAGCCAGACGTATGGAAGATCGAGGGCCTGAGCGAGGCGGAGGACTGTCGCCGGACAGTTGCGCAGGCTCAGAGCGGAGGGCGCGACGGTGTGGTCTGCATCATTCTGGGACGGGGTGCTGACGAAGCCCAGGTCTTCGAATGGCTCCGCGTGGCGGCGTCCGTCAAGGGCTTCGACGGGTTCGCAGTGGGACGGACCATCTGGTTTGACGCGCTGCAGAGTTTCCTGGCGGGACATGTCTCCCGCGCAGAGGCGGTCCACACGATCGCCGGGAGGTACAAGGAGATGTACGACGCGTATGTCTCCGCTACGGCGACGACCACCGCCACCCCGGCACGGTGACGTGGACGGACGACACCGCGCGGTTGACCCCCGAAAGCACCTCCTGAAACCCTGAATTGCCCTCGACGCAGGCGAGGCGGCCTACGAAATCCTCTTGTTGCCCGACAGATTCATAATTGCCTCCAGGGCACTGACGTGCGCCTTCACGTCCGCGCTTCCGGCCAGGGCGCGCTGAGCCACGAATCCGAGTGTTATCGACGTCAGGAGCTGCGCCACGGCCTCGGGGTTCGCGTCCGAGTCGAATGCCCCCGCGGCCTGCCACCGCGTGACGGCCTCAGCGAAAAGGCGCCGTAAGCCGGCGTAAGAAGCGCGCGTCGCCGCCTTGAGCTCGGGGTCGCTCTGAGAATGGCTCCAACCGTGGATCGCCACGAAGAGGCGGTCGATGTCGCCCTTACGATGACGGCCGAAACCGGTGACGGCGCGGAGAACCTCCTGAAGGAACTCGGGCAGCGGCGGAGGCTGAGGATTCGTCAGGATCGGCGCGAGGTCCTCGGCCATTGCTGCCGTCCCGTCGGTCACCACAGCACTGATGATCTGGTCCTTGCCTTTGAAGTACCCGTAGACGGCGCCGGTCGAGAGACCTGAGCCAGCGATGATCATCTCCATCGACACGGCCTCGAGACCGTGCTCCTGGAGGCACCCGCGTGCTGCCTCGAGGATCTGCTCGCGGCGAGCCTCTCGCCGTTCCTCGGTCAGTCGTGGCATGAAAGAGAACGTATCACAAAACGAACGAATATTCCATCTTGACGACTGGAGACATTCCTGTTACAAAACGAATATTCCTTCCTTTAAGGAGACCCATGTCCAGCACTCTCCAGAACCTCCGGAAGCCCGTCAACCGGACCGCCATCACCGTCGTCGTCTGCATCGCCCTCGGCGCCGTGTCGGCGGCCATGGCGTCGCTCAACGTCGCGATCCCCGATCTCGTTCGGAGCACCCACGCCACCCAGACCCAGCTCGAGTGGATCATCGACGCCTACCTCCTGGTGTTCTCGGTGATGCTGCTCGCCGCCGGGGCTCTCGGGGACCGCTACGGTCGCCGCAGGGCCCTCATCGCGGGACTGATCGTCTTTGGCGGAGCTTCGGCGGTTGCCATGGCTGTCTCCTCGGCGAACGAGCTGATCGTGTTGCGAGGGCTGATCGGGTTCGGCGCAGCATTCGTCATGCCCGCCACTCTGTCGACCATCACGGGAACCTTCCCTCCGGCCGAGCGGACGAAGGCAGTCAGCGTCTGGGCGGCCGTGGCCGGCGGCAGTGCGATTCTGGGCTTGCTGTGCTGCGGCGTCCTCTTGGAGTGGTTCTCTTGGCGCTCCGCCTTCGCCGTCAATGTCGTCTTGGCGATCATTGCCCTGACCGGCACGTTCCGCTTCGTCCCCGAGTCCTCAGAGGCCGACGCTCCGACTCTCGACGTCGGTGGTGCGCTGCTCGCAATGGTCGGACTCGTGGCGCTGGTGTTCAGCATCATCGAGGCGCCCGACGCCGGGTGGGGAAGCGCCCGCACACTCGGAGGTCTGGCAGCCGGGATGATTGGACTTACGGGATTCGTGCTCTACGAGTTCCACCAGGACCATCCCCTCCTCGATCCGCGCCTGTTCTCCAACCGGAGGCTTTCCGCCGGCAGTCTGTCGATCTGCATCCAGTTCTTCGCTTTCTTCGGATTCACCTTCGTGTCCTTGCAGTATCTGGAGGGCGTCCGCGGCTACACCGCACTCGTTGCCGCTCTCGCTGTGTTGCCCCTCTCGGCGGCGATGATGCCGGCGGCCAGGCTGACCCCTCGTCTGGTCTCGCGGTTCGGCGCCCGAGCCGTCTGTGTCACCGGGCTTCTTCTCGTCGCGGGCGGTCTGCTCATCATCTCGCAGATCGGAACCGATACGTCGTACTGGTTGATGTTGGCGGGCCTCGTGCCGCTCGGTGTGGGTATGGGAGCGGCCATGACGCCAGCCACGACGGCCATTACCGAAGCGTTACCCCAAGCCGAACAGGGCGTGGGCTCGGCCCTCAACGACCTCTCGCGTGAGGTCGGTGGAGCACTGGGCACGGCCGTCATCGGCAGTATCGTCACCGCCGTCTACAGCTCGAGCCTGCAGATTCCGGGCGCGCAGGCGCCGTTGGTCGCCGAGGCCCGGTCTTCGTTCGCCGTGGCCATCCACGCTGGGGGATCGACCGGAGCGCATGCCCAGAGCGCGTTCGTCGACGGAATCCACACCGGGCTCCTCTCTGCAGCGGGAGCCGCCATCGTGGCCGCATGCAGTGTCGCCATCCTCCTGCGACCCGACACGAAGTCTCCTCCGGTTACCGACGAAGCCGAGCGCCAGTACCTAGACGGGCACTTCACGGTAGCGACCGACGCGGTCATCGTCCCCGTGGGGGGTGGCACGAGGTGAGCACGCAGCCACGCCAAGCAGCGACTGGTGGCTCAGATCAGTGCAGCGCCGCGCCCTCAATCGAATCGGCCAACTTCGATCCGGTCAATGCCCTCGAGGCACTGCTCTTGGACGTGGGCCTCTCCCGGCACGGCGTCGGAGATCGGTCACTTTCACAGGACAAGACCCGATCCTTCCGGCCGCTCACCGACTGGGGGCGTGCATCGGAGTACCGCTGATGGCCGCCGCATCGGCAGCCGTGATGTTTCACCGTCTCCGTGGCGGACCGAGTCAGCATCTCCAGCTCGACCTGCGCCAAGCAGTGCATTCCATCAATCCAGGAGCCTTCTGGCATCCGACTCTCAACGGGGAACCGCCGCCCCATCCCTTGCTCTTCGACAATCCCTTCACCGTGATTCCCTATCGCACCGGGGACGCCCGCTGGGTTATGGCCTCGGGCGTGTACCCACATCAGGTCGCGAAGTGGTGCCGGTTCTTGGACGTGCCGCCCGACGTTGCCAAGGTCGCCACGGCCATCGATGCTTGGGACAGCCTCGAGCTCGAGGAAACGGCGAACACCGAAGGGCTGCCGATCTGCGTGGTGCGGAGCCGAGACGAGTGGACGGCGCACGAGCAGGGGGCACTGCTGACCGGCCAACCGGTGATCGGACTCGAGCGCATCGGCGACGCTGCGGTGCGGGAATTCGGGCAGGCGGCGCGGCCGTTCGAAGATATCCGCGTGCTGTCGTTCACTCATGCAGTGGCGGGGCCAACGGTCGGCCGGACATTGGCCGAACAAGGGGCCGACGTCCTGTGTGCTACTCGCCCCAACGATTTTGAGCACGACTTCATTTACGCCGAGGCCAATGCTGGTGCACGCAGTGCCTACCTCGATCTCGACACACCGGCTGGGCGAGAGCGTACCGAGCGGTTGCTTGCTGATGCTGACGTGGTCGTTGACAACTACCGAATGGGGTCGCTCGCACGCCGCGGGCTCGATCCTCGGCGTCTCGCCGATCGACACCCTGGGATGATCACCGTGTCCGTCAATTGCTACGGCCCTGTCGGCCCATGGTCGGGACGGGGCGGGTTCGACATGAACGCGTCGGCGGTTTCGGGTCTCATGACAGTCGAAGGCTCGGAAGCCGAGCCACGGCTGCCCGTCACGTCACTTATCAATGACTACGTCACCGGCTACATGGGGGCCATCGGTGCCAGTGCCGCGCTGGCCAAGCGCGCCACCGAAGGGGGGTCATGGCATGTGACCGTCAGCCTCACCAGGACTGCCATGTGGTGCGGCTCACTTGGCCTTGTCGACCCCTCGCTTGCCGGATGCGACGCAGAGCACTCGCCCCGCGAGCCTGCGGCCTACGACGCACCCAGCCCGTTGGGGGACGTGCACATGCTCGCTCCCCCCGTGCGCTTCTCGGAGACGCCCGCCCGATGGCGCGACCCCGTCTTGGTGCCACGGGGCTCCAGTCGCCCCGAATGGCGCGGCAATCCCATCTGATCGGTGTCAGCCTCTAGAGTGTCCTCTCCCCGAGAGATAGCGACGCTTCCTTCCGCTATCGAGTGAACATCTTGGCAGCGCCGAACACCTCCTCGGGTGTGCGGCCCTTAGTGAGTCGGCCCGTGTGGGCCCGATCGGTGTTGTAGTAGCGCAAGTAACGGCGCAGCTCCTCGAGGATCGTCTCGTGGAGGCGTTCCACGCACCCGTTGGATTGAGGGCGCCCAGCCACGTTGCGGCGATGATGCACATGCAGGTTCTCGAGGGTGGGGCCGAAGTCGCCCTTGAACTCCGAACCGTGGTCGGTGGTCACGGTCTCGAGGCGCCAGCCCCGAGCAGCCAGGTCGGACGCCACCTTGTTGGCCAGGGCTGAAGTCCACCGAGAGCTCGGGTGCTTGACCGGACCCGGATGCAGTTCGGCCCACCCATAAGAGGTCGCCACGTCGATGGCCGTGTATTGCCACACGGCCCCTTGGGTGCCCGAGAGGCGTCCGACGTAAAAGCAGTCCATCTGGACGACCTGGCCAGGGTGATCTGCCTCGATGTGACGCTCGGGCGGGGCCGCCGGCCGTTCGGCCAGGGGCGGGGCGCTGTAGCCCGCGACGAGGGCCAGGCGCTTGGCCCGGGTGTTGAGCCCGTGGCGGCACAGCACCCGCCAGACCCCGTTGGGCGAGAGGCGGACCCCGCCCCATTTGGCCCGACGCAGCTCGGCCGCAATGCGGCCCGGGCCAAAGCCGGGATGCCCGAGGGCAAAGGCCAGCACCCGTTGTTCGACGAAGACGGGGGTGGCATTTGGCATCCTGGGGCTTCGGCGCTCCCGGGGCCGCAGGATCTCGAGGCCGTAGCGCAGGGTCTGACGCCGCCAGCGGTAATAGGTCGAGGGATGCACTCCCATGATCCGACATGCTGCTTGGACATTGCCAAGCTCGCCGGCCAGCGCGAAGACGCGCAGGCGGTACTTGTAGAGGGCATCATCTGATGTCACGACGGCGTACTCCTTCTGCTCGGTTGGTGGTTCTTCCAAGCGGAAGGATGCGCCGCCGTGGCGCGTCAGAGGTGGATTTCCCCAGGTGTCGCCACTACTCGGGGAGAGGACAATCCTAGGTGCTCAAAAGAGGAGTGATCTCCGTCACGACCAAACCTGTCGAGCACTGACCCGACTCGCCACGGCGATGAAGGCGACTAGGAGCTGGCGATCGCTGCCACCGGAGCAACCAGATGGCCCGCGTTGGGTGCACCGAGGAAGGTCGCGTCACCGTACGTATACACGGCACCGTTCGCACCGGCTATCCAGTAGCCCGACCCTGTCGGCGTCGCGGTGATGCCGACCACGGGTGCCTGCGCTGCGATTCCCTGACCGGGCACCGACCCGAAGAACCCTGCATCGCCGTAGGCGAACACTCCACCGTCGGACGCCACCAACCAGTACCCCTGGCTGTCAGGCGTAGCCGTCACTCCCGTCACCGGTGCATTGAGCCGGGTCCCACCGGCAGAGCCGTAGAAGGAGGCGCCTCCGAAGCTGAAGACCCCCCCGTCTGAGGCGACGAGCCAGTATCCGCCGTGGTCGGTGGCGTCCATGGCGACAACGGGGGCGTTGAGCCGGACGCCGCCCATGGAACCGTGGAAGCCGGCGTTACCGAAAGCGAACACTCCGCCGTCTGCGGCCACCAGCCAGTAGCCCTGGCCGTTGCGCGAGGGCGTCATGCCGACGATCGGCGCGTTGAGGTGCTGGCCGCCCATGGAGCCTTCGAAGCTGGCATCACCGAAGGCGAAGACTCCCCCGTCACTGGCCACCAGCCAGTAACCCTGGCCGTCCGGCGTCGGGGCCACGCCCACGATCGGCGCGTTGAGGTGCTGGCCGCCCATGGAGCCCATGAAGGGGGCAGTGCCGTACGCGAACACGCCACCATCGCGCGCCGCCAGCAACGTTCCCTGGCTCGACACCGGCGGGAAGGTCACCTGTTCGACGAAGGCGCGCAGTCCGGGATCGCCGTTGCCGTTGGGGGTGGTCAACGTGCTCCCATCGGCCAGGCAGCCGACGCTCGCCACGCAGCTCACGGAATTCAAGAAGCTGAGGGCCGTGACGTTCGGGCTGGGCTGCACAGACCACGACGAACCGTTCCAGTACTCCACCAAGCTCTGTGGCTGCGGTCCCGAGCCGCCGTTGTTGAACGACCCCGTTGAGCCCACGGCCCAACACTGCGTCGGGCTGACACAAGAGATCCCCGCCAACATGCCCGGCGCCGTCGAGTCGGGCACTGACGCAGATGCGTCGCTCCAGGATGTGCCATCCCAATGCTCCATCAGGATCCCCGAGGCATTTCCCGTGTCATCGGTCGTTGCGCCAGATGCCCAACAGTCGCTGTCTCCCACGCACTGCAGACCGCTCAGATAGCCGCCGTTCGGGAGCGGCTCGGTCGTGCTGGCCACGATCGACCAGGCCGATCCGTCCCAGTGCTCGATGAGGCCCTGGTCGCCGACCGCGCCCGGAAAGATCGGCAGGAAGCCCGACATCTGCGATACCGGACCGGCATTGCCGACGGCCCAGCAGTTGGTGGCCGAGAGGCACTGGACGTTCATCAGCTGGTCGAACACCTGACCGGTCGCCGCACTGGGAACGATGGTCCAGCTGGATCCGTCCCACTGCTCGACGACGTCGGTGAGATTGTCCCCGTTGATATCTGTCGCATAGCCAACCGCCATGCAGCTCGACGCCGACGCGCAACTCACGCTCGAGAGGATGGCGCCCACGACGCCCGGGCCGCTCGGAGTGGGGCTCGGCACCACGGACCACGACGTGCCGTTCCATTGCTCGATGAGTGTCCCGGTCGGATTCCCACTGCCGGAAGCGACCAAGCCTCCGACAGCCCAGCAGTCGGAGCCGCTGACGCATGTGGCGCCGAAGAGTCCACCGCCCTCTCCGTCTGGTAGCGGCATCGGGACGAGAGTCCACGTCGTGCCGTTCCACGCCTCCATGAGCGGGTTGGGGAACGATTGACTCCCGCCAAGGTTCAACAAGGTGATGCCGACAGCCCAACACTGGAGCGCGTTGGCGCACGTCGAACCGACCAGGACGTCATCGGAGCCCGTTCCTGGGACCGCGGCAATGTACCAACCTGACGTCGCAGCCTCTGCCGTCTGTGTCGACAGGAACCCGGTGGCGCCGATCAATGTGGTCACGACGAGAGCACAGCTGAACAGCGGGCCGGCGCAGCGCTGCATCCGTCTCATACACAAGGAAGATACGGATTCACCTTTGATGACACCATGGTTGCACGTCCGCCGGCTGCGCCGACGGATGGTCGC
This sequence comes from uncultured Acidimicrobiaceae bacterium, assembly GCA_963804055.1. Taxonomy (GTDB): domain Bacteria; phylum Actinomycetota; class Acidimicrobiia; order Acidimicrobiales; family RAAP-2; genus Bog-473. The sequence goes on along the minus strand of CAWDOU010000001.1, from coordinate 10,101 downwards.
CTCGATCGCCTGTCTTGTGCCTGTTCGGTGCCAGTCAGACATACGTCTTAGGACGAGCTTGAGCCGCGATCAGCCGCGATCAGCCGCGATCAGCTGCGACCACGACCCATCCGTCGCCCTTCGCTGCCGCATTCTCAATAGCTGCGGTCACCGCAAGGAGAGGCCCGAGCAGGATGACGGGCCGGCTCCGCACTGCCAGTGCAGATGCGTATCGAATTCGGGGCGTCGGCGAAACAGCGAGATGCTCGGTCGGGCTTCGATGCCTCGAAGCTGGTCGCGGGCGGCAAGCAGATTCCGCGGGAACTCCTCGAATCCCTCCCCGATGACGGCTCGGACAATTTGTTCGGGGCCATCGAAGTGGGTAGGCGTCACTGCCAAGGATCAAATGGCGTCGATTGCAACCAGAATGCACTTCTTGGTAGATGACCTTCGCCGGATCGCCAGGGAACTACTCGGGCTCCATTTTGGTTGCTCCGGTACGGCTCTAATCGGTGTTGCGAAACGTGAGCGAGTAGCCTCGCCCGGGGCGATTAACCAGATCGCAGGGGATCTCCAACCGAGCCAGGATCTTGCGGACCCGCGAGACGTAGTTGCGGACCTCTTCTGGGAACAAGGCAGGGTCCGACCAGGCGTACCCCATGATCTGCGACGAGGTGTAGTAGCGATGGGGGTGGTCGAGGAGGAACTGTAGGAGCTCGAACTCTCGATTGGTGAGTACCGCCTCCTTTCCCTTGTGACGCAGGACTCGCCCGTTGGGATCGAGCCACAGGCCTTGAAGCTTCCACACCCGCTGGTACCAGAGGTCGAGGCGCTCGTAGTACCCAGCCATCTGGGCCTCGATGTAGACCACGTCGACATCTGCCGCTCGTTGGGCCACCGGGTGCAGCTTGGGCAGTTCACGTTTCACCCGATCGAGCAGACCCAGTTTGAAGCGGATGAGGTCGTCATAGATGCTCATCCAGTGCCGGGCGTCCTCCCAATGTTCGGTCTCGATGTCCTCTCCCTCGAGGGGCCCTTGAGCTGGCCCAGTGGGGTCGGTGCTGGCCACGATCACGATCATATGGGGCCACATACGCGGTTCTGTTGCTGATCTTCTTACGTCGGGCGGTGTAGCACTGAATGATGAGTACCGCTGACCCGCCACCAGAGCGGCCCGACATCATGGCAGCCACGCGGGGAGGAGAGATCTCGATCGGCATGGACGATGAGCCAGATCCAGCCACGGCCACCATGGAGCAGGCCCTGTTCTGGAGGAACATCTACACCGAGATCTTGACCATGGAAGAGGCAGTACTGGACCGGATCCACCAGCTGATGGCCAGCCAATCACCCGAGGCCCGTCGTGAGGTCGAGCTGACCAACGTTCCGGTAGTGGTGGCCCAGATTGAACGGTTCCGGGCCAGACAGGGCATCTGGGACGCCCTCGTTCATATCGACGGTGACGAGAGCCCTCACCGCGCCAAGCGAAGCAGGCCGAGAAGATGATCCTGAACCGACCCGGTCACCATCCACTACGGGCTCGGCACCTCGACAATCAAGGTCTAGGCGCATCTCCGCCGCCCCGATCGGCGTCATGGCGGGTGCCCTGGTACTAGTACCGATCTTGGTATTCATCTTGGATAGACACCAAGATCTGTCAAGTTCTCTTACTTGACTTTCGCCGGATTGCTCGTCGCCGGGGCATTGCCTCGCTGCGCATCTGGCGGCCGCGCCACCGCTTGACCAGACAAACCAGGTCCTCTCGTCTGAAGTCACCTCATGGCGTCGAGCTCTGGAGACTGATTGTCCAATGTTCTTCCTTGGGAGTCGAGGAAGCGGCGTGTCATGGCAACCCCTAGCTCGGCGACTTCACCCCCAGAGTGATACCAGGCCGGATAGGTCGTGTTGACGAAGTGCAAATCGGGATAGTGGCGACCGAGACTGCAGACCACCCCTGAGGGCGGGTTATCGCTGACCGACAACCAGAGTGTTGCTGCATTTGTTGCGCCCCAGGAAGCATGGTGATCATCGACTCAAATTGAGCCGAAGCCCTTCCGCTCTCGGGAGGAGATCGGTCGTCCCGATGGGACCCCATTCGCACGTCCTGGCGAGCCCTCTCGCGTCCCCCGATGATGTTGCCGGCCGTCATCAGATGTCTCCCGACGCCCCGCGGAGTGACGATGGAAACGTGCCGGGACACGAGCACAACCTGCGATTCGCCGACCCGTTCTACCGCTCTCGGTCCGCCAGCGTCATCTGGCTCGCCGTGCGACTCGTACTCGGCTACTGCTCAGCAATCTGATGGCGACCCGGCAACTTCAAGCGCTCAGAAAGAAGGTCGTCCGATGACGGAGGATCACAAACCAGCAAGGGTGAACCATGAGAATTCGTAAGATCCGAGGGGTATCCATCGGCTTGGTCATTGCTCTAACCGGGTTCGCTCTCGGTCTAACGACTGTCTCTGAAGGAGCTACTACTAGGTCGGTCGGTCTTCGAGCCGGCCAATCAGTTACGGTGACTTGTTCGGGTGGCACTTTGCAGGGCACGTGGTCCACGCCGCTCGTCGCAAACTGCGCCGCTAACACGACCACCACGGTCCCACCGAGTACGACGACGACGAGACCCAGTTCTACGACCACGACCACGACAACCCCCAGTACCACGACCACGACAAGCACCGGTACTACTACGACCACCCCTTCATCGCCATCAGTCGCCACCGTTCAGGCCGACGACACAGGCACCATCAACGGGAACACCACCAGCATCGGGAGTGGCCAGTCCAACCGAGTGCTCGCTCACGACACCGGGATCGGCCACTCTGTCGTTCTCATGATTCAGACCCTGACCAACCCCGGCACCGAGACGGATACCGTCACCAGCGTCTCTTCAGGGATGGGCACCTTCCACTTCGTCAACTCGTACAACGATGGTGCCGACTTCGAGATCTGGGTCTGCACGGACACGACCGGCGCAGCCGACACGGTCACGGTTACCACGCCGACCAATGCTTGGGACGCCTTTGCCGTGGAGTTCAACACTGCCGCCATTGGCGTCGTAAACGGTGACGGCCAGGTCGTTGATCTGCCCTACCTCAGTGATCAGAGCTGGACCGTGTCACCCGGAGCGGCTGGAAATATCGCTGTTATAGGAGTCGACACCCTCGATGCCTACGAGAGTGCGCCTGCGGCACCCTGGACGTACGACAACTCGGGGTACTGGTCGTTCGGCAACGGGACCTCGGCGGCTTGGCAGGTGGCTCCGTCCTCATCTCCTCTGACCGCCACCTGGGTTACAGACGGAGGAGAGAGCAGCTCTCAGGGTGTGGTGCTTGAGTATTAGGAGTTAGCCACTTGAGAATGCGATGTCGCCCGACTTCGACGCCCGGAGCCCCAAGGTCGATGGCCCCGAGTAGACGGTGACCGTCAGTTGCACATTTGCCCAAGTATGGCTATGGCAGGGATCCTGATTGCCGGGAGAGTATTCATCAGTCGGCTTGAAACGGCCACTCGGCAGCGATTGGACGCGTCCATCACCCTGCTGCTCGTAGCTCCATCGCTCCTCGCGGCATACCTCGTCCGCCCCGGAGAGCATGTGATCGTGTCACCGCCGCCGCGACCATCCGATACGGCCTCGCAGTCGCGGCGTGCCTGAACTATGTCGGAGCAGCGGCGTTGGTACTGGTCTGGCAAGGTGGCGATGTGCGACCGGTCCCGCTCATCATCGCAATCGGTTCTGACCTAATCGCTGCAACGATTTCACTCGTCGTTTACCTGACCAAGAGAGATCTTGACAGTGCAACTGATCATGAGGGCAACACCAAAGAGCGGAAGATCCTGGTTGTCGAATACCTGTAAACCCGACGATCCCTTCGTCGATCGATCCAGCACTGGCTCCTAAACCTGGAGTGATGCCGAATCGCTACTGCGGGCGTGGCTGCACGAACTCAAAGACTCGGAGCGCCGACTCAAGCGGCTTCTAGCGTTACCCGGCTTGGCATCTCATTTGGCCGGCGCAGGGCATCCTCCACCGGTCACAGTCAGTATCCAGTCTCAGCGTCCACGAGACCCACGAGGGGTTTCTCAGTAGCGAATCGGGCCACATTGGCCTGAATCCGCTCGGCGAGGAGGGGCAACACCATTTCGATGGTGTCGGCAGTGTGCGGGGTGATGATGCAGTTGGGAAGATCCCAGAGCGGGTGGGCATCAGGCAACGGTTCTGGGTCGGTCACGTCCAGCGCAGCGCCGGCGATAATCCCCTCTCTCAATGCACCGATGAGCGCATCAGTCTCGACGTGTCCCCCGCGGGCCACGTTGACCAGCCAAGCCGTCTGATCCATGAGGCGGAGCGATTCTGCTCCGATGATTCCCCGGGTCTCGGGCGTGAGTGAAAGGGCCAGAAACACGACCAGTGCGCCCGGCAAGACTCCGCGGAGGTCCGAGACCGGGACCGTACGGGCGGCGCCAGGCACTGGAGCCCCGGAGCGATTGACCACGGTAGCGGTGACCTCGAAAGGGGCGAGGAGGTCAAGCAGCGATTGCGCGATGCCGCCACCCCCGACGATGGTTACCCGCTGACCGAACAGGCTGATGCCCGCCTGACTCCCCCAGCTTCGAGCGAATATCCGAGTGGGCAGCTGGCGCAGGCCGGCCAGCGCCAGAGTCAAGGCATGTTCGGCGACCGGTTGCGCGTAGGCACCCTTGGCACAGGTCCAGGTTCGGGTCTGGTCGATGACGTCTGTCATCAGCTCCACTCCGGCAGACGGCAGCTGGACCCAGCGAATACCAGGTGCCGTGAGAAGGGCTCTCCGAAGTCCCTCGACGTCAGCCGAGTCGAGCCAAACAAGAGCCTCGGGATCATCGTCGAGGCTCACGACCGATCCGCCACCATGCTCGATGGCTTCAACGGCAAAGTCTGGGGCTCCGGGAGCGATGGCGACGCGAGGAGAGGACACGGAGGGACGTTACCGATTCTGCGGGTGGGAATCGACACCCGGTACTGGCCGCCGATGGTGGAGCTCTCCTCTCCCGTAGCTTCTTCAGCTGTAGCGAGTCCTGGTCAATCCCGATCCCGGCAGCCCAGCAAGTACTGAGTGCTCCGCTTCGTCCAAGTAAATGGTGGTGATGAGGCCAGGTCCGCCGCCAGGAGCAGGGATCTTTTGTGTGAACTTACGTGAGATCATCGACCCACTGGCCGTGGTCTCGACGACCCGCCGTAGGCGGACCCTCGTGCCAGTGATGTACAGGTCGGTGATTGCAGCACGTCGTACACGCAGCCCGTCGGGAGCTCGGCCTAGGAGGAACCGCCGCTCCAACTCGGTTCGGGCGTACTTGAGGGCTTTACCCGGCGGGGCGTCGCGGTGCTCCATCAAGCCATGTTGCCATGGTGCAACGGATCACACTCCGCGGAAATTCGAAGCGCCCTCACACCCGACTCAGACCGGCCGGAGCCTGCACATTCGTCATCGTTTGCTCAGCCGTTCCAGTGCACCAACAACAATTCAACGCTACGTCGGCTACCGGCCGCTCCATCGGCTCGGGCCACTTCGGCCGGCGTCATGCTGGGCGGTTGTCCGCGGCCTCGAAGCTCCGGGCTCTACCCGGAAATGATCTTGTCGAGCCTCGATATTGAAGGAGTGACCCCTCGACATGGCACGGGTGGTTCGTGAAGTCGTCCCGCACTGGTGCTTCAGACGCAGTTCACCAGAGCGTCACGTTGCCCTGGAGGGCTCCTCGGTGCCCGAGATACGGTACGCGGCGTCGCAGTGACCTGTGGGCGTTGCTGGCCTAGAGGACCGCCGCTCTTGTGGAGCACCGCGGCTGTTGCGTCTGGCCCGACTGAGGAGGCGTCACATGAGCACCGAGAGCGAAGAAGGCTGGTTCACCGATCCCTTCGAGCTGCATGAAGCGCGCTGGATGTCCAATGGAATTCCTACCAAGCTCGTGCGCGATGGTGACCAAGAGTCCTATGAGGATCCGCCCGACGAAGTGTGGTCGTGCTTGCCCCAGCCCATCAAGCCTGCCCCGCCGCAGGAAGGCAGCGACGAGGGTGATTCACTGAACATGCGGATGGGACAAGCTGCGCAGTTCGGCTCGACATGGGGCTCGCACGTCGCTCTACCAGATCCGCGCGAGCGGTAAGCACGCGTCCACTGGTCCCGCCCCAGCGCGACGAGGCGGGATCCCCTCAAGCGAACGACGACTCCGGCCCGCATCGCCACGTGGTCGTCCCGCATCGGTCGGGCCCAGCACCACGGCGAGGAGCAGTCAACCGAATGACTGAAAACGAAGCTCTGGGAAGTGGTTCCGCTCAAGCCGGCCTGGGCTCGCCCGGTCATCAGCGCCTCGTGGCCCGCTCTTGCCAAATGGATGGACAGACGGCTGGACAATCGTGACCACGTCAGGACATCTCAGAATCCTCTGACTGGATCCATTCCAACTCCCTGCCGTCGACACCGCTCGGGGCGGTTCTTGGAGTGATGAAATCCGCAGTTGGAATTGCCATTACTGACGAGGACGTCGTCACGGACGACCACTCCGGTCATCGGAGAAGGGCCGGACGGGCTCCGCTTCATGGGGCTTCCGCCGGGACTCTCGAAATGCATGGCGACGATGGACTCGCACTGACCGAGTGGCCCATTCCGGATTCCGACGCAGCAGTCAAATACCGCGTCCATCGCGTCACCCCGCACCGAACGAGCGGTGAGAGCTCTCTTGGTCGCAGCAAGGAGCAGTTCTCTTTCGCCTGGGTCGTGGGTGAGGAGAAGCAGTGTGGACCCAGCGGAGATTTCAAGTGAAGTGGAGGGACCGACGCCAGATCCGGATGACGTAGACGGCACCAGCCGGGCCTCGCCACCGCCGAGGATCAACGCGCTCGTTCCGAGCCCTGCTCGCCCCAGCTCAACCCGTCCAGTGGTTGGGTCGACGACGGCGTAGACACAGTCGGCAACGGTAGCGCTGGTTTCGACGAGCTCAAGTGGCGCAAGGCCGGACATGGCATTCGCCCATATTGTCTCTTTCGTTTCGAACGTCGATACAGCGTTAGTACCTGGCACACATCTCCCGACCCCTGCGAGGATCCGCTGCCCGCTGACTGGAGAGAGTTCAAACCACGTACGAGCTGCGTTGTCGTCGAATGTGGGTGCCGGTCCAGCCGCTACTGCGACGAGGCCCTCGCAGCGGAGCTGCACATCGGCACCTTCGTAGGAATACTCGTACCGAGGCTCGTTTGTCTCGAAATGAAAGGTCGTCGTCACGTCACAACTCCTTTCTCACAAGTGACTGATCGGCCCCGGCCCCGGGCGAAATCGCCAATGACTCCATCCGCCCGGGGCCGCCTCTCTACTGCCGGAGCCCAGCCCTACGACCGCTCAAGCGGCATCCCAGTGACCGGGGCTCAACGGTTCCCACCCCAGAAGAAATGCGACAGAGCCTCCTTTCTGGTCGTCCTGATCGGACCTTCAGGGGTGGCTGTCTCTATGCGGAGACGAGTTCGCTCTCGGCCCGGCTCTGCACTTGTATCCGCCTCGGCTTGGCGTGCGGAGCAATGGGGATCGAGAGCGTGAGAACACCCGCTTGATATTGCGCCTCGATGTGCTCGGTATCGAGGTTCGTTCCGAGAAACACCTGGCGGACATAGGTGCCGTAGGCGCGTTCGGCGATGAGAACCTCGACCTCTTCGCTCTTGGGCGGTGCGGGCCTCTCGGCCTTGATAGTCAACACATTGTCTTCGACAGTCAGGTCGACTGATTCAGCCGAAACGCCGGGTAAGTCGAGAGTAATCAAGAAGGTATCGCCCTTGCGGAATGCGTCCAGGGGCATCTGCAGCTGCCTGCCCTGCTGGACACCTCCGGCCAACTGTTGAAAGAGCCGGTCAACATCACGAAACGGGTCTGAACGTACGAGAGCCATTGCGATTCCTCCTTCTGTGTGAGCTCCCATCTTCAGCGCCACTTGGAGCGTGACAGTGGAATTATCAGCACTCTCCTAGCGAGAGTGCTAGCCCCAATTCAGAGTTTTTTGGTGCTCCTCGTTTGTCGGCACACAGGTCCCACTTCCCGGAGTACCCGGGCACAGTCCCGCCGCTGCGCCCGGCCTCGTACTGTGATGAGGTGGGTGTGGGCAACAGCGGACCACGATGACCGAGTACATCGGGATAGCTCGGTAAGGACGCGGCCAATGAGTGAGCTGATGCCGGCGGCATTCCTGGGGCACGGCAGCCCCATGAACGCGCTGGATCACAATGGCTACACCGAGGCATGGCGGGCCTTCGGCGACTCGGTGCCTCGACCTCGCGTGATTCTCGCGATCTCCGCACATTGGTACGTCAACGCATCGGCGGTCACCGCCATGCCTCAGCCCAAGACGATCCACGACTTCTACGGCTTCCCAGATGAACTCTTTGCCGTGCAATATCCCGCTTCAGGCGATCCGGCCTTTGCGGAGGAGGTAGCGCAAGTGGTCAAGCCCACCTGGGTGGGGCTTGACCACGACAGCTGGGGCATCGACCACGGCACCTGGTCGGTCCTCGTGCATGCGTTTCCCAATGCCGATATTCCCGTGATCCAGTTGTCGCTCAATGCTGAGAGGCCGTTCGAATACCATTTCGAACTCGGGGCGAAACTCGCGCCGCTGCGGCAGAGCGGCATCCTTATCGTCGCAAGCGGCAACGTGGTCCACAACCTGCACCGCATTGACTGGAGCCGACCCGACGGAGGGGTCGACTGGGCCCATCGCTTTGATGACGCCGCTCGGGAACACATGACCACATCACCAGCGGCCGTTCTCGGCCTGCGCGATCACCCTGATTTCCTGGACGCGGTCCCTACGCCCGACCATTTCCTCCCCCTCCTCTATCTCGCTGGACTGGCCGAGGCTGCGGGATCGACCACGGACGTGCTCGTTGAGGGCTACGCCTACGGTTCGCTGTCGATGACCGCTTTCACCGTTGACGCCAACTGCCCAGAACGGCCGCTTCCTGCCAACGCCGCACCGCTCCCGACTCCTGACCTCGTCCCGCCCGACGACACCAACACTTAGTCACGATAAGCGGACCTCGACAGCCGAAACAGGAACCGCTCGAGGACGTACGTCAGCAACAGCTCTTGGGTCGGTCGACCACCCTGCCGCGCCATCTGCTGGAGGTCGAGGTAGGCGGCGCCCGGCAGTCGAGTCTCGTTGGACCGGGCTCACTCCTGCAACATCCGCATGGCTTCGAGGATCGGCGTGCGAACTCTCAGCTCCTTGGCCAGTTCGAGGACGCGACCTGATTGAGCCCGCGGTCGGCGAAGGTACCTGCGCAGACCGACGACAGCGAGGTCGGCCCCAAGGCGATGTCGCTGTCGGAAACAGTCGACGACGGTCCGTTCGGGGTCAGTGATACGAAAGGCGAGGCCCAGGCCCACCGGCACCTCGATGCGGCCTAGTCCGAAGTTGCTCGCTCCAAAGACGTGGACGCGGGTGGGTGGATGGTCGATGCTCGGGCGGTGGCTCCCTGCCGGAACGGCTAAGTCCACCCGGGTCGGGGTTTCGTCACTCAGGTCCCAATACGCGAGTGCAGAACCCAAGCAGACCATGCCCTGAGGGGAGCGGGCACACACGACCACGAAGTCGATCTGGTCGATCCCGGCCGCCTCTCGCAGCTGGAAGAGCCCGCGGGACACCTCGATGAGGAGGCCCGAGTCGCGGACTTGATAGAGATCACGCCACGAGATCCCCTGCTCGATGGCGTCGCGGGAGCGAAAGATCGCTCCGAGGGGCCGGAGTCTGTCGATGACCGCGACATCGGTCGGCATACGTATGAAATCCTACCATGGAATGTACTACCTATGTAGATATTCATACGACCCCGGTGCGACCAGGACCGAGCCGTGGCGGCCGTGACCGGTGCGGTTCGTGGTCCATCGAACCGGAAGTGATTCCAGTGTCGCCACTGTTTATCGGTGGAGACACCGGGATCTGCACGGCCGGTTTCATCAGCCATGCCGCGAGCTCTCTGCCCATCGATTCCACAGCACGATGGGCAAATGGATGGACGCTGTCGAATCGAGTTGCGAATCACAAATCTCTGACCAGGAAGAGTTTTTGCAGCCCCAACGGGATTCGAACCCGTGTCGCCACCTTG